>NZ_JBBOQU010000001.1:425000-2325000 GCF_038004465.1 Anoxybacillus sp. FSL W8-0104 | reverse complement strand
GCAAAATGACCCCGTAACTTCGGGAGAAGGGGTGCTCCCTCGGGTGAATAGCCCAGGGGAGCCGCAGTGAAAAGGCCCAAGCGACTGTTTATCAAAAACACAGGTCTCTGCGAAGCCGTAAGGCGAAGTATAGGGGCTGACACCTGCCCGGTGCTGGAAGGTTAAGGGGAGCGCTTAGCGCAAGCGAAGGTGCGAACCGAAGCCCCAGTAAACGGCGGCCGTAACTATAACGGTCCTAAGGTAGCGAAATTCCTTGTCGGGTAAGTTCCGACCCGCACGAAAGGTGTAACGACTTGGGCACTGTCTCAACGAGAGACCCGGTGAAATCATAGTACCTGTGAAGATGCAGGTTACCCGCGACAGGACGGAAAGACCCCGTGGAGCTTTACTGCAGCCTGATATTGAATGTTGGTGCGACATGTACAGCATAGGTGGGAGACTGAGAAGCCTGGACGCCAGTCTAGGTGGAGTCGCCGTTGGGATACCACCCTTGTCGTACTGAGATTCTAACCCGCACCCCTGATCGGGGTGGGAGACAGTGTCAGGTGGGCAGTTTGACTGGGGCGGTCGCCTCCCAAAGCGTAACGGAGGCGCCCAAAGGTTCCCTCAGAATGGTTGGAAATCATTCGAAGAGTGTAAAGGCAGAAGGGAGCTTGACTGCGAGACCTACAAGTCGAGCAGGGACGAAAGTCGGGCTTAGTGATCCGGTGGTTCCGAATGGAAGGGCCATCGCTCAACGGATAAAAGCTACCCCGGGGATAACAGGCTTATCTCCCCCAAGAGTCCACATCGACGGGGAGGTTTGGCACCTCGATGTCGGCTCATCGCATCCTGGGGCTGTAGTCGGTCCCAAGGGTTGGGCTGTTCGCCCATTAAAGCGGTACGCGAGCTGGGTTCAGAACGTCGTGAGACAGTTCGGTCCCTATCCGTCGCGGGCGTAGGAAATTTGAGAGGAGCTGTCCTTAGTACGAGAGGACCGGGATGGACGCACCGCTGGTGTACCAGTTGTTCCGCCAGGAGCACAGCTGGGTAGCTATGTGCGGAAGGGATAAGCGCTGAAAGCATCTAAGCGTGAAGCCCCCCTCAAGATGAGATTTCCCATCGCGTCAAGCGAGTAAGATCCCTTGAAGATGACAAGGTAGATAGGTCCGAGGTGGAAGCGTGGCGACACGTGCAGCTGACGGATACTAATCGATCGAGGACTTAACTAAGCACACAAGAAAAGCGTAGAACGGTCCTTGGCGAAGCCAAGGAAACGTCCGACGGAGCCGAGAGCTTTTGACGAAGACGTGCTTGCACGTCGAACGGAAAAAGCGAAGGCGTAGGAGGATGTTAGTTCGAAGCTAGACAGTAAGAAAAGCGAAGGCGACTGTTCTGTTATCTAGTTTTGAAGGAATAAAAAAATGCTTGACAACAAAAAATATTCCGTTATAATAACATTTGTCTAAAGCATTATTGCTCGGTGACGATGGCGGAGAGGTCACACCCGTTCCCATCCCGAACACGGAAGTTAAGCTCTCCAGCGCCGATGGTAGTTGGCGGGACACCGCCTGCGAGAGTAGGACGTTGCCGGGCAAGATGCAATGGAGGATTAGCTCAGCTGGGAGAGCACTTGCCTTACAAGCAAGGGGTCGGCGGTTCGATCCCGTCATCCTCCACCATGTATGAACATTGATTTACTTTTATCATCGCGGGGTGGAGCAGCCAGGTAGCTCGTCGGGCTCATAACCCGAAGGTCGCAGGTTCAAATCCTGCCCCCGCAACCAAAATGGTCCCGTAGTGTAGTGGTTAACATGCCTGCCTGTCACGCAGGAGATCGCGGGTTCGAGTCCCGTCGGGACCGCCACTATATAAGTGAATTACTTAGACGGCTCGGTAGCTCAGTCGGTAGAGCAAAGGACTGAAAATCCTTGTGTCGGCGGTTCGATTCCGTCCCGAGCCACCATTTTAAATGATGCCGGCTTAGCTCAATTGGTAGAGCAACTGACTTGTAATCAGTAGGTTGCGGGTTCAAGTCCTGCAGCCGGCACCATCTGCGGAGGGGTAGCGAAGTGGCTAAACGCGGCGGACTGTAAATCCGCTCCCCTTGGGTTCGGCGGTTCGAATCCGTCCCCCTCCACCATTTTGACTTTAGGGGCATAGTTTAATGGTAGAACAGAGGTCTCCAAAACCTCCGGTGTGGGTTCGATTCCTACTGCCCCTGCCAAAAAACGTGGCGGCTATGGCGAAGTGGTTAACGCACCAGATTGTGGCTCTGGCATTCGTGGGTTCGATTCCCACTAGTCGCCCCATATATGCTTGAAAATTTTGGGGTATAGCCAAGCGGTAAGGCAACGGACTTTGACTCCGTGATGCGTTGGTTCGAATCCAGCTACCCCAGCCATATATGCGGAAGTAGTTCAGTGGTAGAACACCACCTTGCCAAGGTGGGGGTCGCGGGTTCGAGTCCCGTCTTCCGCTCTTCGTTTCATGGCGGCATAGCCAAGTGGTAAGGCAGAGGTCTGCAAAACCTTTACCACCGGTTCGAATCCGGTTGCCGCCTCCATTTTTTATGCGCCGGGGTGGCGGAATTGGCAGACGCACAGGACTTAAAATCCTGCGGTAGGTGACTACCGTGCCGGTTCGAGTCCGGCCCTCGGCACTGTAAAGGCTTGACAAAGCAAGTTTGTGTGATAAAATTTAATTGTTCCATGCCGATGTGGCGGAACTGGCAGACGCGCACGACTCAAAATCGTGTTCCCTTGCGGGAGTGTGGGTTCGACTCCCACCATCGGCACTGTTAAATAGGGAAAAGGTTTTAGGGACAAGGGGTTTCACAAAGGTGAAATCCCTTGTTTTTTATTTACCGAATACATTTGACGCATTTTTATTTTGGAAAGTAGGTGAATAAAATGATCATTGCGAACAACTATAAAGAAATTAAAGATCATTTTGATTTCACGGATAGTATCATAACGGATATGAAATGGAATAATCCATTAGACCTATCTATCACGATAGACTATTATTGGGATACACAGGAGAATAGGGAGGAAAATAGGACATTAGCGTTGCATTTTAAGGATTGCCTAGATGTGGAGTACAAAATAAAAAAAGAGATACTAGAAATGTCAAGGCGTGATATCCATTTTGATAGCTTGTTCACTATTATTCTCTTCGAAAATGTAGAAGCAAATTCAAGCGAATTTTACCATTTTCATATCTATACCTTTGATTATAAAGAGCCGTTGTTAAAAATTATTTGTAAGCAAGTTCAGTTGGAAGAAGTATAGCGCCACTCGTCATGGATTTTAACAAAGAGATGGGAAAGATTAACAACTAAAAGGCGGTTCGCTCCGCCTTGTTTTATTGTTGTTTTTGCGGTATTATCTCGTTAAGAAAAGCGAACGCGTCAAGTTGTTACTAACTCATATTTCGCACCTTGGTAGGGCGGAACAAAAGGATTTTTCATTCAGTTTTTTAGAAACCCGTGGTGCTATATAAAATCGAGTAAGCATAAAAATAGCCCTTGCTTGTGGATCTCCTATAGAATGGAAGTGCCAACCAACATTCGAAAGGAGAATTCCCATGCAAGAGCCCTTTCATTTTACTACAGATCAAGCAAAGATTCAAAAACAATATGCAGTCATTTTCTTTTTTGTTTCTGCCCAGCTGTCACAAATTCAATTCTATCTTCAACGTCGCAATCGTCATTTGGTGAAACAAGAAGATACGGTGATCATTGCTATTCATCTTTTAGGAAAGCTGCTTGGCTTCTCTTCCGAACGTGCATGGCATCGCTTTGTGACTGGGAACTTGTTTACAACGTTCTCGATACAATCGCCGTTGTCGAGCGCTGCGCTTTGCGATCAAATGGATCCGCCATGAGCTAGCCAAACGTGGACAACACCACGCCTATGCGGTCGTAGATAGTATACCACTCGAGTTGTGCCATGCCGCAAGAATGTACCGAGTCAAACGATTTCAAGGAATCGCGGACATCGGTCTCTGTGCATCGAAAAAGCAGTGGTACTATGGATTTAAGCTCCATCTTCAGGTGACCAACCAAGGACTGCCCATGGGATACGTGGTAACGGAGGCGTCCTGTCACGATCGAACTGCAGCTGAAACCGTCATGACCCAAATTCCTCATCCTTTTAATTTGGGTGATAAAGGATTTATCAGTAGCGAATTGCAAAAAAAGTTGTATGAAGCGTACCAAATCGCTTTTTGGACTCCATCTCGCAAAAATCATCGTTTTTGATTATATGAATTTGATTGTGTATGAAACCAAAAGGTGTTATGTCAAATCTCTTCTTCATTTGTAACCACGATGCCTATTATTGTCCAGGCATATATGCGCGCATTGATTTTATAGGGAAAAATGAGTTATAAAGAGATGAGTGATGCATTTTTGAAAAAGTTGTGAACAACGTATTGACTTGTCCGAGGGGAGTCGATATAATGTAAAACGTAATTACGAAACAGGGATTCCTGTTTTTATTTTTGCATCTGATTCGACAAATTTCTACTTTTTCTGCATGCGGGTGTAGTTTAGTGGTAAAACCTCAGCCACGAGCGACACATCGTCGAATAAGCGACGAGTTGCCTCGACGCACCGATCATCGTTGAGTAAGCGGGAAGAGGAAGAGGCATAGTTGAGCGTGCAGGGCAATTGTGGATATAGTGAATACAATGATGCGGGTGTAGTTTAGTGGTAAAACCTCAGCCTTCCAAGCTGATGTCGTGGGTTCGATTCCCATCACCCGCTCCATACATACGGGGACAACGCAGTGTTTCGTTTCGAAGATGAACGGGGCATTGCGTTTTTTTATTTCGCTTCGCCCCGTATTTGTTATATGATGAGTTGTGTATGAGCTGTACCCCCATGGATTTGAATAAACATCTCTTTCATCGCTTGCAATATTTGTTCACATTGCGTTTCTGTAAATGAGGGCAGAAAATATACGATTTGAATTGCATTTGTTGTTTGCTCTGTAACCATTGTTCGTTTCGAATCAACGATTGGACTGCCGAACGGGCCTTGAGCGTCTTTTGTGACGAGTTTTCGATCAAAATTTGTCGTCCGATCATTGATGCCGATATATTCATCTGCTTGTGTACCGATCGTGACGGCTATATCTCCTGTTAGATGATCTTGATCATAAATGCCGATCGGTAGTTTATAATATAAGGAAAAAAAGTTATTCACATCGGCCGCCGAGTGAATGGATGGAATAAAACTTTGCTTCTGTACGCGACGAAGCAAACTTTCCGATGAAGGACGATATCGGCTCGGATCTGTGCCAATTTGTTTAAATACAGACCGCCATTCTTTTACTTCTGGCCATTCAGCCAACGGAGTTTGTTCCATATCAAAATATAGCAACTCTTGAAATTGGCGAAGTTTCCCTTTCAACATGTTGGGGGACGGACCGACGACGATTTGATCGTATGTAAGGACACCGATTTTAAAATGGGATACGCGCTGTTTTATTGTGTCACAAATGGTTAACATATCGTTCACTCCTTTTTCTTTACATTGTAACATAAACAACGAAGAAAGGAGGGATTCAGGGATGGACGTTGAAGCGCTAAAAGAAGAAATCATTCAATATAGCCGAACAATCGGTATTGATAAAATTGGTTTTGCTCATGCGGATCCATTTTTTGAACTAAAAGAGCGATTGCGTCAACAACAACAACTCGGATATGAATCGGGATTTGAAGAGCCTGATATTGAAAAGCGGACAACCCCATCTTTATTGCTTCCAGAAGCACGTTCTATTATTGCAATTGCCCTCGCGTATCCGTCGAAGCTAAAAAACGCACCGCGAAGCACGAAAACAGAACGAAGAGGCATTTTTTGTCGAGCATCTTGGGGACAAGATTATCATGTTGTTTTACGCGATCGCTTACAAAAATTAGAACAATTTATTTTAGAACGTGTACCAGATGCAAAAGTAAAATCAATGGTAGATACAGGAGAATTATCGGATCGTGCAGTAGCCGAACGAGCAGGGATCGGATGGAGTGGGAAAAACTGCTCAATTATTACGCCAGAGTTTGGATCGTACGTATATTTAGGAGAAATGATTACAAATATCCCGTTTCCTCCTGATACGCCAATCGAAGACCAATGTGGGACATGCACGCGCTGCATTGATGCTTGTCCGACAGGAGCGCTTGTGCAAGGGGGACAGTTGAATGCGAAACGATGTATCGCTTTTTTAACGCAAACGAAAACGTTTATTCCTGATGAGTTTCGCGATAAAATTGGTAATCGATTGTACGGATGTGATACGTGTCAACTTGTTTGTCCGAAAAATAAAGGAAAAGACTTTCATTTCCATCCAGAGATGGAGCCGGATCCAGAAGTGGTGAAACCGCTATTAAAACCACTTCTTCATATGACGAGTCGCCAATTTAAAGAAACGTTTGGACACCTCTCTGGGGCATGGCGCGGAAAAAAACCGATTCAACGGAATGCGATCATTGCATTGGCTCATTACAAAGATGAAAGTGCCATCGACGATTTATTGATATTGCTTCAAAAAGATTCACGTCCAGTCATTCGTGGAACGGCCGCGTGGGCGCTTGGGAAAATCGGAAATCGTAAAGTTGTGCCGATGCTCCAGCAAGCAAAAGAAAAAGAACAAGATGAGGACGTTATTCGAGAAATTGATAACGCGTTAGCGATGCTTGAAAATGTGTAGTTGTTTTTCTTTCATCTCTGACATAACGTATTAAAAAACGAAAAAGTGGTGAGCGAGATGAGAAAACAGCTACACGCCCTTCTCGATCAGCGTATTCGTTCCTTTTTTGCGGCTAATGTGACGGATGAGGAAATGGAACGAAAAAAGCAACTGCTGGCGAAGCGACAGGCGAAGCTTGTGAAATGCGAAGGAAAAGGAGTCGTAATAGAAAAGAAACATATTGCCTCTCACACGTTCGTCCGCTACATCGTTCATTTCCGTTTTTTTATTTGGCAAGACGGGTGGATGTATGTTGAAGAGGAACAAGAGATGCGTGAAGCAATATTTGAACGACGTGAGCTTGTGAGTGATCGCCCGCTTTTGCCTAACATGGAGACGGAACAAGTTGAAAAAAAACAAGAACGTCATGAAGATGAACGAGTTCGTTATACGTATGATCGATTAGCCGCAGTACGATATGCTGAAGTATGGTGGAATGGTTATAACCCCGCGTTTCATCAATTCCATGTTGATTGCACAAATTTCGTTTCTCAATGTTTGCATGCGGGCGGTATTCCGATGATCGGATATCCAAATAAAACGAAAGGATGGTGGATGCGAGAAAACGATTGGAGCTATACGTGGACGGTTGCACATGCATTTCGTTGGTATTTAAGTGGAACGAAAACAGGTATTCAAGCAGTTGAAAAAAAATCGCCGGAACAGTTGTCTCTTGGTGACGTCATTTGTTATGATTTTCAAGGGGACGGACGATTCGATCACACGACGATCGTTGTCGCGAAAGATAAACAAGGGATGCCTCTCGTCAATGCCCATACGTCCAATAGTAGAATGCGTTATTGGTCATACGAGGATTCAACCGCTTATACGCCGAATATTCAATATAAGTTTTTTCATATTATTGATCGAATATAGGAGTGAAGAATGTGGCTTTACATGTCGTTTTATATCAACCAGAAATTCCAGCAAACACAGGAAATATCGCGCGTACGTGCGCGGCGACAGGAACGTCATTACATTTAATTCGACCGCTCGGATTTTCAACTGATGACAAAATGTTAAAGCGTGCCGGATTAGATTATTGGGAGTATGTTAACGTTCATTATTACGATTCATTACAAGAGCTTTTCGAAAAATATAAGGAAGGTCAATTTTTCTTTATTACGAAGTTTGGAGAAAAATATTACACCTCTTTTGACTATAGCGATCAAACGA
Source organism: Anoxybacillus sp. FSL W8-0104 (assembly GCF_038004465.1). NCBI lineage: Bacteria > Bacillati > Bacillota > Bacilli > Caryophanales > Anoxybacillaceae > Anoxybacillus > Anoxybacillus sp. FSL W8-0104. Next base: position 2,317,090 of record NZ_JBBOQU010000001.1, on the reverse strand, counting down.
AAGACTACTTTTTCGTTTTTGGTCGCGAAACAAGCGGATTGCCGAAAGATTTAATTGAAAATAACATGGAACGTTGTTTGCGTATTCCGATGAATGAATACGTCCGTTCGCTCAATTTATCGAACACAGCTGCTATCCTCGTGTATGAAGCGTTAAGACAACAAAACTTTCCAAACGTATTTTAAGCGACTTTCGAATGAAAGTCGCTTAATTTTTTACTTCTGGCTTATCATTATATCCTGCGGTGAAGATCGCCACCAAAAAGGCAGCGATTACGCCAAGAATGAGAAGCGTCTTCATATACAATCTCCTCCCTTGATGAAGTGACAACAAATGTCCACGTTTTCATTATAGCTTAATTGCATGTCGGGATGAAAGTCATTCTTTCACGAATGATCCCGGACATCCTTGCATACATATGGTATTAATCACAATGCTAGATCACAACGGTGGAGGAGGTCCGTGTATGGACATTTTAAAAAAAATACAAAAATATAGAGAAGAAGAACAGAAGTTAAAGTGGGAAGGGACATTTGCGGAATATTTAGAAATCGTAAAAGAAAAGCCATGGGTAGCTCAGTCTGCTCATTCTCGCGTTTACAATATGATCAAAGATGCGGGCGTAGAAGAAGTGGATGGGAAGAAAAAATACAACTTTTTTAGCGGCCAGTTGTTTGGACTTGAGGAAGCGCTAGAGCGTCTTGTAGAAGAATATTTTCATCCAGCTGCGAAACGATTAGATGTTCGAAAACGTATTTTGTTGTTAATGGGGCCAGTAAGCGGCGGAAAATCGACGCTTGTGACGATGTTAAAGAGAGGGCTTGAGGCGTACTCATATACCGATCGTGGTGCTGTATATGCCATTAAAGGATGTCCGATGCACGAAGATCCGCTTCATTTAATCCCGCACCATTTACGCGACGAGTTTTATAAAGAGTACGGTATTCGTATCGAAGGAAACTTATCTCCATTAAACATGATGCGGCTTGAAAAAGAATACGGTGGGCGCATTGAAGATGTGATGGTTGAACGCATCTTTTTCTCAGAAGATAAACGTGTTGGAATCGGGACGTTCAGCCCATCCGATCCGAAGTCCCAAGATATTGCTGATTTAACAGGAAGCATTGATTTTTCAACGATTGCTCAATATGGGTCCGAATCGGATCCGCGCGCATATCGCTTTGATGGGGAGTTAAACAAAGCAAATCGCGGCATTATGGAATTTCAAGAGATGCTGAAATGTGATGAAAAATTTTTATGGCATTTACTTTCTTTGACGCAAGAAGGAAATTTTAAAGCGGGACGTTTTGCACTTATTAGTGCTGATGAATTGGTTGTTATTTGATATCTACTAAAAATATATAAAAGCGTAAAAACAAATATGACCAAAAAATAAAAAAACTTCCCTTTAGTGGGAAGCAGAGGAGATAGTGTTTAAAATGATTTTAGGGTTAATGTAAGCATGCAGATTAAATTTCCCTTTACCTGTTTTTTCTAACACAATGTAATCAAAGATCCCTCGTAAAATTTCATTCTTTTCACCTTTAGATAAATCACCGTTTACATACAAGTCATACAAAGTTTTAAATCCTTGCTGTATAGACTCAACATTTACTTCTTCAATTTGCTCCTTATGTGTTTCTGCTTGCAAAAAATAAAGTTGTCTTTCTTTTTCCTCTTTTTGTTTTAAAATTTCTGCACGATCTTTTTCATATTCCTCATCTGTTATTTGTCCTTTCCGCAACATTCTCCGCAAAGCAGTCAATTCACCATCCAGACTTTCTAACTGTTTTTGTATGAGTAAAACTCGGTCAGTTGGATTAACAGAATTTTTCTGTTTCATTTTATCTAAGTCAATCATTTCTTCAAGCCTTTGTCTTAATATTTCAGTATCGACATTAATGAAATCTTCTTGCAGGATGCGGAGAATTTCTTGTTCTACAGTTCTATACTTCATATAAACCCTGCAAGCCAAACAATTTAGAAATTCTTTGTCATATACAGACTGTGTACCGTCTTTTTTCGTATAGTATTGTCTAGAGTACTGCCTTTGCATTTTATTTCCGCAACTTGAACAAACGATAAGTCCTGCTAGTGGTTGAGGCTCAAAATCTAATCTGACCTTAGGACTGTTTTTATTTTCTTCCATGATTTCAGCCGCTTTTTCAAAAGTTTGTTTGTCAATCAATGGAGGATGGGCATTTTCTGCTACTATCCAGTCTTTTTCCTCCAGTTTTATTTTTTTCTTATTTCTAAGTCGTGTGGTTCTAAATTGTACGGTGCCAATATAAACGGGGTTTCTCAATATTCGTCTAATAACCATGGGCTTCCAATATGTTTTTCCTATTGGAGAAGGAATTCCTTCTTCCCTAAGTTTTGTACTAATAGCATTGTAACCAATACGATGATTTACATAGTAATCAAAAATCTTTCGCACTACCCATGCGGTTTCTTCATCAGGTTCTAATCTCTGGGTAAAACTATTAAACTTATATCCATACGGAATCCCGCCACCACCCGTCATCCATCTGCCTTGTACCGCATATGTATAGCGCGCTTCCCGCATTCGTCGCGTTATTTTGCTATATTCCATATTGGCGAAGAACATATGGAATTTAATGTATTCCATATCGTTATCATCAAGAGGATCAAATGTTTGGAATGGAGTTATAATGTAAATGCATTTTTCTAATATGATTTTTTCTAGAAACCCCATCTGCTCATATGAACCACGCCCCAGACGGCTTATATCTTTGACCATTATAGCAACTGTGCGTGGTTTTACTTTTTGCAACTCTTCAATAATATGTCGAAAAACAGGCCGTTCCTCAATAGCATCTGCACCGCTCCCTACTTCTTCGTATAAATCCCAGTCGTAATGCTGGTATCGTTCGTTTAAGATTCTTTCCAATAACGCGCGCTGTTCTGCTAGTGTATCCTGATCTGTCTTTTTTTCCCGTTCCAAGTCTTGTCGAGAACGACGGATATAAGCGTATATATACTTAACGCTGGATGGTAACTTACTATCCATATACCCATTCCCCCTGTTTTGGTATGTGTTTAACGACTATTATACTACTAAATATACATATGTAGCACATACAAAAACACAATAGTTATTGCTATAAACACACAAGAAAATGGGAATTGGGATTTTTGTATAAAATAACCTAAGATTAGGTGTTTGGTATAATTAATATATGAACTCAATATATTTTTAGAATTTTTGTTACAAGGGGGAGGGGATAGGATGATTGAAATCGTATGGGAAAGAATAAAGGAATGTGAAGGTCAAGTTTTCAAGCAAATTCGTGGAGGAGAGTTTACGTACAAAGTTAAGGGAAATTCTATTGAGTTAAGCAGAACTAATCGCTCAATATCAAAAAATACTTTTAAAGAAGCACTAAAATATGTACCGTTAGAAAATACTGTACCTGTACAGCACTTGCAGGCTCCGTCTTATTTGTTTGCAATATTGATGGACAGGAGAGTAAGGCAAAATGATTGGTAATAGTAGAAGAAGATAAAAATTGAATATTGGACCTTTACAAGAAGTTTATGATGTAGTATCATAAAAGCAATCTAATTTTAGTATATTGTTATATATTGGTATATTTTTATATATAATAAATGGTTTGTTGTTTAATATACGGGAATTTTAACGTTTATATTTATACGATATCTCCTTCTTTTTAATACACGGAGAAGAAAAAATATATAATACACCGCATTTAATAGTTGAATATGTGCACATATAAGGATATCTGTGCCTGTTTATATGGGGGTATTATGTATTTTTATAATTTTTGTGTTTAAAAAGGAGGAGTTTTTTATGCAAAAAAGTCAATTTGATAAGAACGGAAAAAAAGTAGGTTATCTCGTACATCTTGCTCCATCTTACGACAACAGCATTGATTTATACTTAGAATCCCGAGTGGTGATTTCTTTATTAATTGAAACTACAGGATTAACTGTAGGCGGGTATCTTTCATATAAAGATAACCCAAAATGCGCAGAGTATTTTATCGAAAAACTTAAGAAAGATCAAATTGATACAATTGTTGTACATGATATTGAAATATTTAACAGAGACATCATTGATTTGTTCATACAAAAGGGATTCCAGTAACTATTCATCCCGATAGTAGTATGTAAAGAAGCGCAACACAAATAGGACATCCCCGTAATAGAAAATGCCCTAAGTGGTAGAAAGAACACGATCGAGCGTGTCACCCGTCAACAGAAGACATAACGAATCCCACACGTTTTTTTCGTGTTTCGTCAGTGTGGAAACGATGCTTCTTGCGATGCAAAACGACTGCGCGAATGTTTCTTCGCGAAACGTACCCGAAATGTTCTCTTTGACTTTAACCATGCGAAGATCGCGTTCGGCTTGGTTGTTGTCAAAGGGAACATGTACTTCACGTAAGAAACGCAACGCTTCTTCCTTTCGTTTCTGAAGCCGTCGAACAAAAGCGAGTGCTTTTTTCGGAAGAGGTGTCATCGTTTCCAATCGATGTTGTGCTCTTTCTAGGATGCGATCATACACTCGTTCCCACCGTCTCGCTTCTTCTTCGGAAAGTGCACCGTGATGGGCTTCGACGGCTTGCTTGGCGGCTAACAGAAACGTGGTCATGCGCATCGCCCACGTATGCCCTTGTTCGATGAATCCTTTTAACTCACGCAAATGGTGGGCATGACAAAGGGCATGGGTGGCATGTGTGTATTTCGGATACGTACCGAACCCATCGTGCATCATCGTCCCTTTGTATTGTGGAAGAATCCCGATCTCATCCGTTGCTTTCTTTCCACGAGAAGCGTGAGAAGCCAAGTATGTATATCTCGATGTACACGCGACATGCACCCATGCGAGTTTCCCATTGATGCGCAAACTCGTTTCATCGACATGCAGGATGTTGGATTCAAGTAAGGCGTCTTCGATGATGTCCATATTTGATTCCAGCGCTTCGCGTCCTCGTTTCACCATATTGGCAAGGGTTCCTGTACTAATCGAGTGTTGATATAACGCTTCGATTGTATCACTTAAACGCTTGTACGGGATCAATTGGATATGATGTAAATAAACAACGAGCGCAGTAAGGCGTGGACCGTATTGCACATGATTCGTGACATGGGATGGGAATTCGGCTTGTTGCACGCATCGACAATGCGGACACGATTTCACTTCACGTTCATGTTGTGTCACCTCGATCGCCACAGGAGGGACATCAAACACTTGACGGATATCGACTTTGAACGGTTTGACGTCACGCAAAGAAACCCCACATCCTTGACACGTATGCACACGGTGGACGACACGATGATGTGGATGTTCCACTTGACGGAGCGTCGTTCCTTGATGTCCTTCTTGTCCGCCTGGCTTGTTGCCAGATGGTTGACGAGAAGAACGTGTGTTGGCAAAACGGTCAGAAGATGGGGGCAAATGGCTATTGGAGCTGTTTTTTTTCGTGCGTGCTTCCAGCTCTTGAACGCGATACTTCAGTTGTTCATTTTCTTTGCGCAGCTGTTTGATTTCGTGACGCAAATGTTCATTTTCTTGAACGAGTTGATGAATGAGCTGTTTTTGTTGTTGAACTTTGCTGATTAAGCTTTCAACTGTAAATACAGCTTGTTGTACCGTCAACATGCGATTCACCTCCTTGTCTATCAATATTCACATCATAGACAAGGAAAGAAGAAAATATTCAGCTCACTTTATGATGTGGCTGAATAGTTACGGATTCCATTTCATTGTGGTAGAGATTGATAAGTTTAACTCTAAATATTGCATTTTTGAAATAGAAAACAACGGTAATAAAATTGATGCTTTTACCGTTTATTCCAAAAGAACAAATGCTCAATGGCACCGCCTTAAAACAAAATACAAAAAGGCAATTAGCAGAAATAAGATTCTTGCGAGAAACTTAAACAACATTTGCGAGCAGTTTGGACTTTAAAGTGAATAGGTTGTGTAAAGAATGAAGAGACCACTTGTTAATGGTGGTCTCTTTTTTATTTGGAATTGATTTTTTGAAGGTTTTTGGTTGCAAATGTTGAATTTTAGTTAATGAATGTCTGATTTACCTTGTTCAATACTTTTTATTCATCAAAATTGTGTAAGAACATTTATAACTACCAAGAATAATAAATAAAGAGCAAGTCACTTTTTTTCTTCTTTAGGAATCTGATGAAAAAATCTCTTTTAATTGATTTAAAACAGCAAGTTCTCCTTCTGGAAGATATAACTCTTTAGACAAATCAATAGTATTAATAAAGAGTTTTTCCATTTCTTGATTTTCGAATTTGTAAGCAATGCTTATGTCGTCAGTATATTTAGGATACAAGAGATAAATTTTCGGTTTCCCATATTTATGGTAATAACCAAACATTTGATATACATCTTGGTCACTGACACCACTTCTTCTTTGTTCTTTACGGAGAATTTTGTATTTAGTATCAATGAGAATGATTACACGCTTGTTACTTACCAATGCTATGTCTGGTTTTAGAAGAAAAGACCCTTTATCATTTTTATCGTATATTAAATGTGATTTACCATATTGAGAAAAAACACTTACCTGTTCAAATATATCAGTTGAAAATTCCTTAATTAATTCATAAATATACTCTTGGAATACGATATTCATATCTATGTTAAAAATAAAATTATCTTTATAATGAGAGTCGGAAATATCAAATGAGTGACCCTCCAAAAACATTTTAGCGAGTCGCAAGAGTTTAGAATATTCTCCTAGAAGTCGATCTTCCCTAATTAATGAAAATGTATCCTTAGTGATATAGATATTACTAACATCTGCTAATGTATGAATAATATTTTGAGCAATTGTTCTATTTTGGATGATGTATAAAATTTTGTGTAAAGCATTTTGCTAGGCAAAAAGAAAAAAGGTAGGGTATTCTCTGATTTGAACCAAAAATCTTAGAGAAAGGAGTACCCTACCTATGTCTAAAAGTATACCGAATGTAGACTGGGCAAATCAACTGGAAAGTGTCATTCGTCAGTTTGTGAAGGAAAAATTAGAGCTGATTATGCGGGAAGAAATCAAACATTTCCTCGAAATCGAACAGGCGGACACATCCAATATGAGAAACGGCTACTATCAACGAAATCTAGATACGCAATATGGCCGAATTGAAGGCCTTTTGGTCCCAAGGGATCGAAATGGGGAATTTCAAACGCAGCTGTTTGCCCCTTACCAACGTCATACTGGTTGGCTCGAGGAAGCCGTCATCAAAATGTATCAAAGTGGCATGAGTACGAGGGAAATTGGCAAGTTTATCGAACGAATTTTAGGAAATGCCTATTCTCCAACGACAATCAGTCGTATTACCGATGTAGTGAAGGAAGACATCGAGAAATGGCACAATCGTCCTCTACATCAGCGTTATTCGGTTTTATATTTGGATGGTTTATACGTAAAACTTCGTCGCGAAACCGTGGAGAAAGAAGTCATTTATGTGGTGTTAGGGGTGAACGAAGAAGGATATCGCGAAATTCTTGATTTCTTTGTGGGAGGACAAGAAAGCGCCTATGTATGGCAGGAAATCCTTCAACACCTCTATCAAAGAGGCGTCAAGGAAGTGCTTCTGGGCGTATTCGATGGACTACCGGGGTTGGAGGAAGCCTTTAAGGCGGTTTATCCGAAAGCCGATGTGCAGCGTTGTGTCGTTCACAAAGTCCGTAACACCCTCAGCCGTGTTCGGAAAAAAGATCAATTTGAAGTGGCAGAGGATCTCAAACTGATTTATCGCGCGCCGAATAAGGAGATGGCGTTACAAATGTTTCAACAGTTTGAGTCGAAATGGTCCAGCAAGTATCCGAGAGAAGTTCAATCTTGGGCCAATGAGTTGGATGTCCTCCTTACATTTATGGATTATCCAAGCAGTATTCGAAGTGTGATTTATACGACCAATGCCATCGAACGAACGATCAAGGAAATTCGGAAACGCCTAAAACCGATGAACAGTTTGAATAGTTTAGAAGCCGCTGAAAAAATCGTGTATTTGACCATTCAAGATTTTAATGAGAAATGGGCAGGGCGAAAGTTGCGAGGATTTGCCGAAGCGCATGAAGCCCTTCAACGAATGTTTGAAGAACGTTATTGTTAACCAAATATTGTAAATAAACAAAATAAGGGGATTCTCCCTTTCCACACAAGAGACTGAATATTCAGTCTCTTGTGTGGAGGAAACCAGTCTCCCCTCTATTCTAAATCTATTTCAGAGATACCCTATCTATTTTACATTACACAAAATTCTTGACGGTACCGATTATCCACAATTATTTATACCTGAATCCGTGACAAAACATCTTTACAATGGTCGCAAACCGTTGATACGATAAGGGAAAACGACGTTGACGACTCTTCATCAAGTAGGTGAATGTGATGAAAGATTTCCCGATTCGGTTTGTATTGACAGATGAAGCGATTACTCCAAGTGCTGGGCTTGCTCTCGTGGGCTACTTACTGCACCAAACGAAGCTGGATAAACGAGTAAACGCACTTCGGCTCCCAACGGTTCGTCGAGATGTGCACATTTCCCATAGCGACGTCATTCGCTCGATGATCGGCTTGCTTGCCACAGGAAAAACGGATTTTGATCATATCGAAGCGTATCGTCAGGACGATATCTTTTCGACATCAATGGGCATTCGGCACGTACCTTCCTCCCCAACGTTGCGACAGCGTCTCGATCAGCTCGCTTGTCTCCCGATGACCGAAACCATCATTTGGGAGGAATCGATGCGTCTGTTGGTTCGACAACACGCTACCTTGTCCGCTTGTTGGACGAAAGGGAAAACGACATGGCTTCCCCTTGATATAGATGCTTCCCCATTTGATAACTCCGATACGAAAAAAGAAGGAGTGAGTCGAACGTATAAAGGATTTGACGGTTTTACGCCGTTGTTTGCGTACGCAGGGAAGGAAGGGTATATCGTTCATGCCGAGCTGCGTCCAGGGAAACAACATGTACAAGACAACATGCCTTCGTTTTTAACTACCGCCATCCGTCGAGCTCGTCCGCTGACCTCGTCTCGTCTGCTTGTCCGCATGGATGCAGGGAACGATGCGGAAGCGAATGTGCACGTATGTCTAAAGGAAGACGTGGACTTTGTCATCAAGCGAAACTTACGCCGAGAATCGAAAGCGCTTTGGTTCCAGATCGCTTCGCAAAAGGGCAGACGCGTCGATGATGGACAAACAGAAGGAGTACAAACGTATGAGTTATGCCTTCCACAGACAGCAGCAATCGATGGACACACGTATACGTACGTTCAAGTCACCCAAGTGACGGAACGAACGATGGAACGAAATGGACAGCTGATGCTCGTTCCTGATTACGAAGTCGAAAGCTACTGGGTGCGCCTCGAAGGATACGAGCATGTTCGAATGAGTGATGTGCTCGCATTGTATCACGATCATGCGACATGCGAACAGTTTCATAGCGAACTGAAAAGCGACTTAGATTTAGAGCGACTTCCATCAGGGAAGATGAAAACGAATGCGCTCGTGTTAGTCATGGGAGCATTCGTGTACAACCTTCTTCGCCTGATTGGACAAGATCTATTAAGCGATCCGAGACATCCATTACATCATAAAGTGAAACGCCGCCGCATCAAGACGATCATTCAGACGGTGATCACGATGGCAGGTCGACTCGTCCGCCGATCACGACAGATCTGGATGAAACTGACGCGAAGGAGTGGGTACAGTATACTCCTACTGAATGTGTATCAAAAATGGAAAGAGGCAAGATAACAAACAGATGTTCGGGTACTCATATCCATCACTCCCCCCTGTACTTTTTTTGTCTCTTTTTTGGTTTGTATCTCCATAAAAGAGGATTTATCTCGTTTTCAAACATGAAAGTGGTGCAGGGAATCATCAAAAAAAGGGATGTATGGATCATATATCCATAGAACTAACACCAAAATCAAAGTTGATTTCCAACCATCACGGATTCAGGTTATAATTATTCACAATCATTTTAATTGTTGTAATGATTATTTTACTGTAGATGAGCAAAATCACTAACATAAATTTACATCGAAACAAAAAAGGAGACATGAACCCGATTCCTTGATTAGAATAGATGTGCTACCAAACCATTCACAAGGAGGTTCATGTCTCATGAATAGATTAGCACATCATCAAGGAATTCACAAGTTTTTCACGATGTTGGGGTTGGCCCTTTATTTTTCAAAACCCGTTATGAAGCATCTCGTTCATATCGTGGATGCGATGATCACGAAGGGATTTTCGGGAACATTGACCGATCTTCATCATGGGAGCTTTCATCCGAACCACCGCACGACACTCAGCCATTTTTTCACGAAAAGCCCATGGGAGGAAGAGGCGCTGCTTCATAAACTCCAGCAGTGGATCCTTCGTCGTGTCGAACGCATCGCCAAACAGGAGAATCAACCCTTGTTTGTTTCGATCGATGATACGATTTGCCAAAAAACCAAGCCTTCGTCACGGGCAACACACGCGATTCAGGGATGTGATTGGCACTACTCTCACTCAGAGAAAAAATCGATTTGGGGCCATTCTCTTGTTTGGTTCATGGTTCATACTGCAACCCAGGCGTTTCCCTTTGCCTTCCGCCTCTACGACAAGACGGCGGGAAAAAGCAAAGGGGAACTCGCAATCGAGATGCTTTCTTCGTTGGATGTACGCCGTCCCGTTTATGTGCTGATGGATTCGTGGTATCCATCGAAAGCGCTCGTGGAAGCTTGTCTGAAAAAAGGATTCCACGTCATCGCGATGCTCAAGACGAACCGGATTCTCTATCCGAACGGCGTTGCCGTCCAAGCGAAGCAGTTGGCCCGCTCCATCGAACCGAATGACACTCACCTCGTCACGGTGGGAGAAGAGCATTATCGCGTCTATCGTTACGAAGGAGCGCTCAACGGTCTCGACCATGCGGTGGTGCTGCTCGCTTGGAAAGCCAATCAGCCGATGACATCGGAACATCTTCACTGCGTCTTGAGCACCGACCGGGAGCTAAGCGATGAAGACATCTTGCGCCACTATGCCCAACGCTGGTCGATCGAATGCTTTTTTCGACAAGCGAAAGACCAGCTGAAGCTCGATGGGTACCGTGTTCGTCAGGTTCGAGCGGTGAAACGCTACTGGATCTTGGTGCAGCTTGCTTACGTGTACAGCCTATTCGAGTCGAACAGCGATTTTTCTGATGGGCTCGATCTCTTGCGCAAGAGAAAAGGACATAGCCTCGTGGAGTTCATTTACTGTGCAGCGAAACAAAATATTCCCATTGATACCGTGAAAAAACAGCTCCATGTGGCATAAGGGTTACCCTGTTTGTTTCTTTTTACATGGTAATTATTGTTATGAAAATTGCTCATCTACAGTATTTTATTAATGATGAAAGTAGTTAATGGAATTTTTAACAATGGGAAGCGAAGAAATAAATCAAGAAGAGGCTATTTATATAATGGAAGATTGAAAATGGGGCAATCACTCTGTTTTTAATTTTTTATAGACGTTGTCTTTTGCAAAAAGGACAAAATAGGATATGTGTTGAATGTATAATATATATAGTAAATAAGGCAAAATTGCGATATGTTATACATAAAGTAAATTCTACTGCTATAATCGTATTTGCGGGGGTGACGATATTGAATGAAATAGAACTAAAAAAATTATTGGATAAATTTAGAAGCCTCCCCTCCGAAAATGAATGGGTAGAGTTTAAAGAAGCCAAAAATAATTTTGGTTTTGATGATTTAGGTGAATACTTTTCAGCGTTAAGCAATGAGGCTAACTTAAAAAATCAGCCTTATGGGTGGCTTATTTTTGGAGTAAAAGATAAAAATAAAGAAATTGTTGGAACACAATACAGAGAAAATAGAGCCGATTTAGATAGCCTTAAACATGAGATATCGAGGCATACAAACGGTGGGCTGTCGTTTGTTGAGATTTATGAACTTTTTTATCCAGAGGGCAGGGTGATTATGTTTCAAATTCCTGCTGCGCTGAAGGGAATGCCAACATCTTGGAAAGGTCATTATTTTGGCCGAAATGGTGAGTCGAAGGTTCCACTCAGCATACAAGAAATCGAAAGTATTCGCAACCAACGTATGAAAGAAGATTGGTCGGCCGTGATTTGTCCCGGTGCTACGATTGATGACTTAGATAAAACGGCCATTGAGAAGGCAAGAGAAGAGTATAAAAAGAAAAATCCACGTTTAGCCGAAGATGTCGATAAATGGGATGATATAACGTTTCTGAATAAAGCAAGGGTAACGATTAACGGACAAATTACGAGAGCAGCCATTATATTGCTTGGTAAACCTGAATCCGAACACTTTTTGGCGCCGGCTGTTGCAAAAATGACATGGATTTTGAAAGACGAACATAATATTGAGAGGGATTATGAGCATTTTGGACCGCCATTTATTTTAAACACAAATGAACTTTTTGCAAAAATCCGCAATTTAAAATATCGCTATATGCCGGACCAAAGTTTGTTCCCAATTGAAGTGAATCAGTATGATCCTTACGTCATTCGTGAAGCATTGCATAACTGTATTGCTCATCAAGATTACACTCTTCAAGGACGAATTAATGTTGTTGAAAAACCAGAGGAATTAATTTTTACAAATCTTGGTGAATTTATTCCTGAAACGATTGAGAATGTGATTGAACGTGATGCACCTCAAGAATATTATCGAAATCGCTTTTTAGCCGAAGCAATGGTCAATCTGAATATGATTGATACAATTGGTTCGGGAATTAAGAAAATGTTTTTAGAGCAACGAAAAAGATTCTTTCCAATGCCGGATTATGATTTAAGTGAACCGAATAAAGTAAAAGTGACCATTTACGGCAAAATATTGGATTATAACTATACTCGTATGCTTATCAGCCATACAGATCTCGATTTGAGTGTAGTGATTGCGTTAGATAAGGTGCAAAAAAAGCAACGCATCACACAAGAAGAAGCAAAAAAATTAAGGGCATTAAAATTAGTGGAAGGCAGATATCCAAACCTATATGTTTCCGCTAAAATCGCTGAAATTACAGGAGATAAAACCACCTATATTAAAAACAGGGCCTTTGATAAAGAGCATTATAAGCAACTGATTATCTCATTTTTGCGTCAGTATAAAGTGGCAAGTAGGAAAGATATTGATGATTTGTTGCTAGATAAACTATCTGATGCTCTCAATGAAAAGCAAAAAAAGAGGTACATCGGAAACCTGCTTCAAGAAATGTCCAAGAAGGATAAAACTATTGTAAATCAAGGTTCTGCCCGCTATCCAAAATGGGTATTAACTAATTAGTTAAACTTAGTTTTAAATTAGTTATAGGTTTAGTTAATAAAATTAGTTATAAAAATTGCCCGAATATTGATTTTACGCGGTTTTTCCATTAACTAATTAGTTATAGGAATAGTTATTGTTAGTTGTAGGATTTAGTTAAAGACATCGGTTCAATTTAAACTGGTGTCTTTTTAATATTTACCAAAGAGTTTAAAACATATTCTAGAATTTGAGGTTTTTGTCTGAATATGTTGAATCTTTATTTGTAAAGAAGTAATCCCCTATAAAGAGGCTAAAGGTAGAATTTCTTTATTCAACTTAGCCTTTGGATGAAACAAAAAGTGGATACGATGTCACATTTTGTTCATGTAGATATTTTATCCAACTTTTTATAAGCACGAAGCAATATACGGTTAAATATCTATATATGAGATGTTCTACGAAAAAATGTGATGATGTAAGAAGAAAACAGCCTCTTTGATTTGGGAAACTCCCACTAAAATTTTTGATGATTCGGGTGAGACAATGTTTAGCGAAAAAATTTATAAAGAAGTGGATAGTGCTATAAAAAGGGTTTGGTTGGAAGACATCAAAGAAGATTATTTGCGGCATAGTTTATTGAAAGAGGATTCATTGAAAAATGCTTTTTATTATCACTTGAGAAGACGATTAGGCGACCATTATTTATTGGATAATCATTTAAGGATCTATACGGAATTTTATTATATGGGATTACGAGCAGACTTAGTTGTTGTAAAACTGAATGAAAATCCGGGGCAAAATGGCCACTTGAAAAACGATGTTGCCGAAATCATTGCAGCCATTGAAATGAAATATAAATATGATTTATCAGATAAACCATTTCTAAGTGACATCGAAAAAATACGAAAAAGTATTGAAGAATATAAAATAAATGCTCTCTATTATTTAGCATTTATCCATGAAGTCGAATATGAGGCGAATTCAACATTGTCTTGGATAGATATAGAAAAATCGCCTTGGGCAAAAGGGCGAGTCGTTGAATTGAATGGCTATTTTGTTACCGAAAAACAAGATCCGGTTTGGGGAGTTGTTTCTTATAACGGATTAAACGAAGAAATATTTAGGAGAGGAAATTATGGTAATGAAGAAAGAAAAGACAATCCAGCCTTTTCAGTTAGTAGCATTAGAGAAACTTTCTAAAATTATAGCCGATAGATATACCGGAACAGAAATTACAAATTTTTTTCATAAAGCAGGTTTTAGACAGTTTTTTCATGATGGTTCAACAAAATGGAGATTTGTTTATAATGTGTTGCAAGAGATACAAAACGAATATTATGGACCTTATAACGTCTTAAAAATTATTGAAACGCTATGCAACCCACAAGAATTTATAGGTGAATTGGAGAAATTCGAGGAGATTGTTACTGTAGTAAACGAAATTTTAAGATTTTATGGGTTAAAAGTCGATTTACGTGACGGTAAGGTAAAAAGAACAGAAATATCTACGCATGTTCATGATTCCGAAGAAAAGAGAATGTTTTATGCAAGAAATTTTCATTATGAAATCAGAAAACATGGAGAAGAATTATTCTTAGAGAAAAGGTATTTTCATGCAGTATTTGAGTGTTGCAAAGCCTTTGATAAGTACGTTAGGGAGAAATCTAAAATTGAAAAATTCGGTTCTGAGTTAATGTCTGCTGCACTTTCAATGAACGGAACTTTAAAATTAAATAAACAAATGAGCACAACTGATAGAAATGAACAGGAAGGGATAATGCTTTTATGTATGGGGGTAATGAGAGCAGTAAGAAATCCAAAGAGTCACGAGCCAGCATTAGAATGGAAAGTTTCACGGGAAGATGCTCTTGATATTTTATCTTTGCTAAGTTTCCTGTATAGACAAATTGACAGAGCGCAATATTTTTCGATGTAAGAAATTATAAGGGGAGGTCGCATTTCTCAACTTTGTCTCGATTTTTAGAATCAAGGGATTCACCTTTTTTCTGCCAAAATGACTTATGAATAGGTTATTACATCCTGTTGGGTGTACATAATGGAGTAAATGACTCGTGGTGTTTCCGAGTCAGTTTGGGATACTAGCCAAAGGCGAATAGCATTGCAAAAAATTTAATTGTAATTGGATGTATCACCCAATAGGCGTAAGGATGGAAATAATACAGGGGTGAAAATAGTGATTATTGAAACGCATGATATCGATTTTATCAAACAATTATACGAAAAGTTTAAAAATACGAATGAAGAAAATATTAAAAATCACGTCGTAACACGTTTTTTAGAAATGCTGGGGTATAACGCTTTTGATTTTTACTATGAGCATCAATTGTATCACAGAAACGGAAGAGCAGATATCGCAATAAAAATTAATGATTACACTTTTCTATATGTCGAGGTAAAATCTCCATACAATAAATTAGATATAAAAGAACAAGCACAATTGGCTTCTTATTTGTTCGATAGAGGATTAGAGTGGGGAATATTAACAAATGGAAGAAACTACATTTTATTTAATAATAATATTACTTCACTTCCAAATCCAAATCGTTCGGTTTATCTAGATAAAGTGGTTTTCAATATCGATATCTTTAACAAAACACAACTTGAGAACATAAAATATTTTTCTAAAGAAAGTATTTTTGATACGAAAGTGTCAAACTACTTTCGTGATATTGCACAATATAAAGCATTAAAATACCCTAACGGTGGTAGTAGTTGGAATGTTTATAAAGGGACTCTTTATAACTTTTTTAAATATTATGTTAAACAGCAAGGTAAGTATAGAAGTTTGGAGCAGATACGTGTTGATGAATTTGAAGAGTTTCTGAGTTATGAAAAAACGTTTAAAAATGAAACAAAAAAAGGTAAAAGAATAAATTCTGTAGATACTTTTGAAAATAAGTACTCTCACATAAGATCGTTTTATCAAACAATGAAGAAATATAATAAAATTAGTTCTCATCATTTTGAGGAAGAAAAAAAGAAACTAATTCAAAACTTTGATATAGAAGAAGAGAAGCAAGAAGTTAATCATGTTTTAAATAACGAAAACATTAGTTTGATTCTCGACTTTTACAGTAATCAAAAAGATGCAATAAGAAATAAAACAATATTCTTGCTTTGTTTGGCATTTGGTTTAGAGTATGAGTAAAATGTTTGTGGGAGAAAAAAAGACAGGTTCCTGATTTGGTATAATAAGGAACCTGTCAGATATGTAAGCAAAATAGATGAAAAACGGGCTCTCCTCCTGGTAAGGTAGTAAGTGTGAAAAAAAAATACAACCAAAGAAAGGAGTGGAGCCCATGCAGGATTATATCACAAACGGCTTGACATTAAAAGAGATCGAACAGTCTTTATTTAGAGTATGAGTAAAATGTTTGTGGGAGAAAAAAAGACAGGTTCCTGATTTGGTATAATAAGGAACCTGTCAGATATGTAAGCAAAATAGATGAAAAACGGGCTCTCCTCCTGGTAAGGTAGTAAGTGTGAAAAAAAAATACAACCAAAGAAAGGAGTGGAGCCCATGCAGGATTATATCACAAACGGCTTGACATTAAAAGAGATCGAACAGTCTTTATTTAGACATATGCAAAAACAATATGGTCATCTCCTTCAACAGGTGTTGGAGGAGATCGACCGCACATTGGCAGAACAGAGGGACAAGAAACGATATGCGCTCAAAGATAAGCGGACGATCCGACTCCAAACGCTATTTGGAGAGGTGGAAGTGAAGCGAAACTACTACTTTGACCGTGAAAAAAAGGTGTATACGTCTTTACTCGATGTCTTTCTCCAGTTCGATGGGGCGCATGGAGTGAGTCCGCTATTAGAGGAGACAGCGATTCATCTCGCCGTGACGGGTTCTTCGTATCGACAGGCTGCGCAGTCGCTTGAAAAGCTGGTGGGGTATGCATGTATGAGTCACGAAACGATTCGCCAGTCCATCATCGAGGCAGAGGTGGAAGGGCACCGTGCGATGGAGAAAAAAGGGCGCGTGTTTTTTATCGAAGCAGACGGGTTGTACGTGAAACGTCAACGAAGCCGCATCAAAGGAAAAGAAGAAAAGATCATCACGATTCACCAAGGATGGGAGAAAAACGGGAAACGCGTATCCTTAGTGAATCGACGGTATATGGTTCATCAAACGAATGAACCGATTTGGGAAGCTGTAGAGAATTTTCTGATGAAGGAATACAGCTATGATCCGTTTGAGGATTGGGTGGTCATCAATGGAGATGGAGCCCCATGGATTACAGCGTGTCGAGAATATTTCGGGGACAGGGGGTACTTTCAGCTTGATCGGTTCCATGTGGCAAGAGAGATTCGTCAATTGTTCCGAGGTCATGCGAGATATCGGGTGATTCGAAAGAAGTTAGCATCATGGGATGAAGAAGGTGTGTTACGAGAACTCACAAGTGCCATCGGTACGTTAGAACATGAGGAGAAGGAAAAGCAACTCGAGGCGCTTGTTCGTCGAATCGAGGAGATACCAGGATGTTTACGTGACTATCGCGTATGGTTGAAGGAAAAAGGGATTGACACGACAAACATGAGGGCGATGGGGAGTGCGGAAGGAACGATGCATGTGTTTGCGAAACGAAGTAAAAACGGTCGAAGTTGGAGGGATGCAGGGATTGAAGCGATGTTGCGAGCGATCGTCGCGATAAAAGATACGTTACTCATTCGGACACGCGATGGAGTGATGTATGGCGTGGAAGAACGAGAAGAAACGAAACGAGAAACGATCGTGAAAAAGGCACTGAAGCGCGTGCAAACGCAAATGACAGAAGTGGTACGAGATAACATCCCATACCTTCGCCAATCTTCAGGGACACCGATTTACGAGGCATTGCAAGCATTGAAAGGTTTTTAAAACGAGAGAAAACGCACATACCTACAGGATGAGAGTAAGTAAAAGCGCTTACATATAACGATTTTATAAAACCATATATAACCAAAAAAATCGGTCGAGAAAAAAATCTCCCACAAAGTCTTGACTCAAACTGGTTTAGAACGTTCTACTCTTATCAAACTTAATACTAGTAATATTAGAAATAATAAATTAATACTTGATAATAGAGAACTTGTGCTTCCTCCTGTACTGGAAAAAACAATTAACGAACTCATAATAGAGAATAAACAGAGGAACATAAGAAATGGTTATTTATTTAATACGAAGTACAATAAACAATATAAAGTTATCACGGAAGGCACTATTAATAGTATCTTTGATGTACTGAGAAAAATAAACAAGGAGTTTAGTGTGTTATCTCCCTCTTTTATAAGGACAAATCTTATAAAACGCTTGTTCTATAATGGTTATTCGATAGAGGAAATTGTATATTTAACCGGTACTGATTTGGTTAGTTTAAGTAAAATTATTTCTTATGAAGAAATTTTGGAACAAATAAAAGCAAAAAATAAAAAGGGAAATAAAAACCACCCATTTAAGGAATTTTTATATGAAAGAGGAGGACACTAAACTGCTTTAATTGTGTTCTCTCCTTTTGCAGATGATGACGAGATTAACTCATTAAATTAAAGAAAGTTTCATCATAATGTGTACTTGACAAACATTAAAGTTATGTAAGTACGTGTTGCGATTTATTATGATTTAGGTGGAACTTCAACACATTTTTCCAAGAAAATCAATCACAATTTATAGTGAAAACCCTAAAAGTTTTTTAATTATTGGCACTTGTACAATTATGGATAAATTTATATAATCAGTTATATATTGAATAAAATCTTAGCAAGTGGTTGCCTTTACAACACAATTGGTTAATAAGTATTTACAGAACGATTCAAACTACGGTTTAAACTCCACATGTAAACAATAACGCTAAAAACACAATTAAAACTACATATTTACAGTACTGTTTAAAATACATACCACTCCTGCTAGCACAGGGGGTATGTATATATGTACGTTAAAGAAAGAATATTACACGAAAATCGGACTCTTCACCTGCATACGATGTATAAACGGCATCGTGCAGGGGTGAAGGGAATGGAAACAGTTACTCAACCTTCCCAACAAATCAAAGAGATCGAAGGGAAGTATGGAGCAATCAAAGTATTTCAATCCCAGAGAGAAGTTTCAAAGACGGACGAGGATATCCATTCTTTAATTGCAAGAGTTCTGTTGATGAAACAGAAAAGACTGGCCAACAACGGCTAGTCTTTTTTGTTTCTCAGTGAAATAGATACATATTTTCATATTTTAGTAGATATCATACTATCACTGATGAGCTCATTGTTGCTCATACGAATGAAACAGAGTATCGTTCGTTTATTGCTAATAAGAAAAATGAGGCGCTTCATTCGCGAATTATCGTCATGCCGATTCCATATAACTTAAAAGTGTCAGAAGAAGAGCGTATTTATGAAAAAATGATTCGCGAAAGTGACGTAGAAGATGTGCATATTGCACCGCATACGCTGCGGGTAGCAGCGATGTTTACCATTTTAACGCGATTGAAAGAGCCGAAGCGCGGTGATATCGACCTTGTGAAAAAAATGCGCTTGTATGACGGTGAGTTAGTTGAAGGATTTAATGAAGTGGATGTCGAAGAGCTGAAAAAAGAATATCCAGATGAAGGAATGAGTGGTATTGATCCACGTTATGTTATTAATCGTATTTCGTCTTGTATCATTCGAAAAGAAGTGCCGTCCATTAATGCATTAGATGTATTGCGAGCATTAAAAGAAGGGCTAGAGCATCATCCGTCTATTTCAAAAGAAGATCGGGAACGTTATTTAAATTTCATTTCGATTGCAAGAAAAGAATACGATGAAATTGCAAAACGTGAAGTACAAAAAGCGTTCGTCTATTCGTATGAAGAATCAGCAAAAACGTTAATGGATAACTATTTAGATAATGTAGAAGCGTATTGTAACAGAGCGAAAATTCGGGACCCGCTCACAGGAGAAGAAATGAATCCAGATGAAAAGCTGATGCGTTCGATTGAAGAGCAAATTGGCATTTCGGAGAATGCGAAAAAAGCATTTCGTGAAGAAATTTTAATTCGTATCTCAGCATATGCCCGCAAAGGTCAACGATTCGATTACAATTCGCACGAACGGTTGCGTGAAGCGATCCAGAAAAAGTTGTTTGCAGACTTAAAAGATATTGTCAAAATTACGACGTCTACAAAAACACCTGATGAACAACAACTCAAGAAAATTAATGAAGTTGTTGCGCGGTTAATTGATGAGTATGGTTATAACTCCACTTCAGCAAATGAATTGCTTCGTTACGTCGGAAGCTTGTTAAACCGATAAAGCATGCCGCACTTGGCATGCTTTGTTTTATCATCGTATAAAACAGGCTTGTCCTTCAGAAAGGGATTTGAACAATTTTCGCAATCATTTGTCAATTTTTTTCGGTCGTCGCATAGGATAAAGTAACTAGCCATTCATTTATGATTTTTTATTAGCCAACATAGTGTATGCGAGGAAAAAGAATTTGTGCATGATTATTTCATATGTAGGAGGGGAAAAAATGAGTAGAAACTTCATTGTGTCAAAGGAAGATTGGTCCCTCCATCGAAAAGGCCACGATGATCAAAAACGGCACGAAGAAAAAGTGAAAGAGGCAATTAAAAATAATCTCGGTGACTTAATTACAGAAGAAAGCATCATTATGTCCAACGGTCGCGATGTCATTAAGATTCCGATTCGTTCGTTAGATGAATATAAAATTCGTTACAACTATGACAAAAATAAGCACGTCGGCCAAGGCGATGGGGACAGTCAAGTTGGTGATGTTATTGCGCGCGACGGTTCTGGTGACGGTCAAAAAGGACCCGGAAAAGGGCAAGGGGCAGGTGATTTGGCAGGGCAAGATTATTATGAAGCAGAAGTATCTCTAATGGAACTTGAAGAAGCGTTATTCAGTCAATTAGAACTTCCAGACTTAAGGAAAAAACAACACGCTGATCATGTTGTGCAACATATTGAGTTTAACGATATTCGCCGAACGGGATTGATGGGGAACATCGACAAGAAAAAAACAATGATGGCTGCGTTTAAACGAAATGCATTAAGTGGCAATCCGAGTTTTTATCCAATTTATCCCGAAGATTTAAAATTTAAAACGTGGAATGAAGTCATTAAGCCGGATTCGAAAGCGGTTGTCATCGCAATGATGGACACGAGCGGATCAATGGGCGTATGGGAAAAGTATATGGCTAGAAGCTTCTTCTTTTGGATGACGCGATTTTTACGGACGAAATACGAAACGGTCGATATTGTTTTTATCGCGCATCATACTGAAGCGAAAATTGTAACGGAAGAAGAATTTTTTACAAAAGGGGAAAGTGGCGGGACGATATGTTCATCAGCGTATCGAAAGGCACTTGAAGTCATTGAAACGACCTATTCACCGACGAAGTATAACATTTATCCATTTCACTTTTCCGATGGCGATAATTTAACGTCCGATAACGCCCGCTGTGTCAAGCTTGTGCAAGAATTAATGAAAGTATCGAATATGTTTGGATATGGAGAAGTGAATCAGTACAATCGTCACTCTACCCTTATGTCAGCATATAAACATATTAAGGATGAAAAATTCCGTTACTACATTTTAAAACAAAAATCAGACGTGTTACAGGCAATGAAAAGTTTCTTCCGAAAAGAAGAAAATAAGGCATTTGTATAATGGCACATCTTAAAATAGACGCGGTTTTCTATTCATGACGAGATCGGTTGAAAACTCAGTTCTATGGGTTAGGAAAATATCATGCAAAAGCCAGCCGTATAACCGGCTGGCTTCAGACTGTTGGCAAAATGGTTGTAAGGCAACTGCCTCACAACCATTTTGTTCTATTTTGATATTTGTTTTCCTCGATGAACCGACGAAAATAACGACATACATAAGTGAAAAAGAGGGGAGATGCCCATTCTCCATAGGCAGTTTGCTAATTTCTTTAAATTCATCGCAGCACAAACAAGCATCGCCTGCATCTGGTTTCTTTCCAATCCACGGTAATTCGTCCAGCGCAGACCATGCTTCCCTTTCAAATCTGCAAAATTTCGTTCGATTGTCTCTTTTCTCCGCTCATACAATTCTCGATGCTCCGGCACATATCGTAAGTGCTCGGCTTCTTCGTAGTAATCTTGCCAAACATGGCGTGTGACCACTTTCGTGTGGCTTTTGCTTTCTGTGCATTTTTCTAGATAAGGACACGTCTTGCACACAGATGGATTGGATTTATATTCCCGATAGCCTTCCCGATTCGTTGTTGAATAAGATAACACTTGGTTATTGGGACAAAGGTAACAGTCAAAATGTTCGTCATATGCAAATTCAGATTTCCGAAAGAACCCCTCTTTCGTCTTTGGACGCGTATATGGCCAAATCGGATCAATCCCTTGTTCTAATAGGTATTTCGCAATGGCTGGCGTCTTGTATCCTGCATCGATGCACAGCTTCACTTCCTTTTTGACTCGTTCAAACAGTTCAAAAAAGGCTTGACTATCATGCACGTTTGCCGCCGTGACATAGGATTGGAGGATCCAGCCATGGCGATCGCAAGCCGTGTGATAAGAGTAAGCAAATACTCGTTCGCGTTCATTTTTCACAAACATCCCACTCTCGGGATCCGTCTTACTGATCTTTACTTCTCGTTTTTTTTATCTGTTTCTGGCGGTAATGGAGATTTTCCGTGTGCGATCCGGTCTCGTTCAATCTCTTTTTCCAATTCCTCTTGATACGCTTTCGCTTCGACTTCTGCCACTTCGGTGTTGAATTTTCTTTTGTTTGCACTCGCCTTTACATGGGTAGAGTCAACAAATACGACACTTGGATCCACCAGCCCGTGTTGAAAGGCTTCTTCGAGAATTCTTGAAA
Source organism: Anoxybacillus sp. FSL W8-0104 (assembly GCF_038004465.1). NCBI lineage: Bacteria > Bacillati > Bacillota > Bacilli > Caryophanales > Anoxybacillaceae > Anoxybacillus > Anoxybacillus sp. FSL W8-0104. Next base: position 2,293,922 of record NZ_JBBOQU010000001.1, on the reverse strand, counting down.
AAATCTTTTGAAAGACGTCTGTACCTGCAAAACGTCGTGCATAATTTTTGCTTGGAGTCGAATGATGTGGGACAGGATCATGAAGACTCAACCCTAAAAACCACCGATATGCCACGTTGGTTCGAATTTGTTCCACCGTTTCACGCATCGAACGAATGCCGAAGATATAACGGATCAAGTACATTTTGAACAACACAACCGGATCAATACTTGGTCGTCCATGATCGGGTGAGTATGGGTCTTTGACAATGTCGTAAATAAAAGAGAAGTCAATCGCTTTTTCTAGCTTACGCACAAGGTGATCCTCAGGAACAAGGTCATCAATCAGTAGCTACACAATACTATACTCATCCTGCTCTACTTAAAGAATAGGCTTACTCCATGGGAACCCTGCCTTTTGGCAGGGGGTTTTTTTGTTTTTTGCGACATGTTTCGACATTTTTCATGATGGTTGTCTGATATGATAATAAACAAAAAATAACTAGGAGGATCAAAAATGTACGTTGTGGATAGTGTTGGTAGAGTCACTTATCCATCTAACTTTGCAAATAATTTATGGAGTGGGCAAACGCTAAAAAGAGGTGATCGAAATGATTATGTGAAAACGCTGCAATCTTGGCTTTACAAAGCCGGATTTAACCCTGGGGGAATTGATGGAGTTTATGGAGCAAATACAGAGAAGGCTGTGAAGGAATTTCAGAAGAAGGTGGGAATTACAGCCGATGGTATTGCAGGAAAGCAAACATATAATGCCTTGATTCAAATTAAAAATAATGATATCACAGGACAGAAAGATAGAGTGGAAATTTCTCAAGAATCTAGGCAACGTTTTGAGAATCAGTATAATATATATAATACATCAAAAACCTTGTTTACTAGTGCAACTAGTTGGACTAAATCAGCAGTTAGCTGGTTACAGAAAGCTGGAGAGTTTTTGCTTGATGCGGCTAAAGAAGGCCTCGATTTTTTAGTACTTGATGATATCCGTACGCTTTTTGATCCGAATTCAAGCAATCCCGAGAAAATTATCTCCCTCATAGGACTTTTTCCTGCAGGAAAAGTAGTGAAAGCGGGAAAGGTTTTTGATTTACTAAAAAGTAACTATTCAGCCACATCATAAAGTGAGCTGAATATTTTTTGCTTTTCCTGTCCATGATGTGAATATTGATAGACAAGGAGGTGAATCGCATGTTGACGGTACAACAAGCTGTATTTACAGTTGAAAGCTTAATCAGCAAAGTCCAACAACAAAAGCAGCTCATTACTCACCAACAACAAGTCATTGAGCAACTGTTGAAAGAAAACAAACAGCTACGCAAAGAAAATGAACAACTGAAGTACCGTGTTCAAGAGCTGGAAGCACGCACGAAAAAAAACAGCTCCAATAGCCATTTGCCCCCATCTTCTGACCGTTTTGCCAACACACGTTCTTCTCGTCAACCATCTGGCAACAAGCCAGGCGGACAAGAAGGACATCAAGGAACGACGCTCCGTCAAGTGGAACATCCACATCATCGTGTCGTCCACCGTGTGCATACGTGTCAAGGATGTGGGGTTTCTTTGCGTGACGTCAAACCGTTCAAAGTCGATATCCGTCAAGTGTTTGATGTCCCTCCTGTGGCGATCGAGGTGACACAACATGAACGTGAAGTGAAATCGTGTCCGCATTGTCGATGCGTGCAACAAGCCGAATTCCCATCCCATGTCACGAATCATGTGCAATACGGTCCACGCCTTACTGCGCTCGTTGTTTATTTACATCATATCCAATTGATCCCGTACAAGCGTTTAAGTGATACAATCGAAGCGTTATATCAACACTCGATTAGTACAGGAACCCTTGCCAATATGGTGAAACGAGGACGCGAAGCGCTGGAATCAAATATGGACATCATCGAAGACGCCTTACTTGAATCCAACATCCTGCATGTCGATGAAACGAGTTTGCGCATCAATGGGAAACTCGCATGGGTGCATGTCGCGTGTACATCGAGATATACATACTTGGCTTCTCACGCTTCTCGTGGAAAGAAAGCAACGGATGAGATCGGGATTCTTCCACAATACAAAGGGACGATGATGCACGATGGGTTCGGTACGTATCCGAAATACACACATGCCACCCATGCCCTTTGTCATGCCCACCATTTGCGTGAGTTAAAAGGATTCATCGAACAAGGGCATACGTGGGCGATGCGCATGACCACGTTTCTGTTAGCCGCCAAGCAAGCCGTCGAAGCCCATCACGGTGCACTTTCCGAAGAAGAAGCGAGACGGTGGGAACGAGTGTATGATCGCATCCTAGAAAGAGCACAACATCGATTGGAAACGATGACACCTCTTCCGAAAAAAGCACTCGCTTTTGTTCGACGGCTTCAGAAACGAAAGGAAGAAGCGTTGCGTTTCTTACGTGAAGTACATGTTCCCTTTGACAACAACCAAGCCGAACGCGATCTTCGCATGGTTAAAGTCAAAGAGAACATTTCGGGTACGTTTCGCGTAGAAACATTCGCCCAGTCTTTTTGTATCACAAGAAGCATCGTTTCCACACTGACGAAACACGAAAAAAACGTGTGGGATTCGTTATGTCTTCTGTTGACGGGTGACACGCTTGATCGCGTTCTTTCTACCACTTAGGGCATTTTCTATTACGGGGATGCCCTATTTGTGTTGCGCTTCTTTACATACTACTATCGGAGTGAATAGTTACACTAAAAAAATACGGTAAAGGTGAAATAGTAGATGTTGTAGCTGGAATGGGAAAGGTTTTAAAGTACAATAGCAGGGCTATTTTAATGGAAGGGAACTCGAAAGAAGGTTGGAAGCATATTGTTGATGGTCATGTAATTGGAAAGAAAGGAAAGACGTTATTTCCAAAGCATATGGGTGAAGGGGAAATTAAAAACTTAATAATGGAGAGTGTAGAAAAAGGAGGAATTCGGACAAAACATCCAGATGGGACAATGGAATATGTATATAATCCCAATAAATATGGTATTAGTGAAATGATTACCATTGTAAGTAAGGATGGAATCATTCGAACTTCCTATCCAACAAAAGGAATAAGTGTAGTTACGAAACAGTAAAAAACGAGGAGGATATATTATGGGTATCAAAATCTCATTAGAGGACTGGGAAGGAGATTGGAGAGAAACACTCAAAAGTGAAAATCTCAATAGTTTTTTTAGTTGTGAAATGTATATGACTGTTCATAACGGTATCGAACAAATGACGATCAATATTGCGACCCTCTATGGCACAGCTTTGCTAAGTATGGCTGTTGGTATTATGGAGATGATAGCCAACAAAGAGAATAAGCCGTTCCGCATCTCTGGATTTGGTTCTGTTTATGATTATTTTTTCATAGTGAAAGGACAACAAATCAAAATCGAAGCCGTAAATGTTACAAATGATGAGGTGGAATCCTTTCTTTTTTATGATAAAACAAAATTTGCTCATGATTTTGTGAAAGCGCTGAAAAACCATTTACAGGAGATTGCACAAATTAACATACGAATTAAGGAACAAGAAACATATAAGCTTCTAGAACAAAAAATGTATACTCTCAATTCCGTGCTTGAGAGTCATTAATAAGATTTTTGTAACTATTCAGCCACATCATAAAGTGAGCTGAATATTTTCTTCTTTCCTTGTCTATGATGTGAATACTGATAGACAAGGAGGTGAATCGCATGTTGACGGTACAACAAGCTGTATTTACAGTTGAAAGCTTAATCGGCAAAGTTCAACAACAAAAACAGCTCATTCATCAACTCGTTCAAGAAAATGAACATTTGCGTCACGAAAACAAACAACTACGCAAAGAAAATGAACAACTGAAGTACCGTGTTCAAGAGCTGGAAGCACGCACGAAAAAAAACAGCTCTAATAGCCATTTGCCCCCATCTTCTGACCGTTTTGCCAACACACGTTCTTCTCGTCAACCATCTGGCAACAAGCCAGGCGGACAAGAAGGACATCAAGGAACGACGCTCCGTCAAGTGGAACATCCACATCATCGTGTCGTCCACCGTGTGCATACGTGTCAAGGATGTGGGGTTTCTTTGCGTGACGTCAAACCGTTCAAAGTCGATATCCGTCAAGTGTTTGATGTCCCTCCTGTGGCGATCGAGGTGACACAACATGAACGTGAAGTGAAATCGTGTCCGCATTGTCGATGTGTTCAACAAGCCGAATTCCCATCCCATGTCACGAATCATGTGCAATACGGTCCACGGCTCACGGCGCTCGTTGTTTATTTACATCATATCCAATTGATCCCGTACAAGCGTTTAAGTGATACAATCGAAGCGTTATATCAACACTCGATTAGTACGGGAACTCTTGCCAATATGGTGAAACGAGGACGCGAAGCGCTGGAATCAAATATGGACGTCATCGAAGACGCCTTACTTGAATCCAACATCCTGCATGTCGATGAAACGAGTTTGCGCATCAATGGAAAACTCGCATGGGTGCATGTCGCGTGTACATCGAAATATACGTACTTGGCTCCTCACGTTTCTCATGGAAAGAAAGCGACCGATGACATCGGGATTCTTCCGCGATATCAAGGGACGATGATGCACGATGGGTTCGTTACGTATACGAAATACACACAAGCCATCCATGCCCTTTGTCACGCCCATCATTTGCGTGAATTGAAGGGTTTCATCGAACAAGGGCATATATGGGCATCGCGCATGACGACGTTTCTGTTAGCCGCCAAACAGGCCGTCGAAGCTCATCACGGTGCGCTTTCCGAAGAAGAAGCGAAACGATGGGAACGAGTGTATGATCGCATCCTAGAAAGAGCACAACACCGATTGGAAACGGCGACGCCTCTTCCGAAAAAAGCACTCGCTTTTGTTCGACGGCTTCAGAAACGAAAGGAAGAAGCGTTGCGTTTCTTACGTGAAGTGCATGTTCCCTTTGACAACAACCAAGCCGAACGCGATCTTCGCATGGTCAAAGTGAAAGAGAACATTTCGGGTACATTTCGCGAAGAAACATTCGCCCAGTCTTTTTGTATCACAAGAAGTATCGTTTCCACACTGACGAAACACGAAAAAAACGTGTGGGATTCGTTATGTCTTCTGTTGACAGGCGACACGCTCGATCGTGTTCTTTCTACCACTTAGGGCATTTTCTATTACGGGGATGCCCTATTTGTGTTGCGCTTCTTTACATACTACTATCGGGGTGAATAGTTACTATAATAGAAGTGGAGGGCACTCATTCTATTAATAGGGAGGTTAAAATCACTTGAAAAATAACTTACTTAAAAAATACCAACAATTAAATATGCCTCATAAGTTTTTAGTAACTGAGGTAGACAATGTAACTATTCAGCCACATCATAAAGTGAGCTGAATATTTTCTTCTTTCCTTGTCTATGATGTGAATATTGATAGACAAGGAGGTGAATCGCATGTTGACGGTACAACAAGCTGTATTTACAGTTGAAAGCTTAATCAGCAAAGTTCAACAACAAAAACAGCTCATTCATCAACTCGTTCAAGAAAATGAACATTTGCGTCACGAAATCAAACAGCTGCGCAAAGAAAATGAACAACTGAAGTATCGCGTTCAAGAGCTGGAAGCACGCACGAAAAAAAACAGCTCCAATAGCCATTTGCCCCCATCTTCTGACCGTTTTGCCAACACACGTTCTTCTCGTCAACCATCTGGCAACAAGCCAGGCGGACAAGAAGGACATCAAGGAACGACGCTCCGTCAAGTGGAACATCCACATCATCGTGTCGTCCACCGTGTGCATACGTGTCAAGGATGTGGGGTTTCTTTGCGTGACGTCAAACCGTTCAAAGTCGATATCCGTCAAGTGTTTGATGTCCCTCCTGTGGCGATCGAGGTGACACAACATGAACGTGAAGTGAAATCGTGTCCGCATTGTCGATGCGTGCAACAAGCCGAATTCCCATCCCATGTCACGAATCATGTGCAATACGGTCCACGCCTTACTGCGCTCGTTGTTTATTTACATCATATCCAATTGATCCCGTACAAGCGTTTAAGTGATACAATCGAAGCGTTATATCAACACTCGATTAGTACAGGAACCCTTGCCAATATGGTGAAACGAGGACGCGAAGCGCTGGAATCAAATATGGACATCATCGAAGACGCCTTACTTGAATCCAACATCCTGCATGTCGATGAAACGAGTTTGCGCATCAATGGGAAACTCGCATGGGTGCATGTCGCGTGTACATCGAGATATACATACTTGGCTTCTCACGCTTCTCGTGGAAAGAAAGCAACGGATGAGATCGGGATTCTTCCACAATACAAAGGGACGATGATGCACGATGGGTTCGGTACGTATCCGAAATACACACATGCCACCCATGCCCTTTGTCATGCCCACCATTTGCGTGAGTTAAAAGGATTCATCGAACAAGGGCATACGTGGGCGATGCGCATGACCACGTTTCTGTTAGCCGCCAAGCAAGCCGTCGAAGCCCATCACGGTGCACTTTCCGAAGAAGAAGCGAGACGGTGGGAACGAGTGTATGATCGCATCCTAGAAAGAGCACAACATCGATTGGAAACGATGACACCTCTTCCGAAAAAAGCACTCGCTTTTGTTCGACGGCTTCAGAAACGAAAGGAAGAAGCGTTGCGTTTCTTACGTGAAGTACATGTTCCCTTTGACAACAACCAAGCCGAACGCGATCTTCGCATGGTTAAAGTCAAAGAGAACATTTCGGGTACGTTTCGCGAAGAAACATTCGCGCAGTCGTTTTGCATCGCAAGAAGCATCGTTTCCACACTGACGAAACACGAAAAAAACGTGTGGGATTCGTTATGTCTTCTGTTGACGGGTGACACGCTCGATCGTGTTCTTTCTACCACTTAGGGCATTTTCTATTACGGGGATGTCCTATTTGTGTTGCGCTTCTTTACATACTACTATCGGGATGAATAGTTACTAGACAATATATTAAAAAAGAAATATAAAGCGGTTGAAGTTCCTGTCAATGAGTTTATAGAGTTTAAAAAAGATCCTTTTGTTGATTATTCAACATTTGTGAAAAGTTACTTTATTCAAAATGAGGAGATTTTGAATAGTTTGTATAGTGAGAAAGAGAAAGCGGACATTGATAGAATGAGAGAGTGTATTCAAGAGATGAGGGCGGCTGGTGAACTTCTTCTTCCGCAACCGAGTGATGAAGATTATGATTTGCAGGTTAGATATACTAATTTTGCAGAGGGAAGACTAATAGCAGTTATTTTAGAAAGTATAGATAGACAATATGTCAGTGGTTTTCAAATGCAAGGTGCAATGTGTGAGAAATTATATCATGAACTAAAGGTATTTAAAGGAATTGATCCAGCAGATTGTGTAGAAGGGAACCCTATTTTGGATGAGTATTTGGAAGCTTTGGTGAAAGCAGGTTATTTACAGGAATAAAAAATGGTAAGAAACTTCGCTCATCTAGAAAAATTACGAAGAGCAGGTTATATTACATGGGAACTCGGTAAACCAAGAACACTAAGAATCTTAAAATTACAAGGCATCAATTAATATGATGCCTTTTTTAAATGCTTCCTAAAGATCAATCTGTATTACAGTAGAGGATACATCTCCCACAGTGTATAATATTTATTAGATATTATAAATTAAACCTCACATTTCGCACCCTCTCGACAAAAATCGGGAGGATTTTTTTATCTTCCTGTCGAATAAAACCTTGGAATACAAGGAAAGCAAAGGAGTTTGCTCATCATGGACGTTCAAATTCGGGCCATTTATGAAAGTTCTTATTTGAATATAATAAGCGCCCTGTTCAAAGATCTTGACCTTCCTCAGTTGATTGATCGTCTCGTTCCCGTGGATCCGCAATGCCAAACTCGAGCCAGCGATATCGTCAAACTAATCGTTCTGGATATCTTGAGCGGCCGGCAAGCGCTCGTTCATTTGGAACAATGGGCGCATGACATCGATTTGCCGAAGCTGATTCGGCCAGGGCTGGAGCCGTCTTGGTTCAACGACGATGCCATCGCGCGTCATTTGGATCGCCTGTATGAGGCGAATATCCATCAAGTCCTTTCGTCTTGCCTCGTGCAGATCTACAAGAAAGAAGGCCTCTCTCTTCGCGTCTTCCACGCCGATACGACGGACAAGACCGTTTATGGCGCGTATGAATCGGCCTCGCCGGATGCCTTGCAGATTACGCATGGCTACAACCGGCATCATCGTTGGCAAAAGCAGATCGGATTTGGGCTGATTGGCAACGAGGATGGCATCCCGTTTTATGGCGATGTACACGACGGCAACCTGCCGGATAAGACGTGGAATCCCGAGGTGTTGTCCCGTGTGCAGAAACAGCTGAAGCAGGCGAAGATCGAAGATGAATGGATTTATGTTGCCGATTCTGCCGCCATGACGAAAGACACACTGGCGCAAACGAAGGCCGCCAACGCCTTTTTGATCACAAGAGGCCCTTCTTCGCTCCGGATCGTCAAAACCGCGCTGGCTAAAGCTGATGCCCAAGACACGCCGTGGAGCGATCCGTTCTCCTTAGCGGAGAAAAACGGAGCCACCTACCGGGTGTGGGAAACGACATCGACGTACGAAGGTCATTCGGTCCGGTTGATCGTCGTTGAATCCAGCGCGCTCGACCAACGAAAAGGAAAGACGCTCGAAAAAGAGCGAAACCAAGAAGCAGAGCTTCTTCGGCAGAAACAAACCCAGTGGGAAAGCCGTCTGTTTTCGTGCCGGGAAGACGCCGAACAAGCCCTAGCGTCTCTAAAGACGTCCCTTCGTCTCCGGTTCCATCGCGTCGAGGCGTCGGTCGAAGCGATCGTGCGTCCGAAAAAACGGCGCGGACGTCCGAAAAAAGGGGCGGAACCGGACATGGAAACGCTGTACGCCCTTCGCTTGAACGTGGAATTCGACCAAGATGCGTGGGAACAGGCGAGACGGAAAGCGTCCCGGTTTGTCCTTGTCACGACAGTTCCGGAGGAATGGAAAGGTCAACCGATGGATGCGAAAGAGATCTTGAAGTTGTATAAAGGCCAAATCTCGGTGGAAATGAACTTCTCTTTCTTGAAAGACCCGTTCTTTACGGATGAGATTTACGTAAAAAAACCGGAACGGGTCGCGGTATTGGGCTATTTGTTTCTGTTGGCCTTGGCGATTTACCGCGTCTTCCAGCGCCGGGTGCGTCAGTTCATCACCCCGGAACACCCATTAAAGGGCGCGGGAGGCCGGAAACTGACCCGACCGACCGGACAAGCGATTTTTCAATTGTTTTGGTATGTCAGAGTCGTCCTGTTGGAACTGCCGGATGGACGAATTCAACGCGCGTTAGGTCAACCGCTCACGTACGAGCAGCGAAGGATTCTGCAAGGATTAGGGATGGACGAGAGCATTTACGTCTAATGGGATAAAGAACGACCAACGATGGTAAAAAAAGGATACCATCGCTTTTGGTGTTGGTTTAAAAGTTATTCTAAAAAACTGAATAAAAAATCCTTTTGTTCCGCCCTACCAAGGTGCGAAATATGAGTTAAACTTTAATACGCAGAAGTGTACAGCGTTTATAGTTGTATCAGTACAATCGGCATTCGACTCTCATGTCCGCATATAAGCATATTAAAGATGAAAAGTTTCGCTACTACATTTTGAAACAAAAGTCGGATGTGTTACAGGCAATGAGGTCGTTTTTCCGGAAAGAAGAATTGAAAACACTCGTTTAAATCCTTGTGTCATGCAAGGTTTTTTTTTGGAGAAAAAACAGTTGACAAACGGGTGGGGGTTTTTGTAATATACTCATAGAGGTAATGGTAATAAATTATTTTTTGAGATTAAAAATACCCTTATGAGTATAGAGAGGTGATAAAAATGAAGCATATATTGCCACAGGAAGTAGATCAACAGTTAAAAGAAGGGCGTGCGCTAAGCATTATTGATGTCCGCGAGGATGAAGAAGTGGCTCAAGGGAAAATTCCTGGTGCTTGTCACATCCCGCTCGGTCAATTACTTGAGCGGATGAACGAAGTGAATAAAGATCAAGAACATATTCTTGTCTGCCGCTCAGGAAATCGAAGCGGTATGGCTTGCCAATTGTTAGAGAGTTACGGATACCGCGTCGTAAATATGACGGGCGGGATGCTCGAATGGACAGGAGAAGTTGAAAAAGGGGAGGGAGTAAAGTGACAATTCACGTAGATTATGTCGTTGATGCGCGTGGACTAGCGTGTCCGATGCCGATTGTTCGTACGAAAAAGGCGATGGAGCAATTACAACCTGGTCAAGTGCTTGAGGTGCAAGCAACGGATAAAGGATCGCTTGCCGATATTCAAGGTTGGGCAAAAAATACAGGCCATCAATACATCGGAACGATCGAAGAAGGGGAGGTATTGAAGCATTACCTTCGTAAGGCGAATCCTACCGAAGTGAAAGTAGAAACAAAATACCCTCATGTCGTCGCTTTAGATGAATTGCAAAGAAAAGTAGAAAACAATGAACAACCGTTTATTTTAGATGTGCGTGAAGAAGCAGAATATGCGTTTGGTCATATACCAGGGGCGTATCATATTCCGCTTGGACAATTAGAAATACGTATGAATGAATTAAACAAAAATGAGACGATTTACGTCATTTGTCGAACAGGCAATCGCAGTGACCTTGCAGCCCAACAATTAGCTGAAAAAGGATTTGCGCATGTATTTAATGTCATTCCAGGTATGACAGAATGGAAAGGAACAATGGTTAAAGGGGGAAATGAATAATGAAAAAACGTGTAGCAATTATTGCAGCAAACGGCGGTTTATTTGATGCATATAAAGTATTTAACATTGCAACAGCAGCTGCGGCAACAGAAGCGGAAGTAGCGATTTTCTTTACGTTTGAAGGACTGAATTTAATTCATAAGGAAGCGTATAAACAACTGCCGTTGCCAGAAGGAAAAGAACAAATTCAACAAGGATTTGCACAAGCGAACGTCCCATCCATTCCAGAACTTGTGGGAATGGCGCAAGAAATGGGCGTGAAGTTTATCGCATGCCAAATGACGATGGATGTTATGGGATTAACAAAAGAACATTTTGTAGACGGCATTGATGTTGGTGGAGCCGTTACATTCCTTGATTTTGCGAAAGACGCTGACATTACATTGACATTTTAAGGAGGGAAAAACATGAAAGCGGATCTTGTTGTTGATGCAAAAGGGTTAGCGTGTCCAATGCCGATTGTTCGGACAAAAAAAGCGATGGATACGTTACAATCAGGTCAAGTGCTAGAAATTCATGTCACGGATAAAGGAGCAAAAAACGATTTATCTGCATGGGCGAAATCGGCTGGTCATGAGGTGATCGACATGATTGAAGAAGGAGATGTACTAAAATTTTGGGTTCGTAAAGCGTAGTGAACATCGGGAATGTTTCCCGATGTTCAATGTAAGGAGTGAGCTAGCATGAGCATAGGTTTTATCGTGACGATTTTTCTCATCGGCTTCATCGGTTCGTTCATTTCCGGCATGGTTGGGATTGGTGGTTCAATTATTAAATATCCGATGTTGCTATATATCCCTCCATTGTTAGGCTATGCGGCATTCAGCGCACATGAAGTATCAGGTATTAGCGCCATTCAAGTATTATTTGCGACGATTGGCGGTGTTTGGGCGTACCGTAAAGGTGGGTATTTAAACAAGACGTTAATTATTTACATGGGAACGAGCATTTTGATCGGTAGTTTCATTGGCGGTTACGGCTCGAAATTAATGAGCGAAGGCGGCATCAATATCGTTTATGCGGTGTTAGCTACTATCGCGGCAATGATGATGTTCGTTCCGAAAAAAGGAATTGACAACATTTCACTTGATCAAGTAACATTCAACAAATGGCTTGCTGCGGCATTAGCATTCATTGTCGGTGTGAGCGCTGGAATTGTTGGTGCTGCTGGTGCGTTTATTCTCGTACCAATTATGCTCGTCGTATTAAAAATTCCAACGCGCATGACAATTGCGACTTCACTAGCTATTACGTTTATTTCATCGATTGGGGCAACAGTAGGAAAAATTACGACAGGTCAATTTGATTTTTGGACGGCGTTCATTATGGTTGTTGCAAGTTTAATTGCTTCCCCGATTGGAGCGAACGTTGGTAAAAAGGTAAATACAAAAATATTACAGTTTATTTTATCAGCACTTATCGTAGCAACAGCTATTAAAATTTGGTTGGATATTTTGTAAAAAATGTTGAAAAGTTCATCCTTCATGTTATAATACTAGTAGGGGTATATAGAATACCGTAACACAAAGGAGGAGTAGTGAGATGAAACAAGTAACTGTATATACAACAACAACATGTCCATATTGTACATTATTGAAAAACTTTTTAGCTGAACGCGGCATCCCATTTAAAGAACTGTAGATGAGCAAATTTACTAACATAAATTTACAACCAAACAAAAAAGAAGACATGAACCCGATTCCTTGGTTAGAATAGATGTGCCAACAAACCATTCACAAGGAGGTTCATGTCTCATGAATAGATTAGCACATCACCAAGGAATCCACAAGTTTTTGACGATGTTGGGGTTGGCCCTTTATTTCTCGAAACCTGTCATGAAGCATCTCGTTCATATCGTGGATGCGATGATTACAAAGGGCTTTTCGGGAACGCTGACCGATCTACATCATGGGAGTTTTCATCCGAACCATCGCACGACACTGAGCCATTTTTTCACGAAAAGCCCATGGGAGGAAGAGACGCTGCTTCGCAAACTCCAACAGTGGGTGCTTCATCGTGTCGAACGCAGCTCGAAACGAGAGAATCAACCCATTTTTGTTTCGATCGATGATACGATTTGCCAAAAAACGAAGCCCTCGTCACGGGCAACACACGCCATTCAAGGGTGTGATTGGCACTATTCTCACGCAGAGAAAAAGTCGATCTGGGGACATTCTCTCGTTTGGCTCATGGTTCATACGATGACCCAAGCGTTTCCTTTTGCCTTTCGCCTCTACGACAAGACGGTGGGGAAAAGCAAAGGGGAACTCGCGATCGAGATGCTTTCTTCGTTGGATGTGAGTCGACCCGTTTATGTGCTCATGGACTCTTGGTATCCATCGAAAACCCTCGTGGGAGCCTGCTTAAAAAAAGGGTTCCACGTCATCGCGATGCTGAAGACGAATCGGATTCTCTATCCAAAAGGGACGGCCATTCAAGCAAAAGAATTTGCCAAATCTATGGAGCCACGGGATACCCGCCTCGTCACGGTGGGAAAAGAGCGTTATCGGGTGTATCGCTACGAAGGCGCTCTGAACGGTCTCAAGGATGCCGTGGTGCTGCTCGCATGGAAAGCCGATCAGCCGATGACGCCGAAACATCTTCATTGCGTCTTGAGCACCGATCGCGAGCTAAGCGATGAAGAGATCTTGCGCTACTATGCTGCACGTTGGTCGATCGAATGTTTTTTCCGTCAAGCGAAAGACCAGCTGAAACTCGATGGATACCGCGTTCGCGGGCGTCGGGCGGTGAAACGGTATTGGATCTTGGTGCAACTTGCGTATGTGTACAGCATGTTCGAGTCTAACAGTGATTTTTCGGATGGGCTCGATCTCCTGCGCAAGAGAAAAGGACATAGCCTCGTGGAGTTCATTTATCGTGCAGCAAAACAAAATATTCCCATTGATACCGTGAAAAAACAGCTCCACGTGGCATAAGGGGTACCCTGTTTGTCTCTTTTTAAATGGTAATTATTGTAACGAAAATTGCTCAACTACAGTAAAGAAGTGAATTTGCATCAACATCCTGAGGCTATTGATTATGTTGTTCGCTCAACTGGACAAATGGGTGTGCCACAAACTGAAATTAATGGACGTTGGGTGATTGGATTTGATCCGCAACGCATTATGCAATTGTTACAACAATAATTTTTTATCTATAAAAATACCCTATAAGGTATAAAAGAGAGGTGGAGAGTATATGGCAGTACATGCATTAACGGCACAGCAAATAAACGAGATGATTGTAAATAAAGAACCGTTTTTCTTATTTGATGTTCGCAATGAGTCAGACTTTGCGGATTGGAAAATTGAAGGGGAACAAATTGAATATTTAAATATCCCTTATTTTGAACTCATTGATGGTGTGGAGCCTGTGTTAGAGCGTTTACCGAAAGATAAAAAAATCGTCGTCGTTTGTGCAAAAGAAGGGTCTTCTATGATGGTTGCGGAAATGCTCGCCGAAAAAGGATTAGAAGTATTTTATTTAAAAGGCGGCATGAAAGCATGGAGTGAATATTTATATCCGGTTGTCGTATATCAAAATGAAGATATGAAAGTATATCAATTCATCCGAGTCGGCAAAGGTTGTCTTTCTTACATGGTCGTATCAGGAAAAGAAGCTCTTATCATTGACCCTTCTCGTTTTATCGATGTGTATAAACAAGTGGCAGAAAAAGAAAATGTAACGATTACTCATATCGTTGACTCGCATCTGCATGCAGACCATATTTCAGGCGGATATGAATTGGCGAAACAAACAGGAGCAAAGTACTACTTAATGAAAAGTGAAGGAGCCGTATTTGAATTCGAGCCGCTTGAAAACCATGATCGCATTGAATTTGAAAAAGTCAGCTTAGAAGTATTAGCGATTAAAACACCAGGTCATACTCCGGGAAGTGTATCGTTCTTCGTAAACAATAAATTGTTATTCTCAGGCGATACCATTTTCGTCAGCGGTCTTGGTCGACCAGACCTTGGTGGAAAAGCGCGCGAGTGGGCAAAAGACTTATACGACACAGTATATAACAAAGTCGCACAAATTGCAGATGATGTCATTGTCCTGCCAGCACACTATGCAAACTTCGATCAAGAAGTGAATGAGCAAGGATATATTGGCAATACGTTAGGAAACATTCGTCAAATGAATGAAATTATGCAAGGGAAAACGAAAGAGGAGTTCGTTGAACATGTGGCACAATCGGCATCTTCTGAAACACCGCCAAACTTTGAAGACATTATTGCTATTAACCGTGGCGTAAAAGATGCTACACAAGAGCAACAACAAGAACTTGAAATTGGTCCAAACCGTTGTGCTGTTCACCATACACACTAAAACAAAATACCCCAATTTGTTGGGGTATTTTGTTTCTAGAATGAAAGGAGATGAACAAATGGAAAAGAAGGAGAAAACAACAATTATTTTATTTAGTGGTGATTTAGATAAAGCGATGGCAGCGTTTATTATTGCCAACGGTGCTGCGGCTTATGATCATGATGTGACGATTTTCTTTACCTTTTGGGGATTAAATACGTTACGAAAAGAAGAAAGCGTGTCTGTAAAAAAAGGATGGCTTGAAAAAATGTTTGGCTGGATGATGCCAAAAGGAGCGAATCGACTAGGATTATCGAAAATGAACATGGGCGGACTCGGTCCAAAAATGATTAAACATGTGATGAAAAAACATAACGCGATGACGCTTCCGCAATTAATTGAAATGGCACAAGAGCAAGGAGTGAAACTTGTCGCTTGCACGATGACAATGGATTTATTAGGCATTAAGAAAGAAGAATTAATTGATGGTGTTGAACTTGGAGGGGTCGCTGCTTATTTAGGAGATGCGACAGAAGGAAAAGTAAATTTATTTATTTAACCTCGCTTATGGTGAGGTTTTTTTTCGGTTTTATGAAACTTTTTGGACACAATAGTCGTATATAACATATGTAAAGGGTATTCTCTTTCATTTTCGATCATTTTTCACTAAAATAAATGTATGGAGGGATGATGTGATGTTTTTTCATCCAATGGATTTTCTCATTTTAATTGCCTTCGGGGTATCGATTTGGGCGCAATTCAAAGTAAGAGGAAACTTTAGCAAATGGTCGGATGTTCCAGCTTCATCTGGTTTAACAGGAGCGGAAGTTGCGCGACTCATTTTAGACAGAAATGGGTTATATGATGTGCCAGTTGAGCTTGTTCCAGGCACATTAACGGATCACTACGATCCAATTGCGCGTGCGGTTCGTTTATCAGAGCCTGTGTACTACGGTCGTTCGATTGCTGCTGTATCGGTGGCTGCCCATGAAGTTGGCCACGCAGTGCAACATCAACAAGCGTATGGTGCGCTCGTTTTACGGCACCGTATGTTCCCGCTCGTGAATTTTACATCAGGAATTGCTCCATTCCTTCTTCTTGGCGGGTTTTTGATGCAACAATTTTCGTTAATTGGTTTAGGGATCATTTTATTCTCGTTTGCCGTTGCATTCCAAGTTATTACATTGCCAGTTGAGTTTAATGCAAGCTCACGCGCCAAAGACTTTATGATTGCGGAAGGTATTATTCGCAATGAAGAAGAACGTGGAGTCAGTAAAGTATTAAACGCCGCAGCGTTAACATATGTTGCTGCAGCGCTTATTTCGGTGTTAGAATTAATTAAGTATGTGCTTATTTTTGTACAAGGAAACGATGAAGATTAATCAATAGGAGGTCAACAACCCAACGGTTAAAGCCGTGGGCTTGTAAGCCCCGTGTTGACTAGACCAAGGCTTGAAACAGAGCCTACGTTATAGATGTCATGACACGGTGGGGTGCTTCTCCAGCCCTACCCTCTGTCGTGCAAGATTAAACAAGCGTGGTGGGTAGCGCTAGTGTCTTGCATATAACAAGCATCTATAACATGGTCGAGGAGAATATGACCTGCTTTATGCAGAGGAAAGGGGAGAACCCTATGGTTTTTGTATTAGATACAAATAAGCGTCCACTCGCCCCTTGTCATGAGGCGGTCGCAAGAAAGTTATTAAAGCAAGGAAAAGCAGCGATCTACAAACGCTATCCATTTACGATTATTTTAAAAGAAATTGTCGATAATTTTCGACCGAAAACACCGTATCGGCTCAAAATCGATTACGGAAGTAAACACACAGGACTTGCGATTGTGCGAGGACAAGAAGTGGTATGGTTAGGGCAACTTGACCATCGCACAGACATCAAAGAGCGATTAGACAAAAGACGGGCGTTTCGTCGTGCAAGAAGAAAGCGAAAAACTCGATACAGAAAACCACGTTTTCTTAATCGTAGGAGAAAAGACGGGTGGTTGCCACCATCGTTAGAGAGTCGTGTGCAAAATATTCAAACATGGGTGGAGCGTTTAAGGAAGATATGTCCGATTGAGCATATATCGTACGAGAACGCAAAGTTTGACACGCAACTCATGCGAAATCCTGAAATCAATGGTGTAGAGTATCAACAAGGTACGCTACAAGGATATGAAGTACGGGAGTATTTGCTTGAAAAGTTTGGGCGGAAGTGTTGTTATTGCGGAAAAGAAAATGTTCCACTTGAAGTGGAGCATATCATTCCAAAATCGAGAGGTGGAACAGACCGAGTGGATAACCTATGTCTTGCCTGTCATGACTGTAATCAGCGCAAAGGAAGTAAGACAGCAGAAGAATTCGGGTATCCACATATTCAAGAAATGGTCAAAAAAACGCTAAAAGACGCAAGTGTAGTGAATGCCACTCGATGGAAAGTGTATGAAGTGTTAAAACAAAGCGGATGCGAAGTAGAGTGTGGAACAGGCGCACGAACGAAAATGAATCGAATACGATTAGGACTACCGAAAATTCACTATTTTGATGCTTGTTGTGTAGGCGAAAGCACGCCACTCCAATTGCATTTCAAAACAAAAGAAGCATTATTTATCAAGGCAAAAGGACGCGGAAGTCGCTCTCGTACAAATCTTGATAAGTATGGCTTTCCAAGAGGATTTTTGGCAAGACAAAAGTTCTTCTTTGGTTTTCAAACAGGGGACATGGTTAAGGCTGTTGTCCCAAGAGGGAAATATCAAGGCGTTTGGTTTGGCGAAGTCGCATGTAGAAAGACTGGAAGTTTCGATATTAAAGGTAAGGACGGAAAGCGTATCGCACAAGGAATAAATTATAGATATGTCCAAGTCATTCAGCGATTCGACGGATACACATATCGAAGGGAGGGAATGAACATTGCGTAAGGCGCAATTCCTCCCCGTGCCTTAAGGCAGGGGCTTCCTTGCGCAAGTGTTCGTGAAAAAAATTGAAGTGACACGTCTTCCCCATAACGTAGATGTAGTGACAGATATGAATGAAGAGGCAGCGTTATAATAACGTGCCTCTTTTTATGTGACCGAAAGTGGTTTCATCAGGCAAAGCGGAACAAGTGATACGTTCCCCAGTAAACGGATGTAGGAACGATAAAGAGAACGCATGTAACGCTTGTCGATCGATCCACGGTTTTCCTCCATATAACGTATCACCAACTAATGGATGGCCAATATAGCTCATGTGGACACGAATTTGGTGCGTTCGTCCTGTATCAAGCGTGAGACGAACAAGTGATACGTGCTTTTGTTTGTCATATTGGAGACGTTCATAGTGCGTGATAGCTGTATCTCCTGTTTTTGATACGCGGCGTCTTGTTGGATGATGGCGATCACGGCCGATCGGTGCTTCGATCGTTCCCTTTTTTTGTTTGACATATCCGTGAACAAGTGCAATATATGTGCGATGAATCGTTCGTTTCGCTAAATATTGATCCAGAATAGCCCCAGCCAGTGCATGCTTGGCGAATAAAATAACGCCGCTTGTATCGCGATCGAGTCGATGAATATGACGAACTTTACTATAAATGCCTTCACATTGAAAGTGGAAGGCTACAGCGTTTGCTAACGTATTTGTTTGACTCGGTTGCGTCGGATGGACGTCTATATGCGCTCGTTTGTTAACGACGAGCACATGATCGTCTTCAAATACAATATGAAGCGGGAGCGGTGTTGGAGTCGGTTCAATCGTTTCTTCTTTCATATGAATGCGAATGCGATCATGCGGTGAAATGATTGTTCGAAAAGAAACGATTTTGTCATTTATAGCCACTGCCTTTGTCATTCGCCATTCATGCAACATCTTTTTCGGAACGAACCATTTCGTTTGAAATGCTTGTTCGAGCGATAAACCGCTCCATGATTTTGGCGCTTCAAACAGAAGCCAATTTCCTTTCTTTTGCACATTCATTCGTCTCACTCTTTCTGTACAATAAATTACCAACACCATAAAGTGCGTTGATATGTTACAATTTCGTTATACATTAGGAAGTGAAATGGAATAAGGTGAGGCCAATTGAAAACCGTCTATGCTGCTACGGAAGAACAAAAGCAATATATTCATTCGCTTATTGAACAGTTTTATACATGTATTTTTCCAAAATATTTTACAGACGATGAAATTGAAACGTTTCAATCGCTCGGTGTATTACAATTTGAAGCGTCCACATATGACGGAACGTTGAAAGAGGCATTTACGATTATTTCTGCATTGCAATCACTACAAGCCATCATTGAGTTTGTTTCGTTCCATCATCGTTCCGCCCATTATGAACAGCTGTTTCAGCGAAATATTGAGCAGCTAGAACAGCATGGGATTAGTTTTCCACTCACTCTTGAACATTTTTTGCATCAAAGAGATGAGTATGTAAGCATGTATATGAAGCCTATTCATGCTTGGGTGATGTAAAAAAAGCCTTCGTGATGAAGGCTTTTTATTCCATTTGTTCAAACCATTTTCGAAATACGTCTTCCTCGTAATATCCTTCAATACGCGCGACTTCTTGTCCATTTTTAAAGTGAACAATGGTCGGTGTTGCCTCGATATGATACTCATCCCAACCTTCTTCAAATTCAAGCAGGTTAAATTGCTTCAAGTCGATTCCCATTTCTTTCGCTAATGGTACGACGATTGGTGTCGTTTTTTTACAAAACTCACATGTTGAACTGTAAAAATAAATCGTCATCGTTTCTTTATTGTTTAATGCTTCTCTTAATTCATCAGGCAAAATAATGTTTTTGTAATTCGGATCATCGAGAAGATCGATCGTGGCAGGATGTAGCTCTTCTTTCCCGAACGGGTTCCCTTCTGCTTTTTGTTTTTGGGTATATGATGTAATCCAAGCTAGCGCCCCGAATAAAATGATAATGATCCCACCGAAAATAAGCAACTTTTTCATATGTATTTCCCTTCTTTCTCCATTTGAATTACTCGGTAACTAATTACACTAATGGAAATAAAGGCAATCAATGCTAGTAGTGGGATGGTAATAAACCCAAGCCAGTTTAAATAATCTCCTGTGCAAGGCACAATGCTACATGATGGAGCGGTATTACGGAAAAATGGAACTTTTTGAATGAAATAATGGTATAAAGAAATCGTTCCACCGATGATGGACAACATCAGTGTATAACGTGCGATAATAAATTGTTTTCGTACGAAAGCCATACCGAGCAAAAATACTTGTGGATACATAAAAATACGCTGGTACCAACAAAGTTCACACGGAATAAATTTTAGTACCTCGGAAAAGTAAAGGCTGCCAAGTGTAGCGACCAGCGCGACGCTCCAAGCGGCTAATAAGTAATTTTCTTTATGCATCATCGTCCCACCTTTTTATATTTCGCTCTTCGTTCATTATAGTACATAGAAAGAAATGATGTAAATTCCGACGATATTTTACTTACATAATGAACGGTTGAACGTACACAATAAAAAGCGAAAGGGGAGGATGATATTGAGTCATACTGTTGAATCGATTATGACGCGCCAAGTGGCAACGGTTACACCAGAACAATCTGTTCAAGAGGCCGCGCAATTAATGAAGGAACATAATGTTGGTGCCATTCCTGTCGTTGAAAATGGAAAGGTCAAAGGGATGGTTACTGACCGCGATATTACCCTTCGCACAACAGCGAAAGGGCTAACTCCTTCGACAGCTGTTTCGCAAGTGATGTCAAGCGATGTTATTACAGGCACACCAAATATGAGCGTTAACGAAGCAGCGAAAGTGATGGCGAAAAATCAAATTCGTCGTTTACCGATCGTACAAAATAACGAGCTTTGCGGCATTGTTGCGCTTGGAGATATTGCCACAAATCATACGTATGATGAAGCGGCAGGACAAGCGCTATCCGAGATTTCTGAACCTTCATACCATTAAGCGACAAGGGGCTTCTTTTAAAGAAGCTCCTTTTTAACTACGAAAAAGGAATTTGTATAAAAAAGCGAGAATTTTAACTACGAAAAAGGAATTTGTATAAAGAAGCGAGAATAAGTTACAATAGACAACGGGTATGGAGGGATAAACATGACGTGGAAAATCATATATGAGCGTTGGAAAGAAGCACAGTTAGATGAAGAATTGCGCTCACACTTGCAACAACTAGAAAAAGACGAAAAGCTGTTAGAAGATTGCTTTTACAAAACGTTAGAATTTGGCACAGGAGGCATGCGGGGAGAAATTGGACCAGGAACGAACCGCATGAACATTTATACCGTACGAAAAGCATCGGCAGGATTAGCACGATACATCGCATCGTTTGGGGAGGAGGCGAAGAAACGGGGAGTTGTGATCGCATACGACTCGCGTCACAAGTCGCAACAGTTTGCGATGGAAGCAGCCAAAACGCTTGCCACCCATGGTATTCAGACGTACGTATTCGATGAGCTTCGCCCGACACCGGAGCTTTCATTTGCCGTCCGTCATTTACGTGCTTTTTCGGGTATTGTCATTACCGCAAGCCACAACCCACCAGAGTACAACGGGTATAAAGTATACGGAGAAGACGGGGCGCAATTGCCGCCACACATTGCGGATGTTGTCATTGAATATGTCAATGCGATTGAAAACGAATGGGAACTCGTGGTTGAACGAGAAGAGGTATTAAAAGAAAAAGGACTTATTCAAATGATTGGCACAGAGATTGACGATGCATACATACAAAAATTAAAAACGATTTCGCTACATCCAGAACTCTCTCACGAAGTTGATGTCAAAGTCGTATTTACACCGCTTCATGGCACAGCAAATAAACTCGTTCAACGTGGATTAAAGGAATTCGGCTATGAACACGTGTTTGTTGTAAAGGAACAAGAACAACCGGACCCGAATTTTTCAACGGTAAAATCACCGAACCCAGAAGAACATGCTGCGTTTGAATTAGCGATTCAGCTTGGAAAACAAGTCGATGCAGACGTGTTAATTGCAACAGACCCGGATGCGGATCGTTTAGGCATTGCAGTTAAAAACGATGAAGGGGAATACGTTGTTTTAACGGGCAACCAAACAGGTGGATTGTTACTTCATTACATTCTTTCACAAAAGAAAGAAAAAGGGATATTGCCAAAAAACGGGATTGTATTTAAAACGATCGTCACATCTGAATTTGGGCGTGCGATTGCCAAGTCGTTTGGAATCGAAACGATGGATACATTGACAGGGTTTAAGTTTATTGGTGAAAAAATTAAACAGTACGAACAAACAGGCGAGTATGTTTTTCAATTTGGTTACGAAGAAAGCTACGGCTATTTAATTGGTGATTTTGCCCGTGATAAAGACGCGATTCAAGCGGCTGTGTTAGTTGTTGAAGTGTGCGCGTTTTATAAAAAGCAGGGCTTATCTTTATACGAGGCACTTATGCGATTATTTGAACAATATGGATATTATCAAGAAGGACTTCGCACATTAACGCTCAAAGGAAAAGAGGGAGCGGAGCGCATTGAATCGTTATTAGCTACGTTTCGCTCGGAGCCACCGACTATTGTTGCCAATCAGCGTGTAGTCATTCGCGAAGACTATAAGACGAGCGAACGAGTGCATATGGAAACAGGAGAAAGAGAGAACATCGATTTGCCGAAGTCGAACGTATTAAAATACGTATTGGAGGACGGCTCGTGGTTTTGCGTGCGTCCGTCTGGAACGGAGCCAAAGATGAAGTTTTATTTTGGGGTGAAAGGGCAAACATTGACGGAGGCGAAAACGAAGCTAGAACAGTTAGAAACGGCAGTCATGGAGCGTGTATATGCATTAACAGCTGATAAGGTGTAATACCTTATCGGTTGTTTTTTTGTATAGGGTGAGGGTAACATAAAAGCGACAACATAGAAAGGGTGTGTTCAACATGTTACAAGGGCAGGTTGCGATTGTGACGGGGGCGTCACGCGGCATCGGTTTGGCAATCGCACATGCGTTGGCTAAGCAAGGAATGAAACTTGTATTAATTGGGAGTTCATCCGATATTCACCGTGTTGGCGAACAATTGAAAGGGTCGAAAACATTTCAAGCGGACGTATGTAATGAACAACAAATGAACGAGGTCGTCGCGGAAACTGTTGCCACATTTGGTCGCATTGATTTGCTTGTAAACAATGCAGGCATTGGTGTATTTAAGCCTGTGGAAGAAACGACAGTCGAAGAATGGAAGCGGTTGTTTGAAGTAAATGTACAAGGTGTATTTATCGGGACGAAAGCCGTTCTCCCACAAATGAAAAAGCAACGTTCTGGTACGATTATTACCGTTTCATCGGACGTTGGACGATACACCATCGCAAACGGTTCGGCATATACAGCGACGAAATATGCGGTTCAAGGATTTTCAGGAAGTGTGGCTCAAGAAGTGCGCCCATACGGCATTCGTGTCGGTACGATCAATCCAGGGATGGTTGATACATACTTCGCTAACTCGACGCAAGGATTGCCTGAAAAAGCAGAATGGTTAAAGGCAGAAGACGTCGCCGAAGCTGTTGTCTATATGGCAAGCGCACCGAAACATATGTTGGTCGATGAAATCGTATTACATCCGCTTATTCAAACGTATCCGGTCGTATAAAAAGCGAAAGGAGATCGTTCCTTTCGCTCTAATAATCATATTGCATCGTAAGTGTTGGCTCTTGTTCGTACACATCCAACGCGTGGTCGATGTAACGCAACAATGCATTTAATCGCTTTTGGACGACGGTATAATCTTTTTCGAAGTTGTATGCATGAAGAAACTGTTCAATTTTTTTTGAAAGTAAATCGTCTTTTGTGCGTACCATAAGAATGAGTAAATGATCCCATTCCGATCGGTACGTATAGTAAAGCGCTTTGTCGTAATCGGCTGTATGCACCGCAAACCCTCCTTGTCGTGAGGAGCTATATGTAGTTTATGAAAAAACGGTCATTTTTCTCGCTGTAAATGTTGTGCGATTTGGCAGAGGAGAGTTGGACATGGAGAAACACGTTGTGTATTATGAATCACCGATCGGTTGGTTACAAATCGTTGGAACGAATGAAGGAATCGAGCGGATTGATGTCGTTGAACGAGGTGAAGATCAGAACGAAAAAGTGGCGGAGCCTCTCATGCAATCGCTAGAAGAACTTGAACAATACTTCCAAAAGAAACGGACGTCGTTTTCGATGCCCTTAAAGCTCGTGGGCACTCCGTTTCAACTGCGTGTATGGGAAGCATTACAAACGATTCCTTATGGACAAACGGTTTCATATGCCGATATTGCCAAACAAATTGGGCAACCGAAAGCGGTACGGGCGGTTGGCAACGCTGTCGGCAACAATCCCATAACGATCGTTGTTCCTTGTCATCGCGTCGTTCGTACGGGTGGGGGACTTGGTGGATATGCGTGGGGAATCGAAAGAAAAAAATGGTTACTTACACATGAAACGCGCTGAAAGCTCAGCGCGTTTGTCCTAATAGCCATTTCGCATACGGTGAGTTGGCTGGTAAAATGACAACCGTATCTTCGCCGATCGTTGTCTTATACGATTCGAGCGTACGGTAAAATGAGTAAAATTCAGGATCTTTTGCGAATGTTTCGTTATAAATGCGTGCTGCTTCTTGTTCACCTGCTGCGCGAATGCGCTCCGCATCTGCTTGCGCTTTAGCGAGCATTTCTTTCACTTCGCGGTCTGTTTGCGCGATAATACGTTGTTTTTGGGCATCCCCCATTGATAAATATTCTTGTGCTTTCGATTCACGCTCGGAAATCATACGTTTATAAACGGACTGTTCGTTTTCTTTCGGTAAGTCAATACGTTTTAAGCGCACATCTACAACGCGAATGCCGTAGCTGTCTTTTTGTAGTAGGTCGTTTACTTTCGCTGTTACTTCGTCATTTAAACTACCGTGTGATGATTTTTCGTCGTTAATAATTTCATCGTAATTTAACTGTCCAAGCTCGGTGCGGACAATCGAGAAAATAAATTCGTCCATTTTCGATTCTGCATTTTCTAACGTGCGCGCGTTTTGAATCATCTCTTTTGGGTTTGTAATTTCCCAAATGGCGTAATGGTTGACGAGAATGCGTTTTTTATCTTTTGTATTAATTTCTGCTTCGGCGACGTCATAAAAAATTTGGGCTTTTGGCAACGATGTTACGCTTTGAATAAAAGGAATTTTAAAGCGTAATCCTGGCGTTTGATCAATGCGAACAATTTCACCAAATTGACGTACAACTTTATATTCATTTTCATGAACAATGTAGACGTTTGTTAAAGCGATAACGAGTAAAACAAGTCCGATGACTCCCCCGATAAAAAAACGAAACCATTTCGTTGGCAGTTTATCTTTCAAGCTAATGACGTTTTGATCATCTTGGAAGTTTGTCATTCGTTACCACTCCCTTGCTCTTTCTTTTTCTCTGTCGTTTGTTTTTCTAGTGGTTGGATTGGTAAATATTTTAACGTATTGCCATCGTCGTTCATAATGTAAATGCGTGTGTACGGTAGGACTTGTTCAAGCGTTTCAATCATTAACCTCTGTTTTGTAATGTCTTTTGCGTTTTTATATTCTTCGTATAAGGCATTAAATTTAGCGACATCTCCATACGCTTTTTCGATGCGTGCCACTTTGTCAGCCTCCGCTTGGGAGATGAGGGCGTCTTTTTCCCCTTCGGCTTCTTTCGTTCGTTTGTTGCGATATTTATTCGCTTCGTTAATTTTTGTGTTCATTGTTTCGCGCGCATCTGTGACATTTGTAAATGCTTTGCGCACTTCGTCGTTCGGTAAGTCAACGTCCTGTAATTTCACAGCTAAAATGGAAATGCCGATATCATATTTTTTCATTAATGCGGTGAGCAATTCGCGCACATCCGCTTCAATTTTTGCTTTACCTGATGTTAACGCATCATCAATTTTTGAACTGCCGATGACGCTACGCAAAGAAGCAGACGTCGCATTATATAAAATTTGTTCCGGTTCGTATGAGCGATAAAGAAATTTTGCAGGATCAGTAATTTTCCATTGAACAACCATATCGGCAAGAACAATATTTTCATCACCTGTAATCATTTTCGTATCGCCTTGGTTTGTAGCGACAACTTTTCCGTTTTCTTCTTTGTAGCCAAACTGTAAACTAAACGTTTCTCGCGACAACGTTTCGACCGTTTGAATCGGCCAAGGAAGTTTAAAATGTAGTCCGGGTGTTGTCACTTCTTCATCAATTTTACCAAATGTTAAAATAATGGCTTGTTCTGACTCATCGACGGTGTACCATGATGTTAGTGCGGCAACAAGAAGAAAAATACCAGCAATCGACCCGATGACGATGCCTGTAATAGAGCGCTTACCCATATAAATCCACCTTTCTTGTTATTTATATGTATGTACGGAAAAAACAGAAAAAAGTTTCAATAAAAAAGCAAGCTACTGATGTGCTCAGTAGCTCATATATATTTTCTTTGTACGTTTCTTCCGTCGTATGTGAATAGCGTCGGTTTGTTTTCAATGATCGTTTCCATATGAACCGCTCGGCCCCAAAGTTGATAAATATACGGAAGCACTTTTTCTAAATATTTGACGTCTAGTTCAATGCCTTCGTACGAATGTTTTAAATACAACTCCCCATTGCGCATGTAATCGCCGTCATTGACTGTAATGTATGGAAAGCCACCGTTGACGCGCATGTTCACAAGTTGATCGCGCACATGTTCCCAATGTTTATCAACAATTTTATAGTCTTTTCCTTGTTTTTGGAATAAATACATATCTTCACGCATAACGAGTTCTTTCGTTAAATAGTTGCGTAAAAACGAAATGTCCGATTCTAGCTCGCGCACTTCAAATATTTTTGCACGCCCTGAACCTGGTTTGACTCCGAGCTTTTTCATTTCTTCCGTCGGATTGTCCCACCGTTTTTCAATATCTTCAAAAATTTTTAATCCTAAGTAATATGGATTAATGCTGGTGCGAGAAGGTTGGACAACACCTGCGTTTAATTTGGCAAATTCGATCGCTTCATCACTCGTTAAATCCATTTCGCGTAAAATGCGTTGATGCCAATACGTTGCCCAGCCCTCATTCATAATTTTCGTTTCAAGTTGAGGCCAAAAATAAAGCATCTCTTCACGCATCATCGTTAAAATGTCGCGTTGCCATTCATCAAGCTCGCGGCTATATTCCTCAATAAAAAGCAACAAATCTTTTTCAGGTTGAGGAGGAAATTTTCTTCTTTTTTTTCGATTCGATGGTGTTTTCCTTTTTTCATCAAGCGACCATAAATCGTCATATGGGGACGGTTTCTGTGCTTCATCATCTTCTTCGTATACCTCTGTATCTGCTAACGTCCACGCTAGCTTTGGACGAAGAAGTGAAGGATCAATATGCTCTTGAATAGCTAAAACAGCATCTAAAAATTTTTCAACTTCTTGCTTCCCATATTCATGTTCGTAATGTTTAATTCGTTCCGCTGTCGCCGCCATGCTTTCAACCATATCCCGTTTCGTATTGCTGAAGCGAACGTTATTTTTAAAAAAGTCGCTATGGGCAAGGACATGCGCGACAATTAATTTATTTTGAATAAGGGTGTTTGTGTTTAATAAAAAGGCATAGCACGGATCGGAGTTAATGACAAGCTCGTAAATTTTACTTAATCCGAGATCATAATGAAGTTTCATTTTATGAAATTGTTTCCCAAAACTCCAATGCGAAAAGCGTGTCGGCATGCCGTACGCTCCGAACGTGTAAATAATATCAGCTGGGCAAATTTCATAGCGTATTTCATAAAAATCAAGCCCAAATCCTTCGGCAATTTCTGTAATTTCCGCAATCGCTTTTTCTAATGCTTTTTGCTCATCACGTTTCATCACATTCCCTCCTCGTATAGTATGTTTAGAAAGATTTTTAAATCGAATTTCCAGTTGGATATGCTCCTTGACAATCGCATATGTGTAAGTGATTTGCCCACGGGGGAGGGGCGCGCCCCTCCCCCGTGGATGGCACTACATCGGGGTTGGACTTTTCGCGATGTTCTTGGATAATGGTCTTAGGATCATCGGGGACACTCTTCTCTCTCCTGTAGCTTTGACTACTTAGAAAGTCTGTCTCCCCGGCTCCTGTTCGGACTTCTAACCCGCAGGCTGTTCCCGTTGGTTTCCCATGCTGGAAGGAGCAGCTTCCAGGCAGCCCATGGCCCAACGTGAGTTCTCATATGCGAGGGTGACTGGTCAACAGGCGCGGTCCGGGGGCATCCCGAAGAGTCCCAACCCCACGATCCTACTACGATTGGAGGTGATCTCATGAAACTCTACGTCGGGATTGACGTGAGCTCAACGGACTTATACACGTGTATCATGGATCAAGAAGGAAACACGTGCGCCCAATTCAAGGTGGACAATCATCTCCTTGGCGCGACCTTCCTTCGCGATCAAATCCTCCTGTGGGCCAACAAGCTCCAACCATCCGAAATTCTCATCGGGATGGAAGCCACTTCGGTCTACAGCTGGCATCCAGCGATGTTTTTCCACCAACAGGAGGAGCTGAAGTCTTGGAATGTCAAGGTGTTTACCATCAATCCAAAGCTCATTCGCAAATTTAAAGAAGCGTACACTGACTTGGATAAAACGGACGGCATCGATGCGTGGATCATCGCCGATCGGCTTCGCTTTGGCCGTTTGAAAGTGACAGCTGTCATGCAAGAACAGTTTATCGCCCTTCAACGGCTCACGCGCATGCGCTATCATCTCGTCCATCAGCTGACTCGGGAAAAGCAGTACTTCCTCCAACACTTGTTTTACAAGTGCAGTTCCTTTACCCAAGAGGTGGACAGCTCCGTGTTCGGACATGCCATCTTAGAGCTTCTTCTCGAGTCGTTTAGCTTAGACGAAATCAGTCAGATGGACGTGCAACAGCTCGCTGACTTCTTGCGCCAAAAAGGACGCAATCGCTTTGCCGATCCGGAATGCATCGCCAAGTCCATTCAAAAGGCGGCTCGTTCGTCGTATCGGCTTTCCAAATGTGTCGAGGATTCCATCGACTTGCTTTTAGGGCTATCGATTCAATCCATCCGTAGCCTTCAAGCGCAAATTAAAGAGCTAGATAAAGCGATTACTCGCCATTTGGAAGGCATCCCAAATACGTTACAAACGATTCCCGGCATTGGTCCGGTCTACGCCGCTGGCATCTTAGCCGAAATTGGACAAATCGAGCGCTTTGACAACCAAGCCGCCTTAGCAAAGTATGCAGGTTTGACTTGGTCTAAGCACCAGTCCGGTCGGTTCCAAGCCGAGGAGACTTCCCTCATTCGTTCCGGCAATCGCTATCTCCGTTACTACCTAGTGGAGGCTGCCAACTCGGTACAACGGCATGATGCGTCGTTTCGCACCTATTACCGGAAGAAGTATGAGGAAGTACCAAAGCACCAACACAAACGAGCCCTCGTCCTCACCGCTCGAAAACTCGTGCGTGTGATCGATGCGCTGCTACGCAACGGTCAAATCTACACGCCAAGAAAGGGGGAAGATCGATAGGGGTATCGATCTAACTGATTTTGCATTAAAACCCAGTTAATGACATAAGACAAGACTGGGCTTCTTAAGTATTGCCTTTTTTCGGGTCATCGGACAATCGAATTTCCAATTTCGATGATTTTTCACCTTGACATATTACCGCAGGACTTATGACAATGTATGAGCGAGTGCATCATTTGATACGTCAGGAATAATTGATTGACTTTATATTTTCTTTCGTTTATATTTAACTATGTTAAATATTTATATCGTTAAAAAGGTGGGGTGTGTATGGAGCGGACGCCGTTTACTGTACTCGTTGAGCGATTAGAGCATGCGTTTTCGTTAGCCCTTCGCAAATTGGCCGCGGATTTAGCAAAGGAGGAAATCGGCTTAACGAAACCGCAGTTTTTTATTTTAAATTTGCTTTCAAAGCGCGGGAAATGTACAGTAAGTGAATTAGCGGACGAAATGTTTGTTAAACCGAGCGCCATTACTACGATGATCGATCGCTTATATAAAAGTGGGTTTGTATTGCGTGATCGAGATGAAGAGGATCGGCGTGTCGTGTATGTGCAATTGTCTGAAAAGGGGAAAGAAATGCTTCAGCATGCACGAGCGGAGCGAAGAAAAATTATTGAGCGTTATTTAAGCCGATTACAATTTGATGAGCTTGAACAGTTTGTCTATATTATCGAAAAAATTGCTGCGATAAACGAAAAAGAGGAGAAGTGAGACGTATGAAAGAACAAGCAGCGATACAAACAAGTGTTGCGAATATACAACAAAAACGAGGTATTTTAATTACGGGGCTTCTTGTTGCCATGTTGTTTGGTGCACTCGATGGAACGATCGTTGGCACAGCGTTGCCGCGCATTGTCGGAGAACTTGGGGGACTGAGCATGATGGCATGGCTAACAACGGCATACATGCTCACATCAACAACGATTGTTCCCATTGCGGGAAAACTTGCCGATTTGTTTGGTCGAAAGTCGATTTATATTTCGGGACTAGCGATTTTTATCATTGGTTCTGCGCTATGCGGCATGGCGGATACGATGACCCAACTCATTATTTTCCGTGCTATTCAAGGAATTGGCGCGGGATTATGATGCCAATGGCGATGATTGTCATTGGTGATTTGTTTACAGGAGCAGAGCGTGCGAAATGGCAAGGCGTGTTCGGCGGCGTATTTGGATTAGCATCTATTCTTGGGCCACAAGTGGGTGGATGGATTGTCGATTCGTTAAATTGGCGTTGGGTATTTTACATTAATCTTCCTGTTGGTATATTAGCCATTGTTCTCATTTCGCTCGGTTTGCATAATCATCGCGTCGCTGAGCGAGTAAAGCTTGATTTGGCAGGCATGTTTACGATGGTTGTAGCCGTTGTTTCGTTGTTGCTTGCCTTAACGTTCGGTGGCGATAAATACGATTGGCTATCGTGGCAAATTATTTCTTTACTAGCTGGCTCGGTCGTTTTCTTTAGTTTATTTGTATTTGTAGAGCGAAAAGCAGAAGAGCCGATTATGCCGATTCATTTATTAAAAAATAAAACGTTTGTTGTGCTTAATAGCGTCGGGTTTTTTATGTCTGTCGGCATGTTTGGAGCGATTATGTTTGTACCGCTCTTTATGCAAGGCATCATTGGCATGAGCCCATCAGAATCAGGAACGATGATGTTTCCGATGATGTTTGCGCTTATTATCGCAAGTATGATCGGTGGACGACTTGTACAAAAAATCGGTGTTCGCCCGCAAGTGATTGTTGGGATGGTGCTTGTGGCGCTTGGCTTTTTCTTATTGTCAACGATGGATGTCAATACGAATAAATGGACAGCGATGTCATTTATGGCGACGCTCGGTTTTGGGTTAGGATTCGTCAACCCAGTTATCACGCTCGCGTTGCAAGAAGTATTTCCGAAGTCGCAGCTTGGCATTGTAACATCATCAAGCCAGTTTTTCCGACAAATTGGTGGAACGTTTGGAGCGACGTTGTTAGGAGCGATTATGAATCATCGTTCGAAAGATTTATTAGAAGCGAAGTTTCTTCCGTTGTTAGAACAATTGCCAGCGCAAGCGCAAGCGATGACAGATTCATTTAAGCAACTTGTTGAATCGAACCCGCAAAGCGTATATTCCGTCATTTTAAATCCGGATACGTTAAAAAAAATTCCTGAACAAATGCAACAAATGTTTGTGCCTATATTAAAACAAACGCTTGTTGATGCGTTGAGCGATGTATTTTTATATGGATTGATCTTCGTTGGCATCGGCTTTATTTTTGCGATGTTTATCGGTCGCATTACAATTTCAAATCGGACGAATAAAGTGAATGAAATGGAATAAAATTATAAGTATATAACAGGCAACGATGATCAATCGTTGCTTATTTTTGTTCGTATGTAAACCGTTTGCACACATAAAATGAAATTTTTTATGAAAAAGTGCAACTTCCTCTTTTAACGAGAGCGTTTGTGTATTAACATGAAAGAGTAGAGATTATTGAAAGCGATTTAGTTTGAATGGATTGAGGAGGTTTTTACGTGAAAAGAGCTTGGTGGAAAGAAGCGGTTGCATATCAAATATATCCGAGAAGCTTCATGGACTCGAACGGAGACGGGATCGGAGACTTACAAGGAATCATTCAGAAGCTTGATTATTTAAAAGACCTTGGAATCGATGTCATATGGATTTGCCCGATTTATAAATCGCCGAATGCCGACAACGGCTACGATATTAGCGATTATCAAGATATTATGGAGCAGTTTGGCACGATGGAAGATTTCAATCAACTGCTTGAAGAAATTCATAAGCGCGACATGAAAGTCATTTTAGATCTCGTTATTAACCATACGAGCGATGAACATCCTTGGTTTATTGAATCGCGTTCGTCACGCGACAATCCAAAACGCGATTGGTACATTTGGCGCGATGGAAAAAACGGCAAAGAACCGAACAATTGGGAAAGCATTTTTGGTGGCTCGGCATGGGAATATGACGAGGCGACGGATCAATATTATTTGCATGTGTTTGCAACGAAGCAACCGGATTTAAATTGGGAAAATGAAGATGTTCGTCGTGCGTTATATGATATGATTAATTGGTGGCTCGATAAAGGCATTGATGGGTTTCGTGTTGATGCGATTTCACACATTAAGAAAAAAGAAGGTCTCCCTGATTTACCAAATCCCAAAGGGCTTGACTATGTCCCTTCATTTGACGGACATATGAATCAAGAAGGGATTATGGACTATCTTCGTGAGTTGAAAATGCAAACGTTTGCGCGTTATGACATCATGACAGTTGGAGAAGCGAACGGAGTAACGGTCGAGGAGGCAAAAGATTGGGTCGGTGAAGAAAACGGCATTTTTAATATGATTTTTCAGTTTGAGCATCTTGGACTTTGGCAAAAAGGAACAGATGGCGGTGTTGATGTTCGGAAATTAAAACGTGTATTAACGAAATGGCAAAAAGGATTAGAAGGTGTTGGCTGGAACGCACTATTCCTTGAAAACCATGACCAGCCTCGTTCCGTGTCGACGTGGGGAAATGACGAAAAATATCTTGTTGAAAGTGCCAAAGCATTAGGAGCATTATATTTCCTTATGCAAGGAACGCCGTTTATTTATCAAGGGCAAGAAATTGGCATGACGAACGTCCGATTTGAAACGATTGATGAATATGACGATGTCGCCATCAAAAATTATTATCGTATTGAACGTGCTAAAGGGCGTTCACATGAAGAAGTGATGCAATGGATTTGGAAAAACGGCCGCGACAATTCACGCACGCCGATGCAATGGTCGGATGAAGAAAACGCCGGATTTACGACAGGAACACCGTGGATTGGTGTGAATGAAAATTATAAACAAATTAATGTCAAAAAACAGTTGCACGACCCGAACTCTGTGTTAAACTTTTACAAACGCATGATTCAACTAAGAAAACAGCATGACGTATTTGTTTACGGAACATACGATTTAATATTAGAAAACCATAAAGCAATTTATGCGTATACGCGCACGTTAGGTGATGAAAAAGCGATCGTCATCGTGAACTTAACAGACCGAAAAACAATGTATCGTTACGATTCATTGAAATTAAATAGCGAGCAACTTGTGTTAACAAACTACGATGTAAAACCGCATAAACATGCGACACGCTTTACATTGCGTCCGTATGAAGCGCGTGTATATTTGGTGAAATAATGAAAATCCCCTTTTCCGACATGGAAAAGGGGATTTTCACGTTTATTTGCGTGAATGCACTTCGTAAATGGCAAATTTCAAATAATCGCCTTCATCGGCGGCAAGTAGTTTTGGATGGTCATATCCTGCACCGCTCCAATGAATTTGACGTAAAATTTTCTTCGCATCAAACGCTGCTTCCGTAACCATCGCTTGGAACATATCAGGGTGCACATGGTACGAGCAGCTTGCGGTCACGAAAAAGCCGCCGTCTTTCACTAGCTTTAAGCCGTTTAAATTAATATCTTTATAGCCAGCAAGCGCCTTTGGCACCGCATGAGCGGATTTTGCAAACGCTGGTGGGTCAATAATGACGACATCCCATTTTTTCCCCTGTTGTACGCATTCGCGTAAGTAGTCAAACGCGTTCGCAACGACGAAATCCACATTTGTAAATCCGTTTAACTCTGCGTTTCGCTTTGCTGTTTCAATCGCATGTTCAGAAATATCGACAGCGGTCACATGTTTTGCTCCGTATAAGCAGGCGTTTAACATAAATGAACCTGTATGCGTAAAACAATCGAGCACGGTTGATTCGCTTGTAATCAGCGGCTTGATGGCAGCACGATTTTGACGTTGATCGAAGAAAAATCCTGTTTTTTGTCCGTTTTCGATATCGACAATGTATTTCACGCCGTTTTCTTCAATTTGTACGTTCGTATCGCACGTGCCGTACCAAAATCCTTTTTCTTGTTTTAATCCTTCTAATTCGCGCACGTGAACGTCGTTGCGCAAATAAATCGCTTTCGGTTGAAAAACGTCAAGAAGCGCTTGTAAAATCCATTCTTTTCTTTTTTCCATGCCGAGCGATAAAATTTGCACAACGAGCACATCTTCGTACTTATCAACGATGAGCCCAGGTAAAAAATCGGCTTCTCCATAAACGGCGCGACATGAACGAACGCCCGGAATCATCCGTTCGCGATACGCCCATGCTTGACGAATACGGTTCATAAAAAATTGCGCGTTTAATTCGTCGTTTGGATTTTGCGTTAACACGCGCACGATCATTTGTGATTTTGGATTAATGTATCCTTTCGCTAAAAAGTGACGTTGATGGTTATATACGTTGACGAAATCCCCCGGTTCAAAATCTCCTTCAATATAATCGACTTCGCTTTGAAACACCCACGGATGTCCAAGCTCGAGCCGCTTTTTTCTTTTTCGTTTTAAAAATACATTTGCCATACATCCCACTCCTGACTATATATTCGCTACTTTAGCATACAGGAAGAACACGATGCGCGCAAATGGTGGAGAAAAATATTTGACAATTCCATGAAATATGCTAATATTAGTGACAAAGTGAATGATGCAAATGTATTCCACTAGGGGGGCCTTTAGATAGGCTGAGATCAAAGTGTGCCTTTGAGACCCTTAGAACCTGATCTGGATCATACCAGCGTAGGGAAGTGGAAACGGTGCGAAGTGTGTCTTTTATTAATTTCCATCGTTTACAACCACTTTCTTTGCGCAAAGAAAGTGGTTTTTTATTTTTCTTAAGGGGGAGAGGTTATGTTGTTTTCAGAGCAGTTGCGCAAGGCTGTCGATCCGATTTGGGAAGCGAGCTTTCATCATCCGTTCGTGAAGGAGATCGGGGAAGGAACACTTGATTTACGTTGTTTTCGCTATTATGTATTACAAGATTCATATTATTTGACACACTTTGCAAAAGTGCAAGCGCTTGGCGGGGCGATGGCTGATGATTTACAAACGACCGCAAGCATGGCGCATCATGCGCAAAGTACGTATGAGGCTGAGCTTCGTTTACATGAAACGTTTATGAAAGAGCTCGGCATTACAGAAGAAGAAAAGGCTTCGTTTGTTCCTGCTCCAACTGCGTATGCGTACACGTCCCACATGTATCGCGCGTCGTTTGCAGGACGTTTTGGCGATGTATTAGCTGCCATTTTACCGTGCTATTGGTTGTATTACGAAATTGGTGAGCGGTTAAAACATTGTAAGCCGAATCATCCAATTTATGCACAATGGATTGAAGCGTACGGCTCTGACTGGTTCAAACAGCTTGTCGAACAACAAATTGCGCGTTTAAACGACATCGCAAAAACAGCTAGCGAAAAAGAGTTAGTGCGGATGAAGCAACACTTTGTGATCAGCAGTCAATATGAATATTTATTTTGGGAAATGGCGTACAAATTAGAACGTTGGCCAATTGAAGAGGAGGATGTTTATGCAAACGAAAGGGCTTAAATTAACAGACGTATTAACGACCGTTGTGGTGGCGATTGTGTTTGGGATTGTGTATAAAGTGTGGGGACCGCTTTACTATGCGGTGAAACCGCTTGGACTTCATCTTGATCAACTCATTTATGGCATGTGGTTTATTGCGGCAACTGTTGCCTATTTATTAATTCGTAAACCAGGAGTGGCGCTACTTGCGGAGGTGGCTGCGGCATCAGGAGAGTTTTTAGCTGGTTCTGAATGGGGGCTTGAGGTGCTATTTTACGGCTTTGTGCAAGGGTTACTCGCCGAGCTTGTTTTCGCTGCTTTCCGCTATAAACGTTTTGATGTGGCGGTTGTGTCGCTTGCAGCGGTTGGTTCAACGATCGCTTCATTAGTGCTTGATTTTTACAAAGGATATATCGACCAATTAGCATGGTGGAATTTAACGTTATTTATCGGTGCGCGTTTCATTGGAGCGATCATCATTGCTGGTGTATTTGCTTATTCGCTTGTGAAAGCGCTCGAAGCGACAGGTGTGACGCAATTGTTGCGTCCGACGACAAAAGAAGATTACGACTCACTTGATAAATAGGATGTGACATCATTGATCCATATCGAACAATTGCGCTTAAAATTTCCGGGGGCAGAAAAGCGGTTATTTACCGATGTATCGCTTTCGATTAAAAAAGGAGAAAAAGTGTTGCTTTTAGGCCCATCGGGATGCGGAAAATCCACGCTTTTGCAAGTGATGGCGGGCATTATTCCGCGCTCGATCGATGTGCCGATGAAAGCGAGTAAACTGCACATTCCAAATCGTGTAGGCTATGTGTTTCAAGATCCCGATGCCCAGTTTTGTATGCCGTATGTTGATGAAGAAATGGCTTTTGTTCTCGAAAATCTCGGTGTGCCACGTGCAGAGATGGAAGAAAAAATCGCGCGCATGCTTCGTCTTGTGCGCCTCCGTCTCCCGCACGTTCATGTACCGATTCAAACATTATCTGGAGGAATGAAACAGCGGTTAGCGATTGCGTCAGTTTTAGCGCTTGAACCTGATGTGTTATGTTTAGACGAACCGACAGCACTTCTTGATGAAGAAGGAACAAAAGCGGTGTGGGAAACGTTAAAAGAAGTGGTGGAGGATCGAACCGTTGTCATTGTTGAACATAAAATTGATCACATTCTCGACTTTGTCGAGCGCATCATTTTATTTAACGAACATGGTGAGATCATCGCTGACGGCGGAACGAATGAAATTTTTTCAACGTATCGTTCGTTTATTACAGAACAAGGGATTTGGCATCCAGACGTGTGGGAAACGTATAAAAAGCCAAAAACAGCGCAACAACCGTATGCACATGGGGATGTTCTTTTACATGTACAGTCGCTTCGCGGCTTTCGACAAAAAGAAGAAAAAATAGCGGTCGAAGAGTTAGTGATTCATTCGGGTGAATGGATTGCGGTTACAGGGGAAAACGGTGCAGGGAAAAGTACGTTGTTGCAAAGCTTAATGAAACTTATTCGAACAGAAGGTGATATGTATTGGCAAGGAGAGCTTGTCAAACATGAAGAATTGTTATATGACAACATTGCTTTTGTGTTCCAAAACCCCGAGTTTCAATTTGTTACAAATCGTGTAGATGATGAGTTAGCGTACTCTTTCCGTCTTGAAAAACGTCCAGAACATGAAGTAGCCGAGGAAGTCGAAAGATTGCTTAAACGGTTTCATTTGAGCGCGCAGCGTCATTTGCACCCGTATCAATTGTCGATGGGGCAAAAACGGAGGTTGAGTGTTGCTGCGTCGGTGACGGAGCAACATCGCCTATTGCTTCTTGATGAACCGACGTTCGGGCAAGATGCAAAAAATACGTTTGCGCTGCTCGAATGGCTTGAAGCATACCGGCAACAAGGAAAGGCAATTGTCATGGTAACACACGATGAACGTATCGTGTCTGAATTCGCGACAAGACGATGGATCATTGAAAGCGGAAAGCTTGTCGCTGATGAAATGATTGCACCGCGGATGCTTGTACGAGGTGAAATAGGATGAGATGGAGCATTGACCATCGCGAAACATGGTTGCATCAAACGAATCCGACAGCGAAATTGCTTTTCTTTTTGCCGATGTTTGTTGTGATTGTTTTTGTCCATAATCCGAACGTACTCATCAACTGGACAATCGGATTTACCGCCTTATTTATGTTGTTTAGCGGTTATCGGATGAAGCATATGCTTCTATTTTTTGCTCCGTTTTTGTTCATTTTCATTTCTACGTCGTCGTCGATGATTTTGTTTGGAAAAGGGGAGACGACGTGGTTTCATTGGGGGCTGATTCATATTACCGAAGAAAGTTTTTACCGCGGCGTTCACCTCGGCTTTCGTACGCTTTTGTTTGCGATTTTCGGATTAATGTTTGCGCTCACGACAAAGCCGGTGCTTTTATTTTACTCGCTTATGCAACAAGCGAAAGTGAAACCGAAATATGCGTATAGTTTTTTAGCAGCTATTCGTTTATTGCCGATCATGTTAGAAGAATTTCAAACGGTTCATCAAGCGCTAAAGGTGCGACGGGCTGCCAAAGCGAAAGGATTTCGCGGTAAACTTGAACTCATGAAACGATATGCCATTCCGCTTTTATCGCAAAGCATTCGCCGCGCTCAACGCATTGCGGTGGCGATGGAAGCGAAAGGGTTTACGAATGAGCGGACACGGACGTTTTATTATGAAGTGACGCTCGGAAGATATGATGTGTATTTATTTGTTGCCATGTGTGTCATTGTTGCTGTTGGCTACTACATGGCAGATGTGTTCCCATACGTTGCGATCAAGGATGTGCGGTAAGATGAAAGAACTTCATCTCATCTCAACAGGCAATCAGTCGATGGACACGTTTGTTCATATTTCATCGCTCGTCCATTCATATGTCGATTACATTCATATTCGTGAAAAGCATCGCTCAGCGAAAGAAATTAGCATGATTGTGGAAAAGTTGCTTGAAGCAAATGTGCCAACACAAAAAATTATCGTCAATGATCGAGTGGACGTCGCAGTCGTTTATGGCGTTGGCGGCGTTCAGCTCGCTCATCATAGTTTGGCGCCTAAACGAATAAAAGAGAAGTTTCCATTTTTGCGTGTCGGCCGATCTGTTCATACGTTGGAAGAAGCAAAACAAGCGGAAGACGAAGGAGCGGACTACGTCGTTTTCGGACATATATACGAAACGAATTGTAAAGAAGGCTTGAAGCCGCGCGGGCTTTCATCGTTGCAGCAGTTGGCGAGTTACATATGCATTCCTGTTGTTGCCATTGGAGGCATTAAACCTTATCATGTTCGTGATGTGTTCATGGCGGGGGCAAAAGGGATTGCGGTGATGTCTACTGTATTTGACGCGGATGATCCGCTGTATATGGTTCAACTATATCGGAAACAAATGGGGGCGAATACATGGACGTTTTAATTATTGGGGGAGGCATTATTGGCAGTAGCATCGCTTTTGAGCTAGCAAAAAGAGGAGCGCGTGTTGTCGTCATTGAACGAGGGGAATTGGCACAAGAAGCATCATCGGCGGCAGCTGGTATGCTCGGTGCGCACTCTGAGTTTGCGACAGATCATCCCATCATTCCGCTTGCTTTAGCGAGTCAGGCGTTATTTCCGAGCGTCATCGCTGAGTTGCAAGAGTTAACAAATATAACCGTTGGATGGAATGAAGCGGGAATGTTAAAAATGGCAACCACATCGGAAGAGTATAGCGAATTAACGAAACATTATGAATTTTGGAGGCGAATTCAACCGCAACACGTTCGCTGGCTAACCTCCGATGAAGTGACGCAACTCGAACCGCACGTACGAAGTGAATATGGGGCGATGTATACGATCGATCAACAAGTGGACGCAAAACAGCTTTCGCTTGCTTTCGCTCGGGCAGCGATGGCAAAAGGGACAAAGTTTTTACCGTATACGGAAGCGTACGATTTTATTGTTGAACAAGAACGTGTTGTAGGGGTAAAAACAACGAGTGGTTCGCTATATGCAAAGCGTATCATTATTGCGTGCGGGGCATGGACGCCAATGTTAGCTGAAAAGTTGCGGTTATCGCTACATATGTATCCGGTCAAAGGAGAATGTGTTTCGGTGATGACAGAAACCCCTCTTTTACAAGCTACTGTATTTGCGAAAAACGGCTGCTACATCGTGCCGAAAGCGAATAATCGACTTGTCATCGGAGCTAGTGCGATTGCACATTCATTTACGAAAAACGTGCAAACATGTAGTGTGCATCAATTGTTAACACGCGCAATGCAAATCGTTCCGGCTATTGCCCATTGCACATTCGAGAAAACTTGGGCAGGCATTCGTCCACAGACAAAAGACGGAAACCCTTATATCGGGGCTCATCCGCAGTATTCAAACGTGTTTGTTGTGACAGGGCATTATCGAAACGGCATTTTGTTAAGCGCCATCACAGGCCGATGCGTGGGCGATATGCTAGAAGGAAAAGAAGTTCCATTTGATATGACGCCGTTTTCGCTTACAAGAAAAGGGGGGGCTCATGCATTGCATCATTAATGGCGAGACAATCCATTTGCCGTCTCATGTGCGTACGGTCGCCCAATTGTTACGCCATTTTCACATTCATGAAAAGATTGCGATTGTTGAAATCAACATGGATATCGTTCCGAAAGAGGCCTATGAGAAAACAACAATTGCAGATGGTGATCGCATTGAAATCGTTCATTTTGTAGGGGGAGGATAATATGTTATAAATCGGGCCATATACATTTCAATCTCGCTTATTGCTTGGTACAGGGAAATATCCAAATATCGACATTCAAAAAGAAGCGGTTGAAGCGTCGGGGGCAGAAATTTTAACGTTTGCGGTAAGACGGATGAACATTTTCGCACCCGATCAACCGAATTTTTTAGAAAAAATAGATGTAACGAAATATAAACTGCTACCGAATACGGCAGGAGCAAAAACAGCAGAGGAAGCGGTGCGCATCGCTCGTTTAGCGAAAGCTTCTGGGCTTTGTGATATGGTGAAAGTAGAAGTGATTGGGTGCGATCAAACGTTGTTGCCTGATCCTGTCGAGACGTTAAAAGCGACAGAAGTGTTATTAGAAGAAGGATTTATCGTTTTGCCGTACACGTCAGATGATGTTGTGCTAGCGAAGCGACTGCAACAACTCGGTTGCCATGCGATCATGCCCGGCGCCTCACCGATCGGATCAGGACAAGGAATTATCAATCCGTTAAACATTCAATTCATTATTGAACAAGCAACCGTCCCTGTGATTATTGACGCAGGCATTGGCGGACCGGCAGATGCGGCATTGGCAATGGAATTAGGGGCGGATGGAGTATTGCTAAATACAGCTGTTGCTTCTGCGAAAGATCCGGTAAAAATGGCGAAGGCGATGAAGCTTGCGATTGAGGCAGGGAGACTTGGATATGAAGCAGGGCGCATTCCAAAAAAGAAATATGCTACAGCGAGTAGCCCGAGCGAAGGGATGAGCATCGTCTAATGGATCGTTATTCACGCCAACAACTGTTTGCTCCCATTGGGGAAAAAGGACAACAACACATTCGTGAAAAACATGTGCTCATTATCGGTGCTGGGGCGCTTGGAGCGGCAAACGCGGAGACGCTTGTACGAGCAGGGGTTGGAAAAATAACGATTGTTGATCGCGACTATGTGGAATGGAACAATTTACAGCGTCAGCAGCTATATACGGAAGAAGATGCAATCAAACGCCTGCCAAAAGCGATGGCGGCCGCTACGCATTTGCGCGCGATAAATAGCGACGTTGTTATCGAGCCGATCGTGGCGGATGCAGATGCGCGGTTGCTTGAGTATCTTGTGGCACACGATCGCCCTCATGTTATCATCGATAGTACCGATAATTTCGATGTGCGGATGATCATTAACGATGTTTCACAAAAGTATGCTGTGCCATGGATTTATGGGGCGTGTGTAGGTAGTTATGGATTAAGTTATGTGATTATCCCAAATGAAACGCCATGTTTACGTTGCTTTCTCGAAGATGTGCCACTTGGTGCTGCTACGTGTGATACAGTCGGAATCATTAGCCCTGTCGTCCATATGGTTGTTGCACATCAAACGGCTGAAGCATTAAAAATTTTAGTAGGTGATAAACGTATAAACCGCAAGCTCGTTTCGTTTGATGTATGGCACGGACAATATCGGATGATCGATGTGCACAAGTTAAAAAAAGACGCTTGTTCGTCGTGTGGTGAAAAACGAATATATCCAGCCCTCCAATATGAAAATGAAACGAAATTTGCGGTATTGTGCGGACGTGAGACGGTACAAATTCGCCCTGCGCAACGAGGGGAGCGCGAATGGACAACACTCATTTCTTTTTTACAGCAACAAGGCATTCGTATTGAACAAAATGAATATTTACTTGCGTTTACCATTCATCCTTATCGTTTTGTCGTCTTTTCCGATGGGCGTGTATTCATTCATGGGACAAATGATATTCAGGAAGCGAAGAGACTATATTATCAATATTTGGGGTGAAAGAATGGTATATAAAGCATTGACGATTGCCGGTTCCGATAGTGGAGGCGGAGCGGGCATTCAAGCGGATTTAAAAACATTTCATCAATTACACGTGTTTGGCATGTCAGCCATCACAGCTGTAACGGCGCAAAATACGCTCGGTGTACAAGGAGTGTACCCGCTCCCTCTTGAAGCGATTGAAAAACAAATGGATTCGGTTGCTGTCGATTTGCCGCCAGATGCAGTGAAAACAGGCATGTTATTTAATGAAGAAATTATTGAGCTAGTTGCTCGTAAAATAAAACAGTATGGCTGGGTTCGTGTCGTTGTCGATCCGGTGATGATTGCAAAAGGTGGTGCCCCATTGTTAAAGGAAGAAGCGATTGAAGCGTTCAAACGTCATATGTTGCCACTTGCTTATGTGTTAACGCCAAACATTCCAGAAGCGGAAGTGTTAACGAATATGCGAATTGAAACGTTAGAGGATCGAAAAGAGGCAGCAAAAAAGCTTCATGACATGGGCGTTCGGCACGTTGTCATGAAGGGTGGACATGGGGAAGGCAACGAACTTGTCGACATCTTATACGACGGTGAACAATTTTATGAATGGAAAAGCAAGCGGATCGATACAAAACATACGCATGGAACCGGCTGCACATTTGCCGCAGCGATTACAGCACAACTTGCAAAAGGAAAAACAATATATGAAGCAGTAGATGTGGCGAAACGATTTATCCACGCAGCTGTTGAACAAACGTTACAAATTGGCAGCGGGCATGGTCCGACGAACCATTGGGCGTTTCATGAATCAGAAAAATGTTCACATCATTGACAAACAAAATCGTTCCTACCATTGTTAAAATAAAAATGGGGAATATATTGATGGAGGGGACGAACAAGTGGAAGAACTTTCAATTACACTAAATATTACGTACGTATTGCTTTTAACTTTTTTTATCGGTACAATGTTGATCGAGTCATAATGAACGACTGCGCGTATGTGTGGTCGTTTTCTTTTTCAGTTAAATTTGGTATGATAAACGTATATATTTATAGTGAATCCATTTTTTTCATTAGGAGCGTGAATGTTCGTTGGGAGATCTGCCTCTGAGTTTAATTTTTTTACTCATTGTTTTAATTTTATTATCCGCTTTTTTTTCAGCTTCAGAAACAGCGTTTTCAAGCGTCAATAAAATTCGTTTAAAAAATTATGTCGATGAAAAACGACGCGGCAGTAAAAAAGCACTATATATTGCAGAAAACTTCGATCAAGCGCTCTCTACTATTTTAGTCGGGAACAATATCGTGAACATTGCCGCAGCATCTATCTCAGCTAAAGTGGCAACCGATTTGTTTGGTGGCAGCACAGGACTTGTCATTAGCACGGTTGGTATGACGATTTTAATTTTAATTTTCGGGGAAGTGTTGCCAAAGTCATTGGCGAAAGAACATGCCGAGTCGTTTTCGCTTCTTATTTCTGACGTGCTGTATATGTTAATCCAACTGTTTACTCCCGTTACAGCGCTACTTGTTATGTTGAAAAAAGTTGTATCGAAACTTGTTGGTCAGCGAACAGATGTACCTTCTGTGACAGAAGAAGAAATTAAAGTGATGGTGAACTTAAGTGAAGAAGAAGGAGTAATCGACAATAAAGAGAAAGAACTTGTTCATCGTTCGCTCGATTTTAACGACATTTTAGTTGGCGAAATTTTCACGCCACGTATCGATATGGTTGCAGTAGAAGTGAATCAACCAGTTGAAGAAAT
This sequence comes from Anoxybacillus sp. FSL W8-0104, assembly GCF_038004465.1. Classification (NCBI taxonomy): domain Bacteria; kingdom Bacillati; phylum Bacillota; class Bacilli; order Caryophanales; family Anoxybacillaceae; genus Anoxybacillus; species Anoxybacillus sp. FSL W8-0104. The sequence goes on along the minus strand of NZ_JBBOQU010000001.1, from coordinate 2,249,652 downwards.
TCGCGATATTTTTTTACGCGAACGATATTCGCGCGTTCCTGTATATGAAGGAGACATTGATAACGTCATCGGAATTTTATCGGAAAGCGACTTTTTCAGTCAACTCGTACAAGGAAAAGAAGTAAACGTGCGCCAATTGTTGCGCACGCCGCTATTTGTCGTGGAGTCGATGCGCATTTCCACTTTGTTGCCGGAATTGCAAAAAAGTAAAGTGCATATGGCAATCGTCATCGACGAGTTTGGCGGTACGTCCGGACTCATTACGTTGGAAGACATTTTGGAACAAATTGTCGGCGAAATATGGGATGAACATGACGAAGCAGTGAAAACGTTTCAAAAAATTAATGATTACGAATATGAATTTAATGCAGAATTGCCGCTTGATGAGTTTTGCGACATTTTGGGCATTGATGAGTTAGAAAGTTCTTCCCATACGCTCGGCGGCTGGGTGTTTGAAATGTTTGAACGCATCCCTACCGTCGGCGAATCATTTGAATATGAGTCATTAACGGTCACTGTCCGTCAAGTTGAAAATCGGCGCATCCGAAAAGTGCTCGTCCGCATTCGTGAACCGATTGTGGAAAACGTGTAAAAAGGGAGCAATTTGCTCCTTTTTTTATGGGAAAATCGAACAACGGTTAATACGTCGTGCGATAAACGGATAAGGAGAGCTACAATGTTAGTTGTTGAAGGGTTGCGTAAAACGTTTGGAGATCGTCAAGTATTAAAAGTGATGAAAGATTTAGCGAATGAAGGGATGACGATGGTCGTTGTGACCCATGAAATGCGCTTTGCTCGTGAAGTGGCTGATGAAGTCATCTTTTTTGACGAAGGAATGATTATTGAGCGTGGTCATCCGGAGCAACTATTTACACATCCGAAACACGAGCGGACGCAACAATTTTTGCGACGTATTCAGTAAAACCCCCAAGCGAAGTGCTTGGGGGTTTTCAGCCATGTTATTTAGTTGTGTAAGATCCACCTAATTGTTGTTGCGCCATTGCAACAAGACGTTTTGTAATTTCGCCACCAACTGAACCGTTTGCGCGTGATGTTGCATCTGGTCCAAGGTTTACACCAAATTCTTGAGCGATTTCGTACTTCATTTGATCAATTGCCTGTTGTGCACCGTATACTAATAATTGGTTTGTTTTTGTGTTTGCCATGTTCAATCATCTCCTCGTTACATTTTTTTATGGTTGGGTTAGCTGGATTTGCACCAGCAACGCGTGATCGTTTTTCACGCTGCCAAGCTTGGCTTAACCCATCGAATGTTGTTTGCTTGCTTGTACTACTATTTTGGGGAAAAAACATGTTATTATTCTTTTTTTTATGTGGTAATTTTTTGTGTAGCGGGAAAGATAATGGAAAATAGCGAAGCGAGGGATGAAAATGAACATTTGTCCGTTATGTAATGCCTTGCGGACAATCGTTTTTTATTGTGATCAATGTGGGGAAAAATTAAAAGACGAAGGGAAATTAACAGATTATTTTGATGATTATAGTCCGTATATGGATGCAGATGTGATGAAAATGGTCGATGGATACGCACATACGAGAAAAAGACACGTATGTGTTCATTTGTTTCATTGTCGCCATTGCGATGATGATGTTGTTCGGTTTATTCAAGAATAAAAGCCCGCTCAAGCGAACGGGCTTTCCATTTATTTTTCACTATTTGAACGAATGCGCAATTCTGTATTGACATCGAAGAAATGTGCTTTATTCATATCTAACGCAAGGTCGATCGTTTGACCTGCTTTTACGTCTGTGCGCGCATCAACGCGTGCAACGAATTCTTGGCCGCTAATTTGTGAATATACCATAATTTCTGCGCCAAGCAATTCTGCGACTTCGACATGAGCGCTTACCTTTGTGTTTTGTGATGCTTCAAGAAATACAGGCTCATCATGGAAGTCTTCCGGACGAATACCTAAAATAACTTCTTTGCCCACGTAACCTTGCTCACGAAGCACTTTCATTTTTCCTTCTGGCACGGCAATTTTTACGTCACCGATCACGAATACGCCGTCTTGTAGGACGCCACGCAAGAAGTTCATCGCTGGTGAGCCGATAAATCCGCCGACGAAAATATTTTCCGGCTTTTCATACACTTCTTTTGGTGTACCGACTTGTTGAATGACGCCATCTTTCATAACGACAAGGCGCGTCGCCATCGTCATCGCTTCTGTTTGGTCGTGTGTGACATAAATAGTCGTTGTGCCTAAACGTTGATGAAGTTTTGCGATTTCTGCGCGCATTTGTACACGCAACTTTGCATCTAAGTTAGAGAGGGGTTCGTCCATTAAAAATACTTTCGCATCACGTACAATCGCACGTCCTAATGCCACGCGTTGGCGCTGACCGCCAGATAACGCTTTCGGCTTGCGGTCCAAATATTGCTCAAGACCGAGAATGCGTGCAGCTTCGCGAACGCGACGATCGATTTCATCTTTTGGGAACTTGCGTAATTTTAATCCAAACGCCATGTTGTCATATACGCTCATATGCGGATAAAGCGCATAGTTTTGGAATACCATCGCGATGTCACGATCTTTTGGTGCTACATCGTTCATCCGTTTTCCATCGATGTAAAAATCACCTTTTGAAATTTCCTCAAGTCCCGCAATCATCCGAAGCGTTGTTGATTTTCCGCAACCGGATGGACCGACGAATACGATAAATTCTTTATCTTGAATGTGTAAGTTAAAGTCTTTTACAGCTGTGACGTTGTTGTCATAAATTTTATACACATGTTCTAAACGAAGCTCAGCCATATGTATGCCTCCTTATGCAATCGATTTCATTTGATTTAAGCATATAGAAAAACGAACGAAGCGTAAATGGACAACGTGCACAAAAAAAGAAAACGTTTTCGGGCAATGTGCCTAATGGTGTTCGTGAAGCAAAATCGCTAAATATACAGTCAGTGCCCCTTTAAACTGTTTGATATCAATACTTGTTTTTTCGATAAACTTATCGATACGATATTGCAAACTATTGCGGTGCATATGAAGTTTTTTCGCTGCGAGCGAAACGTTTAAATTGCATTCAAAAAACGTCTTTATTGTTTTCAACATGTCGTGCTCTCGTTTTACCGCCTGTAAAAACATCGTCGCATATGTCATCTCCTCACCGCTAATAAGCAGAAGAGGAAAGATGTCTTCAATACAGTAAACACGTTGAGCGGGATTGTGTTTCAGCCCGACGTGAAAATATCGTTTTTCCGCTGCGAATATACGAGCAAGTTCAACGGAATGGAGGCATTTTTGTCCAATATATGCTCGCAATTGAATGTAAAAATCACTGCATAGCGTGTCGATCCATTCGTGAAGGGTAGAGGCAACGCTTTCTTCTTTTTGTTCAATCACGATCCATTGTTGTTCTGTTTCTGAAATAATCGTCACATCGTAAGGGAAAAGCGACTGGATCGCTTCCGTAAAATCACGTGTGTCAACTGTTCCTTTTTGTATGTAAAAGTAAATAAATCGTGTATGTGTCGAGGGAGGTAATTGTTCAAAAGCATGTTCCGCACCATGAATTAAAAAACGATACCATGCTTGTTGTTGTTTGTTCATCTGAGCAGTTACGGCTTCATACGGTGTAAACAATGTGGCTAATAGTGCACGTTCTTTTTGCGTGAGCATTTCTTTTTTGATACCGAAAAGCTCACCATGTTCTGTAGAAAACCACTCGTACGCATGTCGTTCATTCACTTGTCCATATTCAACAAGCGCATCTCGATAATATGCTCGTAATTTTTCTAACATGTATGTCCATTCCTTTCGTCTCTCCTCACGACTATTATACAAAAAGCGGCGAGAAAATGCTCGCCGCCTCATTTTACTTCATGTGGTGGTTGTTCCGCATAGCCATCAAGTTAAGCATTTGGGCCTTTGTACACCGTTAAAAACATGGTATCCTTTCTAGCGAATACTCTTCGTTAGAAAGGATTTTTTCTATGGAAAATCAAATGCAAGCATGGATGAAAACCATCCGCCAACTTTTCTCGCCTGAGACATTGACTCATCTTGCTCAAGAAACAGGATTTATCCAACGAAAACGAGCATTAACGGCAGAAGCATTTTTGACTCTTTGTGCATGGGGAGATGGCTCACTGGCACAACAATCACTCCAACGGTTATGTACGTCTCTCACGCTCCGCCATGACTGTTCCCTGTCCAGCGAAGGATTGAATCAGCGCTTTACCGAGCGAGCCGTGGCGTTTTTGCGAGAAGTGTTTTTCCTTCTCCTCCAACGACAACGCCCATTGCTTTGGTCCACCATCCAAACCTACCGGACGTGTTTTACTCGCTTGCGGATTTTGGATTCGACCAGTTTTTTGGTTCCTGCCGACTACGGGGAGGACTACCGAGGTTCCGTCTCATCAGGAGCGAAAATTCAGTTTGAATATGACTTGTTGTCTGGTGCCTGTCTTCAACTATGCGTTCAATCGGCCAATGACTCGGACGCCCGTTTTGCCTATCATGCCCAGCACACGATTTTGCCGAATGACCTATGTATTCGGGATTTGGGCTTTTTCTCCGTTGCCGCACTAACCGAGATCGACGCCCGAGGAGCGTATTATATTACTCGGCTCCGTTCCGATATGAAAGTGTATATCAAAGAGAATAGCCAGTGGAAGGAATGGGATTGGGAATCTCTTGGGAATCAATTAAAGGAAGGGGAATCAGTAGAAATGGAACATGTATACATCGGGCATGAGCGTTTGTATATCCCACGCTTGATTTTTCGACGTTTGACGGAAGAAGAATGGCAAAAACGGATGGCGTATGTGCGAAAAAGGGAAAAAAGAAAAGGGAAGGCGCTGACACGCCAAACCCTCGAACAAAAGAAATACCACATCTTACTGACTAATTTACCACAAGAGTCGTTTGATGGGCAACAGGTTTATGGGCTTTATTCTTTGCGGTGGCAAATTGAACTGCTGTTTAAAGCGTGGAAGTCCGTTTTTGATTTGGAGAAAGTGAAGAAGATGAAGAAAGAACGGTTCGAATGCCATGTATATGGGACGTTGATTGCCATTTTGGTGACTCAAACCTTTCTGTTTCAAGCTCGAACGTATTGGCAACAAACAGAAGGGATTCAAATCAGCGAACGGAAAGCACTAGATGTTCTCCAATCCTATTGGCAACAACTGCTTTTGCGCCTATCCAAGGAAGAAATCAGCCTTTCTTCTCCCCTCCTTCTATTGAGAAAACATGGAAGAAAGGATCGAAGGAAAGGAAAAGAAACGGCATCGGATCTCTTGGTTAAATTGGGTATTTATTGATTAGATTCATAAAAACGCCAAATAACCCTCTCCAAGAGGGTTATTTGGCATGCCTAAAACATGTGGTATTCTTTTTCTTCAGCTAATGATCACAAACATTGCGTATGGACACAACGACCCTTAACACTAAACTTGACGGGTATGGTGGTTGTTCCGTTTGTACATCACGCGCTTCTTCAATATTCGTGGCGCGATGGCATGAATATACATAGCCTCCCGCCATGCCTTCATTGATCATACGATCGATGTCCCATTCATAATTATCGCGTTCTTTCATCATACATGCCCCCTTATTCATTATTTTGTATGAACGGAAAAAAAGTATACATCATTCACGTTGTGCGCACATATATTCATAACGAGAGGTGAAAATGATGATTGTTCAGCTTTTACATGCATTGACGAATTACGATTTAGATGAAGAGGAAGAAGCGCTTATTCGTTATTTATATGTACTGCACATCGGAAAAGAATGGGATAGAGAAAAGAAAGAGAAAAAAGATGATTGGCGACAACAATTTGAGAAAATGAACATATATAAAGAAGCATGGTGTGCATCAGAACATGCGACAGAACGAGAAGTATTCCGGTTGTTGTTATGTAAATGTTTGAAACAGTTGCATAAGCAGTTATCGCACATTTGCGCTCATAGCGGACAAGCCCTATAATGAATGGTTAGAATAGCTTATTGGCAGAAGGGAGATCGTTATGGGGCTTTTTCTTTATTTATTATTTATGATCGTGGTTGGAGCATTTATTGGGGGAATGACAAATTCCCTTGCGATTAAAATGCTTTTTCGACCGTATCGTCCGATATATATTGCAGGAAAAAGACTACCATTCACACCTGGACTTATTCCGAAACGGAGAGAGGAATTAGCGGAACAACTTGGACGTATGGTTGTGGAACATTTATTAACAGCGGAAGGGTTGCGTCGAAAATTAAACGACCCATCGTTCGTTCAAGATATGACGAACTACGTGCAAGAAGAAGTAGAAAAATGGCTACAATCAGATCGAACTGTTGAACAATGGCTGAAGCAATTCGGGATGCCAGATCCGAAACAAACGGCAGAAACATGGATAGAAACGAAATATAAAACGTTCATGTCGCAATATCGTCAACGTTCGCTTCATGAAATCATTCCAATTGAGGTATTACAAAAAATAGATCATGCTATTCCTTCGATTGTCGATCGCTTATTGCTCCGTTTGCGCACGTATGTTGAGAGTGAGCAAGGAGAACGTCAAATTGAGCATATGATCAATGAATTTTTACAAAGCCGAGGCATGTTTGGCAATATGCTTCAAATGTTTCTTGGCAACGTTAGTTTGGCGGAAAAAATTCGCCCGGAAATCGTGAAATTTTTACAAAGTGAAGGAGCAAAACAGCTGCTTGTGCAACTATTCATAAACGAATGGGAAAAAGTGAAGGAGATGCGTATACATGAGGTGGAGCAAATAATCGATCAAGAAAAAATCGTCGTATGGGTGAAACGTCTCACCGCATTCATTGTACAAGAGCCGCTCCAAAAACCGCTTGGTGCACTCGTTGCACCTTATGTGCGGCATTCATTACCGACGCTCGTTCGCTTCCTTTTACAATTTGCTTCCGAACGCATCGAACGATGGATGAAACAGCTTCATTTGCAAGATATCGTTCGTGAAGAAGTCGCATCGTTTTCTGTTGAACGGCTAGAAGAAATGATTTTAACAATTTCGCGCCGTGAATTTAAAATGATTACGTATTTAGGGGCTTTGCTAGGTGGGATCATCGGGCTCATTCAAGGTTGTATCACGTTTTTCGTTCAAATGTAGACATACAGCGGCCGCTTCGATCATAGGGTAAAAAGAAAAGGAAAATGAGAGGAGTGTGCCGCATGGACGTCCTTCAAGCCATTCACGAGCTTTCAATAGCGATTCGTACAAGTGAGCCATTTGCCGAGCTTCGCCGCGCCTACGAGCAAGTGCAGCGCGATCCGACAGCGCATCAGTTATTCACGAAATTTCGTGCGCTACAAAAACAGCTCCAACAAAAACAAATGAGCGGATTCCCGGTCAGCGATGCAGATGTCGAATTGTTGCAACAACATTTACATATTATTGAAATGAATGAAAACATTGCGCGGCTCATTCATGCCGAAGAACGTTTAAACGAGTTGTTTGCCAAAGCGATGAATGCGATGATTCAGCCAATTGACGAACTATATGACGGACACTCATAAAAATGGGTGTTCTTTTTTTTCCCCCCTTGTCATACGTATGAATGAAGCCAAGACATCGAGGGGGGACGTTCATGTATAAATTACTTGCGCTAAATATTGACGGAACATTATTAAAATCGAATGGCAAGTTGGAGAAAAAAACGAAAGAAGCGATCGATTTTGTGAAGAAAAAAGATGTGTATGTGACTTTGATGACGTCAAGAAACTTTTTATCAGCGAAAAAAGTAGCGAAGGCGTTGAAGCTAGATTCGTATTTAGTGACGTTTCGAGGGGCGCTTGTTGCAAAGTCGTTAGAAGAAAGGCTACACGCCTCTGTCATTCCAGCGCAAAAAACGTTCGATATTGTACACGTGCTTGAGCATTTCAATTGCAACGTACGCTTGCTTCACGAACGGTATTCGATCGGAAATCGAAAAAAAATAAAAAACAACATGATTGCGAAGACAATTTTAGGAGATCCATTTTTTTATCCGGCACAATTTGTTGACTCGTTAAGTGACGTGTTGCGCGACGATCCGATTGATGTAATGAAAATCGATGTGTTTTACTCGAAAGAAGATGAATGTGATGAAATTGTTGAAACGATCACACATGCATTTCCAGACGTTTCTCTCAGCGTGAGCGATGGAAAAATTGAATTGTTGCCAACAAACGTTTCAAAACTAAATGGGTTAATTCGGCTTGGAAACGAGCTCGGCATTTCGTTAAAAGAAATGGTCGTCATCGGTGACCATTTGGACGATATGCCAGCCATTGAAGCGGCCGGTCTTGGCGTTGCGATGGGAAATGCTTCAAAAGAAGTCAAAGCTGTTGCTGACTGGGTGACGCGTTCAAACGACCAACTTGGTGTCGCATATATGATTAAAGAACATTTTCGGAAACAACATCGTCCTCAGTTTTTACGTCAAATTCGCACAATCGAGAAAAAATAATTTCCGTTTCTTGACGAGCTTTTCGCTTCTTCTGTACACTTAAATGAGTTTAATACTTCGAAGCGAAAGGTGATTTCATTGCGTATTCATATTTGCGGACTTGAGCCGGTGGATCGTTTTCAACGTTCCCTTGAGGTCATTACCGGTTTATTTTTTGAAGAGGCAACGCTCTCTTTTATGGCGACAGAAGAAGCGGAAGTACGTGTGACGATGGATATACAACAAGGAGACCGCCTTGTTGTTAGTGGTACGTTGCAACATGAACACGGTCGCACGTATGAGGCTTATCACGCACGATCGTGGAAGACAGAAGAAGAAAAAGGACGCATGAAACAAGTGAAACATGCGGTTTCCTATATATATTTATCTCTTATGCAGCAATATACAGACTTTGTGCAACAATGGGGTATTTTAACAGGTGTTCGTCCAGTGAAATTATTGCATCAAAAATTGCGCTCTGGCTTAACGAGAGAAGAAGCACATCGCGAGTTGCGCGAAGATTATTTAGTGACGGATGAAAAAATTCAGCTTATGCAACAAATTGTTGATCGTCAGTTGACAGTTGTTCCAGATCTTTACGATTTATCGAACGAAGTAAGCATTTATATTGGCATTCCGTTTTGTCCGACGAAATGCGCGTATTGTACATTCCCAGCCTACGCGATTCAAGGAAAACAAGGATCTGTTGATTCCTTTTTATTCGGATTGCATTACGAAATGGAACAAATCGGGAAATTTTTAAAAGAGCGCAACATTCCGATTACGACTATTTATTACGGTGGCGGCACGCCAACAAGCATTACGGCAGAGGAAATGGATGCACTATATGCGCACATGTATCGTGTGTTTCCAAACGTTGAACGCGTACGTGAAATTACAGTTGAAGCTGGAAGACCAGATACAATTACACCGGAGAAGCTTGCGGTGTTAAAAAAATGGAACATCGACCGCATTAGCATTAATCCGCAATCATATATTCAAGAAACGTTGCGAGCAATTGGGCGTCATCATACGGTGGAAGAGACGATTGAGAAATTTCATCTTGCCCGCGAGGCAGGGATGAACAATATTAATATGGATTTAATTATCGGCTTGCCAGGAGAAGGTGTTGAACAGTTTTGTTATACGCTTGAGCAAACGGAAAAGCTCATGCCGGAGTCGTTGACGGTGCATACGTTGTCGTTTAAGCGTGCGTCGGAAATGACGAAAAATAAGGAAAAGTATAAAGTAGCGGATCGTGATGAAATTAATGAAATGATGAAACGTGCGGAACGATGGACGAAAGAAAAAGGGTATGTGCCGTATTATTTATATCGCCAAAAAAATATTCTCGGCAATTTAGAAAACGTCGGTTACGCTTTACCGGGTCAAGAAAGCATTTATAACATTATGATTATGGAAGAGCAACAGTCGATCATCGGGCTGGGATGTGGAGCGTCAAGCAAATTCGTGCATCCAAAAACAAAAGCGATTACGCATTTTGCCAATCCGAAAGAGCCGAAAGCGTATAATGAAAATTACGAACATTACACAAACGAAAAATTAAAAATGATGGCACAATTATTTTAGCCCCGAGATGATCGGGGCTTTATCGATGAAATAAAATCAATTTGCCGCTCGATGTTGTACAGCGATGCGTTTTATGTTCAAATTGTTTTTCTTTTAATTTTTGCTCGCCGATTCGTTTTGCTTCTTCATCATTTGCGGCAGTAAATGTTTCATCAAGCAGTTTTTCTCCTGTTTTTTCAAAGACAGTAAGCGTATATGTCTTCATCTTCCCCACCCCTTTCCTTTGCATGTATTCGCTCATTCACGCTTATTTCCTTCTTTATACGTCTATTTTTCTAGTTGTTTGCATATGTGTAAAGTAAGACAAGCTTAAAGGAGGATGCACATGCTTATTACATTGCTTCTTGCAGGCATTATCATTAGCGGATATATGGCGATTCGCACAGCAAGAGAAGAAAGGAAAATAGATGAAAAGCTGTTAGAAAAAGAAGGAGAAGTGTATATGGAGCGCATTCGGCAAGCGCGCGAGCAACGTCAGAAGGCCTTGGAATAAACAAGGTCTTTTATTTTTTTAAAAAATTCACAAAAATTTTTCTTCATTTTTTTATGTTTCATGTTAGGATATATATTATTACATATATGAGGGGGAGAAAGTCGTGAAGCGAGCGTACAATTTTAACGCAGGACCATCTGCTTTGCCGCTTGCTGTGTTAGAGCGAGCGCAAAAAGAATTGCTCAACTTTCAACAAACAGGTATGTCTATTATGGAGTTAAGCCATCGAAGCAAAGAATATGATGCGGTGCATGAGCGCGCAGAAACGTTGTTGCGCAAACTGATGAACATTCCTGATACGCATGATGTGCTTTTTTTACAAGGAGGAGCTAGTTTGCAATTTTCGATGGTGCCGATGAACTTGTTAAAAGAAGGGGAAGTCGGTAACTATGTGTTAACAGACTCATGGTCGGATAAAGCGATGAAAGAAGCGAAAAAAGTAGGGGCAACGCACGTGGCAGCTTCGTCGAAAGAAGAACAATATACATATATTCCGACGAATATCGAATTGTCTGAACGCGCTGCGTATTTGCACATTACATCAAACAACACGATTGCAGGGACACAATGGCGTGAATTTCCTAATGTAGCTGTCGATTTAATTGCAGATATGTCGAGCGATATTTTAAGCCGCAATATTGATGTAAGCCGTTTTGCTCTTATTTATGCGGGGGCGCAGAAAAATTTAGGCCCTTCAGGCGTGACGGTTGTCATCATTCGGAAAGATTTGCTCGCAAAAGGAGACGATCATTTGCCGACAATGTTAAACTATCGCACATATAGCGAAAGCCGTTCGTTATATAACACGCCACCAACGTTTGCGATTTATATGTTATCGCTCGTTCTTGAATGGGTAGAGGAACAAGGTGGTGTTCAAGCGATTGAAAAGAAAAATGCGGAAAAAGCTGCGATATTGTACCGTTGTATTGATGAAAGTGAAGGTTTTTACAAAGGGCATGCAAAAAAAGAAAGCCGCTCGCATATGAACGTAACGTTTACGTTGCCGAATGAGGAGCTTACAAAGAAGTTTTTAGCGGAAGCGAAAGAAAAAGGATTGATTGGATTAGCTGGTCATCGATCTGTCGGTGGATGCCGGGCATCTATTTATAACGCAGTAGATATGGAAGCGTGTGAAGTACTTGTACAGTTTATGGAAACGTTCCGAAAAAATATTTTTTGAAAATTTTTATTTTACCTTGGCACTTTAAAGTGCTATAATGTTATTAAACTTGTTTACAAGCTGAGAAGAGAAAAGAATGAGATGAGGAGAGATGAGAAATGAATACGAGAACGTTAGTATTGTTGTCGCTTTTTGTAGGCATTGGCGCAGTGTTGCATACGGTTATTCCGGGGTTTTTCTTCGGGATGAAGCCAGATATGATGTTGACGATGATGTTTTTAGGCATTATGCTTTTTCCGAACAAAACAGCCGTTAGTTTATTAGCTATTGCCACAGGCATTATTTCTGGAGTGACAACGAGTTTCCCAGGAGGGTTTATCCCGAACATCGTTGATAAAGTTGTGACGGCTGCGATCTTTTTCGGCTTGTTTACGTTACTAAAGGCGAAAGCGACGCCAATAAAGGCGGCATTGCTTACGGCTGTGGGCACGTTCATTTCCGGTGCGACGTTTTTAGCTGTTGCGCTAATCATTGTTGGGTTGCCGGGAGGAGCAACGTTTGGCGGGCTGTTTATCGCTGTTGTCATTCCGACAGCGTTTGTCAATACGATTGCAATGATCGTCATTTATCCGATCGTACAGTCGCTCATGAGACGAACATATACAGTTCCGCAACAATAATAAAAAGAACCCGATCGTTTCTGGTCGGGTTTTCCTTATATCGTTCTTACTGTATACGCATGAGCAAAAGAGTGACAGCGATAAAAAAAATAGCAAGACTTCCGAACACGCTTATGCGTTGCTTTAACACTTTTTTTGGGGGATACATGCGTGCTCTATTCAACATAGAAAACGTGGCAATCGTCAAATATAAAAAAATGAACCCAATCGTCGCCATCGCGATGATCATGTTTGTTCCTCCTAATTTGAAAAGTTATATATTTCAATTTATTAAAAAATTTTAATATTTAACACTTTATTATTTATTGTTTTACTGGCATAATAAAAGATAAAAAGAAGGAAATACGAAAAAGTGGGTGGAGAGATGAAAAGCACGGGACGACATTATTCTGTTAAAGAGGCGATGTTATTTAGTCAAAGGGTTGCCCAGTTAAGTAAAGCGTTATGGAAATCAATCGAAAAAGATTGGCAACAATGGATTAAACCGTTTGATTTAAACATTAACGAGCATCATATTTTGTGGATTGCCTACCATTTGAAAGGGGCTTCCATTTCTGAAATCGCCAAGTTTGGTGTCATGCACGTATCGACGGCATTTAACTTTTCAAAAAAATTAGAGGAACGTGGCTTGTTGTCGTTTTCGAAAAAAGAAGACGATAAACGAAATACGTACATTGAACTGACGGAAAAAGGAGAAGAAGTTTTATTAAAATTAATGGAGTCGTACGATCCAAAACGGACGTCTGTGCTCCAAGGCATTCAACCTTTATATGAATTGTATGGTAAATTTCCAGAAATGTTAGAAGTGATGTGTATGATCCGAAATGTGTACGGGGACGATTTTATGGAAATTTTCGAACGTTCTTTTCAAAACATCGAGCAAGAGTTTGTTGAAGAAAGCGGGAAGTTAAAAAAGAAAGATGAGCAGCAAAAAGAAGTAGCTTCATTCGTTGAGCGTATGTAATAAACGTTGAAACTCTGTCATAAGCGGAACGAATAGCTGTTGTTGTTTTAACGCATCAATCGTCTCAGCAAGGGGAAGGTTCGGATGAAGCGCATTCGCAAACTGTGTAAAAAGCGAGGTGAAGATGACGAAACCTTCCTCTTTTTGTTGTTTATATTGCTCGCTTAGTTGTTCGCACAGGCGCAATATGCTTTCCACTTCTTCTTTTGTTAAGCCATAACGGATGACGAGCGCGTAAAACGGCTTTTTTTCCGGTGCGATCATGTCTAACATGAGCGAACAGTAATACTCCAGCTTTTCAATACGTTGTTCAATGCTCATCTTTCGAAACTCCTTTAGCGTACTTATGTGTATTATTTTACAGGAATTGTTGCATAAATGAAATGTCCATTATTGATTTATCGAAAAAATCGTTGTAAAGTAGGGGAGTAAATACATAAAAACAGGAGGGGACTCGTTTGGCGCTTTATTTTATACCCCTTGCGACAGTTATTCTTTTTATCATTAATCAGCTAACAAATACGCTTTGTATTCAAAAAGAAATTCCAGAAGAGAAACAGCCAAAAGTATTTCGTACCATTAATGTCCTTATTACCATTTTACTTATTTCTTCCTACGTCGAAGTGTTGTTTGCGTAAAGAAGCTGACAGTGTCCCTGTCAGCTTCTTTCATTTAGTATAACCAAGCGGCACCAACGATAATTAATAAAATAAACAACACAACGATTAACGCAAACCCGTTTGCATAACCTGCTCCTGCACCCATAGACGACACCTCCTTTCGTATATGAAGGCGTTGCGACGCTTTGACAATGTATTGTATGTCAAAAGGAGCAAAAAGGTATGGGCGCAGCTTGCTTTATTTTAGCTTTCGGAAAAAATATGGTATAGTATGTTTTGTGTATATTTAAAGATAGGAGTTGTGAGAACATGAAAAAATGGACAGTTGCCATGTCGACGGCAGCGATGCTTGCGCTTTCGGCTTGCAATAACGGATCAGAAGTTGTTGTTGAAACGAAGGAAGGCAACATTACAAAGGAAGAATTGTACAACGAAATGAAAGAACGTTACGGCAAAGACGTGTTACGCGATCTCGTACATGAGAAAGTGTTAAGTAAAAAGTTTAAAGTAACGGATGAAGAGCTAAATAACGAGATCGAAAATTTAAAAGAAATGTACGGTACGCAATATGATTTAGCGGTGCAGCAAAATGGCGAAGAAGCGATTCGCGATATGGTAAAGCTTGATTTGTTGCGCCAGAAAGCAGCGATGGAAGACATGAAAGTAACCGATGAAGAATTGAAAAAATACTACAATGAATATAAGCCGAAAGTGAAAGCAAGCCACATTTTAGTCGACGATGAAAAAACAGCAAAAGAAATTAAAGCAAAGTTAGAAAAAGGTGAAGACTTTGCGAAATTAGCAAAAGAATATTCAAAAGATACAGGTTCAGCACAAAATGGCGGCGATTTAGGCTGGTTTGGTCCTGGAAAAATGGTGGAAGAGTTTGAAAAGGCAGCGTATGCGTTAAAAGTCGGTGAAATTAGTGATCCAGTGAAAACACAATTTGGCTACCATATCATTAAAGTAACGGATAAAGAAGAGAAAAAGTCATTTGACGAAATGAAAGAAGAAATTGAATTCGAAGTGAAAAAAAGCAAACTCGATACATCGAAAGTACAATCGAAGCTTGATGAGCTGATGAAAGAAGCAAATGTCGACATTAAAGACAAATCGTTAAAAGACGCATTAAAAAGCGAGTAATAATGACGAAAGAAGGTGTCCGCGCGGGACACCTTCTTTTCATAAAGCTTGTTTGATTTGTGCAGCGATGTGTTGTAACTCATCAAACGTATAGTTGCTTTGATTGGATTTCCACACAGCTCCAAATCCGTCTCCTTTACTGTACCGCGGAATGATATGCATATGATAATGGAAAACGGTTTGGCCTGCAATTTCTCCGTTGTTGTTTAAAATATTGATGCCTTCTGGGGAAAACTGTTCACGAATCGCGTTGGCGATTGTAGGAACAACTTCAAATACACGTTGCGCAAGTTCAGGTGTTAGCTCGTAAATGTTTTCTTTATGTATTTTCGGTACAACGAGCGTATGCCCCTTTGTCACTTGACTAATGTCTAAAAAGGCGATGACATGTTCATTTTCAAATACTTTTGCACAAGGAATGTCGCCGTTTATAATTTTACAAAAAATACAGTCGCTCATGTTGATGCCACCTTTCTTTCCATTTTGTCTTTATTTTACCACACGATCGTCGTTTCGAAAAACGGAAAGAGCAGGATGCGTATCGCATCCTGCCCATTGAAGAGGGATCTTTATGATTACGTGTCTTTTGGGAACACCTCATTTACGAGTAGAATCAGTTACGCGTTTGTGAGTGCGACATTGTTCAAGATGACCATCCCCTTTTCAAGGGAGTGCTTTCGTTGTTACAGGCTAGCTAATGTGCGGCCCGTAGACACCTCATTTCATCATGTTCTTGAACTTGCTTTGTTGCTCACTGCGACTTGCTACTTGTTTGTCCCTCTTCGCTACTTATCATAACCCGTTTTTCTTTTTATTATTCATTTGTTAAAATAAAAAATAATGACGGAAGAAAGGAAAGCGATGATGGCACTATTACAAGTTCAGCATATATTCGGGGGCTATACGAACAAAGATATTTTAGATGACGTATCGTTTACCGTGCAAAAAGGGGAAGTTGTCGCGCTGATCGGGTTAAATGGAGCAGGAAAAAGTACGACAATTAAACATATTATCGGATTGATGCAACCGCGTAAAGGAACAATTACAATAAACGGTATGACGTTTCAAGATGATCCACAAGCATATCGCACACAATTTACATACATTCCGGAAATGCCTGCGCTATACGAAGAATTGACGCTTGAAGAACATTTACGTCTCACCGCCATGGCGTATGGTGTGACGGATCGAGCATACGAACAGCGCGTGCCACAGTTGTTGAAGGCGTTTCGGCTTGAGAAAAAGTTAAGTTCGTTTCCTGCATTTTTTTCAAAAGGAATGAAACAAAAAGTAATGATTATGTGCGCTTTTTTAGTCGATGTACCGCTTTATATTATTGATGAACCATTTGTTGGATTAGATCCGCTCGCCATTCAAGCGCTACTTCAGCTTATTGAGGAAAGAAAAAAGGAGGGAGCGGGTGTGCTGTTGTCGACGCACATTTTAGCGACAGCCGAGCGGTATTGTGATTCGTTTATCATTTTACATGATGGGCAAGTGAAAGCAAGCGGATCATTGCCAATGCTTCAAGAGCAGTTACATATGCCTCATGCTACGCTTGATGATATATATATCGAATTAACGAAGGAAGAGACGAACGATGATTGATGGACAGCAGTTATGGAAAAAGCGGATGATTGCTCATCTCGCCGAGGTGAGACGGTACGGTCGTTATATGTTCAACGATCATTTGTTGCTTGTCTTATTTATCGGAATCGGGGCAAGTGCGGTATTTTATAAGCGAGCAGTTGATGAACTGGTGTCTTTTCCTTATGCTGTTGTTGCTTCGCTTCTGCTCGCTTTTGCGGTGACGCAAGGTGGAGTGCGGACGTTTGTTAAAGAAGCAGATGCGGTATTTTTTCTTCCGATCGAGCGACGGCTTCGTCCGTATTTTTGGCGTGCTGCGGTGTACAGCTTCTTTCTGCATTTGTACGTTTCGTTTATTGTATTTGTCGTCCTTTTGCCTTTGCATTTTCAATTTTCATCGCAGCCGTTGTTTATCGTCTTGTTGACGATTGTGTTTTTAACAGGATGGAATATGTTCGTTCAATGGCAAGAGGAGGCACGAATTGGGCGAGATCATTTTCATACGTTTGTTCGCTTTTTAACGAATGCAGCGTTTTTTTATTTTTTATTTCTCCAACAATATGTGTGGATGTTTGTCCCTTTGCTGTTTATGGTTATCCTTGCGCGATACGTGGAGCGAAAAGGACGCAAAAATGGGCTTCAATGGGAGCAATTGCTTGCTGATGAACGGCGACGAATGCAAGCGTTTTATCGGCTCGCCCACGCGTTTGTTGATGTTCCTCACATGAAACATACGGTGAAAAAACGAACGTCACTTCGTTTCCTTTTCCGTTTGTTCGATCGTTGGCATATGCGACCGTATACGTATTTGTATGTACGTACATTTTTCCGTGCGGGCGATTATTTCGGTTTGTTCGTTCGCTTGACTGTGATCGGTAGCGTCTTTATTTTTACATTGCCTCGCGGTGTGGAGTGGTTTGCTCTTTTATGTTCGTATGCAACAGCGGTACAATTGCTTTCGCTTCGCTTGCACCATCGCGGGCATCCGCTTCTCTCCCTTTATCCGATCTCGTCTGTTGAGGCGCACCGATCGTTTATGAGTGTGTTATTGACTATTGGGGTGAATCAAGCGTTTATTTTTGGTATGGTTGCATATATCGCTCATGGCGTTTTCACTATGTTATCGACGTTTTTCATTGTTTTCATATGCTACGGTGTGGTTATGTTCTATGTCGGAAAAAAAGGAGCGGCTTGAACCGCTTCTTTTACTTTTCCGTATATTGAATGGCTGCAAGACCGAGTGTTTTCGCTGCAATAAGCATCGCACGTTCATCAAAGTCAAATTTCGGATGATGATGCGGATAAGCGATTGTTGTTGTTTCGGCTTTTGCCCCTGTAAAGAAAAACGTTCCTTTTACACGTTGTAAATAATAGGCGAAATCTTCTCCGCCCATATGCGGAGGAATTTCGACGACGTCGGTGACTTCATCTATTTCATGGGCGATAGAGGCGAGAAATTTCGTTTCTTCTTCATGGTTCACAACAGGCGGATAACCGCGGGTGTACGTGTATTCATACGTACAACCGTTGGCGATGCATGTACCTTTAACAATTTGCTCAATTTCTTGTTCAATATCGTCACGTACTTGCTCAGAAAATGTTCGCACTGTTCCGATTAATGTGGCGCGATCGGCGATGACGTTAAATGCGTTGTCGGAAACGAAAGAGCCGATAGAGACGACAGCAGGTTCAAGCGGATTGACGCGACGGCTAACGATTTGCTGCAAATGTAGTACGAGTTGCGAGGCGGTAACGATTGCATCTTTTGTTTTGTGCGGCTCTGCTCCGTGACCGCCAGAACCTCGGATGACGACTTGGAATCGGTCTGCCGCTGCCATAATCGGTCCTGTCCGATATTGAATGACACCTGTTGGCGCTGTCGCCCATATATGTGTGCCGAAAATGGCATCTACTCCTTCTAAACAGCCGTCTTCAATCATCGCCTTTGCCCCGCCTGGCGCGTATTCTTCTGCATGTTGATGGATGCAAACAATCGTACCTCTCCAATGTTCACGTAATTCATATAGCGCTTTGGCAAGAACGAGAAGCGTGGCCGTATGCCCATCGTGTCCACATGCGTGCATGACACCTGGGACGGTTGATTTATATGGTACATCTTTTTCATCTTGAATCGGAAGGGCGTCAAAATCCGCCCGAAGCGCTACTGTTTTTCCGCCTTGTTGGCCATGAATAGTTGCGACGATCCCGTTTCCTCCAACATTTGTTCGCACAGGAATGCCAAGTTGTTTATAGTAATTGGCAATATATGCGGCTGTTTTATACTCTTGAAACGATAGTTCGGGATGTTGATGCAAATAACGGCGAATCGTAACCATTTCGTCGTAATATTCACGAAGCTTAGCAAATAGTAATGTTTTCACGTGAACCGCTCCTTCTGTTTTTTTCCATTATACCATCGTTGACAAATGATCGAAAACGGGTTAATATACCCATATACGTATTTAGGAGGAGCATATATGGGTACATGGATTAATGTCGTTCTCATCATTTTGCTTATTTATTTTGTTGCGGCAAAAATATTAGCGAAAAATGGATTTGAGCGCGTCGTGAACGTGCGCGGCGGCATGAACGCTTGGAATGGATAAGGCTGACGATGTGTCAGCCTTCTTTTACAACTGCATATGTTGTCACATAGGATGGACGCGGAAAAATGGACCGTTGTTGATCGATTGCTTTTTCTGTGCCACGTTTTTCATGCGCTTTTTCGTAAGCTTTAGACTGTTGCCAACGACGAAAGGCACTTTCATTTTCCCACATCGTCATAATGACGTATGTATCGCTTTTTAACGGACGTAACACGCGAATGGCGACAAATCCAGGCTCTTTTTCAATTAAGCGCGCCCGTTGTTGAAAACGATGTTCAAATAACGGTCTTCCTTCATCAGTAACAGGAATATTATTGCAAACAACAAATGATCCACCTAATGGGCCAACCGCATCAAGTACTTCGTATGGACGCGGCTCGTGAAAGACGCTTGTTCCTTCTGTTTCGTGAATAAGCATACCATTGTCTTCATCGTATACAAGCAACATACGCTCATTTGCATATTGGCTACGCAATCGTTGCAAATAGTCGATTGTGCCATTTGTCATAAATACGTACACCGATATCATCCCCTTCCTTTTCTTGTTCATATTTTACCACTTTCTTTTCTTCTTGGCGATTTCATGAACGTTGCGTAATATTACTACCCAGACGGTGAAAAAATCGGTATAGTTGTGTTAGTGGAAACAAATCAGCCGTTTCGTTATATAAGCGATTACATAACATGAAAGGATGGACATGATGATTAAAAACGATACATTTTTACGTGCCTGTCGCGGAGAAGCGACGGAATACGTTCCTGTTTGGTATATGAGACAAGCAGGGCGTTCGCAACCGGAATACCGCGCGTTGAAAGAAAAATATTCGCTTTTTGAAATTACACACCAACCAGAGCTATGCGCCTATGTGACGCGTTTGCCTGTTGAACAATATAACGTCGATGCGGCCATTTTATATAAAGATATTATGTCACCGCTCCCAGCGATCGGTGTCGATGTCGATATTAAAGCGGGTATCGGACCAGTCATCGACAACCCGATTCGTTCGCTTGCGGATGTGGAGCGCCTTGGAGAAATTGATCCAGAGAGCGATGTGCCGTATGTGCTTGAAACGATTCGTCTATTGACGAAAGAGCAACTGACTGTTCCGCTCATTGGTTTTGCTGGTGCACCGTTTACTTTAGCAAGCTATATGATTGAAGGTGGGCCTTCGAAAAACTATAATAAAACGAAAGCGTTTATGTATGCGGAACCGAAAGCATGGTTTGCCCTTATGGATAAGCTAGCGGATATGACAATTCGTTACGTGAAAGCGCAAATTCGTGCCGGCGCAAGCGCTATTCAAATTTTTGATTCTTGGGTTGGTGCAGTCAATGTTTCTGATTATCGTCAATTTATTAAACCGACGATGGAGCGTATTTTTGCAGCGCTTCGTGACGAAAACGTTCCGCTTATTATGTTCGGTGTCGGAGCAAGCCATTTAGCGAAAGAGTGGCATGACTTACCGCTTGATGTCGTCGGTTTAGATTGGCGCTTATCGATTCGTGAAGCGCGCGAGATGGGACTGACAAAAGCACTGCAAGGCAATTTAGATCCAGCCGTATTGCTTGCCCCATGGGAAGTTATCGAAGCGCGCGTCAAACAAATTTTAGACGAAGGCATGGCGCATGAAGGTGGGTACGTATTTAACCTAGGGCACGGCATTTTCCCACAAATCAAGCCAGAAACGTTAAAACGACTTACAGCGTTTATCCACGATTATTCAGCAAAAAGAAAAGGATGAATAAACGATGTCAAAAAAAGTAATGGGATTGCTTGTCATGGCGTATGGCACGCCGTATAAAGAGGAAGATTTAGAGCGATATTACACGCACATTCGTCATGGTCGCAAACCGTCAGAAGAGATGCTAGCCGATCTTCGCGAGCGTTACGAAGCGATCGGGGGCATCTCACCGCTTGCAGCTATTACAAAACAACAGGCGGAAAAACTTGCCGAGCGACTTAATGAAGTACAAGATGAGATTGAATTTCGCATGTATTTAGGATTAAAGCATATTGAGCCGTTCGTTGAAGATGCCGTTCAGCAAATGCATGAAGATGGGATAAAAGAAGCGGTTTCGATCGTATTAGCGCCGCATTTTTCGACATTTAGTGTCAAATCATATAACGGACGAGCAAAAGAAGAGGCGGCCCGTTTAGGTGGACCGAAGTTGACGTGTGTGGAAAGTTGGTATACTGAACCGAAATTTATTCAATATTGGGCAGAACGGGTAAAAGAAACGTATGCTTCGATGTCTGAACGAGAGCGGGAAAAAGCGGTGTTGATCGTTTCCGCCCACAGCTTGCCTGAAAAAATTATCGCAATGGGAGATCCGTATCCAAAACAACTACAAGAAACAGCCGATTTCATTGCGAAAGAAGCAAGTGTTTCGGAATACGTCATTGGTTGGCAAAGTGCAGGCAATACGCCAGAGCCTTGGCTAGGTCCTGATGTGCAAGATTTAACGCGACAACTATATGAAGAAAAAGGGTACGAGGCATTCGTATACGTTCCAGCAGGATTTGTGTCCGATCATTTAGAAGTGTTGTACGATAACGACATTGAATGTAAACAAGTAACAGATGAACTTGGCGTCAGTTACTATCGCCCGCCGATGCCAAACGCCCATCCACAGTTTATTGACGCCCTTGCAACTGTTGTTTTAAATCATTTACGTAAAGAAGGCGAGTCATTATGAAAAAGAAAGTCGTCATTATTGGCGGTGGGATGACGGGACTTGCGGCAGCGTATTACTTGCAAAAAGAAGCGCGCGAAAAACAGCTGCCCATTTCGTGTGAATTAATTGAAGCGAGTCATCGACTTGGCGGAAAAGTACAAACGGTGTATCGCGATGGTTTTGTCATTGAGCGCGGACCGGATTCTTTTTTGGCACGAAAAATGAGCGCCTCACGCCTTATTCACGAAGTCGGGCTTGAGAAAGAGCTCGTGCATAATACGGCAGGTCAATCGTACATTCTCGTTAATCGAACGCTTCACCCAATTCCAGGCGGAGCGGTGATGGGCATTCCGACGAAGCTTGCACCGTTTGTTGTAACGCGGCTGTTTTCGCCATTTGGAAAGTTGCGAGCTGCAGCTGACTTTGTTTTGCCACCGTTAAAAACGAAGGGGGACGTATCGCTCGGGCAATTTTTCCGCCGTCGTCTCGGAAATGAAGTGGTGGATCGCCTCATTGAACCTTTATTATCAGGCATTTATGCAGGCGATATTGACCAGCTTAGCTTAATGGCAACGTTCCCTCAATATTTCCACTTAGAGCAAAAACACGGAAGTCTCGTGCTCGGCATGAAGCGGTCGATGCCGAAACAAAAAACGAAACAAAAAAGCGACAAAGGCATTTTTCAAACGTTAAAAACGGGGTTGGCTTCGCTTGTCGATGCGATTGAGCAAAAGTTAGAAAAAGGAACGGTGCATAAAGGGGTGCGAGTCGAGCATATCGAAAAGGTCGATGACAAATACGTTTTAACGTTAAGCAACGGAGAGAAAAAAGAAGCGGATAGCGTCGTTATTGCTGTTCCGCATCAATCATTAACATCGCTCTTTCCAAATGAAACATTGTTTTCCTCTTTTAAAACGATGCCATCGACGTCTGTTGCAACGGTCGCATTAGCGTTTCCGAAAGAAGCGGTCGCGAAGGATATGAATGGAACGGGATTTGTTGTTTCGCGTGATAGCGATTATACGATTACCGCATGTACGTGGACGCATAAAAAATGGCCACATACGACACCAGAAGGTTATGTTTTGTTGCGTTGTTATGTCGGACGTCCTGGGGATGAGGCGATTGTTGATCAAACAGACGAAGATATCGTTCAAGTCGTGATGGACGATTTAAATAAAGTGATGAATATTACGATGAATCCGATGTTTTCGATTGTGACACGTTGGAAACAATCGATGCCGCAATATACGGTCGGTCATCGTGAACGGATGGAACGGGTGAAACAACATATGCAACAACATCTTCCAGGCATCTTTTTGGCAGGAAGTTCGTATGAAGGGCTTGGGCTCCCGGATTGCATCGATCAAGGGGAAGAGGCAGTTAAAAAAGTATTGCATTATTTAGCTTATACGAAAGAAAAGGTGTCGCTATAAAAGGCACCTTTTTTCTTGCAACTACAGATCATATGTGTTACGATATAAAACGAAATGACCAAAATGTTCATTTAGTCAAAATAAAGGATGAACGCCTATGTCAGATAAAAGAAAACAAATTATTGAAGCGGCAGCAAAGTCATTTTCGTTATTCGGTTATAAGGCAACAACGATCGATCAAGTGGCAAAAATGGCGAATGTCGGAAAAGGGACGATTTACACGTTTTTCAAAAGCAAAGAAGAGCTGCTAGAAGACATCGTTTCTTCTATCATTTCTGAAATTAAGCGTGAGGCAGATGCCGCGATTGATCATCGCTTATCGTTTAATGAAAATGTGCAACGTGCTTTGCAACGCATTTTTACGTTTCGCAAAGAACATGAATTGACGATTAAGCTGTTACAAGAAGTGCGCGATATCGGCACACCAGCTGTACGTGATGTGATGAAGCGACTTGATCGCGAAATGATCGCTTACGTTCGTGAAAAAATTGAAGAAGCGATGGCAAAAGGTGAAATTCGTTCGTGCGATGCGGAATTAACGGCATTTTTAATGTTTAAAATGTATATTGCTTTAAACGTCGATTGGGAAAAAGAACACGAACCGTTGCCACAACAAAAAATTGCTGAACTGTTTGATTTGTATTTATTGAAAGGATTATTTCCACGATGATCCTTCTCTTTTTTGCACGAAATGACTAAATGAACAAATTGGTCAATATTTTAAAAAGGGGGTTGAGTATGTGCATACATTTCGATTATTGATGCAAGAAATAAAAGCAGTCACGTCCAATCGGAAAGTGCTTATTCCGATTATCGCTGTTTTATTTATTCCGCTTTTATATAGCGGTATGTTTTTATGGGCGTTTTGGGATCCGTATGATCATTTAGACGATTTGCCTGTCGCTGTTGTTAATAATGACAAAGGCGCGACATTTGAAGGAGAAGAGCTCCATATTGGTGATGATCTCGTCGACAAGCTAAAAGAAAAGAAACAGTTTGATTGGCATTTTGTAAGCCGAAGTGAAGGGGAAAAAGGATTAAAAGAGCAACGGTATTATATGCTGATTGAAATTCCTGAAGATTTTTCTAAAAACGCAACGACGTTACAAGATGATCACCCGAAAAAGCTTCAACTTATTTACAAGCCAAATGAAGGGTTTAACTTTTTATCTGCCCAAATCGGTGGAACAGCAGTAGAAAGAATTAAAACAGAGGTAGCAAAAACATTAACCGAAACGTACGCCGAAAACATGTTTGAAAACGTAAAAACGTTGGCGGACGGATTAACAAAAGCGAGCGACGGAGCAAAGCAATTGCATGACGGATTGATAGATGCAAAAGACGGAACGAACAGGCTATATGATGGGATGAACAAAGCGCAAGATGGCTCCAATGAATTGTATCGCCATTTAGCGACGCTTGCTGAAAAATCAATTACATTTACGGACGGTTTGCATCAAGCAGCTGACGGTTCAATGCAAGTTCAAACCGGTGTTCAAACGCTTCATGATGGAATGAAGCGCATGGTAGATGGGCAAGGACAATTGCTTGCAGGAGCACAGCAAGCAAAAGAAGGAACAGTAAAACTGGCTTTAGGTACAAATCGTGTACTTGAAGGAATGAAAGCTCTCGATGCTCGCATGCCACAACTTTTACAAGGCTCAGAACAATTGAGCGGCGGAACAGAAAAGCTAGTTACATCGCTTGCCGAGTGGCAACAAGGAGCTACGCAAGTTCAAACGGGTGCCACGCAAGTGACAAGCGGGTTAGAGCAACTCGCTGCACAGCTTAATACGCTTATTGCGCAAACGTCAGATCCGGCCCAAAAAGCGGTGTATGAGCAATTAAAACAAAACGTTGTGCAACTATCACTTGGAAGCAAGCGAGTACAGGGTGGAGTTGCGCAGTTAAACGATGGAGCAAAAGCGTTACAAGAGGGAGCGGCATCGTTAAGCGCAGGGGCAAAGCAACTACATGAAGGGCATGCGGCTCTCGATAGCGGCGTAAACGAACTGCTTGCTGGACAACAGCAACTCGCCGATGGCGCAAATGCATTAGTGAACGGACAAGAACAGCTTGTTTCGGGCATGCATACGTTACATGAAAAAATGCAAGAAGCGAAACAAGGGACAGAGAAGCTCGCAAGTGGTGGTCAAACACTTGCTTCTGGTTTGCAAGCTCTTGCGAATGGAGGCGACCAACTGCAAGATGGTACGCATCGGTTAGCGGATGGTGCACAACAATTAGCGAACGGAATGAATGAACTAACAAACGGAACCGAAGCATTACAAGCTGGAATGAATCAGCTTGCAGACGGTTCAGGAGAACTAGCAGATAAATTGAAAGAAGGTGCTGAAAAAGCAAGCAACGTTAAAGCAAACGAAGACGTATATAACATGTTTGCCGAACCGGTGAAAGTAAAAGATAAAAAAATCAATGAAGTGCCAAACTACGGAACAGGGTTTACACCATATTTCTTGTCGTTAGGATTGTTTGTCGGTGCGCTTTTACTTTCGATCGTCTTTCCACTTCGCGAACCGGCTGGAGTGCCACGCTCACCATTTCAATGGTTTTTTGCGAAGTTTGGTGTACTCATTGGTGTGGGTGTGTTACAAGCGCTTCTTGCGGACAGCGTATTGCTTTTCGGGCTTGATTTACAGGTGAAAAGCGTTCCGTTATTTCTTTTGTTTAGCGTGGTGACAAGCATTACCTTTTTATCAGTTATTCAATTTCTCGTGACCGTTTTTGGTGATCCGGGACGATTTATCGGGATTGTCGTCTTAATTTTACAATTGACAACGAGTGCCGGAACGTTCCCGCTTGAGTTAATTCCACGTTCGTTGCAACATTTTAACGCATGGCTTCCAATGACGTATTCTGTTTTCGGATTAAAAGCTGTCATTTCAAGCGGTGATTTCTCGTTTATGTGGGAAAACGTCGGCAAATTGCTTATGTTTATCGTCGTTATGATGGCAGGAACGATGACGTATTTTACGATTCAACATCGTCGCCAATTCACAACAATTGTGGAACAAGCTTCTGAAGCGTAATAGGCTTCAGAAGCTTTTTTTGATGAAAAAATTTTTTAAAAATTAATTTGCATATACAAGGTGATGTGCGTATAATACGAGTATGAGAACGATTTCATTCGTTTCTTTTCGATTGGAATGAGGGGGGGCTGGGAGGATGGCGACGATTGAAGATGTCGCCAAGCTAACAGGGCTTTCACGGACGACGGTTTCGCGCGTCATTAACAATCACCCGTACGTGTCAGAAGAGAAACGAAAGCTCGTGCTTGAAGCGATGGAAAGGCTAGGGTATGTACCGAATTCATCGGCTAGAAGTTTGCGGAATCAAAAAACGAGCATTTTAGCGCTATTTATTCCGCGTATTACAAATCCTTTTTTCAGCGAGCTTGTGGAAGCGACAGAAATGGCAGCAGCAGAACATGGTTATCAGCTTATTATTTGTCAGACGCGCTATTCGCCAGAAAAAGAATTAAACTACATGAATTTATTAAAAACAAAACAAGTTGACGGGGTTATTTTAGCCTCCATTCAAAACGAGTGGAAAAAGCTGAAACCTTTTTTGCAATACGGGCCGATTGTCCTTTGCAATGAGTTTGATGATCGTGCAAACGTTCCAACCGTTCGGCTCGATCAAGTATACGGGGGATACATAGCGACAAAACATTTGCTCGAACAAGGCCATACGAAAATTGCCTATTGTTCCGGCGGTTATCGAAGCAATGTGGCAAAGTCGCGTGAAATCGGTTTTAAAAAGGCGCTGGCGGAGTATAAAGTTTCATTTCATGAGCAGTATGCTTTTCGCGATGCGTTTCATATCGCAGACGGGAATCGTGTATTCCATCAAATGATGGCGCTTTCAGAGCGACCGACGGCTGTATTCACCGGAAGCGATGAAGTGGCGGCCGGCATTATATCGGAAGCGGTGAAATGCGGCTATCGTATCCCTGAAGACTTAGCAGTCGTCGGTTTCGATAATCAAGCTATTACAGAGTTAACGAATCCGACAATTACGACGGTGCATCAACCGGTGAAACAAATGGCGCAAAAAGCAGTGGATGTGATCGTTGAAAAAATTCAAACAAAAAAATATGAAACAAAGGAAATTTACGAGTTTCCACTTCAGCTTATTGTGCGCGCATCAACGATTGGTAGCGAGCTTCGTAAAGGCTAACTCTTTATGAAGCGACAGTGATTGTGACGATTCCGCTCGTCATTATGGTATTATTATTCCAACGCCACATCGTATCGGGCTTAACGTCCGGTTCAGTAAAAGAATAATGGAGAGGGGAGAAGAAGAT
Source organism: Anoxybacillus sp. FSL W8-0104 (assembly GCF_038004465.1). NCBI lineage: Bacteria > Bacillati > Bacillota > Bacilli > Caryophanales > Anoxybacillaceae > Anoxybacillus > Anoxybacillus sp. FSL W8-0104. Next base: position 2,221,981 of record NZ_JBBOQU010000001.1, on the reverse strand, counting down.
GGAATCGATTCCAAAAACGAAACAATGGTGGAAAGAAGCAGTTGTATACCAAATTTATCCGCGCAGTTTTAAAGATTCAAATGGGGACGGAATTGGCGATTTGCGCGGCATTATTGAAAAATTAGATTATCTGCAAGAGCTTGGCGTCGATGTCGTTTGGCTGTCGCCTGTTTATAAGTCGCCAAACGACGATAACGGCTACGACATTAGCGACTATCAAGACATTATGGACGAGTTTGGTACGCTCGCTGACTGGGACGAACTGCTTCACGAAATGCATGCCCGCGGGATGAAATTAGTGATGGATTTAGTCGTCAACCATACGTCCGATGAACATCATTGGTTTATTGAATCGCGCAAGTCAAAAGACAATCCGTATCGCGACTATTACATTTGGCGTCCGGGGAAAGATGGGAAAGAGCCGAACAATTGGCAATCGTTTTTCAGCGGTTCTGCTTGGCAATATGATGAAGCGACAGGGGAATATTACTTACACTTATTTTCAAAAAAACAACCAGATTTAAACTGGGAAAACGAAAAGGTGCGCGAAGAAATTTTCAACATGATGACATGGTGGTTAGATCGTGGCATTGACGGATTCCGGATGGATGTTATCAACTTATTATCAAAGGTAGAAGGTTTGCCAGATGCGCCGGTGACAAATCCAAACGATCGTTATCAATGGGGTGGTCAATATTTTGTGAACGGTCCGAAATTAATGGACTATTTGCGTGAAATGAAAGAGAAAGTGTTAAGTAAATATGACATTATGACAGTCGGCGAAACACCAATGGTCACAACAGACGATGCCATTCGGTTTACGAACGAGCAAGATGGCGTAATGAATATGTTGTTTCAATTTGAGCATATGGATGTCGATACAAAGCCGGGAAGTCCACTTGGAAAATGGGACATTCAACCGTGGAAATTAACCGATTTGAAAAAAATTATGAGCAAATGGCAAGTTGAACTGCACGGGAAAGGTTGGAACTCTCTTTATTTAGAAAATCACGATCAACCGCGTTCTGTTTCGCGTTTTGGTGACGACAAAACGTATCGTGTAGAAAGCGCAAAAATGTTAGCGACATGGCTACATATGATGCAAGGAACGCCATACATTTATCAAGGACAAGAAATCGGTATGACGAACGTTTCTTTCCCGTCCATTGAATATTATCGTGACGTGGAAACGATTAACTTATGGAACGATGTTGTAGTAAACAAAGGGTATGATCCAGACAAAATATTAAAGGCGATTCATTACCGCGGTCGCGATAATGCGCGCACACCGATGCAATGGGATGCGACAGAACATGCAGGCTTTACGACAGGCACGCCGTGGATTAATGTAAATCCGAATTATCGCGACATTAACGTCGAACAAGCGTTGAAAGATGAAAACTCGGTGTTTCATTATTACAAAAAGCTCATTCGTCTCCGAAAAGAGCATCCGATTATTGTGTACGGTTCATACGAGTTACTTCTTGAAGATGATGAACAAATTTATGCATACGTGCGCAAGTTCAACGATGAGCAGCTGCTTGTCATCACAAACTTTAGCAGCGAGCAGCCAACGTTTACATTGCCGTCACATATCACGTTTACCGAAAAGCAATTGCTTATTAGCAACTATACGGTCGATGAAAATGAATCGATTGACACGATTGTGCTAAAACCGTATGAAGCACGTGTATATAAGTTAAAGTAAAAAGCAGCCGCGCAGGCTGCTTTTTTACTTTAACAAGAAACGTTTAAACATTGCGCACAAACGTTTCCGTAACATTCATGTTGTTCTTCCATTTCTTCGCCGCACTCGCAACATGTTTTCGGTGGTAACTTTTTATAAAATTCAGACATTTTTTCTAACATAACTCCCCATCCCCTTTGCTTTTGTTGATTTCATTGTATTATAACAGATATATATTTGCCAATAGTTGTTTTATAACATTTGTATATGTGAAATTTGTTCAGAAATTTGGTATTGTGTAGTTGTACACATTTTTGTAAGGAAGGTGAATACATATGAAAGTGACAGTGATCGGCTATTGGGGGGCGTTTCCGAAAAAAAATGAAGCAACGTCATGTTATTTGTTTGAACACGACGGTTTTCGCCTGTTAGTCGACTGCGGAAGCGGGGCGTTAGCGCAACTTCAAAACGTCATTGACATTGAGCAAATTGATGCGGTTATCATATCGCATTATCATCACGACCATGTCGCAGATATTGGACCGCTTCAATACGCGCGACTCATTAAGAAAAATTTAGGCGCACATTTGCCTGAGCTTCCTATTTATGGACATTCGTTTGATCGGGATGGATTCGCACGCCTTGCTCATAAAGGAGTGACGAAAGCGGTGGCGTACGATCCGAACGATGAGCTTCATATCGGTCCATTTACGATTACGTTTATGCCGACAGAACATCCAGCTGTTTGTTATGCGATGCGCATTCATGCGGGAGAAAAAACGGTCGTATACACAGCAGATTCTAGTTATTTGCCTGAGTTTGTTCCTTTTGCAAAACATGCGGACGTACTGATTTGCGAATGCAACTTTTATGCCGGGCAACATGCGAAACAAGCCGGGCATATGACGAGCGAGGAAGCGGCAACGATCGCGCGCGACGCTGGCGTTAAAACATTGCTACTAACGCACTTACCTCATTTCGGTAACGTTGAACAACTTGTCGACGAAGCAAAAACGATTTTCCATGGCGATGTGCAATTAGCAAAAACAAGATGGACATGGGAAGGGTAGCGATCAGCTACCTTGTTTTTATAATTAAAATTCAGAAAATTTTTAATATAAACTTGACGATGAATCGGAAAGGAGGGAAAATGTAAGTGATAACGCTTACAAAATAATCGGAAATTAACCGTCTGAGATAAAACAGCGTCTGTGCAAACAGATGCTGTTTTTATAAGGGAGGGGAATGAATGCATCCGTTATTTAGCGGTGTTTCAAAACAAGAGATGGAAAAACTTCTTGCTGAGTGCGAACAAAAAACGTTTGAAAAAGATGAAATGATTTTAGGAAAAAATGAGCGACGTAAAGGTCTTGTCTTGTTGCTTGACGGGGTAGCGGAAGTGTACGTCGAGCATGAAGGATATGATGAAGTGCTTGAAGTTGTGCAAAAAGGGGGATTGATCGGATTTTCAAGCTTAGCCCATTTTTTAGGTGTATCGAAAAGCGATGGAAAAGAAGAGCTCGTTGCGGTACGGGCGGCGGAACGATGTGAAGTGCTTGTCATGCCGTTTTCCGTGTTAACACGGTTATGGGATGATCCGAATGTACACGATTACTTGCTTACACAGGCGTGCGTCCGTTTAAAAGATGTATACGTTTCGCTTGCAGAACAAATAAAGCAGGCGCGTAAATTTGGCGATTCAACATCATTTGTCGTTCCCGTACAAGATTTAATGGTTCGCGATGTCGTCACTTTACCGCCCACCGCAACGGTACAAGAGGCGGCGAAAAAAATGGCGGCGACTCATATTAGTTCGATCGTCGTGACAGACGAACAAACGTTATGTGGAATTTTAACGGAAACGGATCTTGTCGAACGAGTGCTCGGACAGTCTCTTCCGTACGATACGGTTGTTGAACAGGTGATGACAAAAGATGTGGCGACGATTTCGCGCTTTGCGTATTATTACGATGCGCTTGCGATGATGATTGAGCGTGGAGTAAAGCATTTACCTGTTGTTGATGACGGAAAAGTAGAAGGAATTGTGACATTTTCCGATTTAATGCGAAAGAAAAACGAAAGCATCATGCGTACCATTCAACAAATTGATTATGCAGATGAACGGACGTTACCAAAAATGAAAACTGCCATTTACGAGTTATTAGCGACGATGCTACGCGATCAAGTACCAATTGCACAATGTTTAAATATGATTACGAAATTATACGATCGGCTCGTATGGCGTTGTATGGCGTTAGCGCTAAACGAAGTAGGGGAGCCGCCGTGTCGCTTTGCTTTTTATTTAATGGGTTCAGGTGGACGGAGAGAGCAATTTTTATTGACCGATCAGGACCATTTTCTCGTCTATGAAAGCGACGAATATGCTTCGTATTTTGCTCAGCTTGGTGAGGCGATGGTGCGCTTTATGGAGAAGGCTGGATATGAGCGATGCAAAGGAAAAATGATGGCGAGTGAAGAAGCGTGGCGCGGTTCTCTTGAAGTGTGGAGAGGCAGGCTGCGCGAGTGGATGATTCATGCGACAAATGACAATTTGTTATTGGCGCAAAACTTTTTTTCATATCGGTTTGTATATGGGGAAATAGAGTTGCATCGCGCGTTTGAACAGATGATTCGCGAACAGTTGAACCGTGCGAAAATGTTTTTCTTCCGCCTTGTCGAAGTGGAAAGGCAGCATGAAATTCCAACGCTTGATCGCCCGATTCGCTCGCTCTTTGGGCTCGAACGGAAAACGATTGATATGAAAAAAGAAGTGCTGTTTCCATATCACCATAGCGTGCAAATTTTAGGACTCATTTACGGGGTTGTGTCTGGCACACCGTTCGAACGGATTGAGAAGCTAAAAGACAAACATGCGTTGTCTCCGTCGTTTGCGAAAGACGTACAAAAAGCTGCCGAAAACGTATTAGCCATTTACGTTCGTTATAAATGGAATCAATATAAAGCAAATCAACAAGCATCATCGGTTTTATCGTTTACGACAATGACAACGCGAGAGAAAGATGAATTGATTTTAAGTTTAAAAACGTTGAAACAACTACAAACGCAGCTATTGTCTCGTTTTTAAGGGGGATGAACATGTTTTTTTTACGAAAGGCGATTGACTGCAAGTTGAACGACAACATCCCGTTATCGACACCGATCGATGATATTATTTTTACCGTATTTGATACAGAAACGACGGGATTTGATGTCGCAACGACCGATCGATTAATTGAAATTGGTGCGGTGCAAGTGAAAGGAACGACGGTGCTTGAAAATGAGACGTTTCATACGTATGTGAATCCAAACCGCGACATTCCGCCTGTCATTGTAGAGTTAACAGGCATTACGGAAGAAAAAGTGCGACATGCCCCCATCGCAATCGAGGTGTTGCAACAATTTTTCCAGTTTGTTGAACAAAAACAAAGCGCCTGTTTTGTCGGCCATTACATTCCATTCGATTTATTGGTCATCAAACATGAATTGCGCCGCGAAAAAATGAAATTTCACAAGCCGACGTTTATTGATACGCTCGATTTAATTGGCTTTATTGCGCCATCATATGATATGCGCGATTTAGAGCGCTATGCACAAGCGTTCGGTACGCGCATGTACGAGCGACATTCCGCCCTTGGCGATGCGCTTACGACCGCGTATTTATTCGTTGAGCTATTAGAACAATTTCGCATGCACGGTTATCGAACATGGGGAGAACTGTTGCGAGCAACAGATAGCCAAATGCGGTCGTTGTCATTTTAACGGGGAGAGCCCCCGCTTTCTTTTTTTACCCACCTAGGAGAGGCAAGACGTGATCGTTTGCACGACAATGTCCTACTTGCTTGTTTTTTTATTTTAAAATATAATACATTTAGAATTTTTTTAATTTTAAAATGAATGACTATTCATTCATTAAGAGGGGTGGGGAGAAAATGAATTTAGTTTCACGGTTAGAACAAATCGCATCACAAAAGCCGGACAAGCGAGCATACGTGTTTGAAACAACTGAGGCGACGTATGGCGAGTTGAACGGAGCAGTTATGAAGTTTGCGAGCGGTCTAGCAAAGCTCGGGGTAAACAAAGGAGACCATGTGGCGTTGTTATTAGGCAATTCACCGTATTTTATCGTCAGTTTGTACGGTGCGATGCGCGCCGGGGCGACAGTCATTCCAATTAATCCAATTTATACAGCTGATGAAATTCATTACATTTTAACGAACGGCGATGTAAAAGTTGTCATTGCGCTTGATCTAGTCATTCCGACGCTGATGAAGCTTGACGGACGCTTACCGAGCGTCGAGCATATCATTATTTGCGAAACGCCGCAAGGAAAAGAACATGGAATCGTTTTGCCCGAAAAAATGAAATCGTTTACAACGGTGTTAGCGACAGGTGAAGTTCCGTTTTTCGGGCCAGAGCTTCACGATGACGATGTAGCAGTTATTTTATATACATCAGGGACGACTGGAAAGCCGAAAGGAGCGATGTTGACGCATAAAAATCTTTACAGCAACGCTCAAGATGTAGCTGATTACCTAAAAATAAACGAAGATGACCGCGTCATTGCGACGTTGCCGATGTTTCATGTGTTTTGTTTAACGGTTGCGCTTAATGCACCGCTTACGAATGGCGGAACGGTGCTGATTCTTCCGAAATTTAGCCCAGCGGAAGTGTTTAAAGTAGCGCGTGAACAAAAAGCGACGGTGTTTGCAGGCGTACCGACGATGTATAACTTTTTATATCAGTATCCAGACGGAAAAGCGGAAGACTTTGCACATATGCGTCTATGCATTTCAGGCGGTGCGTCAATGCCTGTTGCATTATTGAAAAACTTTGAGAAAAAGTTTCAGGTGATCGTTTCCGAAGGGTATGGACTTTCAGAAGCTTCGCCAGTTACATGTTTTAATCCGCTCGATCGTCCGCGCAAACCAGGCTCGATCGGAACGAGCATTATGAATGTCGAAAATAAAATTGTCAATGAATTAGGAGAAGAAGTACCTGTTGGGGAAGTGGGGGAACTCATCGTACGCGGTCCGAATGTGATGAAAGGATATTATAAAATGCCGGAAGAAACGGCGCATACGATTCGCGACGGTTGGCTATATACAGGCGACTTAGCAAAAATGGATGAGGAAGGATATTTTTATATTGTCGATCGGAAAAAAGATATGATTATCGTCGGTGGGTACAACGTATATCCACGTGAAGTGGAAGAAGTATTGTACAGCCATCCAGATGTTGTTGAAGCGGCTGTCATTGGCGTCCCTGATCCGAATTTTGGTGAAGCGGTGAAATGTTACGTTGTGAGTAAAAATAAACAGTTGACTGAACAACAGCTCATCGCGTATTGCAGCGAGCATTTAGCGAAATATAAAGTACCGAGTTCAATTGAATTTTTAGATGAATTGCCAAAAAATACGACAGGAAAAATTTTAAGACGCGCATTAAAAGAACAAGTCGTCTCCCAAAGCGGTGCACAATAAGCACCGTTTTATTTTTTATGAAAATTTCAAGAATTTACTTGATATTTAGAAAATATATTTGTATAATTTAACGCATAAAAGCGAAACAGCGAAAAAGTAAGGGGGATACAAATGAAGTGGTTGAAAACGTGTGGGGCGTTGTTGCTTGCCGGCAGCGTGCTTGCTGGATGTTCCGGAGAGAAAACGACGAAAGAAACGAGTGGGGAAAAAGAAAAAACGTATAAAGTCGGCGTGACGCAAATTGTTGAACATCCATCGCTTGATGCGGCGTTTAACGGATTTAAAAAGGCGCTTGAAGATAAAGGATTAAAAGTGGAATACGATGTGCAAATTGCGCAAGGAGATATGAACAATAACCAAACGATCGCAAACAACTTTGTGGCAGATGGCGTCGATTTAATCTTCGCGAACTCAACACCGAGTGCGCTTGGTGCATTAAATGCAACGAAAGATATTCCGATCGTCTTTACGTCTGTGACGGATCCGGTTGGCGCGAAGCTTGTACAGTCGATGGAACAGCCGGGCGGAAACGTGACAGGGACGACAGATACACATCCAGACGCCATTCCGAAAACGGTGCAATTTATTGATCAATTTGTTGATGGAAATCGCGTCGGGATGATTTATAACGCTGGTGAACAAAACTCCGTCGCGCAAGTGGATGCGGTGAAAAAAGCGATGGAGGGAACCGATTTAACGATCGTACCTGTGTCGGTGTCGACATCGGCGGAAGTGAAACAAGCAGCGGAATCGTTAGTCGGCAAAGTGGATTGTTTTTATGTTATTACAGACAATACTGTTGTTTCTGCACTTGAATCCGTCATTCAAGTTGCAAACGATCAAGACATCCCGCTTTTTGTTGGGGAGTTAGACTCGGTAAAACGCGGTGGTTTTGCGGCATACGGCTTTGACTACTACGATATCGGTTATGAAGCAGGAGTGATGGCAGCTGACATTTTAGAAGGAAAGAAAAAACCGTCCGAACTTCCAGTGCAATATCCGCAAAAGTTAAAGCTTGTCATTAATAAAAAAGCAGCGCAAGAGATGGGTGTGGAATGGAGAAGCGAATGGGATAGCATGGCGGAATTCATTGAATAACGTAAAGGATGGATCGTATGATTACAGCATTGTTTAGTTCTGTAGAAGCAGGATTGTTATATGCGCTTATGGCGCTTGGTGTGTATATATCGTTTCGTATTTTAGATTTTCCCGATTTGACGGTGGACGGAAGCTTTGTGACGGGAGCGGCTGTTGCTTCCGTCCTTATCGTCGCTGGTGTCAATCCGTTTATTGCTTCGCTTGCAGCGCTTGGGGCGGGCTTTCTTGCAGGATGTATGACAGGTCTTTTGCATACGAAAGGAAAAATTAATCCGTTGTTGTCCGGCATTTTAATGATGATCGCTTTATATTCAATCAACTTGCGCATTATGGGGAAACCGAACGTTCCGCTTTTGCAGCAAGAAACTGTGATGACGATGGTGACAGCTCAATTTCAACGAGTGGATGCAGCGCTAGCGATGATCGTTCCGTTCGCTCCGAAAACATGGGCGGTTATCGTTTTTGGAACGTTGTTAGTAGTGATCGCTAAAGTCGTTATTGATTTATTTTTAAAAACGGAAGTCGGGTTAGCATTACGAGCAGTTGGTGACAATAAAAAAATGATTGCTAGTTTTTCAGGCAATACAGACCGTTTAACTATCATCGGGCTTGGCTTGTCAAACGCACTTGTCGCATTCTCAGGGGCGTTGATTGCGCAATATAGCGGATTTAGCGACATTGGCATGGGCATTGGAATGATCGTCATCGGTTTAGCGTCAGTTATTATCGGGGAAGCGCTGTTTGGGGCGAAAACGATTGTACGGGCGACGCTTGCTGTCATTTTAGGGGCGATCGTATATCGCATAGTCATTACGCTGGCGTTACGTGTCCAATTTTTAGAAACAGGTGATGTAAAGCTCATTACCGCCTTCATCGTCATTTTAGCGCTCGTTGTTCCGCAAATGGTCGCAGCGCGTGCGGAAAAACAGCGAAAAGCGAGAAAGCGAGGTGCAGCCGTTGCTTCAACTCAAGCAGATTACGAAAGTATTTAACGAAGGAATGCTTGATGAAAAAATCGCGTTAAAACATATCGAGCTGTCGCTTCAGCCGGGTGATTTTGTTACAATTATCGGCAGCAACGGAGCGGGGAAATCGACGTTGATGAACATTATTTCAGGGCGACTGGCGCCAGATACAGGGGAAGTAGTGATTGATGGAAAAGATGTGACAATGATGAGTGAACATGAGCGAGCGCGCTATATTGGGCGTGTCTTCCAAGATCCGATGGCAGGAACCGCGCCAAATATGACGATCGAGGAAAACTTAGCGATCGCTTATAACCGAACAGAAAAGCGGACACTTCGTTTCGGTGTGACGAAAAAGCGACGCGAATTTTTTAAAGAAACGCTTGCTACGCTTCAGCTTGGATTAGAAAATCGTCTGCACGCCAAAGTCGGTTTGTTATCTGGTGGGGAGCGGCAGGCGTTGTCGCTACTTATGGCGACGTTTACGAAGCCGCATGTGTTGTTGCTTGATGAACATACGGCAGCGCTAGACCCAGCGCGCGCCCAACTCATTACTGATTTAACGAAACAAATTGTTGAACAACATCGCCTTACGACGTTAATGGTGACGCATAATATGGAGCAAGCCGTCCAATTAGGAAATCGGCTTATTATGATGGATGGTGGACAAATTATTTTTGAAGCAAGTGGAGAAGAAAAGAAAAAACTGACGGTTGAAAAGCTTTTACAAGAGTTTCAACGCATTCGCGGCAGTCAGTTCGCGAGCGATCGCGCCGTGCTCGTATAAAAAATCCCCGAGTTACATCGGGGATTTTAATTAACTAAATTGGCTACAATTTTAGTTGCACAACCCATTCGATACTGTGCTGGTAAATAGCCAATGCTTCTTGTATAGGGATATTTAATGTGTTTGTCAAGTCGCTTATTTTTTTTGTATCGTTTGTTTCTAATGCGATAACAAGGTCGTATAAAAGTGAATAAATACAAGGATAGCCATTTAGTCCTTGTTGAATTGCCTCGTCAACGTGTAGTTCTTGTAATATTTCATGTAATGGGCGATGAAGTAATAAATGTAAAGACGAACAAATACCCATAAAAAATAAAACATCTTTTTCATCACACAAATGAATAAGTTCAGCTAGTTGCTCCAATGTTTTTGCACGTACAAGACAATTAATAATTACTTCATTTCTAAATGGCTCGTTTGGCTCTTGTAACGTTAAAACGGTAAGCCAGCTTTTTAAGTGGTTTGTTCCTAATAAAATCGCTGCATGTCGAATTGATTTGATTTTTGGAGTAGAAGATAAAAAAAACGAATTAACGGTTTTTAATAGCCGATATGTTAAAGAAGGATCGCTTTCGATTGTTGCAACGATTTCTTCAAAGTTTAGTTCGTTTTTATTTAATTGACTGTAGTTGAGCAATTTTCGTTACAATAATTACCATTTAAAAAGAGACAAACAGGGTACCCCTTATGCCACGTGGAGCTGTTTTTTCACGGTATCAATGGGAATATTTTGTTTCGCTGCACGGTAAATGAACTCCACGAGGCTATGTCCTTTTCTCTTGCGCAGGAGATCGAGCCCATCCGAAAAATCACTGTTCGACTCGAACATGCTGTACATATACGCAAGTTGCACCAAGATCCAATACCGTTTCACCGCCCGACGCCCGCGAACGCGGTATCCATCGAGTTTCAGCTGGTCTTTCGCTTGACGGAAAAAACATTCGATCGACCAACGTGCAGCATAGTAGCGCAAGATCTCTTCATCGCTTAGCTCGCGATCGGTGCTCAAGACGCAATGAAGATGTTTCGGCGTCATCGGCTGATCGGCTTTCCATGCGAGCAGCACCACGGCATCCTTGAGACCGTTCAGAGCGCCTTCGTAGCGATACACCCGATAACGCTCTTTTCCCACCGTGACGAGGCGGGTATCCCGTGGCTCCATAGATTTGGCAAATTCTTTTGCTTGAATGGCCGTCCCTTTTGGATAGAGAATCCGATTCGTCTTCAGCATCGCGATGACGTGGAACCCTTTTTTCAAGCAGGCTCCCACGAGGGTTTTCGATGGATACCAAGAGTCCATGAGCACATAAACGGGGCGACTCACATCCAACGAAGAAAGCATCTCGATCGCGAGTTCCCCTTTGCTTTTCCCCGCCGTCTTGTCGTAGAGGCGAAAGGCAAAAGGAAACGCTTGAGTCATCGTATGAACCATGAGCCAAACGAGAGAATGTCCCCAAATCGATTTTTTCTCTGCGTGACAATAGTGCCAATCACACCCTTGAATGGCGTGTGTTGCCCGTGACGAGGGCTTCGTTTTTTGGCAAATCGTATCATCGATCGAAACAAAAATGGGTTGATTCTCTCGTTTCGAGCTGCGTTCGACACGATGAAGCACCCACTGTTGGAGTTTGCGAAGCAGCGTCTCTTCCTCCCATGGGCTTTTCGTGAAAAAATGGCTCAGTGTCGTGCGATGGTTCGGATGAAAACTCCCATGATGTAGATCGGTCAGCGTTCCCGAAAAGCCCTTTGTAATCATCGCATCCACGATATGAACGAGATGCTTCATCACAGGTTTCGAGAAATAAAGCGCCAACCCTAACGTTATGTATGAGTAAAATGTTTGTGGGAGAAAAAAAGACAGGTTCCTGATTTGGTATAATAAGGAACCTGTCAGATATGTAAGCAAAATAGATGAAAAACGGGCTCTCCTCCTGGTAAGGTAGTAAGTGTGAAAAAAAAATACAACCAAAGAAAGGAGTGGAGCCCATGCAGGATTATATCACAAACGGCTTGACATTAAAAGAGATCGAACAGTCTTTATTTAGACATATGCAAAAACAATATGGTCATCTCCTTCAACAGGTGTTGGAGGAGATCGACCGCACATTGGCAGAACAGAGGGACAAGAAACGATATGCGCTCAAAGATAAGCGGACGATCCGACTCCAAACGCTATTTGGAGAGGTGGAAGTGAAGCGAAACTACTACTTTGACCGTGAAAAAAAGGTGTATACGTCTTTACTCGATGTCTTTCTCCAGTTCGATGGGGCGCATGGAGTGAGTCCGCTATTAGAGGAGACAGCGATTCATCTCGCCGTGACGGGTTCTTCGTATCGACAGGCTGCGCAGTCGCTTGAAAAGCTGGTGGGGTATGCATGTATGAGTCACGAAACGATTCGCCAGTCCATCATCGAGGCAGAGGTGGAAGGGCACCGTGCGATGGAGAAAAAAGGGCGCGTGTTTTTTATCGAAGCAGACGGGTTGTACGTGAAACGTCAACGAAGCCGCATCAAAGGAAAAGAAGAAAAGATCATCACGATTCACCAAGGATGGGAGAAAAACGGGAAACGCGTATCCTTAGTGAATCGACGGTATATGGTTCATCAAACGAATGAACCGATTTGGGAAGCTGTAGAGAATTTTCTGATGAAGGAATACAGCTATGATCCGTTTGAGGATTGGGTGGTCATCAATGGAGATGGAGCCCCATGGATTACAGCGTGTCGAGAATATTTCGGGGACAGGGGGTACTTTCAGCTTGATCGGTTCCATGTGGCAAGAGAGATTCGTCAATTGTTCCGAGGTCATGCGAGATATCGGGTGATTCGAAAGAAGTTAGCATCATGGGATGAAGAAGGTGTGTTACGAGAACTCACAAGTGCCATCGGTACGTTAGAACATGAGGAGAAGGAAAAGCAACTCGAGGCGCTTGTTCGTCGAATCGAGGAGATACCAGGATGTTTACGTGACTATCGCGTATGGTTGAAGGAAAAAGGGATTGACACGACAAACATGAGGGCGATGGGGAGTGCGGAAGGAACGATGCATGTGTTTGCGAAACGAAGTAAAAACGGTCGAAGTTGGAGGGATGCAGGGATTGAAGCGATGTTGCGAGCGATCGTCGCGATAAAAGATACGTTACTCATTCGGACACGCGATGGAGTGATGTATGGCGTGGAAGAACGAGAAGAAACGAAACGAGAAACGATCGTGAAAAAGGCACTGAAGCGCGTGCAAACGCAAATGACAGAAGTGGTACGAGATAACATCCCATACCTTCGCCAATCTTCAGGGACACCGATTTACGAGGCATTGCAAGCATTGAAAGGTTTTTAAAACGAGAGAAAACGCACATACCTACAGGATGAGAGTAAGTAAAAGCGCTTACATATAACGATTTTATAAAACCATATATAACCAAAAAAATCGGTCGAGAAAAAAATCTCCCACAAAGTCTTGACTCAAACTAACGTTATGAAAAACTTGTGGATTCCTTGATGATGTGCTAATCTATTCATGAGACATGAACCTCCTTGTGGATAGTTGTGGCACATCTATTTTAACCAAGGAATCGGGTTCATGTCTCCTTTTTTGTTTGGTTGTAAATTTATGTTAGCGAATTTGCTCATCTACAGTAATTGAGTAATTAAAGATAAACGAGATGTGTATGCGATTTTTGGCAACGACTTTTCTTTTACTATAATCGGTTTGCTGAAAAAATAACCTTGAAAATAAGAGAAACCGTTACGAACTGCTTCTTCTAATTGATCACTTGTTTCAATTTTTTCTGCGAGCAAGTGAATATGGTACATATCAATGTATGGTCTGAATCGTTTATAATCATTTTGCTTTGAGAAATCAATTTTTATTATATCAATGTATGGAAAAAGAGGGATATATTGCTCGAAAAAAATAAAATCATCAAGAGCAATCATATATCCTTCGGCTTTTAGTTTCCTGCAAATGTCTAGCAATCCTTCTGAATATGGGATGTTTTCTAAAATTTCGACGACGACTAAATTTTTCGGAAAATGAAAGGGTAATTGCTTTTTTAATAAAGTTTCTGTAAAGTTAATAAAACAACGAGCACCATTCGTTAATTTTTCAATACCGATGTTCATAAAACTGTTGATCAATACATCAATGGTAGCTTTGTCTCCGTCGATCGCATCATAAAAATTTTTGTCTCCACTTCGATATAGCAATTCGTATCCGATGACTTCATAATTTTTATTAAAAATCGGTTGTCTACCTACGTAAATGTCCATATTTTATCCCCCAATTTATAAAAAATGGCTAAATTTTGCGATCAACTGCGAACGACGTCCTACCTCAAGCTTTTGAAAGACGCTATTAATATGATTTTTAATTTAGGAAAAACATTCTATTTTATAGTGCCATACTGTAATAATGTAGGCGTTGATATACGAAGTGAATCTTCTTTTATTGTCGATTCATTTTTGTAAAAAAAATATTTCACAAGGTAGATCAGCCGATGGCTGATCTACAAGGTGAAGCGTTGAATGAGTTGTTGTAGCTTCGTCGAAATATGCGCAAGTTGTTTTGCAGATTCATCTAGTTGTTTTGAAATGTTTGCTTGTTCGTCAATTGAATTTGTCGCTTCTTGAATTTCTTGTTGAACATCTGTTGCTGTTTCTACAATGTTTTCAATAGATGCGGTGACTTGTTCCACTCCAGCTGACATTTGTTCTGTTGCCGCAGATATTTCTTGAATTTCTTCTGAAACAATGTCTGTTTTTTGGACAATTCGTTCAAAGGTTTGAGCGGTGTTTGTAATCACTATGCTTCCTTCTTTAATATCATCAGCTCCTTGCTTCGTTACTTCCTTCACTTCTTGTACTTGGTGCTGGACATGGCTAATCAAGTCGCTCACTTGTTTCGCTGCTTCATCTGCTTGTTCAGCTAGTTTTCGAACTTCCTCTGCAACGACGGCAAATCCTCGCCCAGCTTCTCCAGCTCGTGCTGCTTCAATGGCGGCATTTAGAGCAAGTAAATTTGTTTGCGATGAGATGGCGCTAATCGCTGCAACGATATGTCCAATTTGTTCAGAATATGACGTGAGATTATTCACTTGTTTGTTAATAAGAGCGAAAGATTGTTCGATTTGCTTCATTTGTTTTACGGTTTGTTCAAGTTGCTCTTTTCCTTGTTTTGCCTCATCGGACATTTCTTTCGCTGAATCAGCTACTTCCGATGTCGACTCGGCTAGTTTTTGAACTCCAGTCGCCATCTCCTCCATCGCCCTCATACTTTCAAGCAATGCTTCAGTTTGTGACGCCGTTCGTTCTGTAATTTCACTCATTACCTCATGCACATATGTGCTTGCTTCACTATTTTGTTTTGCGTTTGTCGCGATATGGCTGGCTTCGTTTGATAATTGGTTGCTTTCATCAGACAATGTTCTAATTTGCTCGCGAAGTTGATTTACCATTGTTTTCATCGCTTTTGTTAATGTGCCGATTTCATCGTTATTCGGTAATGCTTCGATTTGAATATTTAACCGACCTTGAGCGATTTGTTCCGCCATATGTGCAGCATGACGTACAGGAAGCAAAATACGACGTAGTGTGAAAATGATAAAGAGCGCGAGTAGTAAAATTAAAGCTGAAATTCCAATTGCTCCGTCCACGAATAGTTTTTCAATACGTTGAAATGCAGTGCTAGATGGAACGGATAAAACGAGCGCCCAATCCTTTTCAAACAAAGATAATTCGATAGGTGCAAAAGCGCGCAACATATCGTCTTGAAGAAGTTGTGAGTAAATTTCATCAGTAAAATGCTCCCCACTTGCGATGCGCTTCAGCACAGTTTTTCCTTTATCAAGTGTAATGGTTTTTCCGATGAACTTTTCTCCTGCGCCACTTGCAATAATCGTGCCATCACCAGTGATAAAGTTTAAAAACCCGCCGAGTGGTTTTTCTTTGCTTACGAGTTGTTGTAAAAACGACACTTCAAAGTCGACCCCGACAATACCTAAAAACTGATTTGTTTCAGGGTCAATGAGAGGGAGAACGAGCGATGTGAGCAACACGCTTTTTCCGTTCACTTCATATGTGTACGGTTCAAGCAATAACGGTTTTTTAGTATTTTTTGGCGTTAAATAATAATTCCCTGGCGCCTCTTTATCATAATCACGGCTTGCTTCTACAATGATTGCTCCATCGCTACGGACAACATACGGTACAAAGCGGCCTGTTGCATCATGTCCTTCTTTATTAACGTACATCGCATCTTTTCCATCAAATGCATTTGGCTCCCACAACGTATAAATGCCGAGTAATTGCTCATTACGCTCAAGTAAATGGTGCATATGTTCCAATATTTGTTCGCGGTTGAGACCATGTCTTTTTGCAAAAAGCATATACTCCCCAAACGATTGTACAACTTTTTGCGCTCCATTAAATATTCCTTCAACTTTATGAGCGTATGAAGCCGTTTTTTCTACGGCAACCGCTTTTGTAAGCTCTTTTTCCTCTTTTAAAACTTGGTATAGCATTGTGCCTGTAGCGGTAATAGATATAATTGCAACAATTATTGAAAGTAAAAAAGCTGTTCGAAAAATAAGACTGCGGTCTTTCCATCTTTTCATATGATATACCCCCCCCATATAGATCCAAAGTTCTATTCTTTCACATAGTAATATAGTATTATACAGCAAGTCATCGTACAAGAGTAAAAGAGGCTATTTCGCCTCTTTTACAATTTCTTTATAAACTTTCTCTTTATCAAACCCTTTTTCGCCCATGCCGAATGTGTCGATGACGCGGTTGTTTTCGTCTAAAAAGTATGTGAGTGTTGTATGAATAAGCATGCCGTTTCCAGGATCGCGATATAGGAAGTTAAACGCGTCCGCTACTTTTTTTGTATCTTCTTCACTACCTCGTAAAAAAATCCATCCTTCATTATCACTTTCTACTCCGAACATGTTCGCATACGTTTGCATCACTTGTTGTGTGTCGCGTTTTGGATCGATCGTAATTGTAATAAATTCGACTTTCTTTTTAAATAAACCGTCTTTTTCAAGCTGTTCTTTTAACTGTTTCATTTGAAATGACGTACTTGGACAAATGTCCGGACAGTTTGTGTACACAAACTCGAGTAGACGTACTTTCGGTTCCATGTTATTGAATGAATACGGTTTTCCCCACGCGGTTTCCATCGTCACGTCTTTTGGAAACTCCATTTGATCTTGGCGGTAGTAAGAAAAATAAAAGATGCCTATACCAATACAAATCGCAAGTAAACTAAAAAAGCCGATATATAGTTTTTTCAACGTGCATCCCTCCCACTTTCATCATACATAATCAACGTGTTAATGAGGAGAACGGGGCGTGACAATTATTTGAATTTTTTTCGTTGTTCTAAATGGCGAATGAAAAACTAAACTAATAGTAACGATGGACAAGGGGGAAGGGGCAATGAGAAAAATCGCTTTTTGGACGTTATTCCTTTATGCAATGTACGCGCTCTTTTTTGCGTTTTATTTATTTCAATGGACGGACTCATCCATTCCAGCACAATATAAAGGAACGAGCGCTGATCCTGCGACGTTTTTAACGAAAAAAGAACTGATGCTTGCTGAACAGTTTTCGGAAGTAAAAAACTTTTTATTTTTTTTATCCGTTCCATATGAGTGGGTCATTTATATTTTTGTGTTGCTGTTTGGTTTATCGGCGCGCTTTCAACAGTGGGCGGAGGCGACGACGAAACGGAGGTTTATGCAAACGGCGATTTACGTCTTTTGGTTATCGCTTCTTGTACAAGTCGTGACGTTTCCGCTTAGCTATGCAAGTTACTACATGGCGAAAATGTATCATATTTCAACCCAAACGTTTTCGAGTTGGATGCGTGATGAACTGATTGATTTTTGGGTGAACTATGCGATCATGGTTGTCATTGTGTATGTATTATATGCGCTTATGCAAAAATTCGAAAAACGATGGTGGATATACGCGTGGCTTTGTTCCATTCCGTTTACGCTTTTTTTAACGTTTATTCAACCTGTGTTTATTGATCCGCTTTATAACGATTTTTATCCGCTGAAAAATAAACAGCTAGAAGCAAAAATTTTAGCGCTAGCGGAGAAAGCAAACATTCCAGCCGACCACGTATTTGAAGTGAACATGTCGGAAAAAACGAATGCGTTAAATGCTTATGTAACGGGTATTGGAGGCAACTCGCGCATTGTATTATGGGATACAACGCTTGAGCGGTTAAACGAAGATGAAATTTTATTTATTATGGCGCATGAAATGGCGCATTACGTCATGAAACATATTTATTGGGGAATTGGATTATATATTGTTGTTACATTTATCGGATTGCTGTTGACGAATCGATGGATGAAACGAATGATTGGACGTTTTGGCGCGCTTTGTCGCATTGAAAAATGGAACGAACTTGCTTCTTTACCGATGTTTTTACTATTGATTTCGCTATTAAGTTTTGCGGCAAGCCCTGCGATGAATGCTATTTCCCGTTATGAAGAGCATGCGGCGGACAAGTATGCGATTGAACTGACGAAAAATAAAGAAGCAGCGATCTCGACGTTTCAACAGTTGACTCGCTCTAGTTTAAGCCAAGTGCATCCACCTTATCTTGTCAAACTGTTTCGTTACAGTCATCCGACCATTTTAGAGCGCATTATTTCTTTAGAACAAAAGTAGGAAAGGCAAATTTTTTTTGAAAAAAATTCATAAAAATACTTTCTTTTCTGAAAATTGTGTTATATAATAAAAACGTCAAAAGGAAAAAGTGTATTATAACAAGAAGGGTGGGAGATGTATCAAAGCTCGTACATAGAGAAAAGAGCGTCATAACTTTTTGGGGGTCATGTGCACGGTTTGAACAACGGGTTTTTATTCAATACAAGGGGGAGAATATATATGGGGAAATTTGAAGAACGTGTAAAACAATTAGAAGAAAGTTGGCAATTGGATGAACGGTGGAAGGGCATTACGCGCCCGTATAGCGCAGAGGATGTCATTAAATTGCGTGGTTCGCTTGACATCGAGTATACGCTAGCGCGTCGCGGAGCGGAAAAGCTTTGGAACTTATTAAATACGGAAGACTACGTTCATGCGCTTGGGGCGTTAACAGGAAATCAAGCGGTGCAACAAGCAAAAGCTGGTTTAAAAGCGATTTATTTAAGCGGTTGGCAAGTCGCAGCCGATGCGAACTTAGCAGGTCATATGTATCCTGACCAAAGCTTATATCCAGCAAACAGCGTGCCGCACGTTGTGAAACGCATTAATCAAGCGCTTCAACGGGCTGACCAAATTCAATATGTGGAAGGAAAAGAAGATATCGACTATTTCTTGCCGATCGTTGCCGATGCAGAAGCAGGATTTGGGGGTCAATTGAACGTCTTCGAACTGATGAAAGCGATGATTGAAGCAGGAGCAGCAGGCGTCCACTTTGAAGACCAATTGTCTTCTGAGAAAAAGTGCGGCCATTTAGGTGGAAAAGTGTTGCTTCCGACACAAACAGCGATTCGCAACTTAATTGCGGCGCGACTTGCGGCAGATGTCATGGGCGTCCCAACCGTATTAATTGCGCGCACAGATGCAAACGCAGCGGATTTAATTACAAGCGACATCGATCCGCGCGATCAAGAATTTATTACAGGTGAGCGTACGCCAGAAGGCTTCTTCCGTACGCGTGCCGGATTAGACCAAGCGATTGCGCGCGGATTGGCATATGCACCGTATGCTGATTTAATTTGGTGCGAAACGAGCGAACCGAACTTAGAAGAAGCGCGTCGTTTTGCGGAAGCGATTCATGAAAAATTCCCAGGCAAATTGCTTGCGTACAACTGCTCGCCTTCCTTCAACTGGAAGAAAAAGTTGGACGACGAAACGATCGCCAACTTCCAAGTGGAGCTCGGAAAAATGGGCTACAAATTCCAATTCGTTACGTTGGCTGGTTTCCACGCCCTCAACTACAGCATGTTTATGTTAGCACATGGCTATCGCGATCGCGGCATGGCTGCTTACTCCGAATTGCAACAAGCGGAGTTTGAGGCAGAAAAATATGGCTACACAGCTACACGCCATCAACGTGAAGTCGGAACAGGTTACTTTGACGAAGTATCGCTTGTCATTACGGGCGGTCAAGCATCAACTGTGGCGCTAAAAGGCTCGACAGAAGAAGAACAATTTACAGGTGCATAAAATAACATCCCCTCGAAAAAAACGAGGGGATTTTTCATGAAAATTTCGTATATTTATGGTATAATATTGTCGAAATATGTATATAAGGGAGGGAGCGGTATGCTCATCGTCGAGTATCTGTATTTGACGCGCTATACGATGGGGCTTTTTCCGTTTTTTCACGATAAGCAAATGTGGACGAAAGTGTTAGAGGAAGATGGAGAAATTATCGTCAAACAAAAGCCAATGGAAATTATTGAGCAAAGTTGTTTGTATTATGGCGCAAGTTTAAGAGGAAGAAAAGATGGAGCGAGACATATTATCGGTACTTCGCATAAAGCACCGATTGCAATCGAACCAACGAACGAAATTTTCTTTTTTCCAACGATCTCCCCAATGAATCCTCAATGTGTATGGCTGTCGCATTTACATATTCGTCATCATGAGCATGTTCAAGGTGGAAAAACGCGCATTACGTTTTCAAATGGTAAAAGCTTAGAGGTATGTATTTCGCATCATTCATTCGTGAACCAACTACATCGCACCGCTCAGTTGCGAACAAAAATGAACGAACGAATCGAAGCACGCGAAAGGAAAATGATGTATTTATTATATTTACGGGAAAAGGAATTGTCGTAGTAGTTTTCTCTTTTCCTCTAAACTTGTACAATATAAACATCAGCATGTGGCAAAGGGGTTACAGTATGAGTTTAGAGGAATTAAAGCAATGGCTCACAGTAAAACATATGCTCGACATGTTAGTACAATATCGTTCGCTCGGCGTTATTCCAGGTATCGTGCTACCAATGTCAGAGGCGTTTTTGCCGTTTTTGCCGCTCTTTGTTTTTGTGATGGCGAACGCAGCGGCATTTGGGCTTTGGAAAGGATTTTTCATTTCATGGCTTGGAACGAGCGCAGGTTCGCTTCTCGTCTTTTTCCTTGTTCGAAAAATCGGGAGGCAACGATTTTTCTCCTTTTTACATCGCCATCCGACGATTCGTCGCATGATGCATTGGATTGAGCGACGTGGCTTCGGTCCGCTCTTTTTACTGCTTTGTTTTCCGTTTACGCCATCTGCGGCGGTCAATGTTGTTGCAGGGCTATCGGGCATTGCGGTACAACAATATGTGCTTGCCGTGTTGCTTGGAAAAATGGTGATGGTCTTTATGATTAGTTTTATCGGCTATGACGTGGAGGCATTAATTCGCCAACCGCTCCGCGCCATTTTTGCAGCAATCGCCATTTTTCTTCTTTGGTACATCGGAAAAAAAGTCGAGCAACGTTTTGCGGTGCACGATGGAAAATAAAGAAAGGATGAACGATATGGCTGTACGCTTCATGATCGGGCGCTCTGGAAGCGGAAAAACGACAATGTGTTTAAAAGAAATGATCGATCAACTCGCACAAAAACCAGATGGCGATCCGATTATTTATCTCGTTCCTGAACAAATGACGTTTCAATCGGAGTACGCGTTAATAAACGGTAGCCTCAAAGGAATGATTCGAGCACAAGTATTTAGTTTCACGCGCCTTGCTTGGCGTATTTTTCAAGAGACAGGCGGCATGAGCCGCCATCATTTAACGCAAACAGGCGTACATATGTTGCTAAGGAAAATTGTTGAACAGCAAAAAGAGCAGTTAACGTTGTTTCGGAAAGCGGCGGATAAACGCGGCTTTATTGAACAACTTGAACAAATGTTGACAGAATATAAACGGTATTGTGTGACGCCAGCGACGTTAAAACAAACGGAAGAGCAGCTGCGCCGCCATGCGACCGCAAATGAAACCGTGCTTGCCGATAAATTAAAAGATACAGCGATGATTTTTGAGCAATTTGAACAACAGATGGCGCATCATTACGTCGATTCGGAAGATTATTTACGGTTGCTTGCCGAAAAAATTCGCCATTCTTCTTATATGAAACGCGCGCACATTTACATGGACGGTTTTTATGAATTTACGCCGCAAGAATATATGGTCATCGAACAATTATTTATTCATTGCCCGCATGTGACCGTTGCACTCACGTTAGATGCCCCGTATGAGCAACTGCCGGATGATTTGCATGTCTTTCGCAGTACGTGGCGGACGTATGCGCAATTGCGCGATATCGCATTGCAAAATGGGGTACCGATTGAAAAAGTAGAACAACTTCGTCACAACGTCCGCCATAAACATGAAGAACTCTGTCATCTTGAAGCACATTACGATGATCGACCTGTCTGTAAGTGGGAAAAACAAACGGAAACGATCGTCATTGGAGAAGCGACTACACGCCGAGCGGAAATGGAAGGCATTGCACGTGAAATCATTCGACTTGTACGAGATGAAAAGTATCGCTATCGTGACATCGCTTTATTGATTCGTAACGTAGGAGATTATCGCAACGTGTTAAAAACAGTGTTTGCCGACTATCGCATTCCGTATTTTATTGACGAAAAAGAACCGATGCTCGATCATCCGTTTATTGAATGGTTGCGCGCAAGTATGGAAGCGGTGCGGACAAATTTTCGTTATGAAGCGGTGTTTCGTGCTGTGAAAACAGATTTCTTTTTTCACCTCGATCAGTCTGTACATGATATGCGCATGGCGATGGATCAACTTGAAAACTATGTGCTTGCTTCTGGCATCCAAGGGGATAAGTGGACGGAGCATTGGACGTATCGTAAATATAAAGGGCTAGAAGGTGTGCATGCACCTCAAACTGATGAAGAAAAACGATATGAACAACAATTAAACGAATGGCGGAAACTTGTCATTTCACCATTATTGGTTTTACAACAGCGGTTAAAACAAGCAAAAACGGGGCGTGAGCAATGTGAAGCGCTATATGCATATGCAGAACACCTTCAAATTCCGCAAAAATTAGAACGGTTGCGCGATGAAGCGGAAGAAAGAGGTGATCTGTCCGCAGCTCGCCACCATGAACAAGTGTGGCAAGCGTTTATTGACTTGCTCGATCAATACGTTGAAATATTAGGGGATGAAACGCTTTCGCTTGAAACATTTTTAACGATTATCGAAACGGGATTTGAAAGTTTGCAGTTTTCTCTCGTGCCACCGGCAACGGATCAAGTATTAATTGCGCATTTCGATCGTTCGCGCCTTTCGAATATTCGTTGTACGTTTCTTGTAGGGGTAAATGAAGGCGTCATTCCGATGCGTAAAAATGATGACGGCATGTTGTCGGAAACGGATCGTGAATTGTTGCATCATTATTCTTTACATGTTGCTCCGGCAAGCCGTGAGCGGTTGCTTGATGAGCCGTTTTTGCTTTATTTAGCGCTTGTTAGTCCGTCTGAACGTTTATATGTGACGTATGCGCTTTCTGACGAGCAAGAAAAAACGTTGTTGCCATCGATGTTCATAAAACGGCTGACCGATATGTTCCCGAACGTGACAAAAATGCAATGGGGGACGGATCCGTTTTTACTCCCACTACAACAACAGCTGACGTATGTGACAAACGATGTGGCAACGCTCGGTCCGCTCGTGCAACAACTTGAAGCGTGGAAGCGACAATATGCCATTGAGCCGATATGGTGGGATGTATACAATGCCTATGTACAACATGAACAATGGAAAGAACGAATGGCGGTCGTTGTACGTGCGTTATTTTATGAAAATCGCGCGAAACGTTTAAATAAGCAGCTTGCGAAAGCGTTATATGGAAAAAAAGTGAAAGCGAGCATTTCACGTATGGAGACGTTTAACCGTTGTCCGTTCGCTCATTTTGCGGCGCACGGCTTAAAGTTAAAAGAACGGACGGTTTTTCAATTGAAGGCGCCAGACATGGGACAGTTGTTTCATCAGGCGTTAAAAGTGATCGCCGATCGTTTGCGTCAAGAGCAACTTCCGTGGAGTCAATTATCAAAACAGCAATGTGAACAGTTGTCGTACGAGGCGGTGGAGCAAATTGCCCCGTACATTCAACAAGAAGTGTTGTTAAGCACACACCGCTACCGATATATGAAGAAAAAGTTACAGACGATTATGACGAAAGCGACGACCGTATTAAGCGAGCACGCCAAGCGAAGCGGCTTTGTGCCGATTGGTGTAGAATTAGGGTTTGGTGATGGAGAACCGCTCCCACCGCTTACATTTACATTGTCGGACGGAACCGTATTGCAGTTTGTCGGTCGCATTGATCGCGTCGACCAAGCAACGAGCGAACAAGGGGTGCTTCTCCGCATTATTGACTATAAATCAAGGCAAAAGACGCTCGATTTAACGGAAGTGTATTACGGTTTAGCGTTGCAAATGTTGGCCTATTTAGATATTGTGCTTGAGTATGCGGAAAAGCTCGTTGGTACATCGGCGTTTCCAGCTGGAGTGTTATACTTCCCGATTCATAATCCGACGATAAAAGTGAATGAATGGCTCGATGAACATGAGTTAGAGAAAAAGTTTTTAGAACAGTTTAAAATGGGCGGATATGTATTAGCAGATGAAAAAACGGTTCGCTTAATGGATGAGCATGTAGAGCCGGGGACAAGCTCTCTTATCGTTCCTGTCCGTTTAAATAAAAATGGAACGTTTGCGCAACATTCAAAAGTGTTAACAGAGCAACAATTTACGATGTTACGGCAACATGTACGTCGCTTTATTGTTGATGTTGGCGAACAAATGATCGAAGGTGTGACGCATATTGCACCGTACAAACAAAAAAATAAAACCGCATGTCAATATTGTGAGTTTCGCGATGTATGCCAATTTGACGAAGGGATTGATGCGGAACAATATCGCGTATTAACACCGAAACAGATTGATGAATGGTTAAAGGAGTGATTGTGTGATTCCGCCAAAACCACGAGAAAGTCAATGGACGGATGAACAATGGCAAGCGATTTACGCCACAGGCCAGCATACGCTCGTTGCCGCGGCAGCAGGATCAGGAAAAACCGCGGTGCTCGTTGAACGCATCATTCAAAAAATATTGCATACGACACAGCCGATCGATGTCGATCGATTGCTTGTCGTCACGTTTACAAATGCAGCGGCGGCGGAAATGCGCCAACGCATCGGGGAAGCGTTAGAGCGAGCGCTTGAAAAAGAACCACATTCGCTTCATTTACGGAGACAACTCAGCCTTTTGCAAAAGGCGTCCATTTCCACGATTCACTCGTTTTGTTTAGATGTCATTCGCAAATATTATTACGTCATTGGCATCGACCCGGTGTTTCGCATCGCGGATGAGGGAGAGATGGCGTTATTAAAAGAAGAAGTGTTAGAAGCGTTATTTGAACAATATTACGCAGAAAACGACGAAGCATTTTTAGCTGTTGTTGATCGCTATACCAGCGATCGCACAGATGTGGATTTACAGACGCTTATTTTGCGATTATACGAGTTTTCACGTTCGCATCCAAACCCAAGTGGATGGTTGCAACAAATCGTTCATATGTATGACGTGGAAGAAGGTGCGCGCATCGATGACTTACCGTATGCCCATTACCTTTTTCAAGCGGTTGATTTGGCGCTTGAAGCAGCAGAATATCGCTTAGCGCAGGCGTTGCAAAAAACGAAAGAGCCGGGCGGTCCCGCTTATTTATACGATACGCTCGCAAGCGACGAACAAGTCATTGCAAAGCTAAAAGAAGCGCGCCATGAGTCGTGGCAAAAGCTACATGAAGCAATGAAAAACGTGTCGTTTACAACGGCAAAAAGAAAGCCGAAAGACGGCGCATATGATGAACAGCTTGTGGAAGATGTAAAAAAATTGCGCGATCAAGTGAAAAAAGAAATAAGCAGCTTAACAGAGGAATTGTTTTCGTTTCAACCTGCGACATACGTGCGTCATTTGCGTGAAATGAAGCCGATTGTGGCAACGATCGTACAAATGGTGCAACGGTTTGCTGATTTGCTGCAAGCGAAAAAAGATGAAAAAGGCATCGTCGATTTTTCTGACTTAGAACATTACTGTTTACGCATTTTACGCGCTCCGTCTCTCGGGCATGAGCTAAAGCCGTCGGAAGCGGCTCTTTATTATCGAGCACAATTTGCGGAAGTGCTCGTTGACGAATATCAAGATACAAATATGGTGCAAGAGTCGATTTTACGGCTCGTATCGAACGATGATGAAGCAACGGGCAACATGTTTATGGTGGGAGACGTAAAACAATCGATTTACGGTTTTCGTCTTGCGGAACCGTCGCTTTTTTTACAAAAATATAATCGGTTTACGAAAGATGGCGACGGTGGACTTCGCATCGATTTAGCGAAAAACTTTCGCAGCCGAAAAGAAATATTGGACGGCACAAATTTTATTTTTCGACAACTGATGACCGAAACGGTCGGCGATATGCGTTATGATGACGATGCTGCGCTTCGCTTTGGTGCGCAGGATTATCCTGACAAACAAGTACCGGTTGAATGCGTATGGATAAATGAAGCAAAAGAAGAAAGCGATGAAGAAGAACAAGAGGACGTGACGGCCATTCAGCTTGAAGCTCGCTGGATCGCTAAAAAAATTAAGCAGTTGCTTGCTGAGCCGTTTTTCGTTTACGATCGTCGTTTAAAAGGAGAACGGCGCTTAATGTATCGCGACATCGTTATTTTATGCCGTTCGATGTCATCAGCTTCAGCGATGTTAGAAGAATTTCGTAAGCAAAACGTCCCTGTATACGCCGAGTTATCGAGCGGTTACTTTTCTGCGACGGAAGTGTCGGTCATGTTGTCGCTTTTAAAAGTCATTGACAATCCGTATCAAGACATTCCGCTTGCGGCGGTACTTCGCTCTCCGATTGTTGGCTTAGACGAAGAAGCGTTGGCGCGCATTCGTTTGGCGAAAAAAGACGGGGCTTTTTATGAGGCGTTGCGTGCTTTTGTCGAGCATCCTCAAGATGATGAAGCGCTCGGTGAAAAAATGAAACGGTGGTTGACAAAGTTATCCGAATGGCGCACAGCGGCGAGACAAAAACCGCTTGCGGATTTGATTTGGCAATTGTATCGAGAAACGAATTTTTACGATTACGTCGGTGGGATGCCTGGCGGAAAACAGCGACAAGCCAATTTGCGCGCGTTATACGATCGGGCCAAACAATATGAACAAACGTCGTTTCGCGGCATTTTCCGCTTTTTACGGTTTATTGAGCGGCTAAAAGAGCGAGAAGACGATTTCGGTGCTGCACGATCGTTGACAGAACAAGAAGACGTTGTACGCATGATGACGATTCATAAAAGTAAAGGGCTTGAGTTTCCGGTCGTCTTTTTAGCAGGTGCAGCAAAATCGTTTAATATGCAAGATTTGCGCAGCGACTATATATTAGATAAAGATTTCGGACTAGGGATGCGCTTCGTTCATCCGACGTGGCGAGCAAGCTACCCGACGGTTGCACAATTGGCGATAAAGAAAAAAATGAAATGGCAACTGCTAGCGGAAGAAATGCGTATTTTATATGTTGCGTTAACGCGAGCAAAAGAAAAATTGTACATCGTCTGTACCGCAAAAGATATGGAAGCGAAAAAGAAAAAATGGCAAGAAGTTGCTTATATACAAACGTGGGAATTGCCAGCTTATGTGATTGAAAAGGCGAAAAGCTATGCGGATTGGATCGGTTATGCATTAGCCCGTCACCCACAAGGAATATGTTCGTCTTCAACGGTGCTTCATGATCCATCATTGTGGGATATTCACATCGTGCCAGCGCATGCGCTTGAGCAAGAAGATGAGCAAGCGAATGAACATCGAGACATTGTCGAGGCGATTCAACAACTGCAACCTGTACCAATGAAAAGCGAATATGAACAAGAAGTAAAGCGTCGTCTTTTTTGGACGTATACGTATGCCGATGCAACGGTGTTAAGGGCAAAACAAAGCGTATCGGAGTTAAAGCGGCAGCGCGACATATACGGTGGGCATGCAGAACAGCCGTTTCGAAAAGAGCTTGTTGACCGTCCGCGCTTTTTGCAAGCGAAAATGATGACGCCAGCGGAGCGAGGAACGATGATGCACCTTGTGATGCAACATGTTGATGTCACAAAAGAAGTGACGGTTGATACGGTGCGGGAGCAAATCGCGCGCATGGTGAACGGTGAATGGCTAACGGAAGAACAGGCAACGGTTATTGATGTAGAAAGCATCGTTGCTTTTTTCCACACTCCGATTGGTAAACGAATGCAACGGGCGACTCGGCTTGAACGGGAAGTGCCGTTTTATTTGGCGCACGAAATGGAAGGCGAGACAGTTGTCGTTCAAGGGGTTATTGATTGCGTGTTTGAAGATGAACATGGGCTCGTTTTAATTGACTATAAAACCGATCGCGTGTCATGGATGAGCGATCCGAAAGAACAATTAAAGCGACGATATAAAGGGCAATTGGCGTTATATCAGGAAGCGATTGAAGCGATTTGGGGAAAGAAAGTAACAGAAACGTATGTGTACGCTTTTGATGGTGCGCTACTTGTAGCGATGGGGGGAAATTAATTTGCGTATTTTACATACAGCTGATTGGCATTTAGGAAAAACACTTGAAGGACGGAGCCGCTTACTCGAGCAAGAAGCGGTCATCGATGAAATGGTCGAAATCGTACAAAAAGAAAACATTGATGTCGTATTGCTTGCAGGCGATGCGTTCGATACAGTCAATCCGCCTGCTGATGCGGAAAAGCTTTTTTACGAAGCGCTTTCGCGGTTAAGCGATTACGGTAAGCGCCACGTTGTCGTCATTGCAGGAAATCACGATCATCCGGGGCGTTTAAGCGCTGCCGCTCCGATTGCAAATATGCACGCTATTACGTTGCTAGGTTTTCCGACCGATCGTGTGCAACAAATTTACGTTCCATCAAGCGACGAGACGTTAATGGTCGGAGCGCTTCCCTATCCGTCAGAGGCGCGACTGAATGAATTGTTGGCGGAGGAGTGCGACGAGGCGTTGTTGCGCGCACGATATGATGAACGCATTCGAGCCATTTTTGCGAAAATGAACGAATCGTTTCGAGAGGATGCGGTGAATATTGCGATGAGCCATTTATATGTTGCAGGCGGGGCAACGTGCGACTCCGAGCGTCCGATTGAGCTCGGTGGGGCGTATACGGTGTCGCCGGCAAGCTTTCCTGCGCAGGCGCAATATGTCGCGCTCGGTCATTTGCATCGTCCGCAAGATGTAAAACATGCGGTCATGCCGGCGCGCTATTCCGGTTCACCGCTTGCTTACAGTTTTTCTGAAGCAGGATACAGCAAGTCTGTCACGATCATTGATGTACAGCCACGTTGCACACCGATCATTTCAGAATATTTATTGTCAAAAGGACGTCCGCTTGTCAGATGGAAAGCGACAGAAGGGCTTGCGCAAGTGTATCGTTGGATTGAGGAAGGGCGCGATCGCGGCGCGTGGATTGATTTAGAAATTGATGTCGAGCAATCGTTAACGTTAGAAGAAACACATCGACTACGCAAATTGTATGATGGATTTGTTCATATTCGCCCGAACTACTTAAAGAAAGAAGAAGTTACTCGTGAAGTGCATACCGATGTGCCAATTGAAACGTTGTTTACGCGTTTTTATGAACGACAAACAGGTGGAGGGAAACCGTCCGAAGAGATCGTTCAACTATTTTTACAGCTCGTTGCCGAGGAGGACGAACAATGAAGCCGATTCGTTTAACAATCGCAGGATTGCATAGTTTTCGTCAAAAAGAAACGATTGACTTTGAAAAACTATGCGAAGGGGGATTATTTGGTATTTTCGGACCGACAGGAAGCGGGAAGTCATCGATTTTAGATGCAATGACGCTCGCTTTATACGGAAATGTAGAGCGTGCGTCCAATCAAACGAACGGAATTATGAATCATGCCGAAAATGAGTTATTCGTTTCGTTTACGTTTGAATTGCAAAATGCAAGTGGGGCTAAACGATATACCGTTGAGCGCTCGTTTAAGCGTGCGGATGCGTTGCGTATTCGTTCCGTCGTCAGCCGCCTAATTGAAGAAGGAGCGGAACGAGTCGTCATTGCAGATAAAACACGGCTTGTCGATGAGCAAGTAAAACAATTGCTCGGTTTAGAAATGAAAGACTTTACACGAGCCGTTGTGTTACCACAAGGAAAATTTGCGGAATTTTTATCGCTTAAAGGGTCAGAGCGCCGCCAAATGTTGCAGCGGTTGTTTCATCTCGAACGGTATGGAGACGAATTAAATAAAAAATTAAAAAATAAATTAGCCGAGGCGTCAGCAAAACTCGAAGCGATTAAAGGGGAACAGGCAGGGCTTGGCGATGCGTCAAAAGAACAAGTCGAGAAACAAAAGCAAGCATTAGCAGAAAAAAAAGAGGAGTTAGAGAGAGCGAAAAGCAAGTTGCGTCACATCCATGAACAATACGAAAAAGAAAAGCAATTATGGCAATGGCAATGTGAAAAAGAAAAAGTTGAACATGAACTAAACAAATGGCGCGAACAAGAAGAACAGATGAAACAGCTTGCGCAAACGTATGAGCGAAGCAAAGAGGCGGAGCGACTTGTGCCGTATATGGAACAAGCGGAACGAAGCGCACAAGAAGTTGTAAGTTGGCAAAAAAAAGCAAGTGAACTAGCTTCCCAATTACAACAAACAAGCGTGATGTATGAACAAGCAAGTAAACAATATGAACAATGTCGTGTGAAAAAGAACGAAGAAGAACCGAAAGCGTTGCAAAAACAAGAGCAGTTGAAACAAGCGTTGCAAACGTTGGCGCTTATGCGATCGCTCGAACAACAACAAGCCAAGCTACGCGCGAGCTTGCGAGAGATCGAGCAAAAAGAACAACAAGCGCTCCAAATGGTTGAAACGTGCACGAAAGAATATACGACATGGAGTGCGAAACAAGCAGAGTTAAAAAAACAATGGGAAGAAAAAAGAGTAGACGTACATGTCAAAGAGCGATTGGAACAAGCGTACGAGATAAAAAAGCGAATTCAATTGCAGCAACAACAGCTTGAAGAGTTAGAAAGGGAAAAAGAAAACAAACAAAAAGTGTACGAAACGTTGAAACAAACGTACGACGAAGTAATGAAACAAATGAAAGAAAACGAAGCGCGATTCGTTGCAACGTTTCGTTATGTCGAATCGTTGTATCATCGTGTATGTGAGCGCGAAAGGCAAGTCGCGGTACTCGTTTATCAAAAGAAAGAAGAAAGAAAGCAAATGGAAGCGGCGCGGTTACATGATTTAGCGGCAACGTTAGCCGAACGTTTGCGTGATGGCGAGGCTTGTCCTGTTTGTGGTTCGACGCATCATCCGAATCGAGCAAAAAGAAAAGAAACGGCGCTCGAGGAAGAAGCGATGAAACGAATGGAGCATTCCATTCAACATGGGGAACAGCTCATGATCGCTATGCAACAAATCAAAGTGCAAGTGGAGCAATTGGCCGAACTGATGGCGCGTCAACCGTTGCCGCAGCATGTTGATGTCGAAAAAGTGAAACGAGAAGTTGAAGAAACACCGCTTTGTTCGTTACAAGAGGCGGAAGTCGAACAAAAGGCGCTGTATCAAGATTACGTGGAATGTCGGGAACGTGTGCGTCACTACATGGAACAATGGAACGAACAAAAACAAAAACAACAGCAATATGCATACCAAATGGAAACGATCGGCCAACAAATTCGTGAATGGGAAGAAAAATGTTTAGAAAAACGTGCGCGAGTTGAAGAAGAAAAAAAGATGTGGCATGAGGCGTATCCAGATGTATCGTTCGAACAAGTAGATGCGATGCTTTCTGAGCTTCGCGAACGGGAACGCGAAGCTCAACAGCTACAACAGCGTATTGAAAAAAGCGTCATCGTGCTAGATGATAAACGAGCTGAATTGGAGCGATGGAAAGAAACATATCAAGACATGACGAAACAAAAAGCACAATGTATGACCGAATGGAATATGCACAAGCAGCAATACGAACAATATAAACGAACGCTACCTGAAGAGATAGACGAGGAGCGTGTGCAACAACAGATCGTTTTTATGGAACAAGCGCTACAACGTATGAAAAGAGAAGAAGAAGAAGCGTATGCGCGCTGGATGAACTTACAACAACAATTGCGAACGTTACAAGCCGATAAACAAGCAGCAGATGTCGCTTTACAAGAAGCAGAAAAAAGAAAAAAAGAAGCAGAATATGCTTTGGCTGAACAATTGCAGACTAGCTCTTTTACAGCGGTCGATGACGTACGCGCTTCTCGTTTAGATGAACAAACGAAACAACAAATCGCTCAACGCATTCAACAATATAACGATGTGCTCACGAAGTTGCAAAACGAATGGCAAAGATTACGTGAAGCGATGAATGGGGCGGTTATAACGAAACAGCAATGGGAAGAGACGGTGTACGCATACGAACAAGTGAAGCAACAAGTAGACGAACATATGCGTCAACTCGGTTCGCTCGAAGCAATCGTCGCCGATTTGGAAACGAAACATGTGCGCTTTGTGCAATTGCAACAAGAGCGAACGCAACTAGAGAAGGTCGTTGGTCAGTATGAAGAATTGCAAAAAGTGTTGCGCGGCAACAGCTTCGTTGAATTTATTGCCGAGGAACAGCTCGTTCATGTGGCGCGCTATGCTTCCGAGCGACTTGGCGAATTAACGAGACAGCGCTATGCGATTGAATTAGACTCCGAAGGCGGTTTTGTTATTCGTGATGACGCAAACGGTGGTGTACGTCGTCCGGTGACAACGCTGTCTGGCGGAGAGACGTTTTTAACATCTTTATCGTTAGCGTTAGCGTTATCGGCGCAAATTCAGTTGCGCGGAGAATATCCGCTTCAATTTTTCTTTTTAGATGAAGGATTCGGTACGCTTGACCAAGAGTTGTTAGATGTCGTTATGACGGCGCTCGAACGTTTACGGGCAGAAAAGATGGCGATTGGCGTCATTAGCCACGTGCAAGAGTTGCATGCACGCATGCCGAAACGGCTCATTGTGAAGCCAGCAGAACCGTCTGGAAAAGGAACGACCGTTTATCTTGAAGTGATGTAAAAGGGGATTTGCAATGAAAGGGATGTGCGAACTTTGCGGAAGAGAAGGTGTTGTATTAACTGCTCACCATTTAACCCCAAAAGAGTACGGTGGCACAGAAACAGCAAGGTTATGCATCCCGTGCCATAAACAAATTCACGCCCTATATACAAACGAGGAGCTAGCCAGTCGACTATACACAATGGAACAGATGCAACATGATGAACAAATTGCGTCATTTGTTCGCTGGATTCGCAAACAACCCGCTGAGCGGATACCGAAAATAAAAAAAGCAAAGCGGCAAAAGCGTTAAGCATTGCCGACAACGTTTTGATCGGATGCATCAAAGTCGAGCGTGTTCGTTAAGCTAATGCCATTGTTTGCCATAATAAAGTTTCCTGTGTTAAACGCACCGGCACCAGCGAACGTTCTAGAGGTGATTTTCGGTGATACATATAACGTATCCCCGACTTGCATGACGGCGCCGCTAGCGACGAGATTAATTTTAATCGGACCGACGAGTGCTGGCATACGGCTTCCCCCCTTATAGTTGACGAATATGTTTGACACGTGAATTTGCCTCTACTGTTTTTGTTGAACCGATATGCACGACGGATGTAGAAGAAACCCCGATAATGCGCATAGAATGAACAGCGATGAGCGGACAATCGTGCAACGTATGGCGACAAAGCGGTTCAGCATCGATTGGTGGAGTGGGAATCGGTTTTGCAAAAATCGGAAAAGTAAGTGGAAATTCCCTACTATCCACATATTCGAGCTGTCGCTGAACAGCAAGTGCTCGCGCAGAAAGACGAATTTCTTGGCTATCCCCAATTTGTACAACGGAACTAAAGGAGACAGCGTTTGCTCGCAGAAAGTGGACGACGGAAAGGCGACTCATCGCTTTTCCTCATTTTTTTTATTGCTTTGTTTTTGTGGAAACGGACCGATAATTAACGATTCCGGCGGCGTATCAAATGCGGAAGCTAATTGAATCGTTTCGCTGTCGCCGATTAATACGAGCGATGAACTTGCAACCCCACCAATCGAAATATGACCGACGGAAAGATGATGGTTGACAACCGTCATATTCATTCGTTCATCCCCTCTCGAGGTAAATGTTTTAAAAACGTTTCAATGGAATACTCGATATCTCGCTTTAAATATGCGATAATGTTTTGTTGTCGCTCATCGTTTTCTTGTTCGTTTTCTCCATGTTGGCGTAAATAAAAATGAATGCGGTCATCAATTTGTCGAGCAATATCTTCCAATATAAATTGGCGATACGTTGGATCGAGCGAACGGTTATACGTTTGTTCCATACGGGCGATAATATTTTCGCCTTCTTCTTGTAAATATGAATGAACAGCCGTTTGAATGCTACGAAAAAGTGGTGTTGGTTGCGGAATGATTGTTTGACTTTGGGGAACGGCGAAATTTTCGATCGTATCTTCTCCAAACGTGGCAGGATTTAAACCGATATTTAACGTTCCTTCTAACGTTTCCACTTTTAATTGATCAAAATGATATTCAATTTTTTCGATCGTTGTATGCGGCTTTTTTTTTAATTGTTCATATTGCTGTTGTAAAGCGTTTACTGCTTGTTCAAGCGATTGCATTTTTTGTTGTTGCCATTTTAAATACGTTTCGAGCTGTTTAAAGTAATCATGCCACATGTATGATGCCTCCTTCTTTGCCGACCTTTTTACTTTCTAATGTATGGCCGAGCAAAAAGAAGTATCACAGTTTTATACAGGAGACTGAAGTGGAACGAGCGGTCCTCCTTGAATATTCATTTTTGATTCCGGAGCAGGTTGTGTAAATTGACCGGTATTGCTTAATGTGGCGAGCGGTTGTACTTTTCCAGTTGTTCCGATTTGCAGTACAGATGAGTTAGTAAGCGAACCGATTTTTAATTGATGAATAGAAATCGTTTGTTGAACGTACACATTCATCGTCCCACCTCGCTAGACGTTTCCAACGACATTGCTATCGGCAATATCGCGGTCGTTTGTATTTGTGTTGCTATATTGATTGTAAATATGCAAGCCGTCCCCCGTATTAAATGAACCAGCACCAGCAAACGTTTTAGCAACGCTATACGGAGAGATGGCAAATACATCGCCGATATGAAACACACCGCCACCTCCGATGCTGTTAATTTGGACCGCTCCAACAATGGCTGGCATCGGCTATCCCTTGCTTTTTACGTTGCCATCGACGATGTCGGGGTCGATTGTATTTGTAAAGCTAATGAATGTATTTGTTTGTAAAAAATCTCCTGTATTTCCACCACCAGCACCTGCGAGCGATTTTGATGAACTTTTTGGTGCAATTTGCAACGTATCACCGAAATTCACTGTCCCGTCGCTGCTGACGTTCGTAATTTTTATTGGACCAGCGATATAAGAAGGCATGGCCATCGTCCTTTCTTTCGTTCTTTCCCCTACACAATCATATGAAAACAATGAAAGAAATGTGCTCTACAAAAAGAAAGATATGTTATAATATTTCTGAAAAATAATAATTTTTAGATATAAAAGTGGGGGATGGGAATCATACCCGTCAAGTTAGCGGTATAAAATTTTTTAGGATGATACGCATGTTCGAAAAATCAATGTTTTTGGCGCTGAAAAAAGATCAAATTCTTAACTTGATGGCTATGGGGTGTCCGGAAGCGAAGCATGTGGTCGATTATTTTCATGTGATTCAATTGTTTACAGAAGCGTTGGATCGATGCCGCCAATCCTTCGGAAAAGTGAACAAGAAACACGGGCATGTTCGGTATGTTTGCCGCTGATTGACCCAGTGTCCCGAGAAGCTCACCGAGGAGGAGCGCCAAACGGTGCGAAAGTGGCAGAAAGAGAGCGATTCCTTGCAGGCTGTCTATCAATCCCTTCAACATTTTCGTTATGTATCCAAAAGCCAAAGCGAGCGACAAGCGAAACGTCGTTTGAATGCCTGGGTTCATGACAGGTGCAAGTACAACTTTTGGTGATGAACCTTTCTATAAATATTTATTGAATTTACGAAAAAAAATAATAGAGAATATTGAATTTACAAAAAAAAATGATAGAATATTATCTAAATATTATATATAGTCTAAAATTTATTAATACTAACAAAAGGGAGAAGGACACATTGGCAAAGCAAACGTTACTGGAAATTGAGGGGCTGCGAGTCTCTTTCCGCATCGGTGATGACTATTATGCGGCGGTCGACGACGTTTCGCTGGCGATCGGAGAGAACGAAGTCGTCGCTCTCGTCGGGGAGTCGGGTTGCGGCAAAAGCGCACTCGCTTTGTCGATCATGGGTCTCCACCCGCCCGAAAAGACAAAAATTGAGGGGCGCCTGCACTTTAAAGGGACAAATTTGCTGTCGCTCTCCGTTGCCGAACTCAATCGCATCCGCGGCAAAGAAATCGGGATGATCTTTCAGGATCCGTTAACGGCGCTCAATCCGCTCATGACGGTCGGCCGGCAGATCGAAGAAAGCATGGATTACCATCTGCGGCTGTCAGCAGCCGAAAAAAAGAAGCGAACGATCGTCTTGCTTCGCAAAGTCGGCATTCCGGAGCCGGAAAAGGTGTACCACCGTTATCCGCACGAGTTGTCCGGGGGGGATGCGGCAGCGGGTCGTCATCGCGATCGCCATCGCCTGCGAGCCCGCCCTGCTCATCGCCGATGAACCGACAACGGCGCTTGATGTGACGATTCAGGCGCAGATCATAGGGCTGCTCAAAGAGTTGCAGCGGCAAATGAAAACGAGCATTATTTTAATCACGCATGATTTGGGGGTGGTGGCGGAAATGGCGGACCGTGTGGCGGTCATGTATGCTGGGGAAATCGTTGAGTTAGCGGACGTCGATACCATTTTTCACCGTCCGCTTCATCCATACACCCGCTCATTGTTGCAGTCGATCCCGTCTGCGCAGACGAAAAAGGAACGACTCCACGTCATCCAAGGGATCGTTCCGCCGCTGCATAAACTGCCGCGGCGCGGCTGCCGCTTCCAGCCGCGCATCAGCTGGATTGGGGCGGATAAGCACGAATCGGATCCGAAGTTGCGGGAAGTGGAGCCGGGGCACTGGGTGCGTTGCACATGTTACCAACATTTTTATTTTCCCGATGATCAAAAGGTAGGTGGAATCGGCCATGGCGCTTCTTAACGTCAACCATTTGAAAGTATACTATCCGGTGCGCGGCGGTTTTTTTCGCCGGGTGGTCGACCATGTCCGCGCGGTGGACGATGTCAGTTTCACGCTGAACAAAGGGGAAACGTACGGGCTCGTCGGCGAGTCCGGCTGCGGCAAGACGACGACAGGGCGCACGATTATCGGTTTGATCCGCGCCACGGCCGGGGAAGTGCTGTTTGAAGGGACGGATTTGACAAAGCTTCGCCGCCGCGAGTTTCATCCGTATCGGAAAGACATCCAGATGATTTTCCAAGATCCGTATTCTTCGCTCAATCCGCGCAAACGTGTGCTCGACATTGTCGCCGAGCCGCTCCGCAATTTTGAACGCCTGTCCCCGCAAGAGGAGCGGCAGAAGGTGCAATACGTTTTAGAGCGGGTCGGCTTGAGCGCGGAGTCGATTTACAAATATCCGCATGAATTTTCCGGCGGACAGCGCCAACGCATCGGCATTGCGCGGGCGCTCACGCTCAATCCGAAGCTCATCATCGCCGATGAGCCGGTGTCGGCGCTTGATGTGTCGGTGCAGGCGCAAGTGTTGAATTTCATGAAAGA
Organism: Anoxybacillus sp. FSL W8-0104; assembly: GCF_038004465.1. Classification (NCBI taxonomy): domain Bacteria; kingdom Bacillati; phylum Bacillota; class Bacilli; order Caryophanales; family Anoxybacillaceae; genus Anoxybacillus; species Anoxybacillus sp. FSL W8-0104. The sequence continues at coordinate 2,184,120 of NZ_JBBOQU010000001.1, read as the reverse complement.
AATCCAGCAGGAGTACGGGCTGACGTATTTGTTCATCAGCCATGATTTAGGGATCATTCGGCATATGTGCGACCGCATCGGCATTATGTACCGCGGCCGGCTCGTGGAGGAAGGGACGAGCGAGGAGATTTTTACGAATCCTCAACATATTTATACGAAACGTCTGCTCTCCGCCATTCCGAACGCCGATCCGCGCGAACGCGGCCGGCAGGAGGCGCTTCGCCGCGAAGTGGAAAAAGAGTATGAGCAGTCGTATTCCCGCTATTTTGATGCAAACGGCCGGGCTCACCCGCTCAAGCCGATTTCGCCGACGCACTCGGTGGCCATTCCGTAAAGAGGGGAGGACGGGAAGATGCTGAAATTTATTTTACGGCGAATCCTCATTATGATTCCACAATTGTTTTTGCTGAGCGTCCTCATTTTCTTGCTGGCGAAGGCGATGCCGGGCGATGCGCTGACGGGGCAGCTGGCGGCCAACCCGAAAATGGATCCGCAGACGCTTGAGGAAATGCGGGAAAAACTTGGCTTGAATGATCCGGTGCATATTCAATACATACGTTGGGTGAAAAACATGCTGCAAGGGGATCTCGGCCTTTCCTATACCCACCAGCAGCCGGTCACTGATCTGCTGGCCGGACGGATCGGGAATACGGTGTTGCTGTCGGCGGCGATTTTAATTTTGACGTACCTGATTGCCATTCCGCTTGGCATCGTGTCGGGGCGATGGACAGATACATGGGCTGATAAGCTAGTCGTCGGCTACAGCTATCTCGGGTTTGCCACGCCGCTGTTCATTTTTGCTTTGGTCATGCTGTTTATTTTCGGCTTTCACCTTGGCTGGTTTCCAACCGGCGGCAGCGTGGACGTTCAGGTCGAGGAAGGGACGCTCGCTTACTATTTAAGCAAATTGAACCATCTCATGCTTCCGGCGTTGTCGGGAGCGCTCATCAACACGGTCGTTACGATTCAATATTTGCGCAGCGAAATCGTCGATACGAAAGTGAAAGATTTCGTGAAAACGGCGCGGGCGAAAGGCGTGCCGGAGCGGCACATCTATTGGCGCCATATTTTGCGCAATGCGTTTTTGCCGATCGCGGCGTTTTTAGGGTATGAGATCACCGGGCTTGTCGGCGGTTCCGTGTTTTTGGAGTCGATCTACAGCTATCCGGGGGTTGGCCAGCTGTTTTTGCAGTCGATTATGCAGCGGGATTACAGCGTCGTGACGGCGCTCGTCATGATTTCCGGCCTGGCGACGCTGGTGGGCACGCTGTTGTCGGACATCATTTTGAGTGCGGTCGACCCGCGCATCCGGATTGAGTAGGGAAGGAGGAAGGTAGCTGACATGAAAGCGGAAATCAGCGGCCCAACGCCGGCCGGAGCGAACATCGAGAAAAGCCCTTCCGCCTTTTCGATCATGTGGCGGGAGGTGGCTCGGGATCGGCTCGCGCTTGGTTCGCTCATCGTTTTAGGAATCCTTTTGTCGATCGTCTATGGCGTGTCGCTCTTTTTGGATCAAGAGGAAATCGTGAAAGTGGATTTTCTTTCCATCTATTCTCCGCCGTCAGCGGAACACTGGCTTGGCACAGACTACGGAGGGCGCGACGTGTTTGGCCAGCTCATCATCGGCGCCCGCAATTCGTTTACGATCGGGCTGGCCATTACGCTCATTACTGGGGCGATCGGCCTCATTGTCGGATTGGTGGCCGGCTATTTCGGCGGCTGGATTGACAATGTCATTATGCGCATCATCGATTTTATTCTCGTTCTGCCGTTTTTGATGCTCATTATTGTTTTTGTCGCCATTGTGCCTAAATATAATGTATTGACGTTCATTTTGATCATGAGCGCGTTTTTGTGGATGGGCAAAGCCCGGCTGATCCGCGCCAAAACGCTGGCCGAGCGCGAGCTGGATTATGTCAGCGCGTCAAAAACGCTCGGCACGCCAGATTGGAAAATCATTATTTTTCAAATTTTGCCCAACCTCAGCTCAATCATTATCGTCAATTTGACGTTAAATTTGGCGGGCAACATCGGCATCGAGTCCGGGCTCACGTATCTTGGCTTCGGGCTGCCGGAGAGCACGCCGAGCTTAGGGACGTTGGTCAGCTATGCGACCAACCCGGATGTTTTGCAAAACAAATGGTGGGTTTGGTTGCCTGCGTCATTGCTTATTTTAGTGATGATGCTGTGCATAAATTTCATCGGCCAAGCGCTGAAACGTGCGGCTGATGCAAGACAACGACTAGGATAAGGGGGAAGAAAATGTGAAGAGAAAATGGCTGGCGGCTCTCGCCGCGCTCTTGCTCGTGCTCGCCGGGTGCACGGGCAAATCCGACACAACGAGCGGAAAGGGCAACAATAACGAAAAACCGGCGGCTCAGAAGGAAGACATCAGCAAATTCCCGATGACGGTGAAAAACGACGGGAAAATCATCGATGGCGGCGTGTTGAAATACGGCCTTGTGTCCGATACGCCGTTTGAAGGGACGCTCAGCTATGCATTCTACACCGGAGCGCCCGACGCAGAGATTTTGCAATTTTTTGACGAGTCGCTTTTCCGGACGAACGGTGACTATGAAATTACAAATGATGGGGCTGCCACGTATGAGTTGTCGGATGATAAAAAGACGATGACAATCCGTATTAAAGACAATGTGAATTGGCATGACGGCCAGCCGGTGACCGCTGAAGACTTGGAGTATGCGTATTTGGTCATCGGCCATAAAGATTACACCGGCGTCCGTTATGGCGATCCGCTCATCCAAGGGATCGTCGGGATGGAAGAATATCACAGCGGCAAAGCGGATAAAATTTCCGGCATTAAAGTCATCGACAAAAAGACGTTGACGATCACATGGAAACAGGCCAATCCGTCGGTGTTGACTGGCATTTGGGCGTATCCGCTGCCGAAGCATTACTTGAAAGACATTCCGATCAAAGACTTGGCGAAATCGGATAAAATCCGGAAAAACCCGATCGGGTTCGGTCCGTTTAAAGTGAAGAAAATCGTTCCGGGCGAGTCGGTAGAGTTTGTTCGCAATGATGACTACTGGGCTGGCAAACCGAACTTGGAAGGCGTCATTTTGAAAGTCGTCAGCCCGCAAGTCGTCCTGCAAGCGCTGAAAAAAGGCGAAATTGACGTCGCTGGGTTCCCGACTGACCAATATTTGAACGCGAAAGGGACGAAAAACATTCAGTTTATCGGTAAAGTGGATTTGGCGTACAACTATATCGGCTTTAAACTCGGCCATTGGGATGCGAAAAAGCAGGAAAACGTAATGGACAATCCGAAATTCCAAAACAAAAAACTGCGCCAAGCCATGGCGTACGCCATCAACAACCAAGAGGTGGCCGACCGCCTGTATCATGGTTTGCGCTTCCCGGCGAACACGCTCATTCCGCCGTCGTTCCCGGGCTATCATGACAGTTCCATCAAAGGGTATACGTACAATCCGGAAAAAGCGAAACAATTGCTGGATGAAGCGGGATATAAAGATGTGGATGGCGATGGCCTCCGCGAAGATCCAAACGGCAAAAAATTCAAGGTCAACTTCTTGGCGATGAGCGGTGGGGACATCGCTGAACCGCTGGCCAAATTTTATATGCAATGCTGGAAAGATGTGGGTCTCGATGTTCAGCTTGTAGACGGACGCTTGGCGGAGTTCAACTCCTTCTACGATATGATCGAAAAAGACGATCCGAAAGTGGATGTCTACGCCGCCGCTTGGGGAACTGGAACGAACGTCGACCCGTACGGATTGTACGGCCGCGACGCCATGTTCAACTACTCGCGCTGGGTGAATGAGAAAAACGATGAACTGTTGGAAAAAGGCCATTCCGAACAGGCGTTTGACAAGGAGTATCGCCGGAAAATTTACAGCGAGTGGCAAAAGCTAATGAACGAAGAAGTGCCGGTCATCCCAACGTTGTATCGTTCCGCCATCTATGCGGTCAACAACCGTGTCGCCAACTTTACGGTTGACCCGAGCTCGAAGCTGACGTGGAAAGATGTCGGCGTCACGTCCGAGCAACCGGAAGTCGAACAATGACGATTGTTGCCTTTGATGATGTATGATAAGATAGAAGATAAATTGCATACGTCTTATCAAGAGTGGGCGAGAGAACGGGCTTGATGACCCCACAGCAACCTGCCGCAGGCAAGGTGCTAACACCCGCAAAGCGGTTTCGCTTTGGATGATAAGAACGGCTCATGGCCCCTTTCGCATCATTCCGAGGCGAAAGGGGTTTTTTTGTCGATGGGAGGTGAAGGAGAAACAGTGGAGGAGGCGGTTTCGCTCCGCGCTTGCATGGCCGCTCATCTCCGTGCCGCAGCGTTCGCCGTTTGTGTCATGCGCTGTGTGCAGGCGGAGCTCATCCGGTTTGACTCTAAGGCGGCGGTGCATGTCGACCGTCCGGATTTGCCGACGGAAGGAAAAGTGCACCATGTGGCGAGCGGTTGTACTTTTCCAGTTGTTCCGATTTACAGTACAGATGAGTTAGTAAGCGAGCCGATTTTTAATTGGTGAATAGAAATCGTTTGTTGAACGTACACATTAATCGTCCCACCTCGCTAGACGTTTCCAACGACATTGCTATCGGCAACATCGTGGTCGTTTGTATTTGTGCTGCTATATTGATTGTAAATATTCAGGCCGTCCCCCGTATTAAATGAACCAGCACCAGCAAACGTTTTAGCAACGCTGTACGGAGAGATGGCAAATACATCGCCGATATGAAACACACCGCCACCTCCGATACTGTTAATTTGGACCGCTCCAACAATGGCTGGCATCGGCTATCCCTTGCTTTTTATGTTGCTATCGGCGGTGTCTGGATCGAGTGTATTTGTAAAGCTAATAAACGTATTCGTTTGTAAAAAATCTCCTGTATTTCCACCACCGGCACCTGCAAGCGACCTCGATGAACTTTTTGGCGCGATTTGCAACGTATCGCCGAAATTGACGGTTGCATCGCTACTGACGTTCGTAATTTTAATTGGACCTGCAATATAGGAAGGCATGGCCATCGTCCTTTCCTTCATTCTTTCCCTTACCCAATCATATGAAAACAATGAAAGAAATGTGCTCCATAAAAAGAAAGATGTGTTATAATATTTCTGAAAAATAATAATTTTTAGACATAAAAATAAGGGGGATTGGGGATGGACGTTCCATTAGTATTAACTCATTTTTTAGATCGTGCCGTGTCGCTTTACGGAGACAAAATCGGCGTCATTAGCGAAGGAAGATCGTTTACATATCGTGAGCTCAATGAGCGCGTCAATCAATTGTCTCACGGGTTAAGTGCTTTAGGGGGAAAAAAGGGGACCGTGTCGCTTATTTAGCGCCAAATACGTTAGAAATGCTCGAAGGATTTTACGGCGTATTTCAAACAGGAGCGATCATGGTGCCGCTTAATATTCGCAAAGGTGTTTGCCCATGAAAGTCTTGTGGAATTAGAGTCAGTATCCATGCGAAGGTATGGAAGAAGCTCTATAGTACACAAGAACCCCGTGGCTTTAGCCATCGGGAGGTTCAGGATGAAATGGAAAAGGAGGGAAAAGATGCGTATTTCGACGATTGATGCGGTGCGCGGTTTTGCGTTGTTTGGCATTTTGCTTGTAAACGTTCTTGATTTTTCGCTTCCGATGTTATATGTTGATGCGTCGGTATTTGCGAAAGATGGGGTTGATCGTTTTCTGCTCGCATTTGTAGATATATTTGCGCAAGCGAGCTTTTATCCGCTTTTTTCGTTGTTGTTCGGCTGGGGAGCATGGGTGATGTTTGAAAAAGGGGGCGAACGGTTTCGAGTGACTTTTTTGCGCCGTTTGCTTGCGTTGTTGTTATTTGGCGTCATTCATGCATTTTTCATTTGGCATGGCGATATTTTAATCGGGTATGCGATCGTCGGGTTGTTTCTTTTTCCGTTTTTTCAAGCGAGCGCAAAAACGTTACGTAACTGGGCGCTTTCGCTTTGGAGCAGTTGGGCTTTCGGTTCAACGATACTCATGTGGCTGATGTGGAAAGTAAGTGGCGATGTCGATTTTTCAGAGCCAGAGCTGGCAAGGCAGGCGATCGCAAATTATCAACAAGGCACGTGGGAACAAATTTTTATGCAACGGGTAGCCGATTGGCTATACGTCAATTCGTTTACACAAACATTCATTTTTATTTTAACGATTTTGCCATTTCTTTTATTTGGAGCATATATCGCAAAAGAAAAATGGTTTCATCATGTGGCACAACATCGCGAAACGATTCAAAAATGGTGCATCGGTTCATTCGTCGTCGGCATGGCGTTTAAATTATTGCCATATATCGAAAAAAATATCGTAACCGAGTATGCCCAAGATATGATCGGGGGTCCTGCGCTCGCTTTGTTTTATTTGACCGCGTTTTCGTTTGCGACGGCGAACGTCATTCGTTTTTTTTCCCCTGTTGGTCAAATGGCGTTCACGAACTATCTCATGCAATCCGTCATTTGTACGACCATTTTTTATTCATATGGCTTCGGATTGTATGGAAAAGTAACACCAAAACAAGCGTTAGCTGTTGCGCTCGTTGTATATGTCATGCAAATATGTTGGAGCCATTGGTGGCTAAAAAAATATCGCATCGGACCGATGGAGCGCGTATGGCGATGGATGACGTACGGAAAAAAGAAAACGACATGAATGAATCATGTCGCACACGGCTTGTCCTCTTTTTCTTTATGGAAAAGCACGGCTTCTTTCAAATGTTTATTTAACAATTCATCGAGCTCTTGACTGCATTGGATCGTTTCTTTCGCCGAAAAACCGTACATTTGCGCCAATTCAATTAATTGTCTTCTTTTCTTTTCGATGAGGGAAAGAGACATAAGATTCACCAACATTTCTCACTTTAGTTAACAAGCTGTAAACAACTGTATGTATACCTGAATCCGTGATGGTTGGAAATCAACTTTGATTTTGGTGTTAGTTCTATGGATATATGATCCATACATCCCTTTTTTTGATGATTCCCTGCACCACTTTCATGTTTGAAAACGAGATAAATCCTCTTTTATGGAGATACAAACCAAAAAAGAGACAAAAAAAGTACAGGGGGGAGTGATGGATATGAGTACCCGAACATCTGTTTGTTATCTTGCCTCTTTCCATTTTTGATACACATTCAGTAGGAGTATACTGTACCCACTCCTTCGCGTCAGTTTCATCCAGATCTGTCGTGATCGGCGGACGAGTCGACCTGCCATCGTGATCACCGTCTGAATGATCGTCTTGATGCGGCGGCGTTTCACTTTATGATGTAATGGATGTCTCGGATCGCTTAATAGATCTTGTCCAATCAGGCGAAGAAGGTTGTACACGAATGCTCCCATGACTAACACGAGCGCATTCGTTTTCATCTTCCCTGATGGAAGTCGCTCTAAATCTAAGTCGCTTTTCAGTTCGCTATGAAACTGTTCGCATGTCGCATGATCGTGATACAATGCGAGCACATCACTCATTCGAACATGCTCGTATCCTTCGAGGCGCACCCAGTAGCTTTCGACTTCGTAATCAGGAACGAGCATCAGCTGTCCATTTCGTTCCATCGTTCGTTCCGTCACTTGGGTGACTTGAACGTACGTATACGTGTGTCCATCGATTGCTGCTGTCTGTGGAAGGCATAACTCATACGTTTGTACTCCTTCTGTTTGTCCATCATCGACGCGTCTGCCCTTTTGCGAAGCGATCTGGAACCAAAGCGCTTTCGATTCTCGGCGTAAGTTTCGCTTGATGACAAAGTCCACGTCTTCCTTTAGACATACGTGCACATTCGCTTCCGCATCGTTCCCTGCATCCATGCGGACAAGCAGACGAGACGAGGTCAGCGGACGAGCTCGACGGATGGCGGTAGTTAAAAACGAAGGCATGTTGTCTTGTACATGTTGTTTCCCTGGACGCAGCTCGGCATGAACGATATACCCTTCCTTCCCTGCGTACGCAAACAACGGCGTAAAACCGTCAAATCCTTTATACGTTCGACTCACTCCTTCTTTTTTCGTATCGGAGTTATCAAATGGGGAAGCATCTATATCAAGGGGAAGCCATGTCGTTTTCCCTTTCGTCCAACAAGCGGACAAGGTAGCGTGTTGTCGAACCAACAGACGCATCGATTCCTCCCAAATGATGGTTTCGGTCATCGGGAGACAAGCGAGCTGATCGAGACGCTGTCGCAACGTTGGGGAGGAAGGTACGTGCCGAATGCCCATTGATGTCGAAAAGATATCGTCCTGACGATACGCTTCGATATGATCAAAATCCGTTTTTCCTGTGGCAAGCAAGCCGATCATCGAGCGAATGACGTCGCTATGGGAAATGTGCACATCTCGACGAACCGTTGGGAGCCGAAGTGCGTTTACTCGTTTATCCAGCTTCGTTTGGTGCAGTAAGTAGCCCACGAGAGCAAGCCCAGCACTTGGAGTAATCGCTTCATCTGTCAATACAAACCGAATCGGGAAATCTTTCATCACATTCACCTACTTGATGAAGAGTCGTCAACGTCGTTTTCCCTTATCGTATCAACGGTTTGCGACCATTGTAAAGATGTTTTGTCACGGATTCAGGTATGTATAAACTATTATACATATTCTGAAGAAAAAGGAAATAGGATAATGTGTTGGAAAATGATTTTTTTCAAAGGAGTTTAGTTATAAAAAAGAGAACATAATGATGTTCGATCATACGAAAAAGGGGATGAGAACATGAAATTTGTTACAGCGCACGTCGGATCAGATGTGTTTGTTGGGGTTGTTCATGAGCAAAAAATCGTTCATTTATCGAAAGCAGATGAAACGATGCCGCATACGATGATCGAATGCATAGAACTTGGTGAATCGTTTATTGAAAAAGTGCAACGTGTGCTAGAACGTGTGCGACCGGAGTGGACGTATGCACTTCACGACGTACAACTGCTTGCGCCGATTCCGCGCCCGACAAAAAATATTTTTTGTATTGGAAAAAATTACGCAGATCATGCGCAAGAAATGGGAGGCGCGGCGGATCGCGAAAATATCATTGTATTTTCGAAAGCGCCAACGACAGTGATCGGGCATGAGGCAGCGATTTTACGCCATGCGGATGTAACCGATCAATTAGATTATGAAGGGGAACTTGCGATTGTTATTGGGAAAAAGGGAAAAGCGATTCCGAAAGAACAGGCGCTCGATTACGTGTTTGGTTATACGATCATAAACGATGTGACGGCGCGCGATTTACAAGAAAGACATAAACAATATTTGCTTGGCAAAAGTTTGGATACGTCATGTCCGATGGGACCGTGGATCGTTCATCGGTCGGCAATTGCCGAGCCGCATGCGTTACATATTCAAACGAAAGTGAATGGTGAAGTCAGACAATCGGCAACGACATCGCAATTGATTTTCGATATTCCAACGATGATTGCGACATTGTCGAAAGGGATGACGTTAGAGTCGGGGGATATCATTGCGACAGGAACGCCAGCAGGAGTTGGGAAAGGGATGAATCCACCGCGTTTTTTACAGTCGGGCGACGTCGTTGAAATTACGATCGACCAGATTGGCACGTTGCGCAACCGAGTACAATAAAAAGCTGGGGATCCCCAGCTTTTTATTGTTCAAATACTTTTTTCACTTTTTCAATTGCCCAATCGAGCTCTTCTTTTGTAATAACGAGCGGCGGGGCAAAACGGATGACTGTGTCATGCGTTTCTTTACATAATAGCCCTTCTTGTTGCAGTTTTTCGCAATACGGACGCGCAGGGACGTGTAATTCGACGCCGATAAACAATCCTCTGCCGCGCACTTCTTTAATGTCTGGATGATTGATTTCGCGCAATTTTTCTTGGAAGTATTGACCGAGCTCAAATGAGCGCTCTGGCAATTTTTCTTCGATGATAACATCAAGCGCAGCGATCGAAACGGCACAAGCAAGCGGGTTGCCACCGAACGTCGATCCGTGCGAGCCTGGATTGAATACACCAAGAATGTCGCGGTTTGCGGCTACGCATGAAATTGGGAATACGCCCCCACCGAGCGCTTTGCCGAGAATGTACATGTCTGGCTCAACTTCTTCCCAATCGCACGCAAACATTTTGCCGGAGCGGCCAAGTCCTGATTGAATTTCGTCCGCAATGTATAAAACGTTATGTTGTTTACATACGTCGTATGCGGCTTTTAAAAATCCTTCTGGCGGAATGTTAATGCCTGCTTCTCCTTGAATTGGCTCAAAAATAAATGCGGCTGTATTTGGAGTGATCGCTTGTTTTAGCGCCTCTACATCGCCGAACGGAATGACTTTGATGCCCGGAAGCATCGGACCGAATCCGCGTTTGTATTCTGGATTAGATGACATCGACACCGCTGTCATCGTCCGACCGTGAAAGTTATCTTCACAAACGATAATTTCGGCTTGATCCGCAGGAACGCCTTTTACGTCATATGCCCAGCGGCGCGCTGCTTTTACGGCTGTTTCGACCGCTTCGGCACCTGTGTTCATCGGCAAAACCATTTCTTTTTTCGTTAGCTTTGCGACTTTTTCATACCATGGACCGAGCTGGTCGTTATGAAATGCGCGCGATGTTAATGTAATTTTATTCGCTTGATCAATAAGCGCCTGCACGATGCGCGGATGGCGATGACCTTGGTTGACCGCAGAGTAAGCGCTCAACATATCCATATAACGATTGCCTTCTGGATCTTCTACCCATACTCCTTCGCCTTTAGATAAGACGACTGGAAGTGGATGATAGTTGTTTGCCCCGTATTTTTCTGTTAGCTCGATGATTTGTGTTGTTTTCAAGTTGATCCCTCCCACTTGGATGCTCACATATATAACATACTTGAAGTGAATATAGAAAGTAAATAGAAAAGGTGAGCGTTTTCCTTTTCAATTGTCCGATCACGATCGACGTGTTATGATAGATTCATATATGAAATGGATAGAGAAAGGAGAATGACGATGACACATGCACATATTACGACGTGGGTTGTTGCGCTTATTTTATTTGTCGTTGCGCTTGTTTTACAGTCGAAAGGACATGAAAAAACAAAAACGTTACACATGTTGTTGCGCCTATTTTACGTGTTCATTATTGCGACAGGAGCGTGGATTTTACATAGCATGTCCTCCTTCCCATTTCTTTATATCATTAAAGTGATCGTTGGGATATGGGTGATCGGAACGATGGAAATGATTCTCGTTCGGACAGCGAAAGGAAAAAATACGAATATTCTTTGGCTTCAGTTTTTTGTAGCGTTCGTGGTCGTACTATATCTTGGATTTAAGTTGCCGTTTGGTTTTTCATTCTTTTCTTAAAGTTGGAACATTTGCCAACTTTTATCTTTTTCTACCATATGGAAATGTGCTATAATGAAAATTAAGTGATAATCCTAAAAATATAAAGAGAAAGAAAGAGTGGGAAAAAGGGGATGAAATTATTTCAAACGGTTTGTAAAACGTTTGCAGATTGGGAACGATGGGTGAGCGACTCTCGTTTATATGAGTATGACCAACTAACGATTTTCGTTTCTTCGCTTTCTCCTTCGTTTCGCATGCAAGTCGAACGGTACGTGCAACATCATTTGCCCCAAGCACAACTGCTTCCGATGATTGGGGATGCATCGGAACATGCCATCATTTGTGCCCTCGTTTTTGACGATTATCGAGCAAATATGGACGAGATGCGTCAAAAAATGAAGCTATCTGAACAATATTACCGCTCTTTATTTGAACATAATCCAGACATTGTATATTCCACCGATTTAGAAGGCAATTTCACAAGCGTCAATCCTGCGTTTGAGCGCGTGTTTGGGTATAAGGCAGACGAAATTTTGCATACAAACTCGCTTGATTACATTAAAAAAGAAGATATTCCGCGCGTGCGCCGCTATTTTTATCGCGCGTTAAAAGGAAAGGTGCAACAATACAATTTAGAAATTCCATCGAAATCAGGAGAAGTGTATTTATTACAAATTAAAAATGTTCCGATTATCGTTGACGGAAAAAAGGTTGGCATTTATGGGATCGGACGCGACATTACCGAACAAAAGCGCGCAGAAGAACATATCAAATATATCGCATATCACGATAGCGACACGGGGCTACCGAATCGGCTGCAATTTACAAATATCGTGAAAAACGCAATTGACAAAGCGAAAGAAACAGGCAGTACACTTGCTGTTTTATTTATTGATATGGATCGTTTTAAAATGGTAAACGGTACGATCGGTCATTACGGTGGGGATGAAATATTAAAGCAAATGGCGGAGCGAATAAAAAACATATTGCCATCTGGCGCGCATTTAGGCCGTTTTGGCGGAGATAAGTTTAGCTTATTGTTGACAAAACAAACGGATGTGCAAACGGTCGTTGAATGGGCGAAAAAACTGCTCCAACATATCGCTTCGCCAATTGTGTACGAAGAAAAAGAGTTTTTCTTAACCGCAAGTGTCGGTGTAAGCTTTTATCCAACGGATGGGGTCGATGCGCAGTCGTTATTAAAAAATGCGGATACAGCGGTCAATCGGGCGAAACAAAAAGGCGGCAACAGCGTGAAGTTATACGCCACAAAAATGAACGAACAAGTGATGTATCGCGTCGAGCTTGAACGATATTTGCGAAAAGCGCTCGAAAAACAAGAATGTTTTCTCGTCTATCAGCCGCTTCTTGATTTAATGACGGGAAAAATTATCGGGAGCGAAGCGCTATTGCGCTGGAAACACCCGAAAATCGGATTTGTGTCTCCGCTTGAATTTATTCCGATTGCAGAGGAAATTGGTTTCATTCATGAGCTCGGTCGTTGGGTATTAACAGAAGCGTGCATGCAAACGAAAAAATGGCATGATCTCGGCTTTGATTCGTTAATGATTTCTGTCAACGTCTCAGCGACGCAATTTCAGCATCCGACGTTTTTTGAAGACGTCCAACAAGCGCTGAAGCAGTCGCAGCTTCCCGCTCATTGTTTACATTTAGAACTTACAGAAAGCTCGATGTTACGAAATATGTATTACAGCATTCACGTGATGAAAAAGCTTCAACAGCTTGGTGTGCAAGTGTCTATTGATGATTTTGGCACAGGTTACTCCTCTTTAAGTTATTTAAAAAATTTGCCGATCAATACGTTAAAAATTGATAGGTCGTTCATTTACCAACTCCATCAAGATCGTTCGGACATTGCGATTGTGAAATCAATCATTACGATGGGGCACGGCTTGCGCCTAAAAGTTGTCGCCGAAGGGGTAGAAACGGCTGAGCAAATGAAATTGTTAAAGCGATTAAAATGTCATTATGCGCAAGGGTATGCGATTTTTAAACCGCTTTCTGCGGAACAATTTGAACAACAAGTGTTACAAGGGAACGTGGTCATTCAATAATCGAGTTGGACACCGATCACTTTTTTCCCTGTTTGCAACGTCAGTTCAAAGCGATGTTGTTTTTCGTCAAAATAATGTTGGACGTTGCACATGTCAACCGAGTTATCAAATATTAAAAAATTAACCCCTTTTTCAGCAAACAACATATAGTTATAACAATACAAACAGTCATATACGGAAAAATGCCACTCGTTAACTAAGTGAATAAAATGAAAAAACGCGTGATCGGGTAGCTGAGAAAGCCATTGTTCGTATGCGTGCGGCAACGGCTTTACGTAGCGGAGACGGTCACCGTTTTTTAATGCGTACCGTTCGGTCATATACACGTCCCCATCTTCCCCAAGCCATCCTTTTATCCATTGACCGAAACGGAAAAGTTCGACTTCCTTCGGTAAACTTGTTAATTCATGCGCATCGTCATCTTCATCAAAAAATATCCATTCACCGTTCACTTGTTCAACAACGCCGTATATGTAAGCTCGTTTTTGTGCGCGCAATGATGCAAGGCGATCCATTTATTTCACTCCTTTTTTGTCAATTCCCTTCGTACGCCATTATAGACAACTCATCATTTATATAAACGATGCATAAAATAAAAGCATGCTTCATACTTGTTCACAACAGAAGGGAATGATTGACGTGTGCGGAATTACCGGATGGGTTCATTTTGAGCGTCAGTTGCGCCAAGAAAGAGATGTTGTTCTCAACATGGCCAATACGCTTTCATTTAGAGGACCGGATGATACAAATGTTTGGATGGACGATCATGTCGCATTTGGGCATAAGCGGCTTGTCGTTGTCGACCCAGCAGGCGGCGTCCAGCCGATGACGCGAATAAAAAACGGTTATGCCTATACGATTTGTTATAATGGCGAACTGTATAATACAGAAGATATTCGCAAACAGTTATTGCAAAAAGGATATACGTTTCAAGGGCATTCCGATACAGAAGTGTTGCTTACCGCATACATGGAATGGCGTGAACAATGTGTCGATCATTTAAACGGCATTTTTGCATTTGCGGTTTGGGATGGTGAGCGCCGTCATTTGTTTTTAGCGCGCGATCGTTTAGGAGTGAAGCCGCTCTTTTATCGTCATGAACAAGGAGAGTTTTTATTCGCTTCGGAAATTAAAGCGATTTTAGCGCATCCAAACGTTCGAGCGGAAATTGATCGCGAAAGTTTATGCGAAATTTTAGCGCTCGGTCCGTCACGCACTCCGGGACATGGCGTATTTCGAACGATTCACGAACTGCGCCCGGCTCATGCGATGATCGTGAATAAAGAGGGGATACGGCAATGGCGATACTGGAACGTGAAAAGCGCCCCACACGTTCATTCGTTTGACGAAACAGTCGAGCATATTCGCACGTTGCTTATTGATGCCGTTACGCGCCAACTCGTTTCAGACGTCCCTGTGTGTACGTTTTTATCGGGTGGGGTCGATTCAAGCGCCATTACAGCGATTGCGGCGCAGTCGTTTGAACGAGAAGGAAAAGGACCGCTTCATACGTATTCCATTGATTACGAAGAAAATGAACAATATTTTACTGCGAACGCCTTTCAGCCGAATAGCGATGGTCCTTGGATTAAACAAATGTCTGATGCGTTTCAAACCGTTCATCATACGTGTGTCATTTCGCAACAACAGCTAGCCGACTATTTGACGGAAGCGATGATTGCGCGCGACTTACCGGGGATGGCTGATATTGATTCGTCGCTTCTTTGGTTTTGTCGCCAAATTAAGCAACAGTTTGTTGTGAGTCTATCTGGAGAATGTGCCGACGAAATTTTTGGAGGCTATCCATGGTTCCATAGAAAAGAAGACTTTGAGCGAGACGGATTTCCGTGGATGCGTTCATTGCATGAACGATTCGATCTTCTCAATGAAACGTGGCGTGAAAAACTGCCGCTTCATGAGTATGCCGATATGCGCTATAAAGAAACGCTTCGTGAAGTTCCTCACGCGGACGGAGAAAGCGGAGAAGAAAAACGTCGCCGCGAACTATTTTACTTAAATATGATTTGGTTTATGACGACGCTTTTAGATCGGAAAGACCGAATGAGCATGGCGGCGAGTTTAGAAGTGCGCGTCCCGTTTGCGGACCATCGCCTTGTCGAGTACGTATGGAACATTCCGTGGGAGATGAAAATGCATAACAATCGCGAAAAGGGGATTTTGCGTAAGGCGTTAGAAGGCATGTTGCCTGATGACGTATTGTATCGGAAAAAAAGTCCGTATCCGAAAACGCATCATCCGCGCTATACAGACATCGTAGCGGAACGACTAGAGACCATTTTAGCGAATCGCTCGTCCGTTTTATATGAACTGTTTGATGCAAAGAAGTTAAAGGAATTAGTAGAGACGAAAGGACAGTCGTTTCGCATTCCATGGTTCGGGCAATTGATGTCCGGTCCGCAACTTTTGGCGTATTTTATTCAGTTTCATGAATGGTTTGAGCATTATAACATTCATTTAAAAGAAAACTGAGAAAACCCGAACAACGTCGTCGTTGTTCGGGTTTTTAAGCTGTCGCTTCCTTTTTGACGAACGATTTTGTGCGCCATACGTTTGATTTCCAACGCCAATAGACGAGTAAGCCACGTATCCATTCGTCTGCCGCAAAGGCGAGCCAGATGCCGACTAAACCAAGATCGAATGAAATGCCAAGGAGGTAGGCAAGCGGGATGCTTATTCCCCACATCGAAGCGACGCCGATATAGACAGGAAATTTCACATCGCCAGCAGCACGAAGGGAGTTAATAATCACAAGGTTAAACGAACGACCAGGTTCAAGAAGCATCGTCAGCAAAATGAGCGTCCCGCCTGTTTCAATCATCCATTTATTGCTTGTGAAAATGGAAAACAGTTGATCGGAAAAAAGAGAAAACAAGGCGGCTGCTGTAAACGAAATGATGACGGCGAGCCGCAAACTTTTTAAACAGCGAGCATACGCTTCGTCAAAACGTTGTGCCCCGACGAGATGCCCGACGATAATTTGCGTCCCTTGCCCGATGGCGACGCTAAATAAAAAAATGAACATCATGATGTTTTGTGTATATACTCTCGTCGTTAATGCCTCTGTGCCAAGCATTGTAATAAAATACGTGATGACAAGCTGTGACGTATTGTAAGCGACATGTTCGCCGGCAGATGGAATGCCAATTTTTAATAATTGTTTAACGTAAGCAAATGAAAACGCCTCTTTCGATAACAGTGGGAGAGGATATGGGAGACGTTTCATGATGAGCAAAAATCCAATGACAAGCCCGATCATCCGGCTGATCGTTGTTGACCAAGCGACCCCTTCAACACCTAAAACCGGTAAGCCAAACGGTCCGAACAATACGAAATAGTTGCCAATGATGTTTAATATGTTGACTCCAATCGTAATATTCATCATATCGCGTGTAAACCCGTAGCTGCGCAAAATCGCCCCGAGCGTCATAATGAGCGCTTGCACAAATGAAAAACCACCAACAATCCATAAATAAGCACGCGCATCAGCCATTAGCTCGTTTGGAACGTTCATTACTTGAAGGAGATAATCGCTTCCTATCCAAAGCGCAACGCTTAATACGACGCCAAATAATAAATTTGCCCAAATGGAAGTAGCTCCAATATAGGAAGCTGTTTTTTCATCGTTTGCCCCAGCATATTGTGCAATTAAAATCGATGTTCCTGTTGCGATAAAGCCAAACATGACAACGACCATAAACAATAACTGATTGGCCACCCCGACAGCCGCAACCGCTTCATCTGTGTAGTGACTAAGCATAAACGTATCGGCATTGCCCGTCAACATATGAAGCGTCAATTCAATAAAAATGGGCCAAGTGAGCGCAAATAAAGAAAGCTTTTTTGCCAAACAAGACAACCCCTTTACGATTTCCGACTTGCAAACTGTTTTTATTTTAATGGATTGTTATAATGAAAAAAAGAGAAAAAGACGATAACTTTTGTACATTTCCGACTTCAAGGAGGGCGCTTATGTATATATCGTTTTCCGTTCCGCCGTTTCCCGTTTTCATTAAAGGTGGTGAGGCGGTTTTTCGAAAAGGAATGAAACATTTTCGACGCACGTTTTCGGTATTTGATTTACTGTATGTGCAAAAAGGAACGTTATATATGACGGAACACGAAGAAACGTTTACCGTTCGGGAAGGAGAATACGTCATTTTATGCCCACAGTTTGAACATTATGGGCATGAACCGTGTGGTGAAGATACATATTTTATTTGGATTCATTTTTCAGTGCCACAATACGAGCTTGGTGAAAAACAGCCGTATGGATGGAGCGATATTATTGAACGAGAGGCAACGTATGTCGATTATGCGCAATATCGTTTATTTATTCCACAATACGGAAAGTTGAACAAAGTAGGAATGGAGACGATGTTGCAACATATCGTTCGTGAGCAACAAACACCGGATCATTCGTTGGCGCAACAGCTGTTATTTGCACAATGGATCGTTCAATTGCAAAAACAAACGCTTCATATTCCGACAGCTGCCGAGCATGTATGTAGAGAAGCGATGGAATATATTCATCGTCATTATGATCAATCGTTTGAAATGGAGCATCTTGCTTATGCTCTCCGACTTCATCCTAACTACATTTCACGCTGTATGCAAAAAACGATCGGAATGAGTGCGCTGCAATATGTACATGATTATCGGCTGAAAGTAGCAAAGAAAAAATTAGCCGCAACCAACGAGACGGTCGCGGCGATTGCTAAACAAGTCGGATTTGAGGATGGTGCATATTTTTCGCGTGTATTTAAAAAATTAGAAGGGATGACGCCAAGCGAGTATCGCCGTTTTATACAGCGGGCGTAGGCTGCACAAGTAACATACGAAAGCCGTACGGCTCAATTGTCATCGTTTGTTCAGTTATTTGTTCGTTCGTCCAAAGGTTGATGACCGTTTTGTCTTGAAGTGAAAATGGAACGGTCCATGTAAGCGATGCGTCTGCATTGTTTAACACGCAAACGATCGTTTCATCTTCGTACGTTTTGACGTAAGCGATATGATTCGTTTCATCGTTTGCTTCTAATACATGAAATTCGCCAAAGCGCAAGGCGCGATATTGTTTGCGCAGTGTAATAAGCGTTTGTACGTGCGTAAATAAATCGCGGTCTTGTTTTTCTTTTTCCCATACCATACATTTGCGACAAAGCGGGTCTTGTCCACCAGTTAAGCCGATTTCATCTCCGTAGTAAATGCACGGAGAGCCGCTGAAAGAAAGTTGGAACACGAACATGAGCTTTACTTTTTCTTTTCGTTCGTCGCACGTAGTTAATATGCGCGGCGTATCGTGGCTGCCGAGCAAATTAAAGGCGACTTCGTTTACGTTTTGCGGATAGTTATGCAACATGTTTACGATCGTATGGGCAAATTCGCTTGCTTTTACGTTTTCCTTCGCAAAGTAGTTGAGTGCGCCGTTCGTGAACGGATAGTTCATGACCGCATCAAATTGATCTCCTCTTAGCCATGGCATCGCATCATGCCAAATTTCACCGAGGATGTACACGTCCGGTTTGATCGCTTTCACCGCTTGGCGAAACTCGCGCCAAAATTGATGGTCGACTTCGTTCGCGACATCTAATCGCCAGCCGTCAATGTCAAATTCGCGAATCCAATATGTTGCGACGTCTAGTAAATATTGCTTCACTTTCGGGTTTTCGGTATTTAATTTCGGCATCTCTGGTACAAAAGCAAACGTATCGTAATTTGGAATCGGTTCCGTTTGAAGTGGAAATTCACGAATATGGAACCAATCTTTATACCGTGATTTCTCGCCGTTTTTTAGCACGTCTTGAAACGGGGCGAAATAATAGCCGCTATGGTTAAACACCGCATCAAGCATGACGCGAATGCCTTTTTGATGGCATGCTTCAACGAGCCGTTTAAATGTTTGTTTGTCGCCAAATTGTGGATCGATTTCAAAATAGTCGATCGTGTCGTATTTATGGTTCGATGGCGCTTTGAAAATCGGTGTAAAATAAATGCCGGTAATGCCGAGTTCGACAAGATAGTCTAATCGTTCAATAATGCCTTCGAAATCGCCGCCAAAAAAAGCTCGTCGTTGTCGGATCGATACTTCCCCACGGGAGCGTATTTGGCGGATTTAAACGTGGATTGCCGTTGGCGAAACGCTCAGGGAAAATTTGATACCAGACGGTGTCTTTTACCCAGCTCGGTGCGTCAAATACATCGATGCGATTTAAAAACGGGAAACAAAAATAGTATGCGGTATCGTCTGTTGGCGCTTCTTCGTAAAAACCTTTTTCCGTATATATGAGCATATTGCCTTGAGCATGTAACTCAAAACCGTAGCGCAGGCGGCGATACGGGGGCTGCACAGCGATGAACCAATAATCAAATAAAGCGTCACAACCGCTTTTTTGCATCGGTTGCTTGTCAAATTGCCATGCGCCATCTTCCCATACGTACGGGTCGCCAAATAACAAATAAACGGCATCGACATCGTCTTTTTTTGTCCGCAAACGAATATGTAGCGTTCGTTCGTCGTATGCATAAGCAAACGCATCTTTTGGACGATGGTAAATCGCTTCTTTTAACATGTTTCAATCTCTCCTCTCTATTTATCGCGCAATCGATTGCGCTTTTTCTCACATGCGCCTCCTCTTCTTATTGAACGGTGCACGGAAGCGTAAACAATGCTTATGTCAAGCGTAAAATGAAGCGAATAAAAAAGTCAACATTCATTCAAAAAAAGATAAAAAAAAATAGTTGTCAAAACGGAAAATGATTGTATAATAAAGATAAAGATTGTGCAATCGTTTTCACAAAACGACATAGTGAAAGCGTTTGTATATGTTTGAAAACAGGAGTGGTCGAAATGAAAAAAACGGTATCTATTTTTTCATCGCTGGCATTGCTTGCAGGTGTCATGGCAGGTTGTGGTTCACA
Organism: Anoxybacillus sp. FSL W8-0104; assembly: GCF_038004465.1. Classification (NCBI taxonomy): domain Bacteria; kingdom Bacillati; phylum Bacillota; class Bacilli; order Caryophanales; family Anoxybacillaceae; genus Anoxybacillus; species Anoxybacillus sp. FSL W8-0104. Next base: position 2,163,804 of record NZ_JBBOQU010000001.1, on the reverse strand, counting down.
AGATGAGGCAAAACCGAAAGAAAATGAAAATGAAGGAAAAACTGAAGTGTCAGAAGATGGCATGCCGCCGAAACCGGAAAAGCTTGTCGTTTGGGAAGACGTGGATCGCGGTGTGGCGTTAGAGCCAGCAATTAAAGCATTCGAAGAAAAGTATGGCATTAAAGTAGAGTACAAAGAAGTTGAAATGGCGACAAAACAGCGCGATCAACTTCGTTTGGACGGCCCAGCAGGAACAGGTCCTGACGTTATTACTGTTCCACACGACCAAATCGGTCAGCTCGTGACAGAAGGATTAATTCGTGAAATTCAAGTCGACCAAGCTGTATTAGATACGTTTACAGAATCTTCTATCGATGCGCAAATGTATGACGGAAAATTGTACGGACTTCCAAAAGTGGTCGAAACACCTGTGTTCATCTACAATAAAAAGTTGATGGACAAAGCGCCAGAGACGATGGATGAGCTATATCAGTTCTCAAAAGAGTTTACAAAAGGAGACAAATACGGTTTCTTAGCGCTTTGGGATAACTTCTATTTTGCGCACGGTGTCATCGCTGGTATGGGCGGCTACGTATTTAAAAACAACAACGGTACGTTAGATCGCAATGACATCGGTTTAAATAACGAAGGTGCAGTAAAAGGGGTAGAATACATTCAAAAATGGTATAAAGAATTGTTCCCGAAAGGTATTATCGGTGAAAACGGCGGTTCAGCGATGGACGGCTTATTCAACGAAGGAAAAGCAGCATCTGTCATGAACGGTCCGTGGGCGTTCCAAGGGATGCGTGATGCAGGCATCGATATCGGTGTCGCACCAATGCCGAAATTGCCAAACGGTGAGCCTGTGAAAACGTTTATGGGTGTAAAAGGATGGCACGTATCTGCGTTCTCTAAACATCCTGAATGGGCAACAAAACTAATTGAGTTTATTACAAACGAAGAAAATGCGAAAAAACGTTTCGAATTAACACGTGAAATTCCGCCTGTGAAGTCGCTCATTAACGATCCGTTAATCGCAGAAGATGAAGGAGCAAAGGCGGTTGCGATCCAATCTCAATACGCGGTTCCAATGCCAAACATTCCTGAAATGGCAGAAGTATGGGGACCAATGGCGACAGCACTTCAACTTGTGGCAAACCAAAAAGCAGAGCCAAAACAAGCGCTTGATGAAGCTGTAAAAACAATTAAAACGAACATTGAAACAAACCATCCAAGCAAGTAAGAAATGAGCGGTACCTCTCTTGTAGAGGTACTGCTTCAACTTTCTTTTATTTGTTTATTTATTCACATTCAAGTGCGCTCCTCGCCATTGTTTAGAAAGGAGACAAAATCAATGGAAACACCAATGTATCAATCGAATCATCGGAAAATCGCCCTCGGTTTATCCATTATTCCGGGATTTGGACAACTGTATAATCGTCAATACGTGAAAGGCGTCGCATTTTTTGTTTTAGCTGCTTCGTTTCTTATTGTTTTTAAAGATTTATTAAATATGGGATGGTGGGGGTTATTTACGCTCGGTGAAGTCATTGGACGTGACCATTCCATTTTCTTGCTTGTTGAAGGAATTTTAGCTGTTATCGTATCTGTTTTTGGGTTAGGATTTTATGCATTCAATTTACGCGATGCCTATAAAAATGGTCAAAAGCGCGATTTAGGGTTGAAAATTAGCTCGTTGCGCGAGCAATATCGTGTGCTCGTTGACAACGGCTTTCCATATTTAATGATTTCACCAGGATTTATTTTACTTGTGTTTGTCGTTATTTTCCCGATTATTTTCGTCGTCTTATTGGCGTTTACAAACTATGATTTATATCATTCACCGCCAGCGAAACTTGTTGACTGGGTCGGGTTTCAAAACTTCATTGACCTAGTGAAGCTCGATCTTTGGCGGAAAACGTTTATTAACGTACTTGCTTGGACGATCGTTTGGACGTTTGGGGCAACAACGTTACAAATTGCGCTCGGTATTTTCTTGGCGATTATTGTCAATCAAAAAGATTTAAAAGGAAAAGCGATCATTCGTACGATTTTCATTTTACCTTGGGCAGTTCCAGCGTTTGTAACGATTCTCGTTTTCTCAGGTATGTTTAACGAATCGTTCGGAGTGATTAATAAAACGATTTTGGCGTCGTTAGGCATCGGACCGATTGAATGGATGACCGATCCGTTTTGGACGAAAGTGGCGTTAATTCTCATTCAAACGTGGCTCGGCTTCCCGTTCGTCTTTGCGATGACGACAGGAGTATTGCAAGCTATTCCGAACGAATTGTATGAGGCGGCGACAGTAGATGGAGCTTCAAGCTGGCAAAAGTTTACGAAAATTACGCTGCCACTTGTGCTATATGCAACAGCACCGATTTTAATTACGCAATATACGTTTAACTTCAATAACTTTACCATCATTTACTTATTTAACGGCGGCGGTCCTGCGGTGTCGGGGCAAAATGCGGGAGCGACTGACATTTTAATTTCGTGGATTTATCGTTTAACGATGACATCCGCCCAATATTCGAAAGCGGCGGCAATTACGTTACTTCTTTCCCTCGCTGTCGTATCAGTAGCGCTATGGCAATTTAGAAGGTATGAGTAAAATGTTTGTGGGAGAAAAAAAGACAGGTTCCTGATTTGGTATAATAAGGAACCTGTCAGATATGTAAGCAAAATAGATGAAAAACGGGCTCTCCTCCTGGTAAGGTAGTAAGTGTGAAAAAAAAATACAACCAAAGAAAGGAGTGGAGCCCATGCAGGATTATATCACAAACGGCTTGACATTAAAAGAGATCGAACAGTCTTTATTTAGACATATGCAAAAACAATATGGTCATCTCCTTCAACAGGTGTTGGAGGAGATCGACCGCACATTGGCAGAACAGAGGGACAAGAAACGATATGCGCTCAAAGATAAGCGGACGATCCGACTCCAAACGCTATTTGGAGAGGTGGAAGTGAAGCGAAACTACTACTTTGACCGTGAAAAAAAGGTGTATACGTCTTTACTCGATGTCTTTCTCCAGTTCGATGGGGCGCATGGAGTGAGTCCGCTATTAGAGGAGACAGCGATTCATCTCGCCGTGACGGGTTCTTCGTATCGACAGGCTGCGCAGTCGCTTGAAAAGCTGGTGGGGTATGCATGTATGAGTCACGAAACGATTCGCCAGTCCATCATCGAGGCAGAGGTGGAAGGGCACCGTGCGATGGAGAAAAAAGGGCGCGTGTTTTTTATCGAAGCAGACGGGTTGTACGTGAAACGTCAACGAAGCCGCATCAAAGGAAAAGAAGAAAAGATCATCACGATTCACCAAGGATGGGAGAAAAACGGGAAACGCGTATCCTTAGTGAATCGACGGTATATGGTTCATCAAACGAATGAACCGATTTGGGAAGCTGTAGAGAATTTTCTGATGAAGGAATACAGCTATGATCCGTTTGAGGATTGGGTGGTCATCAATGGAGATGGAGCCCCATGGATTACAGCGTGTCGAGAATATTTCGGGGACAGGGGGTACTTTCAGCTTGATCGGTTCCATGTGGCAAGAGAGATTCGTCAATTGTTCCGAGGTCATGCGAGATATCGGGTGATTCGAAAGAAGTTAGCATCATGGGATGAAGAAGGTGTGTTACGAGAACTCACAAGTGCCATCGGTACGTTAGAACATGAGGAGAAGGAAAAGCAACTCGAGGCGCTTGTTCGTCGAATCGAGGAGATACCAGGATGTTTACGTGACTATCGCGTATGGTTGAAGGAAAAAGGGATTGACACGACAAACATGAGGGCGATGGGGAGTGCGGAAGGAACGATGCATGTGTTTGCGAAACGAAGTAAAAACGGTCGAAGTTGGAGGGATGCAGGGATTGAAGCGATGTTGCGAGCGATCGTCGCGATAAAAGATACGTTACTCATTCGGACACGCGATGGAGTGATGTATGGCGTGGAAGAACGAGAAGAAACGAAACGAGAAACGATCGTGAAAAAGGCACTGAAGCGCGTGCAAACGCAAATGACAGAAGTGGTACGAGATAACATCCCATACCTTCGCCAATCTTCAGGGACACCGATTTACGAGGCATTGCAAGCATTGAAAGGTTTTTAAAACGAGAGAAAACGCACATACCTACAGGATGAGAGTAAGTAAAAGCGCTTACATATAACGATTTTATAAAACCATATATAACCAAAAAAATCGGTCGAGAAAAAAATCTCCCACAAAGTCTTGACTCAAACAATATTCTTTGATTATTTCCTTTTTGAATAAAGATGTGATAATATAAGAAGGCTGTTTGTATACGAAGGTAATGGAGGCTAGCGCGATGATGTACTTAGATAATAGTTCCACAACAAAACCGTTTCCAGAAGTGCTACAATCTTTTTTAAAAGTCGCGAGCGATTATTTTGGCAATCCGTCTTCGCTACACGGACTAGGTATGCAAGCCGAGCGACTGCTCACGCAAGCGAGAGAACAAATCGCACGTTTGCTCGAGGTGAAGCCGACCGAAGTGATTTTTACATCAGGTGGGACGGAAGGAAACAATTTAGCCATTAAAGGTGCGGCTTGGCAACATCAGCAGCGCGGCCGCCACATCATTACAACAGCGATTGAACACCCATCTGTCACCGAGGCGTGCAGACAGCTAGAACAACTCGGTTTTCAAGTTACATATGTACCTGTTGATGAACGTGGTATCGTTTCTCCAACACATATTGAACAAGCGTTGCGTGATGATACAATTCTCGTTTCTGTCATGCATGTAAATAACGAAGTAGGCTCTATTCAACCGATTGAACAAATTGGTTCGATGTTGAAAAAATATCCGAAAGTGTTGTTTCACGTTGATGGAGTGCAAGGTGCAGCGAAAGTACCACTTCATTTGAAACAGGCAAACGTTGATTTATATACGATATCTGCTCATAAATTTCATGGATTAAAAGGAGCAGGAGTTTTGTACGTTCGCGAAGGTGTGCGCCTTTCTCCGCTTTTATCGGGAGGGGCACAAGAAATGCAATTGCGCTCAGGAACAGAAAATGTCGCTGCTATTGTTGCGATGGCGAAAGCGTTACGATTATCGGTGGAAAAGTATCATGAGGCATATGATCGACTTGAGAAAATGAAACGAGCGCTCATCGAACGCTTACAAACGATTGAAGGTATTCGTGTTCACACGCCATTTGAACAATCAGCTCCACATATTATTCATTTTTCACTAGAAGGAATAAAATCAGAAACGTTTGTTCATGAATTAGAAAAGCAACATATATACGTATCGACAACATCAGCTTGTTCATCCCGTAAAAAAGCGCCAAGTAAAACATTGTTAGCGATGGGAATCGAAAAAACGCGGGCGGAGCGTTCGATTCGCATAAGTTTATCATACGAACAACAAATGGAGCATGTCCCAATCATTATTGAAGCCATTGAGCAAGCATATGAACGATTAAAAATAGTAGCGAGGGGAACGAAATGACGTATGATCATATTGTAATTCGTTACGGTGAAATGTCGACAAAAGGAAAAAATCGTTTACAATTTGTACGATGTTTAAAACGAAATATAGCAAAAAAATTGAAACATTTTCCGAACCTTCAAATTGAAGCGTTGCGCGATCGGATGTACATTCGACTACATCATACACCACCGCAACCTGTCATCGAAAAATTGCAAGAAGTGTTCGGTATTCAATCGTTAAGTTTGGCATTAAAGACAGAGAACGACTTGCAAAAAATAAAAGAAGCAACATTATTTTTCGTGAAACAATTTCCATACGAAGGGAAAACATTCAAAATATCAGCAAGAAGAGCAGATAAACAATTTCCGATCACAACAAATGAATTAAACTATGAGCTCGGTAGTTATGTGCTGAAAAACACAACGGGCTTAACGGTCGACGTCCATCATCCAGACATTGACGTTCGTGTTGAAGTACGAAAGGAAGGAACGTACATTACTGCATATGACGTACCAGGAGCGGGTGGTTTACCTGTTGGAACGAGTGGGAAAGCGATGCTTATGCTTTCTGGTGGAATTGATAGTCCAGTAGCTGGATATTTGGCAATGAAGCGAGGCTTGCAAATTGAGGCTGTTCACTTTTTTAGCCCCCCATTCACAAGTGAGCGAGCAAAGCAAAAAGTGATCGACTTAGCGCAGCGTTTAACGGAATTTGGTGGTACGATTCGTCTTCATATTGTACCGTTTACGGAGTTGCAACAAGCCATTTATAAACAAGTGCCGGAAAATTATTCGTTGATCGCTACGCGGCGTGCGATGTTGCGCATTACAGATGAAATTCGTAAAAAACAAAACGGACTGGCGATCGTGACAGGAGAAAGTTTAGGACAAGTTGCTAGTCAAACACTTGAAAGTATGGTTGTTGTCAACGATGTGACAACGACACCAATTCTTCGTCCGCTTATTTCGATGGATAAAACGGAAATTATTGCGATCGCTGAGCGAATTGGTACACATCATATTTCGATTCGACCGTATGAAGATTGCTGTACAATTTTTACGCCAAAAGCACCAAAAACGAAGCCGAAAAAAGAGAAGGTAATCCAATATGAACAATTTTTACCTTTAGATGAGATGATTGCTGAAACAGTTGCTCGCGTCGAAACGATTACATTGAAACCAGATCAACCATTGGACGAGCTATTTTAACGAGGAGATGCATAGAGTCCATTTGTTTTGCACAACCTATGGTTACAAGGGGGTGAAGACAAATGGCAAATCGAAATCGATTGCTCGTCCCTGGTGTGCAACAAGCGATTGACCAAATGAAATATGAAATCGCTCAAGAGTTTGGCGTGCAGTTAGGCCCAGATACAACTGCGCGAGCAAACGGTTCTGTCGGTGGCGAGATGACGAAACGCCTCGTGAAAATGGCAGAACAACAATTGAGTAGCCAAAAATAAATGTTAGGTGACAAAACTCGGTAGTTGACCCTACCGAGTTTTTTATTTTGTAAAAATTTTTAGAAAAGTTATACAAAATTATTCGATTTTTTTGTATAATTTTTTTGTATCATACGGGGTAGCGTCAAGAATTTTGTGTAATGTAAATGGGGTAGGGTATCTCTGAAATGGATTTAGAATAGAGGGGGGATATTTCCTCTACACATAAGACTGGATATTCAGTCTCCTGTGGGGAAAGGGAGAATCCCCTTATTTTGTTTACAATATATGGTTAATTGTAACGTTCTTCAAACATTCGCTCGAGGGCTTCATGTGCTTCGGCAAATCCTCGCAACTTTCGCCCTGCCCATTTCTCATTCAGTTCTAATTTTTCCTTCACAAACTGACGAATGACACTTTCCAGTTGATTTGCCCAGTCGACATTCGGTATACTTCTTTTAGACATAGGTAGGGTACTCCTTTCTCTAAGATTTTTGGTCCAATCAGAGAATACCCTACCTTTTTTCTTTTGGTCTAGTAAAATGCTTTACACAAAATTTTATACATCATCGAATCGCTGCCTCGTTGATCAAAGAAAATGGTAAAAAGAGGCGAAATGCCTCTTTTTACAAAAATGTTCGTTTTACTTTTTCCCAAAATGAATTATCTTTTAATTTGACTGTTTTAATGACTTTTCCGCTTAATGCAATATCAATTTTTTCGATATGTTGAATACTTAACGCTTCATTATCCATCCCGATAATCGGATAATCGTTGCCATCTTGTACAACTTTTAATGTTAATTTGCGATTTCCGCTTAAAATAAATGATGAGCCGAGAGTGCGATAACGGTTATTGTTCAACGACGCTAATTCGCTTACCTGAAAGCAAGGGAGCATCGGATCGACGACTGCCCCATTAACCGATTTATTGTAGGCGGTACTTCCTGTAGGTGTAGCAATGATCATTCCATCTCCACGGAATGTTTCGAAATGCAAGTTGTCAATAAATACGTCCATCACAAACGTTTTAATAATGCTTGAACGAATCGAACATTCATTCAAACAATAAAATGATGTCGAGTCGTTGACTGTGACATAAATCGTTGGATATTTACGCACCTCAATTTGTTCTGTTGTCATTGCTTCAATCATTTTTTCTGTATCGTGAATATGAAAATCACAATACATACTTAATGTGCCTAATGTTGAAATGCCGGCATATAAGCAATCATCACGAAAACCTGTTTTTCTGACTGCTTGTAAAAACGTTCCATCTCCCCCGATGCTCACAATAATGTTTGCATGTTTTGCATCATCGACGACTTCAAATTCATACTGTTTAGCAAGGGCAATAAGTGGTTGTACTTGTTTTGTCGTTTCGTCATCATGTTTATGAAAGAAATACATGCGATTGCGGCGTTCAGTCATCGTTTTCCCTCCGTTAAAATGTCCTCACGTTTATTTTATCATTTATTTTCCATTCATTGCGAATTTATTCGTTTAATTTTGCTCGTTTTTGTCGAAAATGTCATCGGGAAGGAAGTGAAAAACCGATGATTTTTATTATTGCCATCATCTTTGTTGCCTTCTTAACGTTCATTCCTTTTTTACATGTATACATGACGATTCAATTTCAACATGCACAAGATAATGATCAATTCACCATTGATGTTCGTATCCTTCGCATATTTCATTACCGATTTGTTGTTCCGCTCATTGAAATATCGAAAAAGGAAGCTGGAGTAGTGACAGAGCAAAAAACAACGACAGGAAAAGACGAAAAAACAACGTTTACTGTCACCGACGCTCGCGAACTTCTAGCGCAATTGAAACAATGGCTAAACCAAATCGTTCATTTACATACAATCATGAAAAAGTTTTTGCAACATGTGTCGGTTTTACAGTTTCAATGGCACACACAAATAGGTGTCGGTGACGCGGCAAAAACCGCCGTGTTTGTCGGGGTCGGATGGTCGGTAAAATATTATGTGGTGGCAATGATAAGTAAATATATGAACGTTTGTATCACTCCTTCCATTTCTATCGTTCCTTTTTTTCAAGGAGCAGTATCACGTACGTCGTTTACATGTATGATCCGATTTCGAATCGGTTATGCTATATTAGCAGGACTGAAGGTCGTTAAACATTGGAAAAAAGACATGTGAGTCACAAATGATGTGGACAGTTGTTAGGAGGAATGAAAATGAGTGGACATCCAATTGAAGGATTAATGACGACAGCGATGGAAAATTTAAAAGAAATGATCGATGTCAATACAATTATTGGTGATCCTGTCGAAACACCTGATGGAAGTGTCATTTTAACTGTTTCAAAAGTCGGATTTGGCTTCGCTGCAGGCGGTAGTGAGTTTATATTAAACAATGGAAACGAACAACAAAAAGAAGCACATCCGTTTGGTGGAGGAAGTGGTGGCGGAGTATCGATCACACCGATTGCTTTTTTAATTGTTAACAGTTCCGGTGTGAAATTGTTGCATGTGGACGAAAGCACACACTTATACGAGAAAATTTTAGATTTAGCTCCACAAGCGATTGAAAAGATCCAGCATATGTTTGAGAAAAAAGAAAAGTCGAAGCAACAACATAACGGAGCGCCAGACTTTGATATTTAGTATCAATCGAAATAATTGAATTTTTCATCTAATTACGTTATGATGAGCCTGTATCTTATATAAAGAGGAGGCTTACTATGGCGAAAGTTACATTTAAAGGAAATCCTGTCACATTAGTTGGCAATGAAGTAAAAGTCGGTGATGTAGCACCGAATTTCACCGTACTTGCCAACGATTTATCACCGGTGACATTAGACGATACAAAAGGATTTGTTCGGTTAATTAGTGTTGTGCCGTCGATCGATACAGGAGTTTGTGATGCACAAACACGTCGTTTCAATGAAGAAGCAGGAAGCATTGAAGGAGTAAAAGTATTAACGATTAGCGTCGATTTGCCATTTGCTCAAAAACGTTGGTGCGCTGCAAACGGGTTAGAAAACGTTGTCACACTGTCTGATCATCGCGACGTATCGTTTGGTCAAGCATACGGTGTGCTTATTCAAGAGTTGCGTTTACTTGCTCGTGCTGTATTTGTCGTTGATCGCAATGATCGTGTGACATATGTCGAGTATGTATCTGAAGCGACGAATCATCCAAACTATGAAGCGGCCATTGAAGCGGCAAAACAAGCGGCTCAACAATAATTGTTTGAGGCTATCTCAAAAAGGGATAGCCTTTTTCGTTTATATTTTCTAAAATAAAATGTCGAACAGAAAGGAGTGAAGTGTATTGGAAAAGCTATTTACAGTCATTGATGAAACGGCGACATGGTTACAAGAAGAATTAAATTGTTCATATTTAGAAGCAGTTGCTGAAACTGGAGAGAATTTATTTCACGGGGATGTACTGCAAGAAGAAGTGAGCGAGTTGTTAAAGAAACGGTTACAAAAGGCGTATGCATCTGTTCATTTGCATGAATGGAAAAATGAACACATCCGTAAAGCGTTGCAATTAGCGATGTTGAAAGGAATGAAGGAGTACGTACAGCCACACCATCAAATGACACCAGATGCAGTATCAGTATTTATCGGTTATTTAGTTGATGAATTTACAAAAACGTATTTTTCGTTATCGCTTCTCGATCCTGCCATTGGAACAGGAAATTTAATGACGGCTGTATTAAATCAACTGACGAATAAAAAAGCAAGAAGTTACGGAGCGGATGCAGACGATTTACTATTGAAACTCGCTTATGTGAATGCAAATTTACAACAACATGAAATTCAATTATTTCATCAAGACAGCTTAAAGCCGTTGTTTATTGAGCCGGTTGATGTAGTCGTGTGCGATTTGCCGATCGGATATTATCCAGATGATGAAAATGCCAAGTCATTTCGTTTACATGCGAAAAGTGGCCATTCATACGCTCACTATTTGTTCATTGAACAAAGTATTCGTTATACGAAAGAAGGCGGGTATTTGTTTTTCTTAATTCCAAACATGCTGTTTACATCAGACGAATCAAAAGAATTGCATGCGCTCATCAAAGAAGAAACGTTTATTCAAGGCTTATTGCAGCTTCCGCTTTCGATGTTTAAAAATGAAAAGGCAGCGAAAAGTATTTTTATTTTGCAAAAAAAAGGCGCGCATGCAAAAGCACCGAAACAAGCATTGCTTGCACAGCTCCCTAGCTTTTCGAATAAGCAGGCGATGCAAGCCATGGTGCTAAAATTCGAACAATGGCTGAAAGAAAATTGTTCATAACCTTCAGAATATAACAAATATGTGAAGAAAACGTTTTCGTCCAATTTGTATACTTGAAAAGAGTGACGAACGACCCGTAAAATGAGAGACGTACCGATGAAATTCGCATATTTGCATACAATAATTGTGAACGATGTTAAAGGAGCTGTTTAATCAAATGCCAAAAGTCATTGCGATCAATGCAGGAAGTTCTTCGTTAAAATTTCAATTGTTCAACATGCCGAGCGAGGAAGTATTAACAAAAGGTGTTGTTGAGCGAATTGGTTTTGAAGATGCGATTTTTAATATTACAGTCAATGGTGAAAAAATAAAAGAAGTAACGCCAATTCCGGATCATGCGGTTGCTGTGAAAATGTTGCTCGATAAATTAATTGAGCTTGGCATTATTCAATCGTTCGATGAAATCGAAGGAATTGGTCACCGCGTTGTACATGGTGGAGAGAAATTTAGCGACTCCGTTTTAATTACAGATGAGACGTTAAAAGAAATTGAAGACTTATCTGATTTAGCGCCATTGCACAACCCAGCAAACGTTGTCGGCATTAAAGCGTTTCGTGAAGTGTTACCGAACGTACCAGCGGTTGCAGTATTTGATACAGCATTCCATCAGACGATGCCAGAACAGTCGTTTTTATATAGCTTGCCATATGAGTATTACGAAAAGTTTGGCATTCGTAAATATGGCTTCCATGGCACATCACATAAATATGTGACACAACGTGCAGCTGAATTGTTAGGCCGCCCAATTGAGCAACTTCGTCTCATTTCTTGTCATTTAGGAAATGGAGCAAGTATTGCAGCGGTAGAGGGCGGGAAATCGATCGATACGTCGATGGGCTTTACACCGCTTGCAGGTGTAGCGATGGGGACGCGCTCAGGAAACATCGACCCAGCGCTAATCCCGTACATTATGCAAAAAACAGGGAAAACAGCCGAGGAAGTCATTGATATTTTAAATAAAAAGAGCGGAATGCTCGGCTTAACTGGTTTTTCGAGCGATTTACGCGATATTGAAGAAGCGGCTTCAAAAGGCGATCGACGTGCAGAGTTGGCGCTCGAAGTGTTTGCTGGGCGCATTCATAAATACATCGGCTCATACGCAGCGCGCATGTGCGGGGTTGATGCCATTATTTTCACAGCAGGCATTGGTGAAAACAGCGATGTCGTACGCGCGAAAGTGTTGCGTGGTCTTGAATTTATGGGTGTCTACTGGGATCCAGCATTAAATAAAGTGCGCGGCAAAGAAGCGTTTATTAACTATCCGCATTCTCCAGTAAAAGTATTAGTCATCCCGACAAATGAAGAGGTTATGATCGCCCGTGATGTGATGAGATTGGCGAATTTAGCGTAAAAAAGGTGTCCGTATGGTCACCTTTTTTATTGATGTATGCGATTTGTAACGGTTTGATTCATTCGATACCAAATCCATAAATCGTTAATCATTGAAGCGAGCGAGGCGATTTCTGAATTGAGCATACATGAGAGAGCAAAATCATTTTCTTCTCCGAGTTGCCTTTGTTTTTCATTAATTTGTTGCTCTAGCTCGATAATTCGATCAGGAATTTTGCCACGAATCGTCTCCCATTCCAATAAAATTTCTGCTTGTTCTTCTTTTGTGTACATGTCCCATTCCTTCTCTAAATGTGGCAGGCGAATCCCAAGGCGTTCATCATATATAAAATGTGTACTCATATTATTCCCCCATCCTTTTTGCTTATTAATTTTTATTTTAATCAAAATAGTTATTGAAAAAAAGAAAAATAGCTGTTACATTATTAATATGCGAAATGAATAAATATTAAATTGTTAGTATTTTTATTCTTTAGGGAGGAACGATTATGGCAAATCCAAAAGTGGTGCTCGCTTATTCAGGAGGTTTAGATACATCGGTAGCGATTAAATGGCTACAAGAACAAGGATATGATGTTGTTGCTTGTTGCTTAGATGTGGGGGAAGGAAAAGACTTAGAATTTGTAAAAGAAAAAGCGCTAAAAGTTGGTGCTGTCAAGTCATACATGATTGACGCAAAAGAAGAGTTTGCGAATGAATATGCGTTAATTGCTTTACAAGCCCATGCGCTATATGAAGGAAAATACCCACTTGTCTCTGCGTTGTCCCGTCCGTTAATTTCAAAAAAGCTCGTTGAAATTGCTGAACTAGAAGGTGCTGTTGCTGTTGCGCACGGTTGCACAGGAAAAGGAAATGACCAAGTGCGCTTTGAAGTATCGATTCAAGCATTAAATCCGAATTTAAAAGTCATTGCACCTGTTCGTGAATGGAAATGGTCGCGCGAAGAAGAAATTGAATATGCGAAAAAACATCACATTCCGATTCCAATCGATTTAGATAGTCCATTTTCCATCGATCAAAACTTATGGGGAAGAAGTAACGAGTGCGGCATTTTAGAAGATCCATGGGCAGCGCCGCCAGAAGAGGCGTATGAATTGACAGCTTCACTTGAACATACACCGAATGAACCGGATATTATCGAAATTGGTTTCGAGCAAGGAGTACCAAAAACGATTAATGGAAAGGCGTACTCGCTTGCAGCGCTTATTCTTGAGCTTAATGCGTTAGCTGGAAAGCATGGCGTCGGCCGCATCGACCATGTGGAAAATCGACTTGTGGGCATTAAATCGCGCGAAGTATATGAATGCCCAGGAGCGATAACGCTCATTAAAGCGCATAAAGAGTTAGAAGATTTAACACTTGTGAAAGAAGTCGCTCACTTCAAGCCGATCATTGAACAAAAAATAGCGGAAGTCATTTACAACGGCCTTTGGTTTTCACCATTAAAAGATGCGCTCGTCGTTTTCTTAAAAGAGACACAAAAAAATGTAACAGGTGTTGTACGTGTGAAGTTATTTAAAGGTCATGCGATTGTAGAAGGACGGAAATCGCCGTTTTCGTTATACGATGAAAAACTAGCAACATATACGTCAGAAGACCAATTTGACCATCAAGCAGCAGTCGGATTTATTTCTTTATTTGGCTTGCCTACGAAAGTATATAGCATCGTCAATAGCCAAAAGAAGGTGAACGTGTGAAAAAGTTATGGGGTGGACGATTTACAAAAACAGCTGCACAATGGGTCGATGACTTCGGAGCATCGATCCATTTTGATCAACAGCTCGTTGAAGAAGATATAGAAGGAAGCATCGCCCATGTGACGATGCTCGGCGAGTGCGGTATTTTACCGAAAGAAGATGTCGAGACGATTAAAAAAGGATTAACAAAGTTATTAGAGAAAGCGAAAAACGGAGAACTTTCCTTTTCTGTTGCCTATGAAGATATCCATTTAAACATTGAAAAAATGTTAATTGATGAAATTGGTCCAGTTGGAGGAAAGCTTCATACTGGAAGAAGTCGAAACGACCAAGTCGCGACAGATATGCATTTATATTTGCGAAAACGGGTTATCGAGATTATCGAACTTATTCGGCAATTGCAACGTGTGCTTGTTGAAAAAGCAGAGCGACATGTGGAGACGCTTATTCCAGGCTACACGCATTTGCAGAGAGCACAGCCAATTTCATTCGCTCATCACCTTCTTGCTTACGTATGGATGTTTGAACGCGACCGTGAACGGTTTACAGAGTCGTTAAAGCGCATTAACAAATCGCCACTCGGTGCTGGAGCGCTCGCAGGGACGACGTTCCCGATTGATCGCCACTTGACCGCCAAGCTTCTTAGTTTTGACAGCATCTATGAAAATAGCTTAGATGCGGTGAGCGACCGGGACTTTATTATTGAATTTTTAAGTCATAGTTCTATGTTGATGATGCACTTATCCCGTTTTTGTGAAGAACTTATTCTTTGGTCGAGTGAAGAGTTCAAGTTTATTGAAATAGATGATACGTTTGCGACAGGAAGCAGCATTATGCCGCAAAAGAAAAATCCAGATATGGCGGAACTTATTCGTGGAAAAACGGGGCGGGTGTATGGTCACCTTATCGCGTTGTTGACCGTTATGAAAGGGTTGCCGCTCGCTTACAATAAAGATATGCAAGAAGATAAAGAAGGAATGTTTGATACCGTTCAAACGGTGATCGGCAGCTTAAAAATTTTTGCGGGTATGATTGAAACGATGACCGTTCGTGTAGATGTGATGGAAAAAGCAACGAAACAAGATTTTTCAAATGCGACAGAACTAGCAGACTATTTAGCAAAAAAGGGCGTGCCGTTTCGCGAGGCGCATGAAATCGTTGGGAAGCTTGTGCTTACATGTTTAGAGCGAGGAATATTTTTAATGGATTTGCCGCTTGATGTATATCGCCAAGCTTCGCCTTTATTTGAAGAAGATATTTATGAAGCGCTTGATCCGCACAATGCAGTGAATCGCCGCACGAGCGCGGGGGGCACAGGATTTACAGAAGTGAAAAAAGCAATTGAAAAAGTAAAACAAATGTTAGAGGCATAAAAGCAAACGCTTTTATGCCTCTGTTTGTTCAGGTGTGCGTACGACAAGCACGTCGCATTTCGCATACCGTGTAATATGTTCGGAAACGCTTCCGATGAAAAAACGTTCTACAGCGCTCATTCCTGTTGCACCACAAACAATTAAATCTACTTCATATTTCGGAGCGACTTCTTTCGAAATTTTTACTTTTGGGGAACCGTACTCAATATCTATGACGACTTCTTTGACGCCTGCATCAACAGCTTGTTTTTCATACGATTGCAATAATTCTTTCGCAAACTTTTCTGCTCGCTCGGCAACTGTATGATCGTATGCTTCGATCGTTGCGAACGAACGAACGTCGATAATGTGTGAAAGAACAAGTGAAGCATCGTTTCGTTTGGCAATTTCAATTGCTTTTTTAAACGCCCATTCCGCTTCTTTTGAGCCGTCAACTGCCACTAAAATTTTTTTATACTTGTACATATATACTCCCCCCAATAAAAAATTTTCCTTACAATTCAAGTATATCATTTTTTGTAAAACAAACACTACGTATTGTCGAAAAATTTATGACGAAAGGGGTAGAACGATGCGTGAGAAGGAACAAAAAGAACAACTTTATTATGATGAAGAAGGGATCGCGCAAGTGACTGAACAAATTACAGACGCATACATTAGCGGCGTCATTGAACAGGACGATGAACAAAAGAGGCGATGATGCCTCTTTTGTTTCTAACAAGCATAATAAGTGTGTTCCTCCGCCTGTTTGTAGTACGATAAACATAGCAAAGCATGGATGGAGGGATGAATGTGAGGCATGCGATTGTAACGGCAGGGGCGAAAGGGCTCGGAAAAAAAGTAACGGAACGATTTTTAAACAAAGGATATGCTGTTACCGTCCATTACCGAAGCGACATAAAGGCTGTTGAAGCGTTAAAAGAAATGTATCGTGGCTGTCATGAGCGTCTTCATTTTGTCCAAGGCGATGTGACGAAGAAAGAAGATTTAATTCGCATTGTTGATGAAGCAGTTGTCAAATTCGGACGCATCGATTATTTAATTCATAATGCGGGTCCTTACATATTTGAGCGAAAAAAGTTAGCCGATTATACGGATGACGAATGGTATGAAATGATTGAAGGGAATTTAAGTGCGATGTTTCATTTATTTAAGCGGGTTGTACCAATTATGAGAAATCAACGTTTTGGGCGCATTGTGACATACGGTTTTCAAGGAGCAGATCACGCACCAGGATGGATGTACCGTTCAGCATTTAGCGCGGCAAAAGTTGGGCTTGTTTCATTAACAAAAACGATTGCACTTGAAGAAGCGGAGTATGGCATTACAGCGAATATGGTATGTCCGGGGAATATTGTTGGAGAAATGAAAGAAGCAACAATTGCATATGCTCGCCAGATGAAAGACGATATAACGCCGATTGGCCGTTCAGGGACGGGAGAGGATATTGCTCGTGTTGTGGAGTTTTTATGTGATGATTGTTCTGATATGATTACAGGAGCAGTCATTGAAGTGACAGGTGGTCTTGATGTCATTCATCGTTATCGAAAATAGGCTGCCATTGTGACAGCCTATACAATTTGTAGTTCTTTTGGATATGTTGTTAAAAGAAGAGGTCCTTTTTCAGTCATATATACATCGTCTTCAATGCGTACGCCACCGACTGATGGGACGTAAATACCGGGCTCAATTGTAAATACCATTCCTGCTTGAAGTGGCATGGTATTTGTTGCGTTCATTGACGGATATTCGTCAACTACCCAACGACTAAAGCTGTGGGCTTGCAACTCCCCAGAAGTGCAAGCGGATGTTATCCTCCTTCCTTCACTTGGGGTTGCATCAGGGCAGGTTGACAACTACCCAACGACGCAGGTCATGCCTGTGTCGTTCCTTCAACGATGTACTCGATTCCTTTTCGTTGAAGGTTCATGGCACCAATTCGGTCATCGTTTGAGGTATATCCGCATGTTCGACAACAAAACGTGTGCGTTTTCTTATTTCGGTTTGCTTTCTCTGTATGTCCGCATTTTGGACATGTTTGGGATGTGTATGTTGGGTCTACCACAATCACTTTGGCTCGGTGTTTGTGTGCTTTGTACTCGATTTTTTGTCTTAAATCATAAAACGCCCAAGATACCATTTCATACCGATGGTTAACGGACACTTTTTCTGTTCTTTGGCGAACACCTGTTAAATCCTCTAACACAAACAGCGTGTTCTTACCATAACGCTCAACGAGTGCCTTACTGATGCAATGGTTGACATCTTGCATCCAACGGTTTTCTCGTTGACCGATTTTCTTTAATCTTCTACGAGCAGACGGAGTTTGCTTTTTTTGTAGTTGTCTGCGGAGTTGTTTATACTTTGCTCGTTTGTGTTTGATGTGTCTACCTTTGAAAAATAACGTCTGTCCGTTTGAATCATAAACAGTCGCAAGAAAATTTACACCCATATCTACGCCAACCACTTGGCAAATGTGATGAAGGTTTGCTTCTTCCATTTCTTTGGATACAGGGATATGGAGAAACCACTTTTGATGTTTATTCACTAACTTTGCTGTTCCAAACGTCCATGTTCCGTCGAAATACGTTTCAAGTTCTTTCGTTTGAAAAGGAACTTTGATTCGTCCTTCTAACGTATTGATGGAAAACAACCCTTTGGTTAGGCTGTAATCTCGATTAAAAACGAGGTCTATTTGCGGTTTTTTAAACGCAATCTGACAACGCTTATGTCCATTGGTTTGGTTGGTTTTATATTTTGCAATCACCGTTTTTAACACAGACTGCGCCATTTGAGATTTTAAGCCAAATGTAGAGCGAAGTTTGCGGTACGTCATCTTGTGAAGTTTGGCTTGCACAAGGGTGTTTTCTTTGTATATCACTTCCGACACCGCATTGCACGCATCACGATATGCTTGCATCGTTTTTTGAAGAAGTTGTTCCTGTTCAGATGTCGGTAAAATTTTAATTTTTGCTGTTAAAGTCAATTTCATGTCCTCACCACCTTTCACTAATTTTATTTTATATTTTTTTAGCGAAAAATAAACAAAAAAACGCATTCCTCCCCATGCTTGAAAGCAGGGGTTTCCTGCGTGATTAATCATGAACAAAAAAAGAAGGAAATAGTGAACAAATGAAGAAACAAAATCATGTCAAAAACAAAGAAAGGAGCACGAAATATGAAAGTCACTTATCACGGGCATTCAGCTGTAAAAATTGAAACGAACGGAAAAACGATTTTCATTGATCCGTTTATCACAGGCAATCCGATGACAGATTTAAAACCAGAAGATGTGCATGTCGATGTCATTTTACTAACACATGGTCATAATGATCATGTCGGTGATACGGTCTCATTAGCGAAAAAGAACGATGCCCTCGTCATTGCTCCGTATGAATTAGCTACGTATTTGAGCTGGGAAGGTGTTCGCATCCATCCGATGCATATTGGTGGATCATTTACGTTTGATTTTGGAAAGATCAAATTCACCCAAGCATTTCACGGCTCTAGCTACGTAGAAGAAAATGAAACGATTGTGTATACAGGAATGCCGAGCGGTATTTTATTTCAGGCCGAAGGAAAAACGATTTATCATGCCGGGGATACAGCGTTATTTTCTGATATGAAACTTATTGGTGAAATGAATGATATTGATGTGGCGTTTTTACCAATTGGAGATAACTTTACGATGGGACCGGAGGATGCGGCGATCGCAGCAAAATGGTTAAAGGCGAAAATGGTTGTTCCAATTCATTACAATACATTCCCTGTCATTCAACAAGATCCGCAACGGTTTGTGGCGATGATCGAAGGTGTTGGCCGCGTATTGCATGTTGGCGAAAGCATAGAACTATGAAAACGTTCATTGAATGCAGTCAGGCACACCCTTATAATATAAAGTAAGAAACTGTCGAAAAAGGGTGGGACAACTTGACGATTACGAAGCATGAACAAATTTTACAATATATCGAAAGCTTACCGGTTGGAGAGAAAATATCTGTTCGTCAAATCGCGAAAGAAATGGGAGTAAGTGAAGGAACGGCTTATCGTGCCATTAAAGACGCCGAAACAAAAGGGTATGTAAGCACGATTGAGCGTGTTGGAACGATTCGAATTGAACAAAAAAAGAAAGAAAATATTGAAAGGTTAACGTATGCCGAAGTCGTTAATATCGTGGATGGGCAAGTGCTCGGTGGGAAAGAAGGATTACATAAAACGTTAAATAAATTTGTGATTGGTGCAATGAAGCTCGAAGCGATGATGCGCTATACAGGTGCAGGGAATTTGTTGATTGTTGGGAACCGAACGAAAGCGCATGAATTAGCGCTTGAAGCTGGGGCAGGTGTGTTAATTACAGGTGGTTTTGATACGGAAGAACACGTGAAAAAATTAGCGGATGAGCGACAGTTGCCGATCATTTCGACAAGTTACGATACATTTACGGTTGCCACGATGATTAATCGCGCCATTTATGACCAGTTGATTAAAAAAGAAATCGTGCTCGTTGAGGATATTTTAACACCATTTGAAAAAACAGCATATTTGTATGTAACAGATCAAGTAGAACGGTGGTACGAGCTAAATCGAGAGACGAAACATAGTCGCTTTCCAGTCATTGATCAACAATTAAAAGTGCAAGGAATCGTGACGGCGAAAGATGTGATGGGGTATGAGCGCGATGTGCTTATTGAAAAAGTAATGACGAAACATCCGATTACGGTAAGCGGGAAAACGTCAGTCGCTTCCGCTTCACATATGATGGTGTGGGAAGGCATCGAAGTGTTGCCGGTAGTCGATGAATATGATCGGCTCCAAGGAATTATTAGTCGCCAAGACGTATTGAAAGCGTTGCAAATGGTGCAACGTCAGCCGCAAGTGGGCGAGACGATTGACGATATTATAACGACCCAATTTTTAACTGAAACAGTTGACGGCGTTTTTCGTTGCAACATTACGCCGCAAATGACAAACCATTTAGGAACGTTATCGTACGGAGTGTTTACGACGATTGTAACTGAGGCAGCTACGCGAGCTCTACGCCTCCATAAACGTGGCGATCTCGTTGTGGAGAATATTACTATTTACTTTATTAAGCCTGTACAAATTGATAGCGTCATCGATATTAAACCGAAATTGTTAGAAATTGGACGGAAATTTGGGAAAGTTGACGTTGAAGTGTTTAACGAAGGGACGCTTGTCGGAAAGGCATTAATGATGTGTCAGTTGCTTGAACGACAATAGGCTGCGCACGGCAGCCTATTTCGTTTCTTCCGCTTCTTTTACAGCAAGCGGAAAATAATAGCGATGAGCTCGGTATCCTGCCCATATGCTCCCTGCACCGACGAGAAGAAGCACAATGCCAACGATGAGAGATACTGTCGACCGATGAATGAAAAATTGATTGATCGCAAAGAAAAATACAAACGACCCGAGCGCCATGCTTGATTTTGCGCTAATCCATTTTCGTTCCATCGGCTTTTTACTGCGGACATATTTTATTTTGTAATACAAATAAAACGAAAGCGAAAAAACGATAAGTATAACAAATATTGGCATATTCAGTCCTCCAAAAGAAAAAATTGTTGCGTGATTATTTTACATCTTTTCGAATCATAATAAAATATGTTTTAATGGAGAAAAAAAGGGAGAAGCGCCATGGAACAAAAAGTTCTTGAAATTATTGATCATATTCGACAATTTGATACGATTATTATTCACCGTCACGTCCGTCCTGATCCCGACGCGTACGGTTCACAAGGAGGATTAGCGGAGCTTATTCAAGCGTCGTTTCCAGAAAAAAGAGTATATACGGTTGGAAAAGATGAGCCGTCGCTTGAATTTTTACGTAAGATGGATGTTGTTCCGGATGAAATGTATAACGATGCACTTGTCATTGTTTGCGATACAGCAAATGAAGAACGGGTATGCGATCAACGCTATAAGCTAGGAAAAAAAATTATTAAAATCGACCACCACCCAAATGAAGATCCGTACGGTGACATCTTATGGGTAGATACAAATGCAAGCTCCGTTAGCGAAATGATTTATGAGTTATACTTAATTGGAAAAGAACATGGTCTCATTTTAACGAAAGAAGCTGCTCGGCTCATTTACGCGGGCATTGTCGGTGATACAGGACGCTTTCTTTTCCCAAGTACAAATCCGAAAACATTTAAATACGCAAGCGAGTTAGTTGAATACGGGTTTTCGTTTGTCGATTTATACGATCAACTTTATCGAACGAAATTATCGATCGCACATTTAAGCGGATATGTGTTGCAAAATTTCGAGCTATCTGAATATGGAGTGGCTCATATTGTATTAACAAAAGAGTTGTTGAAGCAGTATGACGCAACGCCATCGGAGGCTTCACAACTTGTGAGCGTGCTTGGAAATATTGAAGGGATTAAAGCATGGGTGTTTTTTGTGGAAGAAGATGATCAAATTCGTGTTCGTCTTCGTTCAAGAGGTCCGATTGTCAATGAAGTGGCGAAAAAATACCGTGGCGGAGGTCATCCGCTAGCAGCAGGTGCGTCGATTTATTCGTGGGAAGAAGTTAAACGCGTATTGGCAGATTTAAACGAAGTATGCAAGCAACAGTAGAACGCTTTCTACTGTTGCTTTAATTTTAGTTCAATAGATATATTAGTGAAAAATAAAATCGTTTCGATATCGAGATGGTACGTTCGATTATCGATGATGTACGTTTTATTTTCAATTGCTTTTTTTAATAGCTCTCTGCTTTTATATACCGTTTCAATATCTTTTGCGGTGATATGTTGAATGTCTTTTTTTATATCTTCTTCCATGCGAAAAGTTGTATACGTGTCGATACCATAAGATTTGGCATTGATCACTTTTACATCAATTGATTGGATTGTTAGTCGCTTTTTATTTTCTTTGTTTAGCTGAATGTAATCTTGTTGCCAAATGTTTAAATCATGTTTTAATTGCGCAATAATTTCTTGTTGCATTTTGAGCAGGCGCACTTGTTTTTCTTGTAAAATGCCGAAGATTTGTGAGAAAACGATCCAACTGATAAGTGCACCAATTGCCGTTCCAGCGAAAAAGCGTTGCCAGCCTGGATCGCGTGTGTACGGTGGAACTCTCATGCGCCATGCTCCTGTGTAAACCAGCGAATGAATGTCATACCTGTTTGTGCCCCGCCAGTTGCCGATAAAATAAGTAAAAATTGTTTAATGACATCACGCGTTTCCCCTTGGAAAAATCCGCGTTCCATGCTGTAAAACGTATCAAACGTACCACCAATAGCTGCAATTAACGCCCAAATTTTTAAACTGCTCGCAAAGCGATACATCATCGTCAGCGGCGGTTCACCAGACAAAAAAGCCCCGAATCCTCCGATGAGCGCCCCTCCAACTAACACGCCTAAAGCAATGAAATAGCTTTGAATAAAAGCAGGTAAAAACGCCGTTTTCATCTCCATCTCGCTCACTCCTTCTGTATACTATGTATATGGGACAAATAAACAAGGTATGTTTTGCTTTTCGGCTTTTATAGAGCATATAATAGAAAAAAATAGAAAAGGTGGGAGACACATTGTCGTTTATCCATCTACAAGTGCGGAGTGGTTATAGCTTATTAAGTAGCACAGTCAAAATAGAGGAACTTGTCACGCGCGCACGTGAACTTCAATTTCCAGCAATCGCTTTAACAGATGAAAACGTCCTCTATGGCGTTATTCCTTTTTATGAGGCGTGTCAAGCGCATGGAATTAAGCCAATTATCGGCATGATGGCAACGATTATGGATGAACATGGCCATACTGATCAGCTCGTGCTGTTAGCAAAAAATAACGACGGGTATCGTCAACTTGTCCATATTGCTACAGCTATTCAAATGAATGATGGAAAGGGCATTTCTTTACTTGATTTCTCACATCATACGAGCGAACTCATCGGTATGACATGTGGGGTATACGGTCGGGTGGAGCAACATTTATTGAACGGCGAAATTGAGCAAGCTGAGGCGATCGTTCAAACGTATGCGAAGCTGTTTCAACGTGGCGATTTTTATATAAACGTGCAGCGACATGGCTTACAAGAACAAGAGCATTTGTTGTCACTACTTTTTGAACATAGTAAACGATGGGACATTCCGCTCGTGGCGACAAACGATGTACGCTACATGTATAAAGAGGATGCACTTGCTCTTGAATGTTTACTTGCGATGAAACACGGAAAGAAAATGGCTGACCCGACACGTCCGCGTTTAGCAACAAATGAATATCTTTTAAAAAGCGCTTATGAAATGGCCGCGTTATTTTCAAATGGTTATGAAGCGGTCGAGGAGACGGTACGCATTGCGCAACGATGTCATGTGACGTTTGAGTCTAAAAAATGGTTTATGCCGCGCTATCCTGTTCCTTCGGGGAAAACAGCTGACGAATATTTGCAAACGTGGTGTTGGGAGCAACTAACGAAACGGTTTCCTGATCGACCACAAGCATATGTCGCTCGATTGCAATATGAACTGCAAATCATTCAACAGATGAATTTTAGTGACTATTTTTTAATCGTTGCTGATTTTGTACGCTTTGCTCGTGAACGAGGCATACTAACGGGACCGGGACGTGGATCAGCCGCTGGATCGCTCGTCGCTTACATACTCGGTATTACCCAAGTCGACCCTTTGCAATATGGGTTATTGTTTGAGCGTTTTTTAAATCCAGCACGTTTATCTCTCCCGGATATTGATATCGATTTTCCTGATGATCGTCGTGAAGAAGTGATTCGTTACATTGAGCAAAAATACGGACCCGACCACGTTGCACAAATTGTGACGTTTGGAACTTTCGGGATGCGTTCTGCTGTTCGTGAAGTTGGTCGTGTTTTTGATGTCGATGAAAGCGAAATCCAACAAACGCTAGCAACCGGAAGCTTTGATCATACGCGCCCATGGCACTACGTTGCACAACGAATTGAAGGATTACCGAAGCATACGTCCGTTCATGCTGCCGGTATTGTGATCAGCCCCCGTCCATTAACGGACATCATCCCTCTTCAAAGCGGGCAGACGACAACATATGTGACACAATATGCAATGGATGCGCTTGAACGACTAGGACTACTAAAATTCGATTTACTTGCGCTTAAAAATTTAACGATGATCGAACAAATGATTCAAAGCATTGAACAACGTACAGGTCATCGTTTGAGTTTTGAAAACATGCCAATTGATGATCAAAAAACGTATGCTCTTTTCAGCCAAGGAGATACATTTGGCGTATTTCAGCTTGAGTCAGAAGGAATGAAGCGGGTATTGCGCGAATTACAACCGACAACGTTTGAAGATATCGTTGCAGTAAACGCCTTATTTCGTCCGGGACCGATGGAACAAATTCCAACATATATTGCTCGTAAACATGGCCGTGAACCGATCCGTTACATGCATGATGATTTGCAATCGATTTTGCAATCGACATATGGCGTCATCGTGTACCAAGAACAAATTATGAAAATCGCTGAACAAATGGCGAAATTTTCATTAGCTCAGGCAGATTTATTACGTCGAGCAATAAGTAAAAAAGACGTTGGACAAATGGAAAAAGAGAAAAAACACTTCATTGAGGGATGCATACAAAATGGGTATGATGCGCATCTCGCAAACGAATTGTATGAGCTTATCGTTCGTTTTGCTGGATATGGGTTTAACCGTAGCCACGCAGTAGCATATAGCTACATCGCATATATGCTTGCGTATATTAAAGCACATTATCCGCTTGATTTTTATGCTGCTGTACTAACAAGCGTAAGTGGGCAAAAAGAAAAAATGATGCAATGTGTACACGAACTTCGGAGCAAAAAAATACGGCTACTCCCTCCTTCCATTGCACGGAGCGAAGGGCACTTTACTGTTGATGATAACGGTATTCGCTTTGGATTGTTAGCGATTAAGCAGGTGAGCGTTGCTTTTGTCAAAGAAGTGATTCGAGAGCGTCAAAAACGTCCATTTTCCGATTTTTTTGATTTTGTTTCACGGCTACGTATGGAATCTTCACAAAAAAAAGTGGTCGAGGCGCTTATTTTTTCAGGTTGTTTTGACGAGTTTCATATTGAACGTGCCACCCTTTACGCAAGCATCGATGTCGCGATTGAGCATGCGGAGTTGATGAATTTCTCTCTTCATGTACAACCAAAATACGTTCAAGCTGAGCCGTTATCGCTTATCGATCAACTAAAATATGAAAAACAATGGCTGAACGTATACGTGTCCCCTCATCCGGTTGAATCATTTTCACATTTTTATTCGATGTGGGGAGCAAAGCGCATGTATGAATGGACGAAAGAAAATGTGAATCATGGCAAAGTAATTGTATATGTTGAGGAGGTGACGAGAAAACGGACGAAAAAAGGGGAAGAAATGGCGTTTGCTACAATTTGTGATGACAGCGATGAATGGCAAGCGGTCGTATTTCCGACGAGTTATCGGCGGTTTCATGATTTATTGCAACAAGGAAGCATACTGTATATGGAAGGAAAAATAGAACAGCGATCGAGCGGGTGGCATCTCATTGTACAACAAGTGAGAAAACCAGTATGTGTGTATATCAAAATTGATGAACAGCATGCATCGCCAGTTGTGTTAAAGCAGTTGAAGGATGTGCTAACCGCTCATCGTGGACATGCACCTGTCATTTTGTATTATGAAACGGAACGAAAAAAAGTGCAGCTCTCCCATGAGTACGCAGTATCCCCAAACGATGAGAGCATTCGGCAATTGACAGCATTGCTTGGCGATGGGAATATCGTCGTGAAATAAAATGCTTTACTATTTCTCATTTTTATTATATTTTTATAGAAGTTAAGTGGTCAGACCAGTGACCACTTGTTAGGGAGGAATATGTCGTGTCTTTGTTTAAAGAAGCACTCCATATGCATGAGCGCTATCAAGGAAAATTAGAAGTAAAGGCGAAAGTGCCGCTAAAAAACGCTTACGATTTAAGCTTAGCTTATTCTCCCGGTGTAGCAGAACCGTGCAAAGTGATCCATCAAGAACCGAGCAAAATATACGATTATACGTTAAAAGCGAATACGGTGGCGGTTGTATCGAATGGAAGCGCAGTATTAGGACTTGGAAATATTGGAGCAGAAGCAGCGTTACCAGTCATGGAAGGGAAAGCAGTCCTTTTTAAAAGTTTTGCTGGAGTTGATGCGTTTCCGATTTGTTTAAATACATCAGACGCGGAACAAATCATTCAAACAGTAAAACTACTTGAGCCGACATTTGGTGGCATTAACTTGGAAGATATCGCGGCTCCGCATTGTTTTATTATTGAAGAGCGGTTAAAGGAAGAAATGAACATTCCTGTCTTTCACGACGACCAGCACGGAACAGCGATTGTGACTGTTGCGGGTCTAGTAAACGCGTTAAAGTTAGTAAACAAAAAGATGGAAGATATTCAAGTCGTGATTAACGGAGCAGGTGCGGCAGGCATTGCGATCATGAAGTTGCTCCGCTGTTACGGAGTCAAACATATGATTATGTGCGATTCAAAAGGGGCCGTTTATGAGGGGCGTCCGTACGGAATGAATGACATCAAACATGAAATTGCGCAATGGACAAACGTAGAGAAAAAATCAGGGACGTTACAAGAAGTGATCGTTGGTGCGGATGTATTTATTGGTGTGTCTGTTGCAGGAGCATTGACAGCTGGCATGGTTGAAACGATGAATCGGGATGCGATCATTTTTGCGATGGCAAACCCGATGCCAGAAATTATGCCTGAAGAGGCGCTACAAGCAGGGGCGACGGTTGTTGGCACCGGGCGTTCTGATTATCCGAATCAAGTGAATAATGTTTTGGCATTTCCAGGTATTTTCAGAGGAGCGCTTGATGTGCGCGCAAAACAAATTAATGAACAAATGAAAATAGCCGCCGTTGAAGCGATTGCTAACTTAATTACAGAAGACGAATTGCGCGCCGATTATGTCATTCCAGCTCCGTTTGATCCTCGTGTTGCTCCAGCTGTCGCCGCTGCTGTGGCGAAAGCAGCAATCGAAACAGGGGTCGCACGCACGATGCTCGATCCAAAAGAGGTAGAACAACGAACGCGACAATTAGTAGCTATTGCAGGTGAGCACAACGATGACGACTTCTAAAGTATACATCGAAACATTTTGGCAAATTCATCGCATGATTGAGGAAGCAGGTCTTCAACCAGGTGATCGGCTTCCATCTGAACGAGAGCTAGCCGACCGATTAGGAGTCGGACGCTCTTCTGTTCGTGAAGCGTTGCGGGCGTTGGAGTTGCTCGGATTAATAGAAACGCGTCGCGGGGAAGGAACGTTTATGAAGCCGTTTGGTGACCATCAGCTTATTCAGCTTCTCGGCTCGTTTATTTTACAGGGAAATCGGGAAAAACGAGATTTAATCGAAACAAAAGTTCTTATCGAACAAATATGTTTGCAGCTTGCCTGCGAACGACTGACGGATGAGAAGCTTGAGCGTATCAAACGGGAGGAACATACGTATCATTCATTTTTTCGGCGAATTGTAGAAGCGACGGATAACTATTTGTTGCTACGCATTTGGCTCGTATTAACCGACTTTTTTAAACACATCTATACGTTGACTCTCCCTTCCGAATTTTATGAACAAATGTGGGTGGCGTTACAAAAACGGTCGTGCGAAGAAGCAATAGCGATGTATGAACAATACGTCAACAACCCAATGACTAAAGTCATGGGCTTGTAAGCCCCATGTTGACCAGACCAAGGCTTGAAACAGAGCCTACGTTATAGATGTCATGACACGTTCGGGTGCTTCTCCAGCCCGTTCCTCTGTCGTGCAAGATTAAACAAGCGTGGTGGGTGGCGCTAGTGTCTTGCACATAACAAGCATCTATAACATGGTCGAGGAGAATATGACCTGCTTTATGCAGAGGAAAGGGGAATACCCTATGGTTTTTGTGTTAGACACAAATAAGTGTCCGCTTGCTCCTTGTCACGAAGCAGTTGCGAGAAAGCTGTTGAAACAAGGGAAGGCAGCGATCTACAAACGCTATCCATTTACGATTATTTTAAAAGAAATTGTCGATAATTTTCGACCGAAAACACCGTATCGGCTCAAAATCGATCACGGAAGCAAACACACAGGACTTGCGATTTTGCGAGGACAAGAAGTGGTATGGTTAGGGCAACTTGACCATCGCACAGACATCAAGGAAAGAATGGATAAAAGGCGTGCTTTCCGTCGAGCAAGACGAAATCGAAAAACTCGATACAGAAAACCACGTTTTCTTAATCGTAGGAGAAAAGACGGGTGGTTGCCGCCATCACTAGAGAGTCGCGTGCAAAATATCCAAACATGGGTTAACCGCCTAAAGAAGTTATGCCCCATTGGGTATATATCATACGAAAATACCAAATTCGACACGCAACTCATGCGAAATCCTGAAATCAGCGGCATTGAGTATCAACAAGGCACGCTTCAAGGATACGAAGTAAGAGAATACTTGCTTGAAAAGTTTGGGCGGAAGTGTTGTTATTGCGGAAAAGAAAATGTTCCACTTGAAGTGGAGCATATCATTCCAAAATCGAGAGGTGGAACAGACCGAGTGGATAACCTATGTCTTGCCTGTCATGACTGTAATCAGCGCAAAGGAAGTAAGACAGCAGAAGAATTCGGGTATCCGCACATTCAAAAGCAAGTCAAAGAATCATTAAAAGATGCAAGTGCTGTCAACTCGACAAGGTGGAAAGTGTATGAAGTGTTAAAACAAAGCGGATGCGAAGTAGAGTGTGGAACAGGTGCACGAACGAAAATGAATCGTATTCGTTTAGACTTGCCGAAAACACACTATTTTGACGCTTGTTGCGTGGGAGAAAGCACACCAAATCACTTATATTTCAAAACAAAAGAAGTGTTATTCATTAGAGCAAAGGGGCGTGGTAGTCGTTCACGCACAAACCTAGATAGATATGGCTTCCCAAGAGGTTATCTTGCAAGACAAAAGTTCTTCTTTGGCTTCCAAACAGGGGACATGGTTAAGGCTGTTATCCCAAGAGGGAAATATCAAGGCGTTTGGTTTGGCGAAGTCGCATGTAGAAAGACTGGAAGTTTCGATATTAAAGGCAAGGACGGTAAACGTATCGCACAAGGAATAAATTATAGATATGTCCAAGTCATTCAGCGATTTGACGGATACACATATCGAAGGGAGGGAATGAACATTGCGTAAGGTGCAATTCCTCCCCGTGCCTAAAGGCAGAGGCTTCCTTGCGTAAGTTTCGTGATGCAAAAAATGTCGAAAGAGAACTGACACAATATGACAAACAAAGTTGTTTTTATTCGGTAAAGTAGAAATGGACGAAGTAGGGGAGGGAAACGTGTGCTGAAAGATTTGTTCTCCAAAAAGAAGAAATATGCGGCCATTCCATCTGAACAAGCGAAGCAAGACGTGCCAGAAGGCATTATGACGAAATGTCCGAAGTGTAAAAAAATCATGTATACGAAAGAACTAGTGAAAAATTTACGCGTTTGTATATCGTGCGGCTATCATCATCCGATGTCTGCTCCTGAACGTATTGCGTGCTTATTAGATGAAGGAACGTTTTGTGAATATGACCGTCACCTTCTTTCTAAAAACCCGCTCGACTTCCCGCAATATATGGAAAAGATTGAAGAAGATCGTGAGAAAACGAAGCTAAATGAGGCGGTTGTGACAGGGGAAGGAACGATCAACGGCTTTCCTGTCGTTGTTGCCGTGATGGATTCCCGTTTCCGTATGGGAAGCATGGGATCGGTCGTTGGAGAAAAAATTGCCCGCGCCATTGAGCGAGCGATGGAAAAATCGGTACCTTTTATTATTTTTACCGCTTCCGGTGGAGCGCGGATGCAAGAAGGTGTATTAAGTTTGATGCAAATGGCGAAGACAAGTGCTGCGTTAAAACTGTTTAGCGAACAAGGCGGGCTTATTATTTCAGTGATGACTCATCCGACGACAGGTGGTGTATCAGCAAGTTTCGCCTCGCTTGGAGATTACAATTTTGCTGAGCCAGGGGCGCTCATCGG
The DNA here is from genome assembly GCF_038004465.1 of Anoxybacillus sp. FSL W8-0104. Classification (NCBI taxonomy): domain Bacteria; kingdom Bacillati; phylum Bacillota; class Bacilli; order Caryophanales; family Anoxybacillaceae; genus Anoxybacillus; species Anoxybacillus sp. FSL W8-0104. The sequence goes on along the minus strand of NZ_JBBOQU010000001.1, from coordinate 2,133,184 downwards.
TTTTGCAGGACGGCGCGTCATTGAACAAACCGTTCGTGAGGAATTGCCGGATGACTTTCAAACAGCGGAATTTTTATTGAAACATGGACAACTAGATGCGGTGATCCCGCGTCATGAACTAAAAGACACATTAACGAATGTATTAGACATTCACCAATCGCGAGGTGGAGACGAATGGCGTACGAGTTAGAATTCGAAAAGCCGCTTGTAGAATTGCGAAAAAAAATTAGTGAGTTAAAAGAATTTACAAAGCATCGCGATGTTGACTTTTCCGATGAAATTAATAAATTAGAAGCTCGACTTGAAAAGCTGGAAAACGACATTTATGCGAACTTAAGCCCGTGGGATCGTGTGCAAATTGCGCGCCATCCGAATCGACCAACAACGCTTGATTATATTGAACGATTGTTTACAAACTTTTTCGAATGTCACGGTGACCGTTGTTTTGGTGATGATGAAGCGATTGTAGGAGGAATTGCTAAATATCGCGGATTGCCTGTGACGGTAATCGGCCATCAGCGCGGGAAAGATACGAAAGAAAATATTCGCCGTAATTTTGGTATGCCACATCCCGAAGGATATCGAAAAGCGCTCCGTTTAATGAAACAAGCGGAGAAATTTGGGCGCCCCATTATTTGTTTCATTGATACGAAAGGGGCGTATCCGGGGAAAGCAGCAGAAGAACGAGGTCAAAGTGAAGCAATCGCACGGAACTTATTTGAAATGGCAGGCTTAACTGTTCCGGTCGTATGCATCGTGATCGGCGAAGGAGGAAGCGGTGGCGCGCTTGCTCTTGGTGTCGGCAACTACGTTCATATGCTTGAAAATTCGACGTATTCCGTCATCTCGCCGGAAGGAGCGGCCGCAATTTTATGGAAAGATGCATCGCTCGCAAAAAAAGCTGCCGAAACGATGAAAATTACAGCAAAAGATTTAAAAAAGCTCGGCGTCATTGATGAGATCGTTCCAGAAGTGCGTGGTGGTGCGCATCGAAATGTCGATGAGCAAGCGAAATATATTGACGATGTGCTGCAACGTTCCTTGCGTCAATTGCTTCCATTAAGCGCTGAACAACTGATTGCGCAGCGATATGAAAAATATAAGAAGATTGGCGATTTTATTGAATCTCAACAACATGTATCGGTTATGTAAAAAGGTCATCATCGGATGGCCTTTTTACATGAAATAGACGACTTTGGGCAAACTTGTTGTAGTGAGAAAAATCAACGTTTTGTGAAACATTTCATTATGTATTGTGTTCCATATACCTTCATGTTATCTTAAAGTAAGAGGTTATACTTCTTATTTTATTTTTTAAAGAGGTGAAGAGCGATGAAAAGAATTGGTGTGCTTACGAGCGGTGGCGATTCGCCAGGAATGAATGCCGCTATTCGTGCGGTTGTTCGGAAAGCGATTTACCACGGCTTAGAAGTGTACGGCATTTATCACGGATATGCTGGATTGATTGCCGGGAATATAAAGAAGCTTGAGATTGGCGATGTTGGCGACATTATTCATCGCGGCGGAACGATGTTATATACTGCTCGTTGCCCAGAATTCAAAACGTTAGAAGGACAGTTAAAAGGAATTGAGCAGTTGAAAAAACACGGTATTGAGGGGCTTGTTGTCATTGGTGGCGACGGCTCTTATCAAGGTGCGAAAAAGTTAACAGAACACGGTTATCCGTGTGTTGGTGTGCCGGGAACAATTGATAACGACATTCCAGGAACAGATTTTACGATTGGTTTTGATACAGCGTTAAATACGGTCATTGATGCCATTGACAAAATTCGCGATACAGCGACATCTCATGAACGTACATATGTGATTGAAGTCATGGGACGCCATGCGGGAGATATTGCGCTTTGGGCAGGTCTTGCAGGCGGAGCAGAAAGTATTTTAATCCCAGAAGCAGATTATGATATGGACGAAATAGTCGCGCGTCTCAAACGTGGACATGAGCGCGGTAAAAAACATAGTATTATCATCGTTGCAGAAGGGGTTGGCAGCGGTGTTGATTTCGGTAAACGCATTGAAGAAGCAACAGGATTTGAAACGCGTGTAACTGTGCTAGGGCACGTACAGCGCGGTGGATCACCGACAGCGTTTGACCGTGTACTTGCTAGCCGTTTAGGTGCGCGCGCAGTGGAATTGTTACTCGAAGGAAAAGGTGGACGTTGCGTTGGCATTCAAAACAATCATCTCGTCGACCACGACATCATTGAAGCGTTAGCACAAAAACATACAGTTGACCAAAAAATGTATCAACTATCAAAAGAACTTTCAATTTAGTGGTTATTTATGGTATCGTTTCCATATGCAAAGTGTAGGAGGGTATTTATGCGCAAAACGAAAATTGTTTGTACGATCGGTCCAGCGAGCGAAAGTGTAGAAAAGCTTGTGCAACTCATTGAGGCAGGGATGAATGTCGCCCGCCTCAACTTTTCGCACGGAAGTCATGAAGAACATGCAGCGCGCATTCGCAACATTCGCGAAGCATCGAGAATGACTGGAAAAACGGTTGCGATTTTATTGGATACGAAAGGTCCAGAAATTCGTACACATGACATGGAAAATGGTGCGATTGAATTGAAAGCGGGCGCTGAAGTCACTATTTCGATGACGGAAGTGCTCGGTACGCCAGAAAAATTTTCGGTTACGTATGAAGGGCTAATTGACGATGTGCATGTCGGCTCAACGATTTTGTTAGACGATGGTTTAATTGGTTTAGAAGTATTGGCTGTTGATAAAGAAGCGAAAGAAATAAAAACAAAAGTATTAAACGGTGGCGTATTAAAAAATAAAAAAGGTGTAAACGTTCCGGGTGTAAAAGTAAAACTACCGGGTATTACGGAAAAAGATGCAGAGGACATTCGTTTTGGTATTGAACAAGGGATTGATTTCATCGCTGCATCATTTGTTCGACGCTCTTCCGACGTGCTCGAAATTCGGGAATTGCTTGAGGCGCATGACGCGTTACACATTCAAATCATCCCGAAAATTGAGAATCAAGAAGGCGTAGACAATATTGATGAAATTTTAGAAGTAGCAGACGGTTTAATGGTTGCACGCGGGGATTTAGGCGTCGAAATTCCGGCGGAAGAAGTGCCACTTGTCCAAAAAGAGTTAATTAAAAAATGTAATGCGCTCGGAAAACCGGTCATTACGGCGACACAAATGCTTGATTCGATGCAACGCAACCCACGGCCGACTCGTGCTGAAGCAAGCGATGTGGCAAACGCCATTTTTGATGGAACAGATGCGATTATGCTTTCAGGTGAGACAGCGGCAGGTGCTTATCCAGTCGAAGCGGTACAAACGATGCATCGCATCGCTCTGCGCACAGAACAAGCGTTACAATATCGCGACTTATTATCGAAACGAAGCAAACAGAGCGGCACGACGATTACAGATGCGATCGGACAATCGGTTGCTCACACCGCATTAAATTTAGATGTCGCAGCGATTGTGACGCCGACAGTAAGCGGTCATACCGCTCGGATGATTTCGAAATATCGCCCAAAAGCGCCAATTATCGCCGTGACATCAAATGAAGCTGTATCGCGTAAATTAGCACTTGTTTGGGGTGTTTATCCACGCGTCGCTCAACACGCAACGTCAACGGATGAAATGCTCGATATTGCTGTTGAGGCCGCTCTTGGCACAGGCATCGTGAAACATGGTGACCTTGTTGTCATTACAGCGGGCGTTCCAGTTGGAGAAACAGGTTCAACCAACTTAATGAAAGTGCATATGATTGGCGATATGATTGCGAAAGGGCAAGGGATTGGCCGTAAATCAGCATTCGGGAAAGTTGTTGTAGCGAAAACAGCAGAAGAAGCGCTTGAAAAGATGGTTGAAGGTGGTATTTTAGTGGCGCCTGCAACGGATGTAGACATGATGAAAGCGTTAGAAAAAGCTGTCGCGATCATTACGGAAGAAGGTGGCTTAACAAGCCATGCGGCTGTTGTTGGTTTAAGCTTAGGGATCCCGGTAATTGTTGGGGTAAACCATGCGACATCTATTTTAAAAGATGGACAAGACATTACGGTAGATGCAAGCTTCGGTGCTATTTATCGCGGTCATGCGAGCGTGCTATAATAAAGAAGGGGGACATCCCCTTCTTTATTATTTTGGAGGGATGTGTGTGCGAAACATCTTTTTTCTTCTTTTTATCGTTATTCCAGCGCTAGAAATTGTCGTTCTTGTTTTGTCGGGACAGGCGATCGGGGTTTGGCCGACATTTGCGCTTATTGTCGCCACGGGCATCATCGGTGCATTTTTAGCAAAAAAACAAGGTTTGCATACGTTGCAACGGGCAAAATATGAGTTGATGAACGGGCGTATACCGAGCGATGCGCTATTAGATGGTGTTTGTATTTTAGTTGGTGGGACGTTATTGTTAACGCCAGGGTTTATTACTGATACAGTAGGTTTTATTTTACTTCTCCCATTTGCGCGTGAAAAAATAAAACCGTGGCTTGTGCGCGTATTTAAATGGATTTTTTATACAAAAACGTGGATTTACATTCGAAAATAAAAGCATAAGCTCGTCGCTTATGCTTCTTTTTTTCCGATAATAAAGTTCCAAATATCTTGAAAGACGCCAGCATGATGTAGCGTGCGGCCAATGACGAGCAATACCGGCCCAACGATTAAACCGAGAAACCCGATCAATTTGAAACCGACGAATAAAGCGATCAACGTTGCTAACGGATCGAGTCCGATATTCGAGGAAAGGAGCTTCGGTTCCATCACTTGCCGTTGTACGAGAACGACAATATACAGCACGCTAAGTCCGATCGCAAAATGAGTTTCACCACTTATTGCGGCATAAATGATCCATGGAACGAATACTAATCCCGTTCCTAAGTAAGGTAAAACATCTACAATGCCAATAATAAGGGCGATAGTAATCGCATATTCTACGCGCAAAATAAGCAATCCGACTAATACGATGAGCGTCGTAATGGAAATGAGTGTCGCCTGTGCTTTAAGAAAGCCAAATAGCGCCTTTTTTAATTCGGCAAACACTTTTGTCGTACTCGACTGCACTTTGGTTGGTAATAATTTTTGAAACAACGCTTTTAGCCGATACCAGTCTTTGCTTATAAAAAACGTGGCAAGCAACGAGAAAATAAAAATTGTTGCAAAATTAGGCAACCATCCAATAATGGAAGGAATATTTTGTAATATGTTTTGGATAAATTGCCCGACCGTTGTAGCAATTTTTGTTCCAACGGATTGAATGTTTGCCATAATCGTGTCTTGTTGAGATGTGTCTAAATTTTTAAAGAGTGCCGCTAGTTGGTTATAGAGCGGAATGATTTGGCTTGCCACAAACTGCTCTATATAAATGACAAGCTTTTGAAAATGATTTGGCACAACTGTCGCTAAATATTGTGTGCCGGTCACGATTTCCGCAACAAGGAGGGTAACGAGCCCAGCAACGAGTGCAAGTAAAAGAATTAAAACAACGATGACCGCCAACGCCCTTGGCATTTTCGCTTTTTTCTCCATTACATCGACAATCGGATTAATGAAAAAGGCGATCGCTAACGCAATTAAAAACGGATACGTTAACGTGGACAAATAATATAAGCTTGCTAATCCAGCGATGATCACCACGATCACAAATAAAAAACGCAGGGAACTGTACAAATATTGATTCGACACTCCCTCACCTCCCGTCTTTTGTCATTTACGACTATTATAATATACAATGTAAAAGAAGGAAAAGTTTCAGAGAAGGAGGGGATATTTGATGCAGCCGTTTATTTTTTTATTCATCCTTCTTGTCATTGGCATGATTGCGAAAAATCATTCTCTTATTGTGGCTGTCCTTGTTTTACTTTTTGTGAAAAGTATCGGGGTGGGTTCAAAAGTTTTTCCTTATTTACAACAAAAAGGAATAAATCTCGGTGTGACAATCATTACGATTGCTGTATTAGTTCCGATTGCATCTGGGAAAATAGGTTTTAAAGAACTGACAGAGTCCGTTCGATCGATTTACGCATGGATCGCGCTGTTATCTGGAATTGCCGTTGCTTTATTAGCGAAGGGCGGCGTGACGTTGCTTGCGAAAGATCCGCATATGACGACCGCGCTCGTGCTTGGAACGATTTTAGCTGTATCTTTATTTAAAGGTGTTGCTGTCGGTCCGTTAATTGGTGCTGGCATTGCGTATGTGATCATGAAAATTGTTGATATATTTTCATGATTGATTGCTTTTTTATAATAATATTTTTGAATTATGATCTGTAGATGAGCAAATTTACTAACATAAATTTACAACCAAACAAAAAAGAAGACATGAACCCGATTCCTTGGTTAGAATAGATGTGCCAACAAACCATTCACAAGGAGGTTCATGTCTCATGAATAGATTAGCACATCACCAAGGAATCCACAAGTTTTTGACGATGTTGGGGTTGGCCCTTTATTTCTCGAAACCTGTCATGAAGCATCTCGTTCATATCGTGGATGCGATGATTACAAAGGGCTTTTCGGGAACGCTGACCGATCTACATCATGGGAGTTTTCATCCGAACCATCGCACGACACTGAGCCATTTTTTCACGAAAAGCCCATGGGAGGAAGAGACGCTGCTTCGCAAACTCCAACAGTGGGTGCTTCATCGTGTCGAACGCAGCTCGAAACGAGAGAATCAACCCATTTTTGTTTCGATCGATGATACGATTTGCCAAAAAACGAAGCCCTCGTCACGGGCAACACACGCCATTCAAGGGTGTGATTGGCACTATTCTCACGCAGAGAAAAAGTCGATCTGGGGACATTCTCTCGTTTGGCTCATGGTTCATACGATGACCCAAGCGTTTCCTTTTGCCTTTCGCCTCTACGACAAGACGGTGGGGAAAAGCAAAGGGGAACTCGCGATCGAGATGCTTTCTTCGTTGGATGTGAGTCGACCCGTTTATGTGCTCATGGACTCTTGGTATCCATCGAAAACCCTCGTGGGAGCCTGCTTAAAAAAAGGGTTCCACGTCATCGCGATGCTGAAGACGAATCGGATTCTCTATCCAAAAGGGACGGCCATTCAAGCAAAAGAATTTGCCAAATCTATGGAGCCACGGGATACCCGCCTCGTCACGGTGGGAAAAGAGCGTTATCGGGTGTATCGCTACGAAGGCGCTCTGAACGGTCTCAAGGATGCCGTGGTGCTGCTCGCATGGAAAGCCGATCAGCCGATGACGCCGAAACATCTTCATTGCGTCTTGAGCACCGATCGCGAGCTAAGCGATGAAGAGATCTTGCGCTACTATGCTGCACGTTGGTCGATCGAATGTTTTTTCCGTCAAGCGAAAGACCAGCTGAAACTCGATGGATACCGCGTTCGCGGGCGTCGGGCGGTGAAACGGTATTGGATCTTGGTGCAACTTGCGTATGTGTACAGCATGTTCGAGTCTAACAGTGATTTTTCGGATGGGCTCGATCTCCTGCGCAAGAGAAAAGGACATAGCCTCGTGGAGTTCATTTATCGTGCAGCAAAACAAAATATTCCCATTGATACCGTGAAAAAACAGCTCCACGTGGCATAAGGGGTACCCTGTTTGTCTCTTTTTAAATGGTAATTATTGTAACGAAAATTGCTCAACTACAGTTATGATGTCTTTTAGTTCACAAAAGTCTGATAATTGTTTATAATAATAGTGGAGCATGTACGAAACTATCGTATATATTCCCCTGCTCGCTTCGTGAAGCGACTAGGTGAATATATAACAAAATGTAAGCATTTTCTTTGCATTTTTATTCAGCCGTTTTGAGCAATCGCTCGACGACGCGTTTTAACATGGGAAAAGGGGAATAAAAGAAAAAAAGGAGAGATGTAAGATGACAGTAACTCGCGGTCTCGAAGGGGTTGTAGCAACCACTTCCACAATTAGTTCAATCATCGATGATACGCTCACATATGTTGGGTATAATATCGATGACTTAGCAGAACATGCTACGTTTGAAGAGATCGTTTATTTGCTTTGGCATCGCAAATTGCCAAACAAAGAAGAGCTAGAAACGTTAACAAAGCAGTTGGCGGAACATGCCGATATTCCGCAACAAATCATTGATCACTTTAAAATGTATCCGCTTGATCAAGTTCATCCGATGGCGGCGCTTCGTACAGCGATTTCATTTCTTGGCTTATACGATGAAGAAGCGGAAGCAATGAACCCCGAAGCGAACTATCGCAAAGCTATTCGTTTACAGGCGAAAGTATCAACAATTGTTGCTGCGTTTTCGCGCGTTCGTAAAGGATTAGAACCTGTGCCACCGCGCAAAGATTTAAGTTTTGCGGCAAACTTTTTATATATGCTAACGGGTAAAGAGCCAGATCCAATTGCTGAGGAAGCGTTTAATAAAGCACTCGTGCTTCATGCGGATCACGAGTTGAATGCGTCAACGTTTACAGCGCGCGTCTGTGTTGCTACTTTGTCTGATGTATATTCAGGCATTACAGCGGCGATTGGAGCATTGAAAGGCCCGCTTCATGGTGGAGCAAATGAAGCGGTAATGAAAATGTTGACAGAAATCGGCACACTTGAAAATGTGGAAACATACATTCACAACAAATTGAATAACAAAGAGAAAATTATGGGGTTCGGTCATCGCGTTTATCGCCAAGGTGACCCACGTGCGAAACATTTGAAAAAAATGTCTGAGAAATTGACGAAGTTAACAGGTGAACCACACTGGTATGATATGTCGGTGAAAATTGAAGAGATTGTTACATCGACGAAAGGTTTGCCGCCAAATGTTGACTTCTACTCCGCTTCTGTTTACCATAGTTTAGGAATTGATCATGATTTATTTACACCAATTTTTGCGATTAGTCGCATGTCTGGATGGCTTGCGCACATTTTAGAGCAGTACGAAAACAACCGTCTCATCCGTCCACGTGCCGAATATACAGGACCTACGAGACAAGTATACGTGCCGCTTGAAGAACGTGCATAACATGCATAACAATGGTTGCTCAAGGTGAGAAACTCGCCTTTCTCACCTTTTTTATACTACATGATTTGGAGGTCGTTATTGTGATGCAAGGTGAAAAAATTACGGTTACAAACGGGGTATTAAACGTTCCAAACTATCCGATTATTCCATTTATTGAAGGGGACGGGACAGGTCCAGATATTTGGGCAGCCGCATCTCGCGTATTAGAAGCAGCTGTGGAAAAAGCTTATAAAGGGGAGCGCAAAATCGTTTGGAAAGAAGTGCTTGCTGGTGAAAAAGCGTTTAAGTTGACTGGTGAATGGTTGCCACAAGAAACGCTTGATACGATTCGTGAATACATAATTGCCATTAAAGGACCGCTGACAACACCAGTAGGCGGTGGAATTCGTTCATTGAATGTTGCGCTTCGTCAAGAGCTCGATTTATTTGTATGCTTACGCCCAGTTCGTTATTTTAAAGGAGTACCTTCTCCGGTCAAGCGTCCTGAGGATACAGACATGGTGATTTTCCGTGAAAATACGGAAGACATTTATGCGGGAATTGAGTATGCAAAAGGAACACCAGAAGTGAGAAAATTAATTGATTTCTTGCAAAATGAAATGGGTGTGCGTAAAATTCGCTTCCCTGAAACCTCGGGAATCGGTATTAAGCCAATTTCAGAAGAAGGTACGAAACGATTAGTGCGCGCAGCAATTAAATACGCCATTGAACATGGTCGCAAATCTGTCACGCTCGTTCATAAAGGAAACATTATGAAATATACAGAAGGTGCGTTCAAAAACTGGGGCTATGAATTAGCTGAGCAAGAATTCGGTGATCAAGTGTTTACTTGGGCGGAGTATGACCGCATCGTTGAAACGCACGGAAAAGAAGCTGCAAACCGCGCACAAGCAGAAGCAGAAGCAGCAGGAAAAATCATTGTGAAAGATGCGATTGCAGATATTTTCTTGCAACAAATTTTAACTCGTCCGCGCGAGTTCGATGTTGTTGCAACAATGAACTTAAACGGGGACTACATTTCTGATGCGTTGGCAGCGCAAGTAGGTGGCATCGGTATTGCACCAGGTGCAAATATTAACTATGAAACAGGCCATGCAATCTTTGAAGCAACGCACGGAACTGCACCAAAATATGCGGGGTTGGATAAAGTAAATCCATCATCGGTCATCTTATCTGGTGTCATGATGTTTGAACATCTCGGTTGGAATGAGGCAGCGAAACTGATCGTTGACTCTATGGAGAAGACGATTGCTTCAAAAGTCGTCACGTATGACTTCGCTCGTTTAATGGAGGGCGCAACAGAAGTGAAATGTTCTGAATTCGCAGATGCTCTCATTCGAAACATGGGGGAATAAAATAAAAAAGGGGATGGAAGAACGTGGGTATGAAACGAAAAAAAATCTCAATTATCGGTGCTGGATTTACGGGAGCGACGACGGCGTTCATTTTAGCGCAAAAAGAGCTTGGGGACATCGTTCTTGTCGACATTCCGCAATTAGAAAATCCGACAAAAGGAAAAGCGCTCGATATGCTTGAGTCAAGCCCTGTTCTCGGATTTGACGCTAACATTATTGGCACATCGGATTATGCGGATACCGCTGATTCGGATATTGTTGTCATCACTGCAGGCATTGCGCGCAAACCAGGTATGAGCCGCGATGACTTAGTCACGACAAACCAAGGAATTATGAAGGCGGTCACGAAAGAAGTAGTCAAGTATTCGCCGAACTGCTTTATTATCGTATTAACAAATCCTGTTGATGCGATGACATATACGGTTTTTAAAGAATCTGGCTTTCCGAAAAACCGCGTCATCGGTCAATCTGGAGTATTAGATACCGCACGTTTCCGTACATTTGTTGCACAAGAGTTGAATTTATCTGTGAAAGATATTACAGGGTTTGTTTTAGGCGGTCATGGAGATGACATGGTGCCGCTTGTGCGCTACTCGTATGCAGGTGGCATTCCGCTTGAAACGTTAATCTCAAAAGAGCGGTTAGATGCCATTGTTGAACGTACGCGCAAAGGTGGCGGTGAAATTGTCAACTTACTTGGTAACGGTAGTGCCTATTATGCGCCAGCTGCATCCCTTGCTGAAATGGTTGAAGCGATCGTAAAAGACCAGCGCCGAGTTCTTCCAGCCATCGCTTATTTAGAAGGCGAATACGGGTATGAAGGAATTTATTTAGGTGTGCCAACGATTTTAGGTGGCAACGGAATCGAAAAAGTTATTGAGCTCGAGTTAACAGAGGAAGAAAAAGCGGCATTAGCAAAATCTGTTGAGTCGGTGAAAAATGTAATGAAAGTATTACAATAACAAAAATTCGGGGGTTCCCCCGAATTTTTGCATATGGTCAAACAAAGGGGAGATCAAGGATGCTAGGGAAAAAACGCAAACTTGGACGTTTAATTTCGGACATTTCCGTTGGTGAAGAAATATTAGTTGGATCATTGCGTGTCGTTCCGCCATATCCGTTCGTTGAAGTGAAAGCGTTAGATAACTTTTAAAAAGAGGCTTTTGCCTCTTTTTTGTTTTTTTCTTTTCAAATAACTCGTTATAATAAAAATGTAACAAATTTACGTTGTTGGAGGATGGCTATGTCGAAACGTGTGTTAGTTGTCGATGATGAGCAGTCGATCGTCACGTTGCTAGAGTACAATTTAAAGCAGGCAGGGTTTATTGTATTGACAGCTTATGATGGAGAACAAGGACTTCATAAAGCGTTAGAGGAACGCCCTGATTTCATCATTCTCGATTTAATGCTACCGAAATTAGATGGAATTGAAGTATGTAAACATTTGCGTCAACAAAAAGTGATGACCCCTATTTTAATGTTGACAGCAAAAGATGACGAATTTGATAAAGTGCTTGGTCTTGAATTAGGTGCCGATGACTATATGACAAAGCCGTTTAGCCCACGTGAAGTAGTAGCACGTGTGAAGGCGATTTTACGTCGAACGGTGATTCATGAACAAGAGGAAAAGCAAAATCATAGTGACGATTCGCTCGTTGTCGGACAACTAAAAATTTTCCCTGATCGTTATGAAGCTTATTTTGCACAACAAAGATTAGAACTCACCCCGAAAGAATTTGAACTACTAGCATACTTAGCGAAATATAAAGGTCGTGTCTTAACACGTGATCAATTATTAAGTGCAGTATGGAACTACGATTTTGCTGGGGATACACGCATTGTCGATGTGCATATTAGTCATTTGCGTGACAAAATCGAACATGATACGCGAAAGCCTGTGTATATTAAAACGATACGTGGCTTAGGGTATAAACTGGAGGAGCCGAAAGCGGATGAATAAATTTCGCTCTCGCCTACTGATTGGGCTTGTTTCCGTTATTTTATCCGTGTTGTTTGGCCTAGGTTTGTTATTAGGTCAATTGTTTCAAAAATTTTATGCAGACACGGTACATGATCGAATAGAGAAAGAGGCAAAACTTTTGGCTTTATACATGGAAAATAAATCGTTCCAATCTAATATGTTTAAGCAACAATTACACGCAATTAGCGACATGTTGTCGGCGCGCATCACGATTGTTGATCGTGAAGGACAGATCATGTTTGATACAAACAATTACATATCAATTGATGAAAAACGTCATAAAACATTCATTCGAACGTTACTAAAACAAGAAGATCGTCCTGTTATTTTTCAAGAAGAACAAAATGTATATTATTATGCTGTACCATTTTGGCAGCGTGACCAGAAGCTCGGACATATTGTCATGAGTTTATCTATGGATGCGATCGAGCGGGTAGATGAACAAATTTGGCTGTTGCTTACGTTTAGCTTAAGCGTTGCTTTTTTCATTATTCTTTTATTAGGTATTAAAATTACAAATCAATATACAAAGCCGATTGAAGCGGCAACAAAAGTAGCGATGGAGTTGGCGCGCGGCAATTATAAAGCGAGAACGTATGAAAGTAGAGACGATGAAACAGGGATGCTCAGCCAGTCATTAAACATTTTGGCGCGGAATTTACAAGAGATGGTGCGTACACAAGAAATGCAACAAGATCGTTTGCGAGCCCTTATTGAAAATATAGGGAGCGGTTTAATTTTAATTGATCAACGTGGCTATATTTCATTAATGAACCGCGCATATAAAGAAATGTTCCATATCGATCCGTCTGACTATGTTCATCGTTTATATTATGAAGCGTTCCCTCATAAAGAAGTCATTGCGCTTGTAGAAGAAATATTTATGACAGAGGTAAATGTACGTAAACAAATGCTCCTTCCGATCGACATTGAACGGAAACATTTTGAAGTGTACGGAACGCCAATTATTGGGACAAACGACGAATGGAAAGGAATTATCGTTGTGTTCCATGATATTACTGAGCTAAAAAAACTTGAACAAATGCGCAAAGATTTTGTCGCCAATGTTTCTCACGAGTTAAAAACACCGATTACGTCCATTAAAGGTTTTGCAGAAACGTTGTTAGACGGGGCGATGCACGATGCTCAAACGCTTGAATGCTTTTTAACGATTATTTTAAAGGAAAGTGAGCGTCTTCAACATTTAATCCAAGATTTGCTCGATTTGTCAAAAATCGAACAGCAAGGATTTACGTTAAATATATCCGTTGTTGACTTGCATGAAGTATTGAAGGAAGTTATCGTCATGCTTGAAGCGAAAGCAAACGATAAACAAATCACATTGGAATGTACATCGAATGCACCGCTTTGTTATATGTATGGCGATTTACATCGTTTAAAGCAAATTTTTATTAATTTAATTAATAACGCGATCGCTTATACACCAGCTGGTGGACGCGTAACGGTCTATGTGGAGAAAGATGATAAAGAGATACACGTTCATGTAAGTGACACAGGAATTGGAATTGAACAAAAAGAAATTCCACGTATTTTTGAACGATTTTATCGTGTGGACAAAGCACGAAGTCGCAACTCAGGTGGTACGGGTCTTGGATTAGCGATCGTGAAACATTTAGTGGAGGCGCATCACGGTACAATTTCCGTAAAAAGCAAAGTGGGAGTAGGTACGACGTTTACTGTTCATTTCCATGTTGACGCTTACAGCAATGAATGATTTTTAACGATATATTTACAATTGATTTACCATATATTAAAAAAATATTGATAACATAACAGGTGAAAACCCCTTCATCCAAGAATCCGATTGTCTTGGAATAGGCGAGGACAGCGAACGTTCTCGTCTTTTTTCTTTTTTGGAGGCAATCATGGTAAAATAAGCGTAAATGAATACAAGAGGAGGTTTTCGGTTTGGCAAACAAACTCGTTTTAATTGATGGTAATAGCATCGCTTATCGCGCTTTTTTTGCATTGCCGCTCTTACATAACGATAAAGGCATTCATACAAACGCCATTTACGGTTTTACAATGATGTTAATGAAACTCATTGAAGAAGAAAAGCCGACGCATATGCTTGTCGCGTTTGACGCAGGAAAAACGACATTTCGTCATGAAGTATATACAGAATATAAAGGTGGGAGACAAAAAACGCCACCAGAATTATCGGAACAGTTTCCGTTTTTACGCGAACTGCTTGATGCATATAACATTCGTACGTACGAACTTGAAAATTATGAAGCAGACGATATTATCGGAACGCTTGCCACCAAAGCAGAAAAAGAAGGGTTTGACGTCGTCATTATTTCGGGAGATCGCGATTTGACACAATTAGCGTCGGAACGTATTCATGTTCATGTCACGAAAAAAGGCATAACAGATATGGAGCGATATACACCGGAATACGTATTTGAGAAGTATGGGCTAACGCCTGCACAAATTGTTGATTTGAAAGGATTAATGGGCGATGCATCAGATAATATTCCAGGCGTTCCGGGAGTCGGAGAGAAAACAGCATTAAAATTATTAAAAGAATATGGAACGATTGAACATGTACTTGCCTCACTTGAACATATTTCCGGAAAAAAATTGAAGGAAAACTTACAAACGTACCGTGAACAAGCGTTACTAAGTAAACAGTTGGCAACCATTCATCGTGATGTTCCATTGACACTATCGCTCGATGAGTTAGCATGGCAGTCGTATGATGCAGAACGGGTAGCAACGCTATTTCAAGAGCTCGGTTTCACTTCGCTTATGGACAAAATTGGTCAAATTTCACAAGAACAACTATCATTAACCGATATTTCGTTTGTTACGGTTCAAGCGATTGATGAGCACATGTTGACAAAAGAAGGTGCACTTGTTGTTGAAGTGATGGATGCGAATTATCATCAAGCGCCTATTCTTGGCTTTGCGCTTGTGAATGAGCGTGGACACTTTTTTATTCCGACGGACATAGCTCTCGCTTCATCACGATTTAAAAGATGGCTTGAAGATGAGCAATGTAAAAAAAGTGTGTTTGATGCCAAACGAGCGATCGTTGCGCTGAAGTGGAACGGTATTGAACTTAAAGGTGTCGATTTTGATCTATTATTAGCTGCATACTTGCTCAATCCGACCGATGCGAATGGGGATGTGGCGGCCGTTGCAAAAACGAAGCAATATACGGATGTACAAAGCGACGAAGAAGTATATGGAAAAGGAGCGAAACAAGCTATTCCGCCGACAAATGTATTAGCTGAACATCTCGTACGAAAGGCGAAAGCGATCGCTTCGTTGAAAGAAACATATATTCAAGAACTAAAGCGGAATGAACAATTTGAATTGCTTGTACATTTAGAATTACCGCTGACGTTCATTTTAGCACAAATGGAATTTTACGGTGTGAAAGTGGATGTTGATCGTTTGGAACAGATGGGAAAAGAGTTTACTGCCCAACTCGAACAAATTGAGCAACGCATTTATGAACTTGCAGGAACAACGTTTAACATTAATTCTCCGAAACAACTAGGAACGATTTTATTTGAAAAACTTCAGTTGCCGATTGTGAAAAAAACGAAAACAGGTTATTCTACCTCCGCTGACGTTCTAGAAAAGTTAGCGCCATACCATGAAATTATTGAGCAAATTTTACACTATCGTCAGCTCGGAAAATTACAATCCACATATGTCGAAGGATTAATGAAAGTCGTCCGAAAAGATACAGGAAAAGTGCATACGATTTTTCAACAAGCGTTGACTCAAACGGGACGTTTAAGCTCTACAGAGCCTAATTTACAAAATATCCCTATTCGTATTGAGGAAGGAAGAAAAATTCGTCAAGCGTTTGTCCCATCCTCAGACGATTGGGTTATTTTTGCAGCTGATTATTCTCAAATCGAGTTGCGCGTTTTAGCGCATATTGCTAACGATGAAAATTTAATTGCCGCGTTTCACCACGACCTTGATATTCATACGAAAACGGCTATGGATATTTTTCATGTCAAGGAAGACGAAGTGACCGCTCATATGCGCCGTCAAGCGAAAGCAGTCAATTTTGGCATCGTTTATGGGATTAGCGACTACGGATTATCACAAAATTTAGGCATCACGCGCAAAGAGGCAGCCGAATTTATTGAACGATATTTTCGAAGTTATCCGGGTGTAAAGCGGTATATGGAAGAGATCATACAAGATGCAAAACAAAAAGGGTATGTGACGACATTGCTTCACCGTCGTCGTTATTTGCCGGATATTACAAGTAGTAATTTTAATGTTCGTAGTTTTGCGGAACGGACAGCGATGAACACGCCAATTCAAGGAAGTGCGGCCGATATTATTAAAAAAGCGATGATTGATTTGGCTAATCGTTTACATGAAGAACGACTGCAAACTCGTTTGTTGCTGCAAGTACATGACGAATTGATTTTAGAAGCACCAAAAGAAGAAATTGAATTGTTGAAAAAAATCGTACCAGATGTGATGGAGAACGCAGTATCATTACGTGTTCCGTTAAAAGTCGACTATCATTTTGGTCCAACATGGTATGATGCGAAGTAACGAAAGGGGGAGCAACCATGCCAGAATTACCTGAAGTCGAAATGGTGAGGCGGACATTGCTTCCACTTGTTGTTGGTAAAACGATCGAACGTGTGAAAGTGCATTGGTCAAAAATTATTCAGCACCCTGATGTAGCTACGTTTTGTGAGTGTCTGAAAGGACAGACGATTCACGATATTCAGCGGAGAGGTAAATTTTTACTCTTTCAATTGGATGATGTCGTCCTCGTTTCTCATTTGCGGATGGAAGGACGTTATATATATGAAAAAGAAGATACTCCATTTGATCAACATACACACATTTTTTTTACATTCACAGATCAGACGGAACTTCGTTATCGCGATGTGCGCAAATTTGGTACGATGCATTTATTTAATAAAGGTGAAGAATTCCGTGTCCCTCCTTTATCAAGTATTGGGGTTGAGCCGTTCGATGAGCAATTTACGGTTGCATGGCTTACAGATCAACTTCAACGAACAAAACGCACAATAAAAGCGACATTGCTTGATCAAACGATTGTCGCAGGATTAGGCAATATTTATGTCGATGAAGTATTATTTCGTTCGTCCATTCATCCAGAGCGGACAGCAACGACGTTAACGATACGGGAAATCGAAGCATTACATGAGGCAATTGTTCAAACGATACAAGAAGCGATTGAAAAAGGTGGAAGTACCGTTCGAACATATGTGAATACGCAAGGGAAGACAGGGACGTTTCAAACGCAATTGTATGTATACGGCCGTGCCAACATGCCATGCCGTCGTTGTGGAAATCCCATTTCCAAAACAACTGTAGCCAATCGCGGCACACATTATTGTAAACATTGTCAAACGTAATGTAAGAACATTGCCTAGACCTCTTCCATATACTATGGTAGCTTTTCAAGGAAGGGGCGGGCGTATATGATTACATGGTCTTTATTTTTGCTTGCGTTTGCTGTAAGCATTGATGGGTTGACTGTCGGTATTACGTATGGTATGCGGAATGTACATGTTCCGCTTCGTTCGTTGCTGATTATTTCGTTTTTTTCATGCATGACATTTTTAGTAGCGATGGGCATTGGTCGCATGTTATATATGTTTTTTTCTCCAACCGTTGCCAACGCAATGGGTGGGGGGATATTAATCATATTAGGATTATGGATGATTATTCAATCCGTGC
This sequence comes from Anoxybacillus sp. FSL W8-0104, assembly GCF_038004465.1. Classification (NCBI taxonomy): domain Bacteria; kingdom Bacillati; phylum Bacillota; class Bacilli; order Caryophanales; family Anoxybacillaceae; genus Anoxybacillus; species Anoxybacillus sp. FSL W8-0104. The sequence goes on along the minus strand of NZ_JBBOQU010000001.1, from coordinate 2,115,157 downwards.
TCAAGAGAGATAAAAATGAAGAAAAATTTTTAATGAACGTAGAAATTCGTTCGCTCGGCATTGTCATTCAAATTTTGCGCAAACCAACGATGGCTGATTTTGACCGTTCAGGAACGATTACAGGGATGGAGGCTGTATTTTTAGGAATCGCCTTGTCGCTCGATGCGTTTGGAGCAGGCGTAAGCGCGGCGCTTTTAAACTATTCGGTAGCGTTTACCACATTTCTCGTTTGCTTGCTTAGCCTTAGTTTCTTATTTAGCGGGTTGAAAATTGGAAAATCGTTTAGAAAGTATGACTGGCTACAAAAATACTCGTTTTTACCTGGGATTATGCTTATTGTCATTGGTATTTTTAAAATGAGATAGGGGTGAAGGTGGTGTTAACGATCGGATTAACAGGGGGCATCGCAAGTGGAAAAAGTACGGTCGCGGCGATGTTCCGTGACTTACATATCCCTGTCATTGATGCAGATGAAATCGCTCACCGTGTCACAGCCATCGACGGTGAAGCGTATCAATCAATTGTTGAAACGTTTGGAAGCGACATTTTAGACTCAAATGGTGCGATTGATCGACGTAAGCTTGGTGCGATCGTATTTCATGATGAACAAAAGCGAAAACAGTTAAATGCCATCGTTCATCCGCTCGTACGTAAACATATGCTACAACAAAAAGAGCAATATGCAAGAAGAGGGGAAAAATCTGTTGTTCTCGATATCCCGCTTTTATTTGAAAGTAAATTAGAACATCTCGTTGATCGTATTCTTGTCGTATATGTAGACGAACAAACGCAGCTACGGCGTCTTTGTGAGCGTAACGGTTTTTCCGTTGAAGAAGCACGGGCGCGCATGAAAGCACAAATGCCACTTGGAGAAAAAAGAAAGAAAGCCGATGCAGTTATTGATAATAACGGAACGATTGAAGAAACGAAACGACAATTGCATGCATGTTTAATGCGTTGGGGTATCCTTGAAAAATAGGACGCCCTTTTTTTATTTTTTTATAGCATAAACACCTTAAAAATGTTATACTATTTTTGTGAATAACAGATAAATAGTATAACATATATATTGAAAGGGGCTATATAATGAAAGCGAGAGTAGCGATTAACGGGTTCGGACGCATTGGACGTATGGTGTTCCGAAAAGCTATTATGGACAATGATGTTGACATTGTAGCCATTAATGCGAGCTATCCGCCTGAAACGTTAGCTCATTTAATAAAATATGATTCGAACCATGGTAAATTTGATGGGGATGTCGTTCCTGTTGAAGATGGTTTAATTGTAAATGGAAAAAAAGTACAACTATTAAATTCACGTGATCCACGACTATTACCGTGGGGAGGGCTTCAAATCGATATCGTTATCGAAGCAACGGGAAAGTTTAACGCAAAAGAAAAGGCGATGATGCACGTCGAAGCGGGAGCAAAGCGCGTCATTTTAACTGCACCAGGAAAAGATGAAGATGTGACGATTGTAATGGGAGTCAATGAACATATGCTTTCTCCAGAGCACGTCATCATTTCAAACGCTTCATGCACAACAAACTGTTTAGCACCTGTTGTGAAAGTGCTTGATGAAGCGTTTGGTATCGAAAATGGACTTATGACAACTGTTCATGCCTACACAAACGATCAAAAAAACATCGATAATCCACATAAAGATTTACGTCGAGCACGTTCGTGTGCACAATCGATCATCCCGACAACAACAGGTGCGGCTAAAGCCTTAGCACTTGTATTGCCACATTTAAAAGGAAAAATGCACGGCATGGCGTTGCGCGTTCCGACGCCAAACGTTTCACTTGTTGACGTCGTTGTCGATGTGAAAAAAGATGTGACAGTCGATGAAGTGAATGAAGCATTTATGCAAGCAGCTCGCGGGGAGTTAAAAGGCATTTTAGACGTGACGATGGAACCGCTTGTATCCATTGATTTTAATACAAATCCACATTCTGCGATTGTTGATGGGTTATCGACAATGGTGATCGAAAATCGGAAAGTAAAAGTGTTAGCATGGTATGATAACGAATGGGGCTATTCATGTCGGGTTGTTGATTTAACAAAACTAGTTGCGGAACAATTGTTAAAAAATGAAGCGGTTGCGAATGTATAACGCTGGGGTTCCCAGCGTTATTTTTCTGCCCGTTTGATAAAAAAATAAAAAACGATATTGAAAAAAATATATAAACGAAGTATACTATGTTTCGTGAACTTCTTGAACGCGTGGTAATGTGACTACTTAAAGGGTTAGGACCTCTTTGGACTAACTTTCCCCCGTGGTAGTTATACATTCCAGAAAGCAAAAGAAATTCATCGTTTATTTTTTTCAAAATTTATAAAAGGGGGATACGATCATGGATACAATGGGTCGTCACGTTATCTCAGAACTTTGGGGATGCGATTTTGATAAGTTAAATGACATGGAGTTTATTGAGAAAACATTTGTTGATGCAGCGTTAAAGTCTGGTGCTGAAATTCGTGAAGTTGCGTTTCATAAATTTGCACCACAAGGCGTTAGCGGTGTTGTAATCATTTCTGAATCACATTTAACTATCCATAGTTTTCCTGAGCATGGCTATGCTAGCATTGATGTGTACACATGTGGTGATTTAGATCCAACGGTTGCGGCGGATTACATCGCTGAAGCATTAGGTGCGCAAACGCGTGAAACAATTGAATTGCCTCGTGGTATGGGTCCAATTGAAATTAAACAAGCAAAAGCTTTATAATAAAGTGTAAGAGAAAAAGAGGTGTAGATTCTGCACCTCTTTTTTATCATTCATTGAAAAGTGAGGAGACGAACAGTGAAATGGAAGCATATACTAACAAATCATAATGAAACATCTGAACGTCATTCGGATGAACAGCTAAAAAGCCGTTATTACAAAACGACACAATCCACTGCATTACAAGTAGTGAAAGAAATGTTTGAACAGATGGATGGGTGTCGTATTGTAGCGATATCAGAAGAACGAGGAGAAATGAGCGTATCGCTAACGAAAGGAAAAAAAGCGTTTATCGTCGTGACGGTTATTTCTGTTCGACCGTTTGAAACAGCAATTGACTTTTCAGTGACAACGGAAACAACATGGCTTCCTGTTGATTTCGGATTTAGTCGCCAGCTCATCATCCGCTTGTATGACGAATTAGCGAAACGATTAACATACATCGGGTCGGGAATATATGGAGAGAAGTAGTTGTACATCGTCCTTTTTTTGTCTACTATAAAAGTAAAATTACTGCTAGGGAGCTGATATATATGAAATGCCCGTCGTGTCACCACAACGGAACGCGTGTGCTCGACTCGCGTCCTGTTGATGAAGGGCGTTCTATTCGTCGCCGTCGTGAATGTGAACGTTGTCATTTTCGCTTTACAACGTTTGAGAAAGTGGAAGAATCGCCGCTTATTGTTGTCAAAAAAGAAGGAACACGAGAAGAATTTAGCCGTGAAAAAATTTTGCGTGGTCTTATTAAAGCGTGCGAAAAGCGTCCGGTTGCCCTTGAACAATTAGAAGAAGTAACGCGGCAAATTGAGCGGGAATTACGCAATAGCGGCATGAATGAGGTGAAAAGCGAAACGATCGGTGAAATGGTGATGGAACGATTGTCCAAAATTGACGAAGTCGCTTATGTTCGTTTTGCTTCTGTATACCGCCAGTTTAAAGATTTAAACGTCTTTATCGAGGAATTAAAAGAACTAATAAAAAAAGAACAAGGAGAAAGGGCATAATATGCTCTTTTTCATATGAAGAAGGTCGATAATATGGAATATAGTTGGAAAGAATTAATTGCGGTCGACCGATATATTGTCCACGCCAATGGTGTTTTAAGTGAACTAGATCGGAAAGTATTGACACTGTTATATCAACCGTTAATTGGTGCGCAAGCGTATAGTTTATATATGACGTTATGGAGCGAACTTGAGCAAACACGCTTATGGAGTGAAGAGACGACACACCATAGTTTAATGGCAATTATGCAATGCAGTTTGCCAACGATATACGCTGAACGTTTAAAACTTGAGGGAATCGGGTTGTTAAATACGTATATGAAGCGAACGAATGCAGATGATGAACGCGTATTTATTTACGAGCTTCGCCTTCCCCTTACACCAGAACAATTTTTCACTGATGGTGTGTTAAATGTATTTTTATATGATCGTGTAGGAAAAACGAAATTTCAAAAGTTGAAAAAGTTTTTTTCTGATCGTGCTATCGATCGCACTTCTTTTGTACCTGTGACGCGCTCATTTCACGATGTATTTTCATCGATCCAGCCTGAAAAAATGATTCATAAGTTAGGCGACGAAGCGAAGCAAGAAGTAACGCTCCAAGACGGGCATCAGTATATAGGAAAAGAACAAGCGATGTATACGATGCAAGATGATATATTTGATTTTGACGCATTTTATGCAGGACTGTCTCATCATCTCGTCCCACGTCGTGCGATTACTGCAAAAGTGAAAGATGCGATCAAAAAGCTAGCTTTTTTATATGGCATTGGCCCGCTTGACATGCAAAAAATTGTGATGAGCGTCATCGATCCCGCAGAACAAATTGATATCGAATCATTAAGAAAAGCGGCGCAAGAATGGTATCAATTTGAACGTGGTGAGGCGCTTCCGCGGCTATATGATCGCGTGCAACCGTTAGCGGAGCGGACGATGGCGCATGTCGAGCCAAAAAACGAAGAAGAATATTTAATGAAACAGCTCGAAACCGTTTCACCGAGACAGTTGCTTATGGACTTTTCTGGTGGAGCTGAACCGGCGTTAGCGGATTTGCAGCTAATTGAAGAAATGATGTTTAAGCAAAAACTGCCACCAGGCGTCATGAATGTACTTATTTATTACGTTATGTTGCGTACAGATATGAAGCTTCCGAAAAAATATGTTGAAAAAATTGCAAGTTCATGGGCTCGGAAAAAAGTGCGGACAGTGAAGCAAGCGATGGAATTAGCGAAAAAAGAAGCGCGTGAATATGAAACATTTATGAAAGAAAAAGAACAAAAAGGCTCTAAAAAGCCGATTCGTACCGAATTGTTGCCAGATTGGCTCCAAACAGATTACTCACAATTTGAGCGGAAACAAGCGAAAACGGAAGAAGAATTAGAACAAAAAAGGCGCGAGTTGGAAGAACGGTTGAAAAAGCCGAAAAGTTAGGGGATAAACGATGAAACCAATTCGGGAAACAATCCATCATTTGTTGAATCGCCATGATTTTAAAGAACGATATGAGGCGATGAAACGCGATATTTTAAACGATCCACACGTTCAATCGTTTTTACGTGGTCATGATGTGACAGATGCGATGTTAAATCGCCATCTTGGCAAATTGTATGAGTTTGTACAACAAAGTAAACATTGTGAGCGTTGTTCAAGTTTAGAACAGTGTCCTAATTTGCTGAAAGGTTATACACCACATTTAATTTGGCAAGGGAAAAACATTGATGTGCAATACGAGCGCTGTGCTCGCAAAGTGCAAGAAGATGAACGAAAAAAACAACAGTCGCTCATTCGTAGTTTGTTTATCCCGCGTGATATGTTACAAGCATCATTTGATAAGTTAGAAACGGACGATCTTGGACGTATTGAAGCGATCGAACTTGCGAATACATTTGCATCGACGTATGAAGTAGGTAAACGAATAAAAGGGTTATATTTATATGGGTCATTTGGAGTAGGAAAAACATACTTGTTAGCAGCGATGGCGAATGAATTAGCTCAAAGACATATTGCTTCATTTCTTGTGTACGTGCCGGAATTTGTTCGTTCATTAAAATCATCTCTTCAAACGGATGCGTTTCAAGATACGATTGAATATGCAAAACAAGTCCCTGTGCTTATGCTCGATGATTTAGGGGCAGAACTTATGTCAAGTTGGTGGCGCGATGAGGTGCTCGGGCCGATTTTACAATATCGCATGCTTGAGCATTTACCAACATGTTTTACATCCAATTTTGACTTAAAACGTCTTACTCATCATCTCGCCCATTCGCAGCGCGGTGAAGAAGAACAAGTGAAAGCGGCGCGAATGATTGAGCGAATTGTCTATTTAGCTACTCCGATCGAAATGAAAGGAAAAAATCGACGAATCGAAATGTGATAAACGTTCGGTGTTCCCCATATATATAAAACAAGCATGTTTTTGGAAAAGGGGGGGCACCGTTGATTTATATCGTATTTCAAGATGGACAAGATGCGCAACGACTATTTGCTGAATTAAGTAAAGCACCACAACCGTATGGGAAATTGCTTTACGATGACAAGACGATTACTATTTTCTTTCATGAACAAGATGTTGCGCACATGCGCGCATTGTTTATTCCGATTTTTACTTCATGTATCATTCGAGCGTTTGAAGCACGTTGGATTTTATCAATTATTTCACGCACGTTTTTTTATGAAAATGAAGAAGAACAACAACAAATTTTACAGCTTACTTACTCGTTTATTGACGGGGAAAGGTACGACTATCGTCTCGGAAAAAAAATGAGTACGCCGCGCGAACAACTTATTGCTAAATCTCTACATGAATGTTTACATGAAGGCGTATTTTCATTTGAGTCGCTTATGACTTTTCGTTTAAAGCCATATTATGATCGGCTTATGCATTATGTTGAATTAGCGATTGATGAATACAAACTAGAACAAGAATATCAAGCGTTCGTGCAATTGCTGCGCGAAATTGTTTCATCACGACAGCCACAAATGAACGTCCTTCATTTAGTATATGAAAATGATACGTTTCAATTTTTCGACGATTGCTTTTTTCACTTATCTTCTCAACAATTAAAGCAGTTTATTGATCGTCGTCTCATGGTGAGTCAGCCGATGTACATTGATACATCTGTATTAGCACCACTCGTGTCGATAGCACCGGAAAAAATATATATGTATACAGATGTCACAGATGTAGGGATGATTCAAACGATTCAAAACGTATTCCAAGAGCGAATTGAGCTACGACCACCTCTTGATTTTCCAAAAAAATATGCTTATAATGACATACATAATGAATAAGGTCAAAAGTGATGATGAGGACACGGGTGTATTTTTACGGTTCACAGAGAGGGAAGGCATAGGCTGAAACCTTCCTAACACGAAAAATGCACTTACCACCTCTAAACTTCAGCAGTGAACAATGGGACGATTACCCGTTTAGTAATTGCTGACGGTTTGCGCCGTTATCGAAATGAAGCCGTTTATACATTCGTTTTGCGTTTGTATAGACGGGAAGAAGGGTGGAACCACGAAACCAACTCGTCCCTCGTTTTTGGGACGGGTTTTTTTATTTTTAAAAAAGGAGTGAATAGCTTTGGCGGATGTAGTAAAAATTACATTTCCAGATGGAGCAGTAAAGGAGTTTCCGAAAGGAGTGACAACGGAAGACATTGCGGCTTCCATTAGCCCAGGACTGAAGAAAAAAGCGATTGCAGGAAAGCTAAATGAGCGCATGATCGATTTACGCACACCGATTGAAGAAGATGGTGCCATTTCAATTATTACACAAGATATGCCAGAGGCGCTTGATATTTTGCGTCATAGCACAGCGCACTTAATGGCGCAAGCGGTGAAACGACTATATAAAAATGTAAAACTTGGCGTTGGCCCTGTCATCGAAAACGGCTTTTACTACGATATTGATGTCGATGTCCCAATTACAGCGGAAGACTTACCGAAAATTGAACAAGAAATGAAAAAAATCGTAAAAGAAAACTTAGACATCGTTCGAAAAGAAGTAAGTCGTGAAGAAGCGATTCGTCGCTATGAAGAAATTGGCGATCCGTTAAAAATTGAACTCATTCATGACATTCCAGAAGGAGAAGTTGTCTCCATTTACGAGCAAGGGGAATTTTTCGATCTTTGTCGCGGTGTGCACGTGCCGTCAACAGGAAAAATTAAAGAGTTTAAACTGTTAAGCGTGGCAGGTGCGTATTGGCGTGGCGACAGTAAAAACAAAATGTTGCAACGCATTTACGGCACAGCCTTTTTCAAAAAAGAAGACTTAGACGAATATTTACGTCTTTTACAAGAAGCAAAAGAGCGCGATCATCGCAAGCTAGGAAAAGAACTTGATTTATTTATGACATCACAAAAAGTTGGACAAGGATTGCCACTTTGGCTTCCAAAAGGTGCGACGATTCGCCGAACAATTGAACGTTACATCGTCGATAAAGAGCTATCCCTCGGTTATCAGCACGTATATACACCGGTGCTTGGTAGCGTGGAATTATATAAAACGTCTGGCCATTGGGATCATTATAAGGATGGCATGTTCCCACCGATGGAGATGGATAATGAGCAGCTCGTATTACGCCCAATGAACTGTCCACATCATATGATGGTATATAAACATAAAATTCATAGCTATCGCGAACTGCCAATTCGCATCGCAGAACTCGGCACGATGCATCGTTACGAAATGTCTGGTGCGCTTACAGGCTTGCAACGTGTGCGCGGCATGACATTGAATGATGCACATATTTTCGTGCGCCCAGATCAAATTAAAGATGAGTTTAAGCGTGTCGTTAATTTAATTTTAGACGTATATAAAGACTTTGGTTTAACAGACTATTCATTCCGTCTATCGTATCGCGATCCGCAAGATAAAGAAAAATATTATGACGACGATGCGATGTGGGAAAAAGCACAAAGCATGTTAAAAGAGGCGATGGACGAGCTTGGGCTTGACTATTACGAAGCGGAAGGTGAAGCGGCGTTTTACGGTCCAAAGTTAGATGTTCAAGTGCGTACGGCGCTAGGAAAAGACGAGACGTTATCGACTGTTCAGCTTGACTTCTTGTTGCCGGAACGTTTTGATTTAACATATATCGGTGAAGATGGAAAACCGCATCGCCCAGTCGTTATTCATCGTGGTGTTGTATCGACGATGGAACGCTTCGTTGCCTTTCTAATTGAAGAGTACAAAGGAGCGTTCCCAACATGGCTAGCACCAGTGCAAGTACAAGTCATTCCGGTCGCTCCATCCGTTCATATGGATTATGCGTATGAAGTGAAACATGCGTTACAATCAGCAGGCTTGCGTGTCGAAGTCGATGAGCGTGAAGAAAAAATCGGCTATAAAATTCGTGAAGCACAAATGCAAAAAATTCCGTACATGCTTGTTGTAGGTGATAATGAAGTAAACGAACGAGCAGTGAACGTACGAAAATACGGTGAACAAAAAAGTGAAACGATGCCGCTTGATGCGTTTGTTGATTTCATCACAAAAGAAGTACGAAAATAGTTGCATTTTCTCTTCATGTTTGTTATAGTTTTACTTGTTGTGATGAATTGACATCAGTTGACAATGCGTTTTCGTTTATGGTATATATGTTAAAGTAAAAGTAAATACTTGTTTGGAAACAAGCAGAAGCACCCGCTTCTCACCTGATCGACGCCGTAGGGCTGTTAACAGGTTCATGACAAAACAAATGTTGTGAGTGAGACGTGTGGGTGTATTGTACCCACACGTTTTTTGTTGTGTGCGTTCTGCTTTAACAAACAAGTTTGAAAAAACCGTGGAGGTGGCTAGTTATTAGCAAAGATTTTATTATTAATGAGAACATTCGGGCACGTGAAGTTCGTTTAGTCGATCCAAATGGAGAGCAACTTGGGATCAAAACGAAACAAGAAGCGTTAGAAATTGCAGCGCGTTTAAATTTAGACTTAGTGATGGTTGCACCAAATGCGAAACCGCCAGTATGCCGCATTATGGATTATGGCAAGTTCCGCTTCGAGCAACAAAAGAAGGAAAAAGAAGCGCGTAAAAAGCAAAAAGTGATTAACGTAAAAGAAGTTCGTTTAAGCCCAACGATCGAAGAACATGACTTCAACACGAAATTGCGCAACGCGCGGAAGTTCCTTGAAAAAGGAGATAAAGTGAAAGCGACGATTCGCTTTAAAGGACGTGCGATTACGCATAAAGAAATTGGTCAGCGCGTGCTTGATCGATTTGCTGAAGCATGTGCGGATATTGGTACGGTTGAGACGGCTCCAAAAATGGATGGCCGCAGTATGTTTTTAGTGCTAGCACCGAAAAACGACAAATAACAAAAGGGAGGAACACCTTATGCCAAAAATGAAAACTCACAAAGGCTCAGCGAAGCGTTTCAAAAAGACAGGAACTGGTCAATTAAAACGTTCACACGCATTCACTAGCCACTTATTCGCTAACAAAACACAAAAACAAAAGCGTAAACTTCGTAAAGCAACGCTTGTATCAAAAGGCGATTTCAAACGTATTCGTCAATTGTTAGATAACGTAAAATAATTTTAGGAGGGAAATGTTATGCCACGTGTAAAAGGCGGTACAGTCACACGCAGACGTCGTAAAAAAATTCTTAAACTAGCAAAAGGATATTTCGGTTCGAAACATCGTTTATATAAAGTTGCAAACCAACAAGTGATGAAATCGTTAATGTACGCGTATCGCGATCGTCGTCAACGTAAACGCGACTTCCGTAAACTTTGGATTACGCGCATTAACGCAGCAGCGCGCATGAACGGTCTTTCTTACAGCCGTTTAATGCACGGATTAAAACTTGCAGGTATCGAAGTAAACCGCAAAATGCTTGCTGATTTAGCAGTAAACGATGCAGCGGCATTCACACAACTTGCAAACATCGCAAAAGAAAATTTAAACAAGTAATAAAGGAAATGACCATTCTCCCTTGAGGGGATGGTCATTTTTTATAAGAGGGGGAGAAAAAATGGATATAAGAAAATTATTCGATATGCAGCGGCAATTGGACGAACGAATTGAGACGGAGCGCGGATTGCGTGGTGAACGTTTAGTCGAGCGCAAGTTGTTAGCTCTTCTTGTTGAAATCGGGGAACTTGCGAATGAAACACGTTGCTTCAAGTTTTGGAGCTCAAAACCGAAAGCAGCAGATGAAACGATTTTAGAAGAATATGTCGACGGTCTTCACTTTATTTTATCGCTCGGGCTCGACCTTTCTTTACATGAGGGTGTACAATGGCCAAACGTACAAGAAAGCCGACCGCTTGTTGATCAATTTTTACGCGTATTTGAGGCGGTTCACGCGTTTCGTGGACAGCTAAATGAAGAAGCATACAATCAACTAGTGTATGCGTACGCTCAGCTTGCTCATGCTCTCTCTTTTACTGCCCAGCAAATTGAACGTGCGTACATCGCGAAAAACGAAGTAAATCATGAACGACAAAATCACAATTATTAACAACTATCGAGATGTTTAGTATAATGAATGTTGTACATAGAGAGGAGTGACAGATGTGAAAAAGCTCGATGAAACGTTAACGATGTTGAAGGCGTTAACGGATGCAAAAGGCGTTCCAGGAAATGAACGGGAAGTACGTGAAGTGATGAGATCGTATATCGCTCCGTATGCGGATGAAGTGACGACGGACCGCCTCGGAAGTTTAATTGCGAAAAAAGTAGGAAAAGAAAACGGACCAAAAGTGATGATTGCGGGTCATTTAGATGAAGTTGGTTTTATGGTGACGCAAATTGATGAAAAAGGCTTTATTCGTTTCCAACCGCTTGGCGGCTGGTGGAGCCAAGTCATGCTCGCTCAACGTGTGACGATCGTGACGCAAAAAGGCGACATCACAGGTGTCATCGGTTCAAAACCGCCACACATTTTACCTGTAGAAGCAAGAAGAAAGCCTGTTGAAATAAAAGATATGTTTATTGACATCGGAGCTTCGAGCCGTGACGAAGCGATCGAGTGGGGAGTGCGCCCTGGCGATGCGATTGTACCATATTTTGAATTTACGGTCATGAACAATGAAAAAATGTTGCTTGCGAAAGCATGGGATAACCGCATCGGTTGCGCAGTTGCTATTGATGTGTTGAAACAATTAAAAGATGTGGAGCATCCAAACGTCGTGTATGGCGTCGGAACCGTGCAAGAAGAAGTAGGCTTGCGCGGTGCGCGAACATCTGCTTTTGCGATCGAACCAGATATTGCGTTTGCGGTTGATGTTGGCATTGCTGGTGATACACCAGGTGTATCAGAAAAAGATGCGATGGGAAAACTCGGAGGTGGACCGCATATCGTTTTATACGATGCAACGCTCGTTTCTCATAAAGGATTGCGTGAATTTGTCATTAGTGTCGCAGAAGAAATGAACATTCCATACCGTTTTGACGCGATGCCAGGCGGCGGAACAGACGCTGGTGCGATCCATATGACGATGCGCGGCGTTCCAGCGCTCACCATTTCCATCCCAACGCGCTACATTCACTCTCACGCTGCCCTTCTTCACCGCGATGACTACGAACAAACAGTAAAACTACTAGTCGAAGTCATTAAGCGTCTCGATGAAGGAAAAGTGAAAGAAATTACGTTTGATTAAGAGAAGAGAAGTCGACTCGAATAGGGTCGACTTTTTACTTTTTTTCAAAAAATTTTTATTGACCTAAGTTAAATAATTTACTAAAATTTTATTAACAGAAGTAAGCGCTTACTAAAATAAAACTTAGTTCTAGGGGGAGATAACAATGAATAAGAAAAGGTTATTTAATTTCTGATTATTTAGGTAACTAGTATTAAAATAAATTTAAGCAAAAGTGGTGATCTAGAATGATTGAACATTTAAAAAATGAATATATAAAAGCATTTCAAGGGGGATATGGAAGATCATCTGTCTTCTTCGCCCCCGGCCGTGTTAATTTAATTGGGGAACATACAGATTATAACGGAGGATACGTTCTCCCGTGTTCGCTGCATATGGGGACGTATGCGGTCGCTCGGTTGAATGATGATGGGATGATTCGGCTCTATTCAAAAAACTTTCATGAAGATGGAATTGTCTCTGTGACAAAAGATGAACTTGCATATGACGAACGTCATGGATGGGCGAATTATCCAAAGGGAATCATTCGAGCACTTATGCCGAGAGATGCACAAAATGGGATTGACGTCTTATACTATGGCAATATTCCGAATGGGGCAGGCTTGTCTTCGTCCGCGTCGATTGAGCTCGTTACGGCTGTCATGTTGAACTATTTGTTTGAATTAAATATCGAGATGTTGGAATTAGTGAAGATTAGCCAACAAGTAGAAAACGAATATATCGGTGTTAATTGTGGCATTATGGATCAATTTGCGGTTGGAATGGGAAAAGCAGGTCATGCGCTACTGCTCGATTGCCAAACGCTTCAATACGAATATTTGCCCCTGTCTTTGGAAGATTGCTCGATCGTCATTGCCAATACGAATAAAAAGAGGGGATTAGCTGATTCAGCATATAACGAGCGACGTGCGACATGCGAGCAGGCGTTGACGAAATTACAACAATATGTACGCATCAACTCGCTTGGAGATATGACGATGGAACAGTTTAATCAATATGCACATGTATTGTCTCCGATCGAACAAAAAAGGGTGCGACATGTCGTTTCAGAGAATGAGCGGACAAAGCAAGCGGCTTTCGCTTTACAACAAGGTGATTTATATACGTTTGGACAATTGATGCGTCAATCACATGAATCATTGCGTGATGATTATGAAGTGACGGGAAAAGAGTTAGATACGCTTGTTGAAGCGGCATGGAAACATGAAGGTACAATAGGAGCACGTATGACGGGGGCAGGCTTTGGTGGTTGTACTGTAAATATTGTAAAGGACGATCATATTCCATCGTTTATTGAGCAAGTCGGTCAAATGTATGAAATGGAGATTGGTTATGCCCCAAGTTTTTATGTAGCTAAAATTGGCGATGGGGCAAAACAGCTTACAAAAGAAGGAGAGAGCATACGATGATTCTCGTTTGCGGTGGGGCTGGATACATTGGAAGTCATGCAGTGTATCGTTTAATCGAAAAAGGAGAAAGAGTTGCTGTCGTGGATAATTTACAAACAGGACATCGAAAAGCTGTTCATCCAGAGGCGATATTTTATGAAGGTGATATTCGGCATCGCGACTTTTTGAGTAGCGTATTTAAAAAGCATGAGATCGATACGGTTATTCATTTTGCAGCCAACTCCCTTGTTGGTGAAAGTGTGAAACAGCCGTTAGCTTATTACAACAACAACGTTTATGGAACAGAAGTGTTGCTTGATGTGATGAATGAATATGGCGTCAAACAAATTGTTTTCTCCTCAACGGCTGCGGTGTATGGGGAACCAAAACAAATTCCGATTCAAGAAACAGATGAAACAAACCCTGAAAGTCCGTATGGAGAAACAAAACTAGCGATGGAAAAAATGATGAAATGGGTGAACGTTGCACACGGTATTCGTTACATTTCTTTACGATATTTTAATGTTGCTGGAGCGTATGGAACGATGCTTGGTGAAGATCATCGTCCGGAGACCCATTTAATTCCACTTATTTTGCAAGTGCCGCTACGGAAACGAGAAGAGATCCATATTTTTGGAGATGATTACGACACGCCTGATGGCACGTGCATTCGTGACTACATTCATGTGCTAGATTTAGTCGATGCTCATCTATTAGCGGTAGAAAAACTAAGAAACGGTGGGGAAAGCAACATATACAATTTAGGAAATGGCAACGGTTTTTCTGTAAAAGAAGTCATTGAGGCTGCACGACGCGTGACGGGACATCCGATTCCTGAAAAAGTTGTGCCGAGACGACCTGGAGATCCTGCGCGTTTAGTTGCTTCATCGGAAAAAGCAAAACGTGAACTTGGCTGGAAACCGTTATACACAACGATTGAAGAAATTGTTGCTTCAGCATGGGAGTGGCATCAAGCGAATCCGAACGGATATGAAGAGGTGTAAGCGATGGTAAACATTTATGAAGAAATTGAAGCGCTTATTCAATATGCGCTACATCATCGTTTAATTGAACGAGAAGATGTCATTTATACACGCAATCGAATATTAGCGTTGTTGAAATTAGACGAATGGCAACAAGTTGACGTGATGCCTTCCTCGGATCGCCCACTTGTTTCCATCTTACAACGGATGATCCATTGGGCTGAAGAACATGGACGGCTTGTTGGAAAGACAGTTACTGATCGCGATTTATTTGATACAGAGATTATGAATTGTTTTGTAGCGCGTCCATCAACGATCATTCAAACGTTTTACGAGAAATATAAACGCAATAAGCAAGAAGCAACAACTTGGTTTTATGAGCTTAGTCAAGCATCCAATTACATTCGCGTAGACCGAGTGATGAAAAATAGACGATGGAAAGCGCGTACGAAATATGGGGATATGGATATCACGATTAACTTATCCAAACCCGAGAAAGATCCACGGGACATTGCGCGCATGAAGGATGTAAAAGAACAACGTTATCCTACTTGCTTATTATGTATTGAAAATGAAGGGTATGCAGGAACGATTCGTCATCCTGCACGAGCGAATCATCGCATCATCCCACTTCATTTATGCGGTGAACGTTGGTTTTTCCAATATTCCCCTTACGTTTATTATGATGAACATTGCATCGTATTACGCGATAAACATGTGCCGATGAAAATGGAAAGAAAAACGTTTGAGCGGTTGCTTGATTTTGTCGATCAATTTCCACATTATTTTATCGGCTCTAATGCTGATTTACCAATTGTAGGAGGATCTATTTTATCGCACGATCATTTTCAAGGTGGAAAATATACGTTTGCGATTGAAAAAGCTCCATCTGATTTTTCGTTTACATTGCCAGCTTATCCTCACGTACAAATGAGCATTGTTCGTTGGCCGATGTCAGTTATACGTATACGTGGAGCAAAGAATGATGTATTACAAGTGAGTGATTTGATTTATAAAGAATGGAAAAAATATAGCGATCCTCAAGTGGATATATATGCACAAACAAACGATGTGCCGCACAATACAGTCACGCCAATTGCTCGTCGACGTGGGGAGTTGTACGAGATGGACATTGTGTTAAGAAACAATCGCACATCAGCGCAACATCCATACGGTATTTTTCATCCACATGAGGAGCTCCATCATATTAAAAAAGAAAATATTGGATTAATTGAAGTCATGGGATTAGCGGTATTGCCTAGTCGATTAGCGGATGAATTAGAGAGTGTAGCGATATATATGACAAACAAAACACCGAAAGAACAATGGGAGCCGGCATTATTGAAACATTGGGAATGGGTGCAAGACATAATGGAAAGACACTATGTTTTTGATGATGTACATGAATTATTAAAAGAAGAAGTAGGAAAACGATTTGAACAAGTACTCGAACATGCGGGAGTGTTTAAGCGGACGGAAGAAGGAAAGCGAGCGTTTCATCGCTTTATTCAACACCTTCAGGAACGAAATGAATAAAGATGGGGAAAAAAGATGTATATCGGTGTAGACTATTATCCAGAACACTGGCCAAAAGAAATGATTGAAGAAGATATTCGAAGAATGGGTGTGAAAACGGTCAGAAGATGGGGGCAAATGGCTATTTGGAACTGTTTGTACCGTCAACATGCGATATTGATGGAAAATGTTTTCGAGGAGGTGAATTGAGGATTCAAGGGGTTGATGTAGCAGTGTTAAGAGAGCATGATGAAGCCGTGAAGGTTTAGAGAAGTCTCGTTCCGACAGTTGGCAACATAATATGCGTAAGATGATAATGTCTATAAACATTGGATCTTACGCACTTAGTGAAAAGGCTCATTTCATTAAGACAACAACTGAAAAATGTATGTTTTTCGGCTGTATATTCTTAATTAGACTCCTTTTTCACCAAAAGTTCATAAGAATTAAAAAAACAGGAGGGATTTTCTTTGAAAAAGATTTTGACACTATTTTTAGTAAGTATTCTTCTATTAACTGCTTGTTCTTCAAAAACGAAAAACGGTGGAGCTGCAGATAGCACAAAAAGTACGAATGAAATAACAGTGTGGACGTGGGATCCAAACTTTAACGTAAAAGCAATGAAAATTGCAGAAGAGTTTTATAAGAAAGAGAATCCTAATTTTAAATTGAAAATTATTGAAAATGCTCAAAAGGATGTCGTTCAAAAGCTTAATACAAGTTTAAGTTCTGGCACAACAAAAGGCTTGCCAAATATCGTATTAATTGAAGACTATAGTGCACAGAGCTTCCTTAAAGCGTATCCTGATGCATTCTATGACCTATCAAAATATTTCAAAGCGGAAGATTTTGCTGAATATAAACTTGCTTCTACTAGCTTAAATGGTAAACATTATGGGCTTCCGTTTGATACAGGGGTTGCTGGGTTATATGTGAGAACAGATTATTTGCAAAAAGCGGGATATACTGTTGATGATTTACAAGGATTGGACTGGAACAAATATATTGAAATTGGGAAAAAGGTAAAACAAGCAACGGGTAAATATATGCTTGCACTCGATCCTAAAGATCTGGGGATTATTCGTGAGATGATTCAAAGTAGTGGTTCATGGTATGTGAAAGAAGACGGAGTAACCCTGAATTTGGCAGACAATGAGCCGCTGAAGGAAGCATTTAAAACTTACAAAGAAATTGTAAACGCAGGGATATCGAAACCTGTTTCTGACTGGGGTCAATTTATTTCCTCTTTTAATAGTGGAGCAGTTGCATCGATCCCGACAGGAAACTGGATTACAGCTTCTGTTAAAGCCGAAGCTTCTCAGGCTGGTAAGTGGGCTGTTGTGCCTTTTCCGAAACAATCGGGCATTCCTAACTCTGTTAATGCTACGAACCTAGGTGGAAGTTCTTGGTATGTACTTAACATTCCTGGAAAAGAAAAGGCGGCAGAATTTCTAGCTAAAACGTTTGGATCAAATGTTGAGTTTTATGAAGCGCTAAACAAAGAAATTGGTGCAATTGGCACATACAAACCAGCTGCTAATAGTGAGGCCTATAAGGCTGCAGATGAGTTTTTTGGAGGTCAAAAAGTAACAGCTGATTTCTCCAAATGGATGACAGAAATTCCTCAAGTAAACTATGGTGCACATACGTATGTGATCGAAGATATTTTAGCAGTTGCGTTGCAAGATTACTTAAAAGGCAAAGATCTTGATAAAGTGTTGGAAGATGCACAAAAACAGGCAGAACAACAAGTTAAATAAATATACAGAACATCTATCAATTGTTTTATGAATTAAGCCTCGGGATTCCGCCGTCCTGTCTGGTTTTTATACTAGCACCATTCCGTAGGAGGCGGAGTGGTTCGGGGCTTTTCAGTGAAGAGGTGCGCCTTGAGTTGTTATTTTCATGCGCGGAAGGAGAGTAAAAGTTTGTTCATGGATTTTTTGTTATCAATAGTGATAGGGAGTTGAGATAAGATGAATATAGATTTGACGATTAAAACAGGTCGAAATATTAATCGGAAACACCGTATTAAGAGCACAATAGTTGGATGGTCTTTTGTGATATTGGCTACTATTATGATTTGCGTATTTTATTTCTATCCAATGGTTCAGGCATTGATTCTTTCGTTACAATCAGGTTCGGGTGCGAATCTAACTTTTGTTGGACTGAAAAATTATGCTCGTCTATTTAACGATCCTACCTTTTTAACAACTGTAAAAAATACAGTGATATACCTTATTATTCAAGTTCCGATTATGATTATTGTCGCTTTATTCTTAGCCGTACTATTGAATAATCCGAAATTAAAGCTGAGAGGATTGTTCCGAACAGCAATCTTTTTACCATGTGTCACTTCCCTAGTTGCGTATTCTGTCATATTTAAATATTTGTTTAGCGAAGATGGATTGATCAACGTTATGTTGACGAAATTTTCCCTTATATCTGAGCCAATCAACTGGCTAGGTGATCCTTTTTGGGCTAAAGTGACCATTATTATTGCTCTTACGTGGAGATGGGCAGGATATAATATGATTTTTTACTTATCTGCTCTACAAAATATTGATCAATCCATTTATGAAGCCGCTAAAATTGATGGTGCTTCGCCAGTTCAGCAGTTTTTTAAAATTACGATTCCATTGTTAAAGCCTGTGATTTTGTTTACGTCAATCACTTCAACAATCGGTACGCTCCAGCTGTTCGATGAAGTAGTGAACATTACGCAAGGGGGACCGGGAAATGCAACGATGACGATTTCTCAATATATCTACAATCTTTCATTTAAATATACTCCTGATTTCGGTTATGCGGCAACAGTTTCGTATGCGATTGTGATTATGATTGTATTCTTTTCTATTATTCAGTTTAAAGTGGCAGGTGATAAAAATGAGTAATCTTAAAAACGTATTCAACTATACTGTTTTAACCATTGCATCTATTGTTTCTGTGTTTCCATTTTTGTGGATGGTTGTTAGTGCAACGAATAAATCAGTAGAAGTGACGAAAGGGCGGTTATTGCCAGGTAGTCACTTTATGGAAAACTTCCGCAACCTGCTTGATAGCACTAATCTGGTCAATGCATTAATGAATTCGGCAAAAATCGCGATTGTAACAACTTTACTTGCATTGTTGGTCTCCTCTTTGGCTGGTTACGGATTTGAAATTTTTAAAAGCAAAACAAAAGATTTTGTATTTAATTTCTTGTTGCTTTCAATGATGATACCTTTTGCTGCTTTAATGGTCCCGTTGTTTAGAATGTTTGGGACAATATCACAAATATTTCCAAGCATCGGTATTGATACAATGACGGCCGTTATTTTGCCGACAGTCACAACGGCATTTCTGATTTTTTTCTTCCGCCAAAACACGAAAATGTTCCCGAAGGAAATTATTGAAGCGGGCCGAATTGATGGATTGTCTGAATGGGGGATCTTCTTCAGGCTGTATGTCCCTACCATGAAAACAACCTATGCAGCCGCGGCCATTATTACATTTATGTCGAGCTGGAACGGCTATTTATGGCCACTTGTCATATTACAGTCCCCGGAGAACCAGACGGTGCCATTGCTTATATCAAATCTCGGATCGAGTCATTATCCGGATTTTGGAATGATCATGACCGCTGTTGTGATCGCTACCTTGCCGACGGCGCTAATCTTCTTTTTCATGCAAAAGCACTTCGTTGCTGGGATGCTCGGTTCAGTAAAATGATGAGTAAGGAGTGTGGAAATAATGAAAAAAACATTAACAACCCCCACATTAGAATGGCTTTCAGATCCTCGTGTGTTCGGTGTTAATCGACTACCTGCCCATTCGGACCATATTTATTATGAGACGTTGGAAGAAGCAAAAAGTGGAGTTTCCATGTCGATGCGCTATGAGTTGAATGGGAATTGGAAGTTTCACTATGCAGTCAATCCAGCTAGCCGACCGGCGGAATTTTATCAGCTCGATTTTGACTGCTCAAACTGGAGTGATATTTCCGTACCAGGACATATTCAGTTGCAAGGTTATGGAACTCCCCAGTATGTAAATGTAATGTATCCGTGGGATGGTCATTGCGATGTTCATCCTCCAGAAGTTCCTATGGATTATAATCCAGTAGGAAGCTATATAAAAATTTTTAATCTCCCTAAAAGCATGAAAGATAAACCGGTGTATATTTCTTTTCAAGGAGTAGAGTCAGCGTTTTATGTTTGGTTGAACGGGCAGTTTGTTGGGTATAGTGAGGACTCTTTCACGCCGGCAGAATTTGAACTTACACCTTTTATAAAGGATGGAGAGAATAAGCTCGCGGTTGAGGTTTACCAGTACAGCACCGGAAGTTGGCTTGAGGATCAGGATTTCTGGCGTTTTTCTGGAATCTTTCGCGATGTATACCTTTATACAGTGCCAGATATTCATGTCTATGATTTACATGTTCGCGCCGAATTGGATTCGTCCTATACGAGAGGCATGTTAACGGCGGACCTTACCTTTTTGTCTCCGGTACCTGCCGGCTCTAGGTTTATCGCTGAACTGTATGATGCGAAAGGCGACCTTGTCGCCAAAAAAGACGGAGAGCTTCATGGCGAAAAGGGGACATTTTCCATTGCGGTCGATGAACCGGAATTATGGAGCGCGGAGAAACCGTATTTGTATAAGCTATATATTCAGATTTTTAACGAGTTTGGCCAATTGGTAGAGGTTGTTCCACAGAAGGTCGGTTTTCGAAGATTCGAGATCATCAATAAAGTTATGCACCTTAACGGAAAACGGATTGTATTTAAAGGCGTTAACCGACATGAATTTCATTGCCGAAGAGGCCGGGCGATCACAAAGGAAGATATGCTATGGGATATTAAAACGTTGAAGCGTCATAACATTAACGCAGTCCGTACGTCACACTATCCGAATCAAAGCTATTGGTATGAACTGTGCGATGAATACGGCATCTATGTCATTGATGAAATGAATTTGGAAACGCACGGAACGTGGCAAAAAATGGGCCGTGTCGACCCCACATGGAATGTTCCGGGGAACAATCGAGAATGGCAAGACATTGTTATGGACCGGGCGATTTCAATGTTTGAAAGGGATAAGAACCATCCTTCCATCCTGATTTGGTCATGTGGAAATGAATCGTATGCTGGGGAAGTTCTGTTAAACGTCGCCAACTATTTTCGGTCAGTCGATCCGAGCCGTCTTGTCCATTATGAAGGAGTATTCTACGCCCGCGAGTACAATGATATAAGCGACATAGAAAGTCGTATGTACGCAAAGCCTCATGAAATTGAAAAGTATTTAACAGAAAATCCGGATAAACCGTATATCAGCTGCGAATATATGCATGCAATGGGGAACTCGCTCGGCGGGATGTACAAATATACGGATTTGGAACAAAAGTATCCGATGTATCAAGGTGGTTTTATTTGGGATTTCATTGATCAAGCCCTTGTGAAAAAAGATCGTTATGGAAAAGAATTTTTGGCATATGGAGGGGACTTTGGCGACCGTCCAACCGATTACGGTTTCTGCGCGAACGGAATTGTCTATGCCAACCGGGAGTTGTCACCGAAGATGCAGGAAGTAAAATATCTTTACCAAAACTTTAAGCTTTCACCGGATCAATACGGTGTTAATATTAGAAATGAAAGTCTTTTCACTGACACAAGTGAATATGATTTAGAATACGTCCTATTCCTTGAAGGGAGAGAGTTGTATCGAAGCAAGCTGAATGTATCGGTAGCACCGCAGGAAGAGAAAAGAGTCGAGTTCGACTGGCCCCTTGGGATGATGGCAGATGCAGGTGAATATTGCATTCATGCATCATTTAAATTGAAAGAAAAAACACTTTGGGCTGATGCTGGTTATGAGGTGGCATTCGGCCAGTTTGTATTCCAGATTGGTTCCAAGGAATTCGTTGTTCCTAGCGGAAAGTTAAAAGTTGTCCATGGTGATGTCAACATTGGGGTGCACGGCAAAGATTTTACGATCATGTTTTCCAAACAGGCAGGAAGCCTAGTTTCAATGAATTATGCAGGCAAGGAGATGATTGCGGTCCCTCCTGCACCATTGTTTTGGAGGGCCACGACTGATAATGACCGAGGTTTTTTGCAAGACTTCTATTCGGGGCTTTGGTATGCGGCGAGTTTGGCACGTAAATGTGTAAAAGTCGATGTGAAAGAGGAAGCGGCCCAAGTAAATGTCACCTTTACCTACAAATTTTCCATTCACCCTGAATTGGAAGTGAAAATTGGTTATACCGTTTATGCTGATGGCAGCATTCGCGTGAAGGCGGTCTATCATGGAGTCGAGAATCTTCCGTCAATGCCGATTTTTGCGGTATCATTCAAGGTTCCAGCCGATTATAATCAACTCGAGTGGTATGCAATGGGGCCCGAAGAAAACTATGTCGACCGCTCAAAGGGGGCAAGACTTGGAATTTTTAGAAATCAAGTATCTGACAATGTATCGCGCTATCTCAAACCGCAGGAATCAGGAAACAGAACAGGTGTTCGTAAAGTAAGCTTAACGAACAACAATGGACAGGGAATAAAAATTTCTTCTATAACTGAACCGTTGGAATGCAACTTTTCGCCATACACAGCTTTTGAACTTGAACATGCCAATCATCATTACGAGCTGCCCAATATTCATTATACGGTTGTCACGGTAGCAGGTCGACAAATGGGAGTTGGCGGGGACGACAGCTGGGGCGCCCCAGTTCACGATGAATACGTCATAAAGGCAGATCAAGACATGGAATTTGAGTTTATGATTCATAAAGTTTAGCGACAACAGCATCATGATGTAAACTTCTCATCTTAGCGTTTTCGTTTATCTTGAAAAATAAAAATTGCCCTAACAATATGTGTTCATTAAAAACTAATCTTCTTAAATTACTCGTGCACACTCCGATGATCCTGTTCCTAAGGAAACCAATGGAAAAGGAGCAGGATCATTCATGAAGCGTTTGTGCATCACCAACGATCACGGATGGACACCTCGGACACTTCGCAAACAGGAACGGAAAATCAAAAACACCCTTCTTCGCCAACGGGTGATGGCGGTTCGCCTGGTCATGGAAGGCTATTTGGGCAAAGAGGTGGCCTCCATGGTCAACGTGTGCCGACAAACCGTTTCCCATTATGTGTCGCTGTTCAATGAAGGCGGTCTGGAGCTCCTGCTTCATCGGGATTTCGCCCCCGGGCGGGAGCCGTTTCTCACCGAAGAACAGCAGGAAGAGATCAAACAGCTTGTGTTGACCACCACTCCCGTAGAACTGGGCTGGGACGTCGCTTCGGCGTGGAACACCAAACTCCTGCAATCCTATGTCGAAAAGCACTTCGGTGTTTGCATTTCCCGCGAAGCGTTGCGAAAACTCCTGCACCGCAAAGGGCTGTCGTGGACACGGCCGACCTACACATTGGCGAAAGGCAATCCGGATCGACAAAAGAATTTTGAGAAACAGATCGACTTCATAAAAAAATTGTAACTATTCAGCCACATCATAAAGTGAGCTGAATATTTTTTGCTTTTCCTGTCTATGATGTGAATATTGATAGACAAGGAGGTGAATCGCATGTTGACGGTACAACAAGCTGTATTTACAGTTGAAAGCTTAATCAGCAAAGTCCAACAACAAAAGCAGCTCATTACTCACCAACAACAAGTCATTGAGCAACTGTTGAAAGAAAACAAACAGCTACGCAAAGAAAATGAACAACTGAAGTACCGTGTTCAAGAGCTGGAAGCACGCACGAAAAAAAACAGCTCCAATAGCCATTTGCCCCCATCTTCTGACCGTTTTGCCAACACACGTTCTTCTCGTCAACCATCTGGCAACAAGCCAGGCGGACAAGAAGGACATCAAGGAACGACGCTCCGTCAAGTGGAACATCCACATCATCGTGTCGTCCACCGTGTGCATACGTGTCAAGGATGTGGGGTTTCTTTGCGTGACGTCAAACCGTTCAAAGTCGATATCCGTCAAGTGTTTGATGTCCCTCCTGTGGCGATCGAGGTGACACAACATGAACGTGAAGTGAAATCGTGTCCGCATTGTCGATGCGTGCAACAAGCCGAATTCCCATCCCATGTCACGAATCATGTGCAATACGGTCCACGCCTTACTGCGCTCGTTGTTTATTTACATCATATCCAATTGATCCCGTACAAGCGTTTAAGTGATACAATCGAAGCGTTATATCAACACTCGATTAGTACAGGAACCCTTGCCAATATGGTGAAACGAGGACGCGAAGCGCTGGAATCAAATATGGACATCATCGAAGACGCCTTACTTGAATCCAACATCCTGCATGTCGATGAAACGAGTTTGCGCATCAATGGGAAACTCGCATGGGTGCATGTCGCGTGTACATCGAGATATACATACTTGGCTTCTCACGCTTCTCGTGGAAAGAAAGCAACGGATGAGATCGGGATTCTTCCACAATACAAAGGGACGATGATGCACGATGGGTTCGGTACGTATCCGAAATACACACATGCCACCCATGCCCTTTGTCATGCCCACCATTTGCGTGAGTTAAAAGGATTCATCGAACAAGGGCATACGTGGGCGATGCGCATGACCACGTTTCTGTTAGCCGCCAAGCAAGCCGTCGAAGCCCATCACGGTGCACTTTCCGAAGAAGAAGCGAGACGGTGGGAACGAGTGTATGATCGCATCCTAGAAAGAGCACAACATCGATTGGAAACGATGACACCTCTTCCGAAAAAAGCACTCGCTTTTGTTCGACGGCTTCAGAAACGAAAGGAAGAAGCGTTGCGTTTCTTACGTGAAGTACATGTTCCCTTTGACAACAACCAAGCCGAACGCGATCTTCGCATGGTTAAAGTCAAAGAGAACATTTCGGGTACGTTTCGCGTAGAAACATTCGCCCAGTCTTTTTGTATCACAAGAAGCATCGTTTCCACACTGACGAAACACGAAAAAAACGTGTGGGATTCGTTATGTCTTCTGTTGACGGGTGACACGCTTGATCGCGTTCTTTCTACCACTTAGGGCATTTTCTATTACGGGGATGCCCTATTTGTGTTGCGCTTCTTTACATACTACTATCGGAGTGAATAGTTACAAAAAATTTTATCCGCTCGCAGCGATAACTGAAAATGAATATGGTGATGGGAACGTTTATTATATTGGTGGGGGCATAGATGACGATGTGCTGAATGACCTTGCAAAGGAAATTGTGCAAAAACATCACATATGGCATGTAGAAAGCGACGAAGGTGTTGAAGTGTATCGACGTGTATGTGATGATGGTGAGTACATGT
The DNA here is from genome assembly GCF_038004465.1 of Anoxybacillus sp. FSL W8-0104. NCBI lineage: Bacteria > Bacillati > Bacillota > Bacilli > Caryophanales > Anoxybacillaceae > Anoxybacillus > Anoxybacillus sp. FSL W8-0104. The sequence continues at coordinate 2,089,641 of NZ_JBBOQU010000001.1, read as the reverse complement.
TCATCTTAAACCATACAGATCAAGAAAAAAGGTTTCACAATTTGACCCTCAAACCGTATGATAGTCAAATCGTTAAAATTTAGCATAATAAAGGGGTTGCATCAATGGCTACATTGAAAGAAATCGCAGAGAAGGCAGGGGTGTCCGTTGCCACTGTATCGCGTGTATTAAATTATGATACGACGTTATCTGTATCGGATGAAACGAGAAAGCGCATTTTTGAAATTGCCCAAGAGCTTAACTATAAAACGCCTAGGGAACGCAATCAAATGAGCGCGAAAGAACGGCTTCGTTTTGGCGTTGTCAACTGGTACTCGGAATCTCAAGAGCTTGACGATCCATATTATATGGCAATCCGTCTCGGTGTAGAAAAGGAATGTTTTCATCGCCAAATTGAGCTCGTCAAGTTGTTTAAGAAAGATGGTTCGTATGAATCAGAATGGTTAACAGGCTTAGATGGAATTATTGCTGTTGGGAAGTTTGGGAAACAAAATATTGACTTATTCATGTCAGTCACAAAACATATTGTTTTTGTTGACTACTCTCCCGATGAAGATCGCTTTGATTCTGTCGTTGTTGATTTTCGGAAAGCAACTGTTCGTGTTCTTCAATATTTGATGGATCTCGGTCATAAGCATATCGGTTATATTGGGGGGCGCGAATATGTTGGTGATGGTCAACTAGTTCAAGATGAGCGTGAACGTACATTTTATGAATATTTATATTTGCGCGGCATGTTCATTCCAGAGTATGTATTCACCGGACGTTTTATTGCTGAAGATGGATATATGTTAATGAAACAAGCACTTCAGCTACCAAATCGTCCAACTGCGTTTTTTATCGCAAGCGATTCGATGGCGATTGGAGCGTTGCGGGCGCTACATGAAGCTGGAATGGATGTGCCAAATGAAGTGGCCATCGTAGGCTTTAACGATCTTCCTACATCGAAATTTGTTCAACCACCGTTATCGACTGTGCAAGTTTATACGGAATTTATGGGCGAGACGGCCGTTGAATTGCTTGTTGAACAAATTCAAACGAAAAGAGAAATACCGAAAAAAATTGTTGTTCCAACAAAACTTGTTGTGAGGGAAAGTAGTTGTATCTATACGGTAAAGAAATAGCTTCCGCTTTGGCGAAGGCTATTTCTTTTATGATATGAACGAAAAGGAGAAAAAGCGCATGAAGCTTGTACAAGAACAACGAACAAAAATAAATGGTCAACCGATCATCGCATTTACGCTTGCAAATGATCATGGAATGGAAGTTACTTGTTTAAACTACGGGTGCATCATTACAAGTATACTTGTGCCTGATAAAAATGGAAAATATGAAAATGTTGTCTTAGCGTTTGATGACTTTTCTTCGTATTTGACAAACCGTCCGTATTTAGGAGCTGTCATCGGAAGGGTAGCCGGGAGAATAAAAAATAGTTGTTTTGAGTTAAATGGAAAAACGTATAGATTATATGCAAATGAAAATGGAAACCATCTGCACGGTGGAAAGAAAGGGTTTCATCACATCATTTGGCAAGCAGCAGGATTTTCGAAAAAAGAAGAAGTTGGTGTCTGTTTTTCACATCGGAGTGTTGATGGGGAAGAAGGATATCCTGGGAACGTCGATGTGCAAGTCACATATACATTAAACAATGAAAACGAACTAATTATTTCTTATCAAGCCATTTCTGATGAAGATACGCCGTTTACATTAACGAATCATACGTACTTTAATTTGAGCGGTAACGTAAAAAAAGATATTTTGCAACACGAACTAAAAATGAAAAGTGACCGTTTTTTACCGTTAGATCATGAATTTATCCCGACTGGGGAAATAAAAGATGTGACAGGTACACCTTTTGATTTACGTCAAGGGAAAAAGTTGAGAGAAGTCATTGAGTCAACTGATCCGCAAATTCGTTTAGTCGGACAAGGATATGACCATCCATTTATTTTAAATACTCATCATGATGAAGAAATTGTCTTATTTGACCGTGAAAGTGGGCGAACATTAGTTGTTGAAACGGATGAAGTTGGTGTCGTCGTATATACTGGGAACCAAATCCCTCATGGTGAAAAAATGAATGGTCTACAATCTCGAAAGTATTTAGGCATTTGTTTAGAGACACAAGCGTTGCCAGATGCGGTTCATCATCCTCATTTTCCGTCTTGTATATTGCAGGCAGGACAATTGTATTCATCGACAACAAAATATACGTTTCGTGTGTCCTATTAACATCATGGAACGTTTTATTTTACGATAAAAATAGCCTTCAATGCGAAGGCTATTTTTTTACTGCTTTTTCTAATGTTTCAAGCATCGATTGTTTTTGTTCTTCTGTCGCGTGATTCCATAGTGCTTCGAATAAGACACCAAGACCAGGTAAATATTTTTCTTCACCTTGTTGAATCGCATCAACGATCGTATGTTGAAGCTGGTCTTTTGAGCTGTTTGCAACGTTTGCCATGACGGCACCACGTAAGTTAAAGTCCATTTGACTCACTCCATTCTTTATGTATTGCGTAAGTAGTTTTTGCTATAATGATAACTACTATTCATAAAAGAGGAGAGAGAAAAATGGAAAAAGCAACATTTGCTGGTGGGTGTTTTTGGTGCATGGTTACGCCGTTTGAAGAACTTGATGGGATTTACGGCATCGTTTCTGGATACACAGGTGGACATGTCGAACATCCGACGTATGAACAAGTGAAAACAGGAACGACAGGACATTATGAAGCGGTACAAATTACGTTTGATCCCGATGTATTTCCGTACGAAAAATTGTTGGAGTTGTATTGGTGTCAAATTGATCCAACGGATGACGGGGGGCAATTTCACGACCGTGGTCCACAATATCGAACAGCGATTTTTTATCATAACGAAAGACAAAAAACATTAGCGGAGCAATCGAAAAAACAATTAGAAGAAAGCGGTCGTTTTTCCAAGCCGATTGTAACAGAAATTTTACCAGCGACAACGTTTTATCCAGCAGAAGACTATCATCAAAATTACCATAAGAAAAATCCGAAACATTATAAAGAAGACCGTGCGGCATCTGGACGCGATGAATTTATTGCGAAACATTGGGGGAAAAACGAGTGAAACGAATTGAATCGCCAAAAAATGAACGAGTGAAGCAATGGAAAAAGCTTTTAACGAAAAAAGGACGCGACAAAACCGGGCTGTTTCTCATTGAAGGATTTCATTTAGTAGAAGAGGCGGTCAAAAGTGGTGTTCATATCGAAGAACTGATTGTTGCGGAGCATGCGGTCATCCCAGCTAGTTGGAATATTTCTCATATTCCGATGACGATCGTGACCGATGAAGTGATAAAAGCGATAAGCGACACAGAAACACCGCAAGGCATTGCAGCGGTATGTAAACAAATGCATTGGAACGTGGATGATATACAAACGGCATTGTTCATTGACGCCGTACAAGATCCTGGGAATGTAGGGACGATCATTCGCACGGCAGATGCTGCTGGAATAGACGCTGTTGTCGTCGGAGAAGGAAGCGTCGATATATATAACGCAAAAGTGATTCGTGCAACACAAGGTTCGTTGTTTCATTTCCCTGTGATAAAAGGAGATATTGGACAATGGATCGCCCATTTTCAAAACAGGCATATTCCGATTTATGGAACATCGCTTCAAAACGGAGTAGACTATCGATCTGTATCTCCTTCGTCATCGTTTGCATTAATCGTTGGAAACGAAGGAAGCGGTGTGAACGATAAGTGGCTACAGCAAACAACTGCCAACTTATATGTGCCGATTTATGGGAAGGCAGAATCGTTAAACGTAGCCGTTGCAACAGGGATTTTACTTTACCATTTACAGAAAAAATAAAGTATGAGTAAAATGTTTGTGGGAGAAAAAAAGACAGGTTCCTGATTTGGTATAATAAGGAACCTGTCAGATATGTAAGCAAAATAGATGAAAAACGGGCTCTCCTCCTGGTAAGGTAGTAAGTGCGAAAAAAAATACAACCAAAGAAAGGAGTGGAGCCCATGCAGGATTATATCACAAACGGCTTGACATTAAAAGAGATCGAACAGTCTTTATTTAGACATATGCAAAAACAATATGGTCATCTCCTTCAACAGGTGTTGGAGGAGATCGACCGCACATTGGCAGAACAGCGGGACAAGAAACGATATGCGCTCAAAGATAAGCGGACGATCCGACTCCAAACGCTATTTGGAGAGGTGGAAGTGAAGCGAAACTACTACTTTGACCGTGAAAAAAAGGTGTATACGTCTTTACTCGATGTCTTTCTCCAGTTCGATGGGGCGCATGGAGTGAGTCCGCTATTAGAGGAGACAGCGATTCATCTCGCCGTGACGGGTTCTTCGTATCGACAGGCTGCGCAGTCGCTTGAAAAGCTGGTGGGGTATGCATGTATGAGTCACGAAACGATTCGCCAGTCCATCATCGAGGCAGAGGTGGAAGGGCACCGTGCGATGGAGAAAAAAGGGCGCGTGTTTTTTATCGAAGCAGACGGGTTGTACGTGAAACGTCAACGAAGCCGCATCAAAGGAAAAGAAGAAAAGATCATCACGATTCACCAAGGATGGGAGAAAAACGGGAAACGCGTATCCTTAGTGAATCGACGGTATATGGTTCATCAAACGAATGAACCGATTTGGGAAGCTGTAGAGAATTTTCTGATGAAGGAATACAGCTATGATCCGTTTGAGGATTGGGTGGTCATCAATGGAGATGGAGCCCCATGGATTACAGCGTGTCGAGAATATTTCGGGGACAGGGGGTACTTTCAGCTTGATCGGTTCCATGTGGCAAGAGAGATTCGTCAATTGTTCCGAGGTCATGCGAGATATCGGGTGATTCGAAAGAAGTTAGCATCATGGGATGAAGAAGGTGTGTTACGAGAACTCACAAGTGCCATCGGTACGTTAGAACATGAGGAGAAGGAAAAGCAACTCGAGGCGCTTGTTCGTCGAATCGAGGAGATACCAGGATGTTTACGTGACTATCGCGTATGGTTGAAGGAAAAAGGGATTGACACGACAAACATGAGGGCGATGGGGAGTGCGGAAGGAACGATGCATGTGTTTGCGAAACGAAGTAAAAACGGTCGAAGTTGGAGGGATGCAGGGATTGAAGCGATGTTGCGAGCGATCGTCGCGATAAAAGATACGTTACTCATTCGGACACGCGATGGAGTGATGTATGGCGCGGAAGAACGAGAAGAAACGAAACGAGAAACGATCGTGAAAAAGGCACTGAAGCGCGTGCAAACGCAAATGACAGAAGTGGTACGAGATAACATCCCATACCTTCGCCAATCTTCAGGGACACCGATTTACGAGGCATTGCAAGCATTGAAAGGTTTTTAAAACGAGAGAAAACGCACATACCTACAGGATGAGAGTAAGTAAAAGCGCTTACATATAACGATTTTATAAAACCATATATAACCAAAAAAATCGGTCGAGAAAAAAATCTCCCACAAAGTCTTGACTCAAACAAAAATAAACGCAACCTTGCACGTTATTCCCCATTTGCTTATAATAAATGAAGAATTTCATCATACAAAAAACGATGATCGAGAAGAGTAGCTTGCCGATCGCCATTCAGGGAGAAAACGCCATAGACTGCGAGCGTTTTTATGGTGGAAGCAAGTGAATTCACCTCGGGAGTTGGCGCTTGGACCATTTTGCGCATGCAAAATGTAAAGGCGTTCCGGTGTAAACCGTTATCTGAATGAAGTGAGCTATGCGAACGACATAGCTAACAAGGGTGGTACCGCGAGTGCACTCGTCCCTTACTTAAGGGGCGAGTTTTTTATTTTTTATACATAACAAGGAGGGATTTCCATATGAAGGAGCGGTTACAACAGCTTCAACAAGAAGCGCTTGAAAAAATTGAACAAGCAAACGATTTAAAAGCGCTCAATGACGTACGTGTGGCGTATCTTGGAAAAAAAAGCCCCATTACAGAAGTGCTGCGCGGGATGGGGGCATTGTCGCCTGAAGAGCGCCCGCTCATGGGAGCGCTTGTCAACGACGTGCGCGAAGCGATTCAAACAGCACTTGAAGCAAAGCAAGCAACGCTTGAACAAGAAGAAGTAGAGAAAAAATTGGCATCTGAAGCGATTGATGTGACACTTCCGGGTCGCCCGATCAGACGCGGCAATCATCATCCGCTCACGCTCGTTATTGAAGAAATTGAAGATTTGTTTATCGGCATGGGATATACGATTGCTGAAGGTCCAGAAGTAGAGCAAGATTACTACAACTTTGAAGCGCTCAATTTGCCAAAAGGTCATCCGGCGCGCGATATGCAAGATTCATTTTATATTACAGAGGAAATTTTATTACGTACACATACGTCTCCGGTGCAAGCGCGCACAATGGAAAAACATCAAGGGCGCGGTCCGGTAAAAATCATTTGTCCGGGAAAAGTGTACCGCCGTGACAACGACGATGCAACGCATTCCCATCAATTTACGCAAATTGAAGGGCTCGTGGTGGACGAAAACATTCGCATGAGCGACTTAAAAGGAACGTTGCGTGAATTTGCCCGCAAAATGTTTGGCGAAGATCGCGACATTCGCTTCCGACCAAGCTTCTTCCCATTTACCGAACCGTCTGTTGAAGTCGACGTATCATGTTTTAATTGCGGCGGGCACGGCTGTAACGTATGTAAAGGAACAGGTTGGATTGAAATTTTAGGGGCAGGGATGGTCCATCCGAACGTACTTGAAATGGCAGGATTTGATTCGAAAAAATATACAGGCTTTGCGTTTGGTATGGGTCCAGAGCGTATCGCAATGCTCAAATATGGCATTGATGATATTCGCCATTTTTACCAAAACGATCTTCGTTTCTTGCAACAATTTCGTCGGGTGTAAAAGGAGGGGTTGGCGATGTTCGTTTCATATAAATGGCTACAGGAATATGTGGATTTAACAGGCATTACGGCAAAACAATTAGCCGACCGCATTACGAAAGCAGGGATTGAAGTAGAAAGCGTTGAGGTGCGCAATAAAGGAATACAAGGTGTTGTCATCGGACATGTAATTGAGCGCGAACAACATCCGAACGCTGATAAATTAAGCAAATGTTTAGTCGATATCGGGGAAGGGGAGCCAGTGCAAATTATTTGCGGGGCACCGAACGTCGCAAAAGGACAAAAGGTTGCCGTTGCTAAAGTTGGTGCCGTATTGCCTGGCAACTTTAAAATTAAACGCGCAAAACTGCGCGGTGAAGAATCGAACGGCATGATTTGTTCGTTGCAAGAGCTTGGCGTGGAGTCAAAATTAGTGCCGAAAGAATACGCCGACGGCATTTTCGTTTTCCCAAGCGATGCACCGGTCGGAGCGGATGCGCTACAACTCCTTTACTTGGATGACGAAGTGTTAGAACTTAGTTTAACACCAAACCGTGCCGATTGTTTAAGCATGATTGGCGTCGCTTATGAAGTGGCAGCGATTTTAGGAAGAAGCGTGAAGCTTCCGACCATCGAACTTCACGAAAACAATGAAAATGTTCATGATTATATTTCTGTTCGCGTCGATGCACAAGAAGATAATCCTTTATATGCAGGGCGCATCGTGAAAAACGTAAAAATTGGCCCATCGCCGCTTTGGATGCAAGCGCGTTTAATGGCGGCTGGCATTCGACCGCACAACAATGTCGTCGATATTACGAACTACATTTTACTTGAATACGGTCAGCCGCTTCATGCGTTTGACTACGATCGCCTCGGCTCAAACGAAATTGTCGTTCGCCGTGCAAAAGCCGGTGAAACAATCGTGACGCTTGATGATGTAGAGCGCACGTTGACAGAAGATCATCTTGTCATTACGAACGGGAAAGAGCCTGTCGCTTTAGCTGGTGTGATGGGCGGTGCCAATTCGGAAGTATGTGATGAAACAGTAAACGTATTTATTGAAGCAGCATATTTTAACGGAGCGACGATTCGCCAAGCGGTCAAAGATCATGGATTGCGCAGTGAGTCGAGCACACGGTTTGAAAAAGGCATTGATCCTGCGCGCACGAAAGAAGCGCTTGATCGTGCAGCGGCGTTGATGGCGGAATATGCTGGCGGAGAAGTCGTTGGCGGCGTTGTGGAAGTCAACACACTGACAAAAAAAGAAGTCGTCGTTACGATTACGTTAGATCGTATCAATCGCGTGCTTGGCACAACAATTACGAAAGAAGAAGTCGCAGGCATTTTAACGAACTTGCAATTTACATTTACGGAACATGACGGCACGTTTATGATTACTATTCCGTCACGTCGTGCAGATATTACAATTGAAGAAGACATCATCGAAGAAGTAGCGCGTTTATACGGATACGACCATTTGCCAGCGACATTGCCGATCGGGGAAGCAAAGCCAGGGAAACTCACACCATATCAAGCAAAGCGTCGCCACGTGCGCCGTTATGTAGAAGATGCGGGATTATTCCAAGCGATTACGTACTCGCTCACAAACGAAGCAAAAGCGACGATGTTTGCGCTTGAAACGGCGCAACCGATCCGTCTTGCTCTTCCGATGAGCGAAGAGCGCAGCGTCTTGCGCCAAAGCTTAGTGCCGCACTTATTGGAAGCAGCAAGCTATAACCGCGCCCGCCAAGTCGAAAACGTAGCATTATACGAAATCGGCTCGGTATACTTAGCTAACGGTGAACATGAACTGCCGAGCGAAAAAGAGCGTCTCGCAGGCGTTTTGACAGGTGTATGGCACGCTCATTTATGGCAAGGAGAGAAAAAAGCAGTTGATTTTTATGTTGTCAAAGGCATTGTAGATGGCTTGTTTGCGTTGCTAGGATTAGAGAACCGCATTGCATACAAGCAAGCAAAACGCGAGCACCTTCATCCAGGGCGTACAGCAGAAATTTTATTAGATCATAAGACAATCGGTTTTGTCGGTCAGCTACATCCGAACGTGCAAAAACAATTTGATTTAAAAGAAACATATGTATTTGAGCTAGATCTTGAAGCGTTATTAAAAGAGGAAGTAGATGACATTCGCTATACAGCGATTCCACGCTTCCCATCCATTACGCGGGACATTGCTCTTGTCGTTGACGAGCATATTGTAGCAGGTGACCTCGAGCGAGCAATTATTGAAGCAGGCGGTGAACTGTTGAAAGACGTATCGATTTTCGACGTTTACAAAGGCGATCGCCTTCCAGAAGGCAAAAAATCGATCGCCTTCTCGCTCCGTTACTATGACCCAGAGCGGACATTGACGGACGAAGAAGTCACAAACGTTCACGAACAAGTCATCAAAGCGGTCGAACAACAATTCGGCGCTACATTGCGTGGGTAAAACGAAACCCCCATCTGATGCACGGGCATTGGATGGGGGTTTTTATGTCCTTGTCGGATGGGTGGGGGCGTTTTTTATCTAGTCAGCCAAAATTGGCGTGCACACCGCCAAAAGAAGGCGGGGTTCCAACATAAGTTGGCGGTGAAGAATGGAAAAAAAGTGAAGTATAATCAAACTATTAAAACGAAAGGAAGAATTTTTAAGATGATTCGTCAATTTGTAAACATAGCAGTAGCGGTAATGCTTGTTGGAGGAATTTTATTTGGCATAGGAAAAGATTCATTGGCAACTTCGAATCAAAAAGGGATAAAAGAATCGGGGGCGGTTACTCCTCAATCGATTGCATCAAAGACGAAAACAACCACGATCCAAGTTGGACAAACAGTTCAAACTTTGTATGTGACAGGAACTTTTGAAACTCAGTATAGTGATGTTCATAAAAGGCAACTGTTTTCGGGAGTTAAATCGATTTCCTCAAAAGCATCCGGCAGTGGGACGTGGACACAGACAGGATATAGTGTGGAATTAATTGACAGTGGGCGCACATATGTCATTACTGTGTCAGGAAAATATTCCTATAATGGTGCAACATATACGATTTCAACAAGTATAGAGTTTTATTGCAATGCTAATCGTTCTATTGGGTAGTAAGTGATAGCAAAGCAAAAGACTTGTCACAATCTTCGACAAGTCTTTTTATTTTTCAGGAAGGAATTTTATTGAACTTGTCGAACATTCCCTATTTGTAAATATTTGTGTAAGGTGCGATAGGATGAGTGAAAAAGAAAAAATAGCGAAAAAAATAAAGGAAATCGTGGAACAATTTATGTCGGAACCGCAACTGAAAGCACACATGTTGATGGCAATCGAGCAACATATGAAAGAGAGCGATTTGTTGTTTGGACGGTTGGCTTACTTGCATTATGACTTGTTTTCGACACAAGGAAATCACTCAACATATATCGCAGCGGCTATTGAATTGATCGTGCTTGCTGGCGATTTACTTGATGATGTAGTCGATCAAGATCGTTTCGAGGATACAGCTATTCCTCTTCATATTGCGATCGGGTTCTTGCTGCTTGGCCAGCAAGCGATTGCGAATGTACCGATTCCTAGTAATAAAAAATTAAAGGCACTGTCATATGTTACGTCTTGCTTGTTGCAAAGTGTACACGGACAACAGCTCGATGTGGCGTGTGACGTACAAACAGAAGCAGAATATATAAAAATGGTAGAGAAAAAATCAGGCTCTCTTGTTGCGATGGCTTGTGTAATCGGAGCATTATTAGCAGGAAAAGAGGACATCGCAACGCTTGAAACATATGCTCGCTACATCGGTATTGCAGCACAAATCGACAATGATCTTGATGCGCTATACAACTGGGATAAAAAAGCTGATATTCAAGCAAAGAAAAAGTCGCTTCCGATTTTGTATATGCTAGAAAGCAAGAACGATAACTTATGGAAGCAGTATTTCAACAACGATATAGACTACGATAGGATGTATGTCCAAAAAGAAAAAGCGCTTCAGCAAATGGAACAGGAAGGAGCGTTTTACTATGCAAAAGTGATGAGCCAGATTTACAAGGAAAAGGCTTTGCAAGAAATCGAAAAACTAGATGTAGATGATGCGTATAAATCTGCGCTGAAAACATTTATTTGAGAGTGGATATGAAGTCGCATGGGGTTGCACAATGGGTATATTACATCCTTTTACCGACGGTCTTCTTTTTATTTACCATCCGTTTTAGCATTTTTTTGCTTCAGTTGCGACCGCATGGTAAATCAGCGACTGTGCTTATTTATTTGTTATTGTTGATGGGGCTTTGTTATGTGAGCGCCAGCCTATCAGCAAAATATGAACCGATTGGAAGACAAGTGTTTAACGGTACATTTTTAGCTTTACCTACCGTCTTTTTACATTTTGTTTATGAATATTTTGAGAAAGAGAAAAAAGTGTGGTTTGCGAAAACAAGTGTCTTTCTTCTTTATGGATTAAATATTTTGTTAGTTTTTGTTTCGCTTACGGCACCGTTTCATTCCATCGATGAGACAAACGCGCTATTGCTCGCATATTTTATCAACATGTCATCTGTTTTTACTTCGCTAGGGAAAGGGTGGAGAAAGCTTAGGGGGGATGAACTGCAACATACGATAAAAGGAATTGTATTGGCAATTAGTTTATCGACGATCCCGTTTCTTTTCTTTTATAGTCTTCCTATGCTAGTAATGAAAAAATGGATATTGCCAGCGGAATTAACGGTTATCTTTCTTTTCGCCTTACCGACCGTTTTCTTTTATTTAATGGCAACAGATCAACTGTTTCAACTGCCATTTTCCATCGGGCGGTTGAAGTATCTCGGTTTGTTCGCATTATTCCCATCTTTTTTTATAATGATTGTGTACAATCAATGGATCCATCACTCTAGCAAATGGGCTGAACTTGTTGTTTTATTTTCTATCGTTTACATCATCGTCCTTGCTACTTTTTACATAAAAGAATGGTTAGACCGCAAATGGCGGACAAAATTACGTATGCAAAAACATTTTTATGAAGAGAGTTTGTATCGCATAAGTGAACAACTGAAAAAACAGCGTACAGTAGAAGGAGCCATGTATTGTTTGGAAAAGGAATTGCAAGAAATTTTGGACGTGGAAAAAATAAAGGTGATTCAGTCCATAGACGAACCGCTTCCTTTTGAGTACAATGAAGCATATTGGGCGAATATCGTCAAAAAAATAAATGGTGCCCCACTTTCGATCGGTCGCGTAATGGAACATCGCTCCTTATTTGTCATGTTTATCGGTTCATTTCGTCAAACACCTTTATGGCTAGTAGGGAAAAAGAAACATCCTCTTTCATTTCGCACCGAGCAAAAAGATTGGCTATCTACCATTGTTTATTATACAAGCATGACGATCGAAAACATGTTAAAAGTGGAGGATCTATTGAAAGAGTTAGATCGATTAAAAGAGAAAGAACATTCGATTTTGTTTACTCGGTTGATGTTCCAATGGTCAGAAAGGGAAAGAAAAAAACTGGCGATCGATTTGCATGATACATTGCTTCAAGATTTAATTTTGTTAAGACGAAAAGTGGAAAACTTGCTTGTTCAACCTCTATGCGTGGAAGATATACAAAAACAGCTAAACGATATCGACGAGGAGATCCTCGATATCATTGATGTAACAAGAGAAATATGTCATGAATTAAGACCGCCGTTTTTGAGTCAGATGGGACTAAAACAAGCAATCTCGCAGCTTATTGACCGATTTCATTTACGTACGAATATAAAAGTAAAGTGGAATGTTCACATACAAGCTAAATTAGGAGAAGAACAGGAACTGGCGATGTATCGGATCATACAAGAATTGTTAAACAACGCCGTAAAACATTCTCAAGCATCAACGATCCAACTCGTATTCGATGCGCAAGATGAGGCTGTTCAACTTCGTTATGTGGACGATGGAGTAGGAATAGAGATGGAAAAATTAAATGATCATCATGGTAATTTAGGATTATTTGGAATAAAAGAGCGTGTGCAAGGATTAGGTGGAACATGCAAAATCGCGTCATCGCATGGATCTGGATTAGAGATAACGGTAACCATTCCATTATAAACGTACGGAAAGGAGAAATTGATGGAATGATTCACATTTTAATCGTCGACGATCATCTCCTTGTTTGCGAAGGTACGAGAAATGTGCTTGAACGTGAAGGAGATTTTCAAGTAGACATTACGACATCTGCGAGCGAAGCAGAACAAATGATCGAGCAACGTGCGTATGATATATGTTTACTTGACTGGTGTATGTCGGATATGAGCGGTATCGAATTGAGTAAACGAATTCTCGAAAAACAGCCAACTGCGAAAATTGTCATCTATACCGGATATGATGTTGTTCCCTTTTTAAATTATTTCGTTGAATTCGGCATTACCGGTTTTGTTAGCAAAACCGCATCAAGCGAGCAATTAGTCACAGCGATTCGTTGTGCCTTACGAGATGAAGCAGTCATTCCTGTACACGTGCTATATCAGCTATATTGTTGTGGAGTAAAGGAAAAGGTGGAAGGGGACGAACAACCAGCTGTACTAGGTCATAGCGAGCTAGAGTTACTGATGGAAGTTGCCAACGGCTTATGTAATAAAGATATTGCTAAAAAATATCATATTAGTCAACGGACAGTGGAAAGACGCTTGTCACGCATCTTCATAAAGTTGCATGTATCTTCCCGAATAGAAGCGGTGGAAAAAGCAAAAAAATTAGGGCTCATTCCAGAGCATCATATGTTGTGAATGCCTTCACCGGATCGGTGAGGGCATTTTCTTTTTGAAGTCCGCCATTTCGTGTCGGTATCCGACAAAAAAATGGCGGGGTTCGACACCATGTTGGCGGTGAAAGGGGGGGAAGTGGAGGTATAATCAGGTTGAATAGGAAAAATATTTGTAAGGGAGGAGAAATCCAAGATGAAAAAAGTCAAAAAGTTTTTAGCTGGAGGAGCATTAAGTTGCGCACTCTTAATGGGAAGTGTAAGTCTAGTAGATGCTGCTACTTACAATTATGCCTCTAACTACTTTGATTATGGGGTTTATCTTGGTGGTGGATACGGACAAACATTTGAACTTGATGGCAAAGCAAGATTTATTGGAACTCAAGCTCCGTATTATAGTAACAGTGCTTGCGGAGTCGGTTATCAAATTCGTTCAACAGACGGAACCGTTTTAAAAGTAAGTTGGAAGTATGGGGCTGGTTCTATTGATACAGGAAATGACTTGAATGGTTATAATGGGAAAAAGAAAGCGTATTTAAGAAATGCATATAACGAGAGTACTCCTCAAACAGCCTCTGGAAAGTTTTATTATTAAATATTTTTTGCTTTTGCGGAGCCTATGTTTTATATGAATAGTTTGGAAATAAAGGGGCATGATCTCTGACTAGAAAGATAGATTAAGTACTAGCTACTATGAATTGAGATCATGTCCCTTTCTTTTAGGAGCATTCCTGTTAGAAAGGTTTTCAGGGACTTGAAAGAAAAAAGCCCCTTAATATAAATGTAGGGGTACACCAAACACCAACATCAGACCAAGGAAGACTACGAGATGAATTGTACACAAAATCGCAAAATTGAACAAGTGACAGAACAAATTTTAGTAATTGGAATGGATATTGCCAAACACAAACACTACGCAGCGATGGTGGATGAACGAGGAAGAGAACTGAAAAAGCCGTTTCCTGTGTTCCAATCGCGAATTGGATTCGAACAATTCTACGTGTCGATTGAAGAAGCAAAAGAGAATTTGGCAAGACGGAGATCATCGTCGGTATGGAACCGACCGGGCATAACTGGTTGCACCTCGCCTATTTCCTCGAGGAAAGATCCCATTGGTGATGGTCAACCTGATGCACGTCAAACGGTCGAAAGAGCTCGACGACAACTTACCAAACGAAGCACGATGCCAAAGATGCCCTCGTTATCGCCAGACTAATCAAAGATGGATGCTTTAGCTATCTCCGCATTTTCCAAGAGGTGAAAGTGGAATTACGGACAGGAAGCACGTTTCGAGAGTCGCTGTTCAAGGAACGGAATATCATCTACAATCAAATGATTCATTGGCTCGATCGCTATTTTCCTGAGTTTGTACAGGTGTTCCCGTCGTTTGGCAAAATGGTATTAGCGATATTAGAGAACACGCCATTTCCGGTAGATATCGCTGATCAGACGGTCGAAGGGTTCATGGAGCGGTATCGTCAAAGAGAAGGACTCAAATGTCCGCAAAAACCGAAAATTCAAAAGCTGATAGAGGTTTCACACTATGCGATTGGGATCACGGAAGGAAAACCGATGGCTCGTATCGAAATCGCCACGCTCGTCCGCCGGTATCGCCAATTGGAACAAGAGATCACTGCTTTGACCGAAGAGTTGACGGCCCTTGTGCAAACGACCGTCGAATACGAATGGCTCTAAACGATTCCGGGACTAGGAGAGGCGACGATCATGGAGCTGTTATCGGAAATCGGAAGGACAGAAGCGAATCTCGAAACGAGGACGAAAATGGCTGCGCCCCCTTCTCTTTCGGATGATGATGCCATTGATTTGCTTATAACGAAGCGTTCCGGGCCTCACACCAGTACTATATGATACGCCCCATCAACCCGTTGCGTAAGAAGCAATCGATCGTGGTGTTATGCAGTAAAGCTATGGAAGGTTCTATACGCGGTTTGCGTGAAACAGCAAGCGTTTAATGGGGAATGAATGATGCGAGATATCTTTTCTCCACTCCAAGCCTAGGCAGCCTAGAGCCGCCTCCTTTCGTGAAAAGAACGGTCTGAACAACCGGGTGGATGACACGGAGAAGCTGGCACACGATTTCATATTCGACTTTGAGTTCCTATAGGATCTTAGTCGGCCTCTGCCTGGTGAAGAGACCGAACGAAGGAATGTTGGCGCGTGGATGCCCAGAGACATGGGAGGGTTTGTACTCATCAGAAACGCAGCGATCCAAGGTGTAACGTATACATATAAACCTACAAAATATCTATAAGCGAACACGAAGCGCACCATAGACGGTTAGATATCAACAAAAATGAAAATGTGTGTATGGGTTTTTGTCGGAAAAAATTTTTTTGACACCCCCTGAGACGCCAAGAAACCTTGATATATGAACATTGCTAGAGGGAGTGAGAAAATATATGAGAGTATATTATATTTTCTTAGCATTATTCACGACCTTCTTTCTCGTTTCTTGTTCAAGGCAAGAAGAGCATGTAAAAATGGCAATATTCTTAAAAAGTGATTGGGATAAGTATGAAGTGTTTGCTAAGGAGTTTGAAAAAGCAAAAGGCATCAAAATTCAACTTGATTATATTTGGGATGATACTATTAAACATGATTATAAGCACCTTTGGTCTAAAATACATAGCGCTATTGAAAAAAAACTTAAGGACCAAGAGATTGATTTAATTGCAGGGGTGCCAACCTCTTATTTTGAAAAATTGATTAAAAAAAATCTGTTAGCTGAATTGGATACATTTATGGTTGGACAGAGTGGAATAGATGTTAAAAATTTATACAGTCCGGTTTTAGATATTGCCAAAAAGGCTGGGAATGGACATTACTATTTTCTTTCCCCAACTTTTTCTACAAAGCTATTAGTTGTTAATCTTGACATTTTCAAGACTTTGAAGGTGCCTATTCCAGAAGAAACAGTATCTTGGGGAGAATTGGAATATATAGCTGAAAAAATTAATCGGAAGAACCTAAATCCACATAACAGAAAAATTTATGCTATCTCATTTGGTCCTGGAGGAGAAGAAGGATTATTTATGGACTTTCAACTTCTAACCACTCCACTTGAGCTTCCACTTCAGGAGAAGGAAGAGATCTATAACCATCCGTCTTGGGGGAAATGGTTTAAATGGTTTATAACAATGCATCAAAAATATGGAGTACGTAATATGGCTGAAGACAGAGCTTTTTTTACAGGTAAAGTGGCAATGAGAATCACTTATCCTCACGAACTTCAATGGTTGTATAAAAAAGCAAGGGCAGATCTAGGACTAGGATTTAATCCAGCTAAGTTCGAATTTAGAATTTATCCAGCTCCTTATTATAGTAATAAACCAGAAGTTGCTAGTATTGAAGTTCATAATATCGCATTATCTAATCAATCTGAGAAAAAGAATTTGGCTTGGGAAGTTATAAGATATGCTATGGGAAAGGACTATGCTTTATCAATAATCTATAATGGGGGAAATACATTTGGTGGAAATTTTCCTGCATACTATGATTCAGACACTATTCGTGCCTATGAAAACTTATATCCAGGAATAGATGTAAAAAATGTATTTTATTATGGAAAACAAGGACCTTATATTAAAGAATCAATGACTCTGGAACAACTCTCTATTTTCCACGAACTAGAAAGGGAATATTTTCCTATTATACTAAATCCTGAATCCGTGACAAAACATCTTTACAATGGTCGCAAACCGTTGATATGATAAGGGAAAACGACGTTGACGATTCTTCATCAAGTAGGTGAATGTGATGAAAGATTTCCCGATTCGGTTTGTATTGACAGATGAAGCGATTAC
The DNA here is from genome assembly GCF_038004465.1 of Anoxybacillus sp. FSL W8-0104. Lineage (NCBI taxonomy): Bacteria > Bacillati > Bacillota > Bacilli > Caryophanales > Anoxybacillaceae > Anoxybacillus > Anoxybacillus sp. FSL W8-0104. The sequence continues at coordinate 2,072,238 of NZ_JBBOQU010000001.1, read as the reverse complement.
TCCAAGTGCTGGGCTTGCTCTCGTGGGCTACTTACTGCACCAAACGAAGCTGGATAAACGAGTAAACGCCCTTCGGCTCCCAACGGTTCGTCGAGATGTGCACATTTCCCATAGCGATGTCATTCGCTCGATGATTGGCTTGCTTGCCACAGGAAAAACGGATTTCGATCATATCGAAGCGTATCGTCAGGACGATATCTTTTCGGCATCGATGGGGATTCAGCACGTGCCTTCCTCCCCAACGTTGCGACAGCGTCTCGATCAGCTCGCTTGTCTTCCGATGACCGAAGCAATCATTTGGGAGGAATCGATGCGTCTGTTGGTTCGACAACACGCTACCTTGTCCCCTTGTTGGGCGAAAGGGAAAACGACATGGCTTCCCCTTGATATAGATGCTTCCCCATTTGACAACTCCGATACGAAGAAAGAAGGAGTGAGTCGAACGTATAAAGGATTTGACGGTTTTACGCCGTTGTTTGCGTACGCAGGGAAGGAAGGGTATATCGTTCATGCCGAGCTGCGTCCAGGGAAACAACATGTACAAGACAACATGCCTTCGTTTTTAACTACCGCTATCCGTCGAGCTCGTCCGCTGACCTCGTCTCGTCTGCTTGTCCGCATGGATGCAGGAAACGATGCGGAAGCGAATGTGCACGTATGTCTAAAGGAAGACGTGGACTTTGTCATCAAGCGAAACTTACGCCGAGAATCGAAAGCGCTTTGGTTCCAGATCGCTTCGCAAAAGGGCAGACGCGTCGATGATGGACAAACAGAAGGAGTACAAACGTATGAGTTATGCCTTCCACAGACAGCAGCAATCGATGGACACACGTATACGTACGTTCAAGTCACCCAAGTGACGGAACGAACGATGGAACGAAATGGACAGCTGATGCTCGTTCCTGATTACGAAGTCGAAAGCTACTGGGTGCGCCTCGAAGGATACGAGCATGTTCGAATGAGTGATGTGCTCGCATTGTATCACGATCATGCGACATGCGAACAGTTTCATAGCGAACTGAAAAGCGACTTAGATTTAGAGCGACTTCCATCAGGGAAGATGAAAACGAATGCGCTCGTGTTAGTCATGGGAGCATTCGTGTACAACCTTCTTCGCCTGATTGGACAAGATCTATTAAGCGATCCGAGACATCCATTACATCATAAAGTGAAACGCCGCCGCATCAAGACGATCATTCAGACGGTGATCACGATGGCAGGTCGACTCGTCCGCCGATCACGACAGATCTGGATGAAACTGACGCGAAGGAGTGGCTATAGCGAGCCCCTACTGAACATTTACATAAAATGGAGAGAAGGAGCATAACGAACGATTGTTCGCAATTCTGTACTCATCCTAACCCTCTGTCCTTTTTTGTTTTTTCTTTGGTTTATATACCTAAAAAAGATATTTATTTCATTTCTGAGAGTGAAGATGACATCTGTTTTAAACATAAAAAGGGAATGGTGGATCACACATCCATAAAACCAGCAAAAAAGTCAAAGTCGATGTCAATCCATCACGGATTCAGGTAAATAAAAATATTTCAGTCGAAGACGGTTACAAGGAACTAAAAAGGGAATACAAGCAAAGAATAAAGGAGCTGAAGCGGTAAATGATTCGAAAAACCATCACGATTATTCCTTTTGTCATGGTAGCTTGTCTCAAGACTTGGGATCATGTCTATGGAAATTTTCCTGGCATATCGGTTTGGATTGTGTTCATTCATATTTGTCTCAATCTATTGCCCATCTTTGTGTTTGTATGCTGGAGTGTGTCCAAAGTGCGGCAATGGATTGGGTTGAATATGGTGATTCACGCTTGCTTTTATGTTTACTTGTTTTTTGTTTTGTATTATACGGTTTTATATATTCCTTATTGGCGCTTTATGACCCAACCAGTGCTGCCGCCAGAGGAACAGGTGTTTCCCCATTATAATTTAATCCCGTTTAAAACGATTTTGGAAACAAGTATTACTCCTGTGAATATTTGGGGAAACATCTTTCTGTTGCTTCCGTTGGGCATCTTTGTTCCTTTGATTCATCCCTATTTTGCACGTATCAAACCGTTTCTTCTCCTTGCCTTGCTGGTTTCGAGCGGTATTGAATCCGTTCAATTTATGACAGCGTTGATGGATGGAAAATTTGCTGAATACCCTAGTGAAAGAAGCCTCGATGTTGATGATATCATTTTGAACATGAGTGGAGCCGTTATCGGTTTTGGTCTGTACAAATTACGAGGGCGAATGAAAAGCTTGATTTCTTGATCACACTGCTTGCCATCTGACCGTTGATTGCATACATGCAGTCATCAGAAATTCAACGTTGTTTGGGGGATGTCAATGATCACTTTCTTTATAAATGAAGTCAACTGTAGTTGAGTATTTTTTATAATAATAACTGTAGTTGAGCGATTTTTGTTACAATAATTACTATTTAAAAAAGGAACAAACAGGGCACCCCTTATGCAACGTGGATCTGTTTTTTCACGGTATCAAGGGGAATATTTTGTTTCGCTGCGCTGTAAATGAACTCCACGAGGCAATGTCCTTTTCGCTTGCGCAGGAGATCGAGCCCATCCGAAACATTGCTGTTCGACTTGAACATGCTGTACACATACGCAAGTTGTACCAAGATCCAATACCGTTTCACCGCCCGTCTGTTCTTATTTTGGATGAACCAACAAACGGACTGGACCCGGCCGGCATTCGTGAAATTCGCGACTATTTGCGCAAGCTAGCAAGGGAGGAAAGATTGGCAGTCGTCGTATCGAGCCATCTTCTATCAGAAATGGAGATGATGTGCGACCGCTTTGTGATCATTCAGCATGGCAAGCTTGTGACGATCGAATCGGTACAAGAGCTGTCGCAACAAACGGAGAAGGTGCTGTTTATCGTCGGGCCGAAGGAGAAGGCGGCGCAAATGGTGAAAGCGCACGATCCGCATCTCGATGTTCGCCTCGTCGAACAAGGATTGGAAGTGACGCTCGATTATAAAGATATTCCTCGGCTAAATGCTATGCTTGTCGCGGAAGGAATCAACGTATACGGCATTCATGTGCTCGCGAAATCGTTGGAAGAAAGATTTCTAGAAATGACGGGAGGAAACGAAATTGCCTAATCTTTTTTCGCTCGGTAGTGTCAAAAAATCTATGAAAAGACCTTTTTACATTCCTTTTTAAGGTATTTAAAAAGGGTGATGGCATCGGATTCGCCCTTGACCAACACTCTCCAAAGGGGAGGAACGGTCAATAAGGGCATGGAGGGGAAGGGAGGAAGCCGAATGAATCGATATCAGAAAATTGCCATAGGAGTAATGTTGTTCGTGCCGTTGATTTTCTTAGTCATTTCCTTATTGACAAACAGGTGGGGATTTTTCCTTTGGAGTTTGGCACCAAGCTTTACTGTGGGGATGACGGGATTTTTCGTAGCGAAAGATAAATAACACGCATATGTTGTACACCTAGCTCCCTTGTCCATTTTCATAATATTAAGATTTTTTAACACCTCAAACCATATCAATGGAAGAGATTAATTCTCAACTAGCACTACGAGTTGGTTATCAAATTTTTAAAGCTCGTTCTGTTTTTAATGCGGTGACATGGTGGATGTTCCAAAAACGCGACGTCGCGGCTTAAATGATAAAAAGAAAAAGGCTGCCCAATTCGCTTGTTATGCGGTTATTGGCAGCCTTTTTTATTGAAAAAATAATTGCTTCGCTTCGAGAGAAAAGTTTGTAAATATAAAGGACGTGATTGTGTCGTTTTCTCCAAATGCCTCTCTTTTTTTAAAAAAACCATCCTCTAATCCAAATACTTCAACTGTTCTATACAAAGGATCAACAATCCAATATTCTTGCACGTTAAACTGCTCGTATAGCTTAAATTTTTCATTTCGGTCTTTTAAAGCTGTAGATGGAGAAAGAACTTCGACAATGAGTGTCGGTGCGCCTAAACAGCCGTTTGTTGTTAAGCTGTTTTTGTTGCAAATAACAGAAATATCTGGTTGTACGACATGTTTTGCATACGTGTAGTCGTCGCTTTCGGAGAGACGAACATCAAACGGAGCTATGGCAACGTAGCAATTTTTATTTTGAAAATGCGAACGAAACGCAAACGATAGTTCCATGACAGCAAATTGATGCTCCCATGTTGGTGAAGGGCTCGTGTTGTAAGCTTTCCCGTCAATGAGCTCCCAACGCCCGTCCCATTGAACATAATCGGCATACGTATACAGTTTGGATGATTGTGGATTCATCGCGTATCCCTCACTTTTTTCAATATTATACCACACATCACTTCGTCATTGACCATTTCGTGTTTCATCGTTATATTGTTAAATAGTTAAACAATTGAACTATATGGATGGGAGGCATTGACCGATGGAGCGAAGCATACAACAATTTATTGAGCGATATTTATCCGTTTCGTTTCTTGTCAATAAACGAGGGGCTGCGTTGATGAAGTGTGAATTAGACGATATTACGCACGATCAATATTATGTATTGCGCTACATATATAAGCGTGGGGTGTGCACATCGACGGAATTGGCGGACGTGTTTGCGGTAAATAAAAGTGCGATTACGGCGATGACAAACCGTCTTGTTGAAAAAGGAATGATTGCACGTGGCAAAGATGAAGACGATCGTCGCGTCATTTCTCTTACACTGACAGAAAAAGGAAAGATGTGGCTCGTTGAAACAGAACGAAAAGTATATGAACTTGTTGAAACAATGATGACAAAGCTTTCACATGAAGAAATTGAACAGTTTATTCAAACGTATGAGAAGCTAGCAATGATTTTACAAGAAATGGAGGAGAAAAAATGAAAACGATTATTCGCGGAAAATGGGTCGTTTTACTCGCGTGGGTTGTCGCCACTGTCGTGCTCGTTATGACTGCTCCGAATATGGCACAACTTGTGCGTGAAAAAGGGCAAATTACCGTCCCAGACGGCTATTCGTCTTCGCTTGCTAGCGAGTTATTAAAAGAAGTACAAAAGCAAGAAAATAAGGAAGGGGAAATGAGCACCGTCCTCGTCTTTCATCGCAAAGAAAGATTGCAAGAAAAGGATTGGAATGAAATTGAGAAGGCTATTGAACAACTACAAGCGAAAAAAGAATCGCTCGGTTTAATACAAATTGTTTCGCCACTTGATGACAGCTCGCTCAAAGAAAAGCTCGTTTCAAAAGATGAAACAACGGTACTCATTTCGCTTCAATTAGAACGAAACAAACGCACCGCAAAAGAAATAAGCACAGCGCTTTATGATGTGATCGAGAATATTGATGTACCGCACTATTATACAGGCAGTTGGATGATCGATGAAGATGTCGTACAAAGTTCACAAGAAGGATTGAAAAAAACAGAAGGCATTACGGTCGTGTTTATTTTAATTGTTTTATTTCTTGTATTTCGTTCGCTCGTTGCTCCGTTTGTGCCGTTGCTGACGGTTGGATTGACGTATATCGTATCGCAATCTGTTGTTGCTTTTCTTGTCGATCGAGTGGACTTTCCGCTTTCTACGTTTACGCAAACATTTTTAGTTGCCGTTTTGTTCGGGATTGGAACGGATTATTGTATTTTATTGTTAAGCCGCTTTAAAGAAGAATTAGCGAAACGAGAAGACCGAACAGAAGCGATTATCGCGACGTATAAGACGGCTGGAAAGACGGTTATTTTCAGCGGATTGGCGGTCATGATCGGATTTGCGTCCATCGGCTTATCGACGTTTAAACTGTATCAGTCTGCATCAGCCGTAGCGGTCGGTGTCGTTGTGTTGCTTGTCGCGCTTGTTACGCTTGTGCCGTTTTTTATGGCTACACTTGGTGAAAAGCTGTTTTGGCCGATGAAAGGAGCTCTTGAACATAAACCGAGCAAATTATGGGATGTGGCAGGTCGTTTTTCTTTCGCTCGTCCGCTATGGGCGCTTGCAATTGTCGCGATCATCACATTGCCGATTTTATTGACGTACGATGGCAAACTTTCTTTTAATTCGATGGCCGAAATCGGAGATCGTTACGCGTCTGTTAAAGCATTTAACATCATTTCAGCCCACTTTAGTGAAGGGGAAGCGATGCCGACGAAAATCGTCATGAAAAATGATGAAGCGATGGATGATGAACAATATTACTACTTGATTGAAAAAATTAGTCGCGAAGTAGCAAACATTGATGGTGTGAACGCTGTTCGCTCGGTGACGCGTCCGCTTGGAGAGCCGATTGATCAATTGTTTGTGACAAAGCAAGCGGAACAGTTAAAAGATGGACTTGGAAAAGGAGCGGACGGCATCGGACAAATTCGTTCCGGTTTAAGTGAAGCGAGCAGCGAAATGGCAAAGTCAGCTCCGAAGCTAGAGCAAGCGACCGGAGGTATTCGCGAGCTCGTCAACGGAACGTCAAAATTGAAAACGGGAATGACTGATTTACAACAAGCATTGAAGCAGCTCGAAGATGGGGTGCGAAGCGGAGCGATCGGAGCTGCTGATCTTGAAAAAGGATTGCAAACGATACAAACGAATATGAAAAAGCTGCATGATGGAGCGGATGAATTGCGAAAAGGATATGAGCAAGCAACCGGTGGACTGCGTCAATTAAGTGAACGATATGAACAAATTGAAAGTGGATTGCAAGCTATTTCTGAACAGTTGCCGCTTCTTTCTCAGTCGTTGAATCGTATTGAAGAGCGTCATACGGGCTTGCGTGAAGATGCGGAGTATGCACATGTAAAGCAAGCTGTTCAACAGATGAGCGCACAAATGAATACGTTATCTGATGCACTTGTTCAAGTGAACGACGCGTTACAAAATGTTCAACGTGGTTTACAACAAGCAAATGAATCATTTGCGACAATAACAAACGGACAGCAAGCGCTTATTACTGGAATGGATGAAGTGATCTCTGGACTTGGAAAGCTTCGTTCTGGATTAGAGCAAGCAGCGGATGGTCAAGGGCAAATTGTTCAACGATTGCCAGAAGTGACAAACGGGCTAGCGAAAGTAAACGACGGACAACAGCAATTGCTTACAGGTTTTTCGCAACTCAATGGTCAAATGGATCAACTCATTTCAGGACTAAATCAAAGCGTCGATGGATTGCGACAAGTGGAAAATGGATTACAGTCCGCAAAACAGTACGTTTCTGACTTAGCGAATGCGCCAGATGAAGAAATGGCGGGATGGTATATGCCGCCACAATTGTTGACGAGCGAGGAATTTGCGCAAGCGAAGGAAGCATATATGTCGAAAGACGGAAAAGTCGTGACGTTCGATGTTGTCTTTTCATCCAACCCGTATGAAACGACGACGATGAAAAAAATCGCAGAAGTGAAAGAAGCGATTGGTCGGGCGGTGAATGGCACAAAACTTGAGCATGCGAAAGTAGGCGTTGGAGGCGTGACGAGCATTTATTCCGATTTGCGCGACATTTCTGCTGCTGATTATGCTCGAACATCTATATTTATGCTTGCGGGCATTGCGGTCATTTTAATCATCCTTCTTCGCTCGTTTATTATGCCAGTATATTTAATGTTATCCCTAATTTTAACATATTATACATCGATGGCGTTTACTGAACTTGTGTTTGTCGATGTGCTCGGATACGAAGGGATAAACTGGGCTGTTCCGTTTTTCGCATTCGTCATTTTAATGGCGCTCGGTATTGACTACAGCATTTTCTTAATGGACCGCTTTAACGAATACCGTGACAAAACCGTTCAAGAAGCGATGCTTGAAGCGATGCGTCATATGGGAACAGTCATCATTTCTGCTGCCATCATTTTAGGTGGAACGTTTGCGGCGATGTATCCATCTGGCGTATTATCGCTATTGCAAATTGCAACGATTATTTTAACAGGGTTATTTTTATACGCCCTTGTCGTTTTGCCATTATTTATTCCGGTGATGGTGAAAACGTTTGGACGGGCGAATTGGTGGCCATTTATGAAGTAAGAGCGGGTGTCGATGCCCGCTCTTTTGTGATATAATGTAAAAAAATAGTTGTTGGAGTGAAACGAAGTGAGAAAAATGAATATGTCTGAACTAAACGATTGGATTTTTTCACGCAAAGGAAGTGTGGAACGAGATATATTAAAAGATGGAAGAGAGCAACATGTACGTTTACGTCCACGCGACAAAGAGGAAATGCGTATATTAGATGAATTATGCATAAAACGATGGAAAAAAGCGGAGCAAGAAGGAAAAATTAAATATTTGAACGAACGAGTGTGGTATTATGAATTCGATTAAAGAGGCGAAAGAAAAACTTCAGTCGCTTCGAACGAAAACATCGTTTGAAAAAATGGTTCAAGTTACAGCCATTTTAACGAAGCTGTTGGAGCCACATCGCATACGTCCGATTATTGTTGGCGGGCTTGCGGTTGAAATATATACGCGTGGCGATTACACGACCGTAGACATCGATTTAATTGTTAGTGATCGTGAAAAAGCGGGACAATTGCTCACTAAACTTGGTTTCACTCCGTCAGGAAGACATTGGTATCATGATGAATTGTTTGTTAGTGTGGAAATCCCAAATGATATGTTAGAAGACGCTGATGATGATAAAGTGATCGAGTTAAGATTAGAGGATGGGTTTTATGTATATGTCATCGGGATTGAAGACATTATATTAGATCGCCTGCGCGCATGTGTCCATTGGAAATCGAAATCCGATTGCGAATGGGCAAAAAGAATGGTTCTTCTTCATAAAGAGCGGCTGGATTGGACATATATGAAACAAGTAGCGAAAAAAGACGGAACGAGCGAACAACTGAAGCAATGGTTTTAGGTAAGAGCGGGATCATGCCCGCTCTTATTTTCGTATATCTTTTCATGTATCTACAAATCATGTTAAGATAAAAGGTAGAATTTTGCCGGAACGGGAGATCGGATGAATGGGGGAAATAATTTGGCGGAGCAGAAAAAAACGCGTATTACGGTAGATATATACGGACAACAATATTCGATCGTCGGAACGGAAAGCTCCAGCCATATTCGGCTTGTTGCTTCCATTGTCGATGACAAAATGCGTGAAATTAGTGCCAAAAATCCGACGCTTGATACGAGTAAACTCGCTGTATTAACGGCAGTCAATATCGTTCATGAATATATTAAACTAAAAGATGAATACGAACGCCTTTTGCGAAAAATGAATAAAGAAAAGGATGATGACAGCGATGATTGATTTGCTTATTTGTTTCATCCTTCTCATGGGACTGTTGATTGGATTGAAACGAGGATTCATTTTGCAATTTATTCATATGACCGGTTTTTTGATCGCGTTTATTGTTGCATATAACTATTATGATCAACTAGCACCAAGACTAAAATTATGGGTGCCATATCCGAGTTTTGGCGATGGGGAAACGATGAAATTGCTCATTGAAAGCACAAATTTAGATGAAGCGTACTATCGTGCGATTGCGTTTGCTGTTTTATTTTTCGCTGCAAAAATTGTGATGCAAGTGATCGGCTCAATGCTAGACTTCATCGCACAGCTACCCATTTTAAAAAGCGTAAACCGTTGGGCTGGTGGGGCGCTTGGTTTTATAGAAGTGTATTTGCTTTTATTTGTACTTTTATATGTGAGTGCACTTGTTCCTATGTCTATCATTCAACAGCCACTTCACGACTCATTCATCGCAAGTTTAATCGTCAAACATACACCTTTTTTATCAAATTTTGTAAAAAATATACTCGTGCAATATATGGCGTAAAAACTTCTCCGTCCGAGAGAAGTTTTTTCGTCGAAAGGAAGTGAAAGGGATGGAAAAAAATAAAAAAGAGGCGATTCGCCTGCTTGAAACGATCGCTTTATATATGGAAATCAAAGGGGAAAATCCATTTAAAGTATCCGCTTTTCGTAAAGCAGCTTCAGCGCTAGAACGTGATGAACGTGCTTTGACCGACATTGATGATTTTACGTCCATTGCTGGCATCGGAAAAGGAACAGCTGCCGTTTTACAGCAATGGTTGCAGACAGGAACGAGTGATGTGCTTGAACAGTTAAAAAAAGAAATTCCAGCAGGGCTATTTCCACTTTTAAAATTGCCGGGACTTGGCGGCAAAAAAATTGCCAAACTGTATCATGAGCTAGGCGTGACCGATATAGAAACATTAAAAGAAGCATGTTTAGCTCAACGTGTGCGACAATTAAGCGGCTTCGGTGCAAAAACTGAAGAAAATATTTTAGCTGCACTTGCCCACATGAATGCACGCCCTGAACGTTTACCAATTGCGTTTATGTTGGAAGTTGCTTCTGACATCGAGCGTCAGCTAGAAAACTTCGCTGGCATTATTCAGTTTTCACGGGCGGGCAGTTTGCGCCGCGTATGTGAGACGGTGAAAGATTTAGATTTTATTATTGCAACAACAGACGATGCGCTCGTTCGAAAGCAGTTGTTGCAACTTGAGCATATTTATGACGTTGTTGCAAGCGGTGAAACGAAAGTATCGTTGCAATTGCAATACGATTATGTTGTCAATGTCGATTTTCGCCTCGTTTCTCCTGAACATTTTGCTACAACGCTCCATCATTTTACCGGTTCAAAAGAACATAACGTGCGCATGCGTCAGCTCGCAAAAGAACGCGGTGAAAAAATTAGTGAATACGGTGTAGAAAACATTCAGACAGGCGAAGTGAAAACGTTCGCGACAGAAGAGCAATTTTTTGCTCATTTTCATTTGCCGTTCATCCCGCCAGAAATGCGTGAAAGTGGAATAGAAGTCGATGCATATGACGGCACGCCGCTCCTTTCTTTATCTGATATACGCGGCGATTTACATATGCATACGACGTGGAGCGACGGGGCGTTTTCAATTGAGCAAATGGCAGAAGCATGTCGTCAGAAAGGATATCGGTATATTGCGATTACCGATCATTCACAGTTTTTAAAAGTAGCCAATGGACTAACGGTTGAACGATTAAAACGGCAGCAAGAAGAAATTGCCCGCCTAAACGAAAAGTACGACGATTTTCTTATTTTATCTGGCATTGAGATGGATATTTTACCAGATGGAACGTTAGATTTTCCAGATGATGTATTACAAACGGTCGATTTTGTCATTGCGTCGATTCATTCTGCTTTTTCACAACCAGAAGAAGCGATTATGAAACGTCTAAAAGAAGCACTTATGAATCCATACGTTCATATGATCGCTCATCCGACAGGAAGATTAATTGGGGAGCGAAGCGGATACGCTGTAAATATAGACGAATTGTTGCAGCTTGCGAAAGAAACAAACACGGTGCTAGAACTGAATGCGAATCCACACCGTCTCGATTTAACGTATGCCTATTTACAAAAAGCACAGCAGCTTGGTGTGAAAATAGCGATTAATACAGACGCACACAACGTTCGTATGCTTGATGATATGAAGCTCGGGGTTGCGTTTGCTCGAAAAGGTTGGATTCGAAAAGAAACGGTCATCAACACATGGGAGATCGAACAACTTATCTCTTTTTTGCGAAAATAAACAGCTGGAGGGTTACTTAGTGCACGCAAAAACATTACACATTCTTGAGTTTGATAAAGTGAAAGCACAGCTTGCGGAATATGTATCTTCCTCGTTAGGAAAAGAAAAAGTCGTAGCGCTTATGCCATCATCACATGTAGAAGAAGTGGTGCGCTGGCAAGAAGAAACGGACGAAGCAGCAACGGTTCTTCGCTTACGTGGTCACGTCCCACTTGGTGGTATATTTGACGTACGGATGCAAACGAAACGTGCAAGCATCGGAGGAACGCTTAGCCCACATGAATTGCTTGATATCGCAAGTACGATGCGAGCAGCAAGACAACTGAAAAAATTTTTAGAAGCAACAGAGGCAGATCTTCCGCACATGATCGCATATGCGGCGCAAATCGTTCCTTTGCCTGAACTTGAACAACGTATATATCATTGTATTGATGAAAGCGGAGATGTGCTTGATGGAGCGAGCGACCGCCTGCGTTCATTGCGCCAACAGTTGCGCACGATTGAAGGACGAGTGCGCGATAAGTTAGAGAGTATTATTCGTTCATCATCAGCGCAAAAAACATTGTCAGATGCAATCATTACGATTCGTAACGATCGGTACGTCATCCCAGTGAAACAAGAATATCGCCATACGTATGGCGGCATTGTACACGATCAGTCTTCATCTGGGGCTACGTTATTTATCGAGCCGCAGTCGGTTGTCGAATTAAACAACGAGCTCCAACAATTGCGTGTGAAAGAAAAACAAGAAATTGAACGTATTTTAAGCGAATTATCTGCCTCCGTGGGTGAGCAGGCGACAACAATTATTGAGAACGTCGAGTTGCTTGCGCAGCTTGACTTTTTGTTTGCAAAGGCGAAATACGCAAAAGCGATTAAAGCAACAAAACCAGCTATCAATGAACGTGGATATATCCGTCTCATACAAGCACGTCATCCGCTTATTCCATCGGACGAAGTCGTTCCAAACGATATTGAACTAGGGAGCAACTATACGACGATGGTGATCACAGGACCGAACACAGGGGGAAAAACAGTCACGTTAAAGACAATCGGCTTGTTCACCGTTATGGCGCAAGCAGGATTGCAAGTGCCGGCGTTAGATGGATCACAATTAGCTGTATTTCGCGCGGTGTATGCTGATATTGGCGATGAACAGTCAATTGAACAAAGTTTAAGTACGTTCTCGTCTCATATGGTAAATATTGTTGACATTTTAAAACAAGTGGACGAGCATAGCCTTGTTTTATTTGATGAGCTTGGAGCAGGAACGGATCCACAAGAAGGTGCAGCATTAGCAATTGCCATTTTAGATGAAGTGCACAATCGCGGTGCGCGAGTTGTAGCAACGACGCATTATCCGGAATTAAAAGCGTACGGATACAATCGTCGTGGCGTCATGAATGCAAGTGTCGAATTTGACATCGAAACGTTAAGTCCAACGTATAAACTATTGATCGGTATTCCAGGACGAAGCAATGCGCTTGATATTTCTCGTCGCCTCGGCTTAGACGAGCATATTATTGCGCGTGCCCGTACGTACATTAGCGCGGAAAGCAATGAAGTTGAAAATATGATTGCTTCATTAGAACAAAGTAAAAAGCGCGCGGAAGAAGAATGGGAGAAGGCTGAGCGGCTCCGCCACGAAGCAGAACAATTGAGAAATGAACTAGAAAGGCAGTGGAACGAGCTGAATGAACAGCGCGATCGCTTGTTGGAAAAAGCGAAAGAGCAAGCTGAAGAAATTGTAAAAAAAGCGATGAAAACAGCGGACGAAGTCATTCAACATTTGCGCGATATGCAAAAACAACAAGCGGCTGCCATTAAAGAGCACGAGTTGATTGAAGCACGAAAAAAACTGGAAGAAGCAATACCGCAAATCAATACGAAAAAGAAAAAGCGAGCGCAGCAGACAAAACAGCCTTTACATCCGGGTGATGAAGTGAAAGTCGTTCATCTCAATCAAAAAGGACAGCTTATCGAGAAAGTATCAGACAAAGAATGGCTTGTGCAAATCGGCATTTTAAAAATGAAAGTGCACGAAGAAAACTTACAGTATGTAAGCAGCCCAGCACCGATTGAAACAAAGCCAATTGCGACCGTAAAAGGACGCGACTATCACGTTCCACTAGAATTAGATTTGCGTGGTGAGCGATATGAAGATGCGTTGCTTCGCGTCGAAAAATATATTGACGATGCGGTGTTGGCAGGATATCCGCGCGTGTCTATCATTCATGGAAAGGGAACAGGCGCGCTTCGGAAAGGGGTACAACAATATTTACAAAACCATCGCTCAGTAAAAAGCATTCGTTTTGGTGAGGCGACTGAAGGGGGAACAGGCGTCACCATTGTCGAATTAAAATGACAGGAGGAACTATGAGCGCTTTTTGGGAAAATGAGATCATTTATATTGCGGCTAATTTTAGCGTGGTGATTTTATGTTTAGTTTTATTTTTAGCGATTTTTGAACTTGTGACGAAATATAAAAATTGGGAAGAAATCAAAAAAGGAAATATGGCAGTAGCGATGGCAACCGGGGGGAAAATATTTGGTATTGCAAATATTTTCCGTTACGCGATTGACCATCACGATTCACTGTTAACGATGATCGGTTGGGGCGTTTATGGATTTGTTTTATTGTTAATCGGTTATTTTATTTATGAATTTTTAACGCCAAAGTTCAACATTGACGACGAAATTGCCAACGATAATCGCGCGGTAGGATTTATTTCTATGGTCATTTCTATCGGCTTGTCGTTTGTCATCGGAGCAAGTATAAGGTGAGAGGAGAAACAGATGGAAACGTTAGCGAAAGTATTGCTCGTATTGTGCGGTGTATTTTTGCTTATTGGTGTCATATATCTCACGTTTTTTGCATAAAAGGGTGTCAGCAGGCACCTTTTTTATTTTTTAATACAAAAATTTCTGAAAATATTATAAAATATAAATAATCTTATAACAAAGGGGGAAACGAAATGGAGAAGCCATGGCTAGCGTTATATCCTCAGCAAGTTCCTCATTCAATTGATTATCCGCGCAAGCCGTTGCAACAATTTTTGCAAGAAGCAGCGGAGCAGTTTCCGCAAAAAACAGCTATTCACTTTTTGGGGAAGGAGCTGACATATAAAGAAATATACGAGCAAGCGATCAAGCTAGCCTCATATTTGCAACAGCTCGGGTTACAAAAAGGCGATCGCGTATCGATTATGTTGCCGAATTGTCCACAAGCGGTCATTAGCTACTACGCTGTTTTATTTGCAGGTGGTATTGTCGTACAAACAAACCCATTGTATACTGAACGAGAGTTAGAATATCAGTTAAATGATAGCGGTGCGAAAGTCATTATTGCCCTTGATTTACTTTATCCAAGAATTACAAAAGTGAAAGCGCATACAAAAATTGAACATGTGATCATTACAAGTATAAAAGATTATTTACCGTTTCCGAAAAATGTGTTATATCCATTTGTACAAAAGAAACAAACAGGGATGATTGTACGCGTCAAACATGAAGGAGATTGCCACTTATTCACAAAAGCCTTATCGCTTGCGAGTGGGAAAGTGAAAGAGACGGATGTGGATCCGATAGAAGACATTGCCCTCCTCCAATATACTGGCGGAACGACCGGATTTCCAAAAGCTGCTATGTTAACACATTACAACTTAACAGCAAACACGTTTATGTGCACGAAATGGATGTATAAATGTGAACGCGGAAATGAATCGATTCTTGGTGTACTTCCGTTTTTCCACGTATACGGGATGACGGCTGTCATGAACTTATCCATTATGGAAAGATATAAAATGATTTTATTACCGAAGTTTGATGTCGAAACGACGTTAAAAACAATTGAAAAACAACGACCAACGTTATTTCCAGGCGCTCCAACGATTTATATTGCGCTGCTCAACCACCCGAATTTAAAAAAATATGATTTATCGTCAATTAAAATATGTATTAGCGGTTCAGCTCCGCTTCCAGTTGAAGTGCAAGAACAATTTGAAACAGTAACAGGTGGGAAGATTGTTGAAGGTTACGGCTTAACCGAAGCATCCCCTGTGACGCATTCCAACTTTATTTGGGACGGAAAACGAATCAAAGGAAGTATCGGTGTGCCTTGGCCAGACACAGAGGCGATGATCGTCTCGTTAGAAACGGGAGAGAAAGCAAACATAAATGAAATTGGTGAAATCGTTGTACGTGGTCCACAAGTAATGAAAGGATATTGGAATCGACCAGAAGAAACAGCAGCGACACTTCGTGACGGTTGGTTGTATACGGGCGATTTAGGGTATATGAATGAAGAAGGTTATTTCTTTGTCGTCGACCGAAAAAAAGATATGATTATCGCAAGCGGTTATAACGTATATCCACGCGAAGTAGAAGAAGTGTTGTATGAGCATCCGAAAGTGCAAGAAGCAGTCGTCATTGGTGTACCAGATGCTTATCGTGGCGAGACGGTGAAAGCGTTTATTGTGCTCAAAGAAGGAGAACAGTGTACAGAAGAAGAACTTGACCAATTTATGAGAAGTAAATTAGCTGCTTATAAAGTGCCGCGCATTTATGAATTTAGAAAAGAATTGCCAAAAACAGCAGTTGGTAAAATATTGCGCCGTGCGCTTGTGGAAGAAGAAAAAGAAAAACAAAAATGAGCGGCGATTGTTTTTACTTGACACGCTTTTGGCCTCTCTTTAAAATAAAAATATGAATGATTATTCATTCATATTTTTGAAAGGGAGAATGCAAAGTTGAAACGCGACAAACCGAAGTTTAAACAAATTATTGATGCAGCTGTGATTGTCATTGCTGAAAACGGCTACCATCAAGCGCAAGTATCGAAAATTGCGAAACAAGCCGGTGTAGCGGATGGGACGATCTATTTGTATTTTAAAAATAAAGAGGATATTTTAATTTCATTGTTTCAAGAAAAAATGGGCTACTTCATCGAAAAAATTGAAGAAGAAATAGAAGGGATTTCGAGTCCGTCGGAGAAGTTATTTTTGTTGATTCAAAAACATTTTCAAATGTTAGCGGCGGATCCGCATTTAGCAATTGTGACCCAATTGGAACTTCGCCAATCGAATAAATCGTTACGTCTGAAAATTAATGAAATTTTGAAAGGATACTTAAAAGTTGTCGATCGCATTGTGCAAGAAGGAATTGACAAAGGGGAATTTCGTTCAGATTTAGATGTGCGTCTCACTCGTCAAATGATTTTTGGAACGATTGACGAAATGGTGACAACATGGGTCATGAATGAGCAAAAATATGATCTCGTTGCATTAGCGAAACCGGTTCATCAATTGTTAACGAAAGGTTGTTGTGTGTAAACACGACAACCTTCCGATATACACGAAGGAGGGGGAACATGTTTTCCGTTCAACAAGAGGGGTATGTGGCGATTTTAGCACTTCACCGTCCACCAGCAAACGCTTTAGCATCTTCTGTTTTGAAAGAGCTTTCAGAACGACTTGATGCATTAAAAGAAGACGAACAAGTACGTGTCATCGTTCTTCGCGGAGAAGGAAGATTTTTCTCAGCTGGTGCCGATATTAAAGAGTTTACAGCGATTGAGGCGAGCGAACAAGCAGCGGAGCTTGCTCGAGCTGGACAACAAGTGATGGAGAAAATTGAACAGTTTCCGAAACCGATTATTGCCGCGATTCACGGTGCTGCACTTGGCGGAGGGCTCGAGTTAGCTATGGGTTGCCATCTGCGCATCGTAGCGGAAAACGCCAAACTTGGCTTACCAGAATTGCAGCTCGGCATCATTCCGGGATTTGCAGGAACACAACGCTTATTGCGTCATGTCGGTATGGCAAAAGCGCTAGAAATGATGTGGACAAGCGAACCGATCACAGGTACAGAAGCTGTTCAATGGGGACTAGCAAACAAAGCCGTCCCAGAAGAACAATTGCTTGATACAGCGAAGCAACTTGCACAAAAAATTGCTCAAAAGAGCCCGATTTCTGTTCAAGCGGTATTGAAGCTAGTTAATGAAGCTCGCACAAAAACGTTCCATGAATGCGTTGAAAAAGAGGCGCAACTGTTTGGACAAGTTTTTGTCACGGAAGATGCGAAAGAAGGCATTTCAGCATTTATCGAAAAACGGACACCACAGTTTCAAGGAAAATAAAAGGGGGAGAGAATCATGAACATTTTCGTATTAATGAAGCGTACATTTGATACGGAAGAAAAAATTGTCATTCAAAACGGAAAAGTAAGCGAAGAAGGAGCCGAATTCATCATCAACCCATACGATGAATATGCGATTGAAGAAGCGATTCAAGTGCGCGATCAGCACGGTGGCGAAGTGACAGTTGTTACAATTGGGAACGAAGATGCAGAAAAAGAGCTTCGTACAGCGCTTGCCATGGGGGCAGATAAAGCCGTGCTCATTAACATTGAAGATGATGTAGAAAATCGTGACCAATATACAACGGCAAAAGTGCTTGCGGAATATTTAAAAGATAAAGAAGCTGATTTAATTTTAGCTGGAAATGTAGCGATTGACGGCGGATCTGGACAAGTTGGACCACGCGTTGCTGAATTGCTAGGTATTCCTTATGTCACGACAATTACGAAGTTAGAAATTGACGGAACAAACGTGAAAGTTGTGCGCGATGTTGAAGGTGATGAGGAAGTTATTGAAACATCTTTACCATTATTAGTAACAGCACAACAAGGATTAAATGAGCCGCGTTATCCGTCATTGCCGGGCATTATGAAAGCGAAAAAGAAACCGTTAGAAGAACTAGAGCTTGATGATTTAGATTTGGAGGAAGAGGACGTAGAAGCGAAAACGAAAACGATTGAAATCTTTTTACCACCGAAAAAAGAAGCGGGAAAAATTTTGCAAGGAGATATTGCCGATCAAGTAAAAGAACTCGTTTCACTTCTTCATACAGAAGCAAAAGTCATTTAATAGGGGGATGGGGAGCATGGCAAGAAAAGTATTAACATTAGCAGAAGTGCGTGACGGTGCGTTGCGTAACGTATCATTTGAAGCAATTTCCGCTGCAAAAACGATCGCTGAAGGCGGAGAAGTTGTCGCTGTCGTTGTCGGAGCGAGCGTTCGCTCATTAGCTCCTGAGCTGATTGCTTACGGTGCGGATCGAGTGATTGTTGTTGAACACGAAAAATTGGCGACGTATACGCCAGACGGTTATGCCCAAGCATTGCAAGCTGTTGTTGAGCAAGAGAAACCAGAAGGAATCGTCTTTGGGCATACAGCGCTTGGAAAAGACTTATCGCCAAAACTTGCTGCGAAATGGCAGTCTGGTCTTGTGTCTGATGTTGTCGCTGTTGAAGCAACAGGTGGAAATATCGTCTTTACAAGACCGATTTATTCTGGTAAAGCGTTTGAAAAGAAAATCGTGACAGACGGTCTTATGTTTGTGACTGTTCGTCCGAACAATATCGCTCCACTTGAAAAAGATGAAAGTCGCACAGGTGCGGTTGTCGATGTGCAAGTAGACATTAAAGACTTACGCACAATCGTTCGTGATATTGTGAGAAAAACAGCGGAAGGCGTCGATTTATCTGAAGCGAAAGTGATCGTTGCCGGCGGTCGCGGCGTGAAAAGTGCGGAAGGATTTGAGCCGTTGAAAGAATTAGCGAACGTGCTTGGCGGTGCGGTTGGAGCATCGCGTGGGGCATGCGATGCAGGATATTGCGATTATTCGCTTCAAATTGGTCAAACAGGAAAAGTTGTTACGCCAGATTTATACATTGCGTGCGGCATTTCAGGGGCGATTCAACATTTAGCAGGCATGTCTAACTCAAAAGTAATCGTGGCGATTAATAAAGACCCTGAAGCGAATATTTTTAAAGTGGCGGATTATGGGATTGTTGGTGACTTGTTTGAAGTCGTTCCACTTTTAATCGAAGAATTTAAAAAATTAAAAGTACATTCATAAGGCAGAGCATGATGCTTTGCCTTTTCTTTTCAGCATATTTTTTTGCGACAAGGAAATAGTAGAAGCGAAGCAAAAGATTGGCGCAATGAATACGTTCAATGGTATACTATGTGCATGGAACGGAAATATTTAAGGAGGAATGAAACATGGCTATTGTAAATGCAACAGATCAAACATTTGTTAACGAAGTAAAAGATGGTGTTGTGCTCGTTGATTTCTGGGCACCTTGGTGCGGACCTTGCAAAATGATTGCACCTGTATTGGAAGAAGTAGATCGCGAGCTTGCCGGCAAAGTGAAAGTAGTAAAAGTCAATGTAGATGATAACCCAGAAACAGCTGGAAAATACGGTGTGATGAGCATCCCAACACTATTCGTGTTCAAAAATGGAGAAGTAGTCGACAAGACTGTTGGCTTCCAACCAAAAGAAGCGCTTGTTGGTCTTTTAAGCAAACATTTATAATCGACATGCCTCGGAGACATCCGAGGTATTTTTTTTGAAATTTTATATTGACACTGAAAATCGTTCTCTACTATAATGATAACGGTTAATGATAATCGTTATCAAAAAAGGGGGATACATACCATAGCCATCAAGTTAAGCATTTGGGCCTTTGTACACCGTTAAAAACATGGTATCCTTTCTAGCGAATACTCTTCGTTAGAAAGGATTTTTTCTATGGAAAATCAAATGCAAGCATGGATGAAAACCATCCGCCAACTTTTCTCGCCTGAGACATTGACTCATCTTGCTCAAGAAACAGGATTTATCCAACGAAAACGAGCATTAACGGCAGAAGCATTTTTGACTCTTTGTGCATGGGGAGATGGCTCACTGGCACAACAATCACTCCAACGGTTATGTACGTCTCTCACGCTCCGCCATGACTGTTCCCTGTCCAGCGAAGGATTGAATCAGCGCTTTACCGAGCGAGCCGTGGCGTTTTTGCGAGAAGTGTTTTTCCTTCTCCTCCAACGACAACGCCCATTGCTTTGGTCCACCATCCAAACCTACCGGACGTGTTTTACTCGCTTGCGGATTTTGGATTCGACCAGTTTTTTGGTTCCTGCCGACTACGGGGAGGACTACCGAGGTTCCGTCTCATCAGGAGCGAAAATTCAGTTTGAATATGACTTGTTGTCTGGTGCCTGTCTTCAACTATGCGTTCAATCGGCCAATGACTCGGACGCCCGTTTTGCCTATCATGCCCAGCACACGATTTTGCCGAATGACCTATGTATTCGGGATTTGGGCTTTTTCTCCGTTGCCGCACTAACCGAGATCGACGCCCGAGGAGCGTATTATATTACTCGGCTCCGTTCCGATATGAAAGTGTATATCAAAGAGAATAGCCAGTGGAAGGAATGGGATTGGGAATCTCTTGGGAATCAATTAAAGGAAGGGGAATCAGTAGAAATGGAACATGTATACATCGGGCATGAGCGTTTGTATATCCCACGCTTGATTTTTCGACGTTTGACGGAAGAAGAATGGCAAAAACGGATGGCGTATGTGCGAAAAAGGGAAAAAAGAAAAGGGAAGGCGCTGACACGCCAAACCCTCGAACAAAAGAAATACCACATCTTACTGACTAATTTACCACAAGAGTCGTTTGATGGGCAACAGGTTTATGGGCTTTATTCTTTGCGGTGGCAAATTGAACTGCTGTTTAAAGCGTGGAAGTCCGTTTTTGATTTGGAGAAAGTGAAGAAGATGAAGAAAGAACGGTTCGAATGCCATGTATATGGGACGTTGATTGCCATTTTGGTGACTCAAACCTTTCTGTTTCAAGCTCGAACGTATTGGCAACAAACAGAAGGGATTCAAATCAGCGAACGGAAAGCACTAGATGTTCTCCAATCCTATTGGCAACAACTGCTTTTGCGCCTATCCAAGGAAGAAATCAGCCTTTCTTCTCCCCTCCTTCTATTGAGAAAACATGGAAGAAAGGATCGAAGGAAAGGAAAAGAAACGGCATCGGATCTCTTGGTTAAATTGGGTATTTATTGATTAGATTCATAAAAACGCCAAATAACCCTCTCCAAGAGGGTTATTTGGCATGCCTAAAACATGTGGTATTCTTTTTCTTCAGCTAATGATCACAAACATTGCGTATGGACACAACGACCCTTAACACTAAACTTGACGGGTATGGGGATACATACGAAATGAAAAAACGTCAATTAAAAGCTGTGTTTGCCATGTTTTTATTAGCAGGTGGCGTGCTGGCTGGTTGCGGAAATGCGGAGAAAACAGAAACGACAGAGAAGAAGGAAGAAACAAAAGTAGAAGAAAAACAGGAAGAGCAACAACCTGCTGAAACCGAACAAGCGGAAGAACAAGTAAATGTTCAAACGTTCATTGATGCTTATAAAGCAATCAAAACAGAAACAGCAAAAGCGAAAGAAGGACAACCTGTGGATTGGAGCATCGTAGAAAAAACATATACAGAGCAATTACAAAAGCCAATTAATGAACTAGATGGTACATTTGCTCAAACGATTGAAGCAGCGATTCAAGGCGGAAAAAGCGGAGAATTAAACGTTCATCCAGCACGTCAAATTGTTGATAAAGTGACGCAATCGTATTTTTATCAATTGCAAAAGAAGTTACAAAAAGATGTTGTAGCGGCGCTTGAAGCTGGTGATCAACAAAAAGCGACAGCACTGTTTGAACAAATTAAATTGCTTGCAGCAGAAATTTTTGTTCCAACGGCAATGAAACGTGATGAATATTATCAATTAACGGGAGAATCTAGCCTCGAACAAAGCATTAACGCTGGTTTAGCAGCGCAAGAAGAAGCGTTAAAAGCGAATAACGTAGATGATTTTAAAGTGTACATTCAGTTGACAGATAAATCGATCTATCGCAGCTACTATTTGGCGTCTAAATCATATGCTGAAAAAATTGAAGCCGGTGTGAAAGAAGGTAAGGCAGAAGATGAGCTAAAAGGACAACAAGCAGAAGCATGGGGCTTTTTCCAAGCGATTAAAGGTTCTTTGGCTAAAGGTGATGAAGCTGCGACAGCACGTTTAGATGAAATTTTATCATTAAATAACGATTATAAAAACATTAAAGCAGAAGAAGTGGGTGCATTATTCGCCAAAGCGTTGTTTGGTAAAATGAAAGGCTATCATGAAAAAGCACCGGCGCAGTTAGATGAGAATAACGTTGTTGAAGCGAAAGTAAAAGCGTTAGAAGGAAACATGTTCTTAAAGGCAATTGAATTAGATGTGAAAGCAAAATTGGGCGAGCAAAAAGCAGCAGACGTGTTTGCGACAGCAGAAAAATGGTATAACGCGATTGCGGAAAACAAAAAAGAAGAAGCTGCCCAACATAGCAAAGCTGTGCTTGATGCGGTAAGTGCGATCATTCAATAAAAAAGCCGCGCATAACACGCGGCTTTTTTGTTGTGATACAATAGTAGGGCATGAAAGGTGAAGGAGTCGAACGGATGGCGAAAGTATGTATCACAGGTGGGGCAGGTTTTATCGGTAGTCATTTAGGGAAAAAATTGCTTGAACTTGGACATGAGCTGATTGTAATCGATAATTTTCATTCTTACTATTCCATTTCAAGAAAACAACGTCAGCTCCAACAAATAAAAGATGTTGGTTTTTTTCATTTTTATCATACAGACATTCTTCAATTCGATGCATTAAAACAAATTTTTTTCGAGCATCAACCTGATATGGTTTTCCATTTGGCTGCGTTGCCAGGAGTGCAACCATCGTTAATAGACCCGCTGGCATATATCGATTACGATGTAAAAGGTACAGTGAACGTGTTACGAGCGGCAGGAGAAGCGGGAGTTCAGCACGTTTTGTTTGCCTCTTCTTCTTCTGTATACGGCAATCAAGCGTTTCAACCGTTAAAAGAAGAAATGGCAAACGGTCAAGTGATTTCCCCTTATGCAGCGGCGAAATATAGTGCGGAATCGTTTTGTCACGCGTATGCCCATATATATGGTTACACGATGACGATTTTTCGTTATTTCACAGTATACGGACCGTGGGGGCGGCCGGACATGGCGATTAGTAAATTTATTCGTCAGTTACTACGTGATGAGGTCATTACCGTTTACGGAGATCATACAGCACGGGATTATACGTTTATTGATGACATCGTTGGCGGTATGATTCAAGCGTTAGAACGAAAAGGAGAAAGCAATGTGTTTAACCTTGGTGCTGGACAACCGGTAACAATGAAGCAGTTGCTTGCAGAGTTGCGCGTACATTTTCCGCGTATGCGCATTCGTTATGAGCTGCCGCGTCTCGGTGATGTCGTCGCCACGTGGGCCGATATTACGAAAGCGAAAGAAAAGCTTGGCTATGAGCCGCGCGTATCGTTGCGTGAAGGGCTAGCAAAAACGGTTGAATGGGCGAAACGATATGAAAACTAAACAAATAAAAATTTTGATACGAATCATAAGTTTTATATGTATTGCGTCATTTATATGGATAACGATTCATCATTTTGACGCTCATGTGTTGTTTGATCTTGCATATAAGATTGTTTCGCAACCGTGGCATGCCAGTTATATGGTCATCATGTATGGTCTGGCTTTCGTTTTACGTGCAATAGCATGGAAATGGTATTTGCCCCAAGCACGTTTCCAAACGTGTATCGTTGGGATATTTGCTAGTTTATTTGTTAATCATATATTACCAATTAAAATTGGCGATGTCCCTCGCATCGGCATATGTGTAAAGCAGGAGCGTATTCCATTTTCGATGGTTACTCATTCTGTTATTGTGTTACGCTTTCTTGATTTCATCATTTTATTTTTCTTTGCTTTTCTTGGTGCAATCATTTATATGCATACGGTTGTTCGTTCTGCCCTTATTTTTCCGCTCGCTTTTGGCGGTGTAGTTGCGTTGTTTTTCGTGCTTCGGCGCATGGATCCGTCATGGTTACAAAAACATAAGCAGCATTGGAGCATGATATGGAAGAGCCGTCGCTTTGTACCAATCAGCGTTGTAGTTGTATTTAGTTGGATATGTGAATCCGTTGTTTTATTTGAAATGGCGAAAATGATCGCCTTTCCTCTTTCTTTTACCGAGGCATTATGGGTAAATAGCATGGCTGTTGGCGGACAAGTATTTCAAATGACGCCAGGAGGAGTAGCGACATATGAAGCAGTGATGGCGTTTGCGTTAACGCGCGTCCATTCTCATTGGGAACAAGCATATGCGCTTGCTTTAGCAACGCATGCATTTAAATTTGTATTTTCTTATGTCGTCGGGTTATATGTGTGGTGGCGTATCCCGACGTTATGGACATTCGTTCGAAAGGAGGAGGCAGCGTGAAAAAGGCATCAAAATTTGAAAAAGTAGCAGCAAGATGTTGGAATTTATTAAATGAAGGAAAGCCATTTACTCCCATTTTTGTTATAGGAACGATGCTTCTTTTTCATTTGTTTGATGGCATCACATTTGAAGAAGCAAAAAGGATATTGAGTAGTTTTTTGTTTACTGTTCCGTTTTTTGTATTGTACTACGTATATGACTATCCGCTATTTTTACGTAACTATTTATGGGTTCCGTACGTTGTGTTTCTAATGATTTGGTCGTTTGTTCCGACAGGTTTACTTTTGCTTGCTGTTAGTCTTTATTTCTTTTTCACCGTTTTCTTTTGGGGAACATTATACTATCATTTACGTATTGGAACAACGTGGTTGAATTTTACTCGTTTTTGGAAACTTGTATTGAAAAATAGTGATTCAACAAGTGGGAATGCACAGGAACAATTACCGAAAGTATTGCTTCTTCTTTCTATATGGGAATATGGAATACAAAACGATATACATGTCGTGTCATGGGGAACATTTTATGTATTTGTTTTTGTATGGTCGTTTATTTTACACCGTTACTTATTTGATTGGAAACCGAAAATCATTGACCATTATACAAATAACGTTTCACCAAATGATCAACCGTTAAGCGATCGCGTCATCGTGCTCGTTGTTGACGGAATGAGAAAAGATCGTTTTGAACAAGCAAACGCTCCGTTTTTGAAATCACTTCGTGCGAATGGAACAGATTTTACGCAAATGGAAACGGTATATCCGGCACGAACGGTCGTTTGCTTTACATCGATGCTTACGGGGACGTACCCGTTTGAGCATGGCATTCGCTCGAATATGGTATGGAAGCTCGGCATTCGTGTTGAAAGTATTTTCGACTCCCTTCGAAAAGTAGGGAAAAAAGGGAAAGTGCTCGGCATTGCTCATCTTGTCGATTCCCTAGGAAACGATGTCGAAACGGTAACGGCTGTCATGCATAATGATGTCGCTGATCGCAATATTATGGAGCGAGCAAAACAACTGATGGCTGAACAAGATTTACATTTATTTGTCGTTCAATTTATTGGAACGGATCAAACGGGTCATAGCCGTGGTGTACACTATGATGAGTATGTGCAAAAAATTGAAGAGGTGGATCAATTGATTCAACAATTTGTCGAATGGTTGCATGAACAAGGGAAAATGGAAAATACGACGTTAATCGTTTGTGCAGATCATGGACAAGCAGATGGAATTGGCGGACACGGTCATTTAGATGAAGGAGAACGGTATGTCCCATTTTTCATGTACGGCCCAATGATCGAAAAAGGGAAGCGTGTAGATGATAAACATAGTCTCGTTTCTCTCGCCCCAACGATCGCTTATTTGTTAGGGGCGCCATATCCGAGCCATAGCCGTGGCCCTGTGTTAGTTGAAGCGCTAAAGAAAGAGGGAAAACGATGAAATTAATTGTCTTTTTACCTGCACATAATGAAGAAGGGGCGATTGGGGATGTGATTCGCCGCATTCCAAGACACATTCAACCGAATATCGATGTGTATGTGCTTGTCGTTGACGATGGGTCAACAGATCGTACAGTAGATGTAGCGAAACGAGCGGGAGCGGATTTTATTTACCGACACGAACAAAATCGAGGGCTAGGCGCAGCTGTACGTACCGGCTTACAACAATGCGTCGAACTTGGTGCGGATATCGGTGTGATGATTGATGCGGATAACGAATATCCACCGGAGCAAATTCCTGACCTTATTATGCCTATTTTACATGGAGAAGCCGACTATACGATGGGGTCGCGTTTTTTAGGAACGATTCGGGGAATGAAGTGGCATCGGCGAATTGGAAACTATATGTTTACGTTACTTCAATCGCTTTTATTAAAAACATGGATTTACGACGGTCAATCAGGTATGCGAGCATTTTCGCGTCAGGCGATGGAAGAAGCAGAAATCATTCATGATTACAACTATGCGCAAGTGTTGACGTTAAATTTAGTTCGCAAAGGCTTTCGCTTAAAAGAAGTGCCGATTGTATATCAAGTGCGAACGACTGGACAATCGTTTATTAAGTTTACCGCTTATTTAAAACATGTCATTCCGGCTATTGTGAAGGAGATGTGTCGTTCTGTCAAACGGAAGCATATGAGTTCTTCCGTTCAAAAACGCTAGAGAGTCGATCTCAAGCATTTTTTATTGACATAAATTATGATAATTATTATCATTCCTGAATCCGTGACAAAACATCTTTACAATGGATGCAAACCGTTGATACGATAAGGGAAAACGACGTTGACGATTCTTCATCAAGTAGGTGAATGTGATGAAAGATTTCCCGATTCGGTTTGTATTGACAGATGAAGCGATTACTCCAAGTGCTGGGCTTGCTCTCGTGGGCTACTTACTGCACCAAACGAAGCTGGATAAACGAGTAAACGCCCTTCGGCTCCCAACGGTTCGTCGAGATGTGCACATTTCCCATAGCGATGTCATTCGCTCGATGATTGGCTTGCTTGCCACAGGAAAAACGGATTTTGATCATATCGAAGCGTATCGTCAGGACGATATCTTTTCGACATCAATGGGCATTCGGCACGTACCTTCCTCCCCAACGTTGCGACAGCGTCTCGATCAGCTCGCTTGTCTTCCGATGATCGAAACCATCATTTGGGAGGAATCGATGCGTCTGTTGGTTCGACAACACGCTACCTTGTCCCCTTGTTGGGCGAAAGGGAAAACGACATGGCTTCCCCTTGATATAGATGCTTCCCCATTTGACAACTCCGATACGAAGAAAGAAGGAGTGAGTCGAACGTATAAAGGATTTGACGGTTTTACGCCGTTGTTTGCGTACGCAGGGAAGGAAGGGTATATCGTTCATGCCGAGCTGCGTCCAGGGAAACAACATGTACAAGACAACATGCCTTCGTTTTTAACTACCGCCATCCGTCGAGCTCGTCCGCTGACCTCGTCTCGTCTGCTTGTCCGCATGGATGCAGGAAACGATGCGGAAGCGAATGTGCACGTATGTCTAAAGGAAGACGTGGACTTTGTCATCAAGCGAAACTTACGCCGAGAATCGAAAGCGCTTTGGTTCCAGATCGCTTCGCAAAAGGGCAGACGCGTCGATGATGGACAAACAGAAGGAGTACAAACGTATGAGTTATGCCTTCCACAGACAGCAGCAATCGATGGACACACGTATACGTACGTTCAAGTCACCCAAGTGACGGAACGAACGATGGAACGAAATGGACAGCTGATGCTCGTTCCTGATTACGAAGTCGAAAGCTACTGGGTGCGCCTCGAAGGATACGAGCATGTTCGAATGAGTGATGTGCTCGCATTGTATCACGATCATGCGACATGCGAACAGTTTCATAGCGAACTGAAAAGCGACTTAGATTTAGAGCGACTTCCATCAGGGAAGATGAAAACGAATGCGCTCGTGTTAGTCATGGGAGCATTCGTGTACAACCTTCTTCGCCTGATTGGACAAGATCTATTAAGCGATCCGAGACATCCATTACATCATAAAGTGAAACGCCGCCGCATCAAGACGATCATTCAGACGGTGATCACGATGGCAGGTCGACTCGTCCGCCGATCACGACAGATCTGGATGAAACTGACGCGAAGGAGTGGGTACAGTATACTCCTACTGAATGTGTATCAAAAATGGAAAGAGGCAAGATAACAAACAGATGTTCGGGTACTCATATCCATCACTCCCCCCTGTACTTTTTTTGTCTCTTTTTTGGTTTGTATCTCCATAAAAGAGGATTTATCTCGTTTTCAAACATGAAAGTGGTGCAGGGAATCATCAAAAAAAGGGATGTATGGATCATATATCCATAGAACTAACACCAAAATCAAAGTTGATTTCCAACCATCACGGATTCAGGATCATTATCAAATAAGGAGGAGATCAGGGTGAAAAAGCTTTTATTTTTTAGTTTGATGCTGCTTGTTATTTTGACTTCTGTTCCTATTTCTTCATTCGCTTATTCGTATGGTGATCCGAACGAGGAAACGATAGCTGAAGCGTACAAAGAGATGGTAGCGAAAGTACGAGAGAAAAAGTTTGATGAAGCCAAAGCGATTTACGAAACGGTTCAAGGAGAAATTGATATGCATATGGGGCCTGAACCGTCAGCCATTATTTTAGAAGCAATTGAAAATAAAGATGGGGATACGATCATTTCAGCGATGCAAAAAGTGCTTGTGCTAAACGTTGCGCGCCGTTTAGAAAACGTGGAAAAAAATTTCGATCATTACGATACGAGCAAACGATTATTAGCGAAAGCATTTGCTACATATAAAGTGCTTTCTCCAATTGTACAACAAAAAGATGCACAGCTAGATGAAAAGTTAAAACAACAGTTTGATATCGCACTTCAATCACTCGGAAATCCAGGTCTGTTTGGAGTAGGAAAAAAACAATCGAACATCAATCAATTTAAAGAAAGTAAAGACACGATTTTACAAGCATTGCAAGATCAATTTGAGTTAGAGAGCATTGAAACGGGTCATTTTACGGAAGAAGATTTAGGGCGGTTAGCCGCGGCCAAAAAGAGGGAATGGACAGATTTGTCGAATGTAAAGAACTGGATTCCAATTGTCGTTATTGTCGGAGTGATTGTTGCAGTTGTGGTATATGCGATAAGAAAGCGAAAGTAAAGAAAGGAGGCGTGTTGCGTTGGAAGTTCAAGCGTTGCTCATTACGTTTCGTGAAGCGTTAGAAGCACTGCTAATCGTTGGGATTATTACGTCGTATTTAAAGCGCATTGATCAATCGCGTTATGTGAAATATGTTTGGTTCGGTGCAGCTTTAGCTGTTTTTGCGAGTGCAATCGTCGCTTTATTATTTCAAGTCGTACTTACCGGCTTTTCAACGATGGCGAGCGAAATGTATTTAAAAGTAAGCATTATTTTTATTTCTTCCATCTTGTTGACGCAAATGGTTTTTTGGATGGCAGAGCATAGCAAAGATATAAAAAGCAGTATGGAAGGAAAAATGAGCAAATACGTGTCAAAAGGCGACGTGTTTGGCATGGTTATGCATTCATTTTTAGTTGTATTGCGTGAAGGAGTAGAAACTGTCTTTTTCTTTGCTGCCATTACCGGCGGAACCATCGGGGCAGCGGTACAAGGTTGGGGAGCGATTACAGGTTTAACGATTGCGGCTATTGTAAGCTATATGTTCTTTAAAGGTACGATGCGCGTACCATTAAAAACGTTTTTCAAAGTCACAGGCGCATTCATCATCTTGATTGCGGCGGGATTGCTTGTGCAAGGTATTTCGATGTTGCAAGATTTAAAAATTATTGGCAGCGTCATGCCACATGTTTACGATATTACGTGGTTTATGCCAGAACATCCGATTGATCATGAGCATTTCGTTCGTGACACAGGACAAGAACCCATTCTTTCTGGCGATGTCGGCATTTTTCTTAAGGCGCTATTTGGTTATTCATCGATGCCTTCGCTTGAAGCAGTGTTGGCGTACATCGGCTATTTCATTGTCATTTATTTACTTGTGAAAACACGTTATGGCAAAAAAGAAGAAAAAAACGAACAAAATGAGAAGGTGCTTGAACAACAAGTGATGTAAAGTACAAGGGGAACCTTGTACTTTTTTGCTTAGGAGGGTTTATTGTGCGAATCGTTTCAATTATTGCGCTAGTTGTTGTGTATATATCATGTTTCGTCTATGCTAGCCCGTTTGCTGCAACGTGGGATGAAGTGGACTTTGCTTTGGCGCTTGATCGGTATGATTTGCTTGCGATGCAGCCGCATTTCCCAGGGTATCCGTATTTTATTTTTGGGGGGATGCTTGTTCATTTATTTGTCGACAATCCTGCTAAAGCGCTGGCCATTTGGAACGGTTTGCTCATGATGAGTGCGACGATCCCTATTTATTTGCTTGCCAAAATATTTGTGGAAAAAAAGTGCGCATGGGTCGTTACTGCACTCGTCCAATCGCTTAGCTACGTCATGTTAATCGCTTCACAACCGATGTCGGAAGGAAGCGCACTCGCTGTTTTATGGTGGTATGTATGGAGTTTACAACGTGCGCTTCACTCGGATCGTGTCGGTGTGCAATTGCTTCCGTTATGGCTATTTAGCGTTATGCTTGGTATTCGTTTATCGTACATTCCTTTTGGGATTGGTATTTTATATGTTTGGTGGAAGCGAGCATATCGCTTCAAGAAACTTCTGCTATACAGTCTCATTGCGGTTGCATTTCAATTTATTTGGATTATGGCAGTGGCTACGACGGAGGGAGAGGGGTTTTTGCAGTTAGCTTTTTCATTTACAACAGGGCATTTTACACAATGGGGTGGAGCGATTTCAACAGATGAAGCACCGTTTTGGAAACGAGCTATTATGCTTATTTTTTATAATATCATTTGGACAGGTATGGCTAAGCAGTCAATATGGTTGCTGAGTTGCTTTATTGTTTTGTTGGTTATGACTTGGAAACGAATAACGCTTCCACCTTTGTATCGTTTATTTTTATTGACATATTTTTTATGGGCGTTGTTTGCGCAAAACATTGAAAAGCCAAGACATATATTGCCGATTGTCGTCATTGTTTCATTCTTTTTGTTTGTCAGTGTCCTTCAATCGTCATCACGTTTTCGATTGACTGTTATGCTTATTTTACTTCTCTCACAAACGATTATCGGCATACAAGGGGTTAAGCGTCAAGCGACACAGTTGCCAGCGACATATCAGTTGGCGTATGATTTTGAACAGAAAGAAAAGCCTTTTATTTTACTCACATGGGAGGAAACGCGCGTGCTTGAATATTTGCGTGTTTCTTTTCCGCATGAACGTGTATTCTCTTTTGATGTTTTTCAACGTGAAAAAGCGGCATTTCCACATGCGAAAGTGTATGTTACTGATCATGTCGTTAAAGGGTTTCAAGCGCAAGGCATAGACGTTCGTCCATATATTCATTTTGTTCGAACGTATGAATCGAGTTTATTATCTGACCCTGTGTATGGGCGCATCACCGTATATGAATGGAGAGAGGAGGAAAAACGTGAATGAACAATTAAAACAAAAGTTGGCCATTTTACCTGATCAACCGGGATGTTATTTAATGAAAGACGCTCATGGCACAGTCATTTATGTCGGAAAGGCGAAGGTGCTGAAAAATCGTGTTCGATCTTATTTTACCGGCACACATGATGGAAAAACGCTCAGGTTAGTGAATGAAATTACTGATTTTGAATACATTGTGACGTCCTCGGATTTAGAAGCGCTTATTTTGGAAATGAATTTAATTAAAAAATACGATCCGAAATATAACGTCATGTTAAAAGACGACAAAAGCTATCCGTTTATTAAAATTACAGGGGAAACGCATCCGCGTCTCATCATTACGCGAACGGTAAAAAAAGATAAGGGGAAATATTTCGGTCCGTATCCAAATGCCCAAGCGGCCCATGAAACGAAAAAATTGCTTGATCGTTTATATCCATTAAGAAAATGTGAGAAAATGCCAAAAAAAGTTTGTTTATATTATCATATGGGACAATGTTTAGGACCGTGCGAATATAAAGTGTCAGAGGAAGAAAATAAACAAATTGTTGAACAAATTACGCGTTTTTTAAACGGTGGGTATAAAGAAGTAAAAGAGGCATTAACAGAAAAAATGATGGAAGCAGCCGAACAGTTACAGTTTGAGCGGGCGAAAGAATATCGTGACCAAATTGCGTACATTGAGGCATTGATGGAAAAACAAAAAATGATTTTACATGACTTTGTTGATCGAGACATTTTTGGGTATGCGTACGATAAAGGATGGATGTGCGTACAAGTTTTTTTCATCCGGCAAGGAAAGCTCATCGAACGAAATGTATCAATGTTTCCACTATATCAAGAACCAGAAGAAGAATTTTTAACATTTTTAGGCCAATTTTACAGTAAACATTACCATTTAAAGCCACGTGAAATCGTATTACCTCGAGAAATCGATGGTGAAATGGCGATGAAATTGCTTGAGGTGAGCGTCACGCAGCCGAAGAGCGGGAAAAAGAAAGAACTCGTTGATTTAGCATGTAAAAATGCACAAATTGCTTTGCAAGAAAAATTCTTTTTAATCGAACGTGATGAAGAACGGACGATTCGTGCGGTTGAGAAATTAGGCGAAGCAATTGGGATTTCAACTCCTCATCGCATCGAGGCGTTTGACAATTCAAATATTCAAGGGACAGACGCTGTCGCCGCGATGGTCGTATTTATTGATGGAAAGCCGGAAAAAAAAGAATATCGCAAATATAAAATAAAAACGGTGCAAGGGGCGGACGATTACGAGTCGATGCGCGAAGTGATTCGCCGGCGATATACGCGCGTGTTGCGAGAACGCTTGCCCCTTCCAGACATCATTGTTGTCGATGGCGGAAAAGGACAAATGCAAGCCGCAAAAGAAGTGTTGGAATGCGAACTCGGGTTATCGATTCCTGTCGCTGGTTTAGTGAAAGATGATAAACATCGAACGTCACATTTATTGTTTGGTGATCCGCCAAGCGTCATTTCGTTAGAGAAAAATAGTCAAGAATTTTATTTGTTGCAACGCATTCAAGAAGAAGTGCATCGTTTTGCGATTACATTTCACCGCCAAGTGCGATCAAAATCTGCGTTTCATTCCATTCTCGATCAAATTCCAGGGGTCGGAACAAAAAGAAAGCAGGCGCTACTACAATATTTTGGCTCGATTAAAAAAATAAAAGAAGCAACCGTTGAACAACTGCAGGAAGCAAATATTCCAAAACATGTCGCTCAAAAAATTTACGAGACGCTCCAAACGTACGAAAGCTGACCATCATCGGTCAGCTTTCATCTTTACGGTCCCATTTCACCGTAAACAAAACGGTTTTTGCGCGCCGCTTTTGCTGTTCAAACGCTTCTGTGACATATCCTTTTTGTTGCTCAAACTGTTGGGCTAGAAAGCCTGCTTCAAGGTGAAACGTGCACTCCCCACCATAATCGAACCGCATCGCAACAAGCGGCCCTTCTAATTGAAGTTCACATTCATCTTTTTTCTCTTCAAGTACCGATAACTTCCCCCAGCCAGCTTGTTCGAAAAAAGAAATGACATCGTCGATTGTAGCTAGTGGGTATTTTCTCGCTAAATCTTTTCCTGCCCAATATAAAATAAATGGAGTTTCTTTTCCAAATAAATTTGGTAGTAGTTCTTGCCGAAATAAAAAGTCGCTAAAAGCAGAAATGCTCGTTTGTTTCCATTGTTCGTATCCGCTCACGATCAAATCCCCTCTCTATTTTTCATTATAACGAACAACAATGTGAAAAACAGTATTGACTTTTTTTTCATTTCGAATTTCACTAGAATTATAGTTGTTTTAAAATTTGAAATGATTGAATATTTCGTGAACACCTTTTCTTGACGCTCCTACATTCTGGGAGTACAATGAATGTGACAATGATCAATGGAAATGGAAGTGTTTACACTTCTGTTGGTCATAGTCTAGTAGATGTGGATGGGAGCACATAGAAAAGGAAGATGACAAATTTAAGGGGGGTTATGTATGGCACAAAATCGCGAGTTTTTTTATCGTCGACTCCATTCATTGCTTGGAGTTATTCCAGTCGGGCTGTTTTTAACACAGCATCTAGTTGTTAACCATTTTGCAACAAGAGGAGCAGATGCATTTAACAAGGCGGCAGCTTTTATGGAGCAGCTACCGTTTCGGTATTTTTTAGAAATTTTCGTTATTTTTCTTCCGCTATTGTTCCATGCCATCTACGGACTGTACATTGCGTTTACAGCGCAAAATAATGTAAGTCGCTACGGGTATTTCCGTAACTGGATGTTTATGTTGCAACGCTTAACGGGGATTATTACGCTCATTTTCGTCGTCTGGCACGTATGGGAGACGCGCGTTCAAGCTGCGTTTGGTGCAGATGTGAACTATGACATGATGGCGAACATCGTTGCGAACCCATTTATGCTTGCATTTTATATTGTTGGAATCGTTTCGGCGGTGTTTCACTTTGCGAACGGGCTATGGTCGTTTTTTGTTAGCTGGGGAATTACAGTAACTCCTCGTTCACAACAAATTTCTACATACGTGACAATGGGGATTTTTGTCGCGCTTTCGATCGTTGGTATACGCGCGATTTTAGCATTCGTTTAATCCACAAGGAGGAGTGAGGAGACATGAGTAAAGGAAAAATTATTGTTGTTGGTGGAGGTCTTGCCGGCTTAATGGCAACGATTAAGATTGCCGAAGCAGGCGTAAAAGTAGATTTGTTTTCGTTAGTTCCGGTGAAGCGATCTCACTCTGTTTGTGCACAAGGTGGCATTAACGGTGCAGTTAACACAAAGGGAGAAGGAGATTCTCCGTGGGAGCATTTCGATGATACAGTGTACGGAGGAGACTTTTTAGCTGACCAGCCTCCGGTAAAAGCGATGTGCGAAGCTGCTCCAGGCATTATTCATTTGCTCGATCGTATGGGTGTCATGTTCAACCGTACGCCGGAGGGATTGCTTGATTTCCGTCGTTTTGGTGGAACGCAACATCACCGTACAGCATATGCAGGGGCAACAACAGGCCAGCAGCTTCTTTACGCGCTTGATGAACAAGTGCGCCGTCATGAAGTCGCTGGACTTGTGACAAAATATGAAGGTTGGGAATTTTTAGGTGCAGTTTTAGATGATGAACAAGTATGTCGCGGTATTGTCGCGCAAAACTTGACAACGATGGAGATTAAAGCATTCCCGGCTGATGCTGTCATCATGGCCACAGGTGGTCCGGGGATCATTTTTGGTAAGTCAACAAACTCTATCATTAACACAGGATCAGCAGCATCGATCGTCTATCAACAAGGTGCGTATTATGCAAACGGAGAATTTATTCA
This sequence comes from Anoxybacillus sp. FSL W8-0104, assembly GCF_038004465.1. Lineage (NCBI taxonomy): Bacteria > Bacillati > Bacillota > Bacilli > Caryophanales > Anoxybacillaceae > Anoxybacillus > Anoxybacillus sp. FSL W8-0104. The sequence continues at coordinate 2,036,658 of NZ_JBBOQU010000001.1, read as the reverse complement.
AATTCACCCGACAGCCATTCCAGGCGATGATAAACTCCGCTTAATGAGTGAATCAGCACGCGGAGAAGGTGGACGAGTTTGGACGTATAAAGACGGGAAGCCTTGGTATTTCTTAGAGGAAAAATATCCGGCTTACGGAAACCTTGTTCCGCGCGATATTGCAACGCGTGAAATTTTCCATGTTTGCGTAGACTTAAAGCTCGGCATTAACGGCGAAAACATGGTTTATTTAGATTTGTCGCACAAAGATCCGAAAGAGCTGGATATTAAGTTAGGCGGCATTATTGAAATTTATGAAAAGTTTATGGGTGAAGACCCAAGAAAAGTGCCGATGAAGATCTTCCCAGCTGTTCACTACTCAATGGGTGGATTATGGGTGGACTACGATCAAATGACAAACATTAAAGGGTTGTTTGCAGCGGGCGAGTGCGATTTCTCGATGCACGGTGCAAACCGTCTCGGTGCGAACTCGTTATTATCTGCCATTTACGGCGGAATGGTAGCAGGTCCAAAAGCTGTTGAATATATGAAAGGACTTGAGAAATCTGCCGATGCGATGCCTTCTTCTTTATACGACCGCTATTTAAAACAAGAAGAAGAAAAATGGGCGCAAATTATGGCGATGGATGGTACAGAAAACGCCTACGTTTTGCATAAAGAGCTCGGTGAATGGATGACGGATAACGTCACAGTCGTTCGTTATAACGATAAATTATTAAAGACGGATGAGAAAATTCAGGAATTACTTGAGCGTTATAAAAATATTAACATTAACGACACAGCGAAATGGAGCAACCAAGGTGCGTCGTTTACACGCCAACTTTACAACATGTTGCAACTTGCTCGCGTCATTACGCTTGGTGCTTACAACCGTAACGAAAGCCGTGGAGCGCATTATAAGCCAGAGTTTCCTGAGCGAAACGACGAAGAATGGTTAAAAACAACGATGGCAAGCTTTACACCGGATGGTCCATCGTTCCATTATCGTGAAGTGGATACATCGCTTATTAAGCCACGCAAACGCGATTACACGAAAAAGAAAGGGGAAGTGAAATCATGAGCGAAAATAAAACGATTCGGATTATCGTCACAAGACAAGACCGTCCGGATACAGCCCCTTATGAAGAAGAGTTTGTCATTCCGTATCGTCCGAATATGAACATCATTTCGGCGCTCATGGAAATTCGGCGCAATCCGGTCAATGCGAAAGGGGAAAAAACGACGCCTGTTGCTTGGGAAATGAACTGTTTGGAAGAAGTGTGTGGCGCTTGTTCAATGGTCATTAACGGCAAGCCACGCCAATCGTGTACCGCACTGATCGATCAGCTCGAGCAACCGATTCGTTTAGAGCCGATGCGCACATTCCCGGTCATTCGTGACTTACAAGTGGATCGTAGTCGCATGTTTGATTCGTTGAAAAAAGTGAAAGCGTGGATCCCAATCGATGGAACGTACGATTTAGGTCCGGGACCGCGCATGCCAGAGCGTAAACGACAATGGGCATACGAGCTATCAAAATGTATGACGTGCGGGGTATGTTTAGAAGCTTGTCCAAACGTCAATAGTAAGTCAAACTTTATCGGTCCAGCGCCGCTATCGCAAGTACGTTTATTTAATGCACATCCAACAGGAGCGATGCATAAAGCAGAGCGTCTCGAAGCGATTATGGGTGATGGTGGATTAGCGAATTGCGGAAATTCACAAAACTGTGTGCAATCTTGTCCGAAAGGCATCCCGCTTACAACATCGATTGCGGCATTGAACCGCGCAGCAACGATTCAAATGTTCCGCAATTTCTTCGGTAGCGATGAAGTGTAACAAAAAGGTCGGCTCTTCAAGAGTCGGCCTTACGTTTCATCTATGATGCTAGATTGCTTTATAGAGGGGGAGAGGGAAATTGAAAGTATCTTATATTGATGACATAAAAGAATGGGAACAACGTTTTTCTTTTTTTCATCCGGTGCGCGTTCGTTTTTCAGAAACGGATATGTTTGGTCATTTGAACAACACGGTACCTTTTGTATATTTTGAAGAAGCGCGCATCGCATTTTTCGAACATCTTGGTTTTATGAATGACTGGTTAGGAAAAGAACACGATGCGATCCCAGTCGTTGCTAATCTACAATGCGATTTTTTACAACAAGTATATTTCGGTGAACAGTTACAAATCGGTGTAAAAGTTGCACATATCGGCAACTCTTCTGTTGATTTACATTATGTAGGAAAAAAACAAAATGGAGCGATTGCATTTACAGGTCGGGGAACGATGGTGCAAATGTCTAAAAAGACAGGAAAAGGGGTCGCATGGGACGAAAACGCTCGTGCGCGATTAATAGAAAACATGTAACCGTTCACGCCCTTCTTGCATACGATATGTCGACTAAATATATACCCATCCGTTTCGGTCTGGTAAAAGCAAGGAGGGTTATTCACTTGAATCAGAAGCCGCTGCTCACAAAAAGAGAAAGGGAAGTATTCGAACTGTTGCTCCAAGACAAGACGACGAAAGAGATTGCTAGTGAGCTCTTCATTAGCGAAAAAACAGTTCGCAACCACATTTCGAATGCGATGCAAAAGCTTGGAGTAAAGGGGCGCTCACAAGCTGTTGTTGAATTGCTTCGAATGGGGGAACTTGAACTATAGAGAGAACCGGCTCGCCTTTTCGTTTTAGGCAGCCGGTTCTCTATTGATTTGATGTATGATATAATGAAAAATGTTTTGTCATACATCAACAAAGAATGAGGCGAATACATTGGAAAGACCTATTGGAGTAATTGATTCAGGTGTTGGTGGATTAACAGTCGCAAAGGAAATTATGCGCCAGCTACCAAAAGAACAAATCGTATATTTAGGAGATACAGCACGTTGTCCATACGGACCGAGGTCGCGAAAAGAAATTCGGCAGTTTACGTGGGAAATGACGAACTATTTACTTGGATATGATATAAAAATGCTCGTCATTGCATGTAATACTGCCACAGCTGTCGCTTTAGAAGAAATTCGTGATACGCTCAACATTCCTGTGATCGGTGTCGTTCATCCTGGTGCACGCACCGCATTGAAAATTACAAAAAACTATCATATTGGTGTTATCGGCACGGTTGGAACGGTGAAAAGTGGTGCTTATGAGCAAGCATTAAAATCGATCAATAGCGATGTGAAAGTAGAAAGTTTAGCTTGTCCAAAGTTTGTTCCTTTAGTGGAAAGCGGACAATTTGAAGGAGAAGAAGCAAAGCAAATTGTTGCCGAATCTCTTGAACCATTAAAAGACCGACCAATTGATACGCTTATTTTAGGATGTACGCACTATCCACTTTTAAGCCCACTCATTCAACAATATATGGGCGAGCACGTGAAGCTCATTTGTTCTGGCGATGAAACAGCGCGTGAAGTGAGTACAATTTTACATCATAGCGGTTTGCTTTATACGGGGAATAAGCGCCGCGAGCACATATTTTTCACGACTGGATCGAAAGAAACGTTCCAACACATTGCATCGAAATGGTTCGGTCATCCGATTGAACATGTCGAAACGATTCGATTATCTTAAAAAATCCTTCGCATTCGCCGAAGGATTTTTTGTTCTATTTTTTTGAACGGCTCGTATACATAGTAGTACAAACCGTGTGAGGAGGGGAGTCCATGCGCCGTGCGTGGGTCATTGTAACAATGTTTATCTTTATGTTATCAGGATGTGGGCTATTTGGAGGTGAAAAAGCAACAAAGGAAATTGATCCGCCAAAAGATGTAACATACGTAGAAGATGAGAAGGCGCTGCAAGAGCAAGAAACGGCAGAAAAAGAAAAAGCGATAGAGACGGTACAACGCGAATTATATTTAATTGATAAAAATGGCTTCGTCGTCCCACAAACGTTTGCCTTACCAAAAACAAATGCAGCCGCAAAGCAAGTACTTGAATATTTAGTAGAAAACGGTCCGATTTCACAGTTGCTTCCGAACGGATTTCGTGCTGTTCTTCCTGCTGATACACAAGTATTAAGCGTTAACTTAAAACAAGACGGCACGCTTGTCATTGATTTTTCGAAAGAATTTGCGAATTATCGTCCAGAAGATGAAAAGCGCATTTTACAAGCGATCACATGGACAGTGACGCAATTTGATAATGTGAAACGTGTGAAAATTCGCATGAACGGACATGATCAAAATGTGATGCCGGTCAATGGAACGCCAATTAGCGAAGAACTAAGCAGAGATGACGGAATTAACATTGAAACGAACGGTGTTGTGGATATTACGAATACACATCCTGTCATCGTCTACTTTTTAGCGCAAGATGGGAAACAAACATATTATGTCCCAGTAACACGCCGTGTACCGAATAGCGAACAAGATGAGTTAGCTGCAGTTGTGAAGGAACTTATTAAAGGGCCAAGTTACGGTTCTGGATTGTTAAGCGATTTTCAAGCAGATGCGAAATTGTTAGAAGCGCCAAAATATGAAAACGGAAAAGTGACGTTAAACTTTAACGAAGCAATTTACGGTAGCGTTGAGAAAAATGTTGTATCGACACATGTCCTTAATTGTTTAGTCTTGTCATTAACAGAACAGCCAGGTGTGGAAAGCGTCGCAATTACAGTCAACGGAAAGGCAGAATTAGTTGATGAAAGTGGAAAACCGTTATCAGAACCGGTAACAAGACCGCAAAATGTGAACACAGGTAGTTTTTGAAACCAATTTTTTGCTATACTATATAAAGATTCATCGTCGAGAGGCAGCATCCCTGCCTCTTATTTCGTGAACATATATTGAGGAGGATTTTGTGTGAGAGTAGATGGCAGAACAAATGACGAACTTCGTCCCGTACATATTGAACCGAACTATTTAAAACATCCGGAAGGGTCTGTGCTTATTTCAGTTGGTGATACGAAAGTCATTTGTGCAGCAAGCATTGAAGATAAAGTTCCGCCGTTTATGCGCGGAGGCGGGAAAGGGTGGATTACTGCGGAGTATGCGATGATTCCACGTGCGACAGAACAGCGAAACATTCGCGAAGCAAGTAAAGGAAAGCTATCTGGGAGAACGATGGAAATTCAACGATTAATTGGTCGTGTGCTTCGCTCGGTTGTCGATTTGCAAAAATTAGGTGAAAAAACGATTTGGATTGATTGTGATGTCATTCAAGCGGACGGTGGAACGCGTACCGCTTCAATAACCGGTGCATTCGTTGCAATGGCGTTAGCGCTCGGGAAAATGGTCGAAGACAAAAAGTTGCCGATGCTCCCTATTACAGACTTTTTAGCTGCCACATCTGTTGGCATTGATGAAGAACATGGTATTATTTTGGATTTAAACTATATTGAAGATTCAAAAGCACAAGTCGATATGAATATTGTCATGACTGGATCAGGTCGCTTTGTTGAAATTCAAGGAACAGGAGAAGAAGCAACATTTTCATATGAACAGTTGCTCGATTTACTAACTGTTGCTGAAAAGGGCATTTATGAACTTATCGCCTTGCAAAAAGAAGCGCTCGGATCGCTCGCTGAACAAATTTTGCAAAACCGTTCGGAAGGAGAAGAAACGAAGTGAAACGAATGATTATCGCCACAAAAAACAAAGGGAAAATCGCTGAGTTTCAGCAACTGTTTGCCAAAAAGGGAGTCGAAATTCGTTCGCTTCTTGACTACGATGACGTGCCAGATGTTGAGGAAACAGGAAAGACGTTTGCAGAAAACGCGATATTGAAAGCGACGACAATAGCGAACATGTTTCATGAACCGGTCATTGCAGATGACTCAGGATTAATCGTTGACGCGCTAAACGGCGAGCCGGGCGTATACTCGGCTCGCTACGCCGGCGAAGGAAAAAATGATCAAGCAAACATTGAAAAAGTGCTTACAAAGTTACAAGGTGTGCCTTTTGAACAACGAACCGCCCGTTTTCATTGTACGCTCGCTGTTGCCAAACCAAACGGAGATGTGACGACAGTAGATGGCGTATGTGAAGGATATATAACAGAAGAACCGGTTGGTGAAAACGGTTTTGGGTACGATCCGATATTTTTCGTTCCAGAAAAACAACGGACAATGGCCCAATTGACGAAAGAAGAGAAAAATGAAATTAGCCATCGGGCAAAAGCGCTACAACATCTTTTGCATATATGGGACAAGCTGTTTGAAAAGGAGAATGAGTCGTGAACGTATTAATTGTAAGCGATAGCCACGGATTAACCAAAGAATTACAGACGATCGTTTCACGTCACAAACAACATGTTGATGCAATCATTCATTGCGGTGACTCTGAGTTAACAAGCGACCACGAAGCGTTGCAAGGCATGCTTGTTGTGCGAGGAAATTGCGACTACGAGCAGCGTTTCCCGACCGATCTTGTTGAAGAAGTAAACGGCGTTCGCTTTTTCATTACACATGGTCATTTGTACAACGTCAAAATGACGCTCATGAATTTATATTATAAAGCGAAAGAAGTCGGGGCACGCATCGTTTGCTTCGGCCATTCCCATATTGCAGGGTGTGAACAAATCGATGACGTTCTTTTCATTAATCCAGGAAGCATTTTCTTACCGCGCATGCGTCGCGAAAAAACATACGCCATACTTCATATAGACGAAGCAACTACAACCGTACATTTTTACAATATCGACGGCAAACCGCTCCATGATTTAACAACGACATATACAACAAAATAGGGGCAAGAAAATTCCATCGCCCCTATTGACTTTTTTCATAAACATCATTACAATAACAATTGTCCAAACCACGATGATATGTTTGTGATATGTCTATATATGTCCCAGTAGCTCAGCTGGATAGAGCAACGGCCTTCTAAGCCGTCGGTCGGGAGTTCGAATCTCTCCTGGGACGCTGACGATCCTCTTGCATAGGCAAGGGGATTTTTTTGTTTAGTCAAAAAATGTTCAAATTTTTTATTTTCACTCTTTTCCTTGATGTATCAATTATGTAAGCGGATACAAAACGTTTTAACTAATCGAAATAATCAAAAAATTCGATGAAATGGTATTGACTGTTTCAGTAAATGAGCGTATGATAATCTTCAAATAAATCTAACAAAAGTCGTAATCAACAGAAGAGGCAAGAGACGGCGAGCAGGGGAAGAGGGGAAAAGCATTGAGTGAACAGTGGATTTTTCTAAACGATGAATTTGTGACAAAAGAAAATGCAAAAATCTCTGTATACGATCACGGTTTTCTTTATGGGGATGGGGTGTTTGAAGGAATTCGAGTATATAGCGGTAATGTGTTTCGTATGAAAGAGCATATTGACCGTTTATACAATTCAGCGAAATCCATTTTGTTAAACATTCCGTACACAAAAGAAGAATTAACAAATATTATCGTCGAGACGGTGCAAAAAAACGGTTTTGAAGATGCGTATATTCGTGTCATTGTGTCGCGTGGTGTTGGCGACCTTGGGCTCGATCCGTACAAATGTCCGAAGCCACAAGTTGTTGTTATCGTTGAACCGCTCGCGATCTTCCCAAAACATTTGTATGAAACAGGCATTGAAGTAATTACCGTAGCAACAAGACGAAATCGTCCAGATGTATTAAGCCCGAAAGTAAAATCTTTAAACTACTTAAATAACGTATTAGTCCGAATTGAAGCACACTTAGCAAACGTCAGCGAAGCGCTCATGCTCAATGACCAAGGATATGTGACTGAAGGGTCAGCAGACAACGTGTTCATCGTTAAAAATGGCGTGTTATATACACCACCAGGATATGTCGGGGCGCTTGAAGGCATTACGCGCGATGCGATTATCGACATCGCTAAAGATCTCGGCTATGTCGTCAAAGAAGAGCCGTTTACTCGTCATGATGTGTACACAGCAGATGAAGTGTTTTTAACGGGAACCGCAGCAGAAGTGATTGCGGTCGTTAAGGTCGATGGTCGTGTTATCGGTGACGGAGTGCCAGGCGAACATACGAAACGACTGTTAGAAGAATTTCGCAAACGTGTTGTTTCTGAAGGTGTAAAAGTATATGCTTCACAAAATGTCAATGCTGGGTAACAAATCAATAAAGAAAAAGCGTTGAAGAGGATAAGTAGCTGACGGGTTAGGCATCCACAGAGAGCCGGGGTAGCTGAAAACCGGTGATGTCTCCGTTTGTGAACTCCCCTCGGAGCGCCGTCCTGAACGATCGACTCTAGTAGGGACGGACGGGTGCACGTCACTCGTTATTAAAACGAGCGATGCGACGATCGTCGCGCGCTCCTGAGGTGGCTTTGCCACGAAGAAGGGTGGTACCGCGGGAAGGATGCAAGCCTTTTCGCCCCTTTGGTCCGCACGGACTGATGGAGGGGTGAGAAGGCTTTTCTTATTTCACATTTCTTTTAGGGGTGAAAAAATGGCAGCGAATATGAAAGTGAAAGAAAGAGTGGCAAAAAAACAAACGTTATGTGGAGCACTTATGTTGATCGAGGCGCTCAAGGCAGAGAATGTGAAGGTGATTTTCGGTTATCCAGGAGGAGCTGTATTACCAATTTACGACAAATTGTATGAGTCGGGTGTGTTTCACGTGCTCACGCGTCACGAACAAGGTGCGATTCATGCGGCAGAAGGATATGCGCGCATCTCTGGAAAACCAGGTGTCGTTATTGCGACTTCGGGACCGGGTGCGACAAATATTGTGACAGGTTTAACGGATGCGATGATGGATTCTATCCCTCTCGTTGTTTTTACAGGGCAGGTAGCTTCTAGCGTCATTGGATCTGATGCCTTTCAAGAAGCGGATGTGCTCGGCATTACCATGCCAATTACAAAACATAGTTACCAAGTACGTGATGTACACGAGCTGCCAAAAATCATTAAAGAAGCGTTTCATATCGCAACGACTGGACGTCCGGGACCTGTATTAATCGACATTCCGAAAGATATGGCTGTCGCAGAAGAAGAGTTTGACTATGAACAAGAAGTCCAGTTGCCAGGTTATCAGCCAACTACAAAACCGAATCATTTACAAATTCGCAAGCTCGTTGAGGCGGTCAGTCAAGCGAAACGACCGGTCATTTTAGCCGGAGCAGGTGTTCTTCATGCGAATGCTCATGAACAGTTAAAACAATACGCTGAACAACAACATATTCCCGTGATCCATACGCTCTTAGGGCTTGGTGGATTTCCTGCTGATCATCCATTATTTCTTGGAATGGCGGGAATGCATGGGACGTACACAGCAAACATGGCGCTGTATGAATGTGATTTGCTCATTAATGTCGGCGCGCGATTTGATGATCGGGTCACTGGCAATTTAGCACATTTTGCACCGAAAGCGACAGTTGCTCATATCGATATCGACCCAGCGGAAATCGGAAAAAATGTACCAACAAAAATTCCGATCGTTGGCGATGCGAAAGAAGCGCTTATTCAGCTTATTGAACAAAATGGAAAACGACCAGATGTATCGGATTGGCTTAAACAGTTGAACGAATGGAAACGGGAATATCCGCTTATGTATAAACGTGAACCAGGTGTATTAAAACCGCAACGGCTCATTGAAATGATTCATGAATATACAAACGGTGAAGCCGTTGTCACAACGGATGTCGGTCAACATCAAATGTGGGTGGCTCAATATTATAAATTTAAACAGCCGCATCGCTGGGTGACATCCGGTGGGTTAGGAACGATGGGATTTGGATTGCCAGCGGCAATCGGAGCGCAATTGGCACAGCCAGAGGCAACGGTCGTATCGATCGTTGGTGACGGTGGGTTCCAAATGACGTTACAAGAGCTATCTGTCATTCAAGAGCTAAATTTGCCGATTAAAATTGTCATTGTCAACAATCAGGCGCTTGGTATGGTTCGTCAATGGCAAGAAATTTTTTACGAAAAACGATATTCTCATTCCCTCATTCCGAATCAACCAGATTTCGTTCGCTTAGCAGAAGCGTATGGGATGAAAGCGATGCGTGCAACGACCGAAGAAGAAGCGGAATACGTATTGAAAGAAGCGCTTGCAACAAATGCGCCAGTTTTACTTGATTTTCACGTTTGTCCAGGTGAAAACGTATATCCGATGGTTGCGCCTGGAAAAGGATTGCATGAGATGGTGGGGGTGAAATGGTGAAGCGCATTATTACAATGACGGTAAATAATCGTCCGGGTGTGTTAAACCGTATTACAGGTTTATTTACAAAGCGACATTACAACATTGAAAGTATTACAGTTGGTCATACCGAATCAGAAGGCATTTCACGTATGACGTTTGTCGTCAATGTAGAGGATGAACGCATTGCCGAACAAATTACAAAACAACTGAACAAACAGATTGACGTATTAAAAGTGGTTGATATTACTGATCAAGCGATTATTGTTCGAGAGCTTGCTTTAATTAAAGTGGCGGTTACCCCAGCGACGCGCAGTGAAATTTATACGCTCATTGAACCGTTTCGCGCAGCGATTGTCGATGTAGCACGAGATAGTCTCGTTGTTCAAGTGACAGGTGAACCAGAAAAAATTGACGCGCTTATCGACTTATTAAAGCCATACGGGTTAAAGGAAGTCGCAAGAACAGGAACAACAGCGTTTCCGCGCGGTTCACAACGCGCATCATCAACAAACAAATCACTATTTATTATTTAAAAGGAGAGGATTTTATTATGGTAAAAGTATACTACAATGGCGATGCAAACGAAGCTTACATTCAAGGGAAAAAAGTAGCAATTATCGGATACGGTTCTCAAGGCCATGCGCATGCACAAAACTTACGTGATAGCGGTGTTGAGGTGATTATTGGGCTGCGAAAAGGGAAGTCGTGGGAAAAAGCAGAGCAAGATGGCTTTGTCGTCTTGCCTGTCAGTGAAGCGACAAAACAAGCTGACGTTGTGATGATTTTACTTCCAGATGAACATCAACCGAAAGTATATAAAGAAGAAATTGCACCAAACTTGCAGTCTGGAAACGCGCTCGTGTTTGCGCACGGATTTAATATTCACTTCAATCAAATTGTTCCGCCGAGCGATGTGGATGTATTTTTAGTCGCGCCGAAAGGGCCTGGTCATTTAGTGCGTCGCACATATACGGAAGGGGCAGGTGTACCTGCATTGATCGCTGTATATCAAGATGTGAGCGGTGAAGCGAAAGAAACGGCGCTTGCGTATGCGAAAGCGATCGGTTCCGCTCGGGCAGGTGTGATTGAAACAACGTTTAAAGAAGAAACAGAAACGGATTTATTTGGTGAACAAGCGGTTCTTTGCGGTGGATTAACTGCCCTTGTCAAAGCAGGATTTGAAACGCTTGTTGAAGCAGGATATCAACCAGAGATTGCATATTTTGAATGTTTACACGAGTTAAAGCTGATCGTTGATTTAATGTATGAAGGTGGTTTGGCAGGCATGCGTTATTCAATCTCTGATACAGCACAATGGGGCGACTTTGTGACAGGGCCACGCATCATTAACGATGCAGTAAAAGTGGAAATGAAAAAAGTGCTTGAAGATATTCAAACAGGCAAGTTTGCAAAAGGTTGGATTTTAGAAAACGAAGCGAATCGTCCAGAGTTTAACGCGATCAACCGTCGGGAAAACGAACATTTAATTGAAGTTGTTGGGCGCGAATTACGAAAAATGATGCCGTTTGTCAACGCTAAACAGAAAGATGTGGTGACGGTCGGTGCGAAAAATTAACATTTTTGATACGACGTTGCGTGATGGTGAGCAGTCGGCTGGCGTCAATTTAAACTTGCATGAAAAGCTAGAAATTGCTCGGCAGCTAGAGCGCCTCGGTGTTGATATCATCGAGGCGGGATTTCCTGCCGCATCAAAAGGTGATTTTCAAGCTGTTCAAGCGATCGCACAAACGGTTCGTAACTGTTCAGTCACAGGTCTTTCACGCTCAGTTCAATCCGATATTGATGCGGCATGGGAAGCGTTAAAGGACGGAGCAGAGCCACGTTTACACGTATTTATTGCAACGTCACCTATTCATATGCAATATAAATTGCGAATGACACCCGAACAAGTCGTTGAAACAGCTGTCGAATCTGTTCGTTATGCGAAAAAATATTTTCCAATTGTACAATGGTCAGCAGAAGATGCATGTCGAAGCGATCTCCCGTTTCTAGCGACGATTGTTGAGAAAGTCATTGAAGCTGGGGCAAACGTCATTAACATCCCAGATACAGTCGGTTATATTACTCCAAAACAATATGGTGACATATTCTCTTTTTTAAAGAAAAATGTTCGGAATATTGAAAAAATTAGTTTATCTGCCCATTGCCATGATGATCTAGGTATGGCGGTCGCAAACTCGCTTGCGGCCATTGAAGCAGGAGCGACACAAATTGAAGGAACAATTAACGGCATTGGGGAACGAGCAGGCAATGCGGCCATTGAAGAGGTGGCGGTCGCGCTTTATATACGAAAAGATTACTATCAAGCAGAGACGCGCTTGAACTTGCAAGAAATTAAACGCACGAGCAGTTTAGTCAGCAAGTTAACAGGAATGATTGTTCCGCCAAATAAGGCGATTGTCGGCAAAAACGCTTTTGCTCATGAATCGGGCATTCATCAAGATGGTGTGTTGAAGGAGAAAACAACGTACGAAATTATTTCTCCCCAGCTCGTTGGGGTGCAATCAAACTCAATGGTACTCGGAAAACATTCCGGACGCCATGCGTTTCGAACACGCATTCAAGAACTTGGGTATTCATTAACAGATGAAGAGGTCAATCGTTTGTTTGGCCGTTTTAAAGATTTAGCAGATAAAAAGAAAGATATTACGGATGATGATTTAATTGCACTTATTTTAGATGAAAAGCTAGACATGTATAAAAACTTTTATCAATTATGTTCGATTCAAGTGCAATACGGAACAAATCAAATCCCAACGGCAGTTGTTGTATTGAAAGATGGAGAAGGAAACGACATCCAAGAAGCAGCGACAGGGGCTGGTAGCGTTGAAGCGCTGTATAACGCTTTAGAAAAAGCGTTGCAAATACCTGTTACGTTGCTTGATTATCGCATTGAATCTGTCGGAAGCGGAAGGGATGCTTTAGCACAAGTGTACGTGAAAGTGTCGCTCGATAGGAAAGAAGCGAGCGGTCGGGGAACGGCACAAGATGTGCTAGAAGCATCAGCAAAAGCATATATTCATGCGGTTAATCGCATGTTCGTCATCGAAAAAATGCGAGAAGAACAAGCGCTTGCGGCGCAATAACAAAGGGGGATTTTTTATGTATCGTATCGCTATATTACAAGGGGATGGCATTGGAAAAGAAGTGACAAAAGGAGCGGTAAATATTTTACAGGCGATTGGTGATCGTTTCGGACATACGTTTCATTTTTCATACGGCTTAATTGGTGGAGAAGCGATTGACCGTGAAGGAACGCCGCTTCCAGAACAAACGCTTCACATGTGCAAACAAAGCGATGCGGTATTGCTCGGTGCGGTCGGAGGACCAAAATGGGACAATAATCCACCGCACCTTCGTCCAGAAAAAGGACTATTGCAAATTCGGAAAGAAATGAATTTGTTTGCCAATATTCGTCCTGTTACATTTTACGCGAGTTTAGCCGCTTCTTCTCCGCTTAAACCACATGTCATTGAAGGAGCAGATTTTGTGATCGTACGTGAGTTAACCGGAGGCTTATATTTCGGGAAACCGAGTGAACGCCGTGTTGAAAAAGGCGAAGAAGTGGTTGTTGACACGTTGTTTTATAAACGCGCAGAAATCGAGCGGATTATTACGTTTGCTTTTATGCTTGCGCAAAAACGAAAGAAAAAAGTAACATCGGTGGATAAAGCGAATGTGTTAGAATCAAGCCGCATGTGGCGAGAAGTAGCCGAGCAAGTGGCTAAACGTTTTCCAGACGTTCAACTTGAACATATGCTTGTCGATAATGCTGCGATGCAGCTCGTCCGCTCGCCAAAACAGTTTGATGTCATCGTAACTGAAAATATGTTCGGTGATATTTTAAGCGATGAAGCATCGATGTTAACTGGTTCACTTGGCATGCTTCCATCGGCTAGCTTATCCGTTGACGGCCCAGCGTTGTATGAGCCGATTCACGGTTCGGCTCCAGATATTGCAGGAAAAAACAAAGCGAATCCACTTGCAACGATTTTGTCAGCAGCGATGATGCTTCGTCTATCATTCGGTTTGACAGAAGAGGCGGATGTCATCGAACGAGCGGTGAAACAAGTGTTAAATGCTGGGTATCGTACAGCAGACATCGCTCAACATGGAGATTTTGTATTATCAACGACAGAAATGGTCGAAAAAGTAAAATATGCCATTTTAGATGATGTAGCTATTGAACGAATTATGCAAGTGTATGTGTAGGAGGGGTTGAATTGGCGCCAAAGACGATTATTGAGAAAATTTGGGATGAACACGTCGTTTATCGTGAAGATGGGAAACCCGATTTATTATATATTGATTTACATCTCGTTCATGAAGTCACATCTCCGCAAGCGTTTGAAGGATTGCGACAAAAAGGAAGAAAAGTGCGTCGCCCAGATTTAACATTTGCGACGATGGATCATAATGTTCCAACGATTAATCGGTCCGTTGTTGAAGATGAAGTGGCGAAAAATCAAATGACAGCATTGGAGCGGAACTGTCGTGAGTTCGGCATTCCGCTTGCCGATTTAAACAGCCCAGAGCAAGGGATTGTTCATGTCATTGGTCCAGAACTTGGGTTGACGCAACCGGGTAAAACGATTGTGTGTGGGGATAGCCATACGTCTACACATGGCGCTTTTGGGGCGTTAGCGTTCGGGATCGGAACGAGCGAAGTCGAACACGTATTAGCGACGCAAACGTTATGGCAACATCGTCCAAAGACGATGCAAGTGAACGTTACGGGGTCGTTAGCACCAGGCGTATCAGCAAAAGACGTCATTTTAGCGATCATTGGCAAGTTTGGAGTTGATTTTGGCACAGGTTACGTGCTTGAGTTTACAGGTGATGTTATTCGTCGGATGTCGATGGAAGAGCGGATGACAATTTGCAATATGTCGATTGAAGCAGGGGCGCGAGCTGGGTTAATTGCCCCAGATGATGTGACGTTTGCATATTTAAGAGAGAGAAAATATGCACCGAAAGGAGAAGCATTTGAGCAGGCAGTTGAAAAGTGGAAGCAGTTATGCACAGATGAAGGAGCGGTATATGATCGTGTCGTTCATATTGATGGAAGTGAAATTGCTCCAACAGTGACATGGGGCACAACGCCAGCAATGAGCTCTCCGATCGATGGAACTGTTCCAGATCCGAACGAATTCGCGACAGAAACAGAGAGAAAAGCTGTACAGTTAGCGTTGCAATATATGGGATTAAAACCAGGAACGAAAATGACGGATATTGCGGTGCAACATGTGTTTATCGGATCATGCACAAACTCGCGCATAAGCGATTTACGGGAAGCAGCGCAAATTGTAAAAGGAAAAAAAGTCGCACCGGGCGTCAGAGCGCTCGTCGTTCCGGGCTCACAACAAGTAAAAAAGCAGGCAGAAGAAGAAGGGATCGCGCAAATTTTTATTGACGCAGGCTTTGAATGGCGCGATTCCGGCTGCAGCATGTGTCTTGGAATGAATCCAGATACTGTTCCAGCAGGGGAACATTGCGCCTCAACGTCAAACCGCAATTTCGAAGGGAGACAAGGAAAAGGGGCGCGCACGCATCTCGTGAGTCCAGCAATGGCAGCCGCAGCTGCGATTTACGGGCATTTTGTCGATGTGCGTACATTGTATAAAGAAGTGGTAAGATAGGAGGGAAAAAGTTGGAACCATTCGTCGTTCATAAAGGAAAAGTGGCTGGCTTAGATCGAGCAAATATAGATACGGATCAAATTATTCCGAAACAATTTTTAAAACGAATTGAACGCACCGGATTTGGTCAATTTCTTTTTTACGATTGGCGTTATTTGTCGGACGGAACACCAAACCCACATTTTGAGTTAAACCGTCCTGAAAACGAAGGCGCGACCATTTTAGTTGCAAATGAAAATTTCGGATGTGGTTCATCGCGCGAACACGCTCCTTGGGCGCTTGCGGATTACGGATTTCGTGCCATTATTGCTCCTTCATTTGCTGATATTTTTTACAACAACTGTTTGAAAAATAGTTTACTTCCTATTAAACTTCCAAAAGAAGACGTCGCTTATTTGTTAAAACAAGCGGAACGGGCAGATTACGAACTAACGATTTCGCTTGAACAACAAGTCGTTTTTGATGATGAAGGGTTTACAAGCTCGTTCGACATCGATCCTTATCGAAAACAGCTCCTTTTAAAAGGTTGGGACGAAATTGATTTAACGTTCATGTATGAACCATATATTATCGCCTACGAAAAAGCACGCTCTTGACATTTTGTCGAGGGCGTTTTTCGTTGAATTTATTCGCAAACATTGCTAAACTGAAAGGCAAATGTGAACGAAGGTGAGTATATGTGAAAAATCGAAAAATCGTTCCACATCCTTATCTAAAAGAGCGATTGTTGGCAGAAGGGATGGAAGCGTTAAAAGGAAAGCGATATAAAGAAGCGTATACGTATTTCGTGCAGTTAGAACAACTTCAATGGCATGATGATGATGTACAAATGGCGCTTGTTGTTTGTTTATTTGAAATGGGACAGATCGAAGAAGCGAAAGAAAGATGTGAACAACTGTTAGAGCGCGGCAGCGGGGATTGGGCCGTATACATCTCGATGCTCGTCCATTTACAACAATACGACGAGGTGGTTGCAGTTATTCACAAAATTCAACGAAAAGGAATCGATTGCACTCCATTTTTACCGCTTTTACAGTTTAGTGAAAAAATGATTCGTTCACAGTACGAACAACAAGCAAAACAATATGAAGCCATTTTTGAAAGCGAACAATGGTCAAAACAATTGCGCATTCTTCACCAATTAGATTCGCCCATCGTTTTGCGCATTGTTCCGATATTCGCTCGCTATTTGTGTGATGAAACAAAACACCCGATTGTAAAGACGACCATGTTGCACATATTAAAGAAAGAACAAGTGACAGAGCTGATAATCGTAAAAAAATTTGGTCAAACGATGACCGTTGTTCCAGTCGAGCTTGATGAGCAAAAACAAAACGATTGGATTGAACAAGCACTTGATATTGTCGAACAAACGTGGGCGAAACAAAATCCGACAATGTATGAATGGTGCAAACAAATATGGCTTCGTTACATGTTTGTGATGTATCCATTTCTCCCAACAGAATCGGTACAACAATGGGCGAATGCGCTATACACATATATCGAGCAATGTGAAACGGGACAGACGATATCGACAAATCCGCTCGTTTCCAAACTTTATGAAGTAGAAAAATTATGGCTCTCTGTTGAAAGTATATGATTGTATGGTATAATATAGTGGTTGTATTACACATAAAACCGTGTATGCCTACATATATGTAGTTCATTTACATGAATTTTTATTTTTGAAGTTGGAGGGAAAGAAGCATGTCGGCGAAATGGGAAAAACTCGAAGGTAACCAAGGCGTTCTTACAGTAGAAGTAGACGCTGAAAAAGTGAATGAAGGATTAGATGAAGCGTTTAAAAAAGTAGTGAAAAAAGTACAAATTCCAGGATTTCGTAAAGGAAAAATTCCTCGCTCTCTATTTGAAAAACGTTTCGGCGTTGAGTCATTATACGCAGATGCGTTAGATATTTTATTGCCAGAGGCATACGCAAAAGCTGTCGAAGAAACAGGTATTGAGCCAGTTGATCGTCCAGAAATCGACGTCGAGCAAATAGAAAAAGGAAAAAGCTTAATTTTCACTGCAAAAGTAACTGTGAAGCCAGAGGTTACACTTGGCCAATATAAAGGTCTTGAAGTTGAAAAATTGGACGATACTGTAACAGACGAAGATGTGGAGCAAGAATTAAAACGCCTGCAAGAGCGCCACGCTGAGCTTGTTGTGAAAGAAGAAGGAACAGTAGAGAACGGTGATACAGTCGTCATCGATTTCGAAGGATTCGTTGATGGTGAACCGTTTGAAGGTGGAAAAGCAGAAAACTATTCGCTCGTCGTCGGATCAGGTACATTCATTCCTGGATTTGAAGAACAATTAATCGGCATGGCTGCTGGAGAAGAAAAAGATATTGAAGTAACATTCCCAGAAGAATATCATGCAGAGCAATTAGCTGGTAAACCAGCGGTGTTCAAAATTAAATTGCATGAAATTAAAACAAAACAACTTCCAGCACTTGACGATGAATTTGCCAAAGACGTAGATGAAGAAGTCGAAACATTAGATGCATTGAAAGAAAAAATTAAAGAGCGCTTAACAAACGAGAAAAAAGAAGAAGCAGAAGCAGCACTTCGCGATGCGGTTGTTCAAAAGGCGACAGAAAATGCACAAATGGACATTCCAGAAGTGATGGTGAAAAATGAAACAGATCGCATGATTCGCGAGTTTGAACAACGTTTACAAATGCAAGGATTAAACCTTGACTTATACTATCAATTCTCTGGACAAGATGAAGCAGCACTTCGTGAACAAATGAAAGAAGAAGCAGAAAAACGTGTTCGTGTAACGTTGACGCTTGAAGCGATTGTAAAAGCAGAAAACATCGACGTCACAGAAGAAGAAGTAGAAAAAGAATTGCAAGAAATGGCGAGTCTTTACAACTTATCTGTTGATCAGTTAAAAGAGCTTCTAGGCACATTAGATGGCTTAAAAGAAGACTTAAAAATGCGCAAAGCGATCGATTTCCTTGTTGAAAACAGCAAAGTTGTTGCATAATGAGAGGAGAAAGAACAAGGTGCCACACGTGCCTTGTTCTTTCCACATATAAATCACTATGGAAGTTTTCTAACTTTTCACGCACATTTGCATTTTTATTGGCATACTTTTAAAGATTTATGATAAAATGACGAATACATAACGTTTTTTCATTTTTATGTACATATGATCGTAAAGGAATAAGGGGTGAAAACATGTTTAAATTTAATGATGAAAAAGGGCAGTTAAAATGCTCGTTTTGCGGCAAAACGCAAGAACAAGTGCGCAAGCTTGTTGCTGGCCCAGGCGTATACATATGTGATGAATGTATTGAATTGTGTACTGAAATTGTGCAGGAGGAGCTTGGATCGGAAGAAGAAGTAGAATTTAAAGATGTACCGAAACCGAAGGAAATTCGCGAAATTTTAGATGAGTACGTCATCGGACAAGATGAGGCGAAAAAAGCGCTTTCTGTGGCAGTGTACAACCATTACAAACGCATTAATTCAAACAGTAAAATTGACGATGTTGAATTAGCGAAAAGTAACATTTTAATGATCGGGCCGACAGGAAGTGGAAAAACGTTGCTCGCTCAAACGCTTGCACGCATCTTAAATGTGCCATTTGCGATCGCTGATGCGACATCGCTAACAGAAGCCGGGTATGTCGGTGAAGACGTTGAAAATATTTTGTTGAAGCTCATTCAAGCTGCAGATTATGATATTGAGCGAGCAGAAAAAGGAATTATTTACATCGATGAAATTGACAAAATTGCGCGGAAATCAGAAAACCCTTCCATTACGCGCGACGTATCTGGTGAAGGGGTACAGCAAGCATTATTAAAAATTTTAGAAGGTACTATCGCGAGTGTGCCGCCACAAGGGGGGCGCAAGCATCCGCACCAAGAATTCATTCAAATTGACACGACAAACATTTTATTCATTTGCGGTGGGGCGTTTGACGGTTTAGAGCCAATTATTAAACGCCGCCTCGGTAAAAAAGTGATCGGATTTAGTTCGGATGCACAAACGGAAGTTGAAGAAAAGGACTTGTTGTCGAAAGTGTTGCCAGAAGACTTATTAAAATTCGGATTAATTCCAGAATTTGTTGGACGTCTTCCGGTCATTACGAGCTTGCAACCGCTCGATGAAGATGCGCTTGTTGATATTTTAGTCAAGCCGAAAAATGCGCTTGTGAAGCAATATGAAAAAATGCTTGAGCTTGACGATGTTGAACTTGAATTTGAAGAAGAGGCACTTCGTGAAATCGCGAGACGTGCGATTGAACGAAAAACAGGAGCGCGTGGCTTACGTTCCATTATTGAAGGCATTATGCTTGATGTTATGTTTGAATTGCCATCACGTGAAGATGTGAAAAAATGTGTCATTACTGCACAAACGGTACGCGGAGAAAAAGCGCCGCTTCTCATTTTACACGATGGAACAATCGTCGAGTACGAACGAAAAACATCTGCGTAAATGGAAAAAGATCGATTTTCCGAATCGGAAAGTCGATCTTTTTTTGTTTATTTCTTTCCTCGCTCGGAGATACTATGCATACAGTACATATGCAGGAGGAACGGCCGTCAACTACCCCCACTTAGCTAACGCTTGAAGTGAGGGCTTGCAACTCCCCAGAAGTGCAAACGGACTTCTTCCTCCTTCCTTGACTTGGGGTTGCATCAGGGGCAGGTTGACGACTACCCAACGACGCAGGTCATGCCTGCATCGTTACCGATTCTCTCGGTGTGTCTGTTGGCAGTACTTGGCTTCCACACACAACAGACGGACCTACGCTCGATGTTTTACGGTTACAACGTTTCCTGTAACCAACTCCATACATCGAGTAGCAGTTATTGGAGTGCCTTTATTGAACGGTTTTCTCCACGCCTTTATTATATCATACACAAAAGAAAGGGGGAACGCGCATTCCTCTCCCACTTACTCCCTTTGGTCGTTGAAGTGGGAGTCTCCTGCGCGAAATAGGATGAATTGGACAAATATTGCGCTGCTTATTCAGTTGTTTTTCGGGATCATTATCGGTCTATATTTTTTAAACTTATTAAAAAGTCAACGGACGCAAAAAATTTCGATTGACAAAGAAGCACGAAAAGAGATGGAACAACTTCGGAAAATGCGTTCGATTTCGCTCACGGAGCCGCTTGCTGAAAAAGTGCGTCCAAAGACGTTTGATGATATTGTTGGTCAAGAAGATGGCATAAAAGCATTAAAAGCTGCATTATGTGGACCGAATCCGCAACACGTCATCATTTACGGGCCACCAGGTGTTGGAAAAACAGCGGCCGCTCGTCTCGTGTTAGAAGAAGCGAAAAAAAATCCTCTGTCCCCTTTTCGAAAAGATGCGGTATTCGTTGAGTTAGATGCGACGACTGCCCGCTTTGATGAACGCGGCATTGCGGATCCGCTCATCGGTTCTGTGCATGATCCGATTTATCAAGGGGCGGGTGCAATGGGACAAGCCGGCATCCCGCAACCGAAGCAAGGGGCAGTGACGAACGCCCACGGTGGCATATTATTTATTGATGAAATTGGTGAATTGCACCCTATTCAAATGAACAAGCTATTAAAAGTGTTAGAGGACCGAAAAGTATTTTTCGAAAGCGCATATTATAGCGAAGAAAATCCGAACATTCCAAACCACATTCATGACATTTTCAAAAACGGCCTGCCTGCTGATTTTCGGCTCGTTGGTGCAACAACGCGAACGCCAAACGAAATACCGCCAGCCATTCGCTCGCGATGTATGGAAGTCTTTTTCAGAGAGCTAGAACAAGAAGAAATTGCTCAAATTGTGAAAAAGGCAGCAGAAAAAGTAAACCTCCCGATTGAAGAACAGGCGGTTCATGAGCTTGCGATGTATGTTCGCAACGGAAGGGAAGCGGTCAATACGTTACAAATCGCGGCGGGAATCGTCATTTCTGAGAAACGTTCTAAAATTTTACGCCAAGATATTGAATGGGTTATTCAATCAAGTCAATTATCGCCACGCTATGAGAAAAAAGTGGGACAAGAAGCGAAAATTGGATTAGTGAATGGATTAGCAGTTTATGGCCCAAATAGCGGAGCGTTGCTAGAGATTGAAGTGGCGGTGTTGCCGACAAAAGAAAAAGGGACGATCAATATGACGGGCATTGTCGAAGAAGAACAAATTGGTGGCCAGGGCAAGTCGATTCGGCGCAAAAGTATGGCGCGCGGCTCGATCGAAAATGTCGTTACCGTTTTACGTTCACTCGGTGTTCCGGCAGATCAATATGATATTCATGTAAACTTTCCAGGTGGTGTTCCAATTGACGGCCCTTCTGCTGGTGTAGCGATGGCGATTGGGATTTACTCTGCGATTTATCGCTTACCTGTTCATCCAACAATAGCAATGACGGGAGAAATTGGTGTACATGGAAACGTGAAGCCAGTTGGGGGTATTTTTCCAAAAGTGAAGGCAGCGAAACAAGCTGGTGCAAAAACGGTTATCATTCCACGGGAGAATATGCAGTCAATTTTAAGGCAAGTAACGGGCATTGAAATTGTTCCAGTTGACCATATTGGCGATGTTCTTTCTTTCTTATTTCACGAACACGTTCGTTCTGTTCCGATGCGTCATCATTTACCAAAAACAGAGCGGATGTGAAAGCGATCGGCTTCAACGGAGCGTTGAAGTCGATTTTTTACGATGAAAGATTTTACAAACTCTATAATGTACTATACAATAGGGCAATAGAAGTATGATGGAGGTGCGGGTTGTGGCGAGAAAGAAAAATAAAGTGATTCCACTCTTGCCGTTAAGAGGATTACTTGTGTTCCCGACGACAGTATTGCATTTAGATGTTGGACGGGAAAAATCCGTGCAGGCGTTAGAAAAAGCGATGGTTGAAGACAATCTCGTGTTATTAACGTCGCAAAAAGACGTACAAATTGATGATCCGGAACTTGAAGATTTATATGATATGGGGACGGTTGCGCGGGTGAAGCAATTATTGAAGTTGCCGAACGGGACATTTCGTGTGCTCGTTGAAGGAATATCGCGCGGAAAAGTATTAAAATGGGTAAGTGAAGATCCTTGCTATGTCGTGCAAATTGAACAGTTTACCGACAATGAAAAGGACGATATGGAACTTGAAGCATTGCGCCGTACGATGCTTGAATATTTTGAGCAATACATAAAACTATCGAAAAAGTTGTCTGCAGATATTTATACATCTGTCATGGACATTCAGCAAGCGGGACGAATGGCGGATATTATCGCTTCCCATTTGCCGTTAAAGCTTGAAGAAAAACAACGATTGCTTGAAGCGGTCGATGTGAAAGAGCGTGTGCATCAAATCATTCAAATTCTTCATAATGAAAAAGAAATTTTACATTTAGAGAAACGAATTAGCCAGCGCGTGAAACAGTCGATGGAGCGGACGCAAAAAGAATATTATTTACGCGAGCAAATGAAGGCCATTCAAAAAGAGCTCGGCGAAAAAGAAGGAAAAGCTGGCGAGATTGAGTTGTTGCGTGAAAAAATTGAACAAGCAGGAATGCCCGAGCATGTTAAAGCTACGGCGTTAAAAGAATTAGATCGCTATGAAAAAGTACCTGCTGCTTCGGCAGAAAGCGGGGTCATTCGCAACTATTTGGATTGGTTGCTTGCCTTGCCATGGACGAAACAAACAGAAGATATTCACGATATTCACCGTGCAGAAAAAATTTTAAACGAAGAACATTACGGGCTCGAAACAGTGAAAGAGCGCGTTCTTGAATATTTAGCTGTGCAACAACTGACGAACTCGTTGCGAGGTCCAATTCTTTGTTTAGTTGGTCCGCCGGGAGTTGGAAAAACATCGCTCGCTCGTTCGATTGCAAAAACGTTAAATCGACATTTCGTTCGTATTTCGCTCGGTGGGGTGCGAGATGAATCGGAAATTCGTGGACATCGCCGCACGTACGTCGGGGCTTTACCGGGACGCATTATTCAAGGAATGAAAAAAGCAGGAACGATCAATCCTGTATTTTTGCTTGATGAAATTGATAAAATGTCAAGCGATTTTCGCGGTGACCCTTCTGCTGCACTATTGGAAGTGTTAGATCCGGAACAAAACCATTCCTTTAGCGATCATTATATTGAGGAGCCATATGACTTATCTAAAGTGATGTTTATTGCAACAGCGAATACACTCGCGACAATTCCGCGTCCACTGCTCGATCGAATGGAAGTTATCACGATTCCGAGTTATACAGAAATTGAAAAATTGCACATTGCAAAAGAACATTTATTACCGAAACAAATGGAAGCACACGGTTTGCAAAAACGCATGCTTCATATGCGCGATGATGCGATCATGCAAGTGATTCGCTATTATACACGCGAAGCAGGTGTGCGCAACTTAGAGCGCCAACTTGCATCGATTTGTCGCAAAGCTGCAAAAACGATCGTGTCAGAAGGACGAAAGCGCATCGTAGTCACAGAAAAAAATGTAAGTGAATTTTTAGGAAAACCGAAATATCATTACGGGCAGGCAGAGAATGAAGATCAAGTCGGGGTAGCGACAGGTCTTGCATATACTACAGCTGGTGGAGATACGCTAGCGATTGAAGTGTCCATTGCTCCTGGAAAAGGAAAACTGACGTTGACGGGTCAATTAGGCGATGTGATGAAAGAATCTGCTCAGGCAGCATTTACATACATTCGCTCGAAAGCAAAAGAACTCGGCATTGATCCGGAGTTTCATGAAAAACTAGATATTCATATTCATGTGCCAGAAGGAGCGGTACCAAAAGACGGTCCATCAGCAGGGATTACGATGGCGACAGCACTTATTTCTGCATTGACGGGAAAACCAGTCAGTCGCTTTGTCGGCATGACAGGGGAAATTACATTGCGCGGTCGTGTGCTTGCGATTGGTGGTGTGAAAGAAAAAGTGTTAAGCGCCCATCGCGCCGGATTAAAGAAAGTCATTTTACCGAAAGAAAACGAAAAAGATTTAGAAGATATTCCAGAGGTTGTAAAAAAACAATTGCAGTTTGTTCTCGTTTCACATATTGATGATGTACTTGAACATGCTTTGGTAGGTGGAGAAAAATGAAAATTACAAACGTAGAAATGGTCATTAGCGCTGTGAGGCAAGAACAATATCCAGCAGGCCAGCTCCCAGAGTTTGCGCTTGCTGGGCGCTCAAACGTCGGAAAATCGTCGTTTATTAATAAAATGATTAACCGAAAAAATTTTGCGCGCACTTCGTCAAAACCTGGAAAGACACAAACATTGAACTTTTATCGCATTAACGATGCGTTTTATTTTGTTGACGTGCCGGGATATGGATTTGCGAAAGTATCAAAAACAGAACGCGAAGCATGGGGGAAAATGATTGAAACGTATTTTACGACACGTGAACAGCTGAAGGCAGCGTTGTTGATCGTTGATTTGCGTCATCCCCCAACGAAAGATGATGTGATGATGTATGAGTTTTTAAAACATTACAACATTCCGACGCTCGTCATCGCAACGAAAGCGGATAAAATTCCACGCGGGAAATGGCAACAACATGAGAAAGTCGCCAAAGAAACATTGCGTCTTATTTCAGATGACGAACTTATTATTTTTTCGGCTGAAACAGGACAAGGGAAAGATGAAGCGTGGGGAGCATTGCAAAAATGGATGTAAAAAATGTGGGTGATTGACCCACATTTTTTGTATAGTTAGCCTTTTTTTATGAATAATAAGTACAATCCGATCAAAATGAACGACAATGGCCAAATATGAATGAGTGAATCAAACGTTACGGATGTGAACACTTGTTGAAGCCGATGTGAAAATAAAAAAATGATCGACAAAACAAAAAGTAAAACGGTAGGAAGCAATGCTTGTTTCGTTTTTATGTACTGTAGCAACAATCCGAGCGCGATAATAAAGGTGACCATGCTTATATGATCCGGCCATGATGAAAGGCGCGAAGCGAGATGAAAATGAACGCCAATTCCTGTGAACACAACACCGGATAAAATAGCGGAGTAGTCTTTTCCGATGTACGCTTGACCTAAAAAAGCGATTCCGGTAATGAACAACAACGTTGGCCACGTATGAAAAGATGGAAAAAGTGAAAATCGCTCAAGTAAAAAATACATCCCAAAACCGATTAAGATGATGCCAGAAAAAATACCACGTTTTTTCATTGAAAATCCCCCAATTCCATGCGACACTTAAAACAGCATCTGTTCCTAGTTTACTAAATGCGCGCCATTTAAGAAAGATCGAAAGTTGTCAAATTGTATTCACAGTTTATAAGGAAAAAACAATGTAGACGTGCTATAATGAAATGAGATGACTTTAAACTTCGGGGTGATGGGAAATGTATGTCGTCGTTGTCAGTGTGAACTATCGTACAGCCCCTGTCGAAATTCGTGAGAAATTGACGTTTAATCAAACGGAACTTGCTGAAGCGATGAAAGCGCTACAAAAGCAAAAAAGTATGTTAGAAAACGTCATCGTATCGACGTGCAATCGTACGGAAATTTATGCGGTCGTCGATCAATTAAACACAGGGCGTTATTATATAAAAACATTTTTAGCGGATTGGTTTGGTCTTGATAAAGAACAAATCGTTCCGTATTTACGCATTTATGAAGAACGTGAGGCGATTGAACATTTGTTCCGCGTTGCTTGCGGTCTTGATTCAATGATTTTAGGTGAAACGCAAATTCTTGGACAAGTGCGCACAAGTTTTCTTTTAGCGCAACAAGAAAACACAATAGGCACGGTGTTTAAACAACTATTTAAACAAGCGATTACATTAGCGAAGCGTGCCCATGCGGAAACAGAAATCGGCGCCAATGCCGTATCTGTCAGCTATGCAGCGGTGGAATTGGCGAAAAAAATTTTTGGTGATTTAAAAAATAAACATGTGCTTATATTAGGTGCTGGAAAAATGGGAGAATTGGCCCTGCAAAACTTGTACGGAAGCGGGGTTAAACGCGTGACGGTCGTGAATCGTACGTTTGAAAAGGCGCAGCAACTTGCCGAACGATTTAACGGAGATGCCAAGCCGTTATCACAATTGCAATGTGCGTTGTTGGAAGCAGATATTTTAATTAGTTCGACAGGCGCAAAGCAATACGTCATCACAAAAGAGACGATGGTAGTCATTGAAAAAATGCGCAAAGGTCGTCCATTTTTTATGATTGATATTGCCGTACCACGCGATTTAGATCCTGCGCTTGCTGAGTTAGATAGCATCTTTTTATATGATATTGACGACTTGCAAGATATTGTTGAAGCGAATTTAGCCGAGCGGAAAAAAGCGGCCGAGCAAATTGAACGTATGATTGCTGAGGAAATGGACGAGTTTCAACAATGGTTGCATATGCTCGGAGTTGTGCCGATTATTGCAGCTTTGCGTGAAAAAGCGATGCTTATTCAAGAAGAAACGATGAAAAGTTTAGAGCGAAAATTACCGCATTTATCGGAACGCGATAAAAAAGTGTTAAACAAACATACAAAAAGTATCGTCAATCAATTGTTGCGCGATCCGATTTTGCGCGCAAAAGAATTGGCTGCAGAGGACAATGCGGAAGAAGCGCTTCAGTTGTTTATGAAAATTTTCAATATTGAACAACAAGTGAAGCAGCAACAAAAAGAGATAAGCTGTGTTCACGAGCGAGCGACAGAACCGTCTTTTCAATCGTAAGGGAGATCACATATGTTTGATATGACGAGATGGTATGAACTCTCGCTTCTTTTACATGCATCGTCCGTTTTATTTTATTTTATTGATTTTCTTCATCACAACCGGAAGGCAAACCGCATTGCTTTCGGGTTGCTTTCTATTGTTTGGGGGATGCAAACATTTTTCTTTTTTGCGAGAATGGTCGAGACAGGGAAATTCCCTGTTTTAACACTTGCGGAGGGGCTGTCGTTTTACGCGTGGTTACTTATTACGTTATCGCTCGCGATTAATAGGTGGCTGCGCGTTGATTTTCTCGTCTTTTTCACAAACGTATTAGCGTTTTTTATTCTTTCATTGCATACGTTCGCACCGACGCCCTACACTGTTGGCATCGCAGAGCAACTAATGTCTGAACTGTTGTTTATTCATATTACGATGGCTATTTTATCGTACGGGGTATTTTCGATTTCGTTTATGTTTTCGCTTTTATATTTGCTCCAATACGAGTTATTGAAGAAGAAAAAATGGGGAAAGCGGTTATGGCGGCTTGGTGATTTAGCCAAGTTTGATGACCTTGCGTACGTGCTTAATGGTGTCGGTGTTCCGATTTTGTTATTGAGTTTAATTTTAGGTGTTGTTTGGGCATATATGAAAGTAGATCATTTCGTTTTATACGATGCAAAAGTGCTCGGTTCGTTTACTGTATTGGCAACATACAGTTTTTATTTATATAAGCGAGCTGTCAAAGGGATACAAGGGAAAGAAATGGCAGTTTGGAATGTCGGCTCGTTCCTTATTTTGCTTATTAATTTCTTTTTGTTTGGTACGTTATCGCAATTTCATTTTTAGCGATTGTTGGAGGAAAGAAAAATGAGAAAAATTATTGTCGGTTCGCGCCGTAGCAAGTTAGCGCTAACTCAAACAAATTGGGTCATCGAACAACTGAAACAACTCGGGGCCCCGTTTGAATTTGAAGTAAAAGAAATCGTCACAAAAGGCGATCAAATTTTACATGTGACGTTATCGAAAGTAGGAGGCAAAGGGTTGTTCGTGAAAGAAATTGAACAAGCGATGCTAGATCGCGAAATTGATTTTGCCGTTCATAGTATGAAAGATATGCCTGCTGTTTTGCCAGACGGATTAATGATCGGATGCGTACCGAAGCGTGAAGACCATCGCGATGTGCTTATTTCCAAAGGGCATATTCCGTTTGAACAACTACCAAGCGGAGCGGTTGTTGGAACGAGCAGTTTACGACGTTCTGCGCAGCTGTTAGCCGTTCGTCCAGATTTACAAATTCAATGGATTCGTGGCAACATTGACACTCGTTTGGCGAAATTACAAACAGATGCGTACGATGCCATTATACTTGCAGCTGCTGGATTGCATCGCATGGGATGGGCGAAAGAAGTCATCACACAATATTTATCGACCGACATATGCGTCCCAGCCGTTGGACAAGGGGCGTTGGCTATTGAATGTCGCGAAGATGATGCGGAGCTTTTACATTGGTTAAATAAGTTGACCGATAAGCAAACGGAACGAGCCACTCGCGCAGAGCGAGCATTTTTACAGCATATTGAAGGTGGCTGTCAAGTGCCTGTTGCCGGTTATGCGTACGTTGATGAAGATGCGATTGTGCTTACAGCACTTGTTGCAACACCGAATGGAACAGAAGTATTGAAAGAAGTCGTGCAAGGAACAGAGCCCGAAAAAGTGGGTACGGAAGCGGCAAAACGGCTAATTGAACGGGGTGCAAAACAACTAATTGGGCGTGTGTTAAAGGAGATGCAGTAAATGCTTATGGGGAAACGGGTGCTTGTGACGCGTGAGAAAGCGCAAGCGAAAGCGTTATCGCAAACGTTGGAACGGTACGGTGCGATTCCGGTTGAATTGCCGTTGATTCGCATTGAACGGGCAAAACAAGTAGGTCAAGACTTATTACACAAATGGCATACGTTTGATTGGATTGTATTTACGAGCCAAAACGGAGTTAAATATTTTTTCGAGCTGATTAGCGAAATGAAACCACCAACGTGGCCGAAAGTGGCTGCAGTAGGGGAAAAAACAGCGAAAGCATTGCAAAAACGAAACGTTGTTGTCGACCTCATTCCAAATGAATTTGTCGCTGAAAGTTTAGTTGAAGCGTTAAAACCGTTACTTTCTACGCATGCGCGCGTGTTGCTTGTGAAAGGAAACTTAGCGCGCGATACGTTGCGAGAGCAATTAAGCAGCATCGCAGACGTGACAGATTGGATCGTATACGAAACGACGATGAATGAAGAAGCGAAGCCACAACTCATTGCGCTCCTTCAACAACGAATGATTGATGTCGTTACGTTTACAAGTTCATCGACGGTACATAGTTTTGCGCACGCGATCGCAGGGGAAGACATCAATTTGTCTTTTGTTACGATCGCATGCATCGGTCCAATCACGAAACAAACAGCTCTTGATTTAGGCATTCCTGTTCACGTTTGTCCACATACATATACAATTGATGCAATGGTTGAAGAGATTAATCAATATTTGAAGATAAGAGGTGAGTAAATATGCAATTTGCACGTCATCGTCGTTTGCGCCAAACAGCAAATTTACGAGCTATGGTGCGTGAAACACATCTTCATATGGAAGATTTCATTTATCCGATTTTTGTGATTGAAGGAGAAAACATAAAAAACGAAGTACCTTCCATGCCGGGGGTGTATCAGCAGTCGCTTGACTATGCGCTTGAAGATGTAAAAGAGGCTGTTCAATTAGGTGTACGGTCGATTATCGTATTTGGTGTACCAAACGAGAAAAACGAAATCGCTTCGCAAGCGTATTGTGAGCACGGTGTCGTTCAACGTGCTATTCGCGCGATCAAAGACGCATTTCCGGAACTTGTCGTGATTGCCGACACATGTTTATGCCATTATACGAGCCATGGACATTGTGGTATCGTAGAAAACGGAACGATTGTCAACGACGATACGCTTGAATTATTGGCAAAAACAGCAGTCAGTCAAGCGAAAGCGGGGGCGGACATCATCGCGCCATCTAACATGATGGACGGGTTTGTCGCAGCGATTCGCCAAGCGCTAGATGAAGAGGGATTTACATATGTGCCAATTATGTCCTATGCCGTAAAATACGCATCAGCATTTTACGGTCCATTTCGCGATGCAGCCCATAGCGCGCCGCAGTTTGGCGACCGTAAAACGTACCAAATGGATCCTGCTAATCGGCTAGAAGCGTTTCGTGAAGCAGAAGCAGATGTGGAGCAAGGTGCTGACTTTTTAATGGTTAAACCGGCGCTATCGTATTTAGATATTATTCGCGACCTCAAAAATCATTTTCATTTGCCGATTGTCGCTTATAACGTAAGCGGAGAATATGCGATGGTAAAAGCAGCTGCGCAAAACGGATGGATTGATGAAAAAGCAGTTGTGCTTGAAATGTTAACAAGCATGAAGCGCGCAGGCGCCGACTTAATTTTAACGTATTTTGCAAAAGATGTTGCTCGATGGCTAAAGGAGGGGAAATGATGCGTAGTTATGAACGTTCCAAAGCGGCATATGCTGAGGCAGTTAAGCTTATGCCTGGCGGTGTAAACAGCCCAGTGCGCGCATTTAAGGCGGTAAAAATGGATCCGATTTTTATGGAGCGCGGAAAAGGTTCAAAAATTTACGACGTTGACGGCAATGAATATATTGACTATGTGTTATCTTGGGGACCGCTTATTTTAGGTCATGCGAACGATCAAGTTGTTGAAGCATTAAAACGAGTAGCGGAAACAGGAACAAGTTTCGGTGCTCCAACGTTAATTGAAAACGAACTCGCCAAACTCGTCATGGAGCGCATGCCGTCTATTGAAATCATTCGTATGGTTAGCTCGGGAACAGAAGCGACAATGAGCGCCCTTCGTTTAGCACGCGGCTATACAGGACGAAATAAAATCGTCAAATTTGAAGGATGCTATCACGGACATGGCGATTCGCTTTTAATTAAAGCGGGGTCAGGTGTAGCGACACTCGGTTTGCCAGATAGCCCAGGGGTGCCAGAAACGGTTGCTCAACATACAATTACTGTACCGTACAACGATTTACAAAGCGTACGTTACGCGTTTGAAAAGTTCGGTGAAGATATCGCGGCGGTTATTGTCGAACCTGTTGCTGGAAATATGGGGGTCGTTCCGCCAGAACAAGGTTTCTTGCAAGGTTTGCGCGATGTGACGAACGAATACGGTGCCCTTCTTATTTTTGATGAAGTGATGACAGGTTTCCGTGTCGACTATTATAGCGGTCAAGGTTATTACGGTGTCAAGCCAGACTTGACGTGCCTTGGAAAAGTCATCGGTGGTGGACTACCAGTCGGGGCATACGGTGGTCGGGCTGATATTATGGAGAAAATTGCACCGAGTGGTCCGATTTATCAAGCCGGTACGTTATCAGGAAATCCGATGGCGATGACAGCTGGCTATGAAACGCTCCGACAACTGATGCCAGAAACGTATGAGCAGTTTAAGAAAAAAGCGAATCGTTTAGCAGAAGGGTTAAGCGAAGCAGCAAAAGCGTATGATATTCCACATACGATTAACCAAGCCGGCTCGATGATCGGCATGTTCTTTACGAATGAGCGCGTCACAAACTACGAAACAGCAAAAACGTCCAATTTAGACTTATTTGCTCGTTATTATCAAGAAATGGCGAATGAAGGCATTTTCTTGCCACCATCGCAATTTGAAGGCATGTTTTTGTCCACTGCGCATACAGATGAAGATATTGAAAAAACAATTGAAGCAGCGCGACGTGCGTTTGCAAAAATTAGCGATTGCCTCTAGGGCATCGCTTTTTTTATGCATACTTCTTTTTTTCTTCTCATAACCATAGTAATGTGAAATGACTTGGACGTTGAAGGAGAGATGAGCATGTTGCGTTTTTCAATTGAAGAAGCGATTGCGTTTCGACGTGAGCATCACGTTGATCAGTTATTATCGATTTCGCTACAACCGACAATTACAATCGAGGAACAAGAAGATTACGTGTATATTCGCGGTGTGCTAGAACTATCTGGAGAATATACAAAACATGAAGAAGATGGAGAAGATGTTGAAACATTTGAACTCGGGCGATACATTGAACAAGTGCGTATGCGTGATGAGGAAACGGGTGAATTTTTACATCAATTTCCAATTGACGTAACTGTTCCAAAAGAGCGAGTCGATGATCTTGAACAAGTGTATGTGCTGATCGAATCATTTGATTATGACTTACGGAAAAACGAATTACTTCTTATTGCTGAAGTGGCCATTCACGGTATTCAAATGGATGATGATCGAGAAGACGAAGAAGAGTGGGATGCGTACAACGTAGACGACTTTGAACCGTTTGAAGCTGTTGCCCATCAAGAAGTATATGAAGAAGAAAAAGAAGAACAAGAAGAACGAGAAACAATCGTCAATGTACCGACATTTTATATGCTCCATGAAGAACAGGTAGCTGATAATGACGAACATAAAGAAGAACGGATTGATGTTCAAGGGGAGCATGAAGAAGAACAGGTAGCTGATAATGACGAACATAAAGAAGAACGGATTGATGTTCAAGGAGAGCATGAAGAAGAACAGGTTGATACTCAAAAGGGATATGAAGAAGAACAGGAGAGCAAGCGAGAAGAAACGTCTTTTCAACTTGAACTAAAAGGAAGGGAGACGAACGAAAAGCGGAATGAAAATGCGTTATATTTAACAAAACTATTTGGTAAAAATGAAGAACAGGCATTTGCTCGTTTGAAAATTTGTATTGTCCAACAGGGCGATTCGTTGGACAAGATCGCCGAGCGATACGACGTATCTGTTCAACAGTTGTTGCGTACAAATCATTTAGAAAGCGGTGCGGATATACACGAGGGGCAGTTACTATACATTCCAACGCCAAGTAAAGTATAAAAGGGCGGCATGGTGATGAAACAAGCGAGCGTGCAAAAATGGGAAACGATAAATGGAACATACGCGATTAAACGCATCGATTCATTTGCTTATTGGCAGGTGATTGAGCAAGCTTACCGCTTACGCATTCCGCTTGCTATTCCGATTTATGAAGCGAAAAAGCGAGATGGGCAATGGTATTATATGATGCCTTGGCTAAAAGAAAAAACGGATCCAACATCGTCATTTTTTCACGATTTAGCGCGATGGCATAAACATTCGTTAAAAGAAATACAAACGACTGAAACGGAAATCGAATCTTATTATGAGGAACGAAAAAGCTCACTTGAAAAGGCAAAACAAACATTAACTCATCATATTGAACAATGTGAAAAACAATGGTATATGTCGCCGTTTCAACTGCAATGTTGCACTCATTTTCTCGATATTATGCGCGCCATCTCGTTTTCTGAACATACGTTAAATGAATGGCGCGAGCGCATGCGTGAAAAAAAGACGGTGCGTATTTGTTATATTCACGGTCGACCATCGTTTCAACATTATGTGGAACGAGAAGATGGCACTGCGTATTTTATTAGTTTCGAACGGGCGCGCTGGGCTCCACCATTTCATGATTTGCTTTTCTTTTTCCGCCAATATTTGTATACGTATCCGTTGACGTGTGATGAAGCGGTACAGTGGCTTGCACAATATGAACAAACATTGGCGCTTGAAGAAGATGAACGGTTATTGTTTTTTCATTTACTTGTTGATCCACATCGGTTTGTTCGTCTCATTCATCGGTACGAACAACAACGTCATGACCGGCAACTGACCGCTGCTTGGCAACGGGCATATTGGCAAATGAAAAATATTGAATATGTCATTGGAAAATGGGAAGAAGAAAAGCAACAACATCAAATCCAATCGTAATGTAAAGCGAAGGAAAGCAAAATAAAAATGGCGAGTAAAATGACATCAATGGTTGTTGGAAATAAAATGGTACGAATCGCCTGAACGACGGTAATCGGGATGATGCATTGTTCAGCAATAAAGCGAAGTTTTCGTAGCCACGGTGGCCAGGCGTACGGATTGTAACGCTTACGCATATGCTCACCTCCTTTTCAAATGATTAGCTCCACATATTGGAGCTTTTCTTTTTTACCATATGTATAAAGAAGTGAAAATGTGGCAAACCTTATTGACGATTCATATGATTTTTATATAGTATTATGTATGAATAGAAAAAAGCGAAGATAGGGAAGAGTACGGCGCAACCCGCCTAGCAGAGAGGGAAATCAGTAGCTGCGAGATTTCCTAGGTTCGTGGTCGTCGGAAGGTCGCCCTGGAGCTGCTTCTTCGAACGAAAGTAGAAGAGGCCGGTGCATCGCCGTTATCGATTTGAGTGCTTAAGCGTTGCTTAAGAAAAAAGGTGGTACCGCGAAAGAGTCTCCTTTCGTCCTTTTCGGATGAAAGGAGTTTTTTATTTTAGCGAAGGAGGGATTTGTATGTTACCGCCGAAGTACGACCACCGTGCTGTTGAGGCAAACCGTTATGAATGGTGGCTAAAAGGAAAATTTTTTGAAGCAACAAGTGACGAAAGGAAGAAACCATTTACGATCGTCATTCCACCCCCAAATGTGACAGGGAAACTTCATTTAGGACATGCGTGGGATACGACGTTACAAGACATTATTACGCGCATGAAGCGCATGCAAGGGTACGACGTGTTATGGCTTCCGGGCATGGATCATGCGGGTATTGCTACGCAAGCAAAAGTAGAAGAAAAGCTGCGCAACGAAGGAAAAACACGTTACGACTTAGGACGTGAAAAGTTCGTTGAAGAAACGTGGAAATGGAAAGAAGAGTATGCTGGGCATATTCGCTCCCAGTGGGCAAAGCTTGGGCTCGGACTCGATTATACGCGAGAGCGCTTTACGCTTGATGAAGGACTATCTAAAGCGGTGCGTGAAGTGTTCGTTTCGCTATATAAAAAAGGACTGATTTATCGCGGCGAATATATTATTAACTGGGATCCGGTGACAAAAACAGCATTATCGGACATTGAAGTCGTATATAAAGATGTGCAAGGTGCGCTATATCATATACGCTATCCGCTTGCGGACGGCTCAGGTTATATCGAAGTGGCAACGACACGTCCAGAAACGATGCTTGGCGATACAGCCGTTGCCGTTCATCCAGAAGACGAACGCTACAAACATCTTATCGGAAAAACAGTCATTTTACCGATCGTCGGTCGCGAAATTCCGATTATTGGTGATGAGTACGTTGACATGTCGTTCGGTTCTGGGGCAGTAAAAATTACGCCAGCACACGATCCAAACGACTTTGAAATCGGAAACCGTCACAACTTGCCTCGCATTCTCGTCATGAACGAAGACGGTACGATGAACGACAACGCTCTTCAATATAAAGGGCTCGATCGCTTCGAATGCCGTAAGCAAATTGTGAGAGACTTACAAGAACAAGGCGTGCTGTTTAAAATCGAGGAACATATGCATTCGGTTGGTCATAGTGAACGTAGTGGTGCTGTTGTAGAACCGTATTTATCGACGCAATGGTTCGTCAAAATGAAGCCGCTTGCTGAAGCTGCGATTGAACTACAAAAAACAGAAGGAAAAGTGAATTTCGTTCCAGAGCGATTTGAAAAAACGTACTTACATTGGATGGAAAATATTCGCGATTGGTGCATTTCTCGTCAGCTTTGGTGGGGGCATCGTATTCCAGCATGGTATCATAAAGAAACAGGCGAAGTGTATGTCGATCATGAGCCACCAGCTGATATCGAAAATTGGGAACAAGATCCAGATGTATTAGATACATGGTTTAGTTCTGCGCTTTGGCCGTTTTCAACGATGGGCTGGCCGGATGAAACATCGGCAGACTATAACCGTTATTATCCAACGGATGTGCTTGTAACAGGATATGACATCATTTTCTTCTGGGTATCGCGCATGATTTTCCAAGCGCTTGAGTTTACAGGAAAACGTCCGTTTAAAGATGTGCTTATTCACGGACTAGTACGCGATGCACAAGGACGAAAAATGAGCAAATCGCTCGGTAACGGCGTTGATCCGATGGATGTGATCGATCAGTACGGTGCCGACTCGCTTCGTTACTTTTTAGCGACAGGAAGTGCACCTGGTCAAGACTTGCGCTTTAGCACAGAAAAAGTTGAAGCGACATGGAACTTCGTCAATAAAATTTGGAATGCTTCTCGCTTTGCGCTCATGAACATGGAAGGATTCACGTATGAAGACATTGATTTACATGGTGAAAAATCGGTTGCCGATCATTGGATTTTAACACGTTTAAATGAAACGATTGAGACGGTAACAAAACTTGCCGATAAATACGAGTTTGGTGAAGTCGGTCGCGTATTATATAACTTCATTTGGGACGACTTATGCGATTGGTATATTGAAATGGCGAAATTGCCGCTATACGGCGAAGATGAACAAGCGAAGAAAACGACGCGCTCTGTTCTTGCTTATGTGCTTGATCAAACGATGCGTCTCCTTCATCCGTTTATGCCGTTTGTGACGGAAGAAATTTGGCAACAACTTCCTCATGAAGGAGAGTCAATTACAGTTGCTTCGTGGCCACAAGTCCGTTCTGAACTAAGCAGTCATGAAGCGGCCGAACAAATGCGCTTGCTCGTCGATATTATTCGTGCGGTGC
This sequence comes from Anoxybacillus sp. FSL W8-0104, assembly GCF_038004465.1. Classification (NCBI taxonomy): domain Bacteria; kingdom Bacillati; phylum Bacillota; class Bacilli; order Caryophanales; family Anoxybacillaceae; genus Anoxybacillus; species Anoxybacillus sp. FSL W8-0104. The sequence goes on along the minus strand of NZ_JBBOQU010000001.1, from coordinate 1,999,709 downwards.
GTAACATTCGCGCAGAAGTGAATACGCCGCTAAGCAAGCCAATTACGCTGCATATTAAAGCGAAAGACGAGCAAATTGCGAATACGCTTCAGAAAAACCGCTCATATATCGAGCGCTTCTGTAATCCTAGCGAGCTTGTCATCGACACGACGATTCCAACGGTCGAGAAAGCGATGACCGCTGTTGTGACAGGGGCAGAACTAAGCTTGCCGCTCGAAGGGTTAATTAATATTGAAGAAGAAGTGAAACGTCTCGAAAAAGAGTTACAGAAACTCGATCAAGAAGTCGAGCGCGTGCAAAAGAAACTAAGTAATGAAGGATTTTTAGCGAAAGCGCCAGCGCACGTAGTTGAAGAGGAACGGAAAAAAGAACGAGATTATCTCGAAAAGCGTGAAGCGGTCCGCGCCCGTCTTGCACAATTAAAACAATAGTTTTATGATGAAGACGAATCCATTTTGGATTCGTCTTTCACTTTAGTAAAAGGGGGATTTTTTTTCATGGTTCGTACATATAAAGAAGCAGTCGATTGGATTCATAGTCGCTTAACGTTAGGTGTGAAGCCGGGACTTAAACGAATGGAATGGATGATGGAGAAGCTCGATCATCCAGAGCGTCGCATCAAGGCGATTCATGTTGGTGGGACGAACGGAAAAGGATCGACCGTTTGCTTTTTACGTCACATTTTACAAGAAGCAGGCTATCGTGTCGGAACTTTTACATCGCCGTATGTGGAGCAATTTAACGAGCGAATAAGCATCAACGGCCAACCGATTAGCGACGTCGATCTCATTCGCCTTGTCCAAGTCATTCAGCCTTTAGCGGAAGAGTTAGAACAAACGGAATTAGGCGGGCCGACAGAGTTTGAAGTTATTACCGCCATGGCACTTTATTATTTTGGCAAAATGAACGTGCAAGACGTCGTCATTTTTGAAGTAGGACTTGGCGGACGCTTAGATTCAACGAACGTTATTTATCCGCTTTTATCGGTGATTACAAATGTCGGTTACGACCATATACATATATTAGGGAATACACTTGAACAAATTGCGTTTGAAAAAGCGGGAATTATTAAAGCAGGCATCCCTGTTATGACAGCGATTGATCAGCGGGAGGCTCTACAAGTAATAAAAGAGAAAGCGACATCGGTACGCTCAAAAGCATATGTGCTCGATCGCGATTTTACCATTTTCGCTCATGAACCAACAACCGATGGAGAACGTTTTTCATTACAAACACCTTTCGCTTCATATGACGATGTGACAATAACGATGCTCGGTGCACATCAAGTGAAAAACGCAGCGCTTGCGCTGATGGTTGCCGACTATTTACGTACGTATTATTCGTTTCTGATTGAGCGTGAACATATGTACAACGGCATTCGAAAAGCAGCATGGCTCGGGCGATTTGAAAAAATGGATGAACGTCCACTTATCATTATTGATGGGGCGCATAACGAAGAGGGAATTGATAGCCTCGTTGCGACAATAAACGCTCATTATCCGAATCGCGGTGTACACGTACTGTTTACAGCGTTAGGGGATAAACCGGTTGCTGCGATGATTCGAAAGTTAGAAACGATTGCCGAGACGATGACGTTTACAACATTTGATTTTCCGCGTGCCCTTTCTGCTGAGCAACTAGCTGAACAAGCGACGCATCGAAACGTTCAATGCGCAACTGACTGGAAACAATGGCTGAAAGAAAAGCGAAAACAAATCGCAACTGATGACATCATTTTAATTACAGGTTCACTTTATTTCATCTCAAATGTGCGAAATTTTATAAAAAATAAATATAACTAAACGAGAGATTGTTGGTATAATAGATAAAAAGTAGGATTTTTGAAAGGGGGAGAGGTAGGTGAGGAGAAGCTTGCTACATTTCTTTTTTGTTTTCTCTTTTGTTATCCTCTTCAGCTGTTATTTTCCTGTACTGGGTCACGCTCAGACATCTCCGTCATTAGATTTCACAGTTGTTCCGTCCCAAAATGAATATGCAAAGCCTCCTAATGAGGATGCTAAGGGACGGCTGGATATAACCATTACTCCAAAAGGAAAAATTGATAACATCGTTCGCCCGCCGATTGATGTCGTGTTTGTTTTTGACATCTCCGGCTCAATGGATGAATTGGGAACGGATCCTATGAAATTTCAAAGTGCTAAACAGGCATTAGCTTCGTCTATACATTATTTCAAGGCAAATGCTAATCCAAGTGACCGATTTGCTCTAGTCCCCTTCTCAGATGGTGTTAAGTATGATCGAGTTGTTCCATTTCCATCGGGTGTGTATAATGTTTCATCCCACTTAGAGACTATTTTAAAAACAGCCAATGGTTTAGTTGCTGGAGGGGGAACAAACTACTTAGCTGCGTTGCAAACAGCTCAGTCCTTTTTTGATGATTCTACTCGAAAAAAATATGTTATATTTTTAACTGATGGTAAGCCAACGGTATCAAAGGTAAAGGAAGAAGTGACATATAATAACCAGACAGCCAATTTAGATGTTGAATATAGATTGTTTAGTAATGGTATAACCTCTGAGAGAGTGATCTACTATCCAAGTGGAAGACAGTCAACTTTATCACGAAATTCAACAGATTATGCAAAATATAAAGAGAAAATACGTAGTCATGCGTTGAATATGTCTAAGGAACTTGGTAGTAGTAATGTCACACTTTACTCGATTGGATTCGGAAATAATCGAGATGTTGACTTAAATTATCTAGAGCGGTTATCGGCGATAACTGGTGGGATTGCCAAACAAGGCACAACACAAAACTTAGTAGAAATTTTCCGGGAATTTTCAAAACTTGCAATAGATCCAGTATTGTCAGGGACAATTCGCATTCCTCTTCATTCGTTCGATGGAAAGGTGCAAATTTTTGAAAATGGTAATGTATGGATTGATGATACTAAGACGAATGCTTACATTTCATTTAACGTCAATTATAACGTTGGTCAGTCTACACCTTCCCCAATAAATGTATCTGTGCCGATCGCGTTCAAGGAAAAAGGAACATATACGCTGAATGCAGAGATGGTTTATAGGGATGTGTATGGTGTAACACAACCGTCTATTAATAAGCAAGTTACGATAGTAGTAAAGGATGAAGTTCCACCGACATTTGACGGAAAAGTAGAGCTTCAAGGGGTTTCCCACGATGTTAGCGCCCTAATTAAATATGGAAATACTAACGGTGATTCTAACCAATTTGTTGCACGATATACGCTAATTCCTAGTGGCTATGTTGGAAGTGGTAAGTCAGGCTATTTAAGCAATATAAAAATTATTCAACCGCTTCCACAAGGAGTAACAACGGTGGCTTCTTCTCAAAATGTTAATGTTTACACTAAGGACGGTACAATGTATGCGGAACTTTTGTTTCCAGATAAGAAAGTTGATTATACAGAACTGAATAATACGTCGTTGAATGTTGATTTAAAATTACAGGTAAACTGGGCGATGGATGCAGTGCAATTGCCTCGGGCGACAGTTTCTTTTGAAGATAGTATCTATGGTCTAAGATCATCTGTATTGCCAATAGCTTCAAAGTTAATCGGGATGAAGGTGAGACTTTTAGAGTTCCCAAACATTTATTATGAAGGAGATAGCCGAGGACTCGTTTCTAAATGGCAGACACTTCCATTGACAACGAATTTGATTGCTGAAACGAAGCATCCTAATGATTATGGGTTACGAATGTTGCCAATCCAGTCATTATCGTTTAAGCCGGACAGCGACAATTATATTATTTTGGTAACTTACAAGGATGGCGAATCGGTTGAATTAAATCTTAAACCTCAGTTAAAAATATTGAAGTCTGACAACGTAGAGATTCCAAGTGGATCTGTGGTAACAGAGCCTGTGAAGGTTCGTATTGTTGGATTTGTGGCAGGTGAAAATGTTTCTTATCAATATCAAATGGCTAACTTAAAGCAAAATATCAATTGGAGTTCACTAGTTGAGCCGTATGAAATTCCGATTACTGTTGACGGTTTAACGACGATTTCTGTTAAGTCATTTGGTGGATTTACAAAAGAGCCTAGCCTCTCATCTGTTTCTGTGACATACAACAAGTTGATTAGTAGCATCAGACTTGAGTACAATAGGGAGATGAATGTGGGAGATGAGCAGATTATTCGACCAGTCATTTCTCCAATTGATGCAACGAACCAGCAGTTACAGTGGAGTTCAAGTGACCCGAATATTGCTACTATTGATCAACAAGGAAAAGTGGTGGCGAAGAGAACAGGTGTTGTGAACATCACAGTTAGAACATTAGATGGAAGTAATTTGTATGAAAGTGCACAAATTCGAGTCATAGATCCTATTGTTTTGCTAGAAGGAATTCGTTTTAAACGTTCGATTTTGTATGTAACAGTTGGCACGAAGGTTTACCTCAATGAAGAAATTGAATTCATACCGGGTAATGCAACAAATAGAAAAATTGATATGAGTTCGAGCTCTCCAAGTTATGTTGCTGTTTTTGAACAAAACGAAAAATGGGTTTTAGAGGCAAAGGAGTTAGGATATGCAACAATCACGGCGAGAGCTAGAGATAACGAGAGGATTTCGGCATCTATGCTTGTCATTGTAAGAGATGGGGATTTAGGAGATGAGTTTGAAGATAAAAGGAATAAATGGTAAAAAGCAGACGCGAGGGTTTAACTCGTGTCTGCTTTTTATTTTACGCTTAATTCATCAATAATTACATGCAACCTTTTTGAAAATGGAAGACCTAATCCGCGAGCGATCAAGACGTTTTTGTCGTGTCGAATGATAAAACGTGATTCGGACACATTTGTGAGTGTTGGATCGGAATTAGGAGGTTCTGACAGCGATGTTACCACTCCGCGATAAGCGTTTATGGTCACTCCCTCGCTGAATCCATCAGCGATTGTTTGTTCACTATTTCCCCTAGCGAACAATCCTCCTTTAATATTGATATACGAACCAACTGCATAAATTACAGCATTGCTCTCGGTATAGAAGTACCCTTGAAGATTTTCTTTTTCGAAACTGAAGCTGTTATTAAAATCATTCACTCGATAAAGCTCTAGACGTCCTTTTGAAAGAATGACAACTTGTTCATTATCTAGACCTGAAATATTGGTATCATATATTGACGTTTTCCCTGTCACGTATATTGTAGAAGCAAGCTGTACTCCGGATTTTCCATTTATAATCAAATCCCCAAACACAATGATGTTTCCCTTAAACTTACTGTTGTTTCCTAAATATAGATCCCCATCTACAATAAGCCATTTGTCTTCTAAGTTAAGCTCTTCGTTTTCAAACACATAGGAAGGAGCAGATTGTAGAACGATAGATTTGCTATTCTGGTTGTTTTTAATAAAGTCTTTAAAAAGCATGACATCATCTATAAGAGAAAAAGCATCATTTGATCTCAGTTGGTTAAAAAGGAGTTCAGGATCTCCCGAATTTTTAATGTAGTTAGCATACTCAGGGCTAAAAGGTTCAACTCCAGCTGCTAGCAATAGTTTATCCTTTAGCGTCCATGAGAAATCCACGTCAATAAAATCTTCTGTCTCCTTTTGAATAAGAAGAGAAGGTGGTAGCTCATGTTCTGAGTAATTTAGCAATGAGTACTCGAATCTATTGTTATTTAGGTTGTAACAGCTTTTTGCCCCATTTCCGTGGTCGCACGTATAACGGTTGCCCTCAACAAACAATATACTTCTTTCACTTGTCGTTGGAAACGTTGTCTGTACCGAATAAAGCGTTGAGTTATAAATATAGTTCGCGACGTTTGTGACGTATATATCTTTTCCTGCGTATATGTCCCCGTCAATATAAGCCCCACCATTTAACGTCACATTTTCTCTTGAACCGAGGGCGTATTTTAAAAAGCTCGGTGCATTTGTAATAATTACTTCACGTGATACCGTTTTTTTTCCGTATGGGGCGGAGATGCGAAATACGCGCGTAAATAATTTATTGCGATTGCGTGCGATTCCTTTTGCATCGGTGATATCTTCAATTGTGACGCTATGGCGTTTCATGAGTTCACTTAAAAAGCCAGTTTGTGCATTTCCTAAATCGAGGTCAAGCTGCGTTGGGGTCGATAGCGGCAATGTTTCAACTTTCGCTTTTAACTCCGCTACTGTTTCTTCTACCGATTTTACAGCTTCGTGGAGCGAGGCGACATCTTCTACGCGCACTTGTGTAAATTTCGCTTGATATATGCTTACTGATACAATCGTCAAACCGATTACAAAAAAGACTGTAACGGTTAACATCACGAGCACAAGACTATATCCTTTTTCGTTCATATGTGCTCCACCCCATTTCAAAATCCGAATTTTGTTTCTAATGTGAAAGGTTCAATATATAGCGGATCATTTGGATCGCGATGGTCTTCGTCTTGCACCGATAAGCGAATCGTAACGACGCCGCTTTTACATATGTTTTGATGTTCTCGCATGCATTTGTATTGAAATTCAGACTGTTCGGGAACGATACGTAAATTGGATGGCGTGACTTGTTTCCCATTTATAAGTAATGTCTCGTTTTTTTTATCTATCATGATTTGTAACGTTTGATCTGCTTTTTCTTTCTCTTCGACGAGCCCTGTACTCGTATCAATTTCTTTTTTCATTCGATTGACGAACGTGAGCGTATAGTCGTTTGATTCATCCTTCTTTAAGCCGTCTGGAGCAAGGGCATATAGTTCGTTAAAAATCGTTGTCATTAATATATCCGCTTCGCTTCGTAGCTGATTTTCAATGCCGATCCGTTTATACGCTTTCGTTCCGGCTGTAAATACGCCATATGCAGAAGCGGCAATAATCGATGTGATCGCTAAGCCGACAAGCAATTCAATAAGCGTCAGTCCACGTTCATTAGCGAATACTTTCATTGGCGATCACTCCTTTTAAGACGATCAGTTCGTTATTTGAACGGACAGTGACATATAAACGAAGTAAGTAGTTGCTGACGTCTTCGGCCATCTCTTTCTCTTGTTGGATCGTTCGTTTTAATTCGTTAGGAAATTCGTTTGGCGGGTTCGTTTTGATTTCTGACCATATCGTTTGATTGTACGGAATAATCCAAGCTTGTACGTCTTCTTTATCGTATGTGACGTTGTTTACTGTCGGTGAAAAAACGGCTTTACATACAGTTTCGTCCGGGAATATGGACGTATTTGAACATGATGAAGCATCTAAACGAATAAAAGGTGTTTGTTTCGGATCGTTTACATATGACGCAATTGGTTGAAAATCGAGACGTGCCATATAATGAACGACCCCACGCGCGATATTGACAGCAACCGTTTTCGATTGATTATATGTTGTGTATGTCATCGCGTTTGTAAAAAACATAAACATGCCGCCCATAACGAATGATAAAATAACAACGGATAATAACACTTCAATTAACGTAAATCCACGTTCATTATAAAAAATATTTATTTTCTTTTGACACATTTTCCTTCCCCTTCTTTTAAAATACATAACTTTATTATACAATATGTTAGAGTTAGGTGTTGTATCATTTGCGAATGGGGGGAACGATTTGCCATATTTATTTTTCGCTATCTTTTTTCTCATATTAATCCCCATCTATATGCGGCTGCCTTTTGGGTGGACAAAAAAAGGAGTAGCTCTTTTATTAGCGGTCGCTTGTTTATTAAGCATGTTTGGGATGATTGCGATCGAGCAATTTCCACTTTGGCAAGCCTCATTATTCCTTTTTCTTTTAGTCATTGCAAGCACATATTTACTTGAACGAAAGCTCGGTCATTTATTTTATGTACGCATTCATGAACATGATTTAATTGTTGAAGGCGACGAAAAAGACGAGCAAGAAAACGAACTACCGTCTGCTATAGAAGAGGTGGTGGAGCAACAAAATGAGGAGATTCGACAAGAAGAAATCGAAAACGTCGATGAGGAATGGTTTCAAAGGGAATGGCCTGAAGAAATTGAACAACAAACCTCTATTGAACCGCTCCGAGAAAATGACTTCGATCATATGATTGAGCCGATAGAAAGTGTAGATGACGTCATTGAGCCGTTACGTATGGTAGACAGTGACGATACAAGTGTAAACGAAACAACCGAAGACGTGGCAGAACAACAGTGGCTTGATTTGCTCAGTGAAGAAAATATGGAGATCATACATGATCAAAATGAAATGAAGGAAGAAAAAGATAGTCAGCTACTCGACATCGAAACGATTGCTGTCGTCGAAGAAACAAGTGAGCATATGGTAGATGAATCGTATCGCATTGAGCCGATTGTAGAAGACGATGATATACATACGGAAGCGAGTGCTGATATGGTAGAAGAACAAGAAAGTATTCAAAGCGTTGAGGAAGCAGTAGAGCAAGTGAGCGAAGAAGAACAAGGAACGGCCGATGATGAATGTGTAACAGTAGAAGAAAACAATGAAGAAGTGCATATGCTCCCGAGACCGTTCATGAAAAATTTACTCGCTTCTTTACACGCGATGCGTCCATTGTTGTCGGACGAACAATATGAACAGCTTATTCATAAACATTTACATCCTCGCTTACACGAACAAGATTATTACACATTTGCGAATGTATTAATGGAGCATTACGTTGCTTCAAAACAATATGAAAAGCTATATGATGTTGCTAAACAATTGTACGGGCAATATGAGCTTTACCCGATGATCCAACAACAATTAGCACATATGATACATTATGCTGAACAAAAAATGGGGTGGAAAAAATGAAAAGTAGTACACAAGTTATCGGTCTTCCAGTCATTAGCATTCAAAATGGTGTTCAACTTGGGCAAGTGAAATCGCTCGTTGTAAACCCAGAAAAAGGAACGATTGATTTTCTAATCGTTGATCAAGAAAATTGGGAAATTAGTATGAAAGCGATTCCGTTTCGCCATATCATTGGGATTGGTGAATTTGCGGTAACAGTAGAGGAAGAAAAAGCTGTTCTTGATTTAAACGTCATTCCGATTGCAAATGAGCTTGTCAACAAAAAAATTGCGATTAAACAAGCGAAAGTAATGACGAGAAAAGGACAATTGCTTGGGGAGGCAACAGAGTTTTATATCGATGAAGAAACAGGGAAAATTACAGGCATTGAAGTACAAATCGGATCGGATGTTCGTATCGTTCGTGCCGATCACGTCATTACATATGGAAAAGAGTTGTTAATTGTTCATGAACATGCGCAACAAGAACTCGTCTCCAATGTTGACGCGTTATTGTCTCTAAAAGGAACACAAGTCGAGCCGCTCATTAAACAAATGCTTCCAGAAACGGTAGGGAACGAGCTAGATGAATTGCGTCAAAAACAAATTGAGATGTTAACAGGAAAACGATTATTAAAAGATATTGTTGATGCAAATGGTCAAGTGTTGCTTCCAAAAGATACGGTGTTGACGAAAGAACATGTGATTCGCGCGCAAGAAGAAGGCCCAGATGTTGTAATTGAGCTGTCGATGAATGTCGAGTAAGGAGGCGTATGTCATGCGCCAAAACGTTTCGCTAAAGTTGTTTTTTACGTTGCTTTTGACCGTTTCATATTTACTGACAACTACAAAAGTGGCGACGTGGGCGTACGAGTCGTTTGCTGGCGGGGACAAATTTGCTGAAGGGACGATGATTGGTCCGATCGATGTATCGAATCGTTCGGCTGATGAGGCGTATAAACAAGTGAACGAAAAAGTGAACGAGTGGAAGCAATCAGCAACGATGACGCTCGTGCTAGAAGGAAAAGAAGCGACGCTGCCAACGAATGCGTTTACATTTCATATCAAGGAGAGCATGAAACAGGCGGTAAGCGGAAAGCGCACCCCTCTCCTCGTTTCTGTTGATCATGAAGCGTTACAACAGGCGATCACTTCCATCGACGCATTAAGCGATTGGATGGATGTTGAAAAAGTAAAAGCTCAGTTAGAACATGAGGCTGCTTCCCTTACATCTGCTCAACTATCGCTTCAGCAATACGTTCGGGAAGATATGCAACAAGAAACGGTTTTATCGCAAGCCACGATTCCATTGCATGAAGAGCTTCGTGCAATATCACAAACAGCAATGACAATTGAGCCAAAGCAAATATTTTCTGTTTTGGACTTTTTCAAAAAACAAGGTTTAAGTATATCTAAAGAAGCGATGACGTTATTTGCATCTGCACTATATGAAGCGATAATACCGACAAATTTTGAAATTGTTGAACGGCATACGAGCGCCGTATTGCAAAACGGAGTGAAAGCAGGGTTTGAAGCGGCTGTTGAACAAAATAAAAAAGACTTTATATTTTTTAACCCGAATGATCAATCGTATACGATCGAAGTAAGAGCGGAAGATGGACAAATGAAAGTTGCCTTAGTGGGCATTCCGTTTATTTACCAATATGCAGTAAAAACAGATCCAATTGAATATTATGATCCGAAAACGATTGTGCAATATAGTGCATTGCTGAAGCCGAACGAAAAGCGGGTAAAAGAAGAAGAAAAAAAAGGAATGCTTATTCGCTTATATAAAGAAGTGTACGATCGAAACCGCACATTAGTTGAAACAGTGCTCGTTTCGGAAGATTTTTACCCGCCGATTCATCGTGTGGAAGTGCGTGGATTACGGTCCGGGACAAGTGAGACACCAAATGAATCACCAAATGAATCACCAGCACCCAATGAATCATCAACACCAAACGAAACGCCTTCAACAGAACTAACAGAGCAAGAAGACATATGGGGAAATGAAAACGAGCAAATCAAAGGAAATGAGGATGAGACCTCATGAAAAAGCAAGAACGAAAACGATTAGGTGATTTGTTAATTGAAGCAGGGCTCATTACGAAAGAACAGCTTGAAGAAACGTTAAAAGAAAAAGCCCCTGGGCAAAAATTAGGCGATGCGTTGTTGCAACGTGGCTATATTACAGAACAACAATTAATTGAAGTATTAGAGTTTCAGCTCGGTATTCCACATGTCAGCTTATATCGTTATCCAATTGATCCGAAATTAATGAACCTTGTGCCGAAAGAATTTGCGAAACGAAATATGCTTATTCCTTTAAAGCAAGAAGGAGATCGTTTATTTGTTGCGATGGCAGATCCGATGGATTTTTTTGCGATCGATGATTTGCGCCTGTCGACAGGTTTTCATATCGAAGTGGCCATTGCCTCAAAGGACGATATTTTACGAGCCATTAATAAGTATTATGATATTGACGACACGGTTGAAGAGTTTTTAAACATCGTTCCTCAACAAGAGCCGCGTGAACAAGAGAACATTGTCGAAGATGATTCGCCGATCGTAAAGCTTGTCAATCAAATATTACAAATGGCTGTTGAACAGCGAGCGAGCGATATTCATATTGACCCGCAAGAGACGAAAGTCGTTATTCGTTATCGCATTGACGGAATTTTACGCACGGAGCGGGCGTTGCCAAAACATATGCAAGGAATGTTAACGGCGCGCATTAAAATTTTAGCGAATATGGATATTACGGAACATCGTGTCCCACAAGATGGGCGCATAAAAATGAATATTGATTTTCATCCTGTCGATTTGCGTGTATCAACATTGCCGACCATCTATGGCGAAAAAATCGTTATGCGCGTCCTCGATTTAGGGGCAGCGTTAAATGATTTAAATAAGCTCGGTTTTAATAAAGTTAATTTACAACGGTTTATTCAACTCATTGAACAGCCGACAGGCATCGTGTTAATTACAGGACCGACTGGTTCGGGAAAATCGTCGACACTTTATGCCGCGTTAAACCGTTTAAACGGAGAACATGTGAACATTATTACAATTGAAGATCCAGTTGAGTATCAGCTTGAAGGAGTCAACCAAATTCAAGTCAATCCAAATGTCGGGATGACATTTGCGGAAGGGCTGCGCTCCATTTTACGTCAAGACCCGAACATTATTATGGTAGGGGAAATTCGCGACCGGGAAACGGCGGAAATAGCTATTCGTGCGTCGTTAACAGGACATCTAGTGTTAAGCACGCTGCATACGAATGACGCATTAAGCACGGTCGCGCGTTTAATTGATATGGGCGTTGAACCGTTTTTAGTTGCAACATCGCTATCTGGTGTTGTGTCGCAACGTCTCGTGCGCCGCGTTTGTCGAGATTGCCAAGAGGAACATGAACCGACGAAGCGGGAGGTGGACATTTTTGCTCGCCGTGGTTTGAAAATTGAAAAAGTGATGCGCGGTCGTGGCTGCCCAATGTGCAATATGACCGGATATAAAGGGCGTATTGTCCTGCATGAATTAATGGTCATGTCTGATGAAATGAGAAAGGTCATTTTAAATGGCGAACCGCTTTCGAAATTGCGTGAAATAGCGATAAAAAATAAAATGATTTTTTTAATTGATGACGGATTGTTAAAAGTGAAACAAGGGCTGACGACAACAGAAGAAGTGTTGCGTGTAAGCATTGTATAAGGTAAGGTGATGAGCATGAAACAAAAAGTAGATGCGATGTTGCGTGCTGCATTTGAATTAAAAGCATCTGATATTCATTTAACGGTCGGTATTCCTCCGATTTTTCGCATTAACGGAGATTTGAAACGATATGGGCAAGATGTATTGTCGCCAACCGATACAGAACAAATGGCAAAAGCGATCGTTCCAGAGCATATGTGGACGCGCTTTGAAACAGACGGCGAATTAGATTTGTCATATAGTCTTTCAGGCGTTTCACGTTTTCGTGTGAACGTATTTAAACAACGTGGATGTATATCGTTAGCCATTCGTATCGTACCGACGAAAATTCCAACGCTTGATGAACTGCAATTGCCGGACGTATTAAAAAAGATGGTGGCGAAACCACAAGGGCTCATTCTCGTCACGGGGCCGACAGGGAGCGGAAAATCGACGACGTTAGCCGCGATGATCGATTATATGAACAAGACGATGCGCAAACATATTATTACGCTTGAAGATCCGATTGAATATGTGCATAAGCATGACAGCTGCATCATTGATCAGCGCGAAGTCGGAACGGATACGAGCAGCTTTGCAAACGGGTTGCGCGCTGCTCTTCGCCAAGACCCTGATGTCATTTTAGTCGGGGAAATGCGCGATTTAGAAACGATTCAAACGGCAGTGACTGCTGCTGAAACGGGGCATCTTGTATTCGGAACGCTTCATACGTCAAGCGCACCAGCAACGATTGACCGAATTATTGATGTATTTCAACCAGAACAACAGGCACAAATTCGCATTCAGTTGGCGACAGTTTTAGTTTCAATTATTTCGCAAAGATTATTTCCGCGCGCCCAAAACAACGGGCGGATTGCCGCGACGGAAATTTTAATAAACAATGCAGCAGTCGCCAATTTAATTCGCAACGGGAAAATTCATCAAATTCCGAGCGTTATGCAGACGAATCGCGCGCTTGGCATGCATACACTTGAGGCGAACATTAAAGAGCTTGTCCAACAAGGACTGATTGCAAGAGAAACGGTTGAGCCGTACTTGCAGGAAGGATGATGACAAATGGCGCAATTTCGCTATGAAGCGCGTGATATGCGCGGACGAGTAAAAAAAGGGACGATCGTCGCTCCATCGCGGCGAGATGTCATCATGAAGCTGCGTGAGCAACGGCTAAAAGTGATCGACGTACGCGAAGTGCCACAAACGTTATTAACGAAAGAAATTACATTCGGTAACCCCGTCAAACTACAACATTTCGTTATTTACTTGCGCCAATTTGCGACGCTTTTAAAAGCGGGAGTGACGATTGTAGATGCTACGCGCATTTTAGCGGAACAAACGGAAAGTAAAGCGCTAAAAAAATCGTTGTTGCGCATCGAAGAGCAACTAAGAAACGGACAACCGTTATCTGTAGCGATGATGAACGATTCAAAAATTTTCCCTCCGCTCGTCATTAATATGATTCGAGCAGGAGAGGCGAGCGGAAGTATCGATGAAACGCTAGAGCGATTAGCTGATCATTTTGAAAAAGTGCACCGCACGCGGCAAAAAATTGTTTCCGCTCTAGCGTATCCGATTGTTGTCGGCATTATTGCTGTGATTGTTGTCATCTTTTTACTCGTCGGTGTCGTTCCAACATTCGTTTCAATGTTTGCAGATTTTGGTGCGGATTTGCCGAGCATTACGAAGTTTGTATTACGTGCAAGTGAAGTGATGCAAACGTATTGGTGGGGCGTTCTTCTTTTGTTGCTTAGCACGTATGGGGTACTGATGCTGCTGAGAAGGCAAAAAAAGACGAAATATTATATCGATGTCATCGTGTTGCGCATGCCGATTTTCGGTGGAATGATGCAAAAGGCGGTGCTTGCCCGCATGACGCGCACGTTAAGCTCGTTATTTTCAAGCGCGGTACCGATTTTACAGGCGCTTACGATCGTTGAAGCAGTCGTTGAAAATGAAGTTGTTGCTCGTGTCATTCGCACATCTCGTGATGCGCTTGAGCGCGGAGAATCGTTAACGGAACCGATGAAACGACATTGGGCGTTCCCCCCTCTTGTAACACAAATGATTGCGATCGGAGAGCAAACGGGTTCACTTGATGCGATGCTTGCGAAAGTTGCCGACTTTTATGAAGCGGAAGTCGAAGCGGCTACCGATCGGTTAAAATCGCTTATTGAACCGCTTATGATCGTCTTGCTTGCCGGCGTTGTCGGGACAATCGTCACATCCATTTTAGTCCCGATGTTTGATATATTTAATCACATTCAACAATAAAAACAATAAAATAGTACTTTTCAACTAGATTGTTAATGTTGTAAAATGATAAGAGAGATTATAAAAATTGCAAAGGAGTGGAATTATGTTAAAGAAATTGATTCGCAATGAAAAAGGTTTAACGTTAATTGAGTTGTTGGCGGTTATCGTTATTTTAGGGATTATTGCAGCTATTGCAATTCCGAGCATCGGGGGATTAATTGACAATTCGAAAAAAGATGCGCACGTAGCAAACGCCCAGCAAATGATTAACGCGGCGAAAATTGCTGTAACGGCGGATAAGAGCTTAATACCTAGTAGTGGCCAAAGCAAAAACATTACGCTGAAACAGCTCGAGAATGATGGGTACTTAGAGACAATGAAAGACCCTGATAATGGGACTTATAATAAAGAAGGATCATTTGTTAAGATAACTAATAATAATAACAAGTTATCTTATAGTGTTAAACTAATTAATGATGAGCGTGGTGTCCAAGATTCTTCTACTGGAGATCCGGTTGCTGAGGGAGACCTAGCACGCAGTAAGGTAGTTAATAACCCAGCCAAGTCAACAAAGCCATAAATTATGATTTAGGTACAATGAAGAGTGATCGCATATGTTGTTCTTTATTTCTTTCCTCCTCGGTCTTTTTCTTGGCTCATTTTATAACGTTGTTGGGTTAAGGGTGCCGAGAGGGGAGTCGATTGTTGCGCCGCGTTCGCATTGTCCGTCTTGTAAGCGAACGTTGACGGCGTTTGAATTAATTCCGGTCGTTTCGTATGTGTTACAAAAAGGGAAATGTCGCGCATGTTTAGCGCACATTTCCTTTGTTTACCCATTCGTTGAGCTGTCCACGGCGATATTGTTTGCGCTTGCCCCACTTTTTGTCGGTTGGTCGGCGGAAATCGTCGTTAGTTGGACGCTCATTTCTTTATTCGTTATTATTTTCGTTTCTGATGTGCATTATATGATTATTCCAAACCGTGTTTTATTATTTTTCGCCCCGCTTCTTCTTATTGAGCGTCTATGGTTTGCGCCGCTTACTCCGTGGTGGGATAGTTTGTTAGGCAGCATCGTTGGATTTTTGATGTTATTTATTATCGCGCTCATAAGTAAAGGTGGCATGGGCGGTGGAGATATTAAACTGTTTGCCGTGATCGGTTTGGCGCTTGGGGTCAAACTGACGATTTTAGCGTTCTTTTTATCGACGCTCGTCGGGACAATATTCGGGCTTGTCGGCATGGCGATGGGGCGTGTGAAGCGTGGTGAACCGATGCCGTTTGGACCAGCCATTGTCGTTGGTACACTTGTCGCTTATTTTTTTGGTGAAACGATCATCGATGCGTATGTTAAGGTTATGATGTAAGGAGAACAAACTATGCGGTTTTTTTCGATGAAAAATAAAGTAGGCAATATCGTTATAAAAGATCATGTTATTCGCTACGTTGAACTGAAACAAAAGCAACCGCTCGTCTTGCATACGTGCGAGGAATGGCCGCTTCCAGAAGGGATTGTGCGCGATGGGAAAATTGTTAATGAAGAACAGCTTACTGAAGTGTTAGAACAATGCGTGGACGAATGGAAAATAAAACATCGCCGCGTTCGTTTTCTCGTTCCTGATCCGCTCGTCGTCATTCGAAAAATATCGTTGCCAAAAAACGTGGACGTCGAAGATATACGCAGTTATTTATTTATGGAAATTGGCGCGACCATTCCACTTCCGTTTGAAGATGCGGTATTTGATTATGCGGTGCTTGAAAAAACGAAAGAAGCGCTCCACGTTTTATTATTTGCAGCTCCAGAAGCAAACGTGATGCAATATGCAGAACTGTTTGAAGCGGTGAAATTAAAACCGATTGTGGCCGATATTTCTCCGCTTAGTTTATATCGCTTATTTTACACGTTTGATTTAGCGAACGACGTCGATCACTTTTTATTCGTTCAATTTGATTTATCATCGTTAAACGTCAGTGTCTTTCATCAGCACCGTCCGATGTTTACACGACAGCTTGCCTTTGATTCACAATGGATATATTGGGAAAAAACGAATGAAGGATGGAAATGGTTAAAAGAAGGTGAGCCGGAGTGGCAGCTTGAAGACGTATATAAAGAGCTCGAGCGTGTCATGAACTTTTATCGTTTTTCATTGCAAAAGGGCGAAGCGCAAATTACGCGCATCGTTATAACCGGCGATCATCCACTCATTCATACGTTTTCCCATTTGTTACAAGAGCGGCTTGATGTTGTTGTAGAAATGTTAACGTTGCCGCTTGCGATTGACCCTGCTTACTACTTACCAATCGGACTCGGATTAAAAGAGGGTAATGCACATGCTAGTAGAAATTAACTTATTGCCAAAACGTGAACGGAAATCTCAAATCATCCCAATGATATCGATTGTGGTAGCTGTTTTATTGATCGTTGGCGCGACAACGTTTTATTTCGTTATTCAACACATGGAACAGCAAATATCGCAATTAAAAACGGAACTCGATCAAACGAAAGCGCTTCGTATCGCGGAAGAAGAAAAACAAAAAACAGCCTCGAATGCTTCCGTCGGCGCACAGTTACAAGAAGCGATTCAATGGGCGGAACAATATCCTGTTCATACGGTCGCGCTTTTACATGAATTGATTGAGCGATTGCCAGAGCGCGGCTTTTTAATGAGCATTTCGTACGCCCGTGATGGTGCCATTCAACTAACGGCCCAATTTGATACAACACGTGAAAGCGCTGCTTATTTACAAGCGTTAAAAGAAGCCTCGTTTATTGCTGACGTAAAACTAACGAGTTTAACAGCGGTAGAAGGAAAGGCGGAAGAAGAAGGAACAATGCCGCGATACATCGGACAATTTTCGCTTCAGTTAAATATGGAGGAATGGAAAAAACAGCAACAAGGAGGGGAAACATGAGAAAGGCTTTAATGATTATCCTCTCTCTTTTGTTGCTTATCGTGCTGTCATTTGCGCTTTATATATATGTGTACAAACCGCTCGATGATCGGCAAGAGCAATTAAAAACGGAATTACAAACGGAAAAAAAGTTGCTGCAAGCGTTGCAAAGTAAACAAACGCCAGATGAGTTGCGCGTCAGCATCGTCGAACTGCAAAAACGCATTCCCGTACAACCGTTCGTTGAACAATTTTTATTAGAAATTGAAAAAGCGGAAGCGGTATCAAATAGCATCGTGCTGTCGCTTTCATTTCAAGAGGGCGAACAAATCGAAGGAGCTCCAACACCTATTCAAAAATTGACGGTCAGCATGTCTGTTCGTTCTCCTTCGTACTTTGCGCTCGAACAATTCATCGACGTACTAGAGCGATCGAAGCGCATTGTTTCTGTTGATTCATTATCGTTTACCGGATATGAAGAATGGACGACAGTGATGGATGAAGTGCCAGAGCTTTCTTATTCCCTTACGGTTTCAACGTTTTACGCACCAGAATTGCGTCAATGGATTGAGCAATTGCCACCGCTTGACTTACCACAACCGAGTGAAAAGCGAAATCCATTCCCTTCACTAACGGAACAATAAAGGGGTCGGTCGGATGCAAGATGAGCGGGGAATGACGTTAATCGAACTGTTAGCTGTCGTTGTGATTTTGAGTATTTTAATGATGATTGCGACCATTTCTGTCATTGAGGTAATAAAAAAGTCGCGCGATCAAGCGTTTGTTGCGACCGCGTATTCGCTTTATGAAGCGGCGCGTCTTCATGTCGGCGCACAAAAGGTAGAGTTTTTAACGCCGAATCAAAGCGAAACATTGACGTACAAACAATTAGTCGATGATGGGGTGTTTGAACCGATCATTGACCCATACACATCGAAACGGTTGCAACCGAGCGGTGATTCGTACGTCATTGTGACAAAACAAAGCGACGGTACGATCACATATGCTGTTTGTTTAAAAGGGGAAACGAAGCAAATTTGTGAAGAAAACGGCGTGCCTGTCGATCAATTGTCGGTACGTGACATTCAAGATCGACAAGACAAGTAGTGCGAAATTTGACGAAAACCTTCCGCAACGAGACGACAAATGTCTCGTTTTTTTTTTCTTTTTTTGTGTTACGATGGGCGAAGAATGACAGCGGGAGGGGAAAAAGATGGACAAGCCAGCGAAAAAAGCGATTATTATTAAAGTGAATGGCAAAGAACAACCGTACACGACTGCGATGAGCGCGTTACCGCAATGGTCAAGTGAGCAAAATGAGGAACAAAGCGAAGAACAACATGATTTCATTGAATGGGATAAACAATATAAAACAAAACGATCACCTTGGCGCTCCTTTCTGTTCGCGATTGCTTTAGCAGTCGTTCTTGGGACAAGCTTTGGCTTCCTTGTGTTAACAATTATTCCGACAGCAGAGAAGACAGCATCGCCAGCGACGTTGCAACAAGAACAAAAAGAAGAAGCCCCGATTGCGCAACGAACGGAAACGGTTTTTGTCATTCAAGGTGGAGTGTTTCAAGATGAAAAAGCAGCGAATGTATATGTACAAAAAATAAAGGCACAACAACGTCCGAGTGTCATGATTGGAAAACAGCCTGTTTATGTATTTTTAGGTATGGCATTGACAAAAGAGGAGGCAAAGCAAATCGCAAGTTTATACGAATCGCTCGGCATTGACACATATGTGAAAGCATGGAATGTATCCATCGACGAAAAAGAAAGTGAACCTTTTGTGATGGCCGTGTCCGCTATTAGTCGATTATTAAATGGACAGCAACTTCAAAATGAACAATGGAAACAGCTACAATCGTATTCACCTCACAATGAGCAAGTGAAAAAAGCATATGAAGCGCTTTTTACTTTTCGTCAATCAAATGACCAAAAGCAATTATGGAAAGCTCAACAACATATATTACACGTTTTACAATAAGAAGCGATTTGCTTCTTTTTTTTTCTTTGTCGAACTGTTGTATATTGTGTATAAATTTGGTACGATACAAGTGTATCTTCCTTGAAACAAACGCTCATGACAGAAAGGTGATGACGATGCAACTTGTGTTAGCTTCTAGTTCTCCTCGTCGAAAACAACTTCTTCGTATGCTTGGACTTCCGTTTGACATCCTCGTTAGCGATGTCGATGAATCATTCGATGACGACCTATCCCCAAGTGAAATTGTGCAGCAGCTCGCGTATAAAAAAGCGTATGCGGTATGGCAACAAGCAAGCGATGCGTGTGTCATCGGTGCTGATACGATCGTTGTATGCGAGGGAGATGTGCTTGGAAAGCCAGCGAGCGAACAAGACGCCTTTCGCATGTTAAAACGTTTATCAGGGACGACGCATGAAGTATGGACAGGTGTAGCGATTTGCACGAAAAAAGAATGCGTCACATTTGCTGAGAAGACGGATGTCACATTTTGGCCGCTCACAGATGAAGACATTTGGGCGTATATTACGACGAAAGAGCCGCTTGATAAAGCGGGGGCATATGGCATTCAACACCGCGGGGCACTTTTCGTTCAAAAAGTGAATGGGGATTATTTTTCCGTTGTTGGCTTGCCGATCGCTAGGCTTGCCCGCGAATTAAAAAAATTCGGATTTTACCCATTTCGTTAAAAAACGGTTAAAATAGAGGGGGGGAACGTATGCTTATTCGTCATGTTCCGCCCGATGACCGTCCGCGTGAACGCTTGCTTTCTGAAGGACCGCAAAGCTTATCAAATCAAGAACTGTTAGCGATATTGCTTCGCACGGGGACAAAGCAATATTCTGTTCTCACACTTGCACAACATTTACTCACCCATTTCGAAGGACTTCGTCAGCTAAAAGATGCGACTATCGAAGAAATGACAAGCATTAAAGGAATTGGAAAAACAAAAGCTATTCAAATTATTGCAGCGCTTGAACTCGGTCGGCGTGTACACCAAATGCAATATGACGATCGTTACGTCATTCGCTCCCCAGAAGATGGTGCGCGATACGTCATGGAAGATATGCGTTTTTTAAGTCAAGAACATTTCGTTGTGTTATATTTAAATACGAAAAATCAAGTGATGCATAAAAAGACGGTATTTATTGGCAGTTTAAATGCGTCGATTGTTCATCCGCGCGAAGTATATAAAGAGGCGATAAAACGTTCGGCAGCATCGATTATTTGCATTCATAATCATCCGTCAGGAGATCCAACACCGAGCCGGGAAGATATTGAAGTGACGCGCAGGCTCGTGGAATGTGGTCGTCTCGTCGGTATTGAGCTACTCGACCATTTAATCATTGGTGATAAAACGTATGTTAGCTTAAAAGAAAAAGGATATGTGTAAATCATTCTCTTTTTATCACAATTGCGTTATAATAAATTGTCATGAGTTTTTGAAAGCATTTTGTTTCAGAAAGGAAGATACGAACATGTTTGGCATTGGATCAAAAGATCTCGGAATAGATTTAGGTACGGCGAATACGCTTGTTTATGTGAAAGGAAAAGGAATTGTGTTGCGCGAGCCTTCTGTCGTTGCGCTACAAAAAGATACGAAGCAAATTGTTGCGGTCGGTAATGAAGCAAAACAAATGATCGGGCGCACGCCAGGAAACGTAGTTGCGCTTCGTCCGATGAAAGATGGAGTTATTGCCGATTATGAAACGACAGCCATTATGATGAAGTATTACATTAAGCAAGCAACGAAAAACAGCGGATTGTTTGCTGGAAAGCCATATGTTATGGTTTGCGTTCCATCGGGGATCACCGCAGTAGAAGAGCGTGCCGTGATTGATGCGACGAGACAAGCTGGGGCTCGCGATGCTTACACAATTGAAGAACCGTTTGCCGCGGCAATCGGTGCGAACTTACCTGTATGGGAGCCGACAGGAAGCATGGTCGTCGATATTGGGGGTGGCACAACGGAAGTCGCTGTCATTTCTTTAGGTGGCATTGTAACGAGTCAATCCATCCGTGTCGCTGGCGATGAAATGGATGAGGCAATTATCCAGTATATTCGCAAGACGTACAATTTAATGATCGGGGAGCGCACAGCGGAAGCGATTAAAGTCGAAATTGGCTCAGCAGGCAATCCGGAAGGAATCGGAAGCATGGAAATTCGCGGTCGAGATTTATTAACAGGGTTGCCAAAAACGATTGAAATTCATGCGGAAGAAATTGCAGAAGCATTGCGTGATACAGTATATGCTATTGTTGATTCCGTAAAAAATACGCTTGAAAAAACGCCACCAGAACTTGCAGCCGATATTATGGATCGCGGAATCGTGTTAACAGGTGGAGGAGCGTTGTTACGGAACTTAGATAAAGTCATTAGCCAAGAAACGAACATGCCGGTCATTATTGCTGAAAATCCGCTCGACTGCGTTGCGATTGGTACAGGAAAAGCGCTTGATCATATTCATTTATTTAAAAATAAAGCGCGAGACCATCGCTAATGCATAAGAAGGTGTTTTTATGCCGAAGTTTTTCTTAAATAAACGGCTCATCATATTGCTTGTCAGTATCATGCTTCTCGTCGCCTTGATCGGTTTTTCATTGAAAGAGCGAAACGAATTAAGCTGGATGGAAAAGTTTGTGAAAGACACTGTTGTTTTTATGCAATCGATCGTGCACAAGCCCGCACAGTTTGTTGCGGGCTTCTTTGAAAATGTGAGTGATTTGCGCCATACATATGAGGAAAACAAACGTTTAAAAGAGCATTTAGAACAATACGTTCTTTTGCAATCAGAAGTGGAGTTGCTAAAAAAAGAAAACGAACGTTTGCGTGAGCTTTTGAATAAAAAAGAAAGTTTACGTGACTTCGTTGCTATTCAGGCGACAGTCATTGGGCGCAACCCAGATCGTTGGGAAGAGACGTTAATTGTCAATAAAGGATCACAGCACGGTGTGGAAAAAAATATGGCGGTTATTACACCACAAGGACTAATCGGAAAAGTGCGGAGCGTATCGCCATTTAGCGCCACGGTGCAACTGCTAAGCGCAAAAGATCGGCAAAATCGCATTTCAGCGTTCATTCAAGGGGATGAAAACGTATTCGGCTTAATTGAGGGGTATGATGAAGAGCGGGAAGCATTGTTGCTTAAGCGCATTCCGTATGATGCGAAAGTAGAGAAGGGACAGCGTGTGTTTACATCAGGACTTGGTGGGATTTTCCCAAAAGGATTATTTATCGGAGAGATTGAAGAGATCGTTGCAGATGAGTACGGGCTTACACAAATTGCCTACATCAAGCCAGCAGCGAATTTTTATGATATTGAAGATGTCATTATTGTGAAAAGAAAAATTGATATGGTGCAAGAGGAGGAAGAGCAATGAATCGCTTCTTTCTTTCTTCTCTTGTGACCGTTGTGTTTTTATTTGAAAGCATCATTGTCCAATTGCTTTCCTACCCGCTATTTGATGTTTATTTGCTTGTTCCGCGTATGTTACTCGTTTTTATCGTGTTTATTACGATTTTTATTGGACAAACAGAAGGAATGACGTACGGATTCATCTTCGGTCTATTATACGATGTAGCATATACGGAACTGTTAGGTGCTTATGCCTTTGCCTTTTCGCTCATCGCTTATTTAATTGCAAAGGCGATGAACGTTTTTCATAAAAATGCATGGACGGCTTCTTTTTTTGCCATTGTGGCGATTGCATGTGTCGAATGGTACGCATACGCCATCCAACTTGTTATCGGTGGAACAACCATGTCTGTCCAAACGTTTTTACAAGCACGTTTTTTGCCAACGCTGTTTATTCATACAATTGTCATTTTAGTGATCGCTTATCCGTTAAAACAAACGTTGTTAAAGTGGCATAAGAAACAGGACGAATCGTCGCGAGTGTGAAGGAATACAAAAAAACGCGGAGAACTATTCATTGAGGTGAAAGTCGTGGCTGGCAAGGAGAAAAGAGCATATGTGTCGATGAAAGGAACGAAAGAAGGACTGATGTTGTATCTCGACGATACGTGCGCCTATGACGAATTGTTAAAGCAAGTGGACGAATTGTTGACGACAACAACTCGCGACGAAGAAGGTCCGCTTGTTTCGGTGCATGTACATGTTGGCAACAGATATTTGACGCGTGAGCAAGAAGAACGATTGCGCGATGTCATTCGAATGAAAAAAAACTTAATCGTCCACTCGATTGTAAGCAACGTAATGACGAAACAAGAGGCGTTAGAATGGAAGAAGAAAAATGAAATTGTATCTGTTGCGAAAATTATTCGTTCTGGGCAAGTGCTACATGTCGATGGAGATTTACTGTTAATAGGTGATGTGAATCCTGGCGGAACTGTTATTGCCACAGGAAACATTTTTGTATTAGGGGCGTTACGCGGCATTGCTCATGCGGGATATGATGGCAATCGTCAAGCGATTATTGCTGCGTCAGTTATGAAGCCGACACAGTTGCGCATTAGTGATGTGATGAATCGAGCACCAGACTATCGTGCTGATGAAGGAAATGAAATGGAGTGCGCCTATATTGATGAACACGATCAAATTGTTGTCGATCGCCTGCAACTATTGATGCATTTACGACCGAATTTAACCCGATTAGAAAGGAGCATTTGACAGTGGGAGAAGCGATTGTTATTACTTCTGGTAAAGGCGGCGTTGGCAAAACAACAACGACAGCCAATCTCGGCACGGCGCTCGCCTTGCTAGGAAAGCGCGTCTGTCTCGTTGATACCGATATCGGGCTACGCAATCTCGATGTCATCATGGGGTTAGAAAATCGTATCATCTATGATCTTGTCGACGTTGTTGAAGGACGTTGCACGATTCAAAAAGCGCTCGTCAAAGATAAACGGTTTGAGGATCGCCTTTATTTATTGCCAGCTGCTCAAACGAGCGACAAGTCTGCTGTGACGCCGAAACAAATGAAACAGCTCATTGACGATTTAAGACAAGATTACGATTATATTTTAATTGATTGCCCAGCAGGTATTGAACAAGGATATAAAAATGCTGTCGCAGGAGCGGATGAAGCGATCGTTGTGACGACGCCAGATATTTCAGCGGTTCGCGATGCCGACCGAATTATCGGTTTGCTTGAAAAAGAAGAGCATATGAGACGACCACGTTTAATTATTAACCGCATTCGCAGCCATATGTTGAAAAATCATGATATGTTAGATATTGATGAAATTGTCATGCACTTATCGATTGATTTACTCGGCATTATCGTTGATGACGAACATGTGATTAAAGCATCAAACAATGGCGAGCCGATCGTTCTCGATCCGAATAGTAAAGCGTCCCTGGCGTATCGCAACATCGCCCGTCGCCTTCTCGGTGAATCGGTTCCGCTTATGTCGCTTGATGATGAAGAACAAAAAGGCTTTTTCTCGAAAATTAAAAAACTGTTTAGCGCTCGTTAGCACTTCCGATTGGAGGTGCTTTTTTCATTCATATGTTCCCGACCTCCCCCATACATATAATACAAATAGGACGAGAGGGGTGGGAGTGTGAGCGATCGAATTGAACATATTCGAAAACGAATCGCCAAGCGAAAAAAGGAGCGTGAACGTTACGTTCAAACGATGTTGACGAATTGGGGCGAGGATGAAAAATACGGGAATCCGACTGTTGTGACGTATGATGGCGATCGGGAGCCGCCGGTGTTTCGTAAAGATATATTTTTATTGAAAAGTTTTTTGGCGGCGATGTTATTTTTTAGCGTTGCCATTTTGTTTCAATATGATTCTCCGAAAATAGAAGGGGCACGCACATTCGTCAAACAAGTGATGGAAAAAGATTTTCAATTTGCGACCGTTGCGCAATGGTATGAAAACACATTCGGAAAGCCGCTTGCATTTTTTCAAACAAAAAAACAACAAGAGACAACCGCTTCAGCGTATGCCTTCCCTGCTTCAGCACGTGTTGTAGAAACATTCGAACATAATGGACAAGGCGTTGTTATTGAAACTAATCAAGCCATTAAAGCAGTCGAAGAAGGGATTGTCGTGTTCGCCGGTGTGAAAGAACCGTATGGAAAAACGGTCATTATTCAACATGCAGACGGAAGTGAAACGTGGTATGGAAAATTATCAGCTATTTCTGTAAAGTTATATGATTTTATTGAAGCGGGAAAAGAAGTAGGGAAGGCGGGAGCGAATAATCAGAAAGGTGTATTTTATTTTGCTATTAAACAAGGGGATCGTTTTATTGACCCGGTTCAGGTGATTTCCTTTGAATAAATGGCTCTCTACGTTTATGAACATTCACATCCATCCGATGCTTTGGTTCATTGCGCTCATTGCGATTATGACTGCGCAATTTCAAACGCTCCTCTTACTATTTTGGATTGTGCTTTGGCATGAGCTTGGGCATGTTGTCGCGGCACATCTTTTTTCGTGGCGTGTGAAACGCATCCTGCTTTTGCCATTTGGGGGGGTGGCTGAAATGGATGAGCACGGGAACCGCCCGTTCCATGAAGAATTTATCGTTACAATCGCAGGTCCATTTCAGCATATTGTTATTTTTTTTATTGCGTACATTGCTCATTATGTGAATATTTTATCAGATGAGTGGTACAAGCAATTGCTTGAGTATAATTTATCCATTTTACTCATCAATTTATTACCGATTTGGCCGCTCGATGGAGGAAAGTTATTGTTCCTTTACCGTACAATGCGTACATCGTTTCGAAGGGCGCATGAACAAGCGCTTTATGCGTCGATCTTTTTTTTAAGCGTATGTTTTATCTGTTTATTGACGATGGCGCCGATGCAAATCAATTTATGGATCATTGTTTGTTTTTTAGCACATGCCATTTGGTTTGAATGGAAGCAACGAACGTATGTATGGATCCGTTTTTTGCTTGAACGTTACTATGGAAAACGAATAGAATATCGAGCGTTAAAACGTCTTGTCGTGGATGCAAATGATCCTTTATTTCGCGTCCTTCTTCTATTTCATCGAGGGAAAAAACATGCGATTATTGTAAAGAAAAATCAAATGGAAATGGAGCTCGATGAAAACGAATTGCTGTATGCATATTTTCATGAAAAACGAACGAATGAACCGATCGGCCATTTACTTTATACGTATTGACAATAGTTTTCTTTTTATGCTATCATCTTCTATGTTGTGTAGCACCCGTGCTACAACCGCTCAGCTAAGGCTATTTAAGCGTTCGCTTGAACCGCCTCGCAGCTGGCGAGTCTGAGTCTAATTTAGGAGGTGCAAATATGTACGCGATTATTGAAACTGGTGGAAAACAAATTAAAGTACAAGAAGGTCAAGCCATTTACATCGAGAAAATCGATGCAGCAGAAGGCGAAACAGTAACATTTGACAAAGTGTTATTTGTAGGTGGCGAAAACGTAAAAGTTGGCAACCCTACAGTCGCTGGTGCAACAGTAACGGCGAAAGTTGAAAAACATGGTCGTCAAAAGAAGATCATCGTTTTCAAATATAAGCCAAAGAAAAACTATCGTCGTAAACAAGGTCATCGCCAACCATACACAAAAGTTGTCATCGAAAAAATTAACGCGTAAGGCATGAGCGATGATTCGTATAACGATTAATCGAACGGCAGAAGGAACGATCCGTTCCTTTACCATTAGCGGACACGCTCAGTTTGCGAAGCGTGGGCAAGACATTGTATGTGCTGGTGTATCCGCTATCTCGTTTGGTGCGGTCAATGCAATCATTGCCTTGACGAATGTGAAACCGATCATTCAACAAGGAAAGGACGGCTATCTTCATTGTGAACTTCCGACAATTGAAGATGCGAAAGTGTTAGCCGACGTGCAACTTCTTCTTGAAGGAATGATCGTGTCGCTCCAAACGATTGAGCGTGATTACGGAAAATACGTCAACATAACGACGAAAACGTTGTAGGAGGTGACACGACATGTTGCGTTTAGATCTTCAGTTTTTCGCATCGAAAAAAGGGGTAGGTTCAACAAAGAACGGTCGTGATTCGATCGCAAAACGTCTTGGCGCGAAGCGTGCAGACGGTCAATTCGTTACAGGCGGTTCTATTCTTTACCGTCAACGCGGAACAAAAATTTACCCAGGATTGAACGTAGGCCGCGGTGGCGATGACACACTTTATGCGAAAGTTGATGGCATCGTTCGTTTCGAGCGCATGGGTCGCGATCGTAAAAAAGTGAGTGTTTATCCTGTCGTGAAAGAAGCATAAAGAAGTGGAAAACTCTAACCGACTTGGTTAGGGTTTTCTTTTTGTTGGCGTATGTTATAATTATACTCAAAATGTTTATGGGAGAATGAATGATGGAGAAGCGGTGGACAATTGTAGAAGCGTTGCGTCATTCCAGGCACGACTGGCTCAATAAAGTTCAGCTCATTAAAGGGAATTTATCGTTGCAACGGATGGATCGCGTCAATGAGATTATTCAACAAATTATCATTGAGGCAGAACATGAAGCGAAGCTAACGAATTTACAAGCGGAACGGTTCGCTGAATTATTGATGACGTACCATTGGCAAGCTCGCCATATTCAACTAGAGTATGAAGTGTTAGGAGAGCCACGCTCGCTACATGCGTATGATCATATGCTTGTTACATGGTGTCAAACATTTTTACATATGCTTGAGGAATGTTCTTCTCCACATGTTGAAAACTATGTAACGATTACGATTGATTTAACGAAGAAAGATGTGCGCCTCTTTTTTGATTATCGCGGTATGCTTCACAAATTTGAGGCGGTGAAAGCATGGATTCAAAAACATAGTCAATATGAGGCGCTCTCGCTTTATGAATATGTCATTCAAGAACATGAACTAACGCTATGTGCAACTATTTCATCTTTTCACATCTTTTTAAATGAAAGATGAACAGATCGGAGGAGAAAGGCGATGTTTGTTGATCAAGTGAAAATATATGTGAAAGGTGGCGACGGCGGAAACGGAATGGTCGCGTTTCGGCGCGAAAAATACGTTCCCAAAGGTGGCCCAGCTGGAGGGGACGGTGGAAAAGGCGGCGACGTCGTATTTGTTGTTGATGAAGGGTTACGTACGTTAATGGATTTTCGCTATCAACGCCATTTTAAAGCGCCACGTGGCGAGCATGGCATGTCGAAAAATCAACACGGGAAAAATGCCGAAGATTTAATTGTAAAAGTGCCACCGGGAACGGTTGTCATTGATGATGAAACGAAAGAGGTCATTGCTGATTTAACAGAACATGGACAACGATTTGTCGTAGCAAAAGGCGGTCGCGGTGGACGGGGGAATACTCGCTTTGCAACCGCATCGAATCCTGCGCCAGAAATTGCTGAAAACGGTGAGCCGGGACAAGAACGATACGTGACGTTAGAATTAAAACTGCTTGCTGATGTAGGGCTTGTCGGGTTCCCGAGCGTTGGTAAATCGACATTGTTATCTGTCGTTTCAGCTGCAAAGCCGAAAATTGCCGATTATCATTTTACGACAATCGTTCCGAACTTAGGTGTTGTTGAAACGGAAGATGGCCGCAGTTTCGTCATGGCTGACTTGCCAGGTCTTATTGAGGGAGCTCATCAAGGTGTTGGGCTTGGCCACCAGTTTTTACGTCATATTGAACGAACGCGCGTCATTGTGCACGTCATTGATATGGCTGCCATCGAAGGACGGGATCCGTATGAAGACTATTTAGTTATTAACGAAGAGCTAAAGCAGTATAATTTACGATTAACGGAGCGGCCGCAAATTATTGTTGCGAACAAAATGGATATGCCGAATGCTGAAGAACATTTGCGCCAGTTTAAAGAAAAACTAAACGAAGACGTTCCGATTTTCCCTATTTCAGCAGTCACGCGCCAAGGGATTCGTGAACTGTTATTTGCGATTGCCGACCTGCTTGAAACGACGCCGGAATTTCCTCTCTATCCGCAAGAGGAAGAAGCGATTCATCGCGTCGTTTACAAGCTTGAAAAAGAAGAAGTTCCGTTTCATATTACGCGTGATGATGATGGGACGTTTATTTTATCCGGAGAAAAGATTGAAAAACTGTTTAAAATGACCGATTTTTCACGCGAAGAATCAGTACGTCGATTTGCGCGGCAATTGCGTTCACTTGGAGTCGACGATGCGTTGCGCGCTCGCGGAGCAAAAGATGGAGATATTGTCAAGCTGTTGAATTACGAATTTGAATTTGTTGATTAATGCGAAAGGGGGCGCTTGTGCGGTGGATAAAAAGTTTTACTTAGTACGTGAAGATGTGTTGCCTGAGGCGATGAAAAAAGTGCTGGCCGCAAAAGAATTAATTGAACGTAAAAAAGTAGATTCTGTCGCTGATGCTGTGCAACTTGTCGATGTTAGCCGAAGCGTTTTTTACAAATATCGCGACGCCGTTTTTCCATTTCATACGATGGTGCGCGAAAAAATCATCACGCTTTTTTTCCATTTGGAAGACCGCTCAGGCACCCTTTCGAAGCTATTAAGTGTTGTTGCAGCAGCCAATTGCAACGTCCTTACGATTCACCAGACGATTCCGCTTCAAGGGCGTGCGAACGTTACGTTATCGATTAGCACGAGCGAGATGACGATGACGATTGATGAACTACTTTCCCAATTAAAACAGTTGCCTTTTGTTGAAAAAGTCGAGATTCTCGGTTCAGGGGCGTAGAGAGGAGAGGAAATGTGAAAATCGGATATTTAGGGCCAATGGGGACGTTTACGCATGCAGCTGTTGAAGCTGTGTTTCCCCATATGGAGAGCGTTCCATATCATACGATTCCACAATGTATGGATGCGGTGCGTGACGGTGACGTACCGTTTGCTGTCGTGCCGCTTGAAAACGCACTTGAAGGTTCTGTCAATTTAACGATTGACTATTTAATTCATGAATGCAATTTGCCGATCGTTGGGGAAATTATTGCACCGATCGAGCAACATTTGCTCGTTCATCCGTCTCATTTGGACGATTGGAAGCACATTAAATGTATTTATTCCCATTCACATGCGATTGCACAATGCCATAAATTTTTACATCGCCATTTAAAGCATGCCACGTACGAATACGTCACTTCAACAAGTGCAGCAGCTAAATATGTCAGCGAACATCCGAAAGAAAATATTGCAGCGATTGGCAATCGACTCGCGGCAAAACAATACGGTTTAGCGATTGCGAAAGAAAACATTCATGATTATGACTACAACCATACACGCTTTATCGTTTTACATCGTGAGCGTTGCACATTGCCTGTGGGAGAGAAAGAGGACGGGTTTAAAACGACATTAATGGTCATGTTGCCAAAAGATCAAGCAGGAGCGCTTCATCAAGTGCTATCAGCGTTTGCATGGCGGAAACTAAATTTGACGAAAATCGAATCTCGTCCTGCAAAAACAGGCTTAGGGAACTACTTTTTCATTATTGATATCGATCAAAAAATGGATGACGTTTTAATTCCGGGAGCGATTGCGGAGCTAGAAGCGCTCGGCTGTACGGTGCAACTATTAGGCAGCTATCCATATTATACCGTAAAAAAAACATCCCTCGTGTAAAGGGATGTTTTTTATTCGATTAAAAATCCTGCTTGTTTTAAAGCTGTACATGCTTCATCGAGCTTTTCTACACGATCTGCTTCAAGCGTATGCAAATGAACTCCACCTGTCAGTTGAGATAAGTAGGCAGATTTCGTCTCGTTAATCTTTTGAATAAATTCGTCGACTTCTAACCGATTGCTAACCATAATGGACGCTGTTAAGTCTCCGTATACAGGATGCTCAATTTTTACGTCTTTTACGGTGACACCATGGTCGACGATCGTATATAGTTCATCTTTCGTTTGTTCTGGTGTGTGACAACAAGCGATGATGCGCGTATACGTATGGGCAGAAGAGGGAGACAAATATAAGTATCCTTGGCTTGTTGCGATAATAGGTTCGTTTTTTGCTTTTAACAGCGAAATATCTTGAACAATGACTTGGCGGCTCACATTTGTTTTGTTTGCCAATTCTGTTCCTGTCATCGGTCGTTTTGTTTCTTTCAACCACTGTAAAATAAGTGCTCGTCGTTCTTCCCCTAGCAGTTTTCTCTCTTTTTTCATGTTGACATCCTTTCTTTTTGAAGCTGTTCAAGTACGGAAACAACCGTTTCTACGTCGCTTTTTGTTGTATGCGCACCAAATGAAAGACGAATGAATTGTTTCGCTTCATCCGCTTCCTTACCGATGGCGATCATCGTTTTAGACGGCGCTTGCTTTCCGACTTGGCATGCGCTTCCGGTAGAAATAGCAATGCCGTGGCGATTGCAGTGTAACATAACGTATTGCCCCTCAAAGCCGTGAACGAGACAGCCGATGATTTGTGGTAGTTGATCCGTCGGATGTTCAAAGACGGTAATTGTCAACTGCTTTTCATTTATTTGTTCGACAAAATAACGACGCAACTCGCTCATTTTTTGTTGAGTGACTTCCCTCTTTTTCTCGGCTTCCATTGCGGCTGTTGTAAACGAAGCGATGCCAGGTACGTTTACCGTCCCAGGTCGAAAACCTCCTTCATGCGTCGTGTTCGGTAATGACATATACCAAGGAACGCGCGGATGGATGTAAACAGCGCCGACCCCTTTTGGACCATAAATTTTATGGCTAGCGATCGATATGCTGTCAACGTGTAGCTGTTTCACATCTATCGGTATTTTACCAAAAGTTTGTACACAATCGCTATGAAAGACAATTTGTTTTTTCTTTAATAATTCGCCAATTTGTTTTAATGGTTGAATCGTACCAATTTCAGAATTGGCATGTTGAATAGAGACGAGAATGGTGTCGTCCGTCAATGCTTGTTCTAGTGCTTCGACGTTAACTTGTCCGTAGCGATCGACGGGAACGTACGTAATAGAAAATCCTTCTCGTTCAAGCTGTGCGCACACAGCATGAACGGAAGCATGTTCGATGCTTGATGTAACAATGTGCTTTCCTTTATGGCGCTGGGCATAAGCAAGCGAACGAATAGCGAGGACGTTCGCTTCTGTTCCTCCGCTTGTAAAGTATATTCCTTTTTCCTCACCGCCAATGAGCTGAGCTATTTGTTTTCGGCAAATAGTAAGCAACTCATTGGCAGCTGTTCCGACGTCATGTAAACTACTTGCATTTCCGAAATATGTTTTTGCACTTTCTACATAAACTGCTAAAGCTTCTTCGCTCATTGGCGTCGTTGCAGCGTAGTCGAGATAAATCATCACAGTCACCTTACCACTTCCCAAAATAAAAGTCTTGTCATCAGTTTAAATATATGTCAATATAGGTGTCAAGACAGTATGAAATGGAGGAGCATCATGCATAAAGCAGATGTGATTATTGTTGGTAGCGGCCTCGCGGCGTTAATGGTTGCCTATCATTTATGTGAGCATAAAAATGTGATTGTTTTCACGAAGTCTAATAAAGAAGTAAGTAACTCTTGGCTGGCTCAAGGAGGGGTGGCTGCGGCCATTCACCCTGCGGATCATTGGTTATCTCATTATGAAGATACGATTACAACGGGATGTGAACATAACGATGATGAAGCGGTACGCATTTTAGTTCAAGAAGGACGAGAGGCGATTGAACAGTTTATGCATCTCGGTTTTTCATTTGATGTTGATGAGCGTGGGGAACTACTTTTTGGGCGTGAAGGCGCGCATCGCATGAGACGCATTTTACATGCCGGGGGTGATGCGACTGGAAAAAAGATGGTGGAATTTTTATTTGAGAAGCTTTCGAGTCGTGTTTTATTTATTGAAAACGATCCGGTCATTGATTTGCTCGTAAACGACGGACGTTGTGTTGGCGTGCGGACAAAAAACGGCCTGTATGTAGCCGAAGCGACAATCGTTGCAACGGGCGGCATTGGACAGTTATATACGTTTACGTCGAATGTGGAAACGGCTACAGGCGATGGAATTGCCATGGCGTATCGGGTCGGCGCTGCCGTGGCTGATATGGAATTTGTACAATTTCATCCGACGATGCTTTATGTAGATGGAAAGGCAGTTGGTCTCATTTCCGAAGCGGTACGCGGTGAAGGAGCGACGTTAGTGACAGACGATGGTCGACACGTCATGGATGGGGTGCAC
Organism: Anoxybacillus sp. FSL W8-0104; assembly: GCF_038004465.1. NCBI lineage: Bacteria > Bacillati > Bacillota > Bacilli > Caryophanales > Anoxybacillaceae > Anoxybacillus > Anoxybacillus sp. FSL W8-0104. Next base: position 1,966,103 of record NZ_JBBOQU010000001.1, on the reverse strand, counting down.
CCGCAAAAAGATTTAGCGCCACGTGACATCGTATCGCGAGCGATCGATCGTGAAATGAAAAATGGACATCTCGTTTTTTTAGATATTTCAGCGATTCCGCATTTTTCATCCCGTTTTCCGACGATCACTTCCCTTTGTGAGCGCTATCAAATAAACTGGCGAAGCGGTCTCATTCCTGTTGTGCCAGGTGCTCACTTTTTAATGGGCGGCATCGTTGTGAATGTTGACGGTGAAACGACGTTGCCGGGGTTATATGCTGTTGGAGAAGCGGCATGTACAGGTGTGCATGGTGCAAACCGTTTAGCGAGCAATTCGTTGCTTGAAGCGCTCGTTTTCAGCCGGAGAGCAGCACATAGTATCTTGAAAAAAAAAGAGCAGCTTCCCGGCGTAAACAAATATGAAGAAACTAGGGAAAACGTATGTATCCCGTTACCAACGAAAGAGCAAATTCAGCAAACGATGACCGAATGCGTTGGCATTGTGCGCAATTATGATCAACTGTTAGAAGCAAAACAATGGTTTGAACAATATTCGCTTTTTGAACTAATCCATTGTGCGCCACCGTACGACGATGAGGAGCGGACGATCGTAAATATGTTGATCGTTGGTTGGCTTGTGACAACTTCCGCTTTACAAAGAAGAGAAAGCCGAGGAGCTCATTATCGGAGCGATGAACCGTTTGAGCGACAGTATTGGGAAAAACGGCGCATCGTGCGCACGAAAACAGAGCATCTCATCAGGGAGGGATTTCGTTGAATGAGGTTAAGCTAACTGAACTACTAAAACAATTTTTCTTAGAGGATATTGGGGATCGCGATATCACGAGCGAGACGATTTTCTCAGCTACAGATACAGGAAGCGCTATATTTGTCGCAAAAGAGGATGGAATTATCGCGGGTGTATGTGTCATCGAAATCGGATATAAGCTGTTACACGAAGCCATTACATGTGAATTGTATAAGCAAGATGGAGAACGCGTGAAAAAAGGGGAGACGATTGCGGTCGTTTCTGGTCCGATCGTTCCTATTTTATCCGGGGAGCGTGTGATTTTAAATTTACTTCAGCGAATGAGCGGCATTGCGACATTGACAAATGAGGCTGTGCGCGCATTAAATAGCGATCATACACGCATTTGTGATACACGGAAAACGACTCCAGGGCTTCGCATGTTAGAAAAGTATGCGGTTACGTGCGGAGGTGGGTACAACCATCGTTTCGGCTTATACGATGGGGTAATGATTAAAGATAATCATATTGCGTTTTGCGGTTCTATTGCAAAGGCGGTTGAGCGCGTCCGTTCAAAGCTCGGTCATATGGTAAAAATTGAAGTCGAGACTGAAACGAAGCAACAAGTGATCGAAGCAGTCGAGGCGGGAGCGGATGTCATTATGTTCGATAACCGCACGCCTGATGAAATTCGCGAGTTTGTGCAACTCGTTCCATCATCTATCGTCACGGAGGTGTCAGGCGGTATTACACTTGAAAACATTTCTAATTATCGAGATACAGGGGTTGACTACATTTCGCTAGGTATGTTGACGCATTCGGCGAAAGCGCTAGATATTAGTTTAAACGTGCAGTAGGAGGAATGACGATGAACGTATTACAATTAATGCAACAACATGATGCGATGCCAGAACAATATAAACAGTTGTCTGTCGAAGAGATGGAAAAGCGAGTAGCTGACGTAAAGCAACAGCTCGGTACACGATTATTTATTCCAGGACATCATTATCAAAAAGATGAAGTGATTCAATTTGCCGATGCGACCGGTGATTCATTACAATTAGCACAAGTTGCAGCGAAAAATAAAGATGCTGAATATATCGTATTTTGTGGTGTGCATTTTATGGCGGAGACGGCCGATATTTTAACGAGCGATGAACAAATCGTCATTTTGCCAGATATGCGTGCAGGCTGTTCGATGGCCGATATGGCAGAAATTGAACAAGTCGAACGGGCTTGGCCGCTATTGCAACAACGGTTTGGCGACACGATTTTACCGTTAACGTACGTCAACTCTACTGCTGCCATTAAAGCGTTCGTCGGTTTACACGGCGGCGCAACAGTCACATCATCAAACGCAAAAAAAATGGTCGCATGGGCGTTTACGCAAAAAGAACGTATTTTCTTTTTACCTGATCAACATTTAGGAAGAAATACAGCTTACGACCTCGGCGTCCCACTTGAACAAATGGCCGTATGGGATCCAACAACAAATACACTTGAATATGATGGTGATATGGAGCAAATCAAAGTGATTTTATGGAAAGGTCATTGCTCCGTTCATGAAAACTTTACGGTGAAGCATATCGAACATATTCGAAAAACGAAGCCAGATATGAAAATTATCGTCCATCCTGAATGCAGTTGGGAAGTTGTGCAACAGGCAGATGATGCAGGTTCAACAAAATATATCATTGAAACGATTGCAAACGCGCCGTCAGGGAGCAAATGGGCGATCGGAACTGAAATGAACTTAGTAAATCGCATCATCAAGCAACATCCAGATAAAGAAATTGTGTCATTAAATCCGTATATGTGTCCATGTTTAACGATGAATCGCATTGATTTACCGCATTTACTTTGGGCGCTTGAATCATTGCTTGAAGGAAAAGTCGTCAATCGCATTACTGTGCCAAAAGATGTAGCAGACGGGGCCATTTTGGCGCTTGAACGCATGTTAGCACGTGCATAAATGGATCGGCATTTTTTTGCCGGTCTTTTTTATTTTTATCATAAAAAAAGCTTTCTGTTCATAAGTTATGTTGAAGCCTAGTAGCGACAAGCTGAACATGACATACGTGTCACGTCTGAACATAGGAGGGGGAAACACGTGAAAATTCATATCGTCCAAAAAGGAGATACCCTTTGGAAAATTGCAGAGAAATACGGAGTTGATTTTGAAGAGCTAAAAAAAATGAACGCTCATTTAAGTGATCCAGACTACATTATGCCGGGCATGAAAATTAAAGTACCGACGCCAGTAACGCCAGTCAAGCCAGCAAAAAAAGAAACACAAAACGTTCAGCAACAACGAGTTTCTGTCGATGTAGATATTCATGTAAATAAAAAGGAACAACCATTACAACAACCGATCAATGTTGAACCAATTGCAAAAGAAGTTCCTATTGTAAAGGAACCGGTGAAGAAAGAGGAGCCGAAACAAGAAATGCCGCTTCTGCCGCCGAAGCCACCAAATATTATGCCAAATATGATGGAACATGACGATGACGTGCAAATGCCACCGTTTCCAGACATTCCACCAATTCCACCAACACAAGCGCCAATGATGGAAGAGAAGCCGCAGGAAGAGCAGCCGCAGCAGCCAATGCAACCACAACCTGTTCCGATGCCATTACCAATGCCGTGCATTCCTATTTCGCCAATGATGCCGGGATATGGATTTTATCCGTGGTTTCCGCCAATGTATCCAATGATGCCGTGGATATATCCACAAAACATGGCAAACAACGATGATTGCGGATGTGGTGAACCGAAACCGACACCATACATGCCACAAATGCCAACAGATGAATATTCTCAACAGTTGCAACCGATGATGCCGCAGATGCCAACAGGTGCAGGGGAGTATTCACAACAACCGCAACAAGCATCATATCCACAACAAATGTATGGTGAAAACGTGCCGATGATGCCACAGCAAATGTATATGCCACAACCAGCTATGCCATATGGTCCGTACGGATGGCAACAAGGGTGGCAGGGGCAACCGTATGGAATGAATCCATATTTTTCTGTTCCTTATCGTGAAGAAGAAGAGGGGCAATAATGTCGCCTCTTTTTCTTTCTGCTTTTTGTGTGATAAAATGAACATGATGATGCAAAAAAGAAAGGGATGTACATAGATGGAACAAAAAATTGAAAAACTAATTGCATGGCTTCGTGAACGCGTACAGGAAGCAGGGATGAACGGAGCGATTGTCGGGATTAGTGGCGGCATTGATTCTGCGGTCGTTGCCCATTTAATTAGGCGGGCATTTCCTAACAACTCGTTAGGGCTCATTATGCCATGTAAAAGTAACCCAAAAGATAAAGAACATGCATTAAAAGTTGTAGAAAGTTGCGGTATTGATTATTACGTCATCGACTTAACAGAAACACATCGCGTATTATTCGGTGAAATTGAGAAACAACTAAAAGAAAAGGGGCAATGGAACGGGCAAGCTGCGCGCCTTGGTGATGCGAATACACGTGCACGTCTGCGTATGACGACGTTGTATGCGGTCGCAAATAATTATGGTTACCTCGTCGTCGGGACGGATAATGCAGCGGAGTGGCATACAGGCTACTTTACAAAATACGGCGATGGTGGCGTTGATTTAGTCCCACTTGTTCATTTCACAAAAGGAGAAGTGCGTGAAATGGCTCGCATTCTCGGTGTACCTGAAGAAATTATTACGAAAGCCCCTAGCGCAGGTCTTTGGGAAGGACAGACAGACGAAAACGAAATGGGTACAACATACGACATGATTGACAAATATTTAAAAGGTGAGCCAATTCCAGAACGCGACCGCGAAATTATTGAACGGCTTCATGAACGTTCACATCATAAACGGCAATTAGCGATCGCTCCGCCAAAATTTTAACAGCGATAAAACTCCTTTTTTGCGTCAAGCTAATGATGTAGACGCATCGTCTACAAAAGCAAAAAGGGGGTTTTTCCTTTGCGGAAACGAATTGTAGCTTTCGGGGCAGTCATTGCGCTTAGCGGATTGGTTGCTTGTAATAATCAAGCGCTTGATACCCGCTATACTGACCGTACACGTCCGATTGGATATTACTCAAATGAAAACGACATGAATGGGTTTCAATACGGTCGTTACGGTACAGAGCGTTTAAATGGAAACGTTCGTCAAGTGCGTGACAATGATGGACCGATTACGGAAATGCTCGATCGTGGCATGGATCGAACACGAACACCGCAAGTGGATCGAAATTTTAGTCGCACCGATCGCAACTATCATGGACATTTAAATGCGATGGATGAACGCACGCGCCCGTCGTATTACCGTAATTATAACGGAGCGTTAGCTGAAAAAATTGCAAAACGAGCAGCGAACGTAGAAAACGTAAAAGATGCACGTGCCGTCGTCTCAGGTGACCGAGTTGTTGTTGCTGTATCGACGACAGAAAAAAATACAGCGCGCATCGAACGTCTCGTTCGTGAAGCGATCGCTCCATATACTGCGGGCAAAACCGTTCGTGTTGTGGCAAATGAAAGCATGTATAACCGCATTCGTACGCTAGATAATGACATTCGCGATGGTGGTCCGATGGATCAACTAGAGCGCGATATTCGCGATATATTTAACGATATGGGCGATATGATCGAACGGCCATTTATGAATCGCGGCTAAAGAACAGGGGCTCACCCCTGTTCTTTTTCATCTATTTTTGTTATAGTTTTTATGGACATTTTTCACATATGAGAGGGGATCCGAATGGCAGGACATTCTAAGTGGAAAAATATTCAACGGCGCAAAAATGCACAAGATGCGAAACGCGGAAAACTATTTATGAAGTTGGCAAAAGAAATTTATGTAGCGGCAAAGATGGGCGGTGGCGATCCAACAACAAACGCTACGTTGCGCCTTGCGATTGAAAAGGCAAAATCGGCGAACATGCCGAACGAAAATATTGAACGTGCCATTAAAAAAGCAACAGGAAATCAAGAACATACACATTACGAAGAAATTCGTTATGAAGGATATGGACCAGGTGGCGTAGCGGTCATGGTCATTTGCTTAACAGATAATAAAAATCGTACAGCCTCTAACGTTCGTGTCGCATTTTCAAAAAATGGCGGAAACTTAGGGGAAACGGGATGTGTTTCGTATTTATTTGATCGAAAAGGATTAATCGTTATCGCACGTGAAAATTTACATATCGATGAAGATGAGATGCTGTTACAAGCGATTGAAGCAGGGGCAGATGAAATGGAAACAACGGAAGATTCATTTGAAATTTATACATCCCCAGAACAGTTCGAACAAGTAAAAAATACGTTAGCTGCCCAAGGATTTACGTTTGCGACAGCCGAAATAACGATGATTCCGCAAACGTATACGACGTTAACGGGTGACGATTTAACGAAAATGTTAAAACTCATCGATATGCTTGAAGATGATGATGATGTGCAAGAAATTTACCATAATTTAGATGAATCGATGTTAGAATAACGGTCTTGCGATGGCAAGACCGTTTAATTTTGGAGAAAATGGTCAACATATGAATGAGGTGAGAACGATGAAGATTGTACTGACACTGTTGCTTAGTTTATTTTTTGCACAGAGTTCATCCTCTGTACAGATGACGGTCATTTTAGAAACGGTATATATGGATGGAGAGGTGAGCGAGGAAATACGCGAAGAAACGGTGGCGTCGATGAAAGATATATGGAACGAATATAAAGATTGGTATCTCATCGACATGGATGATGAACAAATTGTTTTTCAACGATATGTTGACGATTTATCTCCATTAACGAAAGCAGGGTATTTTGGTCTTACTGAAGATGGCACACTCTCGATTTTTGAAGGGAAGCCAGGTGAATCATCTCGCGTCATTCAATCGTTTTTTCAAATTGATGTGAAAAAACTCGAAAGTCACGAACGTGAAAAGCTGAAAAAAGGCATTTCTGTTCGTTCAAAAAGGAATTATAAACGGGTCATCGAAGCGTATGAGCCGTTCGGAAAATAAGTCCGCGAATGAGAGCGGGCTTTTTTTATGTCCAACGTTCAAACATATGCGTTTCGGCTCGCGCTTTCCGCTTTTCTTATATTATGCTAAAATGAAGAGCGTGAGAAAAGGAGGACGCGGCGTTGATTGAATTTATTCGTGGATATGTCGATTACGTTTGCCCGGAATATGTTGTCATCGAAAATAACGGAGTAGGCTATCAAATTTTTACTCCCAATCCGTTTTCATTTCAAATGAACAAACAGCAACAAATTGTTGTATATACATATCAGTACGTGCGTGAAGATGTGCTTGCGCTCTACGGTTTTCATACTCGCCAAGAGCGAACGTTATTTGCTAAACTATTGCAAGTATCGGGCATCGGACCAAAGGGGGCGCTTGCCATTTTAGCAGCTGGTCAGCTTGAGCAACTTGTTGAAGCGATTGAAGCAGAAAACGATCAGTTTTTATGTAAGTTTCCAGGTGTCGGGAAGAAGACGGCGCGGCAAATGATTTTAGATTTAAAAGGAAAACTGCAAGCCATTGTACCTGATGCTTTCCCGAATTTATTTACAGAGCCAGTTGAAGAAATAAACGCGCTTTCCGAAGCGCTTGAAGCATTAAAGGCGCTCGGCTATGCGGAAAAAGAAATTCAAAAAGTGATGCCAATTTTAAAACAAGAGCAGCTATCGACAGAAGGATATATTAAGCTTGCTTTACAAAAACTATTGAAGTAAGGGAGGATGCACGATGGAAGAGCGTCTCATTTCAGGCGCAGCTGACTACGACGATGCATCGCTTGAGTATAGTCTTCGCCCTAAACAGCTGCGAGAATATATCGGACAGCAAAAAGTGAAAGAAAACTTAACGGTTTTTATTGAAGCGGCGAAAATGCGCGGGGAGACGCTTGATCACGTGTTGTTGTACGGTCCACCAGGGCTTGGAAAAACAACGCTTGCTGCGATTATCGCAAATGAAATGGGTGTTCAATTGCGAACGACAGCAGGACCAGCGATTGAGCGGCCAGGGGACTTAGCTGCGATTTTAACGACGCTTGAACCTGGTGATGTGCTCTTTATTGATGAAATTCATCGTCTGCCGCGAGCAGTAGAAGAAGTGTTGTATCCGGCAATGGAGGACTTTTGTTTAGATATTGTCATCGGTAAAGGACCAGCTGCTCGTTCTGTCCGCCTCGATTTACCACCATTTACGCTCGTAGGGGCAACAACAAGATCTGGGGCGCTTTCTTCCCCGCTGCGTGACCGCTTTGGTGTATTAAGCCGTTTAGAATACTATACCCCTGAGGAGCTTGCGCATATTGTGAAGCGAACAGCGCACATTTTTGCAGTACAAATCGAGGAAGAAGCCGCGTTTGAAATTGCTCGTCGTTCACGGGGCACACCGCGCATCGCAAACCGACTGTTGCGACGTGTACGCGATTTTGCCCAAGTGCGCGGTGATGGGACGATCACGTTTCTTTTAGCGAATGAGGCGCTCGAACAATTGCAAGTCGATCGATTAGGATTAGATCATCTTGACCATAAACTATTAAAAAGTATGATGGAAAAATTTCGCGGTGGGCCTGTCGGATTAGAAACGATTGCCGCAACGATTGGGGAAGAAGCACAAACGATTGAAGACGTATATGAACCGTATTTGTTACAAATCGGTTTTTTACAACGAACACCGCGTGGACGAATCGTTACACCGCTTGCATACAACTATTTCGGTTTGGAGGTGCCACAATGATGAACCTGCCAAAAACAATCATGCTGATTGGTGTCGTTCTTATCATCGTCGGTTTTTTGATGCAATTTGTGAAACTTGGTCGATTACCAGGAGACATCGTCATCAAAAAAGAAAATGCAACATTTTATTTTCCGATTATGACATCAATCATTTTAAGTGTCGTTTTATCGCTTATTTTTTATGTGATTGGTCGTTTTCGTTAATGTAGTAATTGCAACAAAGGAGAGGAACGTACGCATGAAAGTAGACTTATTTGATTTTTATTTACCAGAAGAACTCATTGCACAAACCCCGCTTCCGAATCGTGAAGCATCACGCCTTATGGTGCTCGATAAAAAAACAGGCGAAGTGACACATGAGCCAACATTTCGTTCTATTTTATCGTATTTGAAAGAAGGCGATTGTCTTGTTTTAAACGATACGCGCGTATTGCCAGCCCGACTATATGGGGAAAAAGAAGAAACAGGGGCGCATATCGAAGTGCTTTTATTGAAACAGCTCGATGGCGATCAATGGGAGACGCTTGTCAAGCCAGCGAAGCGTGTAAAAGTTGGAACGATCATCTCATTTGGTGACGGTCGTTTACGTGCGGAATGTGTCGCGGAGCTCGAACATGGTGGACGCATTCTTTCGTTTTCGTATGATGGTATTTTTCTTGAAGTGCTTGAGTCGCTTGGCGAAATGCCGCTTCCTCCTTACATTAAAGCACAACTTCATGACCGCGAACGATATCAAACGGTTTATGCTCGTGAAGCAGGATCAGCTGCGGCTCCGACAGCAGGGTTACATTTTACAGAGCAACTTCTTGAAGATGTACGGAAAAAAGGGGTACATCTCGCCTTCATTACGTTGCACGTCGGATTAGGGACGTTTCGTCCTGTGAATGTAGAAAACATTGAAGAACATGATATGCATGCAGAGTTTTATCAAATGTCAGAACAAACTGCGCAATTGCTGAACGATGTGAAAGCGCAAGGCGGACGTATTATCGCTGTTGGGACGACTTCAACACGTACGCTTGAGACGATTGCATCCCGTCACGATGGAACGTTTGTCGCTGAAAGCGGTTGGACGGACATTTTTATTTATCCGGGTTATACGTTTCGTGCAATTGACGGCATGATTACAAATTTCCATTTGCCAAAGTCGACGCTCATTATGCTCGTTAGTGCGCTAGCAGGTCGAGAGCATGTGTTGCGCGCTTATGAAGAAGCAGTAAGAGAGCGTTATCGGTTTTTTAGCTTTGGCGATGCAATGCTCATTATATAAGTTGAGAAAGGGGACTATACGTGACACCAATCCGATACGAGCTCATTAAAACATGTAAACAAACGGGGGCGCGCCTCGGTATTCTTCATACGCCACACGGCTCGTTTGAAACGCCGATGTTTATGCCTGTCGGTACACTTGCGACGGTCAAGACGCTTTCTCCGGAGGAATTAAAAGAAATGGGAGCTGGCGTCATTTTAAGTAACACATATCATTTATGGCTTCGACCGGGGCATGAGATCGTCAAAGAAGCAGGCGGGCTCCATTCCTTTATGAATTGGGATCGCGGTATTTTAACGGACTCTGGTGGATTTCAAGTATTTAGTTTAAGTGAGTTTCGCCGCATTGAAGAAGAGGGTGTATATTTCCGAAATCATTTAAACGGTGATAAATTATTTTTATCACCAGAAAAGGCGATGGAAATTCAAAATGCGCTTGGATCTGATATTATGATGGCGTTTGACGAATGTCCACCGTATCCTGCTACGTATGAGTATATGAAGCGGTCAGTTGAGCGAACGAGCCGTTGGGCGGAGCGATGCTTAAAAGCGCATCAGCGTCCGAATGAGCAAGGACTATTCGGCATTGTGCAAGGCGGGGAGTTTGGAGATTTGCGCAAACAAAGCGCGCAAGATTTAGTGTCGCTCGATTTCCCAGGATATGCAGTCGGCGGCTTGTCCGTTGGTGAACCGAAAGAAGTAATGAATCGGGTGTTAGAGTTTACAACGCCGCTATTACCAGCGAATAAACCGCGTTATTTAATGGGAGTTGGCTCGCCAGATTCTCTCATCGATGGGGCGATTCGCGGTATCGATATGTTTGACTGCGTACTACCGACGCGCATTGGTCGCAATGGGACAGTGATGACAAGCGAAGGTCGCGTCGTCATTAAAAACGCCAAATATGCGCGCGATTTTACACCGCTTGACCCGAATTGCGATTGTTATACTTGCCGTAATTATACAAGGGCGTATATTCGTCATTTAATTAAATGCGATGAGACATTCGGTATTCGCCTAACCTCTTACCATAATGTGTACTTTTTGATAAAATTAATGGAGCAAGTGCGACAAGCGATTCGCGAAGATCGCCTTGGCGATTTCCGAGAACAGTTTTTTGAACAATACGGTTTCAATAAGCCGAACGCGAAAAACTTTTAGAAAGGGGTGAAAATATGGAGACGTTAGCAAGCTTATTACCGCTTATTTTATTCTTTGCGCTTTTTTACTTTTTGCTTATCCGCCCGCAACAAAAACGCCAAAAGGCTGTTCAACAAATGCAGGCAAATTTGCAAAAAGGAGACAAAGTCATTACGATTGGCGGATTGCATGGCATCATCGATTCACTTGATGAAAATACGGTCGTTATTCGCGCGGGCGATGGTTCGCGCCTTACATACGATCGTGCGGCTATTCGTGAAGTCGTCAATGAAAAATAAGACAGGTTTGTTGCCTGTCTTATTTTTATGCGCTTCGTGAGCGAGATGTCGCTACGTTGACGCCGATCATTCCGCCAATGATGGCTGTGATGAGAAATCCTGCATGGTATCCCCATTGTTCGGGCGAAAACATTTGATTCATTCCAAGAAATTGGAATAAAAAAATGATGGTTGTAAAAATGACACCCGTTGCCCCGCCAAGCAGCCAGCCGCGAACCTTTCCTTTCCCCCCCGCTATCAATCCACCAAAAAATAACGATAAAAATGCGAGAACGTGCATGACCCACCGTAACGATGTTTCATCATAACTTGTCAACTTCAACAAAAGAGCGAATATAAAGCTGCATATGATAGCGCTTATAAAAATTGTTATAACCCCATAAAAAATGGCACGAATCATTCGTAACCCTCCTTCCTGCATTTAGTACAAACATATTCCATTGTCCATTTGTTTAGAATAAAAAACGTACGAATAAACGGGGGGAGTCAAATTGGAGTATGTAACGATCATTTTACGCACGTTATTGTTGTATGTCGTCATTTTATTTATTTTTCGGCTCATGGGCAAACGGGAGATCGGTGAGTTAAGCATTTTAGATTTAGTTGTTTTTATTATGATCGGCGAAATGGCGGTCATTGCGATTGAACAGCCGAAAGATCCGATTTTCCACACGCTTGTTCCGATGATTGTATTGACGATCGCTCAAATTGCATTTGCTTTTTTTTCTTTAAAAAGCGAAACATTTCGCCGTCTCGTTGACGGGTCACCGACAGTCATTATTAACAACGGAAAAATTGATGAAAAAGCGATGCGGAAACAACGATACAACTTTGATGATTTGCTTATTCAATTGCGTGAAAAAAATATTAAAAACATTGCCGATGTTGAATTTGCGATTTTAGAGCCATCTGGCAAACTGTCCGTATTTACAAAAGAAAAAAAGAAAACACCGTCTTTAGCGTTGCCGCTTATTAAAGACGGTGTCATTCAAGAGGAGCATTTGGCGCTTATCAATCAAACGTGCGACTGGTTAATCGAGCAACTGAAGAAGCGCGGATATGAACGAATCGATCACATTTCGTATTGTACACATGAAAACGGAACATTTTATATTGACGAAAAGAATGAATAATTAGCGGAATAGCTGACGAAATTCATCTTTTTGAATTAAACGAAACAATCGCGCAAGAACGATATATATGGCCGTCATGATGATGATTGCGACAATCGTTTTGATAGGCAATGAAAAAGGCAAAAGCGGAACGAGCACATGTCCAATTGTTGCGACGGAAACGATGATAATCAAATGAGCGACATATTGTCTCACATACAAAGAAAGTGAAATCGCTTTAACGATCGTAGCAGCGTGTAACAATGTCACAATCATAATGCCGACCGTAATCGCTAGGGCTGCCCCCATAATGCCAAGCGACGGTTGGGAAGCAAGCCAAAAAATGAGCGCTGTTTTTATTATTGCTCCGATGAAGCTATTGATCATTGCCTCTTTCGCTAAGTCGAGTGCCTGCAATACAGCTTGCAGTGGGCCTTGCAAGTAATAAAAGATGAAAAACGGAGCCATCACTTTCACAAAAATTGCAGCTCCATTCGCACCATACATCAATTGCATTATTTCTTCCGCCAATACGTACAACACAACAATCGATAGCCCTCCAGCTAAAAGGGATAGCCGCACAGCTTGATGTAAGCGATACTCGATGAGGCGATGTTGCTTTTGAGCAGCCGCTTCGCTAATGGCGGGAACGAGCGAAGTGGCGAGTGCATAAGTAATAAATGATGGAAGCATTAAAAGCGGTAGCGCATATCCTGTCAGTTCTCCGTATTGTTTTGTTGCATGGACTGTAGTTATTCCAGCAAGCGCTAAACTTTGTGCTACAACGATCGGTTCAAAAAACCAGGCGATTGATCCAATCATTCGGCTCCCAAGCGTAGGTACAGCAATGCGCATAAGTGAAACGAACGTATCCTTTCCTTCCTTTACGTAAGCGAAAAAGCGATAACGAATGCGAATCGGCTTTTTTCGTTTAAATGTAATAAATAAATAAACGAGCGATACAAACTCACCAACGACCGAAGAAACCATCGCCCCTGCTGCTGCATATTCGATGCCGTACGGCAAAAAAGCGGTTGTAAAAGCAGCGATAAGCGTGATGCGGACCGCTTGTTCAAGCAATTGAGAATACGCATATGGTTTCATTTGCTGTCTTCCTTGAAAATATCCACGCAAAACGGAAGATACAGCGACGATTGGGACGACTGGTGCAATGGCAACGAGCGGATAATAAACGCGCGCATCTGTAAATAACGTTTGAGAAAGAACAGGCGCAATGGCAAGTAGAGCTGGAAAAAAGATCATACTTAAAACAATTGTAATGGATAAAGACACGACTAATATTTTTTTTACTTTTCTTTTGTCACCTAAAGCTTCTGCTTCCGCAACGAGCTTAGAAATGGCGACAGGGAGGCCGAACTGTGTAATCGTAATGGCTAATACAAGTGTCGGAACTGCCATCATATATAAACCGACGCCTTCTTCACCAATGAGACGAGCTACGACGATGCGATTAATAAAACCGAGTATGCGCGTCAACAATCCTGCAACAATTAAAATGATCGTTCCTTTCAAAAATTTTGACATGTTCCTCCCTACCTTCTCAAATGAGGTCATCTTTTATACAATGAAATATATGCACATGTTGGCCAAGCATGACAAAATGGGGGAGATGAATGTGGATCGAAAACAATTAATGCCAGCGCTACAAAGTAAAGTAGATGAACTAAAATTGCTCGGTTATGAGCAAGCGACGATTGAAGATGTATGGAATTGTTTGATGGTGAAAAAATGGAAAAAAAACAAAGAAGAAAAGCGGCTGTTTGAACTTGTTAACGACATTTTATCATTGCGTGCAAGTGATTACATGGCATATGTCGTTCAAAAGGAACAAAAACATGATCATTGGTTTACAGAAGAAGGGCTCTCCGAGTTAGAACAATTGTTTTAATTGTTCGTTTGGAAATTGACAGAAAGTGTACTGTCATTCATAATTTGTTTTGTTGGTAAAAATTCTGGCAGCTGCCAGAATAGAGGAGGATTTATATGGTAAAACGTAGTCGCATCATTGCTTTTTTCCTTCTTGTCGTTTTACTAGGCGGCATGATGGGATTAACAGCAGAGAAAATTGTGAAAAATATTAAGCTCGGCCTAGACTTGCAAGGTGGTTTCGAAATTTTATACGAAGTGAAGCCGACAAAAGAAGGAGAAAAAATTACGAAAGATGTATTGCTTAGCACAGTGAGTGCGTTAAATAAACGCATTAACGTGCTCGGAGTGAGCGAACCGCGCATTGATGTCGAAGGAAACAATCGTATTCGCGTTCAATTAGCAGGTGTGAAAGACCAAAATAAGGCCCGTGAAATTTTATCGACGGAAGCAAAATTAACGTTTCGTGACGTGCATGATAACGTGTTAATGGACGGAAGCGACCTCGTTGAAGGGGGCGCGAAACAAACGTTTGACGATAAAGGGAAACCAAGCGTTGCAATTCAATTAAAAGACGCCAACAAGTTTAAAGAAGTGACACAAAAAGTATTAAGTATGGCACCGAACAACGTGCTTGTCATTTGGCTCGATTTCGAAGAAGGTGTTGACTCATACGCAAAAGAAGTAGGAAAAGAGCATCCGAAGTTTATTTCGGCAGCACAAGTGAACGAAGTGTTCAACCAGACAGATGTTTCAATCGTTGGAAATTTCACTGTTGAAGAAGCAAAACAATTAGCTGATTTATTAAACGCAGGAGCGCTCCCTGTTGAGTTAAAAGAAATTTATTCAACATCGGTCGGTGCCCAGTTCGGTGAACAAGCGCTACAAGAAACCATTTTAGCAGGAATTATTGGCGTTGCGCTCATCTTCATATTTATGATTGTTTTTTATCGCTTGCCAGGAATTGTGGCAGTAATCACGCTAAGCATATACATTTATCTCATTTTGCTCATTTTTGACTGGATGAACGGTGTACTGACATTGCCAGGGATTGCCGCTCTTATTCTCGGCGTCGGCATGGCAGTCGATGCTAACATCATTACATATGAGCGAATAAAAGATGAATTAAAGCTCGGAAAGTCGCTTATGTCAGCATATCGCATCGGAAATCGCGGTTCTTTCGGAACGATTTTAGATGCGAACATTACAACGATCATCGCTGGTGTTGTGTTGTTTGCATATGGGACGAGCTCGGTAAAAGGATTTGCGACGATGCTCATCATCAGCATTTTAGCGAGCTTTATTACTGCAATATACGGTACGCGCTTATTGCTTGGCTTGCTTGTGAAAAGCCGCCTATTCGATAAAAAACCGCACTATTTTGGCGTCAATCCGAAAGACATATTAGATATTGCGAAAGTGACAGATGACACAGACGTGCCGACAAAGTTTGAACGGCTCGATTTTGTAAAACGAAGCAAACTATTTTTCGCTATTTCAGGAGCACTTACTATTATTGGAGTCGTATTGCTGTTGACAGCAAAATTAAATTTAGGCATTGACTTTTCAAGTGGGACGCGCGTCGATTTAATGAGCAAAAAGCCGCTTACAATTGAAGAAGTGAAGGACGAATTAAATGAATTACATTTAGAGCCAAAAGATGTCGTGCTGTCTGGAAATAACAACGACATGGCGATCGTTCGTTTTCTCGGGGTACTTGATCAAAAAGAAATTTCAAAGTTAAAATCGCATTTTAAAGAAAAATACGGGGTAGAACCGAACGTAAGCGTAGTGTCGCCGACAGTCGGAAAAGAATTAGCGCGCAATGCATTTATCGCCGTTTTAATTGCTTCTGTTGGCATTATTATTTATGTAACTGTTCGCTTTGAAATGTATATGGCGCTTGCCGCTATTATTGCGCTATTGCATGACGCTTTTCTGGTCGTTGCTTTCTTCAGTTTAACTCGTTTAGAAGTCGATTTAACGTTTATTGCTGCGGTGTTAACGATTATTGGTTATTCGATTAACGATACGATCGTTACATTTGACCGTATTCGCCATATCATGAAAAAACGAAAAGTGAAAACAGTCGATGATTTAAAAGATATCGTGAACAAAGCATTGCAACAAACATTTACTCGCTCCATTAATACGGTATTAACTGTTATTTTTACCGTTATTGCGCTGTTGATTTTCGGAAGCGATTCGATTCGCAATTTCAATTTAGCTTTATTAGTCGGGCTTGTTTGTGGTGTTTACTCTTCGCTATTTATTGCTTCACAACTATGGGTTGTTTGGAAAGCAAAACAATTGAAAACAGGAACACAAAAACGCGACCAACTAGAAGCAGAACCAGAAGTATAACGTCAATGCGTACGAGCATCGTTCAGATGTGTTCTCATCGATTGCTGCATGCATTGGTATTGTTGCCGAGATGTTAGGTGAAACATTATATGCACCATGGCTCGTTTATGCAGATCCCGTTGCAGGGCTATTCGTTTCGCTTCTCGTTTTAAAAATTGCTGTGTCACCACATTTAACAGTTTTAGAAGCGCATGAGATCGGGAAAAGAGTGAAAGAAAAGCTACTGACGTTTCCGCAAGTGCATAATGTGATGGTGCATATTAATCCGTACGATGAACAATGAATTGCCCCTCAGCCTATTGTTTTGTATAATAAAAAGGTTGAGGGGTGAATGACATGTTAGCATCGAAAACCCGTTGGAATATTCAACAAGTAAACGAGCAACAAGTGCAAATGATTGCGCAAGCGCTACATATCACTCCGCTCGTTGCTTCATTGCTTGTTAGCCGCGGCTACCATACCGTTGAAGCCGCTCGTTCTTTTTTTGAGCGAAAGCAATCATTTCACTCACCATTTTTATTAAACGATATGGAAAAAGCGGTTGAGCGAATAGAGAAAGCGATTACAAACGATGAACATATTCTCATTTTCGGTGACTATGATGCCGATGGAGTAAGCAGTACAGTCGTCATGGTCAGCGCATTACGAGAAAAAGGAGCGAATGTGTCTTTTTACATTCCGAATCGTTTTACGGAAGGATACGGACCAAATGAACAAGCGTTTCGACTAGCAAAACAACAAGGTGTTTCGCTTATCATTACAGTCGATACAGGCATTTCTGCTTTACATGAAGCCAACGTAGCGAAACAGCTTGGGATCGATTTAATTATTACCGATCATCATGAACCTGGTCCGGTACTACCGGAAGCGTACGCAACGATCCATCCGAAAATAAGTCCGAATTATCCGTTTAAACATTTAGCTGGCGTCGGCGTAGCATTTAAGCTTGCTCATGCGCTTATCGGGCGCGTGCCGTATGAATGGTTGGACGTTGTTGCAATCGGGACAATTGCCGATCTCGTTCCGCTTCAAGACGAAAACCATTTACTCGCTCGGTTGGGCATTGAACAATTTCGTCAAACGAACCGTCCCGGTTTACAGGCACTTTGTAAACAATGTGGCGTATCACATACAGCTGTGACAGAAGATACGATTGCTTTCATGATCGGTCCGCGCGTTAATGCCGCCGGACGTCTCGATTGCGCTGATCCAGCTGTTCAGCTGTTGTTGACGACAGATGCACACGAAGCGGACATGCTAGCGGAGCAAATTGATGCAATGAACCGCGAACGTCAACAACTTGTTAACGAGATAACCGAAGAAGCGATTCAACTTGTCGAGCAACATTATAGAGATGATCGTGTATTAGTTGTGGCGAAAGAAGGATGGAATGTCGGTGTTATTGGCATTGTGGCATCTCGTTTAGTCGAAAAGTTTTACCGTCCGACGATCGTGTTAAGCATTGATCAAGAAAAAGGAATAGCCAAAGGATCAGCGCGAAGTATTGAGGGATTTGACTTATTTGCGAACTTGTCAAACTGTCGCGATATTTTGCCACATTTTGGAGGGCATCCGATGGCGGCCGGAATGACGCTTTCTTTTCATGATGTAGATGAATTACGTCGTCGCCTAAACGAAGCAGCGGAGCAACAATTAACGGACGAACATTTCATTCCTATCACTCACATCGATTTATGTTGCTCCATCCCAGACGTTTCGCTTGAACTTATCGAACAAATGAATCGGCTTGCACCATTTGGAATGGGGAATCCGAAGCCACGTGTCCTTTTCCAACATGTGCAACTCGATACGTTGCGAAAAATTGGAACGGATCAAAACCACTTAAAATTGTTGTTAACGGAAGATGGAAAAACGTTAGAAGCGATCGGATTCGGTTTTGGCAACATCGGTGACGAAATTGCACCGGACGTTCATCTTTCGGTCGTAGGAGAACTTGCTATTAACGAATGGAACAACTTTCGAAAGCCACAGTTAATGATTCAAGATATAGCAGTGAATGAGTGGCAATTGTTTGATATGCGTCATATTCGTCATCCAAGTAAGTTCATGGCGTCGCTACCGAAAGAAAAGCGGTTATTGATCGCTTTTCATCGCGACACAGTAGACGCATTGCAATTGTCGGCATATGCAGATGAAATTGTATATGTGTCGAACGAACAAGAAGCGATAATTGATGTAAGTGGAAAGTATATTGTTTTTCTTGATTTGCCTCCGTCACAGCAAATCGTTAAAGTTTTATTAAGTTGTAGTTTACCCGAACGCATTTATGCGTTATTCTATCAAAGGGAGAATCACTTCTTTAGCGTATTGCCAACGCGTGAACATTTTAAGTGGTTATATTCATTTTTGCATAAGCGTAGTCCGTTTGATGTGCGACGTTACGCTGATGACTTAGCTCGCTCGCGCGGATGGACAAAAGAAACGATTTTGTTTATGATTCAAGTGTTTAAAGAACTTGGTTTTATAACTGTTGAAAACGGAATCGTTTCTTTAGTTTGCGATGTCCAAAAACGGGATTTAACGGAATCGCCTTCTTACCGACTGAAACAAGCGCAGGCAGAGCTCGAGCATATGTTTTTATACTCATCTTATTCCCAACTGAAACGTTGGTTTGATTCATTGTATGAGGAGGAAAATGTCAATGGATTTAAAACAATACGTCACGATTGTTCCTGATTTCCCAAAACCAGGAATTCAATTTAAAGATATTACAACAATTATGGATAAAGGGGAAGTGTACAAGTACGCAACAGATCAAATCGTCAATTACGCACGTGAAAAGAAAATTGATGTCGTTGTTGGACCAGAAGCGCGTGGTTTTATTATCGGTTGTCCAGTTGCTTATGCGCTCGGCGTTGGATTTGTCCCTGTCCGTAAAGAAGGAAAATTACCTCGCGAAGTCATTCGTGTCGAATACGGTTTAGAATACGGCAAGGACGTATTAACGATGCATAAAGATGCGATTAAGCCAGGACAGCGCGTTCTTATTACAGACGACTTGCTAGCGACAGGTGGCACGATTGAAGCGACGATTAAGCTCGTTGAACAGCTCGGCGGCATTGTCGCTGGGATTGCATTTTTAATTGAATTAACATATTTAGAAGGTCGCGAAAAATTAAAAGGATACGATATTTTGACGCTAATGCAATTTTAATGAAGGAGGGGCAAAACGCTCCTCTTTTTCGCATCATTGCTCTTTACATTTGAAAAAATTTTCAAGATAATATTGTAAATACGAATAAAAGGTGATTGCATGGCAAATGAACAAGTATTAACGGCGGAACAAGTGATTGAAAAGGCGAGCCGTTATTTGTCGAAAGACGACGTACAGTTTATTGAACGGGCATATGAATTTGCGAAAGAAGCGCATCGTGAGCAATATCGGAAGTCTGGGGAGCCGTATATTATTCATCCAATTCAAGTGGCAGGGATTTTAGTCGATTTAGAAATGGACCCTGCGACAATTGCGGCTGGATTTTTACATGATGTCGTTGAAGATACACATGTGACGAAAGAAGATTTAGAAAGAGAATTTGGAAAAGAAGTAGCGATGCTCGTTGATGGTGTAACGAAGCTCGGAAAAATTAAATATAAATCGCATGAAGAACAACAAGCAGAAAATCATCGCAAAATGTTTTTAGCGATGGCGCAAGATATACGAGTCATTTTAATTAAGTTGGCGGACCGTTTGCACAACATGCGCACATTAAAACATTTGCCGATCGAAAAACAACGCCGGATTGCGAATGAGACGCTT
Organism: Anoxybacillus sp. FSL W8-0104; assembly: GCF_038004465.1. Taxonomy (NCBI): domain Bacteria; kingdom Bacillati; phylum Bacillota; class Bacilli; order Caryophanales; family Anoxybacillaceae; genus Anoxybacillus; species Anoxybacillus sp. FSL W8-0104. The sequence continues at coordinate 1,945,804 of NZ_JBBOQU010000001.1, read as the reverse complement.
GAAATTTTTGCTCCGCTTGCCCATCGGCTTGGAATTTCAAAAATTAAATGGGAGCTTGAAGATACAGCGCTCCGTTATTTAAATCCGCAACAATATTATCGCATCGTCAATTTGATGAAGAAAAAGCGGGCAGAACGTGAGCAATATTTAGAAGAAGTCATCCAAGAAATGCGTGCACGGTTACAGGAAGTCGGGATTCAGGCCGAAATTTCTGGACGTCCAAAACATATTTACAGCATTTATCGGAAAATGGTTTTGCAAAATAAGCAATTTAACGAAATTTACGATTTGCTTGCTGTGCGCATCATCGTCGAAAGCATTAAAGACTGTTATGCGGTACTCGGGATCATTCACACATGTTGGAAGCCGATGCCTGGGCGTTTTAAAGATTATATTGCCATGCCGAAGCCAAATATGTATCAATCGCTTCATACGACCGTTGTCGGACCAAAAGGCGAACCACTTGAAGTGCAAATTCGGACGTTTGAGATGCATCATATTGCGGAATTTGGAATTGCTGCCCATTGGGCGTATAAAGAAGGAAAGACGATTCGACCGAATACGTTTGAAGAAAAACTAGCATGGTTTCGCGAAATTGTTGAGTGGCAAAACGAAACGAACAACGCAGAAGAGTTTGTCGAAACGTTGAAAATGGATTTATTTTCCGATATGGTGTTTGTTTTCACACCAAAAGGTGATGTCATTGAGCTTCCAGCCGGTTCGGTGCCGATTGATTTTGCGTATCGCATTCACTCAGAAATCGGAAATAAAACAATTGGAGCAAAAGTGAACGGAAAAATGGTTCCGCTCGATCATCCTCTTCAAACGGGAGACATCGTTGAGATTTTGACGTCCAATCATTCATATGGTCCAAGTCAAGATTGGTTAAAAATCGCCCAAACATCACATGCGAAAAATAAAATTCGCCAATTTTTCAAAAAGCAACGCCGTGAAGAAAACGTTGAAAAAGGAAAAGAGCTTGTCGAAAAAGAAATTCGCAACATGGGTTTTGATGTCAAAGAAGTGCTTACTGTTGAAAATATGAAACGGGTAGCGGAAAAATTTAATTTTGCTAACGAAGAAGATATGTATGCTGCTGTTGGATATAACGGCATTACCGCTGCTCAAGTCGCGCATCGTTTAACTGAAAAGTGGCGAAAACAACGCGATTTAGAAGAACAGGCGAAACGCTTGTCGGACATGCTCCAAGAGGCGAAAACCATCACACCAATGAAAAAACGCGATTTTGGTGTATGCGTGGAAGGAGTAGACAATTTACTTATTCGTTTGTCACGTTGTTGTAATCCGGTGCCTGGCGATGAAATTATCGGTTTTATTACAAAAGGACGTGGCGTTTCTGTTCATCGTGCCGATTGCCCGAACGTGCTGGTGGAAGAAGCGAAAGAGCGACTTATCCCTGTTCAATGGGAAAGCGGTGCAAACTGTCAGCGGGAATATACAGTGGATATCGAAATTACCGGATATGATCGGCGTGGCCTGCTTAATGAAGTATTGCAAGCGGTCAATGAAACGAAAACGAACATTTCGGCTGTATCTGGAAGAACAGATCACCGAAATAAAATGGCGACCATTCATATGACGATTTTTATTCATAATGTCAGTCATTTGCAAAAAGTGGTGGAGCGCATTAAACAAATTCCAGATATTTATTCAGTTAGACGGATCATGAATTAGAAAGGGTTGTCGCCATGAGAGTTGTTGTTCAACGCGCAAAAGATGCAAAAGTCACAGTAGCTGGTGAAGTAGTCGGAGAAATTGATTTTGGGCTTGTTTTGCTAGTTGGCATTACGCATGATGATACGGAGGAAGATGCAGCATTTGTTGCCGATAAAATTGCTCATTTGCGCATATTTGAAGATGAACACGGAAAAATGAACGTATCCCTTTTAGATGTTGGTGGAGCGATTTTATCAATTTCGCAATTTACGCTGTACGGAGACTGTCGCAAAGGAAGAAGACCGAACTTTATGGATGCAGCAAAACCAGAACACGCGAAACACATTTATGAGGCGTTTAATGAACAATTGCGTCAAAAAGGAATTCGTGTAGAAACAGGTGTATTTGGTGCGATGATGGATGTAACGTTGACGAACGTCGGTCCTGTGACGCTCATCGTTGAAAGCAAATAAAAACCGTGCTCGCATGTGGACGAGCCCGGTTTTTTCTTATCCTCGTGCTAAATGTTTTTTTATTTTTTGTACGTCACGAAGAGAAAGTCCGAATTCAGAAGCGAGTTCAAACGATGTGAGATCATTTTCTTTTTGAATAAATGAATGAAAATCGACGTGCATAAGTGGGGATTGTGAATGAATAAATTCCCCTTTTTCACTATGGCGCATGATCAATCTCCTTTCGCATCAAATGTCTTTCGTATTATTCCCAATTTTTCTACCTTTTCATTCAAAGAAGGATTTTTTTTGTTTGTGAAGAAATAAAATAGCGACTACTGACAACGTAGGGGGATTTGCAACATGAAAAAATCGCTTATGGCGTCATTGTTCGTTTTTTGTTGTTTGCTGCTCATCGTGCAAACTGCGACAGCAGCAATGAACGTGCGCATCGTTGTTGACCGATTAAACGTACGAACAGGTCCGGGATTGACATTTCCGATGCAAGGAAAAGTAGCGAAAGGAAAGCAATATGCTGTCGTTCAAAAGCGAGGGGAATGGTTGCAAATTCGGCTCGCTTCGAATCGGACAGGTTGGGTGTACGGTAAATATGTGCAAATGCAAAACGAACAGATGGAAAAGAAAAAACAAATACAACAACTTGTTGTATGCCAAGCAGACGGATTACGACTTCGTAAAGGACCAGGAACGACGTATGCGATCATCGGGTATGTCAATCGTAACGAAAAAGGAACGACAACGATGATACAAGGGGATTGGATGTATGTGCGTTGGGATGGAAAAGAAGGTTGGGTGCATCGCTCATACATAGCAAATGTTGAAAAAAACACAGAACAAAACACAGAACAAAACACAGAACAAAACACAGAACAAAATACAGAACAAAATGCAGAACAAAATACAGAACAAAATACAGAACAAAATGCAGAACAAAATACAGAACAAAATGCAGAACAAAATACGTACGTCCAAATGTTATATGACAATACAAATATTCGTTCTGCTGCTTCAACACAGTCCTCTATCATTACTAAAGCAAAACGTGGTGATCAGTTTGCAGTCATTCGAAAAGAAGGACGATGGTACGTCATACAAGTAGATGCACAAACGATCGGTTATGTCGCAGAATGGATCGTTCAAGTAACAAAGAGACCTGCGCCTTCTCAAAAAACGATTGTAGGGAAAACGATTGTTATTGATGCAGGACATGGTGGAAAAGATCACGGAACAACAGGTGTCAACGGGACGATGGAAAAAATGTTAACGTTACAAACGGTATTGTTGTTAGGTGAAAAACTAAAGCAAATGGGTGCGAACGTCATTTTCACACGCGAAGATGATCGCTTTTTATCGCTTAGTGAGCGTGTCTACATAGCGGGGAAACATCAAGCAGATGCGTTTATTAGCATTCATTACGATAGCGCATTAAACCGCACGGCAAGTGGTTTAACGATATATTACTATAAATCAATTGATCGTTCGCTCGCTAATGCGATGTTTGATCCGCTGAGCCGTCTAACAGGCATTCAGCAACGCGGGATTCGAAGTGGTAATTACCATGTGTTGCGTGAAAATAGTCGCCCTTCTGTATTGCTTGAACTTGGCTATTTAAGCAATCCGAATGAAGAGTTGTTTGTTATGTCACAAGACTATCAACAAGCAGCGACAGAGGCGATTTGTAATGGATTGCTTCAGTATTTCGGAAAATAGGGTCATCTTGACAAATGGTTTGTTCGTACGTAATATAAAAAGAAAATTCAACATCTCGCCGATGATGGAGAAAAGTAGTTAAGAGTACACATGGCCAGAGAGGAAATGCCATAGGCTGGAAGCATTTCTCCATGATGACTTAACGAACGAACACTCCGTAGGTTTCTCTTTGAACGCGTCAGTTAGTAGGAGAGAACGCTTTCCGGGCGTTATCGGATGAAAGTGGAAGCATGCGCTTCAACTAGGGTGGCACCACGGGAACTCGTCTCTCGTCCCTAATTTATTAGGGGTGGGAGATTTTTATTTGCATAAAAACTGAAGGAGGGAAATATATGTCGTTTCAAATTCCGCGCGGAACGCAAGACATTTTGCCCGAACAAGCAGCAAAATGGCAATATATTGAACACATTGCGCGCGAACTTTGCCGTCGTTACAATTATCAAGAAATTCGCACCCCCATTTTTGAACATACGGAGCTGTTTTTACGCGGTGTCGGTGATACAACGGATATTGTTCAAAAAGAAATGTACACATTTGAAGATCGTGGCGGTCGAAGTTTAACGCTTCGTCCAGAAGGAACAGCAGCAGTTGTTCGCTCATTTGTTGAAAATAAAATGTATGGCTACCCGAATCAGCCAGTGAAATTGTATTACATGGGGCCGATGTTCCGTTACGAACGTCCGCAAGCAGGTCGTTTTCGTCAGTTCGTCCAATTTGGTGTCGAAGCACTTGGAAGTAACGATCCTGCGATTGATGCTGAAGTCATCGCTTTAGCGATGGACATCTACCATACGCTCGGATTAAAAAAGCTGAAACTTGTCATCAATAGTTTAGGTGATGTTGAAAGTAGAAAAGCGCATCGCCAAGCGCTCATCGATCATTTCCAACCTCGCATTCATGAGTTTTGTGATGATTGCCAAGCGCGGTTACATAAAAATCCAATGCGCATTTTAGACTGTAAAAAAGATCGTGACCACGAACTGATGCGTACTGCTCCATCGATTCTTGATTACTTAAATGAACAGTCGCGCACATATTTTGAAAAAGTACAAATGTATTTACAGAAGCTTGGCATCGCATTTGAAGTCGATTCACGGCTTGTGCGCGGTTTAGACTATTACAATCATACGGCATTTGAAATTATGAGCGAGGCAGAAGGGTTTGGCGCCATTACGACGCTATGTGGCGGTGGGCGTTATAACGGTCTCGTTCAAGAAATTGGCGGACCGGAAACGCCAGGGATCGGATTCGCTTTAAGCATTGAGCGCTTGCTTGCTGCATTAGAGGCCGAGGGCATTTCGTTACCGATTTCAGAAGGAATTGACTGTTATGTTGTAGCTTTAGGAGAACAAGCGAAAGAAGAAGCGGTTGCGCTCGTTGCTGCGCTACGTAAAGAAGGTATTTCGGCAGAAAAAGATTATCAAGATCGAAAAGTGAAAGCACAGCTTAAAGCCGCAGACCGTTTACATGCGACGTATGTTGCAATTTTAGGTGAAGATGAATTGCGAAAAGGTGTCATTAACGTCAAACATATGGCAACGGGAGAACAGCAAGAAGTGCCTCTTGACACATTTATTTCACATATGAAACACGTATTGAAATAGGAGGGGAAAGTATGTTCGGAAGGACGCATTATTGTGGAGAAGTAACAGATATGGCGATCGGTCAAACGGTGCGCTTAAAAGGATGGGTGCAAAAACGTCGCGATCTCGGAGGGCTTATTTTTATCGATTTGCGCGACCGTACAGGCATTGTCCAAATTGTATTTAGCCCAGATGTGTCAAAAGAAGCATTACAAGTAGCGGAAACAATTCGTAGCGAATACGTGTTAGACGTAGAAGGAACGGTCGTTCAACGCGAAGAAGGACAAGTTAATCCGAATTTACCGAATGGAACAATTGAAGTGCATGCGACGCACGTGACGATTTTAAGTCAAGCGAAAACGCCGCCGTTTCCGATTTCAGATAAAACAGATGTATCCGAGGACGTTCGCTTAAAATATCGCTACTTAGATTTGCGTCGCCCGGTGATGTTCCAGACGTTTCAAATGCGCCATCAAGTAACGAAAGCGATTCGCGACTTTTTAGACGAAGAAGGCTTTTTAGAAGTAGAAACGCCAATTTTAACGAAAAGTACGCCAGAAGGGGCGCGCGATTACTTAGTGCCAAGCCGTGTACATCCAGGCGAGTTTTATGCGTTACCACAATCGCCGCAAATTTTTAAACAATTATTAATGGTCGCTGGCTTTGAACGATATTATCAAATCGCTCGTTGTTTCCGCGATGAAGATTTACGTGCTGACCGTCAACCAGAATTTACACAAGTCGATATTGAAACATCGTTTATGAGTCAAGACGATATTTTAGCAATGATCGAGCGAATGATGGCGCGCGTCATGAAAGTCGCAAAAGGAGTCGACATCTCTATTCCGTTCCCGCGCATGTCATACGATGAAGCGATTGCGCGTTACGGTTCGGACAAGCCAGATACGCGTTTTGGACTTGAGCTTGTTGATTTATCCGAGCAAGTGAAAGATTGCGGGTTTAAAGTGTTTGCAAGCGCGGTGCAAAACGGTGGACAAGTGAAGGCGATCAACGTTAAAGGTGCAGCGGATAAATATTCGCGTAAAGATATTGATGCGCTAACGGAATATGCCGCTCGTTATGGAGCCAAAGGGTTAGCTTGGTTGAAAGTTGAAGCAGACGGTTTAAAAGGTCCAATTGCTAAGTTTTTTAACGAAGATGAACAAAAACAAATGATGCAAACACTTGAAGCAGAAGCAGGCGACTTATTGTTGTTTGTAGCTGATAAAAAATCGGTTGTTGCCGATGCGCTTGGTGCATTGCGTTTAAAGTTAGGGAAAGATTTACAGTTGATTGACGAATCAGCGTTTCATTTCTTATGGATTACAGATTGGCCACTATTTGAATACGACGAAGAAGAAGGTCGTTATTATGCAGCGCATCATCCGTTTACGATGCCTGTTCGTGAAGATGTGCCAAAGTTTGAAACAGACCCAGCAAGCATTCGTGCACAAGCGTACGATCTTGTGTTAAATGGATATGAGCTAGGTGGAGGCTCACTCCGTATTTTCGAGCGGGATATACAAGAAAAAATGTTTAAAACGCTCGGTTTTACTGAAGAACAAGCGCGTGAACAGTTTGGCTTTTTGCTAGAAGCGTTTGAATACGGTACGCCTCCACATGGGGGAATTGCGCTTGGATTAGACCGGCTTGTCATGTTGCTTGCGGGGCGTTCGAATTTACGTGATACGATTGCCTTTCCGAAAACTGCAAGCGCGAGTTGCTTGTTAACGGAAGCGCCAAGTGCAGTTAGCGAAGAGCAATTAGAAGAATTACATTTGCGAATTAAAGACGTTCAAAAAGTAGACTAAATTTGTAACGTTGCAAATACGTTCGAAGTGTGATAACATACAATTAACAACAAGTCCTGATGTGTTTGTCGTATCACCTATTGTTTTGACCGAACAATGTGTGATACGGGAGCCCGGGTTTTCAGGTGGCGTACATGCCTCATTTACATAGAGAGGACGTACATAAGCTTGAAACAGGGCACCCACCTGTGAGAGAGCGGGTTCAAAACAAAGGCCATCAGCGACGGCACGATTGGGACTTAGGAAACAAAAATGAATAAAGCCTTGACGTAAAGAACATGCTTTACGTTAAGGCTTTTTTTGTGCCATAATGCATGTATATCCGATTGAAATACTTACATATGGGAGGCAAAACATGCTACATCAATTTTCTCGTAATGAACTCGCAATCGGGAAAGAAGGTTTAAAAAAATTAAGCGAAAGCACAGTGGCCGTTCTTGGCATTGGAGGTGTCGGATCATTTGCGGTTGAGGCACTTGCTCGCTCAGGTGTGGGGCGTCTTATTTTAATCGATAAGGATGATATTGACATTACAAACGTCAATCGTCAAATTCATGCGCTGTTATCAACGGTTGGGCGTCCGAAAGTAGAAGTGATGAAAGAGCGCATCGCAGACATTAATCCAGCATGCGAAGTCATTGCGTTAAAAATGTTTTATACAGAAGAGACGTATGAACAAATTTTTTCGTACGATATTGACTACGTCATTGATGCATCGGATACGATTTCGTATAAAATTCATCTAATGAAACAATGTTTAGAGCGCGATATTCCGATCATCTCGAGCATGGGTGCGGCAAATAAAATGGACCCGACCCGTTTTCGCATCGCTGACATTTCAAAAACACATACGGACCCGATTGCAAAAGTTATTCGCACGAGATTGCGGAAAGAAGGAATTAAAAAAGGCATCACTGTTGTTTTCTCGGATGAAAGTCCAATTGTCATTCGCGAGGACGTGCGAAAAGAAGTAGGAAATGATGAGGCAACCATTCGTAAGGCAAAAATGCCGCCGTCATCGAATGCGTTCGTTCCATCTGTCGCAGGTCTCATTATGGCGGCGCACGTCGTACAACAATTATTAAAAGACCCGTGGTGCTAGATAAAATCGAGTAAGCATAAAAATAGCCCTTGCTTGTGGATCTCCTGAATGAAAGTGCGATCCAACATTCGAAAGGAGAATCCCCATGCAAGAGCACTTTCATTTTACTACAGATCAAGCAAAGATTCAAAAACAATATGCAGCCATTTTCTTTTTTGTTTCTTCTCAGCTGTCACAAATTCCATTCTATCTTCGACGCCGCAATCGTCATTTGGTGAAACAAGAAGATGCGGTGATCATTGCGATTCATCTTTTAGGAAAGCTGCTTGGCTTCTCTTCCGAACGTGCATGGCATCGCTTTGTGACTGGGAACTTGTTTACGGATGGACATTTTCTCGAACGTTCTCGCTACCATCGTCGTTGTCGAGCGCTGCGCTTTGCGATCAAATGGATTCGCCATGAGCTAGCCAAACGTGGTCAACACCGCGCCTATGCGGTCGTAGACAGTATGCCGATCGAGTTGTGCCATGTCGCAAGAATGTACCGTGTCAAACGATTTCAAGGAATCGCGGACATCGAGCTTTGTGCGTCCAAAAAGCAGTGGTACTACGGATTTAAGCTTCATCTTCAAGTGACTGACCAAGGACTGCCGATGGGGTACGTGGTAACGGAGGCGTCCTGTCACGATCGAACCGCAGCGGAAACCGTCATGACTCAAATTCCTCATCCCTTTAATTTAGGGGACAAAGGGTTCATTAGCCGTGACTTGCAAAAAAGGCTGTACGAAGAATACCAAATGGCGCTTTGGACTCCGTCTCGAAAAAACCAGAAACATCGCCCGTCCGAGGCATGGGAGAAGTGGATCCAACAAAAACGCAAAGTGATCGAGACGGTGTTCTCGGTTCTGGTTGACCAATACCGGATCACAGAGATTCGAGCGAATTCCATGATCGGATTTGAAGTAGCGCTCGACGGCATATTGTTAGCCTATTCGCTGGTCACACTAGGGCTAGTTGAGCGCTAGCGCTCAACTAGCACCACGGGTTATAACACATCTTTTAATTGAGTCTGACGAAAGATTTCCTGCAAGTTAAAGAAATCTAACGCTTGCTCCTGCAGAGATTTTCCCAAGGTAAGCCGAGCTTCTTCGTACGTCGAATACTTTAATTTTTGCAGGACTGTTCGGAGAATAATTTCCAACCTTGAAGCCATATCTTCAATGACTGACGGATCCAGCAGAAATATCCCTTCCGTAGCATGCGCAGCATATTCTTCGACATGTTGCTTTGCACAGATCAGCACGACTGTAACTTCTGCATCGTCCCCAAGATTACGATTACGCTTTACCCATTTATCATGAAAACCTGTCTGCCGGATATCTTCAAGCGGTATAGCCCCTCCAGCATTTTCAATGTTCGTTTTTAGCTCAAATACAAGCCAAGTCGAAGCAAGTTGCCACACACTGTCAGGCGTTCCTTTGCCGGTCGGGCGTTCAGTCTGATACCCAAGGAATGTACCGAAATCACGGAATGCCGGTTCATAGTGATCTGCTTCTTTCTGCCGTAGGCCATTCCAAATCCGCTTCCAATCCTTTTCAAACCTCTTGTCACGATCACCATAAGATTCGAGCTTCGCGAGGATCGCGTTGATTTGTAGCTCCAACGGTTCCGGGAATACATTGTTTTCAATGAGCCGCTCATCAAAAACGCGCTTATCGAGCCACAGCTTATAAGGGGCCGCTTGAATGGATTTATTATGATATTCCGTCGCTTTCTTGGCATCTCCCTGTAGAACACCAATACATGCAATGAGATAATTCCACCACGCGCGATAACCCTTAAATTTATCGTTACGACCATACGCTTGTAACACTTTATCCGCATGTTGGTGAGCTTTCTCCCATTCCTCATCCCACAACGCATATAGGTATCCTATCTCATGCTGTACTGCTTCTAAAATAACTGCATTAGCAGAGTTACTTGTGCGGTCCGCGTTTTTGTTATCCGTTTCGGAGATAATATAATCTTCAATTGCTTGCCAGGTTTCGTTTTGCTCGAAAAAATCCTGAAGTGCCTCTTTCCATGAAGCCAAATCTTTGATGTAATCAATCTGGCTAAACCCAAACGTCATTTCGGCATCAATTTCTGCCGGTAGCATCTTGCGGAATTCATCCTTGTATAAATACTCCCCAACACGCCTACCGAGGAAAAGTACAGCAGCATAATCTTGGGTACCCCTCGTGCATCGTCCCAAACCTTGGACGACACGGGTAACGAGCTGGTTTTTTAGAATTTCCGTCGCTTTTAAACGATCCTGAAGGAATTGCTCAGGCAATCCCATGGCAATCGGAAGATCGTAAAATATCTGGAGACGGCAATCCTCATCCTTTAAATCAATCCCCTCATATCTGCCGGCTAAAAGTAGAATTCCTTTGGAAGAGGATGTAAACGGCGTCATATTGTCCTCAACATCTTTAGCAAAGAACAGTTCATATTCCGGAACGACACGCTTTAGAGTCTCCTCCATATCATCTAAGGCAGATTGGGAAGGACAAAGCACAAGAACTCTCGGCTGCATCCGGATCGTTCCAGCAAGAACATTCGGCAGTTCATCTGGCTCAAAATGATCTTCCGGAAACAATATGAGACGTCGCCCAGACACCTTATTGGCTCCGGAATCAAATTTCGAAATCTTATGGATATACGGAACCCCAAATATTCTCTCCAACTCTCCTCCACTACCTATCGTAGCCGTCATGTAAATACGTTCCTGGGCATTGCCAAATGGTTGATGCCGTAAGTTTGGAGGCAATACCGGTCGAATGACGATCGTAGAATGCGAAATATAGATCTGGCAGGCGTGCAGATGTGAACGGATTCGGCTCCATGAATAATACAAATTAGTACCTTCCACTTTCGCATCCAGGAGTTCGCGAATATCATCCTCTTTTGGAAGCCATAGGGCTTGTGGAACGATGTCTACACCGTCAGTAAGGGGGTCGTATGTGCCGTGTATAATTTTATCTTGCACATGTTTGGCCACCGCATCCCCTAATGTGGCAAACAAAGCATCGAAGATCCCTTGATTTCGCTTACGACTGACAGACAAGCTCCAAAATCCGTAGATCGAATATTCCGCGGCGTGGGCGTCGTCAAAAATGATCTGATTCGCATCAGAAAAACTTGAATTAATATTAAAAATATGAGAATACGTTGTCACAGCGATCGCTGCGGATCGGGCATATTTCCCGTAATCTGCAGCATTGAAATGATCGCTTTCCCCGACCAAGACAACTGCATGAATGCCGTATGATTTCAGCAACTCATACGTCTGATGCGCCAATTGACGTGTTGCACAAGCATAGACGACCCGCCAATTTTTTGTAAGCCGGTTAAACTCGCCAATAAGACCGCCAACCAATGTTTTTCCATGACCCGCGGGCATCTCTATCGCAATATCTGAGTGCTCATTTCGGATCGCTTCATATTCCTTAAGGGACTCCCCTTGCTGCAAGGACATCCGTTCGAGCTTGCCAAGGCGATGGAATAAATTAATGATGTCTGCAGGCAGATGCTTGTCCCTTCCCGGAATTTTAAAACTCATTATTCACATCCCCCTTTTATTTCGTTTTTGCACATGTAACATTCCTCATTTTCCATCATTTACCCCAACATAAAATACTATTCTATGCCGTTATTTTCCTGCCTATTTATTAACAACTCTCAAAACTTTTGGCTCTTCACCACAAGTTGTACTTGATCATTTAAGGTAGGTGTGCATAGAGGAAATAGAGGGTACAAAAAATGCGAATTTTCCTGTATGGTAAAGGTGACCAAACCAAACTATGGAGGGAAATTCGCATGTACTCTCAGTTTATCAAAGAACTCATCGATTTACCAGATGTTTTGATTCAAAAGGTGCGAAAAGAAGGGGAACGTTGGATTTTCGAACTTTCTCTACCCGAACAATGCCCGTTATGTCCTGTCTGCTTGAAGCGCACGATCAAAATGACAGACAAAAAGAAGCAATGGATGCATGGCTATGCTCAGCGAATAGGGATTTTTTGGATCGAACTTCCTATCGAGCGCAGACGTTGTAGGTAACTATTCAGCCACATCATAAAGTGAGCTGAATATTTTTTGCTTTTCCTGTCTATGATGTGAATATTGATAGACAAGGAGGTGAATCGCATGTTGACGGTACAACAAGCTGTATTTACAGTTGAGAGCTTAATCAGCAAAGTCCAACAACAAAAGCAGCCCATTACTCACCAACAACAAGTCATTGAGCAACTGTTGAAAGAAAACAAACAGCTACGCAAAGAAAATGAACAACTCAAGTATCGCGTTCAAGAGCTGGAAGCACGCACGAAAAAAAACAGCTCTAATAGCCATTTGCCCCCATCTTCTGACCGTTTTGCCAACACACGTTCTTCTCGTCAACCATCTGGCAACAAGCCAGGCGGACAAGAAGGACATCAAGGAACGACGCTCCGTCAAGTGGAACATCCACATCATCGTGTCGTCCACCGTGTGCATACGTGTCAAGGATGTGGGGCTTCTTTGCGTGAAGTCAAATCGTTCAAAGTCGATATCCGTCAAGTGTTTGATGTCCCTCCTGTGCCGATCGAGGTGACACAACATGAACGTGAAGTGAAATCGTGTCCACATTGCCGATGTGTTCAACAAGCCGAATTCCCATCCCATGTCACGAATCATGTGCAATACGGTCCACGGCTCACGGCGCTCGCTGTTTATTTACATCATATCCAATTGATCCCTTACAAGCGTTTAAGTGATACAATCGAAGCGTTATATCAACACTCGATGAGTACAGGAACCCTTGCCAATATGGTGAAACGAGGACGCGAAGCGCTAGAATCGAATATGGACATCATCGAAGACGCCTTACTTGAATCCAACATCCTGCATGTCGATGAAACAAGTTTGCGCATCAATGGGAAACTCGCATGGGTGCATGTCGCGTGTACATCAAAATACACGTACTTGGCTCCTCACGCTTCTCGTGGAAAAAAAGCGACCGATGATATCGGGATTCTTCCCCGATATGAAGGGACGATGATGCACGATGCGTTCGGTACGTATCCGAAATACACACATGCCACCCATGCCCTTTGTCATGCCCACCATTTGCGTGAGTTAAAAGGATTCATCGAACAGGGGCATACGTGGGCGATGCGCATGACCACGTTTCTGTTAGCCGCCAAGCAAGCCGTCGAAGCCCATCACGGTGCACTTTCCGAAGAAGAAGCGAGACGGTGGGAACGAGTGTATGATCGCATCCTAGAAAGAGCACAACATCGATTGGAAGCGAAGACGCCTCTTCCGAAAAAAGCACTCGCTTTTGTTCGACGCCTTCAAAAACGAAAGGAAGAAGCGCTGCGTTTCTTACGTGAAGTACATGTTCCCTTTGACAACAACCAAGCCGAACGCGATCTTCGCATGGTTAAAGTCAAAGAGAACATTTCGGGTACGTTTCGCGAAGAAACATTCGCCCAGTCTTTTTGTATCACAAGAAGCATCGTTTCCACACTGACGAAACACGAAAAAAACGTGTGGGATTCGTTATGTCTTCTGTTGGCAGGCGAAACGATCGATCGAGTTCTTTCCGCTACCTAGGGCATTTTCTATGACCGAAATGCCCTATTTGTGCTGGGCTTTTTTACATACTACTATCGGGGTGAATAGTTACAATCAAAATAAAGATTCCTTTTCAAAATTTGTGTGTGAAATTTTGTATAGTACACGAGATAAATGGCATTTAGAAATTGAAGAGTTAGAAAATGAAATAAAAGCTAATAGTTAAACCAAAAAAAGAGCACTCCTTCTGGAATGCTCTTTTTCACTCTATCACATAATTTTTTAACCCCACATGCCATCTTGCAATCACGTCAAATGTGCCATTGGCGACCTCATCCTCACCCGTCACATTAACCAAATCACCGTTTTCGGCATCTCCCAAATTCAGTTCCTTGTGGATCTGCTTCAGCAGACCGCCATAACCGATTAACCGCTTATTTGCCAAGGCGTTGTCTAACGCCAAAACGGTTTCCACATTTTCGGCCGTGACCTTATTCCCTTTAATGACGTCCGTATCTTTGACCGGATATTTAGAGACTTCTAAAATCGCATTTTGTTCTTTCATAGCTTTTTTAAATTGAGTTTCATAGCCTTTTAAGTCATCGAGTTTTTCTTTGGGTTTTACTCGTTGTATGTGAACGATAGGCTTATAATCTATCTTCATCGCCTTTTGCCAAAGGCTTGTCCACTCGTCCTGTGTAATATATAAATCCTTTTTCTTAAAGTATGTATGAGGAACCGCCAGTAAAACGTGAAAATGCGGGTGATACGTTCCGAATGATTCACTTTCAGGGTCTCGGTTCTTTGTGACCTCTAAAGCCCTAAAATACCCCTTTACGGACGTTTTAAAGGCCTTTATAGTTTGTTAACCTTTGAAACCCCTTAAACATAGCTTTAATCGTCTCTGGAAGGCTCTCAGCGTCCGTATTGCGAACCGTAAGGGTCAAAAACACCCAACGTACCTTTTCGCGCTCGTTTATCGTCTCTACGATCCTCTTATTGTGGTACGCAATTTTGAGTGACCGCCGCCAATTACACATCGGACACAACCTCACTTTACAGAACCATGCTTGATAAAGTTTTAAGCCCTCTGGCGTGCTTTTGAAAACAAGCGTGTCTGCACATTCATTCATTCTTTCGGCTTTTCGCTCTAAGCCCGCTTTGTCAAAGTGTTCTGCCGTTAATTGCGACCGACGTTTTTTCCCTTGCCAATCGCGCTGTTTGCCCGTCTTTGTCTTATCTACCAATATTTTTGTAGTTGCGTTATCGAACGTTTCAATGGTATGATTTCTGTACATGATAATACAAGAACCCCCTATGGATATTGAGTTTTGAGTTTGGTCACTTTTAACTCTACCATAGGGGTTTTCTTTTATCCACCCTAAAAAATCGGCTTAAAGCCAGTCGTATCAAGGGTTTGAGCCCTTTTTTTAAAACGTAGTTGTTTCTATATAGTATTAAAACGTAGTTGTTTCTATATAGTATCAAGCGAAGCGCGGTAGGATCCCAAGCAGGAAACATGAAAAAAGGACTCTCTCCCTGGTAAGATGATCATTGCCACACTATCAAACAGGAGGAGAGAGTCCCATGAATATTCAACAACATCTTACCACAAATTCGTTGACATGGAAAGAGATCGAACTTGATTTGTTTCGGACCTTGCAAAACGCCTTCGCCGAGCTGTTTACGGCTCTGTTGGAGGACATCGACCGACAATTGGCGGAAACCCGGGACAAGCGCCGGTACCACTTGAAAGACAAACGACGCACCACGATTCAAACCTTGTTTGGCGAAGTCACCTTTGTGCGGAACTACTATTTGGATCGAGAACAAAACCGTTACACATTTTTGCTGGATTCCTTTCTCGCGTTTGATGGATCGCAGTCAATCAGCCCTTGTCTAGAAGAAACGGCGGTGGGATTGGCGGTGGAGTGCTCTTTCTATCGCAAAGCGGCTCGTACGCTTGCCCAGATGGTCGGGTATCCGGTGATGAGCCATGAGGCGATCCGCCAGTTGGTGCTCGAAGCTGAAGCTCCGCTGCACTGCCCGGTTGACCAGCGATATGGACGGGTGCTGTTTGTGGAGGCCGATGGACTGTTTGTTTCCCGCCAAGGGAAGGGAAAACGGGCCAAGGAAGACAAAATCCTGACCGTTCACGAAGGGTGGAAGCGCAACGGCTCACGGATCGAATTTGTCAATCAGCGCCATTACGTCCATGAGGGCAAGAGGGAGGTGTGGGAAGGCTTCGAGGAATTTTTGATGAACGAATATGCCTATGATCCGTGTCGGGATCTTCTTGTCATCAACGGGGACGGCGCTCCATGGATTACCGCGTGCCGGGAGTATTTCAAGGGACGGGTCTGCTTTCAATTGGATCGATTCCACGTGGCGCGTGAGTTGCGCCAATGCCTCTCGGGCCATCCACGGTGGCAGGCGATTCGGCAAAAGCTGGCGAAGCAGGATGAAGAGGGGTTGCTTGTGGAACTGAACAGCGCCCTCGGCACGCTGGGGGACGAAGCGAAAGAACAACAGCTGGCTGCCTTGATCCACCGGATCGAATCGATGCCGGGATGCATCCGTGATTACCGGGAATGGCTGAGGGAGCAAGGAGTGGACACAACGGGCATGTATCCGATGGGGAGGGCTGAAAGCGTGATGAGCCAGTTGGTGTATCGGGTGAAATACCGCCGCAGTTGGACAGACAAGGGACTCAGGGCGTTTTTCAAGGCAATGATTGCCCGGGTGGATGGGATTCGTCTTTTCGGACGTCGTTTAGGAGAAGAATCGTCGCAGCCGGCGGAGGAAACGGCGTCGACGGCATCCACCAAACAGACGATCGTGAACAAGGCGAAACAACGCGTCCGCCGTCTTTGGCCGGAGATCACGCGGAATAACGTGCCATATTTACAGCAATCGTCCGGGACACCGATCTATCATGCCCTGTCTGAACTCAGGGTATGGTAAAAAAAGGTATACATATCGATCTGTCATGGCAAGGGATGAGAGTTCGAAAGCGCTTACGGATGGAATTCAAAAAAATGGTTCGCTAACCTATGACTTACATCTGTTTTCAGCGAATCAAAAAAGTTCCCACAAAGTCTTGACTGACTCCGACTAAATTTGTGACGTTGCAAAACGATCGAAAGTGTGTTAACATACAAATAACACGAAGTCCTGATGTGTTTGTCGTATCACCTATTGTTTTGACCGAACAATGTGTGATACGGGAGCCCGGGTTTTCAGGTGGCGTACATGCCTCATTTACATAGAGAGGACGTACATAAGCTTGAAACAGGGCACCCACCTGTGAGAGAGCGGGTTCAAAACAAAGGCCATCAGCGACGGCACGATTGGGACTTAGGAAACAAAAATGAATAAAGCCTTGACGTAAAGAACATGCTTTACGTTAAGGCTTTTTTTGTGCCATAATGCATGTATATCCGATTGAAATACTTACATATGGGAGGCAAAACATGCTACATCAATTTTCTCGTAATGAACTCGCAATCGGGAAAGAAGGTTTAAAAAAATTAAGCGAAAGCACAGTGGCCGTTCTTGGCATTGGAGGTGTCGGATCATTTGCGGTTGAGGCGCTTGCTCGTTCAGGGGTTGGACGTCTCATTTTAATCGATAAAGACGATATTGACATTACAAATGTGAACAGACAAATTCATGCGCTATTATCTACTGTCGGTCGTCCGAAAGTAGAAGTGATGAAAGAGCGCATCGCAGACATTAATCCAGCATGCGAAGTCATTGCGTTAAAAATGTTTTATACAGAAGAGACGTATGAACAAATTTTTTCGTACGATATTGACTACGTCATTGATGCATCGGATACGATTTCGTATAAAATTCATCTAATGAAACAATGTTTAGAGCGCGATATTCCGATCATCTCGAGCATGGGTGCGGCAAATAAAATGGATCCGACCCGTTTTCGCATCGCTGACATTTCAAAAACACATACGGACCCGATTGCAAAAGTTATTCGCACGAGATTGCGGAAAGAAGGAATTAAAAAAGGCATCACTGTTGTTTTCTCGGATGAAAGTCCAATTGTCATTCGCGAAGACGTGCGAAAAGAAGTAGGAAATGATGAGGCAACCATTCGTAAGGCAAAAATGCCGCCGTCATCGAATGCGTTCGTTCCATCTGTCGCAGGTCTCATTATGGCGGCGCACGTCGTACAACAATTATTAAAAGATATTCCAATTCAACGTGTTGATCAACAATAAGCGCAAGGGAGGGCCTTTGCGCTTTTTATTTTCTATTTTAGTGCACATCGGAAGTTGCAAAATGAGAAAAATTGCACTATAGTCGTGTTATGACTATATAGTCGTAAAAAACGACCAATTGGTCATACTATAAAAAAGAAGGGAAGAGGAGCATGTTAACAAGGTTTAGTTTAAAAAATGCGGTCGCTGTATTTATCATTTCATTTTTACTCATATTAGGTGGACTATATTCGTTTTCTTCTTTAAAAGTAGACTTGTTGCCAAACATTGAATTTCCGCAGCTGTCTGTTGAAGTCATCTACCCAGGTGCTTCACCAGAAGATATGAATGAGCAAGTAACAACAAAATTGGAAGAAAAGTTGAAAGCCATTGAAGGAGTAAAAAAACTCCAAAGTACATCGTTTGAAAGTATCGCAATCATTAACCTCGAATTTCCATTTAATACAGACATGGAAGAAGTCGAGCGGCAAGTTGAGTCGCTAATAAAAGAAGCGAATTTGCCGGAAAATGTGCAGACGAAAGTGAATCGCTTCTCGTTTGGTACGTTCCCGATTTATAACATTTCGCTGTTTGCTAAAGGGGATACGAACATCCAGCAATTTCTAGATGATACGATCGTTCCTGAGTTGAAAAAAATTAACGGTGTCAATTCCATTTCGGTTGGCGGGATGGAAGAAAACTTGATTCAAATTACAGTCGATAAACAAAAAGCATTGCAATATGGGTTGAGCTTAACGCAAATTAAAGAACAAATTAATGAAAAGTTTTTAGCTTTCCCGGCTGGTAACGTACAGACAGAGACATTACAAATTCCGATTCGTGTTCAACAAAAAATCGAAACGATCAAACAGCTTGAAAATTTGCCATTGTCATCTCCGATTATGAATGCATCACAAGGCGCGCCAGCAAGCGCTCAACAAGCGCCAGCTATGATTACATTAAAAGATGTGGCTACAATTCAACCTGTAACAGACCAAGGAGAAATTACGCGCTACAACTTACAACCATCTTTATCGATGGCGATTACGAAAAAGCAAGATGCGAACACGGTTGAAGTAGCGGACAAAGTGATAAACGTACTTGACAAATATAAAGACAAAATAGACTATGCAATAGGATTTGATTCTGCTGAAGGAATTAAAAAGTCTGTCGAAACGCTCGTGCGTGAAGGATTGCTTGGGGCATTGTTTGCCTCCATTGCGGTGCTCGTCTTTTTACGAAACGTGCGTGCCACAATCATTGCCATTGTTTCCATTCCACTTTCGTTATTAGTCGCATCTATTTTCTTACAGCGGATGGATATTTCTTTAAACATTATGACGTTAGGTGGAATGGCCGTTGCGGTCGGGCGAGTAGTTGACGACAGCATCGTTGTCATCGAAAACATTTTCCGTCGCGTGCGTAAGTCAAACACCGGGATGACAGATGAACTTGTCGAAGACTCGACGAAAGAAATTTTAAAGGCAATTACATCGTCTACTATCACGACCGTCGTTGTCTTTTTACCGCTCGGCCTCGTTGGTGGCGTGACAGGCGAGTTTTTCTTGCCATTTGCGCTAACGATTGTGTTTTCGCTTTTAATGTCGCTCGTTGTGGCCATTACGATCGTTCCAATTTTAGCGAAGTTTTCGTTTAAAAAAGTGCCGCCAGAAGAAAAAGAAGGTGCGTTGCAACGAGCTTACGGTAAAGCGATTGAATGGGCGCTGAATCATAAACAAACTGTATTATTATCATCGATTTTATTGCTAATCGGCTCATTTGCGATTGTGCCAAAACTAGGTTTTACGTTTATTCCAAACGAAGAACAAAAAACGCTCATTGCCGCTATTGAGCTTCCTTCTTTAACAACGTTAGAAAAGACGAACGATGTATCGTTGAAAATGGAGAAAATGTTTGACGAAAAGAAAGAAATTAAAGAAGTGACGGCAGGGATTGGTACGCGCGATTTTCGGAGCGGTTTAAAACGAAAAAATCAAGCCAACTATTTTATTACGTTAGAAGAGAATGTAAACGTTTCTCGGTTTATAAAAGAACTCGAAAAAGAAATGGAAAACATTGCACAAGAGGAAGTTAACGGGGCGAAAGTAGGCGTCCAAGAATTGCAATCTGGTGGACCGCCGTCAAACAATGACGTAAATATTGATTTATATTCGACAAACTTAACGGCGTTACAACAAGCGGCAAAAGATGTAGAAGCATACTTAAAAAAGCGTAACGATTTAAAATATGTGACAAATAACTTTGCCGACCAACAAAAGCAAGTCATTGTGGACATTGATCCACAAAAAGCGGCACATTACGGTGTTTCTGGATTCCAAGTTCTTGGTACGATTGCCGATCAAACAGGCCCTGTTCAAGTCGGTACGTTAATGCTAGATGGTGAAGAGCGGACGGTGCAATTGTCGTATAGCGAACAAATGACATCAATTGAACAGCTAGAAAATACGCTTATTTTCACAAAATTTGGACCTGTACCGGTGAAACAATTGGCAGAAGTAAAAGAAGTCGATACGTTTACGTCTATTCAAAAACTTGATGGAAAAGTGTTTGCTCGCATATCTGCCCAAATTGTTGGTGATAACATTCAACAAGTGACGCAAGATGTTATCAATGGTGTGAAAAAAGATGTGGATTTACCAAAAGACGTTTCGTTTGAAGGTGGCGGTGGAAGCGATGAAACGGTAGAAACGTTCCAACAGCTTGGTTTAGCGATGGTTGTAGCGATTGGGCTTGTGTATATTACGATGCTCATTACGTTTGGAAAAGCGCGTATTCCGTTTATTATTTTATCATCGCTTGTGTTCGTTCCAATCGGTTCGTTGCTCGGCTTATTTATT
Organism: Anoxybacillus sp. FSL W8-0104; assembly: GCF_038004465.1. Lineage (NCBI taxonomy): Bacteria > Bacillati > Bacillota > Bacilli > Caryophanales > Anoxybacillaceae > Anoxybacillus > Anoxybacillus sp. FSL W8-0104. The sequence continues at coordinate 1,924,833 of NZ_JBBOQU010000001.1, read as the reverse complement.
GCGAATGAACCGATGTCCGTGAGCGTCATGATCGGTTTGCTCATGCTCATTGGAATTGTGACAACGAATGCGATCGTTCTCGTTGACCGCATCGGGCAAAATCGTGAGCAAAAGGGAATGACGATCCGTCAAGCGCTTATTGAAGCAGGTAAAACGCGGTTACGCCCGATTTTAATGACAGCATTTGCGACGGTGGCCGCACTCATTCCGCTTGCGTTGACAAAGTCATCGGGAACGCTCATTTCTAAAGGGTTAGCGATTACGGTCATCGGTGGATTGACGTCATCAACGTTATTGACGTTAATTCTCGTTCCTGTTGTATACGAACTATTTTTCTTCCGACAAGCGAAAAAAGAACGACAAGCATAATTGGAGACAGGCTGGCTGAAATTCGGTCAGCCTGTTGTGTTATAATAAAACGAGAAACGAACAGTAAGGATGGAGCCTCATGAGCAGAAAAGAGCAAATTATTGAAGTGGCGATGAAACTATTTGCTGAAAAAGGATATCATGCGACAACGATGCAAGAAATTGCTGAACATAGTCAGTTAGCTAAAGGATCATTATACAACTACTTTAAATCAAAAGAGGAAATTGTTTTATCGATTTTTCAATATCATTACGATCAGTTGTTTCAGCAATTCGCTCGCATTGCGTCAGACCGTTCATTAACGGCGCGCGAAAAATTTTTAAAACAGCTTTCTTTACAAATTGAAGCGTTTGAACAGCATAAAGAAATTGTACAAATGCATATGGGCGATCATGCACAAAAAGTTAGTGAAGACGTTCACGCGCTTGTTTTGCGCATTCGTTCCCATTTATTTGACTGGTACGTTCAATCACTTATCGATGTATACGGGGAACGTATTCGTCCGTATGTGCTTGATTGTGCCATCATGTTAAATGGCATGTTAAAAGAATATTTATTTTTTGTTCTGTTTGAACAAAAGTCGTTTCCTTTTCAACGATTAGCTCCTTTTTTAATCGAGCGGCTTGATGCGCTTGTCGACAGTTTACAGCATGACATGCCATTGCTAAGCCACGATGTCCAAGCAGAAAAAACACGTGCCCTTGCGCTTATTGAGGAGATGATGGAAGAAGCAGGCGATCATCATATTATGGAGCTACTCAAACAGTTAAAAACAGAAATACAACAGGATGACCTGAGAAAAGCGATTGTTGATGCGTTTCTTTTATATTTACAACAAAGTCATATGCGCCAATTTGTTCCTGCCTTACGTGCAGCGTTAGCATTGTGAGGTGAGAAAAAGATGTTGTTTGCTCAAGAGCCGCTTGCTTATCGTATGCGCCCGCGTACGATTGATGAAGTCATCGGACAAGACGATGTGATCGGTTCACATACAGCGCTATATCGAATGATTAAAAATGGTTATGTGCCATCGTTATTGCTTTACGGACCGCCTGGTGTCGGGAAAACATCGCTTGCTTATGCGATCGCTGGAACGGTACAACGTCCGTTTTATACGCTCAATGCGACGACGGCAGGAAAAAAAGAAATGGAAGAAATAGTGACGGATGCTCGCTTTGAAGGCAACGTTATTTTATTTATTGATGAAATTCATCGTTTCACAAAAGCGCAACAAGATTATTTATTACCACATGTCGAAAGTGGTTTGATTACTCTCATTGGTGCGACGACAGAAAATCCATTTCATTCGATTAATCCGGCTGTTCGCAGTCGCTTAGGACAAATAAAACAGTTGCAGCCATTAACAAAAGAGAAGACGCTCGCATTATTGCACCGCGCTTTAGCCGATCGTGAACGAGGATTAGGCGATTGGCATATTGACATTAGCGATGAGGCACTTTCGATCATTGCTGAAGGGGCAAACGGAGATGCTCGAGCGGCATTGACGATTTTAGAGGAAGTCGTATATGCAACGAAACAAAGGGATCAATATGCTGTTGTGGATGTGCAAGCTGTTTTGTCTTGTGTAGAAAACAAGTCGCTAACGTATGATAAACAAGGAGATACGTATTATTCTTTACTTTCCGCTTTTCAAAAAAGTATTCGCGGCAGTGACGTAGATGCTTCGCTTCACTATTTAGCAAGGCTTCTTGAAGGTGGCGATCTTACCGCTGTTTGTCGTCGTCTTGCCGTTATTGCTTATGAAGATATTGGATTAGCCAATCCACTAATCGGTGTGAAGGTGATGAGCGCGATCGAAGCCGCAGAGCGTCTCGGTATGCCAGAAGCACGCATTCCGCTTTCAGTCGTGACGATTGACATGTGTTTATCACCGAAATCAAATAGTGCATATAAAGCGATCGATCAAGCGCTCATAGATGTGCGAAACGGAAAAGGACAATCGATTCCGCTTCATTTGCAAGATGCTCACTATGCGGGGGCAAAACATCTTGGACGCGGAATAGGGTATAAATATCCACACGATTATCCATACGGTTGGGTGGCACAACAATACTTACCTGACGATTTAATCGGAGTGCAATATTATCAACCGAAACAAAACGGCGAAGAAAAGCAACTCGCTTCCGTTTATGAGCGGCTAAGCGAACGAAAAAAGCAGTAACGTTCCTTTGTTTCGTATTTTTATGTTATAATGGCTTGTGTTTCTTTTGACAGTGAATGAGGGGATGATTCGTTTGAAAATATCTACAAAAGGTCGATACGGTTTAACGATTATGATTGAGTTGGCGAAACGATATGGAGAGGGACCGATTTCATTAAAATCGATCGCTCAAACGAATAATTTGTCGGAGCATTATTTAGAACAACTCATTTCCCCATTGCGAAACGCTGGTTTAGTGAAAAGCGTTCGCGGAGCGTATGGCGGTTACATTTTAGCAGATGAACCATCAAAAATTACTGCGGGCGATGTTATTCGTGTGTTGGAAGGACCGCTTCAAGTCGTTGAAGAACTAGAAGATGAAGAACCAGCGAAACGTGAATTATGGATGCGCGTTCGCGATGCGGTAAAAGAAGTATTAGATAGCACGACGCTTGAAGACTTATTAAATCATACCGACGACCACGGTGATGCATATATGTTTTATATCTAGGAAAGGAGAATGTATTTGGAACGCATTTATTTAGACTACGCAGCGACGTCTCCTGTTCATCCGCAAGTTGTGGAGGCAATGGTACCGTACATGACAACATATTTTGGCAACCCATCAAGCATTCATTCATTTGGTCGTGAAACACGACGTGCCCTTGATGAAGCGAGAGAGACCATTGCTAAAACGATCGGGGCAAAAGCGAACGAAATCATTTTTACAAGCGGTGGAACAGAGGCGGATAATTTAGCGATCATTGGTGTAGCAATGGCGAATCGCGAGAGAGGACGACACATCATTACAACGTCTGTCGAACATCATGCCGTGTTAAATACGTGCAAATATTTACAAAAACAAGGATTTGACGTGACATACTTACCTGTGGATGAGCATGGCATCATTTCTATTGAACAGCTAAAAAGCGCTTTGCGCGACGATACAGTTCTTGTCTCTATCATGTTTGGCAACAATGAAACAGGTGTGTTGCAACCAATTCATGATATTGTTCAATTGCTTCATGACCACGATGTGTATTTTCATACGGATGCAGTACAAGCGTATGGTCTCGTTCCGATCGATGTGCACGAACTCGGCATCGATTTACTTTCCGTATCAAGCCATAAAATTAACGGACCAAAAGGAGTCGGCTTTTTATACGTACGTGAAGGGGTTCGTCTGACGCCACACATATACGGCGGAGAACAAGAAAGAAAACGACGTGCAGGGACAGAAAACGTACCCGGTATTGTCGGATTGCAAAAAGCAGCTGAACTCGCACAACAAATGATGTCCGAAAAACGAGCGTTATATGAACAGTTTCAACGTATCATGTTGACGACATTTGAACGAGAAGGCATTCATTACGCGGTGAACGGTCATGAAACAAATCGTTTGCCACATGTATTAAATGTTGCGTTTTTCGGAACAAATGTAGAAGCATTGCTTGTCAATTTAGATTTAGCAGGCATTGCCGCCTCAAGCGGCTCAGCGTGTACAGCTGGCTCAATTGATCCGTCACATGTGTTAGTGGCGATGTACGGAAATGATTCCGAACGCATTCGTTCTTCTGTTCGTTTTAGCTTTGGATATGGCAATACGATTGAACAAGTCGAACGAGCAGCATATGACATTGCAAAAATTGTGAAACGGCTAACAAAAGCGTGAAAGGGGTGAAAAAGATGGCAAGAGTTGTTGTTGGAATGTCGGGTGGGGTCGACTCATCTGTTGCCGCCCTTTTATTAAAACAACAAGGGTACGATGTCATCGGCATTTTTATGAAAAACTGGGACGACACCGATGAAAACGGTGTATGTACCGCAACGGAAGATTACGAAGATGTCGTGCGTGTGTGCAACCAAATTGGTATTCCGTATTATGCGGTCAACTTCGAAAAGCAATATTGGGAAAAAGTATTTACGTACTTTTTAGACGAATATAAAGCAGGGCGTACGCCAAATCCAGATGTGATGTGCAATAAAGAAATTAAGTTTAAAGCATTTTTAGAACATGCGATGGCGCTTGGAGCGGACTATTTAGCGACAGGACATTATGCTCGCGTTGCCTATCGCGATGGAGAATACCAATTGTTGCGCGGGTTAGATGCAAATAAAGATCAAACGTATTTTTTAAATCAGCTCGGCCAAGCTCAATTATCGAAAGTGTTGTTTCCAATCGGCGAATTACAAAAGTCCAAAGTGCGTGAAATCGCCAAAGAAGCGGGACTTGCGACAGCAGGAAAAAAAGATAGCACCGGCATTTGTTTTATCGGAGAACGCAATTTTAAACAGTTTTTAAGCAATTATTTACCTGCGCAGCCGGGCGAGATGCAAACGCTCGATGGAGAAGTAAAAGGTACGCACGATGGCTTAATGTACTATACGATCGGACAACGCCACGGACTTGGTATTGGTGGTAGCGGAGAGCCTTGGTTCGTTGTTGGGAAAAATTTAAAAGACAACATTTTATACGTTGCGCAAGGGTTTGATAATGAACTGCTTTATTCTGATGCGATCATTGCGACGAATGTGAATTGGGTAAGCGGTCGAAAGCCGAGTGAACCGATGTCATGTACAGCGAAATTCCGTTATCGTCAGCCGGATGTGCCGGTAACAGTAGAAATGATCGATGAGACGACAGCGCGTGTGTCATTTGAGCAACGCGTGCGCGCAGTGACCCCAGGTCAAGCGGTCGTTTTCTACAACGGTGAACAATGTCTCGGCGGCGGAACGATCGATCAAGTATTTCGCAACGATGAAAGATTGACATATGTTGGCTAACCTTCAACTCAACAGACGAGTTGAAGGCTTTTTTGTTATAATATGCATATGAGGTGATAGCGATGGATTACAACGCACAAGGCATTCAATATATGCAGCAAGGAAAATATGAAGAAGCGGTTAAATGTTTTCATGAAGCGATTGAACAACAACCGAACGACCCTGTTGGGTACATTAATTTTGGGAACGTATTAGCAGCCGTCGGAGAAGAAGAAAAAGCGATACGCTTTTTTCACAAGGCGCTTGAACTCGACGAAAAAGCCGCAACCGCATATTACGGACTCGGATCGATTTATTACAATCGCCAGCAATTCGATCGCGCAAAAGAGCAATTTGAGCGAGCGATTCAAGCAGGATTAACGGATGGCGATGTGTTTTTTATGCTTGGCATGTCGCTCATATATTTAGAGCAACCACGTTTAGCGATGCCGTATTTTCAGCGGGCAGTAGAATTAAACGAGCGCGATGTGGAAGCGACGTTTCAGCTTGGGCTTTGCTTAGCACAATTGCAGTTTGTGGATGAAGCGATGACATATTTTGAACGGACGATTCATTTAAACGAGCAACATGCGGATGCGTATTACAATTTAGGTGTGGCCTATGCATATAAAGACGATCCGAAAACCGCACATGCGATGTTTGAAAAGGCGCTGGCTATTCAACCAGATCATTTGTTAGCAGGTCATGGGAAAAAGCTAATGGAACGGGCATTGCAATAAAAAAAGGGGGAGATGGGGTTGCAACAACAGTTAGACTTAGACGGACGATCGTTTATTAAAGGCGTCCATGTCGGTACAATTTTTCATAACGAAGACAATTTATATTCTGTCATTCGTGTGCGTGTGGAAGAAACAAATGAACCGCATATAGAAAAAGATGTTGTTGTGACAGGCTATTTCCCTTTGCTGGGCGAGTATGATACATATACGTTTTTTGGCTCATTTAAAGAACATCCGCGCTTTGGGAAACAATATGTTGTCGATCATTTTCGAAAAGAGTTTCCTGAAACGAAAGAAGGAGTGATTCAATATTTATCGGGCGGAATGTTTAAAGGGATTGGTAAAAAAACAGCAACTGCCATCGTTGAAACGTTAGGTGAGCGAGCGATTTCAAAAATATTAGAAGATCCCGACGTGCTTGCGAACGTACCGAAGCTAACAAAAGCAAAGGCGAAGCAGCTATATGAGACGTTGCGCGAACATGAAGGATTAGAACAAATTATGATCGCTTTATCGCAATTTGGCTTTGGACCTCAATTATCGATGAAAATTTATCAAGTGTACAAAGATGAAACGTTACAAATCATTCGCACAAATCCGTATCAACTGGTGGAAGATGTTGAAGGAATCGGATTTGGACGTGCAGATGATCTCGGCTTGCAGCTTGGCATTTCTGGTAATCATCCTGATCGTATTCGGGCAGGTTGTTTATACGTCATTGAACAACATTGCATGCAAGAAGGACATGTGTATATGACGTATGAACAGCTGCTTACAGAAGTAAAACAACTGTTAGAAGCAAAACGTCAAGAACTTGTCGATGTCGCTTGCATTTCCCGTGAAATGGTCCATTTATCTGAAGAAGGAAAGTTAATTGTTGAAGAAGATCGTTTTTATATCCCTTCGTTATATTTTGCGGAAAAAGGCATCGTGTCAAACGTCAAGCGGCTATTGCAACAATCCGATATGTCAACATTTTCTGAAGCGGAATTTTTGCTTGCGCTTGGTGAATGGGAAGAAGAAGCAAACATCCAATATTCGCAAAAACAAAAAGAGGCGATTCAACAAGCGCTTTGTTCCCCGTTGTTCATTTTAACGGGCGGACCAGGCACAGGAAAAACGACGGTCATTAACGGTATCGTTCATTTATTCGCCAAGTTGCACGGGCTATCGCTTGATCCTGTTAGCTATGATGCGGACGAGCCGTTCCCCATTTTACTTGCTGCTCCAACTGGACGAGCAGCGAAGCGAATGACGGAATCGACTGGCTTGCCGGCGATGACGATCCATCGTTTGCTCGGCTGGAGTGGCGACGGGTTTCAACGCGGGGAAGACGAACCGATTAGCGGAAAGTTGTTAATTGTCGATGAAATGTCAATGGTCGATACGTGGCTAGCGAATCAGTTATTAAAGTCTGTTCCATCATCCATGCAAGTCATTTTCGTTGGCGATGAAGACCAATTGCCGTCTGTCGGACCGGGACAAGTGTTAAAAGACTTACTTCGTGCCAACGTCATTCCGACCGTTCGCTTGACAGACATTTATCGTCAGGCAGAAGGTTCGTCGATCATTTCCCTTGCCCATGCGATTAAAGATGGAAACATTCCACATGATTTGACGATCCCTCAAAAAGACCGCTCGTTTATTCGTTGTACGAGTGCCCAAGTCGTTGACGTTGTAAAAAAAGTAGCTGAAAATGCGAAGCAAAAAGGGTATCGGGCGAAGGATGTTCAAGTGCTCGCACCGATGTATCGCGGTCATGCAGGAATTGATCGACTCAATGAGACGCTACAACAATTATTTAATCCAAAACATGATCATAAACGAGAGCTTACGTTTGGCGATGTCGTTTATCGCGTAGGCGATAAAGTGTTGCAGCTAGTCAATCAGCCGGATGAAAATGTGTTTAATGGAGACATCGGCGAGATTGTTGCCATTTTTTATGCAAATGAAAATGTGGAAAAACAAGATCTCGTCGTCGTTTCGTTTGATGGAAATGAAGTGACGTATCCGAAACAAGAATTGCACCAAATTACGCACGCATATTGTTGTTCGATTCATAAATCGCAAGGAAGCGAATTTCCGATCGTCATTTTGCCTGTTGTAAAAAGTTATTATCGCATGTTAAGGCGCAATTTATTATACACAGCCATTACGCGCAGTAAGCAATATTTAATTTTATGTGGTGAAGAAGAAGCGTTCCAACTCGGGGTCATGCGAACAGATGACGGAACGAGACAAACGACGTTATACGAAAAATTAACAGCGATCATTTCGCCTGAACAACAGTTACTTCCGATGGAAGATGCAAACATCGGAATGGAAGGTGTTACCCCGTATGACTTTATGGAAAATGACGCAACATAATGATGGACACACACATATCGGCACGCTTCTTTTTCAATGATGTATGTTTTCGTAAAAAAATGACAAAGATAGAAGAAAAAATAAAAAGGAGCGTGCCTTTTTATGTTAAAGTGTCCGAACTGTCAAAGTAAAGATTTGGGTAAAATCGGCGTTAATCAGTATTATTGCTGGAATTGCTTTATTGAGCTAACCGTTCAAAAAGGAATGATTTATACGCACCAAGTCGAAGAAGATGGAACGCTTAGCTCGCTTGACGATTTGTTTAGCGAACGCGAACGAACTTTGCTTTCGTAATGAAAGGAGAATGAAGATGAATCGAACAATCGCTTCTTTAATTGCGATCGGTGCAGGAGTGGCAGCGTATCAATTAGCGCAACGAAACGGTGGCATGAACATGCGCAACGTGAGAAAAGTCGGCAAAAAAATGTTGCGTCCATTTATGTAGCGAAAAACGGCAATCTCATTTGAGGCGGCAATCTCATTTGAGGTTGCCGTTTTTTGTATAACATCTTCTATTTGTCCTCACACTATAGAAGTAAAGGAGGGATCAGTTTGGAACATCCGCATCTTCATTTTTTCGTTCGCTTAACGAAAATGTTATTAGTTTTAATTTTTATTTACTTCGTTGTGAAACTCAAATCCGTATGGCTACCATTTTTACATATGTTTATTAAAATTATAACCCCTTTTCTTATCGCAGCGTTCATTACATACTTATTGCATCCTGTCGTTGAATACGTCCACAAACGAGGCATGCCGAGAGCGCTTGCCATTCTTGCCATTTATGCACTATTTTTTGGTGGAATCGGTTTTGCTATTTACAAAGGGGCACCGTTGTTCATTGCTCAGCTAGAAGATTTAAATAAAAGCTTACCGATATTTGTTCGTACGTATGAACAATGGACGAATTATATTCATGAAGAAACAGCCACATGGCCTTATGATGTCCATCAACGCATTGAGGCGATGATGACAGAAGCGGAGTCATTTATTAGCGAGGCGGTTACAGGTGCGATTATTGGAGTGAAACAACTCATTAATCGAATCATCATCTTTTTTATTATTCCTTTCATTGCGTTTTACATGTTAAAAGATGTGGAGCTTATTAAAAAAGCAGCGTGGGAATGGACTCCGAAAAAATGGCGCCATAAAGGTATGCAATTTTTACGCGACGTTGATCAAACGCTCGGTGGATATATTCGTGGACAATTGTTCGTCTGTTTTTTGATCGGAACGGCTGCTACGCTTTCGTTTTGGCTTATTGATATGAAATATCCGCTTTTGCTTGGCATGATCATCGGGGTTACAAATGTCATCCCGTATTTCGGACCAATTATTGGAGCTATTCCAGCGGCGATTATTGCTGCAACCGTATCAGTAAACAAACTGCTTCTTACTGTTGGAATCGTCTTTTTATTGCAGTTCATTGAAGGAAACATTTTATCCCCGCTTATTGTAGGGAGAAGCGTACATTTACATCCGCTTATTATTATGTTTTCCTTATTTGTTGGTGGGGAAATCGGTGGCATCATCGGTTTAATTGTTGCTGTTCCGATCGTTGCGATTGCTAAGGCGACATTTGTACACATTCGCTCGCTGAAAACAAATTGACAAAAAAAAGGGGCTTGTCTATAATTTTCACAAGAGTGATACATAAAAAACGATGACGGATCGAGTATGTTACAGTCCATCTTAAAGCGCTTTTGGCGCACAGAGAGGAATTTCCGTGGCTGAAAGAAATTCCAGATGAAGAGTAACAGAACGCTAATCCTGAGTGCAGGCAAACCCTGCCGACGAAGCCACGTTACGGCGGTTGAGGTGATGGACGTTTTGTCCATAAACAGGGTGGTACCGCGAGCAAGCTCTCGTCCCTGAGCAGGGATGGGAGTTTTTATATTTTTATAAGGGAGGAAGGAAACGTGAAGAAGCTAACATCTGCTCAAGTTCGTCAAATGTTTTTAGACTTTTTTAAAGAAAAAGGTCACGCTGTTGAGCCGAGCGCATCGCTTATTCCGATTGACGATCCGTCATTGTTATGGATCAATAGCGGTGTCGCAACGTTAAAAAAATATTTTGATGGCCGCGTCATTCCAGACAATCCGCGCATTTGTAATGCGCAAAAATCAATTCGTACAAACGACATTGAAAACGTCGGAAAAACGGCGCGCCACCATACGTTTTTTGAAATGCTCGGAAACTTCTCGATCGGCGACTATTTTAAACGAGAAGCAATTCATTGGGCATGGGAGTTTTTAACGAGCGAAAAATGGATCGGTTTTGATCCGAACCGTCTTTCTGTGACAATTCATCCAGAAGATGAAGAAGCGTTTGACATTTGGCATAACGAAATTGGGTTGCCGGAAGAACGCATTATTCGATTGGAAGGGAACTTCTGGGATATCGGGGAAGGTCCGAGCGGTCCGAACACAGAAATTTTCTATGACCGCGGGGAACAATTTGGCAACGACCCGAACGATCCAGAATTATATCCGGGTGGAGAAAACGAACGTTATTTAGAAGTATGGAACCTCGTCTTTTCGCAATTTAACCATAACCCTGACGGTACATATACACCGCTTCCTAAGAAAAACATTGATACGGGCATGGGATTAGAGCGGATGTGCTCGATTTTACAAGACGTTCCGACAAACTTTGATACCGATTTATTTATGCCAATCATTCGTGCAACTGAACAAATTTCAGGGGAAACATATCGTACGGATGCCGAAAAAGACGTGGCATTTAAAGTCATCGCAGACCATATCCGCACCGTAACGTTTGCGATTGGCGACGGGGCGCTGCCATCGAACGAAGGACGCGGTTATGTGTTGCGTCGTTTGTTGCGCCGTGCCGTTCGCTATGCGAAACAATTAAACATTCAACGTCCATTTATGTATGAGCTCGTTCCAGTGGTCGGTGAAATTATGGTCGACTATTATCCGGAAGTGAAAGAAAAAGCATCGTTCATTCAAAAAGTAATTAAAAATGAAGAAGAGCGCTTCCATGAAACGTTAAATGAAGGACTTGCAATTTTAGCAAGCGTCATCGAAAAAGAAAAACAACGTGGTAGCGATACAATTAGCGGTGAAGATGTATTCCGCTTGTACGACACATACGGCTTCCCTGTGGAATTAACGGAAGAGTATGCGGAAGAAGAAGGAATGAAAGTCGATCACGGCGGTTTTGAACGTGAAATGGAGCGCCAGCGCGAACGGGCACGTGCTGCACGTCAAGATGTTGATTCGATGCAAGTCCAAGGCGGCGTATTAGGCGACATTAAAGTAGAAAGCACGTTTGTCGGTTATGACCAGCTTTCTGTTTCTTCTGTTGTCGAAGTAATCGTAAAAGACGGACAACTTGTCAATGAGGTAAGCGAAGGACAAGAAGCGCAATTGATTTTACGTGAAACGCCGTTTTATGCAGAAAGCGGTGGACAAATTGCTGACCGCGGTTGGATTGAAGGAGAGACAGGAAAAGCGTACGTAAAAGACGTACAAAAAGCACCGAACGGTCAACATTTACACCACATCGTCGTCGAACAAGGGGTTATTCAAACAAACGGCACATATATCGCACATGTCGATGAAGCTGCGCGCGTCGATATTGTGAAAAACCATACAGCGACGCATTTGTTGCATCAAGCGTTAAAAGATGTGCTTGGTGTGCATGTGAACCAAGCTGGTTCGCTTGTTGCTCCTGATCGTTTACGCTTTGACTTTACGCATTTCGGTCAAGTAAAGCAAGAAGAGCTCGAGCAAATTGAAGCGATCGTTAACGAGCAAATTTGGCGCAATCTCCCTGTTACGATTGAATATAAACCGCTTGATGAAGCAAAAGCGATGGGAGCGATGGCGCTATTTGGTGAAAAATATGGTGACATCGTGCGCGTCGTGCAAGTAGGCGATTACAGCCTAGAGCTTTGTGGTGGTTGCCATGTAACAAATACGGCAGAAATCGGTTTGTTTAAAATTGTTTCTGAATCGGGCATTGGGGCAGGTACACGCCGGATTGAAGCAGTTACAGGAAAAGCTGCGTATCGTTTAATGAATGATCAAATTGCATTGTTAAAAGAAGTAGCGGAAAAATTAAAAACGAATCCGAAAGATGTGTTAACGCGCATCGATACACTCATGAACGATATGCGCGAATTGCAACGTGAAAATGAATCGCTTTCTGCCCGTTTAAGCCATATGGAAGCAGAAAATTTAGTGAACCAAGTAAAAGAAGTAAACGGTGTTCCACTTGTCACAAGTAAAGTGAACAACGCCGATATGAACAGCTTACGTGCAATGGTCGACGATTTAAAACAAAAATTAGGTTCAGCGATCATTGTGCTTGCTTCTGTACAACAAAATAAAGTAAACTTAATTGCTGGTGTCACAAACGACTTAATCGACCGCGGTTATCACGCTGGAAAACTCATTAAAGAAGTGGCGACGCGTTGCGGCGGCGGCGGTGGTGGCCGAGCGGATATGGCACAAGCAGGCGGAAAAGATGCGAATAAAGTAGATGAAGCACTTAAATTTGTCGAACAGTGGGTAAAATCTGTTTAATAAACGGTGGAAATCGTGTACAATGGATGTAAGGATGGATATGCCAGATTTCGTGGAACGTGAGAGTGGGGTGCAAAAGAACGGTGAGTTCGTTTGATAACACAATGCAATTTAACTTTCCGGAAGAACCGATGGACGTCGATGTTCGGGAAGTGTTGCTTACCGTATACGACGCATTGCAGGAAAAAGGGTATAACCCAATTAACCAAATTGTCGGCTACTTATTGTCTGGTGATCCAGCTTACATCCCTCGCCATAAAGATGCCAGAAACTTGATTCGCAAAGTCGATCGCGACGAATTAATTGAAGAATTAGTGAAATTCTATTTACGAACACATCGTGAGGAATAGACACATGCGTATTTTAGGATTAGACTTTGGAACGAAAACGCTCGGCGTTGCCGTAAGCGACGAGTTAGGATGGACGGCTCAAGGCATCGAGACGATTCGTATCGATGAAGAAAACGGTGAATATGGCTTTGACCGTTTGCGGCAATTGATTGAGCAATATGCGGTCGAAGAAATCGTCATCGGGTTTCCGAAAAATATGAACGGCACCATCGGACCGCGCGGCGAGGCGACACAACGCTTTGCCGAACAAGTGAAACAAACGTTTTCACTTCCTGTCGTCTTGTGGGATGAAAGACTGTCCACCATGGCGGCAGAACGAATGTTAATCGCTGCGGACGTTAGTCGAAAAAAACGTAAAAAAGTGATCGACAAAATGGCTGCGGTGATGATTTTACAATCTTATTTGGACCATAAACAATTGAGGTGAACATGATGGAACACGGTGAAAAACACATTACAGTCGTTGACGAAGACGGCAACGAACAACTTTGCGAAGTACTATTTACATTTGAATCTGAAGAATTCGGAAAATCTTACGTTTTGTACTACCCAATCGGTGCAGAAGAAGATGACAACGAAGAAATTGAAATTCACGCATCTTCTTTTATCCCAGGAGAAGATGGGCAGGCGGGAGAACTGCAGCCGATCGAAACAGAAGAAGAATGGGATATGATCGAAGAAATGCTAAACACATTTCTCGGTGAAGAGGAAGAAGACGAAGAATAAGAGGCTGACTATGCGTCAGCTTCTTTTTTTATTTATGTCGTGTCGGTGTTTGTAGTATAATGTGAAAAGTGAGGGAGGATGACGTATGTTACAAGAACATGAAGCGAAGACGGTGCGAAAAATTGTCCTATACATTACAGCACCTTTGTTATTGTTGATAATTGCCGCATGCATTGGCTTATTTGTATATATTCGTTCCGCATTGCAGCCTGTGGATCCGAATGATAGAACGCCGATTCAAGTAGATATTCCGATCGGCTCATCCATATATACGATTGCCAACATATTAGAAAAAAACGGCATAGTGAAAGATGCAACGATTTTTCGCTACTATGTAAAATTTAAAAACCATGCCGATTTTCAAGCGGGTAATTATACATTTACAAAAGCAATGACGTTAGCACAAATTGCTGAACAACTAAAAACAGGAAAAGTCGTGAAAGAAGCGAAGCTAAAAATAACGGTTCCAGAAGGAAAACAACTGACACAAATTGCGACGATCATTTCACAAAAAACGGGCTATTCGACCGAAGAGATTATGGCGAAACTAACAAATCGTTCATATATCGAGGAGTTAGTGGAAAAATATCCTTCTGTTTTGACGTCCGACATTTTCAATAAAAACATTCGTTACGCATTAGAAGGATATTTATTCCCAGCGACATATTCGTTTACAGAAGAAAAACCTTCGCTTGAAGAAATGATTGAAACCATGGTTGCGAAAACGGAAGAAGTATTAGCAAAATATACAGAAGACATGGAAACGCGTGGCTTGACCGTCCATCAATTGCTAACGATGGCGTCACTTATTGAAGAAGAAGCAACGGAAAAAGCGGATCGCGAAAAAATCGCAAGCGTGTTTTACAATCGATTAGAAAAAGGTATGCCATTACAAACAGACCCGACTGTTTTATATGCGCTCGGACAGCATAAATCGCGTGTATACTACAAAGACTTAGAAGTAAACTCGCCTTACAATACGTATATGCATAAAGGACTTCCGCCAGGACCGATTGCAAACGCAGGCGAAGCATCGATTCAAGCGGCTCTTCATCCAGCGGAGACGGACTATTTTTACTTTTTAGCGACGCCAGCGGGAGATGTCATTTTTACAAAAACACTTGACGAACATAATCGCGAAAAGGCAAAATATATCGGAAAGCAATAAAACGTTCGCTTTTTGTTTTGATTTATGGTAGTATATACAAAGTTATGGATCGTGATGAAACAAGAGTTCAATTCGTTTGAACTCTTGTTTTTGCGAGGAGGACAGTTCGTTGGTAAATGAGGAAATGATTCATTATTTAGAACGATTACTACCAAAAAAAGAAGAAGCGATCGTAGCGATGGAACAATATGCACATGAACATCATGTGCCGATTATGGATGCGCTCGGCATCGAAACGATGTTGCACATTTTAAAACTTGTTCAACCGACGCGCATTTTAGAAATTGGCACCGCGATCGGATACTCCGCCATACGCATGGCAAAAGCGTTGCCAAATGCGCACATTGTTACGATTGAACGAGATGAAATGCGCTATAAACAAGCGCTTGTTTATGCAGAACAAACGAATACAAAAGCACAAATGACGTTATTGTTTGGCGATGCGCTTCATATAAGCGATGAAGTAAAAAAACATGCTCCGTTTGATGTATTGTTTATTGACGCGGCAAAAGGACAATATCGCCGCTTTTTTGAGTTGTACGAGCCGCTATTAAGCGAGCGAGGAATTATTATAACGGATAACGTACTATTCAAAGGGCTTGTAGCAACAAACGAACCGATTGAACAAAAACGCATTCGTCAGCTTATCAAAAAAATTCAAGCATATAACGAATGGCTGATGGCGCATCCACGCTATGAGACAGTCATCATTCCGATCGGTGACGGAATGGCGATATCGAGAAAACGAGGTCAACAACCCAATGACTAAAGTCATGGGCTTGTAAGCCCCATGTTGACCAGACCAAGGCTTGAAACAGAGCCTACGTTATAGATGTCATGACACGTTCGGGTGCTTCTCCAGCCCGTTCCTCTGTCGTGCAAGGTTAAACAAGCGTGGTGGGTAGCGCTAGTGTCTTGCACATAACAAGCATCTATAACATGGTCGAGGAGAATATGACCTGCTTTATGCAGAGGAAAGGGGAGAACCCTATGGTTTTTGTGTTAGACACAAACAAACGTCCGCTTGCTCCTTGTCACGAAGCAGTTGCGAGAAAGCTGTTGAAACAAGGGAAGGCAGCGATTTACAGGCGATTTCCATTTACCATCATCTTGAAAAAATCAGTAGACGAATCAGAAATTAAAGCAACATATCGGCTAAAAATCGACTATGGAAGCAGGCATACAGGATTAGCGATTTTGCGAGGACAAGAAGTGGTATGGTTAGGGCAACTTGACCATCGCACAGACATCAAGGAAAGAATAGATAAAAGGCGTGCTTTTCGTCGAGCAAGACGAAATCGAAAAACAAGATACAGAAAACCACGCTTTCTGAACCGCAAGCGAAAGGAGGGATGGTTGCCTCCATCACTAGAGAGTCGTGTGCAAAATATCCAAACATGGGTTAGCCGTCTAAAAAAGTTATGCCCCATTGGACATATATCATACGAAAATGCCAAATTCGACACGCAACTCATGCGAAATCCTGAAATCAATGGTGTAGAGTATCAACAAGGCACGCTACAAGGATATGAAGTACGGGAGTATTTGCTTGAAAAGTTTGGGCGGAAGTGTTGTTATTGCGGAAAAGAAAATGTTCCACTTGAAGTGGAGCATATCATTCCAAAATCGAGAGGTGGAACAGACCGAGTGGATAACCTATGTCTTGCCTGTCATGACTGTAATCAGCGCAAAGGAAGTAAGACAGCAGAAGAATTCGGGTATCCGCACATTCAAAAGCAAGTCAAAGAATCATTAAAAGATGCAAGTGCTATCAACTCGACAAGATGGAAAGTGTATGAAGTGTTAAAGCAGACAGGATTAGATGTCGAGTGTGGAACAGGTGCACGAACAAAAATGAATCGTATTCGTTTAGACTTGCCGAAAACACATTATTTTGACGCTTGTTGTGTAGGCGAAAGCACAACAAATCACTTATATTTCAAAACAAAAGAAGTGTTATTTATCAAGGCAAAAGGGCGTGGTAGTCGCTCTCGTACAAACCTAGATAGATATGGCTTCCCAAGAGGTTATCTTGCAAGACAAAAATTCTTCTTTGGTTTTCAAACAGGGGACATGGTTAAGGCTGTTGTCCCAAGAGGGAAATATCAAGGCGTTTGGTTTGGCGAAGTCGCATGTAGAAAGACTGGAAGTTT
This sequence comes from Anoxybacillus sp. FSL W8-0104, assembly GCF_038004465.1. NCBI lineage: Bacteria > Bacillati > Bacillota > Bacilli > Caryophanales > Anoxybacillaceae > Anoxybacillus > Anoxybacillus sp. FSL W8-0104. The sequence goes on along the minus strand of NZ_JBBOQU010000001.1, from coordinate 1,907,483 downwards.
CGATATTAAAGGCAAGGACGGAAAGCGTATCGCACAAGGAATAAATTATAGATATGTCCAAGTCATTCAGCGATTTGACGGATATGCTTATGGAAAGGGGGTGGCGGAACTTGCGTAAGGTGCAATTCCTCCCCGTGCCTAAAGGCAGGGGCTTCCTTGCGTAAGTTTCGTGAATAGAATGAAAAAACCAGAATTGCTTGTTACGCCAACGAGCGTGGCGCATATTGAACAACTCGCACAAGCAGGAGCGAATGCTGTCATCATTGGTGAACAACGGTACGGCTTGCGTTTAGCAGGTGAGTTTTCACGTCAAGATGTGATCGATGCGATGCAAGTCGCTCGAAAAAACGATGTACGTGTATATGTGGCAATGAACGCACTTTTTCATAATGACAAAGTTGATGAACTGAGCGACTATGTCCGCTTTTTAGCAGAGCAACAAGTCGATGCGATCGTGTTTGGCGACCCAGCTGTCTTAATGACAGTACGGGAAGTCGCACCGCATATGAAACTTCATTGGAATACAGAAACGACAGCGACAAACTGGTACGCTTGCAACTATTGGGGACGAAAAGGAGCAAAACGTGCCGTTCTTGCCCGCGAGCTGAATATGGAAGAAATCATTGATATTAAAAATCATGCGGAAGAAGTGGAAATTGAAGTGCAAGTACATGGAATGACATGCATGTTCCAATCGAAACGTTCCCTCATCGGTAACTATTTCGAATATCAGGGCAAGTTTATGGAAATTCAACAAATGAAATACGCAAAAGGGCTCTTTTTGTACGACAAAGAACGCGACAACAAATACCCGATTTTCGAAGATGAAAACGGTACGCACATTATGAGCCCTAATGATATTTGCATTATTGATGAACTTGAAGACATGATTGACGCCAAAATCGATAGTTTTAAAATTGACGGCGTGCTTCATGAGCCAGATTATATTACAGAAGTAACGAAATTATATCGCCGCGCCATTGATTTATGTGCAGAAAATCGCGAGCAATACGAAGAGGAAAAAGGTGAACTGCTTGCGCGCATTGAAGCGATTCAGCCGACACATCGCCCGTTAGACACCGGCTTTTTCTTTAAAGAAACGGTATATTAAACGAAAAGGAGGGAGCCTTCATGAGCATATCACAAATTATCAATGGCAAGCGCGTCATTGTGAAAAAACCAGAGTTGCTTGCGCCTGCTGGTAACTTAGAGAAGTTGAAAGTGGCTGTTCATTATGGAGCAGACGCTGTCTTTATCGGCGGACAAGAATACGGTCTTCGTTCTAATGCCGACAACTTTACGCTTGAAGAAATGGCCGAAGGTGTGCAATTTGCAAGCAAATACGGTGCGAAAATTTATGTGACGACAAACATTTACGCACATAACGAAAACATTCCGGGGCTTGAAGATTATTTGCGCGGTTTAGAGCGTGTTGGTGTGCATGGCATTATCGTCGCTGATCCGCTTATTATTGAAACCGCACGTCGCGTCGCACCAAAATTAGAAGTACATTTAAGTACCCAACAGTCGCTTACAAACTGGAAAGCGGTGCAATTTTGGAAAGAAGAAGGGCTTGAACGGGTCGTTTTAGCACGCGAAACGAGTGCGGAAGAAATTCGCGAAATTAAAGAAAAAGTCGATATTGAAATCGAAACATTTATTCACGGTGCAATGTGTATTGCGTATTCCGGACGTTGCGTATTAAGCAACCATATGACTGCGCGCGATTCTAACCGTGGGGGCTGTTGTCAGTCGTGTCGCTGGGATTACGATTTGTACAAGCTCGAAGGAGACCGTGCCATCGCATTGTTTGATGAAAACGACGATCCGTTTGCGATGAGCCCGAAAGATTTAAATTTAATTCAATCGATTCCAAAAATGATTGAGCTCGGTATTGATAGTTTAAAAATCGAAGGGCGAATGAAGTCCATTCATTACGTCGCAACCGTCGTTAGCGTGTATCGCAAAGTCATTGATGCTTACTGTGCAGACCCTGACAATTTCGTCATTCGCAAAGAGTGGCTAGATGAGCTCGATAAATGTGCGAATCGTGACACCGCGCCAGCCTTTTTTGAAGGTGTTCCAGGCTATAAAGAGCAAATGTTTGGCGTTCATAGCAAAAAGACGACGTACGATTTCGTCGGTCTTGTGCTTGACTATGACAAAGAAACAGGCATCGTGACGTTGCAACAGCGCAACTTCTTTAAACCAGGCGATGAAGTGGAATTTTTCGGACCTGAAATTGAAAACTTTACACAAGTCATTGAAAAAATTTGGGATGAGGAAGGAAATGAGCTTGATGCTGCTCGCCACCCGCTCCAAATTGTTCGTTTTAAAGTCGATCGCGAAGTTTTCCCATACAACATGATGAGAAAGGGGCACTAACATGAGGAAGAAACCGGTTGTCATCGGAGTTGCAGGCGGCTCCGGTTCGGGGAAAACGACCGTTACGAAAGCCATTTATGAACATTTTCAAGGACATTCCATTTTAATGCTCGAACAAGATTTTTATTATAAAGATCAAAGCCACTTGCCGTTTGAAGAGCGATTAAAAACAAATTACGATCATCCGCTCGCTTTTGATAACGATTTACTCATCGAGCATATTAACAAGCTTTTAAATTATGAGCCGATTGATAAACCTGTATACGACTATACGCTTCATACGCGTTCAAACGACGTTATTCGCGTCGAACCGAAAGATGTCATCATTTTAGAAGGTATTCTTGTATTAGAAGACGAACGATTGCGCAACTTAATGGATATTAAAGTGTACGTTGATACCGATGCTGACATTCGCATCATTCGTCGCCTATTGCGCGACATTAAAGAGCGCGGACGCACGCTTGAATCAGTCATCGAGCAATATGTAAACGTCGTGCGTCCAATGCACAATCAATTTATTGAACCGACGAAACGGTATGCCGACATTATCATCCCAGAAGGCGGTCATAATCACGTTGCTATCGATTTAATGGTTACAAAAATTCAAACGATTCTTGAACAAAAGTCTATTTTGTAATACCATAGCATAGATAATATGTAAACTTTTTGTCTTGTGTACGAACGAGCCGTTCGTACATTTTCCATACATAAATAAAAAGGAGTGGTTTACATGTCAATGGAAAAAGAATACCCAATGACGAAAGCGGGGAAGGAGAAGCTCGAGCAAGAACTTGAATATTTAAAAACGGTGAAACGAAAAGAAGTCGTTGAGCGCATTCAAATTGCGCGCAGCTTCGGGGACTTATCGGAAAACTCGGAGTACGATGCAGCAAAAGATGAGCAAGCGTTCGTGGAGTCACGCATTCAAATGCTTGAAAATATGATTCGCAATGCGAAAATTATCGAAGAAGATTTAGAAAAGACAGATACCGTATCGCTTGGAAGAACGGTAACATTTATTGAGCTTCCAGATGGAGAAGAGGAATCGTATACGATCGTCGGTAGTGCAGAAGCTGATCCGTTCGAAGGGAAAATTTCAAACGACTCTCCAATTGCCAAATCGCTTATTGGTCGTCGCGTTGGTGAAGAAGTAACTGTTCATACACCTGGCGGCGACATGGTTGTCAAAATCGTTGCAGTCAAATAGGTTTTAAAATACAACACCTCGTCGACAATGAAGACGAGGTGTTTTTTATGGTAAAAAAACGAATGGTCATCATATTAATAATGATTCAACTAGCCATATTCGGTTTGATCGGTCGGCTCGTTCAATTACAACTTGTGAGCACCGAGTCGTTTCACGGGATAAACTTAATTGAAGCGAGCGTCGCTCAGCGCACCGAACAGCTCGTGATCGACGATGGACGCGGCGTATTCGTTGACCGAAACGGCCAGCCGCTCACATATGAATACATTCCGACGCTCGTTTTATTTCCATTCTTAAAGAAAATGGATTGGCCAATCGATCAAATTGCTGCGATTGTTTCCGTGCCAAAAGAAGTGTTGAACCGACAGCTAGAAGAGGCGAAAGGTCCGATCATTTTACATGATGGTCAACAGCCGATTCAACTACAACCGTGGCAAATGGAACGGATTAATGATTTGCGCATCCCAGGTGTGATTGCTGTTCATAAACAGTACGAACTCAAACAAAAATATGCGCAACATGTCATCGGTTTACTTGGAGAAAATGAAAAGGTGTTAAAAGAACGCTATGCGGATCGAAACTTATCTCCAAAAACAAAAATAGGGGTGTCTGGCTTACAAAGTTCATTTGATGAATTTTTAATTCCTGATGAGGAGACGAAGCTACTGTATCACGTAGACGCCCGTGGTGAGCCGTTGTTTAGCATGGATGTGAAATATACAGAGCAGGCGAATCCGTTTTATCCAATTACGGTACAAACGACGATTGATCGTACTCTGCAACAACGTGTTGAGCAAATCGTTGCACAACATGGCATGGAAAAAGGGGCGGTCGTTTTGCTCGATGTTCGAACGAATGATGTTGTTGCGTTAGCGAGCGCTCCCGCCATTGATGAACGAGATCCGTACAAAGATGGAGCGATGGAAAATAAGGCGCTTCTTCCGCAAGTGCCGGGATCTGTTTTTAAAATTGTCGTTGCAGCCGCAGCGCTTGAAAACGGGCTTGTTCACGGACAGACGTTTAACTGTGATCGTAAAATTAACGGTGAACAAGAAGAGAAAAAGAAAGGGATGCGCTCGTTTGAAGATAGTTTTGCGATTAGTTGCAATCGAACGTTTGGAGAGCTAGGAAAACAGCTCATTGCGATAGACGAAAATATGTTTGATGTATATGCTCGAAAGCTCGGTTTGCTTCCGCGCGTCGGTTGGGAAGGGGATGTGTATCATTTTTCATCATTTCGCCCGCTTCGTGAAGAGAAAAAAGGGAACATTTGGACAGATGAACGGGATAAAAAAATTCCTCTTGCCGTTGCCCAAACGTCCATTGGGCAAAAAGATGTGCGCCTCTCACCGCTTGCGGTGGCGAATATGATGGCAACGATTGCTCGCGGTGGTGAGGCAAAACAAGTGCGCATCACTAAGAAAATGATGTATAAAAATGGAACGACATTTTTCACATTTGATGAGAAGCGGCTAACGATGGATTCATTGCAGAAAGAGACGATCGACAAACTACAAGAGCTATTACAACTCGTTGTGACGCATCCGGAAGGGACTGGGCGTTCGTTTCAATCATTGCCATATGCCGTAGCAGGAAAATCAGGAACAGCAGAAACAGGGAAAGGAGAACTCGTAAATAAATGGTTTGCGGGTTATTTCCCAGCTGATCGTCCAAAATACGCGCTCGTTGTGGTACAATTAGAAACAACGTCATCTGCCTCCGTCACGAATGCCATTTTTGCTGATATCGTTCGCGTAACATATGATTTGGAAGAGAAAGGAAGGTATGAAGAGTGAGCAGCCGTTTTGCGAAACGTTCAAAACAAAGAAAAGTAAACCGCATATTGAATACGTTAATTACCATTGTATTTGCGCTTATTTTATTTTTTGGATGGAAATGGTTGTTCGCCAACGACCGACCGACAAAAGAAACGAATGCTTCGCCACAACCGGTTGAGGTGGAGACAAATGAGCCACCAAACGATGAGCAACCATCCGAAACGGAAACAGAAACAGATGAGCAACAATCGAACGACAACGTTGAAGAAACGGTTGTCGATGATCCAAACTCAAACGTTATTCGTGAAACTGTGAACCCGTCATGGCAACCGATCGGCACAACACAATCAGAGCCACACGTGACAACATACGAGAAAAACTCTGTTGATTGGAAAGAAATGATTGATGCGATTAGCTATGCGACAGGCATTTCATCTTCTGATCTGATCGTTTGGTTTATCGGAAATGGAGGAAGCCCGAATCACGCCGTTGCTACCGTTTCCAAAAAAGATAAAACAGAACATTATAAAGTGTTTATCGAATGGGTGACAAATGAAGGGTGGAAGCCAACAAAAGTACAGCAATTAAAAGAAATAGAGCGCCGTCCGTAACGCTCTATTTTTTTGCTTTAAAATGCACCATCGCACTATAAAGACGTTGCCCGTTTTCGAGCAGTTGCATTTGATAGGAAACATGATGTACTTCAAGCATAATCGCTTTGTTATGTTCAATTTGGTCGTTAATTTTTTTCTCTAACGTCGCTAAGTCTGTCGCTTCGAAAAATTCTACTTTATCTTGAATGAGATCAAACGTAATCATCGTCCTCCTCCTCTCTACACGTAGTTTAACACATTTCCATTGAACATCTAAAAAAAATGTGATAGATTGGGAACAGCAGTACATTTAATTCATACTATACTTATAGGAATTATTATATTTAATGGAGTGTGGCATCATGGGACGTGAGTTTTTAGACATCTTTGAAACGTGGGCACAATCGTACGATTCGTCAGTATACGGGCACGATGAGCAATATCGTGACGTATTTGACGGATATGAGACGATTTTAAATACAGTCGTTGAAAAAAGCGGTAACGTCGTGTTAGAGTTCGGCGTTGGGACAGGAAATTTAACGAAAAAACTAATTGAGGCGAATAAAACCGTATATGGCATTGAACCGTCTGCACCGATGCGTGAGCTCGCCAAAGAAAAACTCGGTCATGCGACGATTGAAGACGGAGACTTTTTACAGTTTCCATTGCCGAGCGAACCGATCGATACGATTGTAAGCACATATGCATTTCACCATTTAACAGATCAAGAAAAAGAAGAAGCGATCGGCAAATATAGCGCACTTCTTCGTAAAGGTGGTAAAATAGTGTTTGCTGATACAGCGTTTATTAACCACGAAGCGTACGAGGCGATGATCGCAGAAGCGAAACAAAAAGGATTCGTCGATTTAGCGGAAGACTTACAGCGCGAATATTACACGACAATTCCTGCCTTAGAGCATATGTTTACTACACACGGTTTTACGGTCACATTTACGCCGATGAATCGCTTCGTTTGGTTGATGGAGGCTGTCAAACAATAAGTGAAAGAGGTTGAAACGATGAACATAGCGATCATTGGAGCGATGGAAGAAGAAGTGGCGATTTTGCGCGAAAAAATTGCTAATCGAACGGAAACGACGGTAGCAAATTGTTCATTTTATAGCGGCACGTTAGACGGAGCGAACGTCGTTTTATTAAAATCAGGTATCGGTAAAGTGAATGCGGCGATGTCAACAACGATTTTGTTAGAGCGGTTTGCGCCAGATGTCGTCATTAACACAGGTTCAGCTGGCGGTTTTGCGCCGTCGCTAAACGTTGGCGATATCGTCATTTCAACAGAAGTTGTTCATCATGATGTAGATGTGACGGCATTCGGCTATGCGTACGGACAAGTGCCGGGCATGCCGGCGCGCTATGCGGCAGATGAGCGGTTAGTGCAAGCGGCTGAAACGAGCGCGGCGCATATTCGCGACATTCAAGTGGCAAAAGGATTAATTGCGACAGGCGATTCATTTATGCACGATCCAGCGCGCGTTGACTTTGTACGCACACAGTTTCCTGATTTATATGCTGTGGAAATGGAAGCGGCTGCGATTGCGCAAGTATGCCACCAATTTGGCGTCCCGTTTGTCGTCATTCGCGCGTTATCAGACATCGCTGGTAAAGAGTCGAACGTATCGTTTGAACAATTTTTACAAAAAGCAGCTCTTCACTCATCTGAACTTGTGCAATTAATGGTCAACAACCCAATGACTAAAGTCATGGGCTCGTAAGCCCCATGTTGACCAGACCAAGGCTTGAAACAGAGCCTACGTTATAGATGTCATGACACGTTCGGGTGCTTCTCCAGCCCGTTCCTCTGTCGTGCAAGGTTAAACAAGCGTGGTGGGTAGCGCTAGTGTCTTGCACATAACAAGCATCTATAACATGGTCGAGGAGAATATGACCTGCTTTATGCAGAGGAAAGGGGAGAACCCTATGGTTTTTGTGTTAGACACAAACAAACGTCCGCTTGCTCCTTGTCACGAAGCAGTTGCAAGAAAGCTGTTGAAACAAGGGAAGGCGGCGATTTACAGGCGATTTCCATTTACCATCATCTTGAAAAAATCAGTAGACGAATCAGAAATTAAAGCAACATATCGGCTAAAAATCGACTATGGAAGCAGGCATACAGGATTAGCGATTTTGCGAGGACAAGAAGTGGTATGGTTAGGGCAACTTGACCATCGCACAGACATCAAGGAAAGAATAGATAAAAGGCGTGCTTTTCGTCGAGCAAGACGAAATCGAAAAACAAGATACAGAAAACCACGCTTTCTGAACCGCAAGCGAAAGGAGGGATGGTTGCCACCATCGTTAGAGAGTCGTATGCAAAATATCAAAACATGGGTGGAACGTTTAAGGAAGATATGTCCGATTGAGCATATATCGTACGAGAACGCAAAGTTTGACACGCAACTCATGCGAAATCCTGAAATCAATGGTGTAGAGTATCAACAAGGTACGCTACAAGGATATGAAGTACGGGAGTATTTGCTTGAAAAGTTTGGGCGGAAGTGTTGTTATTGCGGAAAAGAAAATGTTCCACTTGAAGTGGAGCATATCATTCCAAAATCGAGAGGTGGAACAGACCGAGTGGATAACCTATGTCTTGCCTGTCATGACTGTAATCAGCGCAAAGGAAGTAAGACAGCAGAAGAATTCGGGTATCCACATATTCAAGAAATGGTCAAAAAAACGCTAAAAGACGCAAGTGTAGTGAATGCCACTCGATGGAAAGTGTATGAAGTGTTAAAACAAAGCGGATGCGAAGTAGAGTGTGGAACAGGCGCACGAACGAAAATGAATCGAATACGATTAGGACTACCGAAAATTCACTATTTTGACGCTTGTTGCGTGGGAAAAAGCACGCCACTCCAATTGCATTTCAAAACAAAAGAAGTGTTATTTATCAAGGCAAAAGGGCGTGGCAGTCGTTCACGCACAAACCTAGACAGATATGGCTTCCCAAGAGGTTATCTTGCAAGACAAAAATATTTCTTTGGTTTTCAAACAGGGGACATGGTTAAAGCCAACGTACCAAAAGGGAAATATCAAGGCGTTTGGTTTGGCGAAGTCGCATGTAGAAAGACTGGAAGTTTCGATATTAAAGGTAAGGACGGAAAGCGTATCGCACAAGGAATAAATTATAGATATGTCCAAGTCATTCAGCGATTTGACGGATATGCTTATGGAAAGGGGGTGGCGGAACTTGCATAAGGTGCAATTCCTCCCCGTGCCTAAAGGCAGGGGCTTCCTTGCGTAAGTTTCGTGAATGAATTAAATAAATAGGGAGAGGCATCCTCTCCTTCTTTTCATCTTTTGGGAGGTCACAACATGAAAGTAGCGAAAAACGTGCATGAATTGATCGGCCATACGCCAATCGTTGAAATTACGCAATTTCCGCTGCCAAAAGGGGTGCGCATATTTGCGAAATTGGAATATTTTAACCCGGGCGGAAGCGTCAAAGATCGTCTCGGTCAAGAATTGTTAAACGATGCGCTAGCGACAGGCAAGTTAAAAGAAGGTGGAACGATTATCGAGCCGACGGCAGGCAATACAGGGATCGGTCTTGCGCTTGCGGCGATCGGAAAAAACATTCGCGTCATTTTTTGCGTCCCCGAAAAGTTCAGCATCGAAAAACAACAACTCATGCGTGCACTTGGCGCAACCATCATCAATACGCCAACGAGCGAAGGAATGGCAGGGGCGATTCGGAAAGCGAAAGAGCTCGCCGCTGAAATTCCAAACTCCTATTGCCCACAACAGTTTGAAAATCCAGCTAACCCACGCACGTATTATAAAACGCTCGGACCAGAAATTTGGGAGCAACTGGACGGACAAATTGATGTTTTCGTTGCTGGTGCTGGATCAGGCGGCACATTTATGGGGACGGCGAAATTTCTAAAAGAGAAAAATGCGCGGATAAAAACGGTCATCGTTGAACCAGAAGGCTCGATTTTAAACGGTGGAGCACCGGGTTCACATCGCACCGAAGGCATCGGCATGGAATTTTTACCGTCATATATGGATACGAGTTATTTTGATGCCATCCATACGATTTTAGATGATGATGCGTTTCGTCGTGTTAAAGAGCTTGCGCAAAAAGAGGGATTGCTTGTCGGTAGTTCATCTGGTGCGGCGTTTCATGCGGCCTTACTCGAAGCAGAACAGGCGAAAGAAGGAACGAACATTGTCGTTGTTTTTCCAGATAGTAGCGAACGGTATTTAAGTAAAAACATTTACGAAGGCGGGATGTAACGTGAGAAGAAAAACGAAATTGATTCATGGTGGCATTGCTGGGGATGTGCATACAGGAGCCGTCTCGGTTCCGATTTATCAAGTGAGCACATATAAACATGAAGCGGTCGGCGTGCATAAAGGATATGAATATTCACGCACAGGCAACCCAACGCGGCATGCACTAGAGGAGCTTATTAAAGATGTGGAAGAAGGATATGCTGGCTTTGCGTTCAGTTCAGGCATGGCAGCCATTACTGCCGTCATGATGTTGTTCAATAGCGGCGATCACGTCATTTTAACAGATGACGTATATGGTGGCACATACCGCATCATGACGAAAGTGTTGAACCGTCTTGGCATTGCATCGACATTTGTCGATACGAGCGACCTAGCAAACATTGAAGCGCACATTCAACAAAACACGAAGGCGATTTATATTGAAACGCCAACGAATCCGCTATTGAAAATTACCGATATACAAGGGGCATCCGCGCTTGCGAAACGTCACGGACTACTAACGATCGTCGATAACACGTTTAGCACACCATATTGGCAAACGCCAATTGCGCTTGGTGCAGATATCGTCATTCATAGCGCAACAAAATATTTAGGTGGTCATAGCGACGTTGTCGCAGGGCTTGTCGTCGTTAATAGCGAACAACTTGCGACCGACTTGCACTTCATCCAAAACTCGACAGGTGGCATTCTCGGTCCGCAAGATTCATGGTTATTAATGCGTGGCATGAAGACGCTTGGCATTCGCATGGAAGAACATGAGGAAAATACAAGAAAAATTGTTGAATTTTTAACGAATCATCCAGTTGTTACACGCGTGTATTACCCTGGGCTTCCGTCACACCCAAATCATGACGTAGCGAAAAAACAAATGCGCGGCTTTGGCGGCATGGTATCATTTGACGTTGGGAGCGCCGAAAAAGCAGAACAAGTGTTGACGCGCGTCCGCTACTTTACGCTAGCGGAAAGTTTAGGAGCGGTGGAAAGTTTAATTTCCCTCCCTGCAAAAATGACGCACGCCTCCATTCCGAAAGAGCGTCGTGCTGAACTCGGCATTACGGACGGACTTATTCGCATTTCTGTTGGCTTAGAAGATGCGGATGATTTAATTGAAGATTTAGCACAAGCTTTGGCATAAATTACATCGCCCCCTTTCTCCGCTCCTATGATACATTGAAAAGAGGAAAGGGGGCGATCGGTTTGGACGAACAAAAGCAAAATTGGTTAGGAAAAGCGCGCGACTATAAAGCATATAGTCTCGTTTTATTTGCTGTTAGCGCCTTTTTATACATCGGCACACTCATTCCAGAAGCGATCGATGCAACAAAGCGCCCGCTCGTAATCGGAGGTGTATTCGTACTTATGCTTGCATCGATCATTTTCTCTCACCGCGCCAACACATATTTGCGCAAATTAGACAATGAACAGTAAATTCCCCTGTTTTCGTACAAAGAAAAAACATGTAAAATAAAAGAAAATGGGTAAAGGGGGAATAAACGATGATGTGGATGATTACAGGTCTAGTCATTACAGCTGTCATCGGTTTTGTTATTATCGCGGAAGTGAACGCCGAAGCATAAAACAGTCTCTAAACAGGAGACTGTTTTTAATAAAATTTATTTGTGATAAACTTCACAACTGTCGTCGACCTCCAATCATGCAAAAACCCCGGGGGATCGACGACAGTTTATTTTATGCGAATTTTTTAGCTGTATCAACGGACATAGACTATTGACTGAATTTTCAAATGTATGTATAATGATGTTGTATAGCTTTTCCATGTGTTGATATATCAACGCTTTTTTGGGGTTTGTATCGTACCTATGAGGAATTGAAACAGCGGCTTTGCCGCGAAAGGCTGGAGCGGAGCGGAAGTTTGTATCGTACCTATGAGGAATTGAAACTGCTCGAAAAGTGAGTTTATTTACCATTCTGGTCATGGTTTGTATCGTACCTATGAGGAATTGAAACTGTGTCAAGCTGATCGTATGATTGACAGGCAAATTAGTTTGTATCGTACCTATGAGGAATTGAAACTGATTTCGAGAGTGATCTTGGCGAGCGCGTGAAGGGTTTGTATCGTACCTATGAGGAATTGAAACTTGATAATGGAAATTTGGTTTTTCGCGCTGTCGAAGGTTTGTTTGTATCGTACCTATGAGGAATTGAAACAGTATGGTGGAACAAGTATTTTTTAAAGTCGATCAAAATGTTTGTATCGTACCTATGAGGAATTGAAACTCAATCCGATTTTCACATATGATTCTGAAACCACCTCGATGTTTGTATCGTACCTATGAGGAATTGAAACTTGAGCGTAAAGCTGAGGAAGCGTTGGAAATGGCGGGGTTTGTATCGTACCTATGAGGAATTGAAACATACTGTCATTATAGCAGACGGTTTCCCGTTTTGAAGTTTGTATCGTACCTATGAGGAATTGAAACCAGAATGCTTTTCGATCGTTGAAGGATTTTACTTGGCGGGTTTGTATCGTACCTATGAGGAATTGAAACTTTCTGTGGTGGACTTTGAAAAGCTCGATGCGGAGATGGGTTTGTATCGTACCTATGAGGAATTGAAACCCCATGCAGGAACGGTTCGTATTGCTGGAGAACCGAAGTTTGTATCGTACCTATGAGGAATTGAAACTCAACAGCTACGCTATTTCCGTAATAAAGAGCTTTTGCCGTTTGTATCGTACCTATGAGGAATTGAAATAATGGAATCACAATGTTGCCTCCTGCTAGATAAAATTTGTATCGTACCTATGAGGAATAGCGTTTTTTGTATTGAAAAGCAGGGATGTTTATGCCCTGCTTTTATTTTTTTGTTACAACTTTCAGAAAAGTATTGCGCAAAAACTAGTTCGTTTGTATCATCAGTAATATGAGGATATTTTTTGAAAAGGTGGATAAGGGATGAAACTACTAACATTTCTCGGCGCGAATGACTATCGTGAAACAACGTATCGTTTTCGGGAGCGTGTGCATACAGCAAAGTTTTTTCTATCTGTCCTTATTCAAGAACTGCAACCAGGTGAAATATACGTATTTATGACAGATGGGGCACGAGAGAAAAACGAAGCACCGTTGCTTGACGAATTAAACCGATACGGCGTAGATGAAAAGAAAGTGCATGCTGTATGCATTCCCGATGGGCAAACAGAAGAAGATTTATGGAATATTTTTTCTGTTATTGCTGATCATGTGTATGAACATGATGAAATCGTCCTTGATATTACGCACGGATTTCGGACGTTGCCGCTCGTTGGAACAATTAGTTTGCAATATTTGAAATTCGTGAAACAAGTACATATTGCTGGGGTATATTATGGAGCGTTTGAAGCAAGAAAAGCAGAGTACATCAATGGACAAGAAGTCGTTGTTGCTCCGACGTTTGATTTAACTCCTTTTGTTCACCACCTTCCTGAATGGCAGCGGGCAGCAAATGAATTGATGGCGTTTGGTGATGCGAAAACGCTTGGTTCATTGCTTGAATCATTACATAATCAGCTTCGAAAACAAAAAATAGCAGTAAATGAACTAAAGCGCTTTGGCAACTATGTTAACGATATTAGTGCGTATTTAAGGACAGGACGAATTAAGTCGTTTACCCAACTATTTGCGAAATCGGAAAACATATTGCAACAAGAGCAATTAGCAAAAGAAATTGGACAGTTCGTGCCGCCTGTCCGCTACATTTTTCATCAGCTTGTGAACTATATTCAATGTATCGCCCCGAAACAGTCGCGGTTGCATACATACTACGATTTAGCAATTTGGTATGGCGATCACCACTTACTTTCCCATTGTTTCATTATGTTGCGAGAGATGGTTGTCTCCCTCATATTAGAACATGTACTTGGCGAAATTGGACCGATGCCAGATGATCGTGAATTTCGCAACGATCCAATACGGAAAAAAGGCGAGCGACTGCTTACTACATTGTTAAAACAACAAAAAAAGAAACAGTTACGCAATCCATTGTTGAAAGAGCTTGCTGAAAAGCTTAATCGTTTGACAGATTATCGCAACGATCTCGGTCATTTTAGCTTCCGAACAGACCATGTTCCACCGAAAGCTTTTTATCGTTTCTACGAAGAAGAAATTAAATCTTACAAGTTATTTCAGTTTTTAGAAAATGAACAGCTGTGGAAAGAATTTAGAACATGGCATGAAGAACAAACGATAAAGGGAGAACCGAACGAAACCATTTTAATTACTCCACTAGGACTAAGTAAGGGATTGCTTTATAGTGCTATTGTGCACAATCAACCACAAGCGATATGGCTATTAACATCCAAAGAAAGTGCGAAGCAAGTGAACGATGTTTGTCAACAAGCCAACTTTCATGGGAACGTTCACGTGGTAGTGATGGAAGATCCGTATACAGATTTCAATTGTTGGCAAACGTATATGGAGCAGTTCGTTCATACAATAGAAACGGACAATCGTGTGCGCTTTGTTGTGAATTTAACAGGTGGTACGACGGCGATGCAATATGTTGTTCAACAAATAGCAGCAAAGTTAAAAGAAAAAGGCGAACATGTCCAATATGTTGCACAAGTCGACCGAAGACCTGTAAACGAGCAACAAGCAAACCCATACGTGCTTGGAGAACAAATGATTGTTGAAAGATGAGGGAAAAGCAATGTATCAAACGATCGTCATGACATGTGGTGTGTCGTTATTATCATTATCAGAAAAGAATGTATTTGCGAAAAAAACATCAGAGCTTTTACAGTTATTGTGTATTGGAAAAAGAGAATTTTCTGAGTTGTTGAGCAAACGACAAATTGATGATGAGACTCGTGAAGTTATATCAAAGTGGATTGATCAAACGAAAATGTATGTTGCGGAAGCGGAACGAGAACCGAATTCTGTCAGCGCTGAATATTCGATGATGTACGAGCTGAGAAAGCGAGGAAAACTCGGGAAATTTCCTCGTGTGGAACTTGTGCTAACAAATACGGTTGGTGGGAATATTGTCGAGCAATTGCTGCAACGGTTGTTTGAAGAGCATTTTTCTGCCTCTGTCGGTTCCTCATACGTCGATATTGACGTTAGTGAGCCAAAGCAAATGAATCGAATATTAGGGGAATATATGCAAAAAGTGAGTGAAAAGCTTTCGCAAGGCGAGCCGTCTTCGACATGCTTCGCCCCACTTGGTGGATACAAAATCATGACGGCACTTGGCTACATCGTCGGTTCATTTTTAGGCTACCCGACAGCTTATTTATACGAAAATAGTCAAATCATTCATGAAATTCCACCTATCCCTATTCATTTAGATGATCGTTTTGTTCAGCAACATATCGATCTTTTAAGACGATGTCGCGTAGATGCCATACATATGGATGAATTGTCGTATCGAGAACATCAAGTCATTTCAACGTATTCATCCATCTTTCAACAAGAAGAAGGGTACGTATATTTAACACCTTTTGGCGAATTTCTGCTAGAACATGAGAGATATAAACATTTATTTGAAACGAAGTATTTCGCTACGAAACAAGTGATAAAAATGATAGAAAAAGATAAACAGTTCTCCATAGATCAAATAAAAGAACTTGTAAAAAAGCTAAAGTATGCAGAAAGAATCATTCCAGACTTACAACATGAGAAAGAATTTGAAAAAATTGATCAAAGAAAAGTAAAGTTTCATTTGTATAAATCGATCACAGGAAAAGTATTCCGTCTCGCCTATCAGTACGATGAAGCTGAAGATCAGTTATATGCTAACTATTTATGGTTTGATCATAAGCAATACGAACGGGAAGCAGAGAAAGGTGTCGGACTGTACGAAGCATATGATGAATTTCAAGACGTTACGCATCTTATTCTCGGAAACACAATTAAGTGAGGGGAAAGATAATGAATCATTCAGCCATTTGCAAACGGTCATATGATATGGAACTAATTACCCCCCTCGCCATGCATGGGGCGAATCCGAAGCAACAGGCGGAATTTCGCATCGCATCATGGCGCGGTGTGTTGCGGTATTGGTGGCGAACACTTCAAGAAGAAAATAACAATGAAACGTTGCTAAAAAAGGAAGAGACGTTGTTTGGCGGAACGATGATCAACAAACAAAAATCACCTGTTGCTTTTGTGCTAGAAAAAAAGATGGTGAGCGCCAAAAAAGAAAATGTTCTTCCGCATAAACAAGGGACTGCTGTTCCAGCGATTCCGAGCGGCTGCTCTGTAACGATAACGATGCAAGCGCGCAACCGACACGAACAGCTCGTGCACACGTATGATTTGTATGTGCAATATATGCTTCATCTCGCTGGCATGGGACAGCGGGCGCGGCGCGGATTTGGTGCAATGCAATGGGCAGAGCACCAATGGGAAAGCGTTGCTCAATTTTCGCATAGCTTACAACAAATTCTTCAACAGTTGCGCGTAAGTGATGCGTTTACGTTTTCCCATGAAGGATGTGTAGTAAAGCGAAAAAGGGATGTAAAAACAAGCTATCCGGTATTGTCGGCCGTTTGGGTCGGAAAGGGAGAGAAATCTCCACAAAGTATATTAGTCAAGTTTGGGAAAGCGTCGCACGAAGCGAACGGTCGTGGGGATCTTGGGTGTGTGAGCCAGAAAAAATGGGCGTCATTCCCGAAAAAATGGGCTTCTCCGTTGTGGTGCACCGTAAGAAAAATGGGCGACTTATACTATCCAATTATTACAGAAGTGAAAGCAAATGATGAACGATATACGAATAAAAACTATGAGCGTCAACGAGACGAGTTTTTGAAAATAGTCGGGGTGAAATTATGACGAACCGCCATGTCGTGATTTTTACAATTGGTCCTGTGCAGTCATTTATTGCTTCCGCGCGAAGAACAGAGGATTTATGGAGCGGAAGTTACATTCTTTCTTATTTAGCACGGGAAGCGATGAAAGTGTTGTATCAAATGGATGAAACAACGGAAATGGTATTTCCGAAAGTTTCGAAAGAAGAGTTAAATAAGCCAAATGTAAAAAACTTTCATATTGCATCCATTCCGAACCGTTTTACTACGATCGTCCAAGGAAGTGCAGAGCAAGTATACGCTCGGTTAAAGGAAGTGGAACAAAGCGTACGCAACATTTTTACGGACTTTTGTTTTCAAGCGATCGAAGAAGTGTTTCATTCTTTAAGCGACGAAGAAAAAGAAAAATTAAAGCGCTTAACCGAAAAGCAAATTCTCTCATTTTTAGAAATATATTGGGTGATTGAACCGTATGGAGATGAACCATTTAACAAGGTGCGAGAGCAGGCAGAGAAACGCCTTGGAGCGTTAAAAAACGAAAAAACGTTTGAATATGTGCCGCAAACAAGTTTCGTTTGCACGGTTTGTAAAGAACGAGAGGCGCTTTGTCTTGATGACATTCATCCGAATGATCGGTACGGTACGATTAAGCAAAAGTTAGTTAAGACGTGGAGTAGACGCGCTTACGAGTACAGAGAAAACGAAGAAAAACAAACAGGAAAAATTAAAGATTCAGAGTTTTTATGTGGCGTTTGTTTAGGAAAACGCGCAGCTCGCTCTTATTTTGAGGAGAAGTTTAAACAAGCAGGAGCGAAATTCCGCTCATTCCCTTCTGTATTGGACATCGGTCACGGAAACTATTATGCCATCATTATGATGGATGGAGACAACATGGGAAAATTGTTTAGCGGCGACAAAGAACGTGCGTATAGTGAAGTGAGTGAAAAACTTGCGCGTTTTGCGCAACAACATGTTCCGCATATTGTCGAAAAACATGATGGCAAGCTCGTTTATGCGGGCGGAGATGATGTGCTTGCGTTTGTCCCTGTTGACAAAGCGTTAATAATCGCAGAACAGTTACGCTTTGCGTTTAGCGATCAAGAAAAGGGACTTGGCAAGGAAGCAACCGCTTCGTTTGGCGTGATTATCGGGCATAAAAAAGCACCACTACATATGTTGCTTGATGGGGTGCGCAAATTAGAGAAAAAGGCGAAAAGCTACCGAAAAGAAAAAGATGCGCTCGCTCTTTCGATTTATATGGGAGCAGGAGAGATTTTAGAAACGGTGTTGCCATGGAAAATTGAACATGAAACAACGTCGCAATTATTACTAAAATTCGTCGACTTGCTTCATACGACATTATCATCGACGTTTATTTATCGCTTTTTAGAGGCATTTTCCCCGTTATTAGAGCAAGGAGGAAAGTGGAAGGAAAACGATATGCTTCGTCTCGAGCTTTATCGTTTATTACACCGCTCGAAGCGTGAAGGAGCTAAACATGTCGATGTTCGTCCATACGTCGAAGATTTAATGAAATTGCACGACGTAGCAAAAACAGGATATGACTTTTTATATTTGTTAAAGATGTTGACGTTTTTTAGAAGGAAGGAGGGGGAGAAAAAGTGAGATTGTCGTTACAACCAATTGACACGTTTTTTTTCAAAACACATCACGTGACAGAAGCAGGGGAGCATACGGTGATGGAATCGATGTTTCCACCGCGTCCAAGCACCGTTTACGGTGCGTTGCGCGCAGCGTACATTCATGCTCATGCGTCGTTTGACGAATTTGCACAAGGGACGAATGAACAGGTGCGTCTGTGGATGGGGACACCAGAGAATTACGGAGAGTTTCGTCTCCAATATTGCACGCTATACCGAAATGAGCCGTTTTTGCCGCTACCGCTTGATTATCAATTGATCGAAGAAGATGGTAAACTATCAGCTCACTCTCTTCAACTATCAAAAGATAACGGGCTATCATCCGTTTCAAATCCGTGGCGTTTAATTGCGACAAAACGAGCGAAGACGAAAGACGCGAAACATCATTGTGTAAGCATGACACATTGGAAACAAGCGTTGCTAGATGGAAGAGAAATGACAGACATTATCTCGTTATCTTCCATCGTTATTCCGGAAGAAAAAGTGGGCATCCAGCTTAACACGTATGCTCGGATAACAGAGAAAGGCCAACTATATCGTGCGACGCATTACCGTTTTCACGATGGATGGGAGCTTGCGGCATATGTTGAGAACGCCCCTGATTTTTCAAACGTTTCGTTTGCGCGCATCGGTGGAGAAAATCGTCCATGGGTCGTGCAGCAACAAAATGATTCGTTCTCATTGTGGAATGAAAAGGAAAAAGAAAAAATAGCAAGTCGCATTCGTCAAACGAAAAAAGCGAAAATCGTATTTCTTTCCCCTGCAATTTTCGCAGGTGGCACTCGCCCGCGCCAATTTGACGGAGAATATGTAACGTTACCGAATGGACTCAAGGTGAAGTGGCTAGCAGGCGCAATCGGACGTTCAGAGCTTTACGGTGGCTGGGATATCGTTCGTCACCGTCCGAAAGAGCGCATGCCGATGATTCCAGCAGGTTCTGTCATCTACGTGGAAATCGACAGTGAAGAACATATTCCGCATCTTATGGAACTAGCAAACGGTATGCATTTTACGGATGAAAACGCACACGAAGGATTCGGTTTCGCTACGATTACAAGCGCAAATGAAAGCAAGGAGGAGTTATAACATGTATTCAATTGTACAACCATTTTTATTGCACGCAGTTACATCTGTTCATGCAGGAAGCGGAAGTGAAATTGGGTTAGTCGACTTACCGATCCAACGCGAAAAACATACAGGATTTCCGAAAATCGAAAGTTCTTCGTTGAAAGGAGCGCTTCGTTACCATATGAAGCTTTCTGCAAATGGAAACAAAGATGAAGAAAAAAAACTAGAACTCATTTTCGGTGGAGAAAAAGGTGACGACAATAATACAGTTGCAAGTGCTACCGCGTTAAGTGATGCACGCATCCTTCTTTTCCCTGTCAAATCGATGCGCGGTGTTTTCGCTTGGGTGACATGCCCACAAGTGATTCAACGTTGGAACTATGAGATGAGTATGCATAAAAAAGACGCCCTTGCTCTCCCTGTTCCGAAAGAAAATACGTGCAGCACAACGAAACTGCTTGTTGGAAAAAGTGAACTCGTGCTCGAAGAATATACGTTTTCTGTTCAAGTGGATGAAAATACAAAAGCGATCGCTCAACGAATTGAACAATGGCTCGGGGTGCATGTATGCATTCCTATTGTCGATCGCCTCGTTGTGTTGTCCGATGATGATTTTGCTGACTTTGTTCAATTGTCAACAGAAGTCAATGCGCGCATTAAAATTAATGACGAAACAGGAACAGTGGACGAAGGGGCGCTTTGGTACGAAGAAAACGTGCCCCCAGAAACAATTTTTTATAGTTTTTTATATGTTGGTAATCCACGTAAAAAAGATGAGCACTTAAAAGATGACAAACAAATTTATACGTACTTAGTAGGTGAGCGTAAGTTCCCAGAAGTATTTCAATTAGGTGGAAATAGCACATTAGGACGCGGAATGATGAGAACGATTTGGCTAGGGGTGTGAGAGGGATGAAAACGACACGTGTTGGAATTGAAAATGGCCGTGCTACATTTGCGTTTGAGGCAGTAAAAAAAGCGAAAGAAGGCGGAGTGAAAGATTTTAAGGCGTATCGGTCTTATGTGAAAAAAATGCCTTCGCTTATTCAAGTGAACGGCTTTGGACAAGCGCTTGCTTTTTGTTTTCAAAAAGGGAAAGAATATGATGCGATTTATAGCACATTGCGAGATTGGTTAAAAGAAAAGTATAAAGACAAATTCAAAGATAAAGAGTTTGTCGAGGTAGTGATTAGTTTATCAAGTGCTGAATATCGCGCATGGACGATGGAAGCATTAGCGTTGTTAAACTGGATGCGTAAGTTTGCAGACGGCATG
The DNA here is from genome assembly GCF_038004465.1 of Anoxybacillus sp. FSL W8-0104. Taxonomy (NCBI): domain Bacteria; kingdom Bacillati; phylum Bacillota; class Bacilli; order Caryophanales; family Anoxybacillaceae; genus Anoxybacillus; species Anoxybacillus sp. FSL W8-0104. Next base: position 1,886,508 of record NZ_JBBOQU010000001.1, on the reverse strand, counting down.
GCAAAGCAAGGAGAGTGAACTTATGAACAAGCGTCACACAGAAGAAAAATATTTTCTTCCGAAAGACACGCATGCGATTTTTCGCGCTGCAAACGATCAGCAACTAACTCATTTAGCTTATCGTTTACATTATGGGCTATCTCATGAGTTTGATGAGAAAAAAGGTTGCTATAAAGTAGCGAAACGTCTTCCTGTCGTATCCATCCATCCAGACGTTCAACAAGTGGCGAAACAAGCACTTCTTCATCGTGAGCGTTCGTTTGTTTCTTTTGCGCATATCGCATCTGTTCGGAAGCTCAAAGCTACGCCTGTCGGAAAAATGGTTCACGGGCTCGGTGCCGGTCACGTTCGCGAAACGTCGCTAACGATTCATCCAACGTACGGGATTCCATACATTCCAGCGTCAAGTTTAAAAGGTGTCGTGCGGCAATGGTGGATCGAAGCGTACGGGGAAGGAAAAGAAGCCGCAATCGAACAGTCTAATGAAGCAACAGCGATTTTCGGTACACAGCAACGACGAGGTTGCGTGCAGTTTTACGACGTTTACTTAGTGAATGGGTTGCAACTCGTTCCAGAAGTAATGACGGTGCATATGAAGAAGTACTATGAAACAAAAGGTATGCCGACAGATGATCAATCTCCGACACCTGTTTCGTTTTTTACAGTGAAAGTGACAGACGTCGACATTTATTTATCTTGTTTACATCGTGAGCATCAACAGGCAGAGAAGCTATTAAAAAAAGCAACGGAGTGGACGATGCGAGCACTTGAGGAATTAGGGATTGGTTCAAAAACATCGTCAGGATATGGCTATTTTCGTAACGTACGCGACGTGACAGAACAAGAGTTTCTTCCGCTTATGAAGCAAGCGAAAGAGCAAATCGAAAGCGAGATGCAAAAACAACAGCAACAAAAAGAAGAACAGTACCTCGCTTCTTTGTCGCCGGAAGAACGATTAGTGAAAGAAATTGAACGATTAACAACAAACGAACAAGACCAGCAAAAAAGTAAATCCGAGTTATATAAACAAGTCATTGAAACAAAAAATAAAGAAGCTGCCCGAGCATTACAAGCATATTGGGAAAAAATTGGCGAATGGAACGTAAAACCGAAACGAAAAAGGCAATACGAGAAGGTGCAAGCCGTTCGTGCATTGCTAGAATAGTTATCATGACATGCCATCGCTCTCTTATAGAGATGCGGTGGCAATTTTGCAGATTTATGTAATATGATTCCCTAGTGATGGGGATTTTTTAAGGGGATATGTTTATGGGATACGAAGCATTGATGTTTGATCTTGATGGTACATTAGTAGATACCTCTGCCATAGAGACATGGAGGGAAAAAAGATCATGGCACGAGTGCATAAGACATTTTCACCTTACTCGTGTTAATCCTCATGTGCATCTGTTATTACAAAGCATTCAAAATAAAAAAATTGGAATTGTTACAAATGCTCCATACATATATGCTGAGCCGCTTTTAAAACATCACGGTATTCGTTATGATGCACTTATTTCCTATGAAAAAAATCAGAAAAATAAACCATATCCAGACCCTTTATTTCGTTGTGCTCAACATATGAATGTTCATATTGAACATTGCATATACGTTGGAAATGAACCGACTGATATTGCAGCAGCGAAAGCAGCAGGCTGTACATCTGTGGCATATGCGAATACATATAGTGAAGTCGAGCAATTACTTGTTTATATGCCTCATTTAATCATTAAAAATTTTTCGGATTTACAATATACATTAACTGAGGAGAAACATATGCAGAAAATAGCTCGAGAATGTTTTGAGCAGGCATTAGAAGAAAAACAAAAGGGAAATAGTTGGGGATATTTCCGATATCTTAACGAGGCGAGCGACCACGGACATGGACTTGCACAATATTATCTTGCGAAGGTGTTACGTAAAAACCCTCATCTCCTTTATGAAGGGAAAAATATACGTGATTTGTTATATGGTGCTGTGATGAAGATGATACCAGAGGCTGTTTTTGAACTTGGTCAATTGTTTGAGCAGGAAAATAAATGGGAGAAAGCAAAACATTTTTATCGTGTTGCTGCTCATATGGATTACGCCCCAGCACAATATTTTTTTGCAAAGATGAAATTACGAACTCCGTTTTCACGAATGAAATTGCATATTGCTCATCATTGGTTAAAAATGTGTAGTGAAAAAACTGGTAAAGCTATCCCTCTTTTAAATCAAGTAGAAAAAATTGTACAATTCGAAAATGATCTAAAGCAGCATTTTTACTATGACAAAGGAAATGAAAATTTTTTTATATGCAATTACCTTTCAAACGAAAAATATGAAGATGAATACTCTATGCGTATATTAGGTGTAAAGGGGCGAAAGCAGGCGGATATTGCTTATTTTTCCGAGCGCATATCTCCTCTTGTTTCAGACGAAATCGTAATATGTTGCTTTCCTTCTTCGGATCATCGTAATATTTTGACAGGCATACGTAAAATTGCTCAATTTATTGCACAAGAGAAAGGGATAGATGGCACGGATTGTCTTGTTAGATGGAAAAGCCGTGAGAAAAGTTCTTATGGTGGAGAAAGAAATATACAGTCACATGTGCAAACGATGAAAGTTTTTCAGCGAGAAAAAATTGTGGGAAAGCATGTACTCCTTTTAGATGATGTTACAACATCAGGAAGTTCCCTTCGGGCAGGGGAACAGTTACTTCTTGAAGCAGGTGCCTTATATGTGACAAAACTTGCACTCGGAAAAACGAAATGAAGATAAGAAAAGGGGAACGTCATGCAAACATTATGGTTAGCTTTTACATTTGTTCGGGGTCTTGGAGCAAAGAGAATAAAGAATATATATGATACGATACCACAGTTAACGGAAAATTATTTTTATGATGATGAACAAAAGCATATATTAATGAAAGTGATTAAAAATAAAGATATTTTAGATGTTTTATTTCATGAAAAAATAATGAAAGAATATATAAAGCAAGCACAAGAAGTAATACGGAATCATCAAAAGCAAGATATACACGTCATTACAATTGGAGACAAGTATTACCCAAAATTATTGAAAAAGCTAGGTGATCCTCCGATTGCTCTTTACTGCAAAGGAAATATTGATTTATTACGGATATCTAATCATATTGCCATCGTAGGCACACGCCATCCAACGGAAATCGGGAAAAAGTTTGCACGAAGGATTGCGGAAATATTTGTTGACAACGGGTACGGAATTGTTAGTGGACTAGCCGTAGGAATTGATACAGAAGCTCATATCGGCGCATTAGATGCAAAAGGTAAAACAATTGCTGTTTTAGCAGGTGGTCTTCATTCAATTTTCCCAAAAGAAAATACCAATTTAGCACACCGAATTATTGAAAATGGGGGGGTACTTATATCTGAGCAAGCAATTGGATCCCCAGCATTTCGAGCCGCATTTGTACAAAGAGACCGTATTCAAAGTGGATTGTCTTTAGCTGTTTGTCCAGTACAGACAGATATCAAAGGGGGAACACAAAACACGATTCAATTTGCTCGCAAACAAAATCGCTTATTGTTTTGTCCTGTTCCAACTGAGGATGTTCCAGCAACTCGTGGAATTTTTAAACTATTAGAAGAAGATGCTATCCCTTTAAAGACTTCAAGTGATCTGCCTTATATTATACAAAACATTGAAAACAAAAAGTGTGAGCTACTTGAAGATAATAAACAAAGTAGTAAGCCGATACTTAGTTCCAAGATAGTTGAGCAATTAAACTTGTTTGATTAATTTTTCAGAAAGGGTATGTTTTTTGTATGGTCAGTCAACTTGATGAGATGATGAAACTCATTGATTCTGGAAATTTACAGGAAGCAAAAAAACAGTTTTGTGAAAAAGCTAGTTCATTGAGCAAATATGATTATTTGAAACTGTCAAAACATTTATCAGAACGTGAATACCACTTGGAATGCATGAGCGTGCTAAAAAAAGGGTTAGAGTACTTTCCGAAAAATGCATATCTTATTCGGAGTCTCGTTCCTAAAGTATATAAGCATATTATTCGTCGCTTTTACAATGAAAAACATATTCCAGAAGAAAAATATATAGCGACAATCAGATACATTGATCGTATATTAGAGGAGATGAATCGCGGGGAATACAGTTATATTTATTTGCAACACGTGGACTATTTACTAGCAAAACAAAACGCAAATAAGGAGATAGCCTCAGCTTATTTACAGCGTCTTCAAGGATTTTCGTTAAGCAAAGATGCTTATAAAAATGGAGAACAGTCGTTTCCATCCCCATACGAAAAGTGGGTCATGAAAACAGCAAAGCTTCAGTTTGAATTAAAGGAATATACACAATGTATAAAAATCGTAGACGAGGCTTTAAAAGAAAAGGTTTCTTGGCATTATCATAACGACGTTTGGCTTTTACGATTAAAAGCGCGTTCTTTGTGCTTTCTTGGAGAAATGACCGATGCGGTTCGCATATATGAAGAATTGTTACTTAAACATCCAACATGGTTTATGTATCGGGAAATAGCGGAGTGTTATGAAAACATAGGAGAGCGACAGAAAGCATTGTATTATGGAGCGAAAGCCTGCTTAAGTCGTGATGCTGAACCGACGAAATGTGGAAAGTTATATGCAATGATGTATGAATGGCTTGTTGAAAGTGAGGAGTATATGGCGTTTACACACATTGCTTACATCGCGGAAATATATAATAAAAATAATTTCCATATGGATGAAAAAACAAAAAAACTGTATGAGTGCATGTGCACGAAATATGAGCTACCAACAAATATTCGTCGAACGCTAGAGCAGTTTTGGCTTCATCTCATTGAGCGAATGATACCACGACACGAAGGAACGATTTGCAAGCTTCTTCCGAATGGAAAAGCAGGGTTTATTGAATATGGCAATAAGCAAAAAATTTATTTTAAAACATCTGATGTACGTTTTCCGAAGAAACTTGTGCAAGAGGGAAAAAAGGTAACGTTTTTTATCGAAGAGTCATTTGATTTTGCGAAAAAACAGCGTTCCCAAATTGCACAATACGTTTGTGAGGTGAAAGATGAGCGATATCATCCCAAAAGCCCCTCAATGTCCTGATGATTTGTTTCATGAAATTGAAAAGAAGTTGCACGCTTACGATTTAGTTATATATTCCAGAAAAGATCACCCATATCATTTTATATTAGAGATCGGGACGAAAGAGAGAAAAGTTGGTGGAATAAAGTGCCATTACAATAAATTTTTCTGTTGTACATCTGTGGAGATGATTGATGCTATGGATGACATTTATCCTTTACTTGTCCGCTTGTTTCCGATGAAAAAAATAAAGGACAATCAAGTCGATGAATTTGCTCGCTATTTAATCATTAACTACCATTTTGGAGTTCATATTATTCATCGTGATTATGTAAGAATATGCTATGAAATTCGCTCTAGAGATCGTCTTGTTTGGGTAAATATAGAAAACAAAAATAAGAATTCATGCACATATGTACAAGGTGATTTGAATTTATTTGACGAAGTGTACCATATTTATATTGAATTTGAACGTATCATAAGTAAAGTACTGTAAAATCTACTTATTGTGAATTTATTCACAACTGTCGTCGACCTCCAATCGTGCAAAAACCCCGGGGGATCGACGACAGTTTATTTTATGCGAATTTTTTAGTGATATCAATAAATACAGAGTATTGACTGAATTTTCGGATGGATATATAATAGAGTTGTATAGCTTTTCCATATGTTGATTTATCAACGCTTTTTTGGGGTTTGTATCGTACCTATGAGGAATTGAAACCCGAGGTGCGCGGGAGCGTTTTTCCCCCCGCGCGCCTCGGTTTGTATCGTACCTATGAGGAATTGAAACGCGTTTTGCGCTTCTGTCAATGCTTCATGATAAAAGTTTGTATCGTACCTATGAGGAATTGAAACAAAAAATAGGTTATACAAGTCGCTCGCTCCTTTCCGGTTTGTATCGTACCTATGAGGAATTGAAACACGCAACAGACGAAAAAAGAATAACAAAATCACGCGAACGGTTTGTATCGTACCTATGAGGAATTGAAACCATTAAACAATCGCGGGTCGTGTATCACCAATTTCCCGGTTTGTATCGTACCTATGAGGAATTGAAACTTCGCGATCATATTGATATGATTATGTGTAGCAAAAAGTTTGTATCGTACCTATGAGGAATTGAAACGGAGATTACACGGGAAAGATTATAAGTTGGAGCTTGCTGGTTTGTATCGTACCTATGAGGAATTGAAACGGACTTCTCCTGCTGCTGTTCATTCGGGTTCGAGAGTTTGTATCGTACCTATGAGGAATTGAAACTTTTAAAAAAATGGGGGGTATATCATGTTCCAACTGGTTTGTATCGTACCTATGAGGAATTGAAACCAGAAGGGTATCAAGTGGATCAAGATACGGTTGAGGAGTTTGTATCGTACCTATGAGGAATTGAAACCACCAATCCCAGCCAAAACAGAGCCAATGACCGTTAAAGTTTGTATCGTACCTATGAGGAATTGAAACTCATAGTGCCAACGCACAAACGCAAACGGATCCACACCGTTTGTATCGTACCTATGAGGAATTGAAACTTGTTTCAGACGAATAAAATCGACTACCATATCCGCATGCGTTTGTATCGTACCTATGAGGAATTGAAACTAGCTGTAAAAAAACGTGTACCGCAATCCGCTCGGAAGGTTTGTATCGTACCTATGAGGAATTGAAACCACTGTATTGTTTATATGTATCATCAACAATCTCTAAACAGTTTGTATCGTACCTATGAGGAATTGAAACTTGTATGTGACGATCGAAAGTCGGTGATTCGGGTAAGTTTGTATCGTACCTATGAGGAATTGAAACTTTTTCGTGATAAAACGAATCCTAATCAATTAGTCTTAGTTTGTATCGTACCTATGAGGAATTGAAACAATTTCTGTATCTCCCGAACTCTAGTCCGCCCTTCATGTGTTTGTATCGTACCTATGAGGAATTGAAACTCCAAGCGCATATTATTGCTAAAGCCCTAGGAATTGAAGTTTGTATCGTACCTATGAGGAATTGAAACTAGACAAACGCCACAATTTCCTCTGCTGTGTATTTCGCTGTTTGTATCGTACCTATGAGGAATTGAAACTCTTGAACGACTCCAACAGCGTGTATCGCGGCTGGAGGTTTGTATCGTACCTATGAGGAATTGAAACTCATCTTGTCCTGATGGAGTTACTCCCATATTAACATGAGGTTTGTATCGTACCTATGAGGAATTGAAACCGGAAGAGAATGCTGGAAGCGCATTGTATTGCCGGAAAGTTTGTATCGTACCTATGAGGAATTGAAACAGGAGTTCATGAGCTTTTAGCATGTAATAATACTGGCGTTTGTATCGTACCTATGAGGAATTGAAACCACTCAGTTATTGACGCGCCCGGTTTTGTTTTGTGCCTGGTTTGTATCGTACCTATGAGGAATTGAAACGGCGCCCCGTTGATGACATCTGATAAGTTGAATTTAGGTTTGTATCGTACCTATGAGGAATTGAAACAAGCCTTTGATTTCGAGAGACGCAATTGGCTCCACTTGAGTTTGTATCGTACCTATGAGGAATTGAAACCAGTCGAAGCGGGAGGCTAGACAAGCCTGTCTTGCCGGTTTGTATCGTACCTATGAGGAATTGAAACAACATCTTCGACCATTTATAAAACCTATACAATTCAGTTTGTATCGTACCTATGAGGAATTGAAACACGACATTTGTTCAACTTTTTCATACCATATTTACAAGTTTGTATCGTACCTATGAGGAGTTTGCCATTGTGATCAGTTTTATATTTACTTTGTAATGTTTTGTGTTAGGGGTAGTTTCCTTAATTTCCTACTAATCCTTTTTATTTTTTAGAGCGCTGGTCAGCTATCCTCAACCTCTGTTTTTATGTTACTTATTTCAAAGAGTTATATTAATTTAGAAGGAATATATTCCTTTTATGTCGTATTTTATGGTAGGTTAGTTTATTTAGAAACGAGGTGTGATTTTGCTAGCAGAAGCAGTTGTTCGAGTAGGCGAGTCGCTTGTGAGTAGTGATTTACCTTTAACGGAGCGTATTCGTTTGTTAACGGATGTAGATAATGAAGCTTGCAAGAATTTTTTTGAGCACGTCTGGGTTGTGGAATGCATAGAGGAACAAGTGAACGTTCGTTTGATGAGAATAGGAGAAAAGGTGAAGGAAGGTAAAAAAGAAACGTTTGTTGTTGATAGAGCTAAAAACGTTGCCTTTCCTATCATTTATCCTAATGGTGGGAATCCGCTAAATGCCCAAGGCTCATATGCGCTGCCATGTTACTTAATGTATGATCGCCACATAAAAATGCTTAAAAACAGCGGTGAATTTGCAAAAGAAATGCTTTTTCCTCGTTTTGAAAGAACACTTTGTATGCGACATATGGATAATGAGCAGAAGTTTTCCTATGCGAAGAAAATTGCTGATTTATTGTCACGACAAGTAGCAACGTTTGTTTATGAGGAGAAGCAGCTAGGAATCCTCATGATTGTAAATCCTTTATTTCCTGCTTATCAATACGCCTCCCAACAGCTAGATCCGCAACGATATATAAAAATCGGAGATAGTCGTATTGAGACGGACAAGTCTGTGTATTTGGATGGGAAAATGTTGATAGAAGCAATTATCTCGGCACGTTTAGATGAGGCAAAAACACTGGGAAGAGACATAAATCAAGTTTCAACGTTTACAAACAAAATAGAAACAGAAGTTGTATCGATTTATAACAAATCATGGTTATGGTTATCTTCGACATGGGAAGCACCGAAGTCGATTTATTGGGGGGATAAAGAGTGGACGAGAGGAATTAAGGTGGATCGCCACTCATACGAAGCATTTTTATATGGTGCTCAGCTTTTAAAACAACTAACTGTATCGTTATCCAACGCGACGTTAAAAGAGATATTTTCCCCTCATACAAACGTAGAAGCGAAAAAGAAAATGAAGTCATCTAGTTTTGAAAAAATTTTTGGTGTTCCCCTCATACTTCCTTTACATGATGGTGAAGTTAAACAGTTATTCAAAAAATATAGGCGGATTCTAAAAAAAGAGGAGCATAGCAGAGAAGCGCTACATATGAAACTGTTGGCAGCATTAGATGGGATTATCGTTCCAGAAAGTACGGATGACTATCGTCTCATGCTTTTATATTATTCTGGGGATTTATCGAGAGGGGATGTGCATATTCGCGCAGTTATTGATGACGTTATCCCTAGTGTCGCAAGTAAAGTGCAACAAATTTTAAAAAGGTTGAACCGTTCGGAACTATTTTCGATACGTGAGTTGTTTGGACTAGATCGGGACGAGAACAAAGAAGATGTTCGACTCTCTTCTTTGCCAGCGATGCTAGCGAACGCATATGGTCCGGGGTACGTTTGGAGTAGTATGCAATCTGTATTTCATCGACAACCGATTCGAATGGAGCGCATTTGTCAGGTGGTTGCTCGAAAGTTAACGGAATTAGCAAATAAACAGCAAATATTTTCTATGCGTCAAGAGCTTGTCTTTTATTATAGCTTTATGTATTTTTTAGACGTTTATTATCAAATTGTGTTAAACGATCAAAGGGAGGGGATAACGTTGCAAGATTTTCTTGTGCTAGCTACAAAATATCATGAAGGAACGATAACGGCTAACGATTTAACATCACCAGAATCGTTAGGGTTTGTATCTGGGCTAGCGTTGCGACAATTTTCAAGGTCATACGGAGCAAAAACGAAAAAGGATTTTATAAACCACCGAGTGATGAAATTTGGTAGTAAGTTAAATCCAGAAATGATTTGGAAAAATGGGTTGATTCGTTGTGAAGAGTTGGCAAGGCAATGGGATTTAGGAATCAAAGAAAACTTTCGAACAACATTGGCGTATGTATTGATTGGGTTTCTTCGTGCGAAGGAGGAAGGATGGCTAGCCAATAAAAAAGAACACATGATGACAGCTTTTTGGTCTGGATATTTAATGTATGATCAAGTAGCAAAAGAATAGGAGGATCCAAATATGAGCATTCGTAATGGAGAAATTTTATTTGTTAAATCTGTAAAAGACGGAATTCCTAATCGTGATCCACTTCAAGACAGTGATGTGCGACGAATATTCCCAGAAGAAGATGGACGAATTTCGTTAAGTGATGTGAGTATAAAACGTGATGTTCGCGATTATGTGCTGGAGGAAGAAAAAGACGGCGGATCATCGAAGCGTAACTACATTTTTGTGCAGGAAAGAATGAATGAAAAAGGAAAATTATTAGGCCGACAAAGTCTTGCGCAATGGATTGTAGGTCAAGTTGGTAAGGAAAAAGAGGCGAAACAAGATATGAAATCTGTTTTGCTCGAGCATAGTTTTGATGCGAGGACGTTTGGAATCGTATACTCTGTTACACCGAAGTTTCATTTAACAGGTCCTGTTCAGTTTGGATGGGCTCATTCGCTTCATCCTGTCGATAGTCAGTATGTTCAAGGAACGGTCGTCATGCCTAGTTCTGATGAGAAGGTAGATGCAAAAGGAAACGAGGAACAAGGAAAAACGCAAGGGACGATTTGGACATCGTACATTGTTCCATTTGCTGTTTTTGCAATGTCAGGGGTGATTAACGCCAAAAACGCAGAACATTCTCATATGACACCAGAAGACCAAGAGTTGTTACTGAGAGCATTATGGCGCGGGACGTTGCATCGTCAAGCACGTGGACGAGGACAGCAACAACCTCTTTTTCTCGTTCATATCGAGTACAACGACCCTTTTTTCCGAATTGGTTACTTAGAAGATTATATTACTCTCTTGCCAGAAGGAGATGTATGGAGAAAAGATGGAAAGCGTCCTTCTTCATTAAAAGAAGTTCAACTTGATGTCAGCAATCTCTTACATGTTATTGAAAAGTACAATCATAAAATACACAATGTTCGCATATGGAGAGATGATCGTTTACATGTAATAGGAAATACGTCAGCTTACGAGCAACCTTTATGGTAAAGCGGTGAACAAAATGAAAGTAGTTTCATTCGAAGTAAAAGGCCATGTTGCCCATTTCCGCAGACCAGATACGACAGCTACGCATTTAACGTATCCTTTTATGTCTATTACTGCTGCTAAAGGGTTAATTGGAGCAATTATTGGAGTAGAAGATTTCCAAACAAACGATCAAATTGGCATTCAAATCATGTCGCCGGTTCGTACCATTTCTCAACAGCTATCTATGTTTGGTAAAGAAGATGGGAAGCAATTTAATCGACCGACAACGATTGAGCTCATTGTTTCTCCGCATTATCGTATTTTTTACGCAGGAGAGGAATATGTGGATGCGCTCGCGGAGAAGTTAAAGGCAGATCACTGCACGTATCATACTTATTTAGGTGTGGCGTATGCTTTGACAAAACCATTTAACGTAGAAGTTTTTACTGTCAATGAAGCTGTCCTAACAACAGAAATGATTGACATACTATCTGTCGTGCCTACTTCCATTGTCGAGCATATTGAGTTTGAAAATGAAAAACATTTGTGTCGTGCAGGAGGATTTTTGCGGTACTATCAAGGCAAGCGTACATTTTCCCATTCTTTAAGTTTTTTATATGAAAAAAATGGGAAACCAATGACGATACAAGTGAAAAAGGATTATAAAGAAGATGGATTTTCATTGATTTCTCACTTAGGGGGATATGTATGTCTTATTTAATCCCATTTTCAGAATGTATTGCTCGTCCTGATGATCAAAACAGGAAGTATACGTTAGAAAGTCATTTAACAAACGTTTGTGAATGGATGAAGAATTGGGCAGATGATCCGCATATTAAAGTATTGCTCATTTTAGCAGGATTATGTCACGATATGACAAAAGCACATATTGACTGGCAAACTTACATTAGAGGAATTGGTACAAAAGGGCCTGCTCATGCTCCGAGCAGCGCCTTTCTCTTTTCTTATTTAGCTTATCAGTATTTAGAAAAAGAGAAAGTTTGGGAGAAGTATTGCCGTGAATGGCTTTGGCTATTGCGTGACATCGCTGACCACCATAGCGATCTTCATACTTTAAGTTACATAAATTGGGTAAAACAATACGAGTGGGAAAAAATCGATGTAGATGGATATGTTGCTTTTTTGAACAAGTATATTCCACATTTATATGTTCAAAAGGAACAATTGTCTGAATGGGTTTGGAGAGTCGATGAGATTGTTGAAGAAGTTTTACAACAATTAGACACATCTTACCAAGAGAGTCATTACCGGTACTGGATGAGCGAAATACAACGATGGCGACATTATACGACAGCACTCATTTCAGGAGATCGGTTCGATGTAAAAAGCATCTGCCCAACAATTATACCTGTTTGGCAACGTGATGAATCGTTCGTTCATTTACAAAAATATTGTGCCAAAAAAACTTCACATCCTATGTCATCTGCGCGTCAACAAGCGAAGGAAAAAATTATTGATGAGTGGCGACGTAATCATTCTTCTCGTTTTTACACGGTAAATATGCCTACTGGTTACGGTAAGACAATTGCTTCCTTACATTTGGCACTTGAAATGCTCAAAACGTACGATTATAAAAAAATAATTTATATAGCACCGTATTTATCTATTATTGAACAAACAGCTAAAACGATAGAGGAAGCATTAAATCAAAATGTATTGGAACATCATTCGCTATCTATGCTGAAAGAGGATAAAAAACGACTTTCACTAGCAGATGATGAAGATCGGCTCTCACTCGCAATTGAATCGTGGGCTAATGGAATTGTATGCACAAGCTTTCAACAGTGGACGAGGGCAATGTTTCCAAAAAGAGCTCAACATACATTGCGTCGAAGCTTTTTAGAGAAAAGCGTCATCATTATTGATGAACCGCAAATATTTCAACCAGAGGGCTGGAATGTGTTTTTGTTGGGATTGGAGGCGATGGCAGAACGTTATGATTTGCGTGTTATTTTCCTATCGGCTACGATGCCACCTTTTCAGTACGGACTGTCAAAGCCACCGGTTTCATTAACTGTGCAAGCAGTTGAGGCGCATAATCGTTACGTAGTGAAGCGAACAGAAAAAATGGATGAAAAACAAGCTGCCATGTTTTTAACAAAATGCAGTAGTCAATCAAAGGCGATGATTTTGAATACGATTGAAGATGCATATCGAGTTTATAAAGAGCTCAAATCGTTAGAAACAAATGTTTATCTTCTTCATGGACTCATGATTCCGATTCATAAACAAGCAGTCATTAAACAAATCCAGTCTCGTTTACTAGAGCAATTGCCGACAACAGTTATATCCACGCAAATTATTGAAGCTGGTGTAGACGTGAGTTTTGAAACAGTTGTTCGAGCGAATGCGATTTTACCTTCTATTGTTCAGGCAGCGGGGCGGGTTAATCGACACTTAGAAAAAGAAAAAGGATTATTTTGGATAATGCCATTTTATCGTGAAGGAGAGAAGGATACGCGACATCCAATTTACGATCGTTTTTTAACAAGTATAACGGATGAAATTTTAATGGAAAAAGAAATATGGACGGAGTTTGAGCTTACTTCAGTCGTTCAAAAATATTACGAAAAAATGTTTACTTACAACACTTATGAGGCGACAAAAAGAATGATCCAAGAAGCATATGAAGGGAATTGGAACAAGCTTAGCGAGTATGAACCTTTCGGAAAAGGTTATTTAAAGCTATCCCTATTTGTAAACTGGGATTGGGATGAGTACATACAGCATGTATCGCTGGATGTTATGAGGTTAATGAAGCATTACGGTGTTCATTGTCCCATGGAATTGTACGAAAGATTTCAAGACCAAACATGGCTAAAACATTTATCGCTTGAAGAAAGAAAACGTTTTATGATTCTTGTGCATGCGTTTGTTGTTAATGTTCCAATTAAATATGCTTTAAAAGTTGCAAGCAAAGAACAATTTTTACAAAAAAAAATCCCGCTTCTAGAAGATACAGAAGCATACCATCCGAAGCTCGGTCTAACTTTTCCTTTCGATGAACAATTTGATTGCATTATTTGAGAAAGGAGAGTGTATATGGAAGACTACAACATGCCTGTAACTGGGACAGACATATGGTATTACTACATTTGTCATCGTGAAGTTTGGTTGATGAAACATCAAATCGCACCTGATCAGGAAGATGAATCACTTGATCTTGGGCGTTTTATTTCGGAAATATACTATCGGAGAAATAAAAAAGAGTTATCATTTGGAAATATTGTGATTGATCGCGTTCGTCAAGAAGATGGACAACTTGTTGTGGGAGAAGTAAAAAAATCGTCGCGATATATGAAAAGTGCAACTATGCAGCTTTTGTACTACTTGGATTACTTACGTCGAATGGGAATTGAGGCAAGGGGGGAGCTGCTTTTTCCAGAAGAACGGAAAAAAGAAGTGGTTGAATGGACGGAGGAAGCAAGGGTGGAGCTAGAGCGGGCGGTTAAGGAAATTCAGCGCATCTTGCGTATGCCAGTACCACCGAAACCAAAGAAAATCCAATTTTGTGCAAAATGTGCGTATCGAGAATATTGTTGGGCGGAGGAATGAAATGAAACGAACATTGTACATCTTTCAAAATGGTGAGTTGCGTCGCAAAGATCATAGCTTGTATTTCGAAACAGAAGGGCGAAAAAAGTATATTCCTGTTGAAAATACAAGTGATATATACATTTTTGGAGAAGTCGATGTATCGAAGCGCTTTCTTGAGTTTGCTTCACAAAAGCAAATTATCGTTCATTATTTTAACCATTATGGTTATTATGTTGGTTCGTTTTATCCGCGCGAACATTTGAACGCGGGGCATGTAATTTTAAAACAAGCGGAGCACTATTTGGATGGGAGGAAGCGTTTAAATTTGGCGCGCCGATTTATTGAGGGATCGATCCAGCAAATGGGTCGCGTGCTAAAATATTACCGTTCTCGTTTAGAGGCGAAGGATGTTTTTGATAACGTACTACATGATTTCGAAAAGGAGTCACTTTTGCTTTCTGACGCTCAATCGGTCGGGCAATTGATGGCATTGGAAGGGCATGTGCGTGAAAAATATTATAGTACGTTTGATACGATTATTCGTCACCCTGATTTCGTATTTGAAAAGAGAACAAAGCGCCCACCGCATAATCGCTTGAATGCACTCATTAGCTTTGGAAATTCCATCGTGTATACGATGTGTTTGAGTGAAATATACAAAACGTACTTAGATCCCCGCATTGGTTTTTTGCATAGTACGAATTTTCGGCGGTTTTCACTTCATCTAGATGTTGCCGAAATATTTAAGCCTATTATTGTTGATCGTCTCATTTTTTCATTAATTAACAAAAAAATGCTAGTAAAAAAGCATTTCGATAAGCTAACGGACGGTATATTATTGTCAGAAGAAGGAAGAAAAATATTTGTGAGCGAGTTAGAAAAGAAGATGCAAACGACGGTACAACATCGTCATTTAGGAAAATCTGTATCGTATCGACGACTCATCCGTCTTGAGTTGTATAAAATTCAGAAACATTTGTTAGGGGAAAAAGAGTACGAACCGTACGCAGCAAAATGGTAGGTGATGGATTTGTTTGTTATTTTAGTTTATGATTTTAATGAGAAGCGCGTAGCGAAAGCGTTAAAAATTGCCCGTAAATATCTTCATTGGGTACAAAATTCTGTGTTTGAAGGGGAGCTATCAGAAGCAAATTATAAGAAGCTAAAAATTGAACTACAAGCCATTATGCATCCGAATGAGGACTCTGTTATTTTTTACACGTTTCGTACACAAAAATATTCGAAGCGTGAAGAGTTTGGTTTGAAAAAAGGCGGAGAGGAATTTATTTTGTAGAGGGGAAGAAACGAATGCGATTAACGATTACATTGCGAGGAACAGATGGAACGGTATCCCTTCCGCTTCATTACCAGCAATATTTACAAGGGTTAATATATCAGTCACTAAGTGATAAAGCATTTGCTCATTTTTTACATGATCATGGATTTCAGAAAGAAAAACGATCGTTTAAGTTGTTCACTTTTAGTCGCCTGTTTGGTGATCATCATATTGAACATCGTACGAAAATGATCACATTTATTGATTCATTTCAATGGCACATTGGCACTGTGCTTCTTGAACTGACGCAACAGTTAGGGGAGTATTTGTTGCTTCAGCCATATGTAAACATCGGTGATCAACGTGTCATCATTGAGCGAGTTGAAACGGAAAAGCGAACGATTGAACAGAGTGAAATTGAAATAGATATGTTGTCACCGATGACGGTATATAGCACGTACGAGACGTTGGATGGAAAGAAAAAAACACAGTTTTTTGATCCGGACGACGAAGTGTTTTCACATTTAATAGAACGGAATTTTTATAACAAATATGAAGCATATTACGGTGTTCCACCAAGCGATCGGCTACTCATCGAACCTGTCGATGTTCGAAAATGCGATCGGGTCGTAACGAGCTTTAAAGGCTTTTACATTACAGCGTGGAAAGGGCGGTATAAGCTCATTTCTTCTCCGGAAAATTTAACGTTTTTGTACCGTGTAGGTATCGGTGGACGAAACTCACAAGGATTCGGCATGTTCCGCATCATAAAAGAAAAGTGAAACATTTCACAGCTGTCGTCGACCTCCAATCGTGCAAAAACCCCGGGGGATCGACGACAGTTTATTTTATGCGAATTTTTTAGTGATATCAATAAATACAGAGTATTGACTGAATTTTCGGATGGATATATAATAGAGTTGTATAGCTTTTCCATATGTTGATTTATCAACGCTTTTTTGGGGTTTGTATCGTACCTATGAGGAATTGAAACTTGTCACCAACTTCGGCTACAAACATGAAACGCGGCCAAGTTTGTATCGTACCTATGAGGAATTGAAACGGGTTTCCAAAGGGAGCAGGGTCCCAGTGTCAAGGTAGTTTGTATCGTACCTATGAGGAATTGAAACCCAAAGCGTTTGACGCATACGAATATAATGCGCTGATGTTTGTATCGTACCTATGAGGAATTGAAACCCGTCCTGGTACTCATTATTTTTCTGCTCCTGTTTTCGTTTGTATCGTACCTATGAGGAATTGAAACGCAGTATACTTTCGCGCTTCTTCTCAATTTCGATGTTTCGAGTTTGTATCGTACCTATGAGGAATTGAAACTTCTTTAAGGTTGATGAAAATGGTCAAGTGTATATTGAGTTTGTATCGTACCTATGAGGAATTGAAACTTTACCGTCCTGGTTATGGTACTCCTTATTTTTCTGTTTGTATCGTACCTATGAGGAATTGAAACTCGCAAGTTGACGAATGAGGTGATACGATGATTTCAGAAGTTTGTATCGTACCTATGAGGAATTGAAACAAAACTTTAAGCTTCATTTTCAAACTCCTCCTTATTTAGTTTGTATCGTACCTATGAGGAATTGAAACGAAGAAATGGGCGTGGCTGTTGATGTTGTTCGCGATCAGTTTGTATCGTACCTATGAGGAATTGAAACCTACAACTTCGCGATGAACATGCCGAGCAATCTTTCAATAGTTTGTATCGTACCTATGAGGAATTGAAACAGTAATGCAGTAAATTTGTGATACGATCAAATTTGTTCAGTTTGTATCGTACCTATGAGGAATTGAAACCAAACTTTTCAATTGTATTTCTATATGGCCGAAATACGTTTGTATCGTACCTATGAGGAATTGAAACTGCGATTTTAAAAAATAAAAGTAGTGGTTATTATTATGCGTTTGTATCGTACCTATGAGGAATTGAAACTACGCGAAGTAAAACGACTTTATTTCCGCGTTTCAAATTGTTTGTATCGTACCTATGAGGAATTGAAACATTCCCCAACGGTCAGCTGCTTCTTTTGTGCTCATCAGTTTGTATCGTACCTATGAGGAATTGAAACTCCGTAATGTTTCGGATGGTTTTTCAAATGTCGGTTCTTGGTTTGTATCGTACCTATGAGGAATTGAAACGAGGAAATGTTGGATAGGTATCCTAATTGGATTAAGAAAGTTTGTATCGTACCTATGAGGAATTGAAACCCGCACAAGAGACACCGTTAAAAAGAATGGTGTTAGTAGAGTTTGTATCGTACCTATGAGGAATTGAAACCCCACAGCGTAAGGGTTGTTGTTAATCTCAACGAATCGAGTTTGTATCGTACCTATGAGGAATTGAAACACGCATACGAGTACAACGCTTTAATAGATCAACCTGGTTTGTATCGTACCTATGAGGAATTGAAACAATAGAATGAATAATTCATTCGTATCACGGAAATATTGTTTGTATCGTACCTATGAGGAATTGAAACGGTTCAAATGGTGCGTTTCCTTCTTCGTTGTCGGCGTTTGTATCGTACCTATGAGGAATTGAAACCTTTTTCATCTTCACGGATTTCGATTAATTTTGCACTGTTTGTATCGTACCTATGAGGAATTGAAACTCGTATTGGTCACTAGTCAGCGCTTCTACAGTAAAAAGTTTGTATAGTACTTAGTTAGTTTGACGTTGGCGGTATTGTGCTTGTCCCTCTTCACTTTCTATATACATCCAAATTGGCATTTTAACCTCTGATTTACGCAGCACACCCGATGCGGCGTAACACCTCATCTGGGTGCTGTAAGACGTGCTGTTCAAAGCGAGTAATGGATTGGGCAATGTCATTTTGATCCTTGTGAAAAACGTTGGCAATCACTTCATCTTTCAACCATTTCCACAGCCATTCAATCGGATTTAACTGTGGAGAATACGGTGGCAAAAAGATGAAATGAAAAGCATCGCCTTCCTCGCCATCAAGAAAGGCTTGCACCATCTTGGCATGATGAATACGCGCATTGTCTAACACAAGCACGAGGAATCGATCGGCATATTTCTCTTTCAATCGGCGCAAAAAGTCGAGGAACGTTTCGGCATTGGCGGATGATGCGCGATGAAATACCACATCGCCTTGTTGAACATCGACGGCGCCAAAAATAGAAACGTGGGCGTGGTGACCGTAGCTCGGCACGTGTTTTTGATTTCCTACTTCTGCCCATGTCGTACGTAGCGCTTGATAGGCACGAACATGTGTCTCATCCACATAAAACATGTGGAAGGAGGTGAAGTCAATGTTGGTCAACAAAGCATACAAATTTCGCATCTATCCAAATAAAGAACAAGAAGTATTAATCGCGAAAACATTCGGTTGCTCGCGTTTTGTATTCAACTATTTTTTAGCGAAATGGGAGGATGCTTATAAGCAAACGGGCAAGGGATTAACTTACAACGCTTGTTCTTCTCAATTGACGCAATTAAAGAAACAATTCGTTTGGTTAAAAGAAGTGGATAGCATTGCGCTTCAATCTTCACTCAAACATCTAGATGATGCGTACGATCGCTTTTTTAAAAAGCAAAACGACAAACCGCGCTTTAAGTCTAAAAAGAATGCTGTGCAATCGTATACAACTAAGCATACAAATGGGAATATTGCTGTGCTAGATCAACACATCAAGCTACCTAAACTTGGCCTTGTTCGTTTTGCTAAAAGTCGTGAAGTAGAAGGGCGTATCTTGTCTGCTACGATTAGACGAAATCCGAGCGGGAAATACTTTGTGTCCATTTTGGTTGAAACTGACGTGCAAGCGTTGCCTAAAACGGGTTCAGCCGTTGGCATCGATGTTGGGTTGAAGGAATTCGCCGTTCTTTCTGATGGAACAAAGTACGCCAACCCGAAATGGCTTCGTAAGCTAGAAGAACAGCTAGCAAAAGCACAACGTATTCTTTCCAGACGAAAAAAAGGTGGCTCGAATTGGAATAAGCAACGAATAAAAGTTGCACGATTGCACGAAAAAATGACAAATGCACGACATGATTACTTACACAAAATTTCCACCGAGATTGTCAAAAACCACGACATCATCGGGATGGAAGATTTGTCGATAGCTAATATGCTAAAAAATCATAACCTTGCAAAAGCGATTCAAGAGGTATCTTGGTCAATGTTTAAAGCCATGATCGAATACAAAGCTAGATGGTATGGGAAACAGATCGTAACCGTAGCAAAAAACTTTCCGTCTAGCCAGCTTTGTTCGTGCTGTGGCTATCAAAACAAAGACGTGAAACATCTTGCTTTGCGTGAATGGGAATGTCCTGTGTGCCATACTCATCACGACCGAGATGTGAACGCAAGTATCAATATTAAAAACGAAGCCATTAGGCTTCTTAACCGCAGGAACTGTGGGGATCGCCTACTAAATAACCGAAAAAACTTTCGGTGTTCGTAGGAATCCGCTATGGCTTTAGCCTAGCGGTAGTTCAACTGAACGTAGTGGGATGTAAAGTCGATACTCTCATATAGATAGGTTTTATTTGGACAAAAACTTCCCCCTTTTCACCTACTTTTCACCATTCACTCGTATACTTACAGTACATGGTGCATGATATGGTGAATCAGGGGGGATGTGTGTTGAAGAAAAACATTGTAAAAATAATATTAGACGTATCGATGGCGATTACGTTTGTGTTGTTGATGAATCCGCGAGTGTTTAATGGCTTACTGTTTCATGAAGTGGCAGGATTAGTGATTGGTGTCGCTGTGCTTGTGCATATTGGATTAAACTATCAATAGGTTGTCCATACGGTGAAAAAAATATTCGATCGTTCGCTTTCGGGGAAAACGAGATTTAGTTTTTTGCTAAATGTATTATTGCTTCTTTCGATGACGGGGATTATTGTGACAGGTATTCTGATTTCGAAAGTTGTGTTTCCACATCTTCTTAGTGGCGAAAATCATGCGTTGCGTGAGATACATGATGTGTTTGCGAAATTGACGCTTTTGCTTGTTGGGGTGCATATCGCATTGCATTGGCAATGGATTATGGGCGTGTTTCGGAAAATGTTGAAAACAAAAGAAGGAAATTGGAACAAAAAGGCGATTGTGACTTCTGTCCTTATTCTTGCGTTATTTATAGGAAGTATGCAGTGGCTAGCAACCAATGTAAAGCCTAATGAGGCGTTTAAGCCGAAGTTTGAGCAAAAGGTAGCACAAGCGAGCGAAACATTTCCACCACCTGAAAAGTTTCGTGAAGGAGAGTTTCCATATAAAGAACGGCATGGAAACAGCCATCCGTTGTTTGTTATTTTGGGACACTTCACATTTTGGGCGGTTGTGATTGTTCCAGTTTACTACATCGAAAAACGAATGCGTCATAAACGACAAGTTCGTGTATAAAACAGGTGTCCTGGGTTGGCAGGACACCTGTTTTATTATGATTCTTTTTTCCCTTTCTCGTGTTTATAACATTCGTGATATAGCTTCATTAACGCCCGTTTTTCAATGCGTGAAACGTAGCTGCGGGAGATGCCGAGTTCTTTTGCGATTTCGCGCTGGGTGCGTTCCGGTTGCATGTTTAGACCGAAGCGGCTAATAATCACTTGGCGTTCGCGATCGTCAAGTACATGTAAGTGTTGGGCGATGTTTTCGAGCTCATTACTTTTTTCGATCATATCGATAATATCTTCATCTTCCGATTTTAATACATCCAATAAACTAATTTCGTTTCCATCGCGATCTTGCCCGATCGGGTCATGTAATGAAACGTCTTTTCTCGTCTTTTTTAGCGAACGAAGATGCATCAAAATCTCATTCTCGATACAACGGGCAGCATACGTGGCAAGCTTTGTTCCTTTTCCGGTTGAGTAGCTTTCGATCGCTTTAATTAACCCGATCGTGCCAATTGAAATTAAATCTTCTGGATCTTCTCCTGTGTTTTCAAACTTTTTCACGATGTGAGCGACGAGACGTAAATTATGTTCGATCAGCTTATTTCGAGCATGTTCATCTCCTTCCGCCATCTGTTTCAAATACATCGCTTCCTCTTTTGCATCAAGCGGTTGTGGAAAGGCATTATTTTTTACATAAGAAACTAAAAAGACGAGCTCTTTTACAAACAAAGCAAGCGCAGAAAAAATCGTGCCCATGTTCGTTCACCTCACAGGTGGTCATTTGTTGCTTATGTATGTATATGCATTAGAAAACTTGTTCGTGTTTGGACACTTTATTTTCTTTTTCCTTCTTTGTTTAATGAAGAAAATGATATATAATCGTGAAATATAAAAACATGATGTGAAGGAAGGATGAGTCGTGCAAAAAGGAATGACAAAACCGTTAAAACTCAACCCACCGCAGTTGTTAGCAATTATGTTTCTTTTTCTCGTTGTTGTCGGTGGGGTGTTATTAAAGTTGCCGATTGCAACAGAGAAGGACATTAGCTGGCTTGATGCGTTCTTTTTATCGACATCTGCCGCAACGGTAACCGGATTAGCACCGATTGATCCAGGATCTACATTTACCTTATTTGGAGAAATTGTTTTAATGGTGCTCATTCAAGTTGGTGGGCTTGGGATTATGACGTTTGCGGTGCTCGTCGTCATTGTGCTTGGAAAAAAAATCGGAATGAAGCAACGCATGTTGATGCAAGAAGCGTTAAATCAGCCATCGCTTGGCGGTGTCATTCGTTTGGCGCGCAATTTACTGTTATTTTCTTTGTTTATGGAATGTATTGGAGTGATTTTGCTAGCTATTGATTGGGTACCGAAAATGGGATGGGCGAAAGGGCTATATTACAGCCTTTTTCATACGATCGCCGCGTTCAATAACGCTGGATTTGCGTTATGGCCTGACAATTTATCACGCTTTGTCGGCAATCCCATTGTCAACGTGACGATCACTTTATTAATCATCGTTGGGGGACTCGGTTTTACAGTCGTATTTGATGTATTGTACCAACGCCGTTGGAGAAAGTTATCCCTCCATACGAAGCTGATGTTAGTGATGACGCTTATTGTAAACGTTCTAGCGATTGTTGCGATCTTTTTATTTGAACATAATAACCCGAAGACGCTCGGTTCGCTTCCGTTTCGCGAACAACTATGGGCAGCGTACTTTCAAGGCATTACACCAAGAACGGCAGGATTTAATACGATTGATATTGGCTCACTAGAACAACCGACAGCGATGCTTATGATTTTCCTTATGTTTGTTGGGGCAGGAAGTACATCGACAGGTGGAGGAATTAAACTGACGACATTTGCGGTGATCGTTTTTGCGGTGGTGAGCTTTTTAAAAGGGAAAGAAGAAACGGTCATTTGGCAGCGTACTATTCGTCATACAATCATTTTGCGTGCGTTAGCGATTGCATCGATGAGCATGTTGTTTATTTTCCTTGTCACGATGATTTTAACGCTTACCGAAGATGCTCCATTTTTAGTTCTTTTATTTGAAGTTGTATCTGCATTTGGGACCGTTGGGCTTTCGATGAATATGACTCCGCATTTGTCAGCAGTAGGAAAAATGCTGATCATCGGCGTCATGTTGTTTGGAAAATTAGGCCCGTTGACGCTTGTTTATTCGATTGCGAAGCCGAAAAAAACAAATATTCGTTACCCGAATGGCGATATATTGACAGGATGAACAAAAGCGAGGGAGCATCCCCTCGCTTTTATTGTGCCGGTTCTTGCGGCATAATTAAAATTTCTACCCGTCGGTTTTTCGCTCGTCCTTCAGCTGTTGCGTTAGATGCGATCGGTTTAAATTCACCGTATCCTTTTGCGCTAAATAGTTGCGGGTCTAATTTTGTATTTTCAAGCAATAGTTTCATAAAGTTAACGGCGCGCATGACGCTTAATTCCCAGTTTGAAGCAAACTTCGCATTGTTGATCGGTACGTTGTCCGTATGTCCGCTAATGACGATGTTGCGCGGTGGATTCATGACAAGCAAGTTTGATATTTTTTTGGCGACATCGCGATATTGCGGTTTAATATCGGCACTTCCTGAGTCGAACAATACGTCGTTAGCGATGGTGACAAGCAGCCCTTCTTCAGTCATGGCGACAGACAATTTACCGCTTAATTGACTCGTTTTCACGTATTCGTTAAATTTACTTTGAATCTTTTTTAATTCCTCGTATTCTTCTTTTGAAATTTTAACGTACGGTTTTTGATTTGGCGAGTCTTTAATGACAGAGTCCATTTCTTCCCGCTCAATAGGGCTTAAATATTGCAACGCTCCTGTACCGCCTGTAAATACGCTATTGAAGGCGCGCGCAATTTCCATAAACTTTTTCGAGTCAATTTGACTGCTCGCAAATAATACGATAAATAATGCAAGCAATAACGTCAATAAATCGGCGTACGGAATTAACCAGCTCTCATCGACATGTTCTTCATGATGATGTTTTTTATGCTTTTTCGCCATTATTTTGAGCTCCTTGCCCTAAAAGTTTTTGACGCTCGCTCATCGGCAAGTAAGAAGCTAGTTTTTGTTCGATCGCCCGCGGTGCTTGTCCTTCAATAATGGAAAGTACCCCTTCGATCATTACTTGCCGCACTTTAATTTCTTCTTTCGATTTGCGTTTTAATTTGTTCGCAAATGGATGCCAAAGGACGTATCCGGTGAAAATCCCCATAAGTGTCGCAACGAACGCCGCACTAATCGCATGACCGAGACGTTCAATATCAGACATATCTTGTAAGGCAGCGATTAACCCAACGACGGCCCCAAGTACCCCAAGTGTAGGAGCATACGTTCCTGCTTGTGTAAAAATCGTCGCATTCGCTAAATGACGTTCTTCCATCGCTTCGATTTCTTCCGTCATGACATCGCGAATAAATTCTTGTGACTGTCCGTCAATGGCTAAACTTAATCCGTTGCGCAAAAACGGATCATCAATTTCAGCCACTTTTGCTTCTAACGCTAACAATCCTTCGCGGCGAGCGATGTTCGCCCACTCAACGAAAAGTGGGATCAATTCTTCAATTTTTGGCGTTTTTGACTCTTTAAAAATAACCCCAAATAATTTCGGCACTTTCGAAATTTCTTTCGTTGGAAAGGCGATTGTCACTGCGGCCGCTGTCCCTAATAAAATGATTAAAATCGCCGCAGGGTTAATGAGCACAGCTGGGCTAACTCCTTTAAACACCATTCCGGCACCGACAGCGACAATGCCAAGAATGAGCCCGATTAAGGACGTACGGTCCATGGTATCACCTCTAGTTGTAGAATGAAAAATAAATCCAAGTTTATCATATAATTTATCCGAATGTTTGAAAAGGGAAATTTGTACGAAAAAACCCTTGAAGAGGAAACCTTCAAGGGTTAAATTTTCCTTAGCCTAAATGAGCCAACCATCAAAAGAGAAAGCGTGAAAATAATAAAAATAAAGACGTAAGGTGGGAAGTAATGAATCGTCAAGTAGCTTAGCGTCAATAAACATCCTGCTGCTGTAATCGGCAAGCCGATAAAATACCCGTTGCTTTCGGTAACATTAAATCTTGCAAGGCGAAATGCTCCACAACCGATATAAAAAATTGTAAAGAACGAACCAGGTGCGCCAAATTCGTGCAATAAACCTTGATAAAGCAATAGTGCAGGTGCCACTCCAAATGATATAATATCACTCATTGAGTCCAATTGTTTGCCTAGATCCGATTCGATATTCATCTTCCGAGCGACTGTTCCGTCAAAACGATCGGCAAGTGCAGCTAAAAAGATAAATAATACAGAGACGTTCAGCTGGCCTTTTACCGCAAATAAAATCGCGAAACCGCCTAAGCTTAAGTTTGTTAACGTCAATACGTTTGCCGTATGCGCTTTAAGTTTTTTAATGGTATGATCAATATAGTCGGATAAAAACATATAAGTTCACTCCTTTATTGAAATCGTGCTGACCCACTTGCCAAAAATATCACTCGGTTACTAATATTTTATTGATAATAAGCAAACTAGTAAAGGATATTCTTTACTTGTGGGGGGGAAATCGTTGGTTAAATGGTTATATCAACTATTTATTGAATTGACAAATCATGCATGGACATCGAAATGTCTCGCTTCGTTCACACGATCGAAATGGAGTCGGTTATTCATTTCATCTTATGCGAAAGTATACAAAATTAATAAAGAAGAAATGGAAAAAAAGCTGCATGAATATGAAACGCTACAACAACTGTTCACCCGTACGCTGAAAGAAGGACTTCGCCCAATTGATGAACATCCGAATAGCGTCGTCAGCCCTGTGGACGCAGTTGTTGAAGATGTTGGCATCATTACGGATCAAAAAGAAATCATCGTCAAAGGAAAAACGTACTCTATACGTGAAATGCTTGGCGATGATCGCATCGCTGAAAAGTATTTGCACGGTACGTTTATTATTTTGTATTTAAGTCCGAGTCACTATCATCGTATTCATAGTCCAATATGTGGAGAGGTAGTGAAGCAGTGGGAGCTCGGTGGGAAGTCATACCCTGTAAACCGCCTTGGATTGAAATATGGCAAGGCTCCACTTTCTAAAAATTACAGAAGAATTACCGAACTGTGTACAAATGGTATGCATACGGCAATTGTGAAAGTCGGAGCGATGTTTGTAAATAGCATTGAGCTGACGCACGAACATGATTACGTCAAAAAAGGAGAAGAAATTGGATATTTTTCGTTCGGCTCAACGGTCGTATTGTTGTTCGAAAAAGGAGTATTCACGTTAGATGAGCAAATTGTTCCGCCGGTAGAAGTTAAAGTGGGACAACGGCTCGGGCTCCTCGGTCTAAAAGAAAAAAGCGAGTGAGAGCCCGAACTTATGATGACTGCTTTAGCTTATGGTGAAGACGACGGCAGACAATTTCTCGTTCGATCAGTTGAATAAACTCTGGGCTCAGTTGCAATTCTTTCGCTTTGTAGTATGATTCAATTAATAAGTCGTCAGGTAAACATTTCATTTTTTTCGCCTCCTTAACGTATACATGAATGAAGGTATACATATAATGGTAGGTTCATCTTCACTTTACCATAAATCGAAAATAAGAACAATCGTTCTGATTATCCACATGTGATGGTGGATAAGTTGTGGATTTATTGTTTATAAAGGTGATGGAATGTTGAAAAATGCGTGTGGATGATGTGTATAAAGTTATCCACAGGATGTGAAAAATGTTGGATTTTGTCGAAAAATTTTACAATTTGTTTATTTATGTAAAAAACAGGGGAGGATGGAGGAAGTATGTTAAAATATTTTTTGCCAAACGAACATGCGAAAAGTATTTTTGAGATTACGCCAGAACATTTGAAACAAAAAGGAATAAAAGGGATTATTACCGATTTAGACAATACGTTAATTGAATGGGATCGTCCGCTTGCGACGCCGGAAGTTGTCAGTTGGTTTGAACAAATGAAACAAAGCGGCATTCAAGTGACAATCGTGTCAAACAACAATAAAAAAAGAGTGGGAGCGTTCGCGAAGCCGCTCGGCATTCCGTTCATTTTCGAAGCGCGCAAGCCGTTAACGCGAGCGTTTCAACAAGCGTTGCACGATATGAAGCTGAAAAAAGAAGAGGTTGTCGTCATCGGTGACCAGCTTCTTACCGATGTATTCGGCGGCAATCGGATCGGATTACATACGATTTTAGTTGTCCCTGTTGCACAAACAGACGGCTTTTTTACGCGTGTGAATCGAAATATTGAACGAAGAATTTTAAATGTCATGCGAAAAAAAGGTATGATTCATTGGGAGTGATCGAAATGAGTGAACAAGTCATTTGTATTGGATGTGGAGTAACGATTCAAACAGAAGATGAAAAAAAAATTGGATATGCGCCTCCTTCAGCGCTTGAACGCGATCCGATTATTTGTCAACGTTGTTTTCGGTTAAAACATTACAACGAAGTGCAAGACGTATCATTAACAGATGACGACTTTTTAAACATTTTGCACGGCATCGGACAAGCAGATGGGCTTGTCGTGAAAATCGTTGATATTTTCGATTTCAATGGAAGCTGGTTGCCAGGGTTGCATCGGTTTGTCGGAAAAAAAGATGTGTTACTTGTCGGCAATAAAGTGGATTTGTTGCCAAAGTCCGTCAAACATGAAAAGGTCACGCGTTGGATGAAACAAACTGCACGAGAACTTGGCTTACAGCCGCGTGACGTTTTTTTAGTTAGTGCACATAAAGGATATGGTATGAAGGAAGTCATGACGGCGATTGACGAGTATCGCAACGGAAAAGACGTATATGTTGTCGGTTGTACGAACGTTGGAAAATCAACGTTTATTAACCGTATTATTAAAGAAGCGACGGGTAAAGGAAATGTCATTACGACATCATATTTTCCAGGGACAACGCTTGATATGATTGAAATTCCACTCGATGATGGCTCAGCGCTTTATGATACACCGGGAATTATAAACCATCATCAAATGGCGCATTTCGTTGACAAGAAAGATTTAAAAGTCATTACACCGAAAAAAGAAATTAAGCCGAAAGTATATCAATTGAACGAACAACAGACGTTGTTTTTTGGTGGGCTTGCTCGATTAGATTATGTAAGTGGTGGGAGACGTCCATTTGTATGTTATATGTCGAATGAATTATTTATTCATCGAACGAAACGTGAACATGCCGATGAATTGTATGAAAGACATCTTGGTGAATTGTTGCAGCCGCCGCGCAAAAGCTATTGCGAGCAATTGCCACCGCTTGTCGCCCATCATTTTACGTTAAAAGAACCAAAAACAGATATCGTTTTTTCAGGGCTTGGCTGGGTGACGTGTCACGAGCCTGGGGCACAAGTCATCGCATATGCGCCAAAAGGCGTTGGTGTCATGTTGCGGAAGTCGCTCATTTAACACAAAGGGGGAGAGGATGTTGAAATTGTTTGGGCTGATCGGCTGTCCTGTTCATCATTCGTTGTCGCCGCTTATGCATAACGATGCGTTTCAATCGTTACATATTGATGCGCATTATCATGCGTTTCACGTCGAACCGCATATGTTAAAAGAGGCGGTACAAGGCTTAAAAGCGTTACAATGCGCTGGGTTTAATGTGACGATCCCGCATAAGACAGCGGTGATGGAATATATGGATGAGCTTGATGAAACGGCTAAGCAAATGGGGGCAGTAAACACAGTCGTTAATGAAAATGGAAAATGGGTTGGCTATAATACAGATGGTGAAGGATTTGTCCGAGCGTTATGCGAGCAAATGAACATTGAATTATCTGGCGCACGCATATTGATTATCGGTGCAGGCGGAGCGGCACGCGGCATTTATTTTACTCTTTTAAAACATGAAGCAGCTGCTATTGATGTATGTAATCGCACGATGGAAAAGGCAGAGGCGTTTATTCAAAAAGAACGGTCAGCTGTGTATTCGCTTGAACAAGCAGAAGAACGGTTAGGAGCGTACGACATCATCATTAATACAACGTCTGTCGGTATGTACCCACATGTCGATACGATGCCGATCTCCCTTCAAACGTTAAAAACCGGGACGATCGTCAGCGACATTATTTACAATCCACTCATGACGAAATTTTTGCAAGAAGCAAAAGAAAAAGGGGCGCGCGTGCAAAACGGTGTAGGCATGTTCGTCTATCAAGGTGCACTAGCGTTCGAAAAGTGGACAGGGATCTTTCCAAATACGAAACGAATGGAACAACTTGTGATACAACAGTTAGGAGGAAAAACATGTTAACAGGAAAACAAAAACGATTTTTACGTTCTTTAGCTCATCATTTAACACCGATTTTCCAAGTGGGAAAAGGTGGCGTCAATGACAATATGATTAAGCAAATTGCCGATGCGCTTGAAGCAAGAGAGCTGATTAAAGTGAGTGTATTAAAAAATTGCGAAGAAGAAAAAGAAGTAGTGGCAGAGCAATTAGCGGAAGGTGCAGGGGCGGAAGTCGTCCAACTGATTGGGCATACGATCGTGTTGTATAAAGAATCACGTGAACATAAACAAATTGTATTACCAACATAGGAGAGACGAAGTGAAAAGAGTGGGCATTTTAGGTGGGACGTTTGATCCGCCTCATTACGGACATTTATTAATTGCGGATGATGTACGAACGGAGTTACAGCTCGATGAAATATGGTTTATGCCAAATTACATTCCACCTCATAAAGATAAACAGGTGACGGATCACGTGCATCGCGTTCATATGTTGCGGGCGGCGATTGCGAATCAACCGCACTTTCGCGTTGAAACGATTGAGCTTGAACGAAAAGAGCGATCATATACGTACGATACGATCGTTTTGTTGAAGCAAAGATATCCGGATACGATGTTTTACTTTATTATCGGTGGAGATATGGTTGAATATTTACCGAATTGGTATCGAATTGACGAACTTGTTCAGCTTGTGCAATTTGTCGGGGTGAAACGGCCTGGCTATTCTCTTCGTACACCGTATCCGATCATCGAAGTGGATGTGCCGACGTTTGCGGTTTCTTCTTCGCTTATTCGTGAGCGGATTCAAAGTGGGAAAAGTGTCACGTATTTGTTGCCGGAAGCGGTTCAATTATATATAAAGGAGAATCGGTTGTATGAAACGTGAAGAAGCGTTAGCGATCGTGCGCACACAATTAAAAGAGCAACGGTATATTCATACATTAGGCGTGATGGAAACAGCCATTGAACTGGCGAAATTGTACGGAGCTGATGTGCAAAAAGCGGAATTGGCGGCAATTTTTCACGACTATGCAAAATTCCGCACAAAAGAAGAAATGAAGCGCATCATTATCGAACAACATATGCCCCAAGATTTGTTAGCATATAGCCCAGAGTTATGGCATGCGCCTGTTGGGGCATATTTAGTCCAAACGGAAGTCGGCATTCAAGATGAAGACATTTTACAAGCGATACGTTATCATACATCAGGACGTCCAAATATGACGCTGCTTGAGAAAATTGTATATATTGCGGATTATATTGAGCCGAATCGTTCGTTTCCTGGTGTTGACGAAGTGCGTGTGTTGGCGCGAGAACATCTAGATCGTGCGCTGTTTCGAGCGCTTCAAAATACGATCCAATTTTTAATGGACAAACGCGAACCGATTTACCCAGATACGTTCCATACGTATAATGATATAGCTAAAAAATTGAAGGAGGTTTCTTCATGACAGAACGAGATATTTTACGTATTGCAGTACAAGCAGCGGATGACAAAAAAGCCGAAAACATCGTAGCGTTAAATATGAAAGGCATTTCGCTTGTCGCTGACTACTTTATGATTTGTCACGGTCATTCCGATAAACAA
Organism: Anoxybacillus sp. FSL W8-0104; assembly: GCF_038004465.1. Lineage (NCBI taxonomy): Bacteria > Bacillati > Bacillota > Bacilli > Caryophanales > Anoxybacillaceae > Anoxybacillus > Anoxybacillus sp. FSL W8-0104. The sequence goes on along the minus strand of NZ_JBBOQU010000001.1, from coordinate 1,855,404 downwards.
GTACAAGCGATCGCGCGTGAAATTAAAGAAAAAGCAGAAGAGCATGGTGTTGTAGTCAAACGTGTTGAAGGATTTGACGAGGCGCGTTGGATTTTAGTTGATTTAGGGGATGTTGTCGTTCACGTTTTCCATAAAGAAGACCGCGAATATTACAATCTTGAACGCTTATGGGGCGACGCACCGCTTGAGCGGATCGAGAGTGATCTTGGGGCATGACGTACGAACGATTTGCGAGTTGGTATGATCAATTAATGAGCGATGCTCCATATGATGCGTGGTGTGCCCTCGTTGAACGAACGGTTACTTCGTATCACAATGGAAAACGACTGCTTGATCTCGGATGCGGTACAGGGGAACTTGCGATTCGGTTAGCGGAAAAAGGGTTTGACGCCACTGGTGTCGATTTGTCGGAACAAATGTTGACTATTGCGCAAATGAAAGCAGAAGAGCGCGGGGTTCATGTTTTGTTTTATCAACAAGATATGCGTCATTTCGGACCGTTTGAGCCGTTCGATACGATCGTTATTTTTTGCGACTCACTCAATTATTTATTGGAAGATGAAGACGTCATCACCACGTTTTCGCGCGTATATGATCAATTGCGACCGGGCGGACTGTTTTTATTTGATGTTCATTCTTTATTTAAAATGGAGCATATCTTTTTGCAGAAAGAGACGTTTGCAAGTAATGATGAACAAGTAAGTTATATATGGAATTGTTACCCGGGTTCACGGCCGTATAGTGTTGAACATGAGCTGACGTTTTTCGTTCAACTAGAGGAAGGTGTATATGAGCGAGTAGATGAAATACACGTGCAGCGGACGTACGATGTGGCACAATACGAAACGTGGCTAAAAGATGCAGGATTTCGCTTGTTGCACGTATGGGCCGACTTCACAGAGCAACAGCCGACAAATGAAAGTGAGCGCATTTTTTTCGTTGCGCAAAAATAAAATCCCAAAAGTGCCTCACTTTTGGGATTTTTCTTCAACAAATAAGCAGGATTTTTTTTGTTAATCACGAATATTGTCGATTTGTTGGCGCACCTTTTCTGTTTCTTCATAAAACTTTTCGTGCGTTTTTTGAAAAATGTGAACGAATAAATCTCCGACTTCTTTTTCTAACACTTCAATGCCCGCTCCTGTAATGCCACCTTTCACACACACTTTTTCCTGCAATGTCGGCAACGTATACAATTGTTGTTCAAGCAATGCCCCTAGCCCGATGATCATTTCTGTCGCTAACGTCGTCGCTTGTTCTCTTGTAATGGGTGTTTGTTGCACCGCTGCGTCAATAAATTTTTGAATTAAGTAGCTAAAAAAAGCGGGGCCGCAACTTGCCAAATCAGAAGCGATGCGCGTAATAGGCTCGTCTATGTATATTGGACGAGAAATGGAACGGAATAAATGTTCAATCGTTGTCCGATCCGCCTCTGTGCAACGTTCACTTACCGTAATTAACGTACTTCCAGCGAGTGCGCGATTTGTAATGCTCGGAATGACGCGAGCGACGCTACATGGCACGAGCGATTCAAGTTGTTGCACAGAAATGGGGCTCGTAATCGATACGATGCAATGATGATCGGTCAAATGCGGGCGAAGTTGCTTTAGAACATCGGGCATATGCAACGGTTTCGTGCAAATAAAAACAATCGTTGCGTGTTTTACGACTTCTTCATTCGTCGGCATCACATGGATGTTTGGGTAGCGTTTTTGTATATTGTACGCTTTTTCAAGCGTGCGATTCGTAATGAATAGTTGTTCTTGTTTTACGGCATTTCCGTTCATGAACGATTCAATTAAAATCGTTCCCATATTTCCTGTTCCAATAAATCCTATATTCAACGGTATCCCCCCTTATCCGTCACCACTATACGTCATATGTATGCGACAACGATCCTTTTTATGAAAGGGTGAAAGCATGAAATGGATAAAAACGTATGAACGTTGGGTGTATGTAGGCTTAATTGTCATTGGAGCGACCATTTGGATCATTCAACAACAAGAGGACCCCCTCGTACAACCGCTCTCTTTAGAGCAGGTAGAACAAGAAGAACAGCAAGAACAACAAGAACAACAAGAACAACAAGAACAACAAGAACAACAAGTAGAGGAACAAGCCTCCGTTGTTGTCGATGTGAAAGGAGCCGTCAAACGAGCAGGAGTATATGAAGTGGCACCGGAAAGCCGCATTCACGATGTCATTCAACTGGCAGGAGGGCTAACCGAAGAAGCAGATGAAACGAAAGTAAATTTGGCGATGAAAGTGTATGATGAAATGGTCATTTACGTGCCGAAAAAAGGCGAAGACATCATCGTGGAAACAACGAGTCAAACGGGCAGTTCAAGTGGAAAAATCAACATTAACACAGCAACGATTGAACAGTTACAAACGTTACAAGGAATTGGACCTGCGAAAGCAGCCGCCATTATTGCATATCGTGAGGAACATGGACCGTTTCAAAAAGTCGAAGATTTGTTGAATGTGAGTGGAATCGGTTCGAAATCGCTTGAAAAAATAAAAGAACAAATTGTCGTTCGCTAAAATTGACGATAAACTAAAGGCATAATGGACAAGGGGGGAGAAGTAGATGGAGCGAATTACATGGGATCAATATTTTATGGCTCAAAGCCATTTGTTAGCGTTACGTAGCACGTGCACAAGGCTAGCCGTCGGGGCAACCATTGTGCGCGATAAGCGCATCATTGCTGGGGGATATAACGGTTCGATCGCAGGTGGGGCGCATTGTATTGATGAAGGATGTTATGTCATCGACAATCATTGCGTACGCACGATTCATGCAGAAATGAACGCTATCTTACAATGTGCAAAGTTTGGTGTGCCAACAGAAGGGGCGGAAATATACGTCACTCATTTTCCGTGTTTACAATGTTGTAAGGCGATCATTCAAAGCGGGATAAAAGCTGTTTATTATGCGAACGACTATAAAAACCACCCGTTCGCTTTGCAGTTGTTCGAACAAGCAGGCGTAACGGTCAAGCACGTCCCGTTTGATATGGAATCCATTCCGACATTTTTGCACGCAAAGGGGAGATGAGATATCGTTTACGTGGCGATGGCGGCCATTTTGGCCGTCTTGTCTATGTTAACAAAATCAACTGTTTGTTTTGTGTTGTCATTTGTGTATAGTTTCTTTTTACTCTGGCGAAAGCGAGCGTTATTTTTCGCGTGCATGTGCTGTTATTTGTTTTTCTCGTTATGGAGCAAATGGGTAGATGCGCATAATGTGACGAAACTTTCGGGGAATGAGACAACCTTTTTTGTGCGATTCATTGCTCCGATTTATATTGACGGCGATCGAGTTAAGACGGTCGTTCAATGGCAAAATGAACGGCTGCAACTGATTTATCGTCTCCGTACAGAAGAAGAAAAGCGACAATGGGACGAACTGCAAATAGGGACAACGTGTTCACTCCAAGGGATGCTTGAGCGGCCTTCTTTGCCGACTAATCCGTATGCCTTCAATTATCGCCGCTATTTATTTCACCAACGCATACATTGGATTGTTCGTCCGACTTCACTCGAACGTTGTATGCGCGCCAACATCACATGGATGGAACGGCTTCAGACGATTCGTCAAGACGGTATTCGCTACATTCAACATCACTTTCCAAATGACGTAAGTGCGTTTATGCAAGCGCTCATTTATGGTGAACGAAGCGATATAGAGCCAACGGTACTCGCTAGTTATCAAAAGTTAGGGCTTATTCATCTGCTTGCGATTTCGGGCTTGCATATGACGTTGCTTGTCGGTGGTTGTTTTTATTTATTCATTCGTCTCGGTATAACAAGGGAACGAGCGACGATGATATTGCTTGGATGCATTCCGCTGTACGTCATTTTAGCAGGAGCTGCACCGTCAGTCATGCGCGCTGCAATTATGACGAGTTGCTTTTTTCTCGCTTCTTCTCGTCTGCGCACAATCGATTCATTAAGCATCGCTTGCCTCGTTTTATTAGCAAAAGACCCGTATACGATGTTTCATCTTGGCTTCCAATTATCTTTCCTCGTTTGTTTTGCGCTAATCATTTGTTCCTCATTCATTCAAAATCAACGCTCTGTTATTCGACAGTTGTTTGCGACATCGTTTATTGCACAAATGAGTACATTACCACTTTTGCTTTATCATTTTTACGAAGTGTCTCTTTTATCGATCCCGTTAAATGTCATCTTTGTTCCGCTTTATTCGTTTATTATTTTGCCGCTTTCGTTTGTAGCGTTATTTGTCCATATATGTATCCCGTTTCTTAGCCCGTTAATCATATATGGATTGGCGGCAGTCATCGCTCATTCGAATGAACTTGTGACTTCACTTTCCGATACGTTGATGCTTACGCTCGGTCGTCCGCCAGCGTTGTTGATCGTTGCTTATGTTCTCTCCATCTGTCTTTTGTTCCTTTCATTTGAACAACAAAAGCGAGCGCATCTTTTTCGTTTTTCGTTTATTTTTGTGATTATTATCCATTTCATTTCACCGTTTTTTCGTCCGAGCGGGGAAGTGGTTATGCTAGACGTTGGACAAGGAGATAGTATATACATTGAACTTCCATATCGAAAGGCGATTTATATCATTGATACCGGGGGAACGATGTCGTTTGCCGATGAATTGTGGAAAAAGCGAAAGCAGTCATTTCGTGTCGGAGAAGATGTGCTCGTTCCGTTCTTAAAGGCCAAAGGTGTGCGTACGATCGATGCGCTTATTGCAACACATGGAGATTTTGATCATATTGGAGATGCGGGCGATGTATTCGAAGCAGTTCGTGTCCGGAAATTGATGGTTGGTATGCAACAACAACGAAACGATTTGGAACAAACGTTAATTGAGCAAGCGAGCAAAAAAGGCGCTCGTGTGCAAATAGTGAAAAGTGGCGATCGTTGGGCGGTTGGGAAAGCGCAATTTTACATTCTCTCTCCATTTGGAAATGAAGAGACGACAAACGACGGTTCGATTGTGTTGTATGCATGGATGGGAGGAGCATATTGGCTATTTACAGGTGACTTAGAAGAAAAAGGGGAACAACAAATTATGAGAACGTACCCGTCGTTGCCAGTCGACATATTAAAAGTCGGTCATCACGGAAGCAAAACGTCAACGTCTGAACCATTTTTACAACATATTCGTCCCAAAGTGGCGCTCATTTCAGCTGGCCGCCGCAACCGATATGGTCATCCGCATCGGGAAGTCATCGAACGTTTACGTCACGATCACGTGCGCATATTTCGCACCGATGAACACGGTGCGGTCGTCATTCGTTTTCATAAGCGGATAAGCACCATTCAGACGTTCTTGCCATAATATACAAGAAAAAAGAGACTGCAACACGCAATCTCTTTTAGGTGTCCATTACGCACCGAAAAATTTTACAAGTGTGGCGATAATGAACATCGTGGCGAAAAAGCCGAATGATACGATGAAGCCAACAGCTGAGTCAACGGCGTCGTTGCGCGTACATTGAACGTTTTTTTCAAATTCGTTCATGACCATCCCTCCTATTTTCTCACCCATTAGTATAAGGGAAAAAAGAAAGAAAATCTACATCGTTGACAACAGTTGTCACAAATAGTTCGCGTCAGATCGGAAAAGATAAGGATATCCGTTGGATAAACGAGTTCCTAGGGCTTGTTTTCCAACGTTTAAATAAATGGGAGTTGGCGATTCTCATCTGCTAACTCCCTTGTAAAATGCTCCGAAACGTTGTATGTTCTTTAAAGAAAGTCATGAAGAATGGGGAAGAGAACATGGAACAACTATATGTCATATATGGTACGGAGCATTTTTTAATGAAACAAGCGTATGAACAAATCATTCGTCGGGCATTGTCAGACGAAGAACGTGAATGGAATGTTAGTACATATGATTGCGAAGAAACGCCTATTGAAGTGGCGCTTGAAGATGCGGAAACGCTTCCGTTTTTTGGGGAGAGGAAAATCGTCATCGTCAAGCAGCCGTATTTTTTGACAGCGGAAAAAGGAAAAGAAAAAGTAGAGCACGATGTGAAACGGCTAGAAGCCTATATTGACAAACCTGCTCCGTTTTCAAGTGTCATGTTTGTCGGTTCGTATGAAAAACTTGATGAACGAAAAAAAGTGACGAAAGCGTTATTAAAAAAAGCGCATGTCATCGTTGCTAAGCCGTTGAACGAAAAAGAGTTAAAACAATGGGTGAAAGGGCAATGTCAAATTGATGATGACGCGATTGACGTGTTGCTTGCATTGGCAGGCACCGATTTAGCGACATTAGCAAACGAAATTGAGAAGTTGATGCTTTTTGCTGAAGGGCGTTCCATTACAGCTGACGATGTTCGGTTGCTTGTATCGCGTACACTTGAACAAAACGTCTTCGTTCTCGTTGAACAGATTGCCAAGCGGAACATCACAGATGCGTTGCAAACGCTTCAAGATTTATTACGTCAAAATGAAGAGCCGATTAAGCTTGTCGCATTGTTGGCTAGCCAATTTCGGCTCATTTATGAAGTGAAAGAATTGATGAAAACAGGATACGGTCAACAACAAATCGCCTCGATGTTAGGTGTTCATCCGTTTCGTGTAAAAATGGCGGCAAGTTATGCCGGCGGATTTTCGGAACAGCAGTTAATGCACATTTTATATGATTTAGCGGAAACAGATTATGCGCTAAAAAGTAGTGCAACAGACAAACAGTTGTTGTTGCAGTTGTTTTTCTTAAAGTTACAGCGGTAGAGAGACAATCTACCGCTTTTGTTGTAGCGCCTCGACATTAATCATGAAAAAAACACGATCGAGCGGATCTCCTTGCATAAAGACGATCGTTTTCGGTTTGCATGTGCGGACGGTTGCAATATGTACAATCGCATCTAATTCTTCATCAGATAGTTGAGAAAATAACGAAATGGTTTTTAACTGTTCTTTCACCCAATGCATATGTTCCCCTCCCAAACAGAAAAACAGCTTGCCGTGTATGACAAGCTGTTTTTTCATTATGCTGTAATGCTGTTTAATTTTTTCGCTAAGCGTGATTTATAGCGATTTGCAGCGTTTTTGTGGATTAAGCCTTTGCTAGCCGCTTTGTCGATTTTTTTTGTCGCAAATGCGAAAGCTTCTTTTGCTTTTTCCACGTCTTTTAACTCAACAAGCGCCTCAAATTTTTTGATTGCTGTGCGCATTGCAGATTTCATAGATGCGTTATGAGCGCGGCGCTTTTCGCTTGTTTTTGCACGTTTAATTGCAGATTTAATGTTTGCCATTTTTTTCACCTCCATTAACCGATCGCAAATATATACGTTCAATACGCGACAGTTCGATGAACAATAAGAACAAGTGATATTCTACCAAACTGCTCTTAATTATGCAATAGGGCAAAGACGAAAAGTACGATTGTATGAAAAAGGAGGAAAATGGATAAAACAAATGATAAAAAATACATGGAGGAAGCGGTATGATCGATTTACGACCATATAGTGTACGAACGGATTTAGCGATTGAAGCGCATGAAATAGCGATTGAAGAACGACTACAAAACAAGCAGGAAACTTCGCTTGAGGGGGTATTGATTCGTGACTGGGAAGAAGATGGTGTTCATTTTTCATTTGTAGAAGTGACGGAAGAAGGGGCAAAAACGTTAGGAAAAAAAGCAGGAAAGTATTTAACAATTGAAGCTCAAGGTATTCGTACACAGGATACCGACTTACAGCAAAAAGTAGAAAAGCTTTTTGCTAAACATTTTTATGCTTTTTTACAGCAACTGGGCATCTCACGAGAGGCAAGTTGTCTTGTTGTTGGATTAGGGAATGCGGAAGTAACTCCCGATGCGCTCGGTCCACTAGCTGTATCGAACTTATTAGTGACGCGGCATTTATTTCAGTTGCAACCCGAAAGTGTTCAAGACGGATTTCGCTCGGTGAGTGCGCTCGCCCCAGGAGTAATGGGGATGACCGGAATTGAAACGAGCGACGTGATTGCAGGGATTGTCGAAAAAACTCAACCAGATTTTATTATTGCGATTGATGCGTTAGCGGCGCGTTCAATCGAACGAGTCAACGCGACGATTCAAATTTCTGATACAGGCATTCATCCTGGGGCAGGCGTTGGGAATAAAAGAAAAGAGTTAAGTAAACAAACGCTAGGTATTCCCGTGATTGCGATTGGTGTACCGACGGTTGTTGATGCTGTATCGATTGCAAGCGATACGATTGATTTGTTGCTAAAGCATCTCGGTCGCGAGATGAAGGAAGGCAATCGAGCAGCTCGTGCGCTTGCGCCAGCAAGTCTTGTATTTGGAAAGAAAAAAAAGTTAACGGAAGAAGATTTACCGGGCGAGGCAGATCGTTCAGCTTTTTTAGGAATGGTCGGTCTATTGGATGACGAAGAAAAGCGACGGTTAATTTATGAAGTGCTTGCCCCGATCGGTCATAATTTAATGGTTACACCAAAAGAAGTCGACGTATTTATTGAAGAGATGGCGAACATATTGGCGAGCGGGCTGAATGCTGCTTTGCACCATCGGATTGATCAAGAAAACGTTGGGGCATATACGCATTAGTTTTTTCGTTCTATCTTTCAAAGCGTTGTCATATTGATAGAGTAGACAAGCTTTGAAAGGGTGAAGTGATGAACATGATGGTGACCGTTCACGGAACGAGTATAAAAAAGTGGCTTGTATTTATTTTGTTTACATTTATGGGAACGTTGACAGTTGTCGCCACGATGACAGCGACATCGACATATCGCCTCTCTTCTTCGTCTGTTCATGAAGTGGCGAATCATTTTTCAACGGAATCGCTCGTGCATTTGCTTTCTTTTGAAAATGTGTACTTTAGTCAAACGTTGCCGAAAGATAAACAACAATTACCGTATTCTCAATATTTTTTTCAAATGACGACAAGCGTTAATTTGAACGATCCACGCAGCTTGCTCGGACGGGAGCTTCCTGGTTTTTCGTTGTATGATAGTGAAATTATTTTAGCGGGCGAGGGAACGGACTTTACAAACATTCCATATGAATCGCCGCCTCCTTTAGAAGTGTTGCTTGCGGAGCGTGAAGCTGCGCAAGAACAGTTTCAGGAGGAAGAAACACCACCTGCTCCTGCGCCGTCGCAAACGACAGGAGGGAAGAAAGTTGCTTACATTTATCATACGCATACACAAGAATCGTATTTACCAGCATTAAAAGGGGTCACAAATCCAAACTTTGCGCATCATCCGACTGTGAATGTGACAAAAGTCGGCAAAAAATTAGGAGAAGAGCTAGAAAAGCGCGGCATTGGAACGGTTGTTGATACGACCGATTTTATAGGGAAGTTGTTGAAAAATAACATGGAATATTATCAAGCGTATGATATGTCGCGTAAAACGGTCGTTGAAGCGATGGCAAACAATCGTGACGTGCAATATTTGATTGACATTCACCGCGATTCTCGACGCCGTAACGATACGACGGTGACGATTAACGGAGTGCATTATGCGCGAGTATCGTTTATTATCGGTGGAGAAAATGCAAAATATAAAAAAAATTTACAGCTGGTAACAAAATTGCATGAACTGCTAGAAAAAAAATATCCGGGCTTGAGCCGTGGCACGTTTGAGAAAAAAGGAGTCGGTACAAACGGAAAGTTCAATCAAGATTTATCGGAAAACGCCATTTTAATTGAGTTTGGCGGTGTGGATAATACATTTCAAGAATTGTATCGAACAGCAGCAGCTGTAGCGGACGTATTTAGCGAATATTACTGGCAAGCGGAGAAGGTGAACGCAACACAACCAGCAGAAAAAAAGTAGGTGAGTAAGATGGTGAAATTTATGATGCAAAGTTTACTCATCGCCGTCATTTTTTTAGTCGGGGTATTGCTCGGCATGCAGCAAGCGAACGAAGGAATGCGAAAAATGAAAGGGTATAACGATCCTTCCCTCGAGCAAGTTGTACATGTATCAAAAGATGAAACGATCGTGCTCGGTCAATCCATCGAAGAGAAAAAAGAAAAACTGCAACAAATTGAGGCATTTAACATGTTTTCAAAAGCGGGACAACAGCTTGCCACTTTCGTTCATTCGCTCGTTGAACATATGCTTTCATTTGCGCAAAAGGCCGGATAACGATCCGCCTTTTCTTTTTTACGTTGAATATTGCGAACGTTGTTGCTATAATCAAAGCTAGCGTATTTCGGAAATTATAGGAGTGGAACATAGATGAATCGTGAAGAAAGACTAAAAAGACGAGATCGTATTCGCAACTTTTCCATTATTGCGCATATCGATCACGGCAAATCGACACTTGCTGACCGCATTCTCGAGAAGACAGGTGCACTATCTGAGCGCGAGATGAAAGAGCAAGCGCTCGATTCGATGGAGTTAGAGCGCGAGCGCGGCATTACGATTAAATTAAATGCCGTCCAGCTTCATTACAAAGCGAAAGATGGTAACGATTACATTCTACATTTAATTGACACACCGGGACACGTCGACTTTACGTACGAAGTATCTCGTAGTTTAGCGGCGTGTGAAGGGGCAATTTTAGTCGTTGACGCAGCGCAAGGCATTGAGGCGCAAACGCTTGCGAACGTATATTTGGCGATCGACAATAACTTGGAAATTTTACCTGTTATTAATAAAATTGATTTACCAAGTGCCGATCCTGAACGTGTTCGTCAAGAAATTGAAGATGTCATCGGTCTTGACGCATCCGAAGCTGTGTTGGCATCAGCCAAAGTCGGCATCGGGATCGACGAAATTTTAGAGCAAATCGTTCAAAAAATTCCTGCTCCATCCGGAGATCCAGATGCACCGCTTAAAGCACTTATTTTCGACTCGCTTTACGATCCGTATCGAGGGGTTGTCGCATACATTCGCGTAGTCGAAGGAACAGTAAAAGCTGGTCAAAAAATTAAAATGATGGCGACAGGAAAAGAGTTTGAAGTCGTTGAAGTGGGCGTATTTACGCCGAAAGCGAAAGTCGTTGACGAGTTGACCGTTGGTGATGTTGGATATTTAACCGCATCGATTAAAAACGTAAGCGATACGCGCGTCGGGGATACGATTACGCACGCAGACAATCCAGCAAGCGAGCCGCTTCCGGGGTATCGCCGTTTAAATCCGATGGTGTTTTGCGGTTTGTATCCAATCGATACAGCGCGCTATAACGATTTGCGTGAGGCGTTAGAAAAGCTGCAATTAAACGATGCGGCGTTGCAGTTTGAGCCGGAAACGTCACAAGCGCTTGGCTTCGGTTTCCGTTGCGGTTTCTTAGGACTTTTGCATATGGAAATTATTCAAGAGCGTTTAGAACGTGAATTTAACATTGACATTATTGCAACAGCGCCAAGCGTTGTATATAAAGTATATTTGACAGATGGAACAGAACTCGCCGTCGATAATCCATCCAACATGCCAGATCCACAAAAAATTGAACGTGTGGAAGAACCGTATGTACGTGCGACAATTATGGTGCCAAACGATTACGTCGGTCCTGTTATGGAACTATGTCAAAAGAAACGCGGTATTTTCGGTGATATGCAATATTTAGACGAGCGACGTGTGACGTTGACGTACGAATTACCACTTGCTGAAATCGTATACGATTTCTTCGATATTTTAAAATCGAGCACAAAAGGATACGCATCGTTTGACTATGAATTGATCGGTTATAAGCCGTCTAAGCTAGTGAAGATGGATATTTTATTAAACGGTGAAAAAGTTGACGCCTTGTCGTTTATCGTTCATCGCGATTCAGCATACGACCGTGGAAAAGTGATTGTTGAAAAATTAAAAGACTTAATTCCACGCCAACAGTTTGAAGTTCCTGTTCAGGCAGCGATCGGCAATAAAATTATTGCACGTTCAACGATTAAGGCGTTGCGTAAAAATGTATTAGCGAAATGTTACGGTGGGGACATTTCTCGTAAGCGTAAGTTGCTTGAAAAGCAAAAAGAAGGTAAAAAGCGCATGAAGCAAGTTGGCTCTGTTGAAGTGCCGCAAGAAGCATTTATGGCTGTACTAAAGATGGACGATCAAAAATAAACCGCAGAACCATTCTGCGGTTTTTTGTATAGAAAAGGGTGAAACAAGTGATTCAAGCAGCATATATTCATATTCCGTTTTGTACGCACATTTGTCATTATTGTGATTTCAATAAAGTGTTTTTACACCAGCAACCGGTCGATGCGTACATTGAAGCATTAATCATCGAAATGGAGCGGACGTTTGAACGTTTTCCGACCTCGCAATTACAAACGGTGTTTATCGGTGGTGGTACACCGACGTCGCTTACTGCTAAACAACTTGATCGATTATTGAGCGCCATTCATCGCACAGTTCCGCTCGCTTCGAATGTTGAGTTTACCGTAGAGGCGAATCCGGATGGAGTAAGCGATGAACAGTTGTATGTGCTCAAGCAATGGGGAGTCAATCGCCTTAGCTTCGGGGTACAAACGTTTGATAATGAACTGCTACGACACATTGGACGTACACATACGAAGGAAACAGCAATCGAAACAATTGAACGGGCGAACGAACTCGGTTTTCATAATATAAATATCGATTTAATGTACGGATTACCGACACAAACCATCGACCAACTGAAAGAAACGTTACACATAACGTTTTCATTACCCATTCAACACGTTTCTGCCTACTCGTTAATTATTGAGCCGAAAACGGTTTTTTATAACTTAATGAAAAAGCAGGCGTTACGATTGCCGAGTCAAGAAGAAGAAGCACAGATGTATGAAATCATTATGGAACAAATGGAACAACGCGGATATAAACAGTACGAACTAAGCAATTATGCCCAAAACGGATTTAACAGCCGCCATAATATGACATATTGGAATAACGAGTACTACTACGGATTTGGTGCGGGAGCGCATAGTTATATGAACGGCGTAAGGTACGTAAACGCCGGACCGATTAAAAAATATATCCAACTCATTGAACGAGGTCAATTTCCTTATATCAATACACATGTTGTGTCAAAAGAGGAACAAATGGAAGAGCATATGTTTCTCGGGTTACGAAAAAGCGAAGGAGTAAATAAAGATGAATTTTTTCGACGATATGGAAAAACGGTGCATGACGTCTTTGATGAAGCGATTGCTTTACAAAAACGAAACGGATTGCTTGAAGAGACAGAAGAAGCGATTGTTTTGACGCATCGTGGCAAATTGCTTGGAAACGAAGTATTTCAGTCGTTTCTCGGCGTTTCATCTTGACACGACAAGCTCAATTTGATACCTTAATAGTAGATTTAGCACTCGCTTTATTAGAGTGCTAACAGAGGTGATGAGCATTGCTATCCGATCGCCAATTGCTAATTTTAAAAGTGATTGTTGATGAGTTTATTCGTTCAGGGCATCCTGTTGGTTCGCGAACGTTATCGAAGAAGGAGGATATTACGTTTAGCTCGGCGACGATTCGCAATGAAATGGCGGATTTAGAGGAGCTTGGGTTTATTGAAAAAACACATATCTCCTCTGGTCGCGTCCCGTCTCAAAAAGGATATCGTTATTATGTTGACCATTTATTGCCGCCAGTTCGGTTAACACAAAAGGATGTGCAAACGATTCAGTCGATTTTTCATGAACAAATATACGAATTAGAAAAGCTTATTCAAAAGTCGGCGCAAATTTTATCAGACTTAACGAACTATACGACGGTTGTGCTCGGTCCTTCAGTAAAAGAACATAAGTTAAAAACGATTCAAATTATTCCGCTCAATGCGGAAACGGCTGTCGCGATTATTGTGACCGATACAGGTTATGTTGAAAAACATGTTGTGACGCTCCCGCCATCTATTCCACCATCAGATGTTGAAAAGATGGTAAACATTTTAAATGAACGGTTGACGGGTGTCCCTTTAGAAGATTTGACAGATAAAATTCAAACGGAAGTTGCGCGCGTTCTTCGCGAACACATCCAAAGCTATGACCACATGTTGCGCATGATTTCGTTTTCTTTAGATTTAAATGCGCCCGCGCAAATGTTTTTAAGCGGAAAGATGAACATGCTTCGTCAGCCGGAATTTAGCGACATCGACAAACTTCGTGCTTTATTTAACATCATTGAACAAGAAAAAGAGTTTTATCGTTTACTAAGAAAGCATAACCAACAAGGTATCCAGGTGAAAATCGGTACCGAAAACGATGTCGAAGGGATGGAAAACTGCAGTTTAATTACAGCGACATATTCCGTCGGTGGGGAGAAACTTGGCACAATCGCTGTGCTTGGCCCAACCCGTATGGAATATTCGCGCGTCATTTCGCTGCTAAACCTTGTTGCAACGGATTTGTCGAAGGCGTTAACGATGTGGTATCAAAAATATTAGCGATGTCAATATTATGGATGGGGAATTTCCCCATCCGCTTTTCGAGTGTTTAAGGGAGGTGAGAAGATGGAGAAAGAACAGCGTACATATGATGAAACGATTGAACAACATGAGGATGCACAAAGCGAGCAAGCATCAGAAGAGCAAGTGGAAAATGAAGAAACACAACAAGAAGAAAAAGATGAGTTAGCGCTTGCTTATGAAAAAATTGCGCAACTCGAAGCGAAGTTGGCAGAAACAGAAAATCGTTTCCTTCGTTTACATGCTGATTTTGACAACTATCGTCGCCGTGTGCGTTTAGATATGGAAGCGGCTGAAAAATATCGCGCGCAAAGCTTAGTTTCTGATTTGTTGCCGATTTTAGACAACTTTGAACGCGCATTACAAGTGCAAGTCGAAGATGAAAAAGCAAAATCGTTACTGCAAGGAATGGAAATGGTTTATCGTTCGTTAATCGAAGCGCTGAAAAAAGAAGGCGTCGAAGCGATTGAATCGGTTGGAAAACCGTTCGATCCGCATGTGCACCAAGCGGTGATGCAAGTCGACGATCAAAACTATGAACCAAACACAGTTGTGGAAGAGTTTCAAAAAGGTTACAAACTAAAAGATCGTGTTATTCGTCCAGCAATGGTCAAAGTAAATCAATAAGGAGGGATTATGTGATGAGCAAAATTATCGGTATTGACTTAGGTACAACAAACTCTTGCGTTGCTGTATTAGAAGGCGGTGAACCAAAAGTTATTCCAAACCCAGAGGGAGGTCGTACGACACCATCTGTCGTTGCGTTTAAAAACGGTGAGCGTTTAGTTGGTGAAGTCGCAAAGCGTCAAGCGATTACAAACCCAAATACAATCATTTCAATTAAACGACATATGGGTACAGATTATAAAGTGCAAATCGAAGGAAAAGAATATACGCCACAACAAATTTCTGCGATGATTTTACAATACTTAAAATCATACGCAGAAGCGTATTTAGGTGAACCGGTTACACGTGCCGTTATTACTGTTCCGGCTTATTTTAACGATGCGCAACGTCAAGCAACAAAAGATGCGGGCCGCATCGCAGGCTTAGAAGTCGAGCGTATCATTAACGAGCCGACAGCGGCAGCATTAGCGTACGGATTAGATAAAATGGATGAAGATCAAACGATTCTCGTATACGACCTTGGTGGCGGTACGTTTGACGTCTCCATTCTTGAGCTAGGTGACGGTGTATTCGAAGTAAAAGCTACTGCTGGTGACAACCATCTTGGTGGTGACGATTTTGACCAAGTTATCATCGACTATTTAGTTGAAGAATTTAAAAAAGAACACGGCATCGATTTATCGAAAGACAAAATGGCATTGCAGCGCTTAAAAGATGCAGCGGAAAAAGCGAAAAAAGAACTTTCTGGCGTGATGCAAACGCAAATTTCATTGCCTTTTATTAGCGCAAACGAAAACGGTCCACTTCACTTAGAAATGACGTTGACGCGCGCAAAATTTGAAGAATTATCTGCACACTTAGTTGAACGCACGATGGGTCCTGTTCGTCAAGCGCTAAAAGACGCTGGATTGACGCCTGCGGACATCGATAAAGTTATTCTTGTCGGTGGTTCAACGCGCATTCCAGCTGTTCAAGAAGCAATTAAAAAAGAAATCGGAAAAGAGCCGCATAAAGGCGTAAACCCAGATGAAGTCGTTGCGATTGGTGCAGCGATCCAAGGTGGCGTCATTGCTGGTGACGTGAAAGACGTTGTGTTGTTAGACGTGACACCACTTTCACTCGGTATCGAAACGATGGGTGGCGTCTTTACAAAATTAATTGAACGTAACACGACAATTCCAACAAGCAAATCGCAAATTTTCACAACGGCAGCGGACAATCAAACAGCGGTAGACATTCACGTTTTACAAGGTGAACGCCCAATGGCTGCCGACAACAAAACGCTCGGTCGCTTCCAATTGACAGACATTCCACCAGCTCCGCGCGGTGTGCCGCAAATTGAAGTAACGTTTGACATTGATGCAAACGGTATTGTACACGTGCGTGCGAAAGATTTAGGTACAAATAAAGAACAATCGATTACAATTAAATCTTCTTCTGGCTTATCTGAAGAAGAAATTCAACGCATGATTAAAGAAGCAGAAGAAAATGCAGAAGCAGACCGGAAGCGGAAAGAAGAAGTGGAACTTCGCAATGAAGCAGATCATCTCATTTTCACAACAGAAAAAACATTAAAAGAATTGGAAGGAAAAGTAGACGAAGCGGATGTGAAGAAAGCGCAAGAAGCAAAAGATGCGTTAAAAGCAGCGCTTGAAGGAAAAGATATTGAAGACATTCGTGCGAAGAAAAATGCGCTACAAGAAGTTGTCCAACAGCTTTCAATTAAGCTATACGAGCAAGCAGCTAAACAAGCGCAAGCTCAACAAAGCGAAGGCAAAAAAGACGATAACGTCGTCGATGCAGAATTTGAAGAAGTGAAAGAAGATAAGTAAACAAACGAAAAAGTCAAAGTCAGGCCTGCCTTGGCTTTGGCTTTTTTGCTATGGAAACATGAAATATATTGCGCAATAAGATGAGACAATGATAAAATTACGTTCATGTGAACGAGTCGGGAGTGGGTGATCATGAGTAAACGAGACTACTATGAAGTGCTCGGTGTGAGTAAAAACGCAACAAAGGAAGAAATTAAAAAAGCATATCGAAAGTTATCGAAACAGTATCATCCAGATATTAATAAAGCGCCCGATGCAGCAGAAAAGTTCAAAGAAATAAAAGAAGCATACGAAGTGTTAAGCGATGACCAAAAGCGCGCGCACTACGATCAGTTCGGCCATACCGATCCGAACCAACAGTTTGGCGGATTTGGTGGCGCTGATTTTGACTTTGGTGGATTCGGTGGCTTTGAAGATATTTTTAGTAGCTTTTTTGGTGGAGGGCGCCGACGTGATCCGAACGCGCCACGTGCAGGGGCAGATTTGCAATATACGATGCGTTTGAAGTTTGAAGAAGCAGTTTTTGGAAAGGAAACAAATATTGAAATTCCACGTGAAGAAACGTGCGATACGTGCCACGGTTCTGGGGCGAAACCAGGAACGAAAAAAGAAACGTGCGCACATTGTCACGGTACAGGACAATTAACGATTGAACAAGCGACGCCGTTTGGTCGCATCGTAAACCGCCGCGTTTGTCATTATTGTGGCGGTACAGGACAGTTTATTAAAGAAAAATGTACAACGTGCCATGGAACAGGTCGTGTGAAAAAACGAAAAAAAATTCATGTCAAAATTCCAGCTGGTGTCGATGATGGCCAACAATTGCGTTTAGCAGGTCAAGGTGAGCCAGGAATAAACGGTGGACCATCAGGAGACTTGTACATCGTTTTCCACGTTGAACCACATGAGTTTTTCGAACGGGATGGCGATGACATTTATTGCGAAATGCCAATTACGTTTACACAAGCCGCGCTCGGAGCGGATATTGAAGTGCCAACGTTGTACGGTAAAGTGAAGTTGAAAATTCCAGCTGGTACGCAAACAGGTACAAAATTCCGTTTGAAAGGAAAAGGAGTACCGAATGTGCATGGGTACGGAAAAGGAGATCAACACATTCGCGTTCGTGTTGTCACACCAACGAAATTAACGGAACGTCAAAAACAATTGTTGCGTGAATTTGAACAACTCAGTCAAGGGAATGGCCAAGAAGACAGCTTTTTTGCGAAAGTGAAGCGAGCATTTAAAGGGGAGTAACGTGAAGGAGGAGTTGGTAGATCATGAAATGGTCAGAAATAAGCATTCATACAACACACGAAGCGGTTGAGGCAATTTCGAATATTTTACACGAAGCGGGTGCTGGTGGTGTCGTCATTGAAGATCCGTTTGAACTAACGAAAGAACGAGAAACGACTTACGGGGAAATCTACCAACTCAATCCTGACGATTACCCCGAAGAAGGCGTCATTATTAAAGCATATTTACCGGTGAATAGTTTTTTAGGTGAAACGGTCGAAGAAATTAAACAAGCGATTAATAACTTAATGTTATATAACATCGATATTGGACGAAATAAAATTACAATTAGCGAAGTGAATGAAGAGGAATGGGCAACAGCGTGGAAAAAGTATTACAATCCGGTCAAAATTTCTGAGCGATTTACGATCGTTCCGACATGGGAAACGTATGAACCGGTTTCAAGCGATGAATTAATTATTGAATTAGATCCGGGCATGGCGTTCGGTACAGGCACGCATCCGACAACAGTCATGTGTATTCAAGCGCTTGAAAAAACAGTGAAAAAAGGGGATGTAGTGGTTGATGTCGGTACGGGATCAGGCATTTTAAGCATTGCGGCTGCGATGTTAGGGGCAAAGCGTGTCCATGCGCTCGATTTAGATCCAGTTGCGGTAGAAAGTGCAAAATTGAACGTGAAGTTAAATAAAGTGCACGATGTTGTCACCGTTTCGCAAAACAATTTACTTGATCGAATCGATGAACAAGCAGATGTTATCGTAGCAAACATTTTAGCTGAAATTATTCTTCGTTTTGTCGACGATGCGTATCGTCTGTTGCGTTCAGATGGTGTGTTTATTACATCAGGTATCATTCGAACGAAAAAACAAGAAGTGAAGGAAGGGCTTCTTCGTGCTGGTTTTACCATTGAAGAAACGTTAACTATGGAAGACTGGGTTGCGTTTATTGCGAAAAAACAATAAAAAGGGTGTTCGTGTTGCAACGGTATTTTGTACGTAACGAGCAAATCGTTGGCGATCACGTCATGATTTCTGGCGATGACGTCCATCATATCGGACGGGTGATGCGCATGAATGAAGGGGATCGCTTTCTTTGTTGTAATGAACGTAGTGAAACGATGCTTTGTGAGATCGAACAAATTTCCAATGATTTTGTTCGCTGCCGTATTATACAATGGATAGAGGCAAACGTTGAACTTCCTGTACACGTATATGTCGCAAGCGGATTGCTAAAAGGAGATAAATACGAACTCGTTTTACAAAAAGGAACAGAGCTTGGAGCAAAAGGGTTTCTTCCGCTTATCACCTCTCGTTCGATCGTGAAATGGGACGAGAAAAAAGGGGATAAAAAAGTGGAACGTTGGCAAAAAATCGTGAAAGAAGCGGCTGAACAGTCGCACAGAGCTTACATGCCATCTGTTTGTGCTCCGATGACGATTCGTGAACTTATTGCATGGGCGCGCGACATCAATTATAAATATATTGCGTATGAAGAAGAGGCGAAAGAAGGACGTCACCGTTCGTTTGCTCATCTTCTTCAAACGATGAGCAAGGAGGACTCTCTCCTCATCGTTTTTGGACCAGAAGGAGGCCTCTCTGAACAAGAGGTGGCGTTATTAAAAGAACATGGATTCGTCGCATGCAGTCTTGGGCCACGTATTTTACGGGCAGAGACAGCGCCATTATATGCATTATCCGCTGTATCTTATGAATGGGAACTTAGGTGAGGTGATCTACATGCCAACGGTTGCATTTCATACGTTAGGATGCAAAGTGAATCATTACGAAACAGAAGCGATTTGGCAGTTATTTAAACAAGCAGGATACGAGCGAAAAGACTTTGAAAGCCACGCCGATGTATACGTTATTAATACGTGTACAGTAACGAATACAGGCGATAAAAAAAGCCGTCAAGTCATTCGTCGCGCGGTGCGCCGCAATCCTGATGCAGTCGTTTGTGTAACGGGCTGTTATGCGCAAACGTCTCCAGCGGAAGTTATGGCGATTCCTGGTGTCGATATCGTCATCGGGACACAAGATCGCAGCAAAATTTTAGAGTACATTGAGCAGTTTAAACAACAACGCCAGCCGATTAACGGTGTGCGCAATATTATGAAAACGCGTGTATATGAAGAGCTTGATGTGCCTGCATTTACCGATCGAACGCGGGCGTCGCTAAAAATTCAAGAAGGGTGCAATAACTTTTGTACGTTTTGCATTATTCCATGGGCGCGCGGTTTAATGCGCTCGCGCGATCCGAAAGAAGTTATTCGTCAGGCGCAACAACTCGTTGACGCGGGATATAAAGAAATTGTATTGACGGGCATTCATACAGGCGGATATGGAGAAGATATGAAAGATTACAATTTCGCCATGTTGTTGCGCGATATTGATGAGCAAGTAAAAGGATTAAAACGTTTGCGCATTTCATCGATTGAAGCGAGCCAAATTACAGATGAAGTGATCGACGTATTGAGACAATCGGATAAAATCGTCCGTCATTTACACATTCCGTTGCAATCTGGTTCAAACGCGGTGTTAAAGCGAATGCGCCGCAAATATACAACTGAATTTTTTGCGGAGAGACTAGCTCGTTTACGTGAAGTATTTCCAGACTTAGCTGTAACATCAGATGTAATCGTCGGTTTCCCTGGGGAGACGGAAGAAGAATTTATGGAAACATATGAATTTATTCGCGAGCAACGCTTCTCCGAACTGCATGTCTTTCCATACTCAAAACGGACAGGCACACCAGCCGCAAGAATGCCAGATCAAGTCGATGAAGAAGTGAAAAACGAGCGCGTGCATCGTTTAATTGCACTTTCCGATCAGCTAGCGAAAGAGTACGCATCAAAGTTTGAAGGACAAGTGCTTGAAGTCATTCCAGAAGAGCTTTATAAAGAAGATCCAACGAGCGGATTATATGTCGGTTATACGGATAACTATTTAAAAGTGAAATTCCCAGCAACAGAAGAAATGGTCGGTCAACTCGTGAAAGTGAAAATTACAAAAGCAGGCTATCCATATAACGAAGGGGAATTTGTTCGTGTCATTGACGATGCTCATGAAGCCATTCGGCTAAGCTCATAAAAAGAAGTTGACTTATGAGCTTGGTTATATTATACTTTGAAAGTACATGTTTTAACATGTACCAAGGATTAGCGGTTTTGTTCGGAGGGAGGGAAGTAGGATGTCAAAAACGATCGTTCGTAAAAACGAGTCGCTTGAAGATGCTCTTCGTCGCTTCAAACGTGCGGTTTCAAAAACAGGTACGTTGCAAGAAGCAAGAAAGCGCGAATTCTATGAAAAGCCAAGCGTAAGACGTAAGAAAAAGTCTGAAGCGGCTAGAAAGCGCAAATATTAAAAGAGGGTGTATTTATGAGTCTTCTCGAACGTTTGAACAATGATATGAAGCAAGCGATGAAAAACAAAGAGAAGGACAAATTATCGGTCATTCGCATGGTGAAATCCGCTTTACAAAATGAAGCGATTAAACTTGGCAAAACGTTGACCGAGGATGAAGAATTAACCGTACTTTCTCGCGAATTAAAACAGCGTAAAGACTCCCTCCAAGAATTTGAAAAAGCTGGTCGCACAGACCTTGTTGATAAAGTCAAGGAAGAAATTACGGTTCTTGAACTTTACATGCCGAAGCAGTTGAGCGAAGAAGAGCTTGTGCAAATCGTAAAAGAAACGATTGCCGAAGTCGGTGCTTCCTCAAAAGCGGATATAGGTAAAGTGATGGGAGCGATCATGCCGAAAGTGAAAGGAAAAGCTGACGGCTCGCTCGTGAACAAACTTGTTCAACAACATTTAAGCTAAAAACACCTTACGAGTTCGTAAGGTGTTTTTTCATTTTTGAAACTTTTTTTCTTTTCATCCGTACTAAAAATGAAGGGAGGAAAAAGGATGGCCGGTTTCATTATTGCTTTTACGCATCCGTTTCTTGCTGCGCTTTTACTCATCGCCGGCAGCGTGTTGTTTGTTTGGCAACTATACGATGCACGTTGGGGATGGAAAGGAACTGTAAGCCTCATTTGCTTTTTGCTTTTTTTCTCATCGCATTTAGCGGCTGGTTTAACAACTTTCGGAGCGATCATGTTATTTACTATTGGTCTTATTTTGTTAGTCATTGAGCTGTTTGTGCCAGGTGGCGTCATTGGTTTTCTCGGGCTCGGTACGCTCGTGTGGAGTTTATTTTTGGCAGCAAAACATTCCCCATTTGTTACGATGTCGTTAGCAGTAGCCATTGTGGGTGCGCTTATGATGGGATTATGGCTTAGCCGAGTAAGCAAAAAGAAGATGGCGCTTTTTGAAAAAATAGTGCTGACCGACGAACAGCGGAATGAAGAAGGATATGTGTCCCATGAGGCACGTATGGATTTAGTCGGGAAACGCGGAGTGGCCATCACTGTATTGCGGCCAGCAGGAACAGCGCTCATTGATGGCGAACGTGTAGATGTTGTCACAGAAGGAGAATATATTGAACGACATCGACCAATTGAAGTTATTCATGTAGATGGGTTAAAAGTCGTCGTTCGAGAATGTAAAAAAGAGGAGGAAGTCGTATGACACCAGATCAATTTTTATTTATTATCGCTATTGCTTTAGGGCTTGTGTTATTAGCTGTATTCTTTTCGTTCGTTCCAGTTATGCTTTGGATTTCCGCGCTTGCTTCTGGTGTGCCTATTAGTATTTTTACGCTTATTGGGATGCGTTTACGCCGCGTCATTCCATCACGTGTCATTAATCCACTAATTAAGGCAAAAAAAGCAGGGCTTGATGTCACGACTAACCAGTTAGAAAGCCACTATTTAGCCGGAGGAAATGTTGACCGTGTCGTTAACGCTTTAATCGCTGCACAGCGAGCGAATATTAATTTAACGTTTGAACGTTGTGCGGCAATCGATTTAGCAGGACGAAATGTATTAGAAGCGGTACAAATGAGCGTCAATCCAAAAGTCATTGAAACGCCGTTTATTTCTGGCGTGGCGATGGACGGCATTGAAGTGAAGGCGAAAGCACGTATTACCGTGAGAGCTAATATTGATCGGTTAGTCGGTGGCGCAGGGGAAGAGACGATTATTGCTCGCGTCGGGGAAGGTATTGTATCAACGATCGGGTCCCAACATGACCATAAAAAAGTGCTTGAAAATCCAGATATGATTTCACAAACTGTTTTAGCAAAAGGGTTAGACTCAGGAACGGCGTTTGAGATTTTATCGATCGATATTGCAGATATTGATATTGGGAAAAATATTGGTGCAGAATTGCAAACAGACCAAGCGGAAGCGGACAAAAAGATTGCACAAGCGAAAGCGGAAGAGCGTCGGGCGATGGCAGTTGCACTTGAACAAGAAATGAAAGCACGCGTGCAAGAAATGCAGGCGAAAGTCGTGGAGGCCGAAGCGCAAGTGCCGCTTGCGATGGCAGAAGCACTCCGTTCGGGTAAGCTTGGTGTCATGGATTACATGAACTTAAAAAACATTATGGCGGACACGAATATGCGTGATTCGATTGGGAAACTTACACAAAACCCAGATGAGGAAAAAAGGTGAGGAATAAATGATGACGCTCATCGATTGGCTTCTTGATAACATATTTGTCGTGTTTATTTTAGGAGCGTTTATTTCTTGGATTGGAAAACGCATCAAAACTGTGGAGGAAACAGTTGAACGAACACAACAGCAAGAACAAAAAACAACGGTCGTTGTGACAGAAGTAGAACCGAAAGTGACGACGCGTCCAGTTAAGAAGGTGCAAGAGCAAATGACTGTATCACAGCCAGCAGAAGAGCAACATAAAAAGACGAAACAATTGCCGACACATCCGCTCGTGCAAGGTGTGATCTTTTCAGAGGTACTCGGTCCGCCGCGCGCAAAGCGTCCGTACGGTAGAAAATAAGTGCTATAACCCCCATTTCGCTCATACATATGAGATGAAAGGGGGTTTTGTTTATGATCGGAAAATGGAAAAACAAAATGCGACAATGGTTAACAAATCAAATGGAGCTGCCTGCGGACGTTGTCGCTGACCTCCCCCGCATTACGATGATTGGGCATATTCATATTTACATAGAAAACCATCGCGGTTTACTTCTGTTTACAGATCGCGAATTACGCTTGTTGTTAAAAAATGGTCAGCTACTTGTTAAAGGGGAATCGTTTAGCATTAAAACGATTTTGCCAGAAGAAATTTTGCTCGAAGGGAAAATTAGTCAAGTATTATATTTAGAAGAATAGGGGGGGCGGGTGTGAAAAACGAGTGGATGTATCGAATGTCAGGCAACTTGCGCATACGTATTGTTGGAAAAGGATTAGAACGGTTATTAAATGAATTTACACGCCGAGGGATATACGTATGGAACGTGAGGCGAGAGGGGGAACATTCGCTCACGTGTTATATACTTCTTCGCGATATTCGCCACGTGCGAGTAGTGATGCGTAAAAGTGGTTGTAAGCTATATGTGCTTGAACGGCATGGGGCACCGTTTTGGTTGAAAGCGTCATGGAAAAATAGCGGTATCGTTGTCGGACTAGTTGCTTTTATATGCATCATTTTTTTATTGTCTAATATGATTTGGCGCATTGAAATCACAGGAGCAAATCCAGAAGTAGAACATACGGTGAGGCAACAATTAAAAAAGATGGGGGTTGAACGTGGTGCGCTACAGTTCGTGATTCCGAGTCCCGAAACGATCCAGCGTACGTTAATGAATATGGACGCGGTAACATGGATTGGTGTTGAATGGCGTGGAACAACGCTATATTGCCGAGTCGTTGAAAAAAAGCAACCGACAGAAACGAAATCGAATCCCCCCCAACATCTTGTTGCAAAGAAAAAAGCGGTTATTACGTATATGTTTGTTGAGCAAGGGCAAGCAGTTGTAGAAATAAATGATCATGTCGTTCCGGGACAACTACTCGTTTCTGGATTTATTGGGAAAGAAGGACAAACAAAGATCGTGCCAGCGCGCGGTCAAATTTTAGGTGAGACGTGGTACAAGTCTACAGTCGTCGTTCCGATGAAAACAGAACTTTATATGTTGACAGGGAAAAAACGCGAAACACATTACGTTCATTTTTGGTCGTGGAAAATCCCGTTTTTTTGGAATCATAAAGAGAAATTTTCAACATTTGAAAAACAAGTCGATGAAAAAACGTTTCGTTTCTTGACATGGACGTTACCGATTCGCTATGAAAAAGTAGTGTGGCACGAAAAAGAAATCGCTGTTCGTGAATATTCATACGATCAAGCAAGGAAAGTGGCGAAACAAATCGCGCGTGAACAGTTAAAGCGACAGCTGCCTTCGGATGCGACCATTCAAGGTGAAAAAGTTTTGCATGTGACGAAGGAGAATGGTAAAGTAAAAGTAGAAATGCATTACCAAGTCATTGAAAACATTGCGACACCACAACCAATTATTCAAGGAGATTGAGGAATGTCGGAACAGTTTGTCACGATTTACCCTAACGTACAAAATACAGATGAAGCGCTTGCTTTATTTGGTACGCACGATGTTCATTTAAAGCGCATTGAGCAGGAGCTCGGTGTTTCAATTGTGACGCGCGGAGAAGCGATAAGCGTGTCAGGAAGCAAGCAACATGTTGAGCTTGTTGATGAATTGCTTCGCCATTTGTTACTTGTTATTCGTAAAGGTATTGTGATTAGCGAGCGAGATGTGCTTTATGCACTACAAATGGCGAAAAACGGAACAATTTCTTACTTCGTTGAACTGTACAACGAAGAAATTGGAAAAAACGCGAAAGGAAAAGCGATTCGTGTCAAAACGCTCGGTCAGCGTCAATACGTATCAGCTATCCAGCGCCACGACTTAATTTTTGGCATCGGACCAGCAGGAACAGGAAAGACGTATTTAGCGGTTGTGATGGCTGTACAGGCATTGAAAAACGGACAAGTCAAACGCATTATTTTGACGCGTCCGGCTGTGGAAGCGGGCGAAAATTTAGGCTTTTTGCCGGGAGATTTAAAAGAAAAAGTGGATCCGTATTTACGTCCGCTTTACGATGCGCTTCATGACGTGCTCGGTCATGAGCATACACAACGATTAATTGAACGCGGTGCCATTGAAATTGCTCCGCTTGCCTATATGCGCGGTAGAACGTTAGATGATGCGTTCGTCATTTTAGACGAGGCGCAAAATACAACACCTTCGCAAATGAAAATGTTTTTAACACGTCTTGGTTTTGGTTCGAAAATGGTCATTACCGGCGATATTTCGCAAGTCGATTTACCAAAAGGTGTTCGTTCTGGGCTTATGATTGCAAAAGATATCTTAACGAATGTAAACGGAATTTCATTCGTCTTTTTGGAGCAAGCTGATGTTGTACGCCATCCGCTTGTCGGCAAAATTATCGCCGCATATGAAGATGCAGGAATGTAAATGCGACCCGCACTCATGTGGGTCCTTTTTGCACTTTAACGGAGAGAGGGAAGAATATGTTAATTATTGACTTTATGGATGAAACGAATGAAATAACAGAACAACAAATCGAGCTTATTGAACAGTTATTACAACATGCTGCAAAGGAAGAACATGTGCCAGATGGGGCAGAAGTAAGCGTCACATTTGTGGATAATGAAAAAATTCGCGAAATTAATCGCGATTATCGCGGAAAAGATCAGCCGACCGATGTTATTTCGTTCGCCCTTGAGGAGATGGGTGAAGAAGAAATTGAAATTGTCGGTATAGATGTACCACCTGTGCTTGGAGATATTATTATTTCCGTTCCAAAAGCGCGTGAGCAGGCAGAACAATACGGTCATTCGTTTATGCGCGAACTCGGTTTTCTAGCTGTACACGGTTTTTTACATTTACTCGGTTACGATCATGAAACGGAAGAAGAAGAGAAAGTAATGTTTGCAAAACAAGAGCAATTATTACAACAGTTCGGCTTAACGAGATGATCGATTGTGCGTTGGAAACGATTTGTCACTAGCGTATGGTATGCTTTAAATGGGGTTCGTCTTGCGGTTTGTTATGAGCGAAATATGCGCATTCATCTCGTAGCCGCGATTATCGTGATCGTCGCTGCAGCGGTATTTCGCGTTTCGAAAATGGAATGGCTTGTGTTGCTGATAACGATCGGTATCGTTATCAGCCTGGAAATTGTCAATAGCGCAATAGAACGGGCGGTCGATTTAGTGACGGATGAGTATCGACCATTGGCAAAGGAAGCAAAAGACTTAGCAGCTGGTGCCGTACTTGTCTTTGCTTTTCTTTCTATCATCATTGGCATTTCCATTTTTTGCCTTATTTGCATGTATTTTTTAAAAATTCTTTACATTTTCATAAATAGTAGTGAAATCGCGCTCATATTTTGGTAAAATAAAAATCAAGCATAACTTTATGCGATGGAGGTTTTTATGATTCAGGAAGGATATAAATCAGGATTCGTAGCAATTATCGGACGACCAAATGTAGGGAAATCTACATTTTTAAATCGCGTCATCGGGCAAAAAATTGCGATTATGAGCGATAAACCGCAAACGACGCGCAATAAAATTCAAGGTGTATACACAACAGATGACGCACAAATCATTTTCATTGATACGCCAGGCATTCATAAGCCGAAACATAAGCTTGGCGACTTTATGGTGAAAGTAGCGCAAAGCGCGTTGCAAGAAGTTGATTTAATTTTATTTATGGTGAATGCTGTAGAAGGGATCGGCCGCGGTGACGAGTTTATTATTGAACGTTTAAAACAAGTACAAACGCCAGTGTTTTTAGTCATTAATAAAATTGATGAAGTGCATCCTGATGATCTATTACCGCTGATTGAGCAATATCGCTCACTCCATTCGTTTGCCGAAGTCATTCCTATTTCAGCGTTGCAAGGAAATAACGTAGAAACGTTGTTGCAGCAAATTAAAAACTACTTACCTGAAGGACCGCAGTATTATCCTGCGCATCAAGTGACAGATCACCCGGAGCGATTTATTATCGCCGAATTTATTCGTGAAAAAGCGCTCCATTTAACGCGCGAAGAAGTACCACATTCCATTGCAGTTGTCATCGATTCGATTGAACGTCGGGAAAATAGCGATACCGTATATGTGGCGGCGACAATTATCGTTGAACGTGATTCGCAAAAGGGAATTATTATTGGCAAACGCGGTCAAATGTTAAAGGAAATCGGTCAACGTGCACGTGCTGATATCGAAGCGCTACTCGGTTCGAAAGTGTTTTTAGAGTTGTGGGTGAAGGTACAAAAAGATTGGCGTAATAAAATGGCACATTTGCGAGACCTTGGCTATCGTGAAGATGAATATTAATGCTGTAAAATTTTAAATAACATTGTGACAGCGACAAACGGACAAACTACAAGTGAGCTGCTCAATCACCGTCAACTAACGAGAGAAAGGTGTGGTTCGATGCTCGATTTTACGTGGAAGCTATTTAGTCAAACAGGAAATATTGACACGTATCTTTTGTTTAAGGAGCTAGAACGCGAAACGAAAGAGCAGGCGAGCGATTCTACGTATCATTTAAGTGAACGAGATTACCACGTCCTGTAACTTTGGAAGGTTATGTTGTATGTTTGAAAAATGCGAAGGAATTGTCATTCGAACAATTGACTATGGAGAGACGAATAAAATCGTCACAATATTTACGCGCGAATGGGGGAAGGTTGCTGCGATGGCACGTGGAGCAAAAAAGCCGAGCAGCCGCCTTTCTTCTGTCACGCAAATATTTACATACGGTATATTTTTAATTCAAAAAAGTCGCGGGGTTGGAAGCTTGCATCAAGGGGAATTGCTTTCAACGATGCGCTATATACGTGAAGATATTTTTTTAACAGCATACGCTTCATACATTGTCGAATTGACGGATAAAGCAACGGAAGAAAGACGCCCGAATCCATATTTATTTGAACTTCTTTTACAAACGCTCACATATATGAACGAAGGACTCGATGCGGAAGTGTTGACGTATATATACGAGATGAAGCTGCTTCCGGCATTCGGGCTATATCCGAAGTTAGACGGCTGTGCCATTTGCGGAGAAAAAGAAGGGACGTTTGCTTTTTCGATTGCACAAGGAGGATTTTTGTGTCACCGCTGTTTTGAGCACGATCCACACCGCATTCCGATGACCCCATCGGTTTTAAAATTACTTCGCCTTTTTTACTACGTTGATTTGTCTCGCATCGGTCAAATCGCTGTCAAATCGGAAACGAAACAACAAATAAAAACGATTATTTCAGCTTATTACGACGAATATTCGGGCCTTTCGCTGAAGACGAAACGTTTTTTACAGCAACTACATACGTTGGACGGTAAAAGCGGACAAATATAACGTTGTCCGCTTCCCACTTTTGTTTGCAAAATACGAAGATGAATTATAATATGATGTTATAATGTAGCCTATTGTAAGGTGGTGAGCGACAATCGAACTCAATAAACGTCAAGAACAAATTTTGCAAATCGTCAAAGATCACGGCCCAATTACTGGGGAGCATATCGCTGAAAAGCTCAACTTAACACGTGCGACGTTACGTCCGGATTTAGCGATTTTAACGATGGCAGGGTATTTAGAAGCGAGACCTCGTGTTGGCTATTTTTATACAGGAAAAACAGGGACACAGTTGCTTGCTGATAAAATTAAGAAAATGAAGGTGAGCGACTATCAATCCATTCCGGTTGTCATTCATGAAAACATGAGCGTTTATGATGCGATTGTTACGATGTTTTTAGAAGATGTCGGAACGTTGTTTGTTGTGGATGAAGAGTCGCTGCTTGTCGGTGTGCTATCCCGAAAAGATTTGCTGCGCGCCAGCATCGGAAAACAAGAGTTGACGTCTATTCCTGTCAATATCATTATGACGCGAATGCCGAATATTACATTTTGTGGAAAAGATGATTTATTGATTGATGTTGCCCAAAAACTAATTGAAAAACAAATTGATGCGATGCCAGTCGTTAAAAAAGTCGACAAAGGGTATGAAGTCATTGGACGTATTACAAAAACAAACATGACAAAGGTGCTTGTCGCGTTAGCAAAAGAAGACGTGCTTTAAAGGGGGAAAAATATGAGTCAAATCGTATATGTCGTATCCGATTCAGCAGGGGAGACGGCCGAACTCGTTGTGAAAGCAGCAGCGAGCCAGTTTCAAGGAGCGCTCGTTCAATTTCGTCGTGTTCCGTACGTAGAAGATGTTGGAACGCTATCAGAGGTTGTCGCTTTAGCAAAAATGAACCGAGGAATTATCGTCTTTACATTAGTTATACCCGAGATGCGTCAATTTTTATTAGCGGAGGCAGCACGTGAAGGAGTTCCTGTATACGATATTATTGGACCGCTCATTGAACAAATGGAACAACTATTTCAAATGGCACCACGTTGTGAACCAGGTCCTGTTCGTGTATTAGATGAAGACTATTTCCGAAAAATTGAAGCGATCGAATTTGCGGTAAAATATGATGATGGACGTGATCCTCGTGGCATTTTGCGAGCTGATATCGTTTTAATTGGGGTATCGCGCACCTCGAAAACACCACTATCGCAATATTTAGCCCATAAACGTTTTAAAGTCGCGAACGTGCCGATCGTTCCAGAAGTCGATCCGCCTGAAGAACTATTTCAAGTTTCGCCTAAAAAATGTTTCGGTCTAAAAATTAGTCCAGAAAAGTTAAATGAAATTCGCCGAGAGCGTTTGAAATCACTTGGATTAGATGATCGTGCCATTTACGCAAACATTGACCGAATTAAAGAAGAGTTGCAATATTTTGATGAAATTGTAAAGAAAATTGGTTGTGAAGTTATCGATGTAACAAACAAAGCCGTTGAAGAAACAGCGAATGTCATTATAAATATTATGCGCAAAAGAGAAAAATAAACAAGTGAAGCACAGTCACAACGTGTGATATGTGCTTTTCCTTTTTATAAAAACATTTGTATAGCCAACTAACGTTTTTTATATTATAATAAAAAATTGTGATAAAACAGGTTTAGACTGAACATAGGACGAATAAACTATTTATAGCTAATTGTCAAGTGACAATGCATCGGGATTTTCGACAATATTTTTTCTTAAAAAGAAGGATTGTTTCGCGCGATGGAGAATAAAAACATACAAAACCGTTGGGACAAAGCCACACGTTTTGTCGAAATATGTTTGGAGTTGTTGAAATATGGGACAACGCATTCCTGAAGAAACGGTTGAGCACATCCGTCGCTCAGTCGATATTGTAGACATCGTTCAACAGTATGTCTCACTAAAAAAGCAAGGGCGCAACTACTTTGGGTTATGTCCTTTCCACGGAGAGAAAACACCTTCTTTTTCCGTTTCACCTGAAAAGCAAATTTACCATTGTTTCGGTTGTGGGGCAGGTGGAAATGTGTTTTCATTTTTGATGGAAATTGAAGGGGTTTCTTTTATCGAAGCTGTCAAACGGCTAGCACCACGAGCAAATGTTGATTTGTCGCACGTCGTTGATGATCATTTGCCAACTGAGCGAACAGAAACAGCTACGATGATTGCTGCGCACGAGTTGCTAAAAAAGTTTTATCATCATTTGCTTATGCATACAAATGAAGGAGAAGAAGCATTAAATTATTTGCTTCAAAGAGGCTTTACCCGCGAAATCATTGAACAGTTTGAGATTGGCTACGCTTTGCCAGCTTGGAATGCGGCTGTCACATTTTTAACAAATAAAGGTTTTTCGCTTCCCCTTATGGAAAGGGCAGGGTTAATTGTAAAAAAGTCAGGCGAGGACTCATACTTTGATCGTTTTCGACACCGCATTATGTTTCCGATTCACAATCATCACGGAGAGACGGTTGCTTTCTCAGGAAGGGCGATCGGAAACGAAGAGCCGAAATACTTAAACAGTCCTGAAACACTTATTTTCAACAAACGCAACATCTTATATCACTTCCATGAGGCACGGTTACCGATGCGCCAAAAGCAGCAAGTGGTGTTATTTGAAGGATTTGCGGATGTCATTGCTGCTGTGCAAGCTGGCATTTCCCATGCGGTAGCAACGATGGGAACAGCCTTATCAGAAGAACAGGCACGCATGCTTCGGCGCAATGCTTCATCTGTCATTGTGTGCTACGATGGTGATCGAGCTGGAATAGATGCTGCGCTTCGGGCTTCCGAGACGCTTACGGAAGCTGGTTGTTATGTTAAGGTAGCGATGATACCAGACGGGCTCGATCCTGATGAGTACGTGCGCAAATATGGTGCTGACCGCTTTCGTCATCATGTGCTTGACGCGAGCTTATCGCTTACCGCATTTAAGCTAGAATATTTGAAGCGCGGACGTCATTTGCAAAATGAAAGTGAACGGCTTCGTTATATTGAAGAAGCAGTCAGAGAAATTAGTCGCTTATCTAATGCTGTCGAAGCCGATTATTATTTGCGACAACTAGCGGATGAGTTTTCGATCTCTCTCGATGCGTTACGGGAACAAATGATGATTCATGGAAAGAAACAGCAAATAGAACGTAAACAAGAGCGCCGTGAAACAGTCATCTTACCTGCGAAGGCGAAATTGCTACCAGCTTTTCAAAAAGCGGAGCGAATGTTAATTGCCCATATGTTGCGCGACAAATCGATCGCATTTACGGTACAAGAGGCGATCGAAGGCGCGTTCAACATCGAGGAGCATCGCGCTATTGCTGCTTATGTATATGCGTTTTACGAAGAAGGACACGAACCCGATGTGAGCTCGTTGCTTGAACGCATTCATGATTCGCAGCTAAAACGCATTGTCACGGAATTGTCGATGATGCCAATTAACGAAAATATTTCATCGGCTGAGTTACAAGATTACCTCCAATGCGTGCTCAATTATCCGAAAGAGCAGTTGCTTAAACAAAAAGAAGCAGAACTGCGTGAAGCTGAACGTCAAAAAGATTATGAGCGCGCGAAACGTATTGCTAGCGAAATGATTGCGATGCGAAAGTCTTTGTATTTTGGAAGGAGGGGAATAAATGGCTGAAAAGTCAACACATTCCGATTTAACGTTAGAACAAGTAAAAGAACAATTAGTTGAACTAGGTAAAAAACGTGGTGTTCTTACCTATGAAGAAATTGCCGAGCGATTATCCCCGTTTGATCTCGATTCCGATCAAATGGATGAATATTATGAGTATTTAAATGAGCAAGGGATCGAAGTTGTCGGTGAATCTGATCTAGATGATACGGATTTAGATGACCCGGACTTCGATGATTTAAAAGACGAAGAGTTCGATTTAAACGATTTAAGCGTTCCGCCTGGTGTAAAAATTAATGACCCTGTTCGTATGTATTTAAAAGAAATTGGTCGCGTTCCGTTATTGTCGGCAGAGGAAGAAATTGAGTTAGCAAAACGCATTGAGCAAGGTGACGAAGAAGCCAAACGTCGCCTAGCTGAAGCAAACCTTCGCCTTGTTGTGAGCATTGCAAAACGTTATGTCGGTCGCGGTATGCTCTTTCTTGACTTAATTCAAGAAGGGAATATGGGTTTAATTAAAGCGGTCGAAAAATTTGATTACCGCAAAGGATATAAATTCAGCACATATGCAACATGGTGGATTCGCCAAGCAATTACGCGGGCGATTGCTGACCAAGCACGCACGATCCGTATTCCTGTTCATATGGTTGAGACAATTAATAAGCTTATTCGCGTTCAGCGCCAGCTTTTACAAGACTTAGGACGCGAGCCCTCTCCAGAAGAAATTGCAGAAGAGATGGATTTAACGCCAGAAAAGGTGCGCGAGATTTTAAAAATTGCTCAGGAACCTGTGTCGCTTGAAACGCCAATTGGTGAAGAAGATGATTCACATTTAGGCGATTTTATTGAAGACCAAGATGCGACATCTCCATCCGAACACGCCGCGTATGAACTATTGAAAGAACAGCTTGAAGACGTATTAGATACGCTAACAGATCGGGAAGAGAATGTGCTTCGTCTTCGCTTTGGTCTTGATGACGGACGTACGCGAACGCTCGAAGAAGTCGGAAAAGTGTTTGGCGTCACGCGCGAACGCATTCGTCAAATTGAAGCAAAAGCGTTGCGGAAACTGCGTCATCCAAGCCGAAGCAAACGTTTAAAAGACTTTTTAGAATAACCGTTTACAAGAAATAGTTTACTTCTTACAATGGAAGTAAGCTATTTCTTTATTTAGGAAGGAATGCGTATTCAATGGAACAAAAACGAAAAGAAATCATTATTAATGAAATTAAATATTGGAAACAAACGCGATTGCTACCGGAACAATATTGCGACTTTTTGCTTGCGTTGTATACGGAAGGAAATCGCGACGATATTGAACAGCCAGCGAGACAAGTGCCGACATGGGCGATTCGCGCAACCGCGGTGATGATCGGCATATGTTTACCGTTTGCTCTTCTTGTCATTTATTTTACTGAATTGTCGTTCGTTTTGCAAACGCTCATTTTGTCACTTTTTGTCATAATTTGTTTTATAGCTGTTCGTTTTTTTGTACAAAACAAAATGTTGACACATATTGCGCTTATTATTGGGGCTTTGTCGCTCCTCCTTTTTTCGATTCGATTGTGTGACGTTTACTTTTCAGGCAGTACGAGCGCATTAGCCGTTGCAGTTATGTTCAATTGTTTCGTCTGGTTATTGATTGGTTGGCGTTTCTCTCTTACGTATTTCATCATTTCCGGGATTGCTGGTATCATCCTTTTTATTTCTTCATTTTTCATTTAAAAAAATTACATACAGGGCTTTTCCTTTATGGGAATTTAAAGTACAATAAAATTGTTTGTAACGTTTTCATTTTGAAAAACATGCTTTATTACATAAGGGAGGGTAAAGTATGAATCGTAATCCATTAATCCCATTTGTACTTATTATGGTGATGGGAATTGGACTCATTTTCTTTCTGTCTGTGAAAGGCCTCGGAGATATGAAAGAGGTTGCGAAAGAGAAAGAAGGCGGCGCAAAGACAGAAGAGACAGCTGCTGCAGGTCCAGAAGATATTTACAAAAAAAGCTGTGTAGCATGTCACGGTGCTAACTATGAAGGTGGCGTTGGTCCATCATTAAAAGGTGTCGGGGATCGTTTATCTGTTGACCAAATTAAAGAAGTCATCACAAACGGTCGCGGAAGCATGCCAGGTGGATTAGTTCCTGCAGACCAAGCGGACGCAATGGCAAAATGGCTTTCTGAATTAAAATAAACGAAGCGAAAAAGTCCCTTTACTTCGGTGAAGGGATTTTTCGTTTTTTGCAAAACATGATAAACTGAAGAAAAAAGTGTGGGTGATGTTTGTGAACGAATTACAGCTATCTAAACGGTTACAAACGGTCGCGTCATTTATTCCAAAAGGGAGCGTACTGGCGGATATCGGATCAGACCATGCATATTTGCCGTGTTATGCGTATTTGCACGGATACATAACAAAAGCAATTGCGGGTGAAGTGGCAGATGGACCGTTTCGTTCTGCAAAGCAACAAGTCGAAAAGAGCGGGCTTTCTCACGTCATTTCCGTTCGCAAAGGAGACGGCCTACAAGTTGTAGCGCTTAATGAAGTAGATTGTATAACAATAGCCGGAATGGGAGGAACGCTCATCTCGAACATTTTAGAAAATGGAAAAGAGAAGTTAGAAGCTGTAAAACGTCTTATTTTACAGCCAAATGTCGGTGCACATATCGTAAGACAATGGCTACTAAATAACGAATGGGAATTAATTGATGAGCGCATCTTGGAAGAGGATGGGCAAATATACGAAGTGCTTGTTGCAGAACGTGGTGATCCTTATCGTCCGTACACCCAACTTCATGTGGAGCTGTTGCTCGGTCCGTTTTTATTGAAAGAGCGAAATGAAGTGTTTAGGAAAAAATGGGATATGGAAATGAAACATTGGCAGAATGTCATCGAGCAATTGAAGTATGCGAAAACGGACGAGGCGATCAAAAAGAAGCAACAATTTCTCGAAACATTGCAGATGGTAGAGGAGGCTTTAAAACGATGAAAACGCCAAACGGATATGAAATCATCCAGTTGTTTGAGCAGTTTGCTCCAAAACATTTAGCGATGGAAGGCGATAAAATCGGATTACAAATCGGTACGTTAAACAAGCCGATTCGCCGCATCATGATTACGTTAGATGTATTAGAACATGTAGTGGATGAAGCGATTGAACAGCACATTGATTTAATTATTGCGCATCATCCACCGATTTTTCGCCCGTTAAAACATATTGTGACCGATCAGCCGTATGGACGTATGATTGAAAAGTGTATTAAACATAATATTGCTATTTATGCTGCGCATACAAATTTAGATATTGCCAAAGGTGGTGTGAACGATTGGCTCGCTGAAGCATTGCAATTACAAAACGTAGATGTGCTCGTTCCAACATATGAAGAGCCGCTAAAAAAACTCGTCGTATATGTGCCACGCACACATGCAGATGCGGTGCGCAAAGCAATTGGCGATGCCGGTGCTGGACATATCGGAAATTATAGCCATTGTACATTCAATAGCGAAGGAATAGGCACGTTTTTACCAGAAGAGGGAGCAAATCCGTTTATTGGTCAACAAGGGAAGTTAGAAACGGTAGAAGAAGTACGCATCGAAACGATTGTTCCTGCACGTTTGCAACGAAAAGTCATTCAAGCGATGTTACAAGTTCATCCGTATGAAGAAGTAGCGTACGACGTATATCCGCTTGACAATAAAGGAACGACATATGGACTTGGTCGAATTGGGACATTAAGTGAAGAGATGACGTTACAGCAATTTGCACAACATGTGAAAACATCGTTGCGCGTGCCGACAGTTCGTGTCGTTGGGGAGTTAACAAATCGCGTTCGGAAAGTAGCTGTTATCGGTGGAGACGGAAATAAATATATTCATCAAGCAAAAATGAGCGGTGCTGATGTGTATGTAACAGGTGACTTATATTATCATGTCGCACATGATGCGTTAATGCTCGGTTTAAACGTCGTTGATCCTGGGCATCACGTCGAAAAGGTGATGAAAGAAGGAGTTGCAAACGTATTAAAAACGATGTGTGCACAACAAAAGTTTGATATCGATATATACGTATCGCAAGCCAATACAGAGCCGTTTACGTTCGTATAAAAAAGAGGCTTATTCGCCTCTTTTTTTCACTTTCGGTAAAATTTTTGTTAGCGGTACTTTTCGCTCGCGTTTCCATGTTTCAGGATTGTTTGGATCGAATTGCTCCAAAAAGTCGATAACTTCTTTTGTAATTGGTGTTGGTGTAGATGCTCCGGCAGTAACCGCTACTTTTTTTGCATCTTTAATCCATTCAATGTCGATTTCGGTTACATCTGCAACACGATACGCTTTCGTTCCGGCAATCTGTTCCGATACTTGTGCGAGTCGATTCGAGTTATTGCTTCTTGGGTCACCGACAACGATCGTCACATCCGCTTCTTTCGCTTGTTCAGCGACCGCCTCTTGCCGTACTTGCGTCGCTAAACAAATTTCACGATGCATCTCGACATGAGGATATTTTTCTTTTACTTTTTTCATAATATGTGCCACGTCCCATTGGCTCATTGTCGTTTGGTTTGTCACGATAATGCGTTTCGATTGAATATCCAGTTGTTCTACATCTTCAGGCGTTTCAATTAAATGGACAGCATGTGGAGCAACGCCAATTGCCCCTTCAGGCTCAGGGTGTCCCTTTTTACCGATATAAATGACTTCATACCCGTTAGCGACCTTTTCGCGAATCAAATTATGCGTCTTTGTGACATCTGGGCATGTAGCATCAATGGTGACAAGTCCTTTTTCTCTCGCTCGTTGTTTTACTTCAGGTGAAACGCCGTGGGCAGTGAAAATGACTGTGCCATGATCGATGTTTTCTAAAATTTCAAGTCGATTTGGCCCGTCAAGTGTAATAATTCCTTCTTCTTCAAACGCGTCCGTTACATGTTTATTATGAACGATCATACCTAAAATGTAGATCGGTCTTGGCAACGTCGGATCGAGCGCAGCGTTGCGGGCGATGACCATCGCATCAACGACTCCGTAACAATATCCGCGTGGCGTAATTTTAATGACTTCCATATGGATCGCTCCTTCTTGGCGTGTTTGTCGTCTTCATTATATAAAAGAAGAAGCGAACATACAAAAGTTAAATATATAGTTTTGGAACAGATTTCCCTTTTTCATCCGTTTGTTGTTGTTTTCGTTCCTTTATTGTTGGAACAGGGCGTTGTTTTCTCGGTATTTTTTGCCCCATTTGCTTCTCTGTTGTTGCTGCACTTGTTGCATTGGCTGTTTCAGTTGTTTCGTTTATGTTGTCAGATTGTTTCAATTCGCGAAAAATTCGCATCATCGATGGTACGCTTTTAATGAGTGGACCGTATTGTTGCACCATCGGGGTAATCGTTTGGACCATGTTTAACATTTTTTGTACATTTGTTAACATCGAATCAATGCTCGGTAATGCTCCTTGAGCACCGAAAGCTTGTGTAGGCAGTTGGCTGCCGAACAATCGTGAAAACATGCCTCCTTGCGCTTGCCACATCATTGGTTGCTGCCACATAGATGGCATCGGTGGACGTGAAGGTGGAAACATAAATGGACGTCGCAATGAAGTTCCTCCTCTCTTTATGTGTTATGCTTATTTATCTATATTACGATATGCAAGAAAGCTCATATAGTTGAATGAACGGTTGATGTTCGTATATAATATGTAACTGGTCTATTTTTTTATTGAACTGAGAAAGGGGATGAGAAACGATGTTTGAGCGTTTTCCGTTTCATCCGTTTATTATAGAGGCGATTCAACATTTAAAATTCCATAAACCGACACCGATTCAAGAGCGTGTCATTCCAGCTGTGTTGCGTGGTGAAAGCGTCATCGGCCAGTCGCAGACGGGAACAGGAAAGACGCACGCTTATTTATTGCCGATCATTCAGCGCATCGATCCGCGTGTAGCAGAAGTACAGGCGGTCATTACTGCACCGACGCGTGAATTGGCAACGCAAATTTATCATGAAGTGTTAAAAATCAAAAAGTTTTGTCCGAATGATCACCGCATTACAGCCCGTTGTTTTGTTGGTGGAACAGATAAGTTGCGTTCGATTGAAAAGCTGAAAACACAACCTCATCTTGTCATTGGTACACCGGGGCGCATTGATGATCTTGTTCGCGAACAAGCGTTATTTGTTCATACTGCCCGCATGCTCGTCGTTGACGAAGCAGATGTGATGCTTGATATGGGGTTTATTGCAGATGTCGATCGCATCGCGGGTCGTATGCCTGAAAATTTACAAATGCTCGTCTTTTCTGCTACTGTTCCAGAGAAGTTGAAGCCGTTTTTGAAAAAGTATATGGAGAATCCGACTCATATTCATATCACCCCAAAACAGATCGCAGCACCAACGATTGAACATATTTTAATTCCGTTGCGTCATCGCGACCGTTTACAACTTTTACATGACGTGTTAGTGAGCTACAACCCATATTTAGCGCTTGTGTTTGTCAATACAAGAAAAACAGCTGACGAGGTGGCGAACGGCTTAATTGATAAAGGATTAAAAGTAGGTGTGTTACACGGAGATTTATCACCACGTGAACGGAAAAAAATGATGAAAGCGATTCGTGATTTACAATTTCAATATATTGTTGCAACTGATTTAGCGGCGCGCGGAATTGACATTGAAGGCGTCAGTCACGTCATTAACTATGAATTGCCGTCAGACCTAGATTTTTACGTTCATCGCGCTGGGCGAACAGGACGTGCCGGTTATGAGGGGATTGCTGCAACGATTTATGAAGCATCCGATCAACATGCGTTAGTTAAGTTAGAAAAGAAAGGGATTCATTTTCTCCATCGTGATTTGCGTCAAGGTGAATGGATCGAGCTTGATGCATGGAACGGACGGAAAAAAGAGAAAAAAGTCGATGAAGTGGAACAACTCGTTGAAAAAATAGCGAAAAAACAAAAGAAAGTAAAACCAGGATATAAGAAAAAATTGCGAGAGCAGTTAAAAAAACAAAGAGCGAAAAAGAAATAAGGGAGAGAAGAACGTGTTAAAAATTGGTTCGCACGTATCAATGAGCGGAAAAGAGATGTTGCTAGCCGCGAGTAAAGAGGCGGTATCGTATGGGGCAAATACGTTTATGATTTATACCGGAGCGCCACAAAACACGAGACGGAAACCAATCGAACAGCTAAACATTGAAAAAGGACTTGCCCATATGAAAGAACATGGGATTGATGAAATTGTTGTACATGCCCCGTACATTATTAATATCGGTAATACGACTAATGCCGATACATTTTCTTTAGGTGTTTCTTTTTTACGTTCAGAAATTGAACGAACGGAAGCAATTGGCGCCAAGCAGCTTGTTCTTCATCCGGGAGCGCACGTTGGCGCAGGTATTGAAGCAGGAATTGAAAAAATTATTGAAGGATTAAACGAAGTAATTACAACTGACCAACAAGTACAAATTGCTTTAGAAACGATGGCGGGAAAAGGGTCAGAATGTGGAAGTCGTTTTGAAGAGTTAGCGAAAATCATTGACGGTGTGACACATAACGACAAATTGTCTGTCTGCTTTGACACGTGCCACACGCACGATGCCGGGTACGATATTGTTCATGATTTTGATGGAGTATTAGATGAATTCGATCGCATTATTGGGCTTGACCGTCTCAAAGTATTGCACATTAATGATAGTAAAAATGCTTGTGGAAGCCGTAAAGACCGTCATGAAAATATCGGCTTTGGTTATATCGGTTTCGATGCGCTCAATTATATAGTGCATCACCCACAGCTTACGCACGTGCCAAAAATTTTAGAAACGCCATATGTCGGTGAGAAAACGTCTGCGAAGCCGCCATATAAATTCGAAATTGCTATGTTGCGTGCACAACAATTCGATCCAAATGTTCGTGAAAAAATTGTTGAGTAGAAGGCTGTCACCGGCAGCCTTCTTACTGTATAAATTGACGAATGAACTCATTGGCTTGCTTGGCGAGTTGTGGTGATGTGCGATGGGCGAGTTCGCGAATCCAATTTTTTCTCGCTTGTTCGTTAAACACATCAATCGTTTTCTCGCGCATCATTTGAACAATCGTTTCCGCATCTTTCGGTGAAAGCGAAACGTTATATTCTTTTGCATACATCATCAACTCATTTGCGGTAATGGATTTCATTTTATGTTGGACGATTTTATGATATACATTCACGTAACATCCCTCCTTGTTTACGATATGAGCGGGAAAAGGAAGGTGTGCAATGATATAATGAATATAGATGAAAGGGGAGATTGGAGTGAAAAGACAACATAAAAAAGAGACGATTAGCCATTTGTTGTATCGTCTTGTGATGATGACGATTGGTGCCACGCTTGCAGCGGTATCCATCGAGCTGTTTTTAGTGCCAAATGAAATTATTGACGGTGGGGTAATCGGTATTTCCCTTATTCTTGATCGCATTCTTCCAAATTACGCATGGTTGAACTTTGCGACACTTGTCGTTTTGTTGAATACACCATTTATGTATTTTGGTTATAAACAGATCGGAAAAACGTTCATGCTTTCCTCACTCTATTCTATCGTTATGTTAGCTGTGATGGAACGATTGTTTCACCATGTATCTCCATTTACAACAGATTCCATTTTAGCGACAGTGTTTGGCGGAGCGATTCTCGGTGCGGGTGTAGGACTTGTTATTCGTCATGGAGGTTCGTTAGATGGAACAGAAATTTTAGGTATTTTAATGACGAAAAAATTGCCGTTTTCTGTCGGTGAGTTTGTTATGTTTACAAACATTTTTATTTTTACATGGGCTGCGTTTGTATTCGGACCGAAGCAAGCGATGTACTCTGTTTTAACTTATTATATCGCTTTTAAGACGATTGATACGGTTATTCAAGGGTTAGATGAAACAAAGGCAGTTTTGATCGTATCAGACCGTTATGAAGAAGTGTCGGACGCCATTTTAAATCGACTCGGACGCGGGACGACAAAGTTGATGGGAAAAGGCGGATATACAGACGAGCAAAAAGAAGTCATTTATGCGGTCGTGACACGTTTAGAAGTGACGAAGCTGAAGTCGATTGTATACGAAATTGACGAAAATGCTTTTATTACCATTATGAACACACAAGAAGTACGTGGGGCGAAATTTAAGTCTGCTATTCATTAATGAAAATAAATGCGATATACTATGAATCGGAATCATTTTGAATTAAGGTGGTCAAACGATGGACGATATTTTGCGTGTTGAAGATGTTTCGTTTCGGTATGATGATGAAGATGTATTGCAACATATTAATTTTCGCATTCCAAAAGGCGCGTTCGTCGGTTTAGTTGGTCCGAATGGGTCAGGGAAATCGACATTGTTAAAATGTGTTTTACGATTGTTAAAACCACAAACGGGGAGAATTTTT
Organism: Anoxybacillus sp. FSL W8-0104; assembly: GCF_038004465.1. Classification (NCBI taxonomy): domain Bacteria; kingdom Bacillati; phylum Bacillota; class Bacilli; order Caryophanales; family Anoxybacillaceae; genus Anoxybacillus; species Anoxybacillus sp. FSL W8-0104. The sequence continues at coordinate 1,812,989 of NZ_JBBOQU010000001.1, read as the reverse complement.
TTGTTCGGCACGCCGATTGAGCAGTTTAAAGATTGGCATAAAATCGGTTTTGTATCTCAAAAAGCAAACAGTTTTAATACTGGATTTCCTGCAACCGTATATGAAGTTGTCGCAAGCGGTTTAACAGGAAAGCTCGGTTTATTTCGTCGGTTAAGTAAAAAGGACGAAAAAGCGGTATATGAAGCGATTGATGCAGTTGGCATGAGCCCATTTATCCGACGCAATATCGGTGAACTGTCGGGCGGTCAACAACAACGTGTATTTATCGCTCGGGCCATCGTATCGCAACCAGAGTTTTTAATTTTAGATGAACCGACTGTCGGGGTTGATGTACATCATGTGCGAAGTTTTTACGATATGCTTGACCGATTAAATAAACAACAGCATATGACGTTGCTTCTTGTTACTCACGATGTCGGAACAATTACGGAAAAGGTGACGCATGTTGCATGTTTAAACAAACGTTTACATTTTCATGGTAGTGTGCAGCAGTTTGCACAGTTAAAAACAGAAGATGTCGCATCTTTTTATGGACATCATCTTCATTTGCTTGCTCACGACCATGCGTAGAAAGGGGGGTGTGTATGTTAGAAGCTTTATTTCAATATGAGTTTTTACAAAACGCGTTTGTTGTCGGTATATTGATCGGATTTATCGCCCCACTTTTAGGTGTGTTCATTGTCGTCAGAAGGTTATCGCTTATTGCTGATGCGTTAAGCCATGTTACACTAGCAGGAATTGCAGCAAGCTTACTTGTGCAAAAAAAATTTTTTACGTTTGCAACATTAAACCCGATTTATATTGGCATGGCCTTTTCTGTTGTCGGTTCGTTATTTATTGAAAAACTGCGTACGGTATATAAACATTATCAAGAATTAGCGATTCCGATCATTTTATCAGGAGGGATCGGTTTAAGCGTTATTTTCATTTCGCTTGCGGATGGCTTTAATACAGATTTGTTCTCATATTTATTCGGAAGTGTAAGCGCAGTAAGCCGAACGGACGTATGGACGATTAGCGTCATTTTTTTCATTGTGCTTACCGTCATTTTTCTGTTTTATAAAGAATGGTTTATTTTGTCATTTGACGAAGAATATGCACAAGCATCGGGAGTAAAAGTAAAGTCGCTCCATTTTGTTTTCATTGTGCTAGTCGCTCTTGTCATTGCTGCGTCGATGCGAATTGTCGGCATTTTGCTTGTTTCGTCACTCATGACGCTTCCTGTTGCCGCAAGTATTCGAATAGCGAAAGGATTTAAACAGGCGTTATGGTTTTCCGTTTTGTTCGGTGAATTTGCGGTCATTGTTGGGCTATTTCTTTCCTATTATTTAAACTTAGCTCCCGGTGGAACAATTGTTTTGCTAGCGGTTTGCATATTAATTGGATCAATCATGTGGAAAAAATGGAAGAGAGGATGAAGAAGCGTGAACGTTTCTGAAGCGCTACGATTAATGAAAGAAAAGGGATTTAAGTATACAGGGAAGCGCGAGGAAATGCTTGAATTGTTTGCGAAAACAGATAAATATTTAACTGCAAAAGATGTGCTTGATGTGATGAAAGATCGGTATCCTGGACTTAGTTTTGATACCGTTTATCGCAACCTGGCACTATTCGTTGAGCTCGGTATTTTAGAAATGACTGAGCTATCTGGAGAAAAGCATTTTCGGTTTACATGCAACATGAGCCATCACCACCACCATTTTATTTGCATGACGTGCGGCAAAACGAAAGAACTTGTTACGTGTCCGATGAATGAATTAGCGGAAGACTTGCAAGGATACGCCATTTCAGGACATAAATTTGAAGTGTACGGCACGTGTCCGATGTGTAAACAACAAGCTGACGTGTAATGTCAGCTTGTTGTTGTAAGCAACTTTTCTACTTGTTGTTTTGCCTCATGCCAATTGTACACACGAATGACTCCTTTTGGTAGCGGACCACGATTGTAAGGAGTATCAAATAAAATGACAGGGATCATACATTGTTCCGCAATGTCGCATGCGTTATCGTATTTATCTTCAAAAAAAATGTCGATGTTGTATTTTTTCACAGCCTCAATTTTATTGTGCGAACCGATAAGCTCAATATGATGATAATGAACGCCTTGTTGTTGAAACCATTTTTCTGTTATTTCATATAAGTGACGACCTCGTGCACTAATGTAATATAGCTCATATTCATCTTTCCAGCTATTAATGACCTCTAGTGCTCCGTTCGCAAGAGGAGCTTCGCTATAAATGATCGGCTCATATCGTTCCATCCATTCGTTCAGTTCTTCTTCTGTCGTATCTAAAAAAGGAACTAAATCGTAGTCAGTAATATCATCGAGCGTTAAATTTTTTCGGAATGATTTGTTTAAATATGGAATAAACGCACTTGGACATGTGACTGTTCCATCAATATCGATTCCAAATCGTCGCTTGATCATTGTTTGCTCATCCTTTCATGTCGGGTGCTTCTTGCCCATTATAACATTGACATAAAGTAACATCTATAATGACGTATCGCTTATTGCATAATAATAGTGCTCCTCATTTTACGAAAGCGAGGGAATTGTTATGGACAATGAGCGTCAAGCGTATGACAACGCACGAATAGATACGGTTCCAAACATTGAGCAAGATTTTATGGAAGAAACAGCAGGTGAAATTGCTGAGCCGATTCGATTTTCTGATCGAGAAGTAGAGCGTGGAGAAGACGGTCGTGGCGTTGGCTGGCTTGCACTTGCTTTATCGATTGTTTCTCTTTTTCTTATGCCAGTCATTATGGGAGCGGCCGGCATTATTTTCGGATTTATCGCTCGCCGTCGAGGAGCGGAAACGTTAGGGGCGTGGGCGATTGGAATTGGTGCTGTCTCCATCATTTTAAGCTTTTTCGTCCGATTTTTGTAAATAAGAGGGGAATGTCCCCTCTTATTTTTGTTTCCCTTTCGAGGCATATTCTTCCGCTAATTTATCGATTTCTTTTTTCAGCTCTTCCACCATCGTCTCTTCAGGTACTTTACGAACGATTTTCCCGTGGCGGAACAATAATCCTTCTCCACGTGCCCCTGCGATGCCGATGTCAGCTTCGCGCGCTTCTCCGGGCCCGTTTACTGCGCAGCCGAGAACCGCTACTTTAATCGGCGCTTTAATTTGGGCAATATACTCTTCAATTTCATTTGCAATGCTAATTAAATCAATTTCGATTCGCCCGCACGTCGGACAAGAAATTAACGTTGCGGCGTTCGCCGCAAGACCGAATGCTTTTAACAACTCGCGAGCCACTTTTACTTCTTCGACAGGATCGGCGCTAAGGGATACACGTACGGTGTTACCAATTCCTTTACTTAAAATCGCACCAAGTCCCGCAGCACTTTTTACCGTTCCTGCGAATAACGTACCCGATTCCGTAATCCCAAGGTGTAGCGGATAGTCAAATGCACGAGCGGCTTTTTCGTATGCTTCAATCGCTAAACGAACGTCGGAAGCTTTTAATGACACGATAATGTCTTGAAAATCGAGGTCTTCTAAAATGCGAATATGATGCAGAGCGCTTTCGACCATCCCATCTGCAGTAGGATAGCCGTATTTTTCTAAAATGCGCTTTTCAAGTGAACCAGCGTTGACCCCGATGCGAATCGGTACGCCACGTTCTTTCGCTGCTTTAACGACCGCTTCAACTTTTTCGCGTTTCCCGATATTTCCTGGATTAATGCGAATTTTATCCGCCCCGTTTTCAATCGCTTTTAAAGCAAGGCGATAATCAAAATGAATATCGACAACGAGTGGAATATTAATGCGCTTTTTTATTTCAGCAATCGCATCTGCTGCTCTTTCATCTGGGCAAGCGACGCGAACAATTTGGCATCCAGCTTCTTCAAGTCGATGAATTTGGGCAACAGTCGCATCGACGTCATGCGTTTTTGTTGTCGTCATGCTTTGAATGACAACCTCATTATTCCCGCCAATTGTAATGTTTCCAACACGAACAGGGCGGGTTTTCGAACGATGAATGATTTCACTCACGCGTCAATCGCTCCTTTAACGTATTAATCAAATCATTTTTTATTGTAGCAATGTTTCTTATTTGTTGACAATGTTTTTGCTATTTCTGTTTATAGAGTGGAATACGATACGTTTTGCCAGCTTGAAGGGAATGCGCATTTACATGTGGATTGAGCGCTTGAAAATCAGTAATGAGTTGATCGATGGGTACGGGCAATTTACCGTTCATTTCACGTTCGATAATGGAGAGGAGCGTATCGCCACGTTGGACGGTTATTTCGCGATAAGGTAATTCGTTCGTCCGTTTGTTCGTTTTTTCCGCACGAATCGTATGAATCGTTCCGTCTGTTACATCATGGTAAGCAATCGCACATATAGCAATGAAGATAAGAAGGGTAACTACTTTTTTCATCCTATTTCCCCACCTGTCGTTCTTCTTTCTTCATGTATATGGCTTGTCCTTATCATATATGCACAAAAATTACACTTCTTTTACATCACTTCACATTTGTTTAACATCCCATTCATCATTTGAACTATAAGAAGCAGGCGTATCAGCCTGCTTCTTTGACGGAAGGAAGTTCTTTAATAGACACGAACAAAATGGTAATAGAAACGAACCAATCTAACGCGACAGCGTATGGAACGACAATCTGTAATGCCTCCATAATGGTAAAAAAGACTGTTGCTAGCGTGATGGAGTAGGCGGAAATGCTCCACATATGACGGTACGTCCCGCGCTTATTTAATGTTTCACGGAAAATAAGACCGATGAATGCGAGAACGGTAACGTAAAGGAATTTGCTTGTACATGTGAAAAAGTATAAAACAAAAAATGATAGTGAAATGACGATAGGAAGTAATGATTGCAACGTGCGTGTAAATTCATATACGTCTTTGTTTGTAAAGCGATCTACTTGCATGACGGCATACGGATACGATTGAACGTGGCCATTTACAACGAGCGAAAAGTCTTCTTTTAAAAACGCCACTGCATTTGTGTAGCGCGCTACGTCATCGGTAGTTAATGTACCTGTGCTATCTAATAAAATAGTCACATCAGGATGTATGAGCTCAATTGTTTTTTTTTCGTCCGATATCAATATGCCATCGACAACTTCAAATGGGGGAAGCTCCTCGCCCAATAGTTCGCGCGTTGAGTCGATCGTTTTGTTTATACTTATTATAAAATAAATGGCAATCGGCAACGTTGCAATAAGCGATAAAAAGAATACGTAGCCAATCGCTTTTCCAATCGGATGAAAGCGAAAGCGGGCAATATGTATGGGCGAATAAAGACTTCGTAACAACCGTTTCCACATGATCATTCACATCCTTTACATCCTTTACGCATCATCATTCCCATTCTACTTCTTTTTATGTTCGCTACACAACCATTTTGTTTCACCATTTGCACGTATTGACGGTATGTGACTTTTTTGCTAAAATTACCATCGGATATGATGGACCCTTAGCTCAGCTGGTTAGAGCGGACGGCTCATAACCGTCTGGTCGCAGGTTCGAGTCCTGCAGGGTCCATTTTCCTCGCTAAGTGAATTAGCGAGTTTTTTTGCAAATAATTTGAAACATTCGTTTTATTTTGGTACTCTTAAAGTAGGTTCACTTATGAAACTTTTCTGTTTCTAAATATCATTTATCGGTTTCATTTGTGACCAATTACATACTGTAGATGAGCAAATTTACTAACATAAATTTACAACCAAACAAAAAAGAAGACATGAACCCGATTCCTTGGTTAGAATAGATGTGCCAACAAACCATTCACAAGGAGGTTCATGTCTCATGAATAGATTAGCACATCACCAAGGAATCCACAAGTTTTTGACGATGTTGGGGTTGGCCCTTTATTTCTCGAAACCTGTCATGAAGCATCTCGTTCATATCGTGGATGCGATGATTACAAAGGGCTTTTCGGGAACGCTGACCGATCTACATCATGGGAGTTTTCATCCGAACCATCGCACGACACTGAGCCATTTTTTCACGAAAAGCCCATGGGAGGAAGAGACGCTGCTTCGCAAACTCCAACAGTGGGTGCTTCATCGTGTCGAACGCAGCTCGAAACGAGAGAATCAACCCATTTTTGTTTCGATCGATGATACGATTTGCCAAAAAACGAAGCCCTCGTCACGGGCAACACACGCCATTCAAGGGTGTGATTGGCACTATTCTCACGCAGAGAAAAAGTCGATCTGGGGACATTCTCTCGTTTGGCTCATGGTTCATACGATGACCCAAGCGTTTCCTTTTGCCTTTCGCCTCTACGACAAGACGGTGGGGAAAAGCAAAGGGGAACTCGCGATCGAGATGCTTTCTTCGTTGGATGTGAGTCGACCCGTTTATGTGCTCATGGACTCTTGGTATCCATCGAAAACCCTCGTGGGAGCCTGCTTAAAAAAAGGGTTCCACGTCATCGCGATGCTGAAGACGAATCGGATTCTCTATCCAAAAGGGACGGCCATTCAAGCAAAAGAATTTGCCAAATCTATGGAGCCACGGGATACCCGCCTCGTCACGGTGGGAAAAGAGCGTTATCGGGTGTATCGCTACGAAGGCGCTCTGAACGGTCTCAAGGATGCCGTGGTGCTGCTCGCATGGAAAGCCGATCAGCCGATGACGCCGAAACATCTTCATTGCGTCTTGAGCACCGATCGCGAGCTAAGCGATGAAGAGATCTTGCGCTACTATGCTGCACGTTGGTCGATCGAATGTTTTTTCCGTCAAGCGAAAGACCAGCTGAAACTCGATGGATACCGCGTTCGCGGGCGTCGGGCGGTGAAACGGTATTGGATCTTGGTGCAACTTGCGTATGTGTACAGCATGTTCGAGTCTAACAGTGATTTTTCGGATGGGCTCGATCTCCTGCGCAAGAGAAAAGGACATAGCCTCGTGGAGTTCATTTATCGTGCAGCAAAACAAAATATTCCCATTGATACCGTGAAAAAACAGCTCCACGTGGCATAAGGGGTACCCTGTTTGTCTCTTTTTAAATGGTAATTATTGTAACGAAAATTGCTCAACTACAGTTACATAATAAATGAGGAGGAATGAAGTATGGCATTTGAATTACCACAATTGCCTTATGCTTACGATGCGTTAGAACCACACATTGATAAGGAAACGATGAACATTCATCACACGAAACATCATAACGCATATGTAACAAACTTAAACGCAGCGCTTGAAGGTCATCCAGAATTACAAAGCAAAACAATCGAAGAGCTAATGGCTAATTTAAACGAAGTACCAGAAAACATCCGTACAGCCGTTCGTAACAACGGAGGAGGGCATGCAAATCATTCGCTCTTTTGGACAATTCTTTCACCAAATGGTGGCGGTGAGCCTACAGGTGAATTAGCTGAAGCAATTAACAATACATTCGGCAGCTTTGAAAAGTTTAAAGAAGAATTTTCAAAGGCGGCTGCAACACGTTTTGGGTCTGGTTGGGCATGGCTTGTTGTGCACAACGGTCAGCTTGAGGTAACAAGTACACCAAACCAAGATACACCATTAATGGAAGGTAAAACACCAATTTTAGGATTAGATGTATGGGAGCATGCATACTACTTAAAATACCAAAACCGTCGTCCAGATTATATTTCAGCGTTTTGGAATGTTGTCAACTGGGACGAAGTTGCGAAACGTTACGCAGCAGCAAAATAATGAGGAAGAGCTCGGCAAATTTTTGTCGAGCTCTTTTTGCATATCGCTACAAAAGAGTAGGCAAACTACTTGTCAAGAAAGGGAGTTTGCCTATGAACAGATGGAAACGAATCATTGCGTACATTCACACACATCGCCAATTGTTTCTTTTACTAGCAATCGGCGGATTGTATTCTCTTAGCATCGCTTTGTCCAATACGTTTGTAAACGTATATGTTTGGAAAAAAGTGAACAGTTTTCATGCCCTAGGTGTGTACAATTTAGCGATTGTCACATGGCAGCCGCTTGCATTTATCGTTGCTGGGAAAATCGCCAAAAAAATTGATCGCGTCATCGTTTTACGAATGGGTGTTACGTTTTTGGCACTCTTTTTTTTAGTCGTATTATTCAGTGGAAATCGAGCGATGGATCATTTGTTTTTCCTTGGTGGTTTGCTTGGTGTTGGTTATGGTTTCTATTGGCTTGCATTTAACGTCTTAACATTTGAAATTACTGAGCCAAATACGCGCGATTTATTTAATGGATTGCTTGGAGCAATGACATCTGTGGCAGGAATGATCGGTCCCCCAATTGCTGGATGGGTCATCGCTTCAAGTGAGAAGTTTACGGGGTATATGGCGATTTTTTTATCCTCTTTATGTTTATTTATTGCAGCTGTTGTATGTAGCTTTTTTGTACATCGGAGGCAATCTGCAGGCCGTTTCATGTTACAACGTGCGTATGCCGAACGAAAGAAAAATAAAAATTGGAGAATGATTACAAACGCTCACTTTTTTCAAGGATTTCGGGAAGGAACGTTTGTGTTTATCGTTTCTATTTTCTTATTTATGGCAACAGGAACAGAAAAAGCACTTGGCGTATTTGGTTTCGTCAATGCGGTCGTTTCGTTTATTACGTATTCGCTTGCCTCTAAATATATAAAGCAACGCTGGCGACTGCATGCCATTTTATTTGGTGGCGTGCTATTGTATGCTTCTGTATTTTTGCTCGTGTTCGATTTATCCTACTTCAAACTGATCGTATACGGTGCGCTTATTGCTGTTGGTTATCCGATTTTGCTTGTCCCATATTTGTCGCTTACATTTGACGTCATTGGACAAAGCAATCATGCAAAGGAGTGGCGCATTGAATATATTGTGTTGAGGGAATTATTTTTGAACGGTGGCCGTGCAACGTCTATTTTATTGTTTTTGTTAGCCATTACGTTATTTGATGCAAAAGAGGCGATTCCATTATTAATGTTAATTGTTGGATCTGGTCATTTCATCATTTATTTTTTTGTGCGGCGTATTCGACTTTCAATGTAGAAATTTGCGAGCGTTTCTTTTACAATGGGGAAGGAGCAAGTAAAGGAGGTGCTCGCCTGTTTTGAAGCAAATACAACAAGCTAAAAATGTAAAGAAAAAGAAAAAAAGAATGCAGTTGCCATTTCGACTAAACGTATTGTTTTTTGTTGTGTTTTTACTGTTTTCTGCGCTTATTTTACGATTGGGTGTCATTCAAATTGTTTACGGTGAACAATATCGAAAAGAAGTTGAGCGGACAGAAAACGTAACAGTCAACACGCCAGCACCGCGCGGGAAAATTTATGACCGAAACTATCAAGTTGTCGTCGATAACGAACCGCTTCATGCGATCACGTATACACGTACGCAAACAACCAAGCCGTCAGAAATGATTGCGATAGCGAAAAAGTTAGCAACATACATTGAAAAGCCGGCAGATCGGGTGACAGAACGAGATATAAAAGACTATTGGATTTTGACTAATGAAGAAAAAGCGAAAGAAAAAATTACAGAAGAAGAATGGAAACAGTTTCGCGCTAAAAAGTTGGGAGATAAAGATATTTATCGACTGCAACTTGAGCGCATTACAGAAGAAGATGTAAAAGCAGTTAAAGAAAAGGAGCTTGAAGTTGTCGCTATTTTTCGGGAAATGAATAGTGGATACGCGTTGACGCCACAAATGATTAAAAATGAAGGGGTAACGAATAAAGAATATGCAGTTGTTAGCGAGCATTTAGAAGAATTGCCAGGGGTAGATGTAACGACAGATTGGGATCGTCATTATGCATTTGGTGATACGTTTCGTACCGTGCTGGGAAATATTACATCATCGGAAGAAGGGTTACCGCGCGAAAAGCTTGACTACTATTTAGCGCGCGATTACAGCCGAAATGACCGCGTCGGAAAAAGCTACATTGAAGCGCAATATGAAGATGTGTTGCGCGGACAAAAAGCAAAAATAAAAAATGTGACCGATAAAGCAGGCAACATTATTGAAACGATTGAAATATCGCAAGGACAGCGCGGCAAAGATATTGTGCTAACGATCGATATGGAATTACAAAAACGTGTCGAGCAAATTATTGAAGAAGAATTGACGGCAATGAAACGGCGCGGTGGAACCGAGTTGCTCGATCGTGCTTTCGTTGTCATGATGGACCCGAATACGGGAGAAATTTTATCGTTAGCAGGGAGACTGTATACACGTGATGAGAATGGGAAAGCAGTGTTCAAAGATTATGCCCTTGGAACAATCACATCTGCTTATGCGATGGGATCAGCAGTGAAAGGTGCTACTGTTTTAACCGGTTTTCAAACCGGCGTCATTCGACCTGGTACAGTGCTTATTGATGAACCGCTATATATTAAGGATACTAAACCGAAAAAATCGCATAGCGGTATTCGTCCGGGACCGATGAACGATTTAAAAGCGCTTGAAATGTCGTCAAACGTTTATATGTTTAAGACAGCTATTGCGATCGCAGGTTCTACATATCGTCCGCATCAACCGTTGCCGATTAAAAAAGAAGCGTTTTCGATTATGCGGCGATATTTTAATCAGTTCGGTTTAGGTGTGAAAACAGGGATTGATTTGCCAGGGGAAATTATCGGGTGGCCTGGACAAAGTACGCTTCCTGGTCACTTGCTTGATTTAGCGATTGGACAGTTTGACGTATATACGCCAATCCAAATGGCGCAATACGTTTCAACGATTGCCAACGGGGGATATCGCATTCAGCCACATGTCGTAAAAGAAATTCGTGAACCAATTAGCGAAAAAAATCAAATCGGAAACGTTATTTATTCGTTTGAGCCGAAAGTGTTAAATCGGATTGATATGAAAACAGAGTATATTGAGCGTGTACGAGAAGGATTTTATCGCGTCATGCACGGTTCGCACGGAACAGCGCGGGCATTTTTTGCGAATGCTCCGTATGATCCAGCAGGAAAAACAGGAACAGCACAGGCATTTTATGATGGACCAATCAAATCGAAACGAATGACACAAACGACCAATTTGACGCTAGTTGGTTTCGCACCTTACAACAACCCAGAAGTTGCATTTGCTGTCGTCGTGCCGTGGGTATATCAAAATCCGCGAAACCATTATCCGATTAATAACTACATCGGAAGAAAAATTTTAGATGCATATTTCGACTTAAAAGCGCAGCGTCAATCAAATGAGCAGTCCCCTACTGAACCGTTGAATAATGATGAACAAACAATGGAAAGATAGAAGAAAGCGAATTTACAAAAGCTTAACATTCGTTTAAAACGAATTTAATACGTTTCCATTATTCTATAACTCGTGGGACAAAAATTAATGAAAAAAGTAGGGGGAAATCAAAAGATGAAGAAAAACAAATGGTTTGCACTCGCAGGAATGACAAGCGCTGTATTAGCATTTACAACTGCTTGTGGCGGTGGCGCTCAACAAGGCGGCGAAAATGGTGGAGAAGCATCAAGCGGTAACGTTGTTGTTGATGGATCATCGACAGTTTACCCAATTTTAGAAGCAGCCGCTGAAGCGTATGCGGGTGAAAAACCAGATGTACAAGTATCTGTTGGTTTGTCCGGAACAGGTGGCGGATTTGAAAAGTTTACAAAAGGGGAAACAGACTTTTCAAGCGCTTCTCGTCCAATTAAAGATGAAGAAAAGAAAGCTGCTGAACAAAACGGCATTCAATTTGAAGAGTTCAAAATTGCATTCGATGGACTTTCTATTTTAGTGCATAAAGATAACGACTGGGTCGATTATTTAACAGTCGATGAGCTAAAGAAAATTTTCACATCAGGTGCAGTAAGCGGTGATGACAAAGTAAAATGGTCAGACATTCGCCCAGAGTGGCCAAATGAAGAAATTAAATTGTTCTCGCCAGGACATGACTCTGGTACATTTGATTATTTCGATGAAGTCATTTTAGATGGACAACCGTTAAACAAAACAGCGCAATTATCTGAAGATGATAACGTCCTTGTTCAAGGAATTGCGGGCGACAAAAACGCTCTCGGTTACTTCGGATTTGCATACTACACTGAAAATAAAGATAAGTTGAGAGCTGTACCAATTGATAACGGAAACGGTCCAGTAGAACCGACGCATGAAACAATTCAAAGTGGCGAATATGCACCACTTTCTCGCCCGTTATTTGTCTATGCGAATACAAAATCATTAAAAGAAAAATCTCACGTATATGATTTTGCGAAATTTTTATTAGAGAACGGTGCGGAGTTTGCTGAAGAAGTTGGATATGTAGCGCTTCCACAAGAAAAATATGATGAGCAATTGAAAAAGCTTGAAGGATTGAAATAACGAAACGTAAAGATGAGAAGCGACACCACAGTCGCTTCTCATCTTGCCATGAATTTGGAAAGGGGTTTTCACATTATGGCGATGACAGATGGGAATCGTTCATATTCCGTCCGTGAAATGATTAAAGAAAATAAGAAAAAACAAAGCGGACAACAGTTTGTTGAATGGTTAATGCCAAAATTGTTACTATTGACAGCAACAATTTCTATTTTAACGACAATCGGTATTTTATTTACATTGTTATTTGAAACATTTATTTTCTTTGAACGAGTATCAATCGTTGAATTTTTAACGAGTAAAGAATGGCTTCCATGGGATGAAAAAACAGGTTCGTTCGGCATTGCTCCTCTTGTAACGGGAACGCTTTTAACGACAGCGATTGCGATGGTTGTAGCCATCCCAATCGGTTTAGCTTCAGCAATTTACTTGAGTGAGTATGCGTCTGAAAAGGCACGAAAAGTATTAAAACCGATATTAGAAGTGTTGGCGGGAATTCCGACAATTGTATACGGATTTTTCGCATTAACGTTCGTCACACCTCTTTTACAAAAGATCATTCCAGATCTCGGGATTTTTAACGCGTTAAGCCCGGGCATCGTCATGGGTATTATGATTATTCCGATGGTTGCTTCTTTATCTGAAGATGCAATGAGTTCTGTGCCAAACTCCATTCGTGAAGGAGCGCTCGCTCTCGGATCAACAAAGTTAGAAGTGGCGTTAAAAGTCGTCCTTCCTGCAGCGACGTCAGGTATTGCGGCATCGTTTATGCTTGCAATTTCTCGTGCTGTTGGTGAGACGATGATTGTAGCTGTAGCGGGTGGTTCATCTCCTGTTTTCACATTTGATGTGACAAAATCGATTCAAACGTTAACAGCATACATTGTTCAAGTGACAACGGGAGATGCTGGATATGGAACAACAGTTTATTACAGCATTTATGCGGTCGGGATGACGTTATTCGTGTTCACATTAGCCATGAACTTACTCGCGCAATACATTTCTCGTCGCTTTAGGGAGGAGTATTAATCATGGAAAAATTAATTGATAAACAACGTGTCGTTCAACATATGAACGGTCGTCTGTTGCGCAACAACGTGTTAAAATTTTTATTTTTCTTAGCGACATTATTCGGATTGATTGTTCTCGTCGTCCTTCTATATCGGATACTCACTCAAGCACTTGGCTGGCTAAACATGGACTTTTTAAATAACTTCCCGTCTCGTCGTCCGGAAAACGCAGGAATTAAAGCGGGATTGGTCGGCTCATTATGGCTTATGGTCATCGTTGCGCCTGTTTCGCTCATTCTTGGAGTCGGAACAGCAATTTATTTAGAGGAATATGCGAAAAAAAATCGCTTTACAGATTTTATTCAAACGAACATCTCGAACTTAGCTGGTGTTCCATCTATCGTATTCGGTTTGCTCGGTTTGACGATTTTCGTTCGTGAACTTAATTTGGGTCGTAGCATTATGGCTGCAGGATTAACGATGAGCTTGCTCGTTTTACCTGTCATCGTCGTTGCGGCACAAGAGGCGATTCGCGCCGTGCCAAATCAATTGCGGGAAGCATCGTATGGTATGGGAGCAACAAAATGGCAAACGATTTATCGCATCGTTCTCCCAGCTGCGATTCCTGGTATTTTGACAGGCAGCATTTTAGCTTTATCCCGTGCAATCGGTGAAACAGCACCGCTTGTCGTTTTAGGTATTCCGACGTTTTTAGCTCATTTGCCACGTGGTATTCTTGATACATTTACTGTTATGCCGATGCAAATTTACAACTGGACGTCACGCCCACAAGCTGACTTTCAACATGTAGCAGCAGCTGGAATCGTTGTATTGCTCGTTGTGTTAATCTTTATGAACTCGATTGCTATTTTCATTCGCAACAAGTTTCAAAAACGTTATTAATTGCGCGTTGAAAGGGGAACTTATTAATGGAACTAACAGTTGTGAAAGAACGTAAAAATAAACAGTCTGAAGAACAAAGAGAAAGAAATGTTGTGTATCGGACAAAAAACTTAAACTTATGGTACGGCGAACATCATGCGTTAAAAAATATTGACTTAGATATTTATGAAAATGAAGTAACAGCAATTATCGGTCCGTCAGGTTGTGGAAAATCGACATATATTAAAACGTTAAACCGAATGATTGAACTTGTACCGAATGTATGTACATCTGGAGAAATTACGTATCGCGGTCGCAATATTTTTGATAAATCGTATCGTGTGGAAGAATTGCGTACACAAGTCGGCATGGTATTCCAAAAGCCGAATCCGTTCCCGAAATCGATTTATGACAACGTTGCATACGGCCCGCGCATTCACGGCATTCGCGACAAGAAAATTTTAGATGAAATCGTTGAAAAAAGTTTGCGCGGTGCAGCGATTTGGGACGAAGTAAAGGATCGTTTGCATACGAACGCATACGGATTATCGGGCGGACAACAACAACGTTTATGTATTGCGCGCTGTTTAGCGATTGAACCAGATGTCATTTTAATGGATGAACCAACATCTGCGCTTGACCCAATTTCTACATTAAAAGTAGAAGAACTTGTACAGGAGTTAAAGAAAAATTACAGCATTATTATCGTTACACATAACATGCAACAAGCTGCTCGTATTTCTGATAAAACAGCCTTTTTCTTAAACGGTGAAGTGATCGAGTATAGCGATACAGATAAGTTATTCTCCAATCCAGACGATAAACGAACAGAAGATTACATTACAGGTCGATTCGGATAAAAAATCGTGCGGGTACGCTCGCACGATTTTTTCAAAATGATAAAAAGGGGGAGTGAATATGGCTGTACGTGAAAAATTTGATTACGATTTACAAACGTTGCGCGACCAATTATTGCAGCTCGGAAGTCTTGCAGAAATCGCGTTAACTCAATCATTTGAAGCGTTAAAAACAAAAAATAACGATTTAGCATTACAAGTGCTTGAAAATGATGCAAAAATAGATTTGCTTGACGAAGAGATTAACGACTTTGCCATTTTATTAATTGCGAAGCAACAACCGGTCGCAATTGATTTACGCCGAATTATTGTCGCAATTAAAATCGCAACAGATGTCGAGCGCATGGCGGACTTTGCAGTCAATATTGCAAAATCAGCCATTCGAATCGGTGAACAGCCGTTTGTCATCTCGTTAAATAAGTTAGAAAAAATGCATGAAATTGCTGTAAATATGCTTTCATTAACATTAAAGGCATATTATGAAGAAGATGTCGTTGCGGCTAAAAAAGTGGCCGATATGGACGATGAAGTCGATCGTCTATATGGCGAAACAATTCGAGAATTGCTTGAGCGAACAAAAGCTTATCCAGATGCGATGTCGCAAATTACGCAACTATCATTTACGGCTCGCTACATTGAACGCATTGCAGATCACGCGACAAACATCGCTGAGAACGTATTTTATTTAGTAAAGGGAAAACATTACGATTTAAACGACTAAATGAAAAGGATGTCCAACAGCGGACATCCTTATTTTGTGATTTTTTTTGTGATTTGTTCATATGACATGTCACTTGTAACAACATACGTTCCAGGGCGTAGCGCACGCGTTAATTGGTGGGTATCGAGGTATGTTAAAAATGATTGAGCATCATCAATAATGTGCGCTTGTTCAAGTCGGTTAGCAACGTCGCGACTTGCCTCTCCTTTGGCAATTGTTAACGTATAAATGTACACTTTTTCTTTTTGAGATGGTGTTGTTTTTTCAATTTCTTTTTTTTTGTTTTTCGAGTTTTTCAGCGAGTTCATTTCGTTCAGCAACGATTTGTTCATACTGCTGTTCGCTGATGGTAGTATACTGCTTGTCATTCGTGTAATGAACGATAGCAAGTATCGTTGTGGCAAACAACATTCCAGCCGCAAATGCACGTGTTGTTCTTTTCATCGTTCATTCCTCGCGATCACAATATTTACTTCATCTATCGGCATGTTGAGTTTGCGGGCAATTTGTTCTTTTGTCCAACCTTGCTTATGTAGATGCCATATTTGTTCTTCAGTTGAAAACAACTCCATTCCGACAAGCAGCTCTTCTTCAAGCGCTTTAACTCGCTTTTTTATTTCGTACAATTGTTGCATCGTCGATAATGTGAGTTGCTCTACTTGTTCTTCTACCTCTTTTACACGATCTTTTTGAAAGAAAGAAATAAGCAATAGTATGATTGCAAAAGAAATGAGTCCAATCAATGTATATTCGATCATGTTTGTCACCCCACTTTATTATACATAGGAATGTAGCGATCATGCATCATTTTCATGTCAAATCGACAATTTTCGTATATTGTCCGCATAGTATTGTCATGATATGATGGAACAAAGTGTGCTTTCACTTGGGGGGGATATGTTGTGAAAGCGGTCATTATGGCAGGGGGAAGAGGAACACGGTTACGTCCGTTAACTTGTCATGTTCCGAAACCGATCGTACCGATTATGAATAAACCTGTGATGGAGTATAGTATTGAATGGTTAAAACATCACGGAATTACGGATATTGCTGTAACCGTTCAATATTTAAGTGATGAAATTATTGAATATTTTGGTGATGGACGTCGATTCGGTGTACATCTTCATTACTTTGAAGAGACGACGCCCCTTGGAACGGCAGGGAGCGTAAAACATGCTCAGTCTTTTTTAGACGATACGTTTGTTGTTATTAGTGCAGATACGTTGACGACAATTCATTTGCAGCAGGCAATCAATTTCCATTTTTCCAAACAAGCATTAGTTACCGTTCTTATGCACCACGAAGCGACTCCTCTTTCATACGGTGGAATTGTGACAGATCGAAACGGAAAAGTGATTCATTTTGTAGAAAAACCAAAATGGAATGAAGTGTGTAGCGATTTAGTCAATACAGGCATTTACATTTGCGATCCAGCGATTTTTAATTATATGCCTGAACATCCACCTTACGATTTTAGTCAACATATTTTTTCACATCTCATTCAACAAGAGTACCCAATATACGGATATGAGGCGGATGGATATTGGTCTGATATTGGTATCATTGAACAATATCATCAAACACATGTTGATTTACTAAATCAACGTCTCGTTTCTTCTCATTACAAAGAAATAGCTCCTGATGTATGGATCGGTGAGCGAGTGAACATTGCACAAGAGGTAAAGTTAGAAGGACCGATTCTTATTGGGGACGATGTGCGCATTGATGCCTATGCAACACTCGGACCATATACGGTGGTTGGCTCACGTTCAGTTATTAGTAAATACGCATCGTTAAAGCGATCGATTGTTTGATCCAATGTTTATATTGATGAACATAGTGAATTACGGGGAGCAGTTGTAGCAAATGATGTGTATATCGGTAAAAAAAATGAAATATTTGATTATGCGGTCATTGGGGCAAAATGCAAATTAAAAAATAAAGTGAAAGTGCAACATGCGGCTAAAATTTGGCCGAATAAAACAATTGCAGAAAAAACGAAAGTGAAAGGTTCAATTGTATGGGGTGAACAACGCCCAAACGTATTGTTTCGCCAAAATGGGATCAGCATGCGCGCTCATGTTGATGCTCATCCGATATTTATTACACAGTTGGCTTCAGCATATAGCAGTCTACATGAAAAAGGAAGTCACATATTAATTGGCTTTGACAATCACCCGTTGTCCCAGGCGCTTGGATCGTTGTTTACTCAATGTTTGCATATGTACGGTATGCACACAAATGTATATGAGGGGGGATATTTGCCTGCTTTTCGTTATATTCTTTCTCATAAACAATATCGTGGTGGCGTATTTGTGACGTTGAACGAACATGATGAAGTAGTTATTGACATACACGATGAACAAGGATTTCCCATTGATTGCACGATGGAACGCGCGATTGAACAACGAATGGAACATGAACATCATATGTCAGCGATGCAAATGGGTGAAGCAATGAAACAAAAAGAGAACGATGAAATGTATATTCGAGCATTGCGTCAAGCGATTTCTTTTTCTTCATCGGAGCGATGGAAAGTTGTCGTCGCTAGTTCTCCTTTATTGAAGCATATCATTGAACGCACACTTCTGTTGTTCGCTGTAGATGTTGTTTGGACAAAAGAGCGTGATGATGAACACATTCGGAAACTAATCGAGCAAGAACAAGCCCAATTTGCTATCGTGTTTGACTATTCAGGGGAACGTTTTCGAATGTTTGATGGGCAAGGAGTTGTGTTGACGAAAGAAGAAATGATCTCGTTGCATGTGCTCACATCTCTTTTATTTAGCGAAACGAAAAAAGTAGCCGTTCCTTCTTGGGCGCCGTCCGTTTTGCATACGCTAGCAGAACGTTTGCATGGCGAAATGATTTATGTCAAAGATACGAGACGAGACTTGCTTCTTGCTCATCATGAACCGTTTCATTTTTATTTGGATGGATTATACGCGTGCATACAACTATTACACTTGTTAGCGATTGAACGTTGTTCCCTTCGTACCATTGTGTCGTCTATTCCGACTATTCATTTATCATGCCGTGATGTTCATTGCCCATGGGATGAACGGGCGGCTGTTATGCGTAAATTGTTAGAAGAATCGTATGACAAGCATGTAGATTTTACAGATGGCATGAAAGTATATCATGAAGATGGAGCATGGACACTCATTTTACCGAAAGTAGATGAACCAACGTTAACGATTTATTCACAAGCAGCAAATGCTCAAAAAGCAAAAGAATATACGAAATACTATATAAAGAAAATTCGGCAATATCAAAACGTATAAAATTCATATGGAAATTGTTTAAGAAAAATGATATGATGGAAAGGTATGATTACAATACTTTTGTTTGGAGGGAAAGAACGATGCGTGTAAATATTACGTTAGCATGCACAGAATGCGGCGAACGCAACTATATTTCAACAAAAAATAAGCGCAATAACCCAGAGCGCCTCGAATTGAAAAAATATTGCCCACGAGACAAAAAAGCAACAGTTCATCGTGAAACGAAGTAAGCAGTAGGATTTTTTTCCTGCTGCTTATTTTTTTATGAAAGAGGGGGAAGGTTAATGAATAAGAAACAATTGCGGCAACAAATAAAACAACGTCTCTTACATATGACAAAAGAAGAACGCAAGAAAAAAGAAACAATCATTCACGACATATTATTTCAGCAACATCTTTGGCAAACGGCACAAGTGATCGGTATTACGATCTCACGACAAATCGAAATCGATACAAAATGTATCATTGAACGAGCATGGCAAGAAGGGAAAAAAGTTGCCATTCCAAAATGCGATGTAACAACAAAACAAATGACGTTTCGCGAAATTCGTTCGTTTCAAGAAACGGGACGCTCTTTTTTCGATTTATATGAACCGATTGTGGAAGAAACGAGAGAAGTGCAAAAAGATGAAATCGAGCTCCTATTTGTTCCAGGTCTTGCTTTTGTTCGTAAAGGATATCGCCTTGGCTATGGTGGGGGATATTATGATCGATATTTAGTTGATTTTCCAAACGACACAATTTCCCTTGCATATGATTGTCAAATCGTCTCTACGTTGCCGGTTGAACAGCATGACATCCCTGTCCAAATGATTATTACAAACGAAGGAATTGTTGTTTGTGAAAACGAATAATAAAACAGCATGAGCGCTTTCATGTTGTACAGGAGAAAAAAATAACAAAATGTTAATAATTCATGCTTTATAAACTTTGTGAAACAGTGTACAATGTAAGTGTGAAACAGATAAACAACGCACAGATTGTAAAATGATATATACGAAAGGTGGAAGAAATATGTCAGATAAAGTAAAACGTGTTGTTTTAGTTGGAACAGGTTTTGTTGGTTCAAGTTATGCGTTTGCGCTTTTAAATCAAGGGGTGACAGAAGAGCTCGTTTTGATTGATATTAATAAAGAAAAATCGGAAGGAGACGCGATGGACTTAAATCACGGCATGCCGTTTGCGCCATCCCCAATGAAAATTTGGTTTGGCAATTACGAAGATTGCAAAGATGCTGATCTCGTTGTGTTAACTGCGGGAGCGAATCAAAAACCAGGAGAAACACGATTAGATTTGGTTGAGAAAAACACGAAAATTTTCAAAAATATTATCGATCAAGTGATGGCAAGCGGATTTAACGGTATTTTTCTCGTCGCCACAAATCCGGTTGACATTTTAACATACGCTACATGGAAGTTTTCAGGATTGCCAAAAGAGCGCGTGATCGGTTCAGGAACGATTTTAGACACAGCTCGCTTCCGCTATTTGTTAGGTGAATATTTCGATGTGGATACGCGCAACGTACATGCTTATATTATTGGGGAACATGGTGATACGGAGTTGCCTGTTTGGAGCCATGCATTCATCGGTTGCCGTCCAATTGCCGATATGATGAAAGAAAAGCCACAATATAAACAAGAAGATTTAGATAACATTTTTGTGAATGTACGCGATGCAGCGTATCAAATTATTGAGCGAAAAGGTGCAACATATTACGGCATTGCCATGGGACTTGTTCGTTTAACAAAAGCGATTTTACAAAATGAAAACAGCGTTCTTACTGTTTCAGCTTACTTAGAAGGCCAATATGGCCAAAATGATATGTACATTGGCGTACCAGCAATCGTAAATCGCAACGGTATTCGTGAAGTTGTTGAACTACAATTGAACGAGGAGGAAAAAGAAAAATTTACTCATTCTGCAACTGTATTAAAAGATGTAATGAAACGCGTTGGATTGCAATAGGTTGTCTCATGATGAGGCAACCTTTTTATAATTTCAACACGAAAAGGGAACGGTAAATATGAGGGAGGGTGATGATGTTGAATGGAAAAACGTTGATCGTTGCCGTTATGGCAGGGCTCGTTCTTTATCGGTTTCGTTATCGGTTATTGAACGAAATATTGAAACGAGAAGCGGTTCAAAAACGAGTGGTACAATGGGGAATGTCCGTTCCGTTTATTCGCCAGCGCATTGTTCCTACATTATTTTTACAAAAGTACAAATAGTTGCGCTTTGTAAGAGAGTGTGATAAAAGAAGGGTATGATAGCGAAGGGAGAGGGAAGGTTGGGCATTCGCTTTGATTTTGTATATTGGCAAATGATGTTTCAATTGTTACAGATGAACTATGAAATCGTTTATTTGTCACCTGATGAGCGGGAGGTTTGGTTGCAATCTACGAGGGAACGAAAAGCGCCGCTTGTACGCCTTGTTCGCACTGATATGGATTGGGGTGTGTCATTAAAAAATGATATGAATCGCGCGCTAGTCGCTGTTGATGAATGGCGCAAGCGACAATTTCGCCGCCAACTGCAAGTCATCAACGTTTATGTCATGATGTATCCCCCTGTTGACGATTGGGAACTGTATGTTGAACGACCATTCACGACTGAGCGAGTGCATATGCAAACATATGTGATGCATCTTTACAATATGTATGACGTCTTGCATAAGCTAAGCACGCAGTTCCATCAATCATTAAAAGTGTACGTACCTGATGATTCTCCAATGTTGCAACAAGAATTACAAACGTTTAAACAACACGTGCTATCATTTGCAGAGCGCATGTATGAAAATGAACGGCGCATATTTGAACGTGGAAAAGCGAGATTTACATATGTGTTTATTGCTTTACAAATAGTGATGTTTTTTATTTTAGAATGGAACGGTGGAAGTACAAATACGTTGACGCTCATTCAATATGGCGCAAAGTTTAATCCGCTTATTTTGCAAGGAGAATGGTGGCGCTTTTTCACCCCTATTGTTTTGCATATCGGTTTTTTACACTTGTTCATGAATACGTTTGCGCTATATTATTTAGGCTCACTTGTTGAAAAATTGTACGGCTCGTTTCGTTTTTTATTTATTTATCTTTTCGCTGGTTTTGCAGGTTCGCTTGCTAGTTTTTTATTTTCATCATCCGTATCTGCCGGGGCGTCTGGTGCCATTTTCGGATGTTTTGGGGCTTTGTTATACTTCGGAAAAGCAAAACCGCACATATTTTTTCGAACAATTGGAATGAACGTCATCACTGTCATCGGCATCAATTTAGCGTTCGGTCTCGTCGTTCCTAATATTGATAATGCGGGTCATATTGGCGGTTTAATTGGTGGGTTTTTAGCGGCAAATATCGTTCATTTCCCAAAGGAACGTGTTCGCTTTGGACAATGGTTTGCTGCTTTGTTCACAGCGGTCGTTACGCTCATTTGCTTATATATTGGCTTTCAACGACCGCCAGCAGATCAAGCACAACTTATTCTTGCGTTGTCCAAGCAATATA
This sequence comes from Anoxybacillus sp. FSL W8-0104, assembly GCF_038004465.1. NCBI lineage: Bacteria > Bacillati > Bacillota > Bacilli > Caryophanales > Anoxybacillaceae > Anoxybacillus > Anoxybacillus sp. FSL W8-0104. Next base: position 1,790,469 of record NZ_JBBOQU010000001.1, on the reverse strand, counting down.
TTGATGAACGGGAATACGGCCAAGCAGAGCAAATGTTAACACTCATTCATGAACAAGATGCTGAAGCATATAAGGCAGATTTTTTGCGTGCCTATATTCACATACAACAAAAAGATTACGATGATGCAAAACAATATTTATATGATGCCATCAAAAAAAACGACCGTTTTCATGAAGCGTATTATTATTTAGCGTTATTATATGCGGAAGAAAAAAACTATGAAAAAGCAAAACAAGCTGCAGAGCGTGCGTTGCAGCTTGAACCAAATAATGAGCAATATCAACGATTATTGCGTGAACTCGAGCAGTTGCTTTAATATGACGAGTTCTCTGTCTGCTGTTTCTGTTACGACAAACAGTTTACTGTAATCCTTTTTGATTAAAATAAGCGGAACGGTGCTACCGATTGGAGATTCAATCGAACCGTTCTGTTTTTTTATGCCTAAAAAATAATTTTTGTACAACCCTTCCCATAAGTTTCCGATCATCATTTCCGTTTCATTTGTTGTCAAATCCATAAACGGTTGCTCATTATATTGAACGAGCTCCGGTAAATACAAATGGTAATAATCGTCTGCTGGCAATATGTTCCCCATTTGATTAGCGGTTTTATTTACGATCGTTTGCGTTTGTTTATTTAATGTGTTTGCCCATGTTTTTTGTTCGGCTGTCGTTGGTTTACGAAACGATTGAAGTGGTGCGAAGGATGAGTCGATGACGTATAATACGTCCCCACTCATTTTTTGACTGCTTCGAATGTCATTGCCATTATGCAATTCTCCTTGGTGATATGAGATGGCTTGAAATAATCGACTTCCTTTTTGTTTGAGCTGTTTTTGCTGAATGAGACTTTTCCTGTTTTTTTTCCATTTCGTTTGTGTAGCAACAAGCCTTCCGTTAGCAAATAACAACGAAACATCTTGCCGAAGATAAGCAGTTCGATCAAGCGATGAAGTGACGATCCAATCGACGACATAGCGTGTTTCCTTCTTTTTGGGCTGTAGTGATAATTTTGTTTCGGCAGTTGTAAAGCGAACGGTCGGATCGATCGGGAAAAACATAATCGCTTCATGCGCTGGCCGTTTCAACGCTTGTATGATGATGACAAATGACAAAAGAAATATGCATATCGATAATAAACGTTTCATCTTATTCCTCCGGTCAAGCTTACATTTATAAAAAATGTATGTGCATATGACAGGAAATATGTATGAATACATTTACATGTGTCAAAGATGGATGGTAATGAATGTAAGGTAGGTGATTGGAGTGGAACGAGTATCTTCACGTCTTTCAGAAAACGTTTCATATATGAAGGAAAAGCTTGGAGTAGGGAAAAGTTTTGACGTCATTTACTTAGACGTGCATTATGCCGGAAAAGATATGGCGTTATTTATGATTGACGGATTTGTGAAAGATGACATTCTTCATTATTTAATGAAATTGTTATCTGAGCTACCAAATGGAACATTAGATGAACAACCGTTAGATAAATTATTAAAAACACATCTTCCGTATGTAGAGTTGGATCAAACAGATGATTTCGAACGGGTAATTGATGGTGTGTTGGCAGGACCGACAGCTTTGTTCGTTGATGGAATGGCAAAAGCGATTTTAATTGATGCACGCACATATCCTGTGCGAGGACCTCAAGAGCCAGATATGGAGCGTGTTGTTCGAGGTGCACGCGATGGATACGTGGAAACGATTGTATTTAACACAGCGCTAACAAGACGGCGCGTGCGAGATCGTTCATTACGAATGGAATATATGCAAATTGGTCGCCGCTCAAAAACGGATGTCTGTGTTTGTTATATTGAAGATATTGCGAATTCACACATTGTGGAAGAAGTGAAACAGTCATTAGCCAAAATTGATACAGACGGCTTGCCAATGGGGGAAAAAACGGTAGAAGAATTTATTTCAGGCAGGCACTTCAACCCATATCCTGTCGTTCGTTATACAGAAAGGCCAGATACGGCCGCAGCTCATTTATATGAAGGACATGTTCTCATTTTTGTCGATGGGTCTCCGAGCGTGTTAATTACACCTGCAACATTTTGGCATCATCTGCAGCATGCAGAAGAATATAGAAATAAACCAATTGTTGGTGCATATTTGCGCTTTGTTCGGTTTCTTGCGGTATGGCTATCGATTTTTTTATTACCGCTTTGGTATATGTGGATGAAAACACCAGAGCTCGTGCCACATGCATTATCGTTTGTCGTAAAATCAACGGAAGGGAATATTCCGTTGTTTGGACAAATTTTACTGATCGAATTTGGATTAGATATGTTGCGAATGGCAGCTATTCACACCCCCTCTGCCTTAGCGACAGCACTTGGGCTTGTTGCAGCATTGATGATTGGTGGAATTGCGGTTGAGGTTGGCTTATTTTCTAACGAAGTCATTTTATATTTTGCGATGGCGACGATCGGGACGTTTGCGACACCGAGTTATGAGCTAGGACTAGCCAATCGGCTCGTTCGCCTCGCTTTGCTCGTTGTTACAGCATTATTTGGTGTCATTGGCTACGTTGTTGGTATTACTGCATGGTTAGTTATGCTTGCTCGCATGCAATCGTTTGGCGTCCCATATTTATGGCCGTTTATTCCGTTTTCATATCGCGGGATGCGCGATGTGCTCATCCGTTCCCCAATTCCGTTAAAAAATCGACGACCGACTGTCTTGCATCCGAAAGATCCGGATCGATAAAATGTGAAAAATGTCGCAAAGTCATTGTTCAGTTCTTGACGCCCTTTTGTTTTCTTTATACATTTAGAATATGAAGATTGAAAACGCTTATACACGATAGGTGAAGAAAATGAAATCTGTATATGATGTACAACAGTTATTAAAAAAATATGGAACGATTATTTACGTCGGTGACCGTCTCGCTGATTTAGAATTGATGGAAGACGAACTGAAAGAATTATTTCAAGCGCAGCTCATTGACGTAAAAGATTATCAAATGGCGCTTCTTATTTTGCGTCATGAAGCGCAAATCGAACGAGAAAAAAGAGAAAAGGGGATAAAGGAACAATGGAACAATGGTTAGTCGGTGTAGATTTAGGCGGAACGACAGTCAAATTAGCATTTGTGAACATGTATGGGGAAATCATTTGTAAATGGGAGATTCCAACGGATAAATCCGAACAAGGGAAACATATTACAACACACATTGCAAAAGCGATTGATGAAAAGTTACGTGAATTAGATGAATCAAAAGAACGGTTGATCGGCATTGGCATCGGTGCACCAGGACCTGTTAATATGGCGACAGGAGATATTTATGAAGCAGTAAATTTAGGATGGAAAAACTTCCCTTTGAAAGATCGGTTGGAAATGGAAACAGGTCTTCCTGTCGTTGTTGATAACGATGCGAACATTGCAGCGATCGGAGAAATGTGGAAAGGGGCGGGCAATGGCGCGAAAAATTTAATTCTCGTCACGCTTGGCACAGGTGTTGGTGGCGGTGTGATCGTAAACGGTCAAATCGTGCATGGGGCAAACGGTGCTGGTGGAGAAATTGGCCATATCACGTCCATTCCAGAAGGAGGGGCATCTTGTAATTGTGGCAAAACAGGATGTTTAGAGACGATTGCTTCAGCAACAGGTATTGCACGTATCGCGACAGAGCGCTTGCAACAAACCGATGAGCCAAGCCGGTTGCGCGACGTATGGAAACAAACAGGAGTCGTTACTGCGAAAGATGTGTTTGATGCCGCGAAAGAAAACGATGCATTAGCGCTACAAATTGTTGATGAAGTGACGTTTCATCTCGGTTTAGCACTCGCTCATTTAGCGAACGGTTTAAATCCAGAGAAAATTGTCATCGGTGGGGGCGTATCAAAAGCAGGGGACATGTTGGCACAAGCAGTTGCTCGTCATTTTAAACGATTTGCATTTCCGCGTGTTGCTGAAGCGGCTGAAATTGTCATTGCAACGCTTGGAAACGATGCCGGTGTGATCGGTGGCGCATGGCTAGTCAAAACAAATATGTTGTAAAAACAGACGAAGCGCTCGTCTGTTTTTTTTGTCGAAAATTTGTCGGAAAAAAACGTCTTGCATTTTCAGAAGAAAAGGTGTAAAACAGTCATATGTGGACGTGCGACTTGTCTATTATACCGTTTATAGTTTAAGATAACAGTTGCTTTTTTATTAAGAAAGTATTAATATTGTCTATGGTTAAGATAAAAAAATGTAAAAAAACGTATGTACCTCATACAGCATAGAATAGACAGATGTGGATGGATTAAAGGAGGGGGAGTATATGAAAAACTACCGTTTCGTTTTGTTAACGGTATTGCTTTTATGGTTAAAGACGTATTTAGTCTATAAAAATAGTTTTGATATAAAAATTGAGTCATGGAAGCAGGAGTTTATTTTGTTCATTAGCCCGTTAAGCTTCCTGTTATTTATTTTTGGGCTTGCATTATTTATGAGCGAAAAACGACGGAATCGCTATATTGTCATCACGAGTTTTATCGTTTCATTTGTTTTGTATGCGAACGTCATGTTTTATCGCTTTTTTAGCGATTTCATTACAATTCCTGTGCTGTTCCAAACGAATAACATGGGTGATTTAGGAAATAGTGTGTTTGAATTGATGAATGTTTCGGATATTTTCTTTTTCCTTGATGTCGCATTGCTGGCTTGGATGGCGTATAAAAAAGTGTCTATTGCGCAATACGTACCAGCGACAAAACGCTTTCGCCGCACCTATTTCCTTGCAACAGTAGCCATTGCTTTATTTAACTTAGGATTAGCGGAAACGGAACGTCCAGAGCTGTTAACGCGCACGTTTGACCGTGAAATGTTAATTAAAAACTTAGGTATATACAATTACCATGTATATGATATTATTTTACAGTCGCGCTCTAAAGCGCAACGTGCATTAGCGGATAGTAGCGAATTGGCGGATATTCAAAACTACGTTAATGCGAATGAAAAAGCGCCGAATAAAGAGTTATTTGGTATTGCCAAAGGCCGTAATGTGATCATTGTGTCGATGGAGTCATTACAAAGCTTCGTTATTAACAATACGGTGAACGGACAAGAAATTACGCCGTTTTTGAATGACTTTATTAAACAAAGTTATTACTTTGATAACTTTTATCATCAAACAGGACAAGGAAAAACATCAGATGCGGAGTTTATTATTGAAAACTCGTTATATCCTCTTGGACGCGGTGCGGTCTTTTTCACACATGCGACAAACGAGTATAACGCAACGCCAGAAATATTGAAAAACTACGGTTACTATTCAGCTGTATTCCATGCAAATAATAAAAGTTTCTGGAACCGTGATGTAATGTACCAATCGATGAAGTACGATCGTTTCTTCTCGATGACGGACTATAACATTACGGAGGAAAATTCAGTTGGTTGGGGTTTAAAAGACATTCCGTTTTTTGAGCAATCTGTGCAACATTTAAAAACGTTGCCGCAGCCATTTTATACAAAGTTTATTACATTAACGAACCACTTCCCGTTTGAATTAGGGGAAGAGGATAAAATGGTTCCAGAGTACACGTCAAATAGTCGGACGTTAAACCGTTATTTCCCGACGGTTCGATATATGGATGAAGCGCTGAAAGTGTTTATTGAGCAGCTGAAAAAAGAAGGATTGTATGAAAATTCTATTATCATCCTTTACGGAGACCATTACGGTATTTCTGAAAATCACAACAAAGCGATGGCTCAATATTTAGGTAGGGATGAAATTACGCCATTTGATCACGTTCAATTGCAACGCGTTCCGGTGATCATCCATATTCCAGGCGTAACAGATAAGCATCCAAAAGTCATTTCAAAAGTATCAGGGCAAATTGATGTGAAACCGACATTGCTTCATTTGCTTGGCATTAATACACGCAACCAAATTCATTTTGGTGAAGATTTATTCTCAAAAGATAAGCTGGACTTCGTTGTTCTTCGTGATGGTAGCTTCGTGACAAAAGATTATGTATATACGAAAAACGCATGCTACGATAAGAAAACAGGGGTAGAAGTCGACGCGTCTCATTGTGAACCGTATATGGAAAAAGCACGTCAGGAGCTTGATTACTCCGACAAAATTGTATATGGTGACTTATTGCGTTTCTACAATAAACAACAAGAAAACAAACGATAAAGCTAGCTCTTGTGACAGAGCTAGCTTTTTTACATACATATGTACAAATGTACTGTTCATACGATGAAACAAGGGGGGAGAGCGATGTACGATTTTTCAACTTTAATGCATGATCTCGATCAATTGCGGTGTCATTCGTTCGTCCGCACGCAAGAAATTGGGCAAAGTGTGTTAAAAAAACCGATTGTTGAGTTACAAATTGGAGAAGGTGAAACATATGTGCATATGAATGCCTCGTTTCATGCGAACGAGTGGATTACTTCGGCAGTTGTGATGGCGTTTGTTCGTGAATATGTGGAAGCGCTACAGAACAAACAGCATCTTTGTGGCTATGATGTACAACAATTGTATAAAAGAACGACTTTATCCGTTGTTCCGATGGTAAATCCCGATGGAGTGGATCTTGTATTACACGGAAAAAAAGCGGCACAACATTATGAAGATGAAGTGGTACGCATAAATGGGGGAAGTGAAGATTTCTCACAATGGAAAGCAAATATTCGCGGGGTTGATTTAAACAATCAATTTCCTGCGAAATGGGAAGTAGAGAAAGAAAGAAAAATTCCAAAAGCACCCGCACCGCGTGATTTTCCTGGATTTTCTCCGTTAACCGAACCAGAAGCACAAGCGATAGCAACGTTGACAAAAGAACGTGATTTTTTTAAGGTGCTCGCATTTCATACACAAGGAAAAGAAATTTATTGGGGATATGAACGATGTGAGCCACCCGAAGCAGAAGAAGAAGTGAATGAATTTGCGAAATGGAGCGGTTATGTATCTGTTCGGTATATCGATAGCCATGCTGGATATCGCGATTGGTTTATTTTTAATTGGAAGCGATGTGGGTATACGATTGAACTTGGTGAAGGGGTAAATCCGCTTCCATTCTCTCAATTCCATAATATTTATAAAGACAGCATCGGTATTTTTGTGACAGCTCTTGCCCGCACGTAAAAAGACGCCACTATATTGGCGTCTTTTTAATGGGCAACTGGATATCCGTGATGAATGACAGTCATAATTGTAAACCAACCAAATACAGCAACCGTTCCGATTCCGAACAGCACACCAAGGAAATTTTTCTCACGTAATGAACGGATCGTGCCGTAAGCAGCAAGCAATGTCACTAATGTGAAAATCACGACTAAAATAACTCCTGTCGGCATAACTTCCCCTCCTTATGTACACCGATTATTCCTTTTTCATTGTAATCGTTTTTGTTACGTTTGTCGAGGTGCAAAACGTATATTGTTCGTGTACAATGAGAATAGAATATAGGAGAAAGGTGAGGAAATAAAATGAAATGGAACCGAATCCCATTAGGGCCGTTACAAACGAATGCGTATGTGCTTGTTCATGAAAATGGGACATGTTTAATTTTTGATCCCGGCAGCGAAGGAGAAAAACTCATTCATTATATTGAAACGAACGGCTGGACGCCGCTTGCGGTGTTGCTTACACATGCTCATTTTGATCATATTGGAGCGGTTGACGACGTAAAAAACAAGTGGTTCATTCCTGTGTATGTACATAAAAAAGAAAAAAATTGGCTAACTGATCCAATGAAAAATGGTTCTTTATTATTTATGGGAGAAGCAATTACTACAAATGATGCCGATGTGTTACTTGAAGGAGAGAAAACGTTGACGATTGGCGATTTCTCACTTCAAGTGTTCGAAACACCAGGGCATTCACCGGGTAGTGTATCATACTATATCGAAGACGCTCAAGTGATCGTATCAGGAGATGTACTGTTTTCAGGAAGTATTGGTCGCACCGATTTACCAGGAGGAAATTACGAACAATTGCTACAAAGTATACATCGTAAGTTGCTTGTTCTCCCTGAAGAAACGATTGTACTATGTGGACATGGACCAGAAACAACGATTGGAGCGGAAATGGATACAAACCCTTTTTTAAATGGATTTTAGACAAAAAAATTCCCTTCTCTATACAGAGAAGGGGGTTTGGGGGATGTTTTATTTCCTATAATGGGAGGGGATATAGTTAAGCTACTACATTAACGATATAACAAATTTAACACTATGTCAATAGTGAAAAAGGGTGCGAATGAAAAAATGTTAGAAAAAATGAGAAATAAACGTTTATCGTATGCACAATACATGGAATTAGCATTGTACGATGAACAGTATGGATATTATATGAGAAAAAAAGAAAAAATTGGACGCGAAGGGGATTTTATTACGACGAGTAACGTTGGGCATATCATTGGGCATGTATTTGCAGATGTGTTTGTTCGCTTGATAGAAACGTATCATGTTCCACCGCTCATCTGTGAAATCGGTGGGGGGACAGGACGATTTGCTTATGCTGTTTTAGAACAATGGAAACGTCAATCATCTAAAACGTTTTCACAAGGACAATATATAATGATCGAAGCAAGTCCGTACCATCGGGAAAAACAAGCGGAAACGCTCGCTCCGTTTATTGATTACGTTCGTATCATCTCCAGTTTTGCTGAGCTTTCTGATTCTTTTTCTGGTATTGTATTTAGCAATGAGCTATTTGATGCGTTTCCTGTTCATGTCATTGAGAAACGAGAAGGTCACATATACGAGTGCTTTATTGAAGTAGAAAACGATCAGCTTGTTGAGAAATGTGTTCCGCTTGAAAATGAGCAAATTGCTCAATATATCGTTGAACGGAATATTCAGCTCGTTGACGGGCAGCGATTTGAAATTCCGTTAGCGATGAAAAAGTTTATTTTTCAGCTCAATCAAGTAATCGATAAAGCAATTATTTTTACAGTAGATTATGGATATACGGATGAGGAATGGAAACACCCAGCGCGAAAACGTGGGAGCTTGCGCGGTTATTATCGTCATCAGCTCATCGACAATGCGCTTCGTTATCCAGGTGAGATGGATCTCACCACACACATTCAATGGGATGCGTTACGATTTTATGGAGAACAAGCAGGGTGGACATATACTCATTTATGGCGCCAAGATGAATTTTTATTGCAGGCAGGCATTTTAAATCATTTGATGGCCCACCATGATCCAAATCCGTTTTCTGAGCAACAGCGTCATAATCGTGCTATTCGCTCGCTAGTCATGAGCGATATCGCCAGGGCGTTTCATGTGATGGTGCAACAAAAAAACATGAATATTCCTATTTTTACATAAAAAAGCGATGAGGTACACTCATCGCTTTTTTATTCGCCCATACCAGGAACCATCATAAAGGTTGTCCAGTACGTAAATCCGGCAAAAAAGACCGTTAAGTACGCACCGAAAATGTACATGTACATTCTTTCTGTTAATTTTAAGTAGCTTAACAAAAGAAAGAATCCTGTTTGGCCGAGGAACAATAATGATGTTGTATGCATATGGCCAAGATAGAACATGACAGCAAAAATTCCTGTCCAAAATGACAAGACGCGGAACATACGATCCATATGTATCCCTCCTTTTCTGACCGTTTCCCTTACTTATTATAATGTACTCGAAATGGTTGTGTAAACGTTCTATTTTTTAAGAATGGCTTGATACGTACACGAATTACAGCCTGATGGCATAATTTCTTCAGTCACAAGTTCAGCGTTTGTAAATAATACTTCTAACATTCCTTTTAAAAAGGCGTTATGCATATAACAGACAGAATCTGGATGTGCAAATGCGAGTTCTTTAAACGGGCAGTTGAAAATTTCAAAGTAAATTTTCCCTTGATTTTCACTGTAATGGAATGTCGGATAAAATCCAGCGGCTTCCGCTGCTTTTTGTAAAATGTTCATTTTTTCTTCCACACTTAACTGTTCAAGCGCTTGCATCGATTGGACGTGTTGTTGTACAAGTTCTTGACCAAATAACTTTCCTGTTTCATACAACGCTTGTTTCCCTACTTCTCCAAGTTTCATCATCGCATGGATTGCAATTTTTGATAACAGCTGGTAGTCGCGAAACGGAAAATGGAGCTGAATCACATCGTCAGATAGACGGTATAATCGACTCGGTCTTCCACCTTTTCCTGTTTTTTTTGTTTCCGATACAAGCATATTTACATCTTCTAGCTTTGTTAAATGAAGACGCGCGACGTTTGGGTGAATATGAAAAGCATCAGCAATTTCTTGAACGGTTACTTCTTGATGTTTTCTAGTGATATACTGATAGATTTCATAACGAGTCGGATCAGCAAGGACGCTTGTAATTTTCAGTACTTGGTCCATTATGTCTCACTCCTATATGTTCATTCATTTACATTATAATACATGTATTTCCACAATGGAAATGCATATATAGGTCTTTTTTTCTATCTCTTTTGCAATGTTCACAAAGTTTTAAAACAAATTAATGCACAAAAATTAAACAAAAGTTATACAACATGTATAAAAAGTGAAGAGAGGGGTGTGTCTCCATGCTTACCATTAAAAAACATCGCGAAAAAATATCGTCGTGTTTTTGTCTCGTAACATTCACCCTATGGGTAAATATTTTTTTGAATTTTTTTGTGAATGAAGCAGGAATTTGACGAAAGATGTTGAATAATGATGGCGAGAAAATGGAGGAAGGAGGATCGTTTTGCAAACAATCGAGCAATTGGCGGACCGACTCGTTGAGGATGCGTATATTCTTCAAGCTTCTGACATTCATATCGTTCCGCGTAAGCAAGATGCGCTTGTTCAATTTCGGTTAGGAGGGATGCTTGTTACAAAGCATGTGCTATCTAAACAAATGTGTGAACGTTTGCTTGCTCATTTCAAGTTTCTCGCTGATATGGATATTGGTGAACGTCGCCGCCCGCAAAGCGGAGCAATGGAAATGAACGTTGCCCACACAACTGTCCATCTTCGTTTATCGACATTGCCTACGATTTACGACGAAAGCTTAGTTATCCGCTTGCTCCCGTTACATTCATCTCTTCCGCTCAAGCAACTCGCATTATTTCCTTCAACGATAAAAAAGTTGCTCGCGCTATTAAACTATTCCCATGGGCTTATGATTTTCACAGGACCAACAGGATCGGGAAAGACAACAACGTTATACAGTTTGTTAAACGTATGTCGCCATCATTTTCAACGAAATGTCATTACGTTAGAAGATCCGGTTGAAAAGCGGGCGGAAGATGTGTTGCAAGTACAAGTAAACGAAAAAGCTGGCATTACGTATGCTGCAGGATTAAAAGCGATTTTGCGACACGATCCCGATGTGATTATGGTAGGAGAAATTCGTGATGCCGAAACGGCACGAATAGCTGTACGCGCAGCGCTTACAGGACATCTTGTGCTAACAACGATGCATACGAAGGATGCGGTTGGAGCGATTTATCGTCTTCTTGAGTTTGGTGTACCATTTCAAGAAATGGCGCAAACGTTAGTCGCTGTGACAGCCCAACGTCTTGTGCAATTGAAATGTCCGTTTTGTGAAGCGGAGTGCTCACCTTTTTGCCGACAGTATCGACCTGTTCGTCGAGTCGGTGTTTATGAATTATTATACGGAAGTGAACTGGCACAAGCGATGCGTGCAGCGAAAGGGGAGCAAGCGACATACGTGTATACTCGGTTAAAAGATGTGATTAAAAAAGGCATTGCGCTCGGTTTTTTACACGAGCATGTCATTGAAAGTTGGTTGTTAGATGAAGCGACGTCGTAATTGGTCGTTACAAGAGCAAAGTTCGTTTTTCATCCAACTTGGAAAATTGCTCAGTAAAGGGTATTCGCTTGCTCAGGCGATTGAGTTTTTACAAATTCAGCAACCTGTAGTAAAACAAAAAGATTTAGATGATTGCATGCAAGCATTGCGAGCCGGTGTACCGATTCATGAAACTTTTTCACGCATGCAATTTCATTCTCATCTTTTAGGATATATATTTTTCGCTGAACAACACGGCCAACTTGCTCACGGGTTTATTGAAGCGGGGGAAATCGGACAAATGCGGGCACATTACGTTGAGCAAGTGAAGCGTATGTTACGCTACCCATTGTTTCTTTTTAGTTTTTGTATCGCCATGTTTTTCATATTTCAACAAGTATTAGCTCCACAGTTTTCTCATCTTCTTTCTTCATTTCATGCTCGTTCTGCTTTTTCTACGTTCATTTTTTCTGTTGCGGTATGGCTTCCTCGCATTTTTTCTATTGCGCTCATCGTGTTCATTTTCTTCGTATTGTTTTACTTTTTTGTCGTTCGTTCATGGCCTATTTATAGACAAATGAATCTATTTATGAACATCCCAATTGTTCGCTCGTGGATCGTTTCTTTTCATACGCAAGTATTTTCATTGCAATTAAGCCATTTGTTGAAAGGGGGACTATCGATTTATGAGGCGATCCAAATTTTTGAGCATCAATCTCACCTTCCGTTGCTGAGAGAGGAAGCGAAATTGATGAAACAACAGCTATGCGCAGGTGAAAAATTAGATGAAATCATCGAACAGCGGAAATATTACGAGAAGGAACTACCTTTCGTCATTCGTCACGGTCAGTCGAATGGAGAATTAGTTCAAGAATTATTGCATTATAGTCAGTTTTCATTGCAAAAACTAGAAAAACGTCTGAAGAAAATGATATATATCATTCAACCACTGTTGCTTAGTTTCATTGGTATTTTCGTTATTCTCATGTATATGGCGATGCTATGGCCCGTTTTTCAATTGTTAAATCACATATAATGGGGGATGTATATGCGAAATGAGAAAGGGTTTACATTAATTGAAATGTTAATTGTGCTAATGGTTATCACAATTTTAATTTTAATTACGATTCCAAATGTGACAAAACATAACAGCATGATTAACAACAAAGGGTGTTCGGCTTTTATAAAAATGGTTCAATCCCAAGTGAAAGCATACGAAATGGAGCACGGTACAATCCCGACTGTGCAACAATTAGTAGATGGAAAATATATTGAGAGCAACCGTTGCCCAAATGGAAAAGAGATTGTTATTACAAATGAAGGAGACGTTTTAGAAGGTGAATGAACGAGGGTTTACGCTTGTAGAAATGTTGATCGTTCTTTTTATTGTCACAACGATCATGGTTTTTACCGTTCCACCGCTTCAACAAACGTTAGCTGAGCGGCAGTTACAATATTTTTTAGAACAGTTTAGTAACGATATGTTATATGCCCAACAATATGCGATTAGTCGAAAGAAAACGGTAGCGATTATGTTTTATTTCGATACATGTCGCTATCAAGTAAAAGAAGGTGGGACGTTTGGGAAGGAATTAATCGCTCGTTCCTTCCCTTCCCCTTTTCGATTTCAAATGGCTACACTATCTCCACCGTTGTTTTATTATCCAAATGGCAATATCAATAAGGCGGGAACATTGCTTGTTGCGTATGGAAGCAAAAAATATAAAATCGTTTTTCAATTAGGGAAAGGGCGATTGTATGTACAAAAATTGTAAAGGTTTTACATTTTTTGAACTGCTTATTTCGCTTAGTGTGTGGAGTGGGGTAATCGTTATGATCATCGCTCATTGGACAATCATTATGATAGAGCGAGAAAACAAAAAAGCGGAAACGATCGCCAATCAAATTTTATATGAGGTGATGATGAACGGGCAGATTGGAAACGAAACGGTCGTGGTGCGAGGTACACATACATTTTCACTGTTTATGCGTTCAAATGAGCAATGTGTGCGGTGGGAAGATAGGTTGAAACGAACAAAAGAAAGATGTGAGTCGTTAGGACAATGATTCAAAAAGAGAAAGGATTCACATTAATCGAAATACTCATGTCTCTTATCGTTTTGTTCATCATTTTATCTTTATTGACACCCGCATTTCATCTAGCAGCAAACTATACAGCCAAACGTGGAAACTTTCACTATTTTGAATGGCTTGTTTTTATTCAACAAGCAAAAATGGAACTAAGGGAATCGAAAGATGTTCGTATATACGGAACGACGATTCAATTCGATAAATGGACAGGGGAGCGCGTAACGTATGAAAAGTACGGAACGATCATTCGTCGACGTGTGAATGATACCGGTCATGAAATTATGCTTCAGTTTATTCAACAAATATCATATGAAAAAGAGGGAGCAGGCATCCGTATTCGTGTATTGACAGACAAGGGGGATGCATATGAAGCGTTCATTCCATCTTTTCGTTCGCTCGAAACATGAACGGGGAGTTGTTTTTCCCTTTACCGTCATGTGTGCGTTATTCATGAGCGCTCTTTTTTTGCATGCTGTTGCATTGTATCATACAGAAATACAATTTTTTGAAGAAGAAAAGAAATGGTACGAAGCAGATTACTTAATGAAACAAGCGCTTACTTATGTGAAACAAACGCTTGCCAGTACACCAGAAAACGTGTCATCATTAACCCAAACGGTTTCATTTGTTCATGGGCAAGCAACATATCGCGCAACACGTATTGAGCCTGATGTATGGTCTGTAACTGTATCGTGCATAACGAATGCACAATTTCGTTACGACGTCCAATTTCAATTCGATGCTTCAACAAACAACATATCAGTGTGGCGAGAAGTATACTAGAAGGGAGAGGGAACATGAAAGCGATTTATTTAACAGGATTTATGGGAGCAGGAAAGACGACAGTTGGTAGACGTTTAGGAGAAGTATTGCAATTGCCTGTGATTGACACAGATGCATATATTGAACAGCAAGTCGGAAAAACGATTACAAAGATTTTCGCAGAAGAGGGGGAAGAGACGTTTCGAGCGTATGAACGAGACGCATTAAAGAAGCTTCCAAAGGAACATGTGATTATTACAACAGGTGGCGGGATTGTCATTCAAGAAGAAAATCGTCAATTTATGCGCGAGCATGGAATCGTCATTTATTTGCATTGTGAGCTAAATGAATTGTTTCGGCGTTTAGCTGATGATGAGACCCGACCGTTACTGATGGGAAATAAACAAAAGCAAATGAAACAGCTATTTGAACAGCGTCTTCCGTTTTATCAAGAAGCGCATATGACCATTGATACAACAAATCGCACAATAGATGACATCGTAGAAAACATCGTCTCCTTGCTTAAAACGCCTCGTTTTTGACGATACTAGCATCGAGGTGATGAACGATGGCAGGAAACGATTATGTGAAATTTATGACCGAACAAGTCGTAAAATATTTAGACCAACCGAGAGACGAACGAAAAAAACAAAGACAACAAAAAAAAGAGTTTAAAAAACAACAAAAGCAACCGTTTTTATATCGCTGGTTCGGCGTCATTCCGTATGCTGTTATCCTTTTATTCAAGCAAAAATAAGGCTCACGTTAGCCTTATTTCGCTTGCAAATAAAATAAACCGCCATTGATAATGGATATGTGAATTCTCGGTTCATACCTTTGTCGCAATGCTTCTTTTTCTTTTTCATATTCTTCTCGTTTTTCCTCTACGCCTTCGTAAAAATGTTGCAATAATGCTAGTTCTTCTTTCCAGCGTGCTCGCGCTTCATCCGCCCAATGATGTGTTTCAGAGGAGATGAGACGCTCCACAAAAGCTTCAAGTCGGGCAAGTCCGCTCAGCGGTTTAATAAGTGGAGAAATGGTAAAACAGTAATCAGGGACTGTTGCCGTCCACTGTTTTTCTTTTAACACGTCGTAAAATGATTCAATAATCGTTCCACTAATGAGATGAATACCTAACGATAATAAACGATCTTGTTTTCGATCACACTCATAAGAGAGCAATATGTTTGTATGAAGCCACGGATGAAGCGCAACAGAACGTTCACATACTTGTTCATAAAGGCGAACGAATCGTCCGTTCATTTTGGCGATTGAAAAAATTTGGTGAAGCCGCGGTGAACCGAAATGAATATATTCCCCTTCTTTCGTAGCTGATTGTCTTGTCATAAGCGATAATTGCAGTGGTTCACCTATGGCTCCGATGCGTTCAACATAATGCCAATAAAAAGGACGATTCATTAATTGTTTATCCATATCGACGGTAAGTTGAACGCGTATATGACCATCACTATGTTCTAAAATTGTGCAATGGGTAGCGGTAAAAAAACGTTCGAGAAAAGATTGAATGTCATGTTGCTGCATGTACATTATCCTCCATATTTGTAAAAATTTCTACAAAATTTTGTATTTTAATTTTTAGCTCTCCTTCGCTTTTCGACTGAGCAATTATGCGTTCTAAATGATTTGAAAATGTAGGAGATTGTAATTTCATTAAAATATCATCTAACTCACCAACGACTCGTTCAAATAGTTGAATTTTTTCGTACAATAACGTAAACATATGTTCTTCAATCGTATTGCGCACGACAAAATTATAAATGTGGACATCTTTCGTTTGTCCGAGACGGTGGACGCGCCCGATTCGTTGTTCAAGACGCATCGGGTTCCATGGTAAGTCGTAGTTAATGACATGATGGCAAAATTGCAAGTTAATCCCTTCCCCTCCTGCCTCAGTTGCGATCAACACTTGTGCGCGATGTTGAAACAACTCTTTCATCCAATCTTTTTTACTTCGTTTAAACCCACCGCGAAACGGCACAGAAGAAATGCCGTGCTGTTTAAAAAACCATTGCAAATAAAACTGTGTGGCGCGGTATTCTGTAAATACAATAACTTTATCGTTTATTGTTTGAATAAGCTCTAACGCTTTTTTCGCTTTTGTATGGTCGGTGATGTCGTTCATTTTTTGCAACAATGCCCCGATTGTCGTTTCGAGATGAGGTTTTTGTTCAAACATGTTTTTCAACGTGCAAAAAAGTGCTTCTTTGCTGCTACATATTTCACGCAACAATGTCATATGTGACAGCGATGTATCTGAAAAATGAGTCTTCAACTGTTGAATCGTTTCATATACATTTCGCTCCGCTTCCGAGAAATCAATAAAAAACGTTTCAACGTGCCGTTTTGTCCACCCAATACCTGTATCATGGCGACGATGACGAATCATTACCTTGCGAATGAGCTCTTTTAAATGGGCGTCATCGTGTAATGTCCGCAATTTTCCGTACTTTTTTTGAAATTGTTCGGCATTTCCTAAATGTCCTGGTTTCAGTAGAGAGACAAGATGAAAAATTTCCTCTACACGATTTTGAATCGGTGTTGCTGTCAATAGTAAACAAAACTTTTTTTTCAGTCCTTGAACAAATTCATAGTTTTTTGTTTTATTGTTTTTTAACTTATGTGCTTCGTCAATAATGACCATATCGTACGTTTGTCCATAAATGATGTCCCGATGTGGTTGTTTTTTTGCCGTATCAATGGATGAAACAACAATGTCACATTGTTCCCATACGTAACTTTTCCTTTGGGCAACAGCAGGAATAAAAAATTTCTCGTTCAATTCTTGCACCCATTGTGACACGAGAGAGGCTGGAACGAGAATAAGCGCCTTCTGCACAAGTCCACGAATCATATACTCTTTTAAAATCAATCCTGCTTCAATCGTTTTCCCGAGTCCAACTTCATCAGCTAAGATGGCTTTTCCGTTCATTTGTTCAACGACTTGACGGGCAACGTCGTATTGATGAGGTAAAATGGTGACATGTGGTAAATGATTTGGCGCTTGTAGCCCATCAAATTGAGGGATAGCTAACGATTTCGTTGCTTCAAGCGCTAACTCATATAATTCCCAATTTGACCACGGGCCGTCACGTTCAATACGTTTGGCAAATTCATCTTTCCAGCTTCTCTCCCAATGCATGGTGATGTTCATCAAGCATCCCTCATTTTCCGAACATTTTTGTTTGAAACTAAATAAACTTACGTATTTTATTTATAAAAAGGTATTGCGCCAAATGAGAAGTTATAAGATAATAAAAAACGTAAGAAAGTTTGTAAAATTCCTTCATTGATGTGTTCACATATAGTGTGGCACAAGAATGACAATTGTATACGGGCGGATGAGAACAAGGGGAGAGACTACAGCGTGTAGCGCCGAAGGAGCAAGTGGCAACACGAATCTCTCAGGCAAAAGAACTCTTGTTTGACGCAGCTCTGGAGAGCGTTCACAAACGTGAACCACCCACGAGGACACCTAATTACTCTTAGGGAAACTTTCAGGTGAAAGGACAGAGACTACCATATGACAATATGGGGGTCGTCTGTCTTTTTTTTATGAACAAGGAGGGAGCATATGTTACAAAGAACACCGCTATTTCCTCTGTATGCAGAGTATGGCGCAAAAACGATTGATTTTGGTGGCTGGGAGTTGCCTGTGCAATTTTCTAGCATTAAAGAAGAACATGAAGCTGCACGAACGCGTGCAGGGTTATTTGATGTGTCCCATATGGGCGAGTTTGAAGTGAAAGGAAAAGATAGTCTTGCTTTTTTACAAAAAATGATGACAAACGACGTTGCGAAGTTAACGGACGGTCGCGCCCAATACACGTTGATGTGTTATGAAGATGGGGGAACCGTTGATGATTTACTTGTTTATAAAAAAGCGGACGATCATTATCTTCTCGTCGTAAACGCTGCCAATATCGGGAAAGATTTTGCTTGGCTTTCTGAGCATGTTGTTGGGGATGTCGAACTTGTCAATATTTCAAACGATATTGCGCAACTTGCGCTACAAGGCCCACTTGCGGAAAAAGTATTACAGCAATTAACGACGGTCGATTTATCTACGATGAAGTTTTTCGCTTTTGCAGATCATGTTGATGTTGCAGGAGTTCAAACGCTCGTGTCCCGAACAGGATATACAGGAGAAGACGGATTTGAGCTATATTGTCGAGCAGAAGATGCCCCAACGCTTTGGCGCGCCATTTTAGAAGCAGGAAAAGAAGAAGGGGTACTTCCGTGCGGGCTCGGTGCACGCGATACACTTCGTTTTGAAGCATGCTTGCCACTATATGGACAAGAACTGGCCAAAGACATTACCCCAATTGAAGCAGGGCTTGGATTTGCAGTAAAAACGAATAAAGATGTCGACTTTTTCGGAAAAGAAGTATTGAAGAAGCAAAAAGAAGAAGGAGCGCCACGGAGACTTGTCGGAATCGAAATGATTGACAAAGGCATTGCGCGTCACGGATATGCGGTGTATGTCAACAATGAGCAAATTGGCTTCGTCACGACCGGAACACAATCGCCAACGCTTAAAAAAAATATCGGACTAGCGCTTATTTCTACTGCGTTTTCGGCACTTGATACGGAAGTAGAAGTAGACGTTCGTGGGAAGCGGTTAAAAGCAAGAGTGGTGGCAACACCGTTTTACAAGCGTACAAAATAATGTGAGGAGAGAGAGTTATGCTTCATCGTTATTTGCCGATGACAGAAGAAGATAAGCAGCAAATGTTACAAACGATCGGGGTACAGTCCATTGACGAATTGTTTTCTGACATCCCGGAAAGCGTCCGTTTTCAAGGAGAGTACAACATTAAGCCGGCAAAATCAGAACCGGAGTTAATGAAAGAATTAATGGCACTAGCGGAAAAAAATGCGGATATGAAGACACACACGTCGTTTTTAGGAGCAGGGGTGTACGATCATTACATTCCGACGATTGTGGATCACGTCATTTCACGTTCCGAGTTTTATACGGCATATACACCGTATCAACCAGAAATTTCGCAAGGGGAATTGCAAGCCATTTTCGAGTTTCAAACGATGATTTGCGAGCTAACAGGCATGGATGTGGCAAATTCATCGATGTACGACGGTGGAACAGCGCTAGCAGAAGCAGCGTTATTAAGCGCGGCGCATACGAAAAAGAAAAAAGTGTTGTTATCAAGCGCGGTGCATCCAGAATACCGCGACGTCGTGAAAACATACGCGAAAGGCCCGGGGCTTGAAGTAGTAGAAATTCCGTACAAAAACGGCGTGACGGATGTGGACGCCTTGCAAAAAGAAATGAATGAAGACGTCGCGTGCGTCATCGTGCAATATCCAAACTTTTTCGGGCAAATCGAGCCGCTAAAAGACATCGAGCCAATCGCTCATGCGCATAAAGGAATGTTCGTTGTCGCCAGCAATCCGCTTGCATTAGGGGTATTAACGCCGCCAGGCCAATTCGGGGCGGACATCGTCGTTGGCGATGCGCAGCCGTTTGGTATTCCAACGCAATTTGGTGGTCCGCATTGCGGCTATTTTGCGGTGAAATCAGCGCTCATGCGCAAAATTCCGGGACGTCTTGTCGGACAAACGACAGACGAAGAAGGTCGCCGCGGTTTTGTGTTGACATTACAAGCGCGCGAGCAACACATTCGCCGCGACAAAGCAACATCGAATATTTGCTCGAACCAAGCGTTAAACGCGCTTGCAGCGTCGGTGGCAATGACTGCGCTTGGTAAAAACGGCGTAAAAGAAATGGCAACGATGAATATTCAAAAAGCACACTATGCAAAAGAGACGTTTGTCAATCATGGATTTGATGTCGTATTCACAGGACCGTTTTTCAATGAGTTTGTCATCCGCTTGAACAAACCGATAGCAGAAGTAAATAAAAAGCTATTGGAAAAAGGAATCATTGGTGGCTATGATCTCGGGCGTGATTATCCAGAACTACAAAATTGTATGTTAATTGCAGTGACGGAACTACGCACGAAAGAAGAAATCGACACGCTTGTAAAAGAATTGGGGGATTGTCATGCATAAAGACCAACCGCTTATTTTTGAATTAAGTAAGCCAGGGCGAATTGGGTATAGCTTACCGAAGCTAGACGTGCCAGCCATCGATGTTGCACAAGTCATTCCAACCGATTACATTCGTCAAGAAGCACCTGAGCTTCCAGAAGTGTCGGAGCTTGATATTATGCGCCATTACACAGCGTTATCGAAGCGCAATCATGGGGTCGATTCCGGCTTTTATCCGCTTGGGTCTTGTACGATGAAATACAATCCGAAAATCAATGAAAACGTTGCCCGCCTATCTGGATTTGCGCATATTCATCCGCTTCAGCCAGAAGAAACCGTACAAGGCGCGCTTGAATTGATGTATGACCTTCAAGAGCACTTAAAAGAAATCACCGGTATGGATGCGGTGACGTTACAACCTGCGGCCGGAGCACATGGCGAATGGACAGGACTGATGATGATTCGCGCCTATCATGAAGCGAATGGCGATTATAATCGCACAAAAGTGATCGTTCCTGATACGGCTCACGGTACGAATCCTGCTTCGGCTACGGTCGCAGGGTTTGAGACGATTACGGTGAAATCGACGGAAGAAGGGCTTGTCGATTTAGACGATTTACGCCGCGTCGTCGGCCCGGATACAGCGGCATTGATGCTCACCAACCCGAATACGCTTGGCCTTTTTGAAGAAAATATTTTGGAAATGGCCAAAATTGTCCACGATGCAGGTGGAAAATTGTATTACGACGGCGCGAACTTAAATGCGGTGTTAAGCAAAGCACGCCCTGGCGATATGGGCTTTGACGTTGTGCATTTAAACCTTCATAAAACGTTTACTGGTCCACACGGTGGCGGTGGTCCTGGCTCAGGTCCTGTCGGCGTGAAGGCGGATCTCATTCCGTTTTTACCGAAGCCAACGGTGGAAAAGGGAGAAAACGGCTACTATTTCGACTACGATAGACCACAAGCGATCGGGCGTGTGAAGCCGTTTTATGGAAACTTTGGCATTAACGTTCGTGCGTATACGTATATTCGTTCGATGGGGCCGGATGGCTTAAAAGCAGTGACAGAATATGCGGTATTAAACGCCAACTATATGATGCGCCGATTGGCTGAGTATTACGACTTGCCATACAACCGTCATTGCAAACACGAATTTGTTTTGTCAGGAAAGCGACAAAAGAAATTAGGGGTACGTACGCTTGATATTGCGAAGCGTTTGCTTGATTTTGGTTACCATCCGCCGACAATTTATTTTCCGCTCATCGTCGAAGAGTGCATGATGATCGAGCCGACCGAAACTGAGTCAAAAGAGACGCTCGATGCATTTATTGATGCGATGATTCAAATCGCAAAAGAAGCGGAAGAAAATCCGGAGATCGTTCAAGAAGCTCCGCACACAACCGTTGTCAAGCGGTTAGATGAAACAACTGCGGCACGCAAGCCAATCTTGCGCTATCAAAAATAATTGAAAATGAAAAAAGAAAGTCAATCAAAAAGTTCGTCTCTCTTGAAAAGGCATAGCCGCAATATGTAGTTATAGTGTTAGGGATGGCCTGTTACGTTTGGGTCATCCTTTTTTAATATTACAAAAAATTTTTTGGTTAATTTTTATTTTTCATTTTTTTTTCAGAAAAACTCTCTAAAATGAACGCAGAAAGAGTAGAAAGGAGCAATGCCTTCCATGCGAAAGTTTATTTTAATTTTAAGCCTCTGTTTTTTGTTTGTTACGGCATACAGCATAAATAGCCTATTTGCTTTAGCTGACGATGATGAATATGAAGAAAGAATGGAAGAGTACGATCATGAAGACGAAAATGATCATTACGATGAAGAACGTTACGAACACGAAGAGGAAGAGCGACACAAATATGAAATGGAAGATGAGCATGATGAAGAGTTCGGTAGAGAGGACAAGCGGAACCAAAACGCTCAACAAAAACCCATTGTCATCAAGCAAGAATATTGGTACAAGTGGTCTCGCTCTACTGATATACCTGAAAAGTATGCTGAAACACCGATCTCTTCCGAAAAAACGGTGCCAATACAATTTCAAGAGAAGGAACCGCTTTATACAAATGTTATTCCAATGAAAGGACAGTTATTTGTTCCGCTCGAGGAAACCGCGCAATACTTGGGAGCTTCGGTCATTTTGTATCCAGCCTCGAAAATCGCTGAAATCCAACTGAACGACAAATTATTGATTGTTAAGAACGGTTCAAGGGCTGTTTACGAAAATATGAAAAAGACACCGATGCCTCACCCAATCTTTGAGAAAAATGAAAAGCTCTATATTCCAATTAGTGTCTTAACTAATGGATTAGGTTTTCAAGTAACATGGAAAAATCAGCAAATATTCGTTTATGAATGAGGAGGAATTTTTGTGAAAGGAAACAAGTGGATAAAATGGATGATTGGAATTGGCGGTATTACTGTATTTACAAGTTTTCTTCAACTCGTCAATGATTCAGAAGAAAACAATAAACAAAACGAAATGATGTTAAAAGAAGAAACGGCTTCATTTCAGAATGAAACGGAAGAGGCAAAACAGCAGCGGGAACAACAACTTTTGTCGTTGGATTGGAATGAAGGAAATTGGGATGTCGAATATTCCAATGAAGTCATTATTGCGACACCAAAAACGGAAACTTCCCGATTGCAACCGGCAGAAAACCGCACAAGGAGATCGTAGTGATGAACGTGGAACAATTTTTAATAATGAATGGCATGGGAACCGTTATTAAAGTGCAAGTAACGGGGGATGAGCAATCGCTCAATTGGAAGCAACTGATGCAAACTTGGTTTACTATGTTTGAAAAGGTTTGTTCTCGTTTCTTGAATGATAGTGAATTAACAAAATTGAATCAGTCTCCAGTGGACGTGGTGATACAAATTCATCCTATTTTGTATGACGTACTACAAGCCGCATTCGAATATGCGATAAAGACAAATTTTTATTTTCATCCATTTGTGGGAACGGTCATGAAAAATATCGGCTATGCGGACTCCTTTCATAAACAAGGTATTTTGCGCGAGCATAAAGAGCGTGCAAGTTTATTTCGTGTTCCATCTGAAAAAAGTTTATCGTTTTTTCCTGCATTAAAAGCAGTTATGAAACATACAACCGAGGAAATAGACCTCGGAGGAATCGGTAAAGGATGGAGCGTCGATCAAGCGTATCATCTGTTGAAAGATTTAGGAATCAACGCAGGAATCATTGATGCTGGGGGAGATATGTTGATTTGGGGAGATGTCGGTAGAAAAGTGGGGGTGACGAATCCTTTTAATGAAAATGAAGATATTGCGCAATTTTTTATTTCTTCCGGTGCAGTAGCGACATCGAATGTTCTTTATCGCAGATGGAAAATAAATGGAGAAACCAGGCATCATATTATTCATGGTCGGACAGGAAAAAATCCGAACAGCGACGTCGTGCAAGCAACCGCATTTGCTGAATGCGTTACCGAAGCGGAGGTGATTGCAAAAGTGCTTTGCATGCTTCCTTCTGATGAAGGCATTCAATGGCTAAAACGAAATTTCCCACAGTCAGCGTGTATGATCGTTACCCAAAACAGCCGATTGCTGATTACTCCTTCTATTTCGCGATATGTTGAAAGAATGGTGATGTAACCATGACCGAATTTTCTACTTGGGAATGGATTCGCGCCTCTGGATGGAGCGCCTATTTTCTCCTTTTCATATCGATTTGCTTCGGGATGATGCAGAAGATGGGCTTCATTTCTAAAAGCATTGGCCGATATTTGTTGATTGCACATCAAACAGCTGGATGGTTCGCTTTTTTGTTAGCGTTTTTTCACGGCTTTTTGCTCTATTTTGATGATTATCAGCCCTTTTCAATATTGGAAATTTTTATCCCTTTCCAATCGAAATATCAACCGATTTTTACAGGTTTGGGAATCATTTCTTTTTATTCGATGTTTTTAATATTTCTATCAACCGATTTATTGAAACAAGTCGGGAGAAATGTTTGGAAAATCATTCATCTTCTTATTTTGCCAAGTTTTATTCTTGCCAGCTTACATGGATTTTTTATCGGAAGCGATACAGATGAAACATGGAGTAAAATCGTTTATGCAAGCGCGATATTTGTTTTTTTACTATTGAATTTTTTTCGGTTTTTTGCAAAATCGAAAAAGATGTTTGAAAATTATTGAAATTGAAGGTGGGAGAGATGTATATTCTCTTGGCAGAAGATGACGTACGGCTTGGCAAAATGGTTGTCCATATGCTGAAAAAAGAGAATCATGTTGTTGATTGGGTGCAAAATGGGGAAGACGCATATTATTTCGCAAAACAAACAGACTATGATTTACTGATTCTCGATTGGATGATGCCGATTCAAGAAGGAACGGAAGTTTGCAGGACATTGCGCAATGAAGGCTTTAGCGGCGCAATTCTCATGTTGACAGCGAGAGATGCTCTCGAAGACCGCGTTACCGGCCTAGACTTAGGAGCAGATGATTATATTGTAAAACCCTTTGAGTTTTCCGAGCTTTTTGCCCGAATTCGCGCTTTATCAAGAAGAGCGACAAAACCGTTTCAAACAGAAGAGCTTTCTATCGGAAACTTGACTCTTAATTTAAACGGACATTCCATAAAAAGAGGAGAAAAAAGGATTCAATTAACGAATCGTGAATTTCAATTAATGGAGCTTTTCATGCGCAATCCAAATCAAATTTTGCCGCGTGAACTGATTATTGAACGCATTTGGGGGTTAGATGCCGATATTACAAGCAATAATATTGACTCTTTTATTCGTCTTTTACGAAAAAAACTTGGGGACGATGGCACTCTTATTCAAAATATTCGAGGGGTAGGTTATAAACTTAGCGATGAACGACAAAATGTTTAAAAAAATCCGCTTTCGGCTCACTCTTCTTTTTACAGGTTTAATTGTCATCTTTTTAATATCGTTCACTGTCTTAAGCTATAGTCTGCTGTTATCACTGATTACAAATAAACAAAAACAGCAAGTGATTGCATTAGCTGAAGCGGAATATGCCGAACATAAAGACGATCTTTTTTATTGGTATTATTACACAAAGAATGAGAGAAGCAAAAAAGCAAGAAATGATTATCTTGAGTACAATCCGGAAGCTCCTTTCTTTTATTATGTTATAACACCTAATGGAAAAATATTGGATGGAGATGAATCTTTTCCAGATTTGCGTAAAGATATTTTAAAAATCATTCGCAAGTGGATTCCGAAAAATGAAGAAGTACGTCGCGAAACAATCAAAGTGCAAGGCGGAAAGACGATATCATTGCTGCTTTCCGGTAAATCCGTTTTTAAAAATGGTATATATATCGGAACCATTTATACTGGAACCAATATTACGATGCAAATTTACATTGTAAAAACTCTACTAATCATATTAATTTTGATTTCTCTCGTATTTATAGGATTGTCTGCCTTGCTTGGCTATTATATGTCTGGAAAAGCGATGGTTCCGATTGTCAGGTCCTTTCAGAAGCAAAAAGAGTTTGTTGCCAACGCGTCTCATGAACTGCGTACACCTATCAGTATTTTTCAATCATCCCTCGAAGTGATCGAAGCAGAGGAAGTAGAGAAGATGAGTGAATTTTCCTTGCAAATACTGTATGACATGAAAGATGAAGTGAAAAGAATGACGAAATTAATTAATGACTTGTTGCTGCTTGCTCGCTCTGATGCCGATGTTGTTCAGTTAAACCAAGAATGGTTTGTGTTGGAACCAATGATTAGTGAGCTTATAAGAAAATGCCATCCTTTAGCGGAACAAAAAAATATAGAATTCCTTACGAATATCCAAGAAAACATAACGATATTTGGCGATAAAGAAAGGATTAAGCAATTACTTTTTATTTTGCTCGATAACGCCCTAAAATATAACGTGGAGAACGGACAGGTTCGGATGAATATATGGCGTGAAGCGGAAAGCATAAAGATGGAAGTAAGTGATACGGGGATTGGCATACCGTTAGAACATCAGCATCGCATCTTTGAACGTTTTTACCGCGTGGACAAAGCAAGATCGCGCCAGCATGAGGGAAATGGGATTGGACTTTCGATTGCGCAATGGATTGTTGATGCTCATGGCGGAACGATTAGCGTACAAAGCGAAGAAGGAAAAGGAAGCTGTTTTATCGTTACGCTGCCACAACCTATTCAATAATTTTCGATGGGAGGGAGTTTTATGAGAAAAGTAATGATGATGATTGGATTGATTCTAATGGTTACTATCGTTTTCAAACAGCCTGTTTTTGCTGACGATGATGAGTACAGAAAATATGAAGAGCATGAGTTGGAGGAAGAAAATGAAGCTGTAGAAGAAGGCGGAGAAGTGTTAGGATGGGGAACGGTTGCCGCCACAGCAGCCGCGGGAACCCTATTTCTTTTGCGGCGGAAAGTTAGTTTTTTCACAAAGATTATGCCTAATGGGAAAGCATTTTTTATTCAGCTATTACGGTTATTAACAAAATGGCATATATCAATTGGCGCAATTGCTGTTACATTAGCTGCTGCGCACGGAATTTTGATGTACATGGCAGAGGGAGAATTAACGGCTAACGAATATGTGGGGATGGTTGCTGTTGGATTGATGACCGCTGCTGCTGTTGTTGGTATGGTACTTGCCAAAAATAAAAGAAACTCTTCTATTCGCGCAACCCATATGGGCTTATTATTGATATCGGGCATTTTTATGGTTTTTCATATTGTTTTTTCTTAATTAATGCTCAACTTTCGCACACAAGAAATAGTTTTCATAATGGAAAAGAACAGACAACAGAGAAGGATAGATCAAGCCATTTTCCGCTTGGTCTATCCTTTTTCCATTTGATTGCTATCCTTTTTTCTTCACTTTCCCTGTCCACATTTTAAAGCCGCCTTTTAAGTGGTATAAATCCCGATAGCCGTTGCGATACAACATTTGTGCAGCGCGACTGCTACGTATTCCACTTTGGCAATATAAGTAAATTGGTTGATCTTTACGCAATTCTTTCATGCGTAAACGTAATTGAGAAAGCGGAATGTTACGAGCTCCTAAAATATGACCTGCCGCGTATTCATCGGGTTCGCGAACATCGATGAGTTGTGCTTTTCGATAGCCTGCGCGAAACTCTTCTTCCGTCAACGTTTGAACGATTCGCTTTTGGTAAAAGTATGTAATGACCGCGTACACAATAATTGCTCCGAGAATAATAAGAGCGATTGTCATGATGCCCCTCCTTTTTTTCATCGTTGCCATGTCTATTATATAAATGTTTTAGGCAAGAAGCAAAGCATTTTCCATTGACTTATTATGTTTGTTACACTATAAAATGATAGAGGAAAGGGTGGAGTAGATGGAAAAAGAAGTATGGCGTTTTATTGACTCAGGCAATTGTTCTCCAGCGTTTAATATGGCGCTTGATGAAGCGTTGTTAGAATGGCATAGCGAAGGAAAAATTCCGCCGACGATTCGGTTTTACGGTTGGAATCCACCGACGCTTTCGATTGGCTATTTTCAAAAAGCGGAAAAAGAAATTGATATGGAAGCGGTCAAAAAGTATGGTCTTGGTTTTGTAAGACGGCCGACAGGTGGTCGTGGCGTGCTTCATGATCAAGAGTTGACGTATAGCGTCATCGTGTCTGAAGCGCATCCAAACATGCCACAAACGGTGACGGAGGCGTATCGCGTCATTTCGCAAGGCATTTTAGAAGGATTTCGTTTTCTCGGACTTGATGCGTATTTTGCAGTGCCGAAAACAGAAGAAGAAAAAGCAGATTTAAAAAATCCGCGATCGGCTGTTTGTTTTGATGCACCGTCTTGGTATGAGCTCGTTGTTGAAGGGAGAAAAGTAGCAGGCAGTGCACAAACGCGGCAAAAAGGTGTCATTTTACAACACGGATCGATTTTATTAGATTTAGACGAAGACATGCTCTTTAGTCTATTTAAGTATCCGAATGAAAGAGTGAAAGAACGATTAAGGCAAAACTTTAAAAACAAAGCAGTCGCCATTAATGAATTAACGGATCGAAACATTACGATCAATGAGGCAAAAGAAGCGTTTTTCAAAGGATTTGAAAAAGGGTTAAATGTTCAGCTTGAACGATATGAATTAACAGATGATGAGCTTTTCTACGTTCAGCAACTTGCGAAAAACAAATACGAAACAGATGAATGGAATTTTAAACGGTAAATTTTTTTCTTGACAAGTAAAAAATGCTTGACTTAATTATCAATATGTAGTATGTGTTTTTAAAAAAATCATACTACATATTGATTTTTTTATTGATTATTGTTGTCGATATATGGTAGTTTAATGTAGTAAGATTATGTTGGTAGAGGAGAGGTAAAAATGACGGTTGCGTTTTCTGAAAAAATGACGGTGAATGTGGACAAGTTGAACGAAGATATTCGTCTCTTTCCACAAGTGCACCCGATTACCCCTGAGATGCACATTACATATAAGGGTGTGTCGCGTTTAGTGATGCTTGATCGCTATTCGTTTAAAGATACGGAAAAGTTGACGTTAAGCGTCGGAGATTTTGTCGTTTTAACCGTGAAGGAAGATCCGAAGTTTCCAGCGCGTGGCCTTGGATTTATCGTTGAGCTGGACTGGGAAAATAAAAAAGCACACGTGCTCGTTGAAGAAGAATATCGTCATGTGTTGGAAGGAGAGGAAGCGAAAACAGGTATTGTTGTTCGTTCCCTCGATGTCATTGAAAAGCCACTCGAAATTTTTTATGAACAAATTGCGAAGCGGAACGCAACCGGGCTAGCCGCTGTTGAAAAAACAGAAGAAAAAAGAAAAGAGTGGTTTGAAAAGTTTTATGAACAGCTCGTCAGCCTGAATTTTGTTCCAGCTGGACGCGTACTGTACGGAGCAGGTTCTGGGACAGAAGTGACGTACTTTAACTGTTACGTCATGCCGTTTGTGAAAGACTCTCGCGAAGGCATTTCTGAACATCGAAAACAAGTGATGGAAATTATGAGCCGCGGTGGCGGTGTCGGAACGAACGGTTCGACCCTTCGTCCACGCAATACACTCGCGCGCGGAGTGAACGGAAAATCGTCCGGATCGGTGTCATGGCTAGACGACATTGCAAAACTAACCCATCTTGTCGAACAAGGTGGCTCGCGCCGTGGCGCTCAGATGATTATGCTAGCCGATTGGCACCCGGACATTATTGAATTCATTATTTCGAAAATGCAAAATCCGCGCATTTTGCGCTACTTGCTTGAGAATACAGAAGATGAAGGCATTCAAAAAGCAGCGAGAGAAAAATTAAAGTTTACGCCGCTTACCGAACAAGAGCGCGCGATGTATCAAGGAATCGTCAACTATAAAAACATCCCAGGATACGGGGGTTTTAGCGAAAAAATTATTAAAGACGCGGAAGAAAAGTTGCGGACAGGCGGTACGTATAGCGTGCACAATCCGGACTTTTTAACAGGAGCGAACATTTCTGTTTGCTTAACGAAAGAGTTTATGCAGGCAGTAGAAAACGATGAAGAATACGAATTGCGCTTCCCAGATGTTGAAACGTATTCAGAAGAAGAAATGCGCATCTACAACGAAAAATGGCACGAAGTCGGCGATGTGCGCGAATGGGAGAAAATGGGCTATCGCGTTCGCGTCTATCGAAAAATTCGCGCGCGAGAGCTATGGAAGCTCATTAACATTTGCGCAACGTATTCAGCAGAACCAGGCATTTTCTTTATCGACAACGCCAACGACATGACGAATGCAAGAGCGTACGGACAAAAAGTAGTCGCAACAAATCCGTGTGGTGAATAATCGCCTCACGTAAAAAACTGCGGAATTAAGCGGGGAGGCTGAGATGCTAACCCGAACCGAAGGCTGAGCCTAAAAACTCAGTCAGGGGCAACGCATAGGTGGTGAACCTGCGAAAGCAGAATATAATCCACCCACGAGGCCGCAGCATTGCACACGCTTTAATTATTATTCGTATTTAAAGAGAATTAAGGTGGCGTTATGAACAGGGGATATGCAGGTTTTTATAAAGGACATTATTTACGAAGCTCATATGAATATGCGTATGCCAAATATCTTGATCATCACTCAATTCCTTGGAGCTACGAAGATTGTGTATTTGATATTGGATATAAATTGTATAAACCCGACTTCTTCTTATATGATCAAAAAGGAAAACTTGTTAAAATAGTGGAAATTAAATCGAGAAGTAAAGACGCAAAAAAGAATGCGAGAGAAGCATTGAATATTATTGAGGAACAGCATCATATAAAGTGTGAACTAATCTCTTATGAAGAGCTGCTTGACTTGTATAAAACATTGCCTTTTTCTTTAACATCAACTATTGAGGAATGGATAAAATCAGAAAATACCACTATTAGTAAAGTCGCTTATGGTGAACTCAATGGTCATTATAATTTAAAACATGACGAGGAAACTAAAAAGAAAATAGGAGAGCATACTAGAAGCTTATGGCTATCTAATGGTATAGCAAAACAAAGAATGTTGGAAGGATTAAAAAAGTCAGGTTTAGCTCAGAAAGGAAAAATAAAAAAGCCAAGAGAAACCAGAACTTGTGAAGAGTGTGGAAAGATATTTAAAGTTATCATTACTTCAAAACAAAAGTTTTGCAGTCGAACTTGTGCAGGTCATCGGGCAATTAGGCATGCCACAAACACATATGTTGAAATAAGAAGTGAGGTACACCATAATATACGGGAATATATTATTAAATGGTCAAGAGAAAACTCAGATATAGTTGTTAAAACACCTTTAAACAAAATCAAAACTACTATTCAATCCTTAATTAGGGATATTGAAAGGGAATTTCAAGTTAAAGATCTCAGAGTCATCTCAAAATCAGTATTTGGAGAAGATCGGGGAAGGAAAGAGTTAATTAAATTTATGAAAAGCGTGTGCAATGAAGATGTATGCTGAGCTAACGGGAAATGAACCGTTAGAACTAGGGGATAAAAAGCCCCTAGGGTAACATAACTGGAACAACCACTCGCACCTTATTCTGTGTGCAATTTAGCCGCGATTAATTTGGCAAATATGGTCGATAAAGAAAAGAAAGTCGTTGATTATGAAAAATTAAAGCGTACGGTTGAAGTTGGTGTCCGTATGCAAGATAACGTTATTGATGCAACCCCATACTTCCTTGAAGAAAATAAAAAGCAAGCGCTTGGGGAGCGCCGCGTCGGTCTTGGCGTCATGGGATTAGCTGATTTGCTCATTTATTGCGAAAAAGAGTACGGTTCGGAAGAAGGCAATCAGTTAGTTGACGAACTGTTTAAAACAATTGCGACAACGGCATACCGTGCGTCCATTGAGCTCGCAAAAGAAAAAGGAAGCTTTCCGTTTTTAGTTGGCGAAACGGAAGAAGAAACGATGAAATTGCGCGAAGCGTTCATTCACACCGGTTATATGAAAAACATGCCAGACGATATTCGCCAAGATATTTTAAAATACGGCATTCGCAACTCGCATTTATTAACGGTTGCTCCGACTGGATCCACAGGGACAATGATCGGCGTGTCCACAGGGCTTGAACCATATTTTTCCTTTTCTTATTATCGAAGCGGCCGTCTAGGCAAGTTTATTGAAGTGAAGGCGGATATCGTTCAAGAATATTTAGATAAACATCCAGAAGCGGATCCGAACAACTTGCCGCATTGGTTTGTAACCGCCATGGACTTATCGCCAGAAGCGCATGCCGATGTCCAGTGCATTATTCAACGTTGGGTGGATTCAAGTCTCTCGAAAACGGTAAATGCCCCGCGCGGCTATACGGTTGAGCAAGTACAAAAAGTGTACGAGCGGTTATGGCGAGGCGGCGCAAAAGGTGGAACAGTCTATGTCGACGGTAGCCGCGATGCGCAAGTATTAACATTAAAAGCGGAAGAACATGCGGTTGAAGAACAACTGGAGCTCCTTCCAGAAGAACCGAAAAAACGGGCTGTTGCGCTTGTTGAAACAATTCCAGATTTACGCGCAACGGACGTCACGATCGGTTCAGAAGTCGGCAACATTTGCCCGGTATGCCGTGAAGGAACGGTCGAAGAAATCGGTGGCTGCAACACGTGCACAAGTTGCGGAGCGCAATTAAAATGTGGTTTATAATGGAAAAAGGGACGGGAAAAACCCGTTCCTTATTTTATTATGAATAATAACAAAAATTGTATTTCATCACCTCATGACAATCAAACATACTAACATTGAGGTGATCGAATGAAATCATGTATTCCTCAGCTTGTTTATTTTGAGTCCGAAGCGCTTCATTATCCGCTCGGCTTTATCGTCGCGCCAATTTACATGCATGACGGCTGGGAAGAAGGGTATTTTGAGCTATTTGAACGATTACATGCAAATTTACGTAAATAGTTGTCATGCTTGGTAAACATGTTATAATCATAATGATTACGGATGTTTGTTTAGGAGGGAAACGTATGCCAACACCAAGCATGGAAGATTATATTGAGCAAATTTATATATTGATTGAAGAAAAAGGATATGCCCGTGTATCAGATATTGCCGAGGCATTGTCCGTTCATCCCTCCTCTGTGACGAAAATGGTGCAAAAACTCGATAAAGACGAATATTTAGTATACGAAAAGTACCGTGGACTTGTCCTTACACCAAAGGGCAAAAAAATCGGCAAGCGGCTCGTGTATCGCCATGAGCTACTGGAACAATTTATGCGTCTCATTGGTGTAGATGAAGAAAATATTTATCGTGATGTTGAGGGAATCGAACATCATTTAAGCTGGAATGCGATTGATCGCATTGGCGATTTAGTACAATATTTTGAAGAAGATCGGTCACGTCTTGAAGCGCTTCGCAACATTCAAAGACAGAACGAGCAAGAACAGGCATAAACGCTTGTTCTTTTTTGTTTTTTATGCTCAACTCTTCTCGTTTTTCATACATATATGGCGAGGAGGGAAGAGGATGGAGATTGACGGTGTGTTTTCCGGTGGTGGCGTCAAAGGTTTTGCGCTAATTGGAGCATATGAAGCGATTGAGGAAAAAGGTTTTCGCTTTAAACGGCTTGCTGGTACGAGCGCAGGAGCGCTCATTGCTTCGTTTATTGCAGCGGGATTTACAAGCAAGGAAATCGTGGACATGATGGAAGAGATGAATTTAATGGACTTTCTCGATGAGCGACATACAATCATTCCGTATGCATGGTTAAAATGGCTCGTCCTTTATTGGAAAATGGGGTTATATAAAGGAGAAAAGCTTGAACGATGGATCGCCGATCAGTTAAGTAAAAAAGGCGTGTACACGTTTGCTGATTTGCCACATGAACGATTACGCGTCGTCGCTTCCGATTTAACGAATGGGACGATGCTTATTTTGCCAGATGATTTGCCGAAATATGGCATTGATCCTCTCCGCTTTTCCGTCGCAAAAGCAGTAAGAATGAGTGTCGGTATTCCTTATTTTTTTGAGCCTGTGCGGTTAAAGACGGACGAAGGGAAGCATATTGTCGTTGATGGTGGCTTACTAAGCAATTTTCCGATTTTTTTGTTTGATGAAGAACGGAAAAAACGACCTGTTCTAGGCATCAAACTAAGCGCAAGACAATCGCAAAAAGCCAAAAAGAAAATTAATAATGCCATTGATTTGTATGAAGCGTTGTTTCAAACGATGCGCGAGGCGCACGATGAACGGTACATTTCACGTCGCCATGAAAAAAACATCGTTTTCCTTCCTGTCAAACATGTCATTGCCACCGATTTCTCAGTGACGGACGAAGAAAAAAAGAAGCTTATTTCGTTTGGAAAAGAGCGGACAGAACAATTTTTAAAAATGTGGACGTATTAAAAGAAAAAAATCGGGTTAAAAAGAGGCCCGATTTTTTTTCTTCCCTTTTTTCCCTTCAATGACTGTTAAATGAGTGGCGTGCTTTTTCTTTAAAGCGGTTGGGCGCGTTTGTTTTTTCGACGTCGGCTTTGTTTTTTGATGGTGAAGCTTTTTCGATTGTTTTACCGCTTTTTGATATGAATGATCGAAACGCTGTCTTTGTATCCATTTGTATATGGCGTAAAAAACAGCTACGATGAGCACGATGATCATCGCTTGTTTCAACAATTGAATCGGATCGTTCCATAAACGATAAGTCAAGCCAAATATAGCTAATACAATAAGCAAAGTAATAAGTGGGAATGGGCGCCGACGCAATCGATCCACCTCCTTCATCATTACACCACTTCTTCTTGCTGTTTCGTCGCTTCTCCCTCTAACTCAAGCAACCGTTGAAATGATGCGATCGCTACTTCTACTTGATCATTAGTCGGTTCTTTCGTTGTTAATCGTTGTAACCATAAACCAGGGTAGCCGAACCAGCGTAACATTGGAACATGTCGCACCGCGTTTGTAATTTGTAATACTTCAAACGATAGTCCTAATACAACAGGAATAAGCGCAAGTCGGTTTAACACGCGTACCCAAAGCGGTTCAGTTGGTACGAACATGTAAACGAATACGCCAATGATGACAGTAAATAAAATGAAGCTGCTACCGCAACGATAATGAAGACGAGATTGTCGTTGTACGTGCTCAACGGTCAATGGCAAACCATTTTCGTAGGCATTAATTACTTTATGTTCAGCTCCATGATATTGAAACAGTCGTTTGACAAGTGGAGTGAGTGAAATAAAATAAATATAGCCCAAAAGCAAAAGAAGTTTAAAAAAGCCTTCAACAAGTATTTGTGCCGTTTTCGACGGGAAAATCGGTCTCGTTAATTCAGCTAAAAATACAGGAATAAGTGTGAAAATAAATTTTCCAAATAGGAACGATAAAACACCGATTAGCGCCGCGCCTAAAATCATCGTCCATTTCGATGGCGATTCCGCTTGCAAAGTTTCATCTTCATGTGGATCAAGATCATATCGTTCACTTGAAAACTGCAAATGTTTTGACCCGTTTGCGCTTGCCTGGATAATCGCAAAAATGCCGCGAAGAAACGGGATTTTCTTTAATGAAGCGAGCGTTTTATTTGTTTCGCGTGGAACGTGGAAATACTCAATCGAACCGTCTTTGCGACGAATGGCTGTGACAGAATGATGACGTCCAGCAAACATCACACCTTCAATGACCGCCTGCCCACCATATACGTTTTTGCTCATAAGAAGACACCAACCTATTTTCTTTTTTCTTATATTCTACAAGAAAACGATAAAAACCTCTAGGTCGATGTATCGTTTGTATTCGTATTGTTTCCAAAAATGAGAAACGATACACATGAGATGCAACATTTTGGACAAGATAAAAACGGAGGTGATTGCTGTGCAAACAAAAATGAAACAAGATGCACAACTAGAACAAAACAAAAGAGAAAAGCCAATGCCTGTTTTAGCAAAAGTTGCATTGATTGGTTTTATTGGAGGTGTGTTTTGGAGTTTCCTCGCATACTGTGCTTATTTTTTCCGTTTTACAGAAGTAGCGCCAAATTTCATTTTGCAACCATGGGCAATCGGTGATTGGAAAAACGGAGCGCTCGGTCAGACGATTGCGATTTTGTTCATTGGGATTGCTTCTGTCGTTGCCGCGTTTGTATACTATGCTTTTTTAAAAAATCGCCAAGGTATTTGGCCAGGCGTCGCTTTCGGCATCGGGTTATGGGTGCTTGTTTTTTACGTATTAAATCCGATTTTCCCTCAATTAAAAGCTGTTCCACAACTTGAGCGAAATACGGTTGTTACGATGGTATGCTTTTACATTCTATATGGAATGTTTATCGGTTATTCCATTTCATTCGAAGTAGCAGAGATGAGGCGACAAAAACAGGCCGATGTGGTAAAATAACCATATGTATTTTCATCTGCAAAGGGGGGAGAGGGGGAATGGTTCGATTCCTCCTTTTAAACGGTCCGAACTTAAATCGTCTCGGCATGAGGGAGCCACACATTTATGGGCATACGACACTTGCACAACTAGAAAAACAGCTAACAGAATTTGCTAGTGAATATGAAGTAGAGTTAACGTGCTATCAAAGCAATTATGAAGGCGCGTTAATTGATCAAATTCATCGGGCGGAGTCGTTATATGACGGGATCATTTTCAATCCCGGAGCGTTTACGCATTACAGTTATGCCTTGCGTGATGCAATTGCAAGCATACAAACGCCAGTCATCGAAGTACATATTTCAAATATTCACGCAAGGGAGCCGTTTCGTCATCAATCTGTTCTTGCTCCTGTGACGGCCGGGCAAATTGTCGGTCTTGGCGTAAACGGATATCGATTGGCGATTTTAGCGTTGCTTGATATAGTTGAAGGGAAGGGGAAATAACGTTGGATAAATTACAAAAGCTTCGCGCGCAATTTAATGAACATGGCATTGACGGATTTCTCATTACAAATGAATATAACCGTCGCTATATGACGAATTTTACAGGAACGGCAGGTGTTGTTTTAATTAGCGAAACAGACGCCGTATTTATTACAGATTTTCGCTACGTTGAACAAGCGACAAGACAAATTGAAGGATATGAAATTGTGCAACATACGCAGACGCTCATTGAAGAAGTGGCGAAACAAGTCGAGCGATTAGGCATTCAAAAGCTCGGATTTGAACAAGACGATCTTTCATATGCAACGTTTTCAGCATATGAAAAAGCGATTAAAGCAACGCTTGTTCCTGTTTCCGGCGCGGTTGAAAAGTTACGCTTGATTAAGTCGGAAGCAGAGATTAAGATATTAAAGGAAGCAGCCGAGATTGCCGATGCCGCATTTCGCCATATTCTCGATTTTATTCGCCCAGGTGTGCGTGAAATAGATGTGGCAAATGAATTAGAGTTTTTTATGCGTAAACAAGGTGCGACAAGCTCGTCTTTTGACATGATTGTTGCTTCTGGTGTGCGTTCAGCATTGCCACATGGGGTGGCGACAGAGAAAGTCATCGAAAAAGGTGAGCTCGTCACGCTTGATTTTGGCGCATATTATAAAGGATATTGCTCTGATATTACGAGAACGGTTGCAGTTGGAGATGTAAGCGACGAGTTAAAGCGCATATATGATGTCGTGTTGCAAGCTCAGCTTCGTGGTGTTGAACATATTCGTCCAGGGATGACAGGACGAGAGGCAGATGCGCTCACACGTGATTACATTTCCGCTTGTGGATTTGGCGAATACTTTGGGCATTCTACTGGTCATGGTCTTGGCATGGAAGTGCATGAAATGCCGGCGCTTTCAATGCGTTCGGATACAGTACTACAGCCGGGAATGGTTGTGACGGTCGAACCAGGCATTTACATAGCGGGATTAGGCGGTGTTCGCATTGAAGATGACATTGTCATTACAGAAAACGGCAATGAGCGGCTCACTCTTTCACCAAAAGATCTCATTACTTTATAGACATAGGAGGAAATGAACATGATTTCAGTAAACGATTTTCGTACAGGCTTAACGATTGAAGTCGATGGTGACATTTGGCGCGTCATCGAATTCCAACATGTGAAACCAGGAAAAGGGGCGGCGTTCGTTCGCTCAAAACTTCGTAACTTGCGCACAGGCGCGATTCAAGAAAAAACGTTCCGCGCAGGTGAAAAAGTAAACAAAGCACAAATCGACAACCGCAAAATGCAATATTTATACGCAAACGGCGATCAACATGTGTTCATGGATATGGAATCATACGAGCAAATTGAACTACCTGCGAAACAAATTGAACATGAATTAAAGTTTTTAAAAGAAAACATGGAAGTATTTATTATGATGTACCAAGGTGAAACGATTGGTGTTGAATTGCCAAACACCGTTGAGTTAAAAGTTGTTGAAACAGAGCCAGGTATTAAAGGTGATACAGCATCAGGTGGTTCTAAACCAGCAACGTTAGAGACAGGTCTTGTCGTTCAAGTACCGTTCTTCGTCAACGAAGGCGATGTATTAATTATTAACACAACAGACGGCACATACGTATCACGTGCATAATAAAAAGTAATCGTCCTGTGAAAAAGCAGGGCGATTTTTTATTTGTACATCCCCCACAAATTTTTCTCTCTATACTTCTGAATTGTCTCATTTCTGCATACGTTGTACTAGCACTGTTGTACAAGGAGGATGCGATGAAAACTGATGCAACGGTTTGGACGATGGCAGGGTTACGTTTTTTATCTGCAGCGATTGAGTTAAGCGCAGCGATCGTTATGTTGTCGTTCAACGACGTAAAAAAGGCGCTTGCGGTCAACACATTGCTTGCGGTTGTCGGTCCGACGATTTTTTTCGTTGTCATGATGATTGGGCTTGTGGCAGTAGCGAATGAGCTATCATTATTTAAGCTCGCATGGATCGGCGCTGGAGTTGTATGTATATTGATCGGTATTTATGTTGTGAAATGAGGGGGGAAGAGAATGCAAGCAGTGTTGAATATATTGCCTAAAACGCTTGTTGATGCCATTCAATCGTTTTCTATTTTTCCCCAGTCTACGATTGAAGAAATTCGCATTCGTATTCATCGGCCGCTGGAAGTCATTGCTGGTGGGAGGTCGTACATATGTCCGCATGTTGTACAAACGGAAGAAGGTGTCGAACTATTAAATAAACTAAGTCAATATTCTCTTTACACAATCGAGGAAGAGTTAAAAAAAGGCTACATCACCATTCAAGGTGGGCATCGCGTTGGTTTAGCCGGAAAAGTGATTGTAGAAGACGGAAAAGTAAAAGCGATTCGACATATTACGTCATTTAACATCCGAATGGCCCGTCAACAAATCGGCATAGCTGAGCCACTTCTTCCTTACTTATACGACGGACGATGGATGAATACGATCATCATTGGCGCACCGCAAACAGGAAAAACAACACTCCTTCGCGATATTGCACGCATCGTCAGTGGCGGAGTGACAGAACAGCATATTGCTCCTCGAAAAGTTGGCATTGTCGATGAACGATCAGAAATTGCTGGGTGTGTCAAAGGCATTCCGCAATTTACATTCGGATGCCGTGTCGA
The DNA here is from genome assembly GCF_038004465.1 of Anoxybacillus sp. FSL W8-0104. Taxonomy (NCBI): domain Bacteria; kingdom Bacillati; phylum Bacillota; class Bacilli; order Caryophanales; family Anoxybacillaceae; genus Anoxybacillus; species Anoxybacillus sp. FSL W8-0104. The sequence continues at coordinate 1,750,918 of NZ_JBBOQU010000001.1, read as the reverse complement.
TGTGCTCGATGCATGCCCAAAAGCAGAAGGGATGATGATGATGATTCGTTCGATGAGCCCGGACGTTCTTGTTGTCGATGAAATTGGAAGCGAAGCGGATTGTACGGCTATTTTAGAAGCGGTTCATGCAGGAGTTGGTTTATTTATGACAGCGCACGGTCGCCATTTGGACGATTTAATGAAGCGTCCATCGCTGCGTCCGATTATAGAACAAGCTGTATTTGAGCGCTTTGTTGAATTGACGAATATCGGACGTCCTGGAACGATTCAAGCCATTCGCGATTCAAACGGTCGTGATGTATATCGAAAGATGAGTGTGATGTAAATGAAATGGATCGGAGCATTATGCATCATATTAGCAACGACATGGTCCGGTTTTGAAGCATCGCGACTTTTACGAGAGCGTACAAAACAGTTACGTCAGTTAAAAATGGCGTTACAGGCGCTTGAAGCAGAAATTATGTACGGGCATACACCGTTAATAGACGCCTCCCTTCGCTTATCCCAGCAACTATCGAAACCGTTGTCATGGTTGTTTGAATCGTTTGCGCAAAAGTTGCAAAAAGGAACGATGAACGCACGTCAAGCTTGGGAAGAAAGTTTACATGAAATATGGAAAATGACCGCTTTAAAAGAAGGGGAATTGGAAATTATGAAGCAGTTTGGCGAGACGCTTGGACAGTACGATCATGAAATTCAACAAAATTACATTCGCTTAACGATGGTGCATTTAGAGAGAGAAGAAGGGGATGCCATTGAAAAACAACAGCGCTATGAAAAAATGATGAAAAGTTTAGGCGTGTTAACGGGCATTCTCATCGTGCTTTTACTCATGTAGAGGAGGACATTCAAAATGGGCGTTGACGTTGATTTAATTTTTCGCATTGCTGGTGTAGGCATTGTCGTTGCTTTTTTGCATACGGTGTTAGAAGGATTCGGAAAAAAGGAATATGCTCAATGGGTTACATTACTAGGGTTTATTTATATTTTATTTTTAGTTATTTCGATCGTCCAAGACTTATTTCAAAAAATTAAATCCGTTTTTTTGTTTCAAAGTTAGGAGGGAATACCCATTGATATTTTACAAATTGTTGGACTTGGATTGATTGCCACGTTTTTAGTGACGATTTTAAACGAACATAAGTCGAATATTTCGCTTTTGCTGACTGTGTTTGTCGGAACAGTTATTTTTTTATTCTTAATTGATCGCATCCAAGACATTTTTCGCATGGTTCAAACGTTAGCGAATGAAGCACACGTTCAAACGGTGTACGTTGAAACGATTTTGAAAATTATTGGCATTGCCTATATTGCGGAGTTTGGTGCACAAATTTCAAAAGATGCAGGACAGGGAGCGATTGCGGGAAAAATTGAACTTGGTGGGAAAATTTTAATTTTAGCGATGGCCATCCCAATTTTAACTGCTCTAATCGAAACCATTTTGAGTTTTCTTCCGATGAAGGGGTGATGACATGAAGCGCGCTCCGATTTTATTTTTCTTTCTTCTTTTTTTCTTGCCTTCTATTGTACAAGCTTCACCGCCAACAAATGAGCTAGTCAAACAACAAGCAGAACAAGTTGGGGTAGAGTCGATCAAGCAATATTGGGATCATATCGTTCAACAATACGGAGGGCTACTGCCGGAAAGTCAAAAAGGATCGTTTTGGCAGTTTATTAACGGGGAAAAAGAACTGTCGCTCAGCGAATGGTTGCAGGCGTTTATAAAGTTTTTATTGTATGAGCTTATGGCGAATGGAAAATTGCTAAGTATGCTTATTTTACTAACGATATTTAGCTTATTTTTACAATCGTTACAAAACGCATTTTCATATCACGCTGTGAGCAAAGTGGCGCATGCGGTTGTGTATATGGTGCTTATGATTATCGCATTAAATAGTTTTCATGTTGCGGTGACGTATGCGAAAGAAGCTATTCAGACGATGACAAGCTTTATGATTGCGCTTTTACCCATTTTACTGGCGCTTATGGCGTCATCGGGGGGAGTTGTATCTGTTGCCTTTTTCCATCCGATTGTGCTGTTTTTTATGAATATAACAGGAACGGTCGTTGAGCGTTTTTCATTGCCGCTTTTGTTTTTAGCGACAATTTTAAGCATTGTTAGCTTGTTGAGCGAACATTATAAAGTAACAAAACTAGCAAATTTGTTGCGCAACATTAGCGTCGGTTCACTCGGGATCATGTTGACGATTTTCTTCGGCGTGTTGTCTGTCAAAGGAGCGACAACCGCCATTGCCGATGGAATTGCGATACGGGCGGCTAAATTTGTCGCAGGAAACTTCATTCCCATTATTGGACGAATGTTCACTGATGCTGCTGACACCGTCGTCACTGCCTCCGTCTTATTAAAAAATACAGTTGGGTTGTTCGGAGTCGCTTTATTGCTCTTAATTGCAGCGTTTCCAGCGCTCAAAATTTTAGTCATCGCGCTTATTTATCAACTAGCAGCTGCTATATTACAACCGATGGGAGGCGGCATCGTCATTTCCTGTTTAAGCATCATGGGCAAAAGCATTATGTATGTACTTGTTGCTTTGATGATCGTATCGCTTATGTTTTTTTTAAGTATGACCGTCATCATTGCAGCAGGAAATTTAACGATGATGGTTCGCTGAAAGGGGAATGGACGCTGTGGGACTCTTGACAGAATGGATTTCTCATCTCATTACATTTATTTTGCTAGCCGTTGTCATTGAATTGATTTTACCAAACGGTTCGTTTCAAAAGTATGTAAAAATGGTCGTCGGCCTATTGTTTATTTTCATTTTATTTTCTCCGCTTCTTCATTTGTTTCACGGGAACGTAGATACGTGGTTTGCTTCCATTCAGCGACAACAAAACGAAACGATTGAAAATGACATTGAAAGAAAGAAAAAAGAAATACAAGCCTCGCAACGTGCATATATTTTAGAACAAATGGCTGTCCAGCTAAAGAACACAGCGGCTGAGGAGTTGATGCGCACATATGGGTTAACGGTGACGGACGTTTCATTAACGATTGGGGAATCAGACCAAATCCCACCTCCGATTGAGGCAATTACGGTAGAGTTGGCAGAAGAAGCGACTTCTGTTGTCAAGCCCATTCGCATTCAATCATCACCATCAACAACGGAACAACATGACGACATTGCCCGCTTTTTAGCGCATATGTGGGAAGTGGATCCAGAGATGATTACGATTCATCTAGAAAGGAGGGAGTAGGGAGGGGTGAAACAATGGATTGAAAAAAACGGATTGATCGTCATCCTTTTCGTTTTCGGCTTATCGTTTATGATTTTTGGCAACGTGTTCAACTTTTCTTCTTCCAAACAAGTTCAGCAAGAAGCAACTCAAGCTGTATTTCGCCAATCAGATGAAGAAAAAAAATTAAAGCAAATTGCCGACTATGAAGAACGATACGAACAACAACTAAAAGAAGCGCTTGAAGCGATTGTTGGCGTTGGTGAAGTAAAAGTGATCGTAAATGTTGATGCCACAGAGCGAAACGTACTTGAAAAAAATGCAACCGTTCAAAAAAAGCGAACGATGGAAGAAGATAAAGAAGGAGGAAAGCGTCAAATCGAGGATGAATCAACAGACGAAAAAATTGTGATCGTGCGCAAAGGGGACGAAGAAACACCTCTCGTTTTGCAAACGAAAAAGCCGGAAATTCGTGGTGTGCTTGTTGTTGCGAAAGGAGCCGATCAAGTGCAAGTGAAAAAATGGATTGTCGAAGCAGTGACGCGAACGTTGAACGTTCCAAGCCATCGCGTTGCTGTTTTACCAAAAAAGTAAGGGGGAGAACATATGTTGAAAAAACAAACGGTTTGGTTGTTAACTATGTTTAGTTTAGTTGTCGTTTTATCGGTGTATTATGTAACAAGTCCTCAGCTTACAGAGCAAGTAGCGTTTGAACAAAAGGAAGAGGCAAACAATGAAAAAGGTTTAACACCGACGGATGAAGCGATGAAAGAAGAAGTCGCAAATGAGGAAGACGTGACTGTTGAACAAACGAATACAGGAAGCGACGATCTATTTACGGCGCTTCGACTCGAAATTGAGGATGAGCGAAGCAAGTTACGTCAAGAACTCAATGCCATTGTCGCTTCCAATAACGTATCTGCCGAAGAAAAAAGCAAGGCGATTGATCAGTTGCAACAACTATCGAACATTGCAGAAAAAGAAGCAGTGTTAGAAACGTTAATTAAATCGAAAGGATACGACGATGCGCTCGTTCGCGTTCACGAAAATCAAGTGCATATTACAGTAAAAGCAAAAGAACATTCGAAAAAAGCCGCGAATGAAATCATTCAGCTCGTTCAAAGCGAACTCGGCCGCGTACAAGACGTAGCTGTTCGTTTCCAAAAATAACCGGAAATCCGGTTATTTTTTTTTCGGTTGAAAATAAATTTTATAATACTATATAATAATAATTGTTTTTATGACCAGATATAAATTTTCTAACATTTTCTTATCATTTTATTGAATAATGGAAAAGGTGTGTCGTATCATGGTATTGTATAATCTTTTCTACAAATGATGGGGCGAGGGGTGTAAGTCGATGTTGAAAATTCAAGAAATTCGCGAATTAATCCGATTAGTAAACGAGTCAAACATTGTGGAGTTTGTATACGAGCACGATGGCTCCAAAATTAAAATGAAAAAAGCTGGAGCAGCTGAACAAGTCGTCGTTGCTCCACCGAAAGTAGACGTGCCGCCGGCAGCTGTCGTTCAACAACAGACGCCGGTGACACCAGTCGTTGAAAAGGTGGAAGTGAAAGAAGAAGCGAGACCGGAAAAACAAGTTGTTGCAACAGAAAACTTACATACGATTACCTCGCCGATGGTCGGTACGTTTTATGCAGCGCCATCGCCAGATGCAGCACCGTACGTAAAAGTTGGCGATAAAGTGAAAAAAGATACGATCGTATGTATTGTTGAAGCAATGAAATTGTTTAACGAAATCGAAGCAGAAGTCGATGGAGAAATTGTAGAAGTGCTTGTGAAAAATGGCCAGCTCGTTGAATATGGACAACCTTTATTCCTTGTGAAGCCTGAATAAAGGAGCGATCGAGATGATAAAAAAATTGTTAATCGCCAATCGTGGGGAAATTGCTGTTCGAATTATTCGGGCGTGCAAAGAACTTGGCATCGAGACGGTTGCTGTATTTTCAGAAGCCGATCGTGAAGCGCTTCATGTTCAATTAGCAGACGAAGCATATTGTATCGGTCCAAAAACGTCTAAAGACAGCTATTTGAATTTCACAAACATCATGAGTGTGGCAACGTTAACCCAATGTGATGCCATTCACCCAGGATATGGTTTTTTAGCTGAAAATGCTGATTTTGCTGAGCTATGCCGTGAGTGTAACGTAACGTTTGTCGGACCAAGTCCGGAAGCGATTACAAAAATGGGAACGAAAGATGTTGCACGTGAGACGATGAGACAAGCTGGAGTTCCGATTGTTCCTGGTTCACAAGGAATTATTGAAAGCATTGACGAGGCAATTGCGCTAGCGAACGAAATCGGGTATCCTGTTATTATTAAGGCAACTGCAGGTGGCGGTGGAAAAGGCATTCGAGTCGCTCGAAATGAGCAAGAGCTCATTAAAGGAATTACGATCACACAACAAGAAGCAGCAACAGCGTTTGGAAATCCAGGGGTGTATATTGAAAAATACATCGAAGATTTTCGTCATGTGGAAATTCAAGTGTTAGCCGATTCATATGGAAATGTGATTCATCTTGGTGAGCGCGATTGTACAATTCAACGTCGTTTGCAAAAATTACTAGAAGAAACTCCATCTCCTGTACTTGATGAAGAAATGCGGCAAAAAATGGGGGAAGCAGCTGTCAAAGCAGCGCAAGCCGTTCAATACACAGGAGCAGGAACAGTTGAATTTATTTACGATTATCGCAATCGCCAGTTTTATTTTATGGAAATGAACACGCGCATCCAAGTAGAACATCCTGTGACGGAAATGGTGACAGGTGTCGATTTAATTAAAGAGCAAATTCGCATTGCCTCTGGTGAGAAATTAACGCTGAAACAAGAAGATGTGACGTTTAACGGTTGGTCTATCGAATGCCGTATTAACGCGGAAAACCCTGCGAAAAACTTTATGCCATCGGCTGGGAAAATTCAAATGTACTTGCCTCCAGGGGGATTTGGCGTGCGGGTGGATTCTGCTGCTTATCCAGGTTATACGATTCCGCCGTATTACGATTCGATGATTGCCAAACTGATCGTTCATGCACCGACGCGCGAAGAAGCGATCGCACGTATGAAACGCGCATTGAGTGAGTTTGTTATTGAAGGAGTTCATACAACGATTCCGTTTCATTTGAAATTGCTCGAGCATGAAAAGTTTGTCGAAGGAAACTTTAATACAAAGTTTTTAGAAACATACGATGTAATGAACTCTTAATGATAAAGGAGGGCATTTGTTATGTCTGAACACGTATTGGAAATGGAAAATGGCCACAACGGTCTAGGAAAAGTAGAAATTGCACCGGAAGTGATTGAAGTCATCGCCGGCATTGCGGCATCTGAAATTGAGGGTGTAGCACAAATGCGCGGCAACTTTGCTGCCGGTGTTGTAGAGCGATTAGGGAAAAAAAATCACGGTAAAGGTGTAAAAGTCGACTTAACAGACCGCGGCATTATCATTGATATTTATTGTGTCATGAACTTTGGTGTGTCCATTCCAACCGTCTCACAAAAAATTCAAGAAAACGTTCGTCAAGCATTGTTGACGATGACAGGGCTAGAGACAGCTGAAGTGAACGTTCATATTGTCGGCGTTCAATTCGAGTCATCGAAACAAGAATCGGAAGTCGAATAAAGAAGAGGGGGCAATCTCGTTTACGGGATCGCCCTTTTTCCATAGGTGAGTGTTTTCTTTCGTCGAAATATGTTATGATCATGATATAATTTTCGACAATATGATAGAAAGGGTTTTGGTCATGAAGCGGCATACAGCAAGAGAAAAAGCGTTACAAGCATTGTTTCAAATTGACGTAGGAGGCATTGAGCCACACGAAGCGGTTGCGAACGTCATTGAAGAAGAAACAGATCCGTTTATGGAGATGCTTGTTTTTGGTGTAGTTAAATACCAAAAAGAAATTGATGATTTATTGCGCCAACATTTAGAAAAATGGACGTTAGAGCGTGTCGCAAACGTCGATCGCTCGATTTTACGTATGGCTGTATTCGAAATGAAATATATGGATGATATCCCGTTGAGTGTAAGTATGGATGAAGCTATTGAGTTAGCCAAAGTATTTGGCGATGAAAAATCAAGTCGCTTTATTAACGGCGTGCTTGCAAAAATAAAAGAAACATTGTCTTAAAAGAATAAGGGGGAGAAGGATTTATGGCAGCACAAATCATTAACGGTTTTGAATTAGCAAAAGAAAAGCGAGCGCAGTTAGCAAAAGAAGTCGAACAGTTAAAACGAGAAGGTATTGAGCCAGCGTTAGCTGTTATTCTTGTTGGAGATCATCCTGCTTCACAATCGTACGTAAAAGCGAAGCAAAAGGCATGTGAAGAAATTGGAATTCGTTCTGTTTTGCTGACTTTTCCAAATGACATATCCGAATCGTTTTTGCTAGGGCAAATTGCTCGTCTAAACAAAGACCGCTCAATACACGGCATTTTAGTGCAATTGCCGTTGCCACCACAAATTAATGAGCTACATGTGATTGAAGCCATTGCGCCCGAAAAAGATGTCGATGGTTTCCATCCGTTAAACGTCGGACGAATGATGACGGGGCAACAAACGTTTTTGCCTTGTACACCATATGGTATTTTATATATGGTTCAATCTTTGCAAGTTGATATTACAGGAAAACATGTCGTTGTCGTTGGACGAAGTAATATCGTCGGCAAGCCGGTCGGTCAACTATTTTTGCGCGAACATGCGACAGTCACATATTGCCATTCCCGAACAAACGATTTAGAAGCGATCACACGCCAAGCAGATATTTTAATTGTTGCGGTCGGCAAACCGAAGCTTATTACGTCTTCTTATGTGAAAGAAGGAGCAATTGTAATCGACGTCGGTGTGAATCGACTAGAAAACGGAAAGTTATGCGGAGATGTCGATTTTGATGATGTAAAACAAGTAGCAAGCTATATTACCCCTGTGCCAAAAGGTGTCGGACCGATGACGATTACGATGCTGTTGCACAATACAGTGCAAGCAGCGCGTGAACAACATAAGTAAGCGAGGTTATTTTTGTGGCAGACATGAGGTATGTAACGGTTGCGGCATTAACGAAATACATTAAGCGGAAATTTGAAGTTGATCCTCATTTACAAGATTTATGGATTAAAGGTGAAATTTCTAATTTTACATATCATTCTCGTGGACATATGTACTTTACGTTAAAAGATGAACAAGCGCGCATTCAAGCCGTTATGTTCGCAGGGCATAATCGCCAACTAACATTTAAACCAGAAAACGGAATGACTGTGCTTGTTCGCGGTGAAATCTCCGTATACGAGCCAAGCGGAACGTATCAAGTATACGTAAAAGAGATGCAACCGGATGGTGTTGGTGCGCTTTATTTAGCGTATGAGCAGTTAAAAAAGAAACTAGAGCAGGAAGGGCTATTTGCTAAAGAGCATAAAAAGCCGATTCCGAAATTCCCGCAACATATTGGTGTTGTAACATCGCCAACGGGGGCAGCGATTCGCGATATTTTAACGACGATTCGCCGCCGCTATCCGCTCGCAAAGGTGATTCTATTTCCGACGCTCGTTCAAGGGGAGCAAGCTCCGTTATCGATCGTTCAATCGATTCAAAAAGCAAATGATATCGGATATATTGACGTGCTCATCGTCGGACGCGGTGGAGGTTCGATTGAAGAACTTTGGGCGTTTAATGAAGAAATCGTGGCGCGAGCGATTTTTGCCTCGCGCGTTCCGATTATTTCTGCCGTCGGACATGAAACAGACTATACGATCGCTGATTTTGTTGCGGATTTGCGTGCGCCGACGCCGACGGGGGCGGCGGAACTTGCTGTGCCGCATGTCGCAGATTTGCTTTCGCGTGTATCCGACCAACAAGCTCGTCTCATTCGAGCGACGAAAGAACGGTTAAATGCGGAACAAAAACGGCTTCAATCGTTGCGTTCATCGTATGCGTTTCGCTATCCGAAACGGCTTTACGAACAAAAAGAGCAGCAGTTAGATATACTTGTTGACCGATTGCAACGACAAATGAACGATATGTTAAAACAAAAAGAACATAAACTCCAACAGTTGCAACTGACACTGTTTGCACATCATCCACAATCGCGAATCGAAAAAGCGGCTGATTGCATTCGTACGTTACAACAAACAATTGTTCGTAATATGAACGATGTGATGAAACAAAAAAAATGGTCGCTTGTAACAACGATGACGAAGCTCGATGCGCTCAGCCCATTAAAAATTATGGAACGTGGCTACAGCCTCGCGTATGATGAGCAAGAAACGCTCATTAAGACAGTAAAACAATTGCAAACAGGGGATCGTGTTCAAATCCGCTTTCAAGACGGGCGCGCACATTGTATTGTTTCAAATACTGAGGAGGAGAACGTATGACGTTTGAAGAAGCGATGAACAAACTTGAAGAAATTGTGCAAAAGTTAGAAGAAGGGGACGTTCCGCTTGAAGAAGCGATTCATTTTTTTCAAGAGGGCATGAAATTATCGAAGTTTTGTCACGACAAACTACAACAAGTGGAAAAACAAATGGAATTTATTTTACGGGAAGATGGACAGCTTGAACCGTTTACAGTGCAGGAGGAATAAACGTGGAACGGTTATTGCGACAATATAAAGAGCAAATTGAACAGCAGCTACCGACGTATATTGAATCGTTGCAAGCACCTCAAACAATTAAAGAAGCGATGCTCTACTCGTTGCGAGCAGGAGGAAAACGGATTCGCCCTCTTTTGTTGCTCTCAACGTTACATGCATTTCGTAAACCAATTGGCATCGGTATGTCTGTTGCCTGTGCGCTTGAAATGATTCATACGTATTCACTTATTCATGACGATTTGCCGAGCATGGATAACGATGATTTACGGCGGGGTAAACCGACAAATCATAAAGTATTTGGTGAAGCGAATGCGATTTTAGCAGGCGACGCGTTACTGACATACGCTTTTCAAGTAGTTGCAGATGACAAAACCATTTCATCGGATGTAAAAGTTCGTCTTATTTCTGAATTAGCAAAAGCAGCTGGACCCGAAGGAATGGTTGGCGGACAAGTAGCCGACCTTGAAGGAGAAGGAAAAACAATTAGTTTGCAACAATTAGAATACATTCACCGCCATAAAACTGGAAAGTTGTTGCAATATAGCGTTCGAGCAGGTGCGATATTAGGTGAAGCAACAGAACAACAATTAACGTTGTTAACATTATTTGCTGGCCATCTCGGTTTAGCGTTTCAAATTCGCGATGACATTTTAGACATTGAAGGAGACGAACAAAAGATCGGAAAAAAAGTAGGAAGCGATATTGAAAACGATAAATCGACGTATCCTTCTCTTTTGACGCTTGATGGGGCAAAGAAAAAACTTTGCGATCATATGAAAGAAGCGCGCAAACTTCTTGATGAAGCAAAAATTGATGCGTCGCTATTACATTATATTTGTGATATTGTCGAAACACGCGATCATTAAGAGCATTGAGGAAAGAAGAAACATGTGGTATAGTGGAAAAGAAATGTTAGCCGTTCACACGTTCGTGTAAGCGGCTCTTTTTTGCGTACAAACATGTTTATCTGTATAATTAAAATACATAAAATTGTATGATATCAGGTTTTAGCTTACATGAAAGAGAGTGATCGCGTTGGATGTTACAGCGATTCGAAACCCAAAATTTTTAAAGCAAATGTCAAATGAACAACTCGTTCAATTGAGCGAGCAAATTCGACAATTTTTAATTGAGAAATTATCGAAAACAGGTGGACATATTGGTCCGAATCTCGGAGTCGTTGAATTGACGATTGCGCTTCATAAAGTGTTTGAAAGCCCGAAAGATAAACTCATTTGGGATGTTGGCCATCAGTCGTATGTGCATAAAATTTTAACTGGGCGTGCTAGTCAATTTGATACGTTGCGACAATATAAAGGATTGTGCGGCTTTCCAAAACGTAGCGAAAGCGAACATGACGTATGGGAAACGGGGCATAGCTCGACATCGTTATCTGCTGCAATGGGTATGGCGATTGCACGCGACTTAAAAGGAACGGACGAATATATCGTTCCGATCATTGGGGACGGCGCGCTCACCGGGGGAATGGCGCTAGAAGCGTTAAACCATATCGGACATGAGAAAAAAGATATGATTGTCATTTTAAACGATAACGAAATGTCGATTGCTCCAAACGTCGGGGCGCTTCATAATGTACTTGGTCGCCTGCGAACAGCTGGAAAGTATCATTGGGTAAAAGATGAATTAGAAATGTTGTTAAAGAAAATTCCAGCTGTCGGTGGAAAGCTTGCTACAACAGCGGAACGTGTCAAAGACAGCATTAAATATTTGCTCGTTTCGGGCGTATTTTTTGAAGAACTCGGCTTTACGTACTTTGGACCGGTAGATGGCCATAACTTTGAAGACTTATTTGAAAACTTACATTATGCAAAAAAGGCGAAAGGCCCTGTTCTTGTTCACGTCATCACGAAAAAGGGAAAAGGATATCACCCAGCGGAAAGCGACAAAGTCGGAACGTGGCACGGAACAGGACCGTATAAAATTGAAACGGGTGATTTCATCCAATCAAAGCAATCTGCTCCATCTTGGAGTGCGGTTGTGAGTGAAACAGTGCGCAAATTAGCGCGCGAAGACCGTCGCATTGTTGCCATTACGCCTGCGATGCCTGTTGGTTCAAAATTAGAAGGGTTCGCAAGCGAATTCCCTGAGCGTATGTACGACGTCGGTATTGCTGAGCAACATGCTGCCACGATGGCTGCTGGTTTAGCGACGCAAGGAATGAAACCGTTTTTAGCAATTTATTCAACATTTTTACAACGGGCGTACGACCAAGTTGTTCATGACATTTGTCGCCAAAACTTAAACGTGTTTCTTGGTATTGACCGTGCAGGGCTCGTCGGTGCGGACGGCGAAACGCATCAAGGTGTGTTTGACATCGCCTTTTTACGCCACATTCCAAACATCGTATTAATGATGCCAAAAGATGAAAATGAAGGGCAACATATGGTATATACGGCCATTCAATACGATGACGGCCCGATTGCGATGCGTTTTCCGCGTGGCAACGGTCTTGGTGTGCCGATGGATGAGCAATTGAAAAAAATTCCGATCGGTACGTGGGAAGTGTTGCGTGAAGGAATAGACGTTGCCATTCTAACGTTCGGTACGACGATTCCGATGGCGCTCCAAGCAGCTGAACGTCTTGCAAATGAAGGCGTTTCTGTACAAGTCGTCAACGCCCGTTTTATTAAGCCACTTGATGAAGCGATGTTGCATACGCTACTGCAACAAAACATGCCGTTACTTACAATTGAAGAAGCGGTACTTCAAGGTGGATTTGGTAGTGCTGTAATTGAATTTGCTCATGATCACGGGTATCATGGGGCGATTATTGATCGAATGGGCATTCCGGACCGTTTTATTGAACATGGCGGTGTGTCGCAACTTCTTGAAGAAATTGGACTAACGACAGAACATGTAATGGAACGAATTTGTTTATTGACTCCGAAAAAAAGAAAAAGGGCATGAGAGATGAAAGGGAAGAAAGAACGTTTAGATGTATTACTTGTCGAACGCGGATTGGCTGAAACGCGCGAAAAGGCGAAGCGAACAATTATGGCTGGCCTTGTGTATTCAAACGAAATGCGGCTTGACAAACCAGGGGAAAAAGTTCCCGTGGACATTCCGCTAACGGTGAAAGGAAATGCGCTACCGTATGTGAGTCGCGGTGGGCTAAAACTTGAAAAAGCGTTACAAATGTTCGCGCTTGAAGTAAAAGATAAGATTATGGTTGACATTGGTGCATCGACAGGCGGATTTACGGACTGTGCGTTGCAAAATGGAGTGAAGTTGTCGTACGCTCTTGATGTGGGATACAATCAGCTCGCATGGAAACTGCGCCAAGATGAACGTGTTGTAGTCATGGAGCGGACGAACTTTCGTTATGTGACGCCGAGTGATTTTCAACACGGCTTACCAAACTTTGCAACGATCGATGTGTCGTTTATTTCATTAAAATTAATTTTACCCGTCTTAAAAACGATTTTAGTGCCGCATAGCGATATCGTTGCTTTAGTCAAACCGCAATTTGAAGCGGGAAAAGAGTTTGTCGGAAAAAAGGGGATTGTCCGCGATGCACGTGTTCATGTGCACGTACTTGAAACAATTACTGCATTTGCGCAACAAGAAGGGTACGACATTATTGGGCTAACCCACTCGCCGATTACAGGCGGTGACGGAAATATTGAATTTTTGCTTCATTTACGTTGGGAAGGCAAAGAAGTAGGAGAAAATCGCTTGACTGTTTCTCCAGAAGAAGTAGTTGCCAGGGCACACAGCGAGTTGAAAGAAAATAAAGAACATGCGGGGGAATAACGATCGGTTATTCCCTCTTGTTTGCTCGTCTGTCGTTCGGTAACATAGAAGTATAAATATGCATATGTTATACACACGAAAGAGGTGTTTTCGTTGAATAAAGGACAACGTCATATTAAAATTCGTGAAATTATTTCAAATCATGATATTGAAACACAAGATGAGCTTGTTGATATGTTGCGCAAAGAAGGTTTTAACGTCACGCAAGCAACGGTGTCTCGTGACATTAAAGAACTTCATTTAGTAAAAGTGCCGATGATGGATGGGCGATATAAATATAGCTTACCTGCCGATCAACGATTTAATCCGCTCCAAAAGTTAAAACGAGCGCTCATGGATGCATTTGTAAAAATTGATGGAGCAGGTCACCTGCTCGTTATGAAAACGCTGCCGGGAAATGCGCATGCTATCGGTGTACTGCTCGATCATTTAGAATGGGATGAAATTGTTGGCACGATTTGTGGTGATGATACTTGCTTAATTATTTGCCGCACGCCAGAAGATACAGAAGTTATTTCAAAACGATTGTTGGACATGCTGTAATAAAGGTGTGAGCGTAAGATGTTAGCGGAGTTATCTATCAAAAATTTTGCCATTATTGAATCCCTTTCGCTTTCGTTTGAAAAAGGATTAACCGTTTTAACTGGAGAAACGGGAGCGGGAAAATCCATTATTATTGATGCCATTCATTTGTTAATTGGCGGACGCGGCTCAGCAGAATTTGTTCGATACGGCGAAACAAAAGCAGAAATCGAAGGTCTTTTTTTGCTTGAACAAGATGATCACCCGTGTTACAGCAAATGTGCCGAGCTTGGCATCGATATAAGCGATGGGATGATTGTGCTTCGTCGAGAGCTAACGATAAACGGAAAAAGCGTCTGTCGCGTAAACGGAAAATTAGTCACGATCGCGACATTGCGTGAAATTGGCTCCACACTTGTAGATATTCACGGACAACATGAGCATCAAGAATTGCTTGATGAAAATAAGCATTTATATTTATTAGATGAATATGGAGGCGAGCGTATTCGTGACGCATTAAAGGAATATAAAGCTTTATATGCGGCATACGAGCGAGTCAAGCGTCAACTGCAAAAGTTAAATGAGAATGAGCAACAAATGGCGCATCGTTTAGATTTATTAACTTTTCAGTTAGATGAAATTCAAAAAGCAGAGCTACAGTTAGATGAAGATGAACAGCTAATGGAAGAGCGGCGAAAAATCGTTAACTTTCAGAAAATATACGAGGCGTTACAAAGTAGCTATGAAGCGCTTTACGGGGAGCAACGCGGACTTGATTGGATTGGATTAGTGATGAATCATTTAGATCATGTGAGCGAAATCGATTCATCGTTGAAACAAGCCCAAGAAGTTGTATCGAACTGTTATTATTTGTTAGAAGAAGTGGCCCATCAACTGCGTGAGCAATTAGATCAATTAGAATACGACCCCCTTCGGCTTGACGAAATTGAAAGTCGCTTAAATGAAATTAACCATTTAAAACGCAAATACGGTCAAACGGTGCGTGACATTTTAGAATATGCGGCGAAAGTGGAAGAAGAAATCGAAACGATTCAACATCGCGACGATCATATTCATAAATTACAAACTGAGCTTCAATCCATTACCGCTGATTTATTAGTTGAAGCGAAACATATAAGCGAATTGCGTATGCAATATGCGAAACAACTGATCGACGACATTCATCAAGAGCTAAAAGATTTATACATGGAAAAAACGACGTTTGATGTTGTTTTTCGAAAACCTCAAGGAACGTACGATGATCCATTGCTTGACGGAACGCCTGTAAAGTTGCAATCAAACGGAATAGATGAAGTTGAATTTTACATTTCGACAAATCCAGGCGAGCCGTTAAAACCGCTTGCGAAAGTTGCATCAGGCGGAGAATTGTCGCGCATGATGCTTGCTTTAAAAAGTATTTTTTCTAAACATCAGGGCGTCACTTCCATCATTTTTGATGAAGTCGATACCGGTGTAAGCGGTCGCGTTGCTCAATCCATTGCGGAAAAAATTTATCGCGTGGCACGCCATTCGCAAGTATTATGCATTTCGCACTTACCACAAGTGGCAGCGATGGCGGATACGCATTTATTTATTGCAAAAGAAACGAAGGATGGACGGACAACAACAACGGTGGAAGCGTTAAACGAACAAGAAAAAATTAACGAAATTAGCCGGATGATCTCTGGAGTGGAAATTACAGAATTGACGAAACAACATGCGCGTGAGTTATTGCAATTGGCGGCAAAAACGAAAAACGAAACAGCTTAAATGCCAACATTGGCATTGTTTTTTCGTTTCGTCCGGTTATATTTCGATTGTTTCAGGCAACATTAAATAGTGTAGGATTCGGTGTGTACGTAGGAACGAGGAGAGTGAAGACATTTGAATTTTGACAAATTAAGAAAAGGAATAGGTGCATTTCTCCTTGTTTCTTTTATCGTTCTAACTATGGCAACACCATTTCAAAAGTATGTAAATATTCCAAAACAAATTGTATTATTTCAAGGACAAACGGCTCATGTGCCTGCATCTGGCTCTGTCCAAGCTGTAACAACAAACGCTGTTTCTGTTCGACAAAAAGAAAAATTAGCGATTAGTGGAGAACATGTCGGGGAAAGCGATGTCGTTTTACAAATGGCAGGATTTCCAATTAAACAAGTAAATGTAAAAGTATTGCCAGATTTCAAAATCGTTCCAGGTGGCCAATCGATCGGTGTGAAATTAAATACGGTTGGTGTTCTTGTCGTCGGTCACCATTTAGTGGAGACGGAACAAGGAAAACAATCTCCCGGGGAGAAGGCTGGCATTCAAGTAGGGGACGCGATTACCCACATTAACGGACAAAAAATCGAAAAAATGACGGATGTTTCTCCATTCATTGAAGAGGCGGGAAGAACGGGTAAATCTTTACGATTAACCGTTGCTCGTGATCACCATACGTTTGAAACAATACTGACTCCGTTGAAAGATAAGCACGATCAGGCGTATCGTATCGGATTATACATTCGCGACTCAGCAGCAGGAATTGGAACAATGACGTTTTTCGATCCGAAATCAAACATATATGGAGCACTCGGACATGTCATCTCCGACATGGATACGAAGAAGCCAATTATCGTTCGGGATGGAACGATTGTTAAGTCGACAGTGACGGCGATCGATAAAGGAAGAAACGGAAGTCCTGGTGAAAAACTGGCGAGATTTTCGGCCGATAAACAAGTGATTGGCGACATTAAAACGAACAGCCCGTTCGGTATTTTTGGTAAACTCTCAAAACCGATTCAAAATGGTATTTTTGACAAACCGATGCCCATTGCTCTGTCGACAGACGTAAAAAAAGGTCCAGCAAAAATATTAACCGTCGTCGAGCAAGATCGGGTGGAAGCGTTTGATGTTGAAATCGTTAGTGTGACACCGCAAAAATTCCCAGCTACAAAAGGAATGGTCATCAAAGTAACCGATCCACGACTATTAGAAAAAACAGGTGGAATCGTTCAAGGAATGAGTGGAAGTCCGATTATTCAAGATGGAAAACTTGTTGGGGCTGTGACACATGTATTTGTTAACGATCCGACATCCGGCTACGGCGTGCACATTGAATGGATGTTGCATGAAGCTGGAATTAACATTTATGATCGAAACGAACAAAAAGCGAGCTGATATTAGCTTGCTTTTTGTTTTTCCACGCAATTTGTCATGTTTTATCATGACACGACGTAAACATGTAGTATAAAATAAAAGAAACAGCATGCGCGAATGCTTTATGAAAAATATAAATTATTTGACTAATTTCGCAAAAGAAAAAGGATTTTCATCCATTGTGTCGAATTAAGCACGTGTGTGATAAAAGATCATTGCTTTAGGGAGGAAGGGTTTCGTGAGTACAATCAAAGTGTGCATTGTAGATGATAATCGTGAGTTAGTGCATTTGCTTGAAGAATACATTACAAGCCAAGGGGATATGGAAGTCATTGGCGTTGCATATAATGGACAAGATTGTTTGCAACTGTTGCGTGAGCGCGATCCTGATGTTCTTGTTCTCGATATTATTATGCCTCATTTAGACGGCTTGGCTGTATTAGAAAAGTTGCGCATGTTCAAACAGCCATTGCCAAACGTCATTATGTTAACAGCGTTTGGTCAAGAAGATGTAACGAAAAAAGCAGTTGAACTTGGAGCTTCTTACTTTATTTTAAAGCCGTTTGATATTGAACATTTAGTGAATCAAATTCGTCATGTATGCGGCAAAAAGCCAGCTGTATTAAAGCGACCGCTCCTTTCGCCAATTCGTGACGGAAAGCCAAAAAACTTAGATGCAAGCATTACGAACATTATTCACGAAATCGGTGTTCCTGCACACATTAAAGGATATTTATATTTGCGTGAAGCGATTGCGATGGTATACAACGATGTTGAATTGCTTGGATCAATTACAAAAGTGCTTTACCCAGACATTGCGAAAAAATACAATACGACAGCTAGTCGCGTAGAGCGAGCGATTCGTCATGCGATTGAAGTCGCATGGAGCCGTGGCAATTTAGAGTCCATTTCGTCTTTATTTGGTCATACGGTCAGCATGTCGAAAGCGAAACCGACAAATTCCGAATTTATTGCGATGGTTGCTGATCGGCTAAGACTTGAACATAAAGCGAGCTAATAAAAATAAGGTAGTCGAACGGCTACCTTTTTTGTTGTTCCTTTTTTTCGATTTCAAGTAACTTTTGGATTAATATGTGCTGAGGCATGTGCATAATTTGTTCTAGTGGGACATTTAATGCTTTTGCTAGCTTTTGGGCGGTTTCTAACGAAATTTGTAACGGTCGCATACATTTCACTCCTTTCATACGTTAAGTATAAAACATTTTTTAAGGTGGGAAAAGGATGACACATATTTTTGCTCATCGTGGATCAGCAGGAACGCATCCAGAAAATACGATGATTTCGTTTATGGAAGCGGCACGTGTGGAAGCGGACGGAATTGAACTTGATGTACAACTCTCGAGAGACGGTGTGGTTGTCGTCATTCATGATGAAACAGTGAATCGAACGACAGACGGAACAGGATGGGTAGGACAAATGACGTATCGGCAATTACGGAAATTAAATGCTAATTATAAATTTAAAAAATACGGCTTTTGTCCCATTCCATCGTTACAAGAAGTGTTTGAGTGGGCGAAAAACACGTCGTTACTCATCAATATTGAACTAAAAAACAACCTGATCCCTTATGAACGGTTAGAAGAAAAAGTGATTGAACTCGTTGAACGATACGATTTAGCATCGCGTGTCATTTTTTCCTCGTTCAACCACGAAAGTATGGCAACATGTCACCAATTGGCTCCCCATATTGAAACAGCGCTACTATATATGGAAAAGTTGCATCGGCCGTGGAGCTACGCTCATACGTTACAGGCGCTAGCGCTTCATCCGTATCACCCAACTGTAGATCGGGCTTTTGTTGAACTCGCTCACGCTAACGATTTGCTCGTCCGTCCTTTTACGATCAATAAAGAAGCGTTGATGAAAACGATGTTTCAATATGGAGTAGATGGTATATTTACCGATTTTCCAGAAAAAGCGCAAAACGTACGCGAAAAAACGCTTCGATCACTCTGAATCGAAGCGTTTCTTTTTTTGGAAGCGTGGTTGCACTTTATTTCGTTTTCGATCGCGATGCAAAATAAATCCTGCAATAAAGCCAAGACCGACAAGAAAACAAAATAAGCCAAGCAAAAACTGGACAATAAGTGAAGGAATAGGTGCGTGTAAAATATAGAATATTGTATCACGCATCCATTTAATTCCCAATGCTGCTATAAATCCGGGAATAAGTAAAATAAGTAGGGCGATCATTCGTTGCATAAAACAAAACCCTTTCCGTTTGTTCTGTTTTCATCATAAATGTTTTTGATGGTTTGTCAAGAAGAGAAAAACAATGTATGATGAAAGCGTCTGCAAAAAATTGCAAACGAATAGGTGATGGGAATGAAAAAAGTATTAATTGTCGGAGCAGGCAAAGGTGGGAGTGCGCTATTAAAAATGTTTCATGAAACAAAACTGATGGATGTTGTGGCGATTGTCGATCGAAACGACGATGCGCCAGGGATAAAGGCTGCGCGTGACATGGGTATTCAAACGAGCAACCATTGGCGTGATGTGTTAACGGACGACATCGACATCATTGTTGAAGTCACAGGAGACGACGAAGTGTTTACTACGTTGCGTAAAGCAAGCGCTGCGCATACGGTCGTCATTCCGGGTGATATTGCCTATATTATTGCACAACTTGTCGAAGAAAAAGAACAACTTATTGCTACGTTAAAAACAGCAACAACGAAGCATGATTTAATTTTTAACTCTACACATGATGGAATGATTGTTATTGATGAACGTGGTTTTGTAACGCATATGAATCCAAGTGCAGAGAAGATGATTGGAAAAAAGAAAAAGGAAGTTATAGGATCACATATTTTGCATGTCATTCCAGCTAGCGGACTACCACGTGTATTACAGACGAGAGAAGTCGAGTTGAATCAAGAATTGTTATTAGAAAACGGAAAAAAAATGATTACGACACGTATTCCGTTAATCGACGAAAACGGCGAATTATTCGGCGCTTTTGCGGTATTTAAAGATATTACAGAAGTTGTTCATTTAGCGGAAGAAGTAACAAATTTAAAAGAAATTCGCACGATGTTAGAAGCCATTATTCATTCCTCAGAAGAAGCCATTTCTGTTGTTGATGAATACGGAAAAGGTATTTTAATTAATCCGGCGTACACAAAGTTAACGGGCTTATCAGAAGAAGAAGTGATCGGAAAACCAGCGACAGCAGATATTTCAGAAGGGGAAAGCATGCATATGAAAGTGTTAAAAACACGGCGGCCAGTAAGAGGTGTGCGCATGAAAGTCGGACCGAAAAAGCGAGATGTCGTCGTGAATGTAGCCCCGATTATCGTTGATGGGGTATTAAAAGGGAGCGTCGGTGTCATCCACGATGTATCTGAAATTGAACAGTTGACCTCTGAGTTACAACGCGCTCGTCAAATTATTCGTACGTTAGAAGCGAAATATTCATTTGATGATATCGTCGGCACGTCTGAGGAAATGATGTTAGCGATTGAACAGGCGAAATTGGCAGCGAAAACACCAGCAACCATTTTGCTTCGTGGTGAATCCGGGACAGGAAAAGAATTGTTTGCACATGCTATTCATAATGCGAGTGATCGAAAATATCACAAATTCGTTCGTGTCAATTGCGCTGCCATTTCTGAATCACTACTTGAAAGCGAATTGTTTGGTTATGAGGAAGGAGCGTTTTCTGGTGCAAGACGCGGAGGAAAAAAGGGACTATTTGAAGAGGCAAACAACGGAAGCATTTTTTTAGATGAGATTGGCGAGTTATCAGCTAATATGCAAGCCAAACTATTACGGGTGCTGCAAGAAAAAGAAATTGTGCGCGTAGGTGGCACAAAGCCGATTCCGATTAATGTACGTGTCATTGCGGCAACAAATGTTCACCTCGAAAAAGCGATTGCCGATGGGACTTTTCGTGAAGACTTATACTATCGGTTAAATCGCATGCCGATTTACATCCCGCCGCTACGTGCTCGAAAGCAAGATATTCCAGCTTTATGTGAACGACTCATACAAAAACTAAATCAAGACTATGGACGTAATGTGGAAGGGATTACAGATGATGCGCTCGCTTATTTACTCTCTTACGATTGGCCAGGCAATGTGCGTGAGTTAGAAAACGTATTAGGGCGCGCCATGATTTTTATGAAATATAACGAAGTCATCATTGAGCGTAAACATATTTCATTGTTGCATAAGCCGAAGGAGCAAGAACATCTTTCTTCTCCCGAATGGTCCAATGACCATAAGCCGTTAGCAAAGCTAGTCGAGCAGTATGAAGCGAAAGTGATTGAAAGCGTGTTACATGCATGCCAAGGAAATAAAACCGCAGCCGCCAAGCAACTCGGTATTTCGATACGAAATTTATATTACAAACTTGAAAAGTATGGACTTGATAAAAAGAGCATGCAATAATGTTCATAGTATGCAAAAATCTGCAATAAAAAATAAATAAAAGTAAAGCGTTTTCAATAAAAAAGAAGTTGGCACGCCCTTTGCAAGAATATAAAGCGACGAAAAAACAAAGGGGTTGAGCAGATGAGATGAAGCTACAATCGTTGGTCACCAAAGCAACCCAATTTCCTAAAGCAACGGTAGCTGTTGCGGCAGCAGAAGACGAAGAAGTGTTAAAAGCGGTCGCACAAACGCTACAAGCAGGATTCGGGCGATTTATCTTATATGGCGATGAATCCGTTTTATCACGCCTCGTTGCTGAACACGTCCAAGATGTCGGTCACGACGCTATCCGCATCGTTCACGCTTCGACAAACGAAGAAGCAGCCCATATGGCTGTGAAAGCGGTGCATGAAAAGGAAGCAAGTGTCTTGATGAAAGGGAACGTACCGACAGCAACGATTTTAAAGGCGGTGCTAAATAAAGAATATGGACTTCGTACAGGCCGTGTTTTATCGCATGTTGCTGTATTTGATGTGCCGAATTATGAACGTCCTATTCTTGTTACTGACGCAGCGATGAATATCGCACCTGATTTACAACAAAAAGCAGAAATTATTATGAACGCAGTACAAGTGGCAAAAGCAATTGGCATCCATACGCCGAAAGTTGCACCACTCGCCGCTGTTGAAGTTGTCAATCCAGCGATGCCGGCAACGATTGATGCAGCCGCATTGTCCCTTATGAATCAACGAGGACAGTTGAAAGATTGCATCGTCGATGGACCGCTCGCTTTAGATAACGCCATTTCCGTTGAATCAGCGCAACATAAAGGCATTCAAAGTTCGGTAGCAGGACATGCGGATATTTTAGTTGTGCCGAACATTGAAACGGGAAATGTGCTATATAAATCGCTCGTGTACTTTGCCCGCGCACAAGTTGGAGGGATCATTGCTGGTGCAAAAGCACCCATTGTATTAACATCTCGCGCGGATTCAGCAGAAAGTAAATTATACTCGCTAGCACTAGCCATTTGTGCAACGGACAAATAACAAGGGGGGAACGAAAGATGGAGATTTTTAAATATATGGAACAATACGACTATGAGCAATTAGTATTTTGCCAAGATAAAGAATCAGGATTAAAAGCGATCATTGCGATTCACGATACAACGCTTGGACCAGCGTTAGGCGGTACGCGCATGTGGATGTATGAATCAGAAGATGCAGCCATTGAAGATGCGCTTCGTTTAGCGCGTGGGATGACATACAAAAACGCAGCAGCTGGATTAAATCTTGGCGGTGGAAAAGCGGTTATCATTGGGGATCCGCGTAAAGATAAAAACGAAGCGATGTTCCGTGCGTTCGGTCGCTTCATTCAAGGGTTAAATGGCCGTTATATTACAGCGGAAGACGTTGGTACAACGGTTGCTGATATGGATATTATTTATGAAGAAACAGACTATGTGACAGGTATTTCACCAGCGTTCGGTTCATCTGGAAATCCTTCTCCGATTACTGCATACGGCGTGTATCGCGGTATGAAAGCAGCGGCAAAAGAAGCATTTGGTAGCGATTCGCTTGAAGGAAAAGTGATCGCGGTACAAGGTGTTGGTAATGTTGCTTACAATTTATGCCGTCATCTTCATGAAGAAGGAGCGAGGCTGATCGTTACAGACATTAATAAAGAGGCGGTGCAACGCGTTGTTGAAGAATTTGGGGCGCAAGCGGTAGACCCGAACGATATTTATAGTGTGCAATGCGACATTTTCGCTCCATGTGCGCTTGGAGGAATTATTAACGACCAAACAATTCCACAATTGAAAGCAAAAGTTATTGCCGGTGCTGCGAACAATCAATTGCGTGAAGCAAGACATGGAGACATCATTCATGAAATGGGTATCGTTTATGCGCCAGACTACGTCATTAACGCGGGTGGCGTCATTAACGTAGCGGATGAGTTATATGGATACAACCGCGAACGTGCGCTGAAAAAAGTTGAGCAAATTTACAACAATATTGAAAAAGTCATCGAAATTGCGAAACGTGACGGCATTCCAACATACC
The DNA here is from genome assembly GCF_038004465.1 of Anoxybacillus sp. FSL W8-0104. Lineage (NCBI taxonomy): Bacteria > Bacillati > Bacillota > Bacilli > Caryophanales > Anoxybacillaceae > Anoxybacillus > Anoxybacillus sp. FSL W8-0104. The sequence goes on along the minus strand of NZ_JBBOQU010000001.1, from coordinate 1,727,216 downwards.
AAGCAGCCGACCGTTTAGCTGAAGAACGCATTGCGAAAATGCGTCAATCACGTAGCCAATTTTTACAAAACGGTCAACACATTTTAAGCCGTCGCCGTACGCGCTAAAAATATGCAATGAAGCGAGGACGTATGTTCTCGCTTCGTCGATGATAAAAATGGAGGGTTACACATTGCAGGAACATTCATTTCGCATCTTAGTCATTAATCCGGGATCGACGTCAACGAAAATTGGCGTCTTTGATAACGAGCGCTCCATTTTAGAAAAAACGATTCGTCATGATACAGAAGCGTTACGAGCGTATAAAAAAATTATTGACCAATACGAATTTCGCAAACAAACGATTTTAGAAACGCTTGACCATGAAGGAATTAATATTTCTAAGCTCGATGCAGTATGCGGACGCGGTGGCTTACTTCGTCCGATTGAAGGTGGCACATATGCTGTCAATGAGGCGATGCTGCAAGATTTAAAGCGCGGATACTCAGGCCCGCACGCTTCGAATCTCGGTGGAATTTTAGCGCACGAAATTGCTTCAGCATTAAACATTCCAGCGTTTATCGTCGATCCAGTCGTTGTAGATGAACTTGACCCGATTGCTCGCGTTTCTGGCTTTTCATTAATTGAGCGTCGCAGCATTTTCCACGCGTTAAATCAAAAAGCAGTCGCTCGCCGCGTCGCCAAGCAAATGGGAAAAACATATGAGGAGGTCAATTTCATCGTCGCGCATATGGGCGGAGGTATTACAGTTGGTGCACATCAACGCGGACGCGTTATTGATGTCAACAACGGATTGGACGGAGAAGGTCCGTTTAGCCCTGAACGTGCCGGTACTGTGCCAGCGGGTGATCTCGTTTCTCTCTGTTTCTCTGGTGAATATTATCGAGAAGAAATTATGCGCATGCTCGTTGGAGGCGGAGGTCTCGTTGGTTACTTAGGGACGAATGATGCAGTGAAAGTCGAAAAAATGATTGAAAATGGCGACGAAAAGGCGAAGCTCATTTATAGTGCGATGGCGTATCAAGTAGCGAAAGAAATTGGAGCAGCAAGCGCAGTATTATCAGGAAAAGTTGATGCCATTATTTTAACGGGCGGTTTAGCATACGGAAAACAGTTTGTAAAAGAAATTGCTGATCGCGTACAATGGATTGCCGATGTCATCGTGCAGCCAGGAGAGAATGAACTGCAGGCACTCGCTGAAGGAGCGCTTCGCGTATTGCGTGGAGAAGAAGAAGCGAAACAATATCCACAAGCGGTCAAAACAACGGTTTAAGGGGATGAAATGATGGCAAAAGAATACGATGTAGTCATACTTGGAGGCGGAACAGGCGGATACGTCGCTGCGATTCGTGCTGCTCAGCTCGGTTTAAAAACAGCGGTTGTCGAAAAAGGAAAACTTGGAGGAACGTGTTTGCATGCGGGATGTATTCCAAGCAAAGCATTATTACGGAGCGCGGAAGTGTATGCACAAACGAAAGAAAGTGAAACGTTTGGTGTAGTAGCTAGCGAGGTACGATTAGATTTTGCGAAAGTGCAAGCGCGTAAGCAAGCGATTATTGATCAACTGCATAAAGGCATCCACATGTTAATGAAAAAAGGGAAAATCGATGTATATGAAGGAACGGGACGCATTTTAGGACCTTCGATTTTTTCACCGATGCCAGGTACGATTTCGGTCGAGATGAATGACGGAACAGAAAATGAAATGCTTGTACCAAAATACGTTGTTATCGCAACAGGATCTCGTCCGCGCACACTACCGGGGTTAACAATTGACGGTCAATTTGTCATGACTTCAGATGAAGCGTTGCGCATGGGGACGTTGCCATCTTCGATCATTATTGTCGGTGGTGGCGTCATTGGCATCGAATGGGCATCGATGTTGAATGACTTTGGCGTGGATGTTACAGTCATTGAATATGCAGATCGTATTTTGCCAACAGAAGATCGCGATGTCTCCAAAGAAATTGAAAAAATATTAAAACAACGTGGTGTACGCATCGTTACAAAAGCAAAAGTATTGCCTGACACACTCGTTGTTGAAAATGGTGTCCGCATTCAAGCAGAAATCAACGGACAAAATGAAACGTTTACAGCAGACAAAATGCTCGTTTCCGTTGGACGTCAAGCAAATATTGAAGGTATTGGATTAGAAAATACTGACATTGTCATTGAAAAAGGCTTTATTCAAACGAATGAATACTATCAAACAAAAGAAAAACATATTTACGCCATTGGGGATGTGATCGGTGGCTTACAGCTTGCTCATGTCGCTTCACATGAAGGGATTATTGCGATTGAGCATCTTGCTGGAAAAGAAGTTCATCCGCTTGATTATGCGATGGTGCCAAAATGTATTTATAGTCGTCCGGAGGCAGCAAGTGTAGGTTTGACAGAAGAAGAGGCGAAGGCAAAAGGATATGACGTGAAAGTCGGCAAATTCCCATTTAAAGCGATTGGAAAGGCACTTGTATACGGAGAAGCTGAAGGGTTTGTAAAAATTGTTGCTGATGCAAAAACAGACGATTTGCTCGGCGTACATATGGTTGGTCCGCACGTCACAGATATGATTTCTGAAGCTGGATTAGCACGTGTGCTTGATGCGACACCGTGGGAAATTGCTCACACCATTCATCCGCATCCGACGCTGTCAGAGGCGATGATGGAAGCGGCGCTTGCTGTTGATGGAAAAGCGATTCATTTTTAAAGGAGGAATGAATGATGGCGGAAAATCGTCATAAACAACTCGGTTTAAGCGATGAAACCGTTTTACAAATGTATGAAACGATGGTGTTAGCACGTAAAATTGACGAACGGATGTGGTTATTAAACCGCGCAGGTAAAATTCCGTTCGTGATCTCTTGTCAAGGGCAAGAAGCGGCGCAAGTAGGAGCGGCATTCGCTTTGGATCGTACGAAAGATTATGTGTTGCCATATTATCGCGATATGGGCGTCGTATTAACGTTTGGGATGACGCCGACAGAATTGATGCTTTCCGCATTTGCAAAAGCGGAAGATCCAAACTCTGGCGGTCGCCAAATGCCAGGGCATTTCGGGAAAAAGAAAAACCGCATCGTCACAGGTTCTTCTCCAGTTACAACACAAGTACCACATGCTGTTGGGATCGCTTTAGCAGCGAAAATGGAGAAAAAAGATTTCGTATCGTTCGTTACATTTGGGGAAGGGTCTTCGAACCAAGGTGACTTCCATGAAGGGGCTAACTTTGCAGGAGTTCATAAGCTGCCGGTCATTTTTATGTGCGAAAACAATAAATATGCGATCTCTGTTCCAATTGAAAAACAATTAGCATGCGAAAAGGTGTCAGATCGTGCCATCGGCTATGGCATGCCAGGGTATACAGTGGATGGTACAGATCCGCTTGAAGTATATCGCGTTGTCAAAGAAGCAGCCGATCGTGCGCGCCGTGGTGAAGGACCAACATTAATTGAAACGGTTGCTTATCGCTTAACAGCGCATTCGTCGGATGATGACGATCGTGCATATCGTACGCCAGAAGAAATTGCAGAGGCAAAGTCAAAAGATCCAATTTATTTATTTGCAAACTACTTAAAAGAAGTAGGCGTATTAACAGATGAGTTGGAAAAAGAAATTCTCGATCGCGTCATGAAACAAGTGAACGAAGCAACAGACTACGCAGAAAAAGCACCATATGCACAACCAGAACATGCGTTGAAATACGTATACGCAGAGGAGGAATAAATATGCCTGTCATTTCATATATCGATGCCGTTACGATGGCGATTCGCGAAGAAATGGAACGTGACCCACGCGTATTCGTACTCGGGGAAGACGTTGGGAAAAAAGGGGGGGTATTTAAAGCAACGCAAGGGCTTTACGATCAATTTGGTGAAGAACGCGTCATTGATACGCCGCTAGCGGAATCTGCAATTGTTGGCGTCGGCATTGGCGCCGCGATGTACGGATTGCGTCCAATTGCAGAAATTCAATTTGCGGACTTTATTATGCCCGCTGTAAACCAAATTATTTCTGAAGCAGCGCGCATTCGTTATCGCTCCAATAACGATTGGAACTGTCCGATTGTCATTCGTGCCCCATATGGCGGTGGAGTTCATGGAGCATTATACCATTCACAATCGGTCGAAGCGATTTTTGCAAACCAGCCGGGGTTAAAAATTGTTATGCCATCTACACCATACGACGTAAAAGGATTATTAAAAGCGGCCATCCGTGACGAAGACCCTGTGCTGTTCTTTGAACATAAACGAGCGTATCGTCTCATTAAAGGGGAAGTACCAACGGATGATTATGTATTACCGATTGGTAAAGCGGATGTAAAACGCGAAGGAGAAGATATTACAGTTATTACGTACGGTTTATGTGTTCATTTCGCATTACAAGCTGCTGAAAAATTAGCGCAAGAAGGCATTTCTGCTCACATTTTAGATTTGCGTACTGTATATCCGCTTGATAAAGAAGCGATCATTGAAGCAGCAAGCAAAACAGGAAAAGTGTTGCTTGTGACAGAAGACAATAAAGAGGGAAGCGTCATGAGCGAAGTCGCTGCCATTATTGCAGAACATTGTTTATTTGATTTAGATGCTCCAATTATGCGACTTGCTGGTCCAGACGTTCCAGCGATGCCATATGCGCCAACGATGGAAAAATTCTTTATGGTCAACCCAGATAAAGTCGAAAAGGCAATGCGCGAATTGGCGCAGTTTTAAGGAGGAGTGACGATGGCGATTGAGAAAATTACGATGCCACAGCTTGGTGAAAGCGTAACGGAAGGAACGATTAGCCAATGGCTCGTATCGGTTGGCGATCGCGTCAATAAATACGATCCGCTCGCTGAAGTGATGACAGATAAGGTGAATGCGGAAATTCCTTCTTCATTTGCAGGAGTCATTAAGGAAATTATCGCAAAAGAAGGAGAAACATTGCCTGTTGGTGCTGTCATTTGTACGATTGAAGTCGAAGGAGAAGAACAAGTAGAAGAAAAGCAAATGAGCGTGGAAAACGAATTGCCGCCGACGAATGAACAAGCGAATAAACAACCGATGAAAAAGCAAGGCGGTGAGCGCGGACGCTATTCGCCAGCTGTTCTTCGTCTCGCGCAAGAACATAACATCGATTTAACACAAGTGACAGGAACGGGCATGGGCGGACGCATTACGCGCAAGGATTTACTCAAATTCATTGAGTTTGGTAACGTACCGAAAGCGGATGCGCCAGAACAAGCCGTCGAGCCGATCCAACAAGTAGAAGTATCGAAACAGGAAGTCGCACCAAAAGTGGAATTACCAAAACAGCAAGCACCGAGCGTTTCTGTGCAAGCGGGCGACATCGAAATTCCTGTCACACCAGTGCGTAAAGCCATTGCGACAAACATGCTTCGCAGTAAACATGAAGCACCGCACGCATGGACGATGGTTGAAGTCGATGTGACGAACTTAGTCGCTTACCGCGATTCCATTAAAGACGAATTTAAAAAGCGCGAAGGGTTTAACTTAACGTATTTTGCGTTTTTTGTAAAAGCGGTGGCTCAAGCGTTAAAAGAATTCCCACAAATGAACTCGATGTGGGCAGGAGACAAAATTGTTCAAAAGAAAGATATTAACATTTCAATTGCCGTAGCGACAGATGACGCACTTTTTGTCCCAGTTATTAAACATGCGGATGAAAAATCGATTAAAGGGATTGCACGTGAGATTGCGGAATTAGCCGCAAAAGTGCGCGCAGGCAAGCTCCGTCCGGAAGATATGCAAGGTGGTACGTTTACGGTTAACAATACAGGTTCGTTTGGCTCCGTTCAATCCATGGGAATCATCAACTATCCACAAGCGGCGATTTTACAAGTGGAATCGATCGTGAAACGACCTGTTGTAAAAGACGGCATGATTGCTGTTCGCGATATGGTTAACCTTTGCTTATCGCTAGATCATCGCGTGCTCGATGGCTTAATTTGCGGTCGCTTCTTAGCGCGTGTGAAAGACATTTTAGAAAACATATCGAAAGACAATACGCCAATTTATTAAATGAAAAGAGGGTGTCCACTTAGGACCCCTCTTTCATCATATTATCCATTTTACACTTGTTCGTTGCCCAAGCAGTCTATATATACTACAATAAATATGTAATGAATGTTTCAAAAATTGAAAAGAAAGCGCTTTAAATGTCTTCAAAGGGGAGGGGTTGTTAATGGCGGATTTGTTAACGATGAAAAACGCCTCGTTTCCTATTCCGAAATATGACGAATGGGAACAAGAAGCAGAAAAATCGCTTAAAGGAAAACCGCTTGAAAAGTTAGTGACAACAACGTATGAGCAACTACAAATAAAACCGATCTATATACGAAGCGACATAGAGACAACTCCTGAGCAATATCCGGGGTTTCCTAGCTATGTGCGCGGGACGGAGCCGGATGGGTATATGAAAAAGCCATGGGCAGTCAGTCAAGCCATTTCTACCAAAAGTCCTAAGGAATGGAACGAAATCGCAACATACGATATCGCAAGAGGACAGACGGAAATTCATCTTATTTTAGACGAGCTCGGATTTTCTATCACGTCGCTAGAGGATGTCGAAACGATGTTTTCTGGCATTTCGCTTTCCGACTATTCGATTCGTCTCGATGCAGGGGCATGTTCGTTGTCAGTTTTGGCGCTGTTTATCGCTTATTTTCATAAGCAACAACTTCCGCTCGATTCATTGCGCGGAACAATCGGCATGGACCCGCTTTCGGCATTAGCGATAAAAGGAGAACTTCCTACGTCGCTTTCGACGCTGTATGACGTGATGGCGGATGTGACGAGATGGGCGAAAGAACAGCTGCCTTTGATAAAAACGATCATCGTTCACGGAGAACCGTATCATCACGGTGGGGCCAATGCGGTGCAAGAGTTAGCGTTTTCGTTTGCGACTGCCGTCGAATATATCAACGAATGTTTAAAGCGCGGGTTGACGGTCGATGAGGTGGCCGAACGAATGAGTTTTTCGTTCGCGATCGGTGCTGACTTTTTTATGGAAATCGCGAAACTGCGCGCGGCTCGTGCGATGTGGTCGAATATTATTCAAGCGTTTGGCGGCAGCGAACGAGCGCAAAAAATGTCGCTTCATGCGCGAACGTCGTATTTCACGAAAACGGTTTATGACCCGTATGTAAACATGCTTCGGGCATCAGCAGAAGCGTTTGCTGCGATTGTCGGTGGGGCGAATAGTTTACACGTTTCCCCGTTTGACGAAGCGATTCGACCAGCGGATGAGTTTTCACGAAGAATTGCCCGTAATACACAATTGATTTTACTAGAAGAAGCGCACATCGGGAAAGTCATCGACCCGGCTGGCGGTTCGTATTACGTTGAAACGCTAACGGCACAAATTGCAGAAGCTGCATGGAAGCTATTTCAACAAATCGAAGCAAAAGGCGGCATGACAAAAGCGCTCCAAGCAGGAGTGGTGCAAGCAGAAATCGAAAACATCGCCAAGCTGCGCGAACAAAACGTCAAAATGCGCAAAGAACGAATCATCGGTACAAACGTCTATGCGAATGTAGCAGAGCCAAAACCGAACATCCAATCTGTATCGCCGACAAAAGATGAATCGTATGATGGTGAAACGATGGAGCGGACCGGAAATTGGCTAGATAGTGCCATTGCTTTCGTCCGTCGTCGAGCGACCGCTCGAGGAATTGATGCTGCGCTCGCGATGACCGGTCCGTCGATTGCCATTTCCCCAGTTCGCCAATGGCGGCTGTCTGAGCCGTTTGAGCAGCTGCGCCAAGCAGCGGAGCGGCATTTAGAAACGAACGGAAAGCGTCCAACCGTGCATCTCATCAATCTCGGCGCCATCGCCCATCATAAAGCGCGCGCTGATTTTATGAGCGGCTTTTTTGAAGCGGGTGGATTCGCTGTCGTGAAAAATGACGGCTATATGTCGGTTGACGAGGCGATAAAAGGGGCGTTAGAAGCAGACGGAACGCATTATATCATTTGCGGAACAGACGAAAGCTATCCGGAAGCGGTTCCGGCGATTGCGAAAGCGTTAAAGGATGCGAATCCGCCGCGAAACGTCTACGTCGCTGGAAAACAACCGCTGGAAATCGAAACCACTTTTATAGAAGCGGGGGTGGACGGATTTATTCATATCGGTTCTAATTGCTACGAAACGCTTGTGGCGTTTATGAAGGAAATGGGGGTGGCTTTAGATGGAGCGGAAAGTTGATTTTACGAATATTCCTTTCCAACGCAAAGGCGATACGGTGAGCGAACAACAATGGAAGCAGGCAATCGAAGAAAAGCTGCAAACATCGATTGACGACCTTTTTTTCCAAACAAACGAACAAATTACGCTTAAACCACTATATACAAAAAAAGATATTGAAGGTTTTGACTTTCTTGACTATATGCCGGGTATTCCACCATATTTGCGCGGACCGTACCCGACAATGTACGTCGTTCGACCGTGGACGATTCGCCAATATGCAGGTTTTTCTACGGCAGAAGAAAGCAACGCCTTTTACCGCCGCAATTTAGCGATGGGGCAAAAAGGGTTGTCGGTTGCGTTTGACCTTGCCACCCACCGCGGCTATGATTCTGACCATCCACGCGTCGTCGGCGATGTCGGCAAAGCAGGGGTCGCTATCGATTCGGTGCTCGATATGAAAATTTTATTCGATGGCATTCCGCTTGATCAAATGTCCGTATCGATGACGATGAACGGGGCTGTGCTCCCAATCATGGCGTTTTACATCGTTACCGCCGAAGAGCAGGGAGTGACGCAAGACAAACTGTCCGGCACAATCCAAAACGACATTTTAAAAGAATATATGGTGCGCAATACGTATATTTATCCGCCAGAAACGTCGATGCGCATTATCGCCGACATTTTCGCCTATACTGCAAAATATATGCCAAAATTCAATAGCATTAGCATTTCCGGCTATCACATGCAGGAAGCTGGTGCGCCGGCGGATATTGAGCTTGCCTATACACTTGCCGATGGGCTTGAGTATGTGCGTACAGGCTTAAAAGCAGGCATTGACATTGATTCATTTGCTCCACGCCTATCGTTTTTCTGGGCAATCGGCATGAACTATTTTATGGAAGTGGCAAAAATGCGTGCGGCGCGCGTGATTTGGGCGAAAATGATGAAAACATTTAACCCGAAAAATCCGAAGTCGTTAGCGTTGCGAACGCATTCGCAAACATCAGGCTGGAGTTTAACCGAACAAGACCCGTTCAACAACGTTGTCCGTACACTCATTGAAGCGCATGCAGCAGCGATGGGGCATACGCAGTCGCTTCATACGAACGCACTTGATGAAGCAATTGCGTTACCGACCGACTTTTCTGCGCGCATCGCTCGCAATACGCAGCTTTATTTGCAAGAAGAAACGGGCATTTGTCGCGTCATTGACCCGTGGGCAGGCTCGTATTACGTCGAAACGTTGACGAACGAACTAATGAAGCGAGCGTGGAAACATATTGAAGAAATCGAAAATCTCGGTGGTATGGCGAAAGCGATTGAAACAGGATTGCCAAAAATGCGCATTGAAGAAGCAGCAGCAAGACGGCAAGCCAAAATTGATTCTGGTGCGGAGACGATTATCGGTGTGAATAAATATCGTCCAGAAAAAGAAGAGCCGATCGATATTTTAGAAGTCGATAATACGGCTGTGCGCATGCGACAAATCGAAAAATTAAAACAGTTGCGTGCGTCTCGGGATGAAGCGCGTGTGCAACAAACGCTGCAAGCGATTACGAAAGCGACGGAAACAGGCGAAGGAAACTTATTAGAATTGGCGGTAGAAGCCGCTCGTGCGCGCGCGACGTTAGGCGAAATTTCGTATGCAATTGAAAAAGTAGCAGGCCGACATAAAGCAGTCATTCGTTCCGTTAGCGGGGTATATAGCGCAGAGTTTACGAACGAAGAAGAAATTGCACGCGTCAAAAAAATGACGGATGAATTTTATGAGTTAGAAGGAAGACGGCCGCGCATTTTAATCGCCAAAATGGGTCAAGATGGACATGACCGTGGGGCAAAAGTGATCGCCACCGCATTTGCGGATTTAGGTTTTGACGTTGATATCGGTCCGCTCTTTCAAACACCAGAAGAGACAGCGCGGCAAGCGGTTGAAAACGATGTTCACGTCGTTGGGATGAGCTCGCTCGCTGCTGGACATAAAACGTTACTGCCACAGCTTGTGGAAGAGTTACGCAAACTAGGGCGAGAAGATATTATTGTTGTCGTTGGTGGCGTCATACCACCACAAGATTACGAATTTTTATATGAACATGGTGCAGCGGCTATTTTTGGACCAGGTACGATCATCCCGGTCGCAGCTCAAAAAGTGTTGCACGAAATTTATCGACGACTCGGTTACGAGGAAGTGAGCGAATGAGTGAGGAGCGAACATCTCGACCAGAATGGGTGGATGACCACAATATGTTTGCAACGTCGTACGTGAAAGGAAACGATCGTGTTCAGCCGACAAAAGAAAGACGATGGGTAAAAAGAAAAGAGCTTTCGATTGAAGAATATGTCGCAGGTGTATTAAATAATAATCGCACCATTTTAGCACAAGCGATTACACTTATTGAAAGCAATGCAGCAAAACATACAGAAAAGGCACAGCGCATATTGCATGAGCTCCTTCCTTATGTAGGGCGTTCGGTTCGCATTGGCATTACTGGTGTTCCAGGTGCAGGCAAAAGTACATTCATTGAAGCATTCGGACAATTTTTATGCGATAAAGGTCATCGTGTTGCGGTATTAGCGATCGATCCGAGCAGCTCGCTCACAGGTGGAAGCATTCTTGGCGATAAAACGCGCATGGAATATTTAGCTCGTCATCCGCGTGCGTTTATTCGTCCTTCTCCATCGGGTGGCACGCTCGGGGGAGTGCATCGGAAAACACGTGAGACGATGCTGCTTTGTGAAGCAGCGGGATATGATATTATTCTCGTGGAAACGGTCGGTGTTGGTCAAAGTGAAGTGGCAGTACGCGGCATGGTTGATTTTTTTCTATTGCTTGCGCTAACAGGCGCTGGTGATGAACTGCAAGGAATGAAAAAGGGGATGATGGAACTCGTCGACGCGATCGTTATTAATAAAGCAGACGGGGATAATAAACAGAAAGCAGAGTTGGCGAAAGAAGAATATAATCAAATTTTACATTATTTACGCCATGCCACGAAAGGATGGGAGACGAAAGCATACACATGCTCTTCTCTTCACGGAGAAGGAATTGAACAAATTTGGGAAGTAATCGAACGGTTTGTGCAAACGACAAAACAATCCGGCGTGTTTGAGGAAAGAAGAAAGGAACAGATGAAAGATTGGCTGCATGCGATGATTAAAGATTATTTGCATATCCGCTTTTTTCATCATCCGGCTGTACAGCAACAGTTGCCGAACATCGAACAAGATGTGATGGAAGGGAAACAGCCGGTCACAATGGCCGCCCAGCAATTAATTCGTTTATATGAGCAAACGTAAAGGTGTCCGTTATGGGCACCTTTTATTGTTGAATATGTTATAATGAGGGCGGAGTGTGATAGTCATGTTAAAAATTGGTTATCGAACAGTGAAAACAGCGATTGGAACAGCGAGTGCCATTGCGCTTGCCCAATGGTTGCACCTTGAAAATTTTGCTTCTGCCGGCATTATTACAATACTTTGTATTCAAGTGACGAAAAAAAAGTCGTTGCAGACGGCACGTGCTCGCTTTGTTGCCGGTTTAGTTGGCTTATTGTTTTCATTTCTCTTTTTTGAAGGACTTCGCTATCATCCGCTTTCGATCGGTTTATTGCTGCTGTTTTTCATTCCAACGACTGTTGCCTTGAAAGTGACCGAAGGGATTGCGACAAGTGCGGTTATTATTTTACACGTATACATGGCGAAAGCGATGACGTGGTCTCTCGTATATAACGAAGTGATGTTAATGATCATCGGGATCGGTATCGCTTTACTTGTCAATATGTACATGCCAAGCGTGGAAAAAGATTTAAAAGAATATCAACGGATTGTAGAAGATTTATTTCGCATCATTTTTAAAGAAATTGTTCATTATTTACGGACGAACGAAAGCTTGTGGGATGGGAAAGAAATTGCGCTAGCGAGCGATACGTTAAAGCGAGCAAAAGCGCTTGCGTTACAAAACATTGAAAACCATTTTTTACGCAATGAAGATTATTATTACCGATATTTTCGTATGCGCGAACGGCAATTTGAAATTATTGAACGCATGCTGCCGCTCATCAGCTCGATGACGTACACAGTTGAGCAACGAAATATGATTGCCGATTTTATTGATGAATTAAGCGATGCGATTCACCCGGGAAATACAGCAGACCGTTTTATTCGACAACTTGAGGAGATGAAAAAGCAGTTCCAACAAATGCCTTTGCCAAAAACGCGCGAGGAATTTGAAGAGCGAGCTGCTCTTTTGCATTTTGTAAAAGAGATGGAGCAATATTTAATCATTAAAAGTCAGTTATAACGGTATGATCGCTCTTTTTTGATGCATAATAATGAAAAAAGGGTGAGATCATGCCGCTTTTGTTTGCTTTCTTTCTTTTTCTTTCACCGCTTTGGCCGTTTGGAGATCATCCGCGCGTGGGCGATCCGATGATTATTGTCAATAAACAAACGAACCAACTTGCTTTTATTCGCCATGGGAAAATTGAACGTATATATCGAGTGGCGACAGGAAAAACGAATGTACTCACGCCAGAAGGGATATTTACGGTAACTGTTAAGGCAGTAAATCCTTATTATCGGAAAAAAAACATTTCAGGAGGAGCACCGAACAACCCGCTTGGTACGAGATGGATCGGATTTGATGCACGTGGAACGGACGGTCGAACGTACGGCATTCATGGAACGAATCGACCCGAATCGATTGGACGTTATATAACAGAAGGATGCGTACGCATGCATAATCGCGATGTTGAAGCGCTATATCCGAACGTGCCATTAGGAACGAAAGTAGCGATCGTAAAAACGAACGAATCATTTCATCAGCTCGGGAAAAAGTACGGGGCGCTTAAATAGAACAAGCTGGCCGAATACGGTCAGCTTGTTCTATATCCACATGCTTAATCCAGCAAGCAACGATGTTAAAAGCATCGAACCGAGCATTAAATAGACGACGATTTTTTGCACTTTTTTTGAATGCATTTTTTTCACCTCTTGTCACCTCTTGTTACCTATTGTACAAACATGCTGATCGACAAACAAGTATGAAAACATGCAAAAAAAGAAGGAAAAAAGAAAAAAGGTGTCGAAATACATACACGGTTTGCAGCCGAGAACAACAAAGGGGTTGGGGTTATGGAAGTGAAAAAAGTCGATCATATTGGCATCGCTGTGAAATCATTAGATGAGGCGCTTCCGTTTTATACGGATACGCTCGGTTTATCGTGCGTTGGCATGGAAACGGTCGAATCCGAGCAGGTGAGGGTAGCATTTTTAAAAGTCGGCGATGTAAAAATTGAATTGCTTGAGCCGCTTTCTGAACATAGCCCAATTGCTTCTTTTATTGAAAAAAGAGGTGAAGGTATTCATCATGTCGCGCTTGGCGTAGATGATATTGAACTGCGCATTCAGGAGTTAAAAAATAATGGTGTTCGTATGATTCATGAGCAACCGAAACGCGGAGCGGGAGGGGCGCTTATCGCCTTCATGCATCCAAAGTCCGCTCACGGAGTATTGTACGAGCTTTGTGAAAGAGAGGGCGGGCAATAATGGATATGTATGATAAAATTAATGAGCTATATGACCGCCGGCGTGAAATTGAATTAGGTGGCGGTGACGATAAAATTGCTAAACAACATGAAAAAGGGAAATTAACAGCGAGGGAGCGCATTGATCTTTTATTAGATGAAGGGACGTTCGTCGAGTTAAACCCGTTTATTGAACATCGTTGCACCGATTTTGGATTAGCAGGAAAAAAAGGTCCGGGTGACGGAGTTGTCACAGGATACGGGAAAATCGATGGTCGAACAGTGTTTGTATTTTCACAAGATTTTACTGTATTCGGTGGCGCGCTTGGGGAAATGCACGCGAAAAAAATTGCGAATATTATGGACTTAGCAGCAAAAACAGGGGCTCCAATCATCGGATTAAACGATTCCGGTGGTGCACGCATTCAAGAAGGAGTATTGTCCCTCGATGGCTACGGCCATATTTTTTACCGTAATTCCATCTATTCTGGCGTCATTCCGCAAATTTCTGTTATTATGGGTCCGTGTGCAGGAGGGGCTGTCTATTCACCTGCCATTACCGATTTTGTTTTTATGGTCGAAAAAACGAGCCAAATGTTTATTACTGGACCGAAAGTGATTGAAACGGTGACAGGAGAAAAAATTAGTGCGGAAGATTTAGGTGGTGCCCGCGTTCATAATACAATTAGCGGAAACGCTCATTTTTCAGGAGCGACAGAAGAAGGCGTGCTTGCCCAAGTACGACGGCTGTTAAGCTATTTGCCAGCAAACTGCCAAGAAAAGCCACCGATCAAGCCTGTTGCCAATGAAGATGACTACCGTCCTGATTTAGCGGATGCGATTCCAATTGACGCGGTCAGACCGTACGATGTGCGCAACGTTGTGCTACAAGTCGTTGATGAAGGATCGTTTATGGAAGTGCAAAAAGATTTTGCGAAAAATATTGTCATCGGTTTTGCGCGCATGAAGGGAGAAGTTGTCGGACTCGTATGCAACCAGCCGAAGTTTATGGCGGGAGGACTAGATATTGACTCATCGGATAAAGCAGCCCGCTTTATTCGCTTTTGCGATTCATTTAACATTCCGATTATTACATTTGAAGACGTGACAGGCTTTTTCCCAGGAGTCAAACAAGAACATGGCGGCATCATTCGCCATGGGGCGAAAATTTTATATGCGTATTCGGAAGCGACCGTGCCGAAAATTACGGTTATTTTACGGAAAGCATACGGTGGAGCATACGTTGCATTAAACAGTAAATCGATCGGGGCGGATGTTGTGTACGCATGGCCGAATGCAGAAATTGCCGTTATGGGGCCACAAGGGGCGGCGAACATTATTTTTGCAGGCGAAATTGAAAACAGCCCGAATCCAGAAGAAACAAGAGCGCAAAAAATTGAAGAATATCGCGATAAATTCGCCAATCCTTATGTTGCAGCGAAATACGGCATGGTTGATGATGTTATCGACCCACGCGACACGAGAATCAAGCTTATTCAAGCACTCGATATGCTTCGTCATAAGCAGGAAGAGCGCCCAAAAAAGAAACATGGGAATATTCCATTGTAAGTATATACCGCCAGTTGTTTGGCGGTATATGTTTTTCGAAAAATAATCGTACGGTTTCGCAAACGATGTAAAAATCCGTTATACTTAAAGATGAGTTCATACATAGGAGGATGCATGATGGTCAATAAGCAGCGTTTAGTCGAAGAATTTTTAGAGCTTGTGCAAATTGATTCGGAAACGAAATATGAGCGCGAGATTGCGGATGTGTTGAAAGCAAAGTTTGAAGCGCTCGGTTTGCACGTCATTGAAGATGATACGACAGCGCAAACAGGACATGGGGCAGGAAATTTAATTTGCACATTGCCAGCGACAAAAGAAGGAGTCGATCCAATTTACTTTACATCTCATATGGATACCGTTGTGCCGGGAAAAGGGGTAAAACCGTCCATTCAAGACGGTTACATTGTCACAGATGGTACGACGATTTTAGGAGCGGACGATAAAGCAGGACTTGCTGCAATGTTTGAAGCGATCCGCATGTTAAAAGAAAAACAAATCCCTCATGGACTCATTCAATTTATTATTACTGTTGGTGAAGAGTCGGGGCTTGTTGGGGCGAAAGCGCTCGATCCATCGCTCATTCAAGCGAAATTTGGATATGCGTTAGATAGTGATGGAAAAGTCGGACAAATTATCGTTGCTGCTCCGACGCAAGCAAAGTTGAAAGTGACTGTTCACGGAAAGACAGCTCATGCGGGTGTTGCCCCAGAGCGTGGTGTATCAGCCATTACGATCGCCGCAAAAGCAATTGCGCAAATGCCGCTTGGGCGCATTGACGAAGAAACAACCGCAAACATCGGCCGTTTTGAAGGGGGAACACAAACGAACATCGTATGTGATCGCGTGGACATTTTAGCTGAGGCACGTTCCCTTGTGCCAGAAAAAATGGAAGCACAAGTCGCAAAAATGAAAGAAGCGTTTGAGCGCGTAGCGGAAGAAATGGGCGGTCGTGCAGATGTTCATGTGGAAGTGATGTATCCAGGATTTAAATTTGGCGACGGCGATTATGTTGTTGAAATCGCAAAACGAGCAGCAGAAAAAATTGGTCGTCCACATGAGTTGTTACGCAGCGGTGGCGGTAGCGATGCGAACGTCATTGCCGGATTTGGCATTCCAACGGTCAATTTAGCGATCGGTTATGAAGATATTCACACAACAAATGAACGAATGCCAATTGAAGAACTTGTTAAAACAACGGAAATGGTCATCGCTATTATTGAGGAAGTGGCTGCGAGGGGGTGAAACGATGAATAAAGTCGTCGTTTTCCAATTGTCTAACGAACAATACGCCATTCCGGTCGAACATGTTGTTTCCATCGAAAAAATGAGCCAGCCGACGCTCATCCCGAGCATGCCTTCGTATATGCTTGGCGTTGTGCGCATTCGCGGTGAACTTGTTCCCGTGCTTGATACGTCGCAAATTTTATATCGTCATCCATATACGGAAACAGAAAAAACACGGCTCATCGTCGTCCATATGGGGGATATGCATGTAGCATTTATCGTAGACGATGCAAAAGAGATTATTGATATTCCACCACATATGATGAAGCAAGTGAATATGCTTGCTTATCAACAGACGCCATATTTCATCGGGATTGCCAACTTGCCTGATCGGCTCATTACTGTTATCGATCCGACGATATTGTTTGACAATTTAGAAGGAGCAAGCACCATTAAAGAACATATGAGGAATGAGAAACAGAACACTTGAACGAGAAAAGAAGATTATGGTATGTTCTTTTTTGAACAATCAAAAATAGAAAGGAACGTTTACTATGGCGAAACAACAAATTGGTGTGATCGGTTTAGCGGTCATGGGAAAAAACTTGGCGCTCAACATTGAAAGTCGCGGGTATTCGGTAGCCGTATATAACCGTTCACGCGAAAAAACAGACGAGTTTTTACAAGAAGCGGAAGGGAAAAACATCGTCGGTACATACAGCATCGAAGAGTTTGTTAACGCGCTTGAGAAGCCGCGCAAAATTTTATTAATGGTGAAGGCAGGCGCGGCAACAGACGCAACAATTGAGCAATTAAAGCCGTATTTAGAAAAAGGCGATATCGTCATCGACGGCGGCAATACGTATTTTAAAGATACACAACGTCGCAATAAAGAACTTGCGGAACTCGGCATTCATTTTATCGGTACAGGCGTTTCCGGCGGAGAAGAAGGGGCGTTGAAAGGTCCTTCCATCATGCCGGGCGGACAAAAAGAAGCGCACGAACTCGTTCGTCCGATTTTTGAAGCGATCGCGGCAAAAGTCGATGGGGAGCCGTGTACAACGTACATCGGTCCAGACGGTGCGGGCCATTACGTAAAAATGGTGCATAACGGCATCGAATACGGCGATATGCAATTAATTGCTGAAGCGTACTTTTTATTAAAACATGTGCTCGGCTTAAACGCACAAGAGCTTCATGAAGTGTTTGCCGAGTGGAATAAAGGGGAATTAGACAGCTATTTAATCGAAATTACGGCAGATATTTTCACGAAAATTGATGAAGAAACAGGAAAGCCGCTTGTCGATGTCATTTTAGACAAAGCAGGACAAAAAGGAACAGGGAAATGGACGAGCCAAAACGCGCTCGATTTAGGCGTCCCGCTTCCGATTATTACGGAATCGGTATTTGCTCGCTTCATTTCAGCGATGAAAGAAGAGCGCGTGAAAGCAAGCAAGCTATTAGCTGGTCCTGCCGTGAAGCCGTATGAAGGAGATCGTGCGCACTTTATTGAAGCGGTACGCCGCGCGCTTTACATGAGCAAAATTTGCTCGTACGCCCAAGGCTTTGCACAAATGAAGGCCGCATCTGAAGAGTACAACTGGAATTTACAATACGGTAATATCGCGATGATTTTCCGCGGCGGCTGCATCATTCGTGCACAATTTTTACAAAAAATTAAAGAAGCGTACGACCGTGATCCAGCGTTGCCAAACTTATTGCTTGACCCATACTTTAAAGACATCGTCGAAAACTATCAACAATCGCTCCGTGAAATCGTCGCAACAGCAGCGATGCGCGGCATCCCGGTTCCGGCATTTGCCAGCGCTTTAGCATACTACGACAGCTACCGGATGGAAACATTGCCAGCGAACCTGATTCAAGCTCAACGCGACTACTTCGGTGCGCACACATACGAACGCATCGACAAAGAAGGCGTGTTCCATACGGAATGGTTGAAATAAACGAACCCCCTAGGGCAAATGGCTCTAGGGGGTTCGTTTATTGTTCAAACAACAATACACGCGCTGGGGCGGCGTCGGTGCCGACGAGTTTAAGCGGAGCGGCAACCATCCAATATTCGCCTGCTGGTACGTCTTTTAATCGAAGCCCTTCGATGACGATAATACCGTGACCGAACAGCGTTTTGTGTGTTGGGTGTCCCGCTTGGTTGCGTTCGACACCGAGGGCATCAATGCCGACGCCGCGAATGCGTTTTTCGGCTAAATATGTTGCCGCATCTTCAGCAACGTAAATAAATTCAAAGTTAAAAGCGTCGTCAAACGAGTTTTTTGTTTTGAATAAGAGAAAATCGTTTTCTTGAATATCAAAATGAATGAGATCTTCTTTTGTAATGCGATCATCGACGTTTGTGACGTCTAATACTTTGCAGTAGCCGACGAGTTTTTCAAGCGGAATCGTTTCAAACGTTTCTCCGTTTTTTACCATATGGAGCGGCGCATCAATGTGCGTGCCTGTATGCACATCCATGTCGATGCGCGATTCAGTGACGTAATCGTTCGTGACGGTCGTTAGTTTCGGTTGTTTTTCCGGTTTGTTTTTATACACAGGCATGCCTTCAAAAATTGGAGCGGTGACATCGTACATTTTCATAGGTGTTTCCTCCTTACATTGTTCCGTTTAGTGGCCACCAATGGAAGCCGTCTTTTTGCAATAGTTCATCCGCTTTTTTCGGTCCCATCGAGCCTGCTTCGTAGTTCGGAAAGTCCATAGCTTTCGTGTTTGCCCACACTTCCGAAATCGGGTCGACAAAGCTCCATGAAGCAGCGACTTCATCCCAATGCGTAAAGTTTGTCGCATCGCCGCGCATGCAGTCATATAACAATTTCTCATACGCTTCCGGCGTATTGATGCCATCGATGCAGTTGTTGCAGTAATCGAGCTTAATTGGCGTCGTTTTCATGCTTTCGCCGCTTTTTTTCGCGTTTAAATGAAGGGTAATGCCTTCATCGGGCTGAATATGGATGACGAGCAAGTTCGGATGAACGTGTTCGCTTGTGCGATAATATAAGTTCATCGGCACATCTTTAAATTGCACAACGATTTTCGTCGATTTTTCCGTCATTCGTTTTCCTGTTCGTATGTAAAACGGCACACCTGCCCAGCGGAAGTTGTCGATCATTAATTTCCCTGCAACAAATGTTTCCGTATTGGAGTTTGGATCGACACTATGTTCTTCACGATACCCGACGACTTGTTGCCCGCGCACGATGCCGCGTCCGTATTGCCCACGCACGAAATATGTCTCGACGTCATCGTGTGTCATCGGGCGAAGCGCACGAAGCACTTTTACTTTTTCGCTACGAATATCGTCTGTCGTTAACTTAATTGGCGGTTCCATTGCCAAAAGGGCAACCATTTGCAACATATGGTTTTGTACCATATCGCGAAGCGCGCCGGAATGGTCGTAGTAACGACCGCGATCTTCCACTCCAAGCGTTTCGCTTGATGTAATTTGAATATTAGCAATAAAGCGGTTGTTCCAAAGCGGCTCGAAAATGGCGTTCGCAAAGCGAATGACTTCGATGTTTTGCACCATTTCTTTGCCGAGATAATGGTCAATCCGGAAAATTTGCTCCTCCGAAAACGATTGGCGAATTTCTTCATTTAATCTTTGTGCACTTTGTAAATCGTGACCGAACGGTTTTTCAATGACTAATCGCGTCCAGCCGTTTGTGGCCGTCAGCCCCTCGGATTTCAAGTGCGATGTAATCGTTCCGAAAAATTCCGGTGCCATCGCCAAGTAAAAAATGCGGTTGCCTGGAATATGAAATTGTTCTTCCACACGAGTTAATAATTCATTTAATTGTTCATATGATTGCGTATTTGTCGCATCTAGTGAATGATAGTAAAAATGAGAAATAAACTTTTCATCTATTAATTCTTGTTTCGTCGCTTCTTCAATCGTTTCTTTTACGTAGTGGCGAAACGATTCGTCTGTATGTGGACGACGGGCAACACCAACAACCGCAAACTGTTCAGCAAGCTTTCCTTTTTGATAAAGTTTATAAATAGATGGGAATAGTTTACGCTTTGCTAAGTCGCCAGTCGCGCCAAAAATTACAATTGTCGCTTTTGGTTGTACGTCATTCACGGACCATATACCTCGCTTTTATTCATTTTTTGAAAGGTTCATGATAATGTAATTTTAGAGGTTTATTGTGGTAAACGCAAATGTTTTATCCGATTAAAGAAAAGAGAGGAGATCGTAGCGTGGAATTATTGTTTTTAGGGACAGGCTCTGGCGTCCCATCAAAAGGTAGAAACGTATCCGCGATTGCCCTTCAGTTGTTAGAAGAAAGAGGAGCAACATGGCTATTCGATTGCGGAGAAGCAACGCAACATCAAATTTTACATACGTCTATTCGTCCAAGACGCATTGAACGTATTTTTATTACTCACTTACACGGCGATCACATTTTTGGTTTACCTGGATTGCTTGGTAGCCGTTCGTTTCAAGGTGGAGAAACACCTCTTTTTGTTTACGGCCCAGCAGGTATTCGTTCGTTTATTGAAACTGCATTAACGGTCAGCGGCACGCGACTGAAATATGAGTTGTATATTGAAGAGTTTACAGAAGGAGTCATATTTGAAGACGAACAGTTTGTTGTTACAGCAAAATTGCTTGACCATGGTTTACCTTCATACGGTTTCCGAATTGTTGAAAAAGATTTACCGGGTACGTTGCTCGTTGACGAGTTGCGTGCCCTCGGGGTGAAGCCAGGTCCCATTTATCAACAAATTAAACGTGGAGAGCTTGTTACGTTAGACGATGGAACGGTGATTGATGGACGAAAATTTGTTGCCCCGCCAAAAAAAGGACGTATGATTGCGATTATGGGAGATACGCGTTATTGTGAGGCAAGTGTGGAACTTGCCGAAGGAGTGGACGTGCTCGTACATGAAGCAACGTTTAGTGCAAACGAAGCCCATTTAGCGCGAGATTACTATCATTCCACAACGGTGCAAGCGGCTGAGGTGGCGAAGCGGGCTGGGGCGAAGCAGCTTATTTTGACACATATTAGCTCGCGTTATCAAGGGGAAATGTGCAACCAACTTCTGGAAGAGACAAAGACAATTTTTCCGAATGTAGCGATGGCGTCTGATTTTGCCTCGTTTCCGATTATAAGAAAAGGGAATGATGAGAGATGATCGAAGTAAAAGGAAGCGTCACCGACAAACAGACGAGATGCGTACATTACCATAGTCAACAACCCAATGACTAAAGTCATGGGCTTGTAAGCCCCATGTTGACCAGACCAAGGCTTTGAAACAGAGCCTACGTTATAGATGTCATGACACGTTCGGGTGCTTCTCCAGCCCGTTCCTCTGTCGTGCAAGGTTAAACAAGCGTGGTGGGTAGCGCTAGTGTCTTGCACATAACAAGCATCTATAACATGGTCGAGGAGAATATGACCTGCTTTATGCAGAGGAAAGGGGAGAACCCTATGGTTTTTGTGTTAGACACAAACAAACGTCCGCTTGCTCCTTGTCACGAAGCAGTTGCAAGAAAGCTGTTGAAACAAGGGAAGGCGGCGATTTACAGGCGATTTCCATTTACCATCATCTTGAAAAAATCAGTAGACGAATCAGAAATTAAAGCAACATATCGGCTAAAAATCGACTATGGAAGCAGGCATACAGGATTAGCGATTTTGCGAGGACAAGAAGTGGTATGGTTAGGGCAACTTGACCATCGCACAGACATCAAGGAAAGAATAGATAAAAGGCGTGCTTTTCGTCGAGCAAGACGAAATCGAAAAACAAGATACAGAAAACCACGCTTTCTGAACCGCAAGCGAAAGGAGGGGTGGTTGCCGTCATCACTAGAGAGTCGTGTGCAAAATATCCAAACATGGGTTAACCGCCTAAAGAAGTTATGCCCCATTGGGTATATATCATACGAAAATGCCAAATTCGACACGCAACTCATGCGAAATCCTGAAATCAATGGTGTAGAGTATCAACAAGGCACGCTACAAGGATATGAAGTACGGGAGTATTTGCTTGAAAAGTTTGGGCGGAAGTGTTGTTATTGCGGAAAAGAAAATGTTCCACTTGAAGTGGAGCATATCATTCCAAAATCGAGAGGTGGAACAGACCGAGTGGATAACCTATGTCTTGCCTGTCATGACTGTAATCAGCGCAAAGGAAGTAAGACAGCAGAAGAATTCGGGTATCCGCACATTCAAAAGCAAGTCAAAGAATCATTAAAGGATGCAAGTGCTATCAACTCGACAAGATGGAAAGCGTATGAAGTGTTAAAGCAGACAGGATTAGATGTCGAGTGTGGAACAGGTGCACGAACAAAAATGAATCGTATTCGTTTAGACTTGCCGAAAACACATTATTTTGACGCTTGTTGTGTAGGCGAAAGCACAACAAATCACTTATATTTCAAAACAAAAGAAGTGTTATTTATCAAGGCAAAAGGGCGTGGTAGTCGCTCTCGTACAAACCTAGATAGATATGGCTTCCCAAGAGGTTATCTTGCAAGACAAAAATTCTTCTTTGGTTTTCAAACAGGGGACATGGTTAAGGCTGTTGTCCCAAGAGGGAAATATCAAGGCGTTTGGTTTGGCGAAGTCGCATGTAGAAAGACTGGAAGTTTCGATATTAAAGGTAAGGACGGAAAGCGTATCGCACAAGGAATAAATTATAGATATGTCCAAGTCATTCAGCGATTCGACGGATACACATATCGAAGGGAGGGAATGAACATTGCGTAAGGTGCAATTCCTCCCCGTGCCTAAAGGCAGGGGCTTCCTTGCGTAAGTTTCGTGACTTAGATTGGCGAAAATTTAAGTAACCGAGGGGAAAACCTCGGTTACCGATGAGCGGTGAAAATCGTTTGTTTTGTTAGCTGTTTTAATAAAGCCACTTGTTCATCGCTTAATGTCACCGATTGGGCAGCGACGTTTTCGATCAGTTGTGATAATCGGCTTGCGCCGGGAACGACTGTTGCAACGACGTCATGAGCTAAACAAAAACGAAGAGCGATCGCCGTTAAGGTTTCATTTGGTGCAACGGCTTTTAGTTTTGGAATAAGCGCCATTAATTCAGCAAACGAATAATCGACATAGCCGTTTTGTTTTATTTCTTCGCTTGCTTGATCAAGTGGCCGTTCAGTTAATAGTCCTTTCGCTAGCGGTCCGCGTGCAATGACGCTAATGTGATGTTGCTTCAAAAGCGGAAACCATTCTTCAGCGCGGCGATCGAGTAAACTATACGGCATCATAACAGAAACGATGCGCGATCGTTTGACGTATTCACGAATGACGTTCGGACGCATAGAGGAGATACCGTAATAACGAATAACACCTTCTTGTTGCAACTCCTCAAACGCCTCAATTGTCTCATCGATCGGATCATCGATCGTTCCGCCGTGTAATTGATATACATCAATATAATCGGTTTGTAACCGTCGTAAGCTATGTTTAACAGCCTCTTTGATGTATGCTTTTGACGGATCCCACGTCCAACGGTTTCCTTGTTCTGTCCAACGATTCCCTACTTTTGTTGCAATGATGACATCGTGGCGCTTTCCCTTTAACGCTTTTCCAACGATTTCTTCATTCACTCCACGATCATATAAATCGGCTGTATCGAAGTAGTTGACCCCTTTGTCGATCGCTTCATGAATGATGCGAATCGCTTCGCCCTCCGAAGTTCCAAGCGACATGCAACCGAAGCCAATTTCACTTACATATAAGTTCGAATGTCCGAGTTTCCGTTTTTTCATGTGCTCCCTCCTTTTTTAACATTATAACGAATAAGTTTTCCATTTGTCTTTGTAGATGTAGTACAATCGATATGAAACGATGACATGGTGGTGAAATAATGGATCATTTATATGAAAAAACGATGAATCAACAGCGTATTTTTTCCGGAAAAGTGATTGATGTGTATGTTGAAGATGTGTTGTTGCCAAATGGAGAAATGAGCAAGCGAGAAGTTGTAAAACATCCTGGAGCAGTTGCGGTACTTGCGATAACGGAAGAAAATAAAATCGTGCTCGTTCGTCAATATCGAAAAGCGTTGGAGCGAGTGCTTGTTGAAATTCCGGCAGGGAAGCTAGAAAAAGGGGAAGAACCGCTTCAAACAGCGAAACGTGAACTCGAGGAAGAAACGGGATACGTATGCGAGAAAATGGAGCCGCTTCACTCTTTTTACACTTCCCCAGGATTTGCGGATGAATTAGTGCATATATTTCTTGCTAAAGGACTGACGAAAAAAAGCGAAAAGCAAATGCTCGATGACGACGAGTTTGTGGATGTGCTCGAAGTCACGTTAGAAGAAGCGTTGAAAATGGTTGAAGACAAACAAATTTACGATGCAAAAACGATTTACGCGCTTTTATATTGGCAATTGCATGCGTAAAAGCGGTCTGTGTGACCGCTTTTTGTCATATCACGCCCCTTTTCCCATACAATATAGTAACAGAACGTGTAGGGGGATGGGGCGATGAGAAAACGATCATGGACGACAACATGGGGTCAACACGTACAAGAGCATTACACGACATATGTATTTACCGTCGTTCTTTTTGTGATGGGCATTATTTTTGGTGCTATTGTCGTCAATAGCTTAAGCTTTAGCCAAAAAGAAGATTTATATTATTATTTAACGAATTTTTTTGGACAAGTTTCTGCAGGAAACATGGCGAGTGCACATGATGTATGGAAAGAAAGTTTTTTGCAAAATTTGAAATATATCGGCTTGATGTGGATTTTAGCTATGTCGCTTGTGGGGCTACCACTTATTTTAATTTTATTATTTTTAAAAGGCCTCGTTGTTGGATTTACAGTTGGGTTTTTAGTCAGCCAAATGGGTTGGAACGGATTTTTGCTAGCTTTCGTATCTGTCGTTCCGCAAAATATCATTCTCGTTCCGATCTTTATTGTGATGGCGGCTGTATCCATTTCATTTTCTTTAAAAATGATTCGTCACCAATTTGTGAAGCGAACACATGAACCAATTTTTCGTGCGATGCTTCGCTATACGTTTGTTATGTTATCGTTTAGTATCGCTTTAGCGTTAGCTTCTTCTCTTGAGGCATATGTATCCCCGTTGCTCATGAAAGAAGTTGTGCAATGGATAGAAAAATAATTATTATTTAATAATCATTTTATTTATCAGTTTATAATCATTTTATTTTGACACGTTCCTTTCTTTTGTTATAATGAGAATGAGTAACGAGGGAGGGAAAGGAAATGGAAAGTCGGCTTGACCGAATAAAAAAACAACTGCATGCAGCAAGCTATAAATTAACGCCGCAACGTGAAGCGACAGTACGGGTGTTGCTCGAACATGAAGAAGATCATTTAAGCGCGGAAGATGTTTACCTCCTCGTGAAAGAAAAAGCGCCTGAGATTGGGTTAGCTACTGTGTATCGCACGTTGGAGTTATTAACAGAGTTGAAAATTGTCGATAAAATTAACTTCGGGGATGGCGTTTCCCGCTACGATCTTCGTAAAGAAGGTGCGGCGCACTTTCACCATCATTTAGTGTGCATTGAATGTGGCGCGGTCGATGAAATTCAAGAAGATTTATTAGAAGATGTCGAGGCGATTGTGGAACGGGATTGGAATTTTAAAATTAAAGACCATCGTCTAACGTTTCATGGTATTTGTCATCGTTGCCAAGATAAGCATGAGGAGCAGTAAAACCTTTTCGTCTATGAAAAGGTTTTTTCACTTATGTATAAAATGCAATGAAACGGGCATATCCTCTTACTATATGACAGTTAACGGAGGTATGCCATGAAAAGAATGGTGGATGTATTAAAGGTTTTTCTTTTGTTTACGGGATGTACCATTTTATTTTATTATAGTATTGTATGGATGAGCGAAGAATATAACTATTATCGTCGTTACGACGAGCCGATGGGATCGGCGGTGAAAGTATCGACAACGGAGCAGCAAGAAACACATTGGCTCGATCGGCTATTGCTTTTCTATCAAAACGGGGAGTAGGGTGCGCGTGGAAGATCAAGTAAAAGATTTTATTCATTATTTAATTGTTGAGCGCAATTTAGCACATAACACGATCGTATCGTATGAGCGTGACTTAAAAAAATACGTTCAATATTTACAAAAAGTCGAACAACTATGTCATTGGAACGATGTAACCCGTTTTCATATTATGCAATTTTTAAAGTTTTTAAAAGAAAAAGGAAGCTCGCCGAAAACGATTGCTCGTCACTTGGCATCTGTTCGATCGTTTCATCAATTTTTATTGCGTGAAAAAGCGGTTGATCAAGATCCGACCGTTCATATCGAGACACCGCAACTGCCACGAAAATTGCCTAACGTGCTATCGATGGCGGAAGTTGAGGCTTTACTCGAAGCACCGAAACAAAACACGCCGTTTAGCATTCGCGATAAGGCGATGTTAGAACTTTTATATGCGACAGGTATTCGTGTAAGCGAGCTTATTCAATTAAACATATCCGATGTTCATTTGACGATGGGATTCATTCGTTGTTACGGAAAAGGTCGAAAAGAGCGCATCGTTCCAATCGGGAAAATGGCGACAGAAGCATTGAAGCGGTATATAGAGCAAGGTCGACCAGAACTGTTACAAAGAAAAAAGGGCACGACAGACGCGTTGTTTTTAAATCATCATGGTGAGCGTTTAACACGACAAGGATGCTGGAAAATTTTAAAGCGACTCGCTCAAGAAGCGAACATTCAAAAACAATTAACTCCTCATACGTTGCGCCATTCGTTTGCGACTCATTTATTAGAAAATGGGGCCGATTTGCGCGCCGTACAAGAAATGCTCGGACATGCGGATATTTCTACAACGCAAATTTATACGCACGTAACGAAAACGCGTTTAAAAGATGTATACAAACAGTTTCATCCACGAGCGTAACTGTGACGATAATTTGTCACAGTTTTTTTATTGCAATTCATTGTGAAAACGTTTTATAATTTAGTTGTCAGACTTCTGACAAATAGGAACAATGCGTGATTTTGCTTTATAGTGGGCATGTTATGAAGCGAATGAAGCGATTGGGGAGGTAAAACGGTGAAACCTACATATAAACGTGTATTTTTAATTGTCATGGACTCGGTCGGGATTGGCGAGGCACCAGATGCCGAAAAATATAACGACAAAGGTGCGGATACGCTTGGGCATATTGCCGAACATCGCGGTGGCTTAAACATGCCGAATATGGCGAAACTAGGTTTAAGTAACATTCGCGAAATTGAAGGTATTCCAAAAGCGGAAAAGCCGCTTGCTTATTACACGAAAATGCAAGAAGCATCCGCTGGAAAAGATACGATGACAGGTCATTGGGAGTTAATGGGTCTTCGTATCGATACACCGTTTCAAGTATTTCCTGACGGATTTCCAAAAGAGTTAATTGAGGAATTAGAAAAACGAACAGGAAGAAAAGTGATCGGCAATAAACCAGCAAGTGGCACAGCGATTATTGATGAGCTCGGCCCTGAACATATGGAAACAGGTGCGCTTATTGTATATACGTCAGCCGATTCCGTTTTACAAATTGCAGCGCATGAAGAAGTCATTCCATTAGAAGAACTATATCGCATTTGTAAAATTGCGCGTGAATTGACGCTTGATGAAAAATATATGGTCGGTCGCATCATTGCTCGTCCATTTATCGGGAAGCCAGGAAGCTTCCAACGGACAGCGAATCGTCACGATTATGCGTTAAAACCGTTCGGACGGACGGTGATGAACGAACTGCAAGATGCTGGATACGACGTTATTGCGATTGGAAAAATTGCTGACATTTACGATAACGAAGGTGTGACAAAAACGTTGCGCACAAAATCAAATATGGACGGAATGGACAAATTAGTAAATACGTTACAAATGAACTTTACAGGACTCAGCTTTTTGAATCTTGTTGATTTTGATGCACTATACGGTCATCGTCGCGACCCGAAGGGATATGGTGATGCGTTAGAAGAGTTCGATGCACGTTTGCCGGAAGTGTTTGAACGTTTAAAAGAAGACGATTTATTAATCATTACAGCAGACCATGGAAACGACCCTGTTCATCACGGCACAGATCATACACGCGAATACGTACCGCTTCTTGTGTATAGCCCAAGCATGAACGGAGGTAAACAACTTCCATTGCGTGAAACGTTCGCAGATGTAGGTGCAACGATTGCAGAAAACTTTGGTGTGAAGATGCCAAAATACGGAACAAGTTTTTTACAAGAGTTGAAATAAGGAGCGTGAACATATGAATCGAACAGCTATTGAACAAGCGGCACAATTTTTAAAAGAAAAGTTTCCAACTCCACCGCAAATCGGTCTTATTCTTGGCTCCGGTTTAGGTGTTTTGGCGGATGAAATTCAACAAGCCATTAAAATTCCATACAGCGACATTCCGAATTTCCCTGTATCGACGGTTGAAGGGCATGCCGGTCAGCTCGTATACGGTCAGTTAGAAGGGGCAACAGTTGTCGTTATGCAAGGGCGTTTCCATTATTACGAAGGATACAGCTTTGATAAAGTCACGTTTCCTGTCCGCGTGATGAAAGCGCTCGGCGTTGAGCAATTAATTGTGACAAATGCCGCAGGTGGTGTGAATGAATCGTTTGAACCGGGCGATTTAATGATTATTTCAGACCATATTAACAACATGGCTGGCAATCCGCTTATCGGTCCAAACGATCCGTCGCTTGGCGTGCGCTTCCCAGATATGACCGAAGCGTATAGTAAACGACTTCGTCAACTCGCAAAAGATGTTGCGAACGAGATTGGCTTACGTGTGCGCGAAGGTGTGTATGTTGCTAATACCGGTCCTGCGTACGAAACGCCGGCAGAAATTCGTATGATTCGCGTGATGGGCGGCGATGCAGTCGGCATGTCTACCGTACCTGAAGTGATCGTTGCCCGCCATGCCGGAATGGAAGTGCTCGGTATTTCGTGTATTTCGAATATGGCTGCAGGTATTTTAGATCAGCCGCTTACGCATGATGAAGTGATCGAAACGACGGAAAAAGTAAAAGCTGACTTTTTACGATTTGTGAAGGCGATCGTACGCAACATGGCGAAAAATTAAACGAGAAGGTGAACGACGATGAGAATGGTCGATTTGATCGAGAAAAAGCGTGATGGTCATGCGTTAACGAAAGAAGAAATTCAGTTTATTATTGAAGGTTATACAAAAGGTGATATTCCTGATTATCAAATGAGCGCGTTGGCGATGGCGATTTTTTTCCGCGGCATGAATGAAGAAGAGACAGCTGAACTGACGATGGCGATGGTGCATTCAGGCGATACGATCGACCTTTCGCGAATTGAAGGAATTAAAGTAGACAAACATTCAACGGGCGGAGTGGGCGATACAACAACGTTAGTGCTTGGCCCTCTTGTCGCCTCCGTCGGTGTACCGGTTGCGAAAATGTCTGGGCGCGGCCTTGGACATACGGGTGGAACGATCGACAAACTAGAATCGGTGCCAGGTTTTCACGTTGAAATTACGAACGATGAATTTATCGATCTTGTCAATAAAAATAAAATTGCCGTTGTCGGTCAGTCTGGTAATTTGACGCCAGCGGACAAAAAGTTGTATGCGCTTCGTGATGTGACGGCAACGGTCAACAGCATTCCGCTCATCGCTTCATCAATTATGAGTAAAAAAATTGCTGCGGGTGCTGATGCGATCGTGCTTGACGTAAAAACGGGCGCAGGTGCATTTATGAAAGATTTAAACGATGCCAAAGCATTAGCGAAAGCGATGGTCGATATTGGAAACCGTGTTGGACGGAAAACGATGGCGATTATTTCTGATATGAGCCAGCCGCTCGGTTATGCGATCGGAAATGCGCTTGAAGTGAAAGAAGCGATCGATACGTTAAAAGGCGAAGGTCCAGAAGACTTACAAGAGCTTTGCTTAGTGCTAGGAAGTCATATGGTATATTTAGCTGAAAAAGCATCTTCGCTTGAAGAAGCTCGTCATATGTTGGAAAAAGCGATGAAAGACGGTTCAGCCCTTCAAACATTTAAAACGTTCTTAGCTGCGCAAGGTGGCGATGCATCTGTTGTCGATGACCCAAGCAAATTACCGCAAGCGAAATATGTCATTGAACTTGAAGCAAAAGAAGATGGATACGTATCAGAAATTGTCGCGGATGCGGTCGGAACAGCAGCAATGTGGCTCGGTGCGGGGCGTGCGACGAAAGAATCGACAATTGATTTAGCCGTCGGTTTAGTGCTTCGTAAAAAAGTTGGCGATGCGGTGAAAAAAGGCGAATCGCTTGTCGCCATTTACAGCAATCGCGAACAAATTGATGATGTAAAACAAAAACTATATGAAAACATTCGTATTTCAGCAACACCTGTTCAAGCTCCAACATTAATTTACGATAAAATTTCGTAGTCTGAAGGATTTATTCCTTCAGGTTTTTTTATGTATAAAAAAATAAAAAATGGAAAGGATGGCAAGTATAAAGAAATGGAGGGTTGGAGATGAAGCGATTTTTTTACGCACTTGCCATCGTGTTATTATTTCTTCCGATCGTATCCGCGCATGCGGAACAACCGAAAGTTGAGTTAGCAACGGAGGCAAGATCAGCCATTTTAATTGAACGAGATACAGGGGCTATTTTGTATGAAAAAAATGCCCATGAGCCACTTCCACCAGCGAGCATGACGAAAATTATGACGATGCTTCTCATTATGGAAGCAATTGATCAAGGAAAGTTAAAGTTGGACGAACGGGTGCGGGCAAGTGAATACGCTGCATCGATGGGTGGATCGCAAATTTTTCTTGAACCAGGAGAAGAAATGACGGTTGACGATTTGTTAAAAGGTGTTGCGATCGGATCAGGCAATGACGCAGCGGTTGCGTTAGCAGAACGAATTGCTGGTTCAGAAGAAGCGTTCGTCCATATGATGAACGAAAAAGCGAGGAAACTTGGTTTAAAACATACAACATTTGAAAACACGACAGGTTTGCCGGCAAAAAATCATTATAGCACCGCGTACGATATGGCGATGATGGCAAAGGAACTATTGAAATATGATTTAATTACAAAATACACAGGTACGTATGAAGATTATTTACGAGAAAATACTGACAAAAAGTTTTGGCTCGTCAATACAAATCGCCTCGTGAAATTTTATCCGGGTGTTGACGGATTAAAAACAGGTTACACGAGCGAAGCGAAATATTGTTTAACAGCCACAGCGAAAAAAGGCAATATGCGCGTCATTGCCGTCGTTTTTGGAGCACCAACGCCAAAAGCCCGAAATGCGCAAATTACAAAAATGTTAGATTACGCATTTAGTCATTACGAAACGAAACCGCTTTATAAAAAAGGCGAAACGATCACCATGCTTCCTGTCAGTAAAGGAAAGAAAAAGTCGGTCGCCGTTGTGACGTCTGAGCCCATTTCTGTTTTGTTGAAAAAAGGGGAAAAATCTGAAGCAGTAAAAACGACATGGAAGTTGAATAAAAAAGCGAAAGCTCCCGTAAAAAAAGGAGATGTGCTCGGTACGCTCGTTGTGAAAAAAGATGGAGCGGTGATTGTCAAAAGTCCTTTAGTAGCAAAAGAGCAAGTGGAAGAAGCAAATATGTGGGAGTTGTTTAAACGAATGTTTAGCTCATTCTCGCGCACATCTTGACGAAACAGGGCGAATGGCGACTAGTTTTGTCGGGAAGAAGGATTGACGCATAAACAAATCGAATTCTTCCTTAACCCAAGAGGATAAGGAGGAAATGATCGTGAGTTTATCGATTCAATTAGAAGTGAAACAACATGTATTGCTCGTACGATTAGCTGGAGAGCTCGATCATCATACAGCAGAACAGTTGCGTGCAGAAATTACGGATGTATTAGAACGAGAACGAATAAAAGCAATCGTTTTAAACCTAAATGAGTTAACGTTTATGGATAGTTCAGGATTAGGTGTTATTTTAGGAAGATATAAACAAATACAACGCATGGGTGGGGAGATGGTTGTTTGTTCTGTCTCTCCTTCCATTAAGCGTTTATTTGATATGTCAGGGCTGTTTAAAATTATTCGTTTAGAAGTGAATGAACAGTACGCATTACAAACGTTGGGGGTGGCGTAAATGAGAAATGAAATGCACCTTCAGTTTTCCGCCCTCAGCCAAAATGAATCGTTTGCTCGTGTGACGGTTGCAGCGTTTGTTGCGCAACTCGATCCGACGCTCGATGAGTTAACCGAAATTAAAACAGTCGTATCCGAAGCTGTAACAAATGCGATTATTCACGGCTACGAAAATGATCCAAGCGGCGTTGTCTACATTTCTGTCATCATTGAAGGACATACGGTTCATTTAACGATTCGCGACCACGGAAAAGGGATTGAAAATGTGGAAGAAGCGCGACAGCCGTTATTTACGACAAAGCCAGAGCTCGAGCGTTCTGGCATGGGGTTTACGATTATGGAAAATTTCATGGATGAAGTAAACATTTACTCAAAAGTGAATGAAGGAACAACGGTGGAGCTGATTAAGCATTTAACGAAAAGCAAAGCGCTATGTAATTAAGGGAGACGTGCCTATGGATGTCGAGGTACAAGCTGTCAAAGACCATGAGATCAAAGAATTGATTCGGAGGAGCCAGCAAGGTGACCAGCAAGCGCGCGATGAGATTATTGAAAAAAATATGCGGCTTGTTTGGTCGGTTGTGCAGCGGTTTTTAAACCGCGGATACGAGCCTGAAGATTTGTTTCAAATCGGTTGCATCGGTTTAATGAAATCGGTCGATAAATTTGATTTATCTTACGACGTCAAATTTTCAACGTATGCGGTACCGATGATTCTTGGGGAAATTCAACGATTCATTCGCGATGATGGGTCCGTCAAAGTGAGCCGTTCATTAAAAGAAATTGGCAATAAAATTAGAAAGGCAAAAGACGAATTGTCGAAACAAAACGGTCGCGTCCCAACGGTGAATGAAATTGCACAGTTTTTGCAAATTTCACCCGAGGATGTTGTGCTAGCTCAAGAAGCTGTCCGTTCACCGACGTCCATTCATGAAACGGTGTACGAAAACGACGGTGATCCGATTACGTTGCTTGATCAAATTGCGGACGAGCAAGACGTTTGGTTTGACAAAATCGCATTAAAAAAGGCAATGGAAGAGCTAGATGAACGAGAGCGACTCATCGTCTACTTGCGCTATTATAAAGACCAAACCCAATCAGAAGTGGCAGCTAGATTAGGCATCTCTCAAGTACAAGTGTCTCGTTTAGAGAAGAAAATATTGCAACAAATGAAAGCCCGAATGGATGAATAAGTCCGTTCGGGCTTTTTATGCATATGGATGCGAGTCGTATCTCATACTATAGATACAATGATGGAAGCAAGGTGTCGATCATGAAAGAAACCATTTTTTTAAAAATGCGTCATCGTATTCAAGTGAAGCCGAATGCAACGATTCGGGTAGGGGATGTGGCACAAGTTGTCGCAACAAAACGAATCGATGATATTGTACAAACTCCTATTTATACGGTGCAGAAAAAAGATCGCAACATTGTCATTATCGATGTGATGCATGTGATGAAAGCGTTAATGAACGTTGTTCCTCAAGACGATATTCAATCACTTGGACCGTCGCAAACGATCGTTGAAGTCGTTTATGAGGAAAAGCGATGGGGGTATTTGTACGTCCCAATCGTATGGCTTCTTCTATTCATTGGCTCCGGTCTTGCGATTATGAACTTTCATGAAGATGTAAGCATGCAGCAAGTACAACAACGGCTGTATCGGGTAATTACAGGGAAAGAAGTAGAAAAACCGTTATGGTTTCAAATTCCGTATTCACTCGGGCTTGGACTTGGTATGATTTTATTTTTTAATCACTTTTTTAAAAAGCGAATTAACGAAGAACCGAGCCCACTTGAAGTTGAGATGTTTCAATACCAACAATCGCTCGATCAATATGTCATTATGCATGAAAATAAAGAGGTGATGAGGCGAATGGATGATGATTCGTGAGTTTGTTGTAGCTTTTGTTGGATTGGCAGGAGGGCTAGCTGTCGGTTCTGGTTTTGTTGCGTTTTTAACTGTTCTCGGTGTTATTCCACGCTTGACCCAACTCACAAAAACGATGAAATGGATTGCGACGTATGAACGGGGTGTTGTACTTGGTGCGGTTGTAAGTAGCTGGATTAGCTTGCGCGATCCGTTGCTTTCTTTTCCGCCAATTGTGACAAGTGTCATTGGTTTATTGAGCGGTGTGTTCGTCGGTATGCTTGCTGCGGCATTAACGGAAGTGTTAAATGTGTTTCCGATTTTAGCAAAACGGCTTGGTATCGACGAACAAATTGTCATGTTACTCATGGCAATGGTATTTGGTAAAGTGGCGGGCTCTCTTTTCCATTGGATATATTTCGTTGATCGCTAGGAGGAGGCGTATGTTGAAAGCTTTTTTAGTCGGTGGATTCATTGCGGTCGTTGCCCAAGCGCTTCGCGATATGTACATCATATTGTTTCATATGGGTGAAGCGGAAGCCGTTCGCTGGATGAACGGGACGTTGATGGTATGTGCTGCGATATTTACGCCAATCCGATTTTATCGCCGATTGACACAATTTGCAGGGGCGGGAATGATTGTACCGATGATGAGTCTAGCAAACATATGGAGTGCTAGCGCTCTTGAGTATCGCAATGAGGGAATAGCAGAACATATGCTTTCTGTTGGCGGGAGTATCATTGTCACATTAGTTGTTGCATCATACGTTGCAGCGTTGTTTTTATAAGGGGGGGTTCGATGAAAAAAATCGGAGAGCAAACGATTGTATTTGAGAAAAACATTTATATCGAATCGAGCGGTACCGTCGTTGGACCGAAAGAGCGTGAAGGTCCGATCGGTTCATCATTTGATCGTGCTTACGACGATTTATATTGCGGTGAACAAAGTTGGGAGCTCGCGGAACGGCGACTTATGAAAGAAGCGATTATGATTTGTTTAACGAAAGGAAAAGTACAAACGCACGATGTCGATTTATTTATCGCGGGGGATTTACTGAATCAAACGGTTACTGCGAACTATGTTGCAAGTGAATTACATATTCCATTTTTAGGTGTATTTAGCGCTTGTTCAACGATGACGGAAGCCATGCTTGTGGCTAGTACGTTCATTGATGGTGCGTTTGCTCGCCGCGTGCTAGTTGCAACAAGCAGTCACTATGGTGCAGCGGAACGTCAATTTCGTTTCCCGACGACAATTGGCGTTCAAAAGGGGGAAAGCGCATCGTGGACTGTAACAGGAGGAGCAGCAGCGCTATTAAGTACGACACGTTCGCCATTTCGGATTCGCACGGCAACGATCGGACGCGTGATCGATAGCGGTGTGACGGATCCGCTCGATATGGGACGAGCGATGGCACCAGCAGCATTTGCAACGATTAGGCAACACTTGATAGACTGTGGGCTTTCGATCGAAGCGTATGATGTGATTATCACAGGGGATTTAGGAAAAGTTGGGAGTAGTGAATTAAAGTCGTTATGCTATGATGCAGGTATGAACTTAAGTGAGAGATACGATGACTGTGGTGTGCTTATTTACGATACGGAACAACAAGCATTTGCAGGTGGAAGCGGATGTGCATGTTGTGCTGTTGTAACGTACAGTTATTTTCTTGAGAAAATGAGGGAGAGAAAAATAAAGACGATGCTCGTTGTTGCGACGGGAGCATTATTTAATAGTACGATGATGAAGCAAAATCAAACGATTCCGGCGATCGCTCATGCGATTGCGATTGAAGCGGTGACGTGAAAATGGAGTACGTATACGCATTTATCATTGGCGGTATGTTATCGCTTATCGGGCAATTATTGCTTATAAAATGGTCATTCACTCGCCTAGTGACAATATTTTTGCTTATTGGCGTGGCGCTCGAAGCGACAAGTTTATACGACCCTATGCAATCACTGGCGCATGCGGGGATCGAGATGACGCTTGTTCACGTTGGTGCTTCTTGTATACAAGCGGTGAAAACAGGGGACTTTACAAATATCGTTTTTTTTCTTTCTTTTCCGATCGCTATAGCATGGGTGACCGCTGTTGTTTGTAAGCCGAGAGGACGGATGAAATGAAAAAAAGGAAAGTTATTTTAGTGACAGACGGAGATCAACATGTGCAACGTGCACTCGAGAAGCTCGCAAAACAATTTGGCGCTCGTTGCATTAGCCAATCACAAGGCAACCCATCACAGTTGACAGGAAAACAGCTTGTTGAACTTATTTTGCAAACGCCGTATGACCCTGTTTTTGTTATGTTTGATGATAGTGGCATTATCGGTGAAGGAGCGGGAGAACAAGCGCTTCGCTATGTTGCAACACATGAACAGATTGATGTGCTCGGAGCGATAGCGGTGGCGTCTGATACGAACAATCAAGAGTGGACGAAAGTAAATATTTGCATTGATTATGATGGGAACTTCACAACGTACGGTGTCGATAAAGAAGGTATTCGCGAGTGGGAATTCGGTCGGATCAATGGCGATACCGTCTATTGTTTAGATGATTTGCCGATTCCTATCATCGTTGGAATCGGTGACATCGGAAAAATGAGGCGTCGTGACGATATTCGCAACGGTTGTCCGATTACGCGAAAAGCCATTGAATATATTCTTGAAAGGAGCAAACGCGATGAAAACAGAAAATCGCACACCGATTTCTTCGAAGTTGAGTGAAAACGAACAGTTTTTTAAAAACGCCATCGGAGTTGGAACGAGCTTCGATTTAGGTGTTCGCAAGCTACACATTTTAAAAACAGACGTTCATTTATATTATTGTAATGGGCTTTGTGATACACAATATATTATCGAGTTACTTGAAATGCTTGTTCAAGTGAACGATCGCGAGAGACAATCAGTAAAGTTGCCTGAAATTATTGAAAACCGTCTCGTCCATCAACAGGTGAATCCAGTAAAAAGTTTAGATGAAGCGGTCGACTTTTTGTTGACGGGTTTAATTTTATTGTTTATTGATGGAGAGGCGAAAGCGTTTGCTGTTGATGTCCGCAGTTATCCAGGACGTTCGCCTGAGGAACCAGATACAGAAAAAGTGGTGCGCGGGGCACGTGACGGATATGTTGAAAATATTATCATCAATACAGCACTCACTCGCCGACGCATTCGTGATGAACGGCTTCGCTTTGAGATGATGCAAGTGGGTGAGCGTTCAAAAACGGACATTTGTATCGCCTATATTCAGGATGTCGCCAATCCGGGGCTTGTTGAACTCATTAAGAAGGAATTAAACGAAATTAAAATTGATGGGTTAACGATGGCAGATAAAACAATTGAAGAATTTTTAGTGAAACAAGGATACAACCCGTATCCGCTCGTTCGTTATACAGAAAGACCTGACGTCGCAGCGACTCATTTGTTAGAAGGGCATGTGATTATTATGGTTGATACGTCGCCAAGCGTTATCATTACACCAACGACGTATTTCCATCACGTTCAACATGCGGAAGAATATCGGCAATCGCCAGCTGTAGGAACGTTTGTACGATGGGTGCGGTTTTTAGGCATCTTTGCTTCACTTTTCTTACTCCCGCTTTGGTTTGTATTTGTCCTTGACCCTTCGTTATTGCCAGAAAAATTATCATATATCGGTCCGAATGAAAAAACAAATATCCCGATTTTTGTGCAACTTCTCATTGCTGATATTGGTATTGAGTTTTTGCGTATGGCTGCAATCCATACGCCAACACCGCTATCGACAGCGATGGGCTTAATTGCGGCGGCGTTAATTGGACAAATCGCTATTGACGTCGGGCTGTTTGTGCCGGAAGTGATTTTATATGTGTCTGTTGCTGCGATTGGTTCTTTTGCGACACCGAGCTATGAACTAAGCATTGCAAATAAAATTTTCCGTCTTTTATTTTTAGTGGTCATTGCGTTGTTTGGCGTCCCAGGATTTATGATTGGCGTTACGGTGTTTTTACTTTTCCTTGCGAACATTCGCTCGTTGAATACTCCATATTTATGGCCGTTTATTCCCTTTGATCCCGGAGCCTTTATGCAAATTATTGTGCGTCGATCTGTAGCTGGTTCTTCAATTCGCCCAAGCATCGTACATCCGCAAAATAAACAAAAACAATCGACATAAAAAGGTTGAAACGTACCAAAATTTATGGTACGTTTTCTTTAATTATTTCGGAGTCATCAGGAGGATGTATAATTATGCACGGAACGATGGGAATAAACGAACGGGGTCATTTAGAAATTGGCGGCGTAGATACGATTGACTTAGCTCATCTATACGGAACCCCACTCTACATTTATGATGTTGCCCTTATTCGCGAGCGTGCCCGGGCGTTTAAGCGTATGTTTGATAAACATCGTGTACGTGCACAAGTCGCGTATGCAAGCAAAGCGTTTTCGACAATAGCGATCGTGCAATTAATGGAACAAGAAGGATTATCTCTCGATGTCGTCTCGGGCGGTGAGCTGTATACCGCGTTAGCTGCTGGATTTCCGGTCGAACGTATTCATTTTCACGGCAACAATAAAAGCGAAGAAGAGTTACAAATGGCGGTTGAAGCAAAAATCGGTTGTATTGTCGTCGATAATTTTTATGAGTTAGAGATGTTGCAACAACTTTGTCGCACTCATAAATATACGATGCCGATTTTATTACGTGTCACGCCAGGCATTGAGGCCCATACGCACGACTATATTTTAACAGGGCAAGAAGATTCGAAATTTGGATTTGATTTGCATAACGGACAAGCAGATGAAGCGTTACAGCGTGCGCTCGCTTCTTCCCATATTCATGTGCTTGGCATTCATTGTCATATCGGTTCGCAAATTTTTGATGCGACTGGTTTTGTCCTTGCGACGAAAAAAT
This sequence comes from Anoxybacillus sp. FSL W8-0104, assembly GCF_038004465.1. Lineage (NCBI taxonomy): Bacteria > Bacillati > Bacillota > Bacilli > Caryophanales > Anoxybacillaceae > Anoxybacillus > Anoxybacillus sp. FSL W8-0104. The sequence goes on along the minus strand of NZ_JBBOQU010000001.1, from coordinate 1,687,862 downwards.
TATTTGAAAAGCTTGCTATATGGCGTGATATGCATCATTTCACTGCGAAAGTTGTCAATCTTGGCGGCGGTTTTGGCATTCGGTACACGAAAGAAGATGATCCGCTCGCACCGGAACAGTACGTCGAACAAATTATTGAAGAAGTGAAACGGAACGTAGCCTCATTTCATTTACCATTCCCAGAAATTTGGATTGAGCCGGGGCGTTCGCTTGTCGGTGATGCTGGAACAACGATTTATACGATTGGCTCGCGTAAAGAGGTGCCAAACGTTCGTCAATATGTTGCGGTAGATGGGGGAATGAGCGACAACATTCGACCTGCGCTATATGAAGCGAAATATGAAGCAGTGCTAGCGAATCGGATGCATGACCATTGTGAAGAAGTTGTGGCGATTGCAGGGAAATGTTGTGAGTCAGGCGATATGCTCATCTGGGATTTACCGCTTCCGAAAGCGCAACCGGGCGATTATTTAGCTGTTTTTTGTACGGGAGCTTACGGCTATGCGATGGCAAATAACTATAATCGCATTCCGCGTCCGGCGGTCGTATTTGTTGAAGACGGTGAAGCACAGCTTGTTGTGAAGCGTGAAACGTATGAAGATTTAATTCGACTCGATTTGCCACTTAAGACAAAAGTAAAAAAATAACCGAGGCGACAACCTCGGTTATTTTTTTATGCCCCAAATGCTCCGCGAAGGGCGTTCCATATTTCTCGTAAAATGTCGACGATACGCTGAATAAACGTTCGACCTTCTTCTGTTTGTAAAAAAGCAGATAGCTTGTCTTTCGTTTGAGCAAGCTGTTCGTTCACTTGATTCCAGTCGATGTTCACATTTTTCATTTTGTTAAATAAAGAAAGCAAACTGTTTATTTCGTCTTCTGTTAACGTAATGCCAAGCTCTTGAGCGATCCGCTCAATGAGCGCACGCATATCTGCATCTGTTTGCGGTGGATTTTTCGCTATTTCTTCTTTAATTTTCGCAAGCAGTGCGACCGCTTTGTCATTTCCGATTGATTCGCCAAGCTGTGCTGTTTTCACCATTTCCTCGTTCGCTACTTTTTTTACTTCGTCCGGGATCGCTTCATTTGATGAAAGTTCGTACGCTTTCATTAACCCTGTTAACGCAGCTGTTCCCGATACAGGAAACGGTGCAGTAATGTAAATGACTGCATCTTTTACTCCAGCAGTAATGAGCGCATTCATATACATCTCTTTTGTTACCCAGTTAATGTTATTCGTTTCGACTTGCAACCCCGAACCAGGTGCCCCAATCGTAATTTTCGAGGATGAAATAGCCTTCGTTCCAATTTGTCCTTTCGGAATAATGCCGCCGAGATATTTATGCTCTTCTTCATTTGTAACCGTAATGATTTCAGCGTTGTCTGGCGCATTCATTTCTTTTAATATTTGTTGTTTTTGCTGTTCTGTTAAATTTTCGCCGAGCGTAATAATGACGTCCCCTTCAATCGCATCTGCTAAACTAACCGATGGGATCATAAACAGCAATAAAATAAATATCGTAAACCACTTCTTCATTTCATAACCTCCTTCAACATCTTCCATACTATTGTACAAACATTTGCGTGAACATAGAAGAGAAATATAGTAAAATGAAGTTACGTTTGTTTTTACGATAGAAAGGTGGAAAAGTTTCATGAAGAAAAAAGGATATATCTTAATGGAAAACGGCGGAAAGGTGGAGTTTGAACTATTCCAAAATGAAGCGCCAACAACGGTTGCGAATTTTGAAAAACTAGCGAATGAAGGATTTTATAACGGGCTGACGTTTCATCGCGTCATTAAGCGATTTGTAAGTCAAGGTGGCTGCCCGATTGGAAACGGAACAGGCGATGCAGGTTATACGATTCCGTGTGAAACAGATAACAATCCGCATAAACATATCGAAGGTGCGATATCGATGGCGCATCGCGGACGTGATACAGGAAGTTGCCAGTTTTTCATTTGCCATGAGCTGCAGCCGCATTTAGATGGTGTGCATACCGTATTCGGTCAAGTCACCGCTGGAATGGATGTTGTAAAGGCGATGAAAAATGGTGATGTCATGAAAGAAGTAAAGGTGTGGGACGAACAATAAAAGGGACGATGAAGCGATGAAAAAAAACTGGGTATTATTTTTCATCCTTTTACTCGTTAGTTTCGTTTGGGGAGCAATGTATTGGCTGTTTATTGCAAAGTAATAGACATTTCGTTTTATTGTGCTATAATGAATAAAAATGGAATAAACGCATCCTTCGGGGCAGGGTGAAATTCCCGACCGGCGGTAATGAAACAGATGTTTCTCAGCCCGCGAGCCGTTAAGGCATGATCCGGTGCGATTCCGGAGCCGACAGTATAGTCTGGATGGGAGAAGGATTGCCAAAACTCACGCCACTTATTGAAAAAATAAGCTTGGCGGTGGGTCATTTTTGCTATGCAAAAAAGGCGATCTTTACATACATCTTGCCCTAGGACGTCGTTCCTAGGGTTTTTATCTTTTATAAAGAAAGAAAGGTGGTGCGAGATGGACGAACAATATATGCGTTTCGCATTACAATTAGCGCAATCAGCTCGCGGACAAACGTCACCGAACCCGCTTGTTGGGGCTGTTGTTGTAAAACATGGTGAAATTGTCGGCTTTGGCGCACACTTAAAAGCAGGAGAGCCACATGCAGAAGTACACGCTTTGCGCATGGCGGGCGAGAAAGCGGAAGGAGCAACCGTTTATGTGACGCTTGAACCATGCAGCCATTACGGAAAAACGCCCCCTTGTGCTGATTTGTTAATTGAAAAAAAGGTGAAGCGCGTCGTTGTGACGACGACGGACCCAAATCCGCTCGTGGCAGGAAAAGGCATTGAAAAATTAAAGCGAGCAGGAATTGACATCACCGTCGGAGTGTTGAAAGAAGAGGCGGATGCGTTAAACGAAATGTTTTTTCATTATATTTCAACGAAAACACCGTATGTGACGTTAAAGTATGCGATGAGCTTAGATGGGAAAATTGCAACAAAAACGGGCGAAAGCAAGTGGATTACGTCGGAAGATGCGCGGCGTGACGTGCATCGCGAGCGACGTATGCACGATGCGATCGTTGTCGGTGTCGGCACAATTTTAGCAGATGATCCAAGCTTAACCGTTCGTTTTGGGTATGAAGGAAAGCAACCAATTCGAATCGTTCTCGATACACATTTACGTACACCGCTTCACGCGAATGTCATCACAGATCAAAAGGCGCCAACATGGATCGTCGTCGGCCAACATGTGACAGAGGAGCAAATGAAGCCATACGAACATGCCGGCGTACACATCATTCGTATGAATGAAAATAAAATTGATATTCCATCACTTTTACATGAACTTGGCAAACGGAACGTCATGTCCATATTTGTTGAAGGTGGAGCGCATGTGCACGGCAGCTTTTTATCTTCGCGTTCCGTTCAACAAGTGATTGCGTATATCGCACCGATGTTGATTGGGGGGAATGAAGCACCTTCAGCAATCGGCGGAGAAGGGTTTGGACGAATGATGGATGCGCTTCGTTTACAAGTGAAACATGTCGAAAGGATCGGACCAGATATAAAAATCGTTGCTAAAGGATGATCGCGATGTTTACAGGAATTATTGAAGAAATCGGCACGATTCAACAAATGAAACAAACAGGGGAAGCGATCGTCTTCACGATCGGGGCACAAAAAGTGTTACAAGACGTGCAGCTCGGTGACAGCATTGCTGTCAATGGCGTTTGTTTAACTGTGACGTCATTTACAGATCGCTTGTTTACTGTCGATGTCATGCCTGAAACGGTGCGAGCAACATCGCTTCGAACGCTTACAGTAGGAGCGAAAGTCAATTTAGAGCGCGCAATGGCAGCAAACGGTCGTTTTGGTGGGCACTTCGTTTCGGGGCATGTTGACGGCATTGGACGCATCATTCGTAAGCAGCCTGTCGCAAACGCTGTTTATTATGATATTGAGGTGCCAAGCCATTTACGTAAATATATGATTTTAAAGGGATCAGTTGCTGTCGATGGCACAAGCTTAACGATTTTCGGTTTAACGGACCGAACGTTTACAATTTCGCTCATTCCGCATACGCGTGAAGCGACGATTTTAGGAGCAAAAAAAGTTGGCGATATTGTCAATATTGAATGTGACATCATTGGAAAATATGTTGAACAGTTCGTTGGTGGAAAGCGTGAAGGATTGACGATGCAATTTTTACAAGAGCACGGATATAAGGGGTGAGCGAAATGTTTCATACAATTGAAGAGGCGATTTATGATTTAATGCAAGGAAAAATTATTATCGTTTGCGATGATGAAGATCGTGAAAATGAAGGGGATTTTGTAGCGCTTGCGGAAAAAGCAACGCCGGAAGTCATTAACTTTATGATTACACACGGTCGTGGTCTTGTGTGTGTCCCGATTACCGAAGAACTGGCTGATCGGCTCGATTTAGCGCCGATGGTTAATCATAATACAGATGCGCATGGTACAGCGTTTACCGTCAGCATTGACCATAAAGCGACAACGACAGGCATTAGCGCGTTTGAGCGCTCGTTGACGATTCAAGAAATGTTAAATCCAGAAGCGAAAGCAAGCGATTTTAAACGCCCAGGTCATATTTTCCCGCTTGTCGCGAAGAAAGGTGGGGTATTGCGTCGCGCCGGACATACGGAAGCTGCGGTCGATTTAGCCCGTCTTTGCGGGGCAAAGCCAGCAGGCGTTATTTGCGAAATTATAAAAGATGACGGAACAATGGCGCGCGTGCCTGATTTAAAGAAAATCGCGGAACAATTCGATATGAAAATGATTACGATTAAAGATTTAATCGCCTATCGCAACCGGAAAGAAAAGCTCGTCAAACGCGAAGTGGAAATTACGTTGCCAACGGACTTTGGTGAATTTAAAGTGATCGGATATTCAAATACGTTAGATGGGAAAGAACATATTGCCATCGTGAAAGGGGAAATCATCCCAGATGAACCTGTGCTCGTACGTGTCCACTCCGAATGTTTGACAGGCGATGTATTCGGCTCTCATCGTTGCGATTGTGGTCCTCAACTTCATGCAGCGTTAGCACAAATTGAAGAAGAAGGTCGAGGGGTATTGTTATATATGCGCCAAGAAGGTCGCGGTATCGGCTTGTTAAACAAATTGCGCGCATATAAGTTGCAAGAGCAAGGCTATGATACGGTCGAGGCAAACGAAAAGCTCGGCTTCGCCCCAGACTTGCGCGACTATGGAATTGGCGCGCAAATTTTAAAAGATTTAGGTGTGACAAAAATGCGTTTGTTGACGAACAATCCGCGGAAAATTACCGGACTGAAAGGATACGGCTTAGAAGTGGTAGAGCGTGTGCCGCTACAAATGCCAGCCAAACGCCATAATGAGCGCTATTTGCGCACAAAATACGAAAAACTAGGACATATGTTGCATTTTTAAGGAGGAGAAAAAATGAACGTATATGAAGGAAATTTAGTCGGAACAGGATTAAAAATAGGCATTGTTGTTGCGCGATTTAATGAGTTTATTACAAGCAAGTTGCTCGGTGGTGCGCTCGATGGCTTGAAACGTCATGGGGTAACGGAACATGATATCGACGTCGCTTGGGTGCCAGGAGCGTTTGAAATTCCGCTTGTCGCGAAAAAAATGGCGGAGTCGAAAAAATATGATGCTGTCATTACGCTTGGTGCTGTGATTCGCGGAGCAACGAGCCATTACGATTACGTATGTAATGAAGTAGCGAAAGGAACGTCTCATGCGGCGCTTTCATCAGGAATCCCTGTTATTTTTGGCGTGCTGACGACAGATACGATTGAACAAGCGATTGAACGCGCTGGGACAAAAGCCGGAAATAAAGGATGGGAAGCAGCGCTCAGCGCCATTGAAATGGCGAATGTGATGCGTACATTTTCTTAATATGCTCGCGATAAAAAATGTTTAAAAAAGCGACAAGACCGTTTATAATAGCAATAGCGAGTAAACAATAAGTCTTGTCGATAATGAGGGATTCATATGCTAGTTCGCTATCGAAAAAACTATGAGAAAATTGCGATGGGTCTTTTGTCGTTTATGCCAAATGAAAAAGACTTAAAGCAGTTGCAACAAACGATGAAAAACTACGAGACAAACGATGATTGGCAGCTGTTTTTATGGAAGCAAGACGAAGATTTTATTGGCATTATCGGTGTGATTGTGCGCGAACATGCGGTTGAAGTGCAACATATTAGCGTTAATCCGTCCCATCGCCACCAAGGGATTGGAAAGCAAATGGTGAAAGCGTTAAAAGAATTGTATCCAAACAAGTCGTTATGTGCCAATGACACGACCGCTCCGTTTTTGGATAAATGTGAACAGTGACAGGGATCAGCGTCCCTGTCTTTTTTGTTTTTGCCGTTCGCGTTCAGCGATGACGTCGCTTCGGTCGCGCAACATATGTTTATGGATGATATATTCGTTTGACATGTCGCTTTTTTTCCCCCATATTAGCCCTTTTTGATCGCACTGTTGTTGACATATATGCAACAAGGAAGCATCAATGATTGGCAAGCAAGTGCTTTCATACGGTTGTCCATGATTGATTCGCTCTACATATGTATGAATAAGCGCAATGAGTTGTTCTACATGTATGCCTAGCGCTTCATATGCTTGCTTTTCTCTTTCGAATGTGTTTAATGCTTTTGTAAACATTCGTTTTGCTCCAATCATATTTCCTCGGCGATAATGATACATCCCGACAGCGAGCTGAATGAGGCCGACCCATACATGTTCGCCTGTTTGTTTCCAATGTTCTTCTAGCACTTCATGGCATTCAAAATAATCGCGCGTAGCGTGAAAATGAAGTAAATATTCGATATATGCCCTTGGATACAAGCGAAAGCCCCCCTTTTTTCATATGCTTACCTGTATTATACTATTACTTATGAATAAAGGTGGGATGAATGTGCATTATCATGTAAAATTAGATCAATTTGAAGGACCGCTTGATTTATTGCTCCATTTAATTCATCGCTATGAAATTGATATTTATGATATTCCTGTGGCACAAATTACAGAGCAATATATGGCTTACATTCACGCGATGAAAGAATTGCAACTTGATGTAGCGAGCGAGTATTTAGTAATGGCGGCAACGCTTATTGAAATGAAAAGTAAAATGTTGTTGCCAAAACATGAAGAAACGCTGGAGGATCAAGAATTATTTATCGAAGAAGACCCGCGTGAGCAATTAATGCAACAGTTAATCGAGTATAAAAAGTTTAAAGAAGCAGCGAAACAGTTGCGCGAGCGAGAAGAAGAGCGAGCGCTTTTATTTACGAAGCCGCCAAGCGATTTAACGGCTTATGCGAAAAACGGTGCACCGCTTGTGCTCGATGTTGATTTGTATGATATGCTTGGGGCGCTCGCGAAATTGTTGCGGCGGAAAAAATTACAAAAACCGCTTCATACGAAAGTAGCGCGTCAAGAAATTCCGATCGGACGACGGATGGAAGAGATTTTACACATATTAAAACATGGAGAGCGAATGAACTTTTACGATTTATTTCCGTATGACGATCGCGAGCAAATTGTCGTGACGTTTTTAGCGTTGCTTGAACTTATGAAACGAAATGAAATTATTGTTGAACAAGAAAATAATTTTGCTGATTTATATATTCGACGAAAAGGTGATCGATATGAATGAACTAGCGATAATGGAAGCGCTATTGTTTGCTGCCGGAGAAGAAGGATTAACATACAAGCAACTGGCTGATGTGCTTGATATTCAAGAAGAACGTGTATATGAACTTGTGCAACAATTAAAGCATATGTATGACGTAGCGGAGCGTGGCATTATGGTCGTCGAGATGGCAGGAACGCTTCAACTTGTGACGAAAAAACAATGTGCTCCATATTTGCAAAAACTTGTTGAGTCACCAACGACGTCATCGTTGTCACAAGCAGCGCTTGAAACGTTAGCGATCATCGCCTATCGCCAACCGATTACGCGCGCAGAAATTGAGCACATTCGCGGTGTTAAAAGCGATAAACCGCTTCAAACCCTATTAGGAAAAGCGTTAATTAAAGAAGTAGGTCGCGCAGAAGGAACAGGTCGCCCGATTTTATATGGAACGACGAAGGAGTTTTTAGACTACTTTGGCTTAAAGACGTTAGACGAACTTCCTCCTCTTCCAGAATGGGACGAGCAAGGGGAAGAACGCGAAGCCGACTTATTTTTCGAACGCCTCAACGAACAACTGCAAGAAGCGAATGAGTAAATCAAAGGTGATGGGGATGAGTTTTCGTTTTTTCTTTGGGCCCCTTTTTATTTTTGTTTTTGTTTTTGGAAGAATGGTTGAAAAGTGCCGTTCTCGCTATTTTTGTTGCTGTTGTGTTTATATTAAGTGGGAAGGTGAGCAAGCGTTACGATCTTTTGGATAAAAAAGTGAAGATGCATATTCGGCTCCCAAGCCTGATCGGTGCGTTATGTTTAGCGATCTTTTTATACGAAATCGGTATTTTGCCTGGAAAGTAAGCAGGTGCCTTTGTGCGCCTGTTTTTTCTTTTTGAGAAGAAAATTTTTTAGATTGCTGGCTCAACTCTAATAATGATTTCTCACGTTGGAGATGAAAAGTATTTTATTTTTAAACTTATTGACAAAAAAAAGAATCAATAGTAACATTATTACGTAATTACGTAATTACGTAATAATGTAATTATGTAATTGTGAGGAGGATAATCAGTGATTGACTTGCGAAGCGATACGTTGACGTTACCGACTCAAGAAATGAGAAATGTTATTGCTCATGCGATAGTTGGTGATGATTGTTATGGAGAAGATGGAAGTGTTATTGAATTGGAGGAATACTGTAAACAATTATTCTGTGTGGAAGACGCTCTATTTGTTCCAACGGGCACAATGGCTAATCAATTAGCTATTAAATCACAAGTAATGGAAGGAAATGAGGTGATTACAGAAGCCAATTATCACATAAACTTTTACGAAAGTTCTTCAATTGCTATGTTAAGTAGAGCTGTTTTGCATACATGTAGAACAGAAGATGGCATTCTAAGAGTCGAACATGTTGACGAATTAATTCATTCTAAGCCTAGAGGTCCTTTTTATGCTTCTCCTCAATTAGTTTCTATCGAGAATACGATTAACTATTATCAGGGAAAAATATTTCCTTTTAAAGAAATCAAACAATTGTATGAGTTCACGAGAGAGAAGAACATATCTTTACATATGGATGGAGCAAGGTTATTTCATGCACATGTAGCGATGAACATTCCATTAAGCGACTATGCAAAATTTGTAGATTCACTTAGTATATGTTTTGCGAAAGGACTTGGTGCTCCGTTTGGATCGATGCTTATGGGTAAAAAAGAAATGATCAGCAAAGCAAGGATTTACAGAAAACAGTTTGGAGCGGGATTTCATCAAATAGGTATGTATGCAGCTGCGGCGTTACATGCTTTAAAGCATCATATATCACATTTGTGTACAGACCATCTGCTTACTAAAAAGTTAGCTATGATGTTATCAGAAATAGAAGGTTTGTCCATTGATCCAGATGCTGTTGAAACAAATATGATCTTTTTTCATGTAAATAATCTTCACACAAACTCATGGCAGTTTGTCGATAGATGTAAGAAAAAGGGGGTGCTTTTATTCCCTTGGTTATCTGACACAGTAAGGATTGTAGTTAGTAGAAATGTTACTGAAAAAGATATATATGAAGCAGCTAATATTATTGAAGCAGTATGCAAAGAGCTGACGAGAGGGGTCACATATGTTTCCTAAGGTTAATGAGGGAGTTTTAACGTTTGGTATTAGGGTGTTCAATTCCATAGGTTTTTTTGTGTATGTTCCACTACTTTCTTTATGGCTAGTGAGAATAAAAAATCTCGATATTACGGAAATGAGTGTGGTAGTAGCGGCATTTACGTTTGTCTCGAAAGCAGGGAATGTATTGGTTGGGGGAGTTGTTAATAAGCTTGGAATTAAAAATAGCCTTATTGTTGGTTTATGGGGATCGGCTTTGTTGCTCACAATGTTAACGTTGATTCAATCTTACACATTCATCTTTGTCATCGTGTTATTATTGGGAATATCGCTCTCGCTTTATAATGTAAGTTTAAAAACACATATTTCCTTATTAGGGGAAGATGAGCGGTTAAGGGCGTTTGCATTGTTAAATATTGCTGTTAACGTTGGTGCTTCTATTGGTCCTCTTCTAGGTGGATGGTTATTGGATTGGAATTCTTTTGGTATCATCATTGCAGCGATTGTTTGTTATGTTTTGGCCGGAGGTGTTTCGTTACTATTACCTCGTATCACCATTGAGGATGCAGAGAAGGGGATTCATATCGTACAATTCGTTAAAAACAGCAAATCAACTCCCGATTTTTTTATCTTTATAAAATTCATTTCTTTTTCCGGGATATTTTGGTTTTTGTACACACAACTATTTACAACTTTTCCTGTTGTCTCTTCACAACATTTTTCAGGAAAAACGATTGGATTGTTTTTTACGGTGAATGCGATGACGATTATCGTTCTCCAAGGGTTGTATCCAAAAATACAGCCTAAATGGAGAATTGAGTATTGGTACGCACTGGCCTTGATGTTTATCACAACATCTTATTTCTTGCTATGGATTTCACATCATTTTTGGATCATCTTTGTCGGTGTGATCTTGTTCAGCATTGCGGAAATTATTTGGGTGCCTACCATTGATCATCAAATTGTAGAAAAAAAGGGGATGTTAAGCTCTTCGTGGGCCTTCGGAGTATCAGGGGTGCTTTGGGGAGTGTGGGAGTCTATCGGTGGATTCGTTGGTCTGAATCTGTATGAGTATGTTGGACAGAAAACCTTTTTCTATCTAGCTATGATAAGTGCCATGATTTTTATTGGCTATATGTTTCATCTATCATATAGAAAAATGTCTTCCTTCATGAATAAAAATCAAGTAGAAAGAAAGGACTGGCGATGATGCACTTGTTATTTGTCGAGACGAATACAACAGGCACTGGTACAAAGGCGATGAAAATCGCTAAAAAACTAGGTTATAAAATCCATTTTTGGACGATGGATTTAGAACAATATGAGTCCATGACAGATGACCATCCGCTGAATTTTGCTGATCAAGTCGTTATTATCGATACGTATGATACGGAGCGGATGAAAGAAGAACTAGTACGGTCTGAGGTGAATTTTTCTGGAATCCTCGCTTTTGATGACTACCACTTGATTCCAGTTGCTGAATTAGCGAGTTATTTGGGAGTGAAGGGACATGATATCGAAGCATTGAAAAGGGCACGTTATAAACATATAACGAGAACTTATCTAGAAAGCCAATGTTTTAGCGAGTTTTTGCAACCTCCTTTCCATATTATCCATCATCCTGACGAAATCATAGATTTGGAGATCTCGTTTCCCTGTGTCATCAAACCTGTCGATGATAGTGGAAGTAATGGTGTGACGATTTGTCAAAATCGTCGCGATTTAGAACTATCCCTGCGTCTTGAATGGCAAAGACAGCGTAATGAGCGTGGATATGAGCTGAAAAGGAAATGGTTGATTGAAGAGTGGATTGAAGGACAAGAATTTTCAGCTGAGATGTTGTACACAATTGATGGATGGAAATTAATATCCGTTACGAAAAAAGAAACGTATGGTTCTCACGCTGTTGAATGTGGACATGTAACGAGTCCGAAATTAAATCCTTTTTATGATTTAGAAGAAAGATGCAAAAGGCTACTGAACTTATTGGGATTGAACTATGGAGCAGCACATATAGAATTTTTTGTTCGTGGAAACAACTTATATTTAGTTGAAGTCAACCCTAGGCTGGCTGGTGACTGTATCCCCGAATTAGTAGAATTGGCTACAGGGGTGGATATGGTTAGGCATGTTGTTTTACAAACTCTCGGGATATCTGAAGAGATAGCGATCACTAGACAACGCTATGCCGCCATTAAGTTTATCCTGCCTGTTGAGCAGGGGATATATCAAACGGTTAGCGGGATGGAGAAAGCGCAAAAAGTAGCGGGAGTAAAAAGGATCAGTATAGGAAAGTTGCCTTTTAAGGCCAATGAAATTAAAAGCAGCTACCAAAGATTAGGGTTTGTCATAGCAGAAGGAGATAGTATGGAAAACACAATCACTTCGATACAAGAAGCGATGGATTTATTAGAATGGGGGATTGTGCATGAATAAATACATCATCATTTTAGGGGCAAGTCGTTACGGGGCGGAAGCAGCGGCTAAATGTGGGTTGAAGCCAATTATTGTGGCGGATCAGCATTCAAGTATTGACAAGGAAATAGCACAGTGGGTCAAAGCCATATTTTATGTTCGTGACATTGCAGAGAAAGCAGAAGTATTTCGTGTTGTTGAGGAAATCATGAATTTATATCAAACAGTGGAGCTTGTCGTAAGTTTTACAGAATTAGGGCTAGAAACAGCTGCTTATATTAGTGAAAGACTACAATTGCCAACGAATTCACTTGAAACGGTCGTGAATACGAGGAATAAGGGATTGATGCGCCAGATTTTGTGGAGGGATCCAGAATTACGATTAGACGTCGTGAGTGGCAAAGTATCTGCTCTTCCTAAAAAGTTCCCATATTCAAGATCGGCCATCATCAAACCGCTTGACGGATTTGGAAGTAAAGAGATTAATTATATTTCCAATCAACAGGAATGGGAAAAATGGTTAAAGAGAAATCAAGATCATCCTCATGAATGGATCTTAGAGCCGTATGTTAAAGGTCCGGAATATAGTGTGGAGACGGTGTCTTGGAGAGGAACCCATTTCATTCTAGGAATAACTGAAAAGCAAACAACTGGAAAGCCTCACTTTATTGAGACTGGGCATATTGTGCCTGCGAGACTGGAACAACAAAAAGTTAAACGAATTGAACAAGTGGTGATGAAAGCATTGCATTTGTTAAATGTCCAATATGGACCGGGGCATATCGAGATCAAATGGGATGTAGAAGAAGATAGACCAGTAGTGATTGAAATGCATACGAGACCTGGGGGAGATTTTATCCCTTATTTGCATCAATTAGCGTCTGGGTTCAATCAGTATGAGTTGGGAATTTTATCTTATATGAACCAAGTGCCATTTGATGTAAAACCAATTTATACAAAGGCAAGCCTTGTCAAATTTTTTATGTTTCCAGAGGGCGCGTTGCGACAGATTTACCTTGCCACAGAAGTTAATCGAGAATATATCCGAGATTGGACCATCTACTATCAAGTAGGGGATCATATAAAGAAAACAGTGGATTCTTATACACGTTCTGCTCATGTGATTATTTGTTCATCGACAGTTGAAGAATGCCAGCGGTTATGCGACAATTTTGTTGAACATCTGAATTATCAAGTTGTTCAAGAATAAAAACAGAAAGTATGGGATGTCAAATGGCTGTATACACAATGGAAGAAGTAAATCAACATTGTAAAGTAGAATTATCGACCTCTTCTTTATTTGAAATGATGGCATGTTTAAGAAAGTGTTACGTTTCATCGGGAAAAATGGGGGATGAGACTCATTTCCCAGTTGCGCGTTTTGAGAAGTTCTTTCAACAACATGAATCATTGTTGAAGAAGTTTTATGGTCGATATGAATATGGGGCGCAGCTGGCGGAATTTTTAGTTGATTTGCCTGCTCCACATACTTTTTCAAAACTCATGGAATATATCGGTCGTGTGTCCCCGTATGAATTTTTGTATTATTTATTCGGTCGTTACTTGTCTGAAAAGGAGATCGAGATTTGTTTAACGCAAACCGATTCTCCCCTTGATGAAGTTCGCTCGAAAATCACATCTTTGGGCGGATTTGTGAATGACGAACAGTTGGAATTCGCACAGAACTATGGGCAGTATTTACAGGAGCTAACCTATCTTTGGGAACAATTTTATCGGCAATGTTACATCCATGTTGAACCCGTTTTGTCTCCTCTTTGGAGTCAGGCGAATGAGCGGTTGAATGCAGAACTCAATGAGTTGGGAATTGAGAAAATCGTTCGAAGACTATTGTACGATTATCCAATTCCAGAACAGTTTCCGACGAAAGAGACGAAGTTAATCAAATTGTATCCCTCGTATTTTGTGTCGCCGAAGTTTATTTTAGTTTGGGGACTTGGAGAACTTCATATTATTTATGATATGAGACATTGTATGAATGAAAAGAAGCTCTCCTTAAGTGGGTACCAGATAGGAATGAAATATGATGAAGGTCGGCTTCAGTATATTGCTGATATCTCCAAATCATTGTCCGAAATCGTTCGTATGAAGATGCTGTCACTTATTGCAAATAAAGAAAAAATGAAGTTGCAAGAGATGGCAAATCAATTAAATATTACGGTCGCTACCGTTTCAAGACATTTAAATCTTTTGAAACAAGTGAATCTCATTATGGAACAAAAAGAAAATGGCTATCATGTTTACGAGATTAATGAAGATGAGATACAAAAATATTGTTCTATGCTAAAAGAAACGCTATGTGTAAAAAAAGAAAGGGAAAGGTAACGGTAACAAAGTGTCGTTTCTATCCTTCTCTTGCGGTTACTCGTTATAAATTTAAACAAAAAACTTTGACTAATGAATAATATTAGACAGGTGCTTTTATGCGCCTGTTTTTTCTTTTTATAGTAATGATAAAATTTTTCGCATGATTCATAATTTATCTCATATTTCGCACCTTGGTAGGGCGGAACAAAAGGATTTTTTATTCAGTTTTTTAGAATAACTTTTAAACCAACACCAAAAGCGATGGTATCCTTTTTTTACCATCGTTGGTCGTTCTTTATCCCATTAGACGTAAATGCTCTCGTCCATCCCTAATCCTTGCAGAATCCTTCGCTGCTCGTACGTGAGCGGTTGACCTAACGCGCGTTGAATTCGTCCATCCGGCAGTTCCAACAGGACGACTCTGACATACCAAAACAATTGAAAAATCGCTTGTCCGGTCGGTCGGGTCAGTTTCCGGCCTCCCGCGCCCTTTAATGGGTGTTCCGGGGTGATGAACTGACGCACCCGGCGCTGGAAGACGCGGTAAATCGCCAAGGCCAACAGAAACAAATAGCCCAATACCGCGACCCGTTCCGGTTTTTTTACGTAAATCTCATCCGTAAAGAACGGGTCTTTCAAGAAAGAGAAGTTCATTTCCACCGAGATTTGGCCTTTATACAACTTCAAGATCTCTTTCGCATCCATCGGTTGACCTTTCCATTCCTCCGGAACTGTCGTGACAAGGACAAACCGGGACGCTTTCCGTCTCGCCTGTTCCCACGCATCTTGGTCGAATTCCACGTTCAAGCGAAGGGCGTACAGCGTTTCCATGTCCGGTTCCGCCCCTTTTTTCGGACGTCCGCGCCGTTTTTTCGGACGCACGATCGCTTCGACCGACGCCTCGACGCGATGGAACCGGAGACGAAGGGACGTCTTTAGAGACGCTAGGGCTTGTTCGGCGTCTTCCCGGCACGAAAACAGACGGCTTTCCCACTGGGTTTGTTTCTGCCGAAGAAGCTCTGCTTCTTGGTTTCGCTCTTTTTCGAGCGTCTTTCCTTTTCGTTGGTCGAGCGCGCTGGATTCAACGACGATCAACCGGACCGAATGACCTTCGTACGTCGATGTCGTTTCCCACACCCGGTAGGTGGCTCCGTTTTTCTCCGCTAAGGAGAACGGATCGCTCCACGGCGTGTCTTGGGCATCAGCTTTAGCCAGCGCGGTTTTGACGATCCGGAGCGAAGAAGGGCCTCTTGTGATCAAAAAGGCGTTGGCGGCCTTCGTTTGCGCCAGTGTGTCTTTCGTCATGGCGGCAGAATCGGCAACATAAATCCATTCATCTTCGATCTTCGCCTGCTTCAGCTGTTTCTGCACACGGGACAACACCTCGGGATTCCACGTCTTATCCGGCAGGTTGCCGTCGTGTACATCGCCATAAAACGGGATGCCATCCTCGTTGCCAATCAGCCCAAATCCGATCTGCTTTTGCCAACGATGATGCCGGTTGTAGCCATGCGTAATCTGCAAGGCATCCGGCGAGGCCGATTCATACGCGCCATAAACGGTCTTGTCCGTCGTATCGGCGTGGAAGACGCGAAGAGAGAGGCCTTCTTTCTTGTAGATCTGCACGAGGCAAGACGAAAGGACTTGATGGATATTCGCCTCATACAGGCGATCCAAATGACGCGCGATGGCATCGTCGTTGAACCAAGACGGCTCCAGCCCTGGCCGAATCAGCTTCGGCAAATCGATGTCATGCGCCCATTGTTCCAAATGAACGAGCGCTTGCCGGCCGCTCAAGATATCCAGAACGATTAGTTTGACGATATCGCTGGCTCGAGTTTGGCATTGCGGATCCACGGGAACGAGACGATCAATCAACTGAGGAAGGTCAAGATCTTTGAACAGGGCGCTTATTATATTCAAATAAGAACTTTCATAAATGGCCCGAATTTGAACGTCCATGATGAGCAAACTCCTTTGCTTTCCTTGTATTCCAAGGTTTTATTCGACAGGAAGATAAAAAAATCCTCCCGATTTTTGTCGAGAGGGTGCGAAATGTGAGATTTATGGTAAAATAAATGTAGCTTCGTTGTTGAAAAAAGGGGTGTATTGTTTGTGAAAATTATTTCTTGTCATGGCTATGAACTGCAAAAAGCACAGCCGAATACGTCGGAAGATTTTTTTAACCGTTCGGAAGTAACGTTTGTTGACGACGATGGAACAGAGCGAACGTTGCGTGTGTTATATGTTCGATATTTCGATGAGCGTTTTTCACAATGGACGCCGTATGAACAAGATCCTGTATTTCAAGCAGGTGGGAAAGACGTATATTTTAAAGACATTGTCGCGCTCGTTTGTTTGCTCGCCGATCCATCACTTCGGACGCGAAAACGTGTATATATAAGTGAGGAAGAAGAGCTTCGTCGCTATTTTTCATCGATCGACTTTGCGAAATTGCCCGAAGTATTTGAGTCGCTTGCGAAACAACAAGCGTACGATGTGAAATCACCGCTTTTATTTATTGCGCAACCGTAAAGGAGGATGGAGATGGGGAATACTGTTGTTTTTAACCAAACGAAGCAAGTCGAGCAATTGTTGAGTCGCATTGTAGAACAAATTACTCGTTATTTAAACGAAACGACGATTGAGCAAATGCAAGAAGAATGCGCAGGAGACCGCCATTATTATGAAGGGGTGCTTGCGGACTTACGCCGTTTAGCTGTATATGGTGAAGAAGGGATTGATGCATGTCGCATCGTCCTTCAAGAAGAACCGTTTCGGAAAGCCGCCGCAGAACAGGCGTTATACAAAATTTATCATTCATGTGTGGCAGAATTTTTTACGCCAAAGCGCGATTTATGGTATGAAGATAGCCGTTCAGCGTATACAGGAAGACATTCAATTAAATTGAGACAACCTGCTCCTCCATCGTTACAACAATTGCTCCATGCGATTGAGGCTGATTTTCAAACGATGCGGGAAGAACTCGAATTTTATGAAACAGACTACCGAACAAAAATGATTCAATCACAATAAGAAGCTGCGTGTGTCAGCTTCTTTTTTTTTATTGCATATGGTGCCGAAGGAGGTGTGTTTGTATGCGACAATATATTCATCACGTGCAAACGTGGCTTGAGCGTGTAAAGCCATTTGTAGATGAAGAGGCGCTTGAGCGATTAAAGATGGAGCTTGAACGTGGAGATGTCGCGCGACGATTTGTAAAAGCAAAAGACCGCGTCATGTAGCGGTCTTTTTGTCATACATCATGTACTTATGCATACACTTGTACAAAACGGACAAAGGGATGAGGGTGTATGCGACGGCAATGGTTCATATGGATGATCGTGCTTTGTTTTTTTTGTTCGCTTTTTCCGAATGAAGCGAAGGCGATGTCGGTTAGTGCGAAAAGCGCGATTTTAATGGAACAAACGACAGGACGAGTGCTATTTGAAAAAGATGCCCATACGAAACGACGCATTGCGAGCATCACAAAAATTATGACCGCCATTTTAGCAATCGAATCGGGAAAATGGGAAGAGCTTGTGACGGTAAGTGAACGGGCGGTTCGCACAGAAGGGTCCTCTATTTATTTGAAACAAGGGGAGAAAATTGCGCTCAAACATTTAGTATATGGGCTTATGCTTCGTTCTGGAAATGATGCAGCGGTGGCAATCGCTGAGCACGTTGGCGGTAGCGTCGAAGGCTTCGTGTTTTTAATGAATGAAAAAGCGGCAGAAATCGGGATGACAAATACACAATTTGCGAACCCACACGGATTAGACGATGCCGAAAATCATTATTCCACTGCATATGATATGGCGCTACTTATGCGGTATGCGATGCACAACGAACAATTTCGCGAAGTATCGGGAACGAAATTGTATCGTGCGCCAAATCCGACAGAAGATTGGGATCGGGTTTGGCGTAACAAAAATAAGCTATTGACGCATTTATATGAATATTGTACAGGTGGAAAAACAGGGTATACGAAGCGAGCGAAGCGTACATTAGTGACAACCGCTTCAAAAGATGGTCTTGAACTGATTGCGGTCACCATTAACGCAGGGGACGATTGGAACGATCATATCGCGATGTATGAGCATGGATTTGCGCATTATGAACTTGTAAAGATTAAAGCAGATACGATTGTGAAAGATATAGACGATCCTTTTTATGATCATCATTTGTTTGTTGCACGCGATTTTATATATCCGGTCACAAAAAAAGAAGAGTCGTTAATTCGTTTAGAGCGAAAATTGCTTCGTCCACAAGAGCGTTGGAAAGAGACAGGCGTGCCGTCTGTCGTTGGAAGGGCTGAGCTATACATCGGAAACGAAAAAGTTGACGACGCCCCTATTTTTTATAAGCAGGAAAAGAAAAAGCGTTCTTTTTTTGATTGGCTGTTAGGGGTGGGCAGCGATGGTTAATCTCATTTGGGTTGCGCTTTTGCTTATTGGACTTCTGTTTGCGGGAATAAACGGAACGATGAAAGATGTGAACGAGGCGATGTTTCAAGGGGCGAAAGAGGCGGTGACGATTAGCATTGGCTTAATTAGCGTGCTCGTTTTTTGGCTCGGTTTAATGAAAATTGCCGAACAGTCTGGGCTACTTTCGTTTTTTGCCCGTTTGTTTCGACCAATTGCGAAAAAAATTTTTCCGGAAGTGCCGCCTGACCACCCTGCGCTCGGGTATATATTATCGAACATGATTGCAAATATGTTTGGGCTCGGCAATGCTGCGACTCCCCTTGGCATTAAAGCGATGGAGCAATTGAAGCAATTAAACGGTCAAACAGACGAACCGAGTCGTTCGATGATTACGTTTGTCGCTTTAAATACCGCAAGCGTTACGCTTATTCCCGCGACGGTCATATCGATTCGCATGACATATCAATCAGCTTCACCTGGAGAAATTATTGGCACGACATTTGTCGCTTCCCTTATTTCGACAATATCAGCGATTATGATTGACCGCGCGTTTTACATACGGAGGCGGAAAAAAGGAGGACTGTGATGCACGTTATTCAATTTTTATCGCTTTGGCTTATTCCTATTTTAATCGCTTGCATTTTGTTGCATGGAACGTACAAGCGTGTGCCGACGTATGAGGC
The DNA here is from genome assembly GCF_038004465.1 of Anoxybacillus sp. FSL W8-0104. Taxonomy (NCBI): domain Bacteria; kingdom Bacillati; phylum Bacillota; class Bacilli; order Caryophanales; family Anoxybacillaceae; genus Anoxybacillus; species Anoxybacillus sp. FSL W8-0104. The sequence goes on along the minus strand of NZ_JBBOQU010000001.1, from coordinate 1,668,246 downwards.
GTTTGTTGAAGGGGGGAAAGAGGGAATTCAAATCGCTTTTTCTCTCATTCCGTATTTAGTTGGTATGCTCGTTGCTGTCTCCGTTTTTCGCGCTTCCGGTGCGCTTGATTTTTTTATTTCATATATAAAACCGTTCATCGTCCCGCTCGGACTGCCGTCTGAAGTCGTTCCGCTTGCGCTCATTCGTCCGATCTCAGGAACCGCTTCGCTCGGCATGGTCACCGACTTAATCGCAACATACGGACCAGATTCATTTATCGGGCGGTTAGCCTCCACGATTCAAGGAAGTACAGAAACGACGTTATACGTGCTCACCGTTTATTTTGGTGCCGTCGGCATTCGCAAAATGGGCGATGCATTAAAAGTCGGCTTACTTGCCGATCTCATTAGCTTTATTGTATCATTTATTATTGTATTATGGATGTTTGGGAAATGAAGCGGTCGATATGCTTGTTGCCCGATGACAGATATATTGTTAACATGATCAGAGTATACGGGCTCGACTGGTTTGAATAATAAAATACAATGTTTAGATTGGTGTGAGTGTGGGGAATGACTGAAAACAAGAGATTGATTCTAAATATTACTGTTTTATCCTTTATTTTAAGTTTTGTATATAGCTTGGTACTTCTGATGATTGAACACCCTCTTTTTTCTAACGAGATGAGTAGTCCGGGAAGTATTGTTGTTTTTACAGCTATATTTTTGATTTTATATATGTTTCATCTGTTTATTTCATGGCTACATTACATGTTTGTAAATAAAACAGTGGGTTCGATGAGAAGGAAAGCTATTGCTTTCTATTTGGTTGGTCTTGTTTTATTATTCGTTTTATATATGTCTTTTCAAGTGAAAATCGTTTGGTTACTGCTTATTTCTTTTGTTATTCTTTCTTTTCCCTTATGCAAGAGAGGCTAGGAGAAAGTCGCATCTCGTGCGTCTTTCTCCTTTCTTATTTTTGAACTCCTGTACCGAATATGGTAAAACTATATAGTGAGGTGAATGAAATGGAACGATTACAGAAAGTAATTGCTCATGCTGGCATCGCATCGCGAAGAAAAGCAGAGCAATTGATCGTCGAAGGAAAAGTGAAAGTAAATGGAAAAGTTGTGACGGAACTTGGGGTGAAAGTTAGTCCACAAGATCGCATTGAAGTGGATGGCATTCCGCTCGAACGCGAAGAGCCGGTATATTATTTGTTATACAAGCCGCGCGGTGTAATTTGTAGCGTAAAAGATGAAAAGGGAAGAAAAGTAGTGACTGACTTTTTCAAACATGTAAACAAGCGCATTTATCCGATCGGACGGTTAGATTACGATACGTCTGGATTGTTGCTGCTGACAAACGATGGGGAGTTTGCTAATTTATTAATGCACCCGCGCTATGAAATTGAAAAAGTGTACATTGCAAAAGTAAAAGGCATCCCAGCACGTGAAAAAGTGAAACGGCTTGAAAAAGGTGTTGCGCTAGAAGATGGGGTAACAGCGCCAGCGAAAGCGAAAGTATTGTCAATTGACAAACGGAAACAGACGGCGATCGTTGAACTTCGCATTCATGAAGGGAGAAATCGTCAAGTGCGCCGCATGTTCGAAGCGATCGGACATCCTGTTTTAAAGTTAAAGCGGGAACGTTATGCGTTTTTAGACTTGAAAGGGATGAATCCGGGAGATTATCGAGAACTGTCGCCGCATGAAGTGAAGCAATTGCGTGCGCTTGCATTAGCTGGTTCGCCGTACGTATCATAATTTTGTCACAATTTGTTCAAATCATTTTCATTATTTGTATAGTAGTAACTTGTATAATGAGGTTGATGAAAACGGTTTATAGGAGAGTTGGCGGTCAACTACCCCCACTTAGCTAACGCTTGAAGTGAGGGCTTGCAACTCCCCAGAAGTGCAAACGGACTTCTTCCTCCTTCCTTGACTTGGGGTTGCATCAGGGGCAGGTTGACGACTACCCAACGACGCAGGTCATGCCTGCATCGTTACCGATTCTCTCGGTGTGTCTGTTGGCAGTACTTGGCTTCCACACACAACAGACGGACCTACGCTCGATGTTTTACGGTTACAACGTTTCCTGTAACCAACTCCATACATCGAGTAGCAGTTATTGGAGTGCCTTTATTGAACGGTTTTCTCCACGCCTTTATTATATCATACACAAAAGAAAGGGGGAACGCGCATTCCTCTCCCACTTACTCCCTTTGGTCGTTGAAGTGGGAGTCTCCTGCGCGAAATAGGATGAAAGAAAGGCGATTTTGGCTTCGAACGGTCATTTTAGCTATCATGCTTGCAGCCATTGGCTATACGATTTATTCCAATGTATTTGTTGACAAAAAGGCGATCCAAGTTGGTGATTCAGCGCCAGACTTCGTACTTACCGACTTAAACGGCAACAAAATTCAACTATCCGATTATCGTGGAAAAGGTGTATTTTTAAACTTTTGGGGAACGTGGTGCAAACCGTGTGAAAAAGAAATGCCATACATTAATAGACAATACGACGTATATAAAAATGAGGGAGTAGAAGTGATTGCGGTCAATGTTGGTGAGGCGAAAGTAACAGTACAAACGTTCGTTGATCGCTTTCAGCTGACGTTTCCAGTCGTCATCGATCAGCAAGATCAAGTCATGAATGCATACAACATCGGTCCGTTGCCAGCGACATTTTTAATTGACAAAGAAGGCAAAATTGTAGATATCATTACAGGGGCGATGACGGAAGAGGATGTAAAAAAATATATGGAACGAATTAAGCCGTAAGGGGTTTTCGACATGGAACAAGTAAAATGTGAATGTGGGCATGTGAATCCGATTGGTACAGTTCTTTGTGAAGCATGTGGTAAACCGTTAGAAGAAGTGCCAATGTTATTGGACATGCGTTATGAAGGAAGCGCTCGCCGTTCGCAAACGTACAACCAAACGATTGTTGATAAAATATGGAACTTCTTTTCGTCTGTTAAAGTTGGGGTTTGGTTTATCGTTATTACGTTAGTCGCTTCGGCCATCGGCACAATTTATCCACAACAGATGTACATTCCGCCAACAGTGTCGCCAGCTGAATATTATGAGGAGCAGTACGGTTGGCTCGGGAAATGGTATTACGCGCTAGGATTTCACGATTTATATAGCTCATGGTGGTATATGTTGCTTATAGCGCTCATTGGTGTATCGCTCGTCATTTGTAGTTTAGACCGTGTCGTGCCACTATATCGGGCGTTAAACAATCAGCGGGTGACGAGAAATGAACAATTTTTACAACGCCAACGTCTATTTAGCCGTTCACAAGTGAAAGACTACGAAAATGCTTTGCCTCGCGTGGTCGATCGGTTAACGAAACGGGGTTATCGTATTCGTGAGGAGAACGGAAGCATTTTAGCAGAAAAAGGGCGTTTTTCCCGTTGGGGACCGTATGTGAATCACATTGGACTTATCATTTTTCTCATCGGTGCGATGCTTCGATTTGTTCCGGGAATGTATGTGGATGAAAACATGTGGATTCGTGAAGGGGAAATAAAAGAAATTCCGGGAACGAAAGGAAAATATTTTTTAGAAAATAAAAAGTTTATTTTTGAAGTGTATGAGAAAGGAAAAGAGAAAGAAGCGTTTCAAGCGGCGATTGATCGCGTCGGTAACGGAATGATGGCGAAAAACTATCAAACGGACGTCGTATTGTACGAGCGTGTTGGTCCAGTTGTTGCAGGGGAAGAGCCGAAGCTAAAGAAAATTAAAAGTTTTTCGATTCGTGTCAACGAACCGTTAAAACATGATCATTACGCGTTATATCAAGTTGATTTTAAGCTAGATGAATTAAAAAGCATGTCGTTTCATTTGACAGATAAACAAACGAACAAATCGTTTGGCACGATTACGATTGATTTAATTCAACCTGAAAAAGAATATGATCTTGGCAACGGCTATAAAGTGCAACTATTAAGCTATTTTCCAGATTTTTATTTTGATGAAAATGGGAAACCAAACACGCGTTCGAAAGTACCGAACAATCCAGCGTTTGTATTTAAAATGTTTGCACCAGACCGTCCAAAAGGGGAAGTGAGTTTCGCCGCCATTCGTCAAACGATTGAACCGCTCGGTGATAACAAATATAAAATGGCGTTTGCCGGTATTGAAACACGAAACGTATCGGCGCTGACGGTGCGTCGTGATTTTACACTTTGGATTTTAGGCGTTGGCGGTGCGATTTTTATGATTGGTCTGATTCAAGGAATGTATTGGAACCATCGCCGCGTATGGATTCGACGGATCAATGACGAAGTGCTTATTGCCGCGCATACGAATAAAAACTGGTTTGGACTGAAAAAAGAGCTTGAGGGCATATTTAACGATACACCGTTTGTCATGCCGATTGATCAATTGGACAAGCGGTCATAAGGGGGGAACATCGTGGTTCAGCTAAGTAGTACGTTACTATATATAGCATTTGTTCTTTATTTAGTTGCAACGTTTTTCTTTGGTGGAGCGATTCGTGTGAAAAAGAAAGAAGGAATGGACCGCTGGGCAACGCTCGGAATTTTTGTAACGATCGTTGGGTTTCTCGCTCAGCTTGGTTATTTCATCACGCGCTGGATCGCAGCCGGACATGCACCTGTCAGCAACTTATTCGAATTTACGACGTTTTTTGGTATGATGCTTGTCGGCGCGTTTATTGTCATTTATTTTATTTATAAAACGAGTTTACTCGGCTTATTTACTTTGCCAATCGCCATTTTAGTGATTGCGTATGCAAGCATGTTTCCAAGGGAAATCTCTCCGCTCATCCCAGCTTTACAAAGCGATTGGTTGCATATTCACGTCACGACGGCCGCAGTTGGCGAGGCCATTTTAGCTATTAGCTTTGCAGCGGGGCTCATTTATCTAATTCGAGTAGTCGATCAGTCGAAAGCGAGCAAACGTACGTTTTGGCTAGAGTTTGTGTTATTTTTCTTAATTAGCACGCTTGGTTTCGTTATCGTGACGACATCGTTTCGCATGGTTGGTTATGAAGCGACATTTGAATGGATTGATAAAAACGGCAAGCAAGACGAAATGGTATATCATATGCCAGCGCTTGTCGGTCCACACGAAGGCGTGTTAAAAACGGAAGGACGGATGGAACCGTTCGTTCATATGCCTGCAATTATTAATGCTCGCAAATTAAATACAGTGATTTGGTCATTGTTTGCAGGTGGTGTATTATATGGATTGCTTCGCCTTTTCTTACGCAAACGTATTGCAGCAGCTTTGCAACCACTTGTGAAGAACGTGAATTTAGATGTTGTTGACGAAATCAGCTATCGTTCTGTAGCGATTGGGTTTCCGATATTTACACTCGGTGCGCTTATTTTTGCGATGATTTGGGCACAAATTGCATGGACGCGCTTTTGGGGTTGGGATCCGAAAGAAGTATGGGCGCTCATCACATGGCTGTTTTATGCAGCGTTTCTACATTTACGATTGTCAAAAGGTTGGCATGGCGAGCGGTCCGCATGGCTTGCGGTCATTGGATTTGCGATCATTATGTTTAACTTAATAGCGGTAAACTTAGTGATTGCAGGCCTACACTCTTATGCTGCGTCTTAACGCCTTCATAAAGAAGGCGTTTTTTTTATGAGGAGTAGAAAAAAGTATGGCAGTTTTGTACAATAGTGAACGAGGAGGGAATGACATCATGGAGAAGGAAATTAAAATTTTAGTTGTCGATGACGAAGAGCGCATTCGTCGTTTGCTTCGTATGTATTTAGAACGTGAGCAATATATGATCGATGAAGCAGAAAACGGTGAAGAAGCGCTAGCATTAGCGCTTGACAATGATTATGACTTGATTTTGCTTGACCTTATGTTACCTGGAAAAGACGGTATTGAAGTGTGCAAACAGTTGCGTGAGAAAAAAGCGACACCCGTCATTATGTTAACAGCGAAGGGGGAGGAAGCTAATCGCGTGCAAGGATTTGAAGCAGGAACGGACGATTATATCGTTAAGCCGTTTAGCCCGCGTGAAGTGGTGCTCCGCGTGAAAGCGCTGCTTCGCCGTACAGCGAACTCTCCATATGTAACAACGGATACGACAACACGAGATGTGCTCGTATTTCCTCATTTAACAATTGACCATGATGCGCATCGGGTGACAGCAGATGGGCATGAAGTTAGCTTAACTCCGAAAGAGTACGAGTTGCTTCATTTTTTAGCGAAGTCACCAGATAAAGTGTTTGATCGCGAGCAATTGTTAAAAGAAGTATGGCATTACGAATTTTTTGGTGATTTACGAACAGTTGATACGCATGTCAAACGGTTGCGCGAAAAGTTGAATAAAGTATCGCCAGCAGCAGCGAAAATGATCGTCACCGTTTGGGGCGTTGGGTACAAATTTGAGGTCGTGAATGAATGATGGCACTATGGCGTAGTGTAGTCGGCAAATTGTGGCTGACAATTTTATTGCTTGTTGCTTTCGTCCTCTTTATTTTAACCGTTTTGTTGCTAAGTTTTTTTGAAAAATATTATTTTGAAAAAACGGGAGAGCAACTCACTCAACAAGCAGTAAAAGTTGCCCGCGTCGTCGCCGAGCATGATGAGCAGTTTGCTCGCTCAATTGCATGGACGATGGTTGATGATGTATCCAGACTAATGATTATTATTGACGATCGTCATTATTGGTACTCACCGAATGAACAGCTCGTTGATTTGCCGCTTTCGTTTGTTCAACAAGATAAGCAGTTGTCGCGCGTATTTGATGGAAAGAAAGTAGTGAAACGGGCGATGATGCCAAACGAAACGATGCGAAATCGGGTTTATAACGAGTTGTTTATTGTTGGTGTGCCGCTTCGCACATCTGATGGAAACGGTGCTGTGTTTGTATATCAATCGCTAAAAGCTGTAGAAGAAACGACAAAACAAACGACGAAGTTTATTTTTCTTGCTGCATTTATTGCTATTGTGTTAACGACGGTATTTGCCTTTTTCTTATCGACAAGAATTACGGCACCGCTTAGAAAAATGAGACAAGTCGCGTTTGAAATGGCGCGCGGGAAATTCGATTCCAAAGTGCCGATCGTCACCCATGATGAAATTGGGGAACTGGCTATGGCGTTTAACCAGATGGGTCGGCAATTGCAATTTCACATTAATGCGTTAAATCAAGAAAAAGAACAACTAGCGAGCATTTTAAGCAGCATGGCGGATGGCGTCATTACGCTCAATCGCAATGGCGAAGTGCTTATTACAAACCCACCTGCCGACCGATTTTTACAAGCATGGTACTACGAACAAGGGCAGCGCGACGATTTATCGCCGCTTCCTCCGCAAGTGAATGAATTGTTTACGAAAGCGGTGGCGGAAGAGAAAGAACAAGCAGCAGAAATTGCTTTACAAGGTCGCAATTGGGTCATTGTGATGACGCCGTTGTACAATGGCAAAGTGATTCGCGGGGCGGTTGCAGTGCTTCGAGATATGACGGAAGAGCGTCGGCTCGATAAGTTGCGCAAAGATTTTATCGCCAACGTCTCGCATGAGTTGCGAACGCCAATCGCCATGTTGCAAGGGTATAGTGAAGCCATTGTCGACGACATCGCGGCGACAGATGAAGAGAAAAAAGAATTGGCAAAAGTCATTTATGATGAATCGTTGCGCATGGGTCGCCTCGTTAACGACTTGCTTGATTTAGCGCGTATGGAAGCAGGACATTTAACGCTTCATAAAGAGCGCGTGCCGCTTCGTTCATACACCGAGCGCATCATTCATAAGTTTCAAGCGTTAGCGAAAGAAAAAGGAGTTCGCTTGCTCGTGGACATAAATGAAGAATTTGTCGTGTTGTTTGACCCTGACCGTATCGAACAAGTGCTGACGAATTTAATTGATAATGCTCTTCGTCACACAGATGACGGTGGGGAAGTTCGTGTCATAGTCGATGGGGACGAAGAGGCGGTGCGCATTTCTGTTCGAGACTCAGGCTCTGGCATTGCTGAAGAAGATTTGCCGTTCGTGTTTGAGCGCTTTTACAAAGCGGATAAAGCACGTACACGCGGTCGCTCTGGCACAGGATTAGGTCTTGCGATTGCGAAAAACATCGTTGAGGCGCATAAAGGAACGATCGCCGTTCATAGTAAGCTCGGCGAAGGAACGACGTTTACATTTACACTTCCATTGAAATAGAAAATTTTTGTTGTCATAAGCGACGTTTTCGGCTATGATAGAAACGTAAAAATTGTTCGACAATTGTATACGTTCGTTGCAAAAAGGTGTCGAATGGGAAACCTAGTAGACTTAATAGGGAATCTGGTGCAAGTCCAGAACTGTCCCCGCAACTGTAAATGCTGACGAAATGAAGGACGCCACTGTACAATTCGTATGGGAAGGCTTCAAAGTAGGATGACGCATAAGTCAGTAGACCTGCCTTTTTGCATCGTCATTCGCGTCTTCGGGGAGTGAGACGGCGAAACGACAAAGGTGACGGTTGTCTTTTGTTGTTTCCAGCTCATTCCATTTGGGATGAGCTTTTTATTTTTATATACAAAGAGGGGGAAAAACGATGAAAAAATGGAAACAGTATGTATGGCTTTTGGTGCTCGTGCTGACGCTCGGATTAGCAGCGTGCGCGAATAACGCAGAGCCAGCAAAAGAGACGAAGCAAGAAGCGAAAACGGAACAAGCCGCATTTCCAGTCACCATAAAAGATGCGGTTGGTGATGTCACGATTGAAAAAGAACCGGAAAAAATTGTTTCGCTTATCCCGAGCAATACAGAAATTGCGTATGCGTTAGGACTTGGTGACAAAATCGTTGGTGTAAGCGATTTTGATAACTATCCGGAAGATGTGAAAAATAAAGAAAAAATCGGCGGCATGGAGTTTAATGTTGAAAAAATTATCGCGCTTCAGCCGGACGTTGTGCTTGCACACGCGTCAAGTGCACATAACTCTGAAGAAGGATTGAAACAATTGAAAGATGCGGGCATTACAGTCATTGTTGTGCCAAATGCTACATCGTTGAATGACGTGTATGCTTCCATTGAACTAATCGGTAAAGCGACAGGGAAAACGAAAGAAGCATCGGACGTTGTGAAACAAATGAAGCAAAAAATCGATGCCATTGCTGAAAAAGCAAAAGAGGTGAAAGAAGAAGCAACCGTTTGGATCGAAGTCTCGCCTGCACCAGAAATTTATACAGCTGGAAAAGGAACATTTATGAATGAGATGTTAACGATCATTCATGCGAAAAATGCGGCAGGTGATCAAGAAGGATGGCCGATGTTTACGGAAGAAGATGCAGTGGCGTTAAACCCGGATGTCATTATTACGACGTACGGTTATTACACGCCGAACGCAGTTGAGCAAGTGCTCGCTCGCCCAGCATGGAAAGACGTTCCGGCTGTCAAAAATAAGCGAGTATATGATGTGAACTCAGATTTAGTTTCTCGTCCAGGACCACGTTTAGCTGAAGGGGTCGAAGAAATTGCCAAAGTCGTTTATCCAGACATTTTTAAATAACTATATGACTGCATCCATCATTGCAATCGTTGCACTATTATTAGGGATATCGATTGGATCACAATCGATTCCCTTTTCTTCTATATGGGACACGTTGTCGCATCATTTGTTTCATACACCGATGGACGTTCCCGCCACCATTTCGCAAATTATTATTGCGATTCGTGTGCCGAGAGTAGTGCTCGCCTTTTTGATTGGGGCGTCCTTAGCACTTGCTGGTGTAGCGTTCCAAGGGCTTTTAAAAAACGTTTTAGCTGATCCGTATACGATTGGAGTATCATCTGGCGCTGCTGTCGGAGCGGTACTCGTCTTCTTTTTTCAACTTCATTTGTCGTTTCTCGGACGCTTTACGTTACCGATCGTGAGCATTATGTGTGCGCTCGTGACATTATTGTTTGTTTTATTATTTGCTCGACTTGCAGAACGCAATATGGGAATTGAAACGATCGTTTTAATCGGCATTATCATGAATGCGTTTTTCGGCTCGGTTATTTCACTTATGGTTGCCCTTAGTGGTGAGGAATTGCGTCAAGTCATTAGCTGGCTCATGGGAAGCGTCGCGATGCGCGGTTGGTCATATGTTTCTTTATTTGTACCGTTTTTTATCATCGGTTCTCTCGGCTTATTTACACATATTCGCGAGTTAAACGCTTTTTCATTTGGCGAGCGAACAGCAGCAAACATTGGCGTACATGTGTTGCGAAAAAAGTTATGGATTTTACTTAGCGCTTCCTTGCTTACAGGCGCAGCGGTAGCTGTATCGGGCACGATCGGCTTTGTTGGGCTTGTCATTCCGCATATGACGCGTTTGATTTGTGGGGCAAATCACCGGAAATTATTGCCACTTTCTTTTTTGTACGGTGGCACGTTTTTAGTGTTAGCAGATGTTGTGGCACGAACGATCGTTGCCCCGCGGGAGTTGCCAATTGGGGTCATCACATCATTTATTGGCGCACCATTGTTTGCAATATTGTTATTTAAAAGTTTAAGACGGAAGACGTGATCGATATGATAGATGTAAAGCACGTTTCGTATCAATATGGGGAAAAAAAAGTGTTGGAAGATGTTTCGTTTACCGTTTATGAAGGGGAGTTTTTCGGTATGTTAGGACCGAACGGAAGCGGGAAAACGACGCTAATGAAACTGATGAGCCGTGAACTTCCTTTGCAACAAGGGGATATGTTTGTTTACGGTCAACCGATTCAGACGTATAAACCGAGACAATATGCAAAGCTCGTTGCGACGTTGCCACAACATACAGATGTTTCATTTGGATATACAGTGAAAGAGATGGTGGAACTTGGACGATATCCTTATCAGTCATCTCTCTTTCCGCAATGGACAGAGAAAGACGAACAAGTGGTCAACGAGTCACTTCATTGTGTGACGTTAGCACATAAACAGCATGTCTTATTAGAACAATTAAGCGGGGGAGAACGTCAGCGAGCAGCACTCGCACGGTCGTTAGCGCAACAACCACGTGTATTGCTTTTAGATGAACCGACGAACCATATGGATGTGGCGCAGCAGTTTAAGTTGCTCAATTTATTAAAACAATCAGGGCTTACCGTTGTAGCTATTTTTCATGATATAAATATTGCCTCGCTTTATTGCGACCGACTTCTTTTATTGAAAGATGGAAAAGCTGTTGCATGCGGAACGCCGCGGGAATTGTTGAGCGAATCAATGATTGAGTGCGTATTTGAAACAAAAATGAAACGTCACGAACACCCGGTTTTACCGAAGCCGCTCGTCACATTCGTTCCATTTTCTATGCCGCATATAAACGAGGGATTATGGCACGTCAAAGAACACGAAACGATGCTCGTCGTAGAGACAGCTAAGCCGTTTAAAGTGCTTTCATCTGCCCTTGTTGGCGGCGGTATACGTTGGGCGACGACGTTCGTCAATCGGCATGTTCCGCTTGATTATCGTTGTGACAATGCCGAGCAGGAGATGATTCAATTTTTGAGGCAACACGGTTTTGATGAGCAATGGACGGTCGGAATGATGACCGCTGTCGATGTGAAAGATGTAGCGTTTTCATTTGTTGATGAAGATATTCGGTTGTTTGTTGCGGTGACCGCTGGAGTTGGAAATGCGGTAGATAGTGCAAATGCTTGGCGGCGTACAGATGTAGTCGCTTCTCCAGGGACGATTAATACGTTCGTTTTTATCGATGGTCATTTATCAGAAGCTGCGTTCGTGCAAGCGCTAATGACTGCAACAGAAGCAAAAGCAAAAGCGTTGTGTGATAAACAAGTCGTCGATCCGCAAACGAATACGATCGCGACAGGAACATCAACCGATTGTACGGCCATCGCTGCGTCCCAACAAGGAACATATTATGCATACGCTGGAACGATTACACCGATCGGTAAACAGCTAGCTCGTCTCGTATATGAAGCAACGCAAACAGCTATTGACCGCTATCGAAAGCGAAAGGGTCAACAACCCAATGACTAAAGTCATGGGCTTGTAAGCCCCATGTTGACCAGACCAAGGCTTGAAACAGAGCCTACGCTATAGATGTCATGACACGTTCGGGTGCTTCTCCAGCCCGTTCCTCTGTCGTGCAAGATTAAACAAGCGTGGTGGGTGGCGCTAGTGTCTTGCACATAACAAGCATCTATAACATGGTCGAGGAGAATATGACCTGCTTTATGCAGAGGAAAGGGGAATACCCTATGGTTTTTGTGTTAGACACAAATAAGTGTCCGCTTGCTCCTTGTCACGAAGCAGTTGCGAGAAAGCTGTTGAAACAAGGGAAGGCAGCGATCTACAAACGCTATCCATTTACGATTATTTTAAAAGAAATTGTCGATAATTTTCGACCGAAAACACCGTATCGGCTCAAAATCGATCACGGAAGCAAACACACAGGACTTGCGATTTTGCGAGGACAAGAAGTGGTATGGTTAGGGCAACTTGACCATCGCACAGACATCAAGGAAAGAATGGATAAAAGGCGTGCTTTCCGTCGAGCAAGACGAAATCGAAAAACTCGATACAGAAAACCACGTTTTCTTAATCGTAGGAGAAAAGACGGGTGGTTGCCGCCATCACTAGAGAGTCGTGTGCAAAATATCCAAACATGGGTTAACCGCCTAAAGAAGTTATGCCCCATTGGGTATATATCATACGAAAATGCCAAATTCGACACGCAACTCATGCGAAATCCTGAAATCAATGGTGTAGAGTATCAACAAGGCACGCTACAAGGATATGAAGTACGGGAGTATTTGCTTGAAAAGTTTGGGCGGAAGTGTTGTTATTGCGGAAAAGAAAATGTTCCACTTGAAGTGGAGCATATCATTCCAAAATCGAGAGGTGGAACAGACCGAGTGGATAACCTATGTCTTGCCTGTCATGACTGTAATCAGCGCAAAGGAAGTAAGACAGCAGAAGAATTCGGGTATCCGCACATTCAAAAGCAAGTCAAAGAATCATTAAAGGATGCAAGTGCTATCAACTCGACAAGATGGAAAGCGTATGAAGTGTTAAAGCAGACAGGATTAGATGTCGAGTGTGGAACAGGTGCACGAACAAAAATGAATCGTATTCGTTTAGACTTGCCGAAAACACATTATTTTGACGCTTGTTGTGTAGGCGAAAGCACAACAAATCACTTATATTTCAAAACAAAAGAAGTGTTATTTATCAAGGCAAAAGGGCGTGGTAGTCGCTCTCGTACAAACCTAGATAGATATGGCTTCCCAAGAGGTTATCTTGCAAGACAAAAATTCTTCTTTGGTTTTCAAACAGGGGACATGGTTAAGGCTGTTGTCCCAAGAGGGAAATATCAAGGCGTTTGGTTTGGCGAAGTCGCATGTAGAAAGACTGGAAGTTTCGATATTAAAGGCAAGGACGGAAAGCGTATCGCACAAGGAATAAATTATAGATATGTCCAAGTCATTCAGCGATTTGACGGATATGCTTATGGAAAGGGGGTGGCGGAACTTGCGTAAGGTGCAATTCCTCCCCGTGCCTAAAGGCAGGGGCTTCCTTGCGTAAGTTTCGTGAAAGTTGATGACGCATATATGGGCGGTATGGCTGGCACTTTTGCTTGATCGTCTGCTCGCCGATCCCCGCCGCTTCCATCCGGTTTGTTGGATTGGGCAAATGATTGCGTATATGGATCGTCGTTTTAATAAAGGAAGATGGCGAAAAGGAAAAGGAGTGTTCACCCTTTTTGTCGTCTGTACGTTCACATTTGTAATGAGTTATGCATTGATTGCAAGCGCATATCGACTTTCTCTTATAGTGGGGGTTTTCGTTGAAGCGATTATCATTTTTACTTCGATTGCGCCAACATCATTAGCAAAAGCCGCATACGATGTACTTGATCCGCTAAAAAGAGACAACATCGATGAAGCGAGAAAAAACGTGGCGATGATCGTTGGACGTGACACAGAGAAGTTACAAGAAGATGGAATTGTGCGTGCATGTGTGGAAACGGTAGCGGAAAATACGAGCGATGGAGTAACGGCGCCCCTTTTTTATGCTTTTCTTGGCGGGGGAGCGTTAGCCATGTTGTATCGGGCGGTAAATACGTGCGATTCGATGCTCGGATATAAAAATGAACGGTATGCCCAATTTGGCTGGGCTTCAGCCCGTTTAGACGACGCGTTCAATTACGTTCCTGCGCGACTGACAGCGTGTGTGATGTTGCTTATTCATCGCGCAAACATACGCATGTGGAAACTATTATTTCGCGATGCTCGCAACCATCCAAGCCCAAATAGCGGATGGTGCGAGGCAGCGATGGCTGCCCTATTAGGTGTTCAACTCGGAGGGGTGAATACATACAACGGGGTCATATCCGTTCGTCCAACGATTGGCGATGCATCCGTTCCGTTGAAATGTGAGCATATTAAGCAAGCGGTGGCGATAATGAGACGTACAACAATAGCTTTTACGATCGGGGGGAGTTTGCTTGCAGTTGCCTGCACATGGGGCTAATCCGCGTCGTTTATACGAAGCGATGCACATGGATATGCCGAGTTCGTATATCGATTTTAGCGTAAATGTGAATCCGTTCCCGCTTCCAGACGAATATATGCCAACCGAACAACAATGGGTTCGCTGGATGAGCGTATACCCTGAAGAGCGAAGCGAAACGCTTCGAGCAATCATTGCCGAACGAGAACATGTAACGCGCTCCAACGTATTTGTCGGCAATGGTGCTGCAGAATGCATTTATTTGCTTGCTGAACAATTTGCAGGAAAACGTATTGGCATCATTGAGCCAACGTTTTCAGAATATCGTCAGGCATGTGAAGCTTACGGTTGTACCGTTCACTCGTTTATGTTAGATGAACATTGGCAACCACCGCTAGACCAAATGGTTGCGAACTTGCCGTCTTTACACGCACTATTTGTTTGTCATCCGAACAATCCGACCGGTACCGCATGGTCAGAAGAAACGATGCATACGTTGTTAAATGCGGCGCATGATGAAGGAGTATATGTTGTCGTTGACGAAGCATTTTATGACTTCTGGATTGACGGTTATTCCGTTTCTTCTTTTTTACGTACGTTTGATCGTTTAATTGTGTTGCGGTCGTTAACGAAAATGTATCGACTGGCAGGTGTACGGCTCGGCTATGTGCTCGCACACGAACACGTCGTAAAAAAGTTAATGAAAAAACAGCCACCGTGGAGCGTCAATACGATTGCTCAACAAATAGCGAAACAATTATTAAAAGACGATGCATTTGTGGAGCGAACGAAAGTGTACATTGCATCGGAGCGAAAACGAGTATTTGAACAATTGAATGAACTTGGCTACAAATATTCACCGTCTGTCGTCAATTTTTATATGTTATACGACGAAACGATCACGCTTTTTCCTTTTCTTTTACAACATGGTATTGTCGCGCGGCATACGTTTAATTTTCGAGGGCTGGACGGAAAATATGTCCGTTTTGCGGTTCGAACGAAAGAGGAAAACGATCACCTCCTCTTTTATTTAAGAAGGTGGAAGCAATGATTGTATTTATTAGCGGAGGGGTGCGTAGCGGAAAGTCTTCATTCGCAGAACGATGCGCGAAAATGATCGCCGAACCGACTGATTCCCTTCATTATATTGCCACGGCGCTGCGGACAGACGAAGAAATGGAAGCGCGCATTGCTCACCACCAAGCACAACGGAAACATGACGGCTGGCAAACGTGGGAACAACCGTATGATCTCGATTGTATCATGCCGATGTTTGGTGGGTGTGATGTTGTTTTACTTGATTGTTTAACGAATTTATGGGCAAATGAGTTATTTCGCGATGACGAATGGAACGTACATGTAAAAGTGCCGCGCATCGCCCAGCAAATAAAACAATTAGGCGAAAAAGTGAAAGCGCTCATTGTTGTGAGCAACGAACTATTTTGCGATGGTGTGCCGCATGAGCGAGGAACGTATACGTATATGCACGGTCTCGGTTTATTGCATCAACAGATTGTTGCGTGTAGCGATGTAGCCATTTTGATGCGTTACGGCTTGCCCATTGTGAAGAAAGGAAGATGGCCATGTGGCGCGGAATCATATTAGCGGTACAGTTTTTAACTGTTCTCCCGCTACGAATGCAAGTGGACTGGAATGAACGAACAGGTCGCATAGCTGTGTTGTCGTTTCCGCTCGTCGGTGCAATCATCGGACTTTTTCTTGTTGCCATACATGTGGTACTGTCCGATCACATTTCTTCGCTTGTTTTGTCGTTTTTATTATTATTTTCCTCTATCTTTCTTTCAGGAGGATTGCACGCGGACGGCTGGATGGATTGTAGCGATGCATATTTTTCGTATCGCGATCAACAACGACGTCTCGAAATTATGAGCGATCCGCGCGTCGGGTCGTTTGCGGTGCTCTCGCTTTTCTTTTTGCTCGGCTTTCGTTTCATTTTTATGTTTGAAACGATCGCACATTTCTCGCTATTTTCTCTTTTTTGCCTTCCGCTCCTTTCGCGTCTCGGGATGGCGTTGCTTTTATTGACTGCGCCGCTTGCGAAACAAACGGGTATGGCGGCTGCATTTCGCCAATATGTCGATCACCGATATGTGCCGATTATTGTTATGTATGGGCTTATTGCTTTCTTATCGCGTGAGACGCTCGTTTTGTTTTTGGCGCTTATGTTGTTTTATGTGATAGCGAAAGCGTTTGTCGTAAAACAGTTTGGTGGAGTAACTGGCGATGTGTTAGGAGCGTTTATTGAAGGGAGCGAAACGTTTTTATGGTTCGTCATGTGGCTATTACATGCATTCGCCATTTTGTAACGAAGGAAAATGAGGAGAAACGATATATCGGATGGACGAATGTACCGATTGTGAAAAAGCCGAATGTGTCGCACTCGCTACATGCCGATGTCGTGATTACAAGCGACTTGCTTCGTTGTCGGCAAACGGCGTATGTTTTGTTTCCAAATCACGTCATTGAATGTTCCTATCGTTGGCGTGAACTCCATTTTGGCGATTTTGAAGGAAAAACGTACGCCGAGTTACAGACGGTCGAGTCATATCGGCGATGGATAGATGATCCCATTCACCATTCACCACCAAATGGCGAATCGTTTCGCCATTTTCAAGGGCGTATCGAACGAGCGATCGATGATCTCATTAGCCGCTCGGCTTCTCATACTGTCGTTGTGACGCATGGGGGAGTCATACGTTACTTATTGTCGCAGTACGCTCCTAAAACACGTCCGTTTTGGGAGTGGCACGTCCCTTTTGGTGAAGGAGTAACACTTTACAATACGAGAGAACGTTGGAAGGAGAGAAAACGATGCATTTCGTTAGCGGCGGTGCGTTTCAAGGAAAGCGAAAATGGGTAAACGCATATTATTCACTCACGCATACCCCGCATATTTGGCATTGCGCATATGAACGACCACTTCCGCCTCCCCATGATGAAAAAACGGCATCTGTTGTTGTGCTAGAAGGAATAGAACAATGGATTCGCGAAAGGTTTCTTCCTTACACAGATGAGCAAAAAAAAGCGATGATGTCGTATATGAATGCATGGGAGCAATGGGAAAAAGAGAAAGAACGGACGGTCGTTTGGATTGGCTGCGATATCGGACAAGGGATCGTCCCGATTGAGGCACATGAACGAGCGTGGCGAGATGCGGTCGGTTGGTCGTATCAACAATTGGCGCGCATATGCAGCCGTGTTGATTACGTATGGTGTGGGATAAATGAACAAATAAAATAGGGGTGGTTCATATGAAATTGTACACAAAAACAGGAGATCAAGGGCAAACAAGTTTAGTTGGTGGGAGAGTCGATAAAAATCATGTGCGTGTCGAGGCGTATGGAACGATTGACGAAGCAAATTCGGTCATCGGTTGGGCGATGACATTATTACAAGATGAACGGTTTCGCGATATTTATCAAGAATTACAGCGCATTCAACATGAATTGTTTGATTGTGGCGGCGATTTAGCCATCGTTGGCGAGAAAATGCCATACAAAGTAAAGCCCGATATGGTCGCGTTTTTAGAGGAACGTATCGATGTATATATTCAGCAAGCACCGCCGCTTGAACGGTTTATTTTGCCAGGGGGGTCTCCACAAGCTGCTGCGTTACATATGGCACGGACGGTGACACGAAGAGCAGAACGTTATGTTGTAGCGTTAATGAAGCAACAACAAACGAATGAAGTCGTTTTACAATATATGAATCGTTTATCAGACTATTTATTTGCCGTTGCGCGCGTCGTCAACGCTCGCTTGCAAGTAAAAGATGTAGAATATGAACGAAGCGCCATTGTGTTTCGTGATAAAAATGAAAAAGAAGGTGAATTGGAATGAGGCGTTTCACGTTGCTTGTTATGTTTATTAGTCTATCCGTCATTGGTTCGCTTATCAAAATCCCATTTACAATCGGAAGTATTGCGCTCGATAGCGCACCTGCGGTTGTAGCAGCTGTTTTTCTCGGGCCAACAGCTGCTGCGGTTGTGGCAAGTGTTGGACATGTTGTATCTGCTTTATTTGGCGGATTTCCGCTTGGTCCATTTCATATACTTGTGGCTATTGAAATGGCCGCTCTTTTATACATTGTCGGTTTGTTGATAAGACGAGGATGGTTCATTTTTAGTTATGTATGTTTTTTTATCGGTAATGCACTACTTGCACCGTTACCTTTTGCATGGATCATGAGCCCGGCGTTTGTACTTTCTATCATTCCGTCTCTTGCATTAGCTACGGGCGTCAATTTAGCAATTGCTGTTGTCGTGTCGAAAGCGTTGCAACGCGCGTGGGGGAAGCAGCATGCGTGACGTATTATGTGTGCCATTTGATGAACAACATGAGCTCGTTTTTGCCGCTGACTGTTCAGGTGGAATTGGCTTAAAGCAATATGATGTTGTTCAAGCGCCATATGATGTTGTTAGTTACTATGGAGCTCGCGTTTCGCTTATGGAACTGATGAGCATTGGAGCAACGCCAAAAGCTTTTGTACTACAAAACTTTGTCGATGATGGATCATGGGATAAACTTGTCGCAGGCATCCAACAAACGATGGTGGAGTTACAGTTGTCGCTTCCTATAACAGGAAGTAGCGAATCAAACATGCCGCTTATGCAATCAGCTGTTGGAGTTGTTGCTGTCGGAACGGTAAGGAAAGAGGAAAAGAGAATAAATATTACACCAATGGATGCACGTTGGGCTGTCATCGGAGAACCACTCGTTGGTGAAGCGGTCATACATAAGAAAGATCGAATCATTCCGCTTTCTTTATTTCGCATGTTGCTGCAGGTAGATGGAGTGTATGAAATAATCCCAGTTGGTTCAAAAGGGATATCGCATGAGTGGAAGCTTATGCATGGGGAACGCCCACTTCGTTGTTCCCTTCCGTCACATGCTTCTGCTGGCCCAGCGACATGTGTGCTTGTAAGTTATCATCAAAAGCAAGAGCCGTTATTGCAGTCACTTGCTGGAACGCTTTTTTATCCGATTGTAAATGAATTGTAAAATGTCATGTTTTATCGTTCTAACCGTTCATTTTTTCGCATACAACATATATGGTCATTGGTGAACGGGGGGAATAAACGATGGAAGATATGATGAAACGAGTGCTCGTTGTTGTTGGGATGGCTGCATGCATTCATTTATTGTTTCTTGTTGGATTAAACAACTAGAAAAAGAGAACGTTGTGCTATATAATGAAAAACAATACGAGAGAGGGGGAGAAAGCAATGTTAACAGATTACCATAATCATTTAGAGCGCGGCACGTTAACGCTCGATTATTTAAAGCAATTTACGGATGAAGCTGCACGGAAAGGAATTGAACATTTCGGTATTTCCGAACATGCGTATCATTTTTATCAGACGAAAAACATTTTGTCGAATCCGTGGATTGAAGAGCGTCGCTACTATGATATGGCCGATTACGTTCGTTTGTTTCACGAAGCGTGGGATGCTGGAATTGATGTGAAAATGTCGATTGAAATGGACTACACGCCAGGCAAACATGAAGAAATGGCACAATTCATTCGCGCTTACGATTTCGATTATGTCATCGGCTCGATTCATTGGGTTGATGATTTTGGCATTGATTTAGCTGAGTTTCGGAAAGAGTGGGATCGTCGTGATATATACGATACATATCGAAAATATTTCGATCAAGTTGTCACGTTAGCTGAGTCGAACTTATTTGACATTATCGGTCATTTAGATTTAGTGAAAATTTTTAAATACGTGCCAGAAGATGAGGAATTTTTGTTAGAACAGTACGATCGTGCCACGACGGCACTAGCCAACTCGAAAACATGCGTAGAAATTAGTACAGCAGGATTGCGTAAACCGGTCGGTGAACTGTATCCTGATCCTCGCTTATTACAAATGTGCTACGACAAGGGCGTTCCGATCGTGTTGTCGTCCGATGCGCATGTGCCACAAGATGTCGGTGCCGATTATGACAAAGCGATTGCTTTGGCCAAAACAGTCGGTTACACCGAAATTATGACATTTTCGAAAGGGGAACGAAAAGCGGTTCCACTTGGATAAAAAAGGTTCAGCCAAGAGGCTGAACCTTTTATACTTCCAACTTTTTCACAGCATCAATATCGCTAATTTGCTCAAGCGTTTCAACAAGCGCATCATCAAGCGGTTTATCGAGCGAAAGCATCATAATCGCCTTTCCGCCTACTTCTTGACGGCCAACTTGCATCGTTGCGATGTTTACTTGATGGGCACCTAAAATGTTTCCGACTTTTCCGATCATTCCCGGTTTATCATGATGTTGAATATACAACAAATGTCCTTCTGGAGCAAAATCGATTGCAAAACCGTTGAAATGAACGATCCGATCACCATAGTGAGCGATATGCGTGCCTTTCATCGTAAACGTTTTATTTTCACCATATACCGTTAATGTAATGGTGTTGTTGTAGTCGTTTCCATTTGCTGAAAATTTTTCACTAAAGGCGATGCCGCGCTCTTTTGCGATCATTGCTGCATTTACTTCATTGACCGTTGAAGCGACGCGAGGCTTTAAAAATCCAGCAAGCAAGCTACGTGTAATAAATGTCGTTTCTAAGTCGGCAACAGAGCCTGAATACGTAATCGCAATTTCTTGGACGGGTTCGCTCATATATTGGGAGGCGAGGATTCCCATTTTTCGAGCTAATGTATAAAATGCTTGAATTTTTTCATATACATCTTTTGAAAGTGTCGGCAAGTTAATCGACGATGTGACCGGTTTTCCTTGTAAAAACTTTAATACTTCCTCAGCTACTTGTGTCGCTACGTTCACTTGTGCTTCGACTGTCGATGCCCCAAGATGTGGAGTGACAACGACGTTATCAAAAGAGAGAAGCGGATGGTCTCCCGGCGGCTCTTGTTCAAATACATCGAGCGCAACGCCTGCCACATGTCCGTTTTCTAAAAACGGAATAAGTGCTTGTTCGTCGATGATTCCACCGCGGGCGCAGTTAATTAAATATACCCCTTTTTTCGTTTTTGCCAAGTTTTTTGGACCGAGAAGCCCTTTCGTTTCTTTTGTTAGCGGCGTATGTACAGTAATGATATCCGCTTGTGCAAGCAACTCATCAAGTGTACAAACATCGACACCGATTTTTTCTGCTCGCGCTTTCGTTAAAAATGGATCGTATACGTGAACGTGCATACCGAATGCGCGCGCACGCTTTGCTACTTCAGAACCGATGCGACCAAATCCAATAATACCTAAATGTTTTCCGAATAACTCGACACCGACGAAAGCGGAACGATTCCATTCACGTGATTTGACTGAAATGTGCGCTTGTGGAATACGGCGCACTAATGAAGCCATCATCGCAAATGTATGTTCCGCTGTCGAAATTGTATTGCCGTTTGGAGCGTTAATGACGACGACACCGTATCGTGTAGCTGCATCGACATCAATATTGTCCACCCCGACGCCAGCGCGTCCTACAATTTTTAAATTCGTCATTTTTTGCAGTAATTGTTCAGTCACTTTTGTCGCGCTACGGACGAGCAGCGCATCGAACTGATCAAGTTCGCCCTCCACCTCGCTTACCTTTTTTTGCACGACTTCGATCGTTGGATCAGCAAGAAGTGGGGCAAGTCCTTCTTCGCTCATTGCATCAGCTACTAAAATGCGAATCACAAACATTCGCTCCTTTCAATTAATAAGTTTTTAAATTTCTGATAATTTAACATACCCGTATGCACGTGTCAATAACTTTCGGAAAGGTCATACAAATGAAAGCGTTTTTATATATGAATGTTCGGAAAAAAGACAAAAAGCTGGACAAAAGCCAGCTTAAAACACGGAATGTATTTATTTTTGTTCATTGTAACGAGCGATGCATTCGTCAATGAGTTTTGCAGCCGCTTCTGGGCCTTCCCACGTACCGATTTCTGTTTTCTTTCCTTCTAAGTCTTTATAACGTTCAAAGAAATGAGCGATTTCTTTTAATTTATGTTGTGGAAGATCTTCAAGGCTACGCACATCAGCAAAGCGAGGATCGTCAACAGGTACACCGATTAATTTTGCATCTTCTTCGCCACCGTCTACCATGTTTAAGTAGCCAAGGACACGCGTTTCAATAACGCAGCCAGGGAATGTCGGATTTGTCACGATAACTAAAATATCGAGCGGGTCGCCATCTAATGCAAGTGTATTTTCTAAATAGCCATATTCTGCAGGATAAAACATTGGCGAATATAAGACGCGATCAAGTTTAAATATGCCGCGCTCTTTGTCATATTCATATTTGTTTTGGCTACCTGTTGGAATTTCAATAAATGCTTCAACAATTTTGTTTTCAAACGCCATGCCAAATTCCTCCTTTTTGTTATGTATACTTTTTTATTATAGTCGATTGGACAAGCGGTGACAATGACTGAACGAAAGAAAAGGGCAAGCTTCACGTGAAGTTTGCCCTTAGACGTTTTTATTCAAATTTGTTTGGATCGCCATCAAATGGCTCGTCCGCGACTTTGATCGAGTCTGTTGGACAGCCTTCAAACGCATCCATCATATCGTCAATTAATACGTCTGGTACTTCGACAATGCCTTGGTTGTCGTCTAATGTCACGTAAGCGATACCTTCATCATCGTAATCGTAAATATCAGGTGCAGCTGCTCCACATGCACCACAGGCAATACATGTTTCTTTGTCAACAATCGTGTACTTCGGCATACAATGACCCTCCTTAATTATATGGAACCAATCGTTTCATATGAAACGTTGGAAACGTATTCCTCACACTTTTATAATAAATGTGTTGCGGTAACTTTTCAATAAAAAACTCCAATGAAAATGCTTATCAGTACACAGTTTTCCCTCACATTGCTTCGCTTAATCTGGTAAAATGAAAGGGAAAATGGAGTGAATGTCGCATGTTACAACACATCGTTTTATTTTGTATCGACCGATTTCGGGGAGAACGGTCGCTCGCTGCGATCGATCATTTACTGAATGGCAAAAAAACAGCACAAACGTTACAAGATAGTAAATGGTATGATGTTAGTCGTCTATTTGGGACGGTACCAATTGACCGTACTCGTTTATTTGACGTCACACGAGCATTAGAGATGGATGGACTGATTTCCCAAGTGGACGAACACATATATTGCACAACCGCAAGTGGAAAAGAGAAACTTCGGCGCTTTATCCTTCCTCCTTACATTGATGGATGGAAGTATATGAATGAATCTTCTTTGTTTTGGAAAAGGTTGTCTTTACTTATTCAAACGATTGCAAATATCATTCATCGTACATCATTTGAGCCTGTACATCGCGATGAACACATTCAATCGTTTGTGAAGCGATGGTTGTTGCAACACAAACATATACAAGCGCTCGCTCGTTTATTATATGAAGAAATGTACGAGCTACTTCGTTGTGTAGAGGAAAAAGATGCTAATATTTTCGTTTGGCGGTTGACAAGTCATGAGCGTATCGGATGGACGAACGAACAAATTGCCTATGCCATAAAGGAAGAAGATGTGGCGGTTTTGTTATCGTTTCAAAATGTTCTTCATTTTATGCTTGACATGACGGAAAAAGAAAAGGAAAAATTTCCGCTTCTTTTTTCACTGCGGGAACAGAAACGTGTCCAATTAACGAATTCCGCTCAAAAAACATGGGAATTGCTAAAGGAAGGATATTCACTTGAACAAATTGTCGAGTTGCGTGGATTGAAAAAAGGAACGATTGAAGATCATATTGTCGAAATCGCTACATATATTCCAACGTTTGTGACGACGCCGTTTTTAGAGGAGAATAAACGCGAGCGCATTATTCAACAAGCACAAAAATTACAAACGAAAAAATTACGGGCGATAAAAGAAGTGTTACAAGACGTTTCTTATTTTGAAATTCGGCTTGCGTTGGCAAGGTGGGAGGGGGAAGATGCTTAACATATTAAAGGAACGATTTGGTTACGATTCGTTTCGCATGGGGCAAAGAGAAATTATTGAAGATGTGCTGAATGGACGAAATTGTGTTGCTATGCTTCCGACCGGTGGTGGAAAGTCGCTTTGTTATCAGCTCCCGGGTTATATATTAAACGGCAGTGTGTTAATTACTTCCCCACTCATTTCGCTTATGGAAGATCAAGTACAGCAGCTTAGAAATCGTGGTGAAAAACGTGTTGTAGCGCTCAATCGTTTTCTGTCTTATCGCGAAAAACGAGATGTGTTGCGTGAGTTAGCATCGTATCGTTTTATTTATGCTTCGCCTGAAATTTTACAATCCCCTTTACTTATCGAAGCGTTAACACGCATAAACATTTCGTTGTTTGTCGTAGATGAAGCACATTGTATTTCACAATGGGGACATGATTTTCGCCCTGACTTTTTAAAGCTCGGTCTTCTTCGCCAAACGCTCGGCAATCCGCCATGTTTAGCGTTAACGGCTACAGCTACACGTCAAGTTATCGCTGATATTGTAACGACGCTTAAACTCGACGACGTGAAGCAACATATATACCCGCTCGATCGCCCAAATATTTGTTTATACGTGCAATATGTTCAAACGGTAGAAGAAAAAATCAAGGCGTTAAAACAGCTTGTCGCCACGTTACCTAAACCGGGAATTGTGTATGTAGCTAGTCGACAATGGGCAGAAACATTAGCAGAAGTGCTTCGTGAGGATCATCGCGTAAGCTATTATCATGGAGGGATGGATGGTGAACAGCGACTTCTTATTCAACAACAGTTCGTTTATGATCAGTTAGACGTCATTTGTTGTACAAATGCGTTTGGAATGGGTGTTGATAAACCGAACGTTCGCTTTGTTATCCATTTTCACTTGCCGACACAACCAGAAGCATATTGGCAAGAAGTTGGGCGCGCTGGGCGCGATGGAAACGAAAGTATTGCCATATTATTGTATGCCTCAGGCGATGAACAAATGGGACAATTGATGATCGATATGGAATTTCCAACAAAAGAACAAATTGTCTATGCATTGGACGCTCTACGCCATGGGCGGAAGGAAATGGGGTTAACAGACGTGCAACAACGTCTTTTATTGTATTGGCTAGAACAAATGAATATGCAAGAAGATATACACACTTTAGCTAATCAACTATACGCCCATATAGAACAAAGAAAACAAGAAAAAATAAAAAAATGGGTATTTATGCAACGATGGATAAACGAACAAACTTGTCGTCGGCGTACGATGCTTTCATATTTTGAGCAACAACCACTTCTGAATGAGCGTTGTTGTGACCGGTGTGGCGCTGATATATACGTAAACGCTCCTGTAAAACATATTCAACAAATACATTTGCGCCCGTGGCAGGAAGAGCTCTGTTCCATGTTTGCAATAAAGGTGAGGACAAATGATTAAAAAACAAATGGAGATAGCTAGTCAAATGAACGATGAAGAAATCGTTTATCATCTATATGTAACACAAGCGCTTATTTTTCTTATTGCGCTCATTTTAAGTGTATTTTTATTTACGCCTGCGACCTTCTTTTCGATGTGGCAGTGGGATATACGGGAAATACTATTGTACGGTAGCGGTTGTGCGGCGCTCGTTCTTTTTGTAGATTTTTTACTTATTCAGTATGCACCTGAACAATGGTATGATGATGGTGGAATCAATGAAAAATTATTTCGTTCACGTTCGGTACCGCACATTTTTATCATGACTATGGTCATTGCATTTTGTGAAGAGCTATTGTTTCGTGGTGTCATTCAGACGCATGTCGGCCTATTTTTCGCAAGCATCATTTTCTCTCTATTGCATATTCGTTATTGGCGAAAATGGCTCCTTCTTCTGGCTGTCGTTAGTTTAAGCTTTTGGATTGGACTTATCTATGAATGGACAAGCAATTTATGGGTCACGATTTTTGCCCACTTTCTCATTGATTTTATTTTAGCGTTACACATCCGGTATCGTACAAAGGAGGTGACAAACGATGCGTGAAGATCAAGCAGAAAATTTACGTAAAAAAATGGAGAATATAAGTGAGCAACAAGAAGATGAGCTTCAGTTGCCACCGCGCAGCGAAGTGCATAAAAAGAAAAAAACGAAATGGAAAGTTAAACATCCACTCGTTCGCATTCTTGCGCTCTTTTTCGTTTTATTGCCGATTTCCATTTACAGCATATATCACTTAGTTGAGAAGCGTCCCGTCCAAGTCGTGACGATTGATGATGAAAGCTATGAGACTATTGATGTCGATCAACAAAAAGGGCATAAGCCACAACAAAAACCGCTTGAAAACGAAGCAAAAGAAGAGGAACAAGAATCGAATGAAACAGAATCATCTTTTATTTATCATACCGTACAAGAAAATGAAACGTTATATAGCATTGCGATGAAATATTACGGAAATGAAAAAGGAATGGACCTCATTAAAGAATGGAATCATTTAACGAGCATGAAACTACAAAAAGGACAAGTGTTAAAAATTCCAAATATGAATGGAAAATAAGGTATACCACTTTGTCGATGGACATACAATCGTAGTAAAACACGATCGGCAGGGGTGGCTATGATTTTCCCAATTGAATTAGATGAAGTGACAAAGGCGATTTTACAACGAATGATAACGCATAAAAGAGAATGGGAAGACATGAAAAAAAGAATGAAGTGGTCGTTCATTTTGTTTTTGTTTTCACTCGCTTTATTTGGATTGTATATATACCAAACGGTTGTTATTCCAAATCATTCGTCTACAGAACGAATGATTGTAGCAGCGATTGATGATGAACGCATTCTTTGGTTTACTGCATTCGTTGGATCGCTTGGTTGGTTTGTTTCATTTTGTAAAAAGAAAAGTGATAAAGCGGAGCAAGATTTCCATGCACTCCGCTGTGAGTTCATTCAAAAAAGTAGCGAATTACTTGAAAAACGAACGTGGGAAAAAAGGCATGTTCTTTACGAATGGATGAAAGAAACATATGATATCACGCTTTATCATGAAAATAAGTGACCACACACTCTCTCGCTTCATATGTTGAAAAAGGGAGGGGGCAACATGTGGTTTCTTTTTATTGTTGGATTGTTATGTGGCTATTTTATGATCGCTTGGACGCCAGCGGTCGAGCCGTTCGTGTTAGTTACATTTTTAACGGATATGATTTTTGATCCAATGAAAACATTTTTTGCGCTCGTCAGTTTTTTTATCGGTTTTATTGCCAACGCCGTGTTAATTCGTACGGCGACTTGGAATACGTTACAAGCATGGCGAAAGGAACCGACGAATCGAAAAGAGCAATTTCTTTCGTATAGCGTATTACTGACGTTTTTTATATTGGCGATGATTGATGTAAAAAAGACGACGATTTTTTTTCTCTTTTCTCTCATATATGGTATGATGTCAATGAGTGTATACAAAGAGAGGGAAAATTGAAATGGTGTATATTGTAGCAATATTTGTAGCACTTATGTTATACATGTGGATCGAAGCACATCGGAATCGTGTTATTTTTCATTCATTGCCATTTTCAACGTTTCCAGAAAGCTTTTCTCGCTTTCGTATTTTTTTTATTTCAGATATTCATCGTCGACGTGTATCGAAAACGTTAATTGGCTCATTAAAAGGAAAAGTCGATCTTGTTATTATCGGCGGCGATTTAACTGAAAAAGGGGTTCCGTTTTCGCGTGTTAAACGAAATATTGCGTTGTTGAAAAAGCTCGGTCCCGTTTATTTTGTTTGGGGAAATAACGATTACGAAGTAGATTACCATGAGTTAGATGCACTATTGCTTGAAAATGGCGTGAAAATATTAGACAATACGGCAGTTACGTTTGAAAGTGAGCAAGGTGATCGCATCGCTTTGCTCGGTGTCGATGATATGAACAAAAGGCGAGATCGGCTCGAGCTTGCGTTAAGCGATGCCGAACAGACAACTTTTCGCATCCTTGTTAGCCACGATCCGCGCATCATTGAAAAAATTAAGCCACAACATGAAATTGCGCTCGTTTTAAGCGGACATACGCATGGCGGACAAATTCGTCTCGGACCGTTTGGGCTATATGAAAAAGGATGTTTGCGAAATATAAATGGGACGATGCTACTTGTGAGCAACGGATACGGGACAACGACGCTTCCATTTCGTTTCGGTGCACGTGCGGAAACGCATCTGATCGAGTTAAAACATAAGAGAAGTTAAGCAAAACTTATACAAAATTTACACACCTCCGTCATGTTCGCTATAATGTTGACAGAATGATGCGAAAGATGGAGGATTTTATATGTCAACGCAAGAAGGAAAATATAATGTGAAAGCAGTGTCAAACATGTTAGGTATTCAGCCTGGGACGTTGCGAGCGTGGGAGCGCCGTTATCAAATTATCGCCCCACCGCGCAATGAAGCGGGACATCGTCTATATACAGAGGAACAAGTGCAAATATTGAAATGGCTAGTTGATAAAGTGAATCAAGGATTTACGATTAGTCAAGCCGTTTCTTTGTTAGAACAACGTCCTGCAGAAGTGCGCATGCAAGCAGAAGATCACATTACTACGCTTCGCGAACGGTTGTTGCAGGCGCTTTTATCGTTTGAAGAATGGAAAGCACATGAATTGCTCAATGAGGCGTTTAGTTTATATACGGTTGACAAAGTCGCGCTTGACTTGTTAAGCCCGCTTCTTGTACGGATCGGAGATTTATGGGGAAACGGAAAAATTACGAGCGCTCATGAACATTTTGCTTCCGCTTTTTTACGTTCACGGCTTGGGATGGCGTTTTCCATGCTCCCGGTTCATCGCTTGCTTCCAAAAACGATTTCCGTTTGCGGGCCAAACGAATGGCATGAACTAGGGTTACTTATTTTTACGTTATATTTGCGCAGAAAAGGATACGAGACTATTTATTTAGGTGCAACTATTGACCATCATGATTTACTGATTGTCATTAATGAAGTGAAACCATGTTATATTTTTTTATCGTGCACGTTACAACAAAACGTACAAGCGACGCTAAAACTCGTCGATCAATTGAAACAAACATACCCAGCGATTCGTATTGGAATTGGGGGACGAGCGTTTGATGAAGTCGATGAACAAATGAAAAGTAAATATGGCGATCATCTTCTCGGGCAGTCAAAAGAGCAATGGGATGAATGGTTAAAATCCAATGAAAAATACTTGTCTAAAAGGGAGAAAACGATGTAAACTCATTAGTAATATGACGAACATTTCTACATGTTCGTCATATGCTAACAGTAGAGTCTGTGTAGGTAAGGAGGGATGTTTATGCGGCTTGAACGCTTAAACTACAATAAAATTAAAATATTCCTCACATTTGACGATTTAGTCGAGCGCGGTTTAACGAAAGAAGATTTATGGAAAGATACGTTCAAAGTGCATGAGCTATTTCGTGATATGATTGAGGAAGCAAGTGAGGAGCTCGGCTTTGAAATTAATGGGTCGGTCGCTGTTGAAGTGTACTCTTTACCAGCACAGGGCATGGTCGTGATCGTAACGAGCGAAGGTGAGATGGCAGATGAGGAAGACGAGTTTAGCGACGATTATATTGAAATGCAAGTCACGCTAGATGAAAGCGATGATATATTTTTCGAATTTCAAACGTTTGAAGATGTCATTCAATTAGCGACGCGTCTTTATTCGCTCGGTTGTCATGGCGGCTCGCTTTACAGTTATGAAGGACGCTTTTATTTACATTTTGCAGAATCTGTCATTCCAACAGATGATTTTGTTGCTATTTTAGCTGAATATGGAAGCCCATCGACATTGACGATTTATCGTGTCGAAGAGTACGGCAAAAAATTGATCGCCAACGAAGCGATTGACCAAATATATAAATACTTTGTAAAAAAATAACCTTCGCTTATTGCGAAGGTTATTTTTTTAAAATGGGTAAGGTGGTTCATCTTCTTTTGTCCATGCACGTATAAAGAATTCCTTATTTTGAAATTTATGAAATGAGTCACGATGGACAGTTGGAAATACACGTTCAACGGATAAATGTTGTGTACGATGGGCAAGTAAAGCTTTGCGCACTTTTTTTGCTTCTTCATCTGTGAATGTGAAGACGATATCGATGTTTTCAATTGGGTCACCGTAACGATCCGGGCGACCAACGACAGTTACATAATACAACTGCTCTACAATATGATCCATCGATGTTACCGCTTGATATGTGGCGCGTTGAATCGCTTGATGGTCACGATGTCCCGAAATACCATGCGGCGGGAACGTTACGACAACGGTCGGCTTGTATTGTTCAATGATATGACGAATCGTATCGACAAGCTGTTTTTCATGTTCGGGTAATTTTCCATCAGGATATGTATCGGTAATGACATGATCAACACCTAAAATAGCCGCTGCTTGTTCCAATTCCTTTTTACGTACGTAGGGGAGCTCTTCTTTCGTACAAACTGGAGGGTTCCCACACTTTCCGGCATCGCCAAGCGTTGCGCTGTATACGATCGTTTCGACATCCTCACGCTTCGCTAATGTCGCAAGCAATCCTCCGACCGTAAACGTCTCGTCATCAGGATGTGCAAAACAAAACAAAATTCGTTTTTTCATCTTTCTCGCCCCTTTCTCTCGTACGTTCATTATATCGCTTTCGTATCGCGATGTGAATGATCGGTTTTTCTGAAAGCGATTACAAAAAACGATAAAAACTTCTTTGCATATGCGCATAGAAGGTGTATACTATGACATGAAAGGTGGACAATATTTTACAAAAGGTCATGGGAGGTTTACAAATGGTAGCCGAAAAGCATACCAACGAGGAAAAACATGATGTCCTACGAGCAACACAAATCGTCATACATAGAGCGCTCGAAAAGCTCGGATATCCTGAAGAGGTGTATGAGCTATTAAAAGAGCCGTTGCGCATGTTAACGGTGAAAATTCCGGTGCGCATGGATGATGGCTCAGTAAAAGTGTTTACTGGCTACCGTGCACAGCATAATGATGCGGTCGGTCCAACTAAAGGGGGTATTCGCTTTCACCCGAACGTCACGGAGCGTGAAGTGAAAGCACTTTCTATTTGGATGAGTTTAAAATGTGGGATTGTTGATTTACCGTATGGCGGCGGAAAGGGTGGAATTGTATGTGATCCGCGTACCATGTCGTTCCGTGAATTAGAGCGATTAAGTCGCGGTTACGTTCGCGCCATTAGCCAAATCGTCGGTCCATCGAAAGATATTCCTGCGCCTGATGTGTTTACAAATTCACAAATTATGGCGTGGATGATGGATGAATATAGCCGAATTGACGAATTTAACTCGCCGGGATTCATTACAGGAAAACCGCTTGTACTCGGTGGTTCACACGGTCGTGAAACGGCAACAGCGAAAGGGGTTACCATTTGCATTCGTGAAGCAGCGAAAAAGCGCGGCATCGACTTAAAAGGCGCGCGTGTTGTTGTGCAAGGATTCGGTAACGCAGGAAGCTATTTAGCAAAATTTATGCACGATGCGGGAGCGAAAGTGATCGGCATTTCTGATGCATACGGCGGTTTGTACGATCCGAACGGTCTTGACATTGATTACTTATTAGATCGTCGCGACAGCTTTGGTACGGTAACAAAGTTGTTTAAAAATACAATTACAAACAAAGAATTGCTTGAACTAGAGTGCGACATTTTAGTGCCAGCTGCGATCGAGAACCAAATTACAGAAGAAAATGCCCACAACATTAAAGCAAAAATCATCGTCGAAGCTGCAAACGGTCCGACGACGTTAGAAGCGACAGAAATTTTAACGGAGCGCGACATTTTAATCGTTCCTGACGTCCTAGCGAGCGCTGGTGGGGTAACAGTTTCTTACTTCGAGTGGGTGCAGAACAATCAAGGATACTACTGGACGGAAGAAGAAGTGGAAGAAAAGCTGGAAAAAGTGATGGTGAAAGCGTTTAATAACGTATACGAAACAGCGCAAACACGCCGTGTTGACATGCGTTTAGCGGCATATATGGTCGGTGTACGTAAGATGGCGGAAGCATGCCGTTTCCGTGGTTGGATTTAATGTTTGCATCAATACAAAAAATCTCCTATCATTATATGATAGGAGATTTTTTAATTGGAGTGAGCGTCAAGTGAAAAAAGAACAAATCATTATTGTTGGTGGAGGACCATGTGGGTTAGCAGCTGCGATTGCTTTACAAAACGCAAACTTTTCCCCGCTTGTCATTGAAAAAGGAAACATCGTCAATTCACTATATCATTATCCGACACATCAAACATTTTTTAGCTCGAGCGACCGCTTGGAAATTGGTGGTGTTCCGTTTATTACTGAAAATCGAAAGCCGAAGCGCAATCAAGCGCTCGTTTATTACCGGGAAGTTGTCACTCGAAAAAACATTCGCGTTCATGCATTTGAAAAAGTCGAACGCGTAACGAAGCAAGCGAATGGCTCGTTTATTGTTGAAACGAGCAAAGGTACGTATGAAGCAACATACGTCATTATTGCGACGGGATATTACGACAACCCAAATTATATGAACGTGCCTGGCGAACATTTGCCGAAAGTGACGCATTATTTTAAAGAAGCACATCCGTACTACAATACAGATTGTGTCGTGATCGGTGGGAAAAACTCGAGCGTTGACGCCGCGTTAGAACTCGTTAAAGCAGGGGCGCGCGTCACCGTTTTATATCGCGGTTCCCAATATTCTTCAAGCATTAAACCATGGATTTTGCCTGAATTTGACTCCCTTGTGCGCCAAGGGGTTATCACGATGGAATTCAATGCACATGTGAAAGAAATTACAGAAGACGCCGTCATTTATACAGTAAATGGCGAAGAAAAGAAAATAAAAAACGATTTCGTGTTTGCGATGACAGGATATCATCCAGATCATGATTTTTTAAAAAACATGGGCGTTCACATTGATGAGGAAACAGGGCGACCGATGTACAATCCAGAAACGATGGAAACAAATGTGGAAGGTATTTTCATCGCAGGCGTCATTGCGGCCGGAAATAACGCGAATGAAATTTTTATTGAAAACGGTCGTTTTCACGGTGACTTGATTGCTACATGCATCGTAGAAAGAGAGAAAAAAGCGTCCAAATAACGTTTGGACGCTTTTATTAGCACGAAAAAGGGGGGAATGTTTAGTCCCCTATATTTCACCATAAACCGGTTCAGGATTTTGAAGTTTTTCTACCTTTTCTTCAATTCCATTTTGTGCATTAATAAAAATGCGATATGTGTCATCTCCGAGCGTTCCTAAAAATTCATAGCAAAGCACTTCTTCATTCATGTTGTTCATAATAATCGCCTTTCTTTCTTCCATAATGGTAACATTCGGATTCATTTTTTTGCGCGCTTGCTCAATTGAAATTGCTGGTTTTGGAATCGTTCGTTCACGTTTTGACGATAAGTAATCGCGAGCGGAAAAGCCGATAATGTTTCCGTCGTCTAGTGCGATTTTCATTTTAATTGATTCAGGGTAAATACGAACACCATCTTTTGCTGTGACGAACGTGAGCATAGCAACGTGATCGTATTGAGTGCTTTCGTACAATTCAAAGTTGTTAAATTTATGTTGCTTTAAAAACTGAAGCCCGCGCATCGTCGCTTCGTTTAAACTGATGTTTTGTTTATTAACAGGACGATTTTCAATGACCCAAATCGGATATCCTCCTTTTTCGGTAATATCCATATACGTTTCACTCTTCGTTTTCGGATTTTTAATCGTCACACTATAAAATGCATCACTTGCACCTTCTCCGCTATGAACGACTTCGATTTTTTCATTCCCTTTTAAACCGAGAAACGTTTTTGCAATTTGTTTCGCTTCTTCTTTTGTAATCTTTTTCCCAGAAATATGTTTAAATCCTTTTTCTCTTTTTTCTACGCTTGTAAATGAAGGACCGAAATCAGTTTCATTATAAGATTGTACGTTTTTCTCAACCGTCTTAAATCCATCTATAATGGTGTTGTCGTTTGGATGATTGTTTGTCGCAAGTGCCAACTCGACATCCATCCAGCGCAAGTTGTTTTCTAATACAAGATGCTGGACGTTTCGTAACTCTTGTTGAATATCAGCAGATTTTTTGTATAGTTGTTGCAATGTTTTATATTCCTCTGCATTTAACGGCTGTTTATCTAAATCGCGAATGGCTGCACGATAGCTGAATGAACCAATATTCGATAAAAATTCTTCTGTTTTATTGAACGGCAAAAGAGAAAGTGGGAGCTGTCCAACGGTTGCGTGTGCTTCAGAAGCAAGGCGCCATACTTCTGCAAGCGCTGGCGACAACGATTGACGTGAGTTCATTGCAAGCGTTGTCCCAATTTGATCGTGAAGTAAGTCGATTTGATACGTTAAATCATGAAAGGCACGTTGATAATTGTTTTCAGCATGAATCAAAATGGCATTTTTTTGTTGATGCTCCTGATATCCCCAATAGGCTGTCCCTACAACGCCGATCGATAGTGCTCCAATGAGTAAAATTCGTAGCAAAAAGCTCCCCTCCTATTTACAAAAAATATGTTTTCCAATTCGTTTAATTTGTGGCCTACTCCAAATCCAACCGTTTGTCGCCGTATTTGGATTAAAATAATATAACGCTCCGCCTGACGGATCCCAGCCGTTTAACGCATCAAGCACAGCTTTGCGAGCTGTTTCGTTCGGAGTAAGCCAAATTTGCCCGTCTGCTACGGCTGTAAACGCTCCGGGTTCAAAAATGACGCCAGCTACTGTTTTTGGAAACGAAGGGCTATTGATACGATTTAAAATGACTGCTGCAACAGCCACTTGGCCGATATATGGTTCACCGCGTGCTTCCCCGTGTACAGCATTGGCCATCAATTGTATATCATTTTGGGAAAACCCGTTTGGCACATTTACCGCAGCTGCTTTGACACGTTTTACGGCTCTTTGTTTAGAGTTGCTACGTGTATTTGTCGTTTTTTTCGCAGTTGTTTGATTTTTGGCTTTCGTTTGCCGGACTTTTACTTGTTTGCTTAGCGGAACGCCACCGTAATGAGTAAATGTATTTCCTTTTCGCAAATTGTTATGAACAAATGATTTGTAATATTTTGAAGCTCGCACTAATTTTTTCTTTGTCGTTTCTCCGGCTAAACCATCTACGGGCAATTTAAATTTGTATTGAAAGTTTCGTAACGCCCAATACGTTCGCCAACTAAACACTCCATCAATTTTCCCTCGATAAAAGCCGAGATATTGCAATCTTGCTTGTAGTTCGATGACATCGTCACCGACAGCTCCGCGCTGGATAACTTGTTTAGAAAACGCGTGCACTTGCGATGTATAACTGAACGAAAAGATTAAAAACAAACAAATGAACCATTTGCGCATTGTGACTCCTCCCTTGTGTAAACAATACCTTTTGACGATATTTTTTGTCACAATGACGTTTTTATACATAACAAAACATAATAAAAAGCCAAGCGTTACGCCTGGCTTGATGATTGAGGGATCTCTATCGACATTCCTCTTGCAAGTTTTACTTTTCGTAAAGCGAGCCACCATAAAAAAATCATAAATGGAAGCATGTAATAAATCCAGCGTTCTTGTGTCAATAAAATGTAGTCGTATATGCCGTGAAATAAAAATGGGAGAAGGAAAGACAACCATATATAATTTTTTTCTTTCTTCGGCAAACTAAATTTTGCTCTTCCTAAATAAAAACCCATAATGACGCCGAATAGCGCATGGCTCGATACAGGTAAAAGCGCGCGGGTTACTGCAAATTCAACGCCGTTGGCAAATAAATATAAAATGTTTTCAAGCGTAGCAAACCCGAGCGATACACTTACTCCATACACAATGCCATCATACGGTTCATTAAATTCCCGATGATCATAAATGGCATAGTAAAACACAAACCATTTAAAAAATTCTTCCAATAAACCCGTTGATAAAAACGCTTCAACAAAACGGTTGGGCAACATATGCTCAACTTTTAAAACGTGTTGAATAAACATAAGTGGAAAAACTAAAAATGCACCGTATAAAAACATGCGTAAAACAAGTGATAACGGTTCGGTTTCGTATTCGTCCTTCAAATAAAAATAACTGAGCAACGCTAATCCGGGGGCAATCCCCGCAGAAATAATAGCCCACATAATTTCTTCCTCGTTCCCAATTCTTTTCTTTTCATTTTGATGGTATCATGTTATTGTCAAATTGAAAATGCTATGAGGTGTATTTTTCGTATAACGGAAATGTTTTAGTGAGGGGGATTTACACATTGGTTAAAATTGGGGTGCCGTTAACGCTTGAACTAAAATATAGCGAACATATGGAAAAATATAAGTGTAAAGTGGCTGAAATAGAAGACGGGAAAATTTACATTGATTATCCAATTGATATGAGCACAAACCGTACAGCATTTTTGTTAGACGGAACGCAGCTAAAGGTCAGTTTTGTCGGAGAAGATGAAGCAGTGTATGCGTTTGAAGCGGAAGTGCTAGGTCGCACAAAACGAAACATTCCGTTGCTCATTTTATCATATCCTGGAGACAATCAACTTCTTCGTATTCAACGTCGTCAGTTCGTGCGTGTCGATGCGATTGTTGATGTAGCGATTCATCCGTTACAAAATGAGTTTGTCCCATTTACGACCGTCACAAGCGACATAAGTGCAGGTGGGGCAGCAATTGTATTACCTCATCACGAAACAGGGATAAAACACGGGATGACCATTGAAATTTGGCTTGTGCTACATATGCGTTCAGGAGATTATCATTATTTACATTTTCCTGCCCGTGTTGTACGTATATTTGAGGAAAACGTCGTAAAAGCATCCTTGGAGTTTTTGGAAGTGAACGATGTTGATCGTCTCACATTAATTCGTTACAGTTTTGAAAAACAACTTGAACTAAGAAAAAAGGAGCAACTTGACGCATAAACGTGCACTCCTTCTCCCATAATAAGAATAAAATGGTGCGGAGGGAAAGAAGTGAAGAACGTTGAACGTATGTTATGGAAATTAGCAATCATTCAGTTTATTTTTTTACTCCTTGCTCAATTTATTGTTTCTCATTCATCGTTGGCTCCTTATATTGTAAAAGTCGTTCATTACGAAGGTGTCATGAAAAATTCCGAAACAAAAACGATTGAAACATTCGACCAACGATAAGCGGTATGGTACAATATAAGAAGCAGGAGCATTCCTGCTTTTTTGTTGAAAACAAAATGATTTACGGGAGGCATTATGGAAAAGAAAATTTCGATCGCGATTGACGGACCGGCAGCTGCTGGAAAAAGCACGGTCGCGAAACGATTAGCAGAAGCTTTATCTTATGTCTATATTGATACAGGGGCGATGTATCGCGCCTTAACATATTGCGCGCTTCAGCGCGGTGTAGACGTTCATAACGAAAAACAATTAATGAATGTACTTCATGATACATATATTGAATTAAAGCCGTCGCCGAGTGGACAACTTGTATTTGCAAATGGTGAGAATGTTACCGAAGCTATTCGAACAAATGATGTTACAAACAACGTATCGTATGTAGCAAAACATCCAGCTGTGCGCGAAGAAATGGTAAAACGCCAGCGGGAGCTAGGGCAGCATGGCGGTGTCGTCATGGACGGCCGCGATATCGGTACGCACGTGTTGCCACATGCTGAAGTGAAAATTTTTTTACTTGCCTCTGTTGAAGAACGCGCGAAACGTCGTCATGAAGAAAACGTTTTAAGAGGCATTCCATCTGACTTCGAGCAGCTAAAAGAAGAAATTGCTCGGCGTGATCAAATCGATTCTGAGCGCGCAGTTGCTCCCTTAAGAAAAGCAGAAGACGCGATTGAAATCGATACAACATCGTTATCGATCGATGAAGTGGTCGATCGCATTATGTGCATCGTTCAAGAAAGGGTGGAGGGGTAGTGAGTTTTTACACGTTTGCCCGCACAGTTGTAAAACAAGTGCTGACTCCGCTTTACCGAATTGAAGTAAGCGGAGTGGAACATATTCCAAAAGAAGGTGCTGTCATTATTTGCGCCAACCACATTAGCAACCTAGATCCACCGATCGTTGGTATCACATGTCCGCGCCCTGTTCATTTTATGGCAAAAGAAGAACTGTTTCGCACACCGGTTGTAAAACAACTCGTTTCACGCTTACATGCGTTTCCTGTTCGTCGTGGAATGGGGGATCGTGAAGCACTAAGAACGGGTTTAGCTTTACTGAAAGAGGGAAAAGTACTTGGATTATTTCCTGAAGGAACGCGAAGTAAAGATGGAAAATTAAAAAAAGGATTGGCAGGGGCAGGTTTTTTTGCGTTGCGTAGCGAAGCGGTTGTTGTACCGTGTGCCATTATCGGTCCTTATCGTATTGGAAAAAAGTTGAAAGTCATATACGGTGCGCCCGTTGATTTCACGCCGTGGCGGGAAAGAAGAGCGAGCGCCGATGAAGTAACGGCAGTTATTATGGAACATATTCAACAACTTTTAAACGAACATCAATAGTTATGACTTGACAAAATGAGCGTTTTAATACAGATTAGTGAAAAAGGAATTTTTTTCTTTGTGTCGAATGGACGAACACATTGGTGTTCGCCCATTGAACATATATTTCTGTCGTTGAGCAGGTGTGGAGTGTAAGGAGGTATTCACTATGGAAGAGATGAATCAAGTCGATGTGCGTGTCTACGAAGTAGGCGACACAGTAAAAGGACAAGTGACGAAAGTAGAAGACAAGCAAGTGCTTGTCGATGTCGAAGGAAGCAAGCTTGTCGGCATTATCCCGATTAGTGAGCTATCAAGCCTTCATATCGAGAAAGCAAGCGATGTCCTATCCGTCGGAGATGCGGTTATCGCAAAAGTGAAAAAAGTAGAAGACGAAGCGCTTATTTTATCGAAAAAAGCTGCAGATGCCGAAAAAGCATGGGAAGAGTTAGAGAGAAAACTCGCAAATGGCGACACGTTTAACGTAGTGGTGAAAGATATTGTAAAAGGTGGACTCGTTGCGGATGTTGGTGTCCGTGCATTTATTCCAGCTTCGCTTGTTGAAAAAGATTTTGTTGAAGACTTCACAGACTACAAAGGACGTACATTGGCTGTAAAAGTCATTGAGCTTGATCGTGAAAAAAATCGCGTCGTTTTATCACATCGAGCTGTTATTGAAGAAGAAGAGTCATCGAAAAAGAAAGCCGCATTACAGTCGCTTCAAGTTGGTCAAGTGCTTGAAGGAACGGTTGCGCGTATCACAAACTTTGGCGTATTCGTCAATATCGGTGATGTCGATGGTCTTGTACATATTTCTCAGCTTGCCCATACACGTGTAGATCATCCGTCAGATGTCGTAAAAGAAGGCGATGTCGTGAAAGTCAAAGTGCTTGCCATTGATGAGGAGAGCGGTCGCGTTTCTTTATCAATGAAAGCTGCACTTCCAGCTCCGTGGGATGACATTGAACAAAAAATAAAAGAAGGCGACGTGTTAGAAGGCACTGTGAAACGTTTGGCGCCATTTGGAGCATTTGTCGAAGTATTGCCAGGCGTAGAAGGGCTTGTTCATATTTCTCACATTGCAACGAAACATATTGGTGCGCCGCATGAAGTGTTAAAAGAAGGCGACGTCGTAAAAGTAAAAGTGCTTGCCGTAAACGAACAAGAAAAACGATTATCGTTAAGCATTCGTGAGTTGCTTGAAGATGACGTACAAGAAGACTATCGTGAATATACAACTTCAACAGAAACGACAGGATTCCAAATTGGTGAAGTCATTGGAGAGCAGTTAAAAAAATTAAAATAAATGGTGATTGCAGTGGAACGTGCAAAACGAAAACGACAACATATTGAATATGCGCTTGCAACAGGACAACGTCGCTTGCACGGATTTGAAGATGTGACATTTGTGCACAATAGCTTGCCGAATATATCCACTGCCCGTATCGATTTACAAACAAAAATCGGCGAACTTTCTTTACGTTCGCCGATTTTTATTAATGCGATGACGGGTGGTGGAGGTGCGGAGACGACAAAAATTAATGAACAGCTTGCTTACGTCGCAAATGAATATGGCTTAGCCATGGCCGTTGGTTCGCAGATGGTCGCTTTAAAAGATGAGAGAGAGCAACAGTCGTTTACCATTATTCGTCAAGTCAATAAGCATGGTATTGTATTCGCCAATTTAGGTAGCGAGGCAACGGTTGACGAGGCGAAACGTGCAATCGATATGATCGAGGCGAATGCGCTTCAAATTCATTTAAATGTCGTTCAAGAGTTAGTGATGCCTGAAGGAGATCGCAATTTTTGCGGGGCGCTTTCACGCATTGAACAAATTGTCTCTGCTGTTGATGTGCCTGTGATCGTAAAAGAAGTCGGATTTGGAATGAGCAAAGAAACAGCACGAAAGTTAGAAGATATTGGTGTGTGTGCCGTTGATGTCGGTGGATTTGGGGGGACAAATTTTGCGCAAATTGAAAATAAGCGGCGTGAAAACCAACTTGATTACTTTAACGAATGGGGAATAACAACGACAGCATCGATTGCGGAAGTGGCGTCCGAAGTCCAGCGTATAAGCATTATCGGAAGCGGAGGAGTACAACATGCACTCGATGTGGCCAAATGTATTGCTCTTGGTGCTTCTGCGGTAGGCATGGCGGGCTATATGTTGCGTCTCTTGATTGAAAAAGGAGTGGACGCACTTATGGCAGACATCAATCAGTTGCACGAAGATTTAACGGTCATCATGACCGCACTAGGTACTCGAACGATTTTTGACTTACAAAAAGCTCCCCTCGTCATTACCGGAAAAACGCATCATTGGTTGCGCGAGCGAGGTATTGAAACAACGCGTTATAGCCAACGATAACGAAAAAGGTGTCCCAAAAAATGGGGCACCTTTTTGATGTTTGTAGAAGCTTATTTTTCTGTTTTTGTGCTTCCTTTAAAATTTTTCGCAGGATCGCGATCAGACTCCACGCGTCGCGATTGCTTTAACTTTCTCTCTTGGCGATCTTTCCCCATCTTTATCCCTCCTTAGTTTTTATTTTGCCCATTCTCTTTTTTCACATGTGAAGATTAAATTTTTTAAAAAAAGACATACTGGAAAGTGGAGGTGTTATGGTGGAAGGAAGTTATTTTTATTGGCTTTCTTGGTTTTTATGGATTGTTTACACGTTTTTTGCTCCGAAAAACCGCATTCGTCTATTGATCTGTCTATATGTTTTATTGTTAATTACGCTATCTATTCATGAGATAACGGTGTATTCATTCTCTGTTTCACTTGCTTACATTCTCATGCTCATCGTTAGTTATTTTTTTGTAATGAGGCAAAGGGGAAAAGCGTTCGTTTATTTTGCGTTTGCTAGTGCCAGTTTGACTATGTTGTATGCCGCATTTCATTTTTTATTGTTATTTGATCCGGTTTGGGTGTTTGCTGAAGCGACATGGTTGCTTGCGCTCGTCCTTTTGTTTACATCGTTTGTACTATATCGCTCATTTTATGATCGTTTACTTGTGTTAACGGTCGGTTGTTGTCAAGGTGATTTCTTATACGCATTTGTGTTAAAGCAATTTTCCTTTCCCCATTTGATCGGTTCTCTTTCTTTTTTGGATGGATGGGTGTTAGCGAGCGCCTGTTTATTTGGATGGCAATGGCTTGAACAGTTACCGATGTACATCGATACACGATTTCAAAAACGAGCAAGGGAGGTTAAGACGTGAACGAATATACGTACCCGATTTTATTTGGCGTAACGGTCGGTGTGTTAACGCGTCTATATTTATTAAAGACGGACTACCGTCAATATCCAACGTATTTGCATGGGAAAATTATTCATATTGCACTTGGTTTTATTGCAGCTGGACTTGGAACGATTGCGGTGCCCGCCATTATGGAGAAAGAGTTTGCAGCTATCACATTTTTAGCATTAGCTGCTTCGCAGTTTCGTGACGTGCGCAACATGGAACGGAATACGTTAAATGAGCTTGACCAATACGAGCTTGTTCCGCGCGGCAAGACGTACATTGAAGGGATTGCGATTGTTTTTGAAGGGAGAAACTATTTGGTTATTTTTGCGTCATTTTTAAGCACGTTTGCTTATTTAGTTTGGAATATATGGCTTGGAATTGTTGCGACTGCCATTTCGTTTATCCTTGCTCGCAAATTCATGTCCGGCAGTCGG
Organism: Anoxybacillus sp. FSL W8-0104; assembly: GCF_038004465.1. NCBI lineage: Bacteria > Bacillati > Bacillota > Bacilli > Caryophanales > Anoxybacillaceae > Anoxybacillus > Anoxybacillus sp. FSL W8-0104. The sequence goes on along the minus strand of NZ_JBBOQU010000001.1, from coordinate 1,625,769 downwards.
CTTGGTGATATTGTCGAAGTGGAATATGTAAAACCACATTTTAAAGGGGCGGGGTTGTATGTTGATAATATTTACATCATGAATATCGGGTTAGAAGCACGTCGCGAAGAAATTTTACGGTATGGCATGGGCTTTATTTTAAAGCCGAAAAACTTTAACGCTCGCTCTACGATCGCAAATCTTGGTCAACGCCAAGCAATTTTACATGATATTTCAACAGCATTAGGCGTATATCGCGACTCGGGCACGCCAGCGCTTGTGCCGCTTGCGAAGCGTGATTTAGATGATGGTCGAGTTGGCATTTTTATTTTACCGCAAGAAAAAGATATCGAAAAAGCAAAAGCGATCATTCGTAATGTACCGACGTTAGAAAATGCAATTCGCATGCCGACGAAGTCTGAAACGAATCAAGCAGGGAAGGTGTTAAAATGACCGTAGAAAAAATGATTTTAGCTGTCATTACGACGTCACCACATAAAGTGGCGGGCGGGGTGACGTTCGTTTGTGAAACCGATGAAGAAATGCAGCGCATCGCAGCCAATTTAGAGGCGATTTTAGATGGCATTGCTCATGCATTAAGCGATGATTTGCTCATTATTGTGAAACATTGATTTTTTTGATAAAATGGGAAAGCTAGCCCCTTCAGTGGAAGGGCTTCTTTTTTGTTCGGGTTTCGAATTTTAGTGAAGGAGTGTGAGAATATGTCGAAACCGGTTGTAGCGATCGTTGGTCGCCCAAATGTCGGGAAGTCAACGATTTTTAATCGCATTGTCGGAGAACGTATTTCTATTGTAGAAGATGTACCAGGAGTAACGCGCGATCGAATTTATAGTAGTGCGGAGTGGTTAAATACAACATTTAACATTATTGATACAGGTGGGATTGATATTGGCGATGAGCCGTTATTAACACAAATTCGTCAACAGGCAGAAATTGCGATCGACGAAGCGGACGTCATCATTTTTATGACAAACGGTCGAGATGGCGTCACAGCAGCAGACGAAGAAGTAGCGAAAATTTTATATCGTTCTAACAAACCGGTCGTTCTAGCCGTAAACAAAATTGACAATCCAGACATGCGTGAAAACATTTATGACTTTTATACGCTCGGATTCGGAGAGCCGATTCCGATTTCTGGCACGCACGGACTAGGCATCGGAGATTTGCTCGATGCGGTCGTTGCTCATTTTCCTAAGCGTGAAACGAAAGAATACGATGCGGATGTTATAAAGTTTTGTTTAATTGGTCGTCCGAACGTTGGAAAATCATCACTTGTTAACGCTATTTTAGGGGAAGAACGGGTCATTGTGAGCGATATCGCAGGAACGACGCGCGATGCGATCGATACAACGTTCAAGAGAGATGGACAAGAATATGTCATTATTGATACAGCAGGGATGCGCAAAAGAGGAAAAGTGTATGAAAGCACCGAAAAATATAGTGTATTGCGAGCGCTAAAAGCGATCGAGCGCTCCGATGTGGTGCTTGTCGTCATTAACGCTGAAGAAGGGATTATTGAGCAAGATAAAAAAATTGCTGGGTATGCGCATGAAGCGGGTCGAGGTGTCGTCATCGTTGTAAACAAATGGGATGCAATTGAAAAAGATGAGAAGACGATGAACGAGTTCGAGAAAAAAATTCGCGATCACTTTCAATTTCTCGACTATGCACCGATCGTATTCGTATCCGCAAAAACGAAACAACGGTTGCATAAGTTGCTTCCTGTTATTCAAATGGTAAGCGAAAATCATGCGATGCGTGTCCAAACAAATGTATTGAATGAAGTGCTTATGGATGCGATTGCGATGAATCCGACACCGACACATAATGGCCAACGATTAAAAATTTACTATATGACGCAAGTTGCAGTGAAACCACCGACGTTCGTTGTGTTTGTCAACGATCCTGAACTCATGCATTTTTCGTATGAACGCTTTTTAGAAAACCGTATTCGCGATACGTTCGGATTTGAAGGAACACCGATTAAAATCATTGCACGTCCGCGAAATTAAAGGGGTGATCAGATGGTTGCAGTATTAGGTGCTGGTAGTTGGGGCACAGCTTTGGCGATCGTCCTTGCAGATAATGGACATGACGTTCGTCTTTGGGGACAGCGTCAAGAACAAATCGATGAAATTAATGAAAAACATATGAATGAAAAATATTTGCCGAATATTCATCTTCCTGAAGCGATTGTTGGCTATGTAGATCTTGCCAAAGCGCTTGAAGGGGTTGAAACGGTCGTATTAGCTGTTCCAACGAAAGCGATTCGCGATGTATTACAGCGCGTTCGCACATGCGTGAAACAGCCGATTACGATCGTTTCGGTTAGCAAAGGAATCGAACCGGATACACATAAACGTATTTCAGAAATTATTGAAGAAGAAATGCCAGCCCATTTGTTACAAGACGTCGTCGTTTTATCAGGACCGAGCCATGCGGAAGAAGTGAGCTTACGCCATCCGACAACGGTAACAGTATCATCGAAAAATATGGAAGCAGCCGAGCGCATTCAAGATTTATTTATGAATCATCAATATTTTCGCGTATATACAAACCCAGATTTAATCGGAGTGGAAATTGGTGGGGCGTTAAAAAACATTATTGCGCTAGCTGCTGGCATTACGGATGGGCTTGGTTATGGGGATAATGCCAAAGCGGCGCTTATGACGCGAGGGCTTGCGGAAATGGCTCGTCTTGGTAGCCGTCTCGGTGCCAATCCGCTAACATTTGCAGGATTGACAGGGATCGGTGATTTAATTGTGACGTGTACAAGCGTTCATTCGCGCAACTGGCGTGCGGGCAATTTGCTTGGCAAAGGATATGCGCTTGATGACGTGCTAGCAAATATGGGAATGGTTGTCGAAGGTGTGCGAACGACTAAAGCTGCCTATCAGTTAGCGAAAAAAATGAACGTCGATATGCCAATTACAAATGCGCTTTACGATGTGTTGTTTAACGGAAAAGATGTAAAAAGTGCAGTAGATTCGTTGATGGCGCGTGGAAAAACATCGGAACTTGAAGATTTGGCAAACATTTCGCTATAATTTTCTTTGAAATAGGCATGTGAAGAGCGCTTTGTTATAGATATTGCATACAATGCTATAAAAACATTCTCAGACTCGAATGGATGGTGCATGTTTAGTCATCGTCTGAAGTAAAGACGCCCCGCTTTACTTCAGCTTTTTTATGTGACGACGGGATAAAAGAAAGCGAGGGAGAGCGATGTCACCAGGTCTTTTAAAAATGTGGATTTCATTAACAGGAATCGGTTTAATGTTTGTTGCCGTATTTTCGATTTATTTTAGTCGATATAAGGTAAAAAACAAGATTATCAAAATCATTTTAGCGACGATTGCATACATAAGTATGATCATCGCTGGCCTCATTATCGTATTTGTCGTATTTAGCGGGCCGGTTCAAGAATAAAAGGATGGATGAAAGATGAAAAAGTGGCTATATTCTATAATGATTGCTATTTTATCAGTCTTATTATCTGGATGTTTATATCCGCAAGAGCGATTAGCACAAAACAAAATTCCGTATAAAGAACAAGTCGATCGTGTGCAACAAGCTGTAAATGAGTATCGACAAGCGACAGGTGGGTTACTACCAATTAAAACACGTGATATGTCTACACCAATTTATCAAAAATATCCGATTGATTTCAATTTGCTTGTGCCGCGATATATGGCTGAGCCGCCAGGAAACGCATTTGAAAGCGGTGGGGTGTATCAATATGTTCTCGTTGATGTAGAAACAAATCCGACAGTGAAATTGCTAGATTTGCGAGCGGCAGAAGCGATTCGCGATTTAAAATTGCGCATTCGTATGTATCAAGATGCGCATGGTTACCCGCCATTTAAAGAAATGTTGGCGAAAGGGGTATTTACGCTCGATTATAAGAAACTTCGTTTAGACGCACCTCCTCATGTTGTCAGCCCATATTCAGGCAAAAATCTTCCGCTCATTATTGACGGCAAAGGAGAAATTTATATCGACTATCGCATGGATTTGTACGAAAAACTGCAAACAGAGCCTCATAACTATCGATACGGGGACGATATTCGCGATCTGCTTGTCAAACATTCGCTTTTCGTACCTGCATATTCCCTTCCTTATACGATTGATGAAAAGAAAAAAGAGCCAATTTTTCTTGTGAAATAAGTCATGATCCCTTCCCTAAATAAATACATTTTAGAGAAGGGATTTTTTAGTCATAAACAAATAGGACAACAACATATGCATATAATGTCCTCATATGTTTTAAATATAAGGGAGGGAAGGCAGTTGGAAAAGGTCGATCTTTTTAAAGATATTGCTGAACGAACAGGCGGAGATATTTATTTAGGAGTGGTCGGAGCCGTTCGAACGGGCAAATCGACATTTATTAAAAAGTTTATGGAACTTGTTGTAATTCCGAATATTCAAAACGAAGCAGATAAAGCTCGTGCGCAAGACGAACTGCCACAAAGTGCAGCAGGAAAAACGATTATGACGACAGAACCGAAATTTGTCCCAAACCAAGCGGTAAAAGTAAAAGTAGACGATGGACTTGAAGTGAACATTCGTCTTGTCGATTGTGTCGGTTATACTGTACAAGGTGCAAAAGGGTTTGAAGATGAAAACGGGCCGCGCATGATTCATACACCATGGTATGAAGAACCAATTCCGTTTCAAGAAGCGGCAGAAATCGGTACACGAAAAGTTATTCAAGAACATTCGACGATTGGTGTCGTCATTACAACCGATGGCTCAATTGGAGAAATTCCGCGCGAAAATTATGTCGAAGCGGAAGAACGTGTCGTCAACGAATTAAAAGAAGTTGGCAAGCCGTTTATTATGATTATTAATACAGTACGTCCACAACATCCAGAAACAGAAACGTTGAAGCGGCAATTAAGCGAAAAATACGACATCCCGGTGCTAGCCTTGAGTGTGGAAGGGATGCGGGAAGCCGATGTGTATCAAGTGCTTCGTGAAGCATTATATGAATTTCCAGTATTAGAGGTGAACGTCAATTTACCGAACTGGGTTATGGTATTGCGCGAAAACCATTGGTTGCGCGAGAGCTATCAAGATGCGGTGCGTGATACTGTGAAAGATATTAAGCGATTGCGCGATGTCGACCGCGTTGTGCAGCAATTTAGCGAATATGACTTCATTGACGAAGCACGTTTAGCTGGCATTGAAATGGGGCAAGGTATTGCAGAAATTGATTTATATGCTCCAGATGAGTTGTACGATCAAATTTTAAAAGAAGTTGTCGGCGTTGAAATTCGTGGGAAAGATCATTTGTTGCAATTAATGCAAGATTTTGCTTATGCGAAAGCGGAATACGATCAAATTGCCGATGCGCTTCGCATGGTGAAACAAACAGGTTATGGCATTGCTGCTCCGTCGCTTTCTGATATGAGCTTAGATGAACCGGAAATTATTCGTCAAGGATCTCGCTTTGGCGTGCGACTAAAAGCTGTGGCACCGTCCATTCATATGATTAAAGTGGATGTGGAATCGGAATTTGCACCGATTATCGGAACAGAAAAACAAAGCGAAGAGCTCGTCCGTTACTTAATGCAAGATTTTGAGGACGATCCGCTTTCCATTTGGAACTCTGATATTTTTGGTCGTTCGCTCAGCTCCATTGTTCGCGAGGGCATTCAAGCGAAACTAGCACTTATGCCTGAAAATGCCCGCTATAAATTAAAAGAAACGTTAGAGCGCATCATTAACGAAGGCTCCGGTGGACTAATCGCGATCATTTTATAAAAAGACTCCGTTTGGGGTCTTTTTTGCTTTGAAACAAAAATTTTCTCTTGCAGTAAAAAAGCGCGATATGATAATCTTTATTCAGAAAATGTTAGGTTCGTTGGAGAATAGTAGGCAAATTGCATGATTTTACTCGAAAAATGTTGAATTATGAGCAAGAATCAGTTAATATAAGGCATGTTAATGTATAGAAACAATAGAAAGTGTAAACAACTGAAAGTAATGTATGATACATATGCTTTGGGAGGAGGTGAGTGGCATGAACAAAACGGAATTAATCAACGCGGTAGCTGAAGCAAGCGGCCTTTCTAAAAAAGATGCATCTAAAGCGGTTGATGCTGTTTTTGACGCAATTACAGAAGCGCTTAAAAACGGTGATAAAGTGCAATTAATCGGTTTTGGTAACTTCGAAGTACGTGAGCGTGCGGCGCGCAAAGGACGCAACCCGCAAACAGGAGAAGAAATCGAGATTGCTGCAAGCAAAGTTCCTGCTTTCAAACCTGGGAAAGCGTTAAAAGATGCTGTAAAGTAAGAAATTACATACAGCCAAAAGAGGTAGCCGGTTGCGAGCTGCCTCTTCTTTTTTGCCTTTTTTCATCTTTATGTGCTAGAATCGGATTACGTGAAGTTGAATGGTAGGAGGATGCAACAAATGAATGTACAACAAATTGAACAAGCGGTTCGCTTAATTTTAGAAGCGATTGGCGAAGATCCAAATCGTGAAGGGTTGCTCGATACACCGAAGCGGGTAGCAAAAATGTATGCGGAAGTGTTTTCTGGTTTAACCGAAGATCCGAAAGTGCACTTGCAAACGGTATTTAGTGAAGACCATGAAGAACTTGTCCTCGTCAAAGACATTCCGTTTTATTCAATGTGTGAACATCATCTTGTTCCGTTTTTTGGTGTGGCCCACGTCGCATACATTCCACGTGGCGGAAAAGTGACGGGATTGAGCAAACTAGCACGAACGGTCGAAACTGTTGCGCGACGACCGCAATTACAAGAACGAATTACAGCAACGGTAGCCGATGCCATTATGGAGACGCTCGAACCGCATGGGGTGATGGTTGTTGTGGAGGCTGAACATATGTGTATGACGATGCGTGGTGTGAAAAAGCCAGGAGCGAAAACAGTTACAACTGCGGTACGTGGAACGTTTGCAACAGATGACAAAGCTCGTTCCGAAATATTAGCGCTGATTAAATAGGAGGGATTGTATGATGCAAGGTGATTATGTGGTGATTAAAGCGTTAGAAGACGGAGTGAATGTCATCGGGCTAACGCGTGGCTCAGATACGCGCTTTCATCATTCTGAAAAGCTTGATCAAGGGGAAGTGCTTATTGCTCAATTTACAGAGCATACATCAGCGATTAAAGTGCGCGGAAAAGCACTTATTCAAACGCAACATGGCGAAATCCAATCTGATGCGAAAAATCATCGTTAACGTGAAGAAGGTTTATGATATAATAAAGTTTGAGTTTTTGGGAAGCAAGGGTGATGAGTCATGGATATGCAACAGCAAATCGAACAAGTACGAACGCGCATTCAACGGGCAATCGCCCATTCGTATGTAGATCGCTATATACAACCACGCATGATCGATGAGGATCGCATATCGTTTGCTCTTTCTATGTTACGTTCGGCTCGAGTGGAAGAAAACATCGCACTCGATTATGTGTTTGCTATGATGTTAATTCAACTCGCCCTTGACACCCATGATGAAGTAGATGAGCAACAAATTTCACAACAAAAGCAGTTGACTGTACTTGCGGGAGATTTATATAGCGGATTGTACTACGACTTTTTAGCGCGACGACATGACATTTCACTCATTCGTCGTTTTGCCGAAGCGATTAAAGAGATCAATATAAAAAAAATTCACTTGCAGCAATTGTCGTCAAATGATCTTGAGCGTTTTCATTGCATCGCTGTCATTGAATCTGCATTGCTTCGGCAGCTTGCAGAACACGTGCATGCCCATGAGTGGGGGGAAGTAGCGTATTACTTATTTGCGCTAAAACGTGTTTATCGCGAGAAAACGGAGTCAGAAACCTCGATCAATTACATCGATCACTGCAAGCGAAAATTACAAGATCTTCTCCCGTTTCATGTACATGAAGAAATAAAAGAGCAATTCTCTCATCTCCTCGTTTGATTTCAGTTGAAAGAAGGGGATTTTATGCAACAATCGAAGGAAGAACGTGTGCATCGCGTGTTCGAAAAAATTTCTGATCATTACGATCGGATGAATTCTGTTATTAGCTTTAAACGTCATGTCGCATGGCGGAAAGATACGATGAAACGAATGAACGTACAAAAAGGAACGAAAGCGCTCGATGTATGTTGTGGAACGGCAGATTGGACGATCGCGTTAGCCGAAGCCGTTGGACCTAACGGTGAAGTGTATGGACTCGATTTTAGTCGTAATATGCTAAAGGTTGGGGAGGAAAAAGTAAAAGAACGCGGTTTTCAGCACGTGACACTCGTACATGGCAATGCGATGAGCTTGCCGTTTCCTGATAACACGTTCGATTATGTCACAATCGGTTTCGGATTGCGAAACGTACCTGATTATATGACAGTATTAAAAGAAATGTATCGCGTCGCAAAACCAGGCGGAAAAGTTGTTTGTTTAGAAACATCACAACCGACGCTTATCGGTTTTCGACAGCTGTACTATGCGTATTTTCGTTATATCATGCCTTTTTTCGGGAAAATTTTTGCGAAAAGTTACGAAGAATACTCGTGGTTGCAAGAGTCAGCACGTGAATTTCCAGGAATGGACGAGCTAGCGGATATGTTTCGGCAGGCTGGTTTTGTAAACGTACAAGTGAAACCGTATACGTTTGGAGTGGCAGCGATGCATCTCGGACATAAACCTGATGGATGTTAAGGTGAATCATAATGAAACTAAAAGCGATGTATTCGTTTTTGAACGGGGATTTAAACAAAATTGAAGAACAATTAAAACTGACCGTGCAAACGTCTGATCCGCTCGTTAATGAAGCATCGTTACATTTGCTTGAGGCGGGCGGAAAGCGCATTCGACCGGTGTTTGTTTTGCTCGGTGGACAATTTGGTACATATCATTTTGAGAAAATGAAGCGAGTGGCTGTCGCGCTCGAGCTTATTCATATGGCATCTCTTGTCCATGACGATGTGATTGACGGGGCGATGTTACGACGCGGAAAAGAGACGATTCAAGCGAAATGGGGCGATCGGTTCGCGATGTATGTTGGCGACTATTTGTTCGCTCGGGCGCTTGAGCAAATGTGCGAAATTGATGATCCAGTTGCCCACCGCATTTTAGCTAACACCATTGTGGAAGTATGTCGAGGGGAAATTGAGCAAATTAGTGATAAATATCGATTCGATCAAAATTTACGTCGCTATTTGCAACGAATTAAAAGAAAAACGGCGTTGCTCATTGCGGCAAGTTGCCAACTTGGCGCGGTCGTAGCAGGAGCGCCAGAAGCTGTGCATAAAACATTGTATTGGTTTGGTTATTACGTCGGTATGTCGTTTCAAATTACAGACGACATTCTTGATTTCATTGGAACGGAAAAACAACTCGGCAAACCGGCAGGAAGCGACTTATCACAAGGGCATGTGACGCTCCCTGTTTTATATGCAATGAAAGAGCGGACGGTAAAAGAACAAATTATGAAAGTAAACGAACATACGACAAATCGTGAAATGGCGGATGTCATTGATGGGATTAAGCGAACAAATGCGATTGAAAAATCGTATGAGCTTGGGGATCGCTATTTGCAAAAAGCACTCGATACGTTACAAAAACTGCCACGCAACCGTGCTTGGACCGCGCTTTATAACATTGCAAAGTATATTGGTAAGCGAAAATATTAAAAAATTAAATCGTTTTCATGGCGAATATTGCTAATTTGCGTACGAAATGATATAATTGCAAGGGAGTTTAGTTCCAATACATAACGTATCAGGGGTGGAGAATTCGTCATGGAAAGAACATTTCTAATGGTCAAACCAGATGGGGTACAACGCGGTGTTATCGGTGACATCGTTGCTCGTTTTGAGCGCAAAGGTTTTCAGCTTGTTGGTGCAAAGTTGATGCAAGTATCGCGTGAACTTGCTGAACAACATTATGCGGAGCATAAAGAGCGTCCGTTTTTCGGTGAGCTCGTTGAATTTATTACGTCCGGTCCAGTATTTGCGATGGTATGGGAAGGCGAAAATGTTATCGCAACAGCTCGTCAAATGATGGGGAAAACGAACCCGCAAGAAGCGTTGCCCGGCACAATTCGCGGTGATTTCGGCTTAACAGTCGGAAAAAATATTATTCACGGCTCTGACTCGAAAGAGAGCGCGGCGCGCGAAATTCAACTATTTTTCAAAGAGGAAGAACTCGTTTCCTACAGCAAGCTAATGAACGAGTGGGTATATTAAAAAAGGTAGGCACATGCCTATCTTTATTTTTTATTTCTGTTTTTTCACATTTTCGTTATACTGTATGTATGAAAGAAAAGGAAGAGGAGTTTTTTGTATGAGTGATTATCAACAATTTATTGCAAACGTGAAACGAAAGACAGGCATCGATTTAGCGCTATACAAAGAAGCGCAAATGAAACGGCGATTAACTTCTCTCTATGAAAAGAAAGGATTTAAAAATTTTGATGAATTTTTTCGGGCGATGAATCATGACCAAGCGTTGTATCATGAGTTTTTAGACCGCATGACGATTAACGTATCTGAATTTTTCCGCAATGCAAAACGATGGGAAGTGTTGGAGAAAAAAATTATTCCGAAACTTCTTGAAAAAAACAAACGGTTAAAAGTATGGAGCGCTGCTTGCTCAACTGGAGAAGAACCGTATACATTGGCCATCATTTTATCTAAGTTTATGCCATTATCGCAAGTATCTGTATTAGCTACTGACATTGATGATAACGCTATGGCTCGTGCGAAGCTTGGTATTTATATGGAGCGTTCCCTTCAAGAAGTGCCAGAGGACGTGAAGAAAAAATTTTTTGTCAAAGAAGGATCCCACTATAAAATTATCGATGACATTAAACGAACAGTAACGTTTAAAAAACATAATTTGCTTTCCGATCCATTCAATACGAATTTTGACTTAATCGTTTGCCGAAACGTACTTATTTACTTTACGGAAGAAGCAAAACATGAATTGTACTTAAAGTTTAATCGCGCTCTTCGCCCTGGAGGAATTTTTTTCGTCGGTAGCACGGAACAAATTTTTAATCCAACGGTATACGGTTTTGAAGTAGAAGATACGTTTTTTTATCGAAAAATGTAGTTGCGGCCGAATTCGGTCGTTTTCTGTGCAATTAAGGGGTTACGTCTGCGGGAAAAATGTGCTATATTCATACATAATCGCTTTAAAGAGATGAAGGGAGAGAGAGAATTGCGGTACTTAACAGCTGGTGAATCACATGGTCCACAATTAACAACCATTATTGAAGGCGTCCCTGCAGGATTGACGCTTTTAGCGGAGCATATTAACGAAGATTTGGCGCGCCGACAAAAAGGATATGGTCGCGGGCGACGCATGCAAATTGAAAAAGACGAAGTAAAAATTTTAAGCGGTGTCCGTCATGGAAAAACGCTCGGTTCTCCGATTACACTCGTTGTTGAAAATCGCGATTGGAAACATTGGACGAACATTATGGGTATCGAACCGCCTACTGATGATACAGAAGAAGTGAAACGAAAAGTAACACGTCCGCGTCCGGGACATGCGGACTTAAATGGAGCGATAAAGTATGGTCATCGTGATATGCGCAATGTGTTAGAGCGCTCTTCTGCACGTGAGACAACGGTGCGGGTGGCAGCAGGAGCGGTAGCGAAGCGCATTTTAGCAGAATTAGGTATTCGTATCGCCAGTCATGTCGTTGAAATTGGTGGGGTAAAGGCGGAACATACCGCATATACATCGCTTGAGGAATTACAACAAGTGACAGAACAATCTCCTGTTCGCTGTTTTGATGCAGAAGCGGAAAAAAAGATGATGGCGGCCATTGATGAAGCGAAAGAAAAAGGCGATTCGATTGGTGGAATTGTCGAAGTCATTGTTGAAGGTGTTCCAGTTGGTGTCGGGAGCTATGTGCATTATGATCGGAAGCTAGATGCAAAAATTGCTGCGGCGATCGTGAGCATTAACGCATTTAAAGGCGTTGAGTTCGGTATCGGATTTGAAGCGGCACGTCGCTTTGGAAGCGAAGTGCACGACGAAATTATATGGAGCGAAGAAACGGGATATACGCGCAAAACGAACCGACTTGGCGGATTTGAAGGCGGGATGACGACGGGTATGCCGATCGTTGTACGCGGAGTGATGAAGCCGATTCCAACGTTATATAAGCCGCTTATGAGTGTCGATATAGAAACAAAAGAACCGTTTGCGGCAAGCATCGAACGCTCTGATAGTTGCGCAGTTCCAGCAGCAAGCGTCGTGGCCGAAGCCGTTGTAGCATGGGAAATTGCGAATGCTATTGTCGAACAATTTGGACAAGATCGCATCGATTTGATCATCGAAAATGTCGAAGCGATGCGCCGGTACGCAAAGGAGTTTTAATGATGAAACGCATTCACATCGCTACGCCGTCGAAACGATATGAAGTCGTTATTGGAAATGAACTATTACCTATGCTTGATCGCATGATTGACCGCGTCTGTCCAAATGTGACAGCAGTACTCATTATTACAGATGAAACGGTTGCTTCGCTTTATTTAGCTGATGTGCAGCATGTTCTTCGTCAAACATATGACCGTGTATACACGCATATTATTCCGAGTGGAGAAGAAGCGAAGTCATTTGAACAATTTTATGCATGCCATACGGCAGCGTTAACAAATCATCTCGATCGTCATTCGTTAATTGTTGCGCTCGGGGGAGGGGTCGTCGGAGATTTAGCCGGTTTTGTTGCAGCGACATATATGCGCGGCATTCGTTTCATTCAAGTACCGACAACGCTACTTGCGCACGATAGTGCTGTTGGAGGAAAAACGGCTATCAATCATCCGCTTGGAAAAAATATGATCGGAGCTTTTTACCAGCCTGAACTCGTTTTTTACGATATTTCCTTACTTCATACGCTTCCTGAACGAGAAATGAGGTCAGGTTTCGCAGAAATTATGAAACACTCCTTAATTTATGATCGCGCTTTTTTCGGCTGGTTACAAGCGAACGTGCAACAGCTAGATGATTTACGTGGCGATCGTTTGCAATATGCGATTCAAAGAGGGATTGAAATTAAAGCAGCTATTGTCGCCAAAGATGAAAAAGAGCAAGGGGTTCGCGCTTATTTAAACTTTGGTCATACGCTCGGTCATGCTTTAGAAAGTGAACTCGGCTATGGGGTAATGACGCATGGAGATGCGGTTGCCCTCGGCATGTTATTTGCTATTTTTGTGAGCGAGCGTTTTTACAATCAACCGCTTTTTTATTCGTCATTTCGGACGTTATTCCATCGTTACGGTTTTCCGACATCCCTTCCGTCACACGTATCGCCTGAACGTTTGCTCGACAAAATGAAAAAAGATAAAAAAGCGAAAGATCAAACGGTGCGTATGGTGCTAATGAAAGAGATCGGAACCGTATGTGTTGAACAAATAAGCGATGAACAACTATTGCGATGGTTATACGCGTTTGCCGAAGAAGGGAGAGGAAAGTGTGATTCGAGCGATTCGCGGGGCAACGACGGTAAATGATAACGATGAACGAGAAATTATAGACGAGACGAAGCGATTGCTGACAGAAATGATTCGTCAAAACGATGTACATGCAGAAGATGTTGTATCCATTCTTATTTCGATGACAGATGATTTAAACGCCACGTTTCCAGCTAAGGCATTGCGTCATTTCGATGGTTGGACGTATGTTCCTGTTATGTGTATGCGAGAAATTAACGTTCCTCATGCATTGCCGAAATGTATTCGCGTCATGATGACTGTACATACGAAGCGCTCACAGCAAGATATTCACCACATATATTTACGTGATGCCGTCCAGCTTCGGCCAGATCTACAGTTGACAAAAAAGTCAGACATATAATATGATGATTTATAAGCTAGTTGAGTAGAGTAAGAGTTGAGTAGAGAATGAGTGAGAGCGGAGCAGAGGATCATTAGGATACGTACGCCTAAAGACTGCCCGTCTTTAGGCTTTTTGTTTCCCTCTTCGTTTCCCCTCATGTTCATTCTCCAAGAAAGGAGAACGATCATGGATATAGCTACATTTTTACAAACAGCTTCCCAGTTTCGAACGATTCCGATTGTACGCCGTTTTTTTGCAGATACGCTTCAACCGATTCAACTATTGATGGCGTTACGTGATGAGGCAGCGTTTTTGCTTGAAAGCAAAGACGATATGTCCCCTTGGTCGCGCTATTCATTCATCGGCATTCGCCCGTTTGTATCGATTGAAAGCGATGACGGCAAACAATTTTTTGTGAAAGAACATCAACAAGTGCTCGCGTGTACAGCAACAATACAAGAAGCATTTGCAATGATGCAACATCATTTAAACGTTCAACTGTTATCATTAGACGTCCCATTTCGTGGAGGAGCTGTCGGTTATATTAGCTACGATTTTATTTCTTCCATTGAGAAAGTCCCATATCATGCGTATAACGATTTGCAAATGAAAATGGTCCATTTTGTCGTTTGTGAATCACTTTTCGCCTTCGATCATGTAAAAAAAGAGCTATTACTCATTCATTACGTTCGTTTAACAGAAATGGATGATGAAGCAAAACAAGCCGAAAAATACGAGGCTGCTTGTCGAAAAATAGATGAGTTGGCACGCAAAATCGTTCACGGTTATGATGAGCAAGCGCACATGATGGTTGATCCGAATATACCGGTTTCGTTTGAGCGTGTGTATTCAAATATGGACAAACAAATGTTTTATAAAGCGGTTCAAAACATTCAAACGTACATTGCAAGTGGAGACATTTTTCAAGCCGTTTTGTCGCAACGATTTGCGATCGAAACGCCCATTGATGGAATCGAGCTATATCGCTTGTTGCGTCTATTAAATCCATCGCCATATTTATTTTATTTAAAACTTAGTGAAGAACTTATTGTTGGCAGTTCCCCAGAAAAACTGATCCAAGTACGAAACAGAGAGCTTGAAATTGATCCAATTGCAGGGACGCGGCGTCGCGGTAAAAATGAGCACGAAGATGCGGCGCTTATGAACGAGTTACTTCATGACCCAAAAGAGCGAGCGGAACATTACATGCTTGTCGACTTAGCTCGCAACGACATCGGTCGCGTTGCCAAATATGGAACGGTGCGCACCCCACAATTGATGCAAATCGGGAAGTTTTCGCACGTTATGCATTTAATTTCAAAAGTAACGGGAACGCTTCGCGATGACGTTCACCCGCTTGACGCGCTCCTTGCGGCTTTTCCTGCCGGGACGGTGAGCGGAGCACCAAAAATTCGGGCGATGCAAATTATTCAAGAGTTAGAGCCGACCGCCCGCAACGTATATGCGGGAACGATTGCATATATCGGCTTCGATGGCAACATTGATTCGTGCATAGCAATTCGCACAGCAGTATTAAAAAATAAAGTGGCATATGTGCAGGCTGGTGCTGGAGTTGTTGCCGATTCATCGCCTGCACTGGAGTGGAAAGAAACGAGAAATAAGGCGAGCGCCTTAATTCATGCCATTCAGCTTGCAGAACGCGTATTTAAAGGAGGGGAACAACATGTTTGAACGATTTTTGCATAAATGTGCCGCCCAACAAACGTTAACGGAACAAGAAGCGTATGAGGCGATGCATGCGATGATGAGCGGGGAAGTGGACGAAAAACAAGTAGCTGCTTTTTTAGTTTTGTTGCGTTTTCGCGGTGAAACGGTCGATGAGCTTGTTGGTTTTATTCGGGCGATGCGTGAACGAATGCGAACGGTTTCGTTCGACGAACCGGTCATTGATACGTGTGGAACAGGTGGAGACGGAAAAGGGACGTTCAATATTTCGACAGCGGTGGCCTTGCTTGTCGCATCGCTCGATATCCCTGTTGCGAAGCATGGCAATCGTGCCGTCTCATCGACAAGCGGAAGTGCCAATGTGATCGAGCATTTCCTTATTCCGATGCCAAAGACAGAAGAAGAAGCAAAGCAAGCATTGCGTACACATCGGCTCGTTTTTTTATTCGCTCCCTTTTATCACGAGGCGATGAAACATGTTGCACCTGTTCGCCAAAGCTTAAAAATGCGCACAGTATTTAATTTGCTCGGTCCGCTTGTCAACCCAGCTCTCCCAAAAAGGCAAATTATTGGCGTACCTAATGAAAAAGATGCACGAAACATGGCGGAAGCACTACAACAAATCGGAACAGAACATACGGTGTTTGTCACAAGCAGTGATGGGTTAGATGAATGTAGCATCGCCGCAGAAACGCAATTGATTGAACTAAAAGACGGTCATATGACTCAACACATCATCACACCAGAAGACGTAGGATTACCGCGCGGCTGTTTATCTGACATATGCGTTCGTAGCGTGAGCGAGAGCGCCAACCTTATTGAACGTGTATTTGCTCAACGTGCAAATGAAAGTGCGACAAATATCGTTTTACTAAATGCCGGCGTTGCTTTATACGTTGCTGGTGCGGCAACCGATATAATCGATGGAGTAAATATGGCGAAACAGGCGATTGAAACAGGGCGTGCATATGCGTATTTGCAACGATTGCGAGGTGTGATGTATGCTTGAGGCAATTTTGCAAACAAAGAGAGAAGAAGTGGCATCGTTACAATTGCCTGAAATGTACGAACAACTTCCACGCCGTTCGTTTTACGATGCTTTAGCAAAACCGCATCGTGTTTTAGGACTGATTGCAGAGGTGAAAAAAGCATCACCATCGAAAGGAATCATTCGACAACATGTGAATGTTGTTGATATTGCCCGCTCATACGAACAGGCAGGTGCGGATGCCGTATCTGTTTTAACAGATGAACGATATTTCGCTGGCCATCGTTCGTATGTGACGCAAGTGAAACGACACGTGCAAATCCCAATTTTACGTAAAGACTTTATTATTGATCGCAAACAACTTATCGAAAGTGTGCGTATTGGGGCAGATGCGATTTTACTCATTGGTGAAGCGCTTGATCCGAGTTTTTTGCATGAACTATATGAAGAAGCGCACGAAATGGGATTGCAATGTTTAGTAGAAGTGCACGCTCCAAAAACAGTTGAAGCGATTTTAAAACGTTTCACACCGAAAGTGATTGGTATTAACAATCGTGATTTAACGACGTTTCACACATCGCTTCATGTCACAAAACAAATTGTTCCGCTTTTGCCGAATTGCATCATTGTTAGCGAAAGTGGCATTCACACATATGATGACGTACAAACTGTTCGCCAAGCAGGTGCTCACGCGATGCTCGTCGGTGAAGCGCTTATGCGCAAACGAGATGTTGGTGTGGCCGTTTATGAATTATTTGGGGAGCGGTATGTATGACCGTTTTAAAATATTGCGGTAATCGCTCATTTCATGACGTACAGCTTGTTGCACACAGCAAGGCGGATTATATCGGGTTCGTTTTTGCTGAAAGTAAACGGAAGGTCGAACCGAAAGATGTGAAACAATGGTTATCTTTCGTTGAACTTGGTGCAAAACAAATCGTTGGCGTCTTTGTCCACCCAACGATTTGCTCTGTCGCTTCTGTTCTGGAACACGTTCCTTTATCGGTTATTCAATGTCACGGCATGGAGACGGTTCAGACGGTGAAACAATTAAAAGAATCGTTTCACATCCCCGTTTGGAAAGCGATTCATCATGCCCCAGAGGCGTGGACATATATGCGCGCTTGGAAAGGAATCGCGGACGGCTTTGTTATTGATAGCGGTCGGAAAGGAGCGTGGGGCGGAACAGGCATCTCGTTTGATTGGAGCGTTGTTCCGTATTACATGGAAGAAGCGACTCGCCAAGGTGTTCCATGCTTCATTGCTGGAGGCATTACGCCGAACAATGTTGAGCAATTGTTAGTCTATAAACCGTTTGGTATAGACATTAGTAGCGGAATTGAAGAAAACGAGCAAAAAAATGAACAAAAAATAAAACAAATTGAACAGAAGGTGAAAATATGTTGACATTGCCAAATGAACGTGGTCGCTTTGGCATGTTTGGTGGAAAGTTTGTTCCAGAAACATTAATGCGTCCGTTAGCTGATATAGAGCGCCAATTGCATGAAGCATTGACCGATCCTTCGTTCCATGCGGAATATATGCATCATTTGTATGAATATTCAGGTCGTCCGACCGCCTTAACATTTGCAAAAAACTTGACAGAACGATTAGGCGGGGCGAAAATGTACTTTAAACGTGAAGACTTAAACCATACAGGTGCCCATAAAATAAACAACGCGATCGGGCAAGCGTTGTTAGCAAAACGAATGGGAAAACGAAAAATTATCGCTGAAACAGGTGCAGGACAGCACGGCGTAGCCGCAGCGACCGTCGCCGCTCGTTTTGGGATGGAATGCAAAGTATTTATGGGCGAAGAAGATGTGAAACGGCAATCATTAAACGTATTTCGTATGAGACTGCTTGGTGCACAAGTCATTCCAGTAACAAGCGGCAATCGTACATTAAAAGATGCGACAAATGAAGCGATTCGTTATTGGGTCGAGCATTGTGACGATCATTTTTACATGATTGGTTCCGTCGTTGGCCCGCACCCATATCCAATGATGGTGCGTGAATTTCAACGTATTATCGGCGAAGAAGCGCGCGAACAAATGTTAAAAGCAGAAGGAAAACTGCCGAACACAATCATTGCTTGTGTTGGCGGTGGAAGTAATGCGATCGGAATGTTCCATCCATTTTTAGAGGATGATGTTGAATGTATTGGCGTTGAGGCAGCCGGAAAAGGTGTGCATACGACGGAGCATGCCGCAACGATAACAAAAGGAACAAAAGGTGTCATTCATGGTTCCCTCACATACGTATTGCAAGACGAACATGGGCAAATTACTGAACCGTATTCCATTTCAGCGGGATTGGATTATCCAGGCGTTGGACCAGAGCATGCATATTTGGCACAAATTGGTCGCGTTCGTTATGAAAGTGTAACGGACGAGGAAGCGATTGCAGCACTTCAAATGACTGCAGAAACAGAGGGAATCATTCCAGCAATCGAATCTGCGCATGCGCTCGCCAAAGCGTTTCAAATCGCCCCCCTTCGTTCAAAACATGAAACGATTCTCGTTTGTTTATCGGGAAGAGGCGATAAAGATGTACAAACGGTGATGAACTATTTGGAAGGGGATGAACGGAAATGAAACATTTTATTCCATTTATCGTGGCGGGCGATCCATCTGAAGACGTGACGATCGATTTAGCTATTGCTCTTGAACAGGCAGGTGCAACGATATTAGAACTCGGTGTACCGTACTCCGATCCGCTTGCAGATGGGCCGATTATTCAACGGGCAGCGAGTCGAGCTCTAAAAAATGGAATGACCTTAACAAGAGCGCTTGAACTCATCGGGCGAATGAGAAAAAAAGGTGTAAAAATTCCGATTATTGTCTTTACGTATTACAATCCTGTGTTACAATTAGGAGAAGAACGCTTTTTTGCTTTAGCGCAACAAAATGGTGCGAGCGGCGTGCTTATTCCAGATTTACCGTTTGAAGAAAGCGAGCATATGAGAACATTAGGCGACACATATGACATTCCTTATATTTCACTTGTCGCTCCAACGTCTCATGAGCGCATCGCGATGATTGCATCGCAAGCCCAATCGTTTTTATATTGCGTGTCATCGTTAGGTGTAACGGGCATTCGGGATTCATTGCCAGCGGAATTGCACGAATTTTTGCAACAAGTAAAATCATATAGCCGTGTTCCTATCGTCGTTGGATTTGGTATTTCTACGGCTGAACAAGTAGAGCGACTTCAACATATATGTGATGGTGTCGTTATCGGTAGCGCTATTGTGCAAAAAATTGAACAGCTTCAAGACGAATTAAACGACGTGCATGCACGCGAACATGCGCTCATCGCTTTTTCCCAATATGTCGCTTCGCTCATTGAACCATTGAGGTAGCGTCAAAAAATCTATGAAAAGTCATCATGGTCTACCTGTTGAAGGAAAATAAAGAGGATAGTGGAATTGGATTCGCCCTTGACCAACACTCGCCAAAGGAGAAAAACGGTCAGTAAGGGCAAGGGCAGAAAAGAAGGGCATAGGAAAGCAGCCCTTGCCCTATCCTGATTTTACCTTTGGCGAGGTTCGGATGGTCAAGGGTACGCTCCGCCGAATCCGTCCTTAGGATGCAGCTTGTTGGGTCAACATCTCTTGAGCCATGACAATGAGCCTTGCCCAACGTGCCGGCATATGCGGAAGGCTCTCTAATGCTGGGATGACGACCGGTACCCGTTTTTCTAACGCGCTATGCGGACGCAAGAAGTTGAAATACGCCACAAAGAGTGTGACAAAGGAAACCGAGCCTTCTTCTGCGCCAAACCCATGAGTCGGTCGGTAGTTGCCTTTAAACGTTCGGTTGAATCGTTCAATGATCTGTTTAAGTGGTCGATATTCCTCGGACACAGGATCCTCGTTTGTCAGCCCGATGACTTGACGGACATCGAAAGAAATCCCTTGTTGGGCGAAAAAGTGCTGCGCCAACAAGTAGATCGGGTT
The DNA here is from genome assembly GCF_038004465.1 of Anoxybacillus sp. FSL W8-0104. Taxonomy (NCBI): domain Bacteria; kingdom Bacillati; phylum Bacillota; class Bacilli; order Caryophanales; family Anoxybacillaceae; genus Anoxybacillus; species Anoxybacillus sp. FSL W8-0104. Next base: position 1,605,335 of record NZ_JBBOQU010000001.1, on the reverse strand, counting down.
GCCATCGACGACAAAAGACAAATCTTCAGGAATGGACGGCAGTTTCTTGAGAACATCATCGATCGCACGGATGGCAGAGAGTGTATCCCGATGTGGAGAGACCCGGTAAGACAGCACGACCTTTTTCACGGCATCAAACATAAAAAACAAGTAATGCCAGCACCCTTTGACGCGGATATACGTCTCGTCGCCGCAAAAAGAACCAGACAGTTCGTAAGGAAAGTGATCGATGAAAGGTTTGACGATCAGCGCAACACTGTTGGCATAGTTGATGACGGTCTGATGAGAAATCGACAACCCATGAATGTCTTTCATGATCCTCGCTGTTTTCCGCGCGGAGAGCCCATAGTTGACGTGATACGTCAAGATGAGTCCGAGTGTATGCGAAGACACGGAAAGACGCGACAAATCCACCTTCGACTGTATCGGTGACGACGGTGCCAACGGCTGAAAATCAAAGAGAAACTCACGGAAAATGTATCGAACTTTAAAGGCATACGGCGCATGTTGAAACTGTTCTTTTTCCTGAGGTGTCATCTGTCGCAAGTTTGCTTGGTAAAACGAGCAATCATCATTCTTACATTTGTGGATGTAATAATCGTTGCGCTCTTTGATTTTCTCGAGTGCCTTTAAACAATGTGGGCACCGAAAAATCACTTGTTTGGCAAAACGGCTACGATGGTTGAAACGGCAACGACACACTTTGCATTGATACTGCCCTTTACCCCCGTTGTTGGCGTACACATAATTAGATGGCGCTTGGCACTGTGGACACGTCAATGCATCAGGCACCGTGGTTTTCGTGTTCGCGTGCCTCTTGATCGGCTTCAACGGTTTTCCGTGTTGTTGTTCGTATTCGACAAGAAGATGACGATAGTCTAAACGCGGAAGCGTTTCGATGACAGGCAGTTCATCGACTTGGAGTTTCTGATACGATTGATTCACCGGTTCTTCGTCATCCCAGTCTGTGAGGGACTTTCCAAAAAGTACACCTAGTAAATAAATAATGATTTGATATTGGGTCTTGATTATTTGAAGACATTTGATTAATAATTGAGGTAACAAGCTTGTCACTCCTTTGTTTGGATTGGGTGTGTGGTTACCTCAATCGTACCAAAAACAGCAGGGGTGGCAAGCTTTTTTTGTCGAAAACCGCATAAAATCAATAAAAACTTAGGGTATGTCTTTAAAACTTTTGACAATACCACCATTGAAAAGGGTGAGGAAAAATGAAAGTGAAACAACAACTGAAACAACTAAAACCGTATCAACCGGGCAAGCCGATTGAAGAAGTGAAACGTGAATACGGGTTAGAAACGGTCATTAAGCTAGCGTCAAATGAAAATCCGTACGGTTGTTCACCGCTTGTTCAACAAGCGATTATTGCTGAGCTTGACCATTTAGCGTTATATCCCGACGGATATAGCCGAACGTTGCGCGAGGCGCTCGCAGCGCACATTGGTATTAGTGAAAAACAACTTATTTTCGGAAATGGTTCCGATGAAGTCGTTCAAATCATTTGTCGGGCATTTTTACAAAAAGGAACGAACACGGTAATGGCTACGCCGACGTTTCCACAATATCGTCATAATGCAATCATCGAAGGGGCAGAAGTGAGAGAGGTTCCACTTCAAGATGGACATCATCATTTAGACGCAATGCTTGAAGCGATCGATGATAATACGCGCGTCGTTTGGATTTGCAGTCCAAACAACCCGACAGGGACGTATGTGAATGACGCATCTTTACGCGCTTTTTTAAACAAAGTGCCACAACATGTGCTCGTTGTTGTCGATGAGGCGTATTATGAGTACGTGCAAGCGGAAGATTATCCGAATACGGTTTCTTTGCTTCAACAATATGAAAATATGATGATTTTACGCACGTTTTCTAAAGCGTACGGGTTAGCCGCACTTCGTATCGGATATGGCATTGCACATGAACATCTTCTGCAAGCGATTGAACCAGCGCGTGAACCGTTCAATACGTCTCGTCTTGCTCAAGCCGCTGCGTTCGCTGCATTAAAAGACCAAACATTTATTCAACAATGTGCACAAAAAAATAAACAAGGTTTAGAGCAATTTTACTCATTTTGTGAGGAGCATAGTTTGCGCTATTACAAGTCGGAAGGGAATTTTATTTTAATTGATTTCGGCTTTAGTGGTGACGAAGTATTTACGTATTTGCTTCAGCGCGGGATCATCGTTCGTTCAGGATGCGCCCTCGGCTTTCCGACAGCTGTGCGCATTACAGTCGGATCGACGGAACAAAATGAAACGGTTATTCGTGCGTTAACAAACATGTTGAAAGAAAGAAGTGAGCATCTTTGCGAGGAAACATTTTAATTGCCGGTCTCGGCTTAATTGGTGGTTCGATTGCGCTTGCGATCAAGCGAGCGCATGAGGACGCGACAGTGATTGGATATGACGTATCGAACGAATCGCTACGTTTAGCTCGTTCGCTTGGCGTCATTGATGAAGCGGTCCCTTCGTTTGCTCACGCTGCGCGTGAAGCAGATGTCATCGTGCTTGCTGTACCTGTCGTTCAAACAGAGCAATTGCTTCGAGAATTAGCTCATCTTCCGTTACGATCGCACGTCATTATAACCGATGTTGGAAGTACAAAAGAACGCATTGTCGAGCAAGCGTTGCCGTTATTAGAAAAAGGAGTGGCGTTTATCGGCGGACATCCGATGGCTGGCTCGCATAAAAGCGGTGTGGCGGCTGCGCGTGCCCATTTATTTGAAAATGCTTTTTACATTTTAACACCAACAGAACATGTGAAAGAAGAAGATGTCATACGACTAAAACAATGGCTTAAAGGAACGAAAGCGCATTTTGTTACATTAACGCCGAGGGAGCACGACCGCATCGCCGGTGTTATTAGCCACTTTCCGCATATCATTGCTGCAAGCCTCGTTCATCAGGCACAACAATATGAGCGAGAAGATGAACTTGTAAGCCGATTAGCCGCGGGTGGCTTTCGTGATATTACGCGCATCGCTTCAAGCAATCCAGAAATGTGGCGCGATATTTTTATACATAATAAAGAGGAATTGTTGCAACTGTTTGATCGTTGGATCGAGGAAATGAAAAAAATTCGTACGTATGTTGCTGATGGGGATAGTGAGCGCATTTATCACTATTTTCATGAAGCAAAACAGTTTCGTGACGGGTTGCCTGTTCGAACGAAAGGAGCGATCCCTTCCTTTTACGATTTATACGTCGATGTGCCAGACTACCCGGGGGTTATTTCAGAAATTACAGGTTATTTAGCAAAAGAGCGCATTAGCATTACAAATATTCGCATTATCGAAACGCGTGAAGATATTTACGGTGTGCTTCGTTTAAGTTTTCAAACAGAAGATGACCGTCAACGAGCGAAACGTTGCATTGAAGCGAATACGAATTATGAAACGTACGTTGTGTAAAAGAGGGTGGAATAATGGAGTTAAAAACAAATATCCACGCATTACGAGGAGAAATTGCTGTTCCGGGAGATAAATCGATTTCTCATCGCGCAGTGATGTTTGGTGCATTAGCGAACGGAACGACGCGAATAACAAATTTTTTAACAGGTGAAGACTGTTTAAGTACAATTGATTGTTTTCGCAAAATGGGTGTGACTATTACGCAAAACGGCAATGAAGTGATTGTAGAAGGCAAAGGGATTGAAGGTTTAAAAGAACCGACACATATATTAAACGTCGGGAATTCGGGGACGACTACCCGTTTATTGTTAGGTATTTTAGCCGCTTGCCCGTTTCATGCTTGTTTAATCGGGGATGATTCGATCGCAAAACGGCCAATGGATCGCGTGACAAAACCGCTTAAACAAATGGGGGCGCACATTGACGGGAGAGAGGAAGGACGCTACACGCCGTTAGCGATTCGAGGCGGACAACTCCAGCCAATCACATATCATTCCCCTGTTGCAAGTGCGCAAGTCAAATCAGCCATTTTGCTTGCTGGTTTGCATGCGGAAGGGACAACAACGGTTATTGAACCACATCAATCGCGCGATCATACCGAGCGTATGTTGCGGGCATTCGGTGCAGACGTGCGCGTTGATGGATTAAGTGTTTCTGTTACAGGGAGACAAACGCTTCAGGCGATTGATATAGAAGTGCCGGGCGATATTTCTTCTGCTGCTTTCTTTTTAGTCGCTGGTGCGATCGTCCCGAACAGCGAAATTACGTTAAAACATGTCGGAATCAATCCGACGCGTACAGGTATTATTGATGTGTTGATTGAAATGGGGGCGGATATTTCTATCGAACATGTTCGCAACGAAGACAGCGAACCAGTAGCTGACATAACAGTGCGCACTTCGACGCTGAAAGCAACGCATATCGGTGGCGATATCATCCCACGATTAATTGATGAAATTCCGATTATTGCTCTTTTAGCGACGCAAGCCGAAGGGACAACAATCATTACAGACGCAAGCGAATTGAAAGTCAAAGAGACGGACCGCATCGCAACAGTTGTGTCCGAATTGCGGAAGCTTGGCGCCGATATCGAAGCGACAGAAGACGGAATGATTATTCATGGAAAAACACCGCTTTATGCAGAAAATACGGTTGTCGATAGCTACGGTGATCATCGCATCGGCATGATGTTAGCGATCGCAGCGTGCATCACAAAAGGAAGCGTCACCCTTCAGCATCCCGAAGCAATTGCAGTATCATATCCGACGTTTTTTGATCATCTTCGCATGTTACAAAGCTGATTCCATGACGGATCAGCTTCTTTTTTTGCATGCTTATTTGTTCGATGGTATGATAAAGCGTGACGATACGAATGATGAGGGTGAGATTGATGGGAAAATTAGATCAAATCGTGCAACTCGTTGAACAAGGAGATGTGGAGCGCGCATTAGCGCTTGCGGAACAAATAAAACAAAACGGAAGCGATGAAGAGCGATATACGTTAGCTGACCAACTATTTTCGTGGGGATTGTTAGAAGAAGCGGAATCGCTCATTCATATGTTGCTTACACGTTATCCAGACGAACGTGAACTACAACTCTTTTTAGCAGAAATATATACAGAGATGGATAAAGAAGAAGAAGCGCTTGAATTGTTGATGGATATAGAAGAAGATGACCCATATTATGTGCGCGCATGTTTGTTAATGGCCGACCTTTATCAAATGCAAGGATTAGAAGAAGTAAGTGAACAAAAACTATTAAAAGCGTATGAAAAAATGCCGAACGAACCGCTTGTTCAATTTGCGTTAGCGGAGTTATATTTTACGAACGGTCAATATGAAAAAAGTTTGCTATATTATGAACAAATCATCACGAAAACGAAAACGATTGCAGGTACTGTCATCGCCCAGCGCATAGCGGAAGCGTACAGCTTGCTTGGTGAATTTGAACAAGCGCTATCTTATTATGAACAAGCGCTAAGTGAACGCTTCGATGCCCATACGTTATTTCAATACGGATTTACTGCGTATCAAGCAGAAGCATATAAAACAGCTATTGCAAAATTAAGCGAGTTAAAGGCGCTCGATCGTGAGTATGTACCTCTTTATTTATTTTTAGCAAAATCGTATGAACAAGAAGGAGATATACAACAAAGTTACGAAATAGCAAAAGAAGGATTAACGATTGATGAATGGAATAAACAATTGCTCGTCTATGCAGGAAAGATTGCATTAAAGCTCGGAAAACGAGAGGAAGCGCTAACGTACATTGAAAAAGCACTTGACATTGATCCAGGTTATTTAGAAGCGTTGTTTATACAGACGAGTTTACTATTTCATGAGGAGCGGTACGAAGACGTTGTACATGTCATTCAACAAGCGATCGAACAAGGCGAATACGATCCACAATTTGAGTGGGAGCTTGCGAAGGCGAAGCAAAAGCTTGAAATGTATGATCAGGCATTAAATCATTATGAAGAGGCATATACTTTTTTTAAAGATGATCCAAACTTTTTATATGATTTTGGCTATTTTTTATTTGAGGAGGGAAGAAGAGAGAAAGCAAAAGATATATTTGAACAACTATTGCGTATCGATCCGACAAACGAAGAGGTTGCCCATATGATGTTGCAGTTTGAATGAAGCTGTCATTCGGATGCAAGGGGGGGAAGGGAATGGTTTCCGTTCGGGAGAAGAAAGAGTTTGTTCGTTGGTTTTTAAACAATTATCAATTAAAACGTCGTGAATGTGTGTGGATTTTAAACTACTTACTTAGTCATGATACGCTTATGGAAAAAGTGCACTTTGTTGAACATGCAGAATATTGTCCGCGCGGCATGATGATGTCAACACATTGTGTCGACGATGTGCCATTTCGATTTTATAAGCAAAACGTCGTTACGACAGATGCAGAAAAATCGTTTCACGACATTCGTTTAAATCGTGATGAAGATATTTACATTCAGCTGAATTTTCGCGGTGCTTTCCATTCGCCACAATATGTGGCGGTACTCGAAGAAAATCCATATATGCCAAAAAGAACGAACAAGCAAGATGAACAACTCGTTGAAACAATCGTTCATCAATCGATTCAACATTTTCAACGCCAAAAAATTATGCGGTTAATTGATGAGGCGCTAGATCAGCAAGATGAACAAAAATTTCGCGAGCTGACCGAACAATTAAAAGCGTTGCGTTAACCCCGTGGTTTCGCAACGCTTTTTACGATGTATATATTTGTCACAAAATGTTCAAAAAAATACATATAAGTTTCGTGTAAGATGGAAACATAAGGAGTGATTTGAATGAAATGGACAGCAAAAGATGTAGATATGTATGAACAAACAAAGGAGTACGTGGACACTGCACTTATTCCGTGCATACCGATAGGGAGCACAAATATGAAAGCGTTTGCTGAAATGAGCGAGCATGTATCGCTTATTGCAAATGAAGTGGAACGGCAATTTAAAGGGAGGGTGATGCTATTTCCGCCGTTAACATACTTCGTACAAGAGCAAATACAAGCGCGTGTGCAAGAATGGACAAACATGTTGAAACAAGCAGGATTTCAACACGTATGTTTCATCACTTCCCATGCGGATATCGCAGATGAAACGTTTGTTTATGTGCCAGCGCTTCCACTTGAACATGCAGATGACACATATAAGCAAAAAGTCGTGCGCCAACAAGTCGAGCAAGTGATGGATGCGTTAGTGGCAAAATGGACGTTAAAAAATTAGATAGCGTTTACACTATCATTATATTGACCTTGATGGAAACATGATATATCATTAGGTTGTCCTAGTTTTATATATGTGTTATAACAATTCGTCCGGATGGACTTAACTTCGTATAGAGGGGGGAAAACGATGAGCGAGAAAAAGCATCGCGTGTCAAGACGGCAATTTTTAAACTACACGTTAACAGGTGTAGGCGGATTTATGGCAGCGGGCATTTTATCACCGATGGTGCGCTTCGCCTTAGATCCGATTTTAAAAGAAGAAGCTGGGCAAGATATGGTTGCTGTAGCCCAAGTGAAGGACATTACGACAGAGCCACAGCGCTTTGACTTTAAAGTAAAAGTAAAAGATGCGTGGTACGAGTCGGAAGAGCCAAGATCAGCTTGGGTGTTTAAAGATGAAAATGGGGATATTGTTGCGCTATCACCAATCTGTAAACATCTTGGCTGTACGGTGAACTGGAACGGCGACAAAAACAATCCAAACCGTTTCTTCTGTCCTTGTCACTATGGGTTATACGAAAAGGACGGAACGAACGTACCAAATACGCCGCCACCGGCTCCATTAGACCGTTATGAGTATGAAGTAAAAGATGGCACGTTGTATTTAGGTAAAGCGAAACCACGAGGGGAGGCGTAATACATGCTTAACAAGATTTACGATTGGGTTGACGAGCGGCTAGATATTACGCCTTTGTGGCGCGATATCGCAGATCATGAAGTGCCTGAGCACGTAAACCCTGCGCATCACTTTTCAGCATTTGTTTACTGCTTTGGTGGATTGACGTTTTTCGTTACAGTCATCCAAATTTTATCTGGTATGTTTTTAACGATGTATTACGTACCGGATATTAAAAACGCTTGGGAGTCTGTTTATTACTTACAAAACGAAGTGGCATTTGGACAAATCGTGCGCGGCATGCATCACTGGGGGGCAAGCCTTGTTATTGTGATGATGTTTTTACATACGTTGCGCGTATTTTTCCAAGGCGCTTATAAAAAGCCACGTGAATTAAACTGGATCGTTGGTGTGCTTATTTTTATGGTAATGATGGGTCTTGGTTTTACAGGCTATTTATTGCCTTGGGATATGAAAGCGCTCTTTGCGACAAAAGTAGGATTGCAAATTGCTGAAGCGACGCCAGTCATCGGTCCGGCGATTAAAACGTTATTGGCAGGTCATCATGAAATCGTTGGTGCTCAAACGTTAACACGCTTCTTTGCTATTCACGTATTTTTCTTGCCAGCAGCATTATTGGGATTAATGGCTGCCCATTTCTTAATGATTCGAAAACAAGGTATTTCTGGTCCGCTGTAAAATTTAGTATAAGGGAGGGAATGCTATGCATCGCGGAAAAGGGATGAAATTTGTCGGCGACTCGCGCGTGCCTGCTACGCGCAAGCCGAACATTCCGAAAGACTATTCCGAATATCCGGGGAAAACAGAGGCGTTTTGGCCAAACTTCTTATTAAAAGAATGGATGGTCGGTGCTGTCTTTTTGATCGGTTTTTTATGTTTAACTGTTGCGCATCCGTCGCCGCTTGAGCGGATTGCGGATCCGACAGATACAAGCTATATTCCGCTTCCAGACTGGTACTTTTTATTCTTATACCAGCTATTGAAGTACTCATACGCATCTGGTCCGTATACGGTTGTTGGGGCAATTATTATTCCTGGACTTGCATTCGGAGCGTTATTGCTTGCACCGTTTTTAGATCGTGGTCCGGAGCGTCGCCCATCGAAGCGTCCGGTTGCTGTCGGTATGATGTTGCTTACGCTTGCTGCAATTATTTTCTTAACATGGGAATCTGTCGTCACGCACGACTGGGAAGCAGCGGCTGAGCAAGGAAAAATTCGCGCAGAAGTAGAGATCGACAAAAATGCAGAAGGATATAAAATTTTAGAAGCAAACACATGTTTAACATGTCACGGTGAAAACTTGCAAGGCGGTCCAGCTGCACCATCGCTTGTTGGTACAGGGTTATCTCCTGAAGAAATTGCCGACATTGCGAAAAATGGTAAAGGTGGCATGCCTGCTGGCATTTTTAAAGGAACAGATGAAGAGTTGAAAAAACTTGCAGAGTTCGTTGCAGGTTTAAAAGCAGAATAATTTGTAAAAGCTGACTGAACATCAGTCAGCTTTTTTGTACATATGGGAGGTCAATATATGTTACACATACGTGATTGGTTGATGCATCGCTCTTTTCTTATACTATTATTGATCGTCAATGTCATTGGGACAATTTATGGTTACATATGGTATGGACCGCAATTATCCGAAACGCCAACGATTTTTCTTCCGTTTGTGCCTGACAGCCCAACAGCGAGTTTGTTCTTTGTTTTTGTTTTAATTGCATGGCTTCGTCATACACATTGGCCGCTAATGGAAGCGTTGGCGGTTGTCACGCTTGTGAAATACGGCATTTGGGCTGTTGTCATGAACATGCTTGTATTTATTGTGACAGGAGAACTCGGTTGGGCGGGATGGATGCTCGTTGTATCGCACGGAGCGATGGCCGTGCAAGCGTTGTTGTATGCTTCTTATTATCGGATGTCCTTCATTCATGTTGTTGTGGCAGCCATTTGGACGCTACATAACGATGTTATTGATTATGTGTTTGGGATGATGCCACAATATCGAATGTTGGCGCAATATACGCCACAAATCGGCTATTTTACATTTTGGTTAAGCATTGCTTCGATTGCGGTGGCGTACATTTTTTCACGTCGGCGATAAATCGAGGTCTATGTCTCTTTTTGCGATCATATATTCAATAGTAAGATCGTAAGGAGGGACAAGGAGATGCGCATTCGACTCATCGCGATGTTTATCATGATTTGTTTATTTCCGTATACAGTATATGCAAACGGACTTGAGTGGGACAAACTCGATCAAATTTCTGACGAAGCGCTTCAGTTAACAAAAAATGATCGCTTGCAAGAAGCGAAACAGCTATTGGAATATTTCGAAAAACAATTCGCGTTATTTCGTGAAGATATTCATTCGATGGATGTCATATATGTATTAACGGCTACGCACGAAGAAGCATTGAGAGCGGTCACAGCATCGAGTGTGCCAACGGAACAACGAATTAACCAATTGACGCAATTTCGGCTCGCTGTTGATGCCGTTCATTCGAAACATCAGCCGCTCTGGAAAGAAATGAAATACGCTGTCATGTCTGCATTTGACAAGATGAAACAAGCGATGGAGCAAGAAGACGAACAATCGTTTCAACAGGCGTTTCATCAATTTTTACAACGGTATGAACTTATTGAACCGAGCGTAAAAATTAACGCTGATCGTGAACAAGTGCAACGTGTATCTGCCCATATTTCGCTTTTAGAAGCCCCTGCTTTTCGCCAATTGCATGCAACAGAGCGGATGAAAGAGTTGCGACAAATGGAAGAAGATTTACAAGTGTTGTTTGCTGACGGAAAAAAAGAGACGACGCTTCCGTCGCTATGGTGGGTTATGACGTCCATTGGTGGCATGATTATTATGACGTTAACGTACGTTGGATGGCGAAAATATCGTGGGGAAAAAGAGGGGAAAATGGTGAGGGATAAACAATAAAAGCGTCCATCGTCGGACGCTTTTACTCATGTAACGGTTGTTTATTTTCATCTAACGTAAATCCTTCTCCATGCACATCGTGTACATCGCTAATCGCAACAAACGCATGTGGATCAACAGACGTGATGATTGATTTTAAACGTGACAATTCGTTTTTGGCAACGACGCAATATAAAACATCTCGTTCGCGTTTCGTATATGACCCTATTCCTTTTAAAATCGTAACGCCACGTTCCATTTCCGTCATAATTTTCTCGGAAATTAAATCGCTTTTTTCAGAAATAATGGTTGCCCCTTTTGCTGCATATGCCCCTTCTTGTAAAAAGTCGATGACGCGTGCCCCGACGAATACGGCGACGAGTGTATACATCCCTTCACGGTACGGTAAATACGTCAACAACGAAAGAACAATAACGCATGAGTCAAAAAGAAACATCGTTTTTCCCATACTAATGCCTTTATATTTATAGACAAGCCGCGCAATAATATCGACACCGCCCGTCGTTCCGCCGTAACGGAAAATAATACCGAGGCCGACCCCGATGAAAACGCCGGCAAACAAAGCAGCTAACGTAAGATCGTTATTGAGCGGAATGTGAAACCCGTACCGTTGAAAAATCCAAAGAAATATAGATAAACTAACCGTTCCGACAATCGTATAAACAAACGTCGTCCGCCCGAGCAACTTCCAGCCGATAAAAAAGAGCGGAATGTTCAGTACTAAGTTTGAAATGGAAGGATCGATACCGAACAAAAAGTATAAAAGAAGTGTAATCCCTGTAAAGCCGCCTTCTGCGAGTTTATTTTCCATATTAAAATGGACAAGTCCAAACGCAAAAATTGCCGATCCTAGTAAAATAAATGCGACATTTTTAAGTTTCATCGTCTTCACCTCTTGAGTATGACTGCGTTTTTTATTATAGAGGAACGTCATCATACCCGTCAAAAACATTTGTCAAACGCCCCACTTTTAGCTAACATGAATGTAAGAGGTGAGAACAATGGAAAAAACGATGCGGCAACTGCAACAAGAAGTCGACGAATACATCGGGCAGTTTAAGGAAGGATATTTCAGTCCGCTTGCCATGCTGGCCCGTTTAACAGAAGAATTAGGTGAGCTTGCTCGTGAAGTAAATCATTATTATGGTGAAAAACCGAAAAAGAAAACGGAACAAGAAAAAACGATTCAAGAAGAATTAGGCGATTTATTATTTGTACTTATATGTATGGCGAATTCGTTACATATCGATTTACAAGAAGCGCATGATGCAGTCATGCATAAATTTCAAACACGAGATCGTGATCGTTGGACGAGAAAGGAAGAGGAACGATGATTCGAATTGTCATTGCAGGACCACGTGGGAGAATGGGACGAGAAGCTGTTTCTCTCGTTCATCAAACAAAACATTTTGAGCTTGTAGCGGTTGTAGACCGGATGAACGAAGGAAAAACGTTGGCGGAACTCGATGGTTTTCCAGCCATTGAAGCTCCAATTTTTACAGATTTGGAGCGTTGCTTGCAAACAGTCCAAGCGGACGTATTGATCGATTTAACAACGCCAGAAGTTGGAAAACATCATACAGAGATTGCGTTGCAATACGGTGTTCGACCGGTCGTTGGTACGACAGGATTTACAGAAGACGATTTGGCGCGTTTAACACAAATAGCGGAAGAGAGAAAAATTGGTGCGATTATTGCACCGAACTTTGCGATTGGTGCCATTTTAATGATGAAATTTGCGCAAATGGCGGCTAAATATTTTCCGCATGTAGAAATCATTGAGCTTCATCACGATCAAAAGCTTGATGCGCCGTCTGGTACAGCGTTAAAAACAGCTCAGCTCATTCAACAAGTGCGCCCTTCTTTTACCCAAGGGCATGAAGCTGAAAAAGAAACGATGGAAGGGGCACGTGGAGCATTATATGACGGCATGCGCATTCATAGCGTTCGACTGCCGGGGCTTGTCGCGCATCAAGAAGTCATTTTTGGTGGCGATGGGCAAACATTGACGATTCGGCACGATTCGTTTAACCGTGCATCATTTATGTCCGGTGTTCGCTTTTCTGTTGAAACGGTGATGAAGTTAGAAACGCTCGTATACGGATTAGAACATTTAATTGAATAAGGGGGCGATAAACTTGAAAATTGCATTAATTGCACACGATAAAAAGAAGGAAGATATGGTTCACTTTGTTACAGCTTATCAACATATTTTAGCTGAACACGAATTATATGCAACAGGGACGACAGGGTTGCGCATTCAAGAGGCGACCGGTCTTTCTGTGCACCGTTTTCAATCTGGACCACTTGGAGGCGATCAACAAATTGGTGCGATGATTGCAAATAACGATATGGATATGGTCATTTTTTTCCGCGATCCATTAACCGCTCAACCACACGAGCCAGATGTTAGTGCCCTTATTCGTCTTTGTGACGTATATGCCATTCCATTGGCAACAAACATGGGAACAGCAGAAGTGCTTATACACGGTTTAGAACGTGGCGATTTTGCATGGCGAAATATTGTGAAGCGAGGAAAAGAATGATGCATATATTAGCATTTGGGGCTCATCCAGATGATGTCGAAATTGGCATGGGCGGAACGATTGCGAAATACGCGCAACAAGGGTATGACATCGGCATATGCGATTTGACGTTAGCAGAATTATCATCAAACGGAACGGTACATACTCGACAACAAGAAGCGAAGCGGGCAGCTGACATTCTCGGTGTTCGCACACGCATACAGCTCAAACTTCCTGATCGTGGACTTATCGTACAAAAAGAGCATATTGATCCGATCGTGACAGTCATTCGGACATATCGACCGAAAATTGTATTTGCACCGTACTGGGAAGATCGCCATCCGGATCATGGGCAATGCGCGAGATTGGTGGAAGAAGCGGTATTTTCAGCCGCCATTCGCCGTTATGGAGAACTCCCTCCTCATCGCGTACATGCCGTTTATTTTTATATGATCAACGGTTTTCATCGCCCTCATTTTGTCGTCGATATTAGTGATACAATCGACAAAAAGTTGGCGAGTTTACGCGCGTATGAAAGCCAGTTTGAACGAACGAGCGACTCAGTTGACACACCGTTAACGAACGGATATATTGAAACCGTTGAAAGCCGCGAGCGATTGTTCGGAAAAGAAGTTGGTGTTTCGTTCGCAGAAGGATTTATATCAAAAAAACCAGTGATACTTGCACATGATTTGTTAGGGGAAGAAAGATGAAACTAAAAATAGGAATCGTTTGCTATCCGTCAGTTGGCGGATCTGGAGTGGTTGCGACAGAATTAGGAAAAATGCTTGCTGAACGCGGGCATGACATTCATTTTATTTCGTCAAGCATTCCATTTCGACTAAACAAAATATATCCAAATATTTACTATCATGAGGTAACGGTCAACCCGTATTCTGTATTTCAATATCCCCCATACGACTTAGCGTTGGCGAGTAAAATTGCAGAAGTTGCGAAGCGAGAAGAGCTCGACATCATTCATGCCCACTATGCTGTTCCGCACGCTCTTTGCGCCTTTTTAGCGAAACAAATGGTTGGTGACCATTTGAAAATTGTGACGACGTTGCATGGTACAGACATTACCGTCCTCGGATACGACCCGTCATTAAGCGATTTAATTAAATTTGGCATCGAGCAATCCGATGTCGTCACAGCAGTATCGAATGCGTTAGCGGTTCAAACATATGAATTGCTTGACGTGCAAAAGCCGATTCAAACGGTATACAACTTTGTTGATGAACGTGTATACAGCAGACGACGAAACGATGAACTCCGTCGTCAATACGGTATCGCACCGCACGAAAAAGTAGTTATTCACGTGTCGAACTTTCGGAAAGTGAAGCGGGTATGCGATGTCGTTCGTACGTTTGCGCTCGTCGTCAAACAAGTACCTGCAAAATTGCTTCTTGTCGGTGATGGGCCAGAAATGACGGTCGTTTGTCGCCTTGTAAAAGAATTAAATTTATGCGATCACGTTCGTTTTCTAGGAAAGCAAGAAAATTTAGCGGAATTGTATTCCATTAGTGACGTGAAATTATTATTATCAGAAAAAGAAAGTTTCGGTCTCGTTTTACTGGAAGCGATGGCGTGTCGAGTTCCATGCGTCGGAACAGCGATCGGTGGCATTCCTGAAGTAATTGAAGATGGCAAAAACGGCTTTTTATGTGCGCTCGGTGATATAAACGATGCGACGCGTCAAACGCTTCGTTTACTGACGGATGAAACACTTCGCGAGACAATGGGGAAAAACGCATATGAAACGGTATACGAAAAATTTTATTCTGAGCGAATTGTGGCACAATATGAACATATTTATTTTCAACTTAAAGGGGAAGAACGATGAACGAACAGTTTCGGCAGGCGCTCTCTGTCATTAAAACGTTAAAACGCCATGGACATGAAGCGTATTTTGTCGGTGGTGCGGTGCGCGACTATTTATTACAAAGACCGATTGGAGACATTGATATTGCGACATCGGCCCACCCGCAAGAAGTGATGGCCATTTTTCCTAGAACGGTTCCTGTTGGTATTGCGCATGGCACAGTAATGGTCATTGAACGTGGCGTTTCATATGAAGTGACGACATTTCGAAAGGAAGGGCGGTATGAAGATTACCGAAGACCGAAAGATGTCACGTTCGTTCGTTCTCTTAACGAAGATTTGCAACGGCGCGATTTTACGATGAATGCGATCGCGATGAATGAGTACGGTGAGATCATCGATCCGTTTGGAGGAGTGGAAGCATTAAAGCAGCGCATCATTGAAACAGTTGGAGATGCTGCTGAACGCTTTAACGAGGATGCGTTGCGGATGATGCGAGCGCTTCGATTTGTCAGTCAACTCGGTTTTTCTTTATCACTGAAGACGAAACAAGCGATCATACAATACGGCCATTTATTACAACATATCGCCGTTGAGCGCATTGCTGTTGAATTTGAGAAATTGTTGCTCGGTCCATTTGTATCGAAAGCGATCGCACTTTTAGTGGAGACGAATTTATTTGCTTACTTGCCTGAGCTTGCAACAAAAAAAGAGGAGCTGATCAAGCTAAGTAGTTATTCTTTAGTACCAGTCGATCGCATTGAAGCATGGGCACGATTTGCATTTGTCGTTCACTTTCATCGTGAACAATTAAAAAATTGGAAATTGTCGAATCATCTCATTCGTGACATTTTGATTTGTTTAAAGGCGCTTGAACATATTCGCTCACTTACGGACTGGACAATCGATGCATTATACGAGTATGGACCGTACATTCCGCACATTGAACGTATACGTGCAGCTGTTTATGACGACAAACCGTCTGTTCACTCGTTATTGAAACAATGGGAAATGCTGCCGATTCGCAATCGAAAAGAGTTGGCGATCAACGGTCATGATTTGCTCGTTTTATTTAAGAAAAAAGGCGGTCCTTGGTTATCGGAAATGATTGAAAACATCGAGCGTGCCGTATTGCATCGTCAAGTAGAAAATGAGAAAGAGAAGCTAAAGGAGTGGGCGATGTGCAATCAGAAACGAGAAAACAATTGTTAAAACTATTTACAGAAGCAGGCGAAACATTTTTGTCCGGGCAAAAAATTAGCGAGCAGCTCGGTTGCTCACGAACAGCTATTTGGAAACATATCGAAGACTTAAGAAAAGAAGGATTTGAAGTTGAAGCGGTTCGCAAGCTCGGCTATCGCTTAAAAAAAATGCCAGATAAACTAAACGCTAATGAACTACAACTCGGATTAAAAACGAAACGTTTTGGCTGGAGTGTATACGATCAAGAAAGCGTGCCGTCAACACAACAATTGGCTCATCAACTTGCCCATGAAGGCGCCGAAGAAGGGACGGTTGTCATTGCGGAAGAACAAACGGCAGGAAGAGGCCGTTTAAATCGGTCATGGCATTCACCGAAAGGAACAGGAATTTGGATGAGCATCATTTTACGTCCGTCCATTCCGCTACAGCAAGCTCCTCAATTAACTCTTTTAGTGGCTGTTGCGGTCGCTCAAACGATCCAAGAGATAACAAATATCGTACCGGACATTAAATGGCCAAACGATATATTAATCAATGGTAAAAAAGTCGCTGGCATTTTAACGGAATTACAAGCCGATCCCGATCAAGTGCGAGCAGTCATCGTCGGCATCGGCATGAACGTCAATCAAAAACAGTTTCCAAACGATATTGCTCCAATTGCGACATCACTCGCGATTGAAACGGGACGAACGTTCCATCGGCCGAAAATTGTTCAAACGTTATTGCAAAAATTAGAACAGTTATACGAACAATATTTACAACATGGTTTTTTACCGATTAAACTGTTGTGGGAAGGCTATTCGGTAACGATCGGTCAACAAATTGTAGCGCGTACATTAAATGGAGCCATTCGTGGTGTAGCACTTGGCATTACAGATTCGGGCACGTTAAAAGTGCAAACAGAAGACGGAGCCGTTCATTACATTTATTCTGCAGATATTGAAATAAAAAAACAGTAGGAAAATTCCGAAATATTTGTTAAAATGAAAGCGGTTGATATTGGGCAGTATCTTTGTAAGAACTGCACCACGCGCGCATGCATACGACGTATTTATGATCATTTCTGCCTTGATCCGATGAAACGGACGGGGACAGAGGGATGGAGTAGAACAAAAGTCCTTCTTTCTCATTTTGGCAGAAAGAAGGCTTTTTTTATCCATTTCCTCTGCATATGAGAGGAGGATATTAATGAAAACAAAATTAGATTTTCTCAACATGAAAAAAAATCATGAGCCAATCGTTATGCTGACAGCTTACGATTACCCGTCAGCAAAACTAGCTGAGGCGGCCGGTGTTGACATGATTTTAGTTGGCGATTCACTCGGCATGGTCGTATTAGGATACGACTCAACGATTCCTGTGACGGTTGCAGATATGATTCATCATACGAAAGCCGTTCGCCGTGGCGCGCCACATACGTTTATCGTGACAGATATGCCTTTTATGTCTTACAGTACGGTGAACGATGCGTTACAACATGCAAAAGCGATCATGCAACAATCAGGGGCTAATGCTGTCAAAGTGGAAGGAGCAGGTCCTGTATTGCAAGTCATTTCTTCTTTAACACAATCAGGTGTACCTGTTGTTGCTCACCTCGGCTTAACGCCACAATCGGTCGGGGTGTTAGGTGGATATAAAGTACAAGGAAAAGATGCTGAAAGTGCTCGACGTCTTCTAGAGGAAGCAAAAGCGTGCGAGCAAGCGGGGGCGATCGCGCTCGTTTTAGAATGTGTGCCGAAGCAACTTGGCGAAGCGATTACGAAACAACTAGCCATCCCGACAATTGGTATTGGAGCGGGAGTTGGTACGGATGGACAAGTGCTTGTTTATCACGATGTACTCGGATATGGTGTAGAACGTGTACCGAAATTTGTTAAACAATATGCGAACGTTCAGCAAACGATGCAGCAAGCGCTAGCCGAGTATGTGGCTGACGTCAAAACACGTCAATTCCCGAGCGATGGGCAATCATTTATGATGAACGAACAACAATGGCTAGCGTTATACGGAGGGAAGTAATTGTGATTACAATCGAAAAAATCGAACAGATGCAAGACTGTATAATGGCTGAGCGTCAAAAAGGAAAAACGATCGGTTTTGTGCCAACGATGGGATACTTGCATGAAGGTCATGTGGCGTTGTTGGAACGGGCACGCAAGGAAAATGACATCGTCGTTTTAAGCATTTTTGTTAACCCACTTCAATTTGGACCAAACGAAGATTTCGACCGTTATCCACGTGATTTTGAGCGCGATTATAAAATGGCTGAACGAGCAGGTGTGGACATTATATTTTATCCTTCTGTGCCAGAAATGTATCCGCATGAACCGTCGGTCACAGTGAAAGTGCATGAACGAGTGGATGTGCTTTGTGGAAAGTCTCGCCCTGGTCATTTTGACGGTGTCGCAACGGTGGTGACGAAGCTGTTTCATATCGTCATGCCACATCGCGCATATTTCGGGCTGAAAGATGCGCAACAAGTGGCGGTCATCGACGGACTTATCCGCGATTTCCATTTTCCGATCGAACTCGTTGCTGTTCCGACAGTACGTGAAGACGATGGCCTTGCAAAAAGCTCACGCAACGTGTATTTAAGCGAGCAAGAACGGCAAGAAGCTCCGGCGTTATATGCTGCTTTACAAAAAGGAAAAACGCTCATTGAAGCAGGAGAACGTGACGTGGAGACCGTACGAAAAGCGATTGTGCACCATATTGAGCAACATACAACCGGTGTCATCGATTACGTTGAAGTTTATTCGTATCCAGAGTTAAAGCCACTCGAGACGTTACAAGGAAAGATCATCCTTGCGCTCGCTGTGCGGTTTACAAATGCGCGTTTGATTGATAATATCGTTATGAACGTACAATAAGGGGGAAACACCATGTTTCGCACATTAATGAACGCTAAAATTCATCGTGCTCGCGTGACGGAAGCCAATTTAAACTATGTCGGTAGCATTACAATTGATGAAGATATTTTAGATGCTGTTGGCATGGTGCCAAATGAAAAGGTGCAAATTGTAAATAATAACAACGGAGCACGATTTGAAACGTATATTATTCCTGGTGAAAGAGGAAGCGGTGTGTTTTGTTTAAACGGAGCAGCAGCCCGTCTCGTGCAAAAAGATGATATTATCATCGTCATTTCATATGTACTCGTACCAGAAGAAAAATTAGCATCACACCGTCCGAAAATTGCGATTATGGACGAGCATAACCGCATTAAAGAACTCATTGTCCAAGAGCCGGCGGCGACCGTTTTATAACGGGCGCCATGCCGCCTCTTTTTATTTGTCACATACATGCGAGGTGGAAAATAGATGAATGATCGCTTTGTCGTCGTCGATATTGAAACGACAGGAAATGCCCCGAAAAAAGAAGATCGCATCATCCAAATCGGTTTTGTCGTCATCGAGGGCGGCAAAGTTAGTGAACGTTTTTCAACATTTGTTCAGCCAGAGCGGGATATCCCGCTGTTTATTCAACAACTAACAGGTATTGATCATGCGATGGTGCATGATGCTCCGCCGTTCCAACATATCGCTGCGATGCTTGTTGAACAATGGGAAGGAGCTTATTTTGTCGCGCATAACGTTCAGTTCGACTGGGCATTTTTACAAGAGGAATTTATTCGTAGCGGAATACAACCACCGACATGTCGGCTTTTAGATACGGTAGAACTCGCTCGTTTTCTTATGCCAACACAATCAAGCTATAAACTGAATCACTTAGCCGAAGCGTTGTCGCTTGCGCATGATCGCCCGCACCAAGCAGATTACGACGCAGAAGCAACGGCGCAACTGCTTCTTTTTTTACTGCACAAGCTATCCCGTTTACCGCTTGTGACATTAAAACAATTACGCCGCCATAGTCAACCGTTAAAAAGCGATTTGACCGCTCTGTTAGATAAATTCATTTCCAAAAAAGAACGCTCGCTTCAAACGAATGAATCCATCGTTGAATATGAAGGCGTTGCTTTAAAGGCGTGGAATTCGCCAAAACGAGTTGATCGTCCTGAACATCTTCCATCTTTTTCACAATGGTTTGCGACAAATCCATTTGTGGCGCCGTTTGAATATCGAGAAGGACAAAAACAAATGATGGACGACGTTAACTATGCGCTACAAACGTGCCAACATGCGTTAATTGAAGCGGGAACGGGCGTCGGAAAGACGATGGCGTACTTGCTCCCGGCCGTCTTTTATGCGGTGAAGCAACAGCAACCAATCGTCGTTAGCACCTATACGCTCCAGCTACAAAAACAAATGATTGAAAAAGAGTTGCCGCGAGTTGCACAGCTCGCCCCTTTCCCATTTACGACCGCTGTTTTAAAAGGAAAGCGAAACTATATGAGCGTGCGAAAATTTGCTCGCACGTTAAAACGTATCGATACAAATTACGATATTGCGTTAACGAAATGTCAATTGCTTGTTTGGTTAACAGAAACTGAGACAGGGGATGTTGATGAACTAAACTTAACGGCAGGTGGCGCGCTATTTTGGGAAGATGTACATAGCGATGATACGAATGAAGAATACGATTTTTTCGTTCGCGCGAAAGAAAAAGCGAAACATGCACATGTTATTATTACAAACCATTCATTTGTTATGCACGATTTAACAGCGGATGAAAAATTTTTGCCACCGTATGAACAACTCATTATTGATGAAGCGCATCATTTAGAAGATGTAGCTGCTCACTTTTTCGGAAGGCACGTTTCATACGAATACATTCGTTTATTGTGGACACGAATGAACGACATCGCTATGATACACAAAATGGGGGCGCTTCGCTCGCTTTTAGGGGATCTTGAATACGAACTCAATCAACTATTTCAATCTCTGCGTCATTATGTGTTGCGTCGTCAAAAAGGAGATGGACGTATGCGTTACCGTTTCGTCCCGTGGAAAGAATACGGAAAAGAGTGGAGCGGAACGATCGAGTTGCTTATGCGCATAATGAATGACGTGCAACAGTTATCACAAATGATAAACGATATTCCAAAAGAAGATGTGAAGCCTTTTACGACGTTTATTGATACTTTATGTACGTTGCAACATTTGTTAACGAGCGATGATGATGATATTGTTCGTTGGCTCGAAGTAGATGCAAAAGCTGCAGTGAATGCAGTCACAGTTATTTCACAACCGCTCGATTTAGCTCATTTTTTTGCTGATCAATTATTTTCACGGAAGCGGAGCGTCATTTTAACTTCGGCTACGTTAACGACAAATGCTCGTTTTTCATTTATCATTTCGCGTCTTGGTCTTGACGATTTTTATCCATTCACACGCATCATTCCGTCTCCGTTTTCGTATGAAAAACAAGCTGCCCTTATGGTGCCAACAGACTTACCGACGTTTCCTTCGGTTACAGTTGAGCAATATGCGGAGCATGCAGCCCAACAAGTGATACGCATCGCCCGACATACAAGGGGACGAATGCTCGTATTATTCACATCGTATGAATTGTTAAAACAAACGTATGTGTATGCGAAACAATTTAACGATGATCAGTTTGTATTGCTTGCTCAAGGAGTGAGCGGAGGCAACGCAGCGAAATTAACACGCCATTTTCAACAGTTTGAGCAAGCGATTTTATTTGGCACAAGTAGTTTTTGGGAAGGAATCGACCTTCCAGGAAGCGAAGTGACATGCGTTGTCATTGTTCGATTGCCGTTTGCGCCGCCAGATGATCCGGTCATGGAAGCGAAAAGCGATTATATTCGCGCAAAAGGAGGCAATCCATTTTACGATTTATCGTTGCCGCAAGCAATTTTACGCTTTAAGCAAGGATTTGGACGATTAATTCGGACAAAAGAAGATCGTGGAATCATTTTCGTCCTCGACCAACGATTGTTAACAGCATCATATAGCAAATATTTTTTACAGTCGTTGCCACCTATTCGGGTATATCATGCGCCGCTTTTGGAGCTTTTACAACATGTAAACGAATGGCTATAAAATTCCCTTCATCGGTAAAAGATAAAAGATGTAGATGAAGGGAGTGGACGTTTTGCAATGGGTGTTATTATTTTTGATATGCAATAGTTTAATGCATCCTTCAACATCAGCGGGGCATATTCAAAAAATTGATATGATGCTCGAAGAAGAAGAAATGGCGATTATTTTTTTGCCGCTTAGTGATGGGGAAGCGACGTTATTCAAACACGCAAGCGGAAAAACGGTATTGTTAAATACAGGGGCTCCGCATACAGAACGCGAACTAAAAAGATGGTTTGAACATTTCCATATTACCGAAATCGACGAACTTTTGTTAACGAGCGATGATCGGGAATATATCGGCAATGTGAAATGGATTGAACAAACGTACGGTCCGAAAGTGGTGAGCGAATGGAAAGAACAAAAGGTGTATGAACCGTTTCCCCATTTTCGGATGCAGCCGCTCTATATTGACAATGGAGATGTAACAATGTCGATTCAGTACGGGCGTCTTCGCCTTTTATATATGGCGCATGCGAGCGACGATGTGGAACAAAAGTTGATGACGATGTCGCTTAGTGATGTAAACATATTAAAAATTGCTCATTTCGGCGTCAATGATTACCCGCGTACATCGTTTTTAAAACATGTCGATCCACAAGTAGCAATCATTTTTAAGAAACATGGCAGCTGGACGAATGAACGGTTGCTTGAGCGGCTGTACGCTGCCTGGATTGATTGTTATGAGACAAATCGTTTTGGCGTCATTGTAGTGAAATGCAACTTAGAGGAATACGACGTCATGACATTTTAAAAAAGGGCCAGCGTTCGGCCCGCGGTGTGTACGATAGGATTTTTTTTAATTCAAATTGACTAATGTAGGAAATTGTTGCTACAATGAAGATGTTTATACACCGAAATTGGTGTGTAATTGTATTGTTTCCGTTCGCAATAAACGATATAAGTAACAAAATTTGTGCACATGGAGGATCGGGTCGTGGAAAGTAAAATCGAAGTATTAGCAACTGTAAAAGTTGAATACTCATCAGACTTATATAAAATTGTTGATTGTTTAAACCGGACGTTAAAAGAAAAAGACTTAATGTTTGGACTAGCGCTTGATGAAGAAAATAAAGAAAAGGCTGTATTTACGATTTATCGAACGTAAGAAGGGATGAAAATGAAGAAGGTTTTGATTGCCTTCGTATGCTTGTTGTTTACGGCGTTATTTCTATATATCGACGCATATAGTGATGCGGTATCATCTAAAAACGAAAGTGAACAACGTGCGATGAAACAGGCAGAGAAAAAAGGGATCATCCATATCGATGACGTATATACGTACCGAGGTAGTGAGGTATACGTGATCGTCATAGGAAAAAATGATGAAGGTGAACAAATGATTGCGTGGGTGACAGAAAAAGGGGAAATTATCGATGTTCGAAAGGCTTCGGAAGGTATTACGAAACAACAAGCGCAATCGTCCATTAAAACGTATCATCCGAAAGAAGTCGTATCAGTAAAATTAGGAATGGAAAAAGGGATCCCGCTATGGGAAATTACATATATTGACGAACGAGACCGTTATTCGTTTTATTACGTTCGTTTTGAAGACGGGGCCTTTTTGAAAAGATATCATTTTGCGAGGGGGAAGGATTCATGAAGTTAGCGAAGCGCGTCGCATCATTAACGCCATCATCAACGCTTGCTATTACAGCGAAAGCGAAAGAATTAAAAGCAGCAGGGCATGATGTCATCGGACTTGGTGCAGGTGAACCGGATTTTAATACACCTCAACATATTATGGAAGCAGCTGTAAAAGCGATGTACGATGGACATACAAAATACACGCCATCTGACGGATTGGCGACATTAAAACAAGAGATTATAAAAAAATTTCAACGTGATCAACAACTTGACTATAAACCGTCAGAAATTATTGTATGTGTTGGAGCGAAACATGCGCTTTATACGCTATTTCAAGTCATTTTAGACGAAGGTGATGAAGTCATTATTCCAACGCCATATTGGGTGAGTTATCCTGAACAAGTGAAACTAGCGGGCGGAGTGCCTGTTTATGTCGAAGGGCTTGAAGAAAATGAGTTTAAAATTACACCGCAACAATTAGAACAGGCGATGACAGATCGCACAAAAGCGGTCATTATTAACTCACCAAGCAACCCAACAGGCGTCATTTATACGAAAGAAGAGATACAAGCGCTCGGTGAAGTATGCTTAGCTCACGATGTGCTTATTGTGTCGGATGAAATTTATGAAAAACTAATATACGGTGGACATGAACACATTTCGATTGCCCAGCTTTCACCTGATCTAAAAAAACAAACGATCATTATTAACGGGGTATCTAAATCGCATTCGATGACGGGATGGCGCATTGGTTACGCAGCAGGAGATGCCGAGATTATCGGCGCTATGACCGATTTGGCAAGCCATAGCACATCGAATCCAACATCGATTGCTCAATACGCTGCAATTGCTGCATATAGCGGGCCACAAGAGCCAGTTGAACAAATGCGTCAAGCGTTTGAACAACGTTTAAATATTATTTACGAGCGTTTAATTCAAATTCCAGGGTTTTCATGCGTGAAACCACAAGGTGCATTTTATTTGTTCCCAAACGCAAAAGAAGCGGCAACAATGACTGGATACGAACATGTCGATGCGTTTGTCGAAGCGTTGCTTGAAGAAGCGAAAGTCGCACTCGTTCCAGGTTCAGGATTTGGTGCGCCAAACAATGTGCGTTTATCCTATGCAACATCGCTTGATTCACTTCATGAGGCTCTCAATCGTATCGAAACATTTATAAATGAAAAAACGCGTGGCTAGTCGATATGGCTAGCCTTTTCTTTCATGGGTGAAAACGATCATCTTGCGTTTTTTTGTCGAAATGTATTAATATTGATGATGTACATAATAGTTGAACGTCTTTGGAGGGACTTTTTGTGAAAACGACAATTGCAGAAGTACATAAATATGTAGGACAAGAATTAACAATTGGTGCTTGGCTTGCGAACAAACGGTCGAGCGGAAAAATCGCTTTTTTACAATTGCGTGATGGCACAGGCTTTATTCAAGGAGTCGTGGAAAAAGCGCAAGTGAGCGAAGGTGTATTTCAGGCGGCAAAAAGCATCACGCAAGAAAGTTCACTCTATGTCACAGGTGTAGTGCGTGAAGATGCACGTTCTCCATTTGGATACGAGCTTTCCGTCACAAATATTGAACTTATTCATATGGCTGTTGATTATCCAATTACACCAAAAGAGCATGGGATCGAATTTCTAATGGACCATCGCCATTTATGGCTTCGCTCGAAACGTCAACATGCCATTATGAAAATTCGTAACGAAGTCATTCGTGCGACGTATGAATTTTTTAATGAAAATGGCTTCGTGAAAGTTGATCCGCCGATTTTAACGGGAAGTGCACCGGAAGGAACGACGGAATTGTTCCGCACGAAATATTTTGATGAAGATGCATACCTTTCTCAAAGCGGACAGCTATATATGGAAGCAGCAGCGATGGCGCTTGGCAAAGTATTTTCATTCGGTCCAACGTTTCGTGCTGAAAAATCAAAAACGCGCCGCCATTTAATTGAGTTTTGGATGATTGAGCCGGAAATGGCGTTTTATCAATTTGAAGATAACTTACAAGTACAAGAACAATACGTATCCCATATTGTGCAATCGGTATTAAAAAATTGTCAGCTCGAGCTGAAAACGCTTGGTCGTGATACGTCTAAGCTAGAAAATGTCAAGCCGCCATTTGCGCGCATTACGTATGATGAAGCGATTCAGCTTCTTCATGAGAAAGGATTTGACGACATTCAATGGGGCGATGATTTTGGCGCTCCGCATGAAACTGCCATTGCGGAAAGCTTCGATAAGCCAGTATTTATTACGCATTATCCAACGACATTAAAGCCGTTTTATATGCAGCCAGATCCAAATCGCCCAGAAGTTGTTCTTTGTGCGGATTTAATCGCTCCAGAAGGATATGGTGAAATTATTGGCGGTTCAGAGCGTATTCACGACTATGATTTATTAAAACAACGGTTAGAAGAACATCAGTTATCGCTCGATGCGTATAAATGGTATTTAGAACTTCGTCAATACGGCTCTGTGCCACATTCGGGTTTCGGACTAGGACTTGAACGAACAATTGCTTGGATTTGTGGCGTTGAACATGTTCGTGAAACGATTCCGTTTCCGCGTTTACTCAATCGTTTATACCCATAATGATGAAATCCCCCGTGCTCACATGGGGGATTTGTTTTATGATATAATAGGGCGTGAGGTGTTTGACATGGATAATGAAATGATTCGTTTTTTTCGTGAAGGAAGTGTGGCAATTCCAAGGTTATTGTTAACGAGCTATAAAACGCTTGGGTTAAATGAAACAGAGTTTATGTTACTGTTACACATTCATTCGTTTCTTGAACAAGGCATTTCATTTCCAACCCCAGATGAAATCGCTGCACGCATGACCATTTCATCTGAAATGTGCATGCAACAATTGCGAAAGCTTGTGCAAAAAGGATTTTTAGCTATTGAAGAACGAATGGATGATAACATTCGTAGTGAATGCTATTCACTCGATCCGCTTTGGGAAAAACTTATTCGTGCTGTTTTTCAAGAACAAAAACAAGAAGAAGAGCAAGAAGAACAATTGTATACCGTTTTTGAACATGAATTTGGCCGTCCGCTTTCCCCGATGGAATGCGAGACGTTAGCGATGTGGATGGATCAAGATGAACACGATCCGATCATCATTAAAGCGGCGTTACGTGAAGCTGTACTATCAGGAAAACTAAATTTCCGTTACATTGATCGCATTTTATTCGAATGGAAAAAGAACGGAATTAAAACGATCGAACAAGCGCAACAACATGCGAAAAAGTTTCGAAAAAACCAGTTGAAACAAGATCAACCGTATAAACCAACCGTTCCGATTTATAATTGGCTTGAACAGTCGTAGAAAGGATGGTTACATGTTAACGAAGCAGCAAATTCGCTACTGTTTAGATGAAATTGCAAACATGTTCCCAAACGCGCATTGTGAGCTCGTTCACCGCAATCCGTTTGAACTATTAATTGCTGTTGTATTATCGGCGCAATGTACTGATGCGCTCGTTAATAAGGTGACGAAGCAACTATTTGAAAAATATAAAACACCAGAAGATTACGTCTCTGTTCCGCTAGAAGAGCTTCAACAAGATATACGTTCGATCGGACTATATCGGAATAAAGCGAAAAATATTCAACAACTATGTCGTATATTAATTGAACAATATAACGGAGAAGTGCCAAAAAATCGTGATGAATTAATGAAGCTTCCAGGCGTCGGACGGAAAACAGCGAACGTCGTCGTATCGGTTGCATTCGGTGTTCCCGCGATTGCTGTTGATACGCATGTCGAACGTGTCAGCAAACGACTTGGCATTTGTCGTTGGAAGGATTCTGTGCTAGAAGTAGAAGAAACGCTAATGAAAAAAATTCCGAAAGAAGAATGGTCGGTGACCCATCATCGCCTTATTTTTTTTGGGCGCTATCATTGTAAAGCGCAATCACCAAAATGTGACGTTTGTCCATTACTTCATCTTTGTCGTGAAGGAAAAAAACGGATGAAAGGAAAGATGTAAATGATCGTTCCAAAAACGTTTCAACATCCGCTCTTTTTTTCGGCCGATTTCATTGATACCCATACGTTTCAACCGTTCCCGATGATGATGAAGCATGTGCCATTTTATTACGATATAACGCAAAAAGAAGAGCCTTGGCAACAAAAAGAATGCGCGCTTCCTGCCATATTTCAACTTTGGGAAGAAGAAAAGCGTGAACTCGCCCCGTTATTTGCAGCGCGTCAAGCGAACAAAGCAAAAGAGGGGATCGTTCGGGGAATAAGCTACTTTTTATGTGCGTTACATTGGCTTAATGAACGAGCAGTGAGCAACGTATACGAATGGGAAAAGGAAGTTCAGTCGCTCCCGCTTCGTCCGTTAAATGTTGTGGATCGACTTTCGTTTATTTTCGTCCGTCCTACTCTTCACCATTCTTTTGTGCAATTAGATGAACTATTTACCGAACTCATGAAGCTATTTTATAAACAAATGGCTCAACAAAAAAGAGACTGAGGATGCACTCAGTCTCTTTTCTTACTTATTGATTATTCGTTGTTCCACCGCTATTTCCATTTCGTTGTTGATTGTTCGTTCCCGACGAATTTGTTGATGAATTGTTATTCGGATTTGTTGGATTTGTCGGGTTTGTTGGATTTGTCGGGTTTGTTGGTGTTCCCGGATCGCTCGGATTTGTTGGCGTCTCTGGATTGCTTGGGTTTGGCTCGCTCGGGTTTGTTGGCGTCTCTGGATTGCTTGGGTTTGGCTCGCTCGGGTTTGTTGGCGTCTCCGGACTTTCTCCGTTTCCCGGTTGTTCCGGTGATTCATTTTCACTCGGTTGTTCCGGTGATTCATTTTCACTCGGTTGTTCCGGTTCTTCTTTCGGAATTTGCACAAGTGCTGTAGCAGGTGCGCTTTGTGTGCCATCTGCTGTGACAACGTATACTTCAAATAAGTACACCGAACCTTCTTTTGCCTCAACGGTTAGTTGTGAGTCTTTTGTTGTTGCAATAACGGTCGGTTTACGGCCATCTACTGTCTGCCTTACTTCAAACGACACATCTTTTTCAGGATCGATCGTGTATGACCACGATAATGAAATCATTTGTGTCGCTGGATCGTATTGTGCGCGCAAGTCTTTTACTGGTTCGACGACTTCTGGCTTATCTTCAGCTACTTCTGTCGGTTCTTCATAACCGCGCACGAAATATTCATACGTAATTTCATTTTCTGGCGTATATTCATTTGCTAGTTTCGGAGGATTCGTTCCCTTTTTCACCGCCAGTTTCACGACGCTTTTCGGTTGTTTAAAATCACCGCCACTGCCGTCGTCAATATGGGAAATGACGCGTTTAAACAACTGTTTCGCATATTGTTGTTCAGGCTTCGATAAATACGCTTCGCTACTTTTTTTACTAAAACCGGTCCAAATGGCAGCCGTATAGTTTGGCGTATAGCCAACAAACCAGCTGTCAGGAACTGAACCTCTCTCAAGCCCGTATTTCCGACGATCTTTTTCATCATAGTTTGTCGTTCCTGTTTTTCCAGCGACATGAAGACCTGGTACGTTTGCTGCTCTCCCTGATCCAGATTGCACGGCCGTTTTTAACATGTCAGTAATCATAAACGCCGTATAGTCTTTCATCGCCACCTTTGGTTCTGGACGAAGGTCCATTTCTGTTCCATCTGGAAACACAACTTTTTTTACGGCATGTGGTTCAATGTAAGTGCCTCCGTTTCCGAATGCGCTATATGCACCGGCCATTTGGAGTGGAGAGACGCCTTTGCCGACGCCACCAACCGCATATGCTTCATGCATTTCTTCAAAGCCCATGCCAAGTTTATTTGCAAATTGTTTTGCCCGCTCTAAGCCGACTTCTTGGAGCGCTTTTAATGCCGGGATGTTACGTGAACGAGCGAGGGCAGTACGCATCGACATTTGACCTTCGTATTTGCCGTCCCAGTTTTTAATTGGTGTACCGTCCGAATATTGATATGGTTCATCTTTTAATTGATGGTACGTCGACCATTTCAAATATTCAATGGCAGGACCATAGTCAACAATTGGTTTAATTGTCGAACCAGGCTGTTTTCGTGTATCCGTTGCATAGTTAAATCCGAACGTGACACCTTCTTCTTTTTTCCGACCGCCGCCAAGCGCGCGAATTTCTCCTGTTTTCGTATCTAAAACCGCAATGCCAGCTTGGAAATCGGCCTTGTTTGTGCGAATGACTTCGTCAGAATTGAGCAACTCCTCAACATACGACTGGGCGTTCGGATCTAACGTTGTATAAATGTGCAATCCAGCCGTAAACACATCAAGCCCTGTTTTTTCGGTTACTTCATCGATCACTTGGTCAATAAAAGAGTCATACGGAATATCGCTTTGTTGTTTATTTTCTGTTAATAGCGATTGTACAGGCACTTTTTTTGCTTCTTCTGCTTCTTCTTTCGAAATAAACCCATGTTTCGCCATTAGCGATAGCACCGTATTGCGACGTTTTTCTGCCGCTTCTGGATGCGTAAACGGGTTATAATTGTTCGGGCTTTGCGGAATGCCAGCGAGCAATGCCGCTTCTGGTAGCGTCAATTGCGATAAATCGCTTTTCCCAAAGTACGTTTCTGCCGCTTTTGCAACACCATATGAGCGGCTCGAGTAATAAATTTTGTTTAAATACATTTCTAAAATTTCTTGCTTCGAGTATTTTTTCTCTAATTGAATGGCAAGCCATAATTCTTGTACTTTTCGTTTTATCGTTTTTTCAGGTGTTAAAAAAGAAAGTTTTACGACTTGTTGTGTAATTGTACTTCCACCTTCAGCACCAAATCCTTCACGAATGTTCGCTAACACTGCACCGAAAAAGCGCACAACATCAAACCCGTGATGTTCATAAAAGCGGGCGTCTTCTGTTGCAAGCACCGCTTCCTCGAGCACTTTTGGAATATCGTTATACGATATATAAATGCGCTTTTGTTGACCAAGCTCTACTACTTTTTGCCCATTTCCATCGTAAATGATCGAAGCTAAAGGATCGCGCAACAACGTCTCATCGAGCGGTGGAGCGTCTTTAATCATCCAAGCAAACGCCGCCACACCGGAGAACATCCCGATCGTCATAATAAGCAACATGATAAGCACAATTTTTTTCATAATCGATCGCCCTCGTTTCCGCGGACGTTGTTTTTTTTGTTCTGCCTGTTTTCGTTCTGTTCGTGAACGATAATTCGCCATATCGTTCCTCCTGTTCTAAAAATATAGTTTGTCCACAATATGAATATAATCGATTCGTGGGTGATAGCCAAGCGGAATGAGATGGCCGCGCCGTTCGACTTCCGCTTTTGTAATCGATTTACGACCACCTTGTTGCTTTCGCTCCCAATATTCAAGGAGGTGATGTGCGTCCAATAAATATGTTTCGTCAAACGTCGTAAAACGCAAAATCACGAAGCAAATGGCTCCATGCGTTAACACTTGTTTTATATGTTCAATTTGGTGTTCGTGAAAGTTTTGAAGCGGAAATGATGTGCGATTCCGTGTTTCTTTCGCTTCAAAATCGATATATTTCCCACGATATATGCCGTTATAGTCTGTCGTGGACGGTTGTTTAAAGTACGCTTCTTTAATGACAGCAGCGCTCCGTTTCGGATAATCGACACGCACAATTTGCACAGGTGTCGGTTTTTTATGAATGACAGCAATACCTTGAGCTAAGTAATACGTGTTTGTTTCATTTAAGTCAGCCTCAAGTGTCATCCCGCGGTTCCCGTACGTATCAGGAGTACAAGCGCGCAACGTCTGTTCATTTTCTTTTTTTTCATACGTCCGCCCATTCGGATATTTAAACATATCATCCCCCCCTTGAATGTTCAACATTATACCATATGTTTCGTCCGTTCGTCATTTTCGTGAAAATTAGAAAAAGCGAGCATATTTGCTCGCTTCTTTTCCTTATGTAGAAGGACGATCCGGGCCTTCTAGCTTTTTGTCGCCGAAGCCTGTCGTTTCTTCTTGCTTCGGTTTTTGCTTTTTCTTTTGTTCTTTTTTCGCCATCGCCATGCCTCCTTTCGCTTTTTTATTTTGACCGCTCATGTCAAAAACATGCGCATCGATTTGTCGAATTTTGTACACACAACACTTTGTTTGCCGAATTTCTTCTAGTTTTGTCAAGTGAGAAGGGAAGAGGTAGTGGATGGAGAATGTGTATGGCAAAGGGCGAAAGGGGAGTTGGAGGATGGAACATATTCAAATGCAACTACAACAGTTGTTTGATGAAATTGAACAGTTAGAAAATAAATTAAAAGAGCGTACGGCAGAACAAATGGCTACACATTACGATATGCAACAAGATCGTTTACAACATATCGAACGCCAACTCGACAACATCGAACAGCAAATTGAAAAAAAAGAAACGTATACGTTCGCTCCGGCAATATAAAAAAGGTGGCCAATGGTGCCACCTTTATTCTTTCACGCGTTCAATTGTAACTGGACGATGCGTTTCGCTTCCTACCGTGTCAATGGCATAGTCGACGACTTCACGCTGTTTTGATGTTGCTGGTTGGCCATGTTTTGGCTTCTCGCTTTCATGTCCTTTTTTCTTATGGTGAAAATGAACACCACGACCCATATTTATCGGCCTCCTTTTCCATGCTATCGTCTCACGAACACTTGCGCAAGGAAGCCCCTGCCTTAAGGCACGGGGAGGAATTGCGCCTTACGCAATGTTCATTCCCTCCCTTCGATATGTGTATCCGTCGAATCGCTGAATGACTTGGACATATCTATAATTTATTCCTTGTGCGATACGCTTTCCGTCCTTACCTTTAATATCGAAACTTCCAGTCTTTCTACATGCGACTTCGCCAAACCAAACGCCTTGATATTTCCCTCTTGGGACAACAGCCTTAACCATGTCCCCTGTTTGAAAACCAAAGAAGAACTTTTGTCTTGCCAAAAATCCTCTTGGAAAGCCATACTTATCAAGATTTGTACGAGAGCGACTTCCGCGTCCTTTTGCCTTGATAAATAATGCTTCTTTTGTTTTGAAATGCAATTGGAGTGGCGTGCTTTCGCCTACACAACAAGCATCAAAATAGTGAATTTTCGGTAGTCCTAATCGTATTCGATTCATTTTCGTTCGTGCGCCTGTTCCACACTCTACTTCGCATCCGCTTTGTTTTAACACTTCATACACTTTCCATCGAGTGGCATTCACTACACTTGCGTCTTTTAGCGTTTTTTTGACCATTTCTTGAATATGTGGATACCCGAATTCTTCTGCTGTCTTACTTCCTTTGCGCTGATTACAGTCATGACAGGCAAGACATAGGTTATCCACTCGGTCTGTTCCACCTCTCGATTTTGGAATGATATGCTCCACTTCAAGTGGAACATTTTCTTTTCCGCAATAACAACACTTCCGCCCAAACTTTTCAAGCAAATACTCCCGTACTTCATATCCTTGTAGCGTACCTTGTTGATACTCTACACCATTGATTTCAGGATTTCGCATGAGTTGCGTGTCAAACTTTGCGTTCTCGTACGATATATGCTCAATCGGACATATCTTCCTTAAACGCTCCACCCATGTTTGAATATTTTGCACACGACTCTCTAACGATGGTGGCAACCACCCGTCTTTTCTCCTACGATTAAGAAAACGTGGTTTTCTGTATCGAGTTTTTCGCTTTCTTCTTGCACGACGAAACGCCCGTCTTTTGTCTAATCGCTCTTTGATGTCTGTGCGATGGTCAAGTTGTGCAAGCCACAACACTTCTTCTCCTCGCACAATCGCAAGTCCTGTGTGTTTACTTCCGTAATCGATTTTGAGCCGATACGGTGTTTTCGGTCGAAAATTATCGACAATTTCTTTTAAAATAATCGTAAATGGATAGCGTTTGTAGATCGCTGCTTTTCCTTGCTTTAATAACTTTCTTGCGACCGCCTCATGACAAGGGGCGAGTGGACGCTTATTTGTATCTAATACAAAAACCATAGGGTTCTCCCCTTTCCTCTGCATAAAGCAGGTCATATTCTCCTCGACCATGTTATAGATGCTTGTTATGTGCAAGACACTAGCGCTACCCACCACGCTTGTTTAACCTTGCACGACAGAGGAACGGGCTGGAGAAGCACCCGAACGTGTCATGACATCTATAACGTAGGCTCTGTTTCAAGCCTTGGTCTGGTCAACATGGGGCTTACAAGCCCATGACTTTAGTCATTGGGTTGTTGACTTAGCATGGCACAAGAGGGGATAAATCATTCAATGCTTCCCGAATATTGCACGACTCGTTCGTCATCGGGTTTGTATGCCCCAAGCGCCTCTAAATCGCGTACAAGATGACGATACATGCCAAGCGGCAATTCGTTGCGCAAATAAAGTTGGCGCGCAAAGTCAAGCAGTTCGTTTGCATCGATCGGTTCATATTGTTTCATTGCGATAAATTTGTTTTTTAATTCAACAATTGTCATAATTATGCCCTCCCCCTTTTACACTTATCATAACATAAAAAAAGACGACATGTTAAATTCAAAAAATTGAGAATTCCGACATCGATTGACATGATTAGTCACGAACCATTTTACTTCAAGCGAATACGATGTAATGAAAGGAGATGAAAACATATGTATCAATCGTGGCCTACGATGCAAATGCCACATATTCCACCAGTGAACTATTATCCATACTATTCTCAACCGGTGTTGTTTCCAGCTCAGCCAGTCGTTCCGCCTGTTGTACCATCGATGTCTCCATTCGCTCCGCCAGCGGCTTCTCCTTTTGTACCGCCGATGTCTCCATTCATTCCTGCCCCGAAACCGCCAAGCTTGCTTGAGCAGTTTAAAACAAAAGAGGGAACGTATGATATCACAAAAATGATGAATACGATGGGGCAGGCGGTGCAAGTGATGAACCAGATGAGCGGTCTTGTAAAAGGATTAACGCAAACGTTTAAATTGTAACGTTTGCGTTTTTTCGTGCATTTATTCGATTGGAATAAATGTTTTTCGTTGCGGAAGACGAATGATCAGTTTGCCGTCTTGAAATGATGCTTGAGTGTCTGATTCACTCACAGGATAAGGAAGAAAAATCGATTTTGTCGCCCGTTCATATACGTTTGTTCGTAATATATGCAGGAAAAAAGTAAATCGTGCGCGAAACTTTTTATAGGTGATGGGCGTAAATATGTAAAAGAGATGAGAAAGGAAGAGAGTGTATGCAAAGAAAACGAGGGAAAAATGAACGACCAAATGTGGAAAAAATCGTCAACAAATATAAAGAAAAAGGAATGAATATTAGCCTATGTAAACCACGTTCAGCCATCAAATGGCTTTTTGTGCAAAACAGTTGCCTTTTTCCGCACATATGATACAATGAAATTAAAGTTCATACATGTCAAGAGACGAAGAGAGACCATACATGCATAATAAGCGAAACTTATTGTGCTTGTCTTGGTCTCTTTTTGTTTTACAAGGGGGAATGATGATGTTTTCGGCAAAAAGACGACTGCAAATGATAGAAGAAATGAGCCAAACGACGTACGATGTGCTGATTATTGGCGGGGGAATTACCGGCTGTGGCATTGCGCTCGATGCAGCGACGCGCGGCATGAAAACAGCATTGATTGAGATGCAAGATTTCGCCGCTGGAACATCGAGCCGTTCAACGAAGCTCGTTCATGGAGGATTACGTTATTTAAAACAGTTTGAAGTGAAAATGGTTGCAGAAGTCGGGAAAGAGCGAGCCATCGTATATGAAAACGGTCCGCATGTGACGACGCCGGAATGGATGTTATTGCCGATTCATCGCGGCGGCACGTTCGGGAAATGGAGCACGTCGATTGGATTATGGGTGTACGATCATTTAGCACGCGTTAAAAAAGAAGAGCGGCGAACGATGTTATCGGCGCATGAAACGTTACAAAAAGAACCATTAATTAAACAAGATGGACTGCTCGGTGGTGGGTATTATGTTGAGTATCGCACAGATGATGCACGTTTGACGATTGAAGTTATTAAAAAAGCAGTAGAATGCGGGGCGCATGCTGTCAACTACGTGAAGGCGGAGTCGTTTTTGTACGATAAAAACGGGCGCATCCATGGCGTGATGTGTCGCGAGCAAACGACAGGAAAAACATTTACGATCTATGCGAAAAAAATAGTGAATGCAGCAGGTCCATGGGTCGATGTACTGCGTGAAAAAGACGGCTCAAATGTCGGAAAAAAATTGCGTTTAACAAAAGGCGTACACATCGTCATCGACCAAGCACATTTTCCGCTTAAGCAAGCGGTATATTTTGATACGCCTGACGGTCGGATGGTATTTGCGATTCCGCGTGAAGGAAAAACGTACGTGGGAACAACAGATACGTTTTACGAAGGAGACCGCGCTCATCCGAAAATGACGCGTGAAGATCGCGACTATTTATTACGTGCCATTCATTACATGTTTCCGTCCGTTCGTTTGACGGAACAACAAATTGAATCAAGCTGGGCTGGAATTCGTCCGCTCATTTATGAAGAAGGGAAAGATCCGTCTGAAATTTCCCGCAAAGACGAAGTTTGGCAATCCCCGTCTGGTCTCATTACGATTGCGGGAGGAAAGTTAACTGGCTATCGCAAAATGGCGGAAACGGTTGTTGACCTTATTGCTAAACAGTTAGATGGGGCGTATCCGCCTTGCCGAACGAAACATTTACCAATTTCTGGTGGAGACGTCGGTGGTGCGAGCCGGTGGCATACGTTTCTATCCGAAAAAGTAGCTGAAGGGCTTGCTTACGGGTTTACAGAAAAAGAAGCAAAACAGCTCGTGCAGCGATACGGTACGAATGTTGATCGTTTATTTGCATTAGCTCGTACGTATGATCCTAATAACGTATCGCTACCGCTGGATTGGTATGTGATGTGCATCTATGCGCTCGAACACGAAATGACCGTTACGCCGCTTGACTTTTTCATTCGTCGCACAGGGGCCCTCTTTTTTGACATCGCTGCGGTTCGCCAGCTAAAAGAAGCCGTCATTGCACTTATGCAGTCATATTTTCATTGGACAGAAGAAGAACGAAACCGATATGAACAACAAGTAAACATGGCGCTTCATGATGCCGTCATTCCTTGTGATGAAGCGTAACGTTAGGCGGGGGATCCCGCCTTTTCTATTTCTTCCAACCTTTCTATAATGCGTCGTTTACGATAAAACATTGCACCTGCTTCAGCAATGTCGTGAATCATCGTTTGATTTGTCCATGCTCCAAATAACATTCCTACAATCGGAACGGATTGAAACAACTTTTTCCAACCGTACTGGTCGCGAAACGCCCAAACGATTTCGCGCCATCCTTGTAATTGTGACATCGTTTGTCGTTCATTTTTTGCTGTCCATTCATTTAATATCGCTTGCTTGCCAACGACGTCAGCAAGCGCAAATTGTAAACATTTGACGATAAACAATCGTTCTTCTTTCTCATGTGGATCAAATCCGTATACGATCGCAATTTCTTGCAACGTTTTTAAAGCGGTGCCTAAAACGACAGCAATATCGAGAAGCAACGTAAACGCTCCACCCAATCCTGTCGTTGCCCCTTGATACATCGCAAACGTTTTACGTTTCGCAATTAATGTTTCACACGCTTCATTCATCCGTTGTAAAGGAATCGAACGAACAGCGTGTAGCGTTGGCACTCCATAAAACGTTGATAAAACGGCTTCTTTATTTACTAAATATTGTCCGCCTGTTTGAATATATTGGCCAAGCTCATCAAGCAATTGCGCCATTTTTTTATGTATCCACGCCGGGGTCAATCGATCAAGTAAAGCAAAAGGCAAACGGCTTATTTTTTCCCAAAACCAAATGCGCTTTTGTTCTTTTTCCCATTGTTCAATAAGATGAAGTTGCTCGATTAAAAACGATTTGTCATCCATTTCTTTCACCCCATGCATACATACGTGTGAACCGCATAAAAGTTTCAAAAAAACACCGGCGATCGTGCCGGTGTCAATGAAATTGTACGTCAATTCGTTTTTTCTCATCAGCCTGCGCTTTCGGGATACGAATTTCAAGTACACCATTTTTATATGATGCTTGAACATGTTCATGTGCGGCAGGGGAGGGAAGAGGAATGGTACGATGAAACCGCCCATAAAACCGCTCTTGCCGATGCATATGTTCATCGTGTACGTCGTGTTGTCTGCGCACGTGTCCGCTAATCGATAACGTTTGATGATCGATATGAATATCGACGTCTTCTTTTCGCTCTAGCCCCGGAATGTCGCACGTCACAATCATTTCTTTTTCATTTTCATGCACATCGACGCGAGGCATACGAAACACACCATCTACGTGCGAAAAAAGGGAAGGAAAGCTAGAAAACATACGTTCTACATCTCGTCGCATCACATCTAATGAACGAAACGGATCCATCGAAAAACCTCCTCGTATTATATTCGCTACATATTTTGTGCAAATGACGAGATGTTATACAAAAAAACTTGCCTTAGCGGGAAGGCAAGTTTTCAAGCTGTTGTACGTATAAACGGACGAGTTCGTATTGTTGTTTCGCATCGAGCGATGATGACGCAATGCGCTTGAGCGCCAATGAAAATTTTTCGTAAGGCGATTTTCTCAAACGAGGATGTGTCATTTCATCTAATAAATCGCGGCGAATCGCATCGTATAGGACAGTTTCTGCATTGTTTTCTGTGGCAGGCAACGAACGGTGTGACCATAATGATCGATATGCTTCTAATAGCTCCATGAAAACCCTCCTCAGTCAATACGTTTAATCGTTTCTGCCATTTGCAAAAACGGATCTAACCCATCAGCTTGCTGAACGAAAATGGTGAGTCGCATCGGCGTTCCGCTCTTTACAACAAATACATACACTTCTCCATCTGTAATGGCACTTTTATATACGTCCGCTCCGTTTAAAAGCGTTCCTTTTGTCCACGTTACTTTTTCGACTGTGCCGTCTTTACTGCTTGCCTTTACGTACTGTTCTGCTTGTTCCTCGATTAACGACCAGTCCGCACCATCATCAATAAGTTCTACTGTCATCGATGCTTTTTCTTCGTCGAGAAAAATCATATCTTTGCCCGGTTCGACCGCTTCGGCTTGATAACCGTTTAAAATGTTTGCTTGAAACGGCTGATTGCTACTTTTGTATGTGAAAAATGATTCGTTCGGTTGTTCACTCGTTTCCGTTTCGGTTCGTTGAATCGTTTTCGCCATCGTCATAAACGTATCAAGCCAATTATCTTCTTTTTTCGTAAACACCGTTAAAAACATCGGTGCATCTTCTGTTACGCCAATAATATATACGACACTATTATCGACAGATGCTTCGTATACAATAGCATCTTCAAACGGCAATGTCCCTTCAAACGGAGTAGCTTCCTCAGAGACAGCCATAGCCCGTTCTTTTGCGTACGTTTCCATTTGCTCTTTCGCCTCTTTTGGCAAAAGTTCAATGCGCATCCATTGCTCTTGCTCACTTTCATGCATGACGACATCTTTTCCTGGCTCTTCTGCCTCTAAACTAAACTTCGGTAATAATGAAATCGTAAACGGTTGATTTGTACTTTCAACAGGTGTCAATTCAAGCGGTGCCGGTGCTTGTTTTTTTTGCTCTTTATTTTCAATAGGCTGTTTTGCTGGCGCAGTTGTTTGTTCGTTGCAAGCGGAAAGCAATGTAACAGCCGCAACGATGCTAATAAGTAACTTCGACCGTTGTTTCATATTTGTCGCTCCTCGTATAGTATGTTTAGAAAGATTTTTAAATCGAATTTCCAGTTGGATATGCTCCTTGACAATCGCATATGTGTAAGTGATTTGCCCACGGGGGAGGGGCGCGCCCCTCCCCCGTGGATGGCACTACATCGGGGTTGGACTTTTCGCGATGTTCTTGGATAATGGTCTTAGGATCATCGGGGACACTCTTCTCTCTCCTGTAGCTTTGACTACTTAGAAAGTCTGTCTCCCCGGCTCCTGTTCGGACTTCTAACCCGCAGGCTGTTCCCGTTGGTTTCCCATGCTGGAAGGAGCAGCTTCCAGGCAGCCCATGGCCCAACGTGAGTTCTCATATGCGAGGGTGACTGGTCAACAGGCGCGGTCCGGGGGCATCCCGAAGAGTCCCAACCCCACGATCCTACTACGATTGGAGGTGATCTCATGAAACTCTACGTCGGGATTGACGTGAGCTCAACGGACTTATACACGTGTATCATGGATCAAGAAGGAAACACGTGCGCCCAATTCAAGGTGGACAATCATCTCCTTGGCGCGACCTTCCTTCGCGATCAAATCCTCCTGTGGGCCAACAAGCTCCAACCATCCGAAATTCTCATCGGGATGGAAGCCACTTCGGTCTACAGCTGGCATCCAGCGATGTTTTTCCACCAACAGGAGGAGCTGAAGTCTTGGAATGTCAAGGTGTTTACCATCAATCCAAAGCTCATTCGCAAATTTAAAGAAGCGTACACTGACTTGGATAAAACGGACGGCATCGATGCGTGGATCATCGCCGATCGGCTTCGCTTTGGCCGTTTGAAAGTGACAGCTGTCATGCAAGAACAGTTTATCGCCCTTCAACGGCTCACGCGCATGCGCTATCATCTCGTCCATCAGCTGACTCGGGAAAAGCAGTACTTCCTCCAACACTTGTTTTACAAGTGCAGTTCCTTTACCCAAGAGGTGGACAGCTCCGTGTTCGGACATGCCATCTTAGAGCTTCTTCTCGAGTCGTTTAGCTTAGACGAAATCAGTCAGATGGACGTGCAACAGCTCGCTGACTTCTTGCGCCAAAAAGGACGCAATCGCTTTGCCGATCCGGAATGCATCGCCAAGTCCATTCAAAAGGCGGCTCGTTCGTCGTATCGGCTTTCCAAATGTGTCGAGGATTCCATCGACTTGCTTTTAGGGCTATCGATTCAATCCATCCGTAGCCTTCAAGCGCAAATTAAAGAGCTAGATAAAGCGATTACTCGCCATTTGGAAGGCATCCCAAATACGTTACAAACGATTCCCGGCATTGGTCCGGTCTACGCCGCTGGCATCTTAGCCGAAATTGGACAAATCGAGCGCTTTGACAACCAAGCCGCCTTAGCAAAGTATGCAGGTTTGACTTGGTCTAAGCACCAGTCCGGTCGGTTCCAAGCCGAGGAGACTTCCCTCATTCGTTCCGGCAATCGCTATCTCCGTTACTACCTAGTGGAGGCTGCCAACTCGGTACAACGGCATGATGCGTCGTTTCGCACCTATTACCGGAAGAAGTATGAGGAAGTACCAAAGCACCAACACAAACGAGCCCTCGTCCTCACCGCTCGAAAACTCGTGCGTGTGATCGATGCGCTGCTACGCAACGGTCAAATCTACACGCCAAGAAAGGGGGAAGATCGATAGGGGTATCGATCTAACTGATTTTGCATTAAAACCCAGTTAATGACATAAGACAAGACTGGGCTTCTTAAGTATTGCCTTTTTTCGGGTCATCGGACAATCGAATTTCCAATTTCGATGATTTTTCACCTTGACATATTACCGCAGGACTTTAATTGTTTTTACTTTTATTGTCGTATAGTTTTACGTTTCATGCAAGTATTCCTTTTTATACACGACCGTTCGATTTCGTCCTTGTTGTTTCGCTTCATTTGTTGCAAGCTATGCGAACGAAAAAAATGTTGCGGACAAACGCCGCAACATTTTTAAATCGAAATGACCCATTCACCGTTTCGCATAATCGGTTCGCGCACACCGTCTTTTGTAACCCCATCGACGTTTAATTCATGCGAACCGATCATAAAATCTTCATGCACTAAACTATCGTTCGCGCCACGTGCAAGCAACTCCTCTGTGCGCATATTCGTTCCGCCTTCAATATTTGTTGGATATGCTTTGCCAAGCGCTAAATGCGAGGCAGCATTTTCATCAAATAACGTATTATAAAAAACAAGATTCGATTGAGAAATCGGGGAGCGATGCGGGACGAGCGCAATTTCTCCTAGTCGGCGTGCGCCTTCGTCTGTATCAAGCAAATGTTTCAATGTATCGTAACCGACTTCTGCTGTAAAATCAACGACTTTTCCATCTTTAAATGTAAGCGTAAAGCCATCAATAATATTTCCACCGTAGTTAAGCGGTTTTGTATTGCGCACAACGCCGTTCGTTCCATCTTTATGTGGCATTGTAAACACTTCTTCTGTCGGCATATTTGGGTTAAATACGATGCCGTCTGTACTTTTTGCAGCACCACCAGCCCAAATATGTCCATCTGGAAGCTCCACCGTTAAATTTGTTCCTGGCCCGTCATAAATGAGCTGTTTATATTGCTTATTGTTTAAATAATCGACAATGCGCGCTAATTTTTCGTTATGCGTTTTCCATGCCGCAATCGGATCGTCTTGATCTACGCGTGTCACTTGGAAAATAACGTCCCATAATTTTGCGATCGCTTCGTCTTCATTCATATTCGGAAATACTTTTTTCGCCCATGCTGGCGTCGGCACAGCAATTAACGACCAACAGTTATGATCGGCCATTAGGCGACTGCGATAATGTTGTAGCGCAAGGCTTGCTGCTTTCGTTGCTGCTGCGACACGCGCAGGGTCAATATCTTTTAATAAGTCTGGATTCGGTGCATAAATGCTTAAAAACGCCCCACCTTTTTCAGCGACTTCCTCACGCCCTTTCGCAAGCCAAGACGGGTATTCATGAAGCGCTTCTTCTGGTGCGTGTTTAAATTTTATGTACGTGATCTCTTCATCGCTCCACTCGACATGCACATGTTTTGCTCCCGCTTCGTACGCTTTTTTAGCAATTTCGCGCACAAGTGGGGCAGACGGTAGCGGTGCGTTAATAAACAACGTTTGTCCAGGTTGAATGTTAACCCCAACACGTACAGCTAATTGTGCGTATTTTTCCAATTGTTTTTCTAACATAACAAAACCTCCTTATCGTAAAGCATACTACCATTTTAACAAAACGGATGATGTTGTGAAAACATTTTCGTCTGTATTATGATGAAGGAAGAAACATAACTAGAAAGGGAATGACTTATGGAATGTGGTGACCAACAATTATTTTGTGTTGAAGGCATATTTATTCGTGCTTATGAACGAACAGTTGATGTGCAAGTGAAGGGAGAGACGCTTACGTTTACGACTACGACGAACGAGCCGATAATCGGCTTTTGTGCCGGTGACGATGTTGGGGTGGCGTTTTGCGAAATCGAAGGGGAAAAGAAACTGATTTCAATGGAACGAAAAGACGGTTCAGCACTTTCGTACGTCAACGGAGAATATTTTGCCGACATCATTTTTATTCAGTGGGTAAATGAAACGTCGTTTTTATTTG
Organism: Anoxybacillus sp. FSL W8-0104; assembly: GCF_038004465.1. Lineage (NCBI taxonomy): Bacteria > Bacillati > Bacillota > Bacilli > Caryophanales > Anoxybacillaceae > Anoxybacillus > Anoxybacillus sp. FSL W8-0104. The sequence continues at coordinate 1,562,114 of NZ_JBBOQU010000001.1, read as the reverse complement.
ATATGTATCGCTCCCCTTATCGAGATTATGAAATAATGACGACGAATGAATCGTTTTCATGTGAACGTGGAACAACGATGACTGTTTTGTTCGTTCGCCAAGACGGAAAAAATATATTGAAAAAGGTTGTTGCGAAATGAAAGTTATCATTGCACCAGATTCATTTAATCAGGGGAGATCGGGGTAATTTCCTTCATGATTTTCGGTTAAATTCTGGAAAGTATTTTTTAGGGGAGTCAGTTGAAGCAGGAAATTCTCACTTTTAGTCTCGTGGGAGGTTGACAGAACATATTCGTTCCGTGTCAAAAGCGCGACTATGGAAAAAGATCGGGAAATTATCGGAAGAAGCAATGCGAAAAGTGGAGGAAGCCGTAATGGTTTCTTTAGGCGTGCTTTCTTCAAAAGATAATGTGTTTCAAAAGGGAGGGGAAGGGAGGGGACCTAAATGAACTGTTTGGGTTGTAATTTAGCAAATAAAGTAGAGGCTGTTAATGTGGTATTCGAAGACGATTATGTATGTTGCATCTTAGACCACAATCCATACAACGAAGGACACGTTCTGATATTGCCTAAAAAACATATTCGTTACTTTGATGAACTTGACGAAAATACTGCAAACTCAGTAATTAAGGCATCAAGAATTATCTCCAAAGCTATAAAAAAGTTGTTTAATCCAGATGGAATTACCGTGTGTCAAAACGGTGGGGCTTTCGATGAATTAACACATTTTCATATGCACATTGTTCCAAGATATGAAGGACAGAACTTTGCAGATTTCTTTACGGAAGATGGAGAAACCAACATTGAAGAAGAAAATAATTTAGAAGAGACAAAAAGAAAAATCATAAACACAATAAAGGTATTGGATTAAAATCCAATACCTTTCGTACTTGCCCAAAACTTAAAACTACGCGTCATCGTCGAAGGAGTAGAAACGCTGCAACAATTCAATATTTTACGCACATTACAATGCGATAAAATTCAAGGATACGTTCTCGGAAAACCTGTTTCTGCTTCTACATTTGCGACAACATACATCGAAAACCAGCTTCTAGAAGAATGAAGTTGGTTTTTTCATAAAAAAATAATTGACAATGATAATCAATTGATGTAATTTAAACAATGATAATCAATTGATGTAATTTAAAATATGTATTGATATTAATTCTCAATATCAATGTGTTTTCTTGGCGTTCGAGGGGGTAAACATATATGCCGCGATTGTATACAGAACAGCTTTCTGTTGGATATGGTGAGCGTGTCATTGTCAACCGACTAACTGTACATATTCCAGATGAAAAAATAACGACGATTATCGGACCAAACGGTTGCGGGAAATCGACGTTGTTAAAAGCGATGACACGCATTATTCGTCATCAAGAAGGAGCGGTCATTTTAGATGGAAAACAAATTTCGCAAGAGCATACGAAATTGTTAGCACAAAAAATGGCGATTTTGCCGCAAACGCCAGAAAGTCCGGGGGGATTGACGGTTGGTGAGCTCGTTTCTTACGGACGGTTCCCATACCAAAAAGGATTCGGTCGGCTAACGAAGCGCGACTATGAAGTCATCGATTGGGCGCTTGAAGTGACCGGAACGATCGCATTTAAACACCGTCCAGTTGATTCGCTATCAGGTGGTCAAAGACAACGCGTCTGGATTGCGATGGCGCTTGCGCAAGAGACCGATATCATTTTTTTAGATGAACCGACAACGTATTTAGATATGGCTCATCAATTAGAAGTGCTCGAATTACTCCAGCGTCTCAACCTAGAACAACAACGCACGATCGTCATGGTGCTACATGATTTAAATCAAGCGGCTCGGTTTGCTGATTATATGATTGCGATGAAAGACGGAAAAATTGTTCAAGCAGGAACGTGCGAACAAGTGATGACGCGAGATGTATTACGAAAAGTGTTTCATATTGACGCGGAAATCGGTCGTGACCCTCGAACAAACAAACCGATGTGTATCACATATCATTTAATAAAAGGAGATGCAGAACATGTTGAAGAAGCGAATGATGTCCATTCTTCTTTTGTTCGTGCTCATCTTGAGTGCGTGCGGTAACCAAGCAGCAGAAAAAGAACAAGAAAAGGAAGCAAAAGAAAAGAACGAACCAAAAACAATGACATATCAATCTGAAACAGGCCCAGTCGAAGTGCCTACGAATCCGAAGCGCGTTGTTGTTTTATCGTCATTTTTAGCAGGTAGTGTGATGGCGTTAGATGTGCCAATTGTTGGTGTTGATTCTTGGGCAAAAATGAACCCTCGTTATGAGCCATATTTAAAAGATGCAAAGGAAGTAACAGATGAAAGTTTGGAACAAATTATCGAACTTGAGCCAGATTTAATTATCGCTGCGTCAACAAATAAAAACTTAGATAAATTAAAAGAAATTGCTCCAACTGTCACATATACTTACGGAAAAGTAGACTATTTAACACAACATTTAGAAATTGGAAAGTTATTAAATAAAGAAGAAGAAGCGAAAAAATGGATCGATGACTTTAAAAAGCGGGCACAAGAAGCTGGCGAAAAAATTCGCGCAAAAATTGGTGAAAATGCAACCGTTTCGGTCATTGAAAACTTCGATAAACAACTGTATGTATTCGGAAACAACTGGGGCCGCGGCACAGAAATTTTATATCAAGAAATGAAATTAAAAATGCCAAAAGCAGTAGAAGAACATGCGTTAAAAGACGGATACTATGCGATTTCCCTTGAAGTTCTTCCGCAATTTGCCGGAGATTATCTCATTTTCAGCAAAAATGCAGATGGCGATCTTTCATTTACAGAAACAGAAACATACAAAAATATTCCAGCTGTAAAAAATAATCGTGTTTTTGAAGCAAACGCAAAAGAATTTTACTTTAACGATCCAATTACGCTAGAATATCAGCTTGAGTTTTTCAAAAAGCACTTTTTAGGTGAGTAATATAAAGAAAGAGGAGTTCGTCGTGAATTCCTCTTTCTTTATGTAAATAGAAAAGAGAGGATGCGTATGCTGAAAAAATTTGTACTTGCTTTCACTTTATTGATTACGACATTCGTTTGTGCCATTGTGATCGGAGCGGCGGATACGACAATCAAAGACGTCTGGCTAGCGATCACAGCACCAGAGACAAATAAAGTGGCAATGATGATTCGCGAAGTTCGCCTACCACGTGAATTCGCAGCTGTCGTCGTAGGTGCAGCCTTGGCTGTCGCTGGCGCCATTATGCAAGGCATGACGCGCAACCCACTCGCCGACCCAGGACTCATCGGGCTGACAGCAGGGGCAAATGCCGCTTTAGCAGCAACGTTTGCGTTTTTCCCGGCTGCAAACTATATTCAAACTGTATTTGCTTGCTTTGTTGGGGCAGCGTTCGGAGGTTTGCTCGTATTCGGCATTGGCGCCAAACAATTTTCACCGTTTCGGATTGTACTAGCCGGCGCTGCCATTTCTACTTTTTTATACGCCGTTTCAGAAGCATTAGGTCTCATATATAAAGTATCGAAAGATGTATCGATGTGGACAGCTGGCGGTATGATGGGAACGACATGGCACGAATTAAAAATCGTTACCCCTTTTATTTGTTTTGCTATGCTTATCGCTTTTTGGCAAAGTCGACAATTAACGATTTTAAGCATGAGTGAAGGAGTAGCTGTCGGACTTGGTCAACAACTGACGCGTGTGAAAATGATTCTTTTTTTCATCGTTATTGTACTAGCTGGTGCGTCCGTTGCGCTCGTTGGCAATTTAGCATTTGTCGGTTTAATGATTCCACATCTTGTCCGTTCGTTTGTTGGAACGGATTATCGATTTATTTTGCCAATGAGTGCGATCGGCGGTGCGACATTTATGTTATTTGCCGATACAGTCGCACGAATGATTCACGCACCATATGAAACACCCGTCGTCGCGGTTGTGGCTGTCATGGGGCTTCCATTTTTTCTTTTCATCGTGCGTAAGGGGGAAAAAGGATTATGATTGCACCGCTACGAAAAAAACAGCGTATAATTTTGCTCGTTCTTTTCATATTCATCTGCTTCATAACGATCATCAGCATGGGAACAGGCTATTCTTCTTTATCTTTCGACCGTCTCATTCCGGTGCTTTTAGGTGACGGGACGTTTAAAGAGCAATTCATTTTGTTTTCGATTCGTTTGCCACGCATCGTTATTACGTTGCTTGCAGGTGTGGCATTAGCGTTGTCTGGTGCCATTTTACAAGTTGTGATGCGCAATGACTTAGCCGATCCAGGTGTTATCGGTATAAATGCGGGCGCAGGTGTTGGTGTCGCCTTGTTCTTTTTATTTGTTCCGATTCAAGCACAATCATTTGCTTACCTTATTCCGCTCGTCGCTTTTTGCAGCGCGCTACTTACAGCGATTCTCATCTATACGTTGTCGTACAATAAACAAATAGGACTTCAACCGATTCGGCTCGTGTTAATTGGAATCGGTTTTGCTACGGCGTTTTCGGGATTGATGATCGTTCTTATTTCAGGAGCCGATCGTACGAGAGTCGATTTTATTGCAAAATGGTTAGCCGGAGGTATTTGGGGGCTCGATTGGGCGTTCGTTCTCGCATTGTTGCCGTGGCTCATCATTCTCGTTCCGTTCGTTTTATATAAAGCTCATCGCTTGAATGCTTTGCAATTGAATGATCCTGTGGCCATTGGCATCGGCGTATCGCTCGATCGTGAACGACTCGTTTTACTATTGACGGCGGTGGCGCTTGCCGCATCGGCCGTTTCCGTCACCGGCGGTATCGCATTTGTCGGTTTAATGGCCCCACATATTGCTCGGGCGCTTGTTGGTCCTCGAAACGAGTTAAGTTTACCTGTGACGATGCTGATGGGTGGTGCGTTATTGTTGCTTGCTGATACGATTGGGCGCAATTTAATTGAACCAGATGGCCTCCCTGCTGGTGTCATCGTGTCGATCATCGGTGCTCCTTATTTTGTTTATTTATTATGGAAAAAGAAATAAACGTATGATACGATAAATGTAAACTTTTATTTTTTTATAGGTTTACAAAAAGGGGAGAGGTATGTTGTGGGAGGAATTGCAAATACATATCGAACAACTTGCGGAAAAAGCGCAAAAACGAACGTTGATTCAGGCAGAAAGCGACGGATGTTTTATACATATCGATGGCCGTCACTTATTTAATTTTTCATCGAATAACTATTTAGGTTTTGCACATGACGAACGGCTTATTCACGCTAGCATGGAAGCCACAAGACGATACGGTGTAGGAGCAACGGCTTCACGCCTTGTTGTTGGCAACCATCCGCTATATGAACAAGCAGAAGATGCGCTCGTTCGTTGGAAAGGGTGTGAAGCTGCACTCATCGTCAATAGCGGATACACAGCAAACGTCGGCATTCTTTCTTCCCTAGCAGGACGGGATGCGGTCATTTTTAGCGATAAATGGAACCATGCCAGCATTGTAGATGGTGCGATTTTAAGCCGAGCGGAAGTGAAACGCTATCGCCATGCGGACGTGGATCATTTAGAAACGCTATTAAAAAAAGCCGAAAGACATAAACGAAAAATTATTGTGACGGACACGATTTTCAGCATGGACGGGGACGTTGCCCCGCTACGCGAACTCGTCGCGTTAAAAGAAACATACGGTGCGATGCTTGTCGTTGATGAAGCACATGCGAGCGGTATATATGGAGAAAAAGGGCAAGGAATGGCTCACGAACACGAGATTGCTGAACAGATTGACGTACATATGGGAACGTTCAGTAAAGCGCTCGGTGCATACGGGGCATATGTGGCGGGAAAGCGAGTCGTTATTGATTATTTCATTAATACGATGCGTCCATTTATTTTCACAACCGCATTACCTCCAAGCGTGCTCGGCACCATTTGTACAGCTATTGAGATCGTACAACAAGAACGATCATTGCGCCATCATTTACATGCGTTAAGTGATTATTTTCGCACGCATCTGCAACAGGCGGGATTCGATATTGGTCAAAGCACGACGCATATTGTGCCAATTATCGTTGGCGATAACGAACGAGCGCTTGCTTTTAGCGTCCGCTTGCGTGAACGTGGCATTGTTGCGGTTGCGATTCGTCCACCAACGGTACCAGACGGCACGGCGCGCCTTCGTTTCTCACTTATGGCGACGATGACAAAAGAGCAACTCGATTGGGCGCTTGCTGAAATTACCGCAGTCGGAAAAGAAATGGGGCTGATCGTATGAACATATTGTTATTGCCGGGATGGGGAATGAAAGGAGAAGTGTTTACCCCGCTTATTCAAGCTCTTCAGCCAAGCCATGTTACCGTCGTCGCATGGGAGCATATGCATGATGTTAATCATTTTTTAGCGAAAGCAAAAGACGCTTTAACCGTCCCGTCGATTGTGATCGGTTGGTCGCTTGGCTCGCTCGTTGCTTTACAGCTCGCTATGCATGAACATGTGCAAGCGCTCGTATGCATCGGAGGGACGAGCCGGTTTACGATGACAGACGATTATCCGATCGGCTGGCATGCACGCGTTGTGGAACGAATGAAGACACAATTAATGCGCCAACCGGAAAAAACAATACAATCATTTATTGATATGTTATGGGGCGAGGAAGAAGCGCAACCGTTCCGTTATATGCATCATCATATCCCAGACTTGTTGCTAGGATTAGATTACTTATTAACGACAGACGTACGGGATCAGTTACAACAAATCGATGTACCACTCCTACTCATTCATGGAGAGCGTGATCGCATTTGTCCACCGCAAGCCGCTCAATATGTATATGAACGAACCAATCATTGTACGTTCATGCTTATGCCAAATGTCGGGCACGCCCCGCACGTCACACAGCCAAGCATGTGTGCCCATTACATTCAAACGTGGTTAGGCGGTGAAAAAAATGATTGATAAACAATTGATGCAAAAACGATTTAGCGAACGAGCAACGACATACGATCAGTTTGCGAACGTCCAAAAAAAGATGGCCCATGAATTAATAAAACGCATCGATCATCCACCTAAAACGATTTTAGAAATTGGCTGTGGTACGGGATATTTAACGAAACTGTTACATGACGCTTATCCGCAGGCAAAACTTACAGCAGTTGATATCGCTCCAGGCATGATTGAAAAAGCGAAACAAAGGCTAAATGATGCACCAATTACATGGCTATGCGCAGACATTGAAGAAGCTGAGTTACATGAAACGTACGATCTCATTATTTCTAACGCGACGTTTCAATGGCTTATGACTCCAAAACAAACGATCGCCAAACTCGCCAAACAACGAAACGAAAGAGGACAACTTCTTTTTTCAACATTTGGCGACCGAACGTTTCACGAGTTGCACACCTCATTTGCGTATGCGCTCGCCATTCAACAAATTGACGAGCCGCTTCGCATCGGCCCATCGTTTCCGACGTTTTCCGAGTGGCTCGCTATGCATATTCGAGCGCGTGGACACGAACAGTTTGAAGTTGAATATTTTCCATCTGTACGTGACTTCTTCTTATCACTTCGTCACATCGGTGCAACAAATAGCACGTCGGGTCGCTATTGCCAACGACCATCTGTATTCAAAACAATGATGCATGAATATGAACAACGTTTTTCGGAACAAGGCCTGATTCGCGCAACATATCATTGCATTTTTATTGACATCACTTAGGTGGTGTCATATTTTTTCCGTAAAAAATTTCATCCATTTCGATGCGCAATTTATGTGTAATCGTATCTACTTCTTCTTTTGTCAGTTCATCTTTTGACAGCTCAAACAAATAGCTATCTAAATCAAACTCACGCAATTTGCACTTCGTATGGAAAATATGTTCTTGATACACGTTCACGTCAATCATATCGTATTGTTTGCAAATGTCGTTAGGAATGTAGTTTTGAATCGATGTAATATCGTGATCAATAAATAACTTTTTCCCAGAAATATCGCGTGTAAATCCGCGCACACGATAGTCGATAATCATAATATCGGTTTCAAATGAACGAATTAAATAATCAAGCGCCTTTAACGGCGAAATTTCTCCACACGTGGCAACATCAATATCAGCCCGAAACGTGCTAATTCCATCGTTCGGATGATATTCGGGATATGTATGCACGGTAATATGACTTTTATCGAGCGCACAAACGACCGCTTGTGGCACAGGCGGTTGTTCTTTTGGCACTTCAATCGGTCCTTCTGATATAAGCATTGTGACGCTAGCCCCTTGAGGAACATAATCTTGCTTGGCGATATTCAAAATGTGCGCTCCAATCATATCCGCCACGTTTTTTAAAATATTCGTCAACCGTTCCGCATTATACACTTCGTCAATGTATGCAATATACGCTTCCCGTTCGCTTGCGCTTGTCGTGTAACAAATATCGTACATATTAAAGCTAAGCGATTTCGTTAAGTTGTTAAATCCGTGCAGTTTCATCATATATCTTCCTCGTATAGTATGTTTAGAAAGATTTTTAAATCGAATTTCCAGTTGGATATGCTCCTTGACAATCGCATATGTGTAAGTGATTTGCCCACGGGGGAGGGGCGCGCCCCTCCCCCGTGGATGGCACTACATCGGGGTTGGACTTTTCGCGATGTTCTTGGATAATGGTCTTAGGATCATCGGGGACACTCTTCTCTCTCCTGTAGCTTTGACTACTTAGAAAGTCTGTCTCCCCGGCTCCTGTTCGGACTTCTAACCCGCAGGCTGTTCCCGTTGGTTTCCCATGCTGGAAGGAGCAGCTTCCAGGCAGCCCATGGCCCAACGTGAGTTCTCATATGCGAGGGTGACTGGTCAACAGGCGCGGTCCGGGGGCATCCCGAAGAGTCCCAACCCCACGATCCTACTACGATTGGAGGTGATCTCATGAAACTCTACGTCGGGATTGACGTGAGCTCAACGGACTTATACACGTGTATCATGGATCAAGAAGGAAACACGTGCGCCCAATTCAAGGTGGACAATCATCTCCTTGGCGCGACCTTCCTTCGCGATCAAATCCTCCTGTGGGCCAACAAGCTCCAACCATCCGAAATTCTCATCGGGATGGAAGCCACTTCGGTCTACAGCTGGCATCCAGCGATGTTTTTCCACCAACAGGAGGAGCTGAAGTCTTGGAATGTCAAGGTGTTTACCATCAATCCAAAGCTCATTCGCAAATTTAAAGAAGCGTACACTGACTTGGATAAAACGGACGGCATCGATGCGTGGATCATCGCCGATCGGCTTCGCTTTGGCCGTTTGAAAGTGACAGCTGTCATGCAAGAACAGTTTATCGCCCTTCAACGGCTCACGCGCATGCGCTATCATCTCGTCCATCAGCTGACTCGGGAAAAGCAGTACTTCCTCCAACACTTGTTTTACAAGTGCAGTTCCTTTACCCAAGAGGTGGACAGCTCCGTGTTCGGACATGCCATCTTAGAGCTTCTTCTCGAGTCGTTTAGCTTAGACGAAATCAGTCAGATGGACGTGCAACAGCTCGCTGACTTCTTGCGCCAAAAAGGACGCAATCGCTTTGCCGATCCGGAATGCATCGCCAAGTCCATTCAAAAGGCGGCTCGTTCGTCGTATCGGCTTTCCAAATGTGTCGAGGATTCCATCGACTTGCTTTTAGGGCTATCGATTCAATCCATCCGTAGCCTTCAAGCGCAAATTAAAGAGCTAGATAAAGCGATTACTCGCCATTTGGAAGGCATCCCAAATACGTTACAAACGATTCCCGGCATTGGTCCGGTCTACGCCGCTGGCATCTTAGCCGAAATTGGACAAATCGAGCGCTTTGACAACCAAGCCGCCTTAGCAAAGTATGCAGGTTTGACTTGGTCTAAGCACCAGTCCGGTCGGTTCCAAGCCGAGGAGACTTCCCTCATTCGTTCCGGCAATCGCTATCTCCGTTACTACCTAGTGGAGGCTGCCAACTCGGTACAACGGCATGATGCGTCGTTTCGCACCTATTACCGGAAGAAGTATGAGGAAGTACCAAAGCACCAACACAAACGAGCCCTCGTCCTCACCGCTCGAAAACTCGTGCGTGTGATCGATGCGCTGCTACGCAACGGTCAAATCTACACGCCAAGAAAGGGGGAAGATCGATAGGGGTATCGATCTAACTGATTTTGCATTAAAACCCAGTTAATGACATAAGACAAGACTGGGCTTCTTAAGTATTGCCTTTTTTCGGGTCATCGGACAATCGAATTTCCAATTTCGATGATTTTTCACCTTGACATATTACCGCAGGACTTTCTTTTTTCTTATGTTGCCCCGTTTATGCGAAAAAATTGTAACTTTGCTCACAAACTTATATAATGGGTGAAAAGATTGGAAGGGGGAATGAAGGATGCATGCATCGCTTTCATCATTAGTTATCGTTATTGTTGCCGCTTTCCTTACGCCACTTTTATTGCACCGTTTTCGCCTGCATATGATTCCTGGCGTTGTAGCGGAAATTATTGTAGGAGTGGTCATCGGGAAAACAGGATTCAATATAGTTGAACAAGATATGTGGTTAGAGACGTTATCGACATTAGGATTTTTGTTTTTAATGTTTTTAAGTGGGTTAGAAATCGATTTTTCTGCCTTTGCGAACAAAAAGAAGGGGAAGGAAGAAAAAGAGCCAAATGCGTTTTTCGTCGCTTCCATCGTATTTGTCGGCATTTTTCTTGTGTCGCTCGGTCTTTCTTACATATTTGTTTGGCTCGGTTATATCGATAACGCCTTTTTAATGACGCTCATTATTTCAACGATCTCGCTTGGTGTTGTCGTTCCAACTCTCAAAGATGCCCAACTCATGAAAACAACGATTGGACAAACGATTTTATTAATTGCGGTTATTGCGGACTTAGCAACAATGGTTCTTTTAGCTGTATTTGTATCGATGCATGATCCGAGTCACGGAAATGTATGGTTGTTGCTTGGATTGTTTCTTGTTGGTGTTATTTTTTACTTTGCAGGTAAATATTTTAAAAAGCGTTCGTTTATCGAAACGATGGCAAAAGGGACGATTCAAATTGGCACGCGCGCTGTATTTGCGTTGATTATCGTTCTCGTCGCGCTATCGGAAACGCTTGGTGCGGAAAATATTTTAGGGGCGTTTCTTGCCGGTGTTCTCGTTTCTTTATTGGCACCGAATCAAGATTTTGTTCATAAACTCGATTCGTTCGGTTACGGCTTTTTTATCCCAATTTTCTTTGTAATGGTCGGTGTCAATTTAGATCTTCGCCCATTGTTTACGCAATTCGATATTTTATTGCTTATTCCACTTTTATTTGTCGCACTTGTCGTTTCGAAAGTCGTTCCGGTATACATGTTGCGCATTTGGTATGATCGCAATACAACGCTTGCGGCAGGGTTTCTACTCGTTTCTACTTTGTCGCTTGTTATCGCAGCGGCAACGATCGCAGAGCGAATGGGGATGATTGACGAAAATATGAAAGGCGCCTTGATTTTAGTCGCTGTGCTCACGAGCGTCGTTTCACCGATTATGTTTAAAAAGCTGTATCGCGTGGAAAAAGAAGAACGAAAAAAGATGGTCAAATTGATTGGTACAAATCAATTTACGCTTGCAGCTGTTCGTGATTTGTCTCCGGATGAATATGAAACAACGCTATACCATATCCGCCAAGACAAAATTGAACAAACGGAACACATTTTCCCAATTGTCGATATCGATGATTATTCATTCGAAACGTTACAAGCACATGAGGCACTAACAGCTGACGTTGTCGTCGTTTTAACAGGTAACGAACAGACGAACGCCCAAATCGCGACGTGGGCAAAAGAGCAAGGAACCCCGCGCGTCATCGCCTTCGCAGAGTCACCATCGGTTGTTCAACAACTAAAAAGCATAGACGTTGAAACAATTTCCCTCGCCCTCTCAGCAGGTGCGATGTTAAAGGCACTTATCGAGTCACCAAACGTCGTCCATATGTTAACACAACGAGATATCGCACTTCACGAAATCGAAATGAACAACTTGGCTTATCACGGTGTGCTTCTCCGCCAATTCCCATTTCTCGGCGATTGTATCATCGTCCGCATTTTCCGCGGTCACGAATCGATCGTCCCACACGGCGACACCGAAATGCGCATGGGCGACCGCATGATCGTCACCGGTTCAGAGGAATATGTGAAAGAATTGCGGGAGTTGTTGGAGGGGAAATATTGAAAACCGAGGGAGAAATCCTCGGTTTTTCCTTTTCTGTGATGATTCTTTTATATATGAAAAAATTCTAGTAAAATATGTAACAGATGAAGAAAAAGTAGAGGAGAGGATACGATGCCTGTTTATAATAAACTCGTTCGGGATTTGATTCCAAAAATTATTGAGGAAGCAGGGAAGTCATTTACAACGCGAACATTAAGTGATGAGGAATATCGCCAAGAACTGCGAAAAAAAGCGTTTGAGGAACTAGAAGAATATATGAATGCCTCAGATGATGTTACAGCGGTGGAAGAGCTAGCCGATTTATTGGAAATTATTCATGCGCTTGCTGAATGTCACGGGGCAACGATCGAACAAGTCGAAGCGGTTCGTGCATCGAAAGCGGAAAAGCGAGGAGGTTTTAAAGAGAAAATTTTCTTAATTGAGGTACACGATGAGTAAAGTCGAGTTTATTAAACGTCATTTGATCGAAAAGCTAAACGAGTATATCGAAACATCTTCAACAATTTATATTTTAACGTCGTTTGTGATGAAGTCGGGCGTGGAGGTCATAAAAGAACCGCTCCAACGTGCAGCGGAGCGGGGAGCCGATATTAAAATTTGTGCGGGCGATTATTTATATGTCACACAACCAGAAGCTTTACGTCAACTTATAGCGATCCATCCGAATATTGAAGTTCGGTTATGGAAAAGTAACGGTATTTCCTTTCACCCGAAAGCGTATTTATTTGAAAATCAAAATAATGGATATTTTATTATCGGTTCATCGAATTTATCCCGTTCAGCGTTGACGAGCGGTGTAGAATGGAATATTGGCGTGCCTAAATGCGTGGAAGAAAACGTCTTTGCCGAAGTAATGAATGAATTTTTAACGCTTTTTTACGCCGAACAAACGGTACAAGTAAACGCCGAAACGTTAAAGCAATATGAACAACAATATGACGATTATCATCAACGTCATACAAATCTCGTACGACAATGGACGAAGCTAGAGGAAGTAGAGTTGATGCTTCCAACGACAAAGAAAGAAGAAACGGAAATGATTTATGATGAAAGGGCTTCATATGGGACCATTCAGCCACGCTTTGCGCAAGTAGAAGCGCTTGCTCAGCTAGAGGCTACATACGAAGAAGGTTATGATCGTGCGATGGTCGTCATGGCAACAGGATTAGGGAAAACGTACTTGGCTGCTTTTTTTGCCCGAAAGTTTCAAAGAGTGTTATTTGTAGCGCACCGCGAAGAAATTTTACATCAGGCGAAGCGTTCGTTTGCGCAAGTGCTTTCGGATAAGACGTTCGGTATTTATGATGGCAAAGTGAAAGAAGGACAAGCCGACGTCGTGTTTGCGTCTATTTTTACGCTAAGCATGAAAAAACATTTAACTACGTTTGCAAAAGACGCATTTGACCTTATTGTGATTGACGAATTTCACCATGCCGCCGCGAAGTCATACGAGCGTGTGCTTTCTTATTTCCAACCGAAATTTTTACTTGGCATTACCGCGACGCCTGATCGCAACGACTATAAAGACGTATACGCGCTTTGCGACGGAAATGTGGCGTACCGCATTGATTTTATCGAAGCGGTACAGCGTGGGTGGCTTGCGCCATTTCACTATTATGGCGTATATGACGATACAGATTATACGAAAATCGCTTGGCGCGGCAACCGCTACGATGAAGAACAATTGTTACAGGCGCAGTTGCGCACAGAAATGGCAGAAAATATTTTGCGAGCTTGGGAGAAATATAAGCAAACGAAAACGCTCGTGTTTTGTTCTTCCATTCGCCAAGCGGATTTTTTGGCCAATTATTTTAACGAACATGGCTACCGTACGGTGAGCTTACATTCGAAACAAGTACATATTACGCGCACGAAAGCGATTGAACTACTCGAAAAAGGCGAATTAGACGCGATTTTCACCGTCGATTTATTTAACGAAGGCGTCGATATTCCAGCGGTTGATACGCTATTATTCGTCCGTCCGACCGAGTCATTAACGATTTTCACCCAACAAGTCGGGCGTGGCTTGCGTCTCCATCCAGCCAAACAGTATTGTGTCATTATCGATTTAATCGGAAACTATCGCAACGCCGATGTGAAACTCGCCTTATTTGATACGCAAAAAGAAGAGAGAAAAAAACAAAAGTCTGTGATTCCCGTTACCCCTGACGGATGTGTTGTCGATTTTGATGTTCGCGTCGTTCACTTATTAGAAGAAATGCGCAGAAAACGCCAACCACGCAAAGAAAAGTTATTAGTAGACTACTACGACGTAAAACAACAGCTCGGCCACCGTCCGACGTACTTGGAACTTCATTTGCATGGACGAAGTGAAGCAAAAGAATACAGGGACGAATTCAAATCGTACGTCGGCTTTCTTTACTGGGCGGACGAATTGTCCGAGCGGGAAAAAGAAGTGTTTTTGAAATACGAAGCTTGGCTTACGGAAGTTGAGCGAACAGTGATGACAAAAAGCTACAAAATGGTCGTCTTGCAGGCGATGTTAAACCGCGGACCATCACGCTGGCATTCACCGATCACGCCAGCCGAAGCCGCACCGTTTTTCCATCAATACTTGACGGAAAAAGAATACCGAAAGCGCATCGATTTCTCTGACGGAGAAACGAAGCGCTTATGGCAATACGATGAGCAAAAAGTCGCCAAACTCATCGCCAAAATGCCGATGACGAAATGGAGCGGCAGTTCCAACGGACTTCTTTCGTTTGAAAATAACGTCTTCTCGCTCACCTTCTCCATCGCACCGGAAGACGAACACATGCTATACGATTGGACGCAACAGATTTGCGAATATCGGTTGCATGTGTACTTTGAGAGGAGGGGTGAGGGGAAGTAGGGGGACGGTGCTGCTAGCGCTGTCCCATTATTATTTATAATGAGTAATTTGATTACTAAAAAAGTGTTGACTACTTATTCTTTGTTGATGTATATTTTGTATAGAGTTTATTTTAACAGCGGTTATCTACAAAAGATAATAGCATTACTAACTAAAAATAATTATGAGGTGTCTACTTTATGAACTACGAACAGGAATTATTTTCATTGTTTGAGATGCTACGGGAAGAGGCGACTGTCAGTGATTCACTCCAAATAATTACATCCGTAGCAAGCGTCAAATTTTTAGAATTACATAAAGAACAGTACAATCTGCCCACTACCCTTACGTTAGAGTTTCTTTTAAAAGAAGGTGCGTTTTTAGCGGAAAAATTAAAAGCGATGTTAAATGAATTAGAGGGACGAATTCCTTTTTTAAAAGGGGTTTACGAACCACTTTATTCGTCCATTCCGTTCAGCGACAGCACATTGTATCGTCTGTTCTCCCGGATTCATTCGCTCGCCCTATCGAAAGAGCAATGGACGGAATTTGTGGAGGTGTTGTTCGCACGTGTCAGTCATATGGATACATATGCAACAGGCGTCGTTTCCACACCTAGCAGCGTCAATGAACTTGGCATCCGAATGTTGCAGATGCAAAGCGGAAGTTTTTATGACGGGACGTTTGGATTGGCTGGAACATTATGTGCAGCCCACCACTACGCTTTGCAAAACGATCTAGACATTTCGCTATATGGCCAAGAAATGCATCCGCAAGCGTGGGCGCTTGGGAAATTACGCTTACTATTTCACGGCCGCACAGACGCTCAGTTAGCGCAAGGGGATACATTGACACAACCAGCGTTTGTCGAAGGGAATATGCTGAAAAAATTTGATTATGTGATGATGGACTTCCCATTTGGGATGAAAATGACGAACTATGAAGCGATTATCCATGATCCGTTCCATCGCTTTGTATACGGGAAGTTGCCGCGAACAAGTGCCGACATGGCGTTTGTATTACACGCCTTATCTTCGTTAAATGAAACGGGAAAAGCTGTTCTTGTTGTCCCGAATGGAACGCTGTTTAGAGGCGGCCCTGAAGCGGTGATACGAGAACATTTATTAGCTGCGGACGTCATTGAAGCAGTCATTGCCTTGCCAGTACCGCTGGGCAACCCGGCTGTTCAAACGAATTTACTTGTGTTAAATAAAAACAAAGCCGCCGAAAGAAAAGGCAAGGTGTTGTTTATTAACGCAGAAAACGAGTACGCAGAAGGAGGGAGAAGAAGAAAGTATCTCGGGGAAGAGCACGTTCGTAAAATTGCGGAAATCTACCACAACGGGCTAGAAATCGAGGAAATAAGCCGATTTGTTATGGTGCAAGACATTCAAGAAACGAATTTACTAAGTAGCCGATATTTGCAACACAGCGAATTGGAAATCGAGCCGTATGGAAAAGTCAAATTCCATCTTGAACGAATCAAACAATCGACGCAAGTACAGCCGTTAAAGCAGCTTGGCACGTTTTATCGCGGCATCAACATTTCCGCGAAAGATGCGGAAACGGAAAATGGGGAATATAAAGTCATTAAATTATCAGATGTCCAAAACGGCGAACTATTAATCGAGCAACTCGCCTCCTACGAAATTAAGAACAATGCAAAAATCGAATCATATCTTGTTCAAGAAGGCGATGTCATTATTTCCAGTCGCGGCATGGGAATAAAAGTAGCGGTCATCCCACCGCACGAAGGAAAAGTGTTGATTTCTCATAACTTTATCGGCATTCGCTTAAACAAAACGATCGATCCGCTTTATTTAAAAACGTTTTTAGAAAGTCCGGTTGGGCAATATTTGTTGCTAAGCAAGCAAGTAGGAACGAACGTAACGATTTTAAGCATAAAAGACTTAGAAGACATTCCGGTTCCAATGTTACCTTTAAGCGAGCAACAGGAGATGATGAAATCCTATCTCCAAGAGCAAGAGCGGCTTGACCAACAAATCAAACAACTACAGCAACAACAACACGAAACCAAACTAAAACTGTACGAAAAAATGGGCATTCGTTCGGTGTTTGAGGTGGTTGGAGGGTAATGTTACCTTCTCTTCAATGATGCATGTGCTTAGAAGAGGGGATGAGGAAAAAGGGTATGCATAAACTTTTGATGAAATTTAATTTTAATATATCATTTTGCAAAATGTGACAAATTTCGCAATCCCGTTTTAGTAAAATAGCAATACTTACAAAATAATAATCAAATTCTTTTATTAGAATGGATAAAATTTTGTATAATGGAAGGTGCGATGCTATGACCCTCCAAAAAATTGTAGCTGAAATCGAGACTTTGGAATCACGTTGGAACAAGCTTCTTTTTATTGTTGGGCTTGCAACAGCTGAAGATAAAAAACTTGCGAATGCTCTTACCATTCCGTATGTGAATGTTAGTTTGTTAGTAAGTGAAAAATTGCAGGAACTTCCTAAAGCGAACTACCCTTTGAAAGTAGGGGAAGTACTTAACGATCACCTTAGTAGCTATAGTGCACCCATACTTTGGTTAGGAAATATCGAAATTTTATTTGACAAACAGTTAAAGCAACATCCAGTCCGATTGCTCGAGCAACTTAGTAAGCGGTTTAACCTTATCGTATCCTGGCCTGGTGAGTACAAAGAAAATACATTAATATATGCAACCCCTGAGCATCCGGAGTATTTTAAGTGCAGGGAATTGGAAGGAAAAATTATAGAAGTATAAGGAAGGGGAATGGAGATGTTACGTTATAGTGATTTAATTCAATTTGAACCAATTGAATCAGTCGTACAATTACGCGATGCCGACAATAAAGAACGCGCAGTACATTTATTAAACACGTATGTTATTTCAGAACGTATGGCGGAACAGCTAAGTGATATTATCATCGAGCAACTTCAATTCGACCGTATCGTTGATAACAAAGGATTGCTGATTGTTGGTAACTATGGAACAGGTAAATCGCATTTAATGAGTGTTATTTCGACGATTGCTGAGCAGCCAGGGGCAAGTGAGCATATTAAAAATGAACGTGTTGCAAAAAAAGCAAAAGAAATTGAAGGAAAGTTTAAAGTGATTCGTACAGAAATAGGCGCTGTTGCGATGTCTTTACGTGACATTATTTGCCAAGCGTTACAACAAGGTCTAGCGAATCTAGGAATTGATTATACTTTTCCAAGAGCTGATGAAGTAACAAATAATAAAGACATGCTTTATGAAATGATGGAATTATTCCACGAACAATATCCTGATCAAGGGCTCATGCTTGTTGTAGACGAATTATTAGACTATTTGCGCAGCCGTAAAGAGCAGGAACTCACTTTAGACTTAGGATTTTTACGCGAATTTGGGGAAGTCTGTAGTAAAACTCGTTTACGCTTCATCGCTGGAATCCAAGAAATGTTATTTGATAACCCAAAATTCCAATTCGTTGCCGACTCATTACGTCGGGTAAAAGAACGTTTCCAAGAAGTAAGAATTGTTCGTGAAGACATTGCTTACGTTGTGTCAGAACGTCTATTGAAAAAGGATGAAAAACAAAAAGCGTTAATTCGCGAGCATTTAAGCAAATTTACATCATTATACCATCGTCTTGGGGAAGATATGGAGACGTATGTGAATCTTTTCCCGATACATCCGGCTTATTTAGAAACATTTGAAAAGGTAAATATTGCGGAAAAACGTGTTGTATTGCAAACAATTAGTAGAGAAATCCGTAAGTTATTGACCGAAGAGGTTCCTGAAAATGAAACAGGGATTATTTCGTTTGACCGTTATTGGCAATATATCGAAGAAGATTCATCACTAAGAAGTAATCCGAATGTAAAAGAAGTGATGAGCAAAGTACAGACATTGAAAGACCGTGTGCAAAACGGTTTAAAGCCTGCCTATAAACCAGCGGCATTACGAATTGTCAATGCCCTTGCTGTTTACCGTTTAGCGATAGATGATATTAATGCACCAGTCGGTTTAACATCTGAAGAACTGAGAGACAAATTGTTCTTAAATATTGGAATGTTGCTAGACATGGATGATGACGCTGCGGATTTCTTAAAAACCACAATTGAAGCAGTACTAAAAGAAATTATGAAAGTGGTTAGCTTCCAGTATATTTCTACAAACCAAGAGAATGGGCAGTATTACTTGGATGTTAAAAAAGATATTGCGGTAGACGAGTTAATTGAAAAACGTGGGGAAGATTTAACAGACAATCAGTTAGACCGCTACTATTTTGAAGTACTAAAACGAGCAACCGGGGTGGCCGATAATACATATGTAACCGGCTATAAAATTTGGCTCCATGAAATTCCTTGGGAAGATCGCCGTGTCAAACGTCAAGGATATTTATTCTTTGGCGCGCCAAATGAACGTTCAACAGCTCAACCTGAGCGAGACTTCTACATTTATATGTTACAGCCATTTGAACCTCCAAAATTTAAAGACGAAGAAAAAGCCGATGAAGTGTTCTTCCGTATGACTAAAAAGGATGATCGATTTGTCCGTTTATTACGTTTGTATGGCGGAGCACGGGAAATGAGCAACGATGCGGCTGCTACCACAAAACGTTTATACACTGATAAATCCGAAGGTTATTTAAAAAACCTCGTGGCTTGGTTAAAAGAACATTTTGTAGAGGCATTTGAAATTCAGTATCGCGGCAAGAAAGGATCTGTATTAGAATTCGGCATGTTTCTTCCAGGAAACGCCACCTTAATTGATTTGATTAATACGGTGGCGGAAGGGTTATTGAGTCAATGGTTTGAAGAAAAGTATAAAGATTACCCTTCTTTCCGGAAATTAGACAAAGCATATTTAACAAAAGACAATATGGCAACCTACGTTAGCGATGCGCTTTCATATATGAATGGAAGAAAAACGAGCCAAGGGGAAGCAATTCTAAACGGATTAGTGTTATTAGATCAAAAAGGGGAATTAAACGTTCGTGGTTCTGGATATGCACGTTGGGTTATTGAAAAACTAGAAGAAAAAGGACATGGACAAGTATTGAATCAAAACGAACTTATTGAAACAATCTATACTGTTCAAGGTACAGAAGATGTCAGATTGACAAAAGAATTTCGCATGGAACCGGAGTTACTAGTTGTTGTGTTAGGTGCTCTTATCCAACAAGGTGAAATTGTTGTCACGGTGGACAATAAAACATACGAAGCGATGAACTTTGGCGAGTTTATCAAACTTCCTTTAAGTAAGTTAACGCATTTTAGCCATATTAAAAAACCAAGCGGGTTGCCAATTCCAGCAATTAACGCATTAATTGATATGTTTGATATTGGTAAAGGAAATGTGACGGATGAAAGTTGGCTAGAATTCGCCATTAAGCAAATCATTAGCCAATCACGCCAAGCGGTTGAAAAAACGGTTAAGATGATAAACGATGTGCGCAATAAATTCCACATTTGGGACGGTCCGTTATTCTCAAGTGACGAACGTGCGGAATACATTGCGAAACTTGAAAGCTTAAAAACGTTCTTAGAAGGCCTTCAAGTTTATAACACGCGAGCAAAAATGACAAACTTAAAATATAGCGTGTCCGATATTGAACAACAAAACGAAAACTTAAAGATTGTTACTAAGCTTGAACAATTACAACAAAAAATTCACGAATACACCAAAGTAGCCGATTACTTATCGAAAGCGAAATTAGTCATGTCGACAAATCGAGAGTGGCTCGAAAGTGTTGACGTAGCGTTACACAACTTAGCGATTGCATTAAAAGAAAATAGCGATTGTTCAAGTGAGATTCGTGAATTGGAGAAATTAAAAGAAGAATATATTCAACATTATTTACAGTTACACCATCAAGCGCGTTTAAATGCGACCGAAGAAAACAAGAAAAAAGCATTATTGAATGACAAACGTTACCTTGCTTTAAAAGAGTTGGTATCAAGAATTGATTTATTACCTCGTCAAGCATTAGATGAGTGGAATAAAAATATTCAGTCGCTAAAATCTTGCTATCAATTGACACGTGAGCAATTACAACATGATCCAATTTGTCCATATTGTAAGTTCAATCCTCGTGACGAAGCTATGGTACAACGAATTTCATTAGAGCAATTAGAAGAACGGCTTGATGATTTGTTAAATACGTGGACAGGGACGTTATTAACTAACTTTAACGATCCAATTGTTCAAGAAGGAATCTCGTTGTTAAGTGCTGAGCAACAACAACTCGTAAAAGACTTTATTGAAAAGAAACAGTTTGATTTACCAATTGACATTCGCCTTCTTGAAATTATTAATGATTTACTAAAAGGGATCCATAAAGAAGAGATTCATATTGACCAACTTGTGAAAATGATGGGCGATGGCAACCCATTAACAGTCGACGAAGTGAGAAGAAACTTTGAAATGTTGATGAGGGCAATTGTTGGCAACAACCAACCACATCGTGTACGCATCATGGTAAAGAAGTAAAGGGAGGAACCAACATTGGACGAAAAACAATTGTCTTTACTAGATGATCATAAACAAGCAGACAACGGTCCCGTTGTCTGCTTAGGCATGACATTTAAAAATGATGAGGAACGAAGAGAGTATTTCCGAAACGAATTACGCAAAAAACTGCCAGAGCTAAAGAAAATCGAAGGCTTCCCAATTGGGGATGATGAAGATATCATCGCCTTATCAGACCCACCGTACTACACAGCATGCCCGAATCCGTGGATTAACGATTTTATTGAAGAATGGGAACGCGAGAAAAAAGAGAAGTATGGTAGAGATGAGAATGAGGAGTATCATCGCGAACCGTTCGCGGCGGATGTGAGCGAAGGTAAATCAGATCCTGTGTATATGGCACACGCTTACCATACAAAAGTACCACATAAAGCAATAATGAGGTATATACTCCACTACACTAAACCAGGAGATATAATTTTTGATGGTTTTTGTGGTACGGGTATGACTGGAATTGCAGCATCATTATGTGGTAATAGAGAAGCTATTAAGGAATTAGGCTATTCTTTTGATAATGAAGATTGCATTCTCGATGAAAATGGAGAAATAATTTCATCGTTTGGGAAAAGATATGCTATCTTAAATGACCTTTCACCAATTGCAACTCATATCAGTTATAATTACTGTTCCAGTGAAAATTTTTCTGGTTTTGAAAGATTTTTTCTAAATGTCCTTGATAAACTAGAGCAGAAATATAAATGGATGTTTGAAACAAATCATACAAATAATGGTAACCACTCAAATAAACAGGTTAAAGGAATAATAAATTTTGTCGTTTGGAGTGAAGTTTTTATTTGTCCAAACTGTAGTAACGAATTTACTTATTGGGATGTTGCAGTGGATTTAGATAATGGATCAGTAAAAGAGGAATTTCATTGTACTTCTTGCGGTGTACTCTTAAAAAAGAGAGAGGTAGAAAGAGCAATTGAAACAAGATATAGTAAAAAGTTAAATCAATCATATACTCAGGTAAAATTTATTCCTGTTCTAATTAACTACAGTATAGGTGCAACTAGGTACGAAAAAAAACCAGATCAGTTGGATATCAAAATTATCAACGAAATTGCACAAGGTGATTTTTATTCCGATTATCCATTGAATAATTTGATTTATGGTGACGAAATAGGGAGACTGGATAATTTAGGTTTTAAATATGTTTTCCAACTAATGTCGCATAGAAATAATATATTATTAGGGGAACTATATCGAGAAGTAATGGCGTCAAATTATAAGAATTTGGGATTATTTGTTCTGACTGCAGCAATTCCTAATCTCACTTGGTTGTACAGGTGGCGTATTAATAAAAAGGGAGGATCTACATCAGGGACGTATTATATTTGTTCCACTCCTCAAGAAAATAACCCTTTTAATCAAATAAGACGTAAATTTCAGGATATTAAAAAGATTGCGCGCCTAACTAACACTAGCATTATAAGTACACAATCTTCTCTAACCCTAAATATAAATGATAATAGCATTGATTATATATTTACTGACCCACCATTCGGTTCAAACCTTATGTATTCCGAATTAAACTATATCTGGGAATCGTGGCTTCGTATTTTTAGTAATCAAAAAACAGAAGCTATTGTAAGTAATTATCAAGAAAAAGATGTAAATGTATACAAAAAATTGATGTACCATTGTTTTAGAGAATATTACAGGATACTTAAACCTGGAAAGTGGATGACAGTAGAATTTAGTAATTCAAAATCGTCCATTTGGAATGCTATCCAGGAAGCTATTCAAAAAGCCGGATTTGTCATTGCTAATGTATCAGTTTTAGATAAGAAACAAGGCAGTTTCAAAGCAGTAACAACAACTACAGCCGTAAAGCAAGACCTAGTTATTTCTGCCTACAAACCTAAGCAAGAAAATATCGAGAAGATGAAACGAGAACAAAATACTGAAGAATCCGCTTGGACGTTTGTTCGTCAGCACCTTGAACAGTTACCAGTGTTTATTGGTCATAAAGGCGAAGCGCAAATTATTGCGGAGCGTACACCGCGCATCTTATTTGACCGAATGGTTGCGTACCATGTGCAAAATGGTTTGCCTGTACCGATTTCATCTGCGGAGTTTCAGGCAGGGGTTGCGCAACGTTTCCCAATGCGTGATGGAATGGCGTTTTTAGAGAGCCAAGTCGCGGAGTACGATAAGAAGCGTACGTTAGTGAAAGAATTTGCGCAAATGAGCTTATTTGTATCAGATGAAACAAGTGCCATCGAATGGCTACGTCAACAGTTATTGAAGAAACCGCAAACGCGGCAAGATATTCATCCAAACTTTATGAAAGAAATCCAGCATATTGCAAAACACGAGAAGTTGCCTGAGTTAGACGATTTATTGCATCAAAACTTCTTGAAGTATGAAGGTGACGGTCCTGTACCAGACCAAATTGCAAGTTATCTCCGCCGAAACTATAAAGATTTACGCGGTTTAGAAAACGATGATCCGCAACTTAAGGAAAAAGCGATGAACCGTTGGTATGTACCAGATCCGAACAAACAAGCCGATTTAGAGAAGCTTCGGGAAAAAGCGTTGTTACGTGAATTTGAAGGTTACTTAGAAGAACTAGAAAAGAGCAAGAAAAAGCTCAAACAATTCCGCACAGAAGCCATTCGTGCTGGATTTAAGAAAGCATGGAGCGATAAAGATTATGAAAAGATTGTAAAAGTCGGCGAACGTCTACCTGAGAGTGTCATTCAAGAGGACGACAAGCTGCTAATGTATTACGACAACGCACAAATACGCTTAGGATTATAATCTATTGAAAGCCTGATTTTTTACCAAAAAAATCAGGCTTTCAATCTTTAACATTGTTATAATGTAATCATAATGGTATATGCGGTGAAAAAATCTTTTTAAGGTGAGACCATGAAAACTTGGCGTGATGAAATTGTCCAAAAGTTTGTCAATCAACCTTATTCGTTACTGTTAGTCAATGATCCGGATTTTTTATTGAATGATGAAGAAATTCTTCAACGATTAAGAGAGAATGGATATGAAGTCATTCATTTTAACGATAGCATCTTTATTCGTTACATGTATGAGTCTCAGTTTAGAGAGAAAGTCAAGCAAAATCAATTAAAATTGCTTTTCTTTAGTAATGATGAAAATTACATTTATTTTCCATATGATTTTTTACAACATGGATACCATATTGAATTAAAGATTAGCGAGTTATTTCCAAAGTTTTCACCAGGAATTGTTAAACAGCTAGATAAAGAAGATTTCGATGTCTTGTATACTGCACATAAACAGTATCAGGGTTCTTCTTCTGATAAGGAAACGTTGGAATACATCGTTAAACATGCTTATAAAATTGTCCATGAGCTAATTGATAGCGAAGTTGAGTTATATAAATTACTTCTTTCGATTCATTATGCTAAGAAACAATTACCGTCGATTGTACAGCAGTTTTTAATCGAAAAGTTATCAGGCAAAAACGTATTTGAAGGAATACCTATAAAACGTTTACTTACATCCTCTACTTATTTCTTTCAATATATAGAGAAGCAATGGGTTACATTTGTTCATCAACTCATGGAATGGGAAGAAGGAAGTGTATTAGAAGAAAGTCCTTTGTATTTGGCACATCCATTTTCCAATCCTGATGTTAGAAGGTTGATGAACGATTTATTTGCAGAAGGATATATTAGAAAAGTAAAAACGAACGTATCATATTCTTTTCCAACTTGGATGAAATATGGTGTAGAAGTGGATGAAGATGGTTCATTGCAGGAAAAAATTCGCCATCTTCATGAAAAAATCATGGAGCAAATCACTTCTGCATCCCGCTATAAAGATTGGATTAATATAATGGAACTGATGGCTGAATACAAGTGTACAGTTTTAGATACAAACAAACAAGAATATGAGAGCGAAGTAAATGTTCTTTTCTGTAAAGTAAACGAAATGTTTGAAAAATGGATGATGGAAGGCTACCGTTCATTAACAAGCCTGCCGCCAGTTCCTAAACCGAAAATGGTTCATCATATTGCACAATTTCTTGCATCGAAGCGTGGACAAAATGAAAAAATCGCTTTGCTAGTATTGGATGGGATGAGCTATGTGCAATGGAAAAAAATCAAGTATTATTTAACCAATAAAGGTTTTTCTTTTGAGGAAAATGGTGTATTTGCTTGGGTTCCGACATTAACATCGGTTTCTCGTCAAGCCATTTTCGCTGGTAATTTTCCATCTTTATTTTCACAAAGTATTGGCACAACCGCAAAAGAAGAGAGCTATTGGAAAATATTTTGGGAAAACAGCGGACTATTAAAACAATATGTTTCATATCAAAAAGGATTAGGAAAAGAAGCCTATAAAAAGGAAGGAATTGCAGCGTTTAAACGTCCGAACATTAAAGTATATGGCGCTGTCATTGACATCATCGACCAATTTATCCATGGAGCCGTACAAGGTGAAAAAAGTTTAATGTCTGAGCTGCAATTATGGTTAAATACAGACTATTTAGCGCAATTATTA
Organism: Anoxybacillus sp. FSL W8-0104; assembly: GCF_038004465.1. Classification (NCBI taxonomy): domain Bacteria; kingdom Bacillati; phylum Bacillota; class Bacilli; order Caryophanales; family Anoxybacillaceae; genus Anoxybacillus; species Anoxybacillus sp. FSL W8-0104. The sequence continues at coordinate 1,536,132 of NZ_JBBOQU010000001.1, read as the reverse complement.
ACTGATTTGCATCGCGAAAAATTCACCATTTACATTACATCTGATCATGGAAATACGGAAAGTGTAGGTATTGGTAGAATTTCTGAAGGCGTATTAGTAGAACAAAAAGGAGAACGGGTTCGAGTTTATACAGATACCATTTTGTTTGAAGATGCAGTGAAAAAAATAGGTGGTATTCCTTGGACCGGTGTAGGGTTGCCGGGAGACTATCATGCTTTATTAGCTCACTATGGACAAGCATTTGTCAATAAAAGTGAGCGAATTGTTAGCCACGGTAGTATTAGTATGGAGGAAGTCATTGTTCCTTTTGTGAAAGTGATTCCGTCTTTAGGAGGATAACAAATGGTTAAACCAGTAGGATTTGATCAGAAAATAATGTTACATCATTTAGATTTTACTGCGAATGAAGCGAGGAAATTATCAAGAAAGGAAATGTATGAAGCTTTAGATTATTTTTTACGAAGTGATATTCAAGGGGCGAAGTCTAGAAAAAACGCCATCACGATGTTAATGAAAATTTGGTATTTAGTAGACGAAGAAACTATTCCATTACGAGACAAAGCACTTGAAATGTCTCCTCATTTGACAAAAGAAGAGCGATTACTTGTTCATTGGGGAATGACGATTCTTGCTTATCCATTTTTTAAAGACTTGGTACAGGAACTAGGAAAGCTGTTTCGTTTGCAAGATGAAGTTCCAAGCGCAGTAATCGGAAGAAAAATGAAGGAGTTGTACGGGGATCGTAGACGCGTAGAAGTAGCAACAAGTGCGGTATTAACAAGTATAAAAACGTGGGGAATAGTCGATTTGTTAAAAAGCCGTTCATATAAGTTGCGCCCAAAAATGTCAATAACATCAACGGATCTTAATCCATTTATTACAGAAGTGATTTTACGAGCAACGAATGTTACAGCCATGCCTATTGACCTGCTTCATAATCATTCTTTATTCTTTCCGTTTTCATTTGAGATAAGTGCGGCAGAGTTACGAAATAATCATCAGTTTCGTATAAATAGACAAGGAGTCGATATGGTGACAGTCGAACTGTCTTTGTGATCATGATTAGGTTCCTATTGTTTTCCGTGGAGGGTGTATGATGTTTAACATTGGTGAAATTGTACATGGACCGCATTTTCCAGAAAGTGTTGAAATTAAGCGCTGTGAATTATTTGGAGAATTCTACATTATTGAAGCCATCGGGCGAGAAACAAATCAATTTTATGAGCTTATGCTGGAGAAAGAGAAATTAACAGATTTAAAAAGTTTAAAGGAAAATAAAAGCGAAAGCAGTGTTCAAGCGATTGATATTCAGCGGTATTTACAATATTTAATGCTACACAATGAGGTTAAGTACTCGCGAACAAGAGCATTAGGGAACAAAAAATTATTACCATTACCGCACCAAATTGAAGCAGTTTACGGCAGAATGCTTCAAGTTCCACAAATTCGTTTTTTACTTGCTGATGATCCGGGTGCTGGTAAAACGATTATGTCTGGGATGCTAATCAAAGAATTAAAAGCTAGATATAGTGTGGAACGTATTCTAATTTTAGTTCCTCCTTTAGTAGTGAGACAATGGCGAGAAGAATTGTTAGAAAAGTTTAACGAACATTTTCATATTATTAATCGAAATGTGTTAAAGGAATACGGCGGAAAAAATCCGTTTGTAGCCAACGATTTATGCTTAGCTTCTATGTATTGGGCTGCGCGGGAAGATATTAAACTATTAATTCAAGAAGCGGAGTTTGATTTAATTATCGTTGACGAAGCGCATAAAATGGCAGCGTATACACACGGAACGATAAAAAAACGCACTTCAAGAACAAAACTTTATCAATTAGGTGAGTCGATATTACGTAAGGCACCGCATTGTTTGTTGCTGACTGCTACTCCGCATAAAGGTGATATGGAGAATTTCCGCCATTTAATGAAATTAATCGATGAAGATATTTTCTCGAATATAAGCGGGAATGAAAGTTTACGTGAAAAAACGAACCCATTCATGATCCGCCGTTTGAAAGAAAGTATGAAAAATTTTGACGGAACACCGCTATTTCCAAAACGAACGACGAAAACAATTAAATATACTTTGACAGACGAAGAGCTAGCCTTATATGATGCGGTAACGCAATATGTAAGAGAGCATTTTAATCGAGCGATAAGCAATGGAAGTAATAGTACTGCATTTGCGATGATGCTCCTGCAACGTCGTCTAAGTTCGTCTTTGGAAGCGATTCATTTATCCCTTAAAAGAAGATATAAACGTTTAGTCCAGTTATACAAACAAACAGAGCAAGAAAGACAAAAGTATATTAAAAAGCTAGGACATATTGAATTGGAGAATTATTTAGAAGAGGCGAGCGAGCAACAGGAATTGATTGAGAAACAGTTGGAACAAGCTGTAGATTCCATTGATACGACCGAATTAAAAAAGGAAATTATGGTTTTAAAGAAGTTAATCGAACAAGCGGAAAATCTTAAGTTATACGCGGTAGAGAAAAAGTATCAAGAATTAGAGAAAACGCTGTTTGGGACAAATGGACTGCTTCAACAAAATGAGAAGATCCTCATTTTTACGGAATCTACAGATACATTGAATTATTTAGAAAGAAAGCTTCTTGAGCATGTACCAAAAATCGCGAAAATTGTTGGTAGTTTTTCAATGGATGAGCGCAGAAGACAAGTTGAACTTTTCCGAAACGAGTGTCAAATTATGCTCGCGACTGATGCAGGTGGAGAATCGATAAATCTCCAGTTTTGTAATCAAATGATTAACTATGATATCCCTTGGAATCCAAATAAATTAGAACAGCGAATGGGACGTATTCATCGTATCGGGCAGAAGAACGAAGTGTTTGTATTTAACTTAGTAGCGCAAAATACTCGTGAAGGTAGTGTCATGACTCGTCTGCTTGAAAAAATGGAGCAGATGAAAGAAGACTTAGGATCTGATTTAGTTTATGATTTTATTGGCGAAGTTTTAGAAGATAAGTTTGATAGTTTAGCCGACTTAATGCAGGAAGCAATTTTAAGCCGAGAACGTCTGGATGATGTTATTGCCAATATGGAAAAAACATTGTCGGAAGAGCACCAAAAGCTATTGAAGCTCATGCAAGAAGAAAGAATGGTTGAGGATCCGCTTGATTTATCGATTTTAAAACGTGAGCAAAATGATTTGACAGTAAAACGCATTCCAATTCGGGCATATACAGATTTAGCAACGTACATTTTAGAAAAGAAAAAAGTCCGAGTCTATGATACAAACGATGGGAAAGTAAAGCGCATCGAACGGTTGCCGAAATTTATTCGCGATAGCTTACCCGAGTTATCTAAATATCAAGGAGAAAGCTACCGTTTCACTGGTGTACGTGAATACGAATCGGAGGAAGTCGCTTTATTATATAGCGATCATCCGATTTTTAGACTAAGCATGGGGTTAATGAAAAAAGAAAATGAAAAACGTTCATGGGGAGAGTATTTAGCAACATATGATGTTCCAGAGCCGTTAAGAGTGGAGATATACAATATTAGTGTTGTTGATGGAACAGGAAAAGAATTAGAAAATCATTATATTCACCTAGCGAAACGAGAAAGTGGTGAAATCATTTCACTTGACCCATACTGGCTATTTGTCGGAAACTTTTACGAAAGTGTTGTTGAGTTAAGTGATGATAAAGTAAATGAGTGCCTTGGACACGTGCTGAAACATGCCTCTTTTATTAGGGACGAAATTCAAGCAAAGCGCCAAAAACAATTAGACAAGCTGCAGGAATTTTTAGAGAAATCATTTCATGAGCAATACCGTGACACTTTAGAGAAGTTGGAGAAATACCAGCAAGAAAATATTGATAATCGTAATAGCGCCCTCATTAACCAAATGAATGCGCACTTAATTGATCTGGATATGAAAAAAGAAGAACGTCTAAACATTATTCTTCGTCAAAAGAATATTAGTATGAAACCGCCAAAAAGGATTCTCTCGTTGCAAGTAGCGCCTACAGGACGCAGTAAAAGAGTGATGGCTATTGATTATAAAGAAGCTGTAGAGAAGTACGAAAAAGCTAATGGCCGAATCAATATCAAGATGTTTGACTGCCTCGCTCTAGTTGATTTCTATAGTGAACGCTTCAACGGCGAAGAACGTTACATTCTGTTAACGCATGATCCGAATTATATGCCATCGGAAGAACACTTGGAAGACTTAGCTGATATCTTGAGCAAGCTCTATATTTATGTAGTGCAAGACGGCCAAATCGTTCAGGAAAGGGCAATGGCTGAGGAAATTTTTGTTTTTTGAGGAAAGGAGATGAAGTGCCAACCATTTCGAAAGAAGTATGTAAACAGTGTCAGAAGCTGTCTGCAACGATCACCGAAAGATTCCCCAAGATGATGAAATTGTTGAAAATATGAGTGAGTATTTACATGTCTTACTAATATAAGTAAAGGATGAGTCATATTGAAGGGAACAATTTACTTAATCAGAATTAAGGACAAGAAGATAGTGCCTGCTCTTTGTTTGGATGTGTTTTCAGATGGCTTTTTATTTGCACAACTGAGAAAAGCCAATGAAGAAGATATATTTAATACGCTAGATAGGGAAACAATGGAACGAATCAATAGAGGAAGACCCGAAAAAGATCATATAAAAATTAGGGAAAAGTATGAAATCAATACGGTATTTATCGATCAACCGCCAGGATTAGATTCCAAGTCTGTTGTAATGGTTAAGAAACGATATAAAGTTCAATCACATGAGATTATCAAGGAAATAGCAAAAGTCCCTGAAGAAATTGTAATTAAGTGTCACCAATTAATCGAGCAAATAAATAAGATAGACAAGCTGCAGCGCGAATTACATTATCTTAAGAAAAAGGTTCAATTGGCACAATTCAATAATGAGCGTTATTCACATTATGAAGCAAGAATTGATGAGATATTAGAAGAAATTGGGTATCCGACAAGGAGAAGAGGTAGTAGAAGAGCATATCTTAATTATAGAGAGGTTCCAACTAAAGGATATATAAAAATTTATCGTGGGGGCCGGACATAAGCTTTTTCCTGGCCAGCTTGTGTCCTGTTTAAAGTTATTTGTGTCACCTTAGTAAAACTTCACACAGGAAGGTGAGGAATAGGACACCGATATCACAGGCTTTTCAGTGATCCATGTATGGATTTCATGTAACTTATTGTTCTCCGCTACTATCGAAAGATCGAAAATCACATACTCAACACATCACAAGGATGTCCGCGCGACGTCCTTTTTTGATGGAGTATACAGTAATAAATGGAAGAAACTTATTGCGCTTGGTTTATCACAATTTATGGTAAGATGAAAGAGAAGTTACTGTGAAATGAAGAGAGTGTGGAATAGCCATTTGTCGACAGGCGGATAAAACTGGCGACTGAAAGAGTTTTTTGAAAGAAGTATGTTGGATAGCGAAAGGAGATTATTTATGAAACCAGGGGCAAAGAAATTGCTTGAATACTTAAAAAGTCAAAAAGAGCTCAAGTTATCAGAGATTAAAACAGTAGGGGATTTCTGGACAGAAAAGACGATTAAACGGTTTGTGGAAGAGTATAGTGATGTTTTTATTATAGAAAATGAGAAAGTGAAACTTAAAGATATACAAACCTCACAGCCTCAAATGGATATGAGCGAATACGTTAAGATGCGTTCGATCATCCATTCAGAATTAGAAAAATTTCTTGTCGGTCCATTTGAAGAAAACGAAACGTTAGGTCGAAAAAAGACACCGATGGCTCTTTATTTAACAGGGAAACTTGTTCCATTTGGTTCAACATCGGATGTTTTAAATGAGGAAGAAAATCATATTGAAACTAAACAATTGCTAGAAGATGAGGCAATGGATGAAGTACTAATTCATCGGCACGTGTTTCGCCCATCATCCATGGGGTTCAGTTTTAAAATGAAATCCCTTACGGATATAAAAGTGCAAATCAGTTGGGGGATGTATGATGATCAAGAACATACACGAACGCAATTGCAAGAAGAATGGAAGTTTGTCCCGGAAAACCGGACATATGAGGCAAAAAATGAACCGGCTCGCGTACGTTGCAAGGTAAAATATCATGACGGTTTATATCACGTTAGCTTGTTTTTAATGAACAGCTATGAACGGGACTCATATCCCAAACAAAGCGAAATTATGTTTCAAACAAAAATGGTTGTAGAGGTTCCAAAAGAAAATATCGCCGTATTTTCTTCGAAAGCAGACGCGAATCATTATGAAGATGAGCTATTATATGGCCGTCATTCTCATGAGTATGCCGTCGGTCACGGGGTCGGTGTTGATTGGAGAGAAAGCGATCGTTACGTCATCATTGAGAGCAAATGGCTGCCATTTTATGAGCTGCCTGCAGTGGAACATCGATCTTTTTCGAATGTTCGCTTTTTCATGAAAGAATTGAGCGAAATGGATGAAAAAAGGCTACACGAAACATTGTCTTTCATTCCTAACCAATACGAAAAATGGCTGAATGAACAAAAAAAGCATATTTCATCATTACCGAGCCATCTAAAAGAAGTAGCGAAAAGAAATGTTCGAGAGATTGAGAAAATAATTAAGCGGATTCGAGAGGGAATTAGTCTAATTGTAAATAACGCACGCGTAAGGGAAGCTTTTCGGTTTGCGAATAAAGTTATGGTGACTCAACAAGCTCATTCGAAGGTAGCTTTGCATTATCGTAGTTTCCAAGAAAGAATACAGCCGAAATATACAGGAGAATGGCGTCTGTTCCAGATTGCGTTTCTATTAATGAACATTGCTGGAATGGTTGATCCTAACCACGAAGATCGGGAAGTGGTCGATTTAATTTGGTTCCCGACAGGGGGAGGAAAGACAGAAGCATATCTAGGGCTAGCGGCATTCACCATGGGATATCGTCGCTTGATGGGGAAATCAGATTGTCCAGAAACGTATGCGGGAGTTACTATATTTATGCGTTATACGTTACGTTTGTTGACGACACAACAATTTCAGAGGGCCGCAGTTATGATTTGTGCAGCGGAGCTCATTCGGCAAAAAGAGCCTGAAAAATATGGGGTGGAACCGTTTCGTATTGGGCTTTGGATCGGACAGTCCTCATCACCTAATACATATGAGGATGCCATCGAGAAAATGAAACAAATAAAAGAAGGAAACGAAATATTGGAAGGAAATCCGATGCAACTGACGCACTGCCCGTGGTGCGGAACAGAGTTGACAGCGGAAGACTATTGTGTTGATAACCATAAGCAAGTGATTCGCTGTCATTATCATAAATGTCCTTTTTCAGAGGATAGTGGAATTCCAGCTCTAACGATTGATGAGGCTATTTATCAATACGTCCCTACCATTCTAATTGGAACTGTTGATAAAATTGCACAAATTGCTTGGAAAAAAGATATGTATGAGCTGTTTGGATATAAAAACTATTATAGTTTTGAAAACGGTTTTATTTTTTCTGAAACTAATAAACGTGGATATAGAAAGATCCACCGTTTGAAGCCACCAGAACTCATTATTCAGGACGAGCTTCATTTAATTTCTGGTCCATTAGGATCTTTAACAGGTTTATACGAATTAGCGATTGACTATTTGTGCCAGCACGAAGGAAAAGGGCCGAAGATTGTTGCCTCTACAGCTACTATTCGTGGGGCGAATGAACAAATTCAGCGTCTTTACGGCCGAAAGGCGAGTCAGTTTCCTTTACCTGTGCTAAAGGCTAGCGATAATTTTGTATCATATGAAGTCCCTACGCAGCAAAAACCTGGTCGATTATATGTTGGTATTTGTGCGCCGGGAGTTAGTGGGAAAATTCATACAGTTCATGTTTATGCAGCATTAATGGCGATTAGCGAAAAGTTCAAAGGAGATGCGATTGACCCATATTGGACGATTCTAGGTTATTTTAATACGGTAAAAGAATTAGCCGGCACAACGATGCTATTTAAAGATGAGATCCCGGTTCGATTAAAACTGTTGAATGAAGAACTTGCGCAAAGAGATCTCTATGTGGAAGAAATGACGAGCCGAAGAAAGGCACGAGAAATACCAAGTCTATTGTCTTTAATGGAAAAAACGTATAAAGAAAAAGGGGCACTTAACGCTGTGCTTGCAACGAATATGATTTCTGTAGGTGTTGATGTTAATCGTCTCGGAGTAATGGTTGTACATGGGCAGCCAAAAACAACATCGGAATATATTCAAGCAACAAGCCGCGTTGGGCGCATGTATCCCGGTCTCGTATTAACATTGTTCAATTCCTTGCGTTCGCGTGATTTATCGCATTATGAAAGATTTCGAGCGTATCATAGTTCGATTTATCGCTTTGTAGAGCCTACGAGTGTTACGCCATTTGCGTACGGTAGCCTTCAGAGAGGATTAACTGGTGTGTTAGTTGGCTCTATACGTCAAGGTATACCAGCCATTAGCAAAGAACAAAGCGCGAAGTGTTTTGAAAGAAATGAAGAGGTAGAAAAGATTAAGCAGTTCCTAATGAAACGAGCGATGCAGACAGGTGAGATTTCAGAAATAGAATTTGAAAGAAACATCGAGGATATTTTGCAATGGTGGATTGAAATGACCGATAAACATGAGAAACTTGCCTACCAAAAATCAAAGTATAATCGTATACCTTATTTATTGAAAGCATTTGGGAACGAAAATGCACTGCAAGATGCCAGACCTGCTATGCATTCGCTTCGAAGCGTAGAGACAGAAATCAAAGTAGTTAAATGGAAGGAAAAAAAGTAACCAAAATTTAATTTATTGAGGGATATTGAGGTGTGAAACGGTGAGTAAACAAATGGGACAGTTAAGACCAAGTCAGTTATTATTTTACCATGGACCCGGAGCCATCGTAGATATGCTAAAAGGAAGTGTTATGATTATGGCTGCGGATTTGTGGGATTTTAAAAGAAAAAATGAAATAGAAGATGAACGAATAAGGAACGCATTGGGCGTTTCTCGATTGCGGTTACTGAATGAGGGACAAGATAAAATGAATATAACGGCAAGACCGTTCCCAAAATGGAAAATATGTCCGAAATGTGGAATGATGACGGAGTGGGAAAAAACTGAGTGTTATCATTGCGAAAAAAAAGGCTTAAAAGTTGAATTGTTCCCAAGCCGCTTTGTTTTAGCGTGTAAAAATGGTCATATTGATGATTTTCCGTGGATTGATTGGATTCACGAAGAAAAGGGATGTAAGCAACCGGTATTAAAGATGACTTATCAAGGGGTAGCGGGATCCCTCTCTGATATGTACGTTCAATGCGTAAAATGTAAGAAAAAGAAATCATTAGCTCATATTATGAGTTTTACAAAAGCGTGTAATGGAGAACGCCCTTGGATAGGAGACCAAGAACAGTGTAGCGAACAAATGGAAACAGTTTTACGTGGGGCATCTAAACTGTACACACCGCTTATCTTTAGTACATTGGGCGTCCCTTTAAGTGATGGGAAGGACGATATTTTAGTTGAACGAGTGAAGAGGCACAAAGAGGCTCTAAATATTGCCAAGAAAACAGGATTTTTTAAGCAGATGGCAACGGAGTTACTACAAATTGAAGAAAGTCAGTTGTCGCTGGTTGAACAAATTTTAAATGAAGATCACGAACAAACTGTATCATACGAAACTATTCGTAAACAAGAGTGGAATACGATAGTAAAGAAAAATGTCGATGATCTAGAGGATACGGGGTTTAAATGTGTCGGGGTAGATATTCATGAACGAATGAGCCCATATTTTTCATCTATTGTGAAAATAGAATCGTTGCCTGAAATTCAGGTATTAAGGGGATTCACACGCCTTCATTATTTAGACCCGTTTGATACAACAGAAATTCCTGTTTGTTCGGTTATGAAAGACGTAAAATCGTCTGGTTGGTTGCCTGCTGTGAAAAATTTAGGAGAAGGTATATTTTTTCAATTTGATATTCAGAAACTGATAGAATGGGAAAATAGAGAGTGTGTAAAAAAGGAACTATATACCATTTTTGATCGTTACAATAAACGGCGGCAACAAATGGGGAATACATCTATTCATTTAAAAGCTCGTCATATATTAATTCATACGTTCAGTCATGCGATGATTCAAGAATTTGCGAGGTTTTCTGGATACGCCACTACGTCGTTGCGGGAAAGGCTGTATTGTAACGAGGAAATGCATGGTGTACTAATCTACACGGCTTCTACGGACTCAGAAGGTGGATTAGGCGGATTAATTGAATTGTCTAAGCCTGATAACCTATATGAGATCTTCGTGCGTGCATTAGAGAAAATGGAACATTGTTCATCGGATCCCCATTGTTCGGATGCACGATTTGAATTACAGTCTACGATTAACGGTGCAGCTTGTCACGCTTGTGGGTTTGTTTCCGAAACGTCGTGCGAATGGGGAAATCAACTTCTTGACCGACGTACATTAATTCCTTTAAGTAACGGTGAGGATCTCGCGTTTTTCGAATTGTAATCTATTTTATGTGAGAAAAGGGTATTGTGTCGGATCGTTCATTCTTAACGGATGTAGCGATGGCATTGACCATCGCTACTCCTTTTCACATTCACAAAAGTCAGCTTGCTATTCATTTGCAGTAATAAGCACACAAAATGCACTGCATGACGCGTTACTTACCCAAAATATCCATTGAATACATCCTTTTCTGATAAGGAAACCATTTTTTTAACTTCTCTAATGCTTTATTCTCAATTTGGCGCACTCTTTCACGGGAAATGCCGTATACATTTGCAACTTCTTGCAACGTCATTTCCTCTCCTGTCAAAAAACCGTAGCGATATAAAATTACGTTGTATTCTTTGTCGTTTTTTGCATTTTGTTTTAAGTAGCGGAGAGCTGCGGTTACTAGCAGACAATCACATATTTTTTCCTCATAGCTATTTTCGTCTTGGAGCCATTGGCATTCCTCAGGTTCCTCGATCCGCAAGTAGTCAATATTTACGTTTCTTTTTATACTATCATCCTCGTACATAGGGTTTTGGAAGAAGCAATACAGGCGTGCGCGTATTTCATCATTTGCTTCTTCATCATCGTACTGCGAATAAAGTTCCTCAAAGCTTATATAATTTGTCTTGTATAACATATAATCATAATCCGGTGATACGGTCTGTTCATTTGCTGATAGTTGGGATTCAATTGTTTGGTCTTCTTTCATAAGCTGCATGATTCGGTGAATCGGGATTCTAATAAGACTACAATGATTTAATTTGTAACGCTGAAGATGTGCAAATAAATGCCGCCGAAAATAATGATAAAAACTTCCGCCCATATCTGGATTATAGCGGTTATATGCTTTATTCAAAGCAAAATAGGCTTCTTGATAAAGATCCTCTAAAGGAATAAGCGAAGAAGAAAAATTTTTTGCATATTGATAAATTGTAAAAGAGTAGTATTCCCACGCCAGTGAAAGAAACGTTTCTTTCGGTAATACTTTATACTGGCGATTAGTTAAACGGCGCTTTGTTCTGTTTGAAGCAAGTGCCCGATGTTTAAATATTTGACGTAATGAAGGAAAGTACTCCTTTTTGGAGTATTCCTTTTTTTCTTTTGGAATTTCCATGTATTTTTTTCTCCATTGACGAGGATTAAACCTCCAATATCCTACTTTCCCTTCAATATTTTCAAAAAAAGGATAGGAAGATAAGGTGTTACGAATGCTGCTCTCAGCGTAACTACTCTCCTCCTGTATATCGCGAACTATTTCACGAATATGTAATCCTGATGGATGAAGCATGAGCAGTTCTGCTAACTGTTGCATTAGCGACTTAGTGCCGTGCTGTTTCATTTGAGAAAGCTTTGCGATATCTTCATATTTCATTTGTTCAGTATGTGCCTTCTCGTCAAAAGCCCCTAGCCTCATATACAATTGTTCATTTTCAAGGAAGAACTCTAGTTTTTGGCCTGGCTCTAAATCGTAATCAATCATCAAATTGCTAAGGTGTTGCCCATATAAAATATTTTTATGTTCATCGTAACGAAAGATAAGAGGGATTGATTTTTCATTGTCTAAGAAGTGAACGATTAAACAACTATTTTGAATCCAGTCCGTAAAATAGTGTGCAGCTAACGTCTCTTGAATTCGATCGTAATAGCGTAAAGTATAGCTTAGCTTCTCCCTTTTTTTCGTTCGTGTTGTAGTATTGACAGTTCTTGTTTTTGTTAATATGGAATGTGAAGATTCTTTAGAGTTATCTAATTCTTCAATGCGCTCAGAGATCGAAGAAAGGTTAGTAACTCCGTATAGTCGTTGTTTTACTTCTATGACTGGATGTTCTTCAATTGTCGAATATGCTAACGAATCTTCATCTTCATTGATTAACATAAGTTCACTATCTAATAAAGGAACAATCCGTTTAATAGCTGCAAAATATGAAGAAAATAGCGCTTGATGGGGCTGTAATTGAAAAACATGTCGAATGACATCACGAATTTTTACAAAACCTTCCTTATGCATTACAAATTGTTTAATAGTAGGTATGCTAAGTGCGACTTTTTCTTTAATATAATCGGTTATTTGAATGGAAATAAATGAGTCAAGATCGTTTTTTTCAACAAGTGAGACCATTTGTTTCCGATCAACAAAAAAACGCGGATCAATTTTTGGAAAAAAATAAGCATAAGGGTCGTCAATTGAATATTTCAATAAAACACTCCGGTACACGTCAGAAACGGGGATTTTGTCAATATGGTTTTTGAGCATGTAGCGAAAGACTAAATCATTTAATAAATTCCATTTACTTAATACAATATAGATATTTCCATCTTCAGAGGAAATAGTATCAAATCTCGGATCTAAATAAATGTCACTCATGGTAATTTGAAGTGATCTGGAATAAAGTTGCGGATAAGGATTTATCTTCATTTGATGATATAATCTATCTAATTTCTTATTGTGAATTTCTTTGCGAGAAAAATGATCATCTTCCTCCGTTTTTTCATAATAAAACTGTGCTTCAAGGGGAAGCTTGACAAAATTTCTCGCTTCTTCAACAGGAAGACCTCTCCCATTTCCCCAATGTGTACGAACGAAATCGACAATAAGATCACGATGAAGCGGGGAACCAAGTGTACGGAATGCTCGATTAATCATTGAGATATTGCTATAAACAGGACCGTTTTTCACATTACTCTCTCCTCGTATAGTATGTTTAGAAAGATTTTTAAATCGAATTTCCAGTTGGATATGCTCCTTGACAATCGCATATGTGTAAGTGATTTGCCCACGGGGGAGGGGCGCGCCCCTCCCCCGTGGATGGCACTACATCGGGGTTGGACTTTTCGCGATGTTCTTGGATAATGGTCTTAGGATCATCGGGGACACTCTTCTCTCTCCTGTAGCTTTGACTACTTAGAAAGTCTGTCTCCCCGGCTCCTGTTCGGACTTCTAACCCGCAGGCTGTTCCCGTTGGTTTCCCATGCTGGAAGGAGCAGCTTCCAGGCAGCCCATGGCCCAACGTGAGTTCTCATATGCGAGGGTGACTGGTCAACAGGCGCGGTCCGGGGGCATCCCGAAGAGTCCCAACCCCACGATCCTACTACGATTGGAGGTGATCTCATGAAACTCTACGTCGGGATTGACGTGAGCTCAACGGACTTATACACGTGTATCATGGATCAAGAAGGAAACACGTGCGCCCAATTCAAGGTGGACAATCATCTCCTTGGCGCGACCTTCCTTCGCGATCAAATCCTCCTGTGGGCCAACAAGCTCCAACCATCCGAAATTCTCATCGGGATGGAAGCCACTTCGGTCTACAGCTGGCATCCAGCGATGTTTTTCCACCAACAGGAGGAGCTGAAGTCTTGGAATGTCAAGGTGTTTACCATCAATCCAAAGCTCATTCGCAAATTTAAAGAAGCGTACACTGACTTGGATAAAACGGACGGCATCGATGCGTGGATCATCGCCGATCGGCTTCGCTTTGGCCGTTTGAAAGTGACAGCTGTCATGCAAGAACAGTTTATCGCCCTTCAACGGCTCACGCGCATGCGCTATCATCTCGTCCATCAGCTGACTCGGGAAAAGCAGTACTTCCTCCAACACTTGTTTTACAAGTGCAGTTCCTTTACCCAAGAGGTGGACAGCTCCGTGTTCGGACATGCCATCTTAGAGCTTCTTCTCGAGTCGTTTAGCTTAGACGAAATCAGTCAGATGGACGTGCAACAGCTCGCTGACTTCTTGCGCCAAAAAGGACGCAATCGCTTTGCCGATCCGGAATGCATCGCCAAGTCCATTCAAAAGGCGGCTCGTTCGTCGTATCGGCTTTCCAAATGTGTCGAGGATTCCATCGACTTGCTTTTAGGGCTATCGATTCAATCCATCCGTAGCCTTCAAGCGCAAATTAAAGAGCTAGATAAAGCGATTACTCGCCATTTGGAAGGCATCCCAAATACGTTACAAACGATTCCCGGCATTGGTCCGGTCTACGCCGCTGGCATCTTAGCCGAAATTGGACAAATCGAGCGCTTTGACAACCAAGCCGCCTTAGCAAAGTATGCAGGTTTGACTTGGTCTAAGCACCAGTCCGGTCGGTTCCAAGCCGAGGAGACTTCCCTCATTCGTTCCGGCAATCGCTATCTCCGTTACTACCTAGTGGAGGCTGCCAACTCGGTACAACGGCATGATGCGTCGTTTCGCACCTATTACCGGAAGAAGTATGAGGAAGTACCAAAGCACCAACACAAACGAGCCCTCGTCCTCACCGCTCGAAAACTCGTGCGTGTGATCGATGCGCTGCTACGCAACGGTCAAATCTACACGCCAAGAAAGGGGGAAGATCGATAGGGGTATCGATCTAACTGATTTTGCATTAAAACCCAGTTAATGACATAAGACAAGACTGGGCTTCTTAAGTATTGCCTTTTTTCGGGTCATCGGACAATCGAATTTCCAATTTCGATGATTTTTCACCTTGACATATTACCGCAGGACTATAGTTCCAAAAATATATTTAGGCTTTCAAAAGTTGCATACGAAGGGGATTAAAATACATTCTATGTATATTTTACAGTAAATTTCATTAATTTTATATAAAAAATCGTCTTTTGTCGAAAGATAGAAATGGGGGAACAGTTTAAGCATAGATATAAATACTAGCAAACAGTACCTGTCACTGTTCGCTAACGGTGCAGCTTGTCACGCTTGTGGGTTTGTTTCCGAAACGTCGTGCGAATGGGGAAATCAACTTCTTGACCGACGTACATTAATTCCTTCAAGTAACGGTGAGGATCTCGCGTTTTTCGAATTGTAATCTATTTTGTGTGGGAAATGGATCTTGTATCGACTTATAGCGAACAGTGCCTTTCACTGTTCGCTGTTATAAATCTACCAATTTTATAGTATATTGGTAATTTTGGGGATAATTAAAAAAACGAGGAGGAAAGCAAGTATGAAGAAAAAAGTAACTATTCAGCCACATCATAAAGTGAGCTGAATATTTTCTTCTTTCCCTGTCTATGATGTGAATACTGATAGACAAGGAGGTGAATCGCATGTTGACGGTACAACAAGCTGTATTTACAGTTGAGAGCTTAATCGGCAAAGTTCAACAACAAAAACAGCTCATTCATCAACTCGTTCAAGAAAATGAACATTTGCGTCACGAAAACAAACAACTACGCAAAGAAAATGAACAACTGAAGTACCGTGTTCAAGAGCTGGAAGCACGCACGAAAAAAAACAGCTCCAATAGCCATTTGCCCCCATCTTCTGACCGTTTTGCCAACACACGTTCTTCTCGTCAACCATCTGGCAACAAGCCAGGCGGACAAGAAGGACATCAAGGAACGACGCTCCGTCAAGTGGAACATCCACATCATCGTGTCGTCCACCGTGTGCATACGTGTCAAGGATGTGGGGCTTCTTTGCGTGAAGTCAAATCGTTCAAAGTCGATATCCGTCAAGTGTTTGATGTCCCTCCTGTGCCGATCGAGGTGACACAACATGAACGTGAAGTGAAATCGTGTCCACATTGCCGATGTGTTCAACAAGCCGAATTCCCATCCCATGTCACGAATCATGTGCAATACGGTCCACGGCTCACGGCGCTCGTTGTTTATTTACATCATATCCAATTGATCCCGTACAAGCGTTTAAGTGATACAATCGAAGCGTTATATCAACACTCGATTAGTACGGGAACTCTTGCCAATATGGTGAAACGAGGACGCGAAGCGCTGGAATCAAATATGGACGTCATCGAAGACGCCTTACTTGAATCCAACATCCTGCATGTCGATGAAACGAGTTTGCGCATCAATGGGAAACTCGCATGGGTGCATGTCGCGTGTACATCGAAATATACGTACTTGGCTCCTCACGTTTCTCGTGGAAAGAAAGCGACTGATGATATTGGGATTCTTCCCCGATATCAAGGAACGATGATGCATGATGGGTTCGGTACGTATCCGAAATACACGCAAGCCACCCATGCCCTTTGTCACGCCCATCATTTGCGTGAGTTAAAAGGCTTCATCGAACAAGGGCATATGTGGGCATCGCGCATGACGACGTTTCTGTTAGCTGCCAAACAGGCTGTCGAAGCCCATCACGGTGCGCTTTCCGAAGAAGAAGCGAAACGATGGGAACGAGTGTATGATCGCATCCTAGAAAGAGCACAAAACCGATTGGAAACGACCACGCCTCTTCCGAAAAAAGCACTCGCTTTTGTTCGGCGCCTTCAAAAACGAAAGGAAGAAGTGTTGCGTTTCTTACGTGAAGTGCATGTTCCCTTTGACAACAACCAAGCCGAACGCGATCTTCGCATGGTTAAAGTCAAAGAGAACATTTCGGGTACGTTTCGCGAAGAAACATTCGCCCAGTCTTTTTGTATCACAAGAAGCATCGTTTCCACACTGACGAAACACGAAAAAAACGTGTGGGATTCGTTATGTCTTCTGTTGACAGGCGAAACGCTCGATCGTGTTCTTTCTACCACTTAGGGCATTTTCTATTACGGGGATGCCTTATTTGTGTTGCGCTCCTTTACATACTACTATCGGGATGAATAGTTACCTTTTCTTCGCGACGTTTTTTACGACAAATTGTTACGAAATACCAATCTTGCGTTTCTAAAAAGTGTAAATGTCAAAATAAGAATGCACAATTTTGATTGCATAGTGATGTACAAAAATGATTTTATGGATAATTATGTTATTAAGTGGTGGATAGTAATAACTTGACATGGAGCCTCTACGGGCATGACTTACGAGCCAAGAAGCCAGCAATATCAATAGCTGGCTCCGCCTAACAAAGCTATCATGCCCGCCTCTCCATGTAGAGTTGCCCTAAGGTAATGAGAGAAACTATATAGCTTTAAACAATCATTTTTGTACATAGTTAAATTAGCATTTCCAACTAAAAAGTATTAACTTCTATGAAAAGAATATGTAAAATAATGTTGTTAATAATCTACTAATTCCACTAGAAGAGCGAAGGTGATAAGCGTTGTATACTGTTTTTGAACATTTGTTTTCACTTATTGATAAAATAGGAAATAAAGGGTTTACGGATATTTTTCTTTATTTTCAGTTGTTCTTGTTTATTTCCATGATTATTTTTCAGTTTATGAGAATTAAAAAGGAAATGGATGTAATGAACTATTTGAAGCCGAAGCTCATGGAACTTACTCGTTCAAGTGGTGTCGCTCCTAGTGAAATCGATCAAGAGTTACATGCTCTTTTTGCAAATGTGAAAAAATCGAAATATAAAGAGTTATGGGAGCGCTATTATGAGCGAGTGTCACAAAAAAATGAGGATGAGCGTATCAAAGTGGATCCGTTTTTTGGATTCGATGTGATGCATTATCACATGGGATATCGTCATTTAATGGACATGGGAGCAGGTATTCACGTCAGCATTGGGGTGCTTGGTACGTTCATTGGTTTGTCCGTGGGGCTTTCTGAGTTGAATAATTCTGGAGGTACAGAAGCGTTGCGCTCTGGAATAGGCAGTCTGTTAGGTGGAATGAAAGTGGCCTTTTATACATCGGTATGGGGAGTTTCCTTATCGTTGTTATGGACAGTGTTTGACCGCTGGATCAGCGGGCGGCTTGATAAAGCTATTGATTGGCATTCAGAGAAGCTCGACTTTTTATTGAGTACAGACGATGAGGAACTGTTTTTAAACCGTCTAGAGAAAATCTCGAGAAATCAAGCGGATCATTTAAAAACATTGTTAACAGACGCATTGGAAAGAGCGATGCAGCCGGTGGTAGCGACGATTCAACATTCACAAGGAAATATACAATCGGCGTTTAGTCAGTTAACCGATCAGTTCGCTAAATTGCAAGCAGGGGTAGAAAATCAGTCTAAATTACTTGAGTCACAAATCGAGTTGACAAAAAATACGAGCCATGACGTCACGAGTCGATTAGTTGATCAAATTACCGGTGGAACGCAGCAATCGATTACGCACTTTACTACACTCGTTCAAGATGCACAAAGTCTTCAACAACAAATGATGATAACGGTTGAGAGATTAATTGAAAACTTTGCAAGTACGGAAAAGAGTCAAGCAACCACGCTAGAACGTACAGAAAAAATGTTTGAACAATTTGAGAAGATGACCCTTGAGTTAGAAGGAATGAGAAATCATTATAAAGAAACAGCGAGTGTCATGGAGAACTTAGGATTGACGTTCCAACATATTCAACAAATGACAAAAGAGCAGCTTCCTGTTCAACATGAAATTGTCAAAAGTAATCAGACGCTAGTCGAGAAATATAGCGACTTAACCGAAGGATTTAAGCAATTTAACGCTCAGTTA
The DNA here is from genome assembly GCF_038004465.1 of Anoxybacillus sp. FSL W8-0104. Lineage (NCBI taxonomy): Bacteria > Bacillati > Bacillota > Bacilli > Caryophanales > Anoxybacillaceae > Anoxybacillus > Anoxybacillus sp. FSL W8-0104. The sequence goes on along the minus strand of NZ_JBBOQU010000001.1, from coordinate 1,517,345 downwards.
GAGGCAAAGTATGAAACGCTCCTTCAACAAATCGTGACGACTTCGGACTCTTTATCACATTCATTCAAAGAAATGGCCGAACGCTTTGAACGCTCGCTTGTCATGCAGCAAAAGACACTACAAGAATCGGAGGTTCTTCTAACCAATATTCAGTCGGTTGTTTCTGTGTTGACACCTTTAGCTCCAGAGTTGAAGGATGTAGCTGGAGATATTAGGCGTCTACAAGAGCAGCTGTTACATATGCAGGAGATACAAAATGAATTGTTGCCTGAGCTTGTTCACCTAAGAACACAAACGAACGAAACGGTAGAAAATGCATTGCAAACAACGAAAATGTATATGCAAGACATAACAAAGCAGCTAAGTGTACTTGAAGAAAATTGGACAACGACGAAAGAACAACTCACAAAAATAACAGATGCGTTACATTTGTCGATGAAAGATTTCGCTGAAAACGTTGATAGTGGTTTAAGTAAAACGTATCACCATTTCGATGAGACGTTGACGAAAGCGGTACAAGAAGTAAGCAATCTTGTTTACCAATTTAGTGAAGTACAATCAGAGTTCATTGATACGTTTGAAGAAGTGGTAGAACATCTCGATAAGATGAAAGCAGGGGCAGCATCATGAGGTACAGAAAAAGAGGAGAGGTAAACTACTGGATGTCTTATGCTGATCTTATGAGTGCAATGCTCATGGTGTTTGCCCTGCTGCTTATGGTTGTTATTCTTGATTATCGTGAGCTACTTGAAAAAAAAGAAAAGCAAATTAAAGAAGTGGTGAGTGTTAAGACAGAAATTATTCAAGCACTAACAGAAGAATTTAAAAAATCGAATATGTCTATCGAAATTGATCAACAAACCGGGGCGATTCGTTTTCCAGGAAGTATATTGTTTAAAACAAATTCTTCAGAAATCTCAGAGGAAGGGAAAGTATTTCTCAAAAAATTTATTCCGAAATATTTAGGGATTTTATTGCAAGATCGATTTAGAAACGAAATTTCTAGCATTATTATTGAAGGGCATACAGATAAACAAGGGACTTACATGTACAATATGTCTCTATCTCAAGCAAGGGCGTATTCTGTTTTGGCATATATTTATGGCGATCAATTTCCGAACTTTAAGGAACGGGAACTCTCGAAGAAATATATCACAGCAAATGGGAGAAGCTTTAGCAGTCCATTGACAAATGAAAAAGGACAATATGACCCTGAGCGTTCACGACGAGTAGAATTTTTATTCCGTCTGAAAGAAGATGAAGCGATTAAAGCCATTGAAAAGTTGGTGAACGAATGAGATATGAATATAAACCGTCTTTATTGCAAGGGTGGCTGCGTGAAAAACGGCAGCCACTTTTAGAAAAGAAAATAGAAAATAGTAATGAAAAATATCGTGGGTTATTAGAGCAATTGAAAGAAGAGTTCCAAAGCAAGTCATTTCTTTCAGAAACCGCATTCATTCGCTGGGCAAATAAATTATCAAGACGGGAAAAGCTGCTTTTGCCTAACTTATACGATGAAAAATTACCAGAAGATATAAAAAAAGCAATGATTCATGTGTTTCAACAAACGGCGAAAAACGAACGTCGGTTGTTTCGTGTCATGGTGGATGTTGTGTATCAAACGTGCAACTTAGATGAGTTGTGGAAAATTTTAAAGTACTCTTACGCTTCTCATAAAGAGAGGCTTGAGAAAAGAATGGAAGAGAAACAAGCGGGAAAATGGCGGAAATTTTTAGTGAGTAAAGATCCAATTTTGTATTTAGCAACCGAAGCATATGGGAGCGAAAAAGGGATTTTAGAGGAGTTAGAGACGTTCTATCTGAAGAAAAACTTCCCACTTTTCAAGTTAGTTTTAATGGAAATTTTTAATTTAGCAGATGAACAATTTTTTCTTCAAGAACAATCGCTTTACAAAGAACTGTTTATCTCAGCAACAAATGAAGAACAACAAAAAATGGCACATCAATTGATTCATAAGTGTAAGTTGAATCATGTTAAACCGTTAGGAAAGCTTATATTTGAGAAATTAAAAACATATAGAAGGAAACCGATGTTGTGGCGGTATGTAGGGGAGGAAGAAAAGCGACGCTTTGCTCAATGGATATTGAAGTTAGAAATGAAGGATTTTTTTGGGGATGTAGACCAAAACCATGAGCGATACAGATATTGGGAAAAATTTATTAGTAAGTTAGAAGATGTTGTCGTCACGGATGGGCGTTCGACGCTTATCATGTATTTTTCAGACGTTGTCATTATGGAAGTATTAGGAACAGGGGCCGTGTACATTTACAGTTCTGCTGTTTTTCAAAAACATTTTCAGCCTAAAATTGACCGAATGTTAGCAGAAAGAGAAAAGTATAGCCACTCTTGGATGAAGTCGAGGGAGGTAAAACGAAGCGAACTAATGAACAAAGATTTGACCCTTCCTGGGGGATGGCTAGTTCATAACGGGGATTGGCAGTATAAGTTTGATGCATGGCTTCGTCGCGAACTTGGTTGGGAGGTACGAAGGGATGTTCTTCTTCAAAAAGAAGCAGAAAGAGATGAAGGTGATTTTGACACCGACTGAGGGCGGGATTCATCTATCGTTTCAAGTGCAAGACGGAAAAACAGTTCGTGATGTTCGTCTTCCGTTATCTAAGGAGGAGATTGAAACGTATTATCGATATAACGGCTTTCAACAATATGTAGCGTGGGAAGAATTGTTCGATGCAGGGGTGCTCGTTGATTCGGTCTTACCGTATGATCATTATTACGAACTGTTGCGTGATGAACAAGGACGGGAAACGTTGCGCACATTATCGTTGCCTATAGAAGAAACAGAAGTAGATGGACAGTTATTATTGCAGTCCTTGCCGCAAGAGGGGCAGTTAGCTTTGCGATTGTTTGATAAAAGTGGACGGAATTTAGACCGAATCGGTAGACCGATCGGTGCTTTTTATCATGTGAAAGACGAGTTGTATTTACTTCCAGAAAAAGTATATCACTTAAAGAAAGCACTTTCGCAAAGTTACGAATCAGGGTATCAAAAAGTTGGCATTTGTCAACAACTCGCAAAAGAAGCAGGCATCCAATTAGAACATTTCCTTGAAAACGAAACGTACCATGTGGTTGATCAATATGATTTAGACATTAAAGTGCATAGCCATGATCATATTGAGCTAGTTCCTGTTGGAAGAAATGAGTTAGAAACGATGTATTTAAATCAACCGTTACTCGAGAAAGGATTTAAAAACGGGGAGAAAAGGGATCGTTTTGTTCGTACTCCGCGTGTTCACGAAGATTTAGTTCATCTAAGTAAAAAGCGGCATATTTTTGGGGAAGAGGTACCGTTATTTTTTGAGAACCCGGCAGCGGTATTGCCAGAACATGATTATTTAATTGATTTGGAGAAATTTTCTGATCGTGTGAAAGGAATTGTACAGATTGAGCGAGTTCGGCCAATTTCCCACGAGGGTACCGGGTTAAAATGGTTTGATGAAACGAGTGGGATGCAAGTTCCTTATGATATAGAGTTTCTGAGAGAGTTAATGATGAAGCATCCGCACCAGCAATACGTGGAATATAACGGGAAATGGATCTATTTAGATCCTGCGCTTCGTAGGAAGCTACTTGAGTTGCCGCAAGATGTTGATGAGCCTCTCAAGCGTCATTTTATGCTTGATATAAAAGATAATGAGGAAGCGTTAGAGTATAAAGTTGATACTGCTAAAGAGGAGTCGTTTTATCATTATCCTATTCCAGACGGGTTACGAGCTACCTTATTCGATCATCAAGTGGAAGGATTTCGTTGGCTCTGTAACTTGGCAGATCAAGGGAGAGGCGGATTGCTTGCGGATGATATGGGGCTTGGCAAAACGATTCAAGTCATCACATTTTTATTGCATCAAAAAAATAAAAATCAATTAGGCCCGACTTTATTAGTTCTTCCCATCGCCTTAATTGAGAATTGGATTGAAGAGATCAGTAAATTTGCTCCGGAATTGATGAATAAGTTGTATGTTCATAAAGGCAGCCAGAGAATTAAATCTGCTGAATTTATTTCGCAATTCGACATTGTCATGACGAGCTACGATACATTAAAGATTGACCAATTGTTATTAGGGAAGGTTAAGTTTCAAGCCATCATCTGTGATGAAGCGCAAAATATTAAATCACACACGAGTCAACGTTCGCGTGCAATTCGAGCGATGCAAGCTCAGTTTAGATTGGCGATGACAGGGACGCCGGTAGAAAATAGCTTGGATGAGCTTTGGGCTATTATGGACTTCGTCCAGCCGGGGGCGATGGGATCGTTAAAAGAATTTCGCGCAAAATTCGTGGAAACGATGAATTATGACGGGTTATTAAAAGTGCTTCAGCCTTATTATTTACGTCGGACAAAACAACAAATTTTAGATGATCGTTTGCCAAAAAAATATGTAGTGGAACCATTTTATGTGGAAGCATCGCTGATTCAACAAGATATTGCATCATCCATGCTGGCGACAAAAGAAATGGGACAAATCGCTATTTTAAATATGTTAATGAGGTTGCGACAATTGTATGGGCACCCAGGTGCAATCATCTCACAATATGAAAATCTCTCATATGCAGAAGTCCCTAAGTTGAAGCAAACGATTGAAATCATTGAAAAAATCAAGGAGAAAAACGAGAAAGTTATCATTTTTACTGAGTTTCGCAAATTGCACTTTATTTTAAAACGTTTATTTATGAGTATGTATGGTATTTCTGTTCCTGTGATTGATGGGGATACCCCGAATCGACAAGAAATTGTGCGACGTTTTAATGAGGTACCTGGCTTTGGGATTATGATTCTTTCCCCTAAAGCCGCCGGTGTCGGATTAACGATAACAAGTGCGAATCATGTCATTCACTATACAAGATGGTGGAATCCAGCGATTGAAAACCAAGCGACAGACCGTGTGTATCGTATCGGTCAACAAAAAGACGTCTATGTATATCACATTATCACAACAGATAAGAAAAACTTTCCGAATGGTACAGTGGAAGAGTTAATGCATGAACTGTTAGAAAACAAACGAGATTTAGCGGAAAATCCTGAATCCGTGATGGATTGACATCGACTTTGACTTTTTTGCTGGTTTTATGGATGCGTGATCCACAATTCCCTTTTTATGTTTAAAACAGATGTCATCTTCACTCTCGGAAATGAAATAAATATCCTTTTTAGGTATATAAACCAAAGAAAAAACAAAAAAGGACAGAGGGTTAGGATGAGTACAGAATTGCGAACAATCGTTCGTTATGCTCCTTCTCTCCATTTTATGTAAATGTTCAGTAGGGGCTCGCTATAGCCACTCCTTCGCGTCAGTTTCATCCAGATCTGTCGTGATCGGCGGACGAGTCGACCTGCCATCGTGATCACCGTCTGAATGATCGTCTTGATGCGGCGGCGTTTCACTTTATGATGTAATGGATGTCTCGGATCGCTTAATAGATCTTGTCCAATCAGGCGAAGAAGGTTGTACACGAATGCTCCCATGACTAACACGAGCGCATTCGTTTTCATCTTCCCTGATGGAAGTCGCTCTAAATCTAAGTCGCTTTTCAGTTCGCTATGAAACTGTTCGCATGTCGCATGATCGTGATACAATGCGAGCACATCACTCATTCGAACATGCTCGTATCCTTCGAGGCGCACCCAGTAGCTTTCGACTTCGTAATCAGGAACGAGCATCAGCTGTCCATTTCGTTCCATCGTTCGTTCCGTCACTTGGGTGACTTGAACGTACGTATACGTGTGTCCATCGATTGCTGCTGTCTGTGGAAGGCATAACTCATACGTTTGTACTCCTTCTGTTTGTCCATCATCGACGCGTCTGCCCTTTTGCGAAGCGATCTGGAACCAAAGCGCTTTCGATTCTCGGCGTAAGTTTCGCTTGATGACAAAGTCCACGTCTTCCTTTAGACATACGTGCACATTCGCTTCCGCATCGTTTCCTGCATCCATGCGGACAAGCAGACGAGACGAGGTCAGCGGACGAGCTCGACGGATGGCGGTAGTTAAAAACGAAGGCATGTTGTCTTGTACATGTTGTTTCCCTGGACGCAGCTCGGCATGAACGATATACCCTTCCTTCCCTGCGTACGCAAACAACGGCGTAAAACCGTCAAATCCTTTATACGTTCGACTCACTCCTTCTTTCTTCGTATCGGAGTTGTCAAATGGGGAAGCATCTATATCAAGGGGAAGCCATGTCGTTTTCCCTTTCGCCCAACAAGGGGACAAGGTAGCGTGTTGTCGAACCAACAGACGCATCGATTCCTCCCAAATGATGGTTTCGGTCATCGGAAGACAAGCGAGCTGATCGAGACGCTGTCGCAACGTTGGGGAGGAAGGTACGTGCCGAATGCCCATTGATGTCGAAAAGATATCGTCCTGACGATACGCTTCGATATGATCAAAATCCGTTTTTCCTGTGGCAAGCAAGCCGATCATCGAGCGAATGACGTCGCTATGGGAAATGTGCACATCTCGACGAACCGTTGGGAGCCGAAGTGCGTTTACTCGTTTATCCAGCTTCGTTTGGTGCAGTAAGTAGCCCACGAGAGCAAGCCCAGCACTTGGAGTAATCGCTTCATCTGTCAATACAAACCGAATCGGGAAATCTTTCATCACATTCACCTACTTGATGAAGAATCGTCAACGTCGTTTTCCCTTATCGTATCAACGGTTTGCGACCATTGTAAAGATGTTTTGTCACGGATTCAGGGAAAATATCATTGTTCCATTTAATGTATCGGACATTCAACAAAAAATCGTTGAGCAGATGGTATCGTAAGTAAGGGTGTGTATGTTTAATTGCTTTATTTTTCAGTGGGGTTGGAACGGTGATAGATACGTTTCTAGCATTCTTGGGAAGGTTAAAACATCACTTGTGCTAAGTACAGGTTGTGGTGATGAATTTAATAATCCCAGATACTATTCCCGAGGAGGGCTATATATAGCTGGGAAGTTTAACTTGTCGGAAAATTAATCGCTCACTCCATTTTCGAGTGAGCGATTTTATTGACCATTAAAGAAACTTTCATTCTTCTAGCCACAACCCACCTATTTTATATTATAATGGTATAAAAATCCTATTTTCCACTGGAGCTGGTTGAGATGGCGTACACGATTCCGGAAACGATTCGTTCGAGTGCAACAGCAGGGGAGCGGTTGTTGTTTCGAACGCTAAAAACGTATTTACCAGATGACTATATTGTCTATTATGAACCGGAGATTCGGGGGAGACGACCGGATTTTGTCATTATTGGCCCCGATTTAGGGCTTGTTGTGCTTGAGGTCAACAACCCAATGACTAAAGTCATGGGCTTGTAAGCCCCATGTTGACCAGACCAAGGCTTGAAACAGAGCCTACGTTATAGATGTCATGACACGTTCGGGTGCTTCTCCAGCCCGTTCCTCTGTCGTGCAAGGTTAAACAAGCGTGGTGGGTAGCGCTAGTGTCTTGCACATAACAAGCATCTATAACATGGTCGAGGAGAATATGACCTGCTTTATGCAGAGGAAAGGGGAGAACCCTATGGTTTTTGTGTTAGACACAAACAAACGTCCGCTTGCTCCTTGTCACGAAGCAGTTGCGAGAAAGCTGTTGAAACAAGGGAAGGCAGCGATTTACAGGCGATTTCCATTTACCATCATCTTGAAAAAATCAGTAGACGAATCAGAAATTAAAGCAACATATCGGCTAAAAATCGACTATGGAAGCAGGCATACAGGATTAGCGATTTTGCGAGGACAAGAAGTGGTATGGTTAGGGCAACTTGACCATCGCACAGACATCAAGGAAAGAATAGATAAAAGGCGTGCTTTTCGTCGAGCAAGACGAAATCGAAAAACAAGATACAGAAAACCACGCTTTCTGAACCGCAAGCGAAAGGAGGGGTGGTTGCCGTCATCACTAGAGAGTCGTGTGCAAAATATCCAAACATGGGTTAACCGCCTAAAGAAGTTATGCCCCATTGGGTATATATCATACGAAAATGCCAAATTCGACACGCAACTCATGCGAAATCCTGAAATCAATGGTGTAGAGTATCAACAAGGCACGCTACAAGGATATGAAGTACGGGAGTATTTGCTTGAAAAGTTTGGGCGGAAGTGTTGTTATTGCGGAAAAGAAAATGTTCCACTTGAAGTGGAGCATATCATTCCAAAATCGAGAGGTGGAACAGACCGAGTGGATAACCTATGTCTTGCCTGTCATGACTGTAATCAGCGCAAAGGAAGTAAGACAGCAGAAGAATTCGGGTATCCGCACATTCAAAAGCAAGTCAAAGAAACATTAAAGGATACAAGTGCTATCAACTCGACAAGATGGAAAGTGTATGAAGTGTTAAAGCAGACAGGATTAGATGTCGAGTGTGGAACAGGTGCACGAACAAAAATGAATCGTATTCGTTTAGACTTGCCGAAAACACATTATTTTGACGCTTGTTGTGTAGGCGAAAGCACAACAAATCACTTATATTTCAAAACAAAAGAAGTGTTATTTATCAAGGCAAAAGGGCGTGGTAGTCGCTCTCGTACAAACCTAGATAGATATGGCTTCCCAAGAGGTTATCTTGCAAGACAAAAGTTCTTCTTTGGCTTCCAAACAGGGGACATGGTTAAGGCTGTTATCCCAAGAGGGAAATATCAAGGCGTTTGGTTTGGCGAAGTCGCATGTAGAAAGACTGGAAGTTTCGATATTAAAGGCAAGGACGGTAAACGTATCGCACAAGGAATAAATTATAGATATGTCCAAGTCATTCAGCGATTTGACGGATATGCTTATGGAAAGGGGGTGGCGGAACTTGCGTAAGGTGCAATTCCTCCCCGTGCCTAAAGGCAGGGGCTTCCTTGCGTAAGTTTCGTGATTGATCGTGACAACATATGGAATTAACCAAACCGTATTTGAACGCCTAATGGCATATTTTCAAAGTGAAGAAGAGATCCGACGAGTTATTTTATTCGGCTCGCGCGCGAAAGGAACGGCGCGTTACAACTCCGATATTGACTTGTGCATCGATTATATAGGAAAGCAAAAGTGGAAAGTCATCGATGCGATTGATGAAATCGTCGGTATTTATTCGTTCGATGTGTTGTTTGCTGACTCGTTGAACAAAGAAATCGCACAGCAAATTAAGCGTGACGGAGTCGTTATTTATGAGAAATAAACAAGCAGGGGACAATCGTCCGCCTGCTTGTTTGGTTTTATGCTGTAACGGATGCTTTTGTTTTTTTCCGCAGGTCAAAGCGGTCAGCGTTCATCACTTTTACCCAAGCCTTGATAAAGTCGCGGACGAATTTTTCCTTGTTGTCGTCTTGGGCGTAAAATTCGGCGTACGAACGGAGGATCGAGTTCGAACCGAACACTAAGTCGACACGTGTGGCAGTCCAACGAACTTCTCCTGTTTTCCGGTCGCGAATGTCGTACAAGCCATCTTCTTTTGGTACCCACTCATAGCTCATATCGACGAGGTGGACGAAGAAATCGTTCGTTAGCACGCCGATACGATCCGTAAATACACCGTGAGGAAGGTCGCGATACGTTGCCCCTAACACGCGCAATCCACCAACTAATACAGTCATTTCTGGAGCGGTTAAGCCAAGCAACTGCGCTTTGTCGACAAGCAGCTCCTCAGGCGTGACGCTGTATGCTTTCTTTTGGTAGTTACGGAATCCGTCCGCAACCGGTTCTAATACAGCAAAGCTTTCGACATCTGTTTGTTCTTCGGTTGCGTCGCCGCGCCCAGGCATAAACGGTACACGAACGTCAAAACCAGCGTCGCGAGCAGCTTTCTCGACAGCGGCGCTACCGCCAAGTACGATTAAATCGGCAAGGCTCACTTTTTTCGGAAGTTCACGTTGAATATCTTCGTAAACGGAAAGCACTTTGGCAAGTCGCTCTGGTTCGTTTACTTCCCAATCTTTTTGCGGAGCGAGTCGAATACGCGCACCGTTTGCTCCGCCGCGCTTATCGGAGTTGCGGAATGTGCTAGCGGACGCCCAAGCTGTTTTTACAAGCTCGCTCACTGTTAGTCCTGATTGCAAAATGCGCGTTTTGATGTCTTCGATTTCTGCATCAGTTAATTCCACATCGCCTGCTGGAATCGGGTCTTGCCAAATGAAATCTTCTTTCGGTACTTCTGGACCGAGATATCTCGTTTTCGGCCCCATGTCGCGATGAATAAGTTTAAACCATGCGCGTGCAAACGCATCAGCAAATTCTTCAGGATGTTCATAAAAGCGGCGAGCAATTTTTTCATATGCTGGGTCGAACCGTAACGCTAAATCGGTTGTCAGCATCATCGGTGGCACTTTCTTGTTCGCATCTTCGACATCTGGAGCGAGATGTTCTTCTTTTAAGTTCACTGCTTCCCACTGATACGCACCAGCTGGACTTTTCGTGAGCTTCCATTCGTATTCAAAAAGCAATTGTAAATAGCTGTTATCCCATTTTGTGGGTGTCGGTGTCCAAGCGCCTTCTAGGCCACTTGTAATCGTATCACGTCCTTTTCCTTTTCCGTATGAGCTGATCCAACCTAATCCTTGTGCTTCGATTGGAGCGGCTTCTGGCTCCGGACCGACATGCGATGCATCGCCAGCTCCGTGCGCTTTACCAAACGTATGACCGCCTGCGATCAGCGCCACCGTTTCTTCATCGTTCATGCCCATTCGTTTAAACGTCTCACGAATGTCACGTGCGGCTGCGAGCGGATCTGGATTACCGTCCGGACCTTCTGGATTGACGTAAATGAGTCCCATTTGCACAGCAGCAAGCGGATTTTCTAACTCACGATCGCCTGTATAACGTTCCGAAGCGAGCCATTCTTTTTCCGCACCCCAATAAATGTCTTCCTCTGGATGCCATACGTCTTCACGGCCAGCGCCAAACCCGATCGTTTTTCCACCCATCGACTCAATGGCTACGTTGCCAGCTAATACGATTAAGTCCGCCCACGAAATTTTATTGCCATACTTCTGTTTAATCGGCCACAGCAGGCGACGTGCTTTATCTAAATTCGCATTGTCTGGCCAGCTGTTCAACGGTGCAAAACGTTGCGTGCCTGTTGATGCTCCACCTCGTCCGTCACCGATGCGATACGTTCCTGCCGAATGCCAAGCCATGCGGATAAATAGCGGTCCGTAATGACCGTAGTCGGCAGGCCACCAATCTTGGCTTGTCGTCATCAGTTTGCGTAAATCTTCTTTTAACGCCCAATAGTCAAGTTTTTGAAACTCTTCCGCATAATCGAACGTTTCGTCATGTGGGTTCGTTTTTCGGTCATGTTGATGAAGGATGTTTAAGTTTAGTTGATTTGGCCACCAGTCTTTGTTTGTTGTTTTGTTTGAAGCGTGACTTGTCACGCTCCCATGGAATGGGCATTTGGATACGTGTTCGTTTTTGTTTTCCACTCTTTTATTCCCCTTTCTAGCATATAAATAAAATGAATTGTCTCTCAGTTGTATACACAATGAAGTGATAATGATTATCAAATTATAATTATACTAAATTAATATTTAATAGTAAAGTATAAAAAATATTTTTATAAAAAAATTATAAAAATCCCCCATTTCATTCTGTTTACAGAATAAAATGGGGGATTTATACGTTTACATCTGTATCTCCGTTCATCGTTTCACTCCAATCTTTAACTTTGGATCATATGTTGGACTTGTTCAGTTGTCAAATTGCGAATAAATTCGATTAAATCAATTGCTTCAATGCCGAACTCACGACATTTTTCAACGTATCTTTGGTAAGCTTTTGTATACATATCCATAAACAAAACCCCTTTCGCACGTTTCTTTTGTTAGCTACATTGTATTATAACAGATTTAAAAAATCAATATCTGTTATATAATTATTTTTTATTCTTGTTGCAGGAGCGAATGCAGGAAAGTTTGGGATTGATCGATGGGTTATCCCATATGTGCGTAAATATTGAATTAAATAAAACAAAGACGGCCATGTGCACTATTGTGCGTGGCCATTTTTTTCTTGTTTTAAGTAATTTTCGCATGTAAGTAGTACAATGAAAATGTTTGTAGTACAATAGAGTAGGCGCCTGTAAGGGATTATACATATTTAACCAAACAAGAAAGGATGGACATACATGCATATCATAGAGCTAATTAAAGCGCTTATTTTAGGGCTAGTGGAGGGAGCGACAGAGTTTGCACCTGTTTCATCGACAGGTCATATGATTATTGTTGATGATATGTGGCTAAAATCGAGCGAGTTTTTAGGAAAATATGGGGCGAATACGTTTAAAGTCGTCATCCAGCTCGGTTCAGTTTTAGCTGCTGTTGTTGTGTTTAAAGATAAATTTTTTGAGTTGCTTTATTTACGAAAAGGTGAAGTGAGAAAAGGACCACGCTTGACGCTGATGCACATTTTCGTTGGTCTTTTTCCTGCTGGAGTGTTGGGGGTTTTATTTGAAGACTATATTGATGAACATTTATTTTCCACAAAAACGGTGCTCATTGGGCTCGTGCTTGGAGCTTTGTTGATGATCGCAGCGGATCGTTTCGGAAAACGAACAGTAGCACAAACTGTAGATGACATTACGTATAAGCAGGCGTTTATTGTCGGTCTTGTTCAATGTTTATCGCTTTGGCCTGGGTTTTCGCGTTCAGGTTCGACCATTTCAGGTGGCGTACTTGTTGGCATGAGCCATCGTGCTGCAGCTGATTTTACATTTATTATGGCGGTGCCAATTATGGCAGGAGCAAGCGCCATTTCGTTATTGAAGAACTGGCAGTACATCACGTTTGATGCGCTACCATTTTTCGTTGTTGGTTTTATTAGCGCGTTTATTTTTGCGTTAATTACTATTCGCTTTTTCTTACGTTTAATTAATCGTGTTCGCCTCGTTCCATTTGCCATTTACCGTATTGTGCTTGCAGCGGTCATTTATATTTTGTATTTTGCTTAAATCTCCACGATGGCTTGTGGAGATTTTTTTATGTTAAAAAATCGTCAAAAACGCACGAACGTAGTGCTGGATAATCAGTCTATAATGAATGTGACGGGCGGTTATATGGAAAGTCAACAACCCAATGACTAAAGTCATGGGCTTGTAAGCCCCATGTTGACCAGACCAAGGCTTGAAACAGAGCCTACGTTATAGATGTCATGACACGTTCGGGTGCTTCTCCAGCCCGTTCCTCTGTCGTGCAAGGTTAAACAAGCGTGGTGGGTAGCGCTAGTGTCTTGCACATAACAAGCATCTATAACATGGTCGAGGAGAATATGACCTGCTTTATGCAGAGGAAAGGGGAGAACCCTATGGTTTTTGTGTTAGACACAAACAAACGTCCGCTTGCTCCTTGTCACGAAGCAGTTGCAAGAAAGCTGTTGAAACAAGGGAAGGCGGCGATTTACAGGCGATTTCCATTTACCATCATCTTGAAAAAATCAGTAGACGAATCAGAAATTAAAGCAACATATCGGCTAAAAATCGACTATGGAAGCAGGCATACAGGATTAGCGATTTTGCGAGGACAAGAAGTGGTATGGTTAGGGCAACTTGACCATCGCACAGACATCAAGGAAAGAATAGATAAAAGGCGTGCTTTTCGTCGAGCAAGACGAAATCGAAAAACAAGATACAGAAAACCACGCTTTCTGAACCGCAAGCGAAAGGAGGGGTGGTTGCCGTCATCACTAGAGAGTCGTGTGCAAAATATCCAAACATGGGTTAACCGCCTAAAGAAGTTATGCCCCATTGGGTATATATCATACGAAAATGCCAAATTCGACACGCAACTCATGCGAAATCCTGAAATCAATGGTGTAGAGTATCAACAAGGCACGCTACAAGGATATGAAGTACGGGAGTATTTGCTTGAAAAGTTTGGGCGGAAGTGTTGTTATTGCGGAAAAGAAAATGTTCCACTTGAAGTGGAGCATATCATTCCAAAATCGAGAGGTGGAACAGACCGAGTGGATAACCTATGTCTTGCCTGTCATGACTGTAATCAGCGCAAAGGAAGTAAGACAGCAGAAGAATTCGGGTATCCGCACATTCAAAAGCAAGTCAAAGAATCATTAAAGGATACAAGTGCTATCAACTCGACAAGATGGAAAGCGTATGAAGTGTTAAAGCAGACAGGATTAGATGTCGAGTGTGGAACAGGTGCACGAACAAAAATGAATCGTATTCGTTTAGACTTGCCGAAAACACATTATTTTGACGCTTGTTGTGTAGGCGAAAGCACAACAAATCACTTATATTTCAAAACAAAAGAAGTGTTATTTATCAAGGCAAAAGGGCGTGGTAGTCGCTCTCGTACAAACCAAGATAGATATGGCTTCCCAAGAGGTTATCTTGCAAGACAAAAATATTTCTTTGGTTTTCAAACAGGGGACATGGTTAAAGCCAACGTACCAAAAGGGAAATATCAAGGCGTTTGGTTTGGCGAAGTCGCATGTAGAAAGACTGGAAGTTTCGATATTAAAGGTAAGGACGGAAAGCGTATCGCACAAGGAATAAATTATAGATATGTCCAAGTCATTCAGCGATTTGACGGATATGCTTATGGAAAGGGGGTGGCGGAACTTGCGTAAGGTGCAATTCCTCCCCGTGCCTAAAGGCAGGGGCTTCCTTGCGTAAGTTTCGTGAACCGTTTTGCGTATATATACCAGAGCGCATGAGGGAAAAAGGGGAATCCCAAACCGTGTTCGCTTAACGCGAGCGTGGTTTGGGATGATGTATAATTAAAAATCAAAGTTATCTGGATCTGGACCGATGCGACGGTTTTCGTTTAATGCATCGATCGCATCCATTTCTTCTTTCGTTAACGTAAAGTCAAAAATGTTTGCGTTTTGCGCGATGCGTTCAGGTGTGACGGATTTTGGAATTGTGACAACTTCATGTTGTAAGTCCCATCGTAAAATGACTTGAGCCGGCGTCTTGTCATACTTTTTCGCAATGTTGACAAGTGTTGGCTCGTTCAACAGTTCGCCGCCGCGCATGAGCGGTGACCAAGCTTCTAATTGGATATGATGCTGTTTACAAAATTCAAGAAGCGGTTTTTGTGTTAAGCGGGGATGGAATTCGACTTGGTTTACCATCGGCTTAATTTCACAGTCGGCGAGAACATCTTCCAAATGGTGAGTTTGGAAGTTGCTTACCCCAATCGCCCGAACAAACCCATCTTTATACAATTTTTCAAGCGCTTTATACGTTTCTTTATATTTTCCTTTCACTGGCCAATGGACTAAGTACAAATCAATATAATCAAAACCGAGCTTTTTTAAGCTTGTGTCGAACGCTTTCAACGTCGATTCATATCCTTGGTCGGAGTTCCACACTTTTGTGGTGACAAAAATTTGGTCGCGAGGGATGCCAGATTCGCGAATCGCTTGTCCGACTCCTTCTTCATTTTGATAAAACGCGGCGGTGTCTACATGGCGATAGCCGACTTCCAACGCCGTTCGAACAGCTCGTCTCACTTCGTCTCCTTCTTCTACCTTGTAAACCCCTAATCCGAGCCACGGCATGCGAACGCCGTTATGTAACGTTGCCCCATCTTGTAAATGTTTCATCGCTCTACCCCTTTCCAATATTTATCTATTTTATTATTAGCCTGTTTCTGTGAAAAAGCAAAACATATGCTTATACGACGCTATAAATTCAAGTCACGATAATTTGGATGATGCTTTAACAGTTCAGAAACAGTAACAAACGTATACCCTTTCTGTTTTAAAATCGGTAAAATTTCTTTCAATGCTTGTACCGTCTGTTTTCGGCTACCGCTTCCATGGTCGTGAAACAAAATAATTTGTCCAGGCTGAATGTGGCGAATGACGCGGCGGACGATTCGATTCGTTCCGGGGTTTTGCCAATCGTATGTATCTTGATGCTTCGACCACATGACGACCGTATATCCTTGTTCTTTTGCGATGTTCAAGATGCGTTGATTGTAATACCCAAGCGGTGGACGAAATAATGTCGGGCGCTTTCCTGTGATGTTGTACAATACTTCTTCTGTTTTTTGTATTTCTTCCACAATCGTTTCTTTTGATTGGCCACGAAAATCGCGATGTTCGTACGTATGATTGGCAATTTCATGCCCTTCCTCTATTTGTCGTTTAATGATGTCGGGATATTTTTCAGCACGAAATCCGACGACGAAAAAAGTCGCCTTTGCATCGTATTGTTTTAAAATCGCTAAAATGTCAGGTGTATATAACATATCTGGGCCGTCATCAAACGTAATCGCAACCATTTTTTCATTGACGGGAACGTGCCAAACAATATCGTCATGTATACGTTGTACTGGAGTTGCAGCGACTAGAACTAAAGACAAAAGCAACGAAAATACGTTCATGTTCATCCCCACTTTTTTATATATATCATGTGAAAAAAGTTGTTTTGCCATTCTCTTTTTCTCGAAAGACGTAGTACAATAAAAATAACGCACGATGGGAGTCAACAACCCAATGACTAAAGTCATGGGCTTGTAAGCCCCATGTTGACCAGACCAAGGTTTGAAACAGAGCCTACGTTATAGATGTCATGACACGGTGGGGTGCTTCTCCAGCCCGTTCCTCTGTCGTGCAAGGTTAAACAAGCGTGGTGGGTAGCGCTAGTGTCTTGCACATAACAAGCATCTATAACATGGTCGAGGAGAATATGACCTGCTTTATGCAGAGGAAAGGGGAGAACCCTATGGTTTTTGTGTTAGACACAAACAAACGTCCGCTTGCTCCTTGTCACGAAGCAGTTGCGAGAAAGCTGTTGAAACAAGGAAAAGCAGCGATCTACAAACGCTATCCATTTACGATTATTTTAAAAGAAATTGTCGATAATTTTCGACCGAAAACACCGTATCGGCTCAAAATCGATCACGGAAGCAAACACACAGGACTTGCGATTTTGCGAGGACAAGAAGTGGTATGGTTAGGGCAACTTGACCATCGCACAGACATCAAGGAAAGAATGGATAAAAGGCGTGCTTTCCGTCGAGCAAGACGAAATCGAAAAACTCGATACAGAAAACCACGTTTTCTTAATCGTAGGAGAAAAGACGGGTGGTTGCCGCCATCACTAGAGAGTCGTGTGCAAAATATCCAAACATGGGTTAACCGCCTAAAGAAGTTATGCCCCATTGGGTATATATCATACGAAAATGCCAAATTCGACACGCAACTCATGCGAAATCCTGAAATCAGCGGCATTGAGTATCAACAAGGCACGCTACAAGGATATGAAGTACGGGAGTATTTGCTTGAAAAGTTTGGGCGGAAGTGTTGTTATTGCGGAAAAGAAAATGTTCCACTTGAAGTGGAGCATATCATTCCAAAATCGAGAGGTGGAACAGACCGAGTGGATAACCTATGTCTTGCCTGTCATGACTGTAATCAGCGCAAAGGAAGTAAGACAGCAGAAGAATTCGGGTATCCGCACATTCAAAAGCAAGTCAAAGAATCATTAAAAGATGCAAGTGCTGTCAACTCGACAAGGTGGAAAGTGTATGAAGTGTTAAAACAAAGCGGATGCGAAGTAGAGTGTGGAACAGGTGCACGAACGAAAATGAATCGTATTCGTTTAGACTTGCCGAAAACACACTATTTTGACGCTTGTTGCGTGGGAGAAAGCACACCAAATCACTTATATTTCAAAACAAAAGAAGTGTTATTCATTAGAGCAAAGGGGCGTGGTAGTCGTTCACGCACAAACCTAGATAGATATGGCTTCCCAAGAGGTTATCTTGCAAGACAAAAGTTCTTCTTTGGCTTCCAAACAGGGGACATGGTTAAGGCTGTTATCCCAAGAGGGAAATATCAAGGCGTTTGGTTTGGCGAAGTCGCATGTAGAAAGACTGGAAGTTTCGATATTAAAGGCAAGGACGGTAAACGTATCGCACAAGGAATAAATTATAGATATGTCCAAGTCATTCAGCGATTTGACGGATATGCTTATGGAAAGGGGGTGGCGGAACTTGCGTAAGGTGCAATTCCTCCCCGTGCCTAAAGGCAGGGGCTTCCTTGCGTAAGTTTCGTGAAGAGTATATGAAAACATTTGTGACAATTATTATCGTTTTCACAGCGATCGTGGGGGGCGGTTATTTGTTAGCGCAAGGAAATGAAACAGTGCGGGCGACGTGGCTTTGGAATCCATGGTTATTCATTCAAGATGAAGACCGCGTCCTTTCGTTTTTAGAAAACAAGCGAATAAGCGACGTATATGTGCAAATTGACAAAGAAGTTCCAATAGATGCGTACCGGCAATTTATTCGTCGTGCAAATGAGAAGGGCATTCGAGTTTATGCGCTCGATGGAGCCCCAAATTGGATTGAACATGAAGAAGCGTTGGAGCGCCTATTTCAACGGCTAGATCAATATGAAAATGACGCTCAGCCAAATGAAAAGTTTAGCGGCGTACATTTAGACGTTGAACCGTACTTGCACGTATGGTGGCGTACGAATCGCGAGAAGGCGATCGTCTCGTACCAATCTGTTTTACAGCGCGCCCGTCAACTAGCGAATGAGCGATCGTTGCGGTTCGAGGTGGATATCCCATTTTGGTTTGACGAAGTAAAACATAGGGATAAAACGCTCGCGGAATGGGTTATTGCTCATGTGGATGGCGTAACGATCATGGCTTATCGCGATCGGGCTGATGCGATCATTAACATTGTGGAAAAAGAAATGCGATTAGCTAAAAAATACGGAAAACAAGTTGTCGTCGGCGTAGAAACAGGACAAGTCGGTGAAGGAGATGACGTTTCCTTTTTTGAAGAAGATGAGGCATACATGAACGAGCAACTTGCTATTGTCCAAAAACATTACGCCCGAACAAAAAGTTTTTCTGGTATCGCGGTGCACCATACAGAACAATGGATGAAACGAAATGGAATTGTGTTTGAATAAAAAATTTTTTTCGCGTTTTGTTGGAGAATATGAAGTGAAATATGGAAAGGGGCTCATGTATGTCTAAACATACGAAACTTATAAACGAAGCAGAAACAAGAGTACAGCGTGCAAAAGAAAAAATGGACAGCACGTATCGCTTAGCATACCATATTATGACGCCGGTAAACTGGATGAATGATCCAAACGGATTGATTCAATGGAATGGAGAGTACCATGTATTTTATGTAACTATTCAGCCACATCATAAAGTGAGCTGAATATTTTTTGCTTTTCCTGTCCATGATGTGAATATTGATAGACAAGGAGGTGAATCGCATGTTGACGGTACAACAAGCTGTATTTACAGTTGAAAGCTTAATCAGCAAAGTCCAACAACAAAAGCAGCTCATTACTCACCAACAACAAGTCATTGAGCAACTGTTGAAAGAAAACAAACAGCTACGCAAAGAAAATGAACAACTGAAGTACCGTGTTCAAGAGCTGGAAGCACGCACGAAAAAAAACAGCTCCAATAGCCATTTGCCCCCATCTTCTGACCGTTTTGCCAACACACGTTCTTCTCGTCAACCATCTGGCAACAAGCCAGGCGGACAAGAAGGACATCAAGGAACGACGCTCCGTCAAGTGGAACATCCACATCATCGTGTCGTCCACCGTGTGCATACGTGTCAAGGATGTGGGGTTTCTTTGCGTGACGTCAAACCGTTCAAAGTCGATATCCGTCAAGTGTTTGATGTCCCTCCTGTGGCGATCGAGGTGACACAACATGAACGTGAAGTGAAATCGTGTCCGCATTGTCGATGCGTGCAACAAGCCGAATTCCCATCCCATGTCACGAATCATGTGCAATACGGTCCACGCCTTACTGCGCTCGTTGTTTATTTACATCATATCCAATTGATCCCGTACAAGCGTTTAAGTGATACAATCGAAGCGTTATATCAACACTCGATTAGTACAGGAACCCTTGCCAATATGGTGAAACGAGGACGCGAAGCGCTGGAATCAAATATGGACATCATCGAAGACGCCTTACTTGAATCCAACATCCTGCATGTCGATGAAACGAGTTTGCGCATCAATGGGAAACTCGCATGGGTGCATGTCGCGTGTACATCGAGATATACATACTTGGCTTCTCACGCTTCTCGTGGAAAGAAAGCAACGGATGAGATCGGGATTCTTCCACAATACAAAGGGACGATGATGCACGATGGGTTCGGTACGTATCCGAAATACACACATGCCACCCATGCCCTTTGTCATGCCCACCATTTGCGTGAGTTAAAAGGATTCATCGAACAAGGGCATACGTGGGCGATGCGCATGACCACGTTTCTGTTAGCCGCCAAGCAAGCCGTCGAAGCCCATCACGGTGCACTTTCCGAAGAAGAAGCGAGACGGTGGGAACGAGTGTATGATCGCATCCTAGAAAGAGCACAACATCGATTGGAAACGATGACACCTCTTCCGAAAAAAGCACTCGCTTTTGTTCGACGGCTTCAGAAACGAAAGGAAGAAGCGTTGCGTTTCTTACGTGAAGTACATGTTCCCTTTGACAACAACCAAGCCGAACGCGATCTTCGCATGGTTAAAGTCAAAGAGAACATTTCGGGTACGTTTCGCGTAGAAACATTCGCCCAGTCTTTTTGTATCACAAGAAGCATCGTTTCCACACTGACGAAACACGAAAAAAACGTGTGGGATTCGTTATGTCTTCTGTTGACGGGTGACACGCTTGATCGCGTTCTTTCTACCACTTAGGGCATTTTCTATTACGGGGATGCCCTATTTGTGTTGCGCTTCTTTACATACTACTATCGGAGTGAATAGTTACTATTTTATCAGTTCCATCCCGACAGTCCAAAGTGGGGGCCGATGCATTGGGGGCATGTGAAAAGTAAAGACCTCGTACATTGGGAGCGTGCACCGATTGCGCTTGCACCGAGTGAGTGGTACGACGAAGGCGGTTGTTTCTCTGGAAGCGCAGTCAATAATAATGGTGTCCTGACACTCATTTACACAGGAAACGTTTGGCTAAATGAGGAACAAACGGAACTGAAACAACATCAATGTATTGCAACAAGCAAAGATGGCATCCATTTTGAAAAAGACGCGTCCAATCCTGTGCTTTCCGAGCCACCATTTGACTGCCAAGGGCATATTCGCGATCCGAAAGTGTGGAAGCGTGGCGACGACTGGTATATGGTGCTTGGGACAAGAGAGGGGAATAACGGAAAAGTCGTTTTATATAAGTCGAAAGATCTGCGTCAATGGGAATATGTCAACATCCTTGCACAGAGCGATGGTAGCTTAGGATATATGTGGGAGTGCCCGGACGTCTTTCATTTGAATGGAAAAGATATATTGCTGTTTTCCCCACAAGGAATCGAACCAGATGGTGATCGTTTTCAAAATCTCCATCAAACGGGCTACGTTGTCGGAACGCTTGATTATGAAACAGGAAAACTAGCGCACGGAGCGTTTGAAGAGTTGGATAAAGGATTTGATTTTTATGCCGCTCAAACGTTCGAAGATGAAAAAGGACGACGCATTTTGTTCGGCTGGATGGATATGTGGGAGTCTTTTATGCCGACGCAAGCACATGGTTGGGCAGGGGCGTTGACGATCCCTCGTCTTTTGGAATTAGCGGATGATGAGAAACTGTTGATGAAGCCGGTGCCGGAATTGCAGTTACTACGCGAAGGTCACGTGCGGATGGAATCGATTTCAATTCGAGAAGGTACATATACGTTACCTGTGAAAGACGACCGTTTAGAGTTGCTCGTCCGCTTTTCGTTAACCGATTTTCGTGGGAATGCATTTGGTGTCAAAGTGCGCTGTTCGAGTGATGGAAGTGAAGAAACGATCTTCCGCTATGATGTGAAAGACTCGATCGTGACGTTTGACCGAAACCGGTCCGGAAAAGGAGAGGGCGGCATTCGCCGTGCCGTATTGGATAAGCAAGAAGACGTCGTCACGTTCCATGTCTTTATTGACCGTTCTTCTGTTGAACTATTTGTCAACGGCGGCCGGCTTGTCATGACAGGGAGGATTTATCCATCTGAAACGAGTCAAGGGATTAAATTGTTCGCAGAGGGTGGAATTTTGACGGTGCTTTCTGTTGAGGCATGGACGTTGCAAGATATTTGGGGTGAGGAATAAAACGAATCGCCCACCTTTGTCGTGGGCGATTTATACATATTTGCTGATCGCTTCGTTAAACTGTTTTTGTATATCTTTGGTATTATGTCAAGATTTTGGACTGCCATACGTTTCTCTTGACTCGATATGAATCGTTTTGATTTGCTTTTTCAATGCTTCCTGTCTTTTCTTTTGTTGACTTTCTGGTCGTTTGACCCATGCATAGTATCCACTTCTTGAAACGCCTAAGACTTCACACGTCTTCGCCACGCGAAACTCCTTTCTATGCGTATGAATGAATGTATAAGCTTGTCGCTATCACCCGAAAAGGCGAAAGCACGCCGTTTGTGGCGTACCAATACGATGAAGGCGGCCGCCGCATTCAAAAGAACGTGGATGGCGTCATAAAAATGATCGGATGAAAAAGAGCAAGGAGAGGATATTGGTGTGAGGAGAAGGTTCTTAGAAGTAGGGGGAATTGTCAGAATTAAAGCGAATTTTTATGTTATCGTACATAGTGAAATGGTATAATATGTTTAATAAGCCCCGCCTTAATTGAAAGGAGTGAAAAAGCATGGATTTTGTACGAGTAATAAAACACAGTAATGATTTGGAAAAGTTTATAGATATACCTGAAGGATTAAAGAATAGGAAAGTAGAGATTATTATCCTTCCTTATACAGATCAAGAAGATATAGAACAAGGGAAAAAAAAGAGCTTGAGGGGAGCTCTATCAAAGTACAAAAATGAGGTTTTGCAAAATCAAGAAAGCGATGCTTGGTCTAAAAACGTGGTGGATCAATATGAAAATCGTTGATGCAAACATTGTTCTAAGATATTTGCTTAATGATCATGATGATTTGTCAGCGAAAGCAGCAATGATTATTGAAAATAACAAGGTGTTATTGCCGAATGAGATAGTAGTTGAAGTTGTTTATGTTCTTGAAAAAGTGTACAGAGTAAAAAATGACGAGATATGTGATACTCTTTTAGAGCTGTTTAAGTACGATAATATCGACGTGGATGATATGGAAATATTAGAAGAGGCGCTCATTCTCTTTAGAGAAAGACGGCTAGACTTTGTTGATACTCTTTTATACGCCTATAATAAAGTGAAGGGGTACCAGGTATATACGTTCGATAAGAAGCTAAATCAGTTACTTAAGGAATAGGCATCATTGGAATGTGGACATTGATTATCACTATATAAAATAAACCGAAAGAAGTAACCACTTCCCTAAAAACTAACGGAAGAAGCTGGTTACTTTTTTGTTGATCGGGTTAGATATCGTGCAGTCCGCTGTCTCAACTCCACAAGCGCATGTCGTTCCTCCACATTTTCTCCATATTTTTTTTGCTATAATGAAGAAAAACGCCAGTAAGGAAGGAATTTTTGTGCGAAAACTTTCGTTTAAGTTAGGGCTATTGTTTTTTGTCTTTGTACTAGGAATCGAAACGGTATTATTTGCGTCGTTATACGTGACACTTGTGAACGCGAGGATTAATGAAGAATTTGAGCAGTTGCTGGCAAGAGGAAACAATCACCGGGATGTATTGGAAAAAAGCTATCACCCTTCCACGTTAGAACATGTCGTCATGATGGAGTCGGAAGCGGAAACGGATGTCGTCATTACCGATGCGAAAGGGAATGTGTTGTATTTTTCTGATCATATTTTGCCGTTTGCGAAAAAACTTATTCCGTCTGTGGATGTCCGCCACATTCCACATAGCGGAATGGTCGTGCAAAGCAACTGGAAAAATGAATCGTATATCGCCACCGCCAGCCCGATTCGGATGGACGGCAAAACAAAAGGACATGTCTATATGTTTCAGCGGACGGCTTCCATTCAAAACATGATTGCCAAATTAAAACACCATTTTCTCGTTGTCGGCATTCTTTCTGTCTTTTTGACGATTTTGACGATTTTTTTCTTATCGAGGGTGATTACGATTCCGCTCGTTCGAATGAAACAAGCGACTGAGAAACTAAGCAAGGGGGACTTTTCAGTTCGTGTGCAAGTAAAAGGAGAAGATGAGTTAGCACAGCTCGGAAAAGCGATTCAAACCCTTGCGACCGATTTGGAATATTTAAAGAAAGAACGAAATGAATTTTTAGCGAGTATTTCACACGAGTTGCGCACTCCGCTTACTTATGTGAAAGGATATGCCGACATTGCGCGCAGACCGAACATCGCCGAGGAAGAACGAGCAAAATATTTGTCCATTATTTATGAGGAAGCAGAGCATATGCAAAAATTAGTGAAAGACTTGTTTGAGCTTGCGAAAATGGATCAACATTCGTTTCAAATCGAGAAAGAGCCAACTCCGCTTTGCCTTTTTTTAAAAAAAGTATACGTGAAAATGTATCCCGCGTTTCAGGCGAAAAATATGTCGCTTGTCTACCGCTGTGATGAAGACATTACTGTCCATATTGATCGACAGCGTTTTGAACAAGTGATGATCAACCTTTTAGACAATGCGTTAAAATATTCGCATCAAGGCTCTACCGTTTCCATTGATGGGAGAATGGAGAAAAATAATGTGATGATCGCTATTTCAGATGAAGGAATAGGAATTCCTGAAGCAGATTTGCCGCATATTTTTGAACGATTTTACCGAGTCGATAAATCACGGTCGCGAACAGGCGGGGGCACAGGGTTAGGTCTGGCGATTGTGAAAGAAATTGTCGAAGCGCACGGCGGTTTGGTTTATGCAACAAGCCACTGTAGAAAAGGGACGACGATGATTATTACGTTACCGAAGGGAGATGAACATGTACACGATATTACTAGTGGATGACGAAAAACGAATGTTGGATTTACTAGAGTTGTATTTGATCCCGAACGGGTACCGTTGTGTGACATGCGAGTCGGGAGTAGCGGCGATCCGCTATTTAGAAAATAATAAAGCGGACCTTGTGTTGCTGGATGTAATGATGCCAGAGATGGACGGATGGGAAACGTGCAAACAAATACGGGAGTTTTCAAACGTTCCGATCATTATGGTTACTGCACGGGATGCAACGACAGATGTTGTGCAAGGACTAAAAATTGGCGCGGATGATTATATTACAAAACCGTTTGACGAATCCGAATTGCTCGCTCGGATTGAGGCGGTATTGCGCCGTTCGGTCGGAAAACAAACGAAACTCGAGTTTAACGGCTTAGTTTGGGATGAAGCGCAGCATAAAGTTCAATACGATGGGCACGATATTTTTCTCACACCAAAAGAGTTTGCCATTTTAGGTCTTTTTCTCACACATCCAAACCAAGTATTTAGCCGAGAACAGATCATCGTGACATTATGGGGATATAACGCCAATACGGAAGAACGAACTGTCGATTCACATGTGAAAAATATTCGCGAAAAGCTCCGCCAAGCCGGTTTTCCGATCGATGAATGTTTGCAGACCGTTTGGGGTGTAGGATATAAATGGAAGAGCAAGTAATTGCTTTATTTCATACGTATCCATCGATCGCTTTTCTCATCAGCATTGCCATTAATATCGGGATCAGTATTTTAGGCGTTGTCCCGAGCGTCTTTCTTACTGCGGCTAACTTGGCGGTATTCGGTTTTTGGAAAGGCACCTTTTTATCGTTTGTAGGGGAAGCGGTTGGCGCGATTGTATCGTTTCTGTTGTATCGAAAAGGTTTTCGGAAACTTTCGGAAACGAAATGGTTTTCCTATCCGAAAGTCAAACGTTTGCTTGCGGCAGAAGGAAAAGAAGCGTTTTTGCTCGTTTTATCGTTGCGTCTTCTGCCATTTGTTCCATCAGGAATTGTCACGTTCGTTGCCGCTATTGGGCGCATATCGCTTCTCCTTTTTACAGCCGCCAGCTCGCTCGGAAAGCTGCCAGCACTTTTGTTAGAGGCATATTCGGTGTATCAAGTGATGAATTGGACATGGCAAGGGAAAGTGATATCGACTGTTTTTGCTGTTTTTTTATTTATCTTTACTTGGAAAAAAGTTGTTCAGAACAAGACGTAAACGCCCCATTACATCTTGCATATACAAAATCTACGTTTATACAAAGGAGAATCAATCATGACAAAAATGACGAAAGCGATCATCATTACATCATCCATTCTTCTTCTAAGCGCTTGTTCATCATCCAATGAAAAAGAACAGTCCTTTATTACGAGCAAAGAACAAGCAAAATCCAACACATCTGTTACAAATAATCCTTTCTTTAAAGAAAAGAAAGAAGGAAAGTTCGAACATTTACATGGAATTGGTTATGCAGGCAACCAAAATGCGATTTACTTTGCTACACATGAAGGTTTACTTGTTTACCAAAATAATAAGTGGTATGAAACGATTTCGAATAAACACGATTATATGGGCTTTTCAGCTACAGACGACGGCTTTTACTCATCAGGGCATCCGGAAGAAGGTTCATCTTTAGGAAATCCACTTGGTCTTGTGAAAAGTTTTGATAATGGACAAACATTGATGAATTTAGGATTTTATAAAGAATCTGATTTTCATTATATGACCGTTGGCTATAAAAGCCATACCATTTATGTGGTGAACCAAGAAGAAAACAAAACGCTCGGACAAGGGGTATTTTACAGTAAAGACGACGGCAAAACGTGGTCGCCAAGTCAATTGAACGGCTTGCCGCAAACAGCAGCGGGAACGATTGCTGCCCACCCAACGGATGAAAATATGGTTGGAATTAGTACATCGGAAGGAATTTTTGTTTCAAGAGATAATGGGAATACGTTTGAACGGTTCACGCGAAAAATCAATACGACGACGTTTGCGTTCCAAGAAAAATCCATTGTATTTGCAGCTGTAGAGAACGATAAGCCGATCCTCATCAAACAATCACTAGACACAAAACAAGAAGAAGTTCTTTCCGTTCCTGCATTGGATGAAAAAGATCATATCATGTATATCACTTTTAATCCAGCAAATGACAACGAAATAGTAATTGCGACGATGAACGGGGATATTTTCATGACGAAAAATAACGTAACTATTCAGCCACATCATAAAGTGAGCTGAATATTTTTTGCTTTTCCTGTCTATGATGTGAATATTGATAGACAAGGAGGTGAATCGCATGTTGACGGTACAACAAGCTGTATTTACAGTTGAAAGCTTAATCAGCAAAGTCCAACAACAAAAGCAGCTCATTACTCACCAACAACAAGTCATTGAGCAACTGTTGAAAGAAAACAAACAGCTACGCAAAGAAAATGAACAACTGAAGTACCGTGTTCAAGAGCTGGAAGCACGCACGAAAAAAAACAGCTCCAATAGCCATTTGCCCCCATCTTCTGACCGTTTTGCCAACACACGTTCTTCTCGTCAACCATCTGGCAACAAGCCAGGCGGACAAGAAGGACATCAAGGAACGACGCTCCGTCAAGTGGAACATCCACATCATCGTGTCGTCCACCGTGTGCATACGTGTCAAGGATGTGGGGTTTCTTTGCGTGACGTCAAACCGTTCAAAGTCGATATCCGTCAAGTGTTTGATGTCCCTCCTGTGGCGATCGAGGTGACACAACATGAACGTGAAGTGAAATCGTGTCCGCATTGTCGATGCGTGCAACAAGCCGAATTCCCATCCCATGTCACGAATCATGTGCAATACGGTCCACGCCTTACTGCGCTCGTTGTTTATTTACATCATATCCAATTGATCCCGTACAAGCGTTTAAGTGATACAATCGAAGCGTTATATCAACACTCGATTAGTACAGGAACCCTTGCCAATATGGTGAAACGAGGACGCGAAGCGCTGGAATCAAATATGGACATCATCGAAGACGCCTTACTTGAATCCAACATCCTGCATGTCGATGAAACGAGTTTGCGCATCAATGGGAAACTCGCATGGGTGCATGTCGCGTGTACATCGAGATATACATACTTGGCTTCTCACGCTTCTCGTGGAAAGAAAGCAACGGATGAGATCGGGATTCTTCCACAATACAAAGGGACGATGATGCACGATGGGTTCGGTACGTATCCGAAATACACACATGCCACCCATGCCCTTTGTCATGCCCACCATTTGCGTGAGTTAAAAGGATTCATCGAACAAGGGCATACGTGGGCGATGCGCATGACCACGTTTCTGTTAGCCGCCAAGCAAGCCGTCGAAGCCCATCACGGTGCACTTTCCGAAGAAGAAGCGAGACGGTGGGAACGAGTGTATGATCGCATCCTAGAAAGAGCACAACATCGATTGGAAACGATGACACCTCTTCCGAAAAAAGCACTCGCTTTTGTTCGACGGCTTCAGAAACGAAAGGAAGAAGCGTTGCGTTTCTTACGTGAAGTACATGTTCCCTTTGACAACAACCAAGCCGAACGCGATCTTCGCATGGTTAAAGTCAAAGAGAACATTTCGGGTACGTTTCGCGTAGAAACATTCGCCCAGTCTTTTTGTATCACAAGAAGCATCGTTTCCACACTGACGAAACACGAAAAAAACGTGTGGGATTCGTTATGTCTTCTGTTGACGGGTGACACGCTTGATCGCGTTCTTTCTACCACTTAGGGCATTTTCTATTACGGGGATGCCCTATTTGTGTTGCGCTTCTTTACATACTACTATCGGAGTGAATAGTTACAAAATAACGGTGCAAGCTGGACAAAACTAGCATCGAAAGGGAAAATATAAAAAGAGTATGAGTAAAATGTTTGTGGGAGGGCGCTAAATCCTCTTCCATATGTTTCAAGGGGAGGGTTCCTTGAACAGAAGGGGGATGAGCAAAAAAGATGCAAAAAGGACTCTCTCCCTGTAATGATAATTTACAACATACGTTAATCACGTTATGCTATTAGTAGTTAAGATTTTTTATCTGGCAGGGGAAATTTTATGTTGCCGTATGAAGGAATTTGGGGAATTATAGAAAAAATTATTGAACATGGGCCGGAAATCAAGACTTCTCGCAGATACAAAGGTTTTGACGAAGAACTTTTTGAGGAACTAAAAAATAAGGTAGAAGAGTATTATTTAAATACAGCAGAATATCCAGATAAAATCGTTGAATTAATTAAACATATTCCTGAAATTGACTTTACGGGGGAAGCGCAAGAAAGCCCCTGTCTTTAGACACGGGGATGAATTGCGTATTTTTTTTTGATAAATTTATTAGATGTGTTTATTTTATCTATTGTTTATGGTATATTTAGTATAGAGGTGATTGTTTTTGGAAAACGAAAAATACACCGATAAAAAAGGGATTGTTTATCTCAATCAATATCATATTGTGTTTTGTCCAAAATACCGTAGAAAAGTGTTAGTTGGAGATATTGAACGAGATTTAAAAAGAATTTTTGAAGAAGTTGCCAAAGAACATGATGTACAAATCAAAGCAATGGAAATTATGCCTGATCATGTTCATTTGTTCATTTCTTTTGACCCTCGTCAACATTTGCACAAAATTATACAAGCGTTTAAAAGGAAAAGCAGTCGAATATTAAGGGAGAAATATCCTTCGTTAAAAAGCAGACTACCGTCGCTATGGACACGAAGTTATTTTTGTTGTACTGTCGGCCATATTTCAGAAGAAGCGGTTAAACAATACATCGAAAACCAAAAGAACGTATAAAGGAAGTGGTGTCGTTGGCGAAAACAAAAACCAAAAGTTACGTGCTGACGTTGAAACTCAAAACAGAACTATGGCAGGTGCACATATTAGAGAAACGTTTTGAAATTGGCAGAAAAATATACAACGCTTGTTTGGGCGAATTGCTGAAACGGCATAAAAAATTACAACATGATAAGCAGTATCGTCATCTAGCCCAACAACCAAAATCAAAAGAAAGAAACAACTTGCTAAATGAGTTATATCGTCAGTACGGAATCAATGAATACGCTATGCACGATTTTGTTAAGCCAATGCAACACCATTTCAAGAAACACATCGACTCACACACCGCACAAAAAATCGCTACGAGAGCATGGATAGCAATGGAAAAACTCATCTTTGGTAATGCAAAAAAAGTGTCTTTTAAGAAATACAACGATATGGATTCATTAGAAGGAAAAACAAATAGCACAGGCATCCGTTTCAAAAACAAACATTTGCTTTGGAATGGTTTATCTATTCCTGTTATAATTCACCCAAACGACATATATGCACATCTGGCTCTACAAGACCGTATAAAATATTGTCGCATCGTCCGTAGACGAATTAGAGGAAAAATCAAGTATTTTCTTCAACTCACTCTTGGAGGTGTGCCACCAAAGAAAATAAACCGCCAAACAGGAGAAATAAAACATCCAATAGGGCGAGGCGATGTTGGTATCGACATAGGAACACAAACCGTCGCTATTTGCTCGATGAATAATGTCAAGTTGCTCATTCTTGCGCCGAGCATCGAAAACATAGAAAAGCAAAAGCGAGTTCTTCGACGAAAATTGGATCGTCAAAGACGGGCGAATAATCCGCACAAATACAATGAAGATGGGACAATAAAAAAAGACAACAAGGAAAAATGGGTTTGGAGTAAAAATTATCTCAAAACGAGAAATCAGTTAGCAGAATTACAAAGAAAAATAGCAGATAAACGGAAACAAGATCATCAACGGCTTGCCAATTGGATCATCGCATTAGGTCATCATATCCAAGTAGAAAAAATGAATTTCAGAGCACTTCAAGCAAAGGCAAAAGAAACAAAAGTCGATGCCAACGGAAAATACAAAAAGAAAAAACGATTTGGAAAAAGTATTGCGAATCGTGCACCAAGTTTGTTTTTAAACATACTGAATCAAAAACTGCAATATGAAGGCTATTCCCTTCAGTACATCGACACATTTCGCGTCAAGGCAAGTCAATACGACCACCAAAACGATGAGTACAACAAGAAAACACTTTCCCAACGATGGCACGAAGTAGACGGACATAGAGTGCAACGAGATTTATACAGCGCATTTTTAATCATGAATGTGAAAGACAATCGAAAAGAAATAGATAGACAAAAATGTTTAGAGAGATGGGATCAATTTATTCGACTGCATGATGAAGAAATCAAACGACTTCGTCTTCATTCATGTGTCGTAAGTAGTATGGGAATTTAAATGATAAAAAGCGTCTTGAACCGGGCGCACAGGGCGATAAGCACCAGTAAGGTGTTTGCCCATGAAAGTCTTGTGGAACAAGGGTGAGTTCTACACACAGGTGTACGAGAAACCCTTTTGTACACAAGAACCCCGTGGCTTTAGCCATCGGGAGGTTCAGAAGGATCCTGTATCAATAAAGCTGAAATTAGAACGTAATCAATTGACAAAACAGCTCTACAAAATTGCAAACGACATTTTAGGAATACGATTTATTATTAAAGCAGAGACTGCAGAGTTGAAACAGATAGTTCATGAATTTGTAACATGTTGTCCGTATGGACAAGATGCATGCAACATTGTTGATCAAACATTAGGGAAAACTTATGATGATGGGTATAAAGCTATTCACGTTTATATAAGACCAAATAATTATGTTTTCCCTATTGAAATTCAATTTTGGACAAGAACACATGCATTATTGAATGAATATTTACATGAACAAATATCACTAGTGTCGCATTAAAATAATTTAACACCTTTAAATAAACAGAATTTTCTGAAATATAATCCAAACACAAAAAAATCCTTTATAATGGTTGGGTGGTAGTAAACCATCCAAATCCAATACAAAGGACAAAACCATGGATAAGTTTACACGAAAAACATCATTTGAACAATGGTTTTCACCGATTAATCGTCCATTATTTGACGACCTAGTGAAAACACATCAATTAAATCACTATACCAAGAAACTTTATATGGCTTCATTTATGAAACTGCTTTTGTATGCCCAACTCCATGAAACCGAGAGTTTACGGGCGTTGAGTGACGCTGTCTTTTTAGAAGAATTACAACGAGCAACGGGATTGGAATCGATTAGTTTTTCACAGTTAGGGAGACGAATCAATACCATCCCAACTGAGTTCTTTCAAACGATTTTTCTCGATTTAGTGGCACAAATTCATCGGAAAACCAATTTCCAAACAAGAAGAAAAGTGACAACGCCTTTGAAAATCATTGATTCGAGTACATTACCGCTTAATTTGACCAATCATAAGTGGGCAGAGTTTCGAAAGACAAAATCAGGAGTAAAGCTTCACTTACGACTTGTTTTTATGGAAAAAGGACTCTCCTATCCAGATAAAGCCGTACTCACGAATGCCAACGAACATGATCGTGGTCAACTAGAAGTATTCGTGGATGACAAAGAATGCATGTACGTGTTTGATCGTGGTTACTTGGATTATAGGCGCTTTGATCAAATGACGGAAGATGGCTATTTCTTTGTGACCCGTTTGCGTAAAAACGCTGTTGTCCGAGTGTTAGAATCCTTTTCGTTACCAGAAGATTCACCCGTATTCTCTGATGAAATGGTTGTCATTGGAACACCACAAAATCGTTCTGAAAACGTGTTTCGCTTACTCAAATTGCAAGATACAAAAGGAAATGAGCTTCATTTACTGACAAATCGGTTTGACATTGACGCAGATGAAATTGCAGAAATCTACCAATCACGTTGGGCAATCGAACTTTTTTTCAAATGGATGAAACAACATCTGAACATTAAAAAGTTTTTTGGTCACAGTGAACAAGCTGTACATAATCAAGTGTACGTAGCCATGATAGTGTACTGTCTGAATGTTTTAGCTCAGTTGAACACGAATAGCGAACGCAGTTACTTACAAATTAGTCGCTATTTGAAGGCTTCTTTGTGGAAATCCGCTCACATTTGGTTACGAAAAATCGAAGGAAACAGCGTCCCATAAAGGTTTGCCAGTCGTTGTTGCACAAGTCATAGGTTATAGTAAAAAAATGGATGTATACTACCCTCGCTTAGGTGTTTTCGTTTTTTCTCTAAAGTCCAGAAAAAATAAAACTGAAAATTCAGACATCATTTATGCGACGGTAGTGAACAAATATACAAAATGGATAATGATCAATTAACCTGAATCCGTGACAAAACATCTTTACAATGGTCGCAAACCGTTGATACGATAAGGGAAAACGACGTTGACGACTCTTCATCAAGTAGGTGAATGTGATGAAAGATTTCCCGATTCGGTTTGTATTGACAGATGAAGCGATTACTCCAAGTGCTGGGCTTGCTCTCGTGGGCTACTTACTGCACCAAACGAAGCTGGATAAACGAGTAAACGCACTTCGGCTCCCAACGGTTCGTCGAGATGTGCACATTTCCCATAGCGACGTCATTCGCTCGATGATCGGCTTGCTTGCCACAGGAAAAACGGATTTTGATCATATCGAAGCGTATCGTCAGGACGATATCTTTTCGACATCAATGGGCATTCGGCACGTACCTTCCTCCCCAACGTTGCGACAGCGTCTCGATCAGCTCGCTTGTCTCCCGATGACCGAAACCATCATTTGGGAGGAATCGATGCGTCTGTTGGTTCGACAACACGCTACCTTGTCCGCTTGTTGGACGAAAGGGAAAACGACATGGCTTCCCCTTGATATAGATGCTTCCCCATTTGATAACTCCGATACGAAAAAAGAAGGAGTGAGTCGAACGTATAAAGGATTTGACGGTTTTACGCCGTTGTTTGCGTACGCAGGGAAGGAAGGGTATATCGTTCATGCCGAGCTGCGTCCAGGGAAACAACATGTACAAGACAACATGCCTTCGTTTTTAACTACCGCCATCCGTCGAGCTCGTCCGCTGACCTCGTCTCGTCTGCTTGTCCGCATGGATGCAGGGAACGATGCGGAAGCGAATGTGCACGTATGTCTAAAGGAAGACGTGGACTTTGTCATCAAGCGAAACTTACGCCGAGAATCGAAAGCGCTTTGGTTCCAGATCGCTTCGCAAAAGGGCAGACGCGTCGATGATGGACAAACAGAAGGAGTACAAACGTATGAGTTATGCCTTCCACAGACAGCAGCAATCGATGGACACACGTATACGTACGTTCAAGTCACCCAAGTGACGGAACGAACGATGGAACGAAATGGACAGCTGATGCTCGTTCCTGATTACGAAGTCGAAAGCTACTGGGTGCGCCTCGAAGGATACGAGCATGTTCGAATGAGTGATGTGCTCGCATTGTATCACGATCATGCGACATGCGAACAGTTTCATAGCGAACTGAAAAGCGACTTAGATTTAGAGCGACTTCCATCAGGGAAGATGAAAACGAATGCGCTCGTGTTAGTCATGGGAGCATTCGTGTACAACCTTCTTCGCCTGATTGGACAAGATCTATTAAGCGATCCGAGACATCCATTACATCATAAAGTGAAACGCCGCCGCATCAAGACGATCATTCAGACGGTGATCACGATGGCAGGTCGACTCGTCCGCCGATCACGACAGATCTGGATGAAACTGACGCGAAGGAGTGGGTACAGTATACTCCTACTGAATGTGTATCAAAAATGGAAAGAGGCAAGATAACAAACAGATGTTCGGGTACTCATATCCATCACTCCCCCCTGTACTTTTTTTGTCTCTTTTTTGGTTTGTATCTCCATAAAAGAGGATTTATCTCGTTTTCAAACATGAAAGTGGTGCAGGGAATCATCAAAAAAAGGGATGTATGGATCATATATCCATAGAACTAACACCAAAATCAAAGTTGATTTCCAACCATCACGGATTCAGGAATTAAATCAATATGCGTTGGATTTGAGTAAGTGGCTTGAAAGTGTTCCAAGATTTCCTAATAGCGATGAAGTTGCAATTAAGTCATATGTAGACTATATTTATGAACAAGCATTTTCAAACAAATATTTAGATGAAAACGATGAAGATATTGATGACGTTGACCAATATTAAAATGGGTAAAGTTAGGTATCAGTCGGGTATAATTCACGTAATAAGTGGGGGAAATGAAAAATGAGCAAAGTTTATATTATTTCTGCTGCGGATGATAAGTCGGTTATTCTGGAATTACCGTCAACAAAAGAGGCTAAAATAGCCTACAAATACATTCGTTCTAAAACACCAGAAGCAAGCATTGGAGTATATGGTGCAAGAGATCTTCAAACATTTAGAAGAACACAAAGGACAATCGGACCTGCTACTGTGACGAGATCAGTTGAAACTTTTGTGAAAGCTTTGAACCTGAAAGAAAAATATATCCGGCGTGAACCAAAGACCACCTTATAAAAGAGGTGGTTTTCTTTTTGTTTTGATTGTCATGCCTGAGTTCGACAGTGACTAGGCAAACCAAATGTCTCTCATCCGTTGATACAAAAGGGACGAGAGGCATTTGGGCATACTTCGGGCGTGTATCTAGGTGCGAGGATGGATGCATAGAATCTTCGGAGGAAGTTTCAGCCCTAGAGCCGCAAAGAGTTGAGTCTGTTTGTCCGTCAGTTCGATTCGTTGAGAAAAGTCTCTGTTTTTGGAAGAAAAATGTCCAAGCATGAGACGCTCACACTCTTCTCTTACTTTCGGATATGATTCATGAGTCAGGGGAAAGGAATCGCAACTTTTGGCCAAACGCCCCAAGACAGCGCGATCCACCTCGTCTTCGTGCCCGAACGAATCCATCACCTTCGCTTTCGCATATTTGGACTTCGGGTTCCAATTCGTTGTGAGCAGGCTGGAGATAGGCCATGATCGTTCCATCTTTGTTTTTGCGTGTGACTCGTCGTATGTACATGCCTATATTATAATTGACCTGTGGTGCTAGTTGAGCGCTAGCGGTCAACTAGCACCACGAGTAAAGTTTTTATAATTTACATTTCGTACCCTCTCGACAAACTGAAGTGATAGAATTTTTGTTTCATAAAAAATCTACCAAAAGTGAATAGATCATGGGAAAACGTTGACGATAATAATGTTGTCAACACTTTCGTTGCTTTATATACCCATTACCGGTATAATGTAATTGAAGAGGTGATATTTGATGAACCATTGCGAAGATCATAATATGGATAAAAAAATGGTTCCGCGTACAGAAGAAGAGATCGAAAGCATTATGAAGCGCTTGAAGCGCATTGAAGGACAAGTGCGCGGGGTGCAAAAAATGGTCGAAGACAATCGGTATTGCATCGATATTTTAGTGCAAATTTCTGCAATCACGGCCGCGTTAAATAAAGTCGGATTAAATTTACTCGAACGCCATGTCAGTCATTGCGTTTCCAAGGCGATCCGTGAAGGAAGCGGAGAAGAATCGATTCGTGAATTAATGGATGTCATTAAGCAATTCTCAAAGTAAGGGAGGGAAAGGTGGATGGATGAACAAAGAACCGTGACACTGAAGGTGACTGGCATGACATGTGCCGCGTGTGCCAATCGGATTGAGAAAGTACTAAATAAGATGGATGGAGTAGAAGCCAATGTCAATTTGGCGATGGAAAAAGCAACGATTAAATATGATCCATCGAAACAAACAATCGCCGATATCGAAACGAAAATTGAGAATTTGGGGTATGGCGTTGCGACAGAAAAAGTGACGCTTGATATTGAAGGAATGACATGTGCGGCATGTGCGACACGGATTGAAAAAGGGTTAAATCGGATGGAAGGTGTGACAAGCGCTGCTGTAAACTTGGCGACAAACAGTGCTGTTGTCGAATACAAGGAAGGCGTTACATCTGTCGAAGACATTTTAGAAAAAATCAAAAAGCTTGGGTACAAGGGGCAGATTCGAAACGAAGAACAAGACGATGCTGGCCGGAAAGAAGAGCGGCTGAAACGAAAACAACGGCAACTCGCGATTTCTATCATCTTATCGTTGCCGCTGCTTTATACGATGCTTGCCCATATGCCGTTTGATATAGGCTTGCCGATGCCGCATCTGCTGATGAATCCGTGGTTCCAGCTTCTTTTAGCTACACCGGTTCAGTTCTACATCGGCGGTCCCTTCTATGTCGGGGCGTACCGGGCGTTACGAAATAAAAGCGCAAACATGGACGTTCTCATAGCGCTTGGAACATCGGCTGCGTACTTTTACAGCTTGTATGAAGCTTTTCGGACGCTTGGGAATCCTGAATATATGCCAAGATTATATTTTGAAACGAGTGCCGTCTTGATTACGCTTGTGCTTGTCGGCAAATACTTTGAGGATCTTGCGAAAGGGAGAACAACCGAAGCGATCTCTAAGCTGTTGAGCCTTCAGGCAAAGGAAGCGACTGTCATCCGTAATGGGGAGGAAAGAAAGGTTCCGCTCGAGGAAGTGGTGATCGGCGATACGATTCTTGTCAAGCCAGGAGAAAAAATCCCGGTAGACGGTACGGTCATCGCCGGGGCATCTTCCGTAGATGAATCGATGATTACTGGTGAATCGATTCCAGTTGATAAGAAGGAAGGCGACTATGTGATCGGGGCGACGATGAATACGAATGGCGTACTGACCATTCGTGCCGAAAAAGTCGGAAAAGATACCGCGCTGGCCAATATCATTAAAATCGTTGAAGAGGCGCAAGGGTCGAAAGCCCCGATTCAGCGGATGGCGGATACCATTTCCGGCATTTTCGTACCGATTGTTGTAGGAATTGCTGTCGTTGCATTCATTATATGGTACTTCTTTGTTGCGCCGGGTGATTTGGCAAAAGCGCTTGAAGTGGCCATCGCTGTTCTTGTCATTGCGTGTCCTTGTGCGCTCGGTCTTGCCACGCCGACATCGATTATGGTCGGTACAGGAAAAGGGGCAGAACAAGGAATTCTCTTTAAAGGAGGTGAGTACCTAGAGGGAACGCATAAAATCAATGCCGTATTACTGGATAAAACAGGAACAGTGACAAAAGGAAAACCGGAAGTGACAGATGTGTTACAATTCCAAGAAAACATGCTTGACTATGCCGTTTCAGCCGAGAGCGCTTCAGAACATCCATTGGCACAAGCGATTGTGGCTTATGGAAAAGAAAACGGAATTATCGCGCAGCCGTTGACGCAATTTTCTGCGCTTGTTGGACATGGAATTGAAGCAACGGTGAATGGAAAACATGTACTCATTGGCACACGAAAATTAATGAACGAACGAGGGATCGAAATCGCCGAACATGAACTAGCCATGATAAAGCTTGAAAACGAAGGAAAAACGGTCATGCTCGTTGCCATCGACGGACAGCTTGCTGGAATGATTGCTGTTGCTGATACGATCAAGGAGACATCAAAGCAAGCGATTGCGACATTAAAACAAATGGGCATCGATGTATATATGGTGACAGGCGATAACAAACGAACAGCCGAAGCGATCGCCAAACAAGTCGGCATAGAACATGTGTATTCGGAAGTGCTTCCGGAAGACAAAGCGAACATCGTCGAGGAATTGCAAAAGCAAGGGAAACGAGTGGCGATGGTCGGTGATGGAATTAACGACGCTCCAGCTCTTGCGAAAGCGGATATTGGGATGGCGATTGGCACAGGCGCAGATGTCGCGATTGAAACGGCGGATGTGACGCTTGTTGGCGGCGATTTACTGCATATTCCAAAAGCGATTGAACTGAGCCGGCAAACGATGCGCAACATTCGGCAAAATTTGTTTTGGGCTTTGTTCTATAATACAGTTGGCATTCCTGTAGCCGCTCTCGGATTATTGGAACCATGGATCGCTGGGGCAGCGATGGCATTTAGCTCTGTATCCGTTGTGACAAACGCGCTTCGTTTGAAACGCGTGAAAATATAAACATTTAAGGAGGAATGGATGATGACGATTACGTTACAAGTACAAGGAATGACATGCGGACATTGCAAAGCGGCGGTGACAAATGCACTTCAAACGTTAGATGGAGTCAGCCGCGTCGAAGTACATTTGCAAGAAGGTACGGTTGATGTGGATTATGATGAAACAAAAGTAAGCGTAGAAAAACTAAAAGAAGCGATTGAAGAGCAAGGATATGATGTGAAGTAAGGGAGAAAAGGGTATTCCTCTGTCGAAGGGATGCCCTTTTTGTAGTATCGAAAGTTTTTTTCTTTTTATGAAGAATAATGAAAAAACGAGATGTTATAATTTATAATGAAAATAACAGGTATGTATAAAAGTAAGCGTCAAACTCTTCCCACCTAGTTTTATCCCTATATCCATGTCATAATTTCTTTCAAAATCTTAATTAAAGCAGTTTAGATATGGATAAAATTGAAAATTATTCGTGGGGATCATAACGGATTTTGGTTGTATTATTGCTGACTCGAACGTGGAACATTTGATTGGCCTTCTGAGCATCACTCGGAACCTTTAAAAATTAGTCCACGCCAATTACGCTGGCTACTCGATGGACTATCATTCGACCAGAAACAAGCTCACTCTTCTGTAACCGCAAAGAAAGTTATTAATCTTTGTTGGCTTATTCCCTGGTCGGGCTGGTTGAGCGCTGAGGCTCAACTAGCACCACGGGTTTTTGTAAACAGTTTTTGTATGGAATAAATTAAAAGAATACTTGAAATAAAGATTAACAACGTATAAGCATTAACATAAACAGTATTTGTATATTGATTTATCCAGCTAAAACGGTAGATTCTAGAATTTATGTTAGATGGGGGTCCTCCGAGTTGTTTAATTAAGTCTAAAACATATATAATTTCTAAAAAAGCGGACATGCTTAAAATACAGAGTGAACCAATACTCATAAACAACAAACCTCTCTTTGAGATACTCATGTTAGTGAGGATTTTCCATAACCCCCTCCCAAAGAACAAAAATGAAATTGCAGCTAACATAATAATAAGAAGCCCTGGATTTCCGTTCCCTGAAGTTACGTGAGGCTCTATCGTAAAAAGTTCCGTTAGATATAACATCAATAAACAAACTAAAAATGATATAATAAGTTGTTTAGAGAATAACTTCAATATAATTCCTCCTCGTATAGTATGTTTAGAAAGATTTTTAAATCGAATTTCCAGTTCGATATGCTCCTTGACAATCGCATATTCTTGGGTGACTTGCCCACGGGGGAGGGGCGCCCCTCCCCCGTGGGTCGCAAACATATTTCACAAACATCGGGGTTGGACTTTTCGCGATGTTCCTAGATAATGATCTTGAGGATCATCGGGGACACTCTTCTTCCTTCTGTAGCCTTGACTACTCGTGAAGTCTGTCTCCCCGGCTCCTGTTCGTACGTCTAACCCGCAGGCTGTTCCCGTTGGTTCCCCATGCTGGAAGGAGCAGCTTCCAGGCAGCCCATGGCCCAACGTGAGTTCTCATACGCGAGGGTGACTGGTCAACAGGCGCGGTCCGGGGGCATCCCGAAGAGTCCCAACCCCACGATCCTACTTATCCATTTTTATAAATTTACTGTAGATGAGCAAATTTACTAACATAAATTTACAACCAAACAAAAAAGAAGACATGAACCCGATTCCTTGGTTAGAATAGATGTGCCAACAAACCATTCACAAGGAGGTTCATGTCTCATGAATAGATTAGCACATCACCAAGGAATCCACAAGTTTTTGACGATGTTGGGGTTGGCCCTTTATTTCTCGAAACCTGTCATGAAGCATCTCGTTCATATCGTGGATGCGATGATTACAAAGGGCTTTTCGGGAACGCTGACCGATCTACATCATGGGAGTTTTCATCCGAACCATCGCACGACACTGAGCCATTTTTTCACGAAAAGCCCATGGGAGGAAGAGACGCTGCTTCGCAAACTCCAACAGTGGGTGCTTCATCGTGTCGAACGCAGCTCGAAACGAGAGAATCAACCCATTTTTGTTTCGATCGATGATACGATTTGCCAAAAAACGAAGCCCTCGTCACGGGCAACACACGCCATTCAAGGGTGTGATTGGCACTATTCTCACGCAGAGAAAAAGTCGATCTGGGGACATTCTCTCGTTTGGCTCATGGTTCATACGATGACCCAAGCGTTTCCTTTTGCCTTTCGCCTCTACGACAAGACGGTGGGGAAAAGCAAAGGGGAACTCGCGATCGAGATGCTTTCTTCGTTGGATGTGAGTCGACCCGTTTATGTGCTCATGGACTCTTGGTATCCATCGAAAACCCTCGTGGGAGCCTGCTTAAAAAAAGGGTTCCACGTCATCGCGATGCTGAAGACGAATCGGATTCTCTATCCAAAAGGGACGGCCATTCAAGCAAAAGAATTTGCCAAATCTATGGAGCCACGGGATACCCGCCTCGTCACGGTGGGAAAAGAGCGTTATCGGGTGTATCGCTACGAAGGCGCTCTGAACGGTCTCAAGGATGCCGTGGTGCTGCTCGCATGGAAAGCCGATCAGCCGATGACGCCGAAACATCTTCATTGCGTCTTGAGCACCGATCGCGAGCTAAGCGATGAAGAGATCTTGCGCTACTATGCTGCACGTTGGTCGATCGAATGTTTTTTCCGTCAAGCGAAAGACCAGCTGAAACTCGATGGATACCGCGTTCGCGGGCGTCGGGCGGTGAAACGGTATTGGATCTTGGTGCAACTTGCGTATGTGTACAGCATGTTCGAGTCTAACAGTGATTTTTCGGATGGGCTCGATCTCCTGCGCAAGAGAAAAGGACATAGCCTCGTGGAGTTCATTTATCGTGCAGCAAAACAAAATATTCCCATTGATACCGTGAAAAAACAGCTCCACGTGGCATAAGGGGTACCCTGTTTGTCTCTTTTTAAATGGTAATTATTGTAACGAAAATTGCTCAACTACAGTAAATTTATATGAATGATAAAAGCCCTTAATTAACATAAGGGCTGTTTTATGTTTAGGATAGCCACGCAAAATCGATGTCTTGGTCATCGTCTGTCCAATCAAACCAGTGCGTACCTGTATTATCCGCACCATTATCAGGATCTTTGTAAGCGACATGTAAATCGCCTGCATAAGAACCGTTTTTATCATATCCAATTCCACAAACAAAATGATATTCGATTGATGTTCCACCAGAGTCAAATAAATCAAAACGGATGGCAACAGGATCGTTGCTATCTATGGCACCAATAAACTTAGAACTATTCCCAACCGCATCTGTTACTGTATTAGAGCTCCAAGCATTACTTGTATGGTAAACGTGTGTAAGAGCACCGTTGGCCCACATTGTAATTGTTGTTCCTAACCATGTACTCCCCATCTCGTTATAAAGATGATTAACTAACGCGGCCCATGAGCCATAATAAGCGTTATCTCGAACATTATAACCTAACTCATCATGATAATAATCCATAATCATAGCGGCTACTGTTGGACCACAAGCTGAATTCGGATTATTAATTCCGGAACTACGCTGATAGATACGGTCAACGCCACTTAATACTTTATAGTCTGTAGCGGCGATAGATACCATTCCGTTGCCACTATCTTTCAACAAACCGTCCCAACCTGGGCTTCTCTTATCACCTTTTTTCAACGATTTTAATTGTGCTTTTTCAACTTTTTTATACTCTTCTGTTCCATCTTTTTTTTCGTCTTTTAATTTCTTTAATGTTGCAGATTTAGCCTTCTCAAATTTTTCTTTTACCTCCTTACCGCTTTTACCGAAGCTAAATTTGTTTACACCGAAATAGTAAACTTTTTCATCTTTCATTTTTTTATTCAGAGTTTCTTCTAGGTCTACATCTACACCATACTGTATCATAGGATCTATTGTATCAACAGCTGAAGTAATAAAATAGCCTTTTGTCTTTTCGGACTCCACAGCGAAATAATATCCCACAACGGTATCATCAATATCGTAGAGATGTTCTTTAAATACAATTTTACCGTCTCTTAAATTATATAACTGTAGTTGAGCAATTTTCGTTACAATAATTACCATTTAAAAAGAGACAAACAGGGTACCCCTTATGCCACGTGGAGCTGTTTTTTCACGGTATCAATGGGAATATTTTGTTTTGCTGCACGATAAATGAACTCCACGAGGCTATGTCCTTTTCTCTTGCGCAGGAGATCGAGCCCATCCGAAAAATCACTGTTAGACTCGAACATGCTGTACATATACGCAAGTTGCACCAAGATCCAATACCGTTTCACCGCCCGACGCCCGCGAACGCGGTATCCATCGAGTTTCAGCTGGTCTTTCGCTTGACGGAAAAAACATTCGATCGACCAACGTGCAGCATAGTAGCGCAAGATCTCTTCATCGCTTAGCTCGCGATCGGTGCTCAAGACGCAATGAAGATGTTTCGGCGTCATCGGCTGATCGGCTTTCCATGCGAGCAGCACCACGGCATCCTTGAGACCGTTCAGAGCGCCTTCGTAGCGATACACCCGATAACGCTCTTTTCCCACCGTGACGAGGCGGGTATCCCGTGGCTCCATAGATTTGGCAAATTCTTTTGCTTGAATGGCCGTCCCTTTTGGATAGAGAATCCGATTCGTCTTCAGCATCGCGATGACGTGGAACCCTTTTTTTAAGCAGGCTCCCACGAGGGTTTTCGATGGATACCAAGAGTCCATGAGCACATAAACGGGTCGACTCACATCCAACGAAGAAAGCATCTCGATCGCGAGTTCCCCTTTGCTTTTCCCCACCGTCTTGTCGTAGAGGCGAAAGGCAAAAGGAAACGCTTGGGTCATCGTATGAACCATGAGCCAAACGAGAGAATGTCCCCAGATCGACTTTTTCTCTGCGTGAGAATAGTGCCAATCACACCCTTGAATGGCGTGTGTTGCCCGTGACGAGGGCTTCGTTTTTTGGCAAATCGTATCATCGATCGAAACAAAAATGGGTTGATTCTCTCGTTTCGAGCTGCGTTCGACACGATGAAGCACCCACTGTTGGAGTTTGCGAAGCAGCGTCTCTTCCTCCCATGGGCTTTTCGTGAAAAAATGGCTCAGTGTCGTGCGATGGTTCGGATGAAAACTCCCATGATGTAGATCGGTCAGCGTTCCCGAAAAGCCCTTTGTAATCATCGCATCCACGATATGAACGAGATGCTTCATGACAGGTTTCGAGAAATAAAGGGCCAACCCCAACATCGTCAAAAACTTGTGGATTCCTTGGTGATGTGCTAATCTATTCATGAGACATGAACCTCCTTGTGAATGGTTTGTTGGCACATCTATTCTAACCAAGGAATCGGGTTCATGTCTTCTTTTTTGTTTGGTTGTAAATTTATGTTAGTAAATTTGCTCATCTACAGTTTATCATTTATTTGTAATAATGCTTCCTTAGCAGTAAGAT
This sequence comes from Anoxybacillus sp. FSL W8-0104, assembly GCF_038004465.1. Taxonomy (NCBI): domain Bacteria; kingdom Bacillati; phylum Bacillota; class Bacilli; order Caryophanales; family Anoxybacillaceae; genus Anoxybacillus; species Anoxybacillus sp. FSL W8-0104. Next base: position 1,473,234 of record NZ_JBBOQU010000001.1, on the reverse strand, counting down.
TAATCTCTTTACCGGATAAAACTTCTGTATTGGTTGCCAAAGGCAGTTTCTTACTGGAGTCCTGTGCGGTGTTTTCTTCCTTCATATTCATGTTGGACATGTCGTGTCCTTGCATCGAAGAATTATTTGAGCAAGCTGCACTCAGCGCAATGACTCCTACCAATACAGTTCCTAACCATAATTTCTTCATCGCTTTCCCTCCATAAACTTGTGATGTAAGTCATAGTAACATCATCATAAAAAATAAATGTGCAAAATGTATGGAGAAAAGCTTATAAAGACAGTGGTCAAAATTTATGGTATAGTCTTTTATGTGAATGAGAGTTTTTGTTCATCATTTCTCCACATTTTATTGTTTAAATAAAATAGCAAAAACGAAACAGCAAGTTTAATCATTCTCATGTGCAAAATGACGACTAGATGGAGGAAACTGTAGGATGTGTGGTTTTGTTGGCTATATCTCTGATGTTCCGAAAGAGATAAATAGTAACTGGAAAGAAACGTTCCAAAACATGAACGATCTGATCACTCATCGTGGTCCGGATGATTATGGCTATTTTTTTGATGAGCATGTAAGTTTTGGATTTCGACGTTTAAGTATTATTGACCTTGAAAGTGGACATCAGCCACTATGTTATGAAAATGAGAGATATTGGATTATATTTAACGGGGAAATTTACAACTACGTCGAGTTGCGTGACGAATTAATCAAGAAAGGGTGTTCGTTTTCTACCCATTCTGATACAGAAGTGATCGTTGCTTTATATAGTATTGAAAAAGAAGACGTGGTAAATAAACTTCGTGGCATGTTTGCATTTGTGATTTGGGATAAACAAGAGAAAGAAATTTTTGCAGCACGTGACCCGTTCGGAATTAAACCTTTTTTTTATGTAGAAAAAGACGATCATCTGTTTGTCGCTTCTGAAAAGAAAAGCATTTTATATGCTCTTGAACACGACGAACTAAATCATGAAGCTTTGCAACATTATTTAACCTTTCAATATGTTCCAGAGCCATTGACAATGTCTGCTCACATTCGTAAGCTAGAACCTGGACATTATATGAAGAAAAAAATAGGAGAAAAATTAAATATCCAGCGCTATTGGAAGGCTACATTTCATCCAATTAATCAATCGGAAAGTGAACTCGTCAAAGAAATTCGACAAGTGTTGTTTGATTCGGTAAGTATTCATATGCGTAGCGATGTTCCGGTCGGCTCATTTTTGTCAGGAGGAATTGATTCTTCGCTTATTGTAGCTATTGCAAAACAATTTCATCCGCATATCAAAACATTTTCAGTTGGATTTGCGAGAGAAGGATTTAATGAAATTGATGTAGCAAAAGAAACGGCAGAAAAGTTAGGAGTTGAAAACATCAGTTACATCATTTCTCCAGACGAATATGTGGAGGAATTGCCGAAAATTATATGGCACATGGACGATCCATTAGCAGATCCTGCAGCTGTCCCTCTTTATTTCGTAGCAAGAGAGGCTAGAAAACATGTAACCGTTGTTCTTTCTGGCGAAGGGGCGGATGAGTTGTTCGGGGGATATAACATTTATCACGAACCAAAATCTTTACAAATATTCGAGAAAATCCCGAGTTTCATACGATCTATTTTAGCGATGATCGCAAAAGTATTGCCAGACGGGGTAAAGGGGAAAAGTTTTATTGAACGTGGGATCACTCCAATCGAACAACGTTACATTGGCAATGCAAAGATGTATAGTGAGCGGGAAAAGAGAGAATTGTTGAAAGTATATGATCCAAATGTATCATACACCAACATTACCGCACCGTTTTATCACGAAACAGAAGGATATCCTCCGATCAACCGAATGCAACATATTGATATTCATACGTGGTTGCGAGGCGATATTTTGTTGAAAGCAGATAAAATGACAATGGCTCATTCTTTAGAACTGCGCGTCCCTTTTCTTGATAAAAAAGTATTCGAAGTAGCCACGAAAATCGCCCCGGAAATGAAAGTCAAAAATAAAACAACCAAGTATATTTTGCGAAAAGCAGCAGAAGGAATTGTTCCGGATCATGTTTTACATCGCAAAAAGCTAGGCTTTCCTGTTCCTATTCGGCATTGGTTAAAAGATGAAATATATGACTGGGCGAAACGTACGATAAAAGAAAGTGAAACAGATCATCTATTTCATAAAGATGTATTGTATCGTCTGCTAGAGGAACATTGTCAAAACAAAGCGGATCATAGTCGGAAAGTATGGACAGTACTCACTTTCATGGTTTGGCATCAAGTGTATGTCGAGAAAAAATATCACTTTATGAATGAAGAAGAAAAAATAAAACTGTTCGTGTAAATGGTTAGTTATGTTCGGAGCTTCTTTTTATCTAGGAGCTCCTTTTTTATTGCGTTTTATGCATACAATAATATAAAGGTAGCGTCAAAAAATCTATGAAAAGTCATCACGGGCTACCTTTTGAAGGAAAATAAAGAGGATAGTGGAATCAAAGGAGGAGAAAACATGGAAAATCAAACAGGTTTTCGTGTGAATGTGCAACGTTTTGGCAGTTATTTAAAAAATCCAATTATTTACGCACTTATTCTCGGTGTGATGTTTCGATTCGCTCATATTCCAATACCATCGTTTATTTGGCAGCCGCTCGAACGTGTAGCCGATGCCTTTTTGGTGATTGCTTTGCTGACGTTAGGTGCTCAACTCGCCTATATGAATATGAAGCGGCTTCCTCGTCTTATGTTTATAACGAATGGTAGTCGTCTCGTTTTATCTCCTTTGATCGCTTTTTTAATCGTTTCACTTTTACATATCAAAGGGACGACAGCTCAAGCACTACTCATCGCTAGTGCATATCCTTGTTCACGAAACACAGCGTTGTACGCATTAGAATATAATCATCATCCAGAGTATGCTGCTCAAGCTGTATTTTTATCTACGTTACTTAGTCCGTTGACGGTATCGGGTGTCATCGGGCTTGCCCGTGTTTGTTTTTAACTTGCATGCCAAAGGAGTGCTCTGCTCCCGCACCTTTGGCTATGTTTGTTCGGTTATTTACGTATAACGGGAACCCATAATTCATTTTCAGGACGGTGATCCGGCGCATAATAACATTCAATACACGGAGCATCAGCAAGTTCATATTGAGAAAAAGGAAGCCATTCATATAATTGATTCCACGCCTCAGTTACGTTTGAAATCACCACCCACGTGTCATGTTTGATCGTCATATATTGCATATCGCTCGGAACTTCCCCGTCATAACGTATTCCCATAAAATAAGTAAACTGTTCGCCTGTTATTTTAGCTTCTTCCCCACAAACACCCAACAGCCCTTCAAGTGTGCATTTTGGATGCTCCCATGAGAGATCGATCAGTTTTTGCATAAATCCATCTTGTTCGGCATAAGCCCAAAGCGAAGGAATCATTTGGAATGCTTCGTCTGTTTTCACGCGGTACCCTTTTCCTACAATGGTTAATTCAAATGGAATCGTCTCAATTTTGTGCTCCATGTTTGATAGCTCCTTTTATTGATATGGATATTTTTGTGTGAATTGAAATTCCTCACCTTTTTATATTAACATAAAAATCCAATATGAGTTTGTACCTGAATCCGTGACAAAACATCTTTACAATGGTCGCAAACCGTTGATACGATAAGGGAAAACGACGTTGACGATTCTTCATCAAGTAGGTGAATGTGATGAAAGATTTCCCGATTCGGTTTGTATTGACAGATGAAGCGATTACTCCAAGTGCTGGGCTTGCTCTCGTGGGCTACTTACTGCACCAAACGAAGCTGGATAAACGAGTAAACGCCCTTCGGCTCCCAACGGTTCGTCGAGATGTGCACATTTCCCATAGCGATGTCATTCGCTCGATGATTGGCTTGCTTGCCACAGGAAAAACGGATTTCGATCATATCGAAGCGTATCGTCAGGACGATATCTTTTCGGCATCGATGGGGATTCAGCACGTGCCTTCCTCCCCAACGTTGCGACAGCGTCTCGATCAGCTCGCTTGTCTTCCGATGACCGAAGCAATCATTTGGGAGGAATCGATGCGTCTGTTGGTTCGACAACACGCTACCTTGTCCCCTTGTTGGGCGAAAGGGAAAACGACATGGCTTCCCCTTGATATAGATGCTTCCCCATTTGACAACTCCGATACGAAGAAAGAAGGAGTGAGTCGAACGTATAAAGGATTTGACGGTTTTACGCCGTTGTTTGCGTACGCAGGGAAGGAAGGGTATATCGTTCATGCCGAGCTGCGTCCAGGGAAACAACATGTACAAGACAACATGCCTTCGTTTTTAACTACCGCTATCCGTCGAGCTCGTCCGCTGACCTCGTCTCGTCTGCTTGTCCGCATGGATGCAGGGAACGATGCGGAAGCGAATGTGCACGTATGTCTAAAGGAAGACGTGGACTTTGTCATCAAGCGAAACTTACGCCGAGAATCGAAAGCGCTTTGGTTCCAGATCGCTTCGCAAAAGGGCAGACGCGTCGATGATGGACAAACAGAAGGAGTACAAACGTATGAGTTATGCCTTCCACAGACAGCAGCAATCGATGGACACACGTATACGTACGTTCAAGTCACCCAAGTGACGGAACGAACGATGGAACGAAATGGACAGCTGATGCTCGTTCCTGATTACGAAGTCGAAAGCTACTGGGTGCGCCTCGAAGGATACGAGCATGTTCGAATGAGTGATGTGCTCGCATTGTATCACGATCATGCGACATGCGAACAGTTTCATAGCGAACTGAAAAGCGACTTAGATTTAGAGCGACTTCCATCAGGGAAGATGAAAACGAATGCGCTCGTGTTAGTCATGGGAGCATTCGTGTACAACCTTCTTCGCCTGATTGGACAAGATCTATTAAGCGATCCGAGACATCCATTACATCATAAAGTGAAACGCCGCCGCATCAAGACGATCATTCAGACGGTGATCACGATGGCAGGTCGACTCGTCCGCCGATCACGACAGATCTGGATGAAACTGACGCGAAGGAGTGGCTATAGCGAGCCCCTACTGAACATTTACATAAAATGGAGAGAAGGAGCATAACGAACGATTGTTCGCAATTCTGTACTCATCCTAACCCTCTGTCCTTTTTTGTTTTTTCTTTGGTTTATATACCTAAAAAAGATATTTATTTCATTTCTGAGAGTGAAGATGACATCTGTTTTAAACATAAAAAGGGAATGGTGGATCACACATCCATAAAACCAGCAAAAAAGTCAAAGTCGATGTCAATCCATCACGGATTCAGGTTTGTAAATTTTTTAAGAAGGTGTTGCATGGCATGGTTCGTTTTACTGTTGTTGGAGTGAGTAATACATTTGTGGATTTTTTGTTATTTTTCTCCCTCATAGCACTTCATGTGCCATATATGTGAGCACAAATGTTTGGCTATAGTGCAGGTGTGATCAATAGCTACATATGGAATCGGGCGTGGACGTTTCGATCAGTAGGAGGGGGGAAAAAACAATTCGTTCGTTTTCTTGCCGTAAACCTTTGTTCTCTCATCGTGACGATCATGATGCTACACGGTTTCAGAGAAATGTTTCCGATTGTTTTAAACAAAATGATAGCGACGATAAGCGGAATGGCGATCAACTGGATCGGAAGTCGTATGTGGGTGTTTTCTACAAAAAGTGTGTCGTAAAGATAAACTTTTAGGTTACGTGGTTGGAGTTGTCGGCATCGATTTGTCTATGTAGTCACACAGTAAGCCAGTTGCGCTTATCAGCTGGCTTACTGGTATTGATTTAACGTAGCAAAAAATTGTTTTACGAACTGATAAAATACGTTGACAGAAGGTGCGAGGTCACATTTTGGTAAAATGATTCCGACGTTGCGACGAACGAGTGGAAATTCGATCGGGACTTTCGCTGTATAACGAAGTGTTGTTCCGTAAAATGTGCTTTCAGGGAGCAGAGTTACCCCGATTCCTGCCGAAACGAGTCCTTTGATCGCGTCTAAATCTTCCCCTTCCGACGAAATGATTGGAGAAAAGCCGGCTTGTTTACAAGCATCTTCGACTATTTTTCGCAAAATAAATCCTTGGGGAAACATGATAAACGGTTCGTGCCGCAATTCGCTTAAAGCAATGCTTCGTTTTTGACTAAGTGGATGATCTGTCGGAATGAGTGCGGCGAACGACTCCGTAAATAAAATATCCCCTTGAATGCCTTTTTCTTCTGTCGGCACAGGACCTAAAAAAGCTAAATCAATTTCCCGTTTTTTTACCGCCTCAATTAAAAATTTATATGAGCCTTGACGCAGATGGAAAGAAATATGAGGGTGTTGTTGCTTAAAAGTTGAAATGACCATTGGCATCGTATAGCTTGCGAGACTTGTTGGAAAACCAATTTTAATCGTTCCTCGTTCAGGGTCTAAATACTCCTCAATTTGTTGTTTCGCATAGTCAATTGCTTTTAATGCTAATTCAATATGTTGTAAAAAGTGACGGCCGATAGGTGTTAATTTGACATTCCTTCCTTCTCGTTCAAATAACTTAACCCCGAGTTCATCCTCTAAATTTGAGATTTGGCGGCTGACAGCGGATTGAGCGACATGTAACGCTTCAGCAGCCTCCGATACATGTTCTCGTTTGGCAACTTCCGTGAAATAAATCAATTGTCTTAATTCCATTTTTTCCACCTCTTTCTATTGTTCTCGAAATGAGATGAATATTATCTAAATTATATATTGTTTGTATGATTATTGAAACCTACAATTATACATACATGATAACGGAATGGGGGATTCGCATGAGAGGACTACCAAAAGTGCAAGGATTGTACCGTCCACAATTTGAACATGATGCATGCGGGATTGGGTTATACGCTCACTTAAAAGGTGAAGCGTCTCATCATATTGTGAAGCAAGGTCTTCACATGTTACGTCAACTAGAGCATCGGGGAGGCCAAGGAAGCGATCCGCAAACAGGTGATGGCGCGGGGATCATGGTACAAGTTCCTGATGATTATTTTCGATCCGTTTGTTCATTTTCACTTCCCGCAAAAGGACGTTACGGAGTCGGAATGGTTTTCTTTTTTGAACATAGTGAACAAAAGAGAGTCATTTTAGAGCGGAAAATCAATGAAATTATCTGCGAGGAAGGACAAACGTTACTCGGATGGCGTGATGTACCTGTAGATATCGGAAAACTCGGAATATTAGCGAAACAAAGTCGACCGTTTATTCGCCAACTTTTTATTGCAGCGAGCGATGACGTAACAGATGAGCAACATTTTGAGCGTAAGTTGTACGTCATTCGTAAACGAGCGGAAAAGTTAGTAAAAAACAATGAGTACTATTTTGCGAGTTTATCCAGTCGAACGATCGTTTACAAAGGGCTAGTCACCCCTGAGCAACTGGATGCTTTTTATATTGATTTACAAGATGAACGATTTCGCTCCGCGTTTGCGCTCGTTCACTCGCGTTTTAGCACAAATACATTTCCGAGTTGGGAGCGAGCGCATCCGAATCGTTATTTAATTCATAACGGGGAGATTAATACGTTGCGCGGAAATATTCATTGGATGATGGCGCGTGAGAAGCAGTTTTCCTCCCCGATGTTTGGGGAAGATTTACAAAAAGTACTCCCGATTTTAGATACGAACGGAAGCGACTCTTCCATGCTCGATAACGCGTTTGAGTTTTTCGTTTTAGCCGGAAAGTCGCTTGCTGAAACAGCGATGATGTTGATCCCAGAACCGTGGTATTGGGATAAAGAGATGGATGAACATAAAAAAGCGTTTTATGAATATTACAGCTGTCTGATGGAGCCGTGGGACGGTCCAACGGCAATCGTATTCACAAATGGCAAGCAAATTGGCGGTATTCTCGACCGCAACGGTCTTCGTCCAGCTCGTTACTATGTCACAAAAGATGACTATATTATTTTTTCATCAGAAGTAGGCGTGATCGATGTAGAGCCGAACAATATTTTATACAAAGAACGATTAAGCCCGGGAAAAATGCTTTTTATTGATTTAGAAGAAGGGCGAATCATTTCTGATGAAGAGGTCAAAAAGCAAATTGCGCATAAGCATCCGTATCGTCAATGGGTGAACGAACAAACTGTTTCTATTGAACAACTTGACGAGCAGTTTGCGGGAGATGAGGAACAGCCGTTTGACAATCTTATCACATGGCAGAAAGCATTTGGGTATACGTATGAAGATGTTGAAAAAACGATCATTCCAATGGCGACGGAAGGAAAAGACCCAACCGGAGCAATGGGCAACGATACGCCGCTAGCTGTATTATCCGAACGTCCGCAAAGTTTATTCAATTATTTCAAGCAATTGTTCGCCCAAGTAACGAACCCGCCGATTGATGCGATTCGTGAATATGTTGTCACATCCACTGTCACGTGGCTCGGAAAAGAAGGAGATGTGTTGCATCCAGATGAGTCGTCTGCGCGGCGCATTCGCTTGTATTCCCCAATTGTCACGAATAAGCAATTACAAGCATTGCGAATGAATCCATACCGCGAATTTTTATGCGTTACATTGTCTACTGTTTTTACAAATGATTTAAAAGAAGCGTTAGACAAATTATGTCAAGCGGTAGATGAAGCAATTGCTAATGGTGTGACGTTAATTGTTTTATCCGATCGCTCAATGAATGAGCAGCGCATAGCCATACCTGTTCTTTTGGCAGTCAGCGCGGTGCATCAACATCTCGTACGGAAAGGGACGCGCACGAAAGTGAGTTTAATTGTTGAAAGTGGGGAAGCGCGCGAAGTACATCATTTCGCTGCGTTAATCGGTTACGGAGCGGATGCGGTCAATCCGTATTTGGCATTTGCGACCATTCGAGAAGCAGTCGAAAAAGGAGTTATTGCTTCCACATACGAAAAAGCAGTTGAAACGTACAAAAAAGCAGCGACAGATGGCGTTGTGAAAGTGATGTCAAAAATGGGCATTTCAACAGTGCAAAGCTATCGCGGTGCGCAAATTTTTGAAGCAATCGGTATCGGGGATGATGTTATCGATCAATATTTCACCGGAACAGCGTCGCAAATTGGCGGAATCGGTTTGAATGAAATTGCCCAAGAAGCAAAAATGCGCCATATGCAAGCGTTTTTCACGTCTTATGATGAAACATTAGATTCTGGAAGTGAATTACAATGGCGTAAAAACGGTGAACATCATGCGTTTAATCCGAAAACGATTCATACGTTACAATGGGCATGTCGAAAAAATGACTATGAGTTATTTAAGCAATATTCCAACATGGCCAATGAAGAGCAACTAACGTTTTTGCGCAATTTGTTTGAGTTTGACGAAACGCGTACGCCAATTCCACTTGATGAAGTCGAACCGGTAGAAGCGATTGTTCGTCGATTTAAAACGGGGGCGATGTCGTACGGTTCATTGAGCGAAGAAGCACATGAAGCGCTTGCGATTGCGATGAATCGCATCGGTGGAAAAAGTAATAGTGGAGAAGGTGGCGAAGATCCGCGTCGCTATGTACGGGATGAAAATGGCGATCTTCGTCGTAGTGCAATTAAGCAAGTTGCATCCGGTCGTTTCGGTGTAAAAAGTCATTATTTAGTTCATGCGGATGAACTGCAAATTAAAATGGCGCAAGGAGCAAAGCCTGGAGAAGGTGGTCAACTGCCTGCGAATAAAGTATATCCGTGGATTGGAAAAGTACGCGGCTCCACGCCGGGTGTGGAACTTATTTCGCCACCACCGCATCATGATATTTATTCCATTGAAGATTTAGCCCAACTCATTTATGATTTGAAAAATGCAAATCGCGATGCGCGCATTAGCGTGAAGCTTGTCGCAAAATCTGGCGTTGGTACGATCGCGGCAGGAGTGGCTAAAGGTGGTGCGGATGTGATCGTCATTAGCGGATATGATGGCGGTACAGGTGCTTCGCCAAAAACGAGCATTAAACATGCCGGGCTTCCGTGGGAACTCGGTTTAGCTGAAACGCACCAGACGCTGATGTTAAACGGACTCCGTGATCGCGTCGTATTAGAAACAGACGGAAAATTAATGACTGGTCGCGATGTTGTCATGGCGGCGTTATTAGGTGCTGAAGAGTTTGGCTTTGCGACGGCTCCACTTGTCGTTTTAGGGTGTGTCATGATGCGCGTTTGTCATTTAGATACATGCCCAGTCGGTGTAGCGACACAAAATCCAAAACTGCGGGAAAAATTTACAGGTAAACCAGAGCATATTGTGAATTTCATGTATTTTATCGCTCAAGAAGTGCGCGAAATTATGGCTCAACTTGGCTTCCGTACAATCGAAGAAATGGTTGGACGCGTCGATGTATTAAAAATAAGCGAGCGGGCAAAGCGGCATTGGAAAGCGAAACATCTTGATTTATCGCGTTTGTTGTATCAAGTGGAAGGACCGCGAACGTTTTCTAAACCACAAAATCATCATCTTGATCGAACGCTTGATGATACGGTCATTTTGCCAGCAGTCAAGCGGGCAATTGAACAAAAAGAGCCGGTACAATTGCAAGTTGCCATCCAAAACGTTCATCGTACAGTTGGCACGATTGTCGGCAGCGAAATATCGAAACGGTACGGTGAAGAAGGGCTTGCAGAAGATACGATTCAGTTATGTTTTCACGGTTCCGCTGGGCAAAGTTTTGCGGCGTTCGTACCAAAAGGAATGACGATGACATTAATTGGCGATGCGAATGATTACGTCGGAAAAGGTTTATCGGGGGGGAAAGTTATTATTCGTCCGCCGCACGAGGCAACGTTTGCATGTAGCGATCAAGTGATTATCGGAAACGTAGCTTTTTATGGAGCGACGAACGGTGAAGCGTATATTCGCGGTCGCGCCGGCGAGCGTTTTTGTGTTCGAAATAGCGGCGTGCATGCGGTCGTTGAAGGAGTAGGGGATCATGGTTGTGAGTATATGACCGGAGGGCGCGTCGTTATTCTCGGATCAGTTGGAAAAAATTTCGCTGCTGGAATGTCTGGTGGTGTAGCTTACGTATTCGCTTACGATGATACGTGGCAAAAAAACGCGAACCGTGAACTCGTTTTATTTGAGTCCTTAGTCGATGAAAAAGAAAGAAGCGATGTGCGCGAAATGATTGTGAAACATTACAAATATACAGAAAGTCCAAAGGCAGCATATGTGCTTGCGAATTGGGACGATGTAGTCAAACGGATCGTTAAAGTGATCCCGAAAAACTATAAATTGATGATTGAAACAATCGAGGCGATGAAGCAACGCGGGATGTCGCATGATGAAGCGGTATTTGAGGCGTTTGAAACAGTTGTAAACAAAAAAGGTGTGAAAGTGGTGGAAGCGGTCGCGAAATAGGCGAACGCTTCCGAATAGGTGAAAGGGGGAGAATGATGGGGAAAGCAACGGGATTTATGGAATATGTACGGGAGGAAGAAAAAAAGCGCGATCCGCTTTCCCGTTTACATGATTGGAATGAATATACGTTTCCATTTTCAACCGACACGTTAGCGAGACAAGGTGCGCGATGTATGGATTGCGGTACGCCGTTTTGTCATATGGGCATAGAGCTTCAAGGCTTGACATCTGGCTGTCCGATTCATAATCTCATTCCAGAATGGAACGACCTTGTGTATCGTGGAAGATGGAAAGAGGCGTTTGAACGGTTAGTGAAGACAAATAATTTCCCAGAATTTACAGGACGCGTTTGCCCAGCGCCGTGCGAAGGATCGTGTACAGTAGCGATTTCTGATCCGGCAGTAGCGATTAAAGGAATTGAACGAGCGATTATTGACAAAGCGTTTGAGGAAGGGTGGGTTCAACCGCGCATTCCGAAAAAGAGAACCGGAAAAAAGGTGGCCGTCATTGGCTCTGGTCCTGCAGGGTTAGCTTGTGCAGATGAACTAAATCAAGCTGGTCATTTTGTCACTGTGTATGAGCGCGCGGATCGAATTGGTGGTTTGTTGATGTACGGCATTCCGAATATGAAACTTGGAAAAGACGTCGTTGAGAGACGTGTACGCTTGCTTGAAAAAGAAGGAATTACGTTTGTTACAAACATAGAAGTCGGAAAAGATTTGTCGGTGGATGAATTGCGCAAACAATATGATGCGGTTGTGCTTTGTATTGGAGCACAAAAGCAACGCGATCTTATGATCGAAGGACGCGAGCTTGATGGCGTTCATTTTGCGATGGACTACTTGACAATGACGACAAAATGGCTACTTACCGGCGAAAAAGATGAAACGTTTATTGATGCCAAACATAAACATGTCATCGTAATCGGTGGTGGCGATACAGGGGCTGACTGTGTCGCGACGGCATTGCGGCAACAATGTAAAAGCGTTGTGCAATTCGGCAAACATCCGGCATTGCCAAAAGAGCGTACAAACGATAATCCATGGCCGCAATACCCGCTTGTATTTACAGTTGACTATGCATATGAAGAAGCGGAAGCGAAGTTCGGCAATGACCCGCGTCAATATTGTATTCAAACGAAAAAAATTGTTGGTGATGAGAGAGGGAGAGTAAAAGAACTGCATACGATCCAAATGGAAAAAATAATAGATGATCAAGGGCGTGCTGTATTTAAAGAAATTCCAGGTACAGAGAAAATATGGCCGTGTGATCTCGTATTGATCGCTATTGGTTTTGAAAGACCAGAACCGCAACTTTTACAACAGTTTGGAATCGAGACAATTAGTAAAGCATACAAGACGAATGTTGAAGGTGTATTTGTCGCAGGTGATGCAAGACGTGGACAAAGCCTTGTTGTTTGGGCGATTCATGAAGGACGCGAAGCAGCGAAAGAAATAAATCATTTTCTTATGGGGGATTGAGAGGGGGACATCTGCGAAAGTGCATATTTTAAAAACTCTTTTTCTGCGTTTTTTGTAGAAAAAGAGTTTTTTTATTTTTAGAATTGTTATTTTATTTAAAAAAATGTTACAATGTTTTTTAACAAGTTCAGAAAAAATGGAGGGATTTGTTTTGCGTAGCGATATGATTAAAAAAGGATTTGACCGTGCACCCCATCGCAGTTTATTGCGTGCAGCAGGGGTAAAAGAAGAAGATTTTCATAAGCCGTTTATTGCGGTTGTGAACTCGTATATTGATATTATTCCAGGTCACGTTCATTTGCAGGAGTTTGGTAAAATTGTAAAAGAGGCAATCCGTGAGGCCGGTGGTGTTCCGTTTGAAATGAACACCATCGGGGTCGATGATGGCATTGCGATGGGACATATTGGTATGCGGTATTCGTTGCCGAGCCGAGAAATTATTGCTGACTCTGTTGAGACGGTCGTTTCTGCCCATTGGTTTGATGGGATGGTATGCATTCCGAACTGCGATAAAATTACACCTGGCATGATGATGGCGGCGATGCGCTTAAATATCCCGACTATTTTTGTAAGCGGAGGACCGATGAAAGCAGGTGTGACGAGCGATGGGAAAAAAATTTCGCTCTCTTCTGTATTTGAAGGAGTCGGTGCATATCAAGCCGGAAAAATCGATGAAAAAGGGTTACAAGAACTTGAACAGTACGGCTGTCCGACATGTGGTTCTTGTTCAGGAATGTTTACAGCAAATTCGATGAACTGTTTAGCCGAGGCGCTCGGCTTAGCGCTCCCTGGTAATGGCACGATTTTAGCGATTGATCCGGCACGAAAAGAATTTGTACGACGTTCAGCTCAGCAGTTAATGTATTTAATCGAGCATGATATTAAACCGCGCGACATCGTCACCGAAAAAGCAATTGACAATGCATTCGCACTTGATATGGCGCTCGGTGGTTCAACAAATACAGTGCTACATACGCTAGCTATTGCTAACGAAGCAGGCATTCATTATCCGCTTGAGCGTATTAACGAGGTCGCATCTCGCGTGCCGCATCTAGCAAAATTGGCACCAGCATCAGATATGCATATTGAAGATTTACACGAAGCGGGTGGTGTATCTGCAGTATTGCACGAACTGTCGAAAAAAGAAGGCACCCTTCATTTAGATGCATTGACGGTGTCAGGCAAAACACTTGGTGAAAACATTGCAGGATGCGAAGTAAAAAACTATGAAGTCATTCGTCCAATTGACAATCCGTACTCAGAAACAGGTGGACTGGCTGTTTTGTTTGGAAATTTGGCTCCAGACGGCGCCATCATTAAAACAGGTGGTATTCAAGGTGGCATTACACGCCATGAAGGACCGGCGATCGTATTTGATTCTCAAGAAGAGGCGCTTGAAGGCATTGCGGCAGGAAAAGTACAACCTGGGCATGTCGTCATTATTCGTTACGAAGGACCAAAAGGTGGACCAGGGATGCCAGAAATGCTTGCGCCGACATCGCAAATTGTCGGTATGGGACTTGGACCGAAAGTTGCCCTCATTACGGACGGTCGTTTCTCCGGTGCTTCTCGTGGTTTATCGATCGGACACGTATCGCCAGAAGCTGCCGAAGGGGGTCCAATTGCTTTTGTACAAAATGGTGACCATATTGTCATTGATATTGTGAAACGAACAATTGATGTCCTCGTTCCAGAAGAAGAATGGGAAAAGCGAAAAGCAAATTGGAAAGGATTTGAGCCGAAAGTGAAAACCGGGTATTTGGCCCGTTACTCGAAACTCGTCACGTCAGCTAGTACAGGCGGCATTATGAAAATTTAACGGATGGGCGAATCGCCCTCCTTTTTTTGTAAAAATATTAGCCTTAAAAAGCGTTTACTATTTTTTGAAGCGTGAAAGAATCTTTAATAAATTGAAAAAATAGTACGTTTGCCCGTAACTATTCATCCCGATAGTAGTATGTAAAGAAGCGCAACACAAATAAGGCATCCCCGTAATAGAAAATGCCCTGATGTCGTTGTGCCTGTCACCTGTCGAAGATTTATACAGCGCATTTTTAATCATGAATGTGAAAGACAATCGAAAAGAAATAGATCGACAAAAATGTTTAGAGAGATGGGATCAATTTATTCGACTGCATGATGAAGAAATCAAACGACTTCATCTTCATTCATGTGTCGTAAGTAGTATGGAAATTTAAATGATAAAAAGCGTCTTGAACCGGGCGCACAGGGCGATAAGCACCAGTAAGGTGTTTGCCCATGAAAGTCTTGTGGAACAAGGGTGAGTTCTACACGCAGGTGTACGAGAAACCCTTTTGTACACAAGAACCCCGTGGCTTTAGCCATCGGGAGGTTCAGGGTGTCGTATTTGTTATTGTATGTTCGATCATGAAGCTAGTTCGTTTTCTAAAAAGACGTTTGCAATAAATGATACGTTGCACAAAATATTTTTGAACGTTTCCGCCATCCTGTACTGGATGGTTTTTTGTTATACTTGTTTCATCGATACATAGAAAGGACAACGAAGATGGAACGAGAACATTTGTTATTAATTGACGGGATGGCGTTATTGTTTCGAGCGTTTTATGCGACAGCACCGCGTTGGATGATCAATAGCCGCGGTGTGCCAACGAATGCGGTATATGGGGTAGTGAAACAAATCGAAGCGGCAACAAATGCACTTCAGCCGACGCATGTCGTTTGTTGTTGGGACATGGGAAGCACGACGTTTCGCACGGAATGGTTTCCAGATTATAAGGCTAATCGAGGCGAGCCACCGCATGAATTAATGCCGCAGTTTGATTTGGCGAAAGAAGCGGTTGCGATGCTTGGCATTCCGAATATCGGCGTACTTGGTGCCGAAGCGGACGATTGCATCGGCTCGCTTGTAAAGCAATATCGTGATGGGATGCGCATTTCGATTGTGACTGGAGACCGTGATTTATTCCAGCTTCTTTCGGAACATGTCACTGTTTATTTGTTGGCAAAAGGCATTGGCAACTATGAGGCGTATACGCTCGACCGCTTTACTCAAGAAAAAGGGATTCAGCCTCATCAGCTTATTGATGTGAAGGCGCTTATGGGCGATGCAAGCGACAATTACCCAGGCGTGCGCGGCATCGGTGAAAAACAAGCGTTTAAACTTATTCAACAATACGGATCAATTGAAGGAATCATCGAAAATTTTGCGAACTTAACAAAAGCACAGCAACAAAAAATAACCGAACATCTCGACTTGCTTCATTTGTCGCGAAAACTTGCGGCCATCCATTGCGATATCCCAATTTCGTTGCGATTGGAAGAGGCGAGATGGGATGATGAGCGTAAGTGGTTTGCGGAAGTATTAGAAGCAATTCGGTAAGACGAAAAACCCAGCCCCATATAGAGGCTGGTTTTTATGTCCGCACTTGCCCGTTCCCGTACACGAGCGTTTTTGTTGTCGTGATGGCGCGTAAGCCCATTGGACCGCGGGCGTGCAGTTTTTGTGTGCTAATGCCGATTTCCGCACCGTATCCGAACTGTTCGCCGTCGGTGAAGCGGGTAGAGGCGTTATGGTACAATACGGCGGCATCGACGCGAGCGAAAAATTGCTCCACGTGTTCCTTACATTCAGAAATAATTGCTTCGGAATGTTTTGTGCCGTAGCGCTCAATATGCTCTATCGCTTCATCGACTGTTTCAACGAGCTTCACCGCTAGAATCGGGGCTAAAAATTCGGTTGCCCAATCTTCTTCTGTCGCTTCACGGACGAACGGATATGTAGCCGCAAGCTGGTTGTCACCGCGTAGTTCGACCCCTTTTTCATGCAGCGTTTCAAGCAACTCGTTTATATATGGCCATTGGTGGTGGATGATGACCGTTTCGACCGCATTGCAGACAGATGGGCGTTGCAGTTTAGCGTTTATGGCAATATCAATCGCCATTTCTTTTTCAGCAGAGTCGTCAATGAAAATATGGCAATTGCCGACGCCTGTTTCTAACACAGGAATCGTTGCGTTTTCGACGACGGATTGAATAAGACCGGCGCCGCCGCGTGGAATGAGAACATCCACATATTCTTTTAAACGAAACATATGTTGTGCCGTTTCGCGACTCGTATCTTCTAGCAGTTGAATCGCGTCAACTGGGACAGAAGACCATTTTAACGCCTCTTGCATGACCGACACGAGCGCTTTATTCGAGTGAATAGCGGAAGAACTGCCGCGCCACAAGACGGCATTTCCTGTTTTTAAGCAAAGACTCACGGCTGTTGATTATCCAAAATTAGGCATACTCCTCCCATATATTCGGGCATACTCAAATAAGACAGCTGCCATCTCGGATTTCCATTCGAGAGGAAGTTGCCCAGAGAAAAAACGACGGACAAACGAAAGAAAGGTAAGGGACGAGGTTGTCCGTTTTTCCGTTCGATGATATAGCCATCTCAGTAACACATAAGCGATAAATGCCGCAAAAAGTTGGTTGTATACCGCATGCTCGTTGGTGCCAAATAAGGTCGGAACGTTTAGATATTGCTTGATCCATCGGAAAAACACTTCCACTGTCCAACGTTCTTGATACATCTCGGCAATCTTTTCCGCCGATGCCTCTAAGACGTTCGTGACCACACGGATTTCATGCCCGTTCGCATCCTGAAAGATCACGACGCGATGGCGCTTTTTGGAACGACATTGTTTCGTTCCTAACTGGCAAGTAAAATCCGCCACAATAGAAGAAGAGGAGGAAGAAAGGCGCTTTAGGCTCTTTTTTTGATGGATCTCGACATTGTCTTTCATCCGAATCACAAACGGTTGCTTCTGTTCGACAAACCGATCGAGGCGTTCAATTTTAAAGTACGCTCGATCTTCGACAAGAACCGTTTGTACGTCTGTGAGCCGCTCTCCCACCGGTCCATCGTGGCGCAACCCTACGGTTTCTACGATGTCGCTCGGCATTTGTTGCTCAGGGGAATACGCGACGTGCATTTTCACTCCGGATCGTTCCCCATGATAGGGTGCCCATGTCAGGCGGTTTTTCCCCACGGTGACGGTCGTGGAGTCTACTATACGCAATGCTTTTGGAAAGCGAAGCGAACGGCGGGTTTGGCGATTGCACTTAGAAACAACCAAAGCAAATAAGCGCTTCATCACCTCGTACGGAACTTCTTTCGCTTTCTTAGAAACCGTCGAGTAATGAAACGTCGGCAATCCGTACATTTTCGCCACATCGGCACCATGACGGAAACTTTTCCATTCGTGAAGTGCCGCCAGCAGAAAAAAATCAACCAACGTGCGCACCGTAAACGTCCGCGAAGTGTCATGGTAGCCAACGGCTTCGGTAATCGACTGGAGATCTTCATCAGAAACAATTTTTTGCATCAAATTTGGGAGTGTGGTATGCTTGTGCATAGAGAGCACCTCCTAGGTTTGTTTGTGTTGTTACTTACATTCTACAGGAAAGGTGCTCTTTTTTCTATGTTTTTTATGGATATTATTGGTTAATCAACACGCCTGGCAAAGACTAGCTGCATCGACTGTTACATTTGGACGGGCTTCATATACCATACCGACAACACCAAGCGGTACGCGAATTTGTTTTAATAGGAGTCCGTTTGGTCGCGACCATTGTTCGATCGTTTCGCCGATTGGATCTGGTAGCTGAATCACTTGGCGAACACCGTCAGCAATTTGGTGAATACGTTCTTCCGTCAGTTGTAGTCGGTCAAGCAAGGAAGGGGAGAGCCCGTTTTCTTTTCCACTTGCCATATCTTTTTCATTCTCTTCTAAAATGTACGATTTTCGTGCAATTAGTGTTTCCGCGATGATCGCCAGCGCCTCGTTTTTTTCTTCCGTCGATAAAATCGCTAAACGTTTCGCGGCCTGTTTTAATTTTTTTGCTTTTGTTAGTAATTCGTTCATCCGTTTTCGCTCCTTTCGTTTTTAGTGGACAGGCGTCCTTTTTAAGCAAACTAAATGATCGCGATGAATGACTTCTGGGCGGTGATGGAAAGAGTATTGTTTTGCGTGTTCACTTGCCATTCCTTTTACCTTTTGTAAGTCATCCGCAGCATAATATACTTGCCCTCTAGCGATCACGTCGCCTTTTTGATTGACGACGTTGACGACATCGAGCGCTTGGAACGAACCGAACACATTGGTCACCCCAGCAGGTAATAAACTTTTTCCTTTATGCAAAATGGCTGTTTCTGCTCCTTCATCGATTTCGATTGCTCCGGTGACTTCGGAATGGTATGCAATCCATTGTTTGCGCATTTGCATCTGTTCTTGAAAAGGAGAGCCGATATACGTCCCGTCGCCTTTTCCTTCTAAAATATGTTTGATTTTTTCTTTTCCTGTTCCTGTCCCGATAAAGACGCTGACACCAAAAGAAAGAGCTTTTTGTGCGGCAAGCAGCTTCGATTTCATTCCCCCCGTTCCAACCGCTGATCCGCTACCTCCAGCTTGTTCCAACAGTTCGTCAGTAATTTCAGACAGAAAATGATATTTTTTTGCTTCCGGGCGGCTTGGGTGTTGGTCATATAGGCCGTTAATGTCCGTTAAAATGATCAAGGCATCCGCATGCAAAAAACCGGCTACAAGCGCGGACAATAAATCGTTATCTCCGAACGTCAACTCTTCCACTGAAATTGAGTCGTTTTCATTAATAATTGGAAGAACGCCACGTTCTAACAATGTAGAAATTGTCGCAAATAAGTTACGAAACCGCTCGCGATCGTAAAAATCTGCGCGTGTTAACAACAATTGTCCGGCAACGATATCAAACGAACGAAAGGCGGAAATGTAGCTTTGCATCAGCATTCCTTGCCCGACAGCCGCGGCTGCTTGTTTTCCCGCAATCGTTTTCGGACGCGAACGATACCCAAGCAACCCAAACCCAGCGGCGACCGCTCCGGAAGAAATGAGAATGATATCGTGCCCAAGTTGTTTCATATACGCAAGTGCTTCAACATGTTCACGTAGTTTTTGTTCCGAAAGCGTCCCGTTTTTTTCGGTTAATGAGCTACTGCCAATTTTGACGACGATTCGCTTTTTTCTCACCATTTCACCCCTTTCCACAAAATAAAAAACGCTTTTTCGCCCTTACAGAAAAGGACGGAAAAGCATTTTTTCCGCGGTACCACCTTTTTTGGCGCAATGCGCCCACCTCGTGCCCTGTAACGTCGGGGGAACGGCTTATGTTTGCATAAGCGGCCGTATAGGGTAGGTTCAACCGACTTTCCGTGAGGAACCTTCCAGCCTATGGGTTCCATTCTCTGTCACATTCCATCGGTTTACTCGTCCCGTACCTCGTTCCATATATACCTTTTTTCAGAATTATGAAACAAAAAAACAAAGATGTCAACGGATTTTTTGAACATAAAAAAGTAAATGTATGAAACTTTTACCTGTATTTATACGTTATAATGGAATAAAGGAGAAAGTCCTGCGGTAATATGTCAAGGTGAAAAATCATCGAAATTGGAAATTCGATTGTCCGATGACCCGAAAAAAGGCAATACTTAAGAAGCCCAGTCTTGTCTTATGTCATTAACTGGGTTTTAATGCAAAATCAGTTAGATCGATACCCCTATCGATCTTCCCCCTTTCTTGGCGTGTAGATTTGACCGTTGCGTAGCAGCGCATCGATCACACGCACGAGTTTTCGAGCGGTGAGGACGAGGGCTCGTTTGTGTTGGTGCTTTGGTACTTCCTCATACTTCTTCCGGTAATAGGTGCGAAACGACGCATCATGCCGTTGTACCGAGTTGGCAGCCTCCACTAGGTAGTAACGGAGATAGCGATTGCCGGAACGAATGAGGGAAGTCTCCTCGGCTTGGAACCGACCGGACTGGTGCTTAGACCAAGTCAAACCTGCATACTTTGCTAAGGCGGCTTGGTTGTCAAAGCGCTCGATTTGTCCAATTTCGGCTAAGATGCCAGCGGCGTAGACCGGACCAATGCCGGGAATCGTTTGTAACGTATTTGGGATGCCTTCCAAATGGCGAGTAATCGCTTTATCTAGCTCTTTAATTTGCGCTTGAAGGCTACGGATGGATTGAATCGATAGCCCTAAAAGCAAGTCGATGGAATCCTCGACACATTTGGAAAGCCGATACGACGAACGAGCCGCCTTTTGAATGGACTTGGCGATGCATTCCGGATCGGCAAAGCGATTGCGTCCTTTTTGGCGCAAGAAGTCAGCGAGCTGTTGCACGTCCATCTGACTGATTTCGTCTAAGCTAAACGACTCGAGAAGAAGCTCTAAGATGGCATGTCCGAACACGGAGCTGTCCACCTCTTGGGTAAAGGAACTGCACTTGTAAAACAAGTGTTGGAGGAAGTACTGCTTTTCCCGAGTCAGCTGATGGACGAGATGATAGCGCATGCGCGTGAGCCGTTGAAGGGCGATAAACTGTTCTTGCATGACAGCTGTCACTTTCAAACGGCCAAAGCGAAGCCGATCGGCGATGATCCACGCATCGATGCCGTCCGTTTTATCCAAGTCAGTGTACGCTTCTTTAAATTTGCGAATGAGCTTTGGATTGATGGTAAACACCTTGACATTCCAAGACTTCAGCTCCTCCTGTTGGTGGAAAAACATCGCTGGATGCCAGCTGTAGACCGAAGTGGCTTCCATCCCGATGAGAATTTCGGATGGTTGGAGCTTGTTGGCCCACAGGAGGATTTGATCGCGAAGGAAGGTCGCGCCAAGGAGATGATTGTCCACCTTGAATTGGGCGCACGTGTTTCCTTCTTGATCCATGATACACGTGTATAAGTCCGTTGAGCTCACGTCAATCCCGACGTAGAGTTTCATGAGATCACCTCCAATCGTAGTAGGATCGTGGGGTTGGGACTCTTCGGGATGCCCCCGGACCGCGCCTGTTGACCAGTCACCCTCGCATATGAGAACTCACGTTGGGCCATGGGCTGCCTGGAAGCTGCTCCTTCCAGCATGGGAAACCAACGGGAACAGCCTGCGGGTTAGAAGTCCGAACAGGAGCCGGGGAGACAGACTTTCTAAGTAGTCAAAGCTACAGGAGAGAGAAGAGTGTCCCCGATGATCCTAAGACCATTATCCAAGAACATCGCGAAAAGTCCAACCCCGATGTAGTGCCATCCACGGGGGAGGGGCGCGCCCCTCCTCCGTGGGCAAATCACTTACACATATGCGATTGTCAAGGAGCATATCCAACTGGAAATTCGATTTAAAAATCTTTCTAAACATACTATACGAGGAGTGGAAAACATGGGATTAGTGTTGCAACATGTAACAAAACAGTTTGGCTCGTTTACAGCAGTAGATGATGTGACGTTGTCTATTCCGGAAAAGGGTATATTTGGATTTCTGGGGGCGAACGGAGCAGGAAAAACGACAACATTTCGAATGATCTTAGGATTGCTTGAGCCAACGAAAGGAGAGATTACATGGAACGGTGAGCATATTACGTATAAACATAGTCATCTCATCGGATATTTGCCGGAAGAAAGAGGATTGTATCCAAAGTTAAAAGTAAAAGAACAGCTTATTTATTTAGGGAGATTGCGAGGATTACATAAAGAAGAAATTGTGAAAGAAATGCACAATTGGCTGGAGCGTTTTAAAATCCCGCAATATGAAAATCAAAAAGTAGAACAGTTATCGAAAGGTAATCAACAAAAAATTCAATTTATCGCTGCGGTGTTACATCGTCCGCAATTGCTGATTTTAGATGAACCATTCAGCGGATTAGATCCGGTAAATGTTGAAATGTTGAAAAAGGCAGTAATAGATTTACAACAACAAGGAACAACGATTGTCTTTTCAAGTCATCGGATGGAACATGTTGAACAATTATGTGAACATATATGCATTATGCATAAAGGAAGACCTATTGTTCATGGATCAATTAAAGAAATTAAGCAATCTTTCGGCAAGAAAAATGTCATTATTCACGGAGAACTTCCGTTTGAAACATTAACAAACGTTCCTGGTGTATTAAAAATGGAGAAAACGGTTGAAGGAGTTCGCTTACAAATAGCAGATGAAAGTGTATCCCAGCGCATTCTTGAACATATTTATGCAAAAGGATTTATTCGTACGTTTTCGCTAGAAGAACCATCGCTCAATGACATTTTTATCGAGAAAGTAGGTGCAGCGTATGAACAATAAGTTTTGGATCGTTTTTCTTCACACGTACGTAACGAAATTAAAATCAAAGTCTTTTTTCATTTCAACGATCATTACTGCTTTTATTGTATTTGGTATTAGTCAGTTAGATCGTATCATTGAAGCGTTTAGCGATAATGCTCAAAAAACAATTGGTGTTATTGATGAAACAAATGGGTGGTACGAAGCATTGCAATCGCAATTGCAATCGAATAAAGAAATAAGTCTTGTTCGCCATGATGGAAGTGAAGAACAAGCGAAAATATATGTTCAAACGGATCAATGGTATGCGTATATCGTGCTTGACGTACAAAATGCGCAGCCGAAAGTGACATATTATGCAAAAAATATTGCAGATAGTGATGTCATTCATGGCATTGAGCAAGCGTTGCAACAAGTTAAAATTGCGATGATGGCAAAACAAATTGGATTAACGTATGAACAAATAAACGCATTATATGCTCCAATTGCCATAGAAAAAGTAGCGCTTGAAGAACATGCAAAAACAGAAGAACAATTAAATCAAGCAAGAGCGATCGTATATGTGCTATTGTTTGCGATGTATATGTTCGTGTTAATGTACGGAAGTATGATTATGATGGAAGTAGCAACGGAAAAATCATCACGTATTATGGAAATTTTAATTTCAAGTATCTCACCTGTTCAACAATTGTTCGGAAAAATTTTAGGAGTTGCTTTGTTAAGTTTGACGCAGTTTATGTTTATTTTTTCAGTTGGCTATGTCTCGATGAAACAAAGCGATATATTGCGTCAGTTGCTTGGTATGAATGAACTCCCGCTTTCTTTAATTACGTACGGCATTATCTTTTTCTTGCTCGGTTATTTGTTGTATGCGATGTTATTTGCGGTACTTGGCTCGATTGTCAGCCGCGTCGAAGAAGTACAACAAATGGCTGGTCCTGTGACGATGCTCGTTGTCGCAGCGTTTATCATGGCGATGTTTGGTTTAAATGCACCGGAGTCACCATTTATTACAGCAATGTCGTTTGTCCCGTTTTTTACCCCGATGATTATGTTTTTACGTATTGGCATGTTGAACGTTTCAACTTGGGAAATTGTCCTTAGCATCGGTTTGCTCGTCGGAACAATTGCCTTTTTATTCGTATTTGGTTCAAAAGTGTATCGTGGCGGCGTGCTCATGTATAATCAAGCATCTTCATGGAAAGATCTCAAGCGGGCATGGCAATTAACGAAAAAATAAAAAACCGAGCGAAATGCTCGGTTTTTTACATCGGCTTTGTCGGTGTCGGTTTAGCATAGCCTTCTTTATATGTTTCATCAATAAGACGGCGAATGTCTTTCACAGACATACCTTTTTCATATTGCTCGATTGAAATGGCTGCGATTTCTAAACAAACTCCGCACTTTGTCGCATGGTCATCCCAGACGATGGCACCGTCGCTTTTGTTGTCATATACAAAACAATCATAATTATTTTTGTGATCAACCGATTCACCACAGCCGCAATAACAGGGGATGTTTTCTAACAACGTTTGATGATTTGCAGCCTGTTCGTACAAATGAGCCATGGATTCGTTATGTTTGGCTAAAAAAGACGGCAAACGATGAATGGAAGCCGTTTCTTCGCGTATATCATTTGTTTGATGTTCCTCAGCATGATCATTTTCTTTTTGTGCACATCCACTTAGCAATAAACTAATGGAAAGTATTGCGCTAAATGTAGCTCGCTTTTTCATATCACCCATCCTTTTATTACGAAATTCATTATACAGTCCGACTTTTTTCACTATTTCTTTTTATCTTTTTTACTATTATAATAAAAATAATGGAAAATGATAAGGGAAAAAGGCGGGGGAAAAATGGATTGCATCGAGGTAAAAGGAAACACGCTAGAAGAAGCGATTGCAGAAGGGCTAAAACAACTTCAAGCGACGCGTGAAGATGTCGTCGTTGAAATCGTTCAACAAGAGCGTAAAAAGCTGTTTGGTATCGTTTCGCAACCAGCTGTTGTTCGACTAACGAAGAAGCATCAAACAAAGCAAACTGTTCAGCAGAAAGAAGGAAAAGCGTGGATACAAGACGGAGATTTTTGTTACGAATGTTTGGACGTAGGCCCAACGATCATTATTGGCGAGGGAGTCATTTGTTTGCATAACGGGAAAGCGATCGAAGGAAAGGTGACGTTACAAGAAGGCGACGACGTTCGCATTTGCCCAAAAGAAGAAAGCATTGCACAATCCGTTTGGAGAGTTGATGTAGATGCTATATACATCCAATTTAAAATTTTAACCTCTGGTTCACGCAGTACACCCGATGCGGCGCAACACCTCATCCGGGTGTTGTAGAACGTACTGTTCAAAGCGAGTAATGGACTGGGCAATGTCATTTTGATCCTTGTGAAAAACATTGGCAATCACTTCATCTTTCAACCACTTCCATAACCGTTCAATCGGGTTCAACTGTGGAGAATACGGCGGCAAAAAGATGAAATGAAAAGCAGTACCTTCCTCGCCATCAAGAAAGGCTTGTACCATCTTGGCATGATGAATACGCGCATTGTCTAACACAAGCACGAGGAATTGATCGGCATATTTCTCTTTCAATCGGCGCAAAAAGTCAAGGAACGTTTCGGCATTGGCAGATGAAGCACGATGGAAAACCACATCGCCTTGTTGAACATCGACGGCGCCAAAAATAGAAACGTGGGCATGGTGACCGTAGCTTGGCACTTGTTTTTGATTTCCTACTTCTGCCCATGTCGTACGTAGCGCTTGATAAGCACGAACATGTGTCTCATCCACATAAAACAGCGTGACATTCTCGGTAATTAGTTTTTTTTTATAAATTCAAGTTCTTTTTGAAAGGCAGCTTGACGCTTAGCGTCTCCTTTGACGAGCTTATACGTCGGACGTGTCCATGACAAACGAAGACGATGCAACAACTTACGAATCCCTTCACGTGACATCGAAACGCCATAAGTTTGTTGGATGTAAGATTGTAAAATGCGCGTGTTCCATGATGAAGCGATGCCCCAGCCAGCATCCACAGGTGTGGTAGTTAACACGAGTTGTCTAATTTCTTGTTGTTGTTCTTCCGTAAGAAACGGCACACGACCAGGCGGCAACCGACGATCGAGTAGATGATCGAGCCCACCTTGATTAAACCGTGCAACGTAGATGGCAACGGATTGACGGCATAGATTGACCATTTTGGCCACATCTTTACCGAGATGACCTTCCATGACAAGACGAACAGCGGTCACCCGAACGCGAAGGGAAGCATCTTTGATTTTCCGTTCTTGTTTCCGAAGTGTTCGAGGCGTCCAACCGTGATCATTTGTGATTTTCAAACGTTTCATGCCAATTCCGCTCCTTTTGTATAGAAATATTTAGGAGCAGTATAACCATGAAAAAGGTGTTCATACAGAAGTCATGGTTTTAAGGTGCATGTATATAGAAAGTTAGAAGCAACATTAACGTTTGTGCCTGGGGTGCGACGTCGATATGTACTTGAAGATCAGCAACCATCTAACAAATTACATATACAAGCAAAAATGGAGAATGAGCTCATTTATGATGTGTCATATGAGCAAGTGATGGCGAAACTGCAAGAGTTAGGGATTGTTTACGGCGTGAACGAAGACATGATTCGAGAAGTGTTGCAGTCGGAGAAAAAAGTAAGCACGACTATAGCAAAAGGAGTTGAGCCAATTGAAGGAACAGACGGTTGGGTGGAAGTAAAAGTAGGAGAGGGGAAAAGGAAGCCGAAAGTACGTGAAGATGGAACGGTTGATTATCGTGAAATGGAAACGATCGCAACGGTCGGTGAAGGAGATTTAATCGCGATTGTTCATCCCCCGCAGCCTGGAAAGCCGGGATTAAAGGTGACGAATGAAGTGATTCCTGTTCGCGAAGTGCATCCAGTCATGGTTAAACTAGGCAAAGGTGTAACGATGGATGAAAACCGCATTTTAGCAACAACAGGAGGAAGGCCACAAATGGCAAAAAAAGGAAAAACGGTCGTTGTCTCCATTATTCCAAAGCTCGTTCATCAAGGTGATGTCGATTTATCGGTAGGAAACATTCATTTTAAAGGTGATGTTGAAATTACAGGCAATGTTCAAGACGAGATGGTCGTTGAAGCGCTTGGTAGTATTATGATTTTACAAAATGTCAATCGAGCAAAAATTCGTGCGCAACAATCTATTTTTATTCAACAAAACGTCATTGGCGGTACAGTCACATCAGGTGAAAATAAAATGCTCGTTACACAGCTTATCAGTTTATTACAACAAATTCGCCACTCGCTTGAACGAATGATTGTTGCCATTCAACAATTGATGGTCATGTCAAAAATTCGCGAACAAGATATTTATCCGCTAACGAAAAGGCTGCTTGAAAGTAAGTTTCAAACGATGATGGAAGCAATGAAAAAGTATAAAATGATGTGCGAACAAAAACGCGAACAAATTGGTGAACAATGGTTCGATATTGGCTCACAGTTGGATGGTTGCTTGCTCGCTGATCGTCCGAATCATTTTCATTGTTTAGCAGGCATGGCGAATTTGCTTCGAGAACTAAATACGTTTATCGGGCAATACGACCGCGAAGAAAACGATGCAATTGAGCTTTCTTACGCTTTAAATAGCGTCATTCACGGAAGTGGAGATGTCGTTGTAACGGGAAAAGGGTGTTACAATTGTAACATTTATGCTGGAGGCACATTGACTGTTCACGGAGTGTTACGCGGTGGTGAAGCGTATGCGCAAAAAGGGATGAAAATTAAAGAAGTTGGCTCTTCGCTCGGGATTAAGACTGTATTAGCTGTTCCAAAAGGGGAGACGATCTATATTGAACACGCATGGGAAGGAACAGTTGTACAATTTGGTAAAAAGACGTATACATTTTATGAAGAGAAAAAACACGTTGAAATGAAATGGGACGACGAACGTCAAGAAATTGTATTTGGATAAAAAAGACGCATGGCCAACAAAGCAGATGCGTCTTTTTGTATATTTTTCGGATAATCATATAGTATAATGTAAATGTTCTTAATTTTCTTTCTTTTTGAAGAAGGGGCTAGAAAATGAAAGCGACTACGGATAGGGATATTTTATGGACGCCAACGAAAGAACAAATCGAACAATCAAGCGTGAAAAAGTATATGAATTGGCTAGAAGCAAAAAAAGGGCTTACGTTTGATTCGCATGCGGCGTTATGGAAATGATCGGTCGAGAATCTTGAGCAATTTTGGGAAACGGTGTGGGAATATTGCAGCGTTCAGTCGTCTGCACCGTATACCAGTGTGTTATAAGAACGAAAAATGCCACGGGCAAACTGGTTTCCAGGGGCACGGCTAAACTATGTGGAACACATTTTTCGCAACATGCAGGAGAAGCCAGCGCTTTTGTTCCGTTCCGAACACGTTTCGGTGCGTGAAGTGACGTGGAAAGAGTTAAAACAACAAACGGCAGCCGTCGCTTCGGTGCTGAAAAAACTGGGGGTCAAGCAAGGAGATCGCGTCGTTGCTTAAATCGCCAATCGCCTTTGCGACTTGTATTTGGGCGTCATAGCGTTAAAAGAAGCGGAAGAAAACGAACGAAAACAAATTATCGCCCGCCTTTTCTTACAGCATATTTGGGGATGCGATTTATTCGATGCCGAGATGTTATCGGTTCGTCATTTTGATTTAGTGATGAATGAAACGAAAGAGGTAGAAGTATAAAAAGGCAAGGGACCAAGTCGGTTCCTTGCCTTATAGTAAAACAAATACAGCCAGAAAATGAGCCACAGACCCGCCTAATACAAACAAGTGCCAGACAGCATGATGAAATTTAAAGCCGCGCCATACGTAAAAAACAGCGCCGACTGTGTACAAAATTCCGCCGATGACTAAATATAACACACCGTTTGGCGAAAGGCTGGAAACGAGCGGTTTCCATGCAAATACAATCAACCAGCCCATGATGATATATATAATCGTCGATGTATATAAAAACCGATCGACGAAAAAGCATTTAAATACGGTACCGAAGAGTGCAAGCCCCCAGACGATGCCAAACAATGTCCAACCGATCGCTCCTCTCACCGCTAAAAACAGAAACGGCGTATACGTGCCTGCAATAAAAAAGTAAATCGCCGAATGGTCGAAAATCTCAAACAATCGCTTCCAGCGCCCTTCCGGCAACGCGTGCACAATCGTTGATGACAAATACAAAATAAGCATCGTGCTTCCAAACAACGTGAAACTAACGACGTGCCATGCATTTCCGTACATCGCAGCCATGACCGTCAAAATAACGAGCGCCGCGATACTAAACACCGCACCGATGCCATGAGTAATCGCATGCACGATTTCTTCTTCTTTCGTAAACGTATGGGTAAAAGCCAATAGTCTCATTCCTTTCATTGAAAGACATTTTGTTTATTATATCACATCGATATACATTTTTGTGCATTGTTGTTTTCGTTCGCGACATAATGGAAAAAAGAGAGGTGAGGACGATGCAAATACAGGTAGAAAGGCAACGAAAGACAAAAAAATGGCTTGTACCATCGTTTATTGGTGTATTGTTGCTTGCGGCGATTGCGTGTGTCGCCATTTCCATTTACGTCGGTTGGAATTTGACACATAAAGAGCGAAAAGCAGTCGTCGAAACGCCGAAGGCTTATGAAATGGCTTATCAAGATGTGACATTTACAAGTAAAGACGGCGGACTAAAGCTGAAAGGGTGGGTGATTGAGCCAAAGAAACAAGCGAAAATGACCGTTATTTTTTCGCATGGATATGGCGGCAATCGCTACGAACCAAACGTCCCGTTTTTGCCAATTGCTAAAGTACTAACAGACGAAGGATATCGCGTCATTATGTTTGATTTTCGCGCAAGCGGCGAATCGGAAGGAGACATGACAACGATTGGCGCAAAAGAAAAATATGATTTGCTTGGTGTCATTGATTATGCAAAACAACATTATGCCGAACCGATTGTTCTGTATGGAGTATCGATGGGAGCAGCAACGTCGATTTTAGCAGCAGGAATGGATAAAGAGGTGAAAGCGGTTATTGCTGACAGCCCGTTTAGCGATTTAGAAGGATATTTGCGCACATATATGCCTGTATGGACGCATTTACCGAATGTTCCGTTTACGTATTTAATCATTACCCTTATTCCGATGATTACTGATTTAGATCCAGCCGAGTCGGTGCCGATCAAAGCGGTTGATGCAATTGCTCCACGGCCGATTTTATTTATTCATAGCAAAGCCGATCTATCTATTCCATATGAAGAAAGTGTAAAGATGTACAACAAACATCCAGAAGTGTTTGCACTTTGGCTCACGGACAAAGCCAAACATGTGAAAAGTTTTGCGATGTATGAAGAGGAATATATTAAGCATATGTTAGCATTTCTAGAAAAAGTGCAAAAATAAAAGACAAACCGTCGTTCCAAGAGGGGAGCGACGGCTTTGCTTTTAGTTTGCTTTTTTGAGCATGTGCAATTCTTCCTCTGCACGTGCAATACGGCCGAGTTGATAGTCAAGTCGTTCGTGGATATAGGCAATGTCCTGCTTTGTAGCCATTTCCCCACGAATGTGGGCAATTTCATGACGCATAGCATCTTGAAGGCTACGTTGTTCTAATTGATTGTCTCGAATAGCCTTAATCATTGCCGTATTTTCTTTCATTTGCTCTTTTAACCAATGAATATCTTCTTCCTGCTTATGCACTTTTGTTTTTAATTCATGCATCTCTTGCTTCATTGTTTGTATTTCTTGCTTCATTGTTTGTATTTCTTGCTTCATCCATTGCATGTCTTCGGATAAGTTTTGGACGAGGTTAACGAGCTGGAGGAGAAGTTGTTCTTGCACGCCTGATTCACCTACCTTTCATCATAAAGGTATACGGCATTTCTAGTGGGAAATATGAAGAGGAGTTTGATGAAATGCCTTTGCCGTCATCTTATCATAATTTGTCGAAATGGACAAACTATTTTTTATATATGTGTTTGAATCGCTTATTTTGTCGTACGTGTAGCATACATGCGTTCTTTCGCAACTTGTAATAACTGTTGTAATTGTTCCCCTTCGATTGGATATGTCGCATAGCCGACGAGAAAAGATATCGGGCTATTTTGTTTAATTCGCTTAATTATTGTAGATGGTTTTGCGTTATTTTCGACAGCGATAATTAAATACTGGTCATTTGACCATTTGGCTACGATGTCACTTTTTCTCGTTGTCTCGACTAACAGCTGTTCGAAGGCAGTTTGTTGTTGGGGATGACTGTCTTTTTTCGTTTGGAGCAAATAGATTGTTAAACGACTATCTGGGTCGCGATCAACGAGCGCTGCGATTTTTTCGAATGTACTCGTAGCAAAGTCTTTGCTTTTTAGCTGATATATTAGATCTTTTACACAAGCTTTTCGATCATATCGATTACCAAAATAAATGCCGATAATCGTCTGAAACACGTAAAAACCAATGACAACATATAATTCTGTTCCATGGAGTTGTGTTAAATCAATTGTACCGTTCATAGCCATTATTTCTGGTAACAATACAAGTTGGCTAACGAATAAGCCGATTGTTTTTCCGATATGTTGTTTAAGCATATACGTCACCTCTCTCCATACTATGAATCAAACGCGCCATTGGGATGGACAAATAAAAGTGAAATAAAAAAAGGGCGAGATGACTGCCCTTTTGCGTTAAAAAATGAAATGTGCAATAAAAACGATAATTGGTAACGTAATAAATGTGCGAAGAAGGAAAATGACAACGAGATCCTTAAACGTAATTGGTAGTTTTGACGCAAGTAGCAATCCGCCTACTTCGGACATGTAAATCAATTGTGTTACAGAAACACAAGCGATAACAAAGCGAGTAAATTCGCTTTCAATGCCGCTACCGATAATGGCAGGTAAAAACATGTCCGCAAAGCCGACAACCATCGTTTGTGCAGCGGCTGACGCTTCTGGCACTTGTAGGAGCGTCAAGATCGGTACAAACGGTTTACCGAGCCATTCAAATACCGGTGTTGTTTCGGCGATAATTAGTGCGACCGTTCCAATGGCCATAACGACAGGTAATACGCCTAACCACATATCGATCACGGTTTGTACACCGTTTTTCAATAATTTCCCCATGTCGCTATTGCGCTGTGCCACTTCTGTTGCCTGTTTTAATCCCCATTGAAAAGGAGTATAGCCAGCTGGTACTGTTTCATCAACGGGAGCGTGATGTTCATGATAATATGTGTCTGGCTTTTTTGATAATGGAGGGATACGCGGCATAATGATCGCGGCTACAAGACCAGCAACGACGATCGTAAAATAGTATGCGCCAAACATATGTTCAAGTTTCATATACGTGATGACAACGATGCTAAATGTAATCGATACAACGGAAAAAGTTGTTCCAATCACCGCTGCTTCCCGCTTCGTATAAAAGCCGTCTTCATATTGTTTATTTGTTAACAATACGCCGATCGTTCCGTCCCCTAACCAAGAAGCAATACAGTCAATGGACGAGCGACCAGGTAATTTAAATACCGGACGCATAATCTTTGTTAAAAGTGCGCCACATAATTCAAGTAATCCGAAATCTAATAGTAAAGGTAAAAACAAGCCTGCAAATAAAAAGACGGAAAACAAAATGGGAATGAGACTATACAACAGCAAAGCACCTGTATTTTCTGACCATACCCATTCCGGACCGATTTGCCACAACGTCATCGCTCCTAAAATTGTTCCAACGATGCGCGCAACGACGAACAAACCATTCACATCGAATAAACGCCGAAGAAATGGGCTGTTCATGATGAAAGAAGGATAAGCAATTTTTGCAACGATTGTGCCAACCGTAGCGATAAACATAAATAAAACAGAAATTGTCGGAATGACTGAAGAAAAGTTTCCTTCGACCCATTTAGCTAAAATAGCTACAGGGATCGTCATCTCGCCTTTATAAGGAACAGGGATCATAAATAAAAATACCCCAACAAGCGAAGGAATAAGAAATTTCAGTATGTCAGAGAGATGATGCGATTGTGTATGTTTTTCTTTTTGTACGACATTCATTTTCTAAAACCACCTTCCATTTTATGTTTTGAAAACGGATACATAACATTACTACTATCGTAATATAAAAATGAAAATAGTCAATATAGCAAAATGATTCAGAAATATAAATGAGCGATAAGGACTGCATAAATATGAAAGTATAAAATTATACAAATACACAAATACGAATAAATAATAATTAAGTTATAGTAAAATAGGCAACATAAAGCATAATAAAACAAAGTGACGATATAATCAATCATTTTTTTGTATAAACGTTCAAATTCAAAATTTTTTGTTTTTTTCAACACATTGATGCGTGTATTTTTTCTGTTTATGCGATATGATAAGCGAAAATATGTGTGAAAGGAGTACGGGTAGTGTGGCATTATGGTGAGGAAAAACGGTATGTCCATGAGCTGTTAGAAAAATATCGGGCAGGCAAGCTGCCGCTAAGTAGTGTAACAGCCGTCATTCGTTCATGGGC
The DNA here is from genome assembly GCF_038004465.1 of Anoxybacillus sp. FSL W8-0104. Taxonomy (NCBI): domain Bacteria; kingdom Bacillati; phylum Bacillota; class Bacilli; order Caryophanales; family Anoxybacillaceae; genus Anoxybacillus; species Anoxybacillus sp. FSL W8-0104. The sequence continues at coordinate 1,439,778 of NZ_JBBOQU010000001.1, read as the reverse complement.
CATTCGCTATCAAAACGAATATTTGTTGAAACAACGATATTTTCAACCTTATCCAGAACCGTTACTTGACGTGACGGATTCAGGAAAAGGAAGAGATTATTAAAAGAAGCGACAAAGGGTTATCCTTGTCGCTTTTTTGTAACGATATAATATACCGGAATGCCAGATATCGTCACAACAATCGATAAAAATGTATCGAGCGGTGCATGGAGTACCGTACTTATAATAATATATGCTGTGCCAACAATAGCAACAATCGGGGTGAAAGGATAAAATGGCACTCGATATAATTGTTCGTTAGATGGTAATGATTTTCGTAATAAAAATACCGCATAAAAAGCAAAGCCGTAAAATAAAAAGACACTAAAAATAGCAATATCCGTTAAGCGATCTGCATTACCAAGTAACATCATGATAATTGCAATAGTAATTTGCATGAACGTTGCTAATACAGGTGTGCGCCACTTTGGATGGATGCGAGAAAAATAACGAGCAAGTGGAAATAGCCCATCTATTGCCATTGCCAATGGCATGCGAGGGAACGTGAGTACTTTTCCATTTAAACAACCAAAAATAGAAATTAAAATGCCAATAGCGATCAATTTTCCACCAAATGATCCGAATAAAATGGTTGCAGCTTCACTCGCTGCATTCGGACCGAGTGCAACAATGTCATCAGCGCGAAGCACGTGAAGTAATGCTACATTCACAGCTACATAGGCAAACATCACGATAAGAATACCGGTAATAATCGCTTTCGGTAATGTTTTCGCAGGGTTTTTCATTTCCCCAGCAACAAACCCAACGTTCATCCATCCATCGTACGCCCACAATGTTGCTAAAACTGCCGCCCCGAAGTTTATTGCTTGACTAGAGTCGCTATCCATGCCGAAAATAGGTACATTACCCTTGAACACCCCGAAGACAATGATAAGAAAAATAGGTAATAATTTCGCCGCTGTTAAAACACTTTGAACGATTCCACCAACCTGTGAGCCGAGCGTATTTACAACGGACAAAAACAAGACTGCCATGATCCCGATCCAAAGTTCGCTTTCTTTTGGTAGAGAAAAAATACCTGCAAACAGTGTACCAAAATACAGCCCTAGTGCACCGATAACGGCAGGACCGTAAATGATCGTTTGTACCCATCCGCATAAAAAGCCCCAAAACTTCCCGTAAACTTTTTCAATATATACGTACAATCCACCTGTTTCAGGAATTTTTGAGCTCACTTCTGCAATCGTTAACCCACTAGCTAACGTAATGATTCCCCCGATAATCCAAGCGAGAAGAGCAAATGTTGAATTTCCAGTTGCTTCAATGACAACAGCGGGTTTCATAAAGATACCGGATCCTATCACAGTACCAACGACGATGGCTGTTGCTGTAATAAAGCCGATGCTTTGTTTCAATTCTGTTTTCGTCATGTTGTTCACCTCTAAAAAACAGTTGTTTTTTTGTGTCGGACAATCGATATTATAGCATGAGATGAATGAAAACTTCTTTTTTTGAAAATTAAAATATTGACAGGGAGAAAAGAAAAGAATAAGATAAAATTAAATTTGGTTTAAAGAAACTTTTTTAACCTTAATCATCATTGTTTGCTTGTTCCACATGTCACACGTTTTTTGTTCATGCATATAATGGGCATATAATGGGCGGCAAACAAATTTTTTTGGCTTTATGTTGCATTGAGGAAACTTTTATATCCTTATACAACTTTGGTAGCGTCAAAAAATCTATGAAAAGTCATCATGGTCTACCTGTTGAAGGAAAATAAAGAGGATAGTGGAATTGGATTCGCCCTTGACCAACACTCGCCAAAGGAGAAAAACGGTCAGTAAGGGCAAGGGCAGAAAAGAAGGGCATAGGAAAGCAGCCCTTGCCCTATCCTGATTTTACCTTTGGCGAGGTTCGGATGGTCAAGGGTACGCTCCGCCGAATCCGTCCTTAGGATGCAGCTTGTTGGGTCAACATCTCTTGAGCCATGACAATGAGCCTTGCCCAACGTGCCGGCATATGCGGAAGGCTCTCTAATGCTGGGATGACGACCGGTACCCGTTTTTCTAACGCGCTATGCGGACGCAAGAAGTTGAAATACGCCACAAAGAGTGTGACAAAGGAAACCGAGCCTTCTTCTGCGCCAAACCCATGAGTCGGTCGGTAGTTGCCTTTAAACGTTCGGTTGAATCGTTCAATGATCTGTTTAAGTGGTCGATATTCCTCGGACACAGGATCCTCGTTTGTCAGCCCGATGACTTGACGGACATCGAAAGAAATCCCTTGTTGGGCGAAAAAGTGCTGCGCCAACAAGTAGATCGGGTTGCCATCGACGACAAAAGACAAATCTTCAGGAATGGACGGCAGTTTCTTGAGAACATCATCGATCGCACGGATGGCAGAGAGTGTATCCCGATGTGGAGAGACCCGGTAAGACAGCACGACCTTTTTCACGGCATCAAACATAAAAAACAAGTAATGCCAGCACCCTTTGACGCGGATATACGTCTCGTCGCCGCAAAAAGAACCAGACAGTTCGTAAGGAAAGTGATCGATGAAAGGTTTGACGATCAGCGCAACACTGTTGGCATAGTTGATGACGGTCTGATGAGAAATCGACAACCCATGAATGTCTTTCATGATCCTCGCTGTTTTCCGCGCGGAGAGCCCATAGTTGACGTGATACGTCAAGATGAGTCCGAGTGTATGCGAAGACACGGAAAGACGCGACAAATCCACCTTCGACTGTATCGGTGACGACGGTGCCAACGGCTGAAAATCAAAGAGAAACTCACGGAAAATGTATCGAACTTTAAAGGCATACGGCGCATGTTGAAACTGTTCTTTTTCCTGAGGTGTCATCTGTCGCAAGTTTGCTTGGTAAAACGAGCAATCATCATTCTTACATTTGTGGATGTAATAATCGTTGCGCTCTTTGATTTTCTCGAGTGCCTTTAAACAATGTGGGCACCGAAAAATCACTTGTTTGGCAAAACGGCTACGATGGTTGAAACGGCAACGACACACTTTGCATTGATACTGCCCTTTACCCCCGTTGTTGGCGTACACATAATTAGATGGCGCTTGGCACTGTGGACACGTCAATGCATCAGGCACCGTGGTTTTCGTGTTCGCGTGCCTCTTGATCGGCTTCAACGGTTTTCCGTGTTGTTGTTCGTATTCGACAAGAAGATGACGATAGTCTAAACGCGGAAGCGTTTCGATGACAGGCAGTTCATCGACTTGGAGTTTCTGATACGATTGATTCACCGGTTCTTCGTCATCCCAGTCTGTGAGGGACTTTCCAAAAAGTACACCTAGTAAATAAATAATGATTTGATATTGGGTCTTGATTATTTGAAGACATTTGATTAATAATTGAGGTAACAAGCTTGTCACTCCTTTGTTTGGATTGGGTGTGTGGTTACCTCAATCGTACCAAAAACAGCAGGGGTGGCAAGCTTTTTTTGTCGAAAACCGCATAAAATCAATAAAAACTTAGGGTATGTCTTTAAAACTTTTGACAATACCACAACTTTTGAAGGAGGATGTATATGAAAAAATGGTTGGTTGTATGGACCGTTTTATTATTGTTGTTCGGTTGTGAAACGAAAGCACCTAAAAAAGACGTTATTTACGTTGTCGCTACAACGGGGCAAATTGCAGATTTAGTTGAACATGTCGGGGGAGAGTATGTTCATGTGGAAGCGTTGATGGGGCCAGGGGTAGATCCGCATTTGTATAAAGCGACACAAGGTGACATTCAGAAGTTAAGTCAAGCAGACATCATCTTTTATAACGGGCTTCATTTAGAAGGAAAACTCGGAGAAATATTCACAAAAATGTCAAAAACGAAAAAAGTCGTCGCAGTAAGTGAAACGATTCCGAAAGAGAAGTTAATTGAAATAGACGGAGTGTATGATCCGCACATATGGTTTGATCTTGATTTGTGGAGATATGCAACGCAAAAGGTAAGAGACGAATTAAGTGCAGTGGATCCGAAACATAAACAAATATATCAAAAACGAGCAGAAGCATATGAATCTCAACTCATGCAGTTAAAAGAGGAAGCCAAAAAAGAGATGAACGCCATTCCAAAAAAACAGCGTGTTTTAATTACAGCCCATGATGCTTTTCATTATTTCGGTCGTGCGTATGATATCGAAGTAGTTGGCCTACAAGGGTTAAGTACAGATGCAGAATACGGATTGAAAGATATTCAAGAACTTGTTGATATGATTGTTGACCGAAATATTCAAGCTGTATTTGTGGAAAGCAGTGTATCGAAAAAGGCAATTGAAGCGGTTGTTGAAGGAGCAAAACAGCGTGGCCATCACGTTTCGATTGGTGGAGAACTATTTTCAGATGCGCTCGGAAAAAAGGGGACTGAAGAAGGGACGTTCATTGGTATGTATCGTTACAATGTTAAAACGATTGCACAAGCATTGAAGGGGGAAGGACGATGAATCCGCTAGTTGTTGACCAAATGACAGTTGCGTATGATCGGCAACTTGTATTAGAAGACGTATCATTTTCTGTTCCAGAAGGAAAGTTAGTAGGGATTATCGGTCCAAACGGAGCAGGAAAATCAACATTAATGAAGGCGATGTTAAATTTTATTCCGCGTATGCACGGGAATGTTTTCGTATATGGCCAACCGTATGAGAAGCAAAGACATCTTGTCGGATACGTTCCGCAACGAAATTCTGTTGATTGGGATTTTCCAACGAATGCGCTTGATGTTGTATTAATGGGGAGATATGGTCATATCGGACTATGGAAACGACCACGAAAAGAAGACGTAGAGATTGCAATGCAATGTTTAGATAAAGTCGGCATGTTGCCTTATGCGAAACGGCAAATTAGCCAACTATCTGGTGGACAGCAGCAGCGTGTGTTTTTAGCGCGTGCACTCGCACAAGATGCTTCTATTTATCTTATGGATGAACCGTTTGTTGGAGTGGATGCCGCGACAGAAAAAGCGATTATTCAACTGTTAAATGAACTAAAAACGCGTGGAAAAACGGTATTGGTTGTCCATCATGATTTGCAAACGGTGCGAGATTATTTCGATTATGTTTTATTGTTAAATAAACGTGTCATAGCGTTTGGTGAAACGGAACGCACATTCACGTATGATCATATTCAAAACACGTATGGTGGGAAAGTGACTTTTCTCTCTACCACACATATTGTGGGGTGAACGAAATGGATGTTAATGTTCAATGGGTATTTACAAGCATGGCTTTGCTCGGATTGGCGAGTGGGATGATTGGCACGTTTGCCTTGTTGAAGAAACAAAGTTTGATAGGGGATGCAATGGCACATGCCGCGTTACCAGGCATTTGTATCGCTTTTCTCTTCCATGGACAAAAATCGCTTCTCGTTTTTTTAATTGGTGCTGCTTGTTCAGGTTATATGGCAACAGTATGTATTCAGTTTATTGTAAAACATACGCGCATTAAAGAAGATGCTGCCATTGGCATCGTATTGTCTGTATTTTTTGGTTTAGGCATTGTGCTATTAACATGGATTAATCAACATGAAGGTGGAAATCAGAGCGGGATCAATGACTTTTTGTTCGGAAAAGCAGCATCGTTAACTGGAAATGATGTGAACGTTTTAACCATAACGGCTGTACTAATGGTTATAACGATCCTCTTTTTTTTCAAAGAGTTCAAAATCATTACATTTGATCGAGCATTTGCGCAAGGAATCGGTATACCTGTGTCGTTGTTGAATGGTGTGCTTATGTTTTTAATCGTTTCGGTTGTTGTGATTGGTTTACAGGCTGTGGGCGTTGTGTTAATGTCTGCGCTACTCATTACGCCGGCGTTAGCTGCAAGATATTGGACTGAAAGACTCGGATGGATGACATTGTTAGCCGGCGTATTTGGTGCTTTATCTGGAGTTGCTGGGGCATATGTGAGTTTGATTGCTTATGTGCCTACCGGTCCACTCGTTATTATTTTTGCGACGGCTCTGTTTCTCTTCTCGTTTTTATTCGCCCCGAAACGTGGTTTATGTAGCAAAATCATTCGTCGGCATGTAGAAAGAAAAAAATTGCGCGTGAAACAACTAATGTATGAGCGAGGGGAGCAGTTATGAGTTATACGATTTGGATTTTGCTTACTGCAACTCTTGTCGGGATTAACTGTGGATTAGTCGGTACATTTCTCGTATTACGGAAAATGTCGATGCTCTCTGATGCGATCAGTCATAGCGTATTGCTAGGAATTGTGGGGGCGTATATGGTAAGCCATCAACTGCAAGGGGTGTCTATGCTCATCGGCGCTTTGCTTGTCGGATTGCTAACAACATTTCTCGTCCAATTGTTGCATCAAAAGGGGGTGCAAAGTGACGCAGCCATCGGGGTTGTGTTTACATGCTTGTTTGCGATCGGGGTTGTCCTCATTTCCTTATTCGCAGATCGTGTTCATTTAGATGTCGAACATGCGCTGATGGGTGAAATTGCATTTGTGCCGTGGGATGTGCTGGAAGTTGGCGGACGAAGTATTGGACCGAAAGCCGTTTGGTTGCTTGGATTTGTTTTAGCGATCAATATATTCGTTATTGTTTTTGCTTACAAAGAATTAAAAATTAGCTCATTTGATCATGAAATGGCAATTACGCTTGGAATTCCGGTCGTGCTGATTCACTACGTATTAATGGGGATGTTGTCGTTAACGACTGTTGCCTCATTTGATAGTGTTGGTGCCATTTTAGTTGTAGCGATGCTTATTGTACCGAGTGCAACAGCTTATTTATGGACGGATCGACTTAGCATGATGCTTATATGTAGTGCTTTTATCGGTGTATTGGCATCGGTGATCGGCTACGTGGGAGCGACAGCATTCAACGTCTCTATTTCTGGAGCAATTTCTGTATCAACCGGTGTCATCTTCTTTGTTTCATTATGGATCGCTCCAAAACATGGGGTATTGCGGAAATGGATGAAAAAATCTCCTGCCTAGGCAGGAGATTTAATCTTTTATGGCAGAAAGAAATGCATCAACAACGCCTACATCATTTGTGATTAAAAAAGCAGGAAGTAACGTTATAATTGTCACAACTGTCGCATATGAGACGATAATATTTTTTCATTATTTTCATTGTGTTCACTTCCTTCTGATTTTATTTTCTTAATTTTTTGTATTTTTGTCAATATTTTTTTACAAGAGAAATTTTTGTACGAAAATGGTATAATAAAAAAATAGTTGTTTTTAAGGGGGGATACGATGCGAATACGAGATTGGGATCGAAACTTACGTATTCGTTTAATTGGGGAATCACTCGTTGGAGTTACTTTTTGGATGATATTTCCTTTTATCGCTATTTATTTTTCTGGCATATTCGGTCGAGAAAAAACAGGTGTATTGCTTGTTATTTCGCAATTATTTTCGGTAATTGCTAATTTACTTGGAGGGTATTTTGCTGATCGCTTTGGAAGAAAAAAAATGATGGTGCTCGCTGCGTGTGGGCAGGCAGTTGCTTTTTTCTTATTTGCATTAGTCAATTCTCCACTATTCTCATCACCTGTGATGAGTTTTATTTGTTTTGCCCTCGTAGGCGTATGCGGTTCACTTTATTGGCCTGCTAGTCAAGCGATGGTTGCCGATGTCGTGGCAGAAAAGGATCAAAGTAGTGTATTTGCTGTATTTTACACGATGAATAATGTAATGGTCGTTATTGGTCCGCTACTTGGAGGAATTTTTTATCCACAACATTTTTTTTACTTACTGCTCGTTGCCGGAATATTTTGTGCAATTGTTGCTACCGTTTTGTTCATTTACTTAGAGGAAACGGCACCGTTGTGGGCGAAAACGACAGGAACATGGTACACCTTTTTTGTTGAGCAATTAAAAAATTATCGTCTTATTGCGAAAGACCGCACGTTTCTTTTGTTTATCATTGCTGGTGTCCTCGTTGCCCAAACGTTTATGCAACTTGATATTTTAATCCCTGTGTATGTGAAAGACGTTGTTTCAGAGCAAACGTTAATTTCTACCGATCATTGGTCACTTTCGTTGAGCGGAGAAAAAGCATTTAGTGTACTTATTGCTGAAAATGGATTGCTTGTTGCTTTATTTACGGTGGCGGTAACGAAATGGATGGGAAACTACAAAAAAAAGTCGGTATTTGTATGGTCCTCTCTTTTGTATGGACTCGCTATTTTCTTTTTCGGTCAAACGACATCCCTTTGGATCATGGTCATTTTAATCGGTATATTTACACTTGCGGAACTTATGACGGTTGGTTTACAACAAACATTTGTCGCTAGATTAGCCCCTGATCATATGCGTGGACAATATTTTGCTGCAGCGAGCCTACGTTTTACGCTTGGGCGCATGATGGCTCCACTCGCTTTGACGCTTCCTTTTGCGTATCATTGGACGTTTTTTATTTTAATGTTACTTGCCGTATGTAGCGCATGGTTGTATGCTGTTATGTTTCAAATGATGGGAGGAAAGCGTGCATGATTATTCTCATTCGGCATGGAAAGCCTGTTTGTAAAATGGTACACAAGCAAGAAAAAGTAGGCATATTGGGAAGTTGTGACGTTATCGTTGACAAGGCGCACACCGTGATGTACATATATGGTGTGTAGCCCCTTCTCTTTCTCATATTTTCCCTTTTCTTCTCATACATATGATGATGTAAATATGAGAAAAGAGGGGAAATACGTGTGAATGAAAAAGGGGGATTACAAAAAGAAGCGATGACACGAAGCGAACGACGAAAACGAAAACAACGATTTGTTTTTGTATGTTTATTATTCGTTGTAAGCGCGTGTGTCGTCGGTGCATGGGGAGTGGCGAAACAAGAGACGAGTGAACAGAAAGTAATTGAGCAATTCATCACCGCGTTACGTCAAGAAGATATGAATACGTTGAAACAGTTCATTGATGCTCCATTAGAAGAAAAGGCGTCACTTTTACCACTTTTTGCGTATTTACGTAAACATCCAGAGGGTTATGACCAAATAAGGAAAGAGTTAGCGCAACAAAAAGATGATCGAGTTTACATAAAAGGATTAACGTCAACTCCGCCGATTTTTTTAATGAAATTGTCGCAAGGAACGTACAAATTTGAACCGACGCTGTATCATGTATATGTGCAAACGAACGAGCAAGGGGCTCGTATTTTGATTAACGACACATACGTCGGTGAAACGAATGCATCGTTAGTGAAAGTAGGAGAGTATGTTCCAGGCCTATATGAAGTGAAAATGGTGACAGATGAACGAGAACAAACGAAGCAAATATCGCTCTTTGGAGGAGAGCGGATTCGTATCGTTCGTTTCGATTCGAACTAAAAGATGCAACGACATGTTGCGTCTTTTTTTGTCAAAGTCGAAACATATCTTCTCGTTCGTACGTAATATAGTCATCATTTTCATTTCATAAAAAATCATAGTAAAATAAAGGAACATAGACGATGGGAGGACAACAATGAAACGGTTCATTCGAACAATATGGCGATGGTTTGTATCATGGAATATCGGTTTATTTAGTGCTCTGATCTCGCTGCTTGCATTTCGTTTGCCTTTTTTCATTTCATTTTTGATTGGTGTAAGTGTAGGAGTGATTTATTCCGTTTACATGAAGAAAAAAGAAAAGAAGGATCGATTGCATGATTTTAAAGACGAGCGATTGAAAGATGCGAAAAAAAAGGTTCGGAAAATCGGACAAAGTTTATGGCGAATTCGTTCGATTTCGATGTTTTCTAAGCTTTCTCGTTTATACTCCATCTGTCAAAAAATAATTGAAATTGTCGAAAAGCAACCAGATCGTCTCGCTGTCGCGCAACCGTTTTTTAACACAACATTGGACTCCATTGTTACCATTATTGATAAATATATTTACTGTAGATGAGCAAATTCGCTAACATAAATTTACAACCAAACAAAAAAGGAGACATGAACCCGATTCCTTGGTTAAAATAGATGTGCCACAACTATCCACAAGGAGGTTCATGTCTCATGAATAGATTAGCACATCATCAAGGAATCCACAAGTTTTTCATAACGTTAGGGTTGGCGCTTTATTTCTCGAAACCTGTGATGAAGCATCTCGTTCATATCGTGGATGCGATGATTACAAAGGGCTTTTCGGGAACGCTGACCGATCTACATCATGGGAGTTTTCATCCGAACCATCGCACGACACTGAGCCATTTTTTCACGAAAAGCCCATGGGAGGAAGAGACGCTGCTTCGCAAACTCCAACAGTGGGTGCTTCATCGTGTCGAACGCAGCTCGAAACGAGAGAATCAACCCATTTTTGTTTCGATCGATGATACGATTTGCCAAAAAACGAAGCCCTCGTCACGGGCAACACACGCCATTCAAGGGTGTGATTGGCACTATTGTCACGCAGAGAAAAAATCGATTTGGGGACATTCTCTCGTTTGGCTCATGGTTCATACGATGACTCAAGCGTTTCCTTTTGCCTTTCGCCTCTACGACAAGACGGCGGGGAAAAGCAAAGGGGAACTCGCGATCGAGATGCTTTCTTCGTTGGATGTGAGTCGCCCCGTTTATGTGCTCATGGACTCTTGGTATCCATCGAAAACCCTCGTGGGAGCCTGCTTGAAAAAAGGGTTCCACGTCATCGCGATGCTGAAGACGAATCGGATTCTCTATCCAAAAGGGACGGCCATTCAAGCAAAAGAATTTGCCAAATCTATGGAGCCACGGGATACCCGCCTCGTCACGGTGGGAAAAGAGCGTTATCGGGTGTATCGCTACGAAGGCGCTCTGAACGGTCTCAAGGATGCCGTGGTGCTGCTCGCATGGAAAGCCGATCAGCCGATGACGCCGAAACATCTTCATTGCGTCTTGAGCACCGATCGCGAGCTAAGCGATGAAGAGATCTTGCGCTACTATGCTGCACGTTGGTCGATCGAATGTTTTTTCCGTCAAGCGAAAGACCAGCTGAAACTCGATGGATACCGCGTTCGCGGGCGTCGGGCGGTGAAACGGTATTGGATCTTGGTGCAACTTGCGTATATGTACAGCATGTTCGAGTCGAACAGTGATTTTTCGGATGGGCTCGATCTCCTGCGCAAGAGAAAAGGACATAGCCTCGTGGAGTTCATTTACCGTGCAGCGAAACAAAATATTCCCATTGATACCGTGAAAAAACAGCTCCACGTGGCATAAGGGGTACCCTGTTTGTCTCTTTTTAAATGGTAATTATTGTAACGAAAATTGCTCAACTACAGTATTTATTTAACAAAACAACCCGTAAAAAGTGAGGAGATTCGACAGGCGATGAGGGAAGCAGAGGGAGCACTTGATCTGGCGCTAATGAAAGCGGAAAATGAACTGTTGGACATGCTTGAAGAAGATTTGTTTGATTTAAAGACGGAAGTAAAGCTTGTGAAACATACGATTGCATCAGACGATCCCTTTTCTTTACCAACAAAACATACAATAACAGTGACGGAGGAGAAAAAGCATGAGCAAAAACGATGAAATGCTTTGGACAAGTTCGATCGATTCGTTGCTTGCCAGTCCATTTGGCGAAGTGACAGAAGCAAGCGTCAATCCATCATCTCCGCGTCTCATTGATCAATTAAAAGAAGAGCATCGACAGAAGGCGTTAGCACTTGCTGAGCAAATTGATCCGCGCAATCATCAAGCTATTTTACAATATGGAGTAGCAGCGCAAGCGGAGTTGTCACGCTTTTCCCATTCGATTTTAAATCATGTGCAAAAGAAAGATGTTGGACCTGTTGGGGAAGTCATTCATGAACTTATGATTAAAATGAGAGAAGTTAATGTAGAAGAATTGACAATGACTAAAAAAAGCTTCTTAGCTCGCATGCTTCAATCTGTTACACAGTCCGTTCAACATATTTTATCTAAATATCAAAAACTTGGTGTGGAGATTGATCGCATCGCGGATCAACTTGAGAAACATCGTCAAATGTTATTTCGTGACATTATGATGTTAGAAACATTATATGAAAAAAATAAAGAATACTTTGATGCCTTAAACATTTACATCGCTGCAGCGGAGTTGAAATTAGAGCAACTGCGAACAAAAACGATTCCAGAGCTAGAGAAAAAGGCATTACAGTCACAAAATCAAATGGACGTGCAAGAAGTCAATGATATGATTCAATTTGCTGATCGACTTGAAAAACGGATTCATGATTTAAAATTAAGTCGACAAATTACAATTCAAACGGCACCGCAAATTCGGCTCATTCAACATGTCAATCAAACGTTAGTTGAACGTATTCAATCGTCCATTTTAACAGCCATTCCACTCTGGAAAAATCAACTTGTTATCGCACTAACGCTCTTCCGCCAAAAGAAAGCGGTAGAGGCACAAAAAGCGGTAACAAAAACGACGAATGAGCTGTTGCTGCGTAACTCGGAAATGTTAAAAATGAATACGATTGAAGCAGCCAAAGAGAATGAAGAAGGGCTTGTTAGCATCGATACGTTAAAAAAGACGCAAGAAAATTTATTAGAAACACTTGAAGAAACATTGAAAATTCAACAAGAAGGGCGCATGAAGCGTCAGCAAGTGGAACGAGAGCTTGTTGAAATGGAAGAACAATTAAAACAGAGGTTGCTTACACTAAAAAGGGCTGAATAAAATCAGCTCTTTTTTATTGATTTTATATACCTGTTAGGGTATGATGTAAAAGGGAGGTAAGACAACATGACTTATATAGTAATCGGTGTGCTCGTGCTATATGCTTTATATTATCGCTATGTACCTGTTCGTGGTGTCAAAGAGTTGACGTCTTTATCATCATATGAACAAGTGACGTTGCTTGATGTACGTGACTACAACGAGGCAGACGAAATGAATGGGGCTCTCCGCGTTCCCGTTGCATACTTAAAACGTTATTATCAAACCATTCCGAACCGTCAAGTGATTGTCATTGCAAAAAGCAATCTAGCGAAAAATGTCGCGATCCGTTTACTTAGACGTTATCATTTCTCAATAGAAGGATATTATATAAAAGGGCACGAGCATGTAAATGAGTTAAATATGGTAAAATGTCACTAACTGTTCAAACTTTATGAAGCAATTGTTTGTTATAATACGGTTACACGTACTTGTATACGGAGGGGATGTACAATGAGAAAAATCGTCATTGTTGGTGGTGTGGCTGGAGGTGCTTCCGCTGCGGCACGTTTGCGTCGGTTAAGCGAAAAAGATGAAATCATTATGTTTGAACGCGGTGAATATATTTCATTCGCAAACTGCGGGCTCCCTTATTACATTGGGGATGTCATTCAAGAACGAAGCAAGTTGCTTGTTCAAACGGTTGATGGCATGTCAAAACGGTTTCGTATTGATGTGCGTAACTTAAGTGAAGTGACGAGTATTAATCGTGAGCGAAAAACGGTAACGGTAAAACATTTACGAACAGATGAACAATATGAACAACCGTATGATGTTCTTATTTTATCGCCAGGGGCAAAACCAATCGTCCCACCAATTCCAGGTATAGACGAAGCAAAAGCGCTTTTTACGTTGCGCAATGTGCCTGATACGGATCGTATTCGCTCGTTCGTTGATAATGAAAAACCGAAACGAGCTGTCGTTATCGGTGGTGGCTTTATCGGTGTAGAAATGGCTGAGAACTTAACAGAACGCGGTGTGCATGTGACGCTTGTAGAAATGGCGAATCAAGTGATGGCACCGATCGATTACGAGATGGCAGCGATTGTGCATACACATATGAAAGAGCACGGCGTTGACTTGATTTTAGAAGATGGCGTACAGGCGTTTGAAAACGAAGGACGGCGCGTCGTGTTAAAAAGTGGACGCACGATCGAAACAGATATGATTATTTTAGCCATTGGTGTCCAGCCAGAAAACCAATTGGCGAAAGAGGCAGGATTAGAACTTGGTTTTCGTGGTGCCATTAAAGTGAACGAACATTTACAAACGTCTGATCCGAACATTTTTGCGATCGGTGATGCTATTGAAGTGAAAAGCTTCATTCATGGATTTGAAACATTCATTCCGCTCGCATGGCCAGCGAATCGACAAGGGCGGCTTGTTGCTGATTACATTAATGGCCATGATGTGAAGTACAACGGAACACTCGGCACGTCAATCGCTAAAATTTTTCATATGACTGTAGCAGCCACAGGATTGAACGAAAAAATATTAAAACACCACGGCATCGATTATGAAGTTGTTCACGTTCATCCAATGAGCCATGCGAGCTATTATCCAGGCGCAACACAAATGACGTTAAAATTAATTTTTGATCGTCAAAGTCGCATTTATGGAGCGCAAGCAGTCGGACAAGATGGCGTGGACAAACGTATTGACGTTATTGCCACAGCGATAAAAGGTGGATTGACAGTATATGATTTACCAGATTTAGAATTGGCCTATGCTCCACCGTTTTCATCAGCAAAAGATCCAGTCAATATGGCTGGATATGTAGCGTCAAACTTGTTAGATGGTATGGTAGAAACGGTGCAATGGCATGAAATTGATAATATTGTGGCGAACGGTGGATTGCTCATTGACGTTCGCACACCGAAAGAATTAGAAACAAGAGGAGCAATTCCAGGAAGCATCAACATTCCACTTGATGATTTGCGCGACCGCCTCCATGAATTACCGAAAGATCAAACGATTTATGTGACATGTCAAGTCGGTTTGCGCGGATATTTAGCTACTCGTATTTTAAAAGAACATGGCTTTGAAGCCAAAAATTTAGACGGTGGTTATAAATTGTACTCGAGTGTGAAGTAGGAGGAGTAGGTATGTTTGAAAACATTTTACCGACACAAGCGGATAAGCTACGTCATGAAGCAAATGTCGAAGTTCTGGATGTTCGGGAAGTGCATGAAGTGGCGGCAGGAAAAATTCCAAATGCGCGCCATATTCCGCTCGGGCAACTATTTGCTCGTTTAAACGAGCTTGATCGAAATAAAACGTATATCGTTGTTTGTCATTCAGGTGGGCGAAGTGCATTAGCGTGCGAATGGCTATCTGAACGCGGCTTCCATGTAAAAAACATGGTAGGCGGCATAATGAATTGGGAAGGAGACGTGGAATAAGACTGGTGGTATGCCAGTCTTATTTTTTATGCATTGGCATCGTTTTATTGTACAATAAAATACATGTATTGGAAGATAGAAAGGAATGAAGGGGAATACATATGTGGAAAGATAAAAATGTCATTCTTATTTTTATTGGTGAGTTTATTGCTGGGATTGGTTTATGGCTTGGGATTATCGGAAACTTAGAATTCATGCAAAAGCATGTCCCATCTGACTTTGTAAAGTCGCTTATTTTATTTTCGGGATTGCTTGCTAGTGTGATTGTTAGTCCAATCGCGGGGAAGTGGATTGATACATATGCAAAAAAACGTATTCTTTTATACGCCGGAATCGGTCGTGTATGTAGCGTTATTTTTATGCTGTTTGCATTAAAATATGAATCTATTTTTCTCATGATATGTTTTATGATCTCCATTCAAGTCGCAGCTGCTTTCTATTTCCCGACGTTGCAAGCAATCATCCCACTTGTTGTGCGGGATGAGAAACAACTCATGACGATCAATGGGATGCATATGAATATTTCAGCGCTATCACGAATTTCTGGTACCGCCTTTGGTGGTGCTCTCCTTATGATTACAAGTTTGCAAACGTTATATATTGGCGCAATAGTCGCATACAGTTTATTATTTTTACAGGCGTGTTGATTAACCAATAATATCCATAAAAAACATAGAAAAAAGAGCACCTTTCCTGTAGAATGTAAGTAACAACACAAACAAACCTAGGAGGTGCTCTCTATGCACAAGCATACCACACTCCCAAATTTGATGCAAAAAATTGTTTCTGATGAAGATCTCCAGTCGATTACCGAAGCCGTTGGCTACCATGACACTTCGCGGACGTTTACGGTGCGCACGTTGGTTGATTTTTTTCTGCTGGCGGCACTTCACGAATGGAAAAGTTTCCGTCATGGTGCCGATGTGGCGAAAATGTACGGATTGCCGACGTTTCATTACTCGACGGTTTCTAAGAAAGCGAAAGAAGTTCCGTACGAGGTGATGAAGCGCTTATTTGCTTTGGTTGTTTCTAAGTGCAATCGCCAAACCCGCCGTTCGCTTCGCTTTCCAAAAGCATTGCGTATAGTAGACTCCACGACCGTCACCGTGGGGAAAAACCGCCTGACATGGGCACCCTATCATGGGGAACGATCCGGAGTGAAAATGCACGTCGCGTATTCCCCTGAGCAACAAATGCCGAGCGACATCGTAGAAACCGTAGGGTTGCGCCACGATGGACCGGTGGGAGAGCGGCTCACAGACGTACAAACGGTTCTTGTCGAAGATCGAGCGTACTTTAAAATTGAACGCCTCGATCGGTTTGTCGAACAGAAGCAACCGTTTGTGATTCGGATGAAAGACAATGTCGAGATCCATCAAAAAAAGAGCCTAAAGCGCCTTTCTTCCTCCTCTTCTTCTATTGTGGCGGATTTTACTTGCCAGTTAGGAACGAAACAATGTCGTTCCAAAAAGCGCCATCGCGTCGTGATCTTTCAGGATGCGAACGGGCATGAAATCCGTGTGGTCACGAACGTCTTAGAGGCATCGGCGGAAAAGATTGCCGAGATGTATCAAGAACGTTGGACAGTGGAAGTGTTTTTCCGATGGATCAAGCAATATCTAAACGTTCCGACCTTATTTGGCACCAACGAGCATGCGGTATACAACCAACTTTTTGCGGCATTTATCGCTTATGTGTTACTGAGATGGCTATATCATCGAACGGAAAAACGGACAACCTCGTCCCTTACCTTTCTTTCGTTTGTCCGTCGTTTTTTCTCTGGGCAACTTCCTCTCGAATGGAAATCCGAGATGGCAGCTGTCTTATTTGAGTATGCCCGAATATATGGGAGGAGTATGCCTAATTTTGGATAATCAACAGCCGTGTTATTTTTACTTACTTTTTTTATTGATATAAAAGAAGAAAAGAGAGACATAAGCAGTTATACAAAAGAAAAACAACGATTTACAGACATATTCCCGATCATTCGCGGATTGCCTGTTGTTTATACGGCTGTTGTTTTAACGATTGTACCGCAGTTGTTTATTGGGGGATTCAATTTGATGGTTATTAATATTAGTGAATTACAAAATGACCCTTCGATTAAAGGGTGGTTATATACGATTGAAGGCGTTGGTTTTTTATTTGGGGCCTTCCTCATTAAATATATCGCTCGTGAACAAACATACGTAAAATGGATGTATGGATTAACATGTTTTATTGCTTTTACACAATTATCTTTATATTTCGCTCATGTCAAATGGGTTTCGCTCGTTTCATTTGGATTGTTTGGCATATGCGTCGGTTGTTTTTTTCCGATGATCGCGACGATTTTTCAAACGAGCGTTCCGAAATTGTATCACGGTCGCTTTTTTTCATTTAAAAATATGTTTGATCGCGTGACGTTCCAAGTCGTATTGTTAGCTACGGGATTTTTATTAGATACGATCGGACTAGAATATATGGTTGTCTTGTTTGGTGTTTTATCGTTGTTATTAATTGTGTACACGATGTTTCGTAAAAAAGAAGCTGTGTTAAAAGGCGAAAGGGCACAAATTTTTATTAAGGACCACGAAAAAATGTAAATTTATTTTCTAATAAAGAAATATTTGTATTTACAAAATTTTTCGTTTGTTTATAATGGGAACTAACAAATAGTGAAAGGTTGAGGCGCATGTCAGCGCGTACAAAAGGATTATGGATGGTAATCATTGCTGCGACGATGTGGGGGCTTTCTGGCACAGCGGCACAATGGGTGTTCCAACAAAAACATGTAGGGACGGAATGGCTTGTTTGTGTGAGGATGATCGTTTCTGGCTTTTGTTTGTTAGCTTTTGCATCATTCCGTGGCATTCCCTTGTTTCACATTTGGCGCGAGCGAAATAGCCGGTTGTTGCTCATTTTATTTAGTTTCGTTGGCATGCTCGGGGTGCAATATACGTATTTTTTGTCTATTGCATATGGCAATGCTGCGGCTGCAACGTTATTGCAATATTTAGCGCCCATTTACATCGTATTATATTTTTTTATTCGTGAGCGGAAACATCCATCTGTTTCGATTTGGGGTGCTCTTATGCTAGCGATTTGCGGTACATTTTTGTTGTTAACAAATGGAAAAATAGGGGCGCTAAGCATTTCTTTTCCCGCGTTTTTATGGGGGGTTGTGTCGGGAGTGCTTCTTGCGTTTTATACGATTTGTTCAGCGAAACTATTAAAAAAATGGGATTCGCTTATTATTGTCGGATGGGCGATGGTGATCGGCGGAATCGCTATAATGCCGAGCGTTGATTCATTTTTTGCGCCGTTTGCAACATTTGATTTTCAAACGGTTGCTTCGCTTTTATTTATTGTTGTATGCGGGACGTTGCTTGCATTTTTGCTATTTATTGAAAGCATTCGGTATTTATCACCAACGGAATCAAGCATTTTATCAAGTGTAGAGCCTCTGTCGGCTATTGTTGCGTCCGTTTTATTTTTACACGTATCGTTCGGCTTTTTTCAAACGGTTGGAAGCTTACTCATTATTGCGACAGTGATTCTTTTAGGAAAACAAAAAATGGCGTCTCCGTCGTGAAAAAATATATACATGCTAGTCAAAGGAGACGCCAAGCGTCAAGCATTTTAATTTTGGCCGTTCGGATTGATGTTGCTAGCCGAAAACGGAAAACAAGTTAGATAAAAAAGCTGATCGTTTTCTCGGTCAGCTTTTTTCATTTATTGTATAATTGTTTCGGAGGGATGTTTGTGCAAATACATACAGTTATTTTACGATACTTACAAATGGAATTAAAATCACCATTTACAACAAGTTTTGGGACGATGAAAACGCGTCCTGTTTTATTAGTTGAAGTCGTTGATGAAGACGGTGTGTGTGGCTGGGGAGAAGGTGTCGCGTTTTCTGCTCCGTGGTATACAGAAGAAACGATTGAGACGACGTGGCATATGCTCGAAACATTTTTAATTCCGCTTCTTTTTCAAGCACCCGTTTATCATCCTGACGAATTGCGTGACCGATTTTCGATTGTTCGCCGCAATTACATGGCAAAAGCAGCGCTTGAAGGAGCCGTTTGGGATGCGTTTGCGAAACGACATGGGGTGTCGTTAAGCTCTGCGCTCGGCGGTGAAAAAAAAGAAGTGAAAGTCGGCGTCAGCATTGGCATTCAACCGATAACAAATATATTAAAACGGATCGAACAGGCGCTTGCGGAAGGATACCAACGTATAAAAATAAAAATTAAGCCCGAATGGGATGTAAATGTTGTTCGAGAGATTCGTCATCATTTTCCAGACGTTCCGCTCATGGTAGATGCAAACTCCGCTTACTCGCTACGGGATATCGACCGCCTGAAAGCGCTTGATGACTATGAGTTACTGATGATTGAACAACCTCTTGCTGTAGATGATATTGTCGATCATGCAAAACTACAAGCGAAATTAAAAACGCCGATTTGTTTAGATGAAAGCATTTGTTCGTATGAAGATGCGAAAAGGGCGATTGAGTTAAAAAGTTGCCGAGTGATCAATATAAAAATTGGTCGGGTCGGTGGACTGACAGAAGCGAAACGCATTCATGATTTATGTCAACAACATCATATTCCTGTATGGTGTGGTGGTATGTTAGAAGGCGGAGTCGGACGAGCCCATAGCATTGCTTTAGCAACTCTCCCTCATTTTTCTCTCCCGGGGGATACAGCGGCATCAGCAAATTATTGGGAACGGGATTTCATTGATCCGGAAGTAACCGTTGACAATGGACGAATTTTCGTTCGGCAACAGATTGGAATCGGTTACACCGTTAATCTGACAGAAGTCGAGCGGCGTATCGTTCGCTCAAAAATATATAAAAAATCGAGAGGATGAGCATATGTTTGACCCAACGATTTTCGACAATTTAAAAACGGTCATAGAAGGAGCTGTTTATGATTTAGATGTAACAGATGAACTCGTAACAGTTGTTGATCGCTCAGACATCATTGATTTAGCGAAATTTACGCGCGCATATGCGCTTTCTTTTCAATTGCGGCATGCGCGTAAAGTGACGTGCACTATTTCTCTCGCGATGACGCTTCAACATATTGCAAACGAATTGTTATATGAAGAAATCTCGCAGGCCGGATGCACGATGACCGTTTCGTTTTCTTTTTCGGCTACACATGTCGATGGACAAGCTGTAGAACAGATGCTAAAGCACATTTGGGGGGAACAGCGCACAGTTATACAAACGTTAACGTATACATACCCAAAACATGAGCGATATACTCATCAAGTGACGATTGATTTCGAACGCATGATTAACGAAAGTCATGTCGACGATTTATTGCAGATGATTCCGTACATCATTCGTTCGCTTGAGCATTTACAACAATATGCCAAGTAAAAATCATTGAAGGAAGCAAACATTCAAAGTATGATAGAAATGAAAATGATTATAGTTATCATACTTGGAGTGTGACGAAATGAAAAAAGTGCACTTTTGCAAGAAAAATAAGTTTGCAACAAAAACGTTATATATGTTTCTAAAACAAACATTCAAACATGTCAAAATAAAACGAAAAGATTGCGTTGGTAAATGTAAAACATGCAAACATTGCCCGTTTGTCCTAATCGATGGCGAAGTCGTTAAAGCGACAACAACGGATGAATTGTATGATCGCATTTCTTATGAAGTGACAAAACAATGGTGGGCGTTTCGAAAAAAATAAGCAGGAATTTTTTTATTTTTGTTTAATTTCATGTGTGAAAGGGGGGGAAAACAATGTGGTCAGAAGTGAAAAACGTTTTATCTCGCATGATGTCCTCACTTGCTTTTGAAACATGGATTGAAGGAACGACAGCGACGATGGAAGACGATAAAGTCATCATTCATTGTACAAACCCACTGCAAAAAAATTGGATACAAGCGTTGTATATGCCTCACATTGAACAAGCGATTGAAAAAGTTTACAGGAAGCGAATGATTATTCAGTTAGAGGCGCCTCATGAGCTGTCTGACGAACAATTTATGCGCATGTGGAACTACATGATCGCCCTCGAAAAACAAACGTGGAACCTCGAAGCGCGTGTAACGAAAGTCGAACGACAAATGGAAGAAATAAAAAAAGAAGTCGCTCAACTACAAGAGCGCACCGATTTTCTTGAACGGTTGCTATCTGCTGAGGAACAACCAGTATCGAAAACGTATATTCACTAAAAAGGTGTTCCAACTAACGGAACACCTTCATTCATTAACATTTTTTATAATGCACAGTCATACATAACTTTCCACAGCAAATAGAACCAGTTGATCCGTCGGGTTTAAGACATGTAATTGATACTTTTTTCAAACTATTAAATGTTTTAGAAAACGATTGTCCTTCTGTTAACGTAGCAATTAATGTATCGTTCACATATACTTCGACACCATCACAACTATTTTCCACTAATACCGTTACGGTTCCAAATGGTTTAATGACATCCCCATCTGCTTCCCAAATCGTACGATCTGTACTGTCGCAACGAAACTCCCAGTTTTGACAAACTTCATCCGTCGCGATTGGACGGTCTGGACAACATCCGCCACAGCTCATTATATCCGCTCCTTTTTGTTTTTTATGGAAGAATAATCCTCCCTTATATACAATGCAGCAAACAAAAAAGTGTGTAGGATGTTGTCCTATGTTTCGTACCTATTTTTTATTACATTTTTTCATCGTACGTCTATGCACGAATGTATATCGACACATAGTATGATATATCGAATGAAAAGGAGGGAGTGGCAGGTGGAGAAGCATTGTATTCATGTGGAAAAAGTGTTTGATTGGGTTTCGCGTTCGATAAAATTAACGAAAAGAGAGACGTTGACCGAGCCGATTGTCGAGCATAATATTTGTGTTAACATTTGCGCGCCATGCGAGGAAAAAACGATCGTATGGTCAGCGGAAGAACATGTGCATGCGTTTGGAACGGTGACGGTTGTATATTATGAACAAGGGTGCGGACGACAAATGGACGTTTTGATTAACGGAGAAATCGTATGTTCATTACAAGAAGGGGAATCCCGTTCATTGACGATGTCACATTTGCGCGATGTGCATGTTGAATGTAAAGGAAATGGGACGTGCGTCGGACGTGTATGCATTCAACTTCATCAACAGCTCGATCGTCTTGACGATTGTGAACATATTCGTTGTATATTGACCGATGCGTGCGGTCAGCCGATTGTGCCAGAACAGATGACTTGTCGTGTGCTTGATGAACGCCAGACGGTGCATGTCACGTTGCCAAACGGAAAGAAAGTTGCATTGCAAAAAATATATGTTCTCGTTGAAACATTTATTGTATTACAATGTACACGAAAAGATGGGACGGTATGGAAAACAAAACCGATTTCACTAGCAACGATCGAGGACGTATTATTATGTGCCCCGCCAGAGACGGATATCGTTTGTGAAACGGTTGTTGCTGACTGTAAAGCAGCGCTTCTTTCAACAACGTGCCCGCAAATACTCATTTCTGTTCATCTTTGTCAACATATTCAATCGCTCGGACGTGTCAAAATTGAAATTGAAGGAACAACATGCACGCCGCGCGTCGAACAACAAGTCGACATATGCCCACCACATC
The DNA here is from genome assembly GCF_038004465.1 of Anoxybacillus sp. FSL W8-0104. Taxonomy (NCBI): domain Bacteria; kingdom Bacillati; phylum Bacillota; class Bacilli; order Caryophanales; family Anoxybacillaceae; genus Anoxybacillus; species Anoxybacillus sp. FSL W8-0104. Next base: position 1,417,118 of record NZ_JBBOQU010000001.1, on the reverse strand, counting down.
ACATACCCAGTTGTCCGATATAAAAAGAGAGCGACGCGTCAAGCGAAGCTCTCTTATCGCGTAAAGCCAAATATGCCCGAAATAAAACAGCTGTTGATGATCCATGTGTTGTTCATTGTTGTCAAACGCACGGTTCCCTTCCCGACGGCATCGATTGTAACATTTTGTATATTGTTAAACTGTCCCGTCGCAAGTGTATCGACATCTACCGTTTGTCCTTGAATACGTTGCAAAAAGCTTGTAATTGAACGTCCACAACAATCACACGTTTCGTCAATGGCGGGAAGAGGAATATCCTTTAACACATTTCCTCTCACCCCGACGACGTTACAAATCGGAAATGCTGCTGAACGTTTATTTTGTCCGCTTCCAGGGATCTTACCGGTGACAATCAAGTCATTTACGATCTCACTAACAGTAAAATTATTATTTCCTTGCCCTGACCCTGTTTGATCGAGCATGGCAACATCGACTTTTTTTCCGTTTAGCTGTGCTAGCACCTCTTTCATTCCTTCGACACAGCACGGGCATTCATCGCGCTGTGGTGGTATTGGTTTATGACGCACAGGTGCACAACAACATTTTTTCATTTCGTTTCCTCCTCTCTATTTTATCTTATGAATGAGAGAGAGGAACGGTGTGGACGGGCGGCTATAAAAACGGATTGCGCCATTCCATAAGCAAGGCGTAGTTTTGTCATCGTACTTCCGTATCCTGCTTTTCGTTTGTCGATGACAACAACGTCTAAATCCGTTTCACTCAAATAATAAGCACATAACGCTCCTGATCTGCCCGCTCCGACAATTAATACGTCGCATTGTATGTCGTTGTCTAGCGGTGGATACGAAGGGGGCATCAGGAAATGTCGTTGGCCAGTATAATTTTCCTGTTTGTAAATCCATCGCAACAACCATCTTTTTTATTCGTTTTAGTCTTTTTTAGATTGGCTTGCATATGTAAAAGTATGCGATAAGAGTAACACTATTTATATACTAACATAACAAAAAAACTTTCTTATTTTTGGAATATTTGATAAAATAGAACGAAACGACAATCGAAGTACGAAAAGGTAGGGATAGTGTATGAGAGTATTTCTCGATTTAATGTGGTTTTTTAAACAAGAAAAAAAAGCATACATAATCGGCATTATATTACTTGCGATCGTTTCATTGCTTGAGCTCGTTCCCCCAAAAGTAATTGGGCATGTTGTGGATGCTGTAAAAGCAGGAGAACTGACGAAAGAAAAGCTGATTATGTGGTTAAGCTTGCTTGCAGGTGTTGCGCTTTGTATGTACGGTTGTCGTTACGTTTGGCGGACGATGATTTTTGGCTCAGCAGCAAAGCTCGCCCGGTTGTTGCGCGATCGGCTATATGAGCACTTTACGATGATGTCGCCGTCATTTTACCAAAATCGCCGCATCGGTGATTTAATGGCGCATGCGACAAATGATTTACAAGCGATTCAACAAACAGCAGGTGTTGGCGTCTTGACGCTTGTTGACTCATTATGCATTGGGGGCTTTGTCATCGCGACAATGGCGTTAACAATTAGCTGGAAACTGACGCTTATTTGTTTATTGCCGATGCCGCTTATGGCGTATTTAACAAGCTATTACGGTTCTTTGCTTCATCAACGGTTCCATTATGCGCAAGAGGCATTTTCTGCTTTAAACGATAAAGTACAAGAAAGCATCGCTGGAATCAAAGTAATAAAAACGTTTGGACAAGAAAAAGAAGAAATTGAATCGTTTCGAGCGCAAGTTGATGACGTCGTTCGAAAAAATATGGCAGTTGCTCGCATTGATTCGTTGTTTGATCCAACGATTTCGCTCATTGTCGGCGTGTCGTTTTTTTTATCGATTGTTTTTGGGGCACGTTTTGTCGTTCAAGGAGAGCTAACGATTGGACAGCTCGTTTCTTTTACGATGTATTTAGGACTGCTCATTTGGCCGATGTTAGCATTTGGATGGTTGTTTAATATTGTCGAACGCGGTAGGGCTTCGTATGATCGGGTGTCATCATTGTTGCGTGAAAAATCGGATATACAAGAAGACGATGGATTGCTTGATGAAGTGCCGACAGGTGACATCACATATGACATTCGTTCCTTTACGTATCCGAATGAAACGGAACCGATATTGCAACACATTCAGTTTACGTTAAAGAAAGGGGAAACGTTAGGAATTGTCGGGAAAACAGGAGCCGGAAAGACAACGCTTTTGAAAGTGTTGCTGCGGGAGTTTGTTGGAATAGATGGAGACGTGTATTTTGGTGGATATTCGATCACGCAATATCGATTAGAACGATTGCGTGAAGCGATTGGCTATGTCCCGCAAGATCATTTTCTTTTTTCTGCTTCCATCCGAGATAATATTGCGTTCGCTCGCCCTGATGCAAGTCAAGAAGAAGTGGAACGGGTCGCTAAACTCGCTCAAGTGCATGATGATATTATGCAGTTTCCAGAAGGATATGAAACGGTCGTTGGCGAAAGAGGCGTTTCTTTATCTGGAGGACAAAAACAACGGTTGTCGATTGCTCGTGCGCTGTTGCTTAATCCAGAAGTGCTCATTTTAGATGATTCGCTATCGGCTGTAGATGCACAAACAGAGGAGCGTATTTTGCAGTCATTGAAAGAAAATCGTGCGGGAAAGACGACAATGATTGCGACACATCGGTTAAGTGCCATTCAACATGCACATCTCATTTTAGTGCTTGAAGATGGAAAAATTGTTCAACGTGGCACGCATGACGAGCTCGTTGCACAAGACGGATGGTATCGGGATATGTACGTTCGTCAACAGCTTGAACAATTTGTGGAACGTGGGGGTGCGCAATGAAATCAAATATGAATCAACGACAAGTGTTTATGCGACTGATGGGCTATACTGCACCGCATCGAAAGTCGTTGTTGTTCGCTTTTTTTCTTTTAGCGTTAACGACTGCTGGAGACGTACTTGGTCCGATCATTGTAAAAATTTTTATTGACGATTATTTAGCGCAGATGACATTTCCGCTTCGAGCAATGATCGGACTAGCGACAGCGTATATCATGATTCATATCGGAAAAGTGTTTCTTTCTTATTTTCAATTATTAAAGTTCCAAGAGATTGCATTAAAAATCATTCAACAATTGCGCATAGACGTGTTTGCGAAAGTGCAATCATTAGGAATGCGTTACTTTGATCGCACGCCAGCTGGAAGCATCGTTTCACGAGTGACAAATGATACAGAAGCCATTAAAGAAATGTTTGTTGAAGTGCTTGTCACGTTTATTCAAAGTGCTTTTTTCTTAGTCGGCGTGTTTGTCGCAATGTTTTTGCTTGATGTCCGATTAGCTGCTTTTTGTTTAGTCATTTTACCGACCATTTATTTTATTATCCGTACGTATCGGAAGTACAGTTCGGTGTTTTATAGCGATTTACGCGAATATTTAAGTCAACTCAATGCGAAATTAAATGAGTCACTTCAAGGAATGGCGATCATTCAAGCGTTCCGTCAACAAAAGCGGATGAAAGAGCAATTCGGAGTCATTAATGAAAAACATTATACGGCAGCGATGAAAAATATTAAACTAGATAGTTTATTGCTTCGTCCAGCAACAGACTTAGTTTATGTGTTTTCGCTCATTGTTGTGTTAAGTTATTTCGGTATTTCTTCCTTTCAAAGTCCAGTTGAAATTGGAGTGTTATATGCTTTTGTCAATTATTTAGAGCGTTTTTTTGAACCGATTAACCAAATGATGATGCGGCTATCGATGTTTCAACAAGCGCTTGTTGCTTCCTCACGTGTATTTCAATTGTTAGATGAACAAGAAGAAGAACCGAAACAAGCTGAAAAACCGCTTGTTATTGAAAAAGGAACGGTTGAATTTCGCAACGTATCGTTTAGCTACGATGGAAAACGCGATGTGCTAAAAAATATTTCGTTTATTGCTCGACCAGGAGAGACAGTTGCGCTCGTCGGGCATACCGGAAGCGGAAAAAGCTCAATTATTCAACTGCTCATGCGTTTTTATGAGTTTGAACGTGGTGATATTTTGATTGATGGTCATTCGATTAAAGAGTATCCAAAGAGAGAGTTGCGGAAACATATCGGCCTTGTGCTTCAAGACCCGTTTTTGTTTTATGGGACGGTACGAGATAACATTCGGCTCCATCATCAACATTTGACGGATGAACATATTGAGCAAGCTGCCAAATTCGTTCAAGCTCATGCGTTTATTGAAAAGTTGCCAAAAGGGTATGATCATCCCGTAACAGAGAGAGGGACGACGTTCTCAAGCGGCCAGCGTCAGCTCATTGCGTTTGCTCGTACAATTGCGATGAACCCAAAAATATTAGTGCTTGATGAAGCGACTGCAAACATTGATACAGAAACAGAAGAAGCGATTCAACAAGCGCTTGAAAAGATGAGAAAAGGGCGAACAACGATTGCCATCGCCCATCGCTTATCAACAATTCAGGATGCAGATCAAATTCTTGTCTTGCATCAAGGGGAAATTGTCGAGCGTGGCACTCATCAGCAATTGCTTGCAAAACGAGGATTGTATTATCGCATGTACGTATTGCAAAATGGGGTAACGGAAGATATATGTATATAAGAGAATAAGTCTGAACCGCCACGCTTTATGTGGCGGTTTCACAATGTACGATTTCGCCTAATTTCAGCACACGTAGTTGTTCGTTCGGAAAGTTGCGACGTTTCCATTCAGCATAAAGGCGATCTAACGCTTCTTTTGGTGTATCATCAGCTAGCGGGAATGTGCCATAATGCATCGGAATAAATGTTTTCGCCCGGCAATCGACAAATGCTTGAATGGCTTCTTCAGGGGTAACGTGTTGAGGCCCCATAAACCACTCGGGTTCATATGCACCAATCGGCAATAAAGCGTAATCGATATGGAAACGTTCCCCAATATCGCGAAATCCATGAAAATATCCGCTATCCCCTGCAAAATAAAACGTCGGTTTATCTTTTGCTTCAATCACCCATCCACCCCAATGGGACGTATTTGTATCAAATAACGTTCGTTTCGACCAATGTTGTGCAGGAACGAATGTGAATGAAACATCTCGTTCGACAACGGTGTCCCACCAATTGCATTCCACAACATGCTCGAACCCTCTTTTCAGAAAGGATGAACGCAACCCGCTCGGTACAAGAATGAGTGGGTTTCCTTTCAGTTTTTTAATGCTCGCAAAATGTAGGTGATCGTAGTGACTATGAGAAATTAATATGACGTCAACGGGAGGTAGATCGTCAATCGACAGAGCGGGCTCCGTTAGTCTGCGGATCGTTCCTAATCGTTTTGCCCAAACTGGATCTGTAACAATCGTCAATCCGTTTATTTGAATAATGAATGTCGCATGCCCTATCCATGTGAGTAGCGTTTGCCCCGTATTTGTATGTAGCAACGAAGGTTGAATATGTTCGCAAGGCAAAGTATATGACCAATCTTTCTTTTTTTGTCTTCTTTCCGCATACCATTTCCGCAAGTCAGCAAACGATTTCGTTGTTGGGACGCCACCTAAATTTTCATATCGCTTTCTCATTTTTTCTCCTCCGATATGGGTGTTTCTTTCAAGTATTACATTCTATATATAATCCTTTATTGTTATATAACATAATTTCATTGTTTTTTGTTCGTATTAATAAAAAATATATCTATGTTCGATTTTTGTCACTATCTATTTTATCAAAAGAAAGGCTTGCTGGTGAAAATGAAAGGCAAGAGCTTTCTATATTTGTTAAGAGATATTTTAGTAAGGGGAGTCACTATGCTCTGTTCTATTTTTTATTGTGTACATATTGATTATAATAGGTGTATGAAACAAAAGAGCGGAGACGTAATGGACAATATACGAATACATTATAGTAAAAATGATTGGAGAGAAGAATGGTGGAAGATGTTATCCATCAACATGCAGAGCAGCTGAAGCGTTGGGAAGAAAAACAGAAAGAAATTTTGCAAGAACTTATTGAAAATCAACAAAAAATTCGGCAACAAAACGCTTTATATTATAACGAAAAGGAAGAAGAGCGCATCATTGACCGATATTACGAACACATCGATCATCAAACGGATGGAAAGTTGTTATTTCAAGCGTATCACGATTTAATGAAACGGACGCATATACGTCGCATCCCGTATTTTTTAAGCAAAGATTACTATTTATACACATGGGTCGATTTGCAGCCGGATGGAACAGTAAAAAGCATTTATTCGGGGAAAAAGAAAGATCCACGTACAATTATTTTACAAGATTACGAGATCATTCAAAAGCGATATGAACAATTTGTTCAGCTTGTAAAAAAGGCAAAAAAAAGCGAACTCGATTTTAATCAAAAACTGTAGTTGAGCAATTTTCGTTACAATAATTACCATTTAAAAAGAGACAAACAGGGTACCCCTTATGCCACGTGGAGCTGTTTTTTCACGGTATCAATGGGAATATTTTGTTTTGCTGCACGATAAATGAACTCCACGAGGCTATGTCCTTTTCTCTTGCGCAGGAGATCGAGCCCATCCGAAAAATCACTGTTAGACTCGAACATGCTGTACACATACGCAAGTTGCACCAAGATCCAATACCGTTTCACCGCCCGACGCCCGCGAACGCGGTATCCATCGAGTTTCAGCTGGTCTTTCGCTTGACGGAAAAAACATTCGATCGACCAACGTGCAGCATAGTAGCGCAAGATCTCTTCATCGCTTAGCTCGCGATCGGTGCTCAAGACGCAATGAAGATGTTTCGGCGTCATCGGCTGATCGGCTTTCCATGCGAGCAGCACCACGGCATCCTTGAGACCGTTCAGAGCGCCTTCGTAGCGATACACCCGATAACGCTCTTTTCCCACCGTGACGAGGCGGGTATCCCGTGGCTCCATAGATTTGGCAAATTCTTTTGCTTGAATGGCCGTCCCTTTTGGATAGAGAATCCGATTCGTCTTCAGCATCGCGATGACGTGGAACCCTTTTTTTAAGCAGGCTCCCACGAGGGTTTTCGATGGATACCAAGAGTCCATGAGCACATAAACGGGTCGACTCACATCCAACGAAGAAAGCATCTCGATCGCGAGTTCCCCTTTGCTTTTCCCCACCGTCTTGTCGTAGAGGCGAAAGGCAAAAGGAAACGCTTGGGTCATCGTATGAACCATGAGCCAAACGAGAGAATGTCCCCAGATCGACTTTTTCTCTGCGTGAGAATAGTGCCAATCACACCCTTGAATGGCGTGTGTTGCCCGTGACGAGGGCTTCGTTTTTTGGCAAATCGTATCATCGATCGAAACAAAAATGGGTTGATTCTCTCGTTTCGAGCTGCGTTCGACACGATGAAGCACCCACTGTTGGAGTTTGCGAAGCAGCGTCTCTTCCTCCCATGGGCTTTTCGTGAAAAAATGGCTCAGTGTCGTGCGATGGTTCGGATGAAAACTCCCATGATGTAGATCGGTCAGCGTTCCCGAAAAGCCCTTTGTAATCATCGCATCCACGATATGAACGAGATGCTTCATGACAGGTTTCGAGAAATAAAGGGCCAACCCCAACATCGTCAAAAACTTGTGGATTCCTTGGTGATGTGCTAATCTATTCATGAGACATGAACCTCCTTGTGAATGGTTTGTTGGCACATCTATTCTAACCAAGGAATCGGGTTCATGTCTTCTTTTTTGTTTGGTTGTAAATTTATGTTAGTAAATTTGCTCATCTACAGTCAAAAAATAAAATTGGTTGATCAACAATTGAAATTTAATGCCGAACATGTCGTGCCACAATCGTGGTTTGGGGCAAAGGAACCAATGAAAGGGGATTTGCATCACTTATTTGTTTGTGAACCGCGATGCAATTCTATTCGCTCGAATTTTCCGTATGCGGATTTTCCGTTTTATGAACCAGAGTCTCCTAATGAAATCGTTCAAAACGATTGTGGCGTGGCATACGGGGAACATTTTGAACCTGAACACGGAAAAGGGGCGGTGGCGCGAGCGATGCTATACTTTCTCGTTCGCTATCCACGAGCAATCAAACAGCCTTTTATTGATCAAGTCTATATTCCGCTACTTGTTCAATGGCATAAACAATTTCCTGTTACAACATATGAGAGGCATCGAAATGCGGCGATTTTTCGAATTCAAGGAAATCGCAATCCATTCATCGATAAACCAAATCTTGTTGATCAACTTTATTTTTTGATTGGACGTAAAAGTGATTAGGCGTTCGCACACATCGTTCCCTTTTTCATATGCTGTATTACAGTTTATGAAAAGGGGAAGAGGACGATGGGTGTGGAGTTAACAGCGTTACATTGGATTTACGTCTCATTTATTTGTATCATTATCGCATTGATGATTTGGCGTAAAGATACATCTTTAGCTTGTATGGTAGGCATTTTTTTGTTAGCGATTACAGCGACAGGATCTTTACCGCAGCGAAGACGACATAGCGGATATATTCGGTATGGATCCAGCGTTCTTCAAAACATCCGTTGTGAGGGAGGTGATTAGTTACTATTAGGAATGTCTACTTAAATAATGCTAATGCAGACAGTGAGGTAGTTCACTGTCTTTTTGTATTCTTTCCGGAAAGGTTGTGAGTGGATGGAACAACGCATTCAAAAATTGGAGGCAGACATGGTGGATGTAAAAACACGCTTGGCGGTCGCAGAATCAAACATCAAAGATATGCGTGAAGATATTTCGGCAATCAAGAACAACACAACATGGATTTTACGGTTAATTGTAGGCGGGATTGTAGGAGCTTTATTAACTTTCATGTTTCGAGGAGGAATGCAATAATGGAAGCTATTCTTTCAGTTGAATTTACCGCGTATGTAGCGTTGGCCGTGTTGTTGTATGCCATTCGTGAAGCAACAAACATTCCTAATCGCTATATCCCAATTGTCGCGGTTGTGTTAGGCGTTGCTTTCTCTATCTTTGAGAAGAACGCTTTTTCTTTTGAAGTGTTAGTCCAGGGGCTTCAATATGCACTGTACGGTGTTGGTTCGGTGGCGACTGTGAAATATGCACTTGAAAAAAGGGGAGATAAATAATGGTGAGAATTGTGCTTGACGCAGGACATGGTGGAAAGGATGTAGGAGCGGTCGGGAACGGCTTGAGAGAGAAGGACTTAACACTTACTATCGTCAAGCATATTGGGCGTATGCTTGGTGAATATGAAGGCGTAGAAGTGCATTATACACGTACCGATGACCGATTCTTGGAATTATCCGAACGCGCGGAGCTCGCAAACAAATTGAAAGCCGACTACTTCATTTCCGTCCATATCAATGCCGGCGGCGGCACGGGATTCGAATCATATGTGCACCCAAACGCTAACTCAGCAACGATTGCGTATCAAAATGTAATTCATGCGGAAATCATGAAAGCGATCGGCAACGTGACTGATCGTGGTAAGAAGCGAGCTAACTATGCTGTTTTGCGCGAAACACACATGCCGGTCATCTTGACGGAGAATCTTTTCATCGACAATGCCAATGACACGGCGAAACTCAAGTCAGAGCAATTCCTTCTACAAGTCGCGCATGGTCACGTTGAAGGTATCGTGAAAGTGTTTGGGTTGAAGAAAAAAGCAAAAACACAACCACAACAAAAAGTGCCTGACGGAAAACTCTATAGAGTGCAAGTCGGGGCGTTCAGCGACATAGAAAATGCAGAACGGCTTGCGGAGGAATTGAAAAAGAAAGGATATCCGTCTATCATCGTGTGACCCCTGCTACTCGGCAGGGGATTTTTTTGTTTTTATGACATGTTTCGACATTTTTCATGATGGTTGTCTGATATGATAATAAACAAAAAATAACTAGGGGGATCAAAAATGTACGTTGTGGATAGTGTTGGTAGAGTCACTTATCCCTGAATCCGTGACAAAACATCTTTACAATGGTCGCAAACCGTTGATACGATAAGGGAAAACGACGTTGACGACTCTTCATCAAGTAGGTGAATGTGATGAAAGATTTCCCGATTCGGTTTGTATTGACAGATGAAGCGATTACTCCAAGTGCTGGGCTTGCTCTCGTGGGCTACTTACTGCACCAAACGAAGCTGGATAAACGAGTAAACGCACTTCGGCTCCCAACGGTTCGTCGAGATGTGCACATTTCCCATAGCGACGTCATTCGCTCGATGATCGGCTTGCTTGCCACAGGAAAAACGGATTTTGATCATATCGAAGCGTATCGTCAGGACGATATCTTTTCGACATCAATGGGCATTCGGCACGTACCTTCCTCCCCAACGTTGCGACAGCGTCTCGATCAGCTCGCTTGTCTCCCGATGACCGAAACCATCATTTGGGAGGAATCGATGCGTCTGTTGGTTCGACAACACGCTACCTTGTCCGCTTGTTGGACGAAAGGGAAAACGACATGGCTTCCCCTTGATATAGATGCTTCCCCATTTGATAACTCCGATACGAAAAAAGAAGGAGTGAGTCGAACGTATAAAGGATTTGACGGTTTTACGCCGTTGTTTGCGTACGCAGGGAAGGAAGGGTATATCGTTCATGCCGAGCTGCGTCCAGGGAAACAACATGTACAAGACAACATGCCTTCGTTTTTAACTACCGCCATCCGTCGAGCTCGTCCGCTGACCTCGTCTCGTCTGCTTGTCCGCATGGATGCAGGGAACGATGCGGAAGCGAATGTGCACGTATGTCTAAAGGAAGACGTGGACTTTGTCATCAAGCGAAACTTACGCCGAGAATCGAAAGCGCTTTGGTTCCAGATCGCTTCGCAAAAGGGCAGACGCGTCGATGATGGACAAACAGAAGGAGTACAAACGTATGAGTTATGCCTTCCACAGACAGCAGCAATCGATGGACACACGTATACGTACGTTCAAGTCACCCAAGTGACGGAACGAACGATGGAACGAAATGGACAGCTGATGCTCGTTCCTGATTACGAAGTCGAAAGCTACTGGGTGCGCCTCGAAGGATACGAGCATGTTCGAATGAGTGATGTGCTCGCATTGTATCACGATCATGCGACATGCGAACAGTTTCATAGCGAACTGAAAAGCGACTTAGATTTAGAGCGACTTCCATCAGGGAAGATGAAAACGAATGCGCTCGTGTTAGTCATGGGAGCATTCGTGTACAACCTTCTTCGCCTGATTGGACAAGATCTATTAAGCGATCCGAGACATCCATTACATCATAAAGTGAAACGCCGCCGCATCAAGACGATCATTCAGACGGTGATCACGATGGCAGGTCGACTCGTCCGCCGATCACGACAGATCTGGATGAAACTGACGCGAAGGAGTGGGTACAGTATACTCCTACTGAATGTGTATCAAAAATGGAAAGAGGCAAGATAACAAACAGATGTTCGGGTACTCATATCCATCACTCCCCCCTGTACTTTTTTTGTCTCTTTTTTGGTTTGTATCTCCATAAAAGAGGATTTATCTCGTTTTCAAACATGAAAGTGGTGCAGGGAATCATCAAAAAAAGGGATGTATGGATCATATATCCATAGAACTAACACCAAAATCAAAGTTGATTTCCAACCATCACGGATTCAGGTTATCCATCTAACTTTGCAAATAATTTATGGAGTGGGCAAACGCTAAAAAGAGGTGATCGAAATGATTATGTGAAAACGCTGCAATCTTGGCTTTACAAAGCCGGATTTAACCCTGGGGGAATTGATGGAGTTTATGGAGCAAATACAGAGAAGGCTGTGAAGGAATTTCAGAAGAAGGTTGGAATCACGACCGATGGAATTGCGGGGAAACAAACGTACCAAGCTCTACAAGAGTATGTGAGAACACAAACAACAGTGTCCCGATCAAACTCATCAGGTAGCGATGATCATTGGACAGGTCAGACGCTTAGAGAAGGAAGCAAAGGAGAGGCTGTAAAGGAATTACAAAGAATGTTAAATTCGGCAGGATATAATATTAAAGTGGATGGTGTATATGGTTCCGAGACAGAGGGAGCTGTAAGAAGTTTTCAAAAATCAGTTGGTATATCTGTTGATGGTGTAGCCGGGGCGCAAACTTATAGAAGTCTAAAGTCTTATATCTCATCAAAAGCTAATAAGGGCGTAACAGTTGATATATCTAAAGAAGCACAAAGACTTCAAAAAGAGGCAGAGGAAAAGAAGAAACAGGAATTAGCTAAGTCACTAATGGATGTGGTCACCGATTTTGTTCCTGTTGTTGGTCAATTTAAAGACGCATATAATCTTGTCAATACTTTATTTAATCCTAATGCTACTGCTAAAGAAGTTGGATTAGCATTATTTGCATTCATACCTGTTATTGGAGACTTAAAAGACTTAAAAAATATTGGGAAAGCAGTCGATGTAATCAAAACGACGGTAAAAAAAGGAACAGATAAAATTGATGATGCTGCAGTCAAATTCATTTCAGATAAAATAAACAATATTGACGCAGGAACATTATTAAATTATTCTGAAGATAAAGGTCATACAATTCTAAAACATGTTTCTTTAAAAGATAATGAATTAATTGATCGTATGAAATCAGAAAGAAAAGACGTAAGTACTTATACTAATAAAACTACTGCCAATAATGTGATTGAACTAACAATAAAAGCGAATGCTGATAAAATTGCTGGTTGGCTGTTAAACTCCGAAAGTACAACATTAAGTCTAAATTATAAATATAAACATCCGGTGGGAAGAGGAGTTAAAAAGGGTGCAAATAAAATTGATTATGACCGTAACTATTCACTCCGATAGTAGTATGTAAAGAAGCGCAACACAAATAGGGCATCCCCGTAATAGAAAATGCCCTAAGTGGTAGAAAGAACGCGATCAAGCGTGTCACCCGTCAACAGAAGACATAACGAATCCCACACGTTTTTTTCGTGTTTCGTCAGTGTGGAAACGATGCTTCTTGTGATACAAAAAGACTGGGCGAATGTTTCTACGCGAAACGTACCCGAAATGTTCTCTTTGACTTTAACCATGCGAAGATCGCGTTCGGCTTGGTTGTTGTCAAAGGGAACATGTACTTCACGTAAGAAACGCAACGCTTCTTCCTTTCGTTTCTGAAGCCGTCGAACAAAAGCGAGTGCTTTTTTCGGAAGAGGTGTCATCGTTTCCAATCGATGTTGTGCTCTTTCTAGGATGCGATCATACACTCGTTCCCACCGTCTCGCTTCTTCTTCGGAAAGTGCACCGTGATGGGCTTCGACGGCTTGCTTGGCGGCTAACAGAAACGTGGTCATGCGCATCGCCCACGTATGCCCTTGTTCGATGAATCCTTTTAACTCACGCAAATGGTGGGCATGACAAAGGGCATGGGTGGCATGTGTGTATTTCGGATACGTACCGAACCCATCGTGCATCATCGTCCCTTTGTATTGTGGAAGAATCCCGATCTCATCCGTTGCTTTCTTTCCACGAGAAGCGTGAGAAGCCAAGTATGTATATCTCGATGTACACGCGACATGCACCCATGCGAGTTTCCCATTGATGCGCAAACTCGTTTCATCGACATGCAGGATGTTGGATTCAAGTAAGGCGTCTTCGATGATGTCCATATTTGATTCCAGCGCTTCGCGTCCTCGTTTCACCATATTGGCAAGGGTTCCTGTACTAATCGAGTGTTGATATAACGCTTCGATTGTATCACTTAAACGCTTGTACGGGATCAATTGGATATGATGTAAATAAACAACGAGCGCAGTAAGGCGTGGACCGTATTGCACATGATTCGTGACATGGGATGGGAATTCGGCTTGTTGCACGCATCGACAATGCGGACACGATTTCACTTCACGTTCATGTTGTGTCACCTCGATCGCCACAGGAGGGACATCAAACACTTGACGGATATCGACTTTGAACGGTTTGACGTCACGCAAAGAAACCCCACATCCTTGACACGTATGCACACGGTGGACGACACGATGATGTGGATGTTCCACTTGACGGAGCGTCGTTCCTTGATGTCCTTCTTGTCCGCCTGGCTTGTTGCCAGATGGTTGACGAGAAGAACGTGTGTTGGCAAAACGGTCAGAAGATGGGGGCAAATGGCTATTGGAGCTGTTTTTTTTCGTGCGTGCTTCCAGCTCTTGAACACGGTACTTCAGTTGTTCATTTTCTTTGCGTAGCTGTTTGTTTTCTTTCAACAGTTGCTCAATGACTTGTTGTTGGTGAGTAATGAGCTGCTTTTGTTGTTGGACTTTGCTGATTAAGCTTTCAACTGTAAATACAGCTTGTTGTACCGTCAACATGCGATTCACCTCCTTGTCTATCAATATTCACATCATAGACAGGAAAAGCAAAAAATATTCAGCTCACTTTATGATGTGGCTGAATAGTTACTTATGACCTAAGAAATACTTTCACATTATTAAAAAGAGATCCTAATTCTCCATATGGTTTTTATATTGTTACATCTTATCCGAAGTGGTGATGAATATGATGGAAATTGAGAGAAAATTTAAGACGCTTAAATACTTTGTAGACGGATATTATAATCAATCAATCGATGATCATGAATTTGACGACATGATTAGAGAATTTAGAGACGAAGAACCAGAGAGTTTGGTTAACGCATTAAGAGCTGAATTAGCTGAATTACAAAAACTAATAGACAATGGGGATAGAGAAACATTTAAAAAAGTAGAGATTTTATTGCATGATAATAGTTTACGATATATTGAGTTTGAAGATGGTCAAGCGTTTATTAATCGTGTTTTAAATGTTCTGGATAATAAAAACTAAAATATCCTTACCCAATTTAATTAAAAAAGGCGGAATATGAGCAACGAAAAGAAGGCGGAGTGATCCGCCTTGTTTTTATTGTTTCTTTTGTTGTCTATCGGTGTGGCGATGGCGATGAATTTATTCGGGCACGGCATTGCACTATCAGGTGATTTTATTATTCAAGGAGCACCGAAATTAACAGCAGACGCAGCGGGGATTCCTGTTTCCGACGTCATTTCAGCAAGCATTCCTCTCGTTTTTATCATGGGGATCGTCACCGTGACAACCGCATTTTTCTTATTGCGTCGAGATGTAAAAAAAGGTAACATTCCACAAAGCGAAGCCATTTCGATCGAAGAAAACGAAGTGCAGTCTCACTTATTAACGAGAAGGATGAAAACAACATTTGCGTTTCTCATCCCCATTTTATTTGGATTAGATGTTGTAGCGATGTACTATTTTCAATTGCAAGGTGGAGATGCAACGGCATTAATTGGTGGAACAGCGATTTTCATTTTATCTCTTTTATCAGTCGTTGCATATCACTAGCATTGCAGTAATTAAATCTGATGATTCAAAATACTAAGAATGTTCAATTTTTTATTGATTTCGAAACAAAAAAATCCTTTACAATGGAAGTACAGGTGGTTCCTGTCCAAATCCAATCGTAAAGGATAACTGTTATGGACAAGAATACACTAATTTCATCATTTGGTAAATGGGTTTCACCCATAAATATTCAAAAACTTAGCGAACAAGTCAAAGAATTGAAACAGGACTATTACACAAAAAAGCTGACAACAGAAGCCTATATTAAATTTTTATTGGTAGCCCAACTGCTCGAATTTAAGAGCTTAGAGGAAATGAGTGATGCACTTGTAGACGAAGATCTTCAAAAAGCACTCGGATTTGAATCGATAAGTGCCTCTCAGCTATCCCGAAAAAACAATCAGATCAACCCACTAATTCTTGCAAATTTGTTCTTGGATCTTGTTTGGAAAATTCAACGGTACCATTATAAAAACGGAAAGAATATGCCACTGAAAATCATTGATTCGAGTACACTCCCGTTGAATTTGACCAATTATAAATGGGCAAAATTCCGTAAAACAAAAGCTGGTGTAAAGCTACACTTACGGCTCGTTTTCATGGATAAAGACACCGTCTATCCTGAAAAAGCAGTGATTACGACAGCAAAAGAACATGACCGAAATCAACTCGAAGTCCTAGTGGATGATAAAGAAGCCATGTATGTGTTTGACCGCGGTTATGTGGACTATGAACGTTTTGACCGGATGACAGATGATGGCTATTTCTTCGTTTCAAGACTGAAGAAAAACGCAGTCATTCGTGAAGTCTATACATTTTCACTTCCTGATGATTGTCACGTTCTATCCGATAAAATGGTCTATATTGGTACCACACAAAATCGTACTGAAAATGTCTATCGTCTACTAGAAGTTATGGACACAAAAGGGAACTTACTTCGTTTAATTACCAACCGATTTGATTTAAAAGCAGAAGAGATAAGTGGTATTTACCGATCTCGCTGGGCTATTGAACTCTTTTTCAAATGGCTTAAGCAACACGTAGAAATTAAGCACTTTTATGGAATGAGTGAAACAGCTATTCAAAATCAAATTTTCTTAGCCCTTATCACGTATTGCTTACATGTTCTCATTCAATTGGAGATGAAAAGTAAGAAATCCCTACTTCGAATTACTCGTTGGTTAAAGAGAGCTCTGTGGAAACCAGCTTATGTTTGGTTGCGAAAATTTGATGGGCGAGCCAGTCCATAATCTCCCTTTTGTCGTTGTCGCTCTGATTTAACTGTATATATTTACCAAATGGACAGTGCCGCCTTTCTTTAGGTTTTGTCTTTTTGGCACAAATTCACAAAAAATAATTAACAGAAAATTCTAACTATATTTATGCAATGCTAATGGTTGCATATAAAAAGAAAAGTTTAGAACAAATTACAGATTTGTTCATTCAAGGATTTCAATTTGGGTTTAAAGTGTTCGGTCCGGTCATTCCGATTGCCGCTTTCTTCTACTTAGGAGATTCAGGATTTCAAACAATTATAGGAGAGTTTTTACCAAAACAGTCGCATGGTATTGTGAATGACTTAGGTGTTGCTTTATCTAGTGTCGTTCCATTAAGCAAAGAGGTAGGAGCGATTACGTTAACAGGAGTAGGAGCGATTACCGGATTGGATGGATCAGGTTTTTCAGGCATTTCTCTTGTTGGTTCTATTGCCAAATTGTTTGCAACGGCAATCGGAACAGGAATTGCTACATTAACAGCACTTGGTCAAATTGCAGCCATTTGGGTTGGTGGAGGAACATTAGTGCCTTGGGCGCTTATTCCAGCAGCTGCGATTTGTGGTGTTAGCCCATTTGAGTTAGCGAGACGAAATGTTGTGTCGGTTATTACAGGATTGATTGTCACGACAATTGTCGCCATGTTTCTTATTTAATTCAAGAGAGTGTCTCTATGGAGGCACTCTTTTTTATGTTACAAAACATAACATAAAAATAAAAAAATTTTCGAAAAACTGTTGCATTTCTTTCTGTTTATGTAATATATTATAACCATAAATGTTATAAAAAATAACATAAGGGAGAGATGGGAATGAATGAGGCACAGTTGAGTTTGGCGCTTGATTCACTTTGGGTTATGTTAGGAGCGATTTTAGTCATTGGAATGCAAGTCGGATTTGCTTTGTTAGAAGCTGGGTCAACACGAATGAAAAACGCAGGTCATGTCGCTGGAAAACAAATATTAAGTTTTGCGATTGCATCACTTGCGTTTTGGGCAGCAGGTTTCGCAATTACATTCGGAAAAGGGAATGGATTCATTGGCACAGAAGGATGGTTTTTAAAGGAAGGAAAAGAGACGTTTTCTTCTCTTTCGTGGGCAAACGTTCCACTTGAGTTGAAATTTCTATTTCAACTTGCCTTTGTTGGTGTATCTTTAGCGATCGCGTGGGGAGGATTTGCTGAGCGAGCAAAACTATCTGTTTACTTCATTTTTGGAACGATTTTCACGATCGCCATTTATCCAGTCATCGGTCATTGGGTATGGGGAGGCGGTTGGCTTGGAGAAATGGGAATGCAAGATTTCGCGGGCTCGACGGTTGTCCATTTACAAGGAGCGATTGCAGCACTCATTGCGACAATGTTGTTAGGGCCGCGCATTGGCAAGTTTAATAAAGATGGGACACCGAATTACATCCCAGGACACAATCAAGTATACACAGTCATTGGTGGCTTCGTATTATGGGTCGGTTGGTTTGGGTTTAATGCGGGAAGCACAATGGGAACTGCAGATGGATTTTTCGGTTATGTAGCGTTAACGACAAATATTGCGGCAGCAGCTGGCGCGATCGCTTCCATTTTGACGGCAAAATGGCTCGTTGGAAAAGCGGATATTCCAGCCATGGTCAACGGTGTATTAGCAGCTCTCGTTGCGATTACAGCAGCATGTGCATTTGTTGAGCCATGGGCAGCTGCAGTCATTGGTGCCGTTGCGGGATCGTTTACATTTTGGACGTCTGTATATTTTGAGCGAAAAGGCATTGACGATCCGATTTACGCGTTTTCAGTTCATGGTATCGCCGGTATTGTTGGTACGATTTCAACGGGCTTTTTTGCTTCACCACGTTTAGTAGAGATCACAGGAATTGGAAAACCGGGATTGTTTTATGGTGGAGGAACTGATCAACTTATCGTTCAAACAGTCGGCGTTTTAGGTGCAGCGTTGTACGTGGCGATTGTCTCATTTATTGTTTTATATACTTTAAAAAAGACGATCGGCTTACGAGTGACGCCTGAACAAGAAATTTCTGGACTTGATATTAGTGAGCATGGTTCATATGGGTATCCAGAACAATTAGATCCAGCTTATAAACAAACGACAACAGTCGTTTCATCTCGTTCGTCATGAAGATGGTGATGTCATGAATAATTTTGAAGCAATCATCGTTCGAGCGGAACAATGCAACAATATGTCAGAATTGAAGCAACTTCACGATGAAGTTGCTTTTCTCCTCTCCTCTTTTTCAATTTCTTTTTCCTGTATATTTGAAGTATACGATATGCTTTGTATGTGCCACGATGCATTCATGAAACAGGCGCTGTCGTTAGCTGAACGGGAGGTTGATCGAAAAGGAATTGGCAAAAAGCCCTCGTCTTTTTGTTGGTTTGTGATGGGGAGCAGCGGACGGAAGGAGCCGACCATTTGGACAGATCAAGATAACGGAGTAATTTTTTCATGCTTTTGCAATGAAAAAGAAGAATGCTACGTATATATGCGTGAGTATGCGCGCGTTGGTGTTCTTTTTTTGAATGAAATAGGGTATCCGTATTGTAGTGGGTATGTGATGGCAACAAATAGAAGATGGCTAAAAGAAGCAGATGATTGGAATGAACAAATTGATAAATATGTAGCAAACGAACATATAGATGATATTCGTTATTTATCTATGTTAGCTGATATGCGGCCAATTTACGGCGAGTATGCACTTGCTAATCAGCTGAAAACGACATTGTATAAAAAGATTGCGACGACTTTTTCTTTACGTAGTCGAATGATTGATAGCGTTCGTATTCCCATTGTGCCGATTGGACCTTTTGGACGGGTGTACGTCGAACGTTGGGGGGAGAAAAGCGGCATGGTTGATATAAAGCAAGGGGGGTATGTTCAGCTCAGTTATATGTTAAAATGGGTTGCCGTTCAAAAACAATTTATTGATGCGCATTCAACATTCGAGCGATTAACGCGTTGGTATGATGAAAATGGTTGTTCACAACAGCAATTTGAACGCATAAAAGAGGCACTTGAGACGTTTTTATATTTCCGTTTACGTTGTTCGTTAGAAGGAACTAATTTAGTCATCCATCATTTATCGAAAGAAGAAAAAAAGCGACTAAAAAGAGCGCTAGCAGTAGCTAAACGAGTACAACGTGATGCAAGGAAGTGGGTGTGATTGATGGAGCGACCGTTTCAATGGATCAGTCGCATACTATCGCTTGGTCTTCGATACGATCAAGCAACAGCGGTCGGTCCAGCTTTTCAACAAGAGGCGTGGATTCGAAAAATAATGAAAGAAGCAAAGAAGCATACGTATTCGCTCGAAACGCCGCTTTCTGACGTGACGTTTATTTTATTAGATACAGAGACAACAGGTTTTTCTCCACAAAGGGGAGATGAAATTTTTTCACTTGCAGCCTTAAAAACAAAAAACGGTGACCCGCTTGATTTATATTGTTCCAACTTCCGACCAAAACGCCGCATTCCCGAACATGTTGAGGTGCTTACAGGGATAACAAACGACGATGTTGCATGCGCTCCGTTATTAGAGGAGGAAATTCATCATATTCTTTCTTTTTTGAACCATGGCATTTTACTCGGTTATCATATTCAGCATGATGTGGCGTTTTTAAATGAATTTTTATCACGAAATTATCGTACAGTTTTACAACAAACAACAATAGAAATGAGAAAAATTATGGAATGTATATATCACGACTCATTTCCGACGCTTGATGATGCTCTTTCATTTTATCATCTAACTCCGATTGATCGTCATACAGCAAAAGGAGATGTCATGAGTTTATTTGAAATGTGGAAGCGAGTGTTTATAGAGTTGCAACAGTTACAAATTGATACGTTGCACGACTTATATACATTACTTAGTCAATGTTCGTAAACGAGCGTTGACTTTTTTTGTGAAAAACTATACAATTTGATTAACTTATATGAACATATATTCATATATTGAAAGAGAGGGGATCGTATGGAACATCAATATGAGCAGTTAGATGAAGAAACGCTTTTCATCGTATCACAAACATTTAAAGCGTTAAGTGACCCGACGCGTATTCGTATTTTACATTTGCTTTCATCTGGCGAGTTTTCAGTAACTGAAATTGCGAATCGGTTGTCACTTTTACAATCGACTGTATCCCACCAACTTCGATTTTTGAAAAACTTACGTCTCGTTAAATATCGGAGGGAAGGAACGACACTATATTATTCGCATGATGATGAACATGTTTTGCACATTCTTGAACAAACGATTCGCCATGCGCGCGATCATTAGGGGGGGAATCAAATGAAAGAGTATGAAATCAAAGGATTAACATGCGCTAATTGTGCGCGGGCATTAGAAGAACAAATTCAGTCACTTCCATATGGCGACGGAGCAACGTTGAACTATAATAGCGGAAAATTACGCGTACATGAACGCATCGATTTAGAAAAAGTACGGACGATTTTAGCAACAGATGGGGCATATATAGCAGACGATGAACAGACGCAAAAAAAACGAAATCCGCTCCTCTATCTCGTAGGTGCCTCTCTTTTTCTTTTTTTGATGGCGCTTGTGCTTGAGCATTTGGACATAGATGGTGCGAGCATTGTTATTTATATGACTGCGATAGCACTGAGCGGATATAAAACATTTGTTAAAGGATTAAAAAATATCATTCGTTTTCGTTTTAATATGGATACGTTAATGACGATTGCACTAATTGGCGCATTTGGAATTGGTGAATGGAAAGAAGCCGCTGTCGTTGCTATTTTATTTGGTATTAACGAATATTTAGAAGGACTAGGGATGGAACGAGCGCGTCGCTCGCTTGATATGCTGCTGAAACAAGCGCCAAAAGAAGCACTTCTTATATCGAACGGAAACATGCGTGTCGTTTCCATTGATTCGCTACAAGTTGGCGATGTGGTGGTTGTTCGCCCTGGCGAAAAAATTCCCTCAGACGGTGTCGTTATTGAGGGGAAAAGCTCTGTGAATGAAGCAGCGATTACAGGCGAAGCCATGCCGATCGAAAAAGAATTAGGAATGAACGTGTACGGCGGAAGTATAAATAACGAAGGGGTGTTACACGTTCAAATTACAAAACAATATAAAGACAGCTCTTTGGCGAAAATTTTACATCTTGTACAAGAAGCGCAAGAAACAAAAACACCACTTGAATTGTTTATTCATCGTTTTGCAAAATATTATACTCCCTTTATTATGATTGTTTCGTTATTCGTCATGCTCGTTCCACCGTTATGGTTTGAAGCGTCTTGGCATGATTCGTTATATCAAGGGTTAGCTGTATTAATTGTCGGATGTCCTTGCGCCCTTATTTTATCTTCCCCAATCGCTTTATTAGCTGGCATGACGCGCAACGCGAAGAACGGCGTGTTAGTGAAAGGTGGCGTTCATTTAGAAACGCTTGGACGCGTACGTACGATTGCTTTTGATAAAACAGGAACGATAACAAAAGGAAAGCCACACGTAACAAATGTGATTGCATATAGCGATGAAAATGAACTGCTTTATATTGCTGCGTCTTTAGAAAGTGTATCTTCCCATCCGCTTGCACAGGCCATTGTCCAAAAAGCAAAGCAACACCATATTGCATACAAACAACCAGAACAAGTCGAAACACGAACAGGAAGCGGTATGGAAGGAAAAGTCGATGGGATATGGTATCGTATCGGAAACGAAAGAATGTTTGATCACCAATTGTTTACCGAACAAATTCAACAAGATGCAGAAAAGTTAAAATGTGAAGGGCGTACGATTGTTTTTGTCGCAGATGAACAACGTATACTTGGTTTATTTGGTATCGCTGATGAAATACGTGAAGAGAGTAAAAAGATCATTCAGCAACTACACCGTATTGGTATTCGGCGCACGGTCATGTTAACAGGAGATCACGAAAAAACAGCTAAACAGGTTGCTAAACAAGTTGGAGTGACACATACATTCGCAAAACTTCTTCCGGAACAAAAAGTAGAAAAAATAAAGGAGTTAATGAAAACAGATATAGTGGCAATGGTAGGAGATGGAATGAATGACGCCCCTGCCCTTGCTCATGCTCACGTTGGGATCGCGATGGGGAAAGGAACAGATAGCGCCATTGAAACTGCTGATGTCGTGCTTATGCAAGATCATCTCGAGAAATTGCCAGAGGCGATTGTTATTGCCCGGCGTGTAAATCGCACCATTCGTTTAAATATCGCAATTGCCCTTTTGTTAAAGGCAACGGCGCTACTATTAACCATTCCAGGTTGGTTAACATTATGGATCGCCATTTTATCGGATATGGGGGCAACGATTTTCGTTAGCATACTGAGCTTATTCATTTTATGGGAAAAGCGCACGATTTAAAGTTGTGCGCTTTTTTAAAAAAAGGATATTGTTCAGAAATATTAGAAACGTTGTTGATTTTTTCACCGTTTTCGCCATTTTTATCATCTTCGTGTGAATCGAGAGCTGTTAAAAAAGTTGATTCATGATGCACAACATGGTCGCATCGTTTCGTATGATATTTTGAAGGAAGATGAGCGTAAAAATATATATGTTCAAGCCACCGCTCTATGTAACAAAACAGGTATGCTACAAGCCATTGTTGTGACGTATCGTGACGCACCGTTTATTGATATGCGTCTCACTTCTTCTATGGCTTCAATGGCGTCTGAATTTACATTTATTTTATCATCAGAAGGTGAAATTACATACGTTTCACCAAGTGCTCAACACGTGCTAAAATGCGCAGAAGAAGTGTGTAACCATGAGTTGTTTTCTTTCGTTCATCATGATGACATCCCGCTTTTGATGGAAAAATTACATACGATTTACGCGACAAAAGAGAAAGAAACAACTGTTGAATGTCGTTGGCGAACACACAAAGGGCATTTCATATGGATTGATATGCATGCTCAGCCGTTACTAAATGAAAAAAATGAGATAGAACACGTGATTGTTGTGGCAAAAGATATTACAAAATGGAAATGTTGTGAGGAAGAACTGATCAAATTAAAACATTTCGATTCGCTAACTAATATTCCAAACCGCTTTTATTTTGAAACGTATGTGCAACACATGATTCAAAAAATGCGTCCATTTGCATTATGCTACATTGATTTTGACAAAATTAAGTGGATTAACGATCATTTTTCATATCAAGCAGGGGACTTTTTTTTTACAAGAGGCGGTTCGTCGCATTCAGCAACATTTGCAACAAGAAGACTTTTTTGCTCGTATCGGTGGCGATGAGTTTGTCATTGTGTTACATGATGTCAACAAAGAGACGATGGTTGCGCGCATGGACCATTTGCTTCAATCGTTTGTAGAGCCATTTCGATATAAAGAGCATGTCATCCAATCAGGTCTTTCTATTGGGGTGACGTTCTCTCCGCAAGATGGTACGGATTTAGACACGTTGCTGAAACAAGCCGACCAAGCGCTTTGCTATGCGAAGGAACGTGGGAAAGGGTATCACTTTTATCACCCTCAACAAAATCGAAAAACGATGATTGAACAAGAGTTACCGCTTGCGTTATTGAACAATCAGTTTTATTTATGTTATCAACCGAAAGTGTCGTTAGATAATAAATCAATTATGGGGGTCGAGGCGCTCATGCGTTGGACACACCCGACGCTCGGAGTGATCTCGCCATTAGAGTTTATCCCAATTGCTGAGAAAAACGGCTTCATTTTTGAAATTACAACATGGGTGTTAAAAGAAGCGTGCCAACAAGTAAAACAATGGAAAACTCATTTTCCGACATTAAAGCTCGCAGTAAACTTATCACCATTTTTACTCAATCGAAAAGAATTTGTGATGCATGTGAAAAATATTTTGCAAGAAACACAGTTTCCACCTAACTATTTAATTTTAGAAATAACGGAAAGCGGATTAATGGAAAACATCGAAACAGGAAAACATATTTTAACAGAGTTAAAACAGATCGGCATTCAAGTTGCGATTGACGATTTTGGTACCGGCTTTTCATCGCTTGCTTATATTCGCAATTTGCCTGTTTCGTTATTAAAAATCGATCGTTCATTTATTCGCGATATTACCGACAATTCGAAAGATGCAACGATCGTCGATACAATTATTCATCTCGCTAAAAGTTTAGATTTACAAGTGCTCGCTGAAGGGGTAGAACGCGACGATCAAGTCTCTTTATTACAGAAGATGGATTGTGATTTTGCCCAAGGGTTTTACTTTAGTCAATCGTTAGAAGCAGAAAAGTTACTTCAATGGCTTGAACAACATAATCAATCGAAAGAGGCGCTACATTAGCGTCTCTTTTCACGTTTTGTTCACATATATTTTCTTTTTTCTTCACAAATTTACATTAATGTGGATATATAAATGACAAACATGAGGACGGAGTGGACATGCGTAGCTTATTTTTTTTGCTCATACCGATCGTTACACTTTTGTTTACAAAAACGGTATATGGAGAAAAGATTGAAGCACATAAACAACTGCAACAAGCTATTGATGAAGCACATGCTGGCGACGTGTTAATCGTGAAAAAAGGGATATACAAAGGTCCGATCATCATTCATAAGCCGATTCATCTCATTGCTGAACCCGGAGCGGTAGTTGATGGGGAAGGAAGCGAATATGTTGTGACAATTCGTGCTCCTCGCGTTCATGTCGAAGGATTAACGATTCGCAACAGCGCATATGGAAAAGGAGCTGGTGTGCTCATTCAAAAAAGTTCACATGTTACGTTAAAACACGTACGTATAGAACATGTACATTACGGTGTTTATGTAGAAAAAGGAACAAATATCAACCTTTTAAACAATGTCATTCGTGGACGAGATATTCATTTCGCTCAACGAGGAAACGGTATTCACCTATTGAAGACAAGCGGGGTTGTTGTGCGAGAAAATCATATTTCACGTGTGCAAGATGGCATTTATTTAGATTGGGCTAAACATACAATGATCGAAAAAAACGAAGTAACGAATGCACGCTATGCCATTCATTTCATGTATGCTGAAGACGGGATGGCAAAAGAAAATGTGCTCGCAGAAAATATTAATGGAATGATGATGATGATGTCCAAGCAGTTTACGATTGGATATAATACGATTGCTAAACAATTAGATTATCGTGGATACGGAGCGCTCATTTACGATAGTGAACATGTAGTGATGCACAACAACACCTTCCGTTATAATAGCACAGCTTTATCGTTACAAAACGCACGTCATTGTCATGTAAAAGATAATGAATTTATCGGTAACTATCGTGCATTGCACAGCTTATATGAAAATCCCAACATCATTGTTGTGAAAAATAAATTTTTAGGAAATATGGAAGATGCACTTATCCAAGGAGCGCCCATTACATTTGATGATGGAATAAAAGGGAATTATTGGGATGCTTATCAGTTTTATGATTTCAATGATGATGGAGTCGGTGATACCCCACATCGCATTCGTTCTATGTATAGTCGACTGCTGCGGAAATGGCCAAGTGTGCAATTTTATTTTCAAAGTCCGGCGTTATCACTTCTTGATACAACGGAGTCATTTTTTACGCAAGCACAGGCGCAAGGGGAAGACCGCTTTCCACTTATAGAAGTCGATCGCAATAAAAACGAAACAATCGAAAGATCGTGGAAACTGTTGCTGTTTGGAAGCATTTTATTTGTAAGCAGCTTGCTTATGATTGGATATGGAAGGAGAATGACATATGAAAAAAATTGCTAGCCTTTTCTTTGTATGTTTTCTCGTCGCATGTAGTGGAGCGAAAACGTACGAGCCTGAAGAAATTAATCCAGATATTGATGTATGTGTAGTTTGTAATATGAGTATAACAGCAGAACCATATGCTACAGAAATAATTTTAAAAGATGGAACGGTGCATAAGTTTGATGATATTGGGTGCATGATCGAGTGGATGAATAAAAGCAAAGAGGACATTGCAAAGAAATACGTTCGCGATGTAACAAACGGGGAGTGGATTGAGCTTGAGCACGCTGTTTTTGTATACAATCCAAATTATTGGACGCCGATGAATTATGGAGTCGTTTCATTTGCAAACGAAAAACATGCCAAAGTATACATGGAACAAGAAGGAAATGGAGAGTTATGGACGTATGAGCAATTAAAAAAACATCGGTGGGGATTTGAACAATGAATACAGCGATAAAGTACCAATGGATGATGATGATTCGTAGCAAATGGCTTATCACTTTTGCCGTTTTGTTTGCCGTTTTATCATCAACTGTGATCGCAAGTAGCGGACACGAGGCATCAGGAGTATTTACACGTTCGACCGCGGCTTTATTAAATTTGTCCCTTTTGCTTGTCCCACTCGTTGCTTTATTAGCAGGTAGTTTGTTTATTGCGGGGGAAAAGGAAGACGGCCGATTATCGCTTATATTAACATATCCGGTTTCCACTCACTCTTTAACGCTTGGTTTATATGTGGGGAGCTGCATATCATTATGGACAGTTGTTGCGCTCGGGTATGGAAGTGCAAGTATCGCTCTTTTTGCAACAGGAGGGACGTGGTCGACGTTTGTTTTCCTTTCATTTGTATTCACCATTGTATTAACAAGTATTTTTTTAGCGATTGCTTTATTCGTTGGACTTGTTGCCTCTAATCGTTTACAAGCCCTCGGCATTAGTTTATTTATTTGGGCGTTTTCCGTTTTATTTTATGAATTTATCGTATTATTTTTATTATCAGTTGTTCCAAAGCAATGGACCATTTTTTTATTTGCTTTATCTATCATATTGAATCCGGTTGAACTCGTGCGTGTTTGGACCGTGGCTGCTCTGAAAAGTAGCGCACTATTTGGTCCGCAATTATATGAATGGTCAAAATGGGCAGAGAGTGCAAGTGGCCAGCTTACCTTTATTGCAATCGCATGCATATGGATCATTGTGCCGTTGTTTTTAGTAAACGTATGGATGAAACGAGGGAAACGTTATGCTTGAAGTGAGACAATTGACGAAAATATATAACGAACAAAATAAAGTAGAAAACATTTCTTTTTCTGTTCAAGAAGGACAATGTTTAGCGTTATGCGGCGGTAACGGTGCAGGAAAAAGCACGATTATTAAAATGCTAATCGGACAGCTCCCACCGACGAAAGGAGACATGTATGTAAACGAACAACCAATTCAAAACAACGACAAGCAATGGTTTTCGTTTATGCCGGATCATCTTCAATTTCCCCCGCTTTTAACAGGTTATGAAGTGTTATCTTTATTTGGACAATGGCAAGGAGCAACAGACGAGCGGGTGAAACAATGTTTAGATGTTGTCGGACTGACGAATGATCAACATAAGCAAGTAAGGATGTATTCAAAAGGCATGCAACAGCGGCTCGCTTTTGCGCAAGCGCTCTTAGCGGATGCCGCATTGCTTATTTTAGATGAACCAACAAACGGTTTAGATCCGTATTGGGTATGGGAATTTAAACGACTTATTCGTTTGGAAAAGGAAAAGGGAAAAGCTATTATTTTTTCGACACATATGCTGTCAATAGTTGAGGAAATTGCAGATACTGTCGTATTTATTCATCAAGGACAAATGCTTATATACGATTCGGTTTCCGCGCTTTGTCAAGATGGAAAATCGTTAGAGTCTATATTTTTTGCACAAATTTCACAACATATGTCATACTGAAAAAGTAAGCAAATATTGCTTGCTTTTTTCATTCGAAGGGGGAGGTAAAGTGTTAAAATTATACGTCATTCGTCATGCTGAAACAGAGTGGAATGCACAACAACGCATGCAAGGATGGAAAGACTCGCCTTTAACTGAAAAGGGAAAAAAACAGGCAGCACTTTTACACGATCGGTTTCGTACAGTTCCGTTTACTGCTGCGTATTGTAGTCCAAGTGATCGTACGAAAGAAACAGCACAAATTGTTTTAGGGCAACGTCATGTGCCAATATATTTTGATGAACGGCTACGTGAGATTTACTTAGGTGATTGGGAAGGGAAAACGATTGCAGAAATTGCGCAATCCGACGAGCAAAATCATTATCATTTTTATCATGATCCAGATGCATACAAGCCGATTATTGGCGAGACGTTTTTTGATGTTCAACGTCGAGCTGTTGCTACGATCCAACATATAGCTAAAAATCATTCAGAAGGTCATATTCTTGTCGTTACACATGGTATGGTGATTCGCACGCTTCTTGTATATTGGAAACAACAAACGCTTGCGGAGTTGTGGAAAAATAGCCGTGTATACGGTACGAGTGTGACGATCGTATCGTTTGACGGGGAAAAGTGGGATATGGAATGTGAATCAGACATTTCACATCTTGAAAGTGGGCTGACACATTTATGAGAAAATGGATTATGTTTTTTACGGCAATTGTCTTTATTGTCGGTTGTACATCGCAAAATAAAGAGAAAACATTTGTTACGACAGTAGAATATGTTGTTGATGGGGATACAGTAAAAATAAAAAAAGATGGCGAAATCGTAACGGTTCGTCTACTAAATATCGATACCCCCGAAACGTATCGCGAAAAACAGGCGTATGGCGAAGAGGCAAAACAATTCGCTAAAGACGTTTTGCTTCACAAAAAAGTGACAGTTGAACTAAGCGCAAAAGAACAACCGTACGATCGTTATGGTCGATTGCTTGCGTACATATGGTTAGAGGATGGAACTTTATACCAAGAAAAAATTGTACAAGAAGGGTTTGCGCGTGTTGCTTACGTATTTGAACCGGACACAAAATATGCAAAAAAAATTGTATAAAGCACAAGAAAAAGCAAAAAAAGCAAAAAAACGAATATGGAGTGTCGATGGATACGTGACAGAAGAAGGATTTAATATGAGTGTATGGTTAAATAAAGCTTCGTAAATGTGAAAAGGGCTGGATGAAACAGCCCTTTTAATGTGCGAGCATCGCTTGCATATCTTCTTCTACATCGCCGATAAGTTTGAGACCGAACATGTCTTGTAGGACGCGTAACACACTTTCAGAAATAAAGTGCGGTGCTTTCGGTCCAATTCGAATGTCTTGAATGCCTAAACTAAACAATCCGAGTAAGATTGCAACTGCTTTTTGTTCAAACCATGAAAGAACGATGCTGACCGGTAACTCATTGACCTCACAGCCGAATGCTTCCGCAAGCGCCATTGCAATTTTGACAGTCGAAATCGAGTTGTTGCATTGCCCTAAATCAATATATCGTGGAATGTTCGTGCCAGGAACAACCCCGTAGTCGACATCGTTAAAGCGGAATTTCCCACAGGATGTCGTTAAAATGACAGTGTTTTTCGGTAACGATGTAGCTAACGTGCGATAATATTCACCGCCTTTTCCAGGAGCGTCGCAACCTGCGATAACGAAAAAGCGTTCAATTTTTCCTTCTTTTACAGCTTGAATAATTTCTGGTGAAATTTGAATTACAGTTTCGTGATGGAAACCAGTCACTAACGTTTCATCCGATTCAATGTTTGCTTCTGGAAGTTGTAGCGCTTTCTCAATTAACGGCGTGAAATCATCGTTTTCGATTTTTTGCACATGTTCTAATCCGGCTACATCATATGAAAACATGCGATCAGCATATGAACCTTTTATCGGCATGACACAGTTTGTTGTCGCTAAAATAGCACCAGGGAATTTTTCAAATAGGCGACGTTGATCGTACCATGCTTTTCCGACATTTCCTTTCAGATGTTTATATTTTTTTAATTGTGGGTAACCATGTGCTGGAAGCATTTCGGAATGTGTGTAAATGTTAATTCCTTTTCCTTCTGTTTGTTTTAATAGTTGTTCAAGGGCAAATAAGTTATGTCCTGTAACGAGAATACATTTTCCTTCAATTCTATTTTGCGTTACACGAACAGGTTGAGGAATGCCAAGTCGTTCTGTATGTGCTCGATCGAGTAGTTCCATTACGCGAATGGCTGCTCTTCCGACTTTCATCGCCATGTCTATATGTTCTTGTACGTTAAAGTTAGAGTTTGTTAACGTCATATATAACGCTTCATGTGTCGTTGTATCAACGAACGGATCGGTATACCCAAGTTGATGGGCATGCGTGCGATATGCTGCAATTCCTTTTAATGCAAATACGATCGTATCTTGCAAACTTGCAATTGTTTCATCTTTCCCGCAAACTCCAACAACAGTACATCCCCCTGTTGGTGTTTGTTCACATTGATGACAAAACATGATGACCCCTCCTTTTCTTATTGACACTTTAACAATAGGAGAAAATATGTACGTCGTAAGTGATACATATCACACTTTCATACAAAGTAACTATTCAGCCACATCATAAAGTGAGCTGAATATTTTCTTCTTTCCTTGTCTATGATGTGAATACTGATAGACAAGGAGGTGAATCGCATGTTGACGGTACAACAAGCTGTATTTACAGTTGAAAGCTTAATCGGCAAAGTTCAACAACAAAAACAGCTCATTCATCAACTCGTTCAAGAAAATGAACATTTGCGTCACGAAAACAAACAACTACGCAAAGAAAATGAACAACTGAAGTACCGTGTTCAAGAGCTGGAAGCACGCACGAAAAAAAACAGCTCTAATAGCCATTTGCCCCCATCTTCTGACCGTTTTGCCAACACACGTTCTTCTCGTCAACCATCTGGCAACAAGCCAGGCGGACAAGAAGGACATCAAGGAACGACGCTCCGTCAAGTGGAACATCCACATCATCGTGTCGTCCACCGTGTGCATACGTGTCAAGGATGTGGGGTTTCTTTGCGTGACGTCAAACCGTTCAAAGTCGATATCCGTCAAGTGTTTGATGTCCCTCCTGTGGCGATCGAGGTGACACAACATGAACGTGAAGTGAAATCGTGTCCGCATTGTCGATGTGTTCAACAAGCCGAATTCCCATCCCATGTCACGAATCATGTGCAATACGGTCCACGGCTCACGGCGCTCGTTGTTTATTTACATCATATCCAATTGATCCCGTACAAGCGTTTAAGTGATACAATCGAAGCGTTATATCAACACTCGATTAGTACGGGAACTCTTGCCAATATGGTGAAACGAGGACGCGAAGCGCTGGAATCAAATATGGACGTCATCGAAGACGCCTTACTTGAATCCAACATCCTGCATGTCGATGAAACGAGTTTGCGCATCAATGGAAAACTCGCATGGGTGCATGTCGCGTGTACATCGAAATATACGTACTTGGCTCCTCACGTTTCTCATGGAAAGAAAGCGACCGATGACATCGGGATTCTTCCGCGATATCAAGGGACGATGATGCACGATGGGTTCGTTACGTATACGAAATACACACAAGCCATCCATGCCCTTTGTCACGCCCATCATTTGCGTGAATTGAAGGGTTTCATCGAACAAGGGCATATATGGGCATCGCGCATGACGACGTTTCTGTTAGCCGCCAAACAGGCCGTCGAAGCTCATCACGGTGCGCTTTCCGAAGAAGAAGCGAAACGATGGGAACGAGTGTATGATCGCATCCTAGAAAGAGCACAACACCGATTGGAAACGGCGACGCCTCTTCCGAAAAAAGCACTCGCTTTTGTTCGACGGCTTCAGAAACGAAAGGAAGAAGCGTTGCGTTTCTTACGTGAAGTGCATGTTCCCTTTGACAACAACCAAGCCGAACGCGATCTTCGCATGGTCAAAGTGAAAGAGAACATTTCGGGTACATTTCGCGAAGAAACATTCGCCCAGTCTTTTTGTATCACAAGAAGTATCGTTTCCACACTGACGAAACACGAAAAAAACGTGTGGGATTCGTTATGTCTTCTGTTGACAGGCGACACGCTCGATCGTGTTCTTTCTACCACTTAGGGCATTTTCTATTACGGGGATGCCCTATTTGTGTTGCGCTTCTTTACATACTACTATCGGGGTGAATAGTTACCATACAAAAATGTGAACGGAATTTGACAATAATCCATATTGAATCAAGACCTGAATCCGTGATGGTTGGAAATCAACTTTGATTTTGGTGTTAGTTCTATGGATATATGATCCATACATCCCTTTTTTTGATGATTCCCTGCACCACTTTCATGTTTGAAAACGAGATAAATCCTCTTTTATGGAGATACAAACCAAAAAAGAGACAAAAAAAGTACAGGGGGGAGTGATGGATATGAGTACCCGAACATCTGTTTGTTATCTTGCCTCTTTCCATTTTTGATACACATTCAGTAGGAGTATACTGTACCCACTCCTTCGCGTCAGTTTCATCCAGATCTGTCGTGATCGGCGGACGAGTCGACCTGCCATCGTGATCACCGTCTGAATGATCGTCTTGATGCGGCGGCGTTTCACTTTATGATGTAATGGATGTCTCGGATCGCTTAATAGATCTTGTCCAATCAGGCGAAGAAGGTTGTACACGAATGCTCCCATGACTAACACGAGCGCATTCGTTTTCATCTTCCCTGATGGAAGTCGCTCTAAATCTAAGTCGCTTTTCAGTTCGCTATGAAACTGTTCGCATGTCGCATGATCGTGATACAATGCGAGCACATCACTCATTCGAACATGCTCGTATCCTTCGAGGCGCACCCAGTAGCTTTCGACTTCGTAATCAGGAACGAGCATCAGCTGTCCATTTCGTTCCATCGTTCGTTCCGTCACTTGGGTGACTTGAACGTACGTATACGTGTGTCCATCGATTGCTGCTGTCTGTGGAAGGCATAACTCATACGTTTGTACTCCTTCTGTTTGTCCATCATCGACGCGTCTGCCCTTTTGCGAAGCGATCTGGAACCAAAGCGCTTTCGATTCTCGGCGTAAGTTTCGCTTGATGACAAAGTCCACGTCTTCCTTTAGACATACGTGCACATTCGCTTCCGCATCGTTCCCTGCATCCATGCGGACAAGCAGACGAGACGAGGTCAGCGGACGAGCTCGACGGATGGCGGTAGTTAAAAACGAAGGCATGTTGTCTTGTACATGTTGTTTCCCTGGACGCAGCTCGGCATGAACGATATACCCTTCCTTCCCTGCGTACGCAAACAACGGCGTAAAACCGTCAAATCCTTTATACGTTCGACTCACTCCTTCTTTTTTCGTATCGGAGTTATCAAATGGGGAAGCATCTATATCAAGGGGAAGCCATGTCGTTTTCCCTTTCGTCCAACAAGCGGACAAGGTAGCGTGTTGTCGAACCAACAGACGCATCGATTCCTCCCAAATGATGGTTTCGGTCATCGGGAGACAAGCGAGCTGATCGAGACGCTGTCGCAACGTTGGGGAGGAAGGTACGTGCCGAATGCCCATTGATGTCGAAAAGATATCGTCCTGACGATACGCTTCGATATGATCAAAATCCGTTTTTCCTGTGGCAAGCAAGCCGATCATCGAGCGAATGACGTCGCTATGGGAAATGTGCACATCTCGACGAACCGTTGGGAGCCGAAGTGCGTTTACTCGTTTATCCAGCTTCGTTTGGTGCAGTAAGTAGCCCACGAGAGCAAGCCCAGCACTTGGAGTAATCGCTTCATCTGTCAATACAAACCGAATCGGGAAATCTTTCATCACATTCACCTACTTGATGAAGAGTCGTCAACGTCGTTTTCCCTTATCGTATCAACGGTTTGCGACCATTGTAAAGATGTTTTGTCACGGATTCAGGTCAAGAGAAAAAATGTATTAAAATGAAAGAAATTTGAATCAATCAAACTACTAGGGGTGCCGGATGGCGATGGCTGAGAGGAAAACGCGCAATCAGTTTTCCAACCCTTTGAACCTGATCTGGTTTGTACCAGCGGAGGGAAGTAGGCTATGTTTTCAGTACGCAAACTAGTCGACTCTGTCCGACTAGTTTTTATTTTTTTTAGGGGGAATGAATGATGAATGTAGGACAATGGTTAACGCGTGTTAGGAAGGAGTCACCACTCGTACATAATATGACAAATGTTGTGGTGACCAATTTTGTTGCGAATGGTTTGCTTGCTGTAGGCGCATCTCCTGTTATGGCGTATGCAAAAGAAGAAGTAGCGGATATGGTTCGGTTAGCTCGTGCTTTAGTGTTAAACATTGGCACGCTAAACGAAACAGACGTAGAGGCGATGTTAATTGCCGGAAAAGCAGCAAATGAGGCAAACATTCCTGTCATTTTCGATCCTGTTGGAGCTGGTGCGACAGCGTACCGCACCGAAACAGCCAGACGTATATTACGTGAAGTAAACATTTCGATTTTACGTGGGAACGCATCGGAAATTGCGAGCATTGCGGGTGAACAAGTACGTACAAAAGGAGTCGATGCAGGAGACGTTCAAAGTGACCTCGTGGATGTAGCGAAAAAAGCAGCACTCATGTTTCGCTCTGTAGTTGTTGTCACAGGGAAAGATGATGTAGTAACCGATGGAGAACGTATTGTAATCGTCTCAAATGGTGATGCGATGTTAACGAAAGTAACCGGGACAGGTTGTTTGTTAAGTTCGGTATTAGGTGCATTTGCAGGTATAGGAGACGATATGATGATGTCATCAGTTGCTGCCCTCGCTTATTACGGTGTGGCGGCTGAAAAAGCAGCCAAACAAGCAAAAGTACCTGGTTCTTTTCAACTTTCTTTTTTAAATGCTTTACATGAAACGAGCGCAGAAGAAGTTGATCAATACGCGCGTATTCAAGGGGAATAAATGATGAAGCAGAAGCTATCGTTGTATTTCGTTATGGGAAGTATCGATTGTACGAAAGATCCGCTCGCTGTGCTTGATGAAGCAATTAAAGGCGGTATTACAATGTTTCAGTTTCGCGAAAAAGGAAAGGGGGCGCTTACGGGGATTGAAAAATACCGCTTAGCCGAGAAATTACTTGAACGATGCCGAATGTATAATATTCCTTTTATCGTGAATGACGATGTCGATTTAGCCCTCGCTTTACAGGCAGATGGCGTTCATGTCGGTCAAGAAGACGAAGTAGCTGAACGCGTTCGCGATCGCATAGGAGATAAATATTTAGGCGTATCTGTTCACAACTTAAATGAAGTAAAAAAAGCGCTTGCTGCTTGCGCTGATTATGTTGGATTAGGTCCGATTTTCCCAACTGTTTCCAAAGAAGATGCAAAGCAAGCATGTGGACTGACGATGATTGAACATATTCGTGCCCATGAAAAACGTGTTCCACTCGTTGCGATCGGTGGAATTACAGAACAAACAGCCAAACAAGTGATCGAAGCGGGTGCAGACGGAATTGCTGTCATTTCGGCCATTTGCCGTGCTGAACATATTTACGAACAAACAAAACGACTATATGAGATTGTCATGCATGCAAAACAAAAAGGCGACAGATGATGTCGTCTTTTTGTTTTGTTCTGTGCAGGATTTTATTCATATATGTCGAAAGAAAATAGCGAACAAACGAAAGAGGGGATGGAGAAGATGGAACATATCGTACTATCATACGAAAATCGCGTCGCAACCATTGAATTGAATCGTCCGAATGCGCTAAATGCCTTACATGAACAAATGTTAACAGAGTTGTTACAAGCGTTAAAAGAAGTTGAAGCAAGTGAAGCGGATATCGTCATCATTCGTGGGCGTGGCAAAGGATTTAGCGCAGGGGGCGACATTAAGACGATGTTGCAATCAACGAATGAACATTCATTCATTGAAGTGATGGAAACGATTAAACAAATAGCGATGACATTGCATCAATTGCCGAAACTAACGATTAGCTACATACATGGTGCCGCTGCAGGATTAGGATTTAGTTTAGCCCTTGCTTGCGATCATGTAATCGCAAATGAACAAGCGCGCGTTGCAATGAATTTCATTGGCATTGGTTTAGTTCCAGATGGTGGGGGACATTTCTTTTTAAATCGAAAAATTGGAGATGTCAAATCAAAACAAATCATATGGGAAGGAAAAATAATGAGTGCACAAGAGGCATATGAAGTGGGACTCGTTGATGAAATCGGTGATGAACAAGCGATTCAGCACAAAGTGAATGAATGGCTAGCAAAACCGATTCGTGCGATGATTGCGACGAAGCAGTTATATGCTCGTTTAAGCGAACAACAGTTGTTTAACACGTTACAAATGGAGACAGCGTATCAAGCGGAAATGCGCAAAACAAAAGACCACGAAGAAGGGATTCGAGCATTTTTAGAAAAGCGACGTCCGCATTTTAGCGGAAAATAAAAAATTTGCAAAACTTTCATGATTAATCACGCAGGAAACCCCTGCTTTCAAGCATGGGGAGGAATGCGTTTTTTTGTTTATTTTGAATGATTGTGTAAGCACCTAAGTACCATTCTGGAAACAAACCGATTCGGTTATGAACATTGCCGATCACTTTGCGACGAATAATATATTGCTCACCAATTTCCCCCGATACCATATCCATTAAATACGCGCGTAACGTTTGTTTTAAGCGATCAATCGTTGAATGATTATCAATAATGCGTCTTAAATGAGGCATTTGCCCAACTTGATCGTAAAACGCATTGACGATTCGTTCGACATGTTTAGCAAAAAGTGGGCGAATCGAAGTAAGTCGTTGTACATCTTCCTCTGTTAATTTGACGAACGCAACTTGTTGCTTCTGATCGCTTGAGGCGAGTTGGCGATAATATGTAGCAACATGTTCAGTGGTAGGAGAGCGAGAAGTTGTATTTTCTTTTTCTTGTTGGTGCTTTTTGCGAAAAAATTGCATGGCTCCACGTTCATTAAAAAGAGCATGAAACGGACATTTTGACATCGCATTCCCTCCAATTTTCATAAAAAATTCCCCAAAAACATTATATCATGTGCAAAAAAAGAAGAAGGAAAATTTTTATGTTATTTCCGAGGGAAGCGCAAAAAATGACAAAGTTTTCCCTGCTTGTCGAACAAAGAAGAACGAAGTAGAATGTTTATTTATGAACAATAAGAATAGAGGAGAGAGAAGCGATGAGTAAAAAAATTTTATATTTATTTTTTGTGCTAGTGGGAGCTATAGTTATCATTTTTGCCAATATGAAGCATAACATTTATACGTTCATGTAAAATAGGTATTTCCATTAGTACATGTATACCCCTTGATACATACGCTAGTAATGTAACGAAATTCAATACGAAAGGGGTATGAAATATGCATTGTCGCCCAAATATGATGCCGCCAATCGTTCATCCGACGAAGTGCTGTACACAACATCAAATACAAACAACGATTGTGCCGCACATTCATCCGTCACATACGACGTATGTGAACCATCATGTATTTCAACATCAACATTATTTTCCGCATACGCAATCTGTTGTAAACGATGTATCCCATCAACATGTTGTTTGTCCAGGGCCTGGTCCGTTTCCACGTCCATTTTAACCGAAGGCAATTCGCCTTCGGTTTTTTGTCGAAAAAAAGACGAACTTTGTGAAAATGAAAAATTGACAACGACTGCTTTTTTTGAAAGAATAGGTGTAGACATGGATAATTGAGGTGAGCAAACGTGCTTTCGGATCGCATCAACTTAACAGCAAAAGACATTCTTGAAAAAGAGTTTAAAATAAGCATGCGCGGATACAATCAAGATGAAGTTGATCGCTTTCTTGATTTAGTCATTAAAGACTATGAAACATTTCATCAAATGATTGAACAATTGCAACAAGAAAATGCAAAATTGAAAAGCCAATTGCAGGAGGCACAAAAACGTCAGCCATCTCAAACAGGGACGACGAACTTCGATATTTTACAACGTCTTTCCAATTTAGAAAAACATGTTTTCGGAAACAAACTTTACGAATAAATATTCCAACCTTTTCTATTGATTTGGCTT
Source organism: Anoxybacillus sp. FSL W8-0104 (assembly GCF_038004465.1). Classification (NCBI taxonomy): domain Bacteria; kingdom Bacillati; phylum Bacillota; class Bacilli; order Caryophanales; family Anoxybacillaceae; genus Anoxybacillus; species Anoxybacillus sp. FSL W8-0104. Next base: position 1,378,868 of record NZ_JBBOQU010000001.1, on the reverse strand, counting down.
ATCGTTTCGGATATACTAGCATATGCTTACATGAATCATGTTCGGGTAATCGCTGCGATGTGTATGCATCGTAGAGGAAAGTCCATGCTCGCACGGTGCTGAGATGCCCGTAGTGTTCGTGCCTAGCGAATTCATAAGCTAGGGCAGTCTGGCGTTGCGCTGGGCTGACGGCAGGGAAAGAGCCTACGTCCTTCAACGGATATGGCTCGACTACCTTTAAAGTGCCACAGTGACGTAGTCTTGCTGGAAACGGCAAGAGTGGAACGCGGTAAACCCCACGAGCGAGAAACCCAAATGATGGTAGGGGCACCTTCTCAAAGGAAATGAACGGAGAGAAGGACAGGCGTGCAGCCTGTAGATAGATGATTACCACCGAAGTACGAGGCGCAAGCCGTTTGCAGTACGACGGAACAGAACATGGCTTACAGAACATGGTTCATGGCACCACTCTCCTGCATTACGTCAGGGGAGTTTTTGTTTTGCAGACATGAGGGGAGAGCGTGTTGTGAAGAAACGGATGTCGACGTTGTTTGAAACAGATACATTTTTAGCTATTGCCTATACTATTATTCAAGAGGCAGATGAAGGAATAATTGTTACCGGTGAAAATGGGCATATTTTATTAGCTAATCCGGCCTTTGAAACGGTAACAGGCTATACACAAGAGGAAGTGCTCGGAAGGAAGACAAATATTCTTCGCTCCGGATTGCATGATCGTACGTTTTACGAAAACATGTGGGAAACGTTACGTGACCATGGGATTTGGAAAGGAGAAATTTGGAATAAAAGAAAAAATGGTGAATTGTTTGTTGAATGGTTAACGATTAAGGCGATTTGCGATGCTACTGGAAAACCGACGCATTATGTGGCCATTTTTTCAGATGTGACACAACATAAACGGACGATGGAGCAATTAGCACGGCTGTCAAATTATGACGTGTTGACCAACGTTCCAAACCGCCAACTATTTACAAAACGTTTACAACATTTACTTCATATGGCGCAACGTCATAACCAACAGTTAGCGATCTTATTTCTCGATTTGGACCGATTTAAATATATTAATGACGAATTCGGTCATTATAGTGGAGACATATTGTTAAAAAAAGTAGCCAATCGTCTAAAAAAGCTACTGCGCACGAAAGATACGTTAGCTCGCATTGGTGGAGATGAATTTGTTGTTATTTTGCCGAAATTAAAAGACGTTCAAGAAGCTGTTAGCATAGCAGAACAAATGATTGAATCATTACAAGCTCCTTTTCTATTACATAACAAAGATATATACATCTCGGCAAGCATTGGGATAAGCATGTATCCGAACGACGGAGATGATGGGGAAACGTTATTACGTCGTGCCGATCGCGCTATGCAAAAAGCGAAAGAAAGCGGAAGAAATCGTTTTGAACTATATACGGCTAAATTAGACTATCAAAGCAAAGTAGTGACGTTAGAAAATTATTTGCGAAAAGCGATTGAACGAAATGAATTATTTGTTTACTATCAACCGATTGTCAATATGAAAACGAAAAAAATTGAAGCATTAGAGGCGTTAATGCGTTGGAAACAACCGAATATCGGGTTCGTTTCTCCTGCGCAATTTATTCCATTAGCAGAAGAGACAGGATTTATCGTTCCAATTACGAAATGGCTGTTAGAACAAACGTGTATACATATAAAGGCGATACATTCGTTCGCTCCGCATATGAAAGTCGGAGTAAACATCTCAGCTGTCCATTTTCAACAAGATGATTTTGTTGAACAAGTATCACATATTGTAAAAGCGAACAATGTTCACCCACGCTTTTTTAAATTAGAACTGACGGAAAGTACGATTATGCCAAATGCAGAGGAATCTGTTCAAAAACTTGTACAGCTTAAACGGTACGGTTTTAAGTTGGCGATTGATGACTTTGGGACAGGTTTTTCTTCTTTAAGTTATTTGCATCGTTTCCCAATCGATATTTTAAAAATTGATCAATCGTTCATTCGACGTCTCTCCTTATATAGTGATGATGCGACGATTGTATCTACAATTATTATGATGGCACACAATTTGCACTTAGCTGTTGTGGCCGAAGGGGTCGAAACAGAGCAACAATATGAATTTTTAAATAAACAACAATGTGATATGGTGCAAGGATATTACATTGCTAAACCGATGCCAATCGACGAGGTACAACAATTTGTTCAAGAATGGGACGAATACATCAATGAAAGGTGAATGAATATGGGACAGATCACATTAATTGCTACTGCAGCAATGGGGCTTGAGTCGATTGTTGCAGATGAAGTGCGTGCGCTCGGGTATGATTGTCAAGTGGACAATGGAAAAGTGACATTTGTGGCGGACGAGCGGGCGATTTGCCGTACAAATTTATGGCTTCGCACAGCTGACCGTGTAAAGGTAAAAGTAGGGGAATTTCGCGCAACGACGTTTGATGAGTTATTTGAACAAACAAAAACGCTTCCGTGGGCACAGTTTTTACCGGTTGATGCCCAATTCCCTGTTGTAGGAAAATCAGTCAAATCAACATTGTTTAGTGTATCCGATTGCCAAGCGATTGTAAAAAAAGCGATTGTAGAACATTTAAAGCAACATTACGGTGTTTCGTGGTTTGAAGAAACGGGTGCGTTGTTTCGTATTGAAGTTGCTCTCCATAAAGATGTTGCTACATTAACGATCGATACGAGCGGGGTAGGGTTGCATAAAAGAGGATATCGCGTAAGACAAGGAGAGGCACCATTAAAAGAAACATTAGCGGCAGCGCTCGTTCGGTTGACGAATTGGATACCAGATCGTCCATTCGTTGATCCGTTTTGTGGGTCGGGAACGATTGCGATTGAAGCGGCGCTGATTGGTCAAAATATCGCACCAGGATTTAACCGCGATTTTGTATCTGAACAATGGAGTTGGATTCCACCTCATTTATGGGATGAAGCGCGGGAAGAGGTGGAAGATTTAGCACGCTATGATCAACCGCTACATATTGTCGGATTTGATATTGATCACCGCATGGTCGACATCGCGAAAACAAACGCACAAGAAGCAGGATTAGCAGATTTGATTACATTTAAGCAAATGCAAGTGAAAGATTTTCGAACGAAAGAGGAATATGGCGTCATCGTCGGCAATCCTCCTTATAGTGAACGATTAGGAGAAAAGGAAGAAGTAGAACAGTTATATCGAGAAATGGGAAAAACATTCGCTGCACTCGATACGTGGTCGATTTATATATTGACCTCTCACCGCCATTTTGAGCAATTGTACGGGAAGCAAGCAACGAAGCGTCGCAAATTATTTAACGGTTTCATTGAAACACAATATTATCAATTTTGGGGACCTCGTCCGCCACGTTCATATGACAAGCTGTCTCATTGACAGCTTTTTCTTTTCAACTTCATTGACATCTTTCTTTTTTTGGTCAATAATTAATGTTTGTGTACTTCGTTAAAATTAATGGAGGAGCTAAAAAGTATGAACAAATATCCGTTTGTATTAAATAAAAATGAGAATTTTTTTGATAAACTTAACGAATGGATCGGGGATGTATTTTACGATATTTTACCTGAAGCAGGTTTTGAATTGCGAGATGAACAAATTTTTATGGCATTTCAACTTGAGCGGGCATTTAAAGAGAAAAAAGTGATGTTTGCTGAAGCTGGAGTAGGAACAGGAAAAACGATTGTATATTTGCTTTATGCCATTTGTTATGCACGTTATATCGGAAAACCAGCCATTATTGCCTGTGCAGATGAAACGTTAATTGAACAGCTTGTAAAAAAAGAAGGAGATATTGCTAAAATTTCACGCGTTTTAAACATAAACATCGACGTTCGCCTAGCGAAATCGCCCGATCAATATTTATGTTTAAACAAATTAGACGATATATTGATGACGGAGGAAGAGGAATTATATGAACAAATTTTTGATGAATTGCCTTCATTTGTTCATGACCATGCTCCGCTTCAAACGTTTTACCATTATGGCGATCGAAAAGATTACGCTCACTTAAGCGATGAGCAATGGTCAAAAATTGCTTGGGATCCGTTTCAAGACTGTTTAGCGTGTGAAAAACGTCATCGTTGTGGGCAAACGTTATCGCGCGATTACTATCGCAAAGCGAAGGATTTAATTATTTGTTCTCACGATTTTTATATGGAACATATTTGGACGTATGAAGCACGGAAACGCGAAGGGCAGTTACCACTTTTACCTGAAGCGAGCTGTGTCATTTTTGATGAAGGGCATTTATTAGAATTTGCTGCTCAAAAAGCGTTAACATATCGCATGAAAGAGGCGACGTTAGAAACGTTGCTTTCTCGTTTATTAGAAAATGATATTCGCGAACAATTAGCTTACTTAATCGAAGATACATTAGAACTTAGTGCACGGTTTTTTGATGAGTTGATGAATCATGCTAAAGCGGTACCAGGATCCAATCGTCAAGAATTAATGTTCACTCCGTCTCTGTTACAACTAGCACAAACGTTACGAACAAAAGTTGAACAAATTGGAGACGAGCTCGTATTTGAGAGTGAGACGTATACGATCGACCATTATCAATTGAAAGTTGTTGATGAATACTTAGATCAAATTCACCATTCACTATATTTATTCATTCATAATCGGGATGCGATTACATGGCTCGAATCGTCGCTCGATGGCAACACGCTTGTTATTATGCCGAGAACGGTTCAAGAAGTGTTGCGCGAAAAAGTATTTTCTAAACGTATACCATTTATTTTTTCATCTGCCACATTATCCAATGAAAAATCATTTGATTATATGGCAAAAAGTCTGGGTATTGATGAGTATTTATCATTTCATGTTGATTCCCCGTTTGACTATGATGAACAAATGGCGATTTATATGCCGATATTTGAAAATAACGAACGCACATCTGAAAAGAAATACGCATACGCTATCGAAAAAATTCGGGAAACAAACGGGCGTGCACTTGTATTGTTCCCAACGCGCGAACAATTGAATGAATTTAAAGCTCGTGCACAACAAGAAGAAGGACTCACTTTTTTATTTGAAGGCGATCAAGAAATTAGCGAACTCGTTTCGCGCTTTCAAAACGAAGAGGAAACGATTTTATGTGCCCAACATTTATGGGAAGGATTAGACATTCCTGGTCCGTCACTAAGCAACGTCATCATTTGGGCGCTCCCTTATCCGCCAGATGACCCTGTTTTTCAAGCGAAACGAAAACAAACAGACAATCCATTTTGGGAAGTCGATGTTCCATACATGATTTTACGATTACGACAAGGGGTAGGCAGACTTATTCGCCAACGAGATGATCGGGGAATTGTATGTATTTTTGTGACAGACGATGAACCTATGCAAGTGATTGAAACAATAAAGCGTGTACTGCCGACAGACGTACATCAAAAATGAAGGAAATTTATAAGTATTGTAGAATAACAAATACAATGGAATGGAGGGAGAAGATGAAAAAAAATATTCAAGCAGTAGAGAAGCAGTTTTTACAGTATGTCAAAAAAATAATGGCATATAAGGAAGCGATTTCGCTTATGTATTGGGACTTACGTACAGGGGCGCCGAAGAAAGGGATTGACCAACGCTCGGAAGTGATCGGGATGTTATCACAAGAGGTGTTTCATATGTCAACGTCCGAGCAAATGGCCGCATATATTGCGGAACTTTCAACGAAGTCTGTACAAGAACAAGTATCGTCGGTCACTCGTTATACGTTAGCAGAATGCCAAAAAGAGTATGAACGCAACAAAAAAATTCCTGCTGATGAATACAAACAATATGTCATTTTACAATCAAAAGCAGAGAGTGTGTGGGAAGAAGCGAAAGCGAAATCTGACTTTTCGCTTTTTGAACCATACTTAAAGCAACTTGTTGATTTCACAAAACGCTTTGTCACATATTGGGGGACAAATGGACACCCATATAATACGTTATTAGATTTATACGAACCTGGTGTGACTGTCGACTTGTTAGATGATGTGTTTTCAAAATTACGCAATCATATTGTTCCGCTCGTTCAACAAATTAACGAGTCGCGAAACAAACCGAAAACGAACTTTTTATTTCAGTCATTTCCGAAAGAAAAGCAACGAGCGTTTAGTCTAGTCCTTTTAAAAGAATTAGGCTATGATTTTGATGCAGGACGACTTGATGAAACTGTACATCCTTTTGCGATAACGTTAAATGAAGGGGATGTCAGAATTACAACAAAATATGACGAAAACGATTTTCGAACAGCAGTATTTGGTACGATTCATGAATGCGGCCACGCTCTTTATGAACAGAACATCTCTAAAGAATGGGCAGGTACACCGCTTTACGATGGTACGTCGATGGGCATTCATGAGTCGCAGTCGCTGTTTTATGAAAACTTTATTGCTCGTCATTATTCGTTTTGGAAGCGATATTATAGCTTGCTACAACAATATGCTCCGCATTTTGTTGACATTTCATTGGATGATTTTTATTGCGCAATTAATGAGTCCAAACCGTCTCTTATTCGCATTGAAGCGGATGAGTTGACGTATCCATTACATATTATTATTCGATATGAAATGGAAAAAGCGTTGTTTGATGACGCAATTGAAGTAAGAGATCTACCACATATTTGGAATGAAAAATATGAGGCGTATTTAGGTGTTCGTCCAAAACGTGATGCAGAAGGGATTCTTCAAGATGTTCATTGGGCTGGGGGAAGTTTTGGTTATTTTCCGTCATACGCCCTCGGATATATGTATGCCGCCCAGTTTAAATACGCAATGGAGAAAGAGTTGACAAATATTGATCAGTTGATTGAAAACGGGGAATTCGGGCGTATTCGAGAGTGGCTTACAAACCATATTCACCAATATGGAAAGACGAAAAAGCCGCTTGAGATTTTGTATGAAGTAACTGGAGAGGGGTTAAATCCAACTTACTTGATTCGCTATTTGGAAGATAAATATAAACATATTTATCGATTATAAAAAAAAAGTAACTATTCAGCCACATCATAAAGTGAGCTGAATATTTTTTGCTTTTCCTGTCTATGATGTGAATATTGATAGACAAGGAGGTGAATCGCATGTTGACGGTACAACAAGCTGTATTTACAGTTGAAAGCTTAATCAGCAAAGTCCAACAACAAAAGCAGCTCATTACTCACCAACAACAAGTCATTGAGCAACTGTTGAAAGAAAACAAACAGCTACGCAAAGAAAATGAACAACTGAAGTACCGTGTTCAAGAGCTGGAAGCACGCACGAAAAAAAACAGCTCCAATAGCCATTTGCCCCCATCTTCTGACCGTTTTGCCAACACACGTTCTTCTCGTCAACCATCTGGCAACAAGCCAGGCGGACAAGAAGGACATCAAGGAACGACGCTCCGTCAAGTGGAACATCCACATCATCGTGTCGTCCACCGTGTGCATACGTGTCAAGGATGTGGGGTTTCTTTGCGTGACGTCAAACCGTTCAAAGTCGATATCCGTCAAGTGTTTGATGTCCCTCCTGTGGCGATCGAGGTGACACAACATGAACGTGAAGTGAAATCGTGTCCGCATTGTCGATGCGTGCAACAAGCCGAATTCCCATCCCATGTCACGAATCATGTGCAATACGGTCCACGCCTTACTGCGCTCGTTGTTTATTTACATCATATCCAATTGATCCCGTACAAGCGTTTAAGTGATACAATCGAAGCGTTATATCAACACTCGATTAGTACAGGAACCCTTGCCAATATGGTGAAACGAGGACGCGAAGCGCTGGAATCAAATATGGACATCATCGAAGACGCCTTACTTGAATCCAACATCCTGCATGTCGATGAAACGAGTTTGCGCATCAATGGGAAACTCGCATGGGTGCATGTCGCGTGTACATCGAGATATACATACTTGGCTTCTCACGCTTCTCGTGGAAAGAAAGCAACGGATGAGATCGGGATTCTTCCACAATACAAAGGGACGATGATGCACGATGGGTTCGGTACGTATCCGAAATACACACATGCCACCCATGCCCTTTGTCATGCCCACCATTTGCGTGAGTTAAAAGGATTCATCGAACAAGGGCATACGTGGGCGATGCGCATGACCACGTTTCTGTTAGCCGCCAAGCAAGCCGTCGAAGCCCATCACGGTGCACTTTCCGAAGAAGAAGCGAGACGGTGGGAACGAGTGTATGATCGCATCCTAGAAAGAGCACAACATCGATTGGAAACGATGACACCTCTTCCGAAAAAAGCACTCGCTTTTGTTCGACGGCTTCAGAAACGAAAGGAAGAAGCGTTGCGTTTCTTACGTGAAGTACATGTTCCCTTTGACAACAACCAAGCCGAACGCGATCTTCGCATGGTTAAAGTCAAAGAGAACATTTCGGGTACGTTTCGCGTAGAAACATTCGCCCAGTCTTTTTGTATCACAAGAAGCATCGTTTCCACACTGACGAAACACGAAAAAAACGTGTGGGATTCGTTATGTCTTCTGTTGACGGGTGACACGCTTGATCGCGTTCTTTCTACCACTTAGGGCATTTTCTATTACGGGGATGCCCTATTTGTGTTGCGCTTCTTTACATACTACTATCGGAGTGAATAGTTACAAAAAAAACCGGGCAAACGCCCGGTTTTTTTTACCAAAGTTTAAATCCTTTTGAGCCAGGAGGTGCATTTTGGATCATATCGATAAATGGAACAGTATATGCAATTAAAATGAGTACAACAGTAATGCCGATCCATAATTTCCAGTTTTCAAATACGAGTGGTGTACGCTCAGCCTGTTCAGCAACTTCAGCAACTGGAAACTCTGTCTCACCTTTTGGAGCGAAAAATGCTAAGTTTGTAACGATAATGAGCACAAGAATAATACCGATGAATAAGATTGTCCCGCCAACTGCTTGAGCGATTTGGTAAGGAATCCACTCTAGCGCTTGTGGTGCATCTCCGTATGTTGAAAATGCTGAACGGCGAGGAGCGCCAAGCAACCCTGCAAAGTGCATTGCACCAGACATGAAAATCATACCAATCGACCAAACGATCGTTTGAATGATCGCTAAACGGTTCATCGCTTTTGTCATCACACGTCCTGTTAAATGTGGGATGAGCCAATAAGCTGCACCAAAGAATGTCAATACAACGGTTGTCGCTAATGTTAAGTGGAAGTGGCCCGTTACCCAAATCGTGTTATGAACAACTTGGTTTAATTGATGTGATGCGTTGATAAGACCACCGGCACCAGCAGGGATAAAGAACAACATACCGATAAAAGGTGCAAAGAAACGAGCATCACCCCAAGGGAGTTTACGTAACCATCCGAACAATCCTGTTGCCCCTTTGGAGCGACCGTACATCTCAAACGTTGCAAACATCGAGAACGCTGTCATTAATGATGGAATAACAACCATAAACGTTAAAACAACTTGTAAGTATTTCCAAGCTGGATCGATTCCAGGCTCCACAAGTTGATGGTGGAAACCGACAGGAATCGAGAAAATTAAGAATAAAATGAACGACATGCGAGCAAGTGAGTCTGAAAACATTTTTCCGCCAATAATTTTTGGGATAATCACATACCAAATCATATATGCAGGCAATAACCAGAAATAGACGAGCGGGTGACCAAAGTACCAGAACAATGTTCGGCTCACAAGTACGTTAATGCGATCGACATAACCTAATGACCAAGGAATAAGTTGGAATAATACAGTTGCTGCAACACCGAGCGAGCAAACGAGCCATAACACCATGTTAACAACAGACATGAACGTAAGTAACGGACTTACTTGACCAGGATGAGCTTTTTTCCATTTTGCATAATGAGCGAACATCGCAAATCCACTCACCCAGCTACCGACAACAACAAGTGTTAAACCAATATAAAAACCCGCGTGTGCTTGTAGTGGTGCATAGAATGTATATAAAACAGAAGCTTCACCAATTAAAATGTAAAAGGCAGTAATTGCTGTACCAATTGTCATGAGCCAAAAACCGACCCATCCCCAAAAGCGTGCGCGATCAGAAAGCGTTCCAGCCGTCCGACTTACAGCTGCAAATTGAAAACCGATAATGAAAAATGTAGTTAAAACGAGTCCAAGCAATACGCCATGCGTTGTTAAAATTGTATAATAGCTAATGCCTGCCGGTAATTCTAGTTTTCCAGAGCGTACAAGTACTTGTAATAGACCAGCGAGTCCTCCTAACGCCAGAGCAACGAAAGCGACATAAATATGGGCCATGGCTAATTTGCCATCACGTGCATCTACTTTCCAAGTTCCGTTCATCATTGTTCAACCACCTTCACTTTCGCCGTCATTAAGTGGTGACCGGCACCGCAATATTCGTTACACAAAATGACATACTCACCGACTTTATCGAATGTTTGTGTGTAGCTGCTTACATAACCAGGTTCAACCATCATATTTACGTTTGTTCCGGCCATTTCAAATCCGTGAATGACATCTTTCGTTGCTACGTTGATCGTTACTTTTGCTCCTTTTGGAATTTCGACTTGATTTGGCGTGTACGCAAATGCAGAAGCAACGATATTGAGTTGATATTCATTGTCTCCAGTTTTAATAAGACCAGGTTTATCAAATGGTGGTGTTTGATCGACTTTTTCCGGATCGATCGTTGTTAAACAGCTTGGCGGCTGTGTTCCTTGTGCGAATGCACCAACTCCTAAGACAGCTAAAAATACAAATAATGAACCGATGCCGAAAAACAGCCAAATTTTTTCATATTTATGCATGTGCATAACGTCCCGTCTCCTTTCTCTCTATAAACGATTCAAAAACAAGAAATATACGCTTACCCACGTGAAAATGAGGAAAAATCCTAAAAATAAAACAGAAGCGAGCGTTCCTTTCAATGTAGGCTCTTTCTCCACTTTTGTTTTTGGGGTGTTTGTGTTTAATTGGGTTTTCATTTTTATTCCTCCCTCCCTAAATAAACCTTAATTAGAAATGTATACACTTACATCATACAAAACAATTTGCGAAATGAAACGCTTTCTTCGTACATTTCACAAATTGTTCATTCGTTACTTTACCATCATCATAACCGTAAAAATAAGGAGTAGCTGTGACTTTTGTCACACAAATTTTGTGAGGTTGTGAAAAAAGTGTGAAATATTTAGAAAAAGATGGATAAAAAATAAAAAAGAAGCTTACAAACGCAAGCTTCTCTTTGCACTTATTCGTTATCAATTGTTAAAATAAGCTGCAATTCTCCTTTATTTTCAAAGTGAATCGGCACGCGAAATGCTTTATCAAAACCGTAAATTCTTGTTTGACCAACAAGAACAGTAGGAGGAGTGATATCGATTGTAATTCCTTTTTGAGATACGATCGTTGCTAAGTTTCCTGCAATCATATTGCCGAGCTCACCGGTAAATGATTCGAGCATTTCACCTTCTAAAGGCATGCCGAACATCGTTTCTCCGATACTTCCAAATATCGTTTCATGCCCTTCAATCATTAGGCGTCCCCGTAAGTCTCCGGTCATCCCAATCAATACATTAATGGACGTTTGAGTGAAAGGTTGTGTAAACAATGAAGGTTTTTCGATTGTCATTGCTAGCGGGATGACAGAGCGAATCGATTCGATCGTTCCGTTTAAAATCGTTGTAATTTTCTCATCTAAAGCCATAACAAGCCCCCTTTTTCTTCATCATAACAAATTTTTCGTTTCGATTACATCATTTTTCGACAAATCTAGACAAAGAAAACATAAAAAAACATAGTGACGAAACAATAAATTGCGTTATAATGGAAGTGCACAACAACATACCTCCTTTCAAAACGTCGAAAGCTTTCCTCCTATTGTGGTGAGGGAGGCTTTTTTACTTAAATTGTTTTTAAGAAAAAACGGGATTTGTGTTTCGCAAATTGAACATTTTGTCGTACATCCAGGTGGTAAATTCGTGTAGAGGAACAGGCGCTACGTTTATTAAAATCCCCTCATAAGTAGGGGGATTTTATTTTTCTGTGAACTACAGTAAAATGAAGGTAGATTTTTTAAAAGGGGTATGGGGAAAATGCATATGACAAAAACACAATCATTGCAACAATGGTTATATTGTCTCATCGCACTTCATGACGAATTTATCAAAAGAGGTGACATGACTCAAGCAAATAAAACAAGACAATTAATTAAAAAAGTGTATCATAAAGAGTTTACGATTGCTCTTTGTGGACACTTTTCTGCAGGAAAATCTAGTTTAATTAATGAGTTGATCGGTGCTCAGCTTTTACCGTCTAGTCCAATTCCGACAAGTGCAAATCTTGTGAAAGTAAAAACAGGGAAACCGTATGCGCGTGTATATTATAAATCTGGCGAACGGATTGAATATACGGCTCCTTATGATTACGACGAAGTGAAAACGTTTTGTCGGGATGGCGACGCCATTGACATGATCGAGATTAGCGATGAAACAGAGGTGATTCCGTCCGGAATAGTACTTATGGATACACCAGGTATTGATTCAACCGATGATGCTCATCGCTTGGCGACAGAGTCGGCACTTCATTTAGCGGACGTCATATTTTATGTGATGGATTACAATCATGTTCAAGCGGAATTGAACTTCGAGTTTACGAAGCGTTTGTCACAGTATGGAAAAACGCTATACTTAGTTGTGAATCAAATTGATAAACATCGTGATGAAGAACTTCTATTTTCACAGTTTACTCGTTCTGTCGAGGAATCGTTTCAGCAGTGGGGCATCACATTTGAACGAATATTTTATACGTCGCTGAAACAAAAAGATAATATATACAACGAACTTGAGACATTAAAACAATTATTGCAGTCACTTTTTAATGAAAAAGAGGAACGACTTCATCAAAACATCCATATCGCTGTCGACCAAATGATCGACGACCATATGCAGATCGTCATCGCTCAACAGGAAGAAGAAAAGCGAAATATACGTCAGTTACTCTCGTTTGATCATGAACATGAGCTTCTTGCAAAACTTGAAGAAATCGAGCGAGTGATTGATCATATTCATACAACGTGGACAAATGCTAAGCAACATATTGAACAACAGTTGGAAACAACGTTACACAACGCATATGTGATGCCTTATGAAACACGAGAGTATGCGCGTGCCTATTTAGAAGCGTGTCAACCTGATTTTAAAGTCGGTTTTTTATTTACAAAGCAAAAAACAGAGGAAGAACGTAAAAAGCGGTTGCATGCGTTTTATGAAGATTTACATCAAAAAATCGAAAGTCAGCTTGAATGGCACATCCGTGACTTATTGAAGCAGTTTTATCAACAATATGATGTTCACGACCATGAATTATTGCATCGTATTCAACAATTAACCGTCCCGTTTTCAGAACAATGGATTGTTGAACGAAAACAAAATCAACCAGTTGTCACAGGCGATTATGTATTAACATATACGAACGACATAGCAAACGAAATGAAACGGTTATATCGCGATGCAGCTATTCAACTTGTCGAACAAATCATTGAGAAGGGAAAAGTACAACAAAAATTGAGTATGTATCAACAACAACTCAATAAGTTGATGGGGGAACGGGCATGCTGGGAGCAATTGAAGCAACTTGCTCGTGAGCGTGAACATACGCGTCAACAATTGCAAAAAGTCGTCGAAAATGCCAATTCGTTAAGCGATGATGCTGTTTATCCGTTTGTTCATGAGACGTTTACAATAAGAACAAGCAGTGAAAGCAAAGAAGAAGTTCCACATGGAAATGAATCAACGCAAGAACAACATCCAATTCAAACGGTGCAAATAGAAAATGAGACGACCGAGCAAATGATCGAAAAATTGCGGACGATTAGTCAAATGATCGCCCCAATTAAAGGAATGAAACAGCTAGCAAATGAAATGGAAGTAAAAGCTCAGCAGCTTCAACGACGGACGTTTACGATTGCTTTGTTTGGCGCCTTTAGCGCAGGAAAATCTTCATTTGCAAACGCGTTAATCGGTGAACATGTCTTACCTGTTTCGCCACATCCGACGACGGCAACCATTAACAAAATTGTTCCACCAACAGGTGATCGTCCGCATGGAACCGTTGTCGTACAAGTAAAAACGGAACAGCAGCTTTTAAACGATTTACAACACTCTTTGCGCTTTTTCGGTATGCAAGTTCATTCATTACAAGAGGCGATCGAAGAAAGTAAAAAAGCTATTCGTAATGAAGCTGTTGATGCTAAGGAACGAGTGCATTGGGCGTTTTTACAAGCCGTTGTGCGCGGATATGAACAAATGAAAGAAAAGCTTGGACAATTGCTTACGATTTCACTTCAGCAATTTCATGAATATGTAGCGAATGAAACAAAATCGTGTTTTGTTGAATGGATTGAGCTATATTATGATTGCCCATTAACGCGCGAAAACATTATTCTTGTCGATACACCAGGCGCGGACTCTGTTAACGCTCGTCATACAGGAGTTGCATTTAACTACATTAAAAATGCTGATGCGATTTTCTTTGTCACATACTATAACCATGCGTTTTCAAAAGCGGATCGCGAATTTTTAATTCAGCTTGGTCGAGTAAAGGATACGTTTAGTTTAGATAAGATGTTTTTCATCATTAATGCAGCGGATTTAGCACATACAATAGAGGAATTACAAGCTGTTGTTCACTATGTGAAAGATCAGCTTTTACAATTTGGTATTCGTCATCCTCGTCTTTTTTCGCTATCAAGTAAATGGGCGCTCGCAGAAAAGAAGGGAGAGTTGTGGAAACATGATGTGCTATCCAATTCGGGAATGGACGCATTTGAGCAGGCGTTTTATCCGTTCATTAATCAAGAGCTTAGCTCGCTAGCGCTTGCTTCCGCTCGTTTGCAAATAAAACAAGCGCAAAAGCGACTAGCAGAATATATTGCAGAAGCAAAACAAAGCGATGAAACAAAACGTAAAAAGTTGCACATATTGCACCAAGAGCAACAACAGCTTGAGCGGATTATCGAACAATACGAAGCAAATCACGACGTTCATGCGATCGAGCAAGAATTAAATGAATTAGTTTATTATATTCAACAGCGCGTCTTTTTTCGTTTACCGGATTGGTTTAAAGAGTCGTTCAATCCCTCTGTTCTTCATGATCGACAGAGCAACATAAAAAAAGCGTTACAATTATGTTTGGATGAATTTTTATATTCCATTGGATTTGATTTGGCGCAAGAAATGCGTGCAACTAGTTTGCGAATCGAAGCATTTATAAGCAAACGTTATGATCTTCATTTTATGGCGTTAGAAAAACAATGGAAGGAAGTTCATGATCTCATTGTAACAAAAGCGGATCTTCCTGTTTTTCCAACAATGGAATTTCCACTTGCTTTTGAACAACTAGATCGCAACATGTTTAAAAAGGCATTAGCGTTGTATAAAAACGCAAAATCATTTTTTGAAAAAGATGAAAAACGATTGATGAAAGAAGAATTGGAACGGCAATTGCATGAACCGGTAAAAGCATATATAACTGAGCAGAAACAGCGTTTGCTTGTTCACTATAAGGAGCAATGGAATATAATGATTGAGCAACTTCACCATCATATGCGTGAGCAATTGAATGAACATTTCACCGGTTTAAGTGCTGCTTTAACAGCCCAAGCGTCAATAGATGAATTACAACATATTTATGACACGATTGGAGGAATGAATAATGACTGAAGTTCACCGAGCGATTACAGCGCATTCGCAAAAACAACACGCACTCGTTCGGGCATTTGTCGAGCTAAATACGAAACGGGAAACATATATTGAAGAAGCCATTGCCTTATGTCAACGAGGAGAGTCATTTTCTGTACAAAAAATTAATGAAGTGACAAAACAAATAAATGAACTAGCGAAAAATGGAATTGTACCACAGCGAAAATATGTAACAGTTGACATGGTAAAGGAGTATGTCCAAAAATTAAATAACAAATCGTCGTAGTGTGAAACGTCCCGTTCGCGCATACTATCTGTGCATCATGTATAAAAGGAGGATAAAGCGATGGGACGAACAAAATTTGGAAATGCTAATGCCCAACGAAATAATAATGCGAAGCATAAAAACGAATTAAAAACGGAATTTGCTTCATATGCTGAAGTGGAAGTAAAAAAAATGAGCAATGAGCATAAAAATATTCGATAAGGAGGCGCACATGCGCCTTTTCTTATGAGATGACAAATAGAAGGGTAGGTATGTTGATGAAAAAGTGGATGGCCATCATCGTTTTATTTAGTTTTTTTGCATATATGTTTTGGGAACATACGGCGGAGAGACAAACAATCAAAACAGGTATTCATATTGGCATGAAGGCCCCAAACTTTTCTTTAAAAACGATTGATGGGAAAACCGTACAACTTTCACAATTACGCGGAAAAGCAGTTATTGTGAATTTTTGGGCAACATGGTGTCCGCCTTGTCGTGCAGAAATGCCAGATATGCAGACATTTTATGAACAGTATTATAGACAAGTAGAAATTGTAGCCGTAAATGTGATGGTGCGAGATTCGCAAGAAAAAGTACGTGAGTTTATTAAGGATTACCATTTAACGTTTCCAGTTGTGCTAGATGTTGATGGCAATGTGATGAAACAATATGACATTCAACCGATTCCAACATCGTTTATTATCGACCGTCAAGGAATAATTCGCGAAAAACAAATCGGTCCTATGTCATATGAGCAAATGGTACAGTATGCAGAAAAATGGGGAAAATAGCCGAGGAGTCGGCTATTTTTTGTATATTTTTCATTATGTTTGGAAAAGATAGAAAAAAACAAAAAGTAGGTGAATACATCATGCGAAAAATAAGAAAACGGACATTTGCAGAACTCGTCATGGAAAATAAAAGACAACTATTAAATGATGTCAGCGCATTAGAAAAACTGGAAGAAAAAATGGAAACACGTTGGCTTCATAAAGCAGAGTAATATAGCCATACTACAAGGGAGAGGGGGATGAAAAATGGGTAATCCAAAAAGTAATCAACAGCCATTTGTGCCGCAACATATCGGAACGAAACCGCGATCAGCAGGTGGCAATAAAGGAAAGCAAATGCAAGATCAATCTGGTCAACATCCACAAGTCATTCAAACGAAGGGTGAGTAAGGGCGAATATTCGCCCTTATTTAAGTTTACATAATTTTATTATGATAAACGAATTAACGTGCATAATATAGAAAAATCGTACATGATAAAGGATGTATATTTATTTCGATGAGGAGGATGAATAATGAAACTAAATTATGATGATCGTCGCGATAATGTAGAAAAGTTACAAGACATGGTAAAAAATATGCTTGAAAATATTGAAAAGACGGAAGAGTCAATGGCGTTTGTTAGTCCAAAGGAGCGGGAGAAAATTAGGGAAAAAAATCATCGCCGTGAAGAAGCAATTGAGGCGATGCGTGCAGAGATTAAAGACGAGGCAAGAGCACGAGAAAAAGGATACGAATTGTAAAAGCTGCATATGTGCGGCTCTTTTTTTTCTGCTTTTCCTATGTTTATGGTAAAATAGTGATAAAGTATCGTTATGTTGGAGAGTGGGAAATGATGGTCATTTCACAAAAAGAGATTGAAGTGCGTTACGCAGAAACGGATCAAATGGGGATTGTTTATCATGCGAATTACTTAATTTGGTTAGAAATAGGACGAGCTCATTTTATTCAACAGCTTGGTTTTCAATATGCTGATATGGAGAAAAGAGGGATTGTGTCCCCAGTTATTGATTTGCAAATTTCTTATAAGAAGCCGTTACGATATGGGGAAATAGCTACGATTAAAACGTGGGTGGAATCATATGATGGTATTCGGGTTGTTTATGGATACGAAGTATTGACCCCGACAAATGAAATCGCAGCAACAGCAACTTCAAAACATGTTTGTGTGACAAAAGAAACGTTTCAACCAGTTTTAATCAGAAAATATTTTCCAGATTGGCACGAGGCATACGAGCGGGCAAAAAAAAGATAAAGGCGGGATCCCCCGCTTTTATCTATATGTGAATACCGGCTCGTTTTGCTTTTCATCAAATTCAATATGTAAATCGTGACCGTCAAAATACCACATATCGTTTTGTTCAACAAAAAAGATGACGCCGTTCTTTTCTAGTGTAACTGCAGCATCGATCGGCTCTTCCTTATTTACTCCTAAAGAAAAACCTTTTTGTACATTGCTACATCCGCCATATCGAGCAAAAAAACGAACATAGTCCCCGCGCTGTAATTGAAGTTCTTCTTTATACCACTGAAATGCTTGATCACATATAAATATGTTCATGACATTCACCACCTTTCATAAATGATTATAAAAGAACGAGAAATATTTTTCTATTTTGTACATGCCATTCGAGAAAAAATAAAAACCTGAATCCGTGATGGTTGGAAATCAACTTTGATTTTGGTGTTAGTTCTATGGATATATGATCCATACATCCCTTTTTTTGATGATTCCCTGCACCACTTTCATGTTTGAAAACGAGATAAATCCTCTTTTATGGAGATACAAACCAAAAAAGAGACAAAAAAAGTACAGGGGGGAGTGATGGATATGAGTACCCGAACATCTGTTTGTTATCTTGCCTCTTTCCATTTTTGATACACATTCAGTAGGAGTATACTGTACCCACTCCTTCGCGTCAGTTTCATCCAGATCTGTCGTGATCGGCGGACGAGTCGACCTGCCATCGTGATCACCGTCTGAATGATCGTCTTGATGCGGCGGCGTTTCACTTTATGATGTAATGGATGTCTCGGATCGCTTAATAGATCTTGTCCAATCAGGCGAAGAAGGTTGTACACGAATGCTCCCATGACTAACACGAGCGCATTCGTTTTCATCTTCCCTGATGGAAGTCGCTCTAAATCTAAGTCGCTTTTCAGTTCGCTATGAAACTGTTCGCATGTCGCATGATCGTGATACAATGCGAGCACATCACTCATTCGAACATGCTCGTATCCTTCGAGGCGCACCCAGTAGCTTTCGACTTCGTAATCAGGAACGAGCATCAGCTGTCCATTTCGTTCCATCGTTCGTTCCGTCACTTGGGTGACTTGAACGTACGTATACGTGTGTCCATCGATTGCTGCTGTCTGTGGAAGGCATAACTCATACGTTTGTACTCCTTCTGTTTGTCCATCATCGACGCGTCTGCCCTTTTGCGAAGCGATCTGGAACCAAAGCGCTTTCGATTCTCGGCGTAAGTTTCGCTTGATGACAAAGTCCACGTCTTCCTTTAGACATACGTGCACATTCGCTTCCGCATCGTTCCCTGCATCCATGCGGACAAGCAGACGAGACGAGGTCAGCGGACGAGCTCGACGGATGGCGGTAGTTAAAAACGAAGGCATGTTGTCTTGTACATGTTGTTTCCCTGGACGCAGCTCGGCATGAACGATATACCCTTCCTTCCCTGCGTACGCAAACAACGGCGTAAAACCGTCAAATCCTTTATACGTTCGACTCACTCCTTCTTTTTTCGTATCGGAGTTATCAAATGGGGAAGCATCTATATCAAGGGGAAGCCATGTCGTTTTCCCTTTCGTCCAACAAGCGGACAAGGTAGCGTGTTGTCGAACCAACAGACGCATCGATTCCTCCCAAATGATGGTTTCGGTCATCGGGAGACAAGCGAGCTGATCGAGACGCTGTCGCAACGTTGGGGAGGAAGGTACGTGCCGAATGCCCATTGATGTCGAAAAGATATCGTCCTGACGATACGCTTCGATATGATCAAAATCCGTTTTTCCTGTGGCAAGCAAGCCGATCATCGAGCGAATGACGTCGCTATGGGAAATGTGCACATCTCGACGAACCGTTGGGAGCCGAAGTGCGTTTACTCGTTTATCCAGCTTCGTTTGGTGCAGTAAGTAGCCCACGAGAGCAAGCCCAGCACTTGGAGTAATCGCTTCATCTGTCAATACAAACCGAATCGGGAAATCTTTCATCACATTCACCTACTTGATGAAGAGTCGTCAACGTCGTTTTCCCTTATCGTATCAACGGTTTGCGACCATTGTAAAGATGTTTTGTCACGGATTCAGGTAAAAAATGAACTATACAAATGGTGGCAAAACATGTATCATTAATCCGTAATGATTGTGAAAACGAAAGGAGTGACAGTTCCGTTATGAGCAGGGCGAACACGAATGAACCAGAACCAGCAATAATAGAGGAAGTAGCTTCGTTTTTTGGCGCTGGAACGTACTGCTCACAAACGAAACAGGCGCTCCAACGGCAAAAAAGTGGCGCTTACCTCTAGTAGAGAAGATAGGGGGGGTTACGCCATGATGAACATTTATTTATCGAATGACCAAGGAAAATTAGAAGAAATTCACGAACTAAAAAATGGTTGTTGGGTAAATCTCATCTCTCCAACGGAGAGTGAAATTCGCTACATTGCAGAACATCTCAATATTCCCATCGATTCTATTAAAGATGCACTCGATGATGAAGAGCGTTCACGCATCGAAAAAGAAGATAACCATGTACTCATCATCGTAGACATCCCAATTATTACGTACGATGAAGGAAATATTCCAACATATGAAACCATTCCAATTGGAATGATTATTACAAATACATGTTTTATCACCGTTTGCCTTCAAGAAAACCCGATTTTTGAAGAGTTTACAAAGAACAAGGTGAAAAATTTTTATACGTATATGAAAACGCGTTTTGCGTTACAAATGTTATATATGATTTCTACGTATTATTTAAGATATTTAAAGCAAATTAATCGAAAAACGAGCGAAATTGAAAAACAGCTACATCAATCGATGCAAAATAAAGAGTTGTTTTCTTTGCTTAGTTTAGAAAAAAGCCTTGTTTATTTTACGACATCGTTAAAAGCGAACAATATTGTGATGGAACGATTGCTTCGTTTAAATTATTTACGGATGTATGAAGACGATCAAGAATTGTTAGAAGATGTCATTATTGAAAACAAGCAAGCTATTGAAATGACAGAAGTATATAGCAGCATTTTAAGTGGAATGATGGATGCCTTCGCTTCTGTTATTTCAAACAACTTAAACATCGTCATGAAATTTTTAGCTGCGATTACAATTGTTATTTCCTTTCCAACGATGGTAACAAGTTTTTATGGAATGAACGTTCCGATTCCGTATCAAGATAAACCGTATGCATATTTAGTTGCTTTAGGCATTTCTTTCGTGCTTTCAAGTATTACGGCGTTTGTTTTTTGGAAGAAACGTTACTTTTAGCGAGGACGGTGTTAGCCGTTCTTTTTTTTATATGTTAAGATAACACGAACATTAAATTATTTTTTTTAAAAAAAGATCGCTTTTTATTGACTGACTATATGTTATTTAGTATATTAACATTCGGAAAACGGAGGGTGAGGGATGAATGATGAACAATCGTTACGATGTAATTGTTGTTGGGGCAGGTCCGACAGGGATTTTCACTTGTTATGAATTGACATTAAAATTACGAGGGGCACGTGTGCTGTTAATTGATAAAGGGCACGATATTTATAAACGAAATTGTCCGATTTTGCAGAAGAAGATTGAAAAATGTCCGTCACCAGTTGGAAAAAAAGATTACGCAGGTTGTTTACCTGCTTGTTCGATTACAAATGGATTTGGTGGGGCAGGAGCTTATTCCGATGGTAAGTTTAACATTACGAGCGAGTTTGGTGGATGGATGACAGACTATTTACCTGATTCAACGGTGTTACAACTCATTCGTTATGTGGACGAAATTAACTTGAAACATGGTGCAACGCATACATTGACCGATCCATTGACAGATGAAGTGAGAAAAATCGAAAAGCGTGCTTATGCTGCTGGATTGAAATTGTTGCGCGCACAAGTTCGTCATCTCGGTACAGAACAAAATTTAGAAATTTTAAAGAGCATATATGAATATTTACGTACCCATATTGATATGATGTTCAAAACGGAAGTAAGCGATATTTTGACGGAAAAAATAAATGGCACGCATCATGTAAAAGGAATTCAATTAAAAAATGGACATATGCTATATGCCGATCGTGTCGTCATCGCTCCAGGACGTGATGGCTCTGCTTGGTTAACAAACATATTGAAGCGTCGTGGGTTGAAAATGATCAATAATCAAGTCGATATTGGCGTTCGTGTCGAAACGTCTAACGTCGTTATGGAGGAAATTAATACACATTTGTATGAGGGAAAGTTTATTTTTAACACATCCGTCGGAACACAAGTTCGGACATTTTGTAGTAACCCTTCTGGTCATGTTGTTGTCGAAAATCATTCAGGAATTATGCTTGCAAATGGTCATGCGTATAAAGACCCGAAACTAGGAAGCAACAATACAAACTTTGCTCTTCTTGTTTCTCATAAATTTTCAGATCCGTTCGATCAACCGAACGAATACGCCCATCAAATTTCTCGTTTAGCGAATGCATTATCTAACGGCGGCATTATTGTACAAAAATACGGAGATATTTTAAAAGGGAGACGCTCAACAGAAAAACGGATTAAAGAAGGCTTCATCGAACCAACGTTAAAGGAGGCTGTTCCTGGAGATTTAGGGCTCGTTCTTCCATATAACACAATGAAAAGTTTAATTGAAATGACAGAAGCATTAAACGCTGTAACCCCAGGCATTGCTTCAGAACATACACTTTTTTACGGAGTAGAGGCAAAGTTTTATTCTGCCCGTCCAAAATTAAATGAACGTTTCGAAACAGAAATCTCAGGGCTATATGTTGGAGGAGACGGCGCAGGAATTACACGCGGTCTGGCGCAAGCGGGGGCATGTGGGGTATGGATTGCCCGAAATATTGTCGAAACGTCTAACTAGCGAAGGTTGTTCGCTAGTTTTTTTGTTAACTTAAATAAAAACAATGTTGACATATAACTTCTAATCGAATACGATTATTGGTAATTAGAAGTAAAAGGGGGAGAACAATGGATTGGTTACTATTAGCAAATCGTGTGTTAGATGGGGGAGACATTACAGATGATGAGGCGCTTGCAATATTAAATTGTCCCGATGATGAGCTATTGCTATTGTTGCAAGGTGCTTATCGCATCCGTAAAACGTACTACGGAAATAAAGTGAAATTAAATATGATTATGAATGCAAAGTCGGGATTGTGTCCGGAAAATTGCGGATATTGTTCCCAATCTTCTATATCAACAGCCCCGATTCCGACATATAAAATGGTAAACAAAGAGACAATTTTGCAAGGTGCAAAGCGGGCGTATGAGGGCAAAATAGGAACATACTGCATCGTTGCAAGCGGAAGAGGACCGAGCGATAAAGAAATTGATATCGTTGTATCTGCGGTTAAAGAAATTAAAGAAACGTACGGCTTAAAAGTATGTGCCTGTTTAGGAATACTAAAGCCAGAACAAGCGTTGCGCTTAAAAGAAGCAGGTGTAGATCGCTACAATCATAATATTAATACGTCAAAGGAACATCATCCTCATATTACGACTTCCCATACATACGATGATCGGGTACGTACGGTAGAAACGGTCAAGGAAGCAGGGATGTCTCCGTGTTCAGGGGTGATTATCGGTATGAAAGAAACAAAACAAGATGTAATCGCAATGGCGAGAAGTTTAAAAGCGTTAGATGCGGATTCGATCCCTGTAAATTTCCTTCATGCAATTGATGGAACGCCGTTAGAGGGGACAAAAGAACTAAATCCACGTTACTGCTTAAAAGTATTAGCATTATTTCGATACATTAACCCTACGAAAGAAATTCGTATTTCTGGAGGGAGAGAAGTAAACTTACGTAGTTTGCAACCACTCGGCTTGTATGCTGCGAACTCCATTTTTGTTGGCGATTACTTAACGACTGCCGGACAAGAAAAACATGCTGATTTTCAAATGCTTGAAGATTTAGGATTTGATATTGATTTTGCCCCAGCATCTTATGCGAGATAAAAAAGCCGACGTTGTGTGTCGGCTTTTTTATCTGTACATATACTATTACTAATTACGATGCTCAACATTGGAGTGAAGTTCATGTGATATCTCGAAAATTTGAAAACGAGCGATTGCGTCGAAAACAAGAAGAAAAAGAGATTATTGACGGTTTACTAGATATTTATAACGATTACAAGTGGTTGTACGAACGATTTGGTGATGAACAGTACGAACAGATGATGGAACAAATCATTGAGCAATTAAAAAAGTTTACCCGACGGAGACGACGCGAATGAAATTATATGCATTGCGATAATACAGATATGAAATAAGGAATACAGAAAAAGAGTATGATATAGAATAATACATTCGTGATCGTTTCCATCCATCGATCGATTCGTTCGTTCATAAGCTTGCCCTCCGTTCCTTTTTACCTTCAACGTATGTGTACATAGCGGTAAATATACATAAAAACGGCTGACATAAATGGATCATTTTTTCATAACATAATACAAAGGGGGCGATGTTGTGAAAGAAATTGAAGTTGTGATCGATACGGAAGAAATTGCGGAGTTCTTTTACAATGAACTTGTTCGGCGAGGGTTTGTCCCAACAGAGCGTGAAATGGAAGAAATAGCAGATATTATGTTTGATTATTTGATTGAAAAAAGTATTATTGATGAGGAAGTAATTGATGAATAAAACGGCGGATGTCCCGTCGTTTTTTTGCTTGAAATTTGAAACATTTTCTTTTTTTTATTCGTACAACGTAGTGTATTGATAAATAAGAGGAGGGTTTTTATGGGTCTGTTTAATAAAGTTTTAGCGAGTATTGGGATTGGTGCGGCGAAAGTAGATACAAAGTTGCATGAGTCACATTTATTACTCGGTGAAAGTGTGACTGGGGTTGTAGAGGTAACGGGAGGAAATATAGAACAACAAATTGATGATATATATTTATCTCTCTGCGCTACATATACAAAAGAAGTAGATGATCGCAAAGTAACGAAGCAAGCAATTATTGAAAAATGGAAAATCGCCCAATCATTCAAAATTCGTGCTGGAGAAAAGAAAGAATTTCCATTTTCTTTTTCCCTTCCGCTTGACACACCAATTACAGTTGGAAAAACAAGAGTGTGGTTACACACAGGACTTGACATAAAAAATGCTGTCGATCCGACAGATGAAGATTACATTCGTGTTCAACCTAATCGGATGATGAACAAAGTATTTCGTGTGGTGGAAAACTTAGGCTTCCGCTTAAAAGAAGCCGAGTGCAAAGAAGCTGCCTACCATGTCCGTAAACGACTCCCTTTTGTTCAAGAATTTGAATTTGTACCGATTAGCGGGGAATTTCGCGGGAAGTTGGATGAAGTAGAAATCATCTTTTTCCCACATGCGCTAGATGAATGTGAATTGCTTATACAAGTCGATCGACGAGCGCGTGGGTTAGCTGGATTATTTGCAGAGGCGCTTGATTTAGATGAAACATTTATTCGCATCACAATCCGTGAACAACATATGCACACATTACAAACAGATCTTGCTTCACTCATTCGCCGATACGCTTAAAACTTAAAAAGATTGGGGATTCCCAATCTTTTTATTATGTCGGAATTTTTATATATATTCGACAAAAATAGTAAAAAAACGCAAAAGGAATCGACAAAATGAATCACTAATATGTTACGTAAAGAAAAAAGGGAGTGGATGTTAGTGATTCGGATGTTTATGGGGAAAATATTAAAATCAACAAAAAGCTATGATGTAACGTTATTTCAAACACCACAATTTGGTCAAACGAAAGGCTATCGCCAAGTATATCGATTGACGGTGAGTGGTGAGGATCATGATGACGTATTAGCTGAAGTTTATCGCATGTTTAATGTTCCAGATTTAGTACCGAAAGATTATCGTGCGCGATATGTTAGTACAGGTGATATATTGCTTATTGATGAAGGGATATACGGTCAATTTTTTTATCGTTTAAGCTCGGATGGATGGGAACGTATTCACCGTATGCATGTGCGTTAAAAAATGTCTTTAAATGTTCACAAAATTGTGCTATATTGTATATAGACAATGAGCACAAGGTTAGAGTATGATAAAAAATTCCCCTTGTGCGTGCAAGGGGATTATTTTTTTCGTTTATCAGCATTGTACTCTTTATCGTGTGCTTCAGCGATCAATGTTTCTTTCGGAACATGGTTATTTTTCTTCGGGCTATTGATACGGTTACGATGTTTTTTTCCCAATTGGAAACCTCCTTTACGTGTAGTTACATCCATTAACATCGACAACATCATAAAAAATATACATACAGGGTGGGAAAAACGATGTTTGCATTTATGATTTCTTCCATCGTCGGAATTGTTGCGATTTTTTGTTCCTTGTTTATTAAATTCGAATTAGAGCGGCTCATTGGGCGGAGAAAGAAAATTTTCCTCCTTCATTTGGCAAACATTAGCTTCACTAACGTGGTTATTGCAAGCGCTTACTATGTGTTTAGTGGGATGTTTGAAACAAGCGAGCACCCATTTTACCTCATTTATTTAGCGTCTTTAGAAGCGATGTTACCAATTTATGTTGTTTGTTATTTAATATATGAACATTATGAGCAAGCGAAGAAAAAATATGTTGTAAGTGCAGGCGTGTTGATTAACCAATAATATCCATAAAAAACATAGAAAAAAGAGCACCTTTCCTGTAGAATGTAAGTAACAACACAAACAAACCTAGGAGGTGCTCTCTATGCACAAGCATACCACACTCCCAAATTTGATGCAAAAAATTGTTTCTGATGAAGATCTCCAGTCGATTACCGAAGCCGTTGGCTACCATGACACTTCGCGGACGTTTACGGTGCGCACGTTGGTTGATTTTTTTCTGCTGGCGGCACTTCACGAATGGAAAAGTTTCCGTCATGGTGCCGATGTGGCGAAAATGTACGGATTGCCGACGTTTCATTACTCGACGGTTTCTAAGAAAGCGAAAGAAGTTCCGTACGAGGTGATGAAGCGCTTATTTGCTTTGGTTGTTTCTAAGTGCAATCGCCAAACCCGCCGTTCGCTTCGCTTTCCAAAAGCATTGCGTATAGTAGACTCCACGACCGTCACCGTGGGGAAAAACCGCCTGACATGGGCACCCTATCATGGGGAACGATCCGGAGTGAAAATGCACGTCGCGTATTCCCCTGAGCAACAAATGCCGAGCGACATCGTAGAAACCGTAGGGTTGCGCCACGATGGACCGGTGGGAGAGCGGCTCACAGACGTACAAACGGTTCTTGTCGAAGATCGAGCGTACTTTAAAATTGAACGCCTCGATCGGTTTGTCGAACAGAAGCAACCGTTTGTGATTCGGATGAAAGACAATGTCGAGATCCATCAAAAAAAGAGCCTAAAGCGCCTTTCTTCCTCCTCTTCTTCTATTGTGGCGGATTTTACTTGCCAGTTAGGAACGAAACAATGTCGTTCCAAAAAGCGCCATCGCGTCGTGATCTTTCAGGATGCGAACGGGCATGAAATCCGTGTGGTCACGAACGTCTTAGAGGCATCGGCGGAAAAGATTGCCGAGATGTATCAAGAACGTTGGACAGTGGAAGTGTTTTTCCGATGGATCAAGCAATATCTAAACGTTCCGACCTTATTTGGCACCAACGAGCATGCGGTATACAACCAACTTTTTGCGGCATTTATCGCTTATGTGTTACTGAGATGGCTATATCATCGAACGGAAAAACGGACAACCTCGTCCCTTACCTTTCTTTCGTTTGTCCGTCGTTTTTTCTCTGGGCAACTTCCTCTCGAATGGAAATCCGAGATGGCAGCTGTCTTATTTGAGTATGCCCGAATATATGGGAGGAGTATGCCTAATTTTGGATAATCAACAGCCGTGTTGTAAGTGAAGATAAAAAGGTTTTATACGTGAAACCGAAGTATTTTCGCAAAATGTCGTAAAGAGGGAATCCCCTCTTTTTTTACATGAAAAACAATGCTTTAGTGAAATATAGGAGTGTGGTATAGTATATATGCAACGATAAAGATTAAAGGAGGATACATATGAGTGTTCATATTGGAGCAAAAGAACACGAGATTGCAGATAAAATTTTACTTCCAGGAGATCCACTTCGCGCAAAATATATCGCTGAAACGTTTTTAGAGGGAGCTACTTGCTATAACCAAGTTCGCGGAATGCTTGGATTTACCGGTACATATAAAGGGCATCGTATTTCCGTTCAAGGAACAGGGATGGGGGTTCCGTCTATCTCTATCTATATTACTGAACTGATGCAAAGCTACAACGTTCAAACATTAATTCGCGTCGGAACATGTGGGGCGATCCAGAAAGATGTCAAAGTTCGTGATGTCATTTTAGCAATGGCATCTTCAACAGATTCTCAGATGAATCGCATGACATTTGGAGGGATTGATTACGCTCCAACGGCTAACTTTGACTTGTTGAAAACAGCGTATGAAATTGGAAAAGAAAAAGGATTACAATTAAAAGTTGGTAGTGTATTTACGGCGGACATGTTTTATAATGAAAATGCACAATTTGAAAAACTAGCACGATACGGTGTACTGGCTGTAGAGATGGAAACAACAGCGCTTTATACATTAGCCGCTAAATTTGGCAGAAAAGCATTATCGGTATTAACAGTAAGCGATCACATTTTAACAGGGGAAGAGACAACGGCTGAAGAGCGCCAAACAACATTTAACGAAATGATCGAAGTTGCTCTTGAAACAGCGATTCGCCAATAAACTAAAAAATAAAGAAAGCTCCTGCGAATCATTTTCCTCGCGGAGCTTTCTTCTATTCGTGAGGGAGAAAAAGATGAAAAAATGGTTATGTTGTTTTTTGATAATAACTAGTGGCTGTCAATCCTTTGGATCACTTGAACCTGAACAAAAACCGTCTAAACCCCCCGTACAAGTTGAAGAGCCATCTTCTGAAGCACCGATACCATCTTCTGAAACGAAGGAACAAGAAGAGCTTGTACTTGAAGAGAGATTTTGGAATCAAATCGAAGTGCAAAATGGGGTAAAAGTCATCATAAATCCAGATAATATACTAGCTTTAGTAAATAAGGAGCAGCAATTACCTGCTGACTATAAGCCGGCTGACTTAGTTGTTCCAAATGTTCCGTTTACATTTAAAGAAACGGATGTTGAAAAACGACACATGCGTGCAGAAGCTGCAAAAGCGTTAGAATCGATGTTTACAGCAGCGAAACAACAACAAGTTTTGTTATATGCTGTATCTGGCTATCGTTCGTATGAACGGCAACAACAGTTGTTTACATTTGAAGTTCAACGATCAGGAGAAGAAAAAGCAGTTGTTGCCGTTGCGATGCCTGGGAAAAGTGAACATCAAACCGGATTAGCGATGGATATTACAAGTCCGAGTGTTCAATATACCATTACCCCTGCTTTTGGTGACACGCGAGAAGGAAAGTGGGTAGCTGAGCATGCGCATGAATTTGGTTTTATTATTCGCTATCCGAAAGGAAAAGAGCATATTACAAAATATCAATACGAGCCTTGGCATTTGCGTTATGTCGGCGTGAAGGCAGCCAAAATTATTTATGAAAAACAAATCACGCTAGAGGAATATTTTCAAATTGTAAAGAAAATATAAAGTTATACACATTTGAATACACGATATTGTTCAAACACACGAGCAAGTTTTGTAGAAATATAAATGTATATTTCTGACCGATATACTGCACTTAGTGCTTGACGGAAATGCATTTGTTTAACGAATAAATCAATTTGATGTTTAGCGTATTTCATCGCCTGGTGTTGTGAAATAATTTGTTTTTTCATAATTTTTAACTCAATTTCTGTCAATAAGGAGACAGAAAAGCGAAGGATTGCTGCCTCTGTTTGGTCGATAAATTGCGAAATCATCGTTATCATTCCTCCTTCGAGCGTATTTACAATTTCGAAATATACTTTACAATACATTAACATATTTCGTTTAAAAAAAATGTCGGAATGTGCGCCGAAATTTCGACAAAAAGGGAGCTACTGTTTGAAAGTAGCTCCCTTTTTATAACACAATTGCTGCGATCCATGCGAAAATAATAACGGGAATATTGTAGTGAATAAATGTTGGAACACATGTATCCCAAATATGGTGATGTTGACCATCAACATTTAAACCCGATGTTGGGCCGAGTGTGCTATCAGAGGCAGGTGATCCAGCATCACCAAGTGCACCAGCAGCACCAATAATCGCAATCGTTGCCATCGGACTAAGCCCAAGTTTCATACAAATTGGTAGAGTGATGAAACATCAAACACTTTATCACATTTTTTTATTAGACGTCAACAGTAAATTTGGTTAAAGGCAATGTTATTGCATGTTTCCTACTGTTCTTCAATGAACCAATTTTGTTGCTATAGACCCACACGATGTACGCTTGGTACAATGTTAACGCAAAAATGATTGAGAAGTTGGTGGAGCATATGACACAAATGAAGCCTGAGATAGGGGCATGGGTAAGTATTGGTGCTTATATTGTTTTATCTTTAACTAAGTTGTACGTCGGATATATGTCAAGTTCTGAAGCATTAAAAGCAGATGGGTGGAATAATTTTACTGATATTCTTGCTTCTATCGCCATTTTAATCGGATTACTCATCGCAAAAAAACCTCGTGATGATAACCATCCGTATGGCCATTCGCGTGCAGAACATATTTCTTCTTTAATCGCAGCGTTTATTATGATGTCTATCGGATTAGACGTATTAGTAAACGCCGTGCAAACGTTGAAGGAAGGGGAGTATGTAAAGCCGGATTTAGTAGCAGTATGGACGGCTGGCGTTTCAGCCGTATTTATGTTTGCTGTATATATGTTCAATAAGCGTTTAGCTATCGTCACAAATAGCCAAGCGCTTGCCGCTGCTGCCAAAGATCATTTGTCCGATGTACTTGTTAGTGTAGGAACCATTGTTGGTGTGATAGGTGCCCAGTTACAGATGCGTTGGCTCGACCCTGTCACCGCTTTTGTTATTGGATTTATCATTTGCAAGACCGCATGGGGCATTTTTAAAGAGGCGTCTCATATGTTGACGGATGGGTTTGATGACAAAACGCTACAAAAGTATAAACAGGACATTGAGCATATTAACGGCGTGGAGCAGGTGGTAGATATTAAGGGGAGAATGTATGGCAATGATGTTGTCATAGACGTTATTATTTGTGTCGCCCCGCATTTAAATGTTGTAACAAGTCACGACATTGCGGATCAAGTTGAGCGTTTGCTTGAACAAAAATATGGCGTTGTTTATGCTCATGTGCATATCGAGCCGTATGAGCATGAGGATTGAGATGAAGGAAGGAGCTGCAAAATGGAAAATAAAAAACTCGGCACGATCTATGCCCTGCTCGCTTATGTATTGTGGGGAATATTGCCTTTGTATTGGAAATTACTCGAACATATCGAGGCGAAGGAAATTTTATCTTATCGTATTGTTGCTTCATTTTTTTTTATGATTGCGTTGTTGATCGTTCAAAAAAATTGGTCTACATTTTTGCATACATGTCGATTGTTATGGCGAGAAAAAAAGCGTGCCATCGCTTTAATCGTTGCATCGCTACTCATTAGCGTTAATTGGTTTATTTACATATGGGCTGTCAACCATAATCATATGGTTGAAGCAAGTTTAGGATATTATATGAATCCATTGTTAAACGTATTGTTAGGTATCGTTGTATTAAAAGAGCGTCTTTACAAATGGCAAGCAGTATCGTTTATTCTAGCAGCTGCTGGAGTTTTACTTATGACGATTGAATATGGAAAAATTCCATGGGTTGCGCTTTCACTTGCCTGTAGCTTTGCGCTATATAGTCTTGTGAAAAAAGTGATTTCGATTGACGCAACAATTGGTTTGACTGTTGAGACGATGCTTGTGACTCCTTTTGCGCTCATATTCATTATACACTCGTTTGGACAGCTAAACGTTGCTTCTTTTTCGTTTGCAACGATGTTATTGCTTGTAGGGGCTGGTCCAGCGACTGCCTTGCCCCTTTTATATTTTGCCAAGGGGGCTCAGCATATTTCGTTAACCTTTTTAGGATTTTTGCAATATATTTCACCAACGTTAAGTTTACTTCTTGGTGTGTTTTTGTTTCACGAGCCGTTTACAAACGCTCACATGTATGCATTTGGTTGTATTTGGACGGCTTTGCTTTTATTTTCACTTTCAAGCACATGGGAGAAACGAAGAGAAAAATCATTAAACGCATAACGTCTGTCGGTGAGACAGGCGTTTTTTTACCCATTTTTTCAAAAACCATAACGTTTTCCCTAGTCGTTGAATAGGTTGTTAGTACAAGAAGGAGGTGTCAGAAGATGAGTGGAGGACATCATCACGGCGGTGGTTTCGCGTTAATTGTTGTATTGTTTATTTTGTTAATCATTGTTGGTAGTGCTTATATTGGTGGCTGGGGATATTAATTAAACGATAAAGGAGGAAATGCATCATGTATGGATATGGCTATGGATATGGATATGGTTATCCAGGATACGGAAAAACATTTGTGCTCATCGTCGTACTTTTTATCTTGCTTATTATCGTCGGTGCAGCTTGGTGCTAAAAAGCAAGAGGGGGCTCCCTCTTGCTTTTATATATGTTTCCATTTTTGTCGTAACCGTACGAATAACAATATGGCACCTGAGGCTAAACCGGTAATAAGACCGATCCAATATCCAAACGGTCCAGCAGTTGTATAATGAGCGAATATATATCCGACAGGCAAACCGACGAACCAATACGATACGAGCGCAATAAAAAACGGGAAACGAACGTCTTTGTATCCACGTAATGCGCCTTGAATAGGGGCAGCAACAGCATCAGAAAATTGGAAAAATAAAACGTATAACAAAAACTGTTTCGTCCATTGCAAAACGTGTTCATCATTCGTATATAGGAAAGCGATCGGTTCACGAAATAATAGTAGAACGATAGAGGCAACAATAGCCATCATTACAGCAGATGAAATGCCGATGATACAATAACGTTTGGCATGTTCTGAGCGACTAGCACCTACTTCAAAACCAACAATAATTGTTAAAGTAAGCGAAATGCTTAGTGGAATCATATATAAAAGTGAACCGAAATTTAATGCTGCTTGATGAGCGGCGATTGCCGTTGTTCCAAATTGACTCATTAACAACGTGACAGCAGAAAAAATACTCGTTTCAAAAAAGATCGCTAGTCCAATAGGTGTACCGATCAAAATTAATTGCTTCCAAATGGATAACGAGATCGGATGAAATTTCTTAAGTATATTGTACGTTGAAAAAGGTTTACGAAAGCGAACGAGCAAAAACGCACATAGTAACAAGCAACAATACGTGATGCTTGTGGCATATCCTGCACCGACTCCCCCGAATGCGGGGATACCCCATCGTCCGAAAATGAATATATCGTTTAGTAAAACGTTTAAAGGGAGTGAGCATAACGTTAACATCATTGTAACCTTTGTTTGACCGAGGGCATCCATAAAGGAGCGGAGAACGTAATAAATAAAAATTGGGATAATGCCAATACATAATGCTTGTAAATATTGATGGGCAACGATTTGAACATTGCTCTCGATATACATGTTTTCCAATAAAATAGGGACGAGAAAATAAATAATTGTCAACACAAAGCAGGCAAAAACGATCGCCAAGTATATTGCCTGCTCGATTGTTCGAGAAATACGCTCATGATCTTTTGCCCCAAATGCTTGGGAAACGATTGGGGTTAGACCTGTCAATACTCCGCCAATTCCTGTAAATATAGCAACCCAAATGTTTGAGCCGATGGCTACACCTGCTAAATCAACTGCGCTATATTTTCCTGTCATTGTCACATCAAAAAAGTTCATCATATATAGGCTGATTTGGGTAAGAAAAACAGGAAGTAGTATATGTAAGAACTGTTTTATTTTTTCTTTTAACGTAGATGTTTCTTTCATTTTTTCCTCCAAAAATACGTGTAAAAATATAGACAGACGATATTATAACATATCATTTTTGCATATTCATAGATAATCCTCTTGCTTTTCATGTTATGTTTTGTTACATTAAAAAAGTCGTTTTTTAATTATAAACATCAGGTGAGGTGACGAGTATGCAATTATTACAAACGATCGTATCATTTTTAAACAACATATTATGGTCGTACGTTTTGATTGCACTTTTAATTATCGTTGGGTTGTACTTTACGTTCCGCACAAAGTTTGTTCAATTTCGTTATTTCGGTGAAATGTTCCGTGTCATTACAGAAGGGCCAGAAAAAACAGGTGCGATTTCGTCGTTACAAGCGTTTTTTATGAGTACAGCGTCCCGCGTTGGAACAGGTAACTTAGCCGGTGTTGCGTTAGCGATTTCTGTCGGTGGACCTGGTGCGGTATTTTGGATGTGGTTAATTGCTCTAATTGGGGGGGCATCAAGTTTTGTGGAAAGCACACTTGCTCAAATTTATAAAATAAAAGATAAAAATGGTTATCGTGGAGGCCCAGCGTATTATATCGAGCAAGGGCTCAAGAAACGTTGGCTTGGTATATTGTTTGCTGTTTTAATTACGTTTTCATTTGGTCTTGTATTTAACTCTGTTCAGGCAAATACGATTACGTTTGCCTTTGAGCA
Source organism: Anoxybacillus sp. FSL W8-0104 (assembly GCF_038004465.1). Taxonomy (NCBI): domain Bacteria; kingdom Bacillati; phylum Bacillota; class Bacilli; order Caryophanales; family Anoxybacillaceae; genus Anoxybacillus; species Anoxybacillus sp. FSL W8-0104. Next base: position 1,344,360 of record NZ_JBBOQU010000001.1, on the reverse strand, counting down.
TGCATTTCAAATGGATCGGATCGTCATCGGTATTTTACTTACTGTTCTGACGGCATTTATCATTTTCGGTGGTGTGCATCGTGTTGCGAAAGCATCGTCGATCATCGTTCCCGTTATGGCCGGTTTATACTTATTGACTGCGTTTTATGTCGTGTTGACAAACATTGCTGAATTACCATCTGTATTTGCTTTGATCTTGAAAAATGCATTTGGCGTTGAACAAGCTGTAGGTGGAGGATTTGGTGCAGCAATTATGATGGGGATTAAACGAGGTTTATTCTCTAACGAAGCCGGTATGGGAAGCGCGCCGAACGCTGCGGCGACAGCAGAAGTTTCCCATCCTGTAAAGCAAGGTTTAATTCAAACATTAGGTGTATTTGTAGATACGTTAGTAGTTTGTAGCGCAACAGCGTTCATGATCTTATTATCAGGCGACTATATGAAGGAAGGGCTTGATGGAATCACGTTAACACAAACGGCATTGAGCACACACATTGGTGAGTGGGCACAAGGATTTGTGGCAGTCAGCGTATTTTTATTTGCATACAGTTCGATTATTGGAAACTATTATTACGGTGAAACAAATATTGAATTCATTCGTTCGAGCAAGGTATCATTATTGATCTATCGTTTAGCTGTATTATTCATGGTTATTTGGGGATCTGTATCGAGCATTCAAATCGTATGGGATTTAGCTGATTTATTCATGGCGTTTATGGTAGTTGTAAACTTAATTTCGATTTTCTTGCTCGGTCGTGTTGCTTTTGCTGCCTTACAAGACTATACAACGCAACGAAAACAAGGAAAAAATCCGGTATTTTACGCACGTAATATAGGTATGGACAATCAAGTAGAATGCTGGAAGGAGGAACAAGTGGAACAGAAAAAAGAAGCGTAAAAATGAGGCTGCGATGAAGCAGCCTCATTTTTTTACATAAACGGGCAGTTCGATAATAAAACATGTACCACGTCCGAATTCGCTTTGCACACGCATTGAACCTTTATGAAGTTCAATAATTTTTCGCGACAAAGATAGACCGAGACCTGTTCCCGTTTGTTTCGTCGAAAAAAACGGATCAAAGATGTGATGAATAATTGTAGGAGGGATGCCAGGTCCATTGTCGCGGACGTAAATTTGAACAAGGTCATTGTGCAGAGTTGTTTGAATGTGTACATTCAATGACTTTTCTGTTTTTGCTTCAATCGCATTGCGCAATAAGTTAATAAACACCTGCATCAGTTGATTTTTGTCAATATAAACACCACGATGTTGTAGTTTTTCATCTAGATCGTATGAAAGCTCTACATTGTGAAGAAGGGCTTCGCTTCGTAATAAAAGATCTAAATCGTTTTGAATAAATTCGTTTATGCCAATCCACTCTATTTTCATTTCGTTTGGTTTTGCAACGTTTAAAAAGTCTGTAATAATATCGTTTGCTCGATCGAGTTCGGGAATTAACAGTTGTTCGATGAGTGTGACAATATGTTCAGGTAGTTGCTCTTTCAAAAACTGTAAATATCCTCTTACGGTAGTTAACGGATTTCGAATTTCATGCGCAATCCCGGCAGCAATTCGCCCAGCGATCGCTAATTTTTCAGCTTCTTTCATTTGATTAAGCGATTGAAACATGCTAATGACGCGTTTAATTGATCCATCTTCATTGTATAAAATACGTGTATTAATAATGCCATAGTACCGATCAAGCACTTCACAATTGTAAAGCGGTTGTTTTGTCCGCAGTGTTTTTAGCGTCATAATCTGTTCGTCAGGAATGTTTAACAACTCCCGAATATGTTTTCCAATGATTTCATCCCGATTGACGCCAATGTCGTTCGCTGCCTGTAAGTTACATAATGTAATGATTCCGTTCGCATCAACAAAAACGATATGATGGGAAACAAGATCAAAAATAGGCGCTAAAAATTGTTCAACTTGTTCAAATGGATAATCTTTTTGTAAATTCATTTTCCATTGTATTATTGGTTTTTGTCGCTCATTTTTTTTTATTCTTTCGACGATCGGAGTAGATATATCATTTTCCTTTTTCAACATCTTTCCTATTTCGTGATCGACGTACGAAAATGGGAAAGGAATGTGTTCGATAAAACGTTTATATAATTTCACTTCTTCTTCAAGATCGTTTATTTTTCGTTTTAATTGCTCATGAGTTTCCATCGTTCTAACCCCTTGTTTCACTATTTCTATGTTGAAGTTTATCGTAAAACAAATAAATCAGCTAGTATGTATTTTATTTTTTATAAAACTATGTTCTAAATAAAAAATGTAATAAACACAAATACGAGTGAATAAACTGGAAAGGAAAAGTTAGAAAGGGGGAGGAAAATGACACCGCAATTTATGGCTTTCATCGACCCTTATGTTTATCAAACGTTACAAACGATTAAAGGAAGGGAAGTAGTAATCGAAACGGTACGTGGAAATATGCAAGGCATAATTCAAGATGTAAAACCAGATCACATTGTATTAAAAAGTAGCGATACCCTCTTTTTTGTTCGCATTCAGCAAATCATTTGGATTATGCCAAAATAAGAGGGGGAGTGCAATGTTTACAAGAGTGAACAAACTGCAGATTGAATTGCCGAAATCTACGTACGCGGATGCAAATGCTGCCGCAGCAGTACAAGAGTTGCTCGGCGGAAGATTCGGGGAAATGTCAACGTTAAATAATTATTTGTTTCAGTCGTTCAACTTTCGTGAAAAGAAAAAATTAAAACCTTTTTATGATTTAGTTGCAAGTATTACAGCAGAGGAATTAGGTCATGTCGAACTCGTTACAACGGCGATTAATCTATGTTTGACGGGAACAACGTTTGAAGGGGATCCGGATGTTACTCCGATGCAAAGCGGGGTAGATAAACGAAATACGTACCATTTTATCGCGACAGCACAAACTGCTTTACCAGGGGATTCAATGGGAAAATCGTGGTCAGGGGATTACGTCTTCAACAGCGGGAACTTAGTTTTAGATTTGCTGCACAATTTTTTCTTAGAATGTGGTGCCCGTACACATAAAATGAGAGTATATGAGATGACCGATCATCCTGTCGCAAGAGAAATGATTGGTTATTTACTTGTGCGTGGAGGAGTGCACATTATCGCTTATGCGAAAGCACTTCAAATTGTCACAGGTGTTGATGTGACAAAAATGTTACCAATCCCTAACTTAAGCAATGATAAATTTGATGTAGCACGTAAATACGAACAGCAAGGATGGCATCGGAAGTTGTACACATTTAGTGAACATGATTATCAAGACGTAAAGCAAATTTGGAAAGGAACGCATCCGCTTGATGGGGGACAGCTCGAAGTGATTCAAGGAACACCAGCGGGAGCGCCGATCCCCGATTTGGAATCAGTCGAGGAAACATTTGCCCCAGGAATTTCATACGAGGATTTTCTCGAAATTGCAAGACGTCTTCAACAATCAGCGGGGTTGTGAGCTGTGCAATATGCATAGCTTTTTTTTCTGCCCAAATTTAAATAATAGAACTATGTTCTAAATAATCAATTAAAAATCAAAGAAAGAAAATAGGCAATTGCTTGTTTATGATCAAATAACATATAATGAAAAAGACGCAAAGGAGGATGAGATGAATTGATCACGCTACAACACATATACGAAGCGCAACAACGAATGAAATCAGTTGTTCACAAAACTCCTCTTGAATTTTCACAAACGTTTAGTCGACTATCAAATAATCGAGTGTACATGAAATTAGAAAACTTACAGAAAACAGGTTCATTTAAAGTTCGAGGATCGTACAATAAAATCATTTCATTGAGCAAAGAAGAGAAAAGGCGTGGGGTAATTGCAGCTTCAGCGGGAAATCATGCACAAGGGGTAGCTTATTCTAGCAGCATGATCGGAATACCATGTACCATTGTCATGCCGAAGGGGGCGCCATTAAGTAAAATTCAAGCGACACAAAGTTATGGCGCAAACGTTATTCTACACGGTGATGTATTTGACGAATCGTTAGAATATGCCCGAAAGCTTCAGCAAGAAACAGGTGCAACATTCGTTCATCCGTTTGATGACCCAACCGTTATTGCTGGACAAGGTACAATTGGTTTAGAATTATTTGACCAGCTTGACCATATTGATGCAGTCGTTTGCCCTGTTGGTGGTGGTGGGTTACTTGCAGGATTAGCTATTGCTATGAAACAAAAAAAGCCTACTATCCGCATATATGGCGTTGAATCTGCTGCTTGCGCAAGCACCACAGCGGCTAAACAATATAATCAACCCGTTATGATTACTCCATCAAATACAATTGCAGACGGGATCGCTGTTAAACGAATTGGAGATTTAACGTTCTCATACATACAAAAATATGTGGATGATATTGTTTGTGTGGAAGAAACAGATATTTCACGAACAATGCTATATTTACTCGAGCGAAATAAATTGCTCGTTGAAGGATCAGCGGCTTGTTCATTAGCTGCTTTATTGTACAAAAAAATTCCGCTTGAAGGAAAAAACATTGTAGCCATTTTAAGCGGGGGGAATGTCGATGTAACGCTCATTTCACGCATTATCGAACGGGGACTTGTTGAATCTGGACGCTTTGTTACATTTTCAACAGTCATTTCAGACAAACCGGGACAACTAAATAAATTGTTGCGCATTATCTCCGATTTAGAAGCTAATGTCATGTCCATTGATCATCAACGAATGGGAACAAACGTTCTCCCAGGACAAGCCGAAATACGTTTTTCCCTTGAAACAAAAAATAGGGAGCATATTGATCAAATTCAACATGTGTTAATCGAATCTGGTTACACCATTCATCGTCTTGATTAAAAGGTAGTTTTTTGTATGAAATAATGCTTTTAAACGTATACATTTTCTACTATTATTAAATTAAATACACGTTTGATGTTAAAGGTGGGGAGAGAAAATGAAACGAATGGAGTTTTTTATCGTTCCGCACCCAAGGGGAACTGTACGAGTAGATGTATACAAAAAAAATGGAACGTATGAAGCGCACGCCAAATTTAAGGATGTGGCCACCGCGCAGGCAAGCGGGAACGATAAACATTTTGCAGTATTGCAAGCACTACATGAACTCGCTAAATTTTTAAATAAATATAAAGGTTCTTGAAGGAGGCATCGCTCATGATTCATTTGAGCTGGCATGAACGTCCAACAATAAAAACAGTTGTATGTAATCATACGAACGCGGAAAAGTACATTGTTCACAATGTATTAACTCCAGGTAAAGAATATGAAGTAAAAAACGAAACAGACGATTTTTATTTCATTGTTGATAACCGTGGAAAAGTTGGCGGATACTATAAGCACTATTTTACAGAAAAAGCGGTATAGCACCGCTTTTTTTCATTTTTAACACATTTGTTTCAAACAAACTTCACAAATATATAGTACATTGAACTACGGATTGAATGAAGAGGGGGATTTTTTCAATGAAAAAATGGATGATTTTATTGGTAGTGCTCTTTATTTTCGCATTGACAGGATGCAACAACAATCAAGCAGGAGATAATCAAGAAGAGACGAAACAAGTTGAGCAAAACAGAGAAGTAGAAAAGACCGTGCAAGAAGACGTGTTTATGAAAGCTGCGATGGCGGAACCAGACGAAAATACAGTGTGTGTATTTTGCAACATGAAAGTATATCCAAAAGAACATGAGCTCGGTAAATTTACAGCCAAATCAGCAACTGAAAACGGTGACGTCTTGTTTTTTGATGATATCGGATGTTTATTCAACTATGAAAGAGACCACAGCGAAGCTGCAAAAAAATATGTACGCGACTACAATACGTTAGAATGGATTGAATTACAAAATGCGACAGTTGTGAAAGCTGATATTAAAACACCAATGAACTATGGATATGCGTTTTTTGCCAAAAAAGAAGATGCTGACAAGTTTGTAAGTGAACAACCGGGCGCGATGATCGTATCATGGGAAGCTGTTGATAAGGTCGCCCACGAACGTTATATGAAAAAGAAACAGATGATGCAAAACAAGGAAGATGGACAAGGTCATGGTCATAACGACAATATGCAACAAGATAGTCATCAAAATGGACATAGCCATAAATAAAAAAGCCTGTCATTTTGGCGGCTTTTTTATTTTTTTAGAAATATTAATATTTACATAAACCGTATTATGTAATATAATACAGATATAACAGTTAGTACAGGAAAGGAAGGGAGGGCGTCATGTTTGATCTGGATTTACGAAGTCGAAAACCAATTTACGAGCAGCTTATCGAGAAAATGAAAGAAATGATTATTCATGGTGTGCTGAAACCGAACGAGCAACTACCATCTGTTCGCTTGCTAGCTAAACAGTTAACGATTAACCCAAATACAATTCAAAAGGCGTATCGAGAATTAGAAAGAGAAGGGTATATTTACTCTATTCCAGGGAAAGGAAGTTTTGTTGCTAATAAAAAAGAGGCTGTTTACAGTGAAAAAGTCAAGCAACTAGAAGAAAATATGTTGAAACTATGTCAGGAAGCATTCTATATCGGATTAAAAAAAGAACAAATTTTTTCAATTGTTGAACGCGCAGAACGTGCGATACGAGGAGGAGAGGAACATGATTCAAATTAATCATGTAAGCAAGCGGTTTGGGGAGTTAGAGGCGATCAAAGATGTGACATTTTCCGTCCCAAAAGGATCAATATATGGGTTACTCGGATCAAATGGTGCTGGAAAAACAACACTAATGAAAATGATAGCAGGTATTTATAAACAAGACAGAGGGTCAATCACCGTTGATGGTGAACCGATTTTTGAAAACATCAAACAGAAAGAACGGCTCATTTTTTTACCTGATGCACTTTATTTTTTTCCGCATACAACAATCCGACAAATGGCCGATTTTTATCGTCATATATATCCAAAATGGAACGGAAAACGTTTTCACGAAATGAAAGAGCTATTTCCTATTGACATAAACCAAAAAATACAACGTATGTCCAAAGGGATGCAGCGCCAAGTCGCCTTTTGGTTAACATTTTCAGCGATGCCTGATGTACTCGTTTTAGACGAGCCGCTCGACGGACTAGATGCTGTCATGAGGCAAAAAGTGAAAAACATTTTATTTCAAGACGTAGCAGATAGAGAAATGACCGTCATTATTTCTTCGCATAACTTATTTGAAGTAGAAGATTTGTGTGACCGTATCGGCATTTTGCATAATGGCTCACTCATTATCGAAAAAGAATTAGACAATTTGAAAACAAACATCCATAAAGTGCAAGTGGCGTTTCACGGTCAACCTCCTTCTACTTTCCTTCAACATTTGGATGTTGTTTATCAAGAACGTCGCGGTAGCGTCCTTCTTTGTATCATTCGTGGAGAAGAGGAACAAATCAGCGCGCATATTCACAAGTATGAGCCCATTTTATTTGATTTATTGCCGCTAACGTTAGAAGAAATTTTTATTTATGAACTGGGGGAAAGAGGATATGCCATTGAAAACATTCTTGTTTAATCGGGGAATTTTTAGTCAAATTGTTCGCAACGTCGGATGGGTTGCACTTGTTTATTTCGTCGGCCTTCTTTTTGCACTACCTATCCATATTTTTATGATGACTGAAGATGAAAATTGGCTTATGCATCATCAGACGGGTCGCATATTTGATATCGGAAGTATAATTCAGTTTTCCCTTATGTTCACACTTCCTGTGTTGCTTGCCATCTTTTTATTTCGCTATATGCAAGTGAGATTGTCTGCAGATTACATTCATAGTCTGCCAGTTAAACGTGAGGCACTGTTTCTTCAGCATATTGTTACTGCGATGATCATTCTTACTGTGCCCGTCGCAATGATTGCGGGATGTTTAATAATCATGAAACCGCTTCTTCCTGTTTCGCTATATTCACTGAAGCATATAGCCATTTGGTTTACAGGTACGCTGGCAATGAATGTATTATTATTTTCTGGAACGGTGTTTGTTGGGATGTTTACTGGCATGTCCATGCTACAAGGCGTGTTTGCTTATGTTCTGTTTTTCTTCTCAGCAGGAATATTCGTTTTACTTATGTTTAACTTGAAATATTTTTTACACGGTTTTGCATATGAATATTATTTATCCTATAACATTGACAAAATCGCGCCTTTTATTCGGGCATTGACCTGGGAATCAAAACCTATTCAACCAATCGAAATATATATATATATTGTGCTCGCTTTTATATTTTATGTATTGAGTGTATGGCTATACAAAAAACGACATGTTGAAGCAGCAACAGATGCGATCGCTTTTCGTCCGCTCCGCTCCGTATTCACATATGGTTTTACATTTTGTGTCATGCTTGTCGGTGGAGCATATTTCGGGGAGATGCAACAACGAATAACTTGGATCATTTTTGGATATGTATTTGCTTCATTGATCGGCTACTTCATTGCCCGTATCATTTTAGAAAAAACATGGCGCGTGTTCACGCATTGGAAAGCATACGTTCAATATATAGGTTTTATTGCCGTTGTCAGTTTATTATTTGCATTTGACTTATTTGGTTTTGGGAAATACCAACCCCCGTTAAATGACATTGAACGAGCATATTTTGGTGATGATATATACTATTTTGAAAATGATAATGAAAACGGGGAGAATGCGTTTTTCTACGAAAGAGACAACATCGAGCACATTTATTTGTTCCATCAGCAGTTAATGAAGCAGCAAAAATTGCAAACTGAAAATACTAAACATGTTGTCATTGGTTATGACTTGAAAAACGGAAAACGGATTGTTCGTCAATATGCTGTACCATTAGAAGTATATAATCAGTTTTACAAACCTATTTTTCATTCGCTTGAGTTTAAGAAAAATCACTATCCAATTTTGCGTATAAATGATTTCAAAAACGTTTTACAAGTACGAATAGATTCTAATTTAGGAGGGAAAGCCGTTCGATTGCGTGATCGTGAGGAGATCGAATCGTTTTTACACATACTACAGCGTCAGTTGGTAGATGAAACATTTGATCCAATCGCATGGAATCGAGAATGGGGAGCAATTATCGTCACGTATGAAAAACAAAAAGGAATAACCGAGGAAACTATGATCAAGTGGAAAAAGTCGTATCATCTCGTAGATGAATGGTTGCAGCAGCGCGGTTTATTGCAGCAAGCACGGGCGACAGTAGAAGACGTGAGCGAAGTGAAAATAATTAAAAACACAAAACGGTTGAAAACATATGAGTGGACAGATGACATGATTGAACGAGCCGAGGGAATCGTCGTAAAAGATAAAACAAAAATAGAACAATGTATGCAAGTGGCTGGTTGGGATGAACGTGCGGATTATATTGTCGTTACCTACTATAAAAGTGGATATGCCGACATACAGTCATTTACTAAACATTTTATCCCTCCATTCCTTCATTGAAGACCTGAGTGCTCAGGTCTTTTTTTCGTTGTTGGCAAAAGCCACGTATATTCGGTAATATATTGTTGTCCATCTCACATTTCGCACCCTCTCGACAAAAATCGGGAGGATTTTTTTATCTTCCTGTCGAATAAAACCTTGGAATACAAGGAAAGCAAAGGAGTTTGCTCATCATGGACGTTCAAATTCGGGCCATTTATGAAAGTTCTTATTTGAATATAATAAGCGCCCTGTTCAAAGATCTTGACCTTCCTCAGTTGATTGATCGTCTCGTTCCCGTGGATCCGCAATGCCAAACTCGAGCCAGCGATATCGTCAAACTAATCGTTCTGGATATCTTGAGCGGCCGGCAAGCGCTCGTTCATTTGGAACAATGGGCGCATGACATCGATTTGCCGAAGCTGATTCGGCCAGGGCTGGAGCCGTCTTGGTTCAACGACGATGCCATCGCGCGTCATTTGGATCGCCTGTATGAGGCGAATATCCATCAAGTCCTTTCGTCTTGCCTCGTGCAGATCTACAAGAAAGAAGGCCTCTCTCTTCGCGTCTTCCACGCCGATACGACGGACAAGACCGTTTATGGCGCGTATGAATCGGCCTCGCCGGATGCCTTGCAGATTACGCATGGCTACAACCGGCATCATCGTTGGCAAAAGCAGATCGGATTTGGGCTGATTGGCAACGAGGATGGCATCCCGTTTTATGGCGATGTACACGACGGCAACCTGCCGGATAAGACGTGGAATCCCGAGGTGTTGTCCCGTGTGCAGAAACAGCTGAAGCAGGCGAAGATCGAAGATGAATGGATTTATGTTGCCGATTCTGCCGCCATGACGAAAGACACACTGGCGCAAACGAAGGCCGCCAACGCCTTTTTGATCACAAGAGGCCCTTCTTCGCTCCGGATCGTCAAAACCGCGCTGGCTAAAGCTGATGCCCAAGACACGCCGTGGAGCGATCCGTTCTCCTTAGCGGAGAAAAACGGAGCCACCTACCGGGTGTGGGAAACGACATCGACGTACGAAGGTCATTCGGTCCGGTTGATCGTCGTTGAATCCAGCGCGCTCGACCAACGAAAAGGAAAGACGCTCGAAAAAGAGCGAAACCAAGAAGCAGAGCTTCTTCGGCAGAAACAAACCCAGTGGGAAAGCCGTCTGTTTTCGTGCCGGGAAGACGCCGAACAAGCCCTAGCGTCTCTAAAGACGTCCCTTCGTCTCCGGTTCCATCGCGTCGAGGCGTCGGTCGAAGCGATCGTGCGTCCGAAAAAACGGCGCGGACGTCCGAAAAAAGGGGCGGAACCGGACATGGAAACGCTGTACGCCCTTCGCTTGAACGTGGAATTCGACCAAGATGCGTGGGAACAGGCGAGACGGAAAGCGTCCCGGTTTGTCCTTGTCACGACAGTTCCGGAGGAATGGAAAGGTCAACCGATGGATGCGAAAGAGATCTTGAAGTTGTATAAAGGCCAAATCTCGGTGGAAATGAACTTCTCTTTCTTGAAAGACCCGTTCTTTACGGATGAGATTTACGTAAAAAAACCGGAACGGGTCGCGGTATTGGGCTATTTGTTTCTGTTGGCCTTGGCGATTTACCGCGTCTTCCAGCGCCGGGTGCGTCAGTTCATCACCCCGGAACACCCATTAAAGGGCGCGGGAGGCCGGAAACTGACCCGACCGACCGGACAAGCGATTTTTCAATTGTTTTGGTATGTCAGAGTCGTCCTGTTGGAACTGCCGGATGGACGAATTCAACGCGCGTTAGGTCAACCGCTCACGTACGAGCAGCGAAGGATTCTGCAAGGATTAGGGATGGACGAGAGCATTTACGTCTAATGGGATAAAGAACGACCAACGATGGTAAAAAAAGGATACCATCGCTTTTGGTGTTGGTTTAAAAGTTATTCTAAAAAACTGAATAAAAAATCCTTTTGTTCCGCCCTACCAAGGTGCGAAATATGAGGTCCATGATAAAAAATAGAGAGGTTGACTAGTTGTGAGACAAATTGAATTATTGGCGCCAGCAGGAGATTGGGACTGTCTTCGTGCAGCTGTCGCAAACGGAGCAGATGCGGTTTATTTTGGTGTCGATAAATATAATGCGCGTGTACGGGCGAAAAATTTCCGTATGGAAGAGTTAAACGATGTCATGGCTTATTTGCATAAATACCATGTTCGCGGATATGTCACTTTTAATATTTTAGTGTTTGAAAATGAATTACAAGAAGCAAAACAGTTAGTTGAAGCATGTATAAATGCCGGGGTGGATGCGCTCATTGTACAAGATTTAGGTCTTGTTAAACTTATTCGAGACATATCACCCGACTTTCCGATTCACGGATCGACACAAATGACAGTTACATCGCCGGAAGCGGTTGAATTTTTAAAGCCTTATCACTTGGAAGTTGTTGTTCTCGGTCGGGAAAATAATTTATCTCATATTCAAAAAATTGCTGAGAAAACAAACGTGCCATTAGAAGTGTTCGTCCATGGGGCACTTTGCGTATCGTATTCCGGACAATGTTTAACGTCAGAAATGTGGGGAGGACGTTCGGCTAACCGCGGCGAGTGTGCACAAGCATGCCGTCTTCCATATGATTTAATCGTTGACGGCGAACAAAAAGAAATGGGAAACGTCGCTTACTTACTTTCTCCAAAAGATTTAGCAGCGCTTGATCTTGTTCCAGAACTTATCGAGGCTGGTGTAAATACGTTTAAAATTGAAGGGCGATTAAAATCACCAGAATATGTAGCTAACGTCGTGAGCAAATATCGAAAAGCAATTGATGAATATTTAGCAGGACGTTATTACACCCCTTCAAAAGAAGAAATACGTGAGCTACAACAAAGCTTTAGCCGTGGATTTACACATGGCTTTTTAAAAGGAACGAACAATAAGCAGCTCGTTGATGGAACTTTTCCGAAAAGCCGAGGTGTATTTCTAGGGACGGTCAAAAAAGTATTAAAAGATGGGGTGCTATGCGATCTACAAGCTCCATTAAAGCGCGGTGATGGAATTGTATTCGACGCAGGACGTCCAGAAGAAAAAGAAGAAGGCGGACGGGTATATGACTTGAGGAAACATGGTAAAAAAATCGAAGGTGAAGTGGAAAAAGGTCTTGTTGAAATAATCCCCGGCCGGCATGATGTCAATTTAACACGTATACATGTCGGAGATCGCATTTGGAAAACGAGTGACCAAGAGCTTGATCGCCGCCTGCGTAAAACATTTGAAACGGAGCGACCATATCAGTTGTTTCCGGTGACTGTACATGTATATGGCGAAGCAGGGAAGCCGCTTGTTTCAACGTGGCGTGACGAAACAACAGGGAATGAAGTCGTCGTTCAATCCGAACAAATGTTAAATGTTGCGCAAAAACGGCCATTAACGTTAGATTTTATAAAAGAACAGTTTGGCAGATTAGGTGGGACTATTTTTGAGCTAAAAGACGTTGATATGCATATGAATGGTGACGTCATTCTTCCGGTTAAAGAATTAAACCAAATGAGAAGAAAAGCGGTTGAACAGCTCATTAAGAAACGTCAACAACCACGGTTGTATATAAAACAAACAGTGGATTTGACATCCCCCTATCGACAAAAGCAACGAACTACAACCCCTGCCTTGATGGCTCTTTGCCGTACAATGGAGCAGGTAGAAGTCGCATGCCATACAGATGTAGACATGGTATATGCAGATTTTGAGTTTACAACCGACTATCCGAAAGCTGTCGAGATAGCACGGTCGGCAAATAAACCAATTGCCCTAGCTACCCCACGTATTCATATGCCTGGAGAAAATGGAATTTTGAGAGGGATTTTAAAGGCTGAACCAGACGCTATTTTAGTTCGTAGTTTAGGTGCAGTACAGTATTATACAAGTCAATCGGTGCAACAACAGCTAATTGGAGACTTTTCGCTTAACATTTCAAACCATCTATCTGCACGATTGTTTCTAGAGCGAGGACTCGATCGAATTACACCTTCATACGATTTAAACATTCAACAGATGATTGATTTACTTGAGGCGGCACCAACAGAACATATCGAAATTGTCATTCATCAACATTTACCAATGTTTCATACTGAACATTGTGTATATTGTACATTTTTAAGCGAAGGAACTGATTTTACAAACTGTGGACGACCATGTGAAAAGCATCGTGTCTCCTTGCGAGATCGTATCGGTATGCTTCATCCAGTTCGTGTCGATATCGGTTGCCGAAATACAGTGTACAACGCCATTGAACAATCTGGGGCAGAATATATTCCAAACTTTTTATCCCTTGGTGTTCGTTCATATCGTGTTGAGTTTTTGGAAGAGTCGCCGAAAAAAGTAGAAGAAGTTGTCAATTTATATCGTGAAGCGCTTGAGGGTAAACGAAGCGGTACGAGCGTATGGCGTACACTGAAAGCTATTAACCAACTTGGTGTAACACGCGGACAGCTAATCAAAAAATAAGCGGGCTCAAGCTTGCTTATTTTTTGATATTTGTACATTTTGCTATAATAGTAAATGAACGAGGAAAAGAAAGGGTGATTTGTATGCCAGCTGTTGAATCAAATATGTTTCCATTAGGAGAAAAAGCTCCGTCGTTTGAGCTTGTTAACGTCATCAATGGCCAAACCGTTCGTTTAGAAGATGTCAAGTCGGATATTGCAACAGTAATCATGTTCATTTGCAATCATTGCCCATTTGTGAAACATGTTCAAGAAGAACTTGTTCGTTTGGCTAATGATTATCAACCAAAGGGAGTTTCATTTATTGCGATTAATTCAAATGATGTAGAAAAATATCCAGACGATTCTCCAGAAAAAATGAAAGAAGTAGCCGAACAACTCGGATATCCGTTTCCATATTTATTTGATGAAACACAAGAAGTCGCAAAAGCATATCAAGCTGCATGTACGCCGGATTTTTATATATTTAATGGGGAACTACAATGCGTTTACCGCGGACAGCTTGACGATTCACGACCAAGCAATGGGATCCCGGTGACTGGATCTTCCATTCGAGCCGCTTTAAATGCATTACTATCAGGCGAACCTGTCCCGAAAGAACAAAAGCCGAGCATCGGTTGTAGTATCAAATGGAAAGAAAAATAAAAAAACATTTGACATTCTCGTTTCGAGCCTATATACTAAAGAAGTACCATTTCGTTCGTTATATCAATGATCGTTATAAGCTGCACCTTTGTCGGGTTCATCTTATAAGGACTTGGCAAAAGTGTAGCTTTTGTTTTATGAGTAATGCAACGGTGGTCAATCTTTAAAATTGTTTTGGAGGAATTTCACATGAACACAGGTAAAGTAAAATGGTTTAATGCAGAAAAAGGTTTTGGATTCATTGAGACGGACGGAGGTACAGACGTATTCGTTCACTTCACAGCGATCCAAAGTACTGGATTCAAAACGTTGGAAGAAGGCGAAAAAGTAACATTTGACATCGTGAATGGCAATCGTGGGCCGCAAGCGGCAAACGTCCAAAAAGCATAAATCGTCAAACGTACGGGGTCTCGCTTTTCGTGAGATCCCGTTTTTATATGCAACAAAACAAATTCACACTGGCGCAGCTTCGGAGCTGCAAGGACGGAGGAGAGGTAGGGGTTCCGTCGTTTTTGTTTGTTCAAACACGCTTATGGAAAGCGTGTCTTTTTTAAAATAAAAATACAGAAAATTTGATAAAAAACTATTGAAAAACGATAAATGATTCCATATAATAAACTCATGTTATAAAACTATACATAAGAATGTGAGGTAATGTAACATGAGTAAATTGCTTGTTTCTGAACAAACAAACACTTCGACACTTGAACAAATTAAAGAAGTGATAAAGCAAAAACATGTTGAACTATTACATTTGCAGTTTGTTGATATTGAAGGGATTTTAAAACATGTCACAGTTACAGCGGAGCAACTAGATGATGTAGTAGAAGGAAAAATAATGTTCGACGGATCATCGATTAAAGGATTCTCACCGATCAATCGTTCGGACTTATATTTACTCCCTGATTTACAAACATTCGCTGTATTGCCTTGGACAGTAGAGAATGGATACGCGGAGGCGCGTTTTCTCTGTTCTGTCGTCAATCCCGACGGAACATTATTCGAAGGAGACCCGCGTAACGTATTGAAAAAAACGGTGGAACGCGCAAAGCAAAAAGGATACACGATCTCCGTCGGTCCTGAGTTAGAGTTCTTCTTATTTGAAACGGATGAAAACGGAAACCCAACAACAAAACCACAAGATAGCGGTGGCTATTTTGAGCCATCTCCAAAAGATCTTGGAGAACGTGTCCGCTTAGATATTTATCGTGCGTTAAAAGCAATGGGATTTACAGTCGAGGCCTCACACCATGAAGTTGCTGAGGGTCAACATGAAATTAATTTCAAATATGCCGATGCGTTAGGTGCTGCTGACAACGCCACAACATACAAATGGGTTGTAAAAACGATTGCTAAAAAATACGGATTGCACGCTACGTTTATGCCAAAGCCGATTTTTGGTATTAACGGTTCAGGAATGCACGTAAATATTTCTTTATTTAAAGATGGAGAAAATGCGTTTTTTGATCCAGCCGATGACAATCAATTATCTGAAACGGCATATCAATTTATTGCTGGTTTATTGAATAACGTAAAAAGTTTCGCAGCCATTACGAATCCATTAGTCAACTCGTATAAACGTCTCGTCCCAGGATATGAAGCGCCTTGTTATATTGCGTGGTCGGCATCGAACCGCTCCGCATTAATTCGCATCCCTGCAAAACGAGGATTGGCAACACGCGTTGAGCTTCGTTGTCCAGATCCATCTGCCAATCCGTATTTAGCATTTGCAGTTATTGCTGAGGCAGGGCTTGATGGTGTAGAAAAAGAACTCACTTGTCCAGCACCAATCGACGAAGATATTTTCCATATGACGAATGAACGTCGTAAAGAGCTTCGTATTGAAAACCTTCCAGGTAGTTTAGGGAAAGCGATTGAAGAACTAGAAAATGGCACAATTGGCCGTCATACATTAGGAGATCACGTATTTAACGAATACGTAGCGATGAAAAAGAATGAATGGGATAGCTATCGGACAGCTGTTCATACTTGGGAAATTGAACATTATCAAACGAAGTTTTAAGAGCGAGCACATTGGGCTCGCTTTTTTGCATGTTTTCATTATGTGTTTACACAACAAATGGTATATGATGAGAGGTAGAAAAAAGGAAAGGGTGATATCGTGGCTAAACGAATCATTTCAATCGTTGTCGCCATTTGTGTTGCCACAACGATGTTATGGATTTTCGGTTTAATCGTTACTATTCAAGACCAATTTTTTTATGAATCTTCTTCATCAACAAAACAAATCGAGGTGACAAATTCAAACTCAAAACAAAAAGATGCGCTTTCGATTGTCGCTCTCGGCGATTCGTTAACGCGTGGAACTGGAGATGAAACAGGAAAAGGATATGTCGGTCATGTGATGGATGAACTTAAAAAACGAACAGACAAACAAATTCAATTTACTAATTTAGCAATTAAAGGGCAACGGTCTGCACAGCTTATTGAACAGTTGAAACAAAAAGAAGTGCAACGTCAAATAATAGAAGCAGACATCATCTTGATGACGATTGGAGGAAATGATTTATTTCGCGGTGGTGAAGCATTACGCGATTTGTCGACAACACAAATAGAAAAAGAGAAGAAAAAATTTATTGAACAACTAAATACAATTTTCCTACTTATACGTGAGATGAACGAAGATGCACCTGTATTTTATATCGCCTTATACAATCCATTTAATGATTTAGACAACGGAAAAGAAACGTCGGCGATTGTGCGAAATTGGAACTATGCCGCATCCGAAGTGGCCGCCCAATACAAGTCCATCATTTGTGTTCCAACGTACGATTTGTTCGAACTTCAAGTAAACGACTATTTATATACGGATAAATTCCATCCAAATAAAGAGGGATACAAACGAATAGGTGAACGCGTCGCCGCACTTATCACATTAACGGAAGGAGAGAAATAATGGAAGAAACGTTAGTTGTACAAAACGTAAAAAAAACGATTGGAAAAAAAGAAATTATTAAAGGACTTTCATTTTCTTTAAAAAAAGGAGAAGTGTTCGGCTTTTTAGGCCCAAATGGCGCAGGAAAAACAACGACGATTCGTATGCTCGTCGGATTAATCAAGCCGACATCCGGGAAGATTTTTGTTTGCGGATATGACTTGCAAAAACAATTTACAAAAGCCATTCAACATATTGGTTGTATCGTTGAAAATCCTGAACTTTACCCATATTTAAGCGGATGGGAAAATCTTGAGCATTTTGCACGTATGTTGCCATCCATTTCTACAACACGCATTCAAGAAGTTGTTGAGCTCGTCGGCTTACAAAATCGGATTCATGATCTTGTTCGAACATACTCTCTTGGCATGCGGCAGCGTCTCGGTATCGCACAAGCGTTACTTGGAAAACCTACCGTGCTCATTTTAGATGAGCCAACGAACGGTCTAGACCCTGTCGGCATTCGTGAAATGAGACAATTTATTCGTACACTTGCCGAACAAGAACAGTTAACCGTTCTCGTTTCTTCCCATTTGTTAAGCGAAATACAACTGATGTGTGATCGGGTGGCCATCATGTCTAAAGGGGAAATTATTCGTATTGATACAGTTGAACATTTATTGAAAGAACAAGCACGGATATACTGGAATGTTCACCCGATTCATATCGCAAAACAAATATTAAAAAACGAAACAACCGTTCTAGGTGAAAAAGATGACTTCATCGTTACAGTTTACGAATCAAACGAAGTCATCGCCCGTTGTAATGCCCGCCTAATTGAAGCTGGAGTGAGTGTGAGTAGTATTGAGCGCAAACTTCCAACACTCGAAGACTTATTTATCGAATTAACAGGAGGGGAAACGATTGATTAATCTCGTATACAATGAAATGTTAAAAATCGTTCGTAAAAAACGGTTGTTTATTATCGCAGCAATTGTTGCTGTTCTCGTTAGCTTATTTACATATGCGCAATTTAAACAAGTCGAAACGATCCGAGAACGAATCGGAACAACAGATTGGCGCACACAACTACAACAACAAATCATCGATACACAAAATCGGTTAAATTCGACAGGAATTTCTGAAGAGTGGAAAAAATTTCTTAAAATTCGTTTACAACAACAACAATATTATTTAGACAATGACATTAATCCGATGGCACCTGGTGCACCGACGTTTATGCGCATGTTCATCGAAAATTCGATTGAACTGTTTTTGCCGCTTCTTGTTATGGTCATTGCCGCTGACCTTGTCTCGTCAGAAGCAAGCGGGGGAACAATTAAACTATTGTTGACACGTCCTGTGAAACGATGGAAAATTTTAATGAGCAAATATATCGCTATGATTTTATCTACATCCTTTATCGTGTTTTCCGTTGCAGTTTTATCGTATGCCATCTCGGGCATTGTATTTGGATATGGCGGATGGAATTTGCCTCTTTTAACAGGATTTTCGATCCAAGGTGAAGAATTAAATACAGCGGGTGTTCACCTCATTCCTCAATGGAAATACTTACTTATTGAATTTGGACTTGCTTTTTTTGTTGCACTCGTCGTCGGCACGCTTACATTTATGCTTTCCGTGTTGCTGCGTAGCACAGCAGCAGTAATGGGAATCATGCTCGCCGCTCTTATTTCTGGAGCGATTTTATCAAGCATGGTGTCGTCGTGGGAATCCGCAAAATATTTGTTTATGGTCAATTTGCGACTCACAAGCTACGTTAGTGGCATGGCACCGCCTATTGATGGAATGACACTTTCATTTTCGATGACTGTACTAGCCATTTGGGCGCTTGTGGCGCTTATCATTTCTTTTTATGTATTTACGAAAAGGGATGTTTACTGATGAAAAAAAGGTTGTATACCGCGATGGAGAAGTTGCAACAGCGAACGCCAACGATCATGGACTTTGACACATTTGCTCAATATGCCGTACTTCTCCCGCTCGTCCGTCAAAATGACGATATATTTGTTTTATTTGAAGTACGCTCATTATATTTGCGTCGTCAACCGGGGGAAATTTGTTTTCCAGGTGGAAAGATAGACGAATGTGATCAAAATCCGAGCAATGCCGCTGTTCGTGAAACGTGTGAAGAGCTAGGTATTCAAAAAGAAAATATTACACACATCGTCCCGCTTGATTACATGTTGTCGCCTTTCGGTATGGTCATTTATCCGTTTGCTGCGTTTGTAGATATGACGTGCATGAAAATAAATGAAAAAGAAGTGGCAGAAGTATTTACCGTTCCGCTATCCTTCTTTGTTGAAACAAAGCCAGACATATATCACGTTCAGCTTGAACCGAAACCCGAAGAGCATTTTCCATTCGAACATATCCCAGGGGGAAGGCAGTATAATTGGCGGCCGCGACAAATTGAAGAACATTTTTATTATTACAAGGATAAAGTCATTTGGGGACTGACAGCAAAAATCGTTTATCATTTCACCCGACTCATTCAAACAATGGAAGGGGAATACGCATGACAAAACCAGTTGATTTAGGGTTTAGTATTTCGCTTATTGATTTATATGACTTACAAACTGCTCAACGAACAGGAGCATATGTATTTCAAGAGGAAGAAGTGACAATTATTGAAACGAGCGCAAGCCCCTCGATCCCACATTTAATTAAAGGGTTAGAAGCATTGTCCATTAACTTACACGATGTGAAAAATATTATCGTCACTCATATTCATTTAGATCACGCGGGCGGGGCGGGTGTGTTATTGCAGCATTGTCCAAATGCTCGCGTATTTGTTCATCCGAAGGGAATGCGACATTTGGCTGATCCGTCTCGTCTTATTCAAGGAGCAAAAGCGGTTTATGGTGAAAAATTTGATGCGTTATTTGATCCGATCGTTCCAATTCCAGAAGACCGACTGGTCATAAAAGAAGATGGGGAAACGTTACAAATCGGAGAAGATCGTACATTAACGTTTCTTCATACACCAGGGCATGCGAATCACCATTTCTCTATTTATGACGAAAAAAGCAACGGTATTTTTACAGGTGATACGGCAGGTGTTTTTTATCCACAGTTACTTTCATATGACATGGAGTTATATTTGCCATCTACATCACCAAATCAATTTGATCCCGAGGCGATGCTTGCATCCATTGAAAGATTTAAGGCATTACGTCCGGGGCGTATATATTTCGGTCATTTTGGCATGTCGCAACAAGTGCAAACGGTTTGGGAACAGTTGCACTACTGGCTTCCTATTTTTGTTCAAGTAGGCAATGAAGTCTTGAGTGAACAAGCCAATCAATCGTTTACAGAAAAAACCGAGGCCGTTTTCAATCGTTTATTTGAGATCGTTCGCACCTTTTTGCGTAAACAACAAGTACCAGATGATGCTGATGTATATCAACTACTTCAACTTGATTTACAAGTATGCGCAATGGGGCTTGTTGACTATATTGAAAAACAAAAAAGTAATTGACGAAAAATCATGTTTTCGCTATAATTTCTTTGGCACCCCACTGTACGGAGGAGTACCCAAGTCCGGCTGAAGGGGTCGGTCTCGAAAACCGATAGGGGTGTCAAAGCCCGCGGGGGTTCGAATCCCCCCTCCTCCGCCATCTTCCTCTTTCATTCCTTCTTTTGTGACCTTCAACTTTGTTTCTTTATTCCAATTCGTGAGGATGTGACAAATTGAAAAAGTATTATGTCGTTTGGCAAGGGGCGAAAACAGGTATTTTTTCTTCTTGGGACGAGTGTAAACAGTACGTCATTGGCATTCCCGGGGCAAAATATCGCTCATTTTTATCGAAAGAAGAAGCGGAGCAAGCATTTGCATCTGGTCCAATGATGGGTGGCACGAAGAAGAATAAGATCGTCGAACGTTCAATGAGTTATATAGAAGAAAGCATTTGCGTAGATGCAGCATGTAGCGGGAATCCAGGATGGATGGAATATCGAGGGGTACATACGAAAACAGGGAAAGAGTTGTTTCATGTTGGTCCGATGATCGGAACAAACAACATTGGTGAGTTTTTAGCCATTGTACATGGACTAGCGTGGCTACAAAAACAAAACAAAAATTGGCCGATTTATTCAGACTCCGCTACGGCTATCAAATGGGTGAAAGAAAAAAAGGCGAATACAACGCTCGTTCGCAACGCTGAAACAGAACGTGCCTGGCAACTTGTTGAACGTGCTGAAAGTTGGTTGCGCACGCACCATTATACGAATGAAATTATGAAATGGGAAACCGAGCAATGGGGAGAAATTAAAGCGGACTTTGGACGAAAGTAAAAGGAGAGGGATATTAACCTTCTCCTTTTTGCATATTATCGAGTTGTTGTTTTAGTGTTTGTTTATCCAATTGTTCACCAATCACAACAAAATGTAGCGGAACATTCATTTCCTCTTTCATATAGAGCGGTGTACCGTATGCATACTGAAAAGAATAAACCCCACTTGTACGAGTAAAGCGTAAAAACCCTTTCATTCGGTAAATGGTATCAGGTAACTGCCGTACCCATTGTTCGAACACATCTAAATCAATCGGGCTTGTAAATGTATGTACGTATGTTTGAATGCGTAATCTTTCGATGTTCATTCGCTCATGCTCGTTTCTTACCCGCTTCGATAACAAATGAATATCTTCCATTCGTACGTTAGAAAATGTTGTAAAAATTGTACGCGCTTCATTGTTAATCGTTTGTAACTCAAACGACAATTTTGCTTGTTCTTCTGGGTGTAATTCATCTGTCTTATTGACAATTAATACATCCGCGTGACGAACTTGTTCTTTTAATAACATTTGCAAGGGAATGGAGAGTTGTTGACGATTCATCCAACGTGTTGCATCGATTGTCGTGATGATACCTCTCATTTGAAGACGATGAGCAAGTAATGGCGACACACACGCATCGAGCACTTCAACAGGATGCGCTACCCCTGTTGTTTCAATGTAAATGACATCTAATGAATGTTGCTGGAGCAACGAATAAAGCTCTACTTCAAATTGATCTTGAATGGTACAACATACACAGCCGCTTAATAATTCGCTTAGTACAGCATCTTCTGAAACAGCATGTGAGTCAATGGACACTTGGCCAATTTCATTCATCACAACCGCTATTTTTCGTCCTCGTTCTTTTTCACTTTGCAAGAAACGCTTTAATAGTGTCGTTTTCCCGCTTCCAAGAAATCCAGATAAGATGTATATGTCTGTATGTTTCATAAAGATCTCCCTTCTACATGTTCCTTTTTGATCATAGTCAAAAATAATAAATAGCACAAGAAAATATATCGTACATCGATGGACAATTTGCTTAAAACTGTAGATGAGCAAATTTACTAACATAAATTTACAACCAAACAAAAAAGAAGACATGAACCCGATTCCTTGGTTAGAATAGATGTGCCAACAAACCATTCACAAGGAGGTTCATGTCTCATGAATAGATTAGCACATCACCAAGGAATCCACAAGTTTTTGACGATGTTGGGGTTGGCCCTTTATTTCTCGAAACCTGTCATGAAGCATCTCGTTCATATCGTGGATGCGATGATTACAAAGGGCTTTTCGGGAACGCTGACCGATCTACATCATGGGAGTTTTCATCCGAACCATCGCACGACACTGAGCCATTTTTTCACGAAAAGCCCATGGGAGGAAGAGACGCTGCTTCGCAAACTCCAGCAGTGGGTGCTTCATCGTGTCGAACGCAGCTCGAAACGAGAGAATCAACCCATTTTTGTTTCGATCGATGATACGATTTGCCAAAAAACGAAGCCCTCGTCACGGGCAACACACGCCATTCAAGGGTGTGATTGGCACTATTGTCACGCAGAGAAAAAATCGATTTGGGGACATTCTCTCGTTTGGCTCATGGTTCATACGATGACTCAAGCGTTTCCTTTTGCCTTTCGCCTCTACGACAAGACGGCGGGGAAAAGCAAAGGGGAACTCGCGATCGAGATGCTTTCTTCGTTGGATGTGAGTCGCCCCGTTTATGTGCTCATGGACTCTTGGTATCCATCGAAAACCCTCGTGGGAGCCTGCTTGAAAAAAGGGTTCCACGTCATCGCGATGCTGAAGACGAATCGGATTCTCTATCCAAAAGGGACGGCCATTCAAGCAAAAGAATTTGCCAAATCTATGGAGCCACGGGATACCCGCCTCGTCACGGTGGGAAAAGAGCGTTATCGGGTGTATCGCTACGAAGGCGCTCTGAACGGTCTCAAGGATGCCGTGGTGCTGCTCGCATGGAAAGCCGATCAGCCGATGACGCCGAAACATCTTCATTGCGTCTTGAGCACCGATCGCGAGCTAAGCGATGAAGAGATCTTGCGCTACTATGCTGCACGTTGGTCGATCGAATGTTTTTTCCGTCAAGCGAAAGACCAGCTGAAACTCGATGGATACCGCGTTCGCGGGCGTCGGGCGGTGAAACGGTATTGGATCTTGGTGCAACTTGCGTATATGTACAGCATGTTCGAGTCTAACAGTGATTTTTCGGATGGGCTCGATCTCCTGCGCAAGAGAAAAGGACATAGCCTCGTGGAGTTCATTTACCGTGCAGCGAAACAAAATATTCCCATTGATACCGTGAAAAAACAGCTCCACGTGGCATAAGGGGTACCCTGTTTGTCTCTTTTTAAATGGTAATTATTGTAACGAAAATTGCTCAACTACAGTTAAAAGACAAAAAAATGATGCATCTGTCCTTGCATACCTTTTGTTTTCTTTCATATACATATCTTCGTGATCTGTTTGGAAAAATTTTTATCCTGAATCCGTGATGGTTGGAAATCAACTTTGATTTTGGTGTTAGTTCTATGGATATATGATCCATACATCCCTTTTTTTGATGATTCCCTGCACCACTTTCATGTTTGAAAACGAGATAAATCCTCTTTTATGGAGATACAAACCAAAAAAGAGACAAAAAAAGTACAGGGGGGAGTGATGGATATGAGTACCCGAACATCTGTTTGTTATCTTGCCTCTTTCCATTTTTGATACACATTCAGTAGGAGTATACTGTACCCACTCCTTCGCGTCAGTTTCATCCAGATCTGTCGTGATCGGCGGACGAGTCGACCTGCCATCGTGATCACCGTCTGAATGATCGTCTTGATGCGGCGGCGTTTCACTTTATGATGTAATGGATGTCTCGGATCGCTTAATAGATCTTGTCCAATCAGGCGAAGAAGGTTGTACACGAATGCTCCCATGACTAACACGAGCGCATTCGTTTTCATCTTCCCTGATGGAAGTCGCTCTAAATCTAAGTCGCTTTTCAGTTCGCTATGAAACTGTTCGCATGTCGCATGATCGTGATACAATGCGAGCACATCACTCATTCGAACATGCTCGTATCCTTCGAGGCGCACCCAGTAGCTTTCGACTTCGTAATCAGGAACGAGCATCAGCTGTCCATTTCGTTCCATCGTTCGTTCCGTCACTTGGGTGACTTGAACGTACGTATACGTGTGTCCATCGATTGCTGCTGTCTGTGGAAGGCATAACTCATACGTTTGTACTCCTTCTGTTTGTCCATCATCGACGCGTCTGCCCTTTTGCGAAGCGATCTGGAACCAAAGCGCTTTCGATTCTCGGCGTAAGTTTCGCTTGATGACAAAGTCCACGTCTTCCTTTAGACATACGTGCACATTCGCTTCCGCATCGTTCCCTGCATCCATGCGGACAAGCAGACGAGACGAGGTCAGCGGACGAGCTCGACGGATGGCGGTAGTTAAAAACGAAGGCATGTTGTCTTGTACATGTTGTTTCCCTGGACGCAGCTCGGCATGAACGATATACCCTTCCTTCCCTGCGTACGCAAACAACGGCGTAAAACCGTCAAATCCTTTATACGTTCGACTCACTCCTTCTTTTTTCGTATCGGAGTTATCAAATGGGGAAGCATCTATATCAAGGGGAAGCCATGTCGTTTTCCCTTTCGTCCAACAAGCGGACAAGGTAGCGTGTTGTCGAACCAACAGACGCATCGATTCCTCCCAAATGATGGTTTCGGTCATCGGGAGACAAGCGAGCTGATCGAGACGCTGTCGCAACGTTGGGGAGGAAGGTACGTGCCGAATGCCCATTGATGTCGAAAAGATATCGTCCTGACGATACGCTTCGATATGATCAAAATCCGTTTTTCCTGTGGCAAGCAAGCCGATCATCGAGCGAATGACGTCGCTATGGGAAATGTGCACATCTCGACGAACCGTTGGGAGCCGAAGTGCGTTTACTCGTTTATCCAGCTTCGTTTGGTGCAGTAAGTAGCCCACGAGAGCAAGCCCAGCACTTGGAGTAATCGCTTCATCTGTCAATACAAACCGAATCGGGAAATCTTTCATCACATTCACCTACTTGATGAAGAGTCGTCAACGTCGTTTTCCCTTATCGTATCAACGGTTTGCGACCATTGTAAAGATGTTTTGTCACGGATTCAGGTCTTTTTTATCGCTACAAAATATGCACCAATTGTCAAAAGTTCATTAGTCATTGCAGTCAATGCACCGCTCATTACGCTTTTATCTGCGTTGTTTTTAAAAGAAAAATTGAACAGAAGAAGCGTACTAGGAATGTTTCTTGCAGTATTTGGAGCTATATATATTATTACAGATGGTCATCCTTCTGTGCTTATTGACATAGGATTCTCCCCAATCGATCTCGTGCTAGTGGGGGCATGTCTTAGCTGGAGTACATACTCTGTCATCGGAAAAATCGCGATGAAAAAGTTTAGTCCTCTTGCGGCAACAACATATGCAACAGGTTTTGGGACGCTATTTCTAGCGCCGTTTGCGCTATATTATACTTCCTTCGCATCCATCGAAGCGAGCGGATGGGATGTTTGGTTGAGCGTTCTATACGTTGCTATTTTTGTTTCAGCGATCAGCTTTGTTTGGTGGTATAACGGCATTCAAAAAGTAGGTGCTTCAACCGCCTCTGTTTTCATTAATGTCATGCCTATTTCTGCTACTGTGATGGGTACGATGTTTTTTAATGAACATTTGACATTCACTCATATTATTGGCGCAGCGTTTGTCTTTAGTGGTATTTTACTTAATATTTACAGCAAACAAGAAAACATGGTGTTTTCTCTCAACAAAAAAGAAGCAAACACATAAATTTTTGTAAATCGTGACGTTTCTTCTATCGATGGTATTTTTACATGAAAACATGTCGTCTATTCAAATGATTGGGGGACTGATTGTGTTGAGTGGAGCTATGCTTGTTGTCACAACAAAAGAACTTAAACCAAAGAAAAAATCGATCTCCATCAGTACGTGATGGAGGTCGATTTTTCAAAATGGCAGGAATATTGCCTATCGTTATCTAATTCCAATAAATGTTTCTTTATAGTAGCGAGGAGGATTGTTGTGAACCAAAATGTAAACTCCCCGTCGGTGGCGCTAGTGACAGGAGCCTCAAGCGGGTTTGGACTACTCGTCAGTGTTGCACTTGCGCGTGAAGGATATCAGGTCGTTGCTTCGATGCGAAACATGCAAAACAAAGAAATGCTTACAACCGTGGCGTCTGAAGCCGGCGTGTACGATCGGATAGAAGTCATATCTCTCGATGTCACCGATTTCGCTACGGTGGAATCGGTCGTGAATGATGTAACTAATCGCTATGGACGAATCGATGTATTAGTTAACAACGCAGGGTTTGCCGTTGGTGGTTTTGTCGAGGAACTCTCAATTGAAGAGTGGGAGCGTCAATTTGCGACGAACTTTTTTGGGTTAGTTGCCGTCACAAAAGCTGTTTTGCCGATTATGCGAACGCAACGTAGCGGTAAGATTATCAACATTAGTAGCATTAGTGGACGAGTCGGTTTTCCGGCGATGGGGCCATATGTCGCTTCAAAATTTGCTGTCGAAGGATTTAGCGAATCGCTTCGTTTAGAAATGTTGCCGTACGGAGTACATGTCGTCTTAATCGAGCCTGGGTCATTCAAAACAAATATTTGGTCGAAAGGACTTCAAGGAGTGTCCGTCCGTTCCGATTCACCATATGCAAAAGAAATGAAAACCATTGTGCAATACGTGAATCGAGTAGCTAAAACAGCACCACCCCCTGACGAAGTCATTAGGCAAATCATTAAAGCCGTCCAATCGCCGACTCCTCGTTTGCGTTACCCTGTAGGGAGAGGAGTCAAACTGACGTTAATGCTGAAAAACTGGTTGCCATGGAAGTGGTGGGAGCGGATTTTCCTGAAAACGTTTAATAAACAGAAATAAGCACAACCTTCATGTAGAGTTGTAGAAAACATACATTTGGAAGTAGGAGTTTTGTCAATTTTAGCGAAATGATGTGTAAAATCGTTGGGGATTGATCAACAAAATGCTTTAGACCAAGAATTAAGCAGGTGGCGAAAGAGATGGGAAATGTTTATTTTTTTCACCGGATTTCCGGGATTTATTTCGTCGATGTTGCTTGAGAAGTTTGTAAAGAAGGGGGAAGAGGAATGATTGTTGAGATGAAAAATGTTTCATTTATTAGAGAAGGGCGCGTCATTCTAGACCGTCTACATTGGGAAGTGCAAGAAAATGAACAATGGGTCATTCTCGGGTTAAATGGTTCAGGAAAAACATCGCTACTTAATATTTTATTAGGTTATGAATACCCATCAAAAGGAGAAGTTTCCGTATTAGGGCACCGATTTGGAAAAACAAATTTGCCAGAACTCCGCAAACACATCGGGTTTGTAAGCAACTCGTTTGAGAGATTTCAACCTACATTAGAATCGGAAACGGTGGAAGAGGTAATTGTTAGCGGAAAATTTGCTTCGATTGGGCTGTATGAGCCTGTCACAGTCGAAGATTTTCATCAAGCCGAACAATGGATGAATGTCTTTCGAATTGGTTACTTAAAAGGAAAAACGTATCGCACCTTATCGCAAGGAGAAAAGAGAAAGGTACTGATTGCTCGAGCACTAATGGCAAAGCCAAAGCTACTCATACTGGATGAACCAACCGTAGGACTAGATATGTTAACACGAGAAGAACTTTTAGCACTCATTAAAGACGTTATCATGAAAAAAGTATGCCACGTGTTATATGTCACACATTATATTGAAGAAATCATCGAAGAAATGACCCATGTTTTATTATTAAAAGATGGAAAAATTATAGCAGCCGGACAAAAAGAAAAAATACTCACTGACGATTATTTGTCAGAAACGTTTCAAATAGATGTGCACGTCCGTTGGGAACATAATCGGCCGTGGGTATCGATAAAAAAAGCCCTGCACTTCAGTAAATAGGAAAATAAAGGAGGACGAAAGGCGTAAAATGAATGAGAAAAGGGAGGAAAATTTCACTTCAATGTCCGTAAAGAAGCCAACAAATATACTAGAGAAATTACAAGCGCGATTAAGTCATCGGTTTGCGATTTTGGAAGAAGACATCTTTCATCTTATAAAAGAAGAATTGGTGTCGTTAGAAATTACGCCCGAACCTTTTCGTACAGTAAAGGACGTTTGGGACGATATAGATCTGTATTGTTTCGATGAAAATTTATTCAATCGATGCGAAGAGAAAATACAAACGTTTCTTTATGACCTACTTGCTGATTGTGTGAGGGAATTAGGAGTGGACGAAGTACGTACGTATCTCATCACCCAAGGGTGGTCAAATGAGGTAGAAGAAATGGACATGGAAGACCTTATTTATGGGGTAAATGAGCTATTAGACTGGGAAATTGAAGAAATCACATTGGATTTGCTTGAGCATTTTGGCCAGTATGAATTGTCATTTCTCTATCGCAAAGAATATCCGTTTCAACAGTTATGTAAACAAATAGAAAAACCAGTGGATTTGCATTTTTTGAACAATGCTCTATCTTCTTGGTTATTTGCAAGAAAGGAACAGATAAAAAAACAAATTCAAGAGGAGTACGGGGAAATGCTGTTAGATGATTCATTAAAGATAACAGCTTTTTCGAGCGAGAAGCTAGTACAAGCCTTTTTTGGTGTGGTGGATGAAGAACACCTAGCACAAATAGTTAAATACGTAGAAACAGAATTGACGAACGAAATAAAAACTCGCTTCCAAGCCTTTCTTGCCATTCGTCAAACATCTATATGGAAAGTTTGTGAATCCATTATTGATCAACACGTAGGCATATGGCTCCATGAAGTAAAAAAAGAAGCAAAAGCCCTGTACGATGAATGGGAGGAGCTCTGTCGCTTGCTCGAGAATAGTTGTTCTAAAGAGATGATAATAATTCTTGATAAAATGCGGCACTATCCGACTTTTATAAAAGAAGTGGATAAAAAACGAAGAACGAAAGAGGAATACGAAGCGATTTTATCTAAAATTGCGTATACGTATGTACAGTTGCTAAACGAAAAATATCAATGTTCAATAGAATGGAATCCACAGAAAATGAACCGCTGGTTGAGTACGTGGTTTACATCAATGGAGGAATTTGAACGCTCGTTTCTTCATTCTAAAGAGTTTAACCGCCACTTAAAGGCGATAAGCAAGCAAATTTTTGACCACCCTTTATCACTTTCCGCTTCATCGGTTCACAAAAAATATGTCGTTCATGTCGGTCCGACTAATTCTGGAAAGACATATGATTCGATGCAACGGTTGCTTCAAGCGAAAACAGGGATGTATTTAGCCCCATTGAGATTGCTTGCGTTAGAAAAGTTTGAAGAGATGTGTTCCCACGGTATTGCATGTGCCTTAATAACAGGGGAAGAAAGAAAAAATGTACATGGCAGTACACATATAAGCGCAACGGTCGAGTCGGTGAATGTCAACGAGGAATTTGAAGTTGTCGTTATTGATGAATGTCAATTATTAGCGGATGAAACGAGGAGGGCTGCTTGGGTCAAAGCGATTATCGGGGCGAAAGCGAAAGAAATTCATTTGGTTGTTGCACCGCATGCTGTTGGCTTGCTTCAAACACTGCTAACTTACCATCAGTTTGATTTTGAAGTAATCGAACACAAACGTACCACTCCACTCATTTGGGAAGAAAAGGATTTTTCTTTTCCAAATGACTTGCAAAAAGGAGATGCACTTATTGTTTTTTCAAAAAAGAACGTTCTCCATGTTGCCGCTTCACTCGTAAAACGAGGATATAACGTCTCGGTTTTGTACGGAAGCATGCCTCCTGAAACAAGAAGAAAACAAGTCAGGCAATTTCGGAAAGGGTTAACCGATATATTAATAGCAACCGATGCTATCGGCATGGGAATGAATCTTCCTATTCGAAGAGTCATCTTTATGGAAAGTAAAAAGTTTGATGGGAAAGCCGTTCGAACGTTAAAAGCAGAAGAAGTACAGCAAATCGCAGGACGAGCAGGAAGAAAAGGAATATATGAAGAAGGGTTCGTCTGCGCTATGGTAAATCGAAAAAAAATAAAAAAGTTGTTAGAGGCGCCGGTAGCTCCTATTGAATATAGTTTTCTCCCTATATCAATCGAATCACTAAAAAAATTTCCTTACGAATCATTCGATTTATTCAAACGGGCATGGAGCTTTTATCAAAACGAATTAAAAGAAACGCCTTATCGTGTTCGTGAAATAAGCGAATGGGAAAGAAAAATGTTCGTTTTAGAGAAAGCATTGAAAAAGATGAAGATCGAACTTCCTCTTTGGAAGAAATTATCTTTCTGTTTCGTTCCGTTTTCAATCGAAGAAACGAAGATAACAGATTGTTGGCTAACGATGATTAGAGAATATTTAACGGAAGGGAAGGTATCTCTGCCGCCTATCCTTACGTCGGTCGATGCAATTGATGAATTGGAGAACGGCTATAAACAGCTTATGTTATTTACGTCATTTGCTTATTCTCAATCGTTGTCTTTTAACGAAGAAGAGGTTTTTGAACTAAAAGAAAAAATTTCTGAAAAAATATTTGAAGTACTATCTAAACATTTGATACGCTATATGAAAAAATGTAAAATTTGCAATCAGGAATTGCCTTGGGATTTTCCATATCCACATTGCCATCATTGTCATGAATATATGTATGTGGAGATGTCTTTTTAATTTGCTGCTTATCTTTCTAGGAGAATTTTTCATAAATGAACAATATAAAAACTTATTTCCTTCTATATAAAAGCGGATGAGATAAAAATAAGCTGTTGAGCTTGTGTCAACAGCTTATTTTCTTCTAGCTACTAATTTCCGAGAGACAGTTGCCATGATACACCGTATCGGTCTTCTACCCATGCAAACTTAGTACAAAGTTTATACTTAAATTGGAAGTGAGGTCATTCAATGTATCGGATTAGCGAACTAGCCAAACGGTGTGGCGTGAATAAAGAAACGATCCGCTATTATGAAAAGCGACAGCTACTTCCACTCCCTATGCGAACAGAAGCGGGGTATCGTTTATATTCAGATGCAGATGCAAAGCGCGTCCAATTCATTAAACGTCTGCAACAACTCGGATTTTCTTTAACGGAAATTCATCAGCTACTTGGCATTGTCGATCAAGATAAGGAAAGATGCGCGAATATGTATGTGTTTGTATCGAAAAAAGTGGAAGAAGTGCAAAAGCAAATCAAAGACTTGCAGCGAGTAGTACATGTGCTACAAGACTTGCAGAAGCGGTGCCCGGACGAAAAAGCGTTATACGAGTGCCCGATGATTGAAATGCTAATTGAGGAGGAATTTTCAACATGAAAAGATATATGATGCTCATTGAAGGAATGACGTGTCCAAGCTGTGAAAAACATATTGCTTCGATTCTTAAACAAATCGGCGCAAAATCCATTGATGTTAGTTTTCGTCGTAGAGAAGCGGTGTTTGAACTTCCTCATGCCAACGTGGAAACGGCAAAACAAGCCATAACTATGGCTGGTTATGAGCCGATAGAAGCAGGGGAAGTTGATGCAACAAGAGAATATGACTACATCATCATTGGCTCTGGTGCTGCCGCTTTTGCGTCGGCAATCGAGGCAAGCAAGTACGGGGCGAAAGTTGTCATGATTGAAAGAGGAACGATAGGAGGAACATGCGTTAATATCGGCTGTGTCCCTTCAAAAACGTTGCTCCGGGCAGGAGAAATAAACTACTTAGCAAAAAATCATCCGTTTCTTGGGCTGCATACGTCTGCAGGAACGGTCGATTTATCTGCACTAATCGAGCAAAAAAATGAATTAGTGCGCGATCTACGCCAAACGAAATATGTAAATCTCATCAACGAATATGGATTTACGCTCATACAAGGAGAAGCGGTATTCTTAGACGAAACGACAGTAGAAGTCAATGGGAAAAAATTATCAGCGAACCGCTTCCTGATTGCCACAGGTGCTTCTCCGGCAGTTCCTAATATTCCTGGGCTTGCGGGTGTGGATTACGTCACAAGCACGACGCTACTTGAACGAAAAGAAGTACCGAAACGATTAGCGGTCATCGGTTCTGGTTATATTGGTATCGAACTCGGCCAACTGTTTCATCATCTTGGTTCTGGGGTCCCACCAACAAAAAGCGCAAAACATACGCTAAGCAAATTTCGACATGAATAAAGCCGAGTTTTCCTACGCTAAGGAAATTTCGGCTTTTATTTTTATTGAATAAGAGGGCGCAGTGAATTTAAACTAGCTATTTTCTTCATATCAAAGGTGTATTCACCAAGAAAATTGATATGCTCCCATCCTAATGGTGAAATATGTTTTAGCAAGTCTTCTCGCAAATCTCCTTTTTCCTTCAACAAATTTATTGCTTCGGTAAGGTATACGGTATTCCATACACTAATGGCATTAATTATAATGTTTAAAGCACTTGCACGTTGAAGTTGATCTTGTAGTCCTCGTTCTCGTAATTCGCCTCGTTTTCCAAAGAATAACGCTCTTGCCAAGCCATTCATAGCTTCTCCTTTATTTAATCCTCGCTGAATACGCCTACGTAGGGCTTCATTAGATATATAATCTAAAATAAAAATAGTCTTTTCGATTCTTCCCATTTCTCGTAAGGCAGTAGCTAACTTGTTTTGTCTTGCATATGACCCTAATTTCCCCATAATCAGCGAACCAGACACTTTTCCTTCTCGAATCGAATGGGCTAAACGGAGCACATCATCAAAGTTTTTTTGAATAATCTTTGTGTTAATTCGCCCACGAAGTAATTTTTCTAGATCAGGAAAATCACTTGGCTTTTGAATGGTGTATAGTTTAGCATCAGCTAAATCACGAAGTCTTGGTGCAAAACGAAAACCTAACAAATGACTTAAACCAAAAACTTGATCGGTATAACCAGCCGTATCAGTATAATGCTCCTCAATATTTAATTCGGTTTCATGATGAAGCAGTCCATCGATGACATGTACAGCATCTCTTGCATTTGTATTAATGACTTTCGTATAAAAAGATGAAAATTGATCACTCGTAAATCGATAAATGGTTGCCCCCTTCCCTGTACCATAATGAGGATTTGCCTCGGCATGTAACGATGAAACTCCAACTTGTACTCGCATTCCATCAGATGAAGATGTGGTGCCATCTCCCCAATAAGAGGCTAAAGCAAGTTTGTGTTGAAAATTTACCAAAGTTTCCTGTGCTCGATTTATAGCATCATCATACAATCGCCATTGTGCGGCATTGGCCATCTGGTGATAAGTAATTCCAGGTGTAGCATCTGCCATTTTAGTCAACCCAATATTCGTTCCCATCGCCATAAGTGCAGCCATCAAAATGACCTTTTCCTCTCCCTTCGGAGGGCGATTGGTGGAAGCGTGTATTAACATTTCATCAAATCCTGTCCAGTGTGCTACTTCCATTGAAAGATCAGTGAGCTTAATTCTTGGAAGCATATTATATAAGGATAAACTGAAGGTTCGTGCATCTTCTGGGGTATTCTTTTCTAAACGATCCACTCTAAGTTTTGCTTTTTCTATATTTACTCCTTCAAGACTATCAAGGTTATTTGAAATCCATGTAAAGCGTTCAGCTAGAGCCTTTCTTCTTTCTTCAAGATATTCCTCTGCTGATGAACGAACTGCCAGTCTAGTTTCCTTTAAATTGGTTGTTGTCCATTCATCTTTGGGAACAAGGTAATCCTCAAAGTCTTTATGGAGCCTACTACCGACTACAGATACGTCTCCTGAACGAATATGATTTTTTAATTCCGTTAGGGCAGCCATTTCATAATAATGTCGATTAATAATTCCTTCCTCGTCATACACATGCTTTTCCCATCGTTTTGGGACGAAATCTAACGGAGCTCCATCTGGTACTTTTCTTTTGCCGGATTTATTCATCTCGTTCAATGTTTTTAATGCACGTAATAATGGTTCTGCTGCTTTTGTAGAACGAAATTCTAACGATTTCAGAAGAGCAGGGGTGTACTTTCTCAAATAAGTAAATCGATTCTCTAGCAAATCAAGGTAATCATAATCCATTGGTCGGGCTAATTTTTTTGCTTCTTCAACGGAAGCAACGATTTTATCCCAAGGCATTACCTTTTCAATGGTGCTAAATGGATCAAGTCCTTCATCTCGTGCTTGGGTAAGTGCAGCCCCAATATCTGCAAAATGAACAACTTTTTCATTAACTGCTTTTCCATTTTCCCTTTGCATTTCCTCTTGTGTTTTACGGCCTTTCGATTGTAAAATCATCATTTGTCGATCATGAATTTCAATTGCTTGGTCAATTAAATCCTGACTTAGTGTTACTAGGTATGCTATAAGAATGGCATATTTCTTATTTTCTTTAAATCTACGAAATGAATGAGGTTCATAACGAGCCCCAATGCGAGATAATTGAAGTAATCGATTAGGATGAACTTCATTCATGTTTAATGGGAGTTTCAACTCTCGAATATATTCTAAACGTTCTATTACTTTCAGAAAGGCATCGGGTGATGATTGGCCGGGAAGTTCTCTCAACCATGCTAATGGGGTTTTCCTGCTGTCCACAAAAGGATCTATAAGTTGATCCAATTTATGTTTTTGCCACACTGAAAGAGTGGCAGTTAAGGTTTTAAAAATCTTTTCCTCTGCCCTACGACGAGTTTCCCACACGAGTCGCTCTATTGTAGTCACTCCAGGAAGAATTATTTTTCGATTCCTAAGTTCTTCTTGAACAGTTCGAAGCAGATACATGGAATTTCCATTTTGAAGAGCATGTTTCAAAAGATACTGAGCTAATTCCCGATATGTACTTAAAGAAAAATTCTGATATCCATATACCTGTCGAATTTCTTCCATATGTTCATGCTTGGTTGGGTCACGTTGGGCATATAAAGAGAAAGAATCAGGATTAGCATTGATTTGTTTAGCTATATATTGGATTATATAATCTGGTATAGGTTCAACGTCTGTGAGAGACCATCCGGGATAGCGCAGTACACATAATTGGACAGCAAATCCCAAACGATTATGATCTCTTCTATGCCTTTTAATAATCTCTATGTCATATTGAGAAAAAGTATAGTAGGTTTCTAGTTCCCGTTCGGTCATATCAGCCGGAATTCTTACAAATTCTGCTCTTTGATCAGTTGTAAGCAGTTCCTTTCCTCTTGATGCCATTTCCTCCCGTCCCTTCATAAGTTTAGTTTATTTCTTTTCTAGGTATCGATAAACGGTTGTTCGTGAAACTCCCCACATTTGGGCAATATCTGTAATAGGTGTCCCACTTGCCACTAGTGTCTTTAACATCTCTAATTCTTTCTTATCTAACTTTTCCGGTCTTCCTCCTAATCGTCCTCTGGCTCTTGCTGCAGCACGTCCGGCTGCCGAACGTTCGTGAATAAGATTACGCTCAAATTCGGCAAAAGCCGCAAAGAGATGAAACATAAGTTGTCCCGTAGCGCTAGCCTTGTCCATCGTAATGTTTTCTTGCAGACTATGAAAACTGACGCCTTGATCATTGAGATCATTGACAATCTTAATAAGATGCTGCATATTCCTTCCCAATCGATCTAAGCGCCAGACCACTAAAGTATCACCAGTTCGAACAAAACGGAGAGCATCTTCTAATCCCTGTCGTTTATCTTTAGCTCCACTGATCTTATCGGTAAATATCTCCCCACAGCCATGTTTTTTAAGCGCATCTAATTGTAAATCTAAATTTTGAATACCTGTGGAAACGCGCGCATATCCTACCTTCATTTATTTCATCCTCTTTTGATTATTCTGTTTTTATCGTAACATAACTTAATCGGTAGGTAATATCTGAACATAGATTTATTTACAGGGTTTATCACTAGCATTGCAGTAATTAAATCTGATGATTCAAAATACTAAGAATGTTCAATTTTTTATTGATTTCGAAACAAAAAAATCCTTTACAATGGAAGTACAGGTGGTTCCTGTCCAAATCCAATCGTAAAGGATAACTGTTATGGACAAGAATACACTAATTTCATCATTTGGTAAATGGGTTTCACCCATAAATATTCAAAAACTTAGCGAACAAGTCAAAGAATTGAAACAGGACTATTACACAAAAAAGCTGACAACAGAAGCCTATATTAAATTTTTATTGGTAGCCCAACTGCTCGAATTTAAGAGCTTAGAGGAAATGAGTGATGCACTTGTAGACGAAGATCTTCAAAAAGCACTCGGATTTGAATCGATAAGTGCCTCTCAGCTATCCCGAAAAAACAATCAGATCAACCCACTAATTCTTGCAAATTTGTTCTTGGATCTTGTTTGGAAAATTCAACGGTACCATTATAAAAACGGAAAGAATATGCCACTGAAAATCATTGATTCGAGTACACTCCCGTTGAATTTGACCAATTATAAATGGGCAAAATTCCGTAAAACAAAAGCTGGTGTAAAGCTACACTTACGGCTCGTTTTCATGGATAAAGACACCGTCTATCCTGAAAAAGCAGTGATTACGACAGCAAAAGAACATGACCGAAATCAACTCGAAGTCCTAGTGGATGATAAAGAAGCCATGTATGTGTTTGACCGCGGTTATGTGGACTATGAACGTTTTGACCGGATGACAGATGATGGCTATTTCTTCGTTTCAAGACTGAAGAAAAACGCAGTCATTCGTGAAGTCTATACATTTTCACTTCCTGATGATTGTCACGTTCTATCCGATAAAATGGTCTATATTGGTACCACACAAAATCGTACTGAAAATGTCTATCGTCTACTAGAAGTTATGGACACAAAAGGGAACTTACTTCGTTTAATTACCAACCGATTTGATTTAAAAGCAGAAGAGATAAGTGGTATTTACCGATCTCGCTGGGCTATTGAACTCTTTTTCAAATGGCTTAAGCAACACGTAGAAATTAAGCACTTTTATGGAATGAGTGAAACAGCTATTCAAAATCAAATTTTCTTAGCCCTTATCACGTATTGCTTACATGTTCTCATTCAATTGGAGATGAAAAGTAAGAAATCCCTACTTCGAATTACTCGTTGGTTAAAGAGAGCTCTGTGGAAACCAGCTTATGTTTGGTTGCGAAAATTTGATGGGCGAGCCAGTCCATAATCTCCCTTTTGTCGTTGTCGCTCTGATTTAACTGTATATATTTACCAAATGGACAGTGCCGCCTTTCTTTAGGTTTTGTCTTTTTGGCACAAATTCACAAAAAATAATTAACAGAAAATTCTAACTATATTTATGCAATGCTAATGATTAAAATTAAATTAATACAACACTAGTGAGAATGGAAGAAAAAAATAAAATTATAGAAACACGGCTGTTGATTATCCAAAATTAGGCATACTCCTCCCATATATTCGGGCATACTCAAATAAGACAGCTGCCATCTCGGATTTCCATTCGAGAGGAAGTTGCCCAGAGAAAAAACGACGGACAAACGAAAGAAAGGTAAGGGACGAGGTTGTCCGTTTTTCCGTTCGATGATATAGCCATCTCAGTAACACATAAGCGATAAATGCCGCAAAAAGTTGGTTGTATACCGCATGCTCGTTGGTGCCAAATAAGGTCGGAACGTTTAGATATTGCTTGATCCATCGGAAAAACACTTCCACTGTCCAACGTTCTTGATACATCTCGGCAATCTTTTCCGCCGATGCCTCTAAGACGTTCGTGACCACACGGATTTCATGCCCGTTCGCATCCTGAAAGATCACGACGCGATGGCGCTTTTTGGAACGACATTGTTTCGTTCCTAACTGGCAAGTAAAATCCGCCACAATAGAAGAAGAGGAGGAAGAAAGGCGCTTTAGGCTCTTTTTTTGATGGATCTCGACATTGTCTTTCATCCGAATCACAAACGGTTGCTTCTGTTCGACAAACCGATCGAGGCGTTCAATTTTAAAGTACGCTCGATCTTCGACAAGAACCGTTTGTACGTCTGTGAGCCGCTCTCCCACCGGTCCATCGTGGCGCAACCCTACGGTTTCTACGATGTCGCTCGGCATTTGTTGCTCAGGGGAATACGCGACGTGCATTTTCACTCCGGATCGTTCCCCATGATAGGGTGCCCATGTCAGGCGGTTTTTCCCCACGGTGACGGTCGTGGAGTCTACTATACGCAATGCTTTTGGAAAGCGAAGCGAACGGCGGGTTTGGCGATTGCACTTAGAAACAACCAAAGCAAATAAGCGCTTCATCACCTCGTACGGAACTTCTTTCGCTTTCTTAGAAACCGTCGAGTAATGAAACGTCGGCAATCCGTACATTTTCGCCACATCGGCACCATGACGGAAACTTTTCCATTCGTGAAGTGCCGCCAGCAGAAAAAAATCAACCAACGTGCGCACCGTAAACGTCCGCGAAGTGTCATGGTAGCCAACGGCTTCGGTAATCGACTGGAGATCTTCATCAGAAAGTATGAGTAAAATGTTTGTGGGAGAAAAAAAGACAGGTTCCTGATTTGGTATAATAAGGAACCTGTCAGATATGTAAGCAAAATAGATGAAAAACGGGCTCTCCTCCTGGTAAGGTAGTAAGTGCGAAAAAAAATACAACCAAAGAAAGGAGTGGAGCCCATGCAGGATTATATCACAAACGGCTTGACATTAAAAGAGATCGAACAGTCTTTATTTAGACATATGCAAAAACAATATGGTCATCTCCTTCAACAGGTGTTGGAGGAGATCGACCGCACATTGGCAGAACAGCGGGACAAGAAACGATATGCGCTCAAAGATAAGCGGACGATCCGACTCCAAACGCTATTTGGAGAGGTGGAAGTGAAGCGAAACTACTACTTTGACCGTGAAAAAAAGGTGTATACGTCTTTACTCGATGTCTTTCTCCAGTTCGATGGGGCGCATGGAGTGAGTCCGCTATTAGAGGAGACAGCGATTCATCTCGCCGTGACGGGTTCTTCGTATCGACAGGCTGCGCAGTCGCTTGAAAAGCTGGTGGGGTATGCATGTATGAGTCACGAAACGATTCGCCAGTCCATCATCGAGGCAGAGGTGGAAGGGCACCGTGCGATGGAGAAAAAAGGGCGCGTGTTTTTTATCGAAGCAGACGGGTTGTACGTGAAACGTCAACGAAGCCGCATCAAAGGAAAAGAAGAAAAGATCATCACGATTCACCAAGGATGGGAGAAAAACGGGAAACGCGTATCCTTAGTGAATCGACGGTATATGGTTCATCAAACGAATGAACCGATTTGGGAAGCTGTAGAGAATTTTCTGATGAAGGAATACAGCTATGATCCGTTTGAGGATTGGGTGGTCATCAATGGAGATGGAGCCCCATGGATTACAGCGTGTCGAGAATATTTCGGGGACAGGGGGTACTTTCAGCTTGATCGGTTCCATGTGGCAAGAGAGATTCGTCAATTGTTCCGAGGTCATGCGAGATATCGGGTGATTCGAAAGAAGTTAGCATCATGGGATGAAGAAGGTGTGTTACGAGAACTCACAAGTGCCATCGGTACGTTAGAACATGAGGAGAAGGAAAAGCAACTCGAGGCGCTTGTTCGTCGAATCGAGGAGATACCAGGATGTTTACGTGACTATCGCGTATGGTTGAAGGAAAAAGGGATTGACACGACAAACATGAGGGCGATGGGGAGTGCGGAAGGAACGATGCATGTGTTTGCGAAACGAAGTAAAAACGGTCGAAGTTGGAGGGATGCAGGGATTGAAGCGATGTTGCGAGCGATCGTCGCGATAAAAGATACGTTACTCATTCGGACACGCGATGGAGTGATGTATGGCGTGGAAGAACGAGAAGAAACGAAACGAGAAACGATCGTGAAAAAGGCACTGAAGCGCGTGCAAACGCAAATGACAGAAGTGGTACGAGATAACATCCCATACCTTCGCCAATCTTCAGGGACACCGATTTACGAGGCATTGCAAGCATTGAAAGGTTTTTAAAACGAGAGAAAACGCACATACCTACAGGATGAGAGTAAGTAAAAGCGCTTACATATAACGATTTTATAAAACCATATATAACCAAAAAAATCGGTCGAGAAAAAAATCTCCCACAAAGTCTTGACTCAAACCATCAGAAACAATTTTTTGCATCAAATTTGGGAGTGTGGTATACTTGTGCATAGAGAGCACCTCCTATATACATCCAAATTGACATTTTAACCTCTGATTTACGCAGTACACCCGATGCGACGCAACACCTCATCCGGGTGTTGTAGAACGTACTGTTCAAAACGAGTAATGGATTGGGCAATATCGTTTTGAT
The DNA here is from genome assembly GCF_038004465.1 of Anoxybacillus sp. FSL W8-0104. Classification (NCBI taxonomy): domain Bacteria; kingdom Bacillati; phylum Bacillota; class Bacilli; order Caryophanales; family Anoxybacillaceae; genus Anoxybacillus; species Anoxybacillus sp. FSL W8-0104. The sequence goes on along the minus strand of NZ_JBBOQU010000001.1, from coordinate 1,303,373 downwards.
CCTTGTGAAAAACGTTGGCAATCACTTCATCTTTCAACCACTTCCACAGCCGTTCAATCGGGTTCAACTGTGGGGAATACGGTGGCAAAAAGATGAAATGAAAAGCATCGCCTTCCTCGCCATCAAGAAAGGCTTGTACCATCTTGGCATGATGAATACGCGCATTGTCTAACACAAGCACGAGGAATCGATCGGCATATTTCTCTTTCAATCGGCGCAGAAAGTAGAGGAAGGTTTCGGCATTGGCGGATGATGCACGATGAAACACTACATCGCCTTGTTGAACATCGACGGCGCCAAAAATAGAAACGTGGGCGTGGTGACCATAGCTTGGCACTTGTTTTTGATTTCCTACTTCTGCCCATGTCGTACGAAGCGCTTGATACGCACGAACATGCGTTTCGTCCACATAAAACATAGTGACGTTCTCGGTGATTAGTTTTTTTTATAAATTCGAGTTCCTTTTGAAAAGCAGCTTGATGTTCTGGATTCCCTTTCACAAGCTTATACGTCGGACGTGTCCATGACAAACGAAGACGATGCAATAACTTACGAATGCCTTCACGTGACATCGAAACGCCATAGGTATGTTGGATGTAGGATTGTAAAATACGCGTGTTCCATGATGAAGCAATGCCCCAGCCAGCATCCGCAGGTGTAGTAGTTAACACGAGTTGTCTAATTTCTTGTTGTTGTTCTTCCGTCAGAAATGGCACGCGACCAGGCGGCAACCGACGATCGAGTAGATGATCGAGCCCTCCTTCATTAAAACGTGCAACGTAGAGGGCAACAGATTGACGGCACAGATTGACCATTTTGGCCACATCTTTGCCAAGATGACCTTCCATGACGAGACGAACAGCGGTCACCCGAACGCGAAGCGAAGCATCTTTGATTTTCCGTTCTTGTTTCCGAAGTGTTCGAGGCGTCCAACCGTGATCATTTGTAATTTTAAGACGTTTCATGTCATTTCCGCTCCTTTTACACATGAGTATTTAGGAGCAGTATAGCCATGGAAAAGGGTGTTCATACAGAAGTCATTACTTTAAAGTGCATGTATATATAAACCAGTCTAGACTGGTTTATAAAAACTAATCGAGGTAGCTTAAATGAAAAAAAGTTATAAAGTAATGATACTTTTATTGCCGATAATAGTAGCTTTAGTTACTACGTTAAGCGTTCAATTCATTGAGGGAACTTTGAAATCGGAGTTACTTCACTTTACGATGTTTGAAAATCTAATGATGTTTACAATGATCTTTTTAACAATCTATTTATTTACTATTGCTTTTGTAGTACCTATTAATATTTATATAACTAAGAAAATTGATAATAAATTAATATCATTTGTTTTATTTAATATTGTAGGTTTAATTTTAATAGGTTGCGTTGATATTTGGGTATTAAAAAATTTTGAATTAAAGTCTTTGTATCTAATTTTCCCACTATTTGCAGTTCTATCTTTGTTTCAGTCGAATTCTAAAAGTGTTTAACAAAATATATATCAGAGAAGGATGACCGATTAGAGTTGTCCTTTTTTGTTTTATAAAAACGTTCAGATTTTTTTGGAAAAAACTAGGGTCCTGCCGACAAACGGCATTTATCTATACTTAGGACTAAAAAAACCTTGATTTGATAAGGTTTTTACATTAAGGACATGTGAACAACGTATTATTCTTAAAATCGAGTCTCCCTACACGAATTCTACAACAGATCGTTGCCATGAATGCAACAAGAACGCCTTAAGGCGTTCTAATGAATTAAAAGGCATAGGTTATTCAAATAAGATTAATTAATTTTAATGCCTTCTCGTTATCAAGTATTCAAAAAGTGACTTTTTACTCTATTTTTCGTCTCAATAAATTCCTTAATGTATAATATTTGTGTTTTGTCGGTAGGATCTCTTATTGAAAAAGATTATATTGCCTCAGTCTGTAATAAAGCCGATGATTCCTTAGCGTAGGAACAATCGGCTTTTTTTATGTCGAAATTTGCTTAGCGTATGTTTTGCGCTTTTTGTTGGTAGGACCCCGTTCTGAAGTCACATTGATGCAACGGAGCCAACGACTATTAAAAACATATGAGCCAGAAGTTTCAGAGGCGATGACAAAAGCGCTCACGACTCAAGGCATCCACCTCCTCACAGGAGCGTCCTTTGAACGCGTCGAACAAGACGGAAACGTCAAAAAAATATATATAGAAATCGATGGAAAAAAACAGGTGATCGAAGCGGACGAATTGCTGATTGCCACTGGGAGAACACCGAATACTGCAGCGTTACGTTTAGAAGCGGCTGGGGTGAAAACGGGTTCGCGTGGCGAAATTATTGTTAATGACTATTTACAAACGACAAATCCGCGCATTTACGCAGCGGGAGATGTCACACTCGGCCCACAATTTGTTTATGTCGCCGCATACGAAGGAACGATTGCCGCAGCAAACGCCGTTGGTGCCCAAAATAAAAAAGCTCAGCTTGACACCATCCCAGCGGTTACATTTAGTTCTCCGGCGGTCGCAACGGTTGGACTAACGGAACAGCAAGCAAAAGAAAAAGGATACGAAGTAAAAACATCTGTTTTGCCGTTAGAAGCTGTCCCGAGAGCAATTGTCAATCACGAAACGATCGGTGTCTTTAAACTAGTGGCAGATGCAAAAACAGGGAAATTGCTAGGAGTCCACATTGTAGCAGAACATGCGGGAGAAGTCATTTATGCAGCGACACTCGCGGTCAAACTCGGCTTAACGATAGACGACCTTCGCGAAACGCTCGCGCCGTACTTAACGATGGCAGAAGGATTAAAACTAGCGGCGTTAACGTTCGACCAAGATGTCGAAAAATTATCTTGTTGCGCAGGATGAGCCACTTCCATGCAGAAGCGGCTCTAGTTTTTTTTCTTATCTAACGCTTGTTTTAACAAATCTCCTAAGCTTGTACTAAACGAATCATTCTCGGCACTATATTTTCTCAGTAGTGCCCGTTCTTTTTGCCCAAGTTTTGTTTTTTTCTGTTCTTCTGCTTTTTCAATAACATTGCAAGGGCGGCATTGAAAGTAGATACCTGCTTTTCCTTCATGAATTTCCATCCGTTTTTTGCATTGTGGGCAGCGACGATGCGAAAGTTTTGGATCTTTTCGTTTTCGGAATCGGCATGTCATATTCGAACATACGAGCATGCGACCTTCTTTTGTCACTCGTTCTTTTAAAAACGAGCCACATTCTGGACACATCGAGCCAGTTAAATTATGGGGGCGGTACGTTCGCTCGCTCTGTTTTATTTCTGCGACTAGACGATCTGTTTGTTTGCGGATGTTTCGAAGGAAAGCTTTCGGATTCCCATTTCCGCGAGCAATGGCTTCTAGTTGTTTTTCCCACCTTGCCGTTAACTGTGGTGATTTTAATTCCTCATTTACAAGTTCAATTAACTGTTTTCCTTTCGATGTTGGATAAAACCGCCCATTTTTCCGCTCGACCGTTTCTGTTTCAACGAGGCGTTCAATAATTTCCGCACGTGTCGCTGGCGTACCTAGTCCGTACTTTTCCATTTGTGACAGAAGATCTGCTTCAGAATAACGAAGAGGGGGGGGGCTGTTAGCGATTCCCTTTTCTCTAACATAACAGAAACCCGTTGCCCTTTCGTAAACGTAGGGAAGGTCGGCTGCTCCTCTTGCTTTTCTAAGATGCGGCGGAATCCAGCATTCACGATTCTTGTTTCCCGCGCGACAAACGATTCTCCATCAATAGAAAAAACAACATGAATCGTTTCGTATTCGCAAGCTGGATAAAAAAAGAGCCAAAAAGCGATGAGCGATCAAGTCATATAGTTTTCGTTCATCAGCAGAGAGCTTGCTGATGTCAAGCCGTTCTTCTGTCGGAATAATCGCATGATGATCTGTTACTTTTTCGTTATCAAAAACTCGTCGAGCCATCACTTTTCCCTTATTCTTTAACAACGGGATAACTTCGTCTACATATCCAGATTTCATTGCCTCTAGCCGCTCAAACATCGTGTTTTCCATATCAGTTGTTAAATAGCGCGAATCGGTGCGCGGGTAGGTGACGAGTTTGTGTTGTTCATATAGCCGCTGCAACACGCTTAACGTTTTCTTCGCTGAAAAGCTAAATCGTTTATTTGCGTCTCGTTGTAATTCGGTCAAATCGTAAGGGAGAGGCTGTGCTTCTTTTTTTATTTTTCGCGCAACAGAAATAACCGTCGCTTGCTTGTTTTTTAGCTTTTCATATAGCTGTTCCGCTAGTTCTTTCGAAAAAATTCGTTTTTCCCCGTTACGCTCCCAAACAGCAGGAACAGACCCGACGTTGGCATGAATCGTCCAATATGGCACCGGTTGAAACGACTGAATTTCTTTTTCCCGCTCGATGATCATCGCAAGCGTCGGTGTTTGAACACGACCTGCAGAAAGAGGTTCATTGTATTTAGTCGTTAACGCTCTCGTCACGTTTAACCCAATAAGCCAATCAGCTTCTGCGCGACAAACAGCCGATTCGTATAAACGCTCAAACTGTTTTCCTGGTTTTAAATGTTGGAATCCATCCCGAATGGCTTGATCGGTTTGGGACGAGATCCAAAGGCGAAGGAGCGGCTTTTTCCAACGGATTTTTTGCAAAATCCATCGTGCAACAAGTTCGCCTTCCCGTCCGGCATCGGTGGCGATGATGCAGTTTTTCATATCCGGACGTTTTGCTAATGTTTCGATCGCCCGAAACTGATGACTCGTTTGGCGAATGACGTTCAGTCCCGTTTTTTCCGGAATAATCGGCAAATCTTCTAGCCGCCACGTTTTATAAGCGGGATTATAATGTTCCGGCATTTTCAATTCAATTAAATGCCCGAGCGCCCATGTGACGACATATTTCGGCCCCTCAAAATAATGTTTATGTTGTTCCCGACACCCAAGTACGCGAGCAATTTCCCGCGCCACACTCGGCTTTTCAGCAAGAACTGGTGATTTCATTCGTTTTCCTCCTAGCCACAAGACTACTTGTTCAGTATAGCGGAAAGGGGGGAGTTTTGCACACTTGACACTTCAAACGAAAAAAGGATTGCAATAAAATGAGATAAGATTGCCAACAACCTTTAGTCATCGTTATCGTTTCCGCTACGATTGGGACGTTAATTTAGAAGGGGAGTCGTGCTCATCGATCCGTTAATAGCTCATAAGATTAAGATCGGGATAAAATGAAGAAAGCAAGGTGAAATCCACTGTTGCAAAGTTTATGTAAGACACGGAAAAGGCAATTACCAAAGGATATAGTGCGATTTAATTCGATCTGAAAAAATATCATCAGAATGCCCAGATGATTTTGAGCATAGGATGAACAACATAAAAATAGCGGATTATACGACAAATATTCCGACGCGTAGCGACAAACGAATCTTAACCGTGAAAGGGCAGTATAAAATGCACCTTTCTTTTTTTATGCGTTTTTAGTTTACATAACATAAATTATAGGAAGTTGAACAAATTGTATCTCATATAATAAGTAAACTTTTATTTTTGAGACGGAAGAAGAAATTATAAGCCCGCAGCTGCTCATAAATACAATACATTAGTAACTAGCTACGGGCTTGTGATGAAACAAACACTATATAATCCGTCCTTTCTTATGTCACTTATGCGATATCTTCATTATAATAGCGAACGCCTTTGTATTGAATACGGATCGGAATTTGTTTTTCTTGTTCATACTGGCGACACAATTTTTTCGCTTTTACACACGCATCCATCATGCCATCTGCAATAATGGCTTCTTCCCATACAACTGGTTGTTGGTGATGTGTACTAAAAGTGAAGATGTACTGTTTCATAAACATCCTCCTCTCTCAATTTATTTATATATTCATTATAATCATTTCGTTTATTATTATAATGCAAACCTGTATTACAAAAAAGATTGAAACTGTTACAACATTGTAAACTTTTATACTCATTTTCCAGCAACTTTTTTCATTTGTTCTTCTTCACGAATTGGCCAGCATTCAACACCTTTTAACCCCTCGATATCATCAGCATAGAATACTGGATTTTCTCCGCGTTTCCGTTTTATCATATAGTCATCAAGCTTTTTAAAAAAATTTTTTTGATGATTAACATAAAAACACCCACCATTCTGGGTGTTTTACAATTTATGCAGCAGTAATTTCTTTAGCAATGGGGCTAAAAATATTGGTAATTGCTCTACGTTTGGAACGAGTACACTATAATGTCCATATATATTTTCAATCGTTTTTTGTTGACTTTCGCTAATTATTCCATTCGCCAAAAACACATTTACTACTTCAATTCCTAATTTTCTCGCTTCGGTAACTGCCTCGTGTGTATCTACAATCCCATTTTGATCATAGCCGAAAGCAGCTGGTTCCCCATCCGAAAAGACGAGTAAAAATTTTTGTTTTTCGTTTCTTTTTTGCAATTCTTCTGTCATTAATCGAATAGCCAAACCATCACGATTATCTTCTTGTGGCTCCAATTGCATAATTCTTGCCCCATGATCTTTTCTTAGAGAATCATCAAAATCAATAACAGTTTGAAAATAATTAGGTTGATAAGACGATGTAGCGTCGTTCGTATCCTCCCAAAAACCAACAATTTTATGCGGAACGCGAAGCGCTTTAAGAGATTCGTGAAATAAAATAATTCCTTTTTTTGTTTCTTCCATCTTGTCATACATCGATGCAGAACAATCGACAAGCAAAACAAAAACAGCATCTAATAACGGGGATGTTTCGTGTTTTTTATAGAATAAACGCGGATGTTCTTCTGTAAAAAAGCGTAATAGCTTTTTATTTAAACGACCTGCATGTAAATCTGTACGTGGGTGCATTTTTTTATGTTCAAGCACTTTTTCAATGGATTGTGTCAATTTTTTTTGATATGGCGCAATTACTCCCTGGTTACGTTCATACTGTTTAGTTTGCTCAGTTGTCGGTGGCAAAGCATCCACAAATATCGGCTTAGCATAACGATTTTCTTTTCCGTATTCATACTCGGAACGTCCAGAAAGTTCGTGGCGCTGCTCTTGTTGTTCTAAATGCGTATAATCATTATGTGTTGTTTTTTGTGATGAACCATGCACTATCCCAAGAGCTTGATCTCCCGCTTCCCCTTGACGAACCCCTTCCCCGAGCAAGTCAGTCTGTGAACCTTGCTCGAGATCAAACTGTAAAAAACTATTCGTCATATCGCTTGTTTCACGATGCCATGTATGCATCGTCTCTTGAAAAATATCTTCATTTTCCGATTTCTTATCAAGTACGTCATGATTTTTCAATGGATCTTTTCGTCGGATATCTTCCCTATCTTGTTGCTGATTAACGTAAATATACTCCGGGAGATGAAAATACGTGTTTAGCATATCAGTATCTAACAATTCATCTAACACATCTATAACTGTAAGTACAATATGTGAAATATGAGCGGTTGATTTTGCATCATATACATTTCTTATTTCGCGCTCAACAAATGGAAGAGCTAAACGTAAACGTTCAGGAAGAAAAATATCGTTTACGGGTTGTTCCGCTGTTAATAGTAAATATAAATAATTAAACAATGCATCTGTATAAACGCTTTTTATCATATTCACATTCCATTGAGTTTCAAAGTAATGGCGATATACATGTTTCCGAATAACGAACGCTTTTTTTGTACCAGGACGTACATGCCGACATATATCTTCTAACCGCATGTCTTCAAGCAACACAAACAATTGTTTAGCAAAGTTTGGGATACAATATGATTTTATTTGGTTAAGAAAAAAAAGGATATCTTCGTCATTTGTATGATAAAAATTTCCGATCGTGCGCAAAAACACATCGCTTTTTAATCCATATACGTACTGTTCTTTTGGACGGTTATCCCAAAAGTAACTGACAACGACTTTTTTATGTTGCCGATCAAGATACGACTGATAACCGAACTCGAGCTCCATTTCCTCATCTTTTGTTAATGTTTTCACTAAATCAGATAGCTCCATAAACAAAAAAGAATCAACTTTTTTATCATTAAACATAATAAAACGGTTCATGTAACCACCCTCATTCATCAAACAACGTTTCGGCTAAATTGCGCACCGCAGCTTTTTCCCGCTCGTCTTCTAATTTCTCGACGATCGCCCGTTCAATGGCGCGTCGAGGTGGAATATACACCGCTAAATCACAAGCATCGATCAACGCCCGAATGGAAGCAGCTTCTTCTGATACATATCCTTGCTTCACTTGAACAATTAAATCTGCAGATAGTGTAACAAAACGATCTAATAACACTTCATTTGTTAGCTTCGTTTGTTGTTGTAAAATACGTTTTAATGCTTCACCTTGGACGTACGGCACATCAATGACAACAAAACGGTTTTTCAATGCTTCATTCAATGGTACTGTTCCAACGTATCCTTCGTTAATCGCTGCAATGACGCCAAATGTCGGCTTCGCTTTAACAACTTCCGCAGTAAATGGATTTGTAATCATTTTTCGATAATCGAGTACCCCGTTTAAAATCGGTAACGTCTCCGGCTTAGCCATATTAATTTCATCAATATATAGCAGATGCCCTTTTGTCATTGCTTGAATCACAGGCCCGGGGATAAATTCAATTGTTGCTTGCCCATTTGTTTGTTGAATCGTCTTGAAACCAAGCATCGCCTCAGCATCTAAATCAATTGAACAATTAATGCTGTGCATTGGCTGTCCAAAGAAAAGCGATAACGTTTCAGCTAATTTTGTTTTTCCGGATCCTGTCGGCCCCTTTAACAACACATTTTTCCCTAGGGCCAAAGCAATAATTGCATCGTATAAAATAGACTCATGAGCGGGTGTATATGCCGTATATCCAGTCTGTTCGTCTATGTTATTTTTAAACATCTCTCTTCTTTCTTTAATGATCGCTTCAATCGTTTCTGGTAGTGTAAATGACTGTGTATAAATCATGATGTCATTCCTTTCTATATTTTTATACGTACGTATTGTACAAAAAACAAATGGATTTGTACAAACAAAAGAATAGTTTAACATAATTATATTATGTTAACAAATGAATGAGAAAGGGAGCCACTCGGCATTATCGACTTTTGACGAGTAGCTCTACCGCTTCTTGAATAAGTTTTTCACTTTCTAATGATCCTGTTTCTATATCCTTACGAATGCAACGCTCTAAATTAGCACTTACAACAACCGCAATGGCACGATCAACAGCACTACGAATAGCTGACAATTGAGCAACGACTTCTTTGCAGTCTTTCTGCTCATCCATCATTTTTAGTACGCCGCGAACTTGTCCTTCAATTCGTTTTAAACGGTTCTTCACTTGATTATCATATGTCATATTCATCAAACCCCTTTTCTTATACCCTTATCAGTATATTAAATGAAATATAATTCTTTTGTCAACTAAAATTATCTTTGATCGCTTTACGGATAAGCGCTTCACAACGATCAAGTTCTGTTTTTAATTGTCGCTTATACAACTGGGCTTTCTTATATCCTTCCTCAGTAAAACGATAATAAACAACTTCTTGGTATTTCATCCCTTCTTTTTTCTTTTTTACTTGTTCTAAAATGCCATCTTCAATCAAATCATGTAGCGCTTTGTATACTTCTGAATGATTCGGGCGATATCCAAATGGTTGAAACTCTTCACGAAGCACATCTAACAATTTCAACCCATACAATCGTTCCTGTTCAGTTAAAGTAATTAAATATAACTTTAAAAATGCGCGTTGCTTTAATAAAAATCCGCTCGGTTTTCTTTTTTCACTCATTTTTTCTCCTCCTTTCATATGACACTTTCTTCACTTAAAAGAAAATCCCTTCTCCATTTCCATTATAATTGAACATTTTTATTTTTATTCAGTTTCTATTTAGAACATAGTTTTATGATATCAATTTTTTGTAAAAAAAAAAAAGAAGAAGGTTCCCCCTCCTTCATTTAAAAACAATTGTTTTATTTTCATGAATAATGACACGGTCTTCTAAATGCCATTTTAGGGCGCGGACAAGAACCGTTTTTTCGATCATACGCCCGATTCGCTTTAAGTCCTCTACATGATGCTTATGATCCACCCGCTCGACATCTTGTTCAATAATTGGGCCTTCATCTAAATCATCTGTTACATAATGAGAAGTAGCACCGATCAGTTTCACTCCGCGTCGATAAGCTTGCTCATATGGTCGTGCGCCAACAAATGCCGGTAAAAACGAATGATGAATATTAATGATTTGTGCTGGGAAAGTTGCAACAAAATGCGGTGATAAAATTTGCATATAACGTGCAAGCACAATGACATCCACATCGTGTTCCTTTAATAGTTGGATTTGTTTTTCTTCCGCTTCCTCTTTTGTTTCTTTTGTTACCGGTATATAATAGTATGGGATTCCAAAAGACTCTACCGTTTCTCTCATTTGCTCATGATTGCTAATAACTAGAGCAAAATCTGCAAGTAATTCACCCGCTTGCCACTCCCATAGTAACTCTAATAAACAATGCTCTTCTTTTGAAACAAATATCGCTACTTTTTTCACATGTGTATGTAAGCTCAATCGCCAATTCATCTCAAACTGTTGTGCAATCGTTGCAAATTCCTTCTCTATCGTCTTTTTTCTTTCTAACTGTAGATGAGCAAATTTACTAACATAAATTTACAACCAAACAAAAAAGAAGACATGAACCCGATTCCTTGGTTAGAATAGATGTGCCAACAAACCATTCACAAGGAGGTTCATGTCTCATGAATAGATTAGCACATCACCAAGGAATCCACAAGTTTTTGACGATGTTGGGGTTGGCCCTTTATTTCTCGAAACCTGTCATGAAGCATCTCGTTCATATCGTGGATGCGATGATTACAAAGGGCTTTTCGGGAACGCTGACCGATCTACATCATGGGAGTTTTCATCCGAACCATCGCACGACACTGAGCCATTTTTTCACGAAAAGCCCATGGGAGGAAGAGACGCTGCTTCGCAAACTCCAACAGTGGGTGCTTCATCGTGTCGAACGCAGCTCGAAACGAGAGAATCAACCCATTTTTGTTTCGATCGATGATACGATTTGCCAAAAAACGAAGCCCTCGTCACGGGCAACACACGCCATTCAAGGGTGTGATTGGCACTATTCTCACGCAGAGAAAAAGTCGATCTGGGGACATTCTCTCGTTTGGCTCATGGTTCATACGATGACCCAAGCGTTTCCTTTTGCCTTTCGCCTCTACGACAAGACGGTGGGGAAAAGCAAAGGGGAACTCGCGATCGAGATGCTTTCTTCGTTGGATGTGAGTCGACCCGTTTATGTGCTCATGGACTCTTGGTATCCATCGAAAACCCTCGTGGGAGCCTGCTTAAAAAAAGGGTTCCACGTCATCGCGATGCTGAAGACGAATCGGATTCTCTATCCAAAAGGGACGGCCATTCAAGCAAAAGAATTTGCCAAATCTATGGAGCCACGGGATACCCGCCTCGTCACGGTGGGAAAAGAGCGTTATCGGGTGTATCGCTACGAAGGCGCTCTGAACGGTCTCAAGGATGCCGTGGTGCTGCTCGCATGGAAAGCCGATCAGCCGATGACGCCGAAACATCTTCATTGCGTCTTGAGCACCGATCGCGAGCTAAGCGATGAAGAGATCTTGCGCTACTATGCTGCACGTTGGTCGATCGAATGTTTTTTCCGTCAAGCGAAAGACCAGCTGAAACTCGATGGATACCGCGTTCGCGGGCGTCGGGCGGTGAAACGGTATTGGATCTTGGTGCAACTTGCGTATGTGTACAGCATGTTCGAGTCTAACAGTGATTTTTCGGATGGGCTCGATCTCCTGCGCAAGAGAAAAGGACATAGCCTCGTGGAGTTCATTTATCGTGCAGCAAAACAAAATATTCCCATTGATACCGTGAAAAAACAGCTCCACGTGGCATAAGGGGTACCCTGTTTGTCTCTTTTTAAATGGTAATTATTGTAACGAAAATTGCTCAACTACAGTTTCTAATATATTCGGAGCATCGAACTCGATTCGTAAAAAAAACGTACCGCCCTCAGGATCTGTCGAATATTGACTGGATTCCACAATATTAGCTCCCTTTTCGTACAAAAAAGTAGTGACAGCGGCCACAATGCCTGGTTGATCTGGGCATGAAATAAGCAAGCGTGCTCGCTCTTTATATTTGTTCATAAACTTTTGCACATGTTTTTGTTGAAAATACATCATAACTCCCCCCATAGACAGAAAAATGAAATAAAATAATAACTTTTATTATAACAAATAAAAAAATAGTCGAGAACATATCCCGACTATTTTTTACTTATTCAATATTTTTCTTACTCCAAACGCCCCTTTCCACACAGGCGTAGATTGTTTATTAGATGAAAGATATGTGTATAACGCCCCCATAAATAATGAGCCACCAATGATATTCCCAAGCGTTACAGGGACGATGTTATGGATAATCCCTGCTACATGAATTGTATCTGGATGCTCGACAGCTAAAGCAAGTGAAAAAATAACAAAGTTTGCAATAGAGTGTTCATATCCGGAAGCAAAAAAGACGAAAACGATTAAAATCATCGCAAACATTTTTGCCATATCTTCCTTCATTTGCATTGGAATAAAAATAGCTAAACAAACAAGCCAGTTACATAAAATCCCTTTGACAAACAATTGTATCGTTGTTGCGTGCATTTTTTTCAAGGCAATTGCAAAAAGTAAATGATCCATCGGAATGTCATGAAAAATACCTGACTGTGCAATCAAAAAGGCGAAGAAAATCGCACCAAGCAAGTTGCCGCTATAACACGCCACCCAGTTACGAAGCGTGTCACCAATCGTCGTTTCTTTTTGAAGCGTACTTACAGTAAAGTACATCGTATTCCCTGTAAATAGTTCTGCACCGCCATACATAATCAACACAAGGGCAATTCCGAAGAAAATACCGCTCACTAAATACGTTACAGGTGAATGCGCCTCATAAAAGTATTGTCCGATACGTACGCAAAGAACGAGAGCAAAACCAATGTATACACCTGCCAACGCAGCACGAATCATATATTGAAGAGGCGTTGTTTGCAAAATGGAGCGCTTCTTTAATGCAAGCTCTTTACATGTTTGTAAAGCTTCCATTGTTTTCTCACTTCTCTTTCTTTTTTGTGATGTTTTTCACATTTATCCTACTCCTCTTCGTTCTATTTTTCAATGCATTTGTGTAAATGTTAAGAGAACTGTCAACACTTTATTTTTGTAAACGTTTACGAATAAAATGACTATTGCAATTTTTTTATCTGATGTTCTCATCCTTTGCAAACTCATGCACAAATGTATTAATATAAAGAAGGCGCAAAATACATTGTTAGAGGAGGAAGCTATGAACTACATAAAAGAGCAAAATGGACAGCTATGGTTAACAGAAGATGAGCGTGAAAATTTAAAAATTAGTTATCGTATTAAAGAGATTATTTACTCAGAACGTTCACCATTTCAACATGTGATGATTTTAGACTCATACGACTTTGGAAGAATGCTTGTGCTTGATGGAATTGTACAAACAACTTCTATTGATGGACATATTTACAATGAGATGATCACACATGTTCCTCTTTCTCTTCATCCGTCGCCAAAAAAAGTTTTAATTATCGGTGGGGGCGATTGTGGTGCAGCTCGTGAAGTGGCGAAATATGAAGAGGTAGAAGAAATCCATCTCGTCGAAATCGATGAACTTGTTGTTCAAGCATGTAAAGAACATTTACCTGAAGTATCGGGAAATCTCTCCGATCCACGTGTTCAGTACGTATATAAAGATGGGGTTCAATTTGTGAAAGATCATATGAATACGTACGATGTCATTATCATTGACTCGTCTGATCCTATTGGTCCTGCCCAAGTATTATTTGAATACGATTTTTATGAAAGTGTGCATAAAGCGCTTAAAGAAGATGGAATGATGGTTTGTCAAAGCCAATCGCCGATTTTCCATATGGACGTATTGAAACAAACATATGCAAATATTCGTCATTTATTCCCGCATGTTCACGTATATACAGCTACTGTTCCAACGTATCCTGGTGGGCTATGGAGCTTCACTCTTGGTGCAAAACAGCCGATTTTATTTGAACGGCTCCACACTTTCACAAAGCAAACGAAATATGCAAACGCTGATATTTTAAGCCAATGTTTCCGTCTTCCACAATTTATGAAGGAACATCTTCAATCGTAGTCGGAATCATTCCGGCTGCGAGTGTTGACAAAGAGGCGTTTTTATATTATGACACAAAACGCAATGATTCCTATTTTCTTTATAAGGAGAGTGCCTATATGCGTGTGAAAGTTGTTTTACAATGTACAGAAACTGGAGATCGCAACTACATAACAACGAAAAATAAGCGTAACAATCTTTTTGTTGCGCTTATGCGCTTCTTTAATAAGATTATCAAAAGCTTGAACAATTTGCTCCACAGATTGTCGCATCATTTATTCCTCCTTAGTTAAAGCGATTACAACATTTCTTGTAAACTTGTATATACAAGTTAGTTAACCGCTTTCAAATAATTTTCAAAGAAAAAAGATGCCCTTGTGGACATCTTTTTCACATTTATTTACTTTCTTTTTTTCGTGCATACATCGCCGCGTGTCGTTTAATTTCGCCAATTAATTGTATTTCCTCTTGTTTTGAAATCTCTAGGGAAAGACCGTATTGAAATTTGTTTACATATGTTTTCTTCCAAATGACAATCCCACGCACGTTGATTGGTTGATCAACGATTGTAAATTGCAACTCCACTTCGAGTTCACCTTTGGCGGAGTCAATGGGTAAATTTAAGTTTGTCTCCAGTCGAATACCGCGTGGACTAATATCGTGAATTTCGGCCGCTCCTTTATCCGTTTCTACTTCCCGTTCCCCAATATGTGTAATACGAAATGTACAAGGAAGCGGTTGACCAAATTGATATCGAAAAGGTTCTTGACGTTTAAACCTCATCATAAATCCCCCACATACAAACTATACCTTCTTCAATATAATTGAAATCATAAATAAATGCAAGGGAATTATGACCATTTCACCCATGTATCTGTCACGTTACCTGTTTCGTCACAATCAATTACATACGTAACATTACCATATCGATCGCTTAGTCGTAACTCATCGACACGGACGTCTTCCGTCATTCCTTTCTCTGTCCTTAAGATAACGCGACCATGTGAAAGGAAGTGACAACTTACTAATCGATGTGGATTCGTTTTCACTTCTTTAATGAGAAGTTGTCCTCGTTTCGCACGAGTAGATGGTTCGACCTCTGCCCGAGCGATTTTTTTCACCGCTCCACGTTTTGTTACAAGAATTATGTTTTCGTCTGTTGCCTGTTGACCAGAAACAACATAATCTCCATCTTTTAAATGAATGCCTTTTACTCCCGCCGCTCGAACGCCTACTTCTCCAATTTCTTCTTCTGAAAACAATAATCCGTATCCATATTGTGTGACAAGAAATATATGTCCCATTCCGTTTGTTTGATATACGTTCACAACTTCATCATCTTCTTTTAATCGCATAGCAACAAGCGGCTTAGAATAACGTTGCGCTTTATAATGAACGAGATGTGTTTTTTTCACCAACCCTTGTTTTGTAATAAATAATAAATACCCGTTGTTAAAACTTGCGATTGGGATGGCACTAGTCAACTGCTCGTCTCGATCAAGCGGAATGATATGAGAAATGTGTTGACCAAGATCTTTCCAACGAATGTCTGGAAGTTCATAAACAGGACAATATAAATAGTTTCCTTTATTTGTGAATAACAATAACGTATGTGTTGTATTCATCTCAAACATTCCGAGCAACCTATCGCCATCTTTCATTCCGATGTCCTGTCCGTTCGAGGCGCTATAGGATCGAAGGCTCGTGCGTTTAATATATCCGTCTTTTGTAATAGTGACAATGACATCTTCCTCTGGAACAACAACGTTCATTTCAATTTTAATTTCTTTTATTTCTTCTTCAATGGTCGTTCTTCGTTCATCGGCATACGTTTTTTTCATTTTTCTTAATTCCGATTTAATGACAGATAATAGCTTTTTTTCACTTTCTAAAATCGATGTTAGCTGCTCAATTTTATCATGAAGCGCATTTGCTTCTTCACGTAAATCATAAATATCTGTATTCGTCAAACGATATAACTGCAATGTGACAATGGCTTCTGCCTGAGGTTCTGTAAACCCATATCGATCCATTAAATTCGTTTTAGCATCTTTTTTATCTTGAGAAGCGCGAATCGTTGCGATGATTTCATCTAAAATGGATACAGCTTTCATTAATCCTTCTACAATATGAGCACGCTCTTTTGCTTTTCGTAATTCATAACGCGAACGATTGGCAACTACTTCTTTTTGATGCTCAATATATGCGTCTAACATTTGCAGTAAATTTAATAATTTCGGTCGACGCTCATGAATAGCGACCATATTGAAATTGTACGTAATTTGTAAATCTGTATTTTTATATAAATAATTTAAAATACCTTCCGCGTTGCCGTCTTTTCTCACTTCGATAACAATGCGTAATCCTGTACGATCTGTTTCATCACGCACATCAACAATTCCATCCAATTTTTTTTCTAGACGCAATTCATCAATTTTTTTAACTAAGTTCGCTTTATTCACTTCATAAGGGATTTCTGTGATAACAATCGCTTGTTTACCACCTTTCCCTTGCTCGATCGTGGCTTTCCCACGAATAACGATTTTACCTTTTCCTGTTTCGTAGGCTGTTTTAATGCCTTCTTTTCCTTGAATGATACCACCAGTTGGAAAATCTGGTCCTTTCAGTACCGTCATTAAATCATCAACCGTACAAGTCGGATGATTAATACGCATGATAACGGCATCAATTACTTCTCCTAAATGATGTGGTGGAATTTCTGTGGCATAACCTGCTGAAATGCCTGTGGAACCGTTGACGAGCAGATTCGGAAACATCGCTGGTAATACAACTGGTTCTTTACTCGTATCATCGAAGTTCGGTACAAACTCTACCGTTTCTTTTTCAATGTCGCGCAACAATTCTGATGCGATGGCAGATAATCTTGCTTCTGTATAACGCATCGCTGCGGGTGGATCTCCATCAATACTCCCATTATTCCCATGCATTTCAATAAGTACATTTCTTACTTTCCATTCCTGACTCATGCGTACCATCGCTTCATATACAGAAGAATCACCGTGCGGGTGAAAATTACCGATGACATTTCCGACCGTTTTAGCCGATTTACGAAATGGCTTATCCGATGTGTTTCCATCTACGTACATTGCATATAAAATGCGGCGTTGCACCGGCTTTAATCCATCGCGCACATCCGGCAAGGCGCGCTCTTGGATAATATATTTACTATATCGGCCGAATCGGTCTCCAAGCACATCTTCAAATGGTAAATCTAATACGCGTTCCATTCCCTTATTCCCCCTCAGCTGTCATCACATGATCGTTTTCTAAAATATTCATATCGTCCTCTAAACCGAATTGCACATTTGATTCAATCCATTTCCTTCTCGGTTCTACTTTATCGCCCATTAATGTTGTTACACGACGTTCTGCACGGGCTGCATCATCAATACGAACACGAATAAGCGTCCGTGTTTCAGGGTTCATTGTCGTCTCCCATAATTGATCGGCATTCATCTCACCGAGTCCTTTGTAACGTTGAATTGTATATCCTTTCCCGACCTTTTTCAAAATCGACTGCAATTGTTCATCCGTCCATGCATATTCCACAACTTCCTTTTTGCCAACTTTTTTACTCACTTTATACAGCGGTGGAAGAGCGATAAACACTTTGCCCGCTTCAATAAGCGGTCGCATATAGCGATAAAAGAACGTTAACAACAATACTTGAATATGCGCACCGTCTGTATCCGCGTCAGTCATAATGATCACTTTGTCATAATGAATATCATCGAGTGAAAAATCAGCCCCGACACCGCCACCAATGGCATGAATGATTGTATTAATTTCTTCGTTTTTAAAAATATCGGTTAATTTCGCTTTTTCCGTGTTAATCACTTTTCCACGAAGAGGTAATACAGCTTGAAAGCGACGATCACGACCTTGTTTCGCAGATCCACCAGCTGAATCCCCTTCAACTAAATACAACTCATTTTTTTTGGGATTTCGCGTTTGAGCAGGCGTTAACTTTCCGCTTAATACGTGCTCTTTTCCCTTGCGCTTTTTCCCCGACCTTGCTTCTTCCCGAGCTTTTCGTGCAGCCTCACGCGCTTGAAACGCGCGAATCGCTTTTTTAATTAACAGCGTTGCAATATCTGGGTTTTCATTTAAAAAATACGTCAGTTTTTCACTAACGACAACTTCAACAGCGGAACGAGCTTCAGGTGTTCCTAATTTGCCTTTCGTTTGCCCTTCAAATTGCAAAAGTGCTTCTGGAATGCGAACAGAAATGATGGCAGATAATCCTTCACGGATGTCTGTCCCTTCTAAGTTTTTATCTCTTTCTTTTAATAAACCTACTTTTCGTGCATATTCATTAAACACGCGAGTCATCGCTGTTTTAGCCCCAATTTCATGCGTCCCTCCATCTTTCGTACGGACATGGTTTACAAAAGAAAGCATGTTTTCTGAGTATCCGTCATGAAATTGGAAAGCAAACTCGACTTCAATATCACTTTGCTCACCATTAAAAAATACAACAGGGTGAAGCGCGTCTTTTTCCTCATTTAAATATTGCACAAACGCCTCAATGCCGTTTTCGTAATAAAATGTATCGCGCAAACCTGTTCGTTCATCGTATAATTCAATTTTTAACCCCTTTAATAAAAATGCAGATTCTCTCAACCGTTCACTAATCGTTTCGTAATGAAACGTCGTTGTGCTAAAAATCGTTGGGTCTGGTTTGAATTGAATTTTTGTCCCTGTTTGTTTTGTTACTCCGATTTTCTCAAGTGTAGTCACAGGTTTTCCACCATGTTCAAACCGTTGATAATATATAAACCCATCACGATGAATGGTCACTTCTAACCACTCAGACAAAGCATTCACAACAGAAGCGCCAACACCGTGTAACCCACCGCTCGTTTTATAGCCACCTTGCCCAAATTTTCCTCCAGCATGTAATACCGTTAAAATAACTTCGGGAGTCGGCTTTCCTAACTTATGCATGCCTGTAGGCATCCCACGTCCTTCATCTTGCACGCTTACACTTTGATCGTTATGTATCGTTACAACAATGCGTCTCCCATATCCTGCGAGCGCCTCATCAACCGCATTATCAACAATTTCATATACAAGATGATGCAAACCGCGACTATCTGTACTTCCAATATACATCCCCGGACGTTTACGAACCGCCTCTAACCCTTCTAACACTTGAATGGCGTCTTCGTTATATGTAAGAAGCTGCTTATCTGTCACAATCATTCCCCTTTCACAACAAGAACATTTGTTTCTGTTTTTTTTGACTTTCTCTATTTTAACATACATTCGTAAAACGTCCAACGTCGTGAAGAAAAAGAACGACCATTACAAAAAGAATGGTCGTTTTTACCGTGTGAGCGCATGTTCTACTTTGATGCAGCGATCCATCACAACCGTATACCCTTTTTTTGTTAAATCATGATATACGCCTTCATCATATACACCTAATTGCGCCCAAAACACGTCTGCATCCATTTGAACAAACTGTTCAGCGATTTCACGCAAATGTTCAGAGCGACGGAACACATTAACAATATCGACATGTCCTTCGATATCTGTTAACGTAGCAACGGCTGGAATGCCTTCCCACTCTTTAATAAGAGGGTTAACTGGAATAATGTCGTAGCCTGCCTCTTTCATTGCTTTTGCAACCATATAAGATGTACGCTCCGGACGATCTGACAATCCTACCACAGCAATTCGCTTCGCCTTGTTTAAAATTTGTTTAATTTGTTCACGACTTGGACCCATATCATCTACCTCCCATAATAAACTAGTACTTCTTCATGTAAAAAAATAATCCTGCCTTCATTTTTTAAAAAAGCATGTTACAATAAAAACATAACATCCATAGAGGAACTATGAATGGAGTAGAGGGGGCATATGATGTCTGTTTTGCTTGTGATTTTCAGTTACTTACTTGGTTCAATTCCGTTCGCATTGATCGTTGGAAAAATAGGGTATGGAATTGACATACGTGAACACGGGAGCGGCAATTTAGGTGGAACAAATACATTTCGCGTGCTCGGTGGAAAAGCGGGATTAATTGTGACAATTGCTGATATTTTAAAAGGGACGTTAGCCGCGAGTCTACCTATATTGTTTTCTGTAGATATTCACCCGCTTCTTACAGGAATGTTTGCTGTGTTTGGTCATACATATCCGGTGTTTGCTCAATTTCGCGGTGGAAAAGCGGTTGCTACATCTGGTGGAGTGTTGTTATTTTATTCACCCGTTCTATTTATGACGATGTTAGCTGTCTTTTTTCTCATTCTATATATATCAAAATACGTTTCACTTTCATCTATGTTAACAGGCGTGTATGCGACCGTCTATGCATTCGTGTGGACAGATGACGTTCCTTTGCGCATTGTCGTCACATTATTAACACTTTTTGTGTTTTATCGTCACCGAGCGAACATAAAACGTATTTTAAACAAAACAGAACCGAAAGTGAAGTGGTTATAGTGGCTACATGTCATTTACCAAAACAATTTGTAACGAAAATGAATGCTTTGCTTCGAGATGAAGCGGAGCGTTTTTTTGCGACGTACAATGAAGAAAAAGTCAACGGTTTACGGATCAATTCATTGAAAGTATCACCATCAACATTTTTAAACATAAGCCCATGGGAACTTGAACCGATCCCTTTTTGTCCTACAGGATTTTATTATTACAACGCCCAACCCGGAAAACATCCATATCATGCTGCCGGATTGTATTACATTCAAGAACCTAGCGCCATGTTTGTCGCTGAAGTGCTTGCCCCATCTCCAGGAGAACGAGTGCTCGACTTATGCGCAGCACCGGGGGGGAAAACGACACAATTAGCAGCGATGATGAATAACGAAGGTTTTCTACTGGCAAACGAAATTCATCCAAAACGCGTCAAAGCTTTATCTGAAAATATTGAACGGCTCGGAATTACAAATACTGTTGTGACAAATGAAACGCCTGAAAAATTATCGGAAACGTTTGAAGAGTTTTTTGATAAAATTTTAGTTGACGCTCCATGTTCAGGAGAAGGCATGTTTCGAAAAGACGCAGAAGCGATCCAATTTTGGAGTTTAGAACACGTTCAAAAATGTGCACAAACACAACGGCACATTTTATCATGTGCTTATAAGATGTTAAGCGAAGGAGGCACACTCGTTTACTCGACATGCACATTTTCTCCAGAAGAAAACGAGCAAATCATTGACTGGTTTTTAGCAACTTACGAGGATATGGAATTAATACCAATTGAAAAAGAAGATGGTATTCAACCAGGTGTGTCACATTGGACAAACACACATCGTGGAAACATTGCACATACAGCAAGGCTCTGGCCGCATCATCTAAAAGGGGAAGGACATTTCGTTGCGAAAATGCGCAAACGAGGGAGCACAAAACATTGGAATGGAAAAACAGTTGCATGTAACGTCCCTAAAGTGATGTGGCGTGATTATGAAACGTTTATGAATCATACCATCCAAACACCAATAAAAGGAACGATGTATGCGTTTGGCACGCACTTATTTGCCCTCCCACATTCACGCCCTCGCTTAGATGGTTTAAAAGTCGTCCGCCCTGGTCTCCATATCGGGGAATGGAAAAAAAATCGCTTTGAACCAAACCACGCTTTAGCGATGGCATTAACAAAACAACAAGTACAAGCATATCTGTCTCTTACATTTGAAGAAAGCCTCCGATATATGAAAGGAGAAACATTACAAACGAACGGAGATCGTGGATGGATATTAGTGACTATTGATGGATATCCGCTTGGTTGGGGCAAAGAAGTAAAAGGAGTTGTAAAAAACTTTTATCCTAAAGGATTGCGAATCAAATAGGATGTCCCTCAGTAATGAGAGACATCCTCATTATTTTGTTATAGTAACTGTAAAAGTGATATCATTTTTATTTAAATCGAACGTTTTCGCCTTCAACACGAGTCCTTCTTTTATACGAATGTTGCTTACAACAATATAAATGCGTTCATGTTTCGCATCGATTTTCACCCAATTTGGCAATGAAGCATGTTTATTGATATACGTTAATACATACGGTACAGGTAAACGGAGTTGCCCAAACGTCATCGTCGGATGAGCAAGTACAACATGACCATTCTCATCCACCTTTGGATCAAATGCCATTGTCAAATCAACAGGCTTTCCAAATATCGGGATAGCACTTGTTATATACAACCGATCAGCTAATTGAACATTGTAAGGCAAACCACCTTTTTTTTCATGCTTCTGAATATAGTCGTTCACTAACGCATTTAGATGTTGTTTAGATGTTTGAACAGTAAATGTCGGTCCTTCCACGTTAACATTCGATATATATGGGGAAGGAGATGATTGAAACATATAAAAAAGTAATAACGCCATCACTAAACTATTTATTCCTAACAAACTAAAAAATAACACTTTCCACTTCACTATTTATTCTCCTATCCATTCTTCGTGTTTTTGTAGATGTTCATACATACGTTGTGCGATTAGTTCATAGCCACGTGTGTTCGGATGAAATTGATCGTC
The DNA here is from genome assembly GCF_038004465.1 of Anoxybacillus sp. FSL W8-0104. NCBI lineage: Bacteria > Bacillati > Bacillota > Bacilli > Caryophanales > Anoxybacillaceae > Anoxybacillus > Anoxybacillus sp. FSL W8-0104. Next base: position 1,280,666 of record NZ_JBBOQU010000001.1, on the reverse strand, counting down.
ATACAATATATCATCACGTTCTTCAAACAAATCGTCAATAGGTACAAATAGCGCACGATCATAACGCGAGATCACTTTCTTACTTCCCTCGTTCCACATGTGTATAATCTCATCCATTTCTGGTATATTTGGAAATGCTGAAGAAAACGGATTGTATAACCCGCTAAGTACAATATAAGCATCTGGATTCATATAGCGAAGAAGTTGCAATTGCTCGTCAAGTCGGGAAGCAAACATCTGTTGTTCTTTAACAAACAATTCATACGTTAAGGATAAAAAATGTGACCGGACAACTTTCATGACATCGTTTCCGCCAATTGTAATCAAAATAACATCTGCTTTTCGAATGACCGATTCATTGTTCATGATGACATCAGTTAGTTGTTCACTACGCAACCCCCGTTTGCCAAAATTTTGAGCAAACACCTTATTCACATCTTCACGTTGCTCTAAATATTGCTTAATGAATGTGACATAGCCACCTTTACCATCCCCTACCCCTTTCGTTAACGAATCACCTAACGCTACAACATGTAAATCACGTGGCTTTATTTGTTCTTGTTCATTTTCTTGTATGGTCGTTGGGACAGTAGTTGTAGAGGTCGAGGAACATCCGACTAAACATACACAAAGAAATAGAAGAAGCAGTTTGTTCATATGGGCTCCCCTCTCTATAAAAGAAAAGACAAAAATGACACGGTCATCATTTTTGTCTGCATATGTTATTCTTGTAACATGTCAATATGTTTTAAAATTTCTTCGTACGGTACATCGTTTAAGCCACTATAATACTTCACGATCGTTCCATTTTGGTCAACGAGATAGAAATCTGTACCGTGAATGACTTGATCCCCTTCTTGTGGCTTTTTTACAACGGCTTTAAAGTTTTTCTGCGCAAAGCGTTCAATGTCTTGTTGGGTGTAACCTGTAAGTAAGTGCCAATTACTTAAATCTCCTTGAAACTTTTCAACATACGTTTTTAACGCATCTGGTGTATCGTTTTCGGGATCTACACTAAATGAAACAAAGTGCACATCTAACCCTTTTTCCTTAGCCATTTTTTGTAGTTTCGCCATATTTGCTGTCATCGGTGGACAAACGTCAGTACATCGTGTGAAAATAAAATCGGCTACCCACACTTTTCCTTTTAAATCAGCTAGACCAAACTGTTGACCATGTTGGTCAGTAAATGTGAAATCTTCGATCGGCCAATTTTTTGCATCTGGAATCGCTTGCTGACAAGCGACAAGCGACAACAAAAGCACAGCAAACAGCCATAAGCGTATACGCTTCACCTTTTATGTCCTCCTATTCCGTATAGTACATAAACCCTATCGCTCCTGGACCTGTATGTGTCGAAATGATTGGAGTTGTATACACAATGTCCGTCTGTGTCCATCCTGTCGTTTCCGCAATGGATTGTTTTAATCGTTCACTTAAATCAAGCGCCTCTGCGTGAGCAATTCCGACTGCTCGAACTTTTTTTCCCTTCGTATGTTCAACAAATTGATTGGTTAAATATTTGACAATTTGGGACTGGCTCCGAACTTTTGTGACAGGCGTATATACCCCATCTTCTAATGAAGCGATCGGTTTGATGTTTAGTAACGAACCTATCATCGCTTTCCCTCGTCCAATACGTCCACCTTTGACGAGATTTTCAAGCGTATCAACAACAACGAATAAATGTGTATTCGCACGAACTGTATCGAGATGGGAAACAATCTCTGATACTGTCTTTCCCTCAGAGACCATTTTGACCGCTTCTAATACTTGAAAGCCAAGTGCAAGAGAAATAAAGCGTGAGTCGACAACGGTGACGTTCGTCTTTGTCATCGCAGCTGCACTTTCGGCAGAGCGCACCGTTCCGCTCATTCCTCCTGTCATATGAATCGAGATAACATCGTATCCCGCTTCTCCAAGTTCATCATACACTTGTAAAAACTGTCCTGCAGACGGTTGAGAGCTTTTCGGAAGTTCATTTGCTTGTTTCATTTTTTCAATAAATTGTTGTGGAGTTAGGTCAATACCATCTAAATATGTTTCCCCATCAATAGAGATGGATAATGGAACGACACGAATGTCCCACGCTTCAATTATTTCTTTTGGTAAATCGACCGTAGAGTCTGTTACAATTTTTACTTTACTCATTTTTTCACTTCCTGTATTTCATTCTAAAATTTTCGTACGGTGAAATTATATAATAAAATCGCCCTGCGTGTCTTCGTTTTCATAAAATTTTTTGTAAAAAAAGAGCTGATTTGCACATTAGCAAAACAGCTCCTTCGTCATTTATGCATTGTTTTTTAAAATTTCAGATTTAAATATTTGTTCGTATACCGGCCACTTCAACACACGTTTTAAATAATCTTTAAACGAATGCACCTTCTTTGTTTTTTTGCTCGCATACACTTGTGCAATAAACGTTTGTAACCTTACTTTTACCATAAATTGATAAGGGTTATCGTCCTCCAATACCGGAATTTCAATAATTTTTACTTTTTGCCCATCTACGTTTTTAAACTCTAGGCTTTTGAATAACAAAATATCAATCCTCTTTTTTGACCGATTTACTTATATTATACACGATTTTTGTGTTGAAGTATGTCACATTTCGTCATCGACTTATAAAAAATTTTTGTCAAATGAGCAAATGGAATAAACTACTATCTTTATTCACTTCCATAAACGGAAAACCTTTTTTCTTCATTCGTTCGATAAGCGGACCGTAATCTTCACGACATTTTAATTCAATGCCAACGAGAGCGGGGCCGCTGTCTTTATTATTTTTTTTCGTATATTCAAAGAGTGTAATGTCGTCTGTTGGTCCTAATACTTCATCGAGAAATTCACGTAAAGCGCCTGCACGTTGTGGAAAATTCACAATAAAATAATGTTGAAGTCCTTCATAAATCATAGATCGTTCTTTAATTTCTTGCATACGTCCAATATCGTTGTTTCCTCCACTAATAATGCAAACAACCGTTTTGCCACGAATGTGATCTTTATATAAGTCAAGTGCAGCAACTGGCAACGCTCCAGCAGGTTCTACAACGATCGCATTCTCGTTATAAAGTTGCAAAATTGTTGTGCACACTTTTCCTTCAGGAACGACTACAATATCGTCAACGAGCTCTTTCGCTAACGTAAATGTCTTTTCACCCACGCGCTTGACTGCTGCACCATCTACAAATGGGTCGATTCCATTTAAAGTAACGACTTCTTTTGCTTCAAACGATTTTTTCATCGAAGGAGCTCCTTCAGGTTCGATACCGATTAATTTTGTCGTTGGTGAAATGCTTTTTATATACGTACCGACACCAGAAATAAGCCCTCCCCCGCCAATACTTGCGAACACATAGTCGATCGGCTCTTCACAATCATTTAAAATTTCAACCCCGACCGTTCCCTGTCCAGCAATGACAGCCTCATCATCAAACGGATGGATAAACGTTCGTTGCTCTTTTTTGGCACAAACAATCGCCTGCTCATAAGAGTCATCAAATGTATCACCAACTAAAATGATATCAACAAATTCTCGACCAAAAAATTGTACTTGTGATACTTTTTGGCGTGGAGTGGTAGACGGCATATAAATTTTACCGTGTACGCCAAGTACTCGACACGAATAAGCAACGCCTTGGGCGTGATTTCCTGCACTTGCACAGACAACGCCGTTTTTCTTTTCTTCTTCACATAAACTTTTCATTCGATAATATGCCCCGCGAATTTTAAACGATCGAACGATTTGTAAATCTTCCCGTTTAAAGTATACGTGGCAATCATAACGTTCTGAAAGCAATTCATTTTTTTGTAAAGGAGTATGATACACGACATCTTTTAACGTTTGATAAGCAATTAAAATATCTTCTACGTATACGCCATGTTTTCGTTTTACTTGTTGTTCCATTTTCTCGTTTCCTTTCCGTTTGTAATTTCGTCGTCAAAATTATGTTATTCTAAAATATATCATATTTTCGAATAAAGAAAAGTAAATTTTCTAAAAATTATCCGAAAAAATAAAGCTCGCTTGTTATTTGCGAGCTATTCGTTTGTATATGCAAAATGTATGTGGATAGCGATTTTTTTCATCTTGCACGCCAGGCTGTACTGAGCAGAGCTCCCATTGCTGTTCATCAATGTTTGGAAAAAATGTATCCCCATTAAACGTTGCATCAATATGTGTAACGTACAATCGATCAGCTATCGGCATCGCTTGTTCAAATACTTGTGCCCCTCCTATAACGAATACATGACCGTATTGTTGTTCGACTTGTTTTATGTCATCAATCGAATGAATAACTTGACAACAAGAGATGTTCAAGACGGACTTGTCGCGTGTAAGTATGATATTCGTTCTTCCTGGCAAGGGGCGACCTATTGATTCAAACGTTTTTCTTCCCATCACAATCGGATGTCCCATCGTTACTTGCTTAAAATAAGCTAAATCCGCCGGCAAATGCCAAGGTAACGTATTGTTATAACCAATCACCCGATTGCGATCCATCGCAACAATAATAGAGATCAACTAAATCACTTCCTTATACAGACACGTCCGCTTTAATATGCGGATGTGGATCATAATCAACAATTTCAAAATCTTCAAAACGATACTCAAAAATAGAAGCAGGCTTTCGTTTGATTATCAATTTCGGGAGCGGTCGCGGTTCTCTCGTTAACTGCAATTTTGCTTGCTCAATATGGTTCATATATAAATGGACATCACCGCCAGTAAAAATAAGTTCTTTTGGCTGCAGATCGCATTGTTGAGCAACCATATATGTAAGTAACGCGTAGCTTGCGATATTGAACGGAAGACCTAAAAACGTATCGACAGATCGCTGTTGCCACATGCATGATAATGTCCCATTTTCCACATAAAACTGAAAAGCATAATGACAAGGTGGCAATTTCATATGATCTAATTCTGCAACGTTCCACGCGCTCACTAAAAGACGGCGGGAGTTTGGATTTGTTTTTATTTGTTCAATCACTTCACTTATTTGATCAATTGTTCGACCATCGGCCCCTTTCCATGAACGCCATTGCGCTCCGTACACCGGTCCTAAATCCCCGTTTTCATCTGCCCATTCATCCCAAATCGTTACACCATTTTCTTTTAAATAACGAATATTTGTCTCTCCACTCAAAAACCAAAGCAATTCGTGGATGATCGAACGAATATGTAATTTTTTTGTCGTAAGCAAAGGAAAACCTTCACGTAAATCGAATCGTAATTGACGTCCGAATACGGAAATCGTCCCCGTTCCTGTGCGATCGTCCTTATACACCCCGTTTTGTAAAATATCTTCAAGTAATTGTAAATATTGCTTCATAACACCCTCACCTTCTTTTATATACTGTCATTTATTATGACATAAAGCATACAACTAGGAAAGAAAAAACCGTAGGACAATCCTACGGCTAACAAATACGTGGTAACATTAATCCTGTTAATCGATATAATCGTCTTGTTGTCCCGAGCGGCGTCCGCAATAAAAGCTGACCTTTATTTGTTGCCCGAACAGTTCCAATCACAGCAGCATCTTTTCCCTCTGGTTGCGAACGGAGCGCATCAAGCACTGCTTGTTCATCTTCTTTTGGAACGATCATGACTACTTTTCCCTCATTGGCTAAGTAAAGAGGATCAAAACCAAGTAATTCACATGCCCCTTTGACTTCTTTCTTCACTGGGATACATTCTTCCTCTAATTCAATCGTTACACCGAAATCTTCACAAATTTCTACAAGAGTGGTCGCTAGCCCACCGCGCGTTGGATCGCGCATCAGTCGAATGCGCTGACTTGCCTCTAAAGCTTTTGCGACGAGTAGATACAATGAAGTACAGTCGCTCTCAATCGTTGATACAAGCCCTAATTCTCCTCGTGCAACTAATACAGCTACACCATGATCTCCAACCGAACCACTGACAATAACCGAGTCCCCTTCATCCATGTTCCGTTCAAGCGGGTGCGAAATAATGCCAATTCCTGTTGTATTAATATATAATCCATCTGCACTTCCACGTTCAACAACTTTTGTATCCCCTGCAACAATTGCTACATTTGTTTTTTTCGCTTCTTCTGCCATCGATTGAACGACTGTTTTTAAATGACGAATAGGAAACCCCTCTTCAATAATAAAGCTACACGTTAATACTTTTGGGATCGCCCCAACAACTGCTAAATCGTTTATTGTTCCAGCTACCGCTAACTTTCCGATATTTCCACCCGGAAAGAAAATTGGCTTGATGACAAAACTATCCGTTGTCACAGCGAGCTCATGTGTTCCTAACGCAAACGTAGCGGCATCAAACTTTGCATGACGCTCATTACGAAACGTAGAAACAAAAACATCTGTAATTAGTTTGTGAGCTAACTCCCCACCATCCCCATGCGCAAGCGTTATTCGCTCCATTCGTTACTCCTCCCTCATATATTGATAATAAGCTGCACAACTACCTTCCGACGATACCATACATGGACCAATTGGATTGAGGGGTGTACATGCTCTCCCAAACAACGCACATTGAGGTGGATCAATGAGACCACGAATCACTTCACCACATCGACATTTTGTTCGACGTGGTTCACGTGTTGGAATAGGAAATTTCACCTTAGCGTTAAACTGATTATACTCACTCTTAAAATCCATTCCACTATCAAAAATGACACCGATGCCACGCCACGCCTCGTCACATAATGTAAAGTAATGATTCATCCAATATTTTGCCTGCACATTTCCTTGTTCAGTCACAACACTTTTGTAATCATTTAATACAACAGCGCGTTGTTCAAGCGATAGCAGCAACAAATGACGAAGTGCACTTAACATATCAAGCGCTTCAAACCCGCTAATTACTGCAGGTATATTGTATTCTGTTGCTAAAAATTCAAAATGTTTTCTTCCCATTACCATCGATACGTGTCCAGGGAGTAAAAATCCATCTAATGCCACTTCTCCGTCATGAAGCAACTGGCGTAAAATCGGTTCCACTAGCTTTGTGGACATCCACATAGAAAAATTTCTTACTTGTTTCTCTTCCGCTTCTTTTACAGCTGCAGCTAAAATCGGAATCGTCGTTTCAAACCCTATGCCTAAAAAAATAACTTCTTGATGTGGGTGTTGTTCGGCGATGCGAACGGCATCAACAGGAGAATAGACAACTCGTACATCTTTTCCTTCTGTCTTCGCTTGCATCAACGTACCATAAGATCCTGGCACTCGAACCATATCGCCAAATGTACAAATGATTCGATTCACACCATCTGTCAAAGAAATCATTGCATCAATCGTTACTTGATCAGTGACACAAACAGGGCAACCAGGGCCAGAAATAAGACGAACGTATCCTTCAAGCGCTTTTTTCACCCCTGTACGAGCGAGAGCCATGGTATGTGAACCACAAACTTCCATGAAGGAAGGTATTCGCCCGAACGTTTGTTGAAACCGATCGGCTAACGTCTTCACTTCCTGTAACAGCATTTGACTAAGTGTTGAGTGATCCGTCACTTCTAGCATCGACTAACTTCCTCCATTCTTCTAAACTTTCTTGTGCATATTGCTCGTCAATAATAGACATCGCCTGGCCAGCGTGCACAATGACATAATCACCGATTTTCACTTCAGGAACAAAAATGATTCCAACGTTCATTTGTGAGCCCATCACGTCGACTAACGCAGAAAAACCTTCGATATGTAACACTTTTGCCGGCACTCCTACACACATGCCTGTCCCCTCCTATGTGCTGCAATCATTAACTGTCCAAGTGCTAATCCTCCATCGTTGCACGGTACTTTTTGATGTGTATAAACATTGAATCCAAGTTGAGAAAACTCTTGGCGAAGCCGTTTAACGATGTAGCGGTTATGCATACTTCCGCCTGATAAAACGATGTTACGCTCATATGTTGGATGTTGTTGCAAAGCAAGACGAACCATTTCAACAGACGCCTGAACAACTGTTTCGTGAAAACGTCCAGCAACGGTATTCGTTTGTACACCGTCATCGACATCTCTTATGATCGCCCGCCACATTTCTTTTAAATCAATTTCCCATGTTTCACGTCTTTCTACATTAAACGGATAAGCCTCATATATTTTCGTATCATCAATCAATTCGGAAAGCCGAATCGCCGCTTCCCCGTCATATGTGCTATGCGTACAAACATATAAGAAGGCGCTCACAGCATCAAACAATCGACCGCACGTCCCTGCTAGAGGGGAATGTAGCCCTTTTTCGATCATTTGTCTCAGCACATCAACGTCTCTCGCTCGCTCTATAAATCGTTGCTGCGCTAAAGCGTATCCTTCTTCCCCTAAATAGTATCCAAGCATGCCAACTGTTGTACGCCACGGTTCTTTCGCACAACGTTCTCCACCAGGAAGTGGGGTATATGTCAAATGTCCGATTCTTTCATATTGCAAAGCGTTTCCGTATAACAACTCAAACCCCCATATATGCCCATCTTCGCCGTACCCTGTTCCATCTAAAATTAGACCAAAACATGAAGTTGAGATATGGTTTTCTTCCATACATGAAACCATATGCGCATGATGATGCTGTACAGCTACAATGTCGGCATCCCATTGTTTTGCGATGTTCCACGTTTCGTAGTTTGGATGTAAATCAACAGCAATAATTTTAGGTGTTACTCCCATCCACGTGCGTAAATGTTCGTATTCTCTCTCAAAATGTTCGATTACTTCTACATGTTCTAAATCGCCTATATGGGGCCCTAAAAAAATTTGCTGGTGTCTCCCGAACGCAAATACATTTTTTTGCTGCCCACCAAGCGCTACAATCTCATGTACATCTTGCTTTGTCCATAATGGATCTGGAACGAAGCCACGCGCCCGTCGAATGAAATGGGTGTTCCCATTTTCTATTTGGACAACAGAATCATCAAGCGGATGTACAATTGGGCGATTATGAACGAGAAAATAATCCGCAATGTTTTGCAAATCACAAAAAGCCCGTTCATCTTCGTATATGATCGGTGCTCCTGAACGATTAGCACTTGTCATGACAATGACAGGTAATTGATCATCCAACAATAAATGATGGAGGGGAGTGTACGGCAACATCACCCCAACCGTTTGTAACCCAGGAGCGACCAACGAAGCAATCATTGTGTTTTTTCTTTGTTTAACAACAACGATCGGGGCTTCCGGCGAGGTTAACAATTGTTTTTCTTCCTCCGTTACGTCACATAATTGTTCTACAATGTCAACAGAAGCAGCCATCACAGCCAACGGTCGATTTGGCCGTTGTTTTCGCATTCTTAATTGTTGAACAGCCCTTTCATTTGTCGCATCACATGCTAAGTGATATCCGCCTAAGCCTTTAATCGCAACAATTGCCCCGGCTTGAATATACGCCCTCGCCTGCTCGATCGCATCCCCCTGTACCATTTTTCCATCACGGTTTCGTAGCATGATAGAAGGACCACACGCTGGACAAGCAATAGGCTGAGCGTGATGGCGACGATTCATAGGATCGTTATATTCCTCGTTACATCGTTTACACATTGGAAATGAATACATCGATGTAAACGGGCGGTCATACGGTAGCTGTTCAATAATCGTGTAGCGTGGGCCGCATTGTGTACAATTAATGAACGGGTAACGATATCGATGATCATTTGGATCATACATTTCTCGCAAACAATCATTACAAACAGCTGTGTCGATCGGAATAACGAGCGAAGAACTTCCCGTTCGTTCGCTCGGAATAATGGAGAAATCGTTACATGCTTGCCATTGGGCTGCAGTCACAATCATTTCATCAATACAGGATAGTCGCGGGGCTTCTACCGGTAAAGAGTGAATAAATTGATCGACTGCGTAAGCATCCCCTTCAATATGAATAAAGACCCCGTCCATATTGTTTTGTACAATTCCTTTTACGTTATAACGCTTTGCGAGTGCGAAAATAAAAGGACGGAAGCCAACTCCTTGCACTCGTCCTTTTACCGTAATATTGACTGCTTTTTGCATCGGGCAACCCCTTCCCGAATCCAATGTAACCATTCATCCATACCTTCACCCGTTTTCGCAGATATCGTCAATAACCTAGACTGTGGGTTAATACACAATAAATCTTCTTTTGCTTGCTCTACGCTAAAATCAAGATACGGCAATAAATCTATTTTATTTAGTAAAACGAGTTCTGTTCGCATAAACATCGTCGGATATTTCGGTATTTTATCATTTCCTTCTGGTATGCTTAATACAGCCACCTTATGTTGCTGTCCTAAATCATAGCCAGAGGGACAAACAAGATTTCCGACATTTTCAATAAACAAAATATCGAGATGCTGAAAATTAAATTGGGGTAAAACAGCTGCAATCATGCGAGCGTCTAAATGACATCCTCCGTGCGTATTAATTTGCACAGCTTGCGCACCAAGAGCCCGAATACGTTCCGCATCTTTTTCTGTCGCTAAATCACCCTCGATGACCCCAATACGAAATTCACTAGCTAGCGCCTCAATCGTTTTCTCTAAAATCGTTGTCTTTCCTGCTCCTGGAGAGCTCATTATATTGATGACAAGCGTATTCGTTTCTTCGAACAATTGACGGTTAAACGCAGCCGCTCGGTTATTGTTTGTTAACACATCAACTTCCAATGTAATTCTCATGTTGTTAAACTCCCTTCATATGCTAGAATGCGAAATGTTTCCCCTGCTACAATGTTTCCGCTCGGAAGCAAGCATGTTGGACATTGCGTAATTTTTGTAGCTGGTTCATATTCTTTTCCGCAAATTGCACAAATTGCTCTCGCTCTTTCCATATGAATAACCAATTCAGCATCTGCCGTTAAGCAATTATCCGCTTGCACTTTATACACATCAAATGCAAACTGTAATGCATCTGGAAGCACATTGCTTAACGTACCAACTAACAACTCCACTTTTTTTACTTGTTTCATCTCTTTGCTTCGAGCGTCTTGCTCAATTAAATGAACGATTTCTCCCATCAACGCCATCTCATGCATACGAATCCCCTTCTATTTGCACATACCATTCATCTCCTTCTTGTTTTGTTTGGAGAATTGGCATATGCAACGTTCCTTCTTGTGACAATACGTACCATTCACGATCACAGTACAAGCAAATGAAACGATGATCTTGCTCGATATAATGTGGCATCACGTGACAGTGCGAACAAATCGCTTTTTTTACATGTAATGTTCCGGCATGTTTATAAACGACAATCGGAATGCGGGCAACGGTTTTCATTTCAACGCCATGTACATCGTCGCACAGGCCAATGGAATGCCACGTGCGATGACTAAAAAACAATGTTTTCACTTTTTCCACCTCATCTTCTAATAGCGGGGCAGAAGCTTCTTTCACCGTTTCCATTAAACTATTGCGCATCATCTTTAAAAATTGGAGACGATTCATGGAGTGTGACACCACTCTTCTATTTGACGCACAACTCGCTCGACAACATATGGAAGTTGTGCTTGCACAATTGGAGATAAATCTAAACCAAGAACTAGGGAGGCAGGTTGAACCCCGAATAACACCATTTGTTTTGGAATGGTTTGGCGTAGTTTCGCAGCTAATAACACTTCTTGAAAACCAAGTTGATGAATGGACATTTTCATTCCAAAATAAGCTGGAATTTCATCATCGACTAATGTAATAATCGTTCCCGCTTCTTTTCCTGCATTGACAGCATCGACTACCACTAAATACTCCGTCTCTTCGATTGTTCCAAGTAGCCGCATTCCATCGGTCGAACCCTCCACTACTTCAACATCTTCGTATTGCGCAAGCCTTTCTTCCAGTAATGGCAAAATATGAATGCCAACACCTTCCCTGAATCCGTGATGGTTGGAAATCAACTTTGATTTTGGTGTTAGTTCTATGGATATATGATCCATACATCCCTTTTTTTGATGATTCCCTGCACCACTTTCATGTTTGAAAACGAGATAAATCCTCTTTTATGGAGATACAAACCAAAAAAGAGACAAAAAAAGTACAGGGGGGAGTGATGGATATGAGTACCCGAACATCTGTTTGTTATCTTGCCTCTTTCCATTTTTGATACACATTCAGTAGGAGTATACTGTACCCACTCCTTCGCGTCAGTTTCATCCAGATCTGTCGTGATCGGCGGACGAGTCGACCTGCCATCGTGATCACCGTCTGAATGATCGTCTTGATGCGGCGGCGTTTCACTTTATGATGTAATGGATGTCTCGGATCGCTTAATAGATCTTGTCCAATCAGGCGAAGAAGGTTGTACACGAATGCTCCCATGACTAACACGAGCGCATTCGTTTTCATCTTCCCTGATGGAAGTCGCTCTAAATCTAAGTCGCTTTTCAGTTCGCTATGAAACTGTTCGCATGTCGCATGATCGTGATACAATGCGAGCACATCACTCATTCGAACATGCTCGTATCCTTCGAGGCGCACCCAGTAGCTTTCGACTTCGTAATCAGGAACGAGCATCAGCTGTCCATTTCGTTCCATCGTTCGTTCCGTCACTTGGGTGACTTGAACGTACGTATACGTGTGTCCATCGATTGCTGCTGTCTGTGGAAGGCATAACTCATACGTTTGTACTCCTTCTGTTTGTCCATCATCGACGCGTCTGCCCTTTTGCGAAGCGATCTGGAACCAAAGCGCTTTCGATTCTCGGCGTAAGTTTCGCTTGATGACAAAGTCCACGTCTTCCTTTAGACATACGTGCACATTCGCTTCCGCATCGTTTCCTGCATCCATGCGGACAAGCAGACGAGACGAGGTCAGCGGACGAGCTCGACGGATAGCGGTAGTTAAAAACGAAGGCATGTTGTCTTGTACATGTTGTTTCCCTGGACGCAGCTCGGCATGAACGATATACCCTTCCTTCCCTGCGTACGCAAACAACGGCGTAAAACCGTCAAATCCTTTATACGTTCGACTCACTCCTTCTTTTTTCGTATCGGAGTTATCAAATGGGGAAGCATCTATATCAAGGGGAAGCCATGTCGTTTTCCCTTTCGTCCAACAAGCGGACAAGGTAGCGTGTTGTCGAACCAACAGACGCATCGATTCCTCCCAAATGATGGTTTCGGTCATCGGGAGACAAGCGAGCTGATCGAGACGCTGTCGCAACGTTGGGGAGGAAGGTACGTGCCGAATGCCCATTGATGTCGAAAAGATATCGTCCTGACGATACGCTTCGATATGATCAAAATCCGTTTTTCCTGTGGCAAGCAAGCCGATCATCGAGCGAATGACGTCGCTATGGGAAATGTGCACATCTCGACGAACCGTTGGGAGCCGAAGTGCGTTTACTCGTTTATCCAGCTTCGTTTGGTGCAGTAAGTAGCCCACGAGAGCAAGCCCAGCACTTGGAGTAATCGCTTCATCTGTCAATACAAACCGAATCGGGAAATCTTTCATCACATTCACCTACTTGATGAAGAATCGTCAACGTCGTTTTCCCTTATCGTATCAACGGTTTGCGACCATTGTAAAGATGTTTTGTCACGGATTCAGGCCTTCGTCAGAATACAATAAGTTCCCAATTCCGAGAACGGTTATTTTTTTATTTTTCATCGTGTTCACCTAATGCTTCTTTTTTTCTCTCTATTTTATAGCCAGTAAAAATGGATGACATCGTTCCATTCCGTTGCAAGTAGTCTTCACGAAATGCCATGTACACGTGTACAACAGTAAAAATGATAAATCCCCATGCAACGAGATGGTGCCACGAACGAACAGAATAGCTATCGCCGCCAAATAAATGGGCAACCCACATAAACATTTTTCCGTAAATGGACTCAGGTTGTGGCTCGAATAATAAATGTAACTATTCACTCCGATAGTAGTATGTAAAGAAGCGCAACACAAATAGGGCATCCCCGTAATAGAAAATGCCCTAAGTGGTAGAAAGAACGCGATCAAGCGTGTCACCCGTCAACAGAAGACATAACGAATCCCACACGTTTTTTTCGTGTTTCGTCAGTGTGGAAACGATGCTTCTTGTGATACAAAAAGACTGGGCGAATGTTTCTACGCGAAACGTACCCGAAATGTTCTCTTTGACTTTAACCATGCGAAGATCGCGTTCGGCTTGGTTGTTGTCAAAGGGAACATGTACTTCACGTAAGAAACGCAACGCTTCTTCCTTTCGTTTCTGAAGCCGTCGAACAAAAGCGAGTGCTTTTTTCGGAAGAGGTGTCATCGTTTCCAATCGATGTTGTGCTCTTTCTAGGATGCGATCATACACTCGTTCCCACCGTCTCGCTTCTTCTTCGGAAAGTGCACCGTGATGGGCTTCGACGGCTTGCTTGGCGGCTAACAGAAACGTGGTCATGCGCATCGCCCACGTATGCCCTTGTTCGATGAATCCTTTTAACTCACGCAAATGGTGGGCATGACAAAGGGCATGGGTGGCATGTGTGTATTTCGGATACGTACCGAACCCATCGTGCATCATCGTCCCTTTGTATTGTGGAAGAATCCCGATCTCATCCGTTGCTTTCTTTCCACGAGAAGCGTGAGAAGCCAAGTATGTATATCTCGATGTACACGCGACATGCACCCATGCGAGTTTCCCATTGATGCGCAAACTCGTTTCATCGACATGCAGGATGTTGGATTCAAGTAAGGCGTCTTCGATGATGTCCATATTTGATTCCAGCGCTTCGCGTCCTCGTTTCACCATATTGGCAAGGGTTCCTGTACTAATCGAGTGTTGATATAACGCTTCGATTGTATCACTTAAACGCTTGTACGGGATCAATTGGATATGATGTAAATAAACAACGAGCGCAGTAAGGCGTGGACCGTATTGCACATGATTCGTGACATGGGATGGGAATTCGGCTTGTTGCACGCATCGACAATGCGGACACGATTTCACTTCACGTTCATGTTGTGTCACCTCGATCGCCACAGGAGGGACATCAAACACTTGACGGATATCGACTTTGAACGGTTTGACGTCACGCAAAGAAACCCCACATCCTTGACACGTATGCACACGGTGGACGACACGATGATGTGGATGTTCCACTTGACGGAGCGTCGTTCCTTGATGTCCTTCTTGTCCGCCTGGCTTGTTGCCAGATGGTTGACGAGAAGAACGTGTGTTGGCAAAACGGTCAGAAGATGGGGGCAAATGGCTATTGGAGCTGTTTTTTTTCGTGCGTGCTTCCAGCTCTTGAACACGGTACTTCAGTTGTTCATTTTCTTTGCGTAGCTGTTTGTTTTCTTTCAACAGTTGCTCAATGACTTGTTGTTGGTGAGTAATGAGCTGCTTTTGTTGTTGGACTTTGCTGATTAAGCTTTCAACTGTAAATACAGCTTGTTGTACCGTCAACATGCGATTCACCTCCTTGTCTATCAATATTCACATCATAGACAGGAAAAGCAAAAAATATTCAGCTCACTTTATGATGTGGCTGAATAGTTACTAATAAATAATATCCTGTAAGCATCATAATAATTGAGCCTAATCCAATGAAAATCCAATAGCTTAATTGAGCGAGCGGATTATGTCCGATATAATGTTTTTTGTTATTTTTCATAAATAAGTAATATTTGATAGTTTCAAATGCTTCTTTCCAAAAAGAAAGTCGAAATGGGTTCGACGTCGCATGTTCGTTTCCTTTGTATACCCAATACCAACGAACAGCTAAATTAATAGTAAAAAGGAAAGCAACGAAGAAGTGAATATAACGTGCCCACCCCATCAAAAACGAGTAATACGCTTCTTCTTGAATGGAGGCAGACACGAACGGGCGGCCGATAAACACGCCCGTAATCATTAAAACTATGATAGAAAAAGCATTAATCCAATGAAAAATACGAACAGGTAATTCCCATACGTACACTTTCACCATGTGATCATTTAGCTCAATACGTTTTGCTTTTCGCGATCGCTTCCAAATGACTTCCGTCTGTTTTTGTTCAATTTTTGGATTTGTCGGGACTGACATACACTCCCCTCCTACCCAATACGAATATGCGTTGTTTGTTTCGATTCAAGATCGGTTAAATGAACCGCACATGCTAAACATGGATCGAACGAATGGATGATGCGCAAAATCTCTAACGGCTTTTCTTTATCAAGCAATGGCGTTCCCTTTAAAGACGCTTCATACGCACCAATTTGCCCTTTATGGTCACGCGGTGAAGCATTCCATGTCGTTGGAACGACGGCTTGATAGTTTTTCGTTTTCCCATCTTCAATTTCAATCCAATGGCCTAACGCACCACGTGGCGCCTCCATCCATCCTACTCCTTTCGCTCGCTTAGGCCACGTGCTTGGCTCCCATTTTGTCCGATCGAATGTAATTTGATTTCCGTTGCGAATATTCGCAAGCAATGCGTCCATATCATCGCGCATCCATTTGGCAACGAGAATAGACTCAAGCCCACGTGCTACTGTACGTCCGAGTGCCGAGCTCATCGCTTCAAGTGGCCAACTCAATTTCTTTAATGTATCATCTACTAATCCAACAAACTCATCTTTCTTTAACGCATAGCCAACTAGCATGCGCGCAAGTGGTCCTGTTTCCATCGGATGCTCTTTCCATCTTGGAGATTTTAGCCAACTATATTTTTCATCTGTATTTAATGTTTTAAACGGTGGTTTTGGCCCTGTATAACGGAGTGATGTTTCTCCCTCCCACGGATGTTTGCCAACTCCCCCCTCTTTCCCATCATATGTGTACCACGAATGATCAATAAATTCTTTTACTTGTTCTGGATCTTTCGGATCGACATCAAGCACTTCGTTTAAATTACCATTTAAAATAACACCACGTGGGAAACGATATAAATGCACGTCCCGAATATCACCTGTCGAAAAATCCCCATAACATAAATAGTTATTTAATCCTCCGCCATATGTCCAATCTTTATAAAACGAACCAATCGCCAATAAATCGGGAATGTAAACATGGTTTACAAACTCTACTGCCTGATCAATAATTTGCGAAACATGCATAAGACGCTCTGCGTGAATTGCATTATCACTATTTATATCAATTGGAGTGGCCATTCCGCCGACAACATAATGAGGATGCGGGTTTTTCCCCCCGAAAATGGTATGAATTTTAACAATTTCCTTTTGCCAATCAAGCGCTTCTAAATAGTGGGCAACAGCAAGCAAGTTCACCTCAGGCGGTAACTTATACGCTGGATGCCCCCAATACCCGTTTGCAAAAATGCCAAGTTGGCCGCTATCAACAACTTTTTGTACCTTCATTTGAATCTCTTTAAAATAACCTGGTGACGATTTTGGCCAATTGGAGAGAGACTGAGCAATGCGGCTCGTTTCGTTCGGATCGGCTTTCAGAGCGCTTAATACATCAATCCAATCGAATGCATGTAAATGATAAAAATGAACGACATGGTCATGTAAAAAAACTGCAGCATTCATAATGTCACGGATAAGATGGGAATTTTTTGGAATTTTGATATCCAGCGCATCTTCAACGGATCGGATAGAAGCTAAAGCATGTGTAGTTGTGCAAACACCGCAAATGCGCTGCACATACGCCCAAACGTCCCTTGGATCACGATCGCGCACGATTAACTCAATACCGCGGACTGCTGTTCCTGAACTAAACGCCTCTTGAATAACACCTCTCTCGTCAATATCTACTTCAATGCGTAAATGACCTTCAATTCGCGTGACTGGGTCGACAACAATACGTTCTGTCATCTTTATTCACCTCGATCATGATGTTCATCTTTTTTCTTCAACGCTGTGACAGCAGCGTGAGCAGCAACACCTGCAGCCGTTATACCGACAGCAATCGCTCCGACTGTTTCTGGATTAATCGTTGTTTGAGAAGCAGGGATTTTCGCGCGACGAACAAAGAAAGGACCGTTATCCCAAAATCCTTTTTCAGAGCAACCAATACACGGATTTCCAGATTGAATCGGGTAGCTCACTCCTCCGTTCCAACGCATCTCTGCACAGGAGTTATATGTTGTCGGTCCTTTGCACCCTACTTTGTATAAGCAATATCCTTGTCTTGCTCCTTCGTCGTCAAACGATTCCGCAAATAATCCCGCATCAAAATATGCGCGACGATTACATTTATCATGAATACGATGACGATAAAACGCTTTCGGTCTGCCGAGATGATCAAGCTCTGGAAGTCTACCGAACGTAATCATATGGGCAACCACTCCCGTCATCACTTCTGCGATCGGTGGACACCCGGGTACTAAGATGATCGGTTTATCTTTCACGAAATATGTAATCGGCTTAGCTTTTGTCGGATTCGGATATGCAGCAGGAATTCCGCCCCACGACGAACAGCTTCCATATGCAATAATCGCTTTTGCTCCTTTAGCAGCGCGAAGAAACGTCTCTTTTGCCGACACGCCACCGACAGTTAAAAACGCATCATCTGTTGGCAAACTTCCTTCTACCGCAAGTATGTATTCCCCCGGATAATGTTCCAGAACATGTTCAAGTGCGGCTTCAATTTGATGGCCTGAAGCAGCAGAAAGCGCTTCTGAATACTCGAGAGAAATCATGTTGAAAAGCACGCTTTCCACTTTTGGATGCGTAGAGCGAATAAATGATTCAGAACAACCTGTACAGTCTTGAAACTGTAGCCAAATGACTGGGACGCGGTAGTTTTTTTCCATTGCCGCAACAACTTGATCGGTTTGCGAAAAATCTAATCCCATTGTCGCCGCCAGTGCTGTACACATTTTTAAAAAATCGCGTCTCGTAAGGCCGCGATCAAGCACTTCTTCCAAAATCGTCTTTCTCTTCACATAGCTCCTCCCCTTTACATGATAACGTTTACAATTGATTATATATCATTATTTACCTTTATGTTATTTTCATGGGATAAATGTAACAAAATGTTCTTAAATATATTAGCAACCACTAGCATTGCAGTAATTAAATCTGATGATTCAAAATACTAAGAATGTTCAATTTTTTATTGATTTCGAAACAAAAAAATCCTTTACAATGGAAGTACAGGTGGTTCCTGTCCAAATCCAATCGTAAAGGATAACTGTTATGGACAAGAATACACTAATTTCATCATTTGGTAAATGGGTTTCACCCATAAATATTCAAAAACTTAGCGAACAAGTCAAAGAATTGAAACAGGACTATTACACAAAAAAGCTGACAACAGAAGCCTATATTAAATTTTTATTGGTAGCCCAACTGCTCGAATTTAAGAGCTTAGAGGAAATGAGTGATGCACTTGTAGACGAAGATCTTCAAAAAGCACTCGGATTTGAATCGATAAGTGCCTCTCAGCTATCCCGAAAAAACAATCAGATCAACCCACTAATTCTTGCAAATTTGTTCTTGGATCTTGTTTGGAAAATTCAACGGTACCATTATAAAAACGGAAAGAATATGCCACTGAAAATCATTGATTCGAGTACACTCCCGTTGAATTTGACCAATTATAAATGGGCAAAATTCCGTAAAACAAAAGCTGGTGTAAAGCTACACTTACGGCTCGTTTTCATGGATAAAGACACCGTCTATCCTGAAAAAGCAGTGATTACGACAGCAAAAGAACATGACCGAAATCAACTCGAAGTCCTAGTGGATGATAAAGAAGCCATGTATGTGTTTGACCGCGGTTATGTGGACTATGAACGTTTTGACCGGATGACAGATGATGGCTATTTCTTCGTTTCAAGACTGAAGAAAAACGCAGTCATTCGTGAAGTCTATACATTTTCACTTCCTGATGATTGTCACGTTCTATCCGATAAAATGGTCTATATTGGTACCACACAAAATCGTACTGAAAATGTCTATCGTCTACTAGAAGTTATGGACACAAAAGGGAACTTACTTCGTTTAATTACCAACCGATTTGATTTAAAAGCAGAAGAGATAAGTGGTATTTACCGATCTCGCTGGGCTATTGAACTCTTTTTCAAATGGCTTAAGCAACACGTAGAAATTAAGCACTTTTATGGAATGAGTGAAACAGCTATTCAAAATCAAATTTTCTTAGCCCTTATCACGTATTGCTTACATGTTCTCATTCAATTGGAGATGAAAAGTAAGAAATCCCTACTTCGAATTACTCGTTGGTTAAAGAGAGCTCTGTGGAAACCAGCTTATGTTTGGTTGCGAAAATTTGATGGGCGAGCCAGTCCATAATCTCCCTTTTGTCGTTGTCGCTCTGATTTAACTGTATATATTTACCAAATGGACAGTGCCGCCTTTCTTTAGGTTTTGTCTTTTTGGCACAAATTCACAAAAAATAATTAACAGAAAATTCTAACTATATTTATGCAATGCTAATGATTAGCAACATGAAAATAGTTTTTATTATAATAAACGGGTAAATAAAAAGCGCCTTCTATTCTGAAGACGCTTCTTGTTCAACCTGTTTTTCTTTTCGTTTATACACAAATTTTGAGATAGATATACTCACCTCATACAATAACAGCAACGGAATAGTTACTAAAAAGTCAGAGATAAAATCTGGTGGCGTAATAGTTACTGCAATAATAACTAATATAAAATATGCATATTTTCTCATCTTTTGTAACGCATATGGATTGATTAAACCAATGCTTGTTAAAAACATAATAATAATTGGTAATTCAAACAATACAGCAAAAGGAATCGTCATGTTTAAAATAAATCGAAAATACTTCTCTGTTGTAAACATCGTCGCGAACAAATCTTCGCCAAGACTCATTAAAAAGTGGAACACCATCGGCAAAACAACAAAGTAACCAAAACATAAACCGAGAACAAATAACAAAAATGTCGCTGGAATATACGATAACGTTACTTTTCGTTCTCTTGGAGTAAGAGCAGGCTTCACGAACATCCATAGTTGCCAAACAAATACAGGAATCGTCATCGTAATCGCGAATACGCCAGCTAACATGACATATACCCATAAAATATCAGTAGGACTTAAAATGGTTAATTTTACATCTAAATCAGCAATAAGCCAGCGATATAAATCTTGAACAAAAATAAATCCTACAATAAAAAATAAAATAAGCGCTCCAACAACAATAAAAATTCTCTTGCGCAATTCTTCTAAATGTTCAACTAACGTCATCTCTTTATCTTCATATCGTTGCTTTTCTTCCACGAGCGTAAACACCAACCTTTTTCCATGTTAAAAACGGCAACACATCGTTGCCGCTTTATGATTTACGCGTTTCTTTCTTTTCGTCAAGCTCTTCTAATACTTCATCGCGCAATCCTTTTGTTGATTTTTTAAACTCACGCAACGTTTCACCGAAAGCACGTCCAATTTCAGGCAGTTTTTTCGGTCCGAAAATGACAAGAGCGATGACAAGAATTAAAATTAAACCAGGCACTCCGATATTTGAAAGCATAACGTCATCTCCTCGTATAGTATGTTTAGAAAGATTTTTAAATCGAATTTCCAGTTGGATATGCTCCTTGACAATCGCATATGTGTAAGTGATTTGCCCACGGGGGAGGGGCGCGCCCCTCCCCCGTGGATGGCACTACATCGGGGTTGGACTTTTCGCGATGTTCTTGGATAATGGTCTTAGGATCATCGGGGACACTCTTCTCTCTCCTGTAGCTTTGACTACTTAGAAAGTCTGTCTCCCCGGCTCCTGTTCGGACTTCTAACCCGCAGGCTGTTCCCGTTGGTTTCCCATGCTGGAAGGAGCAGCTTCCAGGCAGCCCATGGCCCAACGTGAGTTCTCATATGCGAGGGTGACTGGTCAACAGGCGCGGTCCGGGGGCATCCCGAAGAGTCCCAACCCCACGATCCTACTACGATTGGAGGTGATCTCATGAAACTCTACGTCGGGATTGACGTGAGCTCAACGGACTTATACACGTGTATCATGGATCAAGAAGGAAACACGTGCGCCCAATTCAAGGTGGACAATCATCTCCTTGGCGCGACCTTCCTTCGCGATCAAATCCTCCTGTGGGCCAACAAGCTCCAACCATCCGAAATTCTCATCGGGATGGAAGCCACTTCGGTCTACAGCTGGCATCCAGCGATGTTTTTCCACCAACAGGAGGAGCTGAAGTCTTGGAATGTCAAGGTGTTTACCATCAATCCAAAGCTCATTCGCAAATTTAAAGAAGCGTACACTGACTTGGATAAAACGGACGGCATCGATGCGTGGATCATCGCCGATCGGCTTCGCTTTGGCCGTTTGAAAGTGACAGCTGTCATGCAAGAACAGTTTATCGCCCTTCAACGGCTCACGCGCATGCGCTATCATCTCGTCCATCAGCTGACTCGGGAAAAGCAGTACTTCCTCCAACACTTGTTTTACAAGTGCAGTTCCTTTACCCAAGAGGTGGACAGCTCCGTGTTCGGACATGCCATCTTAGAGCTTCTTCTCGAGTCGTTTAGCTTAGACGAAATCAGTCAGATGGACGTGCAACAGCTCGCTGACTTCTTGCGCCAAAAAGGACGCAATCGCTTTGCCGATCCGGAATGCATCGCCAAGTCCATTCAAAAGGCGGCTCGTTCGTCGTATCGGCTTTCCAAATGTGTCGAGGATTCCATCGACTTGCTTTTAGGGCTATCGATTCAATCCATCCGTAGCCTTCAAGCGCAAATTAAAGAGCTAGATAAAGCGATTACTCGCCATTTGGAAGGCATCCCAAATACGTTACAAACGATTCCCGGCATTGGTCCGGTCTACGCCGCTGGCATCTTAGCCGAAATTGGACAAATCGAGCGCTTTGACAACCAAGCCGCCTTAGCAAAGTATGCAGGTTTGACTTGGTCTAAGCACCAGTCCGGTCGGTTCCAAGCCGAGGAGACTTCCCTCATTCGTTCCGGCAATCGCTATCTCCGTTACTACCTAGTGGAGGCTGCCAACTCGGTACAACGGCATGATGCGTCGTTTCGCACCTATTACCGGAAGAAGTATGAGGAAGTACCAAAGCACCAACACAAACGAGCCCTCGTCCTCACCGCTCGAAAACTCGTGCGTGTGATCGATGCGCTGCTACGCAACGGTCAAATCTACACGCCAAGAAAGGGGGAAGATCGATAGGGGTATCGATCTAACTGATTTTGCATTAAAACCCAGTTAATGACATAAGACAAGACTGGGCTTCTTAAGTATTGCCTTTTTTCGGGTCATCGGACAATCGAATTTCCAATTTCGATGATTTTTCACCTTGACATATTACCGCAGGACTTTTTTCATACATACGCTTCTTTTATTGTATTGCTAAGATCTTCATTTTTCAATGACTAGTTTTTAAGAGGTGTGATAAATGTTTGACAATCAACATACAGTATATGCTATATTCTTCACCATAACTAGCAATGTTACTGTAGAAGTCGGTAAATTGGGTAGTTTTTTATTTCCGAGCGGAAACTATATTTATGTAGGGAGTGCGAAACGAAACATTCAATCACGTATTCGACGTCATATGCAACTGGAAAAACGAAAACGTTGGCATATCGATTACATTCGTCCATATGGAGAAATCATACACGTTCAAACGTATTCCTCTGAACTTAGCGAATGTGAACGCGCTCAACAACTTTTTCAACAATACAAAGGACAATGGATCGTAAAAGGATTTGGTTCATCTGACTGCCGTTGTCCTTCCCACCTTATTTACTATAAAGAATAAACGAGGGATACACTCCCTCGTTAACCTTTATTCCCCATATGTTTCTTTCGATTTTGCTCCTTTTCCTGCAACACGTATTCAACTTCGCTCGGAAAAGAGGAGAAAGAAGTAGTAACTGTAGTTGAGCAATTTTCGTTACAATAATTACCATTTAAAAAGAGACAAACAGGGTACCCCTTATGCCACGTGGAGCTGTTTTTTCACGGTATCAATGGGAATATTTTGTTTTGCTGCACGATAAATGAACTCCACGAGGCTATGTCCTTTTCTCTTGCGCAGGAGATCGAGCCCATCCGAAAAATCACTGTTAGACTCGAACATGCTGTACACATACGCAAGTTGCACCAAGATCCAATACCGTTTCACCGCCCGACGCCCGCGAACGCGGTATCCATCGAGTTTCAGCTGGTCTTTCGCTTGACGGAAAAAACATTCGATCGACCAACGTGCAGCATAGTAGCGCAAGATCTCTTCATCGCTTAGCTCGCGATCGGTGCTCAAGACGCAATGAAGATGTTTCGGCGTCATCGGCTGATCGGCTTTCCATGCGAGCAGCACCACGGCATCCTTGAGACCGTTCAGAGCGCCTTCGTAGCGATACACCCGATAACGCTCTTTTCCCACCGTGACGAGGCGGGTATCCCGTGGCTCCATAGATTTGGCAAATTCTTTTGCTTGAATGGCCGTCCCTTTTGGATAGAGAATCCGATTCGTCTTCAGCATCGCGATGACGTGGAACCCTTTTTTTAAGCAGGCTCCCACGAGGGTTTTCGATGGATACCAAGAGTCCATGAGCACATAAACGGGTCGACTCACATCCAACGAAGAAAGCATCTCGATCGCGAGTTCCCCTTTGCTTTTCCCCACCGTCTTGTCGTAGAGGCGAAAGGCAAAAGGAAACGCTTGGGTCATCGTATGAACCATGAGCCAAACGAGAGAATGTCCCCAGATCGACTTTTTCTCTGCGTGAGAATAGTGCCAATCACACCCTTGAATGGCGTGTGTTGCCCGTGACGAGGGCTTCGTTTTTTGGCAAATCGTATCATCGATCGAAACAAAAATGGGTTGATTCTCTCGTTTCGAGCTGCGTTCGACACGATGAAGCACCCACTGTTGGAGTTTGCGAAGCAGCGTCTCTTCCTCCCATGGGCTTTTCGTGAAAAAATGGCTCAGTGTCGTGCGATGGTTCGGATGAAAACTCCCATGATGTAGATCGGTCAGCGTTCCCGAAAAGCCCTTTGTAATCATCGCATCCACGATATGAACGAGATGCTTCATGACAGGTTTCGAGAAATAAAGGGCCAACCCCAACATCGTCAAAAACTTGTGGATTCCTTGGTGATGTGCTAATCTATTCATGAGACATGAACCTCCTTGTGAATGGTTTGTTGGCACATCTATTCTAACCAAGGAATCGGGTTCATGTCTTCTTTTTTGTTTGGTTGTAAATTTATGTTAGTAAATTTGCTCATCTACAGGTAGTAAGTTACATCCGTTTTGTTTTTTTACGACTTGAATCCAACTCAATGTTTCCTGTTTCCTGTTCTGTTGTTCCTTGTCCCTTAATTTCTGGCGCACTTAATCCTGTTTTCGAAGCATCTTTTTTTCGTTTTCCCATCTGATTCACCCCCTACTGCTTTATTTTGTGCCATTTACGAAAGTTCAATCGTACCGAAATGAAATTTTGCTGTTTTTCTTCGATAAACAGAGAAACCAAATTGATGAAATCGCGAGCTTTGCCAATGATCTTTCAACACAACTCGTTGACGGGCTACTCGTTTCGCCTGTTCGATATCTTCTTTTGTTACGTTCGTATATAGCGCTGCCTGTTTTAATCCCTTTATCCCATCCGACTCTTCAATACTTACTTCAAACATCGGATCCAAATAAACAACATCATATGATTTATCATCGCATTGCGCTAAAAATGAGCGAAAATCATCATGATGCACACAAATACGTCGCATCGCTTCATTAAGTTCAACTACATCGCTATCCCAATGACGTAACCCTTGTTTTGTTAAGTAAGCGATATATACACTCCCCTCAATTCCTACCACTTTTCCTTCCGAACCAACAGCTAAGCTGGCGATAATACTATCGGTCGCCAATCCAAGCGTACAATCTAAAAACGTCATCCCCTTTTGTAACTTCGTAGCTTGTAAAAACGGTTCACTTTCTCCTTTTAAAATGCGCTTTGCTCGAAAAGAAGCAGAATTAGGATGAAAAAATAACGGTTCACGTCCGTTCGGAAAATGGAGTTCTAATCTCTCTTTTCCAACGACAAGAACAGGTTGAGTTACGAATTGGTGGATGGTCGTAATGGAACGTTTTCGACGCGGAATGTATGAAGTTTGTAATTCTAACGCAATTTGTTTCGCTTTCTCGATCATTTGGTCATTCGTTCTACCTGCAGTTGTCACAATCATACGTTCACCTCAAAAGAAAAAGGATGTCTGTAGGACACCCTTAGCAATGTTTTTCAAAAGCTTGCATAATATTTTGCATAATATTTTCGAGCGAGTTTGCTTCGATATCGTGACGTGGAATAAAATGAACAACTTCTTTACCTTTTAATAATGCCATCGATGGAGAAGAAGGTTCGATACCGACAAAATACTCACGCATTTTAGCTGTCGCTTCTCGATCTTGCCCTGCAAAAACAGTAACGAGATGATTCGGTTTTTTCTCGCTCATTTGTACCGCCTGAATAGCTGCTGGACGCGCAAGCCCTGCTGCACAACCACAAACAGAATTAACGACAACAAAAGTTGTTCCTTCCACTTGTTCCATAAATTGTTCCACTTCTTCACTCGTACGTAACTCTGTAAATCCACCATTGACTAATTCATCACGCATCGGTTGTACAACTTGACGCATATATTCTTCATATGACATAAACATACGTACATCCCTCCAAATCATTCTTGCTTTTACAAGAATACAACAATGTAAATAGAAAAATCAATAAAATAAAAAACATTGAATAATTTTCTAAAAATTTTTATAATGAATGTATTTATATAATGTAAATGGAGGTTGAGGACATTGCCAATTAATATTCCACGTGATCTTCCTGCGAAAGAGGTACTAGAACAAGAAAATATTTTCGTCATGGATGAAGATCGCGCCTATTCTCAAGACATTCGACCGCTAAACATTATTATTTTAAACTTAATGCCCCAAAAAGAAAAAGCGGAAACACAATTGCTACGTTTACTTGGAAATTCACCGCTACAAGTGAATGTAACCTTCTTGCGTCCAGAAACACATGAAGCAAAAACAACATCGAAACACCATCTTGACCAATTTTATACAACATTTCAACATGTACGACATCGAAAGTATGACGGTATGATCATTACCGGGGCACCTGTTGAACATTTACCGTTTGAACAAGTCGATTACTGGAATGAATTGACCAAAATAATGGAATGGACAAAAACAAATGTCACATCTACGTTACATATTTGTTGGGGTGCACAAGCAGGGATGTACTATCACTATGGTATTCCAAAATACGATTTACCACAAAAATGTTTTGGTGTATTTGATCATGTGTTAGAACAAAAGCACGTGAAACTGATTCGTGGATTTGACGATATTCATAAAATCCCACACTCACGCCATACAGATGTGAAACGTGAACATATCGAAGCGGTTTCAGAGTTAACGATTTTATCTTCATCCGAAGAAGCTGGCGTCTGTCTCGTCATTTCAAACGATGGCAAACAAGTGTTTTTAACAGGGCACCCAGAGTATGATGCCACAACGCTAAAAGAAGAATATGAACGTGATGTGGCTAAAGGGTTGGATATACAAATTCCAAAACATTATTTTCCACATAACGATCCAAATAAACAACCGTATAACACATGGCGCTCTCACGCTAATTTATTGTTCGTCAACTGGCTCAATTATTATGTGTATCAGGAAACCCCCTACATTTGGGAGTAGGCTTTCGCTTTTCTGCGAGAGCTTTTTTATTTGTAAGTATGTAAAAAAAGAATATAATGTTTTGTATACATGAAGAAAGGAGATGTACACGTGGTTGATCAAACCCGACATATTTCTTTTATTGTAGCGGGACTGTTATTAGCTATTTTTATGGCAGCAATGGATAATACAATTGTTGCAACCGCAATCGGTACAATTGTCGCAGATTTAGGCGGCGTAGATCAATTTATTTGGGTCACATCCGCTTACATGGTGACCGTCATGGCTGGTATGCCGATATTCGGGAAATTGTCAGATATGTATGGTCGAAAACGTTTCTTTTTATTCGGATTAATCGTCTTTTTAATCGGTTCTGCGCTCTGTGGTTTAGCGCAAAGCATTGTACAACTTAGCATTTTCCGCGCGATTCAAGGAATTGGTGGCGGGGCATTAATGCCGATTGCATTTACCATCGTATTTGACGTGTTCCCACCAGAAAAACGTGGAAAAATGACAGGATTGCTCGGGGCGGTCTTTGGGATGTCAAGCGTGCTTGGTCCATTGCTCGGTGCTTATATTACCGATTATTTAAGTTGGCATTGGGTATTTTATGTGAATGTCCCAATCGGTTTATTGTCCATTTTTTTCATTGTTCGTTATTACAAAGAATCGACACAGCATACAAAACAAGCCATTGACTGGTTTGGCGCTTTGACTCTCGTTGTTGCTGTCGTTAGTTTAATGTTTGCATTAGAATTAGGTGGAAAACAATACGATTGGAAATCTGCACCTATCATTTCATTGTTTTCTATTAGCTTTGTGTTCTTTATTGCTTTCTTATATGTAGAAACAAAAGCAAAAGAGCCAATCATCTCATTTGTTTTGTTTAAACGGCGCACGTTTGCGATCGCACAACTATTAGCTTTTTTATACGGAGCGACATTCGTTATTTTAACTGTCTTTATTCCTATATTCGTACAAGCGGTATATGGCGGAACGGCCAAAAACGCAGGGCTTATTTTAATGCCAATGATGCTTGGTTCTGTTGCGGGAAGCTCGACGGCAGGAATTTCCCAAACGAAAACATCTTATCGAAACATTATGTTCGTTTCGATTATCGCCTATTTTTTTGGTATGCTTCTTCTCAGTATGATGACACCAGAAACATCGCGACTATGGTTAACTGTTTATATGGCATTAGCTGGATTTGGGGTTGGATTTTCTTTTTCACTTTTGCCATCGGCGTCTATGCATAATTTAGAGCCCCGTTTCCGTGGGACAGCGAATTCAACAAATTCATTTTTTCGTTCGCTCGGCATGACAATTGGTATAACCATTTTCGGAACGATTCAATCAAATAAGCTAGCTGCTGAATTACGCGAATCATTCGGTGCGAATACGACAACATTTTCGCTAGATCCACATGCGTTGTTTGAAACAGGAGCGCGGGCTCAAATACCACCGAACGTGCTGCAAAAAATTGTCGATGCGATGGCTTCGTCAATTACATTTACATTTTCTATTGCATTAATTCCGATCGCTCTTAGTGCAATAGCTATTTTCTTCATGGGAAACGAAAAATTAGAAGTTCAACAAAAAGGTAGGGGGCAATGATGCGTCTCCCTACCTTTTTTGCAACATAAATAACCACATAAAAGAAACGGCCTGTTTTAACTCTGTCGGTAAATGTCGGATAATAGAATTATCAATTTCGCGCTTATACACCCCTTCTCCATCAACAACTGTAAAACCATTTTCAGTAGCTAGCCGTTCAAACTCCCATGGCATCATCGTATTGCAGATCACCGCCTCATCATATAAGCGGCGATAGCTATTTACTCGCGGGGCAGCTGTCGGTCCAAGGATACCTACACAAACATATGCATTTGCTTTTAATACACGCCGCACTTCCTCAAGCGCAGCAAGCGGACGTTCCGTCCATTCAAAGCAGTTAATAATCATCGCACCTGTAAACGTTTCATCTGGAAAAGGTAAATTCATAATATCCGCTTGTTGAAAATGAAGATGTTCATGAGTTCTTCGGTTTTTGGCTAATTCAATCATTTCACTCGATAAATCTAATCCGATGACACGATATCCTTGTTGACATAGCTTATACGATCCGTATCCATCCCCACATCCAATATCTGCAATATATCCTTCTTTCGGCATATATGTCGTCACAAACGGAATAATCGTTTTTCGACTTCCTCTCTCCCACATCTCCTCGCTGCTTTGATGCCACCACTCTGCTCGCTCATCCCATTGTTTTTCAGCCTCTTTATGCCACCCGCGCATAACTCCACCCCTTTTTGAAAAAATAAACATGTTACGTTTATTGTAGCAGAAAGGAGCAAAGAACATGACAAAAAAAGTGAACGAAGGAAGCAAAAATCAAAACGCACCGACACAACATGGCAAGTTGAATGAGGGGGCAGGCGACAACAGTAAAGGACGCAAACAAAACAAAAGCCAAAACGATAAAACCGACCATTAAAAAGTCGGGCGATTAGCCCGACTACAGACTGTTGACAAAATGGGTTTCATTATTTGTTCCATTTAAACCTAAAAAAACGAGGAAAACTCCCCACCATAAAACAGCAGGACCTTCTGCAATAGGCATTCGGTGGCCAAAAATATTTTGAATGATCGAAACGAGACCAATGACGAAAAAAGTTCTTTGTACAAAACCCGCTATTTCCCTTAGAGAAAGCCCGAAAGCCTCACCGATGGCTAACGGGGCGACCACACTCCCTGCTAAAATGAAAATGAACCATATTTTAGAAAATCACCAAGTTTTGTAACTGTGATATTGGCTTCCTTCAACGCTTTACGTATGTATTTTGCAAAGTCTAATGCATGTTCCCCATCTCCGTGTATGCAGATCGTATCAGCTTGAATCGATACATCTTTCCCTTGAAGAGATGTAACTTTTCCTTCTTTTACCATACGAATAACTTGCTGGCAAGCTACGTCATGGTCTTTGATGAGAGCATTCGCTTCCCGTCTTGATGTTAAGGACCCATCCTCTTGGTAAGTGCGGTCGGAGAACACTTCGCTAGCGGTTTTAAGGCCGATTTTTTTCCCGCTTTGACAAGCTCTCCACCCGCTAATCCTAACAAGATTAATTCCGGATCTACTTTATAAACTGCTTCTGCAATGGCTTGAGCAATCGCAGCGTTTTTAGCGGCAATATTATATAATGCTCCATGTGGTTTTACATGTTGAAGCTTTCCACCTTCAGATTTTACAAATGCATATAAGGCGCCAATTTGATACACAACAATGTCGTAAGCTTCCTGAGGAGTAATATCGATGTTTCTTCTACCAAATCCCACTAAATCTTGAAATCCGGGATGAGCGCCAATTCCGACGTTTTTTTCAAGGGCTAAACGGACTGTTTTCCTCATCGTTGACGGATCGCCCGCATGGAAACCACAAGCGATATTGGCTGATGTAACATAATCTAAAATTTCTTCGTCTCTCCCCATTTTATAAGCACCAAAGCTCTCTCCCATATCACAGTTCAAATCGACAATATGCATGTTACATTTCTCCTTTCCATTTTATTGATAATGCTCGTTTCAGTTGTTGGATCTCTCTTTCTCTTTCTAAATAAAGTCTTTGTGCTTCTTCATGAGAAACTTCAACAAACTTTATTTTGTCACCTGGTTTTAATTGGGCGATGTATGGTAAATCCACGGTGGCAACTTGTCCGATTTTCGGATAACCGCCTGTCGTTTGCCGGTCAGCTAGAAGCACAATCGGATTTCCATCAGGCGGAACTTGAATGGTACCAAAATTTACGGCTTCCGAAATCATTTCTTCCGCGGATGTTAACGACAAAACGGAGCCTTTCAAACGATATCCCATCCGGTCGGATTGGGTTGTAATTTCAAATGGTTCACGAAAAAAACTTTTTTGACTTTCTTTTGAAAATAGTTGGTATTGTCTCCCCTTTATTACCCGAATGGAAGGAATTTTATTAGAAATGGGAATAAATCCAGCAGATACCGACCATTTCGTCGCTACAAACTTTTGATCTCCTATTTTTGTAGAAAAATCATGAATCATTTGGACCGATCGATTATTAGGGGGAGATAATTTTAACTCGTCACCGGTCTTTAATGGACGTCCTTTAAATCCGCCTATGCCCGCTCTAAGGTAGGTGGAAGTACTCCCCATCACACGCGGAACATCGAATCCTCCCGCAACAGCTAGATAGCTTCGGCAGCCTGTTTTACATTGCCCAAAACGAAGCTGACTACCTTTCTTTACAAGAACTGGTCGCCATAACGGAACAAATTTTCCATCAATAGAAGGTGATAAATCTCCCCCGCAAATAGATATTAGTGTATCTCTTTCAAATTCAATAACAGGACCTACCATTGTTATTTCTAAAGTAGGGGCATTTTCTTCGTTACCAACTAATAGATTTGCAATTCTGTGTGACAGTGAATCCATTACCCCGCTTACAATCACTCCAAATTTTTGAAAACCGTATCTTCCTAAATCTTGAATCGTCGTAAGGAGGCCCGGCTTAATGATTTTTATCACTGACGTCCTCCTTCCATTGTTTGTATTCTTCTATAGTGATGGGTTTAAATCGGATTTTATCCCCCGCCTTTAATAAGCTAGGTGATTTGTCATCAGGACGAAACAGCTTTATCGGTGTTCGGCCAATAAGTTGCCATCCCCCTGGCGTTTCGATCGGATAAATACCGGTCTGTTTACCAGCAATACCAACAGAACCGGCAGGAATTTTTAATCGCGGAGATTCTCTTCGCGGTGTGGCAATTTTCTCCGACATGCCTCCTATGTATGGAAATCCAGGGGCAAATCCGATCATATACACTAAATAATCACCGCTGGAATGGATATGAATGACTTCTTCAGGCGTGAGACCATTATATTCCGCAACATATTCCAAATCAGGTCCTAGCTCTCCCCCGTAACAAACTGGAATCTCCACGATCCTTTCAGATGAAAATTCACCGATCTTAAGTGATTCCAATAAGGGTTTCAATTGCCCACAAACGTAATCATACGGGAGTGTATGAGAGCTAAAATCTGAAATCTTTAACGGATCATAAAACACAGTTACTGTTGTAAATGCAGGAACATATTCGATCATCCACTCGAATGGCTGTTCATCAAACAAGGTTGTAACCATGTTTACCTTTTGATGAGTCTCTAAATTAATATCTTCGCCCAGTTCAATTATTACTGCGTTATCACCCAATGGATGAAAAAGATAATCCATTTTTACAACTCCTAACCATTTTTAGGAATAAGCAAAATCTTACTTTTTATATTAACATTTTTAGGCGTTTCAAGAAGTGGACACTATGCATGGGCCAAACGACCAGAAAGTCAACAAAAGAAAAGACAGGAAGCATTGAAAAAGCAAATCAAAAAGATTCATATCGAGTCAAGAGAAGCGTATGGCAGTCCAAAAATCACAGAAATCCTTCAGAAACAAGGGGTTAAGGTATCTCAAAAAACGGTCGCCAGAATCATGAAAGATGGTGATATTCGTTCAAAAACAAAAAAATATAAGGCAACCACAAACTCGAAGCATCATTCGCCTGTGTATCCCAACTTATTTTTCACGAGACCTTTGCAACAAGGGAAGAGATCAAACATCGGATTTTTGAATATATTGAGTGTTTTTATAATGCCAAGCGAATTCATTCTGCTAATGAGTACATGTCTCCGATGGCGTATGAGAAGATGTATCAGCAAGGCAAAAAGCAGTGAACTCTTCTCTCCACAAAGTCACGATATAAGGGGCATCTTTCCTCTTGAGAAGGGGAAGGGTTTACCAAACCGTTCTCCTTCTCAAGAGGCCACCTCTCGACTTTACGTGTCTATTTTCTTGACATAATACCAGATCTCATGTTCAACAAATGCTACCTCGTCTTCTATCATCGTTCGCTTTTTATCCATCGTCTATTCCCCCTTTAGACGATAGAATAACCGAACAAATCGTTATTCATGCAAAGGCTCGTCTGAAACAACCACTCCATCTTCATCAACATATACGTATGCACCCGGCTTCCACTCAATATCGCCAAAATGTACAATTGTATCTCGCATCCCTTTTCCTTCTTTTTTACTTTTGCGTGGGCATGTCCCAAGCGCAAGTACGCCAATTGGCATATTTCCTATTTCTTTTGAATCACGAATGCACCCATGTACAATAATGCCAGCCAATTGACGGTCACACGCAATTTGTGCAAGCCGATCTCCAACAAGAGCGCACTTGTTTGAACCTTTGCCATCCACAACGACGACGCTTCCTGCCGGTGCCGTTTCTAGCGCTTCCCGAACAAGAACGTTATCATCACATACATCGACGGTTGTAATTCGTCCATAAAACGTTGCTTTTCCACCGTAATTTCGGAATGAAAGAGAGCAAACACGGACACTTTCTCCATATTGATCACACAAATCTGCCGTTTTCATCCTCATCCCCCACTTTTGTCAATCTCATCACAATAATAGTCAATCTATTCTAAAAAATCAATAAATTAAAATAAGAAGATCGAGCTACTATCTTCAATCGCACCATTTGTTAAAAAATAAATGAACAAAACAAGAAAGCAATAAAAAAGGAGTGTTTCCAAAAAGCTAGACGTACGATACGTTATCACAAACCGATATCTTTTTTTAGAAAATGGCCATAGTAACGGAACACCTTGACTTGAACAATAGTCAGCTAAAACATGAAACGCATATCCAAGACATAACCCGAGCGTAAAAGGAGAAAAATATTGCAATAATAAAACGATAGTGATAGCCCCCCATGCTAATAATGAATGGGTAAACCCACGATGACCAAACGCCTTATTCACCTGCTTGGCAACCCCAAACGAGCGACGACCGATGTATGAGTTAGGCTCATCAATATCTGGAAGCAAACTCCCGAGCGTCAGCCCAGCCGCATAGGCGATTGTAAATGAAACAGGAGTGTACGCAGCAATCCCGGTTCCAACCGCTAATGATGAAACAATATGAGTATGATAACGCATCGTTTTTCCCTTCCTTTTGTAAACGTTTTATATAATATTCGTTATTAATATTCATGAATTCGAGACGGTTTTTTCAATAAATGTTCACCGCTCCAGCCAACTTTGTGAAACTATTAGCATTATACTAATGTATGAACAAACTGACAAATAAAGCTGGTGAGGAAAATGAAAAAGAGTACACCCGCAGAATTAACCGTTATGAAAAGTTTAGCATTTTTAGCTGTTGTTTTTCAAAGCGCGTTACTATACGTAATGAATTATCGTTCCCCTCATCCAGAGGAAGCGATTATGATTGGCATGCTGTTTCATTTCGTCAAATTTTCTGCTCCTGTGTTCGTGTTTTTAGTAGGATTTCATATGGTGCAACAGAAAGAAGCGATTCATTATCGACGTTACGTATCCCATAAATGGGTAGAACTCATGATTCCGTATATCATATGGTCATTTGTTTACTTTATATTATTTTCTAGTCATCTGCATGTACTTGATGCAATGAAACAACTACTGCTCGGCGAGGCAGCACCGCATTTATGGTACGTCGTAATGATTATACAATTTCATTTACTCATTTTAATCATTGTTCCATTTTTCCGTTGGCTTGATCAAAAAAAGTATTGGAAATCATTTATTATCGTTAGCGCAATTATTTACATTGGCTTCATTACGTTCATTTCTCCAATTGTTCAAAGCACGTCATATATACATTATATCGATCGTACGTTTTTAGCTTATTTCTTTTATTTTGGCCTAGGCGGCATGGCTGCGTACACGCTCCCAACATGGCGGAAATTCGTCATTCGAGTTATTCCACTTAACACATTTTTGTTTTTATCACTTTTTATCTTTGTTAGTTATGAGCTATTTACATCACAAGGCATCTTTTCTATCGATTTAACGACGATTACGTATTTAAAGCCTTCGATGGTGTTGTATGTCACATCAGAAATTTTCTTGCTATACGCTTTATCGATTACCATTGTGCAAACAAAATCTCGATTGTATACGGCGTTACGTTTCATTAGTCGATATACTTATGGAGCATATATTGCACATATGTTTTTCTTATACGTGTTTGCACCAATCATTCCGACAACGATGTATTCGATGTTGCAAGCTGTTATATTATTTACAATCACAACAATCGTTTCCATTGGCGTTTGCTATATTATACATGCTACACCACTTAGCTTGCTGTTTATCGGTCAAGCGCGCGAACATCGGACTATTTCTATCCTATCGCTATCGAAATCTAAAAAGAGTGTCCCAAGTTAATATTTGGGATGCTTTTTTATTTTGTTCACACAAACCACTTCTTATTTCAAACATATAATGTTTGAACACCTGAATCCGTGATGGTTGGAAATCAACTTTGATTTTGGTGTTAGTTCTATGGATATATGATCCATACATCCCTTTTTTTGATGATTCCCTGCACCACTTTCATGTTTGAAAACGAGATAAATCCTCTTTTATGGAGATACAAACCAAAAAAGAGACAAAAAAAGTACAGGGGGGAGTGATGGATATGAGTACCCGAACATCTGTTTGTTATCTTGCCTCTTTCCATTTTTGATACACATTCAGTAGGAGTATACTGTACCCACTCCTTCGCGTCAGTTTCATCCAGATCTGTCGTGATCGGCGGACGAGTCGACCTGCCATCGTGATCACCGTCTGAATGATCGTCTTGATGCGGCGGCGTTTCACTTTATGATGTAATGGATGTCTCGGATCGCTTAATAGATCTTGTCCAATCAGGCGAAGAAGGTTGTACACGAATGCTCCCATGACTAACACGAGCGCATTCGTTTTCATCTTCCCTGATGGAAGTCGCTCTAAATCTAAGTCGCTTTTCAGTTCGCTATGAAACTGTTCGCATGTCGCATGATCGTGATACAATGCGAGCACATCACTCATTCGAACATGCTCGTATCCTTCGAGGCGCACCCAGTAGCTTTCGACTTCGTAATCAGGAACGAGCATCAGCTGTCCATTTCGTTCCATCGTTCGTTCCGTCACTTGGGTGACTTGAACGTACGTATACGTGTGTCCATCGATTGCTGCTGTCTGTGGAAGGCATAACTCATACGTTTGTACTCCTTCTGTTTGTCCATCATCGACGCGTCTGCCCTTTTGCGAAGCGATCTGGAACCAAAGCGCTTTCGATTCTCGGCGTAAGTTTCGCTTGATGACAAAGTCCACGTCTTCCTTTAGACATACGTGCACATTCGCTTCCGCATCGTTCCCTGCATCCATGCGGACAAGCAGACGAGACGAGGTCAGCGGACGAGCTCGACGGATGGCGGTAGTTAAAAACGAAGGCATGTTGTCTTGTACATGTTGTTTCCCTGGACGCAGCTCGGCATGAACGATATACCCTTCCTTCCCTGCGTACGCAAACAACGGCGTAAAACCGTCAAATCCTTTATACGTTCGACTCACTCCTTCTTTTTTCGTATCGGAGTTATCAAATGGGGAAGCATCTATATCAAGGGGAAGCCATGTCGTTTTCCCTTTCGTCCAACAAGCGGACAAGGTAGCGTGTTGTCGAACCAACAGACGCATCGATTCCTCCCAAATGATGGTTTCGGTCATCGGGAGACAAGCGAGCTGATCGAGACGCTGTCGCAACGTTGGGGAGGAAGGTACGTGCCGAATGCCCATTGATGTCGAAAAGATATCGTCCTGACGATACGCTTCGATATGATCAAAATCCGTTTTTCCTGTGGCAAGCAAGCCGATCATCGAGCGAATGACGTCGCTATGGGAAATGTGCACATCTCGACGAACCGTTGGGAGCCGAAGTGCGTTTACTCGTTTATCCAGCTTCGTTTGGTGCAGTAAGTAGCCCACGAGAGCAAGCCCAGCACTTGGAGTAATCGCTTCATCTGTCAATACAAACCGAATCGGGAAATCTTTCATCACATTCACCTACTTGATGAAGAGTCGTCAACGTCGTTTTCCCTTATCGTATCAACGGTTTGCGACCATTGTAAAGATGTTTTGTCACGGATTCAGGTGAACAAATAGAGCTACAGAAACTGGAATATCAATATTTTCTACTCGTGCAACAATTTTTACGCGCAGCTCACGAACAAGAACGCGCACATGTTGTCACTGAACTACAAAAAAACTGGTGAACTCTTTTTACAAACAGCAAAAAAATGTTGCAATGACTTAGAGAAAATTGAGAAAATTAAAAATATGATCACTGCCATCATGGAACAAACTAATTTGCTTGCCTTAAATGCTGCTATTGAAGTCGCGCGGGTCGGTGATCACGGAAAAGGATTCGCTGTGCTCGTTGATGAAGTCCGCAAACTATCCGAGCAGTCAAAAGAAGCGGCAAAAGAAATCGAAACAATGCTAGATAGAATAAAAGTGGAAACAAAAAAAGTATCGCAATCCATGGAACATAGTACAAGAAAACTCGTTGATGGCGAGACATATTACGATACTGCAGAACGCTCATTTTGCGCAATTGACGAGTCTGTGGAACAAGTGTTTTCTAAAGTGCAAACCACATCGGCAACTATTGAGCAAATAACCGCCATTTCCAACGAGCTAATCCAAACAATGAGTCAACTGAAGCAACTTTCTGAGCAAGTGATGCAAAGAAGCAATGAAAGCATAATAACAGTTGAAGAACAATTAGCTATGAACGAACAAATCACTTCTAGTGCCCAAACGCTTGCCGAACTCGACGAGCAACTCCGCACAACAGTTGAGTCATTTCGTATGTAGACGTGCCATATTTGTGCACGTCTACATCATGCTATAGTACTTTGCTAACTCGATGACCATCGCTCCCATTCTTTCATGAGCCGGTGCGATCACACGATTAATTCCTTCCTCTTGTAACGCTTCTTTCGTTACTTTTCCAACAGCAACAGCTACGATATCTTTAGCAAAAGCCTGCTTGATCTGTTCGACATATCCGTGCTCACGAACAAACGAGAAGAAAAAGCGAACTTGAATCGCTGATGTAAAACAAACCGCTTGCACAGCACGGGAAATAATATCATCAGTAAGCTGCTTCATTACATCGAATGTAGGCGGAGTATGTCGATATGGCCATATTTCCTTATATAAAGCCCCTCGCTTCACTAAAAATTGTTGTAATGATGGAATGGAATCTCCATAAAGCTGGACAACAACTTTTTTACTTTTCCAGTCGACTTCTTGTAATGCGCGGATCAAACCTTTTGTTGTTCCGTCGTCTGCACATATGCAAGGGGTAATTCCATATGTACGTAATACATTCATCGTTTTATAACCACGCACCGCTACATGTGCACGACGAATGGACTGAAGCAGTAATTGTTCAATCCCATATTCCTTTGCCTTTTTGATCAATGCCTCTACACCAATCCCCGTTGTAAAAATAAACCAATCATTTTGTTCGTGAACGATATGATGAAGATGTTGCTCTAACTCTTCATTCAAAAATGTCGTTCCTTGGGCGGGTCGCAAAATCGGAATCCCCCCTTGTTTGATAATGAGCGCGCTCATTTCTTCAATTTTTCGTGAAGCACATAGCACAATCTTTTTGTTTGCTAATGCCTTTTCCATACGTCGTCCCCCTTTTTCTTCCCATCATATCATATAAAAGTGAAAAGTAGTGCAAAATTTGTTGAATCTTGACATAAAACATCGAACTGTTTTGTGTTCACAACGTAACTACATTAGCTTACAATGTAAAAGAAATCATCCGACATAAATATTCTTATTATTCTGAAATACATGTCGAAAGGAGCGGGCTTATATGCCCCCACTAATTGAAGAAGTATTGCTTAACCTATTTTTTATTATATTGGCGTTGCTAATTGCTCCTATTTGGCTTGAAGAACGTCGCATATCCGATCGCTCAAAGGCCATTTTAAAAACGTTTTCAATCGGCATATGTATTGTCTTTTGTATGATGTTTCCTATTCAAACAACAAATGGGTTCGTTTTTGATTTACGGCAAGTGGCGATTTGGATTGGTGGCTTGTACGGTGGGGCGTTCTCTACCCTTTTTCTTGCAATGATCACTATAATTTATCGGATGATGATTGGCGGAACGGAAGGTATTATTGTCACAATAATCATTACGACCATTCAAATCATCGTCTGTTTATTTTTTTATAAAAAGTTTCAAACACATTTATCTTCCAAACAACGAATTACCACCATCACTGCT
This sequence comes from Anoxybacillus sp. FSL W8-0104, assembly GCF_038004465.1. Lineage (NCBI taxonomy): Bacteria > Bacillati > Bacillota > Bacilli > Caryophanales > Anoxybacillaceae > Anoxybacillus > Anoxybacillus sp. FSL W8-0104. Next base: position 1,240,925 of record NZ_JBBOQU010000001.1, on the reverse strand, counting down.
CTATCAGTTGGAACAGCTGTTTTAACGATCATATTATCTCATATATGGATGAATGATGAGCGACAGCTTATCCGTATGCTTTCGACATATTTTTCAGCTCAACCACTTACAGCATTTTTAGGTTCTTATATTACCGAGGCGATTCAAAAACATAGCGATCTTCGACGTCGCATCATTCGCGCTGAGAAAATAGAAGTTGTTGGACATTTAGCTGCTTCCATTTCACATGAAGTACGAAACCCGTTAACCGTATCTAGAGGATTTATGCAATTGTTGTTACAAAGTGAACGAGTAAACTATAAGGATAGACAGTATATTCAAATTGCCATTGAGGAAATTGATCGCGCGGAAGCAATCATTACAGATTATTTGACATTTGCTAAACCTGCGCCAGAACACGTCGAAAGGTTAAATGTCAAAACCGAAATTGAGCGAGTCATTGATATTTTACGTCCTCTTGCAAACATGAGTAGTATCGAAATTCAAGCTTTCCTTTTGCCATTTGCCGTAAAAGGAGAGCGTCAAAAATTTCAACAATGTTTACTGAACGTAATGAAAAATGCCATTGAAGCCATGCCAAACGGAGGAACGTTGCGCATTAACGTATCGATTGATAAAGATTATGTGTTGATTCATATTAGTGATACCGGAGTTGGAATGACAAAAGAACAAATTGAACGTCTAGGTGAACCTTACTTCACAACAAAAGGAACGAAAGGGACAGGCCTTGGAATGATGGTTGTTTACCGCATTGTTGAAACAATGAAAGGCGATTTGTTTATTCATAGTGAAGTCGGTCAAGGAACAGACGTATATATGTACTTTCCTTCATATTATAAATCAGATGTCGAAAAATCATCCAAACGCTCTGTTGAACAAGTTAGTTGTTAACTTGTTCTTTTTTTAATTTGATCATTTAGAACATAGTTTAATTAAATAAAAGGTCGTTTCGTACACGACCTTTTACAACTGTTTGGCAAAATTACGACCAAACGCAATACATAGTTGCTTTTCTTCTTTTGTCGGCGTCAATTCTACTTTCAGTCCCTCGAGGACGACTTCTGCGCCGCGCTCCTGTAATTTTTCAATTAAAATGTCGACAGCTGCACCATACTTCTCATAACTCGAATCGCACGAACCGAAAACAGCAGCTTTTTTACCTGTTAAATCAACGTCATCTAGTTCATCGTAAAAATCTAAAAAGTCATCAGGTAATTCTCCATCTCCCCATGTGTACGCCCCCAGCAAAATCCCGTCATATTGTTCAAGCTCTACCGCCACGGCATCTAACACTTCTTTTACATCCAACTCGATCCCTTGTTCACGAACTCCTTCGGCAATCGCTTCAGCCATCTCTTCTGTATTCCCTGTCATACTTGTAAATATCATTATTGCTTTTGGCATGCATAGTCCCCCCTACGTATATAAGTGATAATCACTTTCAATAATTATATTAAATGATAATGATTATCTTTGTCAATTTTTTAAAAAGAAAAGTTTGAGTCAAGACTTTGTGGGAGATTTTTTTCTCGACCGATTTTTTTGGTTATATATGGTTTTATAAAATCGTTATATGTAAGCGCTTTTACTTACTCTCATCCTGTAGGTATGTGCGTTTTCTCTCGTTTTAAAAACCTTTCAATGCTTGCAATGCCTCGTAAATCGGTGTCCCTGAAGATTGGCGAAGGTATGGGATGTTATCTCGTACCACTTCTGTCATTTGCGTTTGCACGCGCTTCAGTGCCTTTTTCACGATCGTTTCTCGTTTCGTTTCTTCTCGTTCTTCCACGCCATACATCACTCCATCGCGTGTCCGAATGAGTAACGTATCTTTTATCGCGACGATCGCTCGCAACATCGCTTCAATCCCTGCATCCCTCCAACTTCGACCGTTTTTACTTCGTTTCGCAAACACATGCATCGTTCCTTCCGCACTCCCCATCGCCCTCATGTTTGTCGTGTCAATCCCTTTTTCCTTCAACCATACGCGATAGTCACGCAAACATCCTGGCATCTCCTCGATTCGACGAACAAGCGCCTCGAGTTGCTTTTCCTTCTCCTCATGTTCTAACGTACCGATGGCACTTGTGAGTTCTCGTAACACACCTTCTTCATCCCATGATGCTAACTTCTTTCGAATCACCCGATATCTCGCATGACCTCGGAACAATTGACGAATCTCTCTTGCCACATGGAACCGATCAAGCTGAAAGTACCCCCTGTCCCCGAAATATTCTCGACACGCTGTAATCCATGGGGCTCCATCTCCATTGATGACCACCCAATCCTCAAACGGATCATAGCTGTATTCCTTCATCAGAAAATTCTCTACAGCTTCCCAAATCGGTTCATTCGTTTGATGAACCATATACCGTCGATTCACTAAGGATACGCGTTTCCCGTTTTTCTCCCATCCTTGGTGAATCGTGATGATCTTTTCTTCTTTTCCTTTGATGCGGCTTCGTTGACGTTTCACGTACAACCCGTCTGCTTCGATAAAAAACACGCGCCCTTTTTTCTCCATCGCACGGTGCCCTTCCACCTCTGCCTCGATGATGGACTGGCGAATCGTTTCGTGACTCATACATGCATACCCCACCAGCTTTTCAAGCGACTGCGCAGCCTGTCGATACGAAGAACCCGTCACGGCGAGATGAATCGCTGTCTCCTCTAATAGCGGACTCACTCCATGCGCCCCATCGAACTGGAGAAAGACATCGAGTAAAGACGTATACACCTTTTTTTCACGGTCAAAGTAGTAGTTTCGCTTCACTTCCACCTCTCCAAATAGCGTTTGGAGTCGGATCGTCCGCTTATCTTTGAGCGCATATCGTTTCTTGTCCCTCTGTTCTGCCAATGTGCGGTCGATCTCCTCCAACACCTGTTGAAGGAGATGACCATATTGTTTTTGCATATGTCTAAATAAAGACTGTTCGATCTCTTTTAATGTCAAGCCGTTTGTGATATAATCCTGCATGGGCTCCACTCCTTTCTTTGGTTGTATTTTTTTTTCACACTTACTACCTTACCAGGAGGAGAGCCCGTTTTTCATCTATTTTGCTTACATATCTGACAGGTTCCTTATTATACCAAATCAGGAACCTGTCTTTTTTTCTCCCACAAACATTTTACTCATACAAAAGAAAAAAACGCGCGATGTTGTCATCGCACGCTTACTTTTTATCTATTATTCTTTTACTTCTTTTTTCCACAAACCAACCATGAATGCAGTCACAAGTGAACCAATTAAAATGGCAAGCACATATAACAACGGGTTTCCTTTTACGATCGGGATTACAAAAATTCCACCATGTGGAGCTGGGAGACCGATGCCAAACATCATCGTCAACGCTCCGGCAACCGCTGAACCAACAATAATTGATGGAATGACACGTCCTGGATCAGCCGCTGCAAACGGAATGGCTCCTTCTGTGATAAATGAAGCCCCCATAATATAGCATGTTTTTCCTGCTTCCCGCTCTGCTTTTGTAAATTTCTTTTTAAATAATGTTGTCGCAATCGCTAATCCTAAAGGTGGAACCATTCCACCTGCCATAATAGCTGCATGCGGTGCATAGTTCCCTGCATCAATCATCGCAATTCCAAACGTAAACGCCGCTTTATTGATTGGTCCACCCATATCGACTGCCATCATTCCTCCAAGGACAAGGCCAAGTAAAACAAGGTTACCTGTGCCCATATTTTCAAGCCATGTCTTCATTCTTTCATTTAATGCTTTTACCGGATCAATAACGACGTACATCATAATAAGTCCTGTAAGTAGTATACCGAATAACGGATAAAGAAGAACAGGTTTAATTCCTTCGAGTGATTGTGGCAAACGGCTAAACCATTTTTTCAATCCAACAACGAGATAACCGGCTAAAAATCCCGCAATTAGTCCACCTAAAAAACCAGCGCCACCATTCGCTGCCATAAATCCTCCGACCATCCCCGGTGCAAATCCTGGGCGATCCGCAATGCTCATTGCAATGAAGCCAGCCAATACAGGAATCATGAGTGCGAATGCACTACCACCACCGATGTCCATTAATGCTTTTGCAATCGGATGGAATGACGGATCATTTGGATCAAACGCTTTAATACCAAAAATAAATGAGATCGCAATTAAAATTCCGCCACCAACAACGAACGGAAGCATATTCGATACGCCATTCATTAAGTGTTTATAAAAACCTGTTCGTTCTTTTGACGCATACGAACGGTTTCCACCACTTGCACGATAAATTGAGGCATCTTGTTTTAATGCTCGTTCAATGAGTTGCTCTGGTTTACGGATCGCATCAGCAACCGGTACTTGAATAACATGTTTACCGTCAAAGCGATCCATTTCTACTTGTTTATCTACTGCAACGATAATGGCAACAGCATCTTCAATTTCTTGTTGTGTTAACTCATTTTTCACCCCGCTTGAACCATTCGTTTCTACCTTTATGTCCACTCCCATTTCTTTTGCTTTCGCCTTCAGAGCATCAGCAGCCATATACGTATGCGCAATCCCTGTCGGACAAGCTGTAACAGCCAATATTCTCTTTTTCCCAAACTGTTGTTTTTCTTCTGTCATCGTTTCCCCCTCCTTTTCTTGTATCGCTTGAATAATGTCGCGCTTTGTTGAAGCGCTTTCAATTTTCAAACGGAATGATGCGTCCATTAACAACGTCGATAATCGGGAGAGCGCTTCCAAATGTGTGTCATTTGCTCCTTCAGGCGCTGCGATCATAAAAAACAAATGGCTTCGTTTTCCGTCTAACGCATCGTAGTCAATTCCTTCTTTTGAGCGTCCAAAAACAACCGCCGGGGTACGAACTGCTTTCGTTTTCGCATGTGGAATAGCAATTCCTTCACCAATTCCTGTCGTACTTTGCGCCTCTCGTGCAAAAATCGCTTCTAGAAACATTTCGCGATCATACAATTTCCCAGTCTTCTCTAGCACATCTGCTAATTCCTCGATGACTTCTGTTTTTGTTTTTGACTTCAAATCAAGGACAATTGTATCTTCTGTCAATATATCCGTAATCCTCATACAGCATCCTCCATTCTTGTAATAGTCACTTCACTTAACAAACGATGAACCCCGTCCTCCGTACATAAATCTTCAGAAAAAGCTGTTGCACTACCGGCCGCAACGCTATATCGAAATGCTTCTTCAAGTGGTGCTTCGTTCACGTACGCAGCTAAAAATCCTGCTACCATCGAATCACCTGCCCCAACTGAATTTTTTACCATTCCTTTTGGGGCTTGAGCGATTAATATGACGTCTTTATGGAACAAAATTGCCCCATCTCCAGCAAGGGAAACAATGACATGTTGCACACCATTGTCAATTAGTTTTTTTCCGTATTCTATAATTTGATGGCGACTATGAATACTCACTCCGAACAATTCCCCAAGCTCCATTTGATTCGGTTTAAGTAAAAATGGTTCGTATGCGATTGCTTGTTTCAATGCACTACCACTCGTATCAACAACAACTGCAACTTTTCGTTTTTTCGCTTCTTCCATCATCATGACGTAAAATGTATCATCTATCGACGGCGGAAGGCTTCCTGCTAAAACAAGTATATCTCCTTTTTTTATCTGCTTAATTTTATCGATCAGCGCTTCTTTATGTTTATCGCTAATGACAGGCCCTTCGCCATTTATTTCTGTTTCTCTTTCTCCTTTTAACTTAATGTTTAATCGCGTTTGTCCAGGTACAGTAATAAAATCCGTTAAAATATGTTCTCGTTTCAATTCATCAGCAATGAACTGTCCGGTAAATCCACCAATAAACCCGAGGGCAATATTATGAATGTGTAGTCGTTTTAGCACGCGTGATACATTAATTCCTTTCCCCCCAGGAAAATAGGATGTTTTTGTCGCACGATTTAATTTTCCAAGTTCGATCTGTTGCGCTTCAACAACATAGTCGACGGAAGGGTTTAACGTACATGTATAAATCATCATTTCACAACCTCTACTGTCGTTTTTGTTTCGTACATCGCTAGCAATTCTTCATCCGTTTCATTTGTAATCATTGTTGCTTCTCGTAATTCTGCAATTTTCGCAAATGTGCTTTCGTTAAGTTTTGAATGATCCGCTAATACGAAAGCTTGTCGGGATAAATGAATCGCTGTTTGTTTCATATATGCTTCCTCAGGATCCGGAGTTGTATACCCAAAGTCAATATGAACACCATTTACTCCAATAAAACATTTATCAAAGCTATATTGTTGCAACGAATGGATCGCTCCTCGACCAATTAACGCATTCGTTTTTTTCTTAATGAACCCCCCAACGAGATATGTTGGAATGTCTTTTTCTAATAGTGCCTCAATATGCATAATACCGTTAGTGACTACGACGATATTTTCTGCTTCGATATAAGGAATCATCTGTAACGTTGTCGTTCCCGCATCTAAATAAATACAATCTCCATCTTGAATAAGACTAGCCGCATATTTGCCGATGAGCTGTTTTTCATGAATGTTTTTCGTCGATTTTTCAAAAACGCTCAACTCTTCTCTTTTTTGTTGTAATAGCGCTGCTCCGCCGTGGACACGCTTCAATTTTTTTTTCTTTTTCCAGCTGGCTTAAATCACGACGAATCGTCGATTCTGAGCATTGCGTTGCTTCGACCAATTCATGTAACTTTACAACTTCTTTTTCTTGTAACAACTGCAAAATAATACGATGCCGTTCTGGTGTTAACAACTTTACACCTCCTTTTTAAACCGCTTACATTTTTATCATACTGAAATATATACAAAAAATCAACCAAATTCATTCAATTTTAATCAAAAATAATCATTTTATTTCATATATCATTCACAAACGATCAATTTTCAGAAAAAATAAAAACTGCCTCACGGTGAGACAGTTTTGTTTTCATTTCCGACTTTCTCAGGATAATATTCTCCAATCATTTGGATAAATGGCTCGACATATTGAGGATCGAATTGCGTCCCAGAACAGCGGCGCAATTCAACAATTGCTTCGGAGAATGTTTTTGTTCGTTGATACGGGCGGTCTGTTGTCATCGCATCAAATGAATCAATAATACACAAAATACGTGCTAATTTCGGGATCTCTTCGCCTTTCAGTCCATAAGGATATCCTCGTCCATCATAACGTTCATGATGAAGTTCAACAAGAGGAATCACTTCTTCAAACCGACCATCCGAAAGGACAATTTCTTTCCCCCATATAACGTGTTTTTTCATTATTTCCCATTCATCTGGATCAAGCTTGCTTGTTTTGTTAATAATATCTCGTGAAACTTCGATTTTTCCAATATCATGAACAAGCGCCCCTAAAACGAGTGTACGTTTTTCCTCTTCCGTAAGAGTTAAACGATCGCTAAATTCCATTGCATATTTAAATACACGTTTACTATGACGGTATGTATATACATCTTTATAAAGCAACAATTTTAACTGCTCTTCAATCGCATCTAAATCTTCTTTAAATTTCAATGCATCACGCGATATTCTTTTCGCATCGTACAATTGTACATTATTTTTCCCTTGTGCTTTTGAATAATAAAGCGCTTGATCAGCCTTATGTAATAGTTCACTTTCTTCATACATGTCAGACTCATACTCCGCAACTCCACATGAAAACGAAATGCAACGATACGGAAGGCGGTCAACTCCGTCAAATGGTGTATCGTTTAATTTTTTTCGTAATTGATCCATAAAAGCTGCTGCTTCATGTTTTGTTATTCTGGGTAAAGCAATCGCGAACTCCTCTCCACCATAACGGGCAACAATATATCCTAAATCTTTTGTTTCGTTTCTCAAAAATTCCCCAACAAACTTTAATAATCGATCACCTTGCACATGACCATGATAATCATTATATTTTTTAAAATCATCTAAATCTAAAAAAGCGATCGAAAACTGGGCACCTGTTTTTTTCGTCTCCCGAAATAATTCCTTTAAGTAATCTTTAAAATATCCGTGGTTATATAAGCCGGTGAGGTAATCTTTATTTGCCTGATTGGCCATTTCTTGATACCACTCAAGCACTTTTCCGAATGTAATAGACAGCAAAACAACTAAAACCGTAAACAAAAACAATCCAAAAAACCCTTCGTTATCGATTAAGATAATAAGCACTAAAGAGAGCAGGAGTGTGACGAAATAAATAAAAAAAACTTCTTTTAAGAGTCCAAAATTGAATATACCTGTAAACTTCGATTGTATGGAGCGATAAAAACCAATTAAAATTACTACATTTATCACAAAATATACAATTAAACTTAAGAAATAAGGATAGAGATTATATACAATCTCCCCCCCCACCTTTCCATTTAGAAAACTAAATGAAAAGCTAGTGAAAAATATCATGGTTAAATACATAAAGAAATTCAAAAGATGAGCCCATATCGGAACAGTACGATTATACATAATTTGAATCAAGTAAAATAACAACAATACCCAAGAGGCTACGAACAATCCAAAGTGGAGAACTGTCGCTAAGAAAACAGCAGAGTCCATAGAAAATGAACTTTTATTTTGAACGATTTGAATTTCAAAACGACTCAAAATAAACGCGGAGATAGATAAAAAATAAATCCATACCCACTCTTCAAGATGCGGAAAACGAAAGGAAAAATTAAATACGAAGACACTTAGTGCACAGGTAACTACCCCCAGAACACAAATATACACTCTCGACCAAACTGTTGTCATACACTAATCACTCATCCTAAAGCTGTATTTTTATAATCATAATTATATAAACATATACATTAAAAGGGAGTTATCCTCCCTCTTTTTTCTACCCAATCACTTTAATGGCAGATGTCAACGCAACAACAACAGAACCGATAACGAGGAGATTAATAAGTACGTTTTTCACGCGTGCGTTCATGTGTTTCACCTCCCTTCATGTATTGGTTGGGAAGCATTTGTTTGTTTCTCTTTCATCATTAAATACTGAATAAACAAAAAGACACCGATATTCATGACAACGTCGCCAATGCTAATCACTTTCGCTCGCGGATAAGGTGGCGCTAACGGAATGATGTCGCCTAAGAACGGAAATATCGTATCAGCTGTAATAGCTGTATGCTTTCCGTAAAGTCCCGTTTTTAAAAGTTCAACGTATTCTTGTCCTAAAACGGCTTGGGTAGCTTCAAGTGATACAGGCATTCTACCACCGTTTAATGCAATAACAATAAAGTTTAAAAGCACGCCTGCGAAGATCGTTTTCATTCCCGGATAATGGCGATTAAGCCAAATAAATGTTAGTCCAACGATGTAAACGATAATAAATGTGACGTTGCTTATATTCGCTAGAAAAGCAATTCGGTCTTGCAATAGGAAGAAAATCCATTGCACAAGCAACAGCACAGGGAAGATCCAACCGCCTTTTAACTTTAATGTCGCGATCCCTTTAAAATTGCCTCCGCGAAATAAACCGATTAAAATGCTCAAAATAATCCCATCATATACCATATAGCCCTCACATTTCTTTAAAAACAAAATTTTTTTCTTTTTTATTGATTATATTATCACATTTTTTCGGATGTGAAAACGGTTATATTAACAAAATATTTTGTTTTTCTTATTGATTATTTAGAACATAGTTTTATTTATAAAAATAAACCGACTGCCCAAAAGACAGTCGGTTTGACTCTTTATTTAAACATTTGGGCAGCACGAACTGCTTTTTTCCATCCATCATAAAGTTGTTGTTGAACATCAACATTCATTTTTGGTTCAAAAGCACGATCTATATTCCATTGTTTCGCAATCTCTTCTCTACTTTGCCAATAGCCAACCGCGAGCCCTGCTAAGTAAGCAGCACCGAGAGCAGTCGTTTCGTTCACAACTGGTCTTTCAACGGGTACGCCGAGGATGTCACTTTGAAATTGCATTAGAAAATTGTTTTTTACCGCTCCACCATCAACACGTAACGTTTTTAACGTAATCCCCGCATCCGCTTCCATTGCAGTTAGCACATCTTTCGTTTGATATGCAAGTGACTCAAGCGTTGCGCGAATAAAGTGCTCTTTTGTCGTTCCGCGTGTCAAGCCAAATACCGCTCCTCGTACATCGCTATCCCAATATGGCGTTCCGAGTCCTACAAACGCAGGCACAACATATACCCCATCTGTTGATTGTACTTTTGTCGCATATGCTTCGCTATCTTTTGCTTCCTTAATCATTCGTAATCCGTCACGCAACCATTGAATGGCAGATCCAGCAACGAAAATGCTTCCTTCTAGCGCATATTCAACTTTTCCATCAATTCCCCATGCAATCGTTGTTAACAAACCATGATTCGATTGCACAGCTTTTTCCCCTGTATTCATCAGCATAAAACAACCTGTTCCATACGTGTTTTTCGCCATACCTTCTTCAAAGCATGCCTGCCCAAACAAAGCTGCCTGTTGATCTCCTGCAATACCAGCGATCGGCACTTCTTGCCCGAAGAAATGGTACGGTGCTGTATGTGCGTAAATTTCTGAAGATGGTCGAACATCTGGCAACATCGCTTTTGGCACATGCAAAATGTTAAGGAGTTCATCATCCCATCTTTGTTCATAAATATTGAACATTAACGTTCTTGAAGCGTTAGAGTAGTCTGTCACATGCACTTTTCCACCAGATAGCTTCCAAGTAAGCCATGTATCAATCGTTCCAAATAATAACTCCCCTCGTTCCGCTTTTTCTCGTGCTCCTTCCACATGATCTAAAATCCATTTCACTTTCGTTCCTGAAAAGTAAGCATCAATAAGCAAACCTGTTTTTTCACGAAACACATCATCATATCCAGCTTGCTTTAACTGCTCACAAATTTGTGCTGTCTGGCGCGATTGCCACACGATGGCATTATATATTGGCTGGCCTGTTTGCTTATCCCACACGACTGTCGTTTCACGCTGGTTTGTTATACCGATTGCGGCGATTTGCTTTGGTTCGACAGCTGCCTCTGACAATACCGTTGCAATGACAGCTAAAATAGAACCCCAAATTTCATTTGGGTTATGCTCCACCCATCCTGGCTGTGGAAAATATTGTGTAAACTCTTTTTGTGCAATATGAACAATTTCCCCTTTTTGATTAAATAAAATAGCACGTGAACTCGTTGTTCCTTGATCAAGAGCTAAAATGTACATACACCTATCCCCCTTACAAAAAAAGACCCACACCGCAATCAATAAAAATGCGTGTGAGTCTCCGTTTCTCTGCCACTAACATGATGAACTTACTATAAGACTAATCGATTTCGAAAACGCTGTCAATATATTTATTTTGGCTCGAAATATCGCCAAAGTTCGACATTTGATGTCGTTACCGCAACAGCCCCTGCAGCAATCGCCGCTTCCACTTCGGTTTCGTTTTCTATTAATCCTCCAGCAATAATTTCTTTCCCAGTTCGTTCATGAAGTTGAGAGATAACTTTCGGAACAACACCAGGTAATACCTCAATATAATCAGGATTTGTTTTTTCGACAAGTTGAACACTTCGTTCAAAGGCGTTCGAATCAATAATAAATGTTCGTTGAATCGCAACAACACCTTTTTGTTTTGCTTTCGTGATCACACTGCTTTTGGTTGAAATCAATCCGTACGGTTTAACGAGTTGACATAAAAATTCTGTCGCATACTCATCACTTTTTAGCCCTTGTATTAAATCAACGTGAAGAAACATTTTTTTCCCATGTTCATTTGCATATGTATACACACTTTTCAACATACCGATATGAATGTCTAAAAACACACCATATTCATAATTCATTTTTAATAGCCTGTCAAAATCTTTCATCGAACGTACTGCCGGCAAAATACGTTGTTCGTTCATCCTTCAATCACCTTCACATAAAATGTTCTCGTTCTCGGTCCATCGAACTCGCAAAAATAAATGCCTTGCCATGTTCCGAGAAGCAACTGACCTTTTGTGACAATGACATGCGCAGATGATCCAACCGTGCTTGCTTTCATATGAGCAGCTGTGTTTCCTTCACTATGCCGATCGAGAGAATGATACCATGGATACAATTCATCAAAACGGCGAATCATGTCCCGTTTAACATCTGGATCAGCATTTTCATTAATTGTGATTCCTGCTGTCGTGTGTGGACAATAAACAACAACAACTCCTTCTTGTACACCACTCTCTGTAATAAAGGATTGAACAAGTGAAGTAATGTCTACAAATTCATCTCGCTTCGTCGTCTGAATCGTCCATTGTTTGATCATCATACGTTCCCACCTTTATCCTCATATATTTATGATCATACATATTTTCACAATTGTTTTCTATAAAAAATTCATCTATTGACGACTATAACATAAATAAAGCCCAGACTTTACTGGACTTTATTCATACACATGATGAGAAGGGATAATATAATCGACCGAAATCACAGGCAAATCGTGCTGTTCAACTGAGGCTACAATTAACCCCTGCTTGCTTACAATGCCGAATTGTTCTTTTTGTTGATTAAATGCTGCTTCACCAAATGCTAAAATTGTTTGATATAACTTTTCTTGATCGACTTTTTGCTTCCGTACATGATTGCTTAACTTAATGATCACTTCTTTTCCACGAATTTGACCACGATACATACCGCTCACTCCCTTTCTATACTGCTTACTGTTAATGTTATGCACTTATTACAAAAATCCTCCTCTAAAAAAATTTTTTGAAAAAATCGCCTTTTTGTCTTGACTCTTCCTCATCATTCGTGTATAGTCTAATTATCATCTAACTGAATATATGTCCTGCACCGACTTGGTTGCTGTGAGTATATTCCGTTATATGAAAAATTTTTTCATTAGCCTGTTGGCTAAAAGGTATTAGGAGGATTCAGTATTATGCAAAACGGTAAAGTAAAATGGTTTAACAACGAAAAAGGTTACGGATTCATCGAAGTTGAAGGTGGAGACGATGTATTCGTACACTTCACAGCAATCCAAGGTGAAGGCTACAAAACGTTAGAAGAAGGTCAAGCTGTTTCTTTTGAAATCGTTCAAGGAAACCGTGGCCCTCAAGCTGCAAACGTAGTGAAATTATAATCGTCTGAGATGATTCATATATAGCTCGACGAAAAGACCAGCAATATGCTGGTCTTTTTTGTTACATACTCTCCTCTTTTCACACAAATACTACAAGTGAGGAGGGATCATGATGACACAAAACTCAAAAAAGCCACACCTTCAGGCAGATAGCGTATTTACGAAAATTGAAGATGCACATTTAGCGGTTGAATCGGCAAAAAAGATGGTTGCAGCGGCAACGATGAGTTTAGACAGTCACACTTTCGATCACGCAAAACAAGCGATCGAAAATGCAAAAGAAGCGATCGCACGCGCTAAAACAAACATCGAGGATCCACTGCTATTACAATGTGAAAAGGAATTAGCAGACGCATATCATCAATTATCAGAAACGATCCACCACACGTAATGATGAGGTGTCCCGTATCTCGGGGCACCTTGTTACGTTTTTTGTTTCACAAGCAACTGACCGTATTGCTTCATTTTTTCTCCTATTGTACATGTTTGGATGCAAAACGATTGTGCATATAATTTCCCGTATTCTTTACGGAGTGCACGTTTTACAAAACACTCCTCACAATACGTGTCAAATAATTCATTTATTCGAAGTAACACATCTTTTCGATTCATCATTCACGCTCCAATTGTATTGTACTTACAATTATCTTCCCACGAAGAGCTTGTGTTGCTAACTGATCTGCTTCACTATTTTCTTTTCTATTAATGGGTTCATAAATTGGAGAAATACGAAGCTTTTTCATTTTTTGCTCAATTCGCTCCACCCATCTCCCCTCGTCTGAAAATACAGGCCAATCATTAGACAATTGATGCAATACAACATGCGCATCCCCACGGAATACAACAGGCAAATGATGAACACCGAGATGCTCGATTTGTTCGAGTAAAAAATAAAAGGCTGCATACTCTGCTTCATTATTTGACTGCAATTCGTCTAACTGCGCATTTGCTCGCCTACGAAATTGTGCACCGTTTTGTTTATAATAAATCACGATTCCAATTCCTGCTTTTTTTGATTGACGATCATAACCGCCATCAAAATAAGCAATCACGTCGTGCGGCTCCGTTTCAATTTCTTTCATAAGCTTCATTAACTCCTTTTTCGTCCAAGCCACACCACTTGCATCATAAAATAAAAGTTGTTTCACTCTCCCTGTTCTTTCTATATCCTCTGCAAAAAATAGAGCCTCTGTCACTTCCATCTCTGTTGATGTCCACACCATTTCCTTTTTCTTCGGTGTTACATATGTCCATTCCATAAAAACCTTCATATGTCACTCACCTTTTCTTTTTATTTTATTATAACAGTTTAGACAAAAAATGATGTCAGTTGTATAATATCGCTTGTGTCTTTATATTTTCATACGAGGAGGGATCACGATGTTTAACGAAATACTCGGTCTTTTTTCTGCCATCTTCACATTTTCACTTGTATTGCTCATTTATCGTTTCTTCGGTCGCTCAGGTTTATTCGTATGGATCGGCTTTTCTACTGTCGTTGCTAATTTACAAGTCGTCAAAACCGTTGAATTGCTTAGTATGACAGCTACACTCGGAAACGTCATGTACGGAACCGCCTTTTTAGTGACTGACATTTTAAGTGAAAAATACGGAAAAAAAGAAGCACAAAAAGCGGTATGGCTCGGCTTTTTTACACTTATTTCACTCACAATCGTCATGCAAATCGCTTTATTATTTAAGCCGCATGCGAGCGATTTTGCTCAACCAGCGTTAGAAACGATTTTTGGTTTATTGCCACGTATTGCGTTTGGTAGCTTACTTGCTTTTGTAATTAGTCAATCGCTTGATGTTCACTTATTTCATTGGTTTAAAAAGAAATTTCCGCGCGATTCGCAACTTTGGATTCGCAATAATGGAAGCACAATGATTAGCCAATTGATCGATACATTCGTTTTCACATCCATTGCATTTCTCGGTGTATTTCCGTTGCATGATTGGATACAAATTTTTATGACAACGTATGTACTAAAATGGATTGTTGCAATGTTGGATACACCTTTTGTATATTTTGCAAAAAAAATATCTCCAAAATATACAGAATAATGGTAAAATGTTGTATGAGACTTTTGTCTTATACAACATTTTTTGTAAAGGAGAGTCAAATGAAATACAAAGCTGATATTAGTTTATTATTTGTTGCATTTGTTTGGGGGGCTACGTTTGTCATCGTTCAAAACGCCATTGCTTTTTTACCTCCGTTAATGTTTAATGGCGTACGTTTTGCGATCGCTAGCGTACTGCTATGGGCTTGGGTGCTTATCTTCGAACGTAAACCTCTCGATCGACAACTTATATGTGCTGGATTGCTTCTTGGTATATGGCTATGTCTTGGATATACCTTTCAAACGATTGGCTTATTGTATACGACTTCATCAAAAGCGGGATTCATTACCGGGTTAAATGTTGTTATCGTTCCTTTCCTTTCATTTATCATTTTAAAGCGAAGACCTTCGTTTAACGCCGTTGTCGGAAGCATACTCGCTACATGCGGACTATATCTTTTAACCGCAAGCGGAGATATGTCGATCAATAAAGGAGATGTGTTCGTCTTTTTGTGCGCTATCGCTTTCTCGCTACATATCGTAACGACAAGCATATATGCAACAAAATTTTCACCTATCCTACTAACAACGATTCAAGTTCAAACAGTATCCATCATTTGTTTTATATGTTCATATTTGTTTGAAGACTGGTCTCTTATTCCACTATCCACTTTTTTTGAATTTGATGTGTGGCTGGCTCTACTCATCACCGCACTATTCGCAACAACGATTGCTTTCTTTATTCAAACGCATTTTCAACGATATACATCACCGACACGTGTTGCCTTAATTTTCGCTTTAGAACCTGTTTTTGCGGCTCTAACTGCATATATATGGAATGATGAGTATCTTCAACAAGCGGCCTTATTTGGAGCTGGACTTATTTTATTAGGGATGATTTTGTCAGAACTCCCTCAACATATATGGCAAAGAAAAAAGATCGCTCACCTCTCATAGCGAGCGCTTCCACCTACTTATTACATAAGATAATCCTCCTGTAACGATACCAAGAAACGCCCCTCCAATCACTTCAATTGGTTGATGACCAAGCCGTTCGCGCAACAACTCCTCTTTTCGGTCCAACTTTCCGTCGTCTTGAGCACCTTTTAACCGTTCGATTTCCTCAGTTAATTCGTTCACACGAATAGCTAACTCTCCTGCTTGATGACGCACTCCTTGGGCGTCATACATAACAATTAAACCAAAAATGGCTGCAAGGGCAAAATCTATACTATGCACTCCTCTTTTTAAAGCAACATATGTGGCAAGGGAGGCAACACCTGCAGAATGTGAACTTGGCATGCCTCCCGTTTCAAAAAAAAGCGACCAATCCCACTTTTTCGTTTTTCTTTTCGTCAATGGAATTTTTAAAAATTGGGCTAAAGCAATTGTACACAATGCTGTTTGAATGGCTCGATTCATCCTATTTCGCGCAGGAGACTCCCACTTCAACGACCAAAGGGAGTAAGTGGGAGAGGAATGCGCGTTCCCCCTTTCTTTTGTGTATGATATAATAAAGGCGTGGAGAAAACCGTTCAATAAAGGCACTCCAATAACTGCTACTCGATGTATGGAGTTGGTTACAGGAAACGTTGTAACCGTAAAACATCGAGCGTAGGTCCGTCTGTTGTGTGTGGAAGCCAAGTACTGCCAACAGACACACCGAGAGAATCGGTAACGATGCAGGCATGACCTGCGTCGTTGGGTAGTCGTCAACCTGCCCCTGATGCAACCCCAAGTCAAGGAAGGAGGACGAAATCCGTTTGCACTTCTGGGGAGTTGCAAGCCCTCACTTCAAGCGTTAGCTAAGTGGGGGTAGTTGACGTCACTGCCTCCTCTTATATATATTTTTTGAAAAAGACGGATACAATATGCGCAGGAGGTGGACATGATGAGTAAAAATAACGGAAGAAATCGTGGGCAAAACGCTCCAAGCGTCAATCCACAAGGATATGATGCCACATTTACCCCTGATCCAAAAAGTGCATTAGAAAACGCAGCGAAAAAGACAAACACAAAATAAAGAAGAGAGCAGATCGCTCTCTTCTTATCGTTTTAACTTCTCGCGCAATACCATCGGCAAAATTCCACCATGACGGTAGTAGTCGATTTCTACTTCGCTATCGAAACGAACAAGCACTTCAAATTCTTTTTTGTTTCCTTGCTCGTCTGTCGCTGTTACTTTGACGTAGTCGCGCGGTTTGACGTTTTCATCAATATGCACTTCAAATACTTCTTTACCTGTCAATCCAAGCGTCTCAGCATTTTCCCCTTCTTTGAATTGGAGTGGTAACACACCCATAAGTACAAGGTTTGAACGATGGATACGTTCAAAGCTTTCCGCAATAACCGTTTTGATACCGAGCAAGTATGTTCCTTTTGCCGCCCAGTCGCGTGAGCTTCCCATTCCGTAATCTTTTCCAGCAATAACAACAAGCCCTGTACCATCTTGTTTATATTTCATGCAAGCATCGTAAATCGACATGACTTCGCCTGTTGGCCAATATGTTGTATAGCCACCCTCTGTACCTGGCGCGATTTGGTTGCGAATACGGATGTTTGCAAACGTACCGCGCATCATTACTTCGTGGTTACCACGTCGAGAACCGTACGAGTTAAAGTCTTTCGGATCAACACCTTTAGAAATTAAATATTGTCCTGCTGGCGTGTTTACCCCGATCGATCCAGCTGGCGAAATATGGTCTGTTGTAACAGAGTCGCCAAACTTTCCAACCACTCTCAAACCAACAAGTGGTTTTACTTCTTCCACTTCTGGCGATAATCCTTCAAAGAATGGCGGATTTTGAATATATGTTGAGTTTTCATCCCATTGATAAAGCGGCTCGTCCGTCGTTTCAATCGCGTTCCATCGCGCGTTATCGTCGAATACTCGCTCGTATTCTTTACGGAACAATTCTGGTGTCACCGTCTTTTTCACAACTTCTTTCACTTCTTCTGTAGATGGCCAAATGTCGTTAAAGTACACATCATTGCCGTTTTGATCTTTACCGATCGGATCATTTAACAAATCGATGTCGACTGTTCCGGCAAGAGCGTATGCCACGACAAGCGGCGGTGATGCTAAATAGTTGCCTTTGACGAGCGGATGAATACGCCCTTCAAAGTTTCGGTTACCAGACAATACGCTCGTGACAAGCAAATCGTTTTCGGCAATCGCTTTTTCAAGCTCCGGAGCAAGCGGACCAGAGTTACCGATACATGTCGTACAACCGTAACCGACAATATTAAAGCCAATTTGCTCTAAGTAAGGGAGAAGACCTGAATCTTTTAAATATCCTGTGACGACTTTCGAACCAGGTGCAAGTGATGTTTTTACGTATTTTGGTACTTTCAATCCTTTTTCCACCGCTTTTTTCGCCACTAAGCCTGCACCGATTAACACGTATGGGTTAGACGTGTTTGTACAGCTTGTAATCGCTGCAATCGCAATCGCACCTGTTTTCATTTTTACTTCTTCGCCGTTTAACGTGACTGTGATTTCTTTATCAAAATCTGCTTCAGTCAAGCCAAAGCCTTGATTTCCTTGCGGGGAAACTACGGCTTGACGGAACGATTCTTTCATTTTTGAAAGCGGAATTAAATCTTGTGGACGCTTTGGTCCAGAAAGATTTGGTTCAATTTCTGATAAGTCAATTTCAACGACATCTGTAAATACAGGTTCTTGTGCATCTGGAGTATAGAACAAACCGTTTGCTTTACAATATGCTTCAACGACTTGAACATGTTGCTCGTCACGACCTGTTAAACGCAAGTAATCAAGCGCCTCTGCGTCAACAGGGAAGAAGCCACACGTTGCACCATACTCAGGCGCCATGTTGGCCACAGTTGCACGGTCGGCTAATGGCAGCGTCGCAACACCTGGGCCGAAAAACTCAACAAATTTACCGACAACACCTTTTTTCCGAAGCACTTGTGTAACTTTTAACGCAAGGTCTGTTGCCGTTGTACCGTTTGGTAATTTTCCTGTTAAACGCACACCGATTACTTCTGGTACTGGGAAGTAGGACGGTTGTCCAAGCATGCCTGCTTCCGCCTCGATACCACCAACACCCCAACCGAGTACGCCAATACCGTTAATCATTGTTGTGTGGGAGTCTGTGCCAACAAGCGTATCTGGGAACGCCTCATACTCACCATTTTCCCCTTCAACAACATGCACCACATTCGCTAAATACTCTAAGTTGACTTGATGCACAATACCTGTTGCTGGAGGAACAACACGATAATTGCTAAACGCTTTTTGTGCCCACTTTAAAAACTTATAGCGCTCTGCATTGCGTTCAAATTCTAAATTCATGTTATACTCGAGCGCATCTTCTGTCCCTGCTTTATCCACTTGGACAGAGTGGTCAATCACAAGATCAACAGGAATTTCGGGGTTGATTTCATACGGATCTCCGCCGATGTCGGCCATTGCTTTTCGCATAGAAGCTAAGTCAACAACAGCAGGGACACCTGTAAAGTCTTGCAAGATGACGCGAGATGGTTTAAACGGAACGTCTACATCTTTTAGTTCGCTCGTTCCCCATTTCGCTAAATTTTCAACATGCTCTTTCGTAATGACACGTCCATCAACTTGACGAAGTACTGATTCAAGAAGCACTTTAATAGAATACGGAAGACGCGATACATTTCCGATTCCTGCTTCTTCAAGCGCTTGTAAACGATAATAATGATATTTTTTCCCGTTCACCTCAAACGTATCACGCGCTTGAAATACATCATTTTTCACCATTATGTATTACCCCCTTCTAACAAATCATCTTCTCCCACACCCACAAAATTCCTACGCTTTTATCTTAATACAATGCTCTCCATAAGTAAATAATAATTGTTTATAAGTTTCAGATAAATGCATATTTTTTTGCTCTATTTCCAACAATAGTTGTAGGAGGTGAAAAAAGATGGTAAAAAGAAAAGCAAATCATGTCATTCCTGGCATGAACGATGCGAGCGCACAAGGAAAAGGTGCTGGCTACAATGAGGAGCTCTCCAACGAGCCACTCACCGAAGCTCAAAAACAAAATAATAAAAAACGAAAGAAAAATCAATAATCCCGCTTGAAGCGGGATTATTCATACATGTTCACTTCTTCGACAATCGCTTGCAAATCATGACGAAATTGTTCAAGCTGTTTGCGTTGTTTTTCCGAGGCTACTTCAAGCGCGTTATTAATTTGTTCAAACGCCTCGTTTACTTCTTGCTTTAGATGATGCAACTGACTTCCATAGTCTGCGTCACTTTTCACCAGATGATCATACCATTCTTTTGCCTCCATTGTTCCTTGTTGTGCAGCTTCAAACGCCTGTTGCTTATTTTTATGATAAGGCATCGCTTTCACTCCCCTCTTTTTATTATTATCGTGCCTATTGACGGGTGAAATATGCATAAATACAGTTTATCATGCCATCATATGAAAGAAAGGAGTGTGTCGCGTGAACAAAAATACAAGCAAAGACATGCGTAAAAATGCCCCAAAAGGAGATAACCCAGGACAACCAGAACCGCTTAGTGGTTCAAAAAAAGTAAAAAATCAAAATCATACCCGTCAAAAGCATAACTCAAGTCACGATATGTAAAAGAGCTGACGCAACTGTCAGCTCTTTTACTTGATTCTACCATTGTTTTTTTACATAATAAACGTTGAGGTGGAATATATGCTAACAGGTTGGTTTTTATGGTTTATTTTATTTTGGGTCGTTTTTCTTCTTGTTACGATGTCGATCGGTGGCTTCTTCATGTTTCGGAAATTTTTAAAGCGGCTGCCAAAAGAGGATGGAAAGTCGGAATTGGATTGGCAACAATATTACATTGAACAAACACGGCATCTATGGTCTGAAAAAGAAAAAGCATTACTCGAAGATTTAGTTCGCCCTGTTCCTGAGCTATTTCGTGATGTTGCTCGACAAAAAATCGCTGGTAAAATTGGAGAATTGGCTTTACAAGAACAGGCGGATCGAATTACAGAAGATTTAGTTGTTCGTGGTTATATTCTCGCTACACCAAAACGCGATCATAAATTTTTAATTAAAGCGCTAAGAGAAAAACAAATTGATTTTACAAAATACGAACATTTACTACTAACAAAAAAAAGCTAATCGCCTGTTGCTGATTAGCTTTTTTCTTTTATTTCGCGTTGGAGGCGACGATATGATGCATACATCGCCACTCGCCACGGAACAATCATCGAGAAGGCTAAAATCCAAAACATTCCCGCAAGTTCTCCGTACTCAATGGTGCGGCTTAAATATGTCTTTAAAGCGAGACGCAATACAATTAAGCCAACAAAAATAAAAGCGAACGCTTTTGAACGTTGTAAATAAATTTTGTTGCCTCGAACTTCAAACGAAGATGTTTTAATTAACAAAATAGAAAAAAGCGCTCCAACAAAAACTGCTTCTACACATTCTAACATCGTTACTCGAAACATTGGATGAAGAAACATAAGGGCGCCTGTGCTCATAAAAATAGGGGGTAATATAATTTTTTTGGCGTTTGTCGGTTTTTCTGCTGCTTTCATGCGAATAAAGAAAACAAGTCCAGCCATAAACACCGCAAATACCGAACTAAAAATAGCCAAAATCAATCTTCCTTTCTCATCTTACTGTAACACACGTTGAATAGCCTCCATGACGCGACTTTCATCAAATGGTTTTTCGATAAAATCTAGCGCCCCTGCTTCAATAGCTTCAACAACCATTTTTTGTTGCCCCATCGCGGAACACATAATAATCTTCGCATGAGGATCATGACGTTTAATTTCCCTCACAGCTTCAAGACCACTCATCACTGGCATTGTAATATCGAGTGTCACCACGTCTGGCTTTAACTCTATATATAATTCAACAGCTTCCCTTCCGTTTTCTGCTTCCCCAACCACTTCATGATTCGCTTTTTTCAAAATATTTGCTAACGTCATACGCATAAATTTTGCATCATCGACAATTAAAATTCCTGCCATTTCCTTTCCCTCCACACCATAAGAAACTAGAAACCTGTAAAGCCACCAAATATGTTTGTCATATAAATCGTAATTTTCGTCATCCAATCAAAAAACAGTACAACCCCCATGCCTATCATGACATATCCGCCGACTTTCATTAGCTTAACATGATGTTTCCGAATCCAACCCATTTTCCCAATAAAAAACGATAAAAGCAAAAAAGGCAAAGCAAAACCGAGTGAATACGCCGTCATATACACTACACCTAAACTTGGGTTTGTCGCTGCTAGAGCAATCACGGATACTAAAATCGGACCTGTACACGGCGTCCAACCGGCAGCAAACGCCATGCCAATAAGAAAAGATCCGATGTAACCTGATGGACGTTGTTGAAAGGATAAACGACGATCCGTCATTAAAAAGGTCGGCTTAAAGATGCCGATAATAACAAATCCGAAAAACACCATCAGTATTGCACCAATTTGCCGAATAAGATCTTGGTACGTATGAAAAAAACGTCCAAGAATCGATGTGCCGAAACCGATCGCAATAAAGATAAAAGAAAAACCGAGCAAAAAAAATAACGTATGTAACAAACTTCTTTTTTGTAACAATGCATAATCAGACTTTAAATCACTAACTGAAACTCCCGTAATATATGATAAAAAGGCTGGGTAAAGCGGCAAACAGCAAGGAGAAATAAACGACAACACACCTGCCCCAAACGCAACAAACAGTTGAATGTCCATATGATTGGCACTCCATTCTTTCTTCATTTAGCTATATTTTATCAAAAAAATACAAATACGGGCAACAGCTTCTTTCCATGCTAAAAAAGACACTCGTTGTGAGTGCCTTACCTTTATTTCAACTGATTGTTCATCGCTTTCATCATTTGGTTGATCTTTTTTTGCGATGGCGTCATTCCCATTTGCATCATCATCATTCGAATCATTTGTTCATTAATCGGTGGATTTTTCTTTAAGTAGTTCATCATTGTTTTACGCGCGATAAAAAATCCGAGCGCAACGCCAGCAGCAAGCGCTACAATGCCTACTAAAATCATTTCCCACATATTTTTTCCTCCTTCATGTTGTCTACACTACACTATACTAAACAATAACGGTTTGTACAATATGTTCAGTAAAAAATCTTTATGCGATAATAAAACGGGGAGCTCATCTCCCCGTTTTATTATTTGTTTAACAACGCTTTGACTCGGGCAACAACGTTTTCCACTGTAAATCCGTATTCTTGCATAATTTTTTCTCCAGGGGCAGAAGCTCCAAAGCGATCAATGGCTAAAATATCGCCTTCATCGCCTGTATAACGCTCCCAACCAAGAGATGAGCCCATTTCAATCGCAAGACGTTTTTTCACACGTTTTGGAATGACGCTTTCTTTATACTCAGCTGGCTGAGCCTCAAAACGGTCCCATGAAGGCATGCTCACAACAGAAACATGAATTCCTTCATTCGCTAACGCTTTTTGTGCCTCTACTGCTAGGCTAACTTCTGAACCAGATGCTAGCAACAGGGCTTGTACTTCTCCTTGAGCTTCAGAAACAACATACGCTCCTCTTTTCACTCCTTCATACGCACGCTCTGCTGTTGTCGCTAGCGTAGGAAGGTTTTGACGTGTCAACACAAGCGCTGTCGGACGATCCGTAGATTCTACCGCTAACCGCCATGCAGCTGCTGTTTCGTTCGCATCTGCCGGACGAATGACGCATACATTTGGCATCGCTCTTAATGAAGCGAGTTGTTCAATTGGCTCATGCGTTGGACCATCCTCACCAACAGCAATGCTATCGTGCGTAAATACATATGTGACAGGCAATCCCATAAGTGCAGCAAGTCGAATCGCTGGACGTAAATAATCTGAAAAGACGAAGAACGTACCACCGTACACTTTTACACCGCCATGGAGCGCCATACCATTTAACGCTGCGCCCATCGCAAATTCACGTACACCAAACCAAATGTTACGACCTTCATAACTTCCAGGTAAGAAGTCTCCTGCTCCTTTAATCAACGTTTTATTTGAACCTGCTAAGTCTGCGGATCCACCTAAAAATTGTGGCACAACTTTTGCGATAGCATTCAATACTTCTCCAGAAGAAGCACGTGTTGCTAGACTCTTCCCTTCAGCATATACAGGCAACGCTTTTTCCCAACCTTCAGGAAGTTTACCTTCAATCGCCATTTTTAGCTGTTTCGCTAAATCTGGATATGCTTTTTCATATTCAGCAAATAAAGCATTCCACTCAGCTTCTTTTTTCTCTCCGGCTTCTTTAACTACTTTTTCAAAATGAGCATATACTTCATCTGGAACGTAAAAATCTTCTTCAAACGTCCATTTATATGCTTCTTTTGTTAACTTAATTTCATCTTTACCTAGCGGAGCGCCATGTACATCAGCTGTTCCCGCTTTGTTTGGTGAACCGTAACCGATTATTGTTTTTACTTCAATTAACGTCGGGCGCTCCAAATCTTTTTGAGCTTCAGCAATCGCTTGAGCAATTTCTTCAATGTTATTTCCATCTTCGACACGAATATATTGCCATCCATACGCTTTGAAACGTTGCTCAACGCTTTCTGAAAACGAAAGATGTAATTCGCCATCTAGCGAAATATCATTTGAATCATAAAGAACGATGAGGCGGCCAAGTTTTAAGTGACCAGCTAACGAAGCAGCTTCAGCAGAAACTCCTTCCATTAAATCACCGTCGCCGCAAATCGCATATGTAAAATGGTTAATAATTTCGAAATTGTCTTTGTTGTATGTAGCTGCTAAATGACGCTCTGCCATCGCCATTCCAACAGCCATCGCAATCCCTTGCCCAAGCGGTCCAGTCGTTGCTTCGACACCTGGTGTATGACCGTATTCGGGATGCCCCGGTGTTTTACTTCCCCATTGGCGAAACTGCTTAATGTCTTCCATCGTAACATCGTAGCCACTTAAATGAAGCAAGCTATACAATAACATCGAACCGTGTCCTGCCGATAATACAAAGCGGTCACGATTAAACCATTTTGGGTTGCGCGGATTATGGTTCATAAACTTTGTCCATAGCGTATACGCCATCGGTGCAGCTCCCATCGGCATTCCTGGGTGACCTGAATTTGCTTTTTCAATGGCATCGATCGACAATGTGCGAATTGCCGCAATCGACAATTGTTCGATAGAGTGTGTCATCATCTTCATCCTTTCATTTGCAAACATTCTCATCTTTTATGATATAGAAAAGTACATGAAATGTACAACAATTCACAACACTTTTTTTTGACAAACTGATAAAAAAAGAGAGAACATCTATACTTGTATGCTCTCCATGATAGGCGTATTAATGCAGGCGTTTTTTCTTACTATCCTTTAATTTTGTTGGTGTGACATCATTGCCATTTGGATCAATCACTTTTACAGCATGCAACGTTTCAATCATCGACTCGCGAAACGCTGCAATATACTCAGCGCGGAGCTGCAGCTGCTCTTGCTTCTCTTCCGCTGTCAGCCCTTCTAGTTTTGCTTTTTTAGCTAATGCATTAATTCGTGCAATTTTTTCAGAAGATAACATTCAACCTCATTCCTTTGTATTGATTTTTTTGCTCGTATCATCATACAAAAACTTTTCTTTGTTGACAAGTTGTTCGTATTCTTTGTATCGCCGATGAACAGTCGCTTTAGATACATCATAACCAAATGAACGAAGCGTAGCCGCAATTTCTGTAAACGTTAAGCCATTTTGGCGTAAACGAACAATATCTTCAATCGGCACATCTTTCCGATCGCGTCCAGCGTGTCCACCAATGTTGCGCAAATTGTTTTCTGGACGATATCCGTTTTGGACAGCTCGTTGCATACCGCGTTTAATTTTTAAGTTATGTATCTTTCTTTGGTATTCTTCAACAATACTAATAATCTCTAACACCATCGAGTCTGCTTCTGATAATTGAAGCTCCCCGCGATGACTTACCGTATACACGCGAATCCCTTCCTTTTGTAAACAACGAAGAAGAGCAATTTTTGCATTTCCTCGTCCAAGTCTTGTTTCATCTTGAACGAGAACGACGTCGATGCGATGTTGTTTCATCGTATCAAGCAACTCCATAATTCCTTCGCGTTCAATGTCGTAACCACTTGCCTGTTCTTCAATGATCTTGATCACATTCATTTCGTATTCCTTAGCAAGTTGCTGAAGCTCTTCTTTTTGTCTTTGCAGCGATGTTTCTTGTGCCTCTTTTGTCGTACTTACACGACAATAAATAATCGCGTTCATCCGTCATCCCTTTCTTTATGGTTTATTAGCAACGAGCTGATTTTCGCTATTTGATTTTAACACAGGTATGACAATTTTCTCACCAACGATCAATTGATCGTCTGAACGTTTATTTACTTTCATTACCCATTCAATGAATTGTTGCCGTGACAATTGATGTTCATGTTTATATTGCTCTGCAAGCCCCCATAGTGTATCGCCAGCTGATACCGTAATCTCCACATATTTTTCTTTATCAACAGATTGTGTGACATGCACAAATGCCCATACAAACAAAAAGCTAAATAAGATCATTATTATATAATGTATTTTGCTCATCAAACCTACCCCCAAGAACATTTGTTTGTATTTATGATAACGCGAACTTTTGTTCGTGTCAACTATTTCTCGAACTTATGTTTGTATCCATGTACGAATATATGTTATAATGTGGACAAAGATTGAAAAGGAAGAGGTGTATAAAGATGGCGAAATTATCAAAACGACAACAACAAATTTTGGACTTTATTAAACAAGAAGTGCGCACGAAAGGGTATCCACCATCTGTGAGGGAAATTGGCGAGGCAGTTGGTTTAGCTTCAAGTTCTACCGTTCACGGACATTTAGCTCGTTTAGAAAACAAAGGGTTCATTAGACGTGATCCAACAAAACCTCGTGCCATTGAGATTTTGGACGAACATGAATCCATCCCGAGAACAAATGTCATCAATGTCCCAATCGTCGGAAAAGTCACAGCCGGACAACCAATTACTGCAATTGAAAATATTGAAGAATACTTCCCCCTCCCAGAACGGTTCGTCTCACCAGATGATCAAGTATTTATGTTGCAAATTGTCGGAGAAAGCATGATTGAAGCCGGTATTTTAGACGGAGACTACGTAATCGTCCGTCAACAACAAACAGCAAATAATGGGGATATCGTTGTAGCGATGACGGAAGATCATGAAGCGACAGTAAAACGGTTTTTTAAAGAAAAAGATCATATCCGTTTGCAACCTGAGAACTCTTCAATGGAGCCGATCATTGTCCAAAACGCTACAATTTTAGGAAAAGTCATCGGCGTATATCGATCTATCCATTAAGAAAAAGAAACGGAAAAAAGCTAACGGAAAAACCGTTAGCTTTTTTAGTAAAGGCTCATATATTGTTCACGTTCCCATGGATGCACAGCCGTGCGAAACATATCCCATTCAATTTCTTTCGCTTCGACAAAGTGTTCGAATAAATGTTTACCAAGCGCATTAACAATTACTTCATCCGATTTTAAGTTTTGGAGCGCTTCTGCTAATGTCGCAGGTAAGTCAACAATACCTTCTTCTAAACGCTCCTCTTTTGTCATCACATAAATGTTGCGGTCAACTGGCGCAGGAGGCGTCAACTTGTTTTTAATTCCATCTAGTCCGGCCGCCAATAATACAGCCATCGCTAAGTATGGATTAGCTGCTGGGTCTACGCTACGCACTTCAATGCGTGTGCTCATGCCGCGTGACGCCGGGATACGAATAAGCGGGCTACGGTTGCGTGCCGACCACGCCACATAACAAGGTGCCTCATAGCCTGGAACAAGACGTTTGTAAGAGTTTACCGTTGGGTTTGTTACCGCTGTAAAGTTTGGCGCGTGTTTTAACACACCTGCAATAAACTGTAATGCTGTTTCACTTAGTTGTAGCTGACCGTTCGGATCAAAAAAGGCATTTTCACCATTTTTAAAGAGCGACAAGTTACAATGCATACCAGATCCGTTTACACCAAAAAGTGGTTTTGGCATAAATGTCGCGTGCAAACCGTGTTTACGTGCAACAGTCTTGACGACAAGCTTAAATGTTTGAATGTCATCACACGCTTTTACCGCATTTGCATACTTGAAGTCAATTTCATGTTGCCCTGGCGCAACTTCATGGTGAGACGCTTCAATTTCGAATCCCATCTCTTCTAATTCTAATACAATATCCCGTCGGCAGTTTTCTCCTAAATCGGTTGGTGCTAAGTCAAAGTAGCCGCCATTATCGTTTAACTCTAATGTAGGCTCTCCTTTTTCATCTAACTTAAACAAGAAGAACTCTGGCTCTGGCCCTAGGTTGAACTCTGTAAATCCGAGCTCCTTCATTTCTTTTAGTACACGTTTTAAGTTGTAACGCGGACATCCCTCAAACGGTGTACCATCCGGATTATAAATGTCACAAATAAAGCGTGCCACTTTTCCTTTTTCAGCTGTCCATGGGAAAATAACGAATGTATCTAAATCTGGGTACAAGTACATATCTGATTCTTCGATGCGAACAAATCCTTCGATCGATGATCCGTCAAACATCATTTTATTATCGAGCGCTTTTTGTAGCTGGCTCACTGGAATTTCTACGTTTTTAATCGTGCCGAGAATGTCAGTGAACTGCAAGCGAATATACTTTACATTCTCTTCCTTTACAATACGAAAAATGTCTTCTTTTGTGTACTTAGTCATACATATTCCTCCCCCAAAATGAAAAGATCATTTATGTTAAAAAACATAAATTTTTTAATGAAAAAAACGAGCGATATCGCCTTGACGAAGTGAAGCGCGATTAAAGCGACCTGCTTGCATCAGCTCGGCACGCAAAAGTTTGCGCAACTCCGCTTCCGACAAACCTTGCTTCATGACTTTCGGCGCAACAGGTGGCGTTGCTTCAGCGTGTTGTTGCTGACGTGAAGCAAAAATTTGTTTAATTCCCGCCAAATTAACCCCTTGCTCGATTAGATCTTTAATTTCAAGCAACCGATCCACGTCATTAAACGAGAACAACCGCCGATTACCTTCTGTCCGTGCAGGTGAAATAAGACCGTGTTCTTCATAATAACGGATTTGACGTGCTGATAAATCTGTTAACTGCATAACGATACCGATAGGAAATAACGGCATGGAGCGACGAATTTGACTATTCATGTCGACCCCTCCTTACGTAATACGTACTTTTATTTTATTCTATGTTACTCTATATGTCAATGATACGTTATATTTTATTACATATTTTTTTCTGAGAGATTTTATAATTGAATCAATTGTTTTTCGAGCAATCGATCAATCGCCATGCAAACAGCGATTTTGACATGTGAGTACGTTAGTCCCCCTTGGACGTATGCAACATATGGAGGCCGAATCGGGCCATCGGCTGATAGCTCGATGCTTGCCCCTTGTACAAACGTCCCCGCCGCCATAATGACATCATCCTCATAACCCGGCATGTAATTCGGATATGGAGTAAAATGCGAATTGACAGGAGAGGCGAATTGAATGGCTTGACAAAACGCAATCATTTGTTCTGCATCGTCAAATTGCACGGACTGAATCAAGTCCGTACGCTTCGCATCCCACGTCGGATACGTGTTCATTCCGATTCGTTCAAGCATAGCTGCAGTAAAGACCGCGCCTTTTAACGCTTGTCCAACGATATGGGGGGCCAAGAAAAAGCCTTGATACATTTCTTGCAAACTGTACAAGGAGGCGCCTGCTTCCGCACCAATTCCTGGCGAGGTCATACGATATGCACACATATTGATATATTCTTTTTTACCGACGAGATATCCTCCCGTTTTTGCTAATCCGCCACCTGGATTTTTAATAAGTGAACCCGCCATTAAATCGGCGCCAACATGGCACGGCTCTTGGTTTTCCACAAATTCTCCGTAACAGTTATCAACAAACACAATAACGTCTTGTTTGATTGCTTTGACAAAATCAATCATCTCTTTTATTTCGGCAATAGTAAACGATGGTCGAGGATCGTACCCTTTCGATCGTTGAATACCAATCATCTTTGTCCGTTCGTTGATCGCCTGTTTGACTGCTACAAAATCGACTTTTCCTTCTGGAGTGAGCGGTACGCTCTGATAGCCGATATGGAACTCTTTTAACGAACCGATACCTTTGCCGCGAATGCCGACAATTTCTTCGAGTGTATCGTACGGTTTGCCGGTAATGTACAAAAGTTCATCGCCGGGACGTAAAATACCAAATAAGGCAATCGTAATGGCGTGCGTACCGGAAATGATTTGTGGGCGAACGAGCGCCGCTTCCCCACCGAATACATCCGCATACACTTTTTCAAGCGTATCACGTCCGATGTCATCATAACCATATCCCGTTGATGGAATAAAATGAGCATCGCTCACTTGATGGTGACGAAAACTCTGCAAAACACGATATTGGTTATAGTCGATTCGCTCGTCAATTGCCCGATGAACTGGGGCAATTTGTGCTTCAATTTCTTTGACGAGCGCTTCAATTTTTTCTCCATGAGTTAAATGTTGAAACATAAAACAACCCTTTCTATTTTTGATATGTTTTTAGTTGTGCTAAAAGTGGATGTTCCGACAATATGTAGCCGCTACATTCATACATGCCACTTTGTTCATTGTAATATATGTGCTGCACAATTGTTTCTGCTTTTAGCTGTGCGAGCAGTTTCCCCTCAAATGCAGGAATCGCTACATCGTAACGTTCCATCGCTTCGATCATGTGTGATTCAATAAATCGGCGCAGCTTTTGTACATCTTGTTCACTAAACGCACTTACTAATATATAGTCTGTTTTCGGGCTTGGAACAAAGCTTGGAAGAGTGATATCACGTTTGTTATATACAGTAGCGATTGGAATGGTCGTCGCCTCCAATTCTTCAAGCAAGCGATAGACCGTTTGTTCATGTTGAATATAATCAGGATTCGATGAATCGACAATATGTAAAATCAAATCGGCTTCTTTCACTTCTTCTAACGTCGAACGAAACGCTGCAACGAGCGTTGTCGGCAAGTCTTGAATAAAGCCGACCGTATCCGTCAACAGCGCGGTATAACCGCTTGGCAGCACAAGCTTTCTAGTGAGCGGATCTAACGTAGCGAACAATAAATTTTCTTCCAACGCATCCGCGTTCGTAAGCCGATTAAAAATCGTTGATTTGCCAGCGTTCGTATAGCCGACGAGCGCAATTTGAAACACAGCGTTTTTCTTCCGCCGCTCACGATACCGTCCACGATGTTCGACGACCGCTTTTAGCTGCGCTTTAATTTCATCGATGCGACGACGAATATGACGACGATCAGTTTCTAGTTTCGTTTCCCCCGGTCCCCTCGTTCCAATTCCACCACCTAAACGAGAGAGTTCTACACCTTGCCCACTTAACCGCGGCAAGATGTATTGCAATTGAGCAAGCTCGACTTGCAATTTCCCTTCTTTAGAGCGGGCGCGGCTTGCGAAAATGTCTAAAATAAGCTGCGTCCGGTCAATGACACGCACGTTTAATACCTTTGTTAAGTTGCGGTTTTGGCTTGGTGACAATTCATCATTAAAAATAACAACATCTGGTTCAAACTGTTCAATAAGTCGAACAAGCTCTTCCACTTTCCCTTTGCCGATATATGTCGCCGGATGGATCGTGTCCCGTCTTTGTGTGAGGCTTATGACTACTTCACCATTTGCCGTATGAACGAGCGAGGAAAGCTCTTCCATCGAATACGAAAACCGTTCATCATCAACATGTGGTAACTGACACCCAACAATAATCACTCTTTCTTTTTGCATATTTTCCCTCTTTCCTGTTGAACGTCTGTTCTCATCATAACAAATCTTATGTAAAAGTGCTATGACTGAAAAATGAGCATTGATTTTTTTATATTTTATCATTAGCATTGCATAAATATAGTTAGAATTTTCTGTTAATTATTTTTTGTGAATTTGTGCCAAAAAGACAAAACCTAAAGAAAGGCGGCACTGTCCATTTGGTAAATATATACAGTTAAATCAGAGCGACAACGACAAAAGGGAGATTATGGACTGGCTCGCCCATCAAATTTTCGCAACCAAACATAAGCTGGTTTCCACAGAGCTCTCTTTAACCAACGAGTAATTCGAAGTAGGGATTTCTTACTTTTCATCTCCAATTGAATGAGAACATGTAAGCAATACGTGATAAGGGCTAAGAAAATTTGATTTTGAATAGCTGTTTCACTCATTCCATAAAAGTGCTTAATTTCTACGTGTTGCTTAAGCCATTTGAAAAAGAGTTCAATAGCCCAGCGAGATCGGTAAATACCACTTATCTCTTCTGCTTTTAAATCAAATCGGTTGGTAATTAAACGAAGTAAGTTCCCTTTTGTGTCCATAACTTCTAGTAGACGATAGACATTTTCAGTACGATTTTGTGTGGTACCAATATAGACCATTTTATCGGATAGAACGTGACAATCATCAGGAAGTGAAAATGTATAGACTTCACGAATGACTGCGTTTTTCTTCAGTCTTGAAACGAAGAAATAGCCATCATCTGTCATCCGGTCAAAACGTTCATAGTCCACATAACCGCGGTCAAACACATACATGGCTTCTTTATCATCCACTAGGACTTCGAGTTGATTTCGGTCATGTTCTTTTGCTGTCGTAATCACTGCTTTTTCAGGATAGACGGTGTCTTTATCCATGAAAACGAGCCGTAAGTGTAGCTTTACACCAGCTTTTGTTTTACGGAATTTTGCCCATTTATAATTGGTCAAATTCAACGGGAGTGTACTCGAATCAATGATTTTCAGTGGCATATTCTTTCCGTTTTTATAATGGTACCGTTGAATTTTCCAAACAAGATCCAAGAACAAATTTGCAAGAATTAGTGGGTTGATCTGATTGTTTTTTCGGGATAGCTGAGAGGCACTTATCGATTCAAATCCGAGTGCTTTTTGAAGATCTTCGTCTACAAGTGCATCACTCATTTCCTCTAAGCTCTTAAATTCGAGCAGTTGGGCTACCAATAAAAATTTAATATAGGCTTCTGTTGTCAGCTTTTTTGTGTAATAGTCCTGTTTCAATTCTTTGACTTGTTCGCTAAGTTTTTGAATATTTATGGGTGAAACCCATTTACCAAATGATGAAATTAGTGTATTCTTGTCCATAACAGTTATCCTTTACGATTGGATTTGGACAGGAACCACCTGTACTTCCATTGTAAAGGATTTTTTTGTTTCGAAATCAATAAAAAATTGAACATTCTTAGTATTTTGAATCATCAGATTTAATTACTGCAATGCTAGTGATATTTTATACATAAAATTTTAACGTGATGTTACAGACAGAAAGGAATGCGACGATGACTTGGGAAGTATTAAGTATGATTGGCACCATCGCCTTTGCAATTAGCGGAGCTATTGTTGCTATGGAAGAAGAATACGATGTTTTAGGAGTGTATATTCTCGGGATTGTAACTGCATTCGGCGGCGGTGCTGTACGCAACGTATTAATTGGTGTACCTGTATCGATCCTCTGGCAGCAACAAACTCTTTTTTTGATTGCGTTTATTGCGATGACGATTGTCTATTTGTTTCCGCAAAAAATGCTACCACATTGGCAGCGGTGGGGGAACTTTTTTGATGCCCTCGGTCTTTCAGCGTTCGCTATTCAAGGAGCGCTATATGCTGTTCAAATGAATCGTCCGTTGAGTGCAGTCATCGTCGCTGCTGTATTGACCGGGAGCGGTGGGGGAATGATCCGCGATGTATTGGCCGGAAGAAAACCGCTCGTATTACGGGATGAAATTTATGCTGTGTGGGCCATTGTCGCTGGCATTGCAGTCGGAACCGGAATCGCACATTCTTCAATTAGTTTGTATGTATTGTTTGTTATTGTTGCAACATTGCGCATTTTATCGTATACATATAACTGGAAATTGCCAAATAAGTCGTTGAAGGCAGGAAACTGAAACCGGATGTCTCGATGGAGACATCCGATTTCTTTTTATTCTTCCCACCGTTCGATGATGGTCGCAGTGGACATGCCGTGCCCAATGCAAATCGTTAATAAGCCGTAGCGCCCCTTTCGTCGTTCGAGTTCGTGAACGAGGGATGCCATCAGTTTCACGCCAGTTGCGCCGAGCGGATGGCCTAAAGCGATAGCACCACCGTTAACGTTCACTTTCGAAAGGGGAGCACCGATCTCTTTTTGCCAAGCGAGGACGACAGGCGCAAACGCTTCGTTAATTTCGACAAGGAAGGTTTCCCTCCCCTATTTATTCAACAACTAGGTCACGTTCACGTATAATCATTAATTCTTTTTTATCGTAACGCCCTTCGTGCAACAGACGTACCGCTTGTTTTCGAATTGCTTTTTCAATCAAATTTCGAATGTAACGGCCGTTGCTAAATTTTCTTTGATATCCGTCGGCTAATAGTTGCTCAATATGTTCACGTAGCTTTCGTTCTGCTTCATTAGTAAGCTCGTATTCTCTTATATGAAGCATTTGTTTTGCAATTTGTACAAGTTCCTCTGCTGTATAGTCAGGAAATTCAAGTATTAACGGAAAGCGTGACGGCAATCCTGGATTTAAAGATAAAAAATAGTCCATTTCGGCTGGATATCCTGCTAAAATAACGACTAAGTCATCAGAAAAATCTTCAATTCCTTTTACTAACGTATCAATCGCTTCTTTTCCAAAATCTTTCTCCCCTCCACGCGCAAGGGAGTATGCTTCGTCAATAAATAAAATACCTCCACGTGCTTTCTTAATTAAGTCACGTGTTTTATTGGCGGTATGACCGATATATTCGCCAACTAAATCCGCACGTTCTGCTTCAATAAAATGTCCTTTAGATAACACATTCATTTCTAAAAATAACTTACCAAGAATACGAGCAACTGTCGTTTTCCCAGTCCCGGGATTCCCTTTAAAAATCATGTGAAGAGACTGTTTATTTCCCTTTAATCCATTTGCTTGACGTGCTTTATTAATGTATAACCATGCGTAAATTTCCTTAATTAATTTTTTCACTTCACTTAGTCCAACTAACTCATCTAGTTCCTTCTGAATCTCTTTCAATACTGCGTGTTGATGATAATCAATGCGATTCGGTGTTTCTTCTTTCGGTAAATAATTAACGTTTTTCGCATTAAGCACGATATTAATTTGACTTTTTGTTTGCTTCATCGTCAACTCTGACAAGGCAACGTCACCTCTCCTTCATCGTTGCTTCTTTTATCAATATACGCTACCATCGCCCATTTCGTGACAAATGCCTAACGAAAAAATCGCCCACCGATATAGGTGAGCGATATATCTTACTCAATCTCAATTTTTACGTTTTTTTGTGGTGCAAATGTGGAAATGGCATGTTTATAAATTAATTGTTGTTTTCCATCCACTTCTAACAATACTGTGAAATTGTCAAATCCTTTCACTAACCCACGCAATTGAAATCCATTTAGCAAAAATACAGTAACCGTTGTTTCTTCCTTCCGCAATTGGTTTAAAAACTGATCTTGAATGTTTATCGTGTTTTTCATTGCTTCGTCCTCCTCTTTTTCTCTCTACATTACGTTTACATATTCGACTGAAAGTGAAACTTTCCTTCTATGTAATGCAAAATTTCATTGACTCGTCTTTCAAATATTGTATCATCGGTCATGTCAAACCATTGAACAGGCATTTGATTTCGGAACCATGTGAACTGACGCTTTGCGTAGCGACGAGAGTTTTGTTTCAATTGTTCGATTGCCTCTTTCAGCGTAAGCATTCCGTCAAAATACGCATATAACTCTTTATAGCCGATTGCCTGAATTGCTTGACAGTCACGTAAACCTTGTTTATATAATCGTTTCACTTCTTCAATCAACCCTTGATCAATCATTTGATCTACTCGTTGATTAATACGTGCATATAGCTTCTCTCGTTCCATTGTCAATCCAATAAGTGCTACGTTATATACCAGCTGACGTTTTTGCTCTTTCAGCCATTCTGTCATTGTTTTTCCTGTACAATGATAAATTTCTAACGCACGAATGACACGACGAACGTTATTCGGATGAATGCGTTCTGCACTTAAGGGATCAATTTGTTTCAGTTGTTCATACAACTCATCAGGTGAACAACGTTCAAGTGACTGGCGATACAAGTCGTTAGAAGGGGCGTCTGAAAATTGATAATCGTAAATAACAGATTGGATATATAGCCCTGTACCACCAACGATGATCGGAAGTTTTCCTCGTTTCGTTATATCTTTAATAAGTGAACGGGCAAGCGTCTGAAACTCTGCCACAGAAAAAGATTCATGCGGCTCCTTTATATCTAGTAAATGATGTGAAATACCTTCCGTTTCTTCTTGACGAATTTTAGCTGTTCCAATATCCAATCCTTTATATACTTGCATCGAATCGCCATTAATAATTTCCCCGTTTAAGCGTTTCGCCAATTGTATACTCATTTTCGTTTTCCCTACAGCCGTTGGACCGATTAACACAACGACTTTCTCTCCCATAAAATACCACTACTTTCCATTCTAATTCACATTCATCTATTATAGACAAACAATATGCATTTTATCATTTCATTTTGAAAAAATGTGAAAAAACATCCATTTTCACATGACGCGTTTAAACATTTTTTCTAATTCATACGTAGAAAAATGAATAATAATTGGGCGACCGTGCGGACATGTAAACGGATCGCTCGTTTTTCGCAACGATTCGAGCAACGCAAATATTTCATCGTTACGTAAAAATTGATTCGCTTTAATCGACTGTTTGCAACTCATCATGATGGCAGCTTTTTCTCTTAGTTGCTTCATATCCACTTTTTTCATCGTTAACACTTGCTTAATCATTTCCTCAATAATTTCTAATTCTTCCCCTTTCGGAAACCATTGGGGATGAGAACGAACAATAAAACTGTTATGACCAAACGGCTCTAAAAACACACCACAAGCAGCTAATTGATCACGGTAACTTTCAATAAGTACATACTCACTTGATGAATAAGTAAGCGTCAATGGGATAAGCAACGGCTGTAACTCATTTGTAACGGTTGCTAGTTTTTCACGAAAGTATTCGTATTTAATTCGTTCTTGAGCAGCATGTTGATCAATAATATATAGCCCGTTTTCATTTTGGGCTAAAATATACGTCCCATGCATTTGACCAATCGGATATAATGGCGGAATGCGTTCTTGCTCCATCTCTCCTGTTACATGTTCGCTTGGAACAACGGATTCTACATCAAGTAGTGTGACATCTTGATCACGAACACGTTCATCACTTTTCTCCAACACGATTCGCTCTTCTGTTTTCTTTTCTTGATCACGATATATCTCCGTTACACGAGGTGACATCGTATTCGATTCTTTCACGATATGTTCAAACGAAAACGTTTGTTGTTCTGCTTTCGTTTTTTCTACTCGCGGTGCCGTTACCTCAGGAATTAACGTCTTTTTTTGAAATGATTGGCGAATCGTTTGTTGAACAAGCTCGTTTAACTCGGCTTCTTTACTAAAACGCACTTCCAATTTTGCTGGATGAACATTCACATCTATAAGAAGCGGATCCATCATAACATTTAAAAAGGTAATCGGATGCCGTCCAATTGGGAGAAGCGTATGATATCCTTCTTCAATCGCTTTATATAACGAATAGTTTTTAATATACCGTCCATTTACGATCGTCGTCATATAATTCCGAGACGCACGCGTCACCTCAGGTAAAGCAACGTAACCGTCAATTGTAAAATCGAGCGTCTCCGCATGAATCGCAATCATTTTTTTGGCGACATCCAATCCGTAAATCACTGCCAATACTTGCCTTACATCCCCATTTCCGTTCGTATAAAACAGTTGTTTTCCGTTATGTGTTAACCGAAATGAAATATGCGGATGTGCAAGCGCTAGACGATTTATCACATCAACAACATGACCAAGTTCCGTATGAATGGTTTTCATATATTTTAGACGCGCTGGCGTATTGAAAAATAAATGAGAAACGGTAACATCTGTTCCTTTTCGACTGCTTGTCCGACCATGCTGCACAAGTTCTCCACCTTTTAAAACGAGCCACGTCCCTGGTCCTTCACCGGTACTCGTCTTCAGTTCTAAATGTGAGACGGAAGCAATGCTAGGCAACGCCTCTCCTCGAAAGCCGAGCGTACGAATACGAAACAAATCTGCCTCATCTTTAATTTTGCTCGTTGCATGTCGTTCAAACGCTAAAAAACAATCTTCTTCCTCAAAACCATCCCCATTGTCAACGACACGAATTTTCGCTAATCCCGCTTCTTCTAACTCCACTTCAATGATCGTGCTATGAGCATCAATCGCATTTTCAACAAGTTCTTTCACGACAGAAGCCGGGCGCTCTACAACTTCCCCTGCCGCAATTTTATTCGCTAACGCCTCATCAAGCTTACGAATTTTCCCCACGTTTTCCCTCCTTTCACTTTAATAATTTTTGAATTTCGTATAATTTATTCATTGCTTCTAACGGTGTCATATCAAGTAAATTAAGAGATTGGATACGCTTGATCACTTCTTTTTCTTTTTTCGATGCACTTGAGCGCCCTTCGTCGCGTTGTTCTTCAAACATGCTTAACTGCTCAAACTGCTCTCTATTTTCTTTAACGATCGGTGTTGCATTTGTCTCAAATTCCCGCAAAATTTGCTCCGCCCGCTGAATTAAGTCTAACGGCAGCTTCGCTAATTGCGCGACATGAATGCCGTAACTTTTATCCGCTGGACCTTCTTTAATTTGATGCAAAAAGATAACGTTACCGTTTTCTTCAACTGCACTCACATGCACATTTTTTAAACGCGGCAATTGTTGTTCAAGCGCTGTTAATTCATGATAGTGGGTACTAAATAGCGTTTTAGCGCCGATACGATCATGAATATACTCAATCATCGCTTGCGCAAGCGCCATCCCATCGTATGTGGATGTTCCGCGACCAATTTCATCAAACAAGATGAGGCTGTTTTGTGTTGCGTGAACGATCGCATGACGCGCCTCAAGCATTTCTACCATAAACGTACTTTGCCCGGCAACTAAATCGTCAGCCGCTCCAATGCGCGTAAATACTTGATCAAAGATCGGTAATACCGCTTCTTCCGCCGGGACAAAACAACCAATTTGTGCCATGATCGCCGTTAATGCGATTTGACGCATATATGTGCTTTTTCCAGACATATTCGGACCTGTAATAAGCAACATTTCTCGTTCAGCATCCATATAACAATCGTTTGGAACATAAACATTTGTTCCTAACACTTTCTCTACAACGGGGTGTCGTCCTTGTCGAACGACAAGACGGCGATCATAAGAAAACTGCGGTTTACAATAATTATATTTTTCACTAACCGTAGCAAAACATTGTAAAACATCTAATTGGCTCATGTATTTCGCTAATTTTTGTAGACGAACAATATATTGTTTCACTTGTTCACGTATAGAAACAAACAGCTCGTATTCAAGTTCCATGCTTTTTTCTTCTGCTTCCAAAATTAGTGCCTCTTTTTCTTTTAGTTCTTTTGTCACAAAACGTTCAGCATTCGCTAACGTTTGTTTACGTTCATATCGATCCTCTGGCAATAAATGTAGATTCGCTTTTGTTACTTCGATATAGTATCCAAATACGCGATTGTAACCAATCTTTAATGATTTAATCCCTGTTACTTCTCTCTCTTTTGCTTCCAACTGTGCAATCCATGTTTTCCCATTACGACTAGCATCCCGGAAGCGATCTAACGTTTCGTTATAACCATCTTTAATGATGCCACCCTCTCTCACGGAAAGCGGTGGGTTTTCCTCAATTGCTTCTTCCAACAATTGAACAAGTTCTTCACATGCATCTAAATGTTTTGCAAATGATTGAACGTGATCATCTTGAATTTGCATAAGAAGTGAGGAAATGAAAGGTACTTGTTTTAACGACTTTTTCAATTGAATTAAATCACGCGCGTTCACATTTCCAAACGCCACACGCCCAGCTAATCGCTCCAAATCATATACACTGCGAAGATATTCGCGTAATTCTTGACGCTCGAAATAATGGATCAACAGTTGTTCAACAAAATACCATCGCTGTTCAATTTTTTCACGATCTAATAACGGACGATCAATCCATTGCTTAAGTAGACGTCCACCCATCGCAGTCATCGTTTCGTCCAGAAGCCAAAAAAGAGAACCGGTTTTTCCTTTACTCCGAATTGTTTCCGTCAACTCTAAATTACGTTTAGAGTACATGTCGATTTTCATATGTGCATCGACTTCGTACAGTTCGACCGGCTGTAAATGAGCTAAATGTCGCTTCTGTGTTTTTACTAAATAATTTAATAATCTCCCAAACGTCACGAGTAATTTTTCTTGTTTCAAATGTGAAACAATAGACGTACAACCAAGCGGAATGGTTGTTTCATCTTCATACGAAATGGTAATAGTATATCTTTCTTGAAATAATTCCCATTTTTCTTGATACGCTGTTGGAACGACTATTTCTTTCGCGCCAATAGAATAAATTTCATTGAGCACATCTTCAAATGCATGGAGCATCGTCATACGACTTTCTCCAGTCGTTAAATCTGCATATGCAAATCCATACGTACCATCCT
Organism: Anoxybacillus sp. FSL W8-0104; assembly: GCF_038004465.1. Lineage (NCBI taxonomy): Bacteria > Bacillati > Bacillota > Bacilli > Caryophanales > Anoxybacillaceae > Anoxybacillus > Anoxybacillus sp. FSL W8-0104. The sequence goes on along the minus strand of NZ_JBBOQU010000001.1, from coordinate 1,200,212 downwards.
CAAATGATGTCAATGAAGCTAAATAGTTATTTGCTTTGTCTTCCAGTTGCTTCCCTTCCATAACTGTTCCAGGGGTAATGAGTTGAACGACTTCGCGTCGCACAACCCCTTTGGCAGTTTTCGGGTCTTCAACTTGTTCACAAATCGCAACTTTATATCCTTTCTCAATCAAACGTTCAATATACATCGCGGCTGAATGATAAGGTACACCGCACATCGGCACGCGTTCTTCTCCGCCCCCGTCACGACTAGTAAGCGTAATTTCTAGCTCTTGTGATGCTTTAATCGCATCTTCAAAAAACATCTCATAAAAATCACCGAGACGAAAAAATAAAAAGGCATCTTTATATTGTGATTTAATTGCTAAATATTGCTGAATCATTGGTGTATAAGCCATGACCTTTCCTCCAACGTCCGAAATCTTGACTTCAATTATTATAACAAAAAATAAAAACTAGGAAGAACAAACTTCCTAGTTTTGTTTGAGTCAAGACTTTGTGGGAGATTTTTTTCTCGACCGATTTTTTTGGTTATATATGGTTTTATAAAATCGTTATATGTAAGCGCTTTTACTTACTCTCATCCTGTAGGTATGTGCGTTTTCTCTCGTTTTAAAAACCTTTCAATGCTTGCAATGCCTCGTAAATCGGTGTCCCTGAAGATTGGCGAAGGTATGGGATGTTATCTCGTACCACTTCTGTCATTTGCGTTTGCACGCGCTTCAGTGCCTTTTTCACGATCGTTTCTCGTTTCGTTTCTTCTCGTTCTTCCACGCCATACATCACTCCATCGCGTGTCCGAATGAGTAACGTATCTTTTATCGCGACGATCGCTCGCAACATCGCTTCAATCCCTGCATCCCTCCAACTTCGACCGTTTTTACTTCGTTTCGCAAACACATGCATCGTTCCTTCCGCACTCCCCATCGCCCTCATGTTTGTCGTGTCAATCCCTTTTTCCTTCAACCATACGCGATAGTCACGTAAACATCCTGGTATCTCCTCGATTCGACGAACAAGCGCCTCGAGTTGCTTTTCCTTCTCCTCATGTTCTAACGTACCGATGGCACTTGTGAGTTCTCGTAACACACCTTCTTCATCCCATGATGCTAACTTCTTTCGAATCACCCGATATCTCGCATGACCTCGGAACAATTGACGAATCTCTCTTGCCACATGGAACCGATCAAGCTGAAAGTACCCCCTGTCCCCGAAATATTCTCGACACGCTGTAATCCATGGGGCTCCATCTCCATTGATGACCACCCAATCCTCAAACGGATCATAGCTGTATTCCTTCATCAGAAAATTCTCTACAGCTTCCCAAATCGGTTCATTCGTTTGATGAACCATATACCGTCGATTCACTAAGGATACGCGTTTCCCGTTTTTCTCCCATCCTTGGTGAATCGTGATGATCTTTTCTTCTTTTCCTTTGATGCGGCTTCGTTGACGTTTCACGTACAACCCGTCTGCTTCGATAAAAAACACGCGCCCTTTTTTCTCCATCGCACGGTGCCCTTCCACCTCTGCCTCGATGATGGACTGGCGAATCGTTTCGTGACTCATACATGCATACCCCACCAGCTTTTCAAGCGACTGCGCAGCCTGTCGATACGAAGAACCCGTCACGGCGAGATGAATCGCTGTCTCCTCTAATAGCGGACTCACTCCATGCGCCCCATCGAACTGGAGAAAGACATCGAGTAAAGACGTATACACCTTTTTTTCACGGTCAAAGTAGTAGTTTCGCTTCACTTCCACCTCTCCAAATAGCGTTTGGAGTCGGATCGTCCGCTTATCTTTGAGCGCATATCGTTTCTTGTCCCTCTGTTCTGCCAATGTGCGGTCGATCTCCTCCAACACCTGTTGAAGGAGATGACCATATTGTTTTTGCATATGTCTAAATAAAGACTGTTCGATCTCTTTTAATGTCAAGCCGTTTGTGATATAATCCTGCATGGGCTCCACTCCTTTCTTTGGTTGTATTTTTTTTCGCACTTACTACCTTACCAGGAGGAGAGCCCGTTTTTCATCTATTTTGCTTACATATCTGACAGGTTCCTTATTATACCAAATCAGGAACCTGTCTTTTTTTCTCCCACAAACATTTTACTCATACCCTAGTTTTTATTGCTTCCTTCTTGAAGAAGCTCTTCATCCAACTGTTCTAATTCAGCTTCAATATCCTCATCGACTTCTTCAGATGATGTATCAACAACCGCAATCCGTACTTTTGTTTCCCCGATGACCTCAGCGATGAACTCTCGCTCTACTTCCACAGTTACCTTGTTTCCAGTTGAAGCAATCGTACATTCTAAACAATTTGGTTGCTGAACAACACGTGCAATCACTTCTTGTTCTTCGCTAATGAGTTCTTCGTTACGATACTTCAACGGAATGACATCGGTATAAGATACCGTTTCTGTGAGCACTTCCGTTTTTGTATTATCGTTGTACGAATACCAAACATTCACATCATACTTCCCATGAATTTCAACACTACGATCCACTTTTTTCGCTTCGTACCGATGATTAATAATCCAACAACCGAGCACGCTCGTTGGACGATGTTGCGCGGAAACGGTATGCGTCGATTGCGTAAACTTTCTCCCTTTTCCAACAACTGCCTTTGTAATAATTTCCCTGTATTGGGACATGAAACAAACCCTCCTCAAAAATGCATTGTTCATTTTATCCTATGCACGAAAAAACTAAAAGTGTACATAAAAAAACAATCATTCCGTATAGTTCATTGTATGCAACTTGTTCGAAATATGTGACAAAAATAAAAAAAGAGCCCAAATGGACTCTTTAATAGCAATGGCCGCAATGGCTATGTTTCATTTGGGCACCCGTTTCTCCTCGTAACACATCGCCACCTGTCGATGTAATAATTTCATCTGTCACCGTCTTTGAAATCGTGGATGCAACGAGCTGCAACAAATCATTAATTTCTACTTGCGATTGTTTAAATTGTTCTACAATCGGAATGTCTGATAGCTGTTCGTAAATTTCATCAATTTCTGCTTCTACTTTTTTTAACGCTTCAACTTTTCCGTAATGTTGCAAGTTTACAGCTTGTTTTTGTAACGATTTAATTTTAGCAATCATCGTGCGTACTTTTTCATTTTCATGAATTTTGGCTTCTGCTTGTTTAAAAATCTCTACTTCTTCCGTTTCAGCAATCATTTTAGCTAATTCTTTTGCTTTTTGGACGATGTCATCCTTTGTATATTTCGCCACGTTATTTCACCTCGATCGTTTCTTCTACCATTTCTCCATTTAATGTCCACGTTTTTGCTTCTGTAATGCGCACGTTTACAAGTTGACCGACCGCAGACTTAGGTCCAACGAAGTTCACAAGCTTGTTTTTACGTGTGTATCCAGCGAGAACGTCTGGGTTATTTTTACTTTCCCCTTCTACTAATACTTCGACAACTTGTCCCTCATATTCCTTCATTTTTTTCGCAGAAATTTCGTTTACTAATGCGTTTAAGCGTTGTAAACGTTCTTTTTTCACTTCCATTGGCACGTTATCAACCATTTTTGCTGCCGGTGTTCCTTCACGTGGCGAGTAAATAAACGTAAATGCAGAATCAAATTCGACTTCGCGATAGAGCGACAACGTTTCTTCAAATTGCTCATCTGTTTCATTCGGGAATCCGACAATAATGTCTGTTGTAAGCGCCACACCTGGAATGGCTTCTTTAATTTTACGAACAAGCTCTAAATATTGTTCACGTGTATATTTACGCGCCATCATTTTTAACACTTCACTACTTCCCGACTGTACAGGCAAGTGAATGTGCTCAACTAAATTTCCACCTTTTGCTAACACTTCGATTAAACGATCATCAAAATCACGTGGATGGCTTGTTGTAAAGCGAATGCGCGGAATATCAATTTTGCGCAGTTCGTCCATTAAATCGCCAAGACCATATTTCATATCAGTAAAATCTTTTCCATACGCATTCACGTTTTGTCCTAAAAGCGTAATTTCTTTATACCCTTGTGCAGCTAAGTGACGTACCTCTTGAATAATATCTTCTGGGCGACGGCTACGCTCTTTACCGCGTGTATACGGAACGATACAGTACGTACAAAACTTATCGCAACCGTACATGATATTAACCCATGCTTTAATATTTCCTTTGCGTACTTTCGGCAAGTTTTCGATGACATCGCCTTCTTTTGACCATACTTCAACAACCATTTCTTTTGACATGTACGCCTCTTTCAAAATATACGGAAGACGATGAATATTGTGCGTGCCAAAGATCATATCAACGTATTGGAATTGCTTCAAAATTTTATTGACGACTGATTCTTCTTGTGACATACAGCCGCATACCCCAAGCAATAAATCCGGGTTATTTTGTTTGAGTGGCTTTAAATGTCCAATTTCTCCGAATACTTTATTCTCTGCATTTTCACGAATGGCACACGTATTTAACAAAATGACGTTGGCATCCTCTGGGCGATCCGTTGGTTCATAGCCGAGCGCCATAAAAATTCCAGCCATCACTTCTGTATCATGTTCATTCATTTGACAGCCGTACGTACGAATGTAAAATTTACGACCGTTCCCCATGCCTCGAAACTCTTCTGGAATAGAGAAATCTTTATGATATTTCACTTCCTCTTTTCCACGTTTTTTCGCTTCTTTTAAAGATGGAGGAACAAATACAGTTGAAAAATATTTTTCATAGTCTTGACTCGTTTTTTGCTTGAGACGTTGCAAATTTTCATCCAAAGCGGATTTTTTGTCCGTTGGATGATCTGTTTCAATTTGTGCTGTGTACTGTAAACGTTGTTTTTCGTTCATCATAATTCCCCTTTCTTTTGTTCATAGACGCACACTAACATAGTATATTATTTTCTGGACTTTTAAACAATGTTTTTTCCATGAAAAAGAGGATGGCTTTCACCACCCTCTTTTTTCTTACATAAACTCAGCCACAAGCTGATCAAATTTTTCCTTGCTCATTGCTAAATCTGCTTCTGCCAATGGTTTTTCGCTATAACCAGGCACAAGATCTTGATATGATTTGCGCTCTTTATTTTGATAAATGAGCCCTGTAACAAGCCCTTTATGTTTCATCAACGTTTGCATCGCCATTTCGCGGTTAGATGGATCATATCCTTCAATGGAGCTCAAGCTCGTTAAATTGTCTTTAAACCAATCGTATGTGTTTACTTTATTGTACGTGACGCACGGGCTAAATACGTTAATGAGCGAGAATCCTTTATGCTTTATGCCTTCTTCGATTAATTGCGTCAACTCTTTTAAATCACTAGAAAAGCTTTGGGCGACGAATGTAGCCCCTGCTGTCAACGCCATCTCCATAATCGACAACGCTGGCTCAACCGATCCTTGTGGTGTGCTTTTCGTTTTAAATCCAACTTCACTACGTGGTGATGTTTGTCCTTTTGTTAAGCCGTAAATTTGGTTATCCATAACGATGTACGTAATGTCGATGTTACGACGAATCGCATGGATCGTATGCCCCATTCCGATCGCGAATCCATCACCGTCACCACCAGCAGCAATGACAGTCAAGTCACGATTGGCCATTTTTACCCCTTGGGCAATCGGAAGTGCCCGACCGTGAACACCATGAAAACCATACGAATTAATGTAACCAGAAATACGTCCAGAACAACCAATTCCAGAGACAACAACAAGCTCATGTGGTTCAAGTCCAACGTTGGCAGCCGCACGTTGAATAGCTGCTTGCACAGAAAAGTCACCACAACCTGGACACCAGTTCGGTTTAATGTTATTTCGGAAATCTTTAAATGTCGCCATGTTTAAAACAACTCCTTGCATTTTGTATAAACTTCGTGCGGTAAGAACGGGTTGCCATCATATTTCAACACGTTAAATACTTTCTCAGCATGTCCAACGTTCATTTTTAAAATGTTGGCGAGTTGTCCTGTTGCGTTATTTTCAACAACAATAACTTTTTTTGCTGATTGCACAAGTGGCAACATTTCTTCCGTTGGGAACGGATGAATGAGACGAACGTGAGCATGATTTACCTTGATGCCATCTCGCTCTAGACGTTCCATCGCTTCCTCAATCGCTCCACGCGTTGAGTTAAACCCAACGATTAACACATCGGCTTCTTCATGCTTCACATGTTTATGAACTGGTGTCGGGAATTGAATATGTTTCAACTTGCGCAGACGCTTATCCATTTGTGCAATACGGTTCGCTGCTACTTCAGAAGGACGGCCTGTTTCATCGTGCTCAACGCCCGTCACATGGTGAATACCGTTTTCCATTCCTGGCAATACACGCGGTGACACGCCATCTTCCGTCACTTCATATCGTTTAAAACAACCTTTGTCTGGAATTTCAGGGAGTTCTCCCGTAACAAGTTTGCCACGACGAATTTCAATTTTATCGTATTCTAGCGGCTCAACTGTTTGTTTACCTAACGAAAGTTGCAAGTCTGTTAAAACGATGACTGGACATTGATACTCTTCTGCAATGTTAAACGCTTCAACCATATCGTAAAACGCTTCTTGTACAGTACTTGGCGCCATGACTACTTTCGGAATTTCTCCGTGTGTTCCATAAATCATTGCCATCAAATCGGACTGTTCTTGTTTCGTCGGAAGACCTGTACTCGGACCACCACGTTGCGTATCAACAATGACAATTGGCGTTTCTGTAATTCCAGCTAATCCGATCGCTTCCATCATAAGCGAAAGACCTGGTCCGGCCGAAGCTGTCAACGTGCGAACACCCGCATAGTTCGCACCAATAGCCATTGTACAAGCTGCAATTTCGTCTTCTGTTTGAATGACTGTACCACCAAATTGTGGAAGCTTCTTAATTAAGTATTCCATAATCTCTGACGCTGGGGTAATTGGATACGCTGCCATAAAACGAGCGCCACCCGCAAGTGCACCAAGCGCAATCGCATCGTTTCCAATCATAAACATTCTCTTTTTGCCGTCCGCCTTCTCAAGTTGCATGAGTTGAATGTTGTCACCAAGTTGTTCACGCATAAACTGAGCGCCCGCTCTGATCGCTTCCATGTTTTTGGAAACAACCTGCTCGCCTTTGCGACCGAAAATCTCCTGAACGACCCCTTCATATACGCTAATATCGAGACCGAGTACAGCGCTAGAAGCTCCGACTGCAACCATGTTTTTCATTAATGCTGTTCCTAATTCTGTTGCAATATCTGTAAATGGAACCGCATACAGCGTAGCTCTTGACTCGTCTGGAATCGTTGGATTAAACTTTGCATCTGCGATGACGATTCCACCTTGACGTAACTCGTGAAAGTTAAAATCAATTGTTTCTTGGTCAAAAGCTACTAATATATCAAGATCATCGGCAATCGAACGAACTTGCGTTGTGCTAACACGAATTTTATTGTTCGTATGACCACCTTTAATACGAGATGAAAAGTGGCGATAACCATATAAGTAGTAGCCTAGTCGGTTGAGCGCAATGGAGAATATTTCTCCCGTACTTTCAATACCTTCCCCTTGTTGTCCTCCAACTTTCCATGAAAGTTGACTAATCATGTCTTACACCCCTTTAAAGTTCCATCAATTGTAACGTAACATTATACGATTATAAGTGTAGCACTTTTCCAGAAAAAGCTCTACCATTTCGCTTAATAAATTTTTCGAAAAATTTCATTTACTAAACGCTTTCATTCTAGCTCTATTGAAAAAAAATTGCAACATATTTGTCACAAAAATGTGAATTGTTCTTCCGAATTTTTTATTGCGGGATTCGCTCATAAAAATTACAAAACAAAAATTTTCTCACTTGTTCCTCTTTAAAATGCTTCAGCAATTCATTAATGAAATGGGTATAATGCGAAACATTAGCTAATTGGTCAACCGTTTCAAAAATGCCATCGAAGTCAGATCCAAACCCGATATGGTTTTCGCCGCCTAACGAGCAAATATAGTCGACATGACGCAATACATCTGTCACTGTTGTCGTTTGCGTATCATGACGTAAAAACTGCGGAACGAATGTCACACCGATCACCCCATTTTTCTTAATCAAAGCTTGAATCTGGTCATCGCGCAAATTGCGTGGGTGCGGGCAAAGCGTATACGCATTTGAATGTGAAGCAATCGGATATTGGGCTAATTCAATGACATCCCAAAACGCTCGTTCACTTAAATGCGACACATCTGTCCAACATTGTTGTTCGTTCAATAAGCGGACAACTTCTTTCCCGAATTTCGTTAAACCTCCCCCTCGTTGCTCAAATGCCCCATCCGCTACCATATTTGCATCATTCCATGTTAAACCGACAGAACGAACGCCAAGCCGAAGAAGTGTGCGCAATTGCGTTAAACTTTCGCCAATGGCTTCACACCCTTCTAATGTGAGCATGGCTCCGATTTCATTTGGTTGTAACTGATCAATTTCTTTTTTTGAACAAACTACTTTCATATTTGGCTGTGACACAACTTTCTCATAGAAATAATCAATCATCTCTAAAGCTACAAAAAAGCGCGATTCTGGCCTTACATGTTTTGGGATGTAAATAGCAAATCCTTGTACTGTTACACCCGCCTGCTGCAATCCATCGTACGTGACATGTAGCAATGAGCTTCGCTCAAACGATACATCTTGGTCACAAAATAGTTGATATAAAACGTCACAATGAGCGTCAAATATACGCACAACGACCCCTCCATACGAAAATTCGCTCTGTAGCATATGATAAAAATAACCTGTTTGCTATGCAAGCAAACAGGTTTATGTGCATTAACGCGGTTCAACAATAAGTTTGATTGCTGTCCGCTCTTCTCCATCAATTTGAATGTCTGTAAACGCAGGAATACAAATGAGATCGACTCCGCTCGGTGCTACGAATCCTCGCGCGATCGCTACTGCCTTCACGGCTTGATTTAATGCACCTGCACCGATCGCCTGAATTTCAGCAGCACCGCGTTCTCTTAGCACGCCAGCAAGTGCACCAGCTACAGAATTAGGATTAGACTTTGCTGAAACTTTTAATATTTCCATTTCTAGCTCCTCCTTGTTTCTAACAATTGCTTGTAAAAAATTCGTACTGTTTACTATATATTCACCTCTGTTCACTCGTATTCCTGCTATTTATATGCATTTTTTAGAAAAATCTAAAAAGAGAGACTAGTCGAAATATGGGTGGTCATCATTAATCATAATTCGTTGAATTGATTTCGTTCTCCCGCTTTTTTCATCTATATCGATAAGCACAGCATTCAACTGCGCGCGCCCCGTCGTCACTTCGAAACGAACCGGCAAGCCCGTTAAAAATTTACGTAATACTGCCTCACGATCCACACCCAAAATGCCATCGTAAGGACCTGTCATACCGACATCAGTAATATAACCGGTGCCGTTTGGCAAAATACGAGAGTCCGCTGTTTGAACGTGTGTATGCGTACCAACGACAGCGCTTACTCGCCCATCTAAATACCATCCCATCGCTTGTTTTTCACTCGTTGCTTCCGCATGAAAATCTACCAGAATGACAGGAGTGCGTGCGAGCGCCATTTCTACTAACTCATCTGCTTTTTTAAACGGACAATCAATCGCTGGCAAAAACGTCCTCCCTTGCAAACTGATGACTGCAACTTCATATCCCTCTGCTTGAATAAATACAATTCCTTTTCCAGGTGTACCTGCTGGAAAATTTCCTGGACGAACAAGTACTTTCGCTTGATCAATAAACTCAAATATTTCACGATTATCCCACGCATGATTCCCAAGGGTTACTACATGCACTCCTATTTCTAAAAAGCGCCGATATATTTTTTCTGTTATTCCTTTCCCACCAGCAGCATTTTCACCGTTGATAACAATCACATGTGGTTTATATTTCACTTTTAACTTCGGGACGTATTCATCAACCATTTTTCTTCCCGGTTGTCCTACGACATCACCGATAAATAATAGTTTCATCGTATTACCCTTTCTATACTCATGATTTCTATTTTTCAGTTTCGCACAAAACAAAGCTTTTATCAATACGAAAAGCTACTCCAAACGAGGAGTAGCTTTATTTTGCATATTCAACAGCTCGCGTTTCGCGGATTACTGTAACTTTAATATGACCTGGATAATCAAGCTCTTCTTCAATGCGCTTGCGAATGTCACGCGCCAAACGATGCGCTTCCAAGTCATCGATCATATCTGGCTTTACCATAATGCGAATTTCGCGTCCAGCTTGAATCGCATACGACTTTTCAACACCTTCATACGATTCAGCGATTTCTTCAAGTTTTTCAAGTCGACGAATATAGTTTTCTAACGTTTCGCTACGGGCACCTGGCCGAGCAGCAGATAATGCGTCCGCAGCAGCAACAAGCACAGCGATAATAGACGTCGGCTCCGTATCACCATGATGGGAAGCAATGCTATTGATAACGACTGGGTGTTCTTTATATTTCGTTGCGAGCTCTACACCAATTTCAACATGGCTTCCTTCTACTTCATGGTCAACAGCTTTTCCGATGTCGTGAAGAAGACCTGCTCGTCTTGCAAGCATTTCATCTTCCCCTAACTCAGCTGCCATCAAACCAGCTAAGTACGCAACTTCCATCGAATGTTTAAGAACATTTTGTCCATAGCTTGTACGGAATTTCAATCGGCCTAAAATTTTAATTAAATCCGGGTGCAACCCGTGAACACCCACTTCGAACGTTGTTTGTTCTCCCACTTCACGAATGTGTTCATCCACTTCTCTTCGCGCTTTTTCAACCATCTCTTCAATTCGCGCCGGATGAATACGCCCGTCTTGAACAAGTTTATCTAACGCAATTCGTGCCGTTTCACGACGGATCGGATCAAAGCCTGATAAAATGACTGCTTCCGGCGTGTCGTCAATGATGAGATCAATACCTGTTAACGTTTCCAACGTGCGAATGTTACGTCCTTCGCGTCCAATAATCCGACCTTTCATTTCGTCATTCGGCAAGTTCACAACAGATACGGTCGTTTCGGCAACATGGTCAGCAGCACAACGTTGAATAGCAAGCGATAAAATTTCTTTTGCTTTTTTATCGGCTTCTTCCTTTACTTTCGCTTCTGCTTCTTTGACCATGAGCGCGATTTCATGAGAAAGCTCTTTTTCTACACGATCCAAAATGATTTGCCGTGCTTCTTCACGAGTCAAGCTAGAAATACGCTCAAGCTCTGCTTGTTCCTTTCGAACGAGTTCTTCCACTTTGCTTTCCATTTCTTCAATATGCTGTTGTCTTTCATTGAGAGAATTCTCTTTTTTCTCAAGCAACGCTTCCCGTTTGTTTAAAGATTCGTCCTTTCGATCGAGATTCTCCTCCTTTTGTAACAAGCGGTTTTCCTGTTTTTGTAATTCACTTCTTCGTTCGCGAATTTCTCGTTCTGCTTCCACGCGAAGTTTGTGAATCTCATCCTTTGCTTCAAGGAGCGCCTCTTTTTTCAATGCGTCTGCTTCTCTTTTCGCTTCTTCAATCATTTGCTTGGCAGCTGCTTGTGCACCGCCAATTTTTGCCTCGGCAATGGATTTACGAACAAAAAAGCCAACAACTGCACCGACGACTAGGGCAAGCAAAGCGGAGATGATCGTTTCACCCATTATCCTCACCTCCTCTTGCTATAAATTCGTTACTTCATCAATGTCGGCATGTACATTGCACCCATTCAACATACACTTCAAAATTGTCAAATATACATGTACATTTTAAAGGTGACCTTCCATATTGTCAAGGCTTGTCATTGTGGGAAAGCGTTTCATATCTTTTTATTTTCCAAAAAAGAGGGTGTTCCAAAAATAACGGAGCACCCTTTCCATAATTATATATGCACATAATCACTTTTTTATTGAAGCAAGGCGACCTTTTTAATCAATTTTTTACTCTAAAAAGTCTAGATCATCTTCGCGCACAGATGTCGTCGATGCCCCTGCTGTAATGCCATAATGTTGGCGAATTTCACGCGCAATTTCTTCCATAATGTGTGGATTTTCCTTTAAAAATTGTTTTGCATTTTCTCGCCCTTGTCCTAATCGCTCATCTTTATATGAATACCAAGCGCCACTTTTTTGAATAATGTCGAGTTCAGCACCCATATCAATGATTTCGCCTTCTTTTGAAATTCCTTCGCCATACATAATATCTACATCCGCTGTTTTAAACGGAGGCGCCACTTTGTTTTTCACGACTTTAATTTTCGTCTTATTTCCAACCATGTCGTTGCCTTGTTTAATTTGTTCTGCACGACGCACTTCTAAACGAACAGACGCATAAAACTTCAATGCACGACCTCCAGGAGTTGTCTCGGGGTTCCCGAACATAACCCCCACTTTTTCCCTTATTTGGTTAATAAAGATAGCGATCGTTTTAGACTTGTTAATCGCGCCTGATAATTTACGTAGCGCTTGGGACATGAGCCGTGCTTGTAATCCAACGTGAGCATCGCCCATTTCCCCTTCAATTTCTGCTTTCGGAACAAGGGCTGCAACGGAGTCAATAACAATAATGTCAACCGCTCCACTACGCACAAGCGCTTCAGCAATTTCTAACGCTTGCTCTCCTGTATCAGGCTGTGAAAGCAACAATTCATCAATATTAACACCTAACTTTTCAGCGTAAACAGGATCTAAAGCGTGTTCTGCATCAATGAACGCCGCTTGACCACCTTGCTTTTGTACTTCAGCAATCGCATGAAGGGCAACTGTCGTTTTACCCGAAGATTCTGGACCATAAATTTCAATAATACGCCCGCGCGGATATCCTCCTACTCCAAGAGCAATATCAAGTGCAAGAGAGCCGCTTGATACAGTCGAAATTTGACGATCTGTTTGCTCCCCTAGCTTCATAATGGAGCCTTTTCCAAACTGTTTCTCAATTTGCTTTAACGCCTGTTCTAATGCTGCTTGACGATCGTTCAAAGAAACTCCTCCTTTATACTTACAAAAAATAAAGCAGTGACCGCTACTTATTACTATACATGTTTTCTGTTTATTTGCCAAGAAAAAACGAATAGATGTTCGTAAATCAATGCAACAATTGTAGTAAATAATAACAACCATATTTTGCAGTACGCATCCGAATGGCTTGACGATTACCAGATAATGTAAGCGCAAACGTTTTTGTCCCTCGTTCTGTGGCAATCCCTATCCATACCGTTCCTACTGGCTTCCCTTCCAAATCGTCCGGTCCTGCGACGCCTGTAAAGCTTATACCGATATCACTTCGACAAAGTTTTCGAACATTTTCCGCCAACAATTGTGCACATCGCCCACTTACTGCCCCCTCTGTTTGTAATATTTCTTTCGGCACATGAAGCACATTTTCCTTTATTTCATTTGTATAACATACAACCCCTCCTGCTATGACAGAAGAAGCTGTCGGAAGAGCAGTCATTTCCTTTAAAAACAACCCCCCCGTTAAGCTTTCAGCAACAGCAAGTGTCTTATCCTTTTCTTTTAACGTCGCTAACAGTTTGCTAAACAACGTTTCATCATTGTAACCGTAAAAATAAGGGCGAACACGCGCTAAAATATTTTCCTCTACCTCGTCAATCATTCGCTTCGCTTCTTCTTCACGTTCATGCTTTGCTGTCAAGCGGAGAGTCACTTCACCGTCAGACGCAAGTGGAGCAATCGTCGGATTCGTTTGCGCATCGATCAAATCTTCAATTTCTGTTTCTAGCTGTGATTCCCCGATATGAAAAAAGCGAAGAACACGCGAAACAATTTTTTCGCGAACGTGACGCTTTTGCAATAAAAAAGGACGTCCATATTTCATGAACATCGGTTGCATTTCTTTTGGTGGCCCTGGAAGAAGCATGTACGTCACATGATCAACAACAAGTGCCATTCCAGGAGCCATCCCATGTTCATTTTTTAACACGTGACTTCCTTCTAACACAAGCGCCTGTTTTCGATTGTTTGGGGACATCGGACGATTTGTTTTTGAGAAATAATCACAAATGGATTGCCATGCTTCTTCGTCTAAAACGAGCGATTTATTTAACATCTTTGCAATCGTTTCTTTTGTTAAATCATCTTTCGTCGGTCCAAGTCCCCCCGTAAAAATAATCAAATTCGAGCGTTGCTTTGCTACTTCAATCGCATGTGTAAGCCTTTGAGGATTATCTCCAACAACCGTATGATAATATACATCTATCCCTATTTCAGCTAATTGTTGAGATAAAAATTGAGCATTTGTATTTGCAATTTGGCCAAGCAAGAGCTCCGAGCCAACGGCGATAATTTCTGCTTTCATCCTTCTCCCATCCCTTTTTTATTTACTTCGAATGACGAAATGCGTGTTTATTTTTAACAAAGTAATCCCATCCTGACCAGATTGTGAAAATGAGTGCAATCCATAAAGAAATGTCCGCAAACGGAAACGACAGCAGGGAGAAAGGAAGATTGTGCAAAAGAAGGGCGGCGATCGCTACAATTTGCGTCCACGTTTTAATTTTTCCAAGCATGTTCGCTGCCACCACTTCCCCCTCTCCAGCCAACACAAGCCTCAATCCGGTTACCGCAAATTCACGACTAATAATAACAATGACCATCCACGCTGGCGCCAAATCCAATTGAACGAGCGCAATGAGCGCAGCCGATACAAGCAATTTATCTGCAAGTGGGTCAAGAAATTTTCCTAAATTCGTTACTAACCCATATTTTCGTGCATAGTATCCATCAATCCAGTCTGTTGTTGATGCAATAATAAAAATAAGCGCGGCAACAGCGTGTGTCATCGGCAATTGCTCTGTTCCGATTTGAATCATACCTAAGTCAATCGGTGCCAAGAGGAAAATTAGGAAAAAAGGAATAAGTAGCATTCGGGCAATTGTAATTTGATTCGGTATATTCACAGTACTAACCTCCAACACGTCATACAACATCATTGTTTTTTATAAACAATCGTAATATCTTGACGAACGTGATCACTTGGATTAACAGGGTATTCAAGTGTTTGTCCGTTTATTTTCACTTCTGTATTTAATGTTTGTCCGATGACTAACAACACTTCTGTTTCGTTCGTCAAATCGAACGTTTCAGCTTGATTAGCATACATCATTTTTCGTGTGAATGCTTTGCCTTTCCCATTTTTCACTTCAATCCACGCATCACCCTTTGTTGCAATGTCAATGATCAACTGTTCCCCCGTGACTTCAAGTGTCGATTTTCGACCATTCGTGTCTACTACCTTAATCATTGCTGTCGATGGTTGCTCTTGCTCTTTTTCTAGTTGTTGTTCGTTCTGTTTTTCAGATTGTTGTTCATTTTGTTTTTCAGGCTGTTGTTCGTTCGCCTGCTCAGATTGCTCAAATTCTGTCTCCTCATTTATCACCTGCTCTTGCGGTTGTTCATCCATCGTTCGGTTTTGAAAGAAAAACCATAGAACAACCGCTACTCCAACAGCTAACATACCGATTAAAATTTTGGGGAGGATATTCAGTACTTTTTCACCTTGTTCTGATAATTGTCGCGATTTAACACGCGATAATTCGCCAGGAAGTTCTTCTTGCTGAGCATTTGGAATTTCGTTTGCGTATTGTTCAAACAGCTCTTCGGGATCAAGGCCGACCGCTTCAGCATACTGACGAATAAACGCGCGAACATAAAACTTCCCGGGCATAATCACATAATTTCCTTGTTCAATTGCGATCAAGTATCGCTTCTGAATTTTAGTGATTTCTTGTAAATCATCTAAGCTCATATTGCTCTGTTCTCTCGCTTCTTTTAAACGCTTCCCTAACTCTGTCAACGGAAACACCTTCCATCTTTAAAAGTCGATATTTGAAAAACCGTCGTTGCCGAAGAAAGAAGATTGGTCAACAAGATCGTACGTAATTTCCTCATCTGCATCATGACGCAATTCAATAATATAATCAAAATCATCAAGTTTATATTCCGTATGCCTTACAAAAATATCGGGATGTTCAATGACTTTCGTCGCTGGTAGTCGCATGAGCTCACGGATGAGTTGCCAATGCCGTTCATTTGAGCGGCGCGTCGAAACGATTCCGTCAATAATGAATACATTGTTTTCACTATACTCATCTTCAATGAGTTGGCTGCGAACTGTTTGTTTAATTAACGTAGATGAGACAAATAGCCAACGCTTGTTCGCACATACGCTCGCAGCTACGATGGATTCCGTTTTTCCAACACGCGGCATGCCACGAATGCCAATTAACTTGTGACCTTCTTGTTTAAATAACTCGGCCATAAAATCGACAAGCAATCCTAATTCGTCACGAACGAACCGAAACGTTTTTTTATCGTCGGCATCACGCTGAATATAACGCCCATGCCGAACGGCGAGACGGTCGCGTAGCTTCGGCTCGCGCAACTTCGTCACCGTGATATCTTCCATCGTTGCCAAAATGGATTGTAGCCGTTCAATTTGCTCATGGCTTTTGCATAACAAAAGCATCCCTCGACGTGAATCGTCCACTCCGTTAATTGTGATGATGTTGATGGACAACATACCAAGTAGCGATGCAATATCCCCCAACAATCCCGGACGATTGATATGTATTTCATATTCTAAATACCATTCTTTCTTTTCCATATACCCCTTCTCCCCTTTACGTTACACGATACGATCCTAAAGCAACACTTTGTCGAAACACGCATGTATGTTTATTTTACCATCTGAATGCGAGAATGAAAAGGACAGACAACCGTTTTTTGTGAACAGTTAAACATAGTAAAACAAGCTGGCGAATGTCACCAGCTTGCCCATATTACTTACTTATTTTGTACAAGTTTAATCATCATGTTGGCTATTGCATGTTGCTCTTGCTCATTTGCTACGTGCCACAAATCAGCAAGTACACGCTCTTCCGGGTTTTTCGGATCGACTTGTTTTGCCAAGTAGTCGCCAATCTGATAAGCGATATCCGAAATGACTTGTTGGTTCATCCCTTGCGCTTCCGCTTGATGAAGACGATCAGCTAAAAAGCTTTTCCATTGCTCAAAATTATCAAGAACAGACATATGCAAACCTCCTTGAAATTCGTTTCAAGAACAGTTTGCTTTATGAAACAAAAAATTATGCTTGCTTAACAATACCAACCGCCATTGACGGATAAAATTTGTCCTGTAATATACGATGCATCGTCAGAAATTAAAAACGATACCGCTTTAGCTACATCTTCTGGTTTCCCGATTCTCCCGAGTGGAATCTCGTTCGCTAACGCTTCTAACTCCTCTGCAGTAAACTCCTGAAGCATCGGTGTATCAATGGCTCCTGGAGCAATGGCATTTACTCGTATGCCACTTGGCGCAACTTCTTTCGCTAACGCTTTGACGAACGTATTTTGCGCGCCCTTCACCATCGAATACAATACTTCGCATGACGCCCCTGTGAGTCCCCAGATCGATGAAATGACAACAATTTGTCCGCGACGTCGCTGAATCATAGAGGGCAACAACCGTTTCGTCAATAAAAACGGACTTGTCACATGCAGCTGTACCATGCGCTCGACTTGTTCGTCAGTCATGTCCGTCACCAGCCCATATGTACTCATTCCACTATTATGAACGAGCACGTCAATTGGATGAAAAAGAGACGACACTAACGTATCGACCCCAAAAGGATGAGATAAATCGGCCTGAATGGCATATATGTCTGTTGATAATTGCTTCATTAAAGATTGAACAGATTGTTCATTTTTGTAGTAATGTAAATACAATCCATACCCATCTTTTGCGAGCTGTCTGGCAATTTCCCGTCCAATTCCTCCACTCGCTCCTGTAACTAAAGCATATTTCATCACATTTCACCTTTTCGGAACAACTTGGCATACCGTAAACTGTTCGGGTACAAAACATTCACGGGCTACCGCTTTTATATCATCCGATGTCAATGATTGTAACGCCTCTACAACATCGAATAAACTCATTTGGTCGAATGCGTAACGAGTAAATTGATTCGCAATATACTCAAGCGAATTCAACGATCGTAAAAACGAGCCGATTTTTTTTCTTTTCATCCGCTCCACTTGTTCATCACCAATATCGGAAAACTGCACAAGAATGCGTTGAATTTCTTCTGCTAATTGATCAGGGTATAATGTGTCGCCACCAATTAAACCAAACCCAAAATCACTTTCTTCTGTATAATCAACCATAAATGTTTCATCAATTAATCCTTGTTGGTATAGCCGCTCATAGTGCGATGAACTTTTTCCAAACAAATGATCAAGCAATAATCCCATCGCGCATTCATGCTTTAATTTTTCTTTTCCTTTTGTATATACATTTTTCGCCTTTATACCAACGAGACATTTAGATGTCTGTACATTCATTTCAATGACATGTTTTTCACGGGCGACATGGGATGGTTCTTCATAGTGAAATCGCTCAATGTCTGTTGGCGAACGGAACGTTTTTTTTGCTTGATTTGTGCGAATTTGTTCGAGTATAGTCAATGGATCAACTGGACCGGTAACAAACAACAACATATTACTCGGGTGATAAAACGTTTCATAGCATTCATACAATAAATCTTTCGTAATATGTGAAATCGACTCCACTGTTCCTGCAATATCAATTTTTACAGGATGATTGTGGTACATGCTTTCAATTGTTCCGAAATATAGACGCCAATCCGGGTTATCGTCATACATACGAATTTCTTGAGCGATAATCCCTTTTTCCTTTTCGACTGTTTGCTCTGTAAAGTATGGTTTTTGGACAAAGTCAAGTAAAGTTTCTAAATTTTTTTCTACATTTGTCGTACTCGAAAATAAATAGGCGGTGCGTGTGAAAGATGTAAAAGCGTTCGCTGATGCCCCTTGCTTACTAAATATTTGAAATACATCGCCATCTTCTTTTTCGAACAATTTATGCTCTAAAAAATGGGCGATGCCATCCGGCACTTTTTTCATGCTCGTTTTTCCATATGGAGTAAAATAGTTATCCACCGAACCGTATTTTGTCGTAAACGTTGCATATGTTTTATTGAATTCTTTTTTCGGTAAAATGTAAACGTCTAATCCGTTGTTTAATCGCTCATAAAATAATTGTTCTTGCAACTGATCGTAGCGAATAATCTTCATTTTTTCTCACCTTCCTTCTCTGTTAAAAAATAAATTGTATCTAATTCAATTTTTTCGCCTACTCGTACGATGTCCTCACGCGTCACTTTTTCAATCGCTTCTAACCACTCATCTAATGGACGTTGCCGCGTCGCGATGACGTTATGATAGGAAATTTCAATCATTCCACGCGCTGTATCAACTGTTTCTAATAATTGATTACGAATGACTGCTTTTGTTTGAATAATTTCCTCATCGCTAAATTGCCCGTTACGCATCGCCTCTGCCTGAGCATGAATAATTTCAAGTGCACGCTCATAATTGCTCGGTTCAATTCCTGCCATGACCATCATCATTCCTTGATGACTTTCGATACGCGAAGCTGCATAATAAGCCAAGCTCGCCTTTTCACGCACATTGATGAACAATTTTGAATGTGTAAATCCCCCGAATATCCCGTTCCATACTTGCAACGCATCGTAATCTGCATCGTTGTATGTCGTATTTGTTCGATAACCAAGATGTAGCTTTCCTTGTTTCACATGTTGTTTTTCTATAACTTCTTGCACGCTTGTTCGTTTTGTTAACGTTGTCGTTTCAGTTGAACATAACGAACGAGCTTCTAACGGAAAACGTTCCACAACATCATGTTCTACGTCCGTTAACGCCACATCTCCGACAATGTATAAGTCTATTTCATCGTGTTTCAGCATGTGTTCGTAATGTTTATATAAACGTTTAGCATCAATTATATCGATATCGCTCAGTTTACCGTGAACATCGAGCGCATAGGGCGAGCCTTTATACATCTCTTCGATGAGTCGATGTTGAGCATATCGCATTTTATCATCAAACAACGATTGTATTTTTTGTTTCAATGCCCGTTTTTCTTGCTCAACGATCGCAACAGAAAATTCACCCTGTTCAGTAAGTGGGCGAAATAGTATGTCGCTAAAGAGGGTCAACGCTTCGCGTAATAGTGGAGATGTGGTGCCTAAAAATTTTTCGTTTGCCACATCCATTCGAATCGTAATAATATGATTTTCTCCTTTTTTCGCTAAATCGACTTGTAACGTAGCACCATATAGTTCGTCTAAATATGTACGTAACGCTTTCATCGACGGATGTCGCTCGGTAGCGTTTTGTAACACATACGGAATAAGAGCTCGCATCGTTACATCTCGTTCACATAACGGTGCTTTCATCTTTAATACGAGCGTATTCGTCTTATATTTTTTCGTCGGAATGACATGAAGACGAAGGCCTCCTATTGTTTTTACTTCTTCTCGAAACATACAATCACTCCTTTTTATTTCATAGCCTCGACAATTTTTCTCTCTCTTATCCGTTAAATAAATCGGAGGACAAATATCGCTCTCCTGTATCTGGTGCCATACAAAGCACACGTGCGTCTTTCGGGAGAGTTCGCGCCACTTGAACCGCACAAAAGGCAGCTGCCCCAGCTGAAGCCCCCACTAAAACCCCCTCTTCTGCAGCTAATCGCCGCGCCATCATCTGTGCTTCTTCATCTTTGACAAGCAAAATATCATCATACACCTTGCGATTTAAAATAGGCGGAATAAAACCTGGTCCAGTACCTGGAATTTTATGCGGCCCCGGTTGCCCACCCGAAAGGATGGGAGACCCATATGGTTCCACAACATAAATGCGTAAATGAGGGAATGTTTTCTTCAACTCCTCCCCTGTTCCTGTTACCGTCCCCCCTGTTCCTGCTGTAAGCACGAACGCGTCAATTCCTTCTGGAAATGCCTCTACAATTTCAACTGCTGTACTTATTCGGTGAGCATCTGGATTTGCTTTATTTTCAAACTGCATGGGGATAAAGCTGTTTGGAATACTCTCCGCAAGCCGATATGCTTCATCAATCGCTCCTTGCATACGTAAAGAAGCGGGAGTTAAGTGAACTTCCGCACCATATGCTTTCAATAAATTCACTCGTTCCTTTGTCGCATTATCTGGCATCGTGATGATGCAACGATAACCTTTCGCTGCGCATACCATCGCTAACCCAATTCCTGTATTCCCTGATGTTGGTTCAATAATCGTGCTTTGAAAAGGGACAATTTTCCCTTCTTGCTCTGCCCGCTCAATCATTCGTCTGGCCGCACGATCTTTTACACTTCCACCCGGATTGAACGACTCGAGCTTTATATATACACTTGCTCCCTCCCGAAAAACAACCCGATTGAGCTTAACAACGGGCGTATTTCCAATCAAGTCGATGATAGATCCGCACATGCTCTCTCCTTCTTTCCATGTAAACCTTTCTTCCTATTGTACTACATATAGACATAACAATGGTGTCGAAACGTTTGAAGAAATCGAAAAAATAAACTAGAATACACGTATGGGTATTTGATTATATACGGAGGCGATAATTTCATGATTAATCACGCAGGAAACCCCTGCTTTCAAGCATGAGGAGGAATGCGTTTTTTTTGTTTATTTTTCGCTAAAAAAATATAAAATAAAATTAGTGAAAGGTGGTGAGGACATGAAATTGACTTTAACAGCAAAAATTAAAATTTTACCGACATCTGAACAAGAACAACTTCTTCAAAAAACGATGCAAGCATATCGTGATGCGTGCAATGCGGTGTCGGAAGTGATATACAAAGAAAACACCCTTGTGCAAGCCAAACTTCACAAGATGACGTACCGCAAACTTCGCTCTACATTTGGCTTAAAATCTCAAATGGCACAGTCTGTGTTAAAAACGGTGATTGCAAAATATAAAACCAACCAAACCAATGAACATAAGCGTTGTCAGATTGCGTTTAAAAAACCGCAAATAGACCTCGTTTTTAATCGAGATTACAGCCTAACCAAAGGGTTGTTTTCCATCAATACGTTAGAAGGACGAATCAAAGTTCCTTTTCAAACGAAAGAACTTGAAACGTATTTCGACGGAACATGGACGTTTGGAACAGCAAAGTTAGTGAATAAACATCAAAAGTGGTTTCTCCATATCCCTGTATCCAAAGAAATGGAAGAAGCAAACCTTCACCACATTTGCCAAGTGGTTGGCGTAGATATGGGTGTAAATTTTCTTGCGACTGTTTATGATTCAAACGGACAGACGTTATTTTTCAAAGGTAGACACATCAAACACAAACGAGCAAAGTATAAACAACTCCGCAGACAACTACAAAAAAAGCAAACTCCGTCTGCTCGTAGAAGATTAAAGAAAATCGGTCAACGAGAAAACCGTTGGATGCAAGATGTCAACCATTGCATCAGTAAGGCACTCGTTGAGCGTTATGGTAAGAACACGCTGTTTGTGTTAGAGGATTTAACAGGTGTTCGCCAAAGAACAGAAAAAGTGTCCGTTAACCATCGGTATGAAATGGTATCTTGGGCGTTTTATGATTTAAGACAAAAAATCGAGTACAAAGCACACAAACACCGAGCCAAAGTGATTGTGGTAGACCCAACATACACATCCCAAACATGTCCAAAATGCGGACATACAGAGAAAGCAAACCGAAATAAGAAAACGCACACGTTTTGTTGTCGAACATGCGGATATACCTCAAACGATGACCGAGTTGGTGCGATGAATCTTCAACGAAAAGGAATCGAGTACATCGTTGAAGGAACGACACAGGCATGACCTGCGTCGTTGGGTAGTTGTCAACCTGCCCTGATGCAACCCCAAGTGAAGGAAGGAGGATAACATCCGCTTGCACTTCTGGGGAGTTGCAAGCCCACGGCTTTAGTCGTTGGGTAGTTGACGCAAAAATGGTTTTCTTTTTTATTTACATTTCTTTTCATCATAAGCGGATGTGCACAAAACCGTTATACAAACATTTCTGTCGATGAAGCTGCACAAATGATGCAAAAAGAGGACGTTGTTGTGCTCGATGTCCGTACAGAAGAGGAATATGCTTCCGGTCATATTCCTGGAGCTATTTTATTACCTTTACAACATCTTCCAGATCGTGTAGATGAACTGAACAAAAACAAGACGTATATTGTCGTTTGTCGTTCCGGTAATCGCTCAGCGCAAGCAAGCGAATTGCTAGTAAAAGAAGGCTTCTCAAGTATATATAATATGACCGGCGGTATGAATGAGTGGAAAGGCGAAGTTGAAAAATAGGAGGGAAGCCTCCTATTTTTCAAACGAAAACGATATACGTTTTTCTTTTTCATCCCATATAACCGCAGCATTAAATGTGTTTTCTCCCTTTTTAAACCCTTTGATAACACTCGTTTTTCCTTCTGCTAATAATTTTTTGACGTTTGCTTGTGAGATCGATTTGCCCAATATCGTTTTTGAAATAGTAAATGAGCACTTTGTTTTTGCATAGTTGACACAACCGTAAAACGAGCCTTTATCAATGACCGAGCCCCCACAAAGCTTGCAAACCCCGACATGTTTTCCGATCGTTGTTTTTTTCTTCTGCTGAATCGAAGTGGTATCTAGTCCTTCAAATGACCAATGATTTGCCACTTGTACCGCATCGGCCACAATTTTCGCTGCCAATTTTTTCACTTGTTCCATAAATGCTGTGGCCGATGCTTTTTCTTCGCCAATTTCACTTAATCGTTGTTCCCATTTTGCTGTCATTTCAGGAGACGCCAAAAGGTGCGGGCCGATTGCGTCAATTAATACTTTTCCTTTATCAGTTACATATACTTGATTATTTTTTATCTCAATATAATTTCTCTGTTTTAGCGTTGTAATAATGGAGGCGCGGGTAGCTTCCGTCCCAAGTCCTTCTGTTTTCGCTAATACTTTCTCCAGTTGTTCATCATCTAAAAACTTCCCTGCTGTCTTCATTAACGTGATCAGTTCGCCTTCTGTATATCGCTTTGGCGGCTGTGTTTTTCCTTCTTTCACATACACATCATATACCGTTCCTTTTTCTCCACTTTGTACATTCGGTAAAAGTTGTACATCA
Organism: Anoxybacillus sp. FSL W8-0104; assembly: GCF_038004465.1. Classification (NCBI taxonomy): domain Bacteria; kingdom Bacillati; phylum Bacillota; class Bacilli; order Caryophanales; family Anoxybacillaceae; genus Anoxybacillus; species Anoxybacillus sp. FSL W8-0104. Next base: position 1,176,258 of record NZ_JBBOQU010000001.1, on the reverse strand, counting down.
TCATCTTGTGACATAAGGACGTCCCGCCATCCTGCTTGTATTTGTTTCTTTCCTTTTGAAATAAAACGAGCACGTCCATCGACAACGGTTACAATCGTTGTATAATCAAATATAGCTTCTTCACTATGAGCAGCAATTAATCTCCGAACGACAAGGTCGTAAATATTTCGCTCATCCTGACTTAACTTTGTCAAATTCGGCACTTGTTCAGTTGGAATAATGGCATAATGGTCTGTTACCTTCTTTTCATTTACATAACGTTTATTATGTAAAATTGATTCATGAACAAGTGGAAAATAAGGAGCATACTCTTCCTTTTGTGAAAGTTGTTTTAAGATATGTGGAAATGTTTCCGCTTCTCCTTTAGTTACATATTGTGAATCGGAGCGTGGATACGATACATATCCTTTTTGATATAGTTTTTGTAATATATCTAACGTTTTTTGTGGCGAATATTTAAACCGCTTGTTTGCCGTTGCCTGCAATGTTGATAAATTAAATAAAAGCGGCGGTAAAAATGTTTTTCGTTCACATACAACTTCTGCTACCTCTACTTGTTTTCGTCTGCAAAACGCGCTCACTTTCTCAGCAAGCTCTCGATCGTATGTGCGCGTCTCATTTTCGTGCCACCACTTTCCCTCGTATCGTTTTCCGTCCACATCAAATGTAGCAACAACTTCCCAAAACGGCTCCGAGCGAAACTGTTCAATTTCTTTTTCTCTTTTCACAATTAGAGCGAGTGTTGGCGTTTGCACACGTCCAACGGAAAAGACATCGTTCATTCCCCTTTGCTTCAATAAAATCGTATACACCCTCGAGGCGTTTATACCGACAAGCCAATCTGCACATGTTCGCGCATACGCTTCCTCGTATAAAGGACGTGTCTGTTTTTCATCCAACAACTGACGAAATCCTTGTTCAATCGCCTTTGGTGTTAACGATGAAATCCAAAGACGCTTGATCGGTTTTTTTACACCGCTCATATAAATGATGTTTCGAATGATTAATTCCCCTTCTCGCCCTGCATCACCAGCATGAATAATTTCAGTCACTTCCGGTTTATGAAGCAATTGCTTAATGATCGAAAACTGTTTCGCCTTTTTTCGATCAATCTCATATTGAAAACGATTCGGAATAATCGGTAACGTATCGAGCGTCCATCGTTTCCAACTTGCTTCATACTTTTCTGGAGAGGCTAATTCAAATAAATGTCCAACAGCCCATGTCATATAAGCCCCTTTCGGAAACAACTCATTTGGTAAAATTTCAATGTATCCTTCTCGTTTTTTTGTTTGAAAAATCGATGCAAGCGTCATTCCTTGATCAGGCTTTTCTGCAATAATCACTTTCATTTTTTCACCCCTTGACGAAAAGAAACCTGCTCAGCTAGCGAGCAGGTTATTTGGCAGTTTCTACTTGATGCTTCTTCCATTGCGCACGCATCACAAGCGACTGAATAATCGAAAAACATCCACCAACGACCCAATATAGCGATAAAGCGGAAGGGACAGAACTTGCCCCCATAAAAATCATCACAGGCATAACATATGACATGATTTTCATTTGTGTCGCTACTTCTGTTGTTGTGGCAGATGGAGATAAACGCATCGAAATAAATGTCGTTAAACTTGCTAATATCGGCATAATGAAATATGGATCACGATGACCGAGTTGCATCCATAAAAATGAATGTAGTTTAATTTCTTCTGTACGCGAAATCGCGTAATATAGAGCCATGAAAATAGGCATTTGAATAAAAATCGGCAGGCAACCGCTCATTGGATTGACACCGTGCTTTTGATATAGTTTCATCATTTCTTGTTGTAGCGTTCGTTGTGTCTCCATGTCTGTTGCTTTGTATTTTTGCTGGAGCTTTAGTACTTCAGGACGAATGCGTTGCATTGCGATACTAGCACGAAATTGTTTAATCATGAGCGGAAGCAACCCAAAACGGACAACAATCGTCAACGCAATAATTGCAAGCCCGTAATTTTCTTGAAATGCGTGTCCAAGCATCAGTAATAGCTTTGACATTGGGTAAACAAAATAATGATCCCATACACCTTGACTATGCTCTGTAATCGGCACATTTCGATTACATGCACTTAATATTACAACAAAAAACGAAAACATCCATTTTTTCACGATTTTATGCCTCCTTGTTTGTAATTATAAGCAAACAAGGAGCCACCTTCCTTCTTCATCGCTAGCATGCGACTGCTCATTTATCGGAATTTTCCGCTGTCGAAACGTAACAAATCGCATACACAGCGGCATATCATACATATCACTTGCCATTACAACATCGCTTGCATCGTGAGCGATGAAACGCTGAACGAAGAAAGGATGCTTCGCTTGACGCGTCACATAACACGTCATCGCGACAATAAAAACGCTAAAAAGCGATACATACGTAAACAGATCCAACGGGAACTCAATAAACATGCCCGAAACTCTCCTTCCGCTATCATTATAACACGGAAATGAGTCATTTACATACGCGAACGGAAATGAGCATTAATTTGTCCCTTTCTCATCGTTTCACGAATTTCTTTCATCATTTCATAGCGAATTTCCCGTGTTTGCACTCCTTCCTCTCGTTTGTTTGCAATCTCAACGAGCCATTCGACGTCGGCAAAAGAATATTTCCTCGTTCCCTTTGATCGATCTGGAAAAATGAGTTGACGTTCTTCATAGTAGCGAATTTGCCGCGGCGACAACCCTGTTAATTCGCTCACAATACCAATTGAAATAACTTTTTTATGTTTATATGAATCCATTTAACCCCCTCCTCAATGTAATTATTTATAACATGATCATACACAATTCTAGCAAAATTTACGCGATTTTTGTTATAAATTTTAACAAAATAAATAATCTGTGTTATAAAATATAACAAAAAAGGTGAAAAAAATAACAAAAATGACTACAATGGTAGTTAAATAACATACACAGGAGGATGGAAAATGGGTACTCTTTTACAAACTACGATGAAACAGAAGCAATTTTATATTGATAAGCTAACTAAGGGAGGAAAGTTTGAGTTTCATCCATTACACTACTGGACCGTAGCTGAACTTCGAAAACAATATGAACGATATCGGGGGGAGATAAAAAATGGAGAAAAAAATCATGGACTTAGCGAAACAGATTATTGAGCTCGATTTACGGCGCGATGAGATGTTTGAACAACTTCTCGAACTACTTGGTGATCGTGCGTATGAAATATTGCGATATATGCAAAACAAGTACTAAAGGCTCTTGTCACCGTCAAGAGCCTTTAGTACTCATACACATATGGTTGTTCTAGTATGTGAACAATGGTTCCACTTAAGCTATCGAAATACACGCACTTGCTTATTCACAGAAATCGTAATCTCACCTTCACCAATTTGCTCGCCGTCTGCATGGAGAGGAAGAGACGTGTTGCTGCAAATATGAATATATTTCCCTCGAAACGTATGTACTTCTTTCATCTTTATATGACCACCCCAAAAAACCGTCACAAATAAGGCGAGTAATTTTAATCTCGACACATCATTTACAACGATCACGTCAAACTGCTGGTCATTTGACTGCGCAAATGGAGCAATCTTCATTCCACCGCCATAATACGGATGATTCGCAACGGTGACAAGCCACGCATTTGAAAACGTATATTGTTTTTGATCAACAGTCACTCTTACAGCTGTCGGTTCATATGTAAATAATCCTTTCAATAAATAAAACATATAGACAAACTTCCCTAAATATAAGCGATTTAAAATATGTTTCCATTTGGACGCATTTACCTTACGTGAAATATGCGCATCAAATCCACAACCGACATTATTAACAAAAACACCTTGCTTTGCTCCTTTGAACGTTCCGATGTCATACACATCCACATGACCGTCCTTAACACTCGACAACATATAGCTAAGAGCCTCGCTCCATTTTATTGGAATTTGTATCCCACGAGCAAAATCGTTTCCTGTCCCGGCGGGCATATACCCTGTAGTCACATGGCTGTACATGGCCACCCCATTCATGACTTCGTGAATTGTCCCGTCCCCACCGACCGCAATGAATGCAATCGGTTCATTTGTCTGTTCTGCTATTTGTTGTGCTAATTTCGCTCCGTCTCCTTGTTTTTGTGTGAACACAACACGATAACAAATATGCTGCTGTTGAAGCATCCGCTCAATTTTATTCCATATTTTTTTGCACTTTCCATTTTTAGCCGAAGGATTGACAATAAAATATAGTTTCAAACTTTCTCCCCCATTCCCTATCTTCTCCTTTCCTTATTATTCTATCATGGCATATCGATAGATAACATTAATCTTTTCCCTTGACATAATTTTTGAAGCTTTATACAATTAAAAACAAATTATCGCACCGAGTGATTGATAGCCAAGCAGTTCCATTGTTTTACCTTAGCGCTTTTGACGTGGTGACATGGCGAAAGCGAAAAGGCAAACGTTGAAACTGTTTAGGCTAAAGATGCATCGGTATGTTTCACATGGTGTATACGTGAAGCATGCCGATTTTCGTTTCTAAAGGGGGATTCTTATGAGAACAAAAGGAGAACTAGAAGATCAAATTAGTCGCGCCCTTACTCAATGGGAGAAGGAATATTTAGGCCGCGGTCCTCTCTCCGTCAAAACGGATATTTTACGAAATATGGTCATCGTACAGTTGCGCGGTATTTTAACTCCTGCCGAAAAAGCATTGTGTGAAACAAAAGAAGGAATGTTGTCTATTAAACGCATTCGTGCCGATTTAATTGAATCAGGTAGCGAGCAGTTGAAAGAGCTTATTTATAGGCTAACAAATAAACAAGTCGCAAGTATGCATACCGATATTAGTACGAAAACAGGGGAACGAATCCTCGTGTTTCTATTACAGGAACCAGTCGATACACAAGGTTGATCTTCTAAGGGCCTTTTACGGTCAGTAAAAGATAAGCCGGAAATATTTTTCGATCCGATCGAAAAATGTTTCCGGCTTTTCTGTTGAATATAGAAAAGAACACAAAAGGAGAGGAACGTTATGCAAGAAATGATTATCAACAATTTAACGTCACCAGCCATCTTATTTTTTCTTCTTGGCATTATTGCTGCTCTCGTCAAATCGGATTTAAAATTACCAACAGGATTAAATGAATCGTTAAGCATTTATTTATTAATCGCCATCGGTATGAAAGGTGGCATTGAACTTGCGGAACATTCTTTTAGTGAGCTTATTCGTCCACTAGTTGGAACATTATTACTTGGTATCATCATCCCAATTATTACGTTTGCTGTTTGTCGTCGTCTTGGCATTGATCGGAATAATGCTACCGGTATTGCAGCGACGTACGGATCGGTTAGTATCGTTACATTTGGTGCTGCACTTGCTTTTGTCGAACAAGCAAACATCCCTTACGAAAGCTATATGAACGCATTTGTCGTCTTATTAGAAAGTCCTGCGATTATTGTATCGCTTGTCATATTGAAATTGTTAGAAAGTCGTTCACATAAACAAGAAATGGTATATCGCTTCTCTGCTACATCTGTGTATGGACCAATCATTAAAGAAGGGTTATTTGGAAAAAGCGTCTTTTTAATGGTCGGCAGCCTTCTCGTCGGGCTCATTGGTGGAGATCGAGCTCTTACCATTGTAAAACCTTTATTTATTGATTTATATCCGAGCATTCTTGTTCTCTTTTTACTCGGAATGGGGTTAACAGCCGGAAATCAACTTGCGGCCGTGCGCAAATACGGGCTCAAATTGCTTGCCTTAGGCATTCTTCTCCCCCCTGTATATGGCTTTTTAGGCGTTGTGATCGGCTATTATTCTGGTCTATCTTTTGGAGGAACGATTTTACTTAGCGTACTTGCCGCTAGCGCCTCATACATTGCAGCTCCAGCTGCGATGCGTGCATCCGTTCCAGAAGCAAACCCTGCTATTTATCTCGGCATGGCGCTCGGGCTCACCTTCCCATTTAACTTAACAATCGGCATGCCATTATATTATGAAATGGCAAAATGGTTTTATTAAAAGGCAAGGGAAGACCCTTGCTTTTTTCATGATTAATCACGCAGGAAACCCCTGCTTTCAAGCATGGGGAGGAATGCGTTTTTTATTTATTTTTCGCTAAAAAAATATAAAATAAAATTAGTGAAAGGTGGTGAGGACATGAAATTGACTTTAACAGCAAAAATTAAAATTTTACCGACATCTGAACAAGAACAACTTCTTCAAAAAACGATGCAAGCATATCGTGATGCGTGCAATGCGGTGTCGGAAGTGATATACAAAGAAAACACCCTTGTGCAAGCCAAACTTCACAAGATGACGTACCGCAAACTTCGCTCTACATTTGGCTTAAAATCTCAAATGGCACAGTCTGTGTTAAAAACGGTGATTGCAAAATATAAAACCAACCAAACCAATGAACATAAGCGTTGTCAGATTGCGTTTAAAAAACCGCAAATAGACCTCGTTTTTAATCGAGATTACAGCCTAACCAAAGGGTTGTTTTCCATCAATACGTTAGAAGGACGAATCAAAGTTCCTTTTCAAACGAAAGAACTTGAAACGTATTTCGACGGAACATGGACGTTTGGAACAGCAAAGTTAGTGAATAAACATCAAAAGTGGTTTCTCCATATCCCTGTATCCAAAGAAATGGAAGAAGCAAACCTTCACCACATTTGCCAAGTGGTTGGCGTAGATATGGGTGTAAATTTTCTTGCGACTGTTTATGATTCAAACGGACAGACGTTATTTTTCAAAGGTAGACACATCAAACACAAACGAGCAAAGTATAAACAACTCCGCAGACAACTACAAAAAAAGCAAACTCCGTCTGCTCGTAGAAGATTAAAGAAAATCGGTCAACGAGAAAACCGTTGGATGCAAGATGTCAACCATTGCATCAGTAAGGCACTCGTTGAGCGTTATGGTAAGAACACGCTGTTTGTGTTAGAGGATTTAACAGGTGTTCGCCAAAGAACAGAAAAAGTGTCCGTTAACCATCGGTATGAAATGGTATCTTGGGCGTTTTATGATTTAAGACAAAAAATCGAGTACAAAGCACACAAACACCGAGCCAAAGTGATTGTGGTAGACCCAACATACACATCCCAAACATGTCCAAAATGCGGACATACAGAGAAAGCAAACCGAAATAAGAAAACGCACACGTTTTGTTGTCGAACATGCGGATATACCTCAAACGATGACCGAGTTGGTGCGATGAACCTTCAACGAAAAGGAATCGAGTACATCGTTGAAGGAACGACACAGGCATGACCTGCGTCGTTGGGTAGTTGTCAACCTGCCCTGATGCAACCCCAAGTGAAGGAAGGAGGATAACATCCGCTTGCACTTCTGGGGAGTTGCAAGCCCACGGCTTTAGTCGTTGGGTAGTTGACGTCCTATGTTATCGTAATGATACAGTATCACGAAAAGGAAAGGTGTAAACGATGAATCGTTATATCGTCATTGGCGGTGGAATTGTTGGCTCCTCTGTTGCTTTTCACTTAGCAAAAGAAAAAGCAAACGTCATTTTAATCGACCGTGAAGATCAAGGGCGAGCAACTGATGCTGCGGCGGGAATAATTTGTCCATGGACATCGCAACGCAGAAACAAAAAATGGTATGCCCTTGCAAAAGGAGGAGCAGCATTTTACCCTTATCTCATTGAACAATTGCAAGCGTACGGTCATCAAACAGGATACAAACGTGTCGGGGTCATTTGTTTACATTATGATTCCGACAAGTTGCAAAGTATGGAAGAACGCGTGTACAAACGACGTGAAGAGGCCCCTGAAATCGGAGAGGTTACGCGTTTGTCTTCGGAGGAAGTCATAACGCGCTTTCCCGTATTAAGCGATGGGTACGAGGCGATATATGTAAGCGGTGCTGCCCGAGTGGATGGGCGTGCATTAAGACGTGCTCTTATTCATGCTGCCATTCAACTAGGAACAACATATGTAAAAGGAAGCGCGACCCTTTTGCATAAAAATGGACGGGTCATTGGCGCAACAGTTGGGAATGAACGTTTTGAAGCAGATGCGGTCGTTGTCACAGCAGGTGTTTGGGCGAAATCATTGCTTTTGCCGCTCGGCATTCATTTTCTCATCACACCGCAGCGAGCACAAATTGTCCATCTACAACATCCCGAACAACATACCGATCATTGGCCTGTCGTCATGCCACCAAACAATCAATATTTACTCGCCTTTCCAAAAGGAAAAATGGTTGTTGGAGCTACACATGAAGACGGTGTCGATATCGACTGTCGTGTGACTGCTGGTGGATTATACGAAGTGTTACATAAAGCATTAACTATTGCCCCTCACTTAGCGGATTGGACCCATGTGGAAACACGTGTTGGCTTCCGTCCCCATGCACCGAACTTTTTACCTATATTTGGTTCAGTACCACAAATCGAAGGCCTTTACGTGGCGAATGGGCTTGGCGCATCCGGCTTGACTGCAGGACCGTATGTTGGAGCAGAGCTTGCGAAAATGATTCTTGGGCAATCTACCACATTACAACAAAGCGACTACGATGTTGCCCAAGCGATTCAATTTCTTTGATGAATGCATATACAAAAAACGGAGGTTATCTCATGAACAAATGGGCGTTTGTTTCTGATTTTGACGGGACGATTTCGCATAAAGACTTTTACTGTATAAATTGAAATAAAGGTTTTCTCCCGTTCCACGGTGAATAATAAAAAAAGAAAATAGGGGGACGGAAAGAAGATACGATGCCGAATCACAAAGACGAGATCGAAAAGTTGTCCACTGCCATGAAAGAAGCAAAAAGTAAACGAGCATATGAACGCTACCAAGCGATTTATCTTCATTTGCAGGGGTACGCAAAAGAAGAAATCGCAACGATTATTGGTCGATCCAAGAAAACTATTTATAACTATATTCATGCCTACGCTCAGCGCGGTCTTGATGGACTGGAGATGAAATACTCACCTGGCGCCCCACGTCGATTGACCCCTGAGCAGGAAAAAGAGCTGGCTTTGATCATTGAACATCAGCTCCCCGTAGATGTGGGATTCGAAGCAAAATATAATTGGACGCTTGCGATAATCGCTGAACTCATTCAACAAAAGTGGGGGCCAACATACACGCTTCGCGGAACAAGTGACATTCTGCATCGGTTAGGGCTAAGCTATACGAAACCGACCTATACACTAGCCAATGCCGATGAAGAGAAACAAAAAGAATTCGTCGAAATCACCTTCCCTGAAGTAAAAAAAAACTGGTAGATGGGAACATCGCCCATGTCCTCTTTCAAGATGAGTCGATGATTCGTGATTACCAAGCGATTCAAAAAACATGGTTTGTCAAAGGAAAACAACGAATCATTCCGACGTTTGGAAAACATCAAGGGCTGAAGCTGATTGGCACGTTGAACTACGAAACAGGGGAAGTGTTTTGCATCGAAGAAGAACGCTATGACGCGGAAACATTTCTTCGATTTCTTCAACTTGTGTTAGAACGCTATCCCACAGGCAAAATAGTGATGATTTTAGATAACGCTCGAATTCACCATGCCAAACTCATTCAGCCATTTTTAAAAGAACACGAAGATCGGTTAGAGCTCGTCTTTTTGCCACCATACAGTCCGCAATTGAACTTGATTGAAGGGCTATGGAAATGGCTGAAATCAGACGTGATTTACAACGTGTTCTATTCGGGTGTGCAAGAAATTAGCAAGAATGTCCAAGCCTTTATTCAGCGAATCAACCAGAAACCAGAACAAACGATCGATCGTTTGTGTGTTCAGTTGTAAATCTTTAATTCAACTTATATGGATTGTTATTGAAAAATATTTTCCTGAAGGGAAACGATTATTCGAACAATGGCGTGCTGGAAAAATAAAAGATATCGACTGCGGCAAGTATATGGCGTTTTTACGACAAGTGCCGTTTCTTAGCATACCAACATCTGCGTCAAATGACGGTTTTGCAAGCACAAACTGCTCGTTACTTGTTCATGGTAGAAAAACAACCGTTCCCGCCAAAGTACCGTTCGGCATTTTAGCTGATTTACATATCATTCAGCAAGCTCCTGAACGATTTATTTTGGCAGGCATCGGTGATTTAATGTCGAATATTACGGCGTTCTTCATAATAAGGCTAGATATCATTGAATGAGTTTGCTAAACAAAAGCTTTTCTGCTAAAGGTGATACAGAGGGAATGAAGCAGATAGATGGAAGGGAAGATGGCACGCTTACTCGGGGAGGTCTGATGGATACGCGAAGTACGCTTCATAACCTAAAGTAGCTGAACATCAGAAGTCAGCAGAGGTCGTCGTACGAATCGGTCTAGAACGATTCAATCAAGAGAAAATAACCCTTGTCATTCAATCTGGTGATTACAGAAAATGCAGTACCTCCCAAGAGAAAGGAAACGATGAATGCCGTGGGATGGAATCTCTAATGTTATTTTAGATTATACACAACGAATAGATAAATAATCAGCCACATTATAGAGTAAGTTGAAATATTTTCCGGTGAACAAGAGCATACACAGGCGAAACATGTACCTGCGTTTCTATTAGACGCTAAACAAGTGGTCGAATAATATGGTGGCTTTCTGCTTGGAAAAGAAACAAAACGTTGGAATCGCATGTATGATCGCATACTCGCGAAAGCCAAACATCAGTTGGAAGGGATGACGCCGTTGTCGAAAAAAGTGCTCTCATTGATTCAGAGACTTCAAAATCGAAAGGAAAAAGCGTTGCGCTTTTTTGAGTGAAACCCACGTTCCCTTTGACAACAACCAAGACGAACGAGATCTTTGTATGTTCAAAGTTAAATAGAACATCTCAGGAATGTTCGTTCGCCCAGTTGTTTTGTATCGCAAAAAGCATCATTTCTACACTCAACAAGCACGGAAAAACGGGTAGAACTGGCTCCTTCTATTGTCGGATAAAACAATAGATCGTGTTCTTTCCACACTACGTAGGGCATTTTCTATGACAGAATCATCCTATATGTGCTAGGCTACTTTACACACTAGCACTGGGGGGGAATAGTTACAGTTAAAGAGTAAATATCGTCAAATATACCCTTTAATGTATTTTCTACTTCCCATACATCAATAGCATCAATAGTTTCCAAAATTTTATCAACATCAGAAGATTTATGTATACCTAAAAGCTCCTCCTGGCCAAAGAAAAACATCCTTTGTATCGTATTCTCAGTTAAGAATATTATTTCGCTCTTAAGAACTCTTTTAGAACGATTAAATTCATCTAGTGTAATCCCTACTTCTTTGACACTTTCAATAACTTCCATAATTGCACTATGCACATCCCACAAATTTTCTTTGCCCGTTGAAGCTAAGATTCGAAACAATCCTACCTCTTCAAACACTATTGGATGAGACTGGATATTATAGACTAGCCCTCTTTCTTCACGTAACACCTTGTTTAATCGAGAATTTCTTCCTACTCCAAAAAGATGGCTCATGATATAATAAGTATAATACTCACGCATAGGAACATCAGATGAAATAGCAGGAAACAATATACACATGTGAGACTGGTATTCTTGACTGTGGATAGGAATGTAATTAATACCTCCATTAAACATTATAGGTTGTGTTTTCTTGTCTACTGTCTTTCCGAAACCGATATTTTCTAATATTTTCACTATATCATGTAACATGTCCTCTTTTACATCTCCTGAAATCGAAACAACAGTATTATTTGATAAATAAAATTTCCGATAAAACTCATACACTTCAGTTAACGTAAACGACTCTATATTAGATACTGTGCCTAAAATATCAAATGCATAAGAACTTTCACCTAAAGCATGCGCTAGAGATGCTATCTTGACTTTTTCTAATGTATTATCTTGATACTGATATATCTCCTGGATCACTACTCTTTTTTCATTTTCAAAATCAAAATTAGAAATCGAAAAAGAAAAAACCATATCTCTTAATATGCATAAAGCTTCGTTTAGATATTCATTTAAAATATGCATGTAAAAACATGTAAACTCTTTCCCCGTAAATGCATTAATTTTCCCCCCTAACTCCTCAATATAGATATTTCCGTACAAATTATCAGAACCGATGCGATTTTTAAATAAAAGATGTTCAATAAAATGTGCTATTCCATTTGTTTTCTTTGTTTCATGTTTTGTGCCTACGCGAATCATAACACCTATAGAAATCGATCGGCTATTTGGAACTTGATCAATAATTAAACGTAGACCGTTAGACAAGCATAACTTTTTCATATTATGCATCTCCATCCCCATTCAGAAATAATTGGAAGGCGACATCAGGATTTTGGGTATTATATTTATTTAAAAACGATATATAGTCTCCTGCATATAAAATATTCCCTCTATGCAAAAAATATAATTTACAATCTATATATTCCAATTCATATAAAATATGAGTTGTCATCACTACTAATTTCCCTTTTTTAACCAAATTGTCGATACTCTCAAGAATAAAAAGTCTTGCGTCTGGATCAATTCCGGACGTTGGTTCATCGAAAATATACAATTCCCGTTCAAGTTGACATATAGAACGAATAAGTAGCCATCTTCTCTCACCAACAGACATATGTCCAATTTTTCGATCCCATAATTTATTGAACAATTCTCTTTCTCTCGAATTCAAAGATTGTTCAAATAATTTTATTCTTTCTATAAAAGGAAATTCACTATCACAGTTAAAGATTACGCGAATAACGTCTTTTCCCTTCATTGCTGCGGGAAGAGGAATCCCCTGTAATTGGTATACTATATCTTTTTCAGAAAAAGGGCTTTTAAACTGATTTGTAGATATAACCCCAGATATAATATCCAATAATGTAGTTTTACCCGCACCATTTGGCCCAATAATAACGTTTAATTTTCCAGTTTCAAACTCTATACATAATTTATCTAATACTGGTTTCACCTGATCTTTATAATAATATGTCAAAGAGTTTACTTTCACAGTTTCTCCTCCCTCAAAAATCATTTTTTATTACCTTTTTTCGGAATAGAGCATTTAAAATAGAATTATTCTCTCTCATTTATTCCTATTTTTGGAATAACATTAATTCTGCGATAGGATATGACTCCTATAAAAACATAAACTAAAATCGTTAGTAGTAATTGATAAATTAATTCTCCATTCCAATTGTGTTCAAAAGTCCAAACTAGTTTAGACAAATACAAAATAAACACTGCTGGATTAAGCCATTCTAATACAAACATATTACCTTCCTTTAAAGAAAATTTCGTCAAATATATAAGTATAAACACTAAAATTGTAAATATAGGAGAAACTGATTCCTGACGATATGGCAGAGAACCGATCCATAAAAAAGAAAGAAAAACAGGTAATAGCGCTATGAAAGCAATAACCATGATAGCACTTAATAATGGGAAAATCGGTTGGCGGAATAGCAGTGAGCTCACAACAGTAAAAATGACAATATTAACAACTGTGAAAAGCCACTGTGAACAAATTCTTCCCACAATGATAGGAGTTTTGGTTCGCGCAATAAACTTAAACATCTTTAAAAACCCATTATCCCGAAGAATTAAAATACTTACTCCGACTCCATTTATGGCAGTAATCAAAATCATGTAGCACCAATAAAAGGATATATTATGTCGAAAAGTACTATAATCTGGGTATTTTAAGAACCAATCAAGATTATTAAAAACAATAAAAATGATTGGAATAATAAGTGTCCAAAAAAACGCAATCTTATTATAAAAAACCTCTTTATTGAACAAAACGAAAAATTCCCATGTTCTTCTTAACATACAATCGTCTCTTCCCTCTCTTATCAGTTATCATGGAAACGGAATGGGCTTGCCTTCGTTTGGAAACTCCTTTTGGTTAAATACCCTACTAAACACGTAATCCCGTGGGTTAAGCCACTGCGTTAGCATATGAGGATAACCATTCTCAGAAAGAACCTTAACTATTTTTGCTGGAACATTCTCTAAAACGCAAGGAATAAATACACATAAAATATCTAATTGTAAATCCTCTGAAATCTCTTTTATACAGTTTGTAAAAGAAACACTTCGATGGTTACTTTGCTCTCTATAATCAATAGATATGGAACGTTCAAATAAGTAACCAAAGCTCTCCTTTAACTTACTAGGTGTGAAAGTGCTAAAAAAGTAGTTAGAATAGTAACAAGGATCATAATGAACATAGTTAGAATTGCTCTTGTATTCTCTATGTGCCATTTTGTAATCTATATTATTTTTTTCGTAAAGATAGTATTTACTCACCTTACCACCAAAAAACTGAAACCATTCTTCTAATGATTTACACATAGCTTCTTCCAAATTCCAATGGCTACTTAATCCTATTGCCATATACTGTTTACCAAAGCCTAATGTGAGAATAACATACAAGTTGTTATGTAAAGAAATGTCAAAAAAGAAAACATCGTCTACAAACTGCTTTGCCTTATATATTAATTCCTTTAGCAATTCACTAGTTATTGTTTCTTGCCTAATTTCTCTACCTGAAGACTGTGTAAGCCAGTTATGTACAAAGCACTGTCTTTCAAAAAACTCTAAAAATGCATTATTTACTGCGCGAAAAGAACTAACATGTGATGCAACACCACATGAATCGTTATAATCGATTCCTTCCTCTAGATCTCCATCAAAAACTTTAGCATTATAACAAAGCAAAACTCTTTTTAATGGGATTTCGATTGTTTTTAATGTTACTAAGTTTAAAGCGTGTACAGTTTTTTGTTTAAAATTCCCTAAATTCAAATATAAAGAAGTACGCTCAATATGTTCACCTAAGGCAGCTTTGATTACTCGAGAAATTTCAAAATGAGTCGCTCCCCCATGAGCCCCTTCTAAAAGAGAGGGACGGATAAATACTTTTTTGGGTGCATTTTGAAACAATGAACGATATACACCGGCTTCCTTCAATATAAAAGGTGAACCTTTTTGATTAAATATATACATTTACATAAATCACCTCACACAAAAATGCAATCAGGAATTTTACACAAGACATCTTTCGATATCTTAACAGTTTCCACATTAATTTTTTGATTCACTTTTAAATATTGTTTAATAGGGACATGATTATATAGATCTAATGAAAAAACCTTTACGCACTTTAATAATGGATAAAGCTCATTTTGTAGCATAATAATATGTAGATTGGTTAACCATTTTGGAAAACAATCTCTAATATCCCCATCTGAATATGTTCTGTCTGAAGAAATATAATAAGGTAAGGCATCCATTTCTAAAAGATATTCCAACTGAATATCACTCTTTACTTGTGCAGAACTATCTTTTCCTAAATAATTTGTATTTAATATATAATTACAGGCGTGTTGATTAACCAATAATATCCATAAAAAACATAGAAAAAAGAGCACCTTTCCTGTAGAATGTAAGTAACAACACAAACAAACCTAGGAGGTGCTCTCTATGCACAAGCATACCACACTCCCAAATTTGATGCAAAAAATTGTTTCTGATGAAGATCTCCAGTCGATTACCGAAGCCGTTGGCTACCATGACACTTCGCGGACGTTTACGGTGCGCACGTTGGTTGATTTTTTTCTGCTGGCGGCACTTCACGAATGGAAAAGTTTCCGTCATGGTGCCGATGTGGCGAAAATGTACGGATTGCCGACGTTTCATTACTCGACGGTTTCTAAGAAAGCGAAAGAAGTTCCGTACGAGGTGATGAAGCGCTTATTTGCTTTGGTTGTTTCTAAGTGCAATCGCCAAACCCGCCGTTCGCTTCGCTTTCCAAAAGCATTGCGTATAGTAGACTCCACGACCGTCACCGTGGGGAAAAACCGCCTGACATGGGCACCCTATCATGGGGAACGATCCGGAGTGAAAATGCACGTCGCGTATTCCCCTGAGCAACAAATGCCGAGCGACATCGTAGAAACCGTAGGGTTGCGCCACGATGGACCGGTGGGAGAGCGGCTCACAGACGTACAAACGGTTCTTGTCGAAGATCGAGCGTACTTTAAAATTGAACGCCTCGATCGGTTTGTCGAACAGAAGCAACCGTTTGTGATTCGGATGAAAGACAATGTCGAGATCCATCAAAAAAAGAGCCTAAAGCGCCTTTCTTCCTCCTCTTCTTCTATTGTGGCGGATTTTACTTGCCAGTTAGGAACGAAACAATGTCGTTCCAAAAAGCGCCATCGCGTCGTGATCTTTCAGGATGCGAACGGGCATGAAATCCGTGTGGTCACGAACGTCTTAGAGGCATCGGCGGAAAAGATTGCCGAGATGTATCAAGAACGTTGGACAGTGGAAGTGTTTTTCCGATGGATCAAGCAATATCTAAACGTTCCGACCTTATTTGGCACCAACGAGCATGCGGTATACAACCAACTTTTTGCGGCATTTATCGCTTATGTGTTACTGAGATGGCTATATCATCGAACGGAAAAACGGACAACCTCGTCCCTTACCTTTCTTTCGTTTGTCCGTCGTTTTTTCTCTGGGCAACTTCCTCTCGAATGGAAATCCGAGATGGCAGCTGTCTTATTTGAGTATGCCCGAATATATGGGAGGAGTATGCCTAATTTTGGATAATCAACAGCCGTGATATAATTAAATTCTTTTTGCCACTTTAAAACATATGCCTCCTCAATAGCCTTCTGAATTGCACATGTTAATAGAAACGAGGACCCTATTCCAGTATAAATATCTTTCTGATGTGTGCATAATGCTACGAATACCACAAATAGCGGATAAAATGTATCGTTCACGAATAACTTAACAAATTCCATAGATCTCAGAAGATTGAAGTATAATGAGGGTATGTCATTCTTATAATTTTTTAGTTTTAATTTGTATCCTTTCTTCCCATACCAAAAAAGATATAAAGCATTTTTCTCAAGCAACTCCTGTATGGCAGTTTGTATCGCTTTCCGACTATCAGTATGAGTAGCTGTTCCTGTTGTATCAGATATATATAATCCTTCAGTTTGGTAAATGGTGTACCTATGTGGTAGGAATGACGGTATATTCCTTACCATATCCCAAGTAGGAACTTGATCTTTATAATTTGTCTTTCCTCCCAGTAGTAAACTCCTTCTTTCAATCATTTCAGAAAAAGATTTCCTTATAGATAATTGTCTAGAAATAGAGAGTGCGTTTGCACCATTTGGGCTCACATCTTCTCCTTTAACAAGCGTCCCTACTTTTGTAAAAGATTTATATACAGAATTGTGTATAAATAAAGAATCAGGCACATTAAAATGATTGTTTTCAATATTTTGAAACAACAACTTAATCCCCCCTCTCACCGAACCATTGTAATAATACAACAGGAGCTAATCGCACATTGAGTCCTACTAAATAAGTAAGTGCATTATCATTAAACCCTGACCAACACAGATCCCCTAGATTCTCTTTCACTTCTCTTAAGCTTTCACGAAATCCTTGAGCCATTAATCCCACTTCTATTAGCGCATGCCTATAACCCCTTTTTCCATATTTTGTTACAGCTCTTCTTATATCGATTGCGTATGCCATGACCAGAGATGAAACAAACTCCTCTCCATCAATAAATATGCATTCTTTAAGTTTCTCTAAGTCTTTTTCAGTCCATTTTCTAATTCTGTAAATTGAATTAGAAAGTGGATTAAACATATAAACCCCTGGCATTGGTAAAGATGAAATTACGTTAGGCTTTAGTACCAACAATAGTGGCATTACAGGGTATAAAGCTCCAGCAGATCCATACCTTTTTGATAAAGTTTCGTTGTCACGCCCAAATGCTTTATACATTATTGCACCTAGTGTTTTTTCATCCATCCGATAAGACAAATTATAACTTCGGTTACTACCATTTATACGTACCTTTTCAATTGATAGTGGTATTTCTTCTTCAAAAATATCTGGTAACACATCTGTACACTCTACATTTTCTAACCAAACTCTTACATCTGGACTTATAAAACTACTCCTCATATTTTTGACCCGAAAAAAGACAGATGATTGGTGAAACTTTATAACATCTGTAATTATCCTTTGTGATAACGCACGTTCTTGAAATATATCCCAAATAATACTTTTCATTGTGTCATGATACTCATTTTCTTTTTTACTCATAACAGTCACACAGCTCCCAATGAATTGGATTGTCTACATAAAGTTTTCTGGTTGCTAAGTCAAACATATAACTTTCCAAAAAAGCATGAGATTGGATAAAAGAACCCTCATCCAACAAAATTAGCTTACTTACTGTAGATGAGCAATTTTCATAACAATAATTACCATGTAAAAAGAAACAAACAGGGTAACCCTTATGCCACATGGAGCTGTTTTTTCACGGTATCAATGGGAATATTTTGTTTCGCTGCACAGTAAATGAACTCCACGAGGCTATGTCCTTTTCTCTTGCGCAAGAGATCGAGCCCATCAGAAAAATCGCTGTTCGACTCGAATAGGCTGTACACGTAAGCAAGCTGCACCAAGATCCAGTAGCGTTTCACCGCTCGAACCTGACGAACACGGTACCCATCGAGCTTCAGCTGGTCTTTCGCTTGTCGAAAAAAGCATTCGATCGACCAGCGTTGGGCATAGTGGCGCAAGATGTCTTCATCGCTTAGCTCCCGGTCGGTGCTCAAGACGCAGTGAAGATGTTCCGATGTCATCGGCTGATTGGCTTTCCAAGCGAGCAGCACCACCGCATGGTCGAGACCGTTGAGCGCTCCTTCGTAACGATAGACGCGATAATGCTCTTCTCCCACCGTGACGAGGTGAGTGTCATTCGGTTCGATGGAGCGGGCCAACTGCTTCGCTTGGACGGCAACGCCGTTCGGATAGAGAATCCGGTTCGTCTTGAGCATCGCGATGACGTGGAATCCTTTTTTCAGACAAGCTTCCACGAGCGCTTTCGATGGATACCACGAATCCATCAGCACATAAACGGGACGGCGTACATCCAACGAAGAAAGCATCTCGATTGCGAGTTCCCCTTTGCTTTTTCCCGCCGTCTTGTCGTAGAGGCGGAAGGCAAAGGGAAACGCCTGGGTTGCAGTATGAACCATGAACCAAACAAGAGAATGGCCCCAAATCGATTTTTTCTCTGAGTGAGAGTAGTGCCAATCACATCCCTGAATCGCGTGTGTTGCCCGTGACGAAGGCTTGGTTTTTTGGCAAATCGTATCATCGATCGAAACAAACAAGGGTTGATTCTCCTGTTTGGCGATGCGTTCGACACGACGAAGGATCCACTGCTGGAGTTTATGAAGCAGCGCCTCTTCCTCCCATGGGCTTTTCGTGAAAAAATGGCTGAGTGTCGTGCGGTGGTTCGGATGAAAGCTCCCATGATGAAGATCGGTCAATGTTCCCGAAAATCCCTTCGTGATCATCGCATCCACGATATGAACGAGATGCTTCATAACGGGTTTTGAAAAATAAAGGGCCAACCCCAACATCGTGAAAAACTTGTGAATTCCTTGATGATGTGCTAATCTATTCATGAGACATGAACCTCCTTGTGAATGGTTTGGTAGCACATCTATTCTAATCAAGGAATCGGGTTCATGTCTCCTTTTTTGTTTCGATGTAAATTTATGTTAGTGATTTTGCTCATCTACAGTTACTTATTCGATTGGTTATCTGGGTTACAATATTAAAGATGTTACTTTGAGTGAGCGGAACCTCTATCGAAAAAAAAGAGCGATCGGAGTACAAGCTGTCAATGATATGTTGGTAAGTTATACCATTATAATCAGTTGTTCTAATACTTGATTCAATATAAGATATATGGCAAAGATGGCAAGGAGGCTTTAAAAAGCCGTTATATAAGGAATCCATATAAAAACAATTTCCATACACATATGTAAACAACAAAAAAGCTTTCTCAACACTTTTTACTTTATCTCGAATTCCCTTGGCTACCCTCCTGTTATATGGATTAAGAAACACTAAAATTAAATCTCCTTCCTGTATCTCCAGTTGCTTCGGACTTAATTCCCTATTGTAAAACATAGACACATCAATGTCTTGTTTATAATCTATTCTTAGTATCTTTTCTATATATCCCCCTACTTCAACATTATTGGTATATACACTAATCCTCTTTATATTTAAATTAGGTTCAATTTTATCTTCTATGATGTGATATTCCTTTAAAAACTCTAATGCTTCTTTTGTATCTTTTCCAAAGAATTTCTCGAAATCACTATAAGACAATAGCGCTGTTCCGAATTCATCCCATTCCTTAAAGAAGTCCTTCAAACGAGAATCATAAGCTCGCACAATTCCCTTTGCGTTCTGTACTATTACTTCATCTGAATCTAATTCATGTAAAATATATTGATTTAATCTGTAACTTTTCAGACATGAAACTGATGCATTCATAGTCTTTCTCCTTCTAAAAAATTTATGTTGTAGAATCGGATTTTCAGCACGCAACTATATCATCCGCCTCATAAAGTGAGCCGAATATTCTTTCCTTGTCTATGATGTGAATACAGATAGACAAGTGTGAATTGCATGGTGACGGTACGACAAGCTGTATTTACGGTTGAAAGCTTAATCCACAAAGTCCAACAACAAAAACAGCTCATTCATCAACTCATTCAAGAAAATGAACATTTGCGTTAAGAATAGTCATATTCCAATATCCTCTTGGCTTTATGAAAAATATTTCCTATTGCGAACCGTCTGACAAAAAGTCTGGTGGACAGGAGAGACATGAAGGGACGACACTCCGGCAAGTAGAACAGCCACTCCATCGTGTCGTCCATCGCGTCCATACGTGTCAAAGATGTGGGGCTTCTTTGCGTGACGTAAAACCGTTCAAAATCGATGACTGTAAAGTATTGGATCTGTCTCCCGTGACGATGGAAGTCACACAACATGAACGCGAAGTGAAATCATGTCCGCACTATCGGTGCGTGCAACAAGCCGAGTTCCCATCACATGTCACAAATCATGTACAATATGGTCCGTGGCTCACTGCGCTTGTCGTGTATTTGTGCAACATACAAATTAATGATCAAAATAATATCGCCAGTTATTACCTAGTTTGAACAACGCGTCTTACAGCATCCAGATGAGATATTGCATCGCACCGAGTATGCTGGATTAAAATATCCATTTGGATATATAAGTTGGATATATAAGGTTTATCTACATTTTATTCGTCTTATTCACTGCACCCCCACAATTATAAACGCAACAACAACAATAATTATCCCCATGTCGAACTGTATCCATAACATAGCTTGAAGATAGAGCTCCCACTCCAAACATATTTGTTTGCTTCTGTGAATACTCATACTTCGTGTTAACTTTCTGATGTCTCACTTCTTGTAAAGATTCCTCACTATACATACATTTCACCTCCTCTCTTTTACTTTTAAAATTATCAAAAAATTAAAACTATTACATGCACAATTATAACAAAAAAAAAAAAAAAGAAAACAATACTTTTAATGAAAATTTATAGATTTTTAACCAAAAAAGGTAAGCATTTAGCCGCATCGTCCATATCATAAGAGGAATATTTTTTCTTCTCTTATCTATGATGTGTTTGAGTCAAGACTTTGTGGGAGATTTTTTTCTCGACCGACTTTTTGCTTATATATGGTTTTATGAACTTGTTTCATGTGAGTGCTTTTACTTACTCTCATCCTGTAGGTATGTGCGTTTTCTCTCGTTTTAAAAACCTTTTAGTGCTTGCAGGGCCTCGTAAATCGGCGTTCCTGAAGACTGACGGAAATACGGAATATTGTCTCGAATCACTTCCTTCATTCGAGATGAAACGCTTTCACGCTCGCTTCGCGTTTCGTTTCTTCTCGTTCTTCCACGCAACATACCACTCCATGGCGTGTCCGAATAAGTAACGTATCTTTTATCGCGACGATCGCTCGTAACATCGCTTCAATCCCTGCGTCCTTCCAACTTCGACCGTTTTTGCTTCGTTTCGCAAACATATGCATCGTCCCCCCTGCACTGCCCATCGCTCCCATATTCGTTGCATCGATCCCTTTTTCCTGCAGCCATATGCGATAGTCACGCAAACACCCTGGCATCTCCTCGATTCGACGAACAAGCGCCTCGAGTTGCTTTTCCTTCCCCTCATGTTCTAGCGTACCGATGGCACTTGCGAGTTCTCACAACACCCCCTCTTCATCCCATGATGCGAATTTTTTTCGAATCACCGATATCTCGCATGACCTCGGAACAATTGCCGAATCTCTCTCGCCACATGGAACCGATCGAGCTGAAAGTACCCCCTATCCCCGAAATATTCTCGACACGCTGTGATCCATGGGACACCATATCCATTGATGACGACCCGATCTTCTAGTTCGATCTCTTTTAATTCATCTATTTTGCTTACGTATGTGACAGGTTCATGATTTAGTGCCGTTTCTTAGCATACCAACATCTGCGTCAAATGACGGTTTTGCAAGCACAAACTGCTCGTTACTTGTCAATGGTAAAAAAACAACCGTTCCTTCCAAAGTACCATTTGGCATTTTAGCTGACTTAAATATCATTCAGCAAGCTCCTGAACGATTTATTTTAGCGGGCATCGGTGATTTAATGTCGAATATTACGGCGTTATATGACTGGGAATTTGAACAAAATCACGGCGTCAGTCGGGTAAACGCTTTTGCTGCGATGATTAGCAAAAAAGCAGTCAACAGCTTTATCCGTACACCAATGCAAAATATTAAACATCCTATTTTTCTAAAAGAATTAATTAGTTCGTTAACAATGGGCGGCATTTCTACTGTGATTAGCGGAAATAGTGCACCGATTAGCGGATCTGAACACCTAATCTCCCATGCACTTGACAAAATCAGCCCGTCGCCACACATGCATGGCATTCAAGTAGGAATCGCCACATATATCATGGCACATATTCAACAACATCGGGCTGAACGCATCACAAAAGTGTTTACACGTACTGGATTTTTCGATTACGTCAAAACATTACAATTAAATAAGGAAGAGTATCGCCAAGCCATCAACATTGCACCAACGATCAAGCCAAATCGTTATACGTACATTCACGATGAACAATATCGAAAACGGGCCATTCGGCTCCTTGATGAAGACCCTATTTTACAAGAGATTTTTACATAGCACACATATTTCATTGCGAAACCGCCTACCCTACTGTTTAAGGAGGTGGTGCGGTTGAATCAAACGTTAGCGTATTTACGCGAAATATTAGCAAACTATGCTGACCGTCATCACGCGGTAGCCATTCATTTATACAAAAAATTAATAAGTAAACCGTACAAAAATGAAGAACAATTCGTCCGTGATTTATCACAAAAGAAGCAGCATTTTTAGATCGCATGTTGCTCCAAGAAATGAAATATGCAAAAGAAGAACAAGACGATGTTCGCGTCCATCATTTAAATGAAATATACGAGCAACTCATTTAAATAAAAAAACGAAACAAATAGTCCATGGCAAACAAATCGTCTGGATAGTCGATGCCAACATCTTCTCCTTCATAAACGAGCGCTTGAATAAAATCATGAAGCGCTTCTATATAGGTTGTAATAAAGAATTTCCGATCTCCATGTCCCGTCTTTATCACCTGACAAGCTGGCACGGTGACAAGAAGAGCGAACAATGCCATGTAAAACAAAATTGCAACTTATATATATAAAACTCATATAAAAATTCATAACTAAACGGTTCATCAGGCATATAAGATTCGGCGCATACGTTTGGGGAACAGTAGTTTAAATACGTACGACATGGCATTGGTCTTACTTCATAAACAAAACATGTATTTGTTTCACGATTTAAAAATATACATGGCAATTGTTCTTTCATGTATATTTCTTTAAAACGCTGATCTTTATATTTCTTTAAAACGCTGATCTTCTGTAAAATCTAACATGTTCACTCGCTTTATTTTATCAGCATAATGTTTACCATACCATTGTATATGTTTATCAATCTTTTAATTGCAGATAGTTGAATTTTATAACGATTTAACAAACATCACAAATGTTTTCAAATTAAACGTCCGAATATTTTGTTTTCAAAATAAATACAGAAAAATAAAAATTTTTTAAATGTTTCTGTTAGTTTCTGTCGTTTTTCGTAGTTTGATTTTACACTTAATCATAGTTTAACTTCACATTCAATTCAAAATTTTTCAAAAAAGAAAGGAGGGAACATGTTGATTTACTTCCATCAAGTGAACAAGCATTATGGGGACTTTCACGTCTTAAAAGATATTAATCTTACTATCAAAAAAGGCGAAGTTATCGTCATTATTGGCCCGTCTGGTTCTGGAAAAAGTACGTTAGTCCGTTGTATTAATCGCCTTGAAACGATCACAAGCGGTGAACTCATCGTTGATGGCGTGAAAGTGAACGATAAAAACACCGATATTAATAAACTGCGCCGCAACATCGGTATGGTTTTTCAACATTTTAATTTATATCCGCACAAAACTGTCTTACAAAACATTACGCTTGCACCGATGAAAGTGCTCGGTGTGCCTGAAAAAGAAGCAAAAGAAACTGCGATGTACTATTTAGAAAAAGTCGGCATTCCTGATAAGGCGAACGCCTATCCGACAGCATTGTCTGGTGGTCAACAACAGCGCGTCGCCATCGCTAGAGGACTAGCGATGAAGCCGAAAATTATGCTATTTGACGAACCGACTTCTGCGCTTGACCCTGAGACAATTGGTGAAGCGCTCGATGTCATGAAAACACTTGCAAAAGAAGGAATGACGATGGTCGTCGTCACGCACGAGATGGGGTTTGCGCGGGAAGTCGCTGACCGCATCGTCTTTATGGACCAAGGGAGAATTTTAGAAGAAGCACCGCCGGAACAGTTTTTTGCTAATCCGCGCGAAGAACGGGCGCGCCTGTTTCTCAGCCGGATTTTGAATCATTAATGAATAAGGGGGAAATTTTTCATGTTCAAAACTGTTTGGAAAAAAATGATTGGGTTTGGGCTTGTCGCTATGCTTAGCGCTACTGCGTTAGTCGGCTGCAATAGTGAAACAACGACAGAAAACAAAACCGATAACAAAAAAGAACAAGCAGCAGAAACGACGTTAGACAAAATTAAAGAACGCGGCAAATTAGTCGTCGGCGTTAAATACGACCTCAACCTTTTCGGGTTGAAAAACCCGGAAACTGGTGAAGTAGAAGGATTTGATATCGACATCGCGAAAGGATTAGCGAAAAAAATTCTTGGCGATGAAAACAAAATTGAGCTAAAAGAAGTCACGTCAAAAACGCGTATTCCAATGTTAAACAACGGTGAAATCGATGCGATTATCGCAACAATGACAATTACAGAAGAACGAAAAAAAGAAGTTGATTTCTCAGACGTCTACTTCATGGCTGGCCAATCGCTACTCGTCAAAAAAGATAGCAACATTAACGGAATTGCTGATGTGAATAAAGAAGGCGTGACAGTATTAACGGCAAAAGGCTCGACTTCCGCACAAAACATTCGAGCAAAAGCACCAAAAGCAACGGTGTTAGAGTTTGAAAACTACGCGGAAGCATTTACCGCATTGAAAGCTGGACAAGGCGATGCACTCACGACAGACAATGCGTTATTGTTCGGAATGGCAAAACAAGATCCAAACTTCCGCGTCGTTGATGAAACGTTCTCTGAAGAACCATATGGAATTGCGGTTCGCAAAGGCGATAAAGAATTACTAGAAGTGATTAACGAATATTTAAAAGAAATTAAGGCAAACGGCGAATACGATAAAATTTACGAAAAATGGATTGGCGAAAAGCCAAAACAATAATGACATGACGATGAGCGGAAACTATCCGCTCATCTCTTGTTAATTGGAAAGGAGGCAACAAGATGCTCGACTATTCGATTCTTATAGAACATTTCGATATGTATATGCAAGGATTTGCCAACACGTTAAAAGCTAGTGTACTTGCATTAATCGGCAGTTTGGTCATTGGGACAATCATGGCAATCTTTCGTATCGCTCCCATTCGCCCATTAAACTGGATTGGGGCTGCTTATGTTGAATTTATTCGCAACATCCCGCTCATTTTAATTGTCTTTGTCTTTTTTGTCGGTTTGCCTGCCATCGGCATTCGCTTTGATTCATTCACCGCAGGTACGTTAGGACTAACCGTTTATACGGCTGCATTTATTGCTGAAGTCATTCGCGCTGGCATTCTTTCCGTTCCGAAAGGGCAAATGGAAGCAGCTAGATCATCGGGTCTGACGTATGTACAGGCGATGTGGTATATCATTTTGCCACAAGCTGTAAAAATTGTCATACCACCAATGGGCAACCAGTTTATTAACCTTGTGAAAAACTCATCGGTTCTCGGAGTCATCGCTGGACTTGATTTAATGTATTTCGGCGACTTAATTTCTTCCGAAACGTTTGTCACGTTCGATGTATATATTTTCGTTGCGTTGTTTTATTTACTTTTAACGATCCCATTAAGCTTAGGGGTCGGTGCGTTAGAACGCCGCCTAGCAAAAAGTCGATAAAGTCGAGGTGAAGTGAGAGATGGATTTTGTTGGTGCATATTCTCCTGCACATTTGAAATTTTTATTAGAGGGATTTGTTGTTACACTAGAAGTTGCCTTTCTCTCGATTTTCTTTAGTTTTTTAATCGGCATCGTCATCGGTGTGTTGCGCTACAGCCGCATTCCTTTCATCTCTCCCCTGCTTGCTGTCGGGGTGGAAACGATTCGGAACTTACCGCTTTTATTAATTATTTTCTTTACGTATTTTGCCCTTCCGGAAGTCGGATTCAAACTGGATAAGTTTTATGCAGCTATTTTAGCGCTTGTCATTTTTGAATCGGCGATGCTGTCGGAAATTGTCCGCAGCGGACTCAATTCAATTGAAAAAGGACAAATCGAAGCGGCACGTTCATCAGGGCTCACTTACACGCAAACGTTGTGGCATATCATTTTGCCGCAGGCGTTACGCCGCATGGTTCCACCAATTGTCGGGCAGTTTATTTCGCTTTTGAAAGATACATCGCTTGCTGTCGTCATTGCTCTTCCGGAATTAATGAATCATGCACAAATTATTAACGGGCAAAACGTCAATTACGTCATTCCGATTTTCTTATTAGTTGCCGTCATGTATTTTGTCGTCAACTACTCCCTTTCGCTCGTTTCGCGAAGACTGGAACATAAGCATATATAAAAACATAAAAAGTCTCATCACTTCCTTAAATATACAAAAAATTTTGGAAGCGATGAGACTTGTATTTTTTCAGACAAATAACATGTCAAAAAACAATATACAGGTATATAACAAACAAAAAGTACAGAGTAGTGAGAATAGTAAACATCCAAATTACTACTCGAAAAATTCGTAATTGTTTTCCTAACTGTAGATGAGCAAATTTACTAACATAAATTTACAACCAAACAAAAAAGAAGACATGAACCCGATTCCTTGGTTAGAATAGATGTGCCAACAAACCATTCACAAGGAGGTTCATGTCTCATGAATAGATTAGCACATCACCAAGGAATCCACAAGTTTTTGACGATGTTGGGGTTGGCCCTTTATTTCTCGAAACCTGTCATGAAGCATCTCGTTCATATCGTGGATGCGATGATTACAAAGGGCTTTTCGGGAACGCTGACCGATCTACATCATGGGAGTTTTCATCCGAACCATCGCACGACACTGAGCCATTTTTTCACGAAAAGCCCATGGGAGGAAGAGACGCTGCTTCGCAAACTCCAACAGTGGGTGCTTCATCGTGTCGAACGCAGCTCGAAACGAGAGAATCAACCCATTTTTGTTTCGATCGATGATACGATTTGCCAAAAAACGAAGCCCTCGTCACGGGCAACACACGCCATTCAAGGGTGTGATTGGCACTATTCTCACGCAGAGAAAAAGTCGATCTGGGGACATTCTCTCGTTTGGCTCATGGTTCATACGATGACCCAAGCGTTTCCTTTTGCCTTTCGCCTCTACGACAAGACGGTGGGGAAAAGCAAAGGGGAACTCGCGATCGAGATGCTTTCTTCGTTGGATGTGAGTCGACCCGTTTATGTGCTCATGGACTCTTGGTATCCATCGAAAACCCTCGTGGGAGCCTGCTTAAAAAAAGGGTTCCACGTCATCGCGATGCTGAAGACGAATCGGATTCTCTATCCAAAAGGGACGGCCATTCAAGCAAAAGAATTTGCCAAATCTATGGAGCCACGGGATACCCGCCTCGTCACGGTGGGAAAAGAGCGTTATCGGGTGTATCGCTACGAAGGCGCTCTGAACGGTCTCAAGGATGCCGTGGTGCTGCTCGCATGGAAAGCCGATCAGCCGATGACGCCGAAACATCTTCATTGCGTCTTGAGCACCGATCGCGAGCTAAGCGATGAAGAGATCTTGCGCTACTATGCTGCACGTTGGTCGATCGAATGTTTTTTCCGTCAAGCGAAAGACCAGCTGAAACTCGATGGATACCGCGTTCGCGGGCGTCGGGCGGTGAAACGGTATTGGATCTTGGTGCAACTTGCGTATGTGTACAGCATGTTCGAGTCTAACAGTGATTTTTCGGATGGGCTCGATCTCCTGCGCAAGAGAAAAGGACATAGCCTCGTGGAGTTCATTTATCGTGCAGCAAAACAAAATATTCCCATTGATACCGTGAAAAAACAGCTCCACGTGGCATAAGGGGTACCCTGTTTGTCTCTTTTTAAATGGTAATTATTGTAACGAAAATTGCTCAACTACAGTTCCTAATTTATTTTTTGTTATCCTCAGAAAGAAATAACCAAAAAAAGCGCCTATGCCTCCTTTGAATATCGCAAGTAACATTGTTCGTTCAGAATAATTATTGACGATAAAGGTGACTATGGCATAGCTAAAAAAATTAAGGACAAAGCCAAAGTAACATATATCATAGCTTTATTTAAACCCTCATCCGTTCCTAATCTCCACATGATCTCACCTTTTCAGTTCCAAAAATTCATTTTTTCTCTTTTTTAGAAGTTCCTCAATGTAATTAATGAAAGCTTCGCGAATGGCATTTGCCTAATTATCACTAGGTATTCCGTTTAATACCGACGAAACGTTAAAAAACTAAATACAGGAATACGACAAATAAGATGCATAAAATGATGAAAGAAGTGCATGTCCAAATAAACACTCTAAAAAAACGAATTTTTTTATCCATTTCCCCTTTTGTTTTCTTAAGAAAAACTGCTCCAAACATAATTGCAACCAAACCTCTAGATATAGTAGCAAACCAAGTATTCATTATATTTGGCCCAATAATTAACGTGCTGATCGCATAAATGAACAAGATGACAGATACACATAGAGAACTATAAATAATCGTCTTGCTTCCTGTTTGTTTCAAAGGATTCATAAAGACATTCCTCTTCCTTTAGATTTAAATAATGAAAAAGTACCCTATTTCTGTTCTTTTGATGCTTGATTTAGCACATGATTAATGAAAGCTTCACGAATGGCTTTCACTTGGTTATCTGTCGGAATTCCATACTTCTCAAACTTGCCACTATCCATTACAATAGGTCCGGTTTTTAAATTAACACTATTGACAGCTTCTTTGAACTCTTTTTTGCCTCCAAACGATTCAATAAATTCACTAAACCGTCTATTCACTTCCCCAGATTTTGAATAATATTTTTCAATGGCGTCGGACAAATGTAGTTTAGAATTTTCTCTTATCATATTTGCAATATTCACAGCGTCTATATCTGCCAGCAAATCGGAGGTAGAAAACGAACTATTCCCACCTATAATCTTTTTAGCTTCTTTCTGAAGAATCTTCAAATCGTTCGAATCGTTTGTATTCCGCTGAAGGTCTATGACTGCAGTTTGTAAATCCCCAGCCCATCCAGATAAGTCATCAGGAATCGGAGACACTGATAATATTCCATCTAATGTTGCAGCCATATGCAAGAAATCGATTTTGTTCCCAGTCACAGGATCTTTTAAAAATGCCCCTTCACCATTCGGTTCAAAGAATTTACTTAAGCTTTTGCTTTTGGATTCAACGTACTGAACATGCCTTTCATCTATTGTCCCAGCGGTGATAGCCCATTTAAATCCAGCATACACTTTAGAGTTATATCTTATAAATTCTAGGTTGTAATCATTTATTTCAACTGGCTTGCGTGAAACGTTCGTTCTTGGATTCTTTTGTAGCTCCCTCAAGTACGAATCCGTGAGTTTTTCTAAATACTCTAATCGCTTCACTAATGTTTTTACATCTGTAGCATCTGATTTTTATTGGCTATGGCTTGAACTGTAACTGTTTGCACATGATGTGTTGTCTTTGTTGAGGTACCAGCTGCTACTTTTATTTCAAAATTTCCTGAATCTTTATTCCCTACTCCTTGAATAACAGCAGAAGGCGTTTTATTCGCCATTATATTTTTTGAAGCGTGAGAAGCATTGTCGGAAACTGCACTTTGATATACTTTTTTAGTACCGTACACAATATCTTTCTGTTGATTAAAGTTAGTAGACACGCTAACTGAAGAAGGTATCGAAGGGGGAATTGGTTGAACAACTTGATTGGTTAGCGTGTTAGAAACTTGATTTTTAGAAACCATCTGTTCATAAGCTCTCTTAGCAGCCTCGCTAATCGATACAACATCTTTAGAAATCGTTGCTTTTGCTGGTGTATATGACACTGATGCTGTTACAGAGCCAGAAGGTTTTGTAGTTACAATCGTGGGAACATAAGAATTTGGTTTCTGTTGAAAATACTGCTTAACAGAAACGGTAGGCATCGTCATCCCTCCAAGATCATAATCCTTAGGATAATAATAATCCAAAATTGTTTTTTTCAATATGCTCTTTTGATTTTTTAGTATTTTTGTTTAAAAAACTCCAATAAAAACAATCTTTACAAGAACATCCAACGGCTGATACGATAAAAATAAATGAAAAACATGGGAGATCACCTATGCGCGAACGAATGCTACCAATCTTCCTTCTTATCATCGCTACCGCTTTCTTCGGAGAAATGAAAGTAAATCCGTTTGGGAGTTCGTTTCGCTTTTCACTTGGAAGCGCCGTTTTCTTTTTCGGGCTTATTTGGTTTCGAACGGTGCCGGTTATATGGACGGGTGTGTTGACAGGGCTTTTTATTTCCTTGTTTCGTACAAGCATTGACCTACTAATGAAAGACGTCTCTTGGAGCGACAGCCTGCTTTCTCATCTGCCGGCTGCGTGCTATTATGTCGCTTTTTCCCTATTTGTTCATGTGCTTCGTCTCCGTAATTATATGGAGCTTCCCATTTATGTGGCGTTGCTTGGCGCAAGCATTGATTTCGCTTCAAATATCGTTGAGCTGTTTGTTCGCCATCTAACAGGCGAAACGATCGCCATGACGCATGAAACGTTTTTTATGCTTATTTTATTCGGAATTTTACGAAGTTTTTGTGTTGTCGGACTATATAACATATTAATGATTCAGCAAATGCAAACGTTAGGAGAAGCGCGGCGACAAGAGATTGAACGGCTTGTCATGATGAACGCCAGCCTCTATGAAGAAGTATTTTATTTACGTAAATCAATGACCCATATGGAAGACATTACACGCAAAAGCTATGAGCTATATGCAAGGTTAATAGACGATCAAACGATTGAGCCAAGTATGGCGCTCTATATCGCCGAACATGTCCACGAAGTAAAAAAAGATTCGCAGCGCATTTTAGCTGGTCTATCAGAATTAATTAACCAAGAACGGCGAGATTTATACTTATCAATCTCTGAACTTTGCGGCATGGTCGTTCGTGCGAATGAAAAATACGCGGAATTGTTGAAAAAAGAAATTATTTTTCAATGGACGTGCGATCTCGACTTATCGACGCGGCACGTTTACGCTCTTCTTTCCGTCTTAAATAATTTAGTTGCCAATGCGGTAGAAGCGATTCCGTCATCAGGATGGATTGATCTTCGCGCTGAACTTGATGGCGAGGATATCGTCTTTATTGTTACTGATTCCGGTCTCGGAATCCCAGAAGACGAACGGGATTGGGTGTTTCAGCTCGGCTTTACGACAAAATACGATGAACACGGCAACCCGTCCACTGGCATTGGGCTGACGCACGCAAAAGAAATTGTTCATAGTTTCAACGGAAAAATCACATTAACAACCGATGAGAACGGTCGGACACAGTTTCAAGTCAACATTCCTAGCAAACAACTATGATAAGGGGAGGATGCCATGCGCTTTTTTCTCATTGAAGATGACGCAGTTGTAAGAAAAATGTTAGAAAAAATCATTCATGAAAGCGGGCTTGGGGAAGTCGTTGGACAAGCCGAAGACGGGCTGCACGTATCGATCGATCAGCTATATGGTGTTGACGTTGTGCTGATCGATTTGCTTATGCCAGGGCTTGACGGCATTCAAACGATCAAAAAGTTGCGTGCTCAAGGGTTTACCGGTCCATTTGTTATGATTTCTCAAGTAGAAAATAAAGAAATGATTGGCCAAGCGTATCTTCACGGCATCGATACATACATTCATAAACCGATTAATCGTTACGAAGTCGTCTCCGTTTTAAAACGGGTCGCCGATTACCTTTCTGTTGCTTCATCGCTTGACTCGATTCGTCGTCTCGTGCAAACGTTAGAAAATACAAAGCAACCAACAGCCACCAATCATGAACCAACGCTCGAACAAAAAGCCCGACAGCTTCTTCTCGTTTTAGGCATCGCTGGCGAAGCAGGAACAGCCGACTTATTAGCTATTATACGTTGGCTTTTTGAGCAAGAACAGCAAGGGAGATCCATTCATGACTTGCCACCATTAAAAGAGCTATATGCCCAAACATTGCAGCGGGTATATAAAGAGGAACCATTAGTTCAAAAAGAAATACGTGCCATGGAACAACGCATTCGCCGCATGGTGTTACAAGCGTTTACACATTTATCATCGCTCGGATTAGCTGACTACACAAACCCGACATTTGAACATTTCGCTCCACGCTTGTTTGACTTTGAAGAAATTCGCCTGCGCATGCAAGAGTTAGAAGCTGGGGAAAAAGCAACAAAATGTCGCATTAACGTAAAAAAATTTTTAACCGCTTTTTATATGGAGATAAAAAATGGATAGAAAAAGGTGCCCGTAACGGACACCTTTTTCTATTCTTCTTTTCGCCCAATCGGCAAGCTGATGACAAACGTCGTTCCTTTCTCCAAACTGTCATGAAGCGCAATCGTTCCGCCATGGTTTTCAATAATTCGTTTGACAATCGTTAACCCTAAGCCTGTCCCTAACGGTTTCGTTGTCATAAAATGCAAACTATAAATAAAAAGTAGAGACAGGTAAACGGAAGACTCTAAAGTGAAAGCATTCCCATTAGGTGGTAAATATATCACATACCTACTTAACAAAACTGCCGAGCTAGCAAACAACAATAACAACAACCACTGCTCTTTCACATGCACACTAGAAAATGGCCATACGTATAGAAATAATGCACACCCAAACAAAGAAATGAGCGTCACATATAGTGCAAATAATCGTTTCATGAAATGTATTCACCTATCTGTAATAGTTTGACTCTATCATTCTATGGAAAACAACGACAATAAGCAACAAGGGTTTTTTATGATCGTTTATCCCTAAAAAGCCATTGATGAGATATAATAAAAAAAAGATAAAGGAGTGAAGAAGATGTTCATGCTTCCTAAAAATCGATCAAAGCACTAGTATGTCTTTTTCTTTGTACACTAGCCGGTTCTCGTTTGTTACTTGACATCTCCATGTATTTTAAACAAATGTGAGCAATCCGCCAATAATACCTGCTGAAAAGTTGTTCACTAACATTTCAAAACCTTGTTTGGCTTTTCCGTGGAATAGCTTGTCAAACTGTTTGATTGCATATCCGCCAAGCGGACCCATAATCATTGCCCCTAAAAACATCGGAATGTCTGAACCGACAATAACCCCCATCGTTGCGGTTGCACCGACAACACCACCGCGAACGTCATAAATCATTTTTCCGCCTGTATAACCGATTAATAATGGCAATAAATACGTAATCATCGGTCCAACTAATTTAGCGAATGTTTCATTTGGCAACCAACCTGTTGGGATAAATAATGCAGTAATAATTCCCCACGCAATAAATGCCCCAATGTTTGGCATAATTATTCCGCTTAAATAACTGCCAAAACGTTGCACATTTACACGAAAACCTGTTTGATTTTCCATGTTTTCTCCTCCTCTTTTTTATTTGGTCTTGCTATAGCTTAATATTAAAGCGCTTACATGTCACGTTCAATGTAAAGTAAATATCATTTTGTCTGTCACAATCTTGTCATTTTTAAAAAACAAAAAGAGGAAAAAACATTTCTCAACCATTTCCATCTTTAGTTTGCCTCATCATTGTAAAAACTAACGGTGCATGACGGTGAAATATGCCAAGGAGGGATGAGCAAATGATAGCAAAGTTGACAAAATCTATTGCCGCCTTAAGTTTACTTGCCATTGTTGGCTGTAACAACGCAATGGATATGAACAATCGTTCAAACATTTCTGCTTTGCATACAACGCTATCGAGCGATCAATATCCTCATACAAAAGCGATATTGATTCAAGAAGCTCGTTATAAATTTGTTCCAATCGATCCGAAAGACGCAGCCAATCTGCACACACAAATTGAACGATCGTTGATGGAACAGCAAAGAATGTATATGCAACCAAGACCTTATACACAAGCACCAAATGTGTATCAACGTCCAAATCAAGTGAAACCGACACAGCCAAACAGACAAACACAACAACCGACGCAGCAACAAACAAGACGAACGACACCAACAACTGGAATTAGTCAATATGCCCAACGAGTTATTGATTTAACAAATAGAGAACGAGCGCGCGCAGGACTGCCAGCATTACGTGCTGATGCGCAGCTTAGTTTTGTTGCACAAAAAAAATCGGAAGATATGCGTAAAAACAATTATTTCTCACATACGAGCCCAACGTACGGCTCTCCTTTCGATATGATGCGCGATTTTGGCGTTTCTTATCGCACGGCGGGAGAAAATATCGCCAAAGGGCAACGGACCCCAGAGGAGGTTGTCCATGCGTGGATGAATAGCGCAGGACACCGAGCGAACATTTTAAATCGTAACTTTACGCATATCGGTGTCGGATTCGATGGAAACGGAAATTATTGGACACAAATGTTTGTTGGGAAATAAGAAACTCGCCGTCTCGGTGTGAGGCGGCGGGTCTTCTCACTGCTCAACAATTTTCTCTAACAACGCATCGCCTGATTGACTGACGCGTACATACGCAAAGCGAGCACGTTGCTGTATATCTAATCCTGTCTTCTCCGGAACGAAGTACGTTTCAATTCCGTAAATGATCGTGTTTCCATATATATTCCCATTCACTAACACATCGCTCTCGCGGTACAAATGCGGATTGCGCTTCTTTCCATTAACCGAATAAATACCGACAAATCGATGAACCCCCGTATCATCTTTTCGTAAAATGACTTGAACCTTGCCCCATTCATCAATCCTTTCAATCGTTGAAATATCGTATTGAAGACGAACATAATCTCCTTGAATAAGTGAACGTGGATCGATGGGCTCAAGCTGCAGTTTGATTTGCTCACCATGCCGAATATGTCGTTCCTTATCAAATGTCACATACGCGATAAATACAACTTGTAAGGTGATGACGACCAAAAGGAGTAACCATTTTTGTTCACGGACGGAAAACGAAATCGCTTTTCTTTTTTGTACGATCGAAGCAACGATCAATAAACATACCCCAACAATCGCTAACGCCATAGATTTATGCAATAAACTCCAAACCCACTCATAATACTTTAGAATCAAAAACAAAAAAGTATACAACCAAGCAATCGATTGTTCCTTTTCATTTGTACGGAAGAAGAGAACAAAGGCAACAAAGCAAAGAAACAGTACGTTCCATACAACATACATCCAATCCATCTCAACTGAATCAGCACTCGTCAATAACAGAAACGAAGTGAATGAAAAAATGAGGAACACGAGTCGCTCATACGTATGTTTTGTAACCCAATAAATAATGCCGTAAAAAACAAATACAGCAAATAACATGAAACGAATGTCGCTCCATTCATCAAGCATCATCATAGCAGCATAAAGCGAAACAGCGATATTCGTCATCGTTCGCACACCTGCTGGCATACGCCATGAAACAATAAATAATCCAGCGATATATACACTAATTACGATAAAGGAAATCTCTGTTACGCTAACGCTAAACGCACCGAGCATATATCCAATCGCAAGCAACGTGTAACGAACAACATCGTTCCATCTTTTCCATAACAGCCCAGGAACAACAAATAAAAAAACAGATATACTAAACAACCAATAGGGAGAAAACACATCAAACCAAAACGATAATAACTGCATAATACTTCCAATCACAATGACTGAAGCAACCCCTGTGACAATGATTTGAAAAGCGACAAGGGAAACTTTTTCTACTTTTCCGTTGCTTCGCCTTTTCATCCAGCGAAGTACATAAATGCCTATATAAACGATGATAGCAGCTAATACAAACCCAAATATATACCAATTACCCCCAAAATGTCGCTCAACAAAGCGAGAATATTGCACGATCCAAAACATACCTGTGAACAACACAGTACATATAAAATACGGTTGTTTTTTTACATACATTAAAAACAACACAAGAATAACAGCATATGCGTATGACCAAAAATGAAACTGATCAGTGGAAATCCCTTCAAAAAATACGACAAATAACCAACTATGCATCGCGAAATACGATAGAACAGACAAGATGGATGAGCGCCCAAGAAGTGCAATCATTCCATTTATTACAGCAAAAAGCAATAAAATAAAAAACGACTGCCATTCTCCACGTTCAATTTGATACGAAGACGGAAAATAGTAAAACCAAAATGTAAGCTGCAGCAACCCAAAACTGAATATAGAGAGAAATCGATCGCGAGTAAGCCATGCCAAAATAGCAGTAGGAATAAACCAAATAAAAAACAACAAAAAGCTATCAGCGTGTGAATTATACACTTGCCCAATTAATGCAACACAAATCCCGAACGTAATCGCTCCAAAAATAAGCAACCATTTACTAAAAAAATGATGGCGAAAAACTGTGGCGCTCAGGCCATAAAACAAAATCATAAACCCAGCACCAATCCCGACTTTCGTCAACCGTCCAAGCTCCGGCCAATTCGAAGCAAAAAAATAAACAAGTGCTGAAACGAGAAACAAAAGCCCAAGCAAGTAGGTTGTTTTCACAACACGTTGTGCCATAAAGCGTCCTCCTTAAACATCCTTTTTAACATTATACTATGACTAGAAGCCAAACGTATACATTATTCATCGATACGTTTGAGTCAAGACTTTGTGGGAGATTTTTTTCTCGACCGATTTTTTTGGTTATATATGGTTTTATAAAATCGTTATATGTAAGCGCTTTTACTTACTCTCATCCTGTAGGTATGTGCGTTTTCTCTCGTTTTAAAAACCTTTCAATGCTTGCAATGCCTCGTAAATCGGTGTCCCTGAAGATTGGCGAAGGTATGGGATGTTATCTCGTACCACTTCTGTCATTTGCGTTTGCACGCGCTTCAGTGCCTTTTTCACGATCGTTTCTCGTTTCGTTTCTTCTCGTTCTTCCGCGCCATACATCACTCCATCGCGTGTCCGAATGAGTAACGTATCTTTTATCGCGACGATCGCTCGCAACATCGCTTCAATCCCTGCATCCCTCCAACTTCGACCGTTTTTACTTCGTTTCGCAAACACATGCATCGTTCCTTCCGCACTCCCCATCGCCCTCATGTTTGTCGTGTCAATCCCTTTTTCCTTCAACCATACGCGATAGTCACGCAAACATCCTGGCATCTCCTCGATTCGACGAACAAGCGCCTCGAGTTGCTTTTCCTTCTCCTCATGTTCTAACGTACCGATGGCACTTGTGAGTTCTCGTAACACACCTTCTTCATCCCAT
This sequence comes from Anoxybacillus sp. FSL W8-0104, assembly GCF_038004465.1. Lineage (NCBI taxonomy): Bacteria > Bacillati > Bacillota > Bacilli > Caryophanales > Anoxybacillaceae > Anoxybacillus > Anoxybacillus sp. FSL W8-0104. The sequence goes on along the minus strand of NZ_JBBOQU010000001.1, from coordinate 1,138,298 downwards.
GATGCTAACTTCTTTCGAATCACCCGATATCTCGCATGACCTCGGAACAATTGACGAATCTCTCTTGCCACATGGAACCGATCAAGCTGAAAGTACCCCCTGTCCCCGAAATATTCTCGACACGCTGTAATCCATGGGGCTCCATCTCCATTGATGACCACCCAATCCTCAAACGGATCATAGCTGTATTCCTTCATCAGAAAATTCTCTACAGCTTCCCAAATCGGTTCATTCGTTTGATGAACCATATACCGTCGATTCACTAAGGATACGCGTTTCCCGTTTTTCTCCCATCCTTGGTGAATCGTGATGATCTTTTCTTCTTTTCCTTTGATGCGGCTTCGTTGACGTTTCACGTACAACCCGTCTGCTTCGATAAAAAACACGCGCCCTTTTTTCTCCATCGCACGGTGCCCTTCCACCTCTGCCTCGATGATGGACTGGCGAATCGTTTCGTGACTCATACATGCATACCCCACCAGCTTTTCAAGCGACTGCGCAGCCTGTCGATACGAAGAACCCGTCACGGCGAGATGAATCGCTGTCTCCTCTAATAGCGGACTCACTCCATGCGCCCCATCGAACTGGAGAAAGACATCGAGTAAAGACGTATACACCTTTTTTTCACGGTCAAAGTAGTAGTTTCGCTTCACTTCCACCTCTCCAAATAGCGTTTGGAGTCGGATCGTCCGCTTATCTTTGAGCGCATATCGTTTCTTGTCCCGCTGTTCTGCCAATGTGCGGTCGATCTCCTCCAACACCTGTTGAAGGAGATGACCATATTGTTTTTGCATATGTCTAAATAAAGACTGTTCGATCTCTTTTAATGTCAAGCCGTTTGTGATATAATCCTGCATGGGCTCCACTCCTTTCTTTGGTTGTATTTTTTTTCGCACTTACTACCTTACCAGGAGGAGAGCCCGTTTTTCATCTATTTTGCTTACATATCTGACAGGTTCCTTATTATACCAAATCAGGAACCTGTCTTTTTTTCTCCCACAAACATTTTACTCATACCATCGATACCCGAGCCGCTCGGAAATTTGCTTACCTATCTTTTTCATTTGTACGTAGAGCTGTTCGAGGCGCTCATCAGTCATTCGAATCGTCGGTCCAGAAACGCTGACTGCTGCAACAACTTGCTTTGTGTGATCAAAAATGGGCACCGCTATGCAACGGATGCCGTACTCGTTTTCCTCTAAATCGAGCGCATAACCGCGTTTTCGAACACATTCAAGTTCATGAAACAACACCTCTCGCTCTGTAATCGTATAATCTGTATGTGGCGGTAATCCTTTTCTTTCTAAAACGTCCATGACAACGTGCTTTGGTAAGTGCGCTAAAATCGCTTTCCCGACAGCCGTACAATGCATCGGTGCTCGCTTTCCGACTTTCGAATGCATGCGCAATGTTTCGTTCCCATCCAATTTTTCAATATAAATGACTTCCCCTTGATCGTACACGACAAGATGCACCACTTCATTCGTCATTTGTTCTAACTCACGTAAATACGGCTTTGCTTCTTTACGCAAATCAATCGATTCCAACAACTTCGAGCTCATTTCTAAAAATTTATAGCCAAGTTTATAACGCTCTGTTTCTTCATCTTGTTCGATATACCCATGCTCAACAAGCGTTGATAATAACCGATACACCGAGCTTTTATGAATGCCAATTTGCTTAGCAATTTCGGTTACCCCTACGCCATGACGATAGTTGCTTACCATATCGACAATTTGCAATGCTCGGCTGACTGATTTCACAAACGAATCTTCCCTCATTACATTTCCCACCTTTAACATAATAACGAGGGCACTCGTATAGAATGCCCTCCATCTTACTATTGTTTTACATGTGCATATTTTGCTTTTGCTTCTAAACGACGACGATGTAAAATCGGCTCCGTATAGCCATTTGGCTGCTCATAGCCTTTAAAAACAAGATCGCATGCTGCTTGGAAAGCAACTGAGTTATCATAATCAGTCGACATTGGTCGATATGCTGGGTCGTCTGCATTTTGTTCATCAACAACTTTCGCCATTCGCTTTAGCGTTTCAAGTACTTGTTCTTTCGTACAAATGCCATGGTGCAACCAGTTGGCAATATGTTGACTTGAAATACGCAACGTTGCACGATCTTCCATGAGACCGATGTTATGAATATCCGGTACCTTAGAACATCCAACCCCTTGATCAATCCAACGAACGACATAACCAAGAATACCTTGTGCATTATTATCTAACTCTTGTTGAATCTCTTCTGGCGTCCATTGCGGATTGATAGCGACAGGAATTTGTAAAATATCATCACGATAGTTCTTTACATCCTTTTTCAATTCGTCTTGTACCGCGAATACATCTACTTGATGGTAATGAAGCGCATGTAACGTCGCTGCTGTTGGGGACGGCACCCACGCTGTATTTGCTCCCGCTTGAAGATGGGCGATTTTTTGCTTCACCATCTCTGCCATCATATCTGGCATTGCCCACATTCCTTTACCAATTTGAGCACGTCCTTGAAAGCCTGTCGCCAATCCCACACTAACGTTTGATTTTTCATAGCCTTGCAGCCATGTTGATGATTTCATTTCGTTTTTCCGAATCATCGGACCCGCTTCCATAGACGTATGAATTTCATCTCCTGTGCGATCTAAAAAGCCTGTATTAATAAAAACAATTCTATCTCTTACTTGATAAATACAATTTTTTAAATTCAACGTTGTCCGTCGTTCTTCATCCATTACACCAATTTTAATCGTGTTGCGTTCAAGACCGAGCATATCTTCCACACGATCAAATAATTCGTTCGCAAATGCTACTTCTTCTGAACCGTGCATTTTTGGCTTTACAATATAAATCGAACCTTTTCTTGAATTGACGTATTTTCCATTACCAAGAAGCGAATGTTTCATAATTAACGTCGTCACAACCGCATCTAAAATACCTTCATACACTTCTTCTCCGTTTTCAAGCAAAATTGTATTGTTTGTCATTAAATGTCCGACGTTGCGTACAAACATAAGTGAGCGTCCTGGCAATGTGAACGTTTCTCCACTTGGCGTTGTATATACACGATCTGGATTTAGCTCGCGTGTAACCGTTTTGCTTCCTTTCGCGAAGCTCGCCGTTAAATCACCTCGAACTAAACCGAGCAAATTGCGATATACAAGTACTTTATCTTCCGCGTCTACTGCGGCAACGGAATCTTCACAATCCATAATTGTTGTTAAAGCTGCTTCTACATAAACGTCCTTTATCCCTGCTAGATCAGTCTGCCCGATCGGATGGTTACGATCCACTTGTATTTCAATATGTAGACCATTATTTTTTAACAAAATGGCAGACGGTTGCTCAGGCGAACCTTGGTACCCGACAAATTTCTCCTCATCTCGTAACGTTGTCGCTTGCCCATCTTTTACCGTTACGGTTAACACGCCGTTTACGACAGCATATTGAACGGCATCTTTATGCGAATATCCGCGAAGTGGTACCGTTTCATCTAAAAAAGTGCGAACGTAAGCGATGACTTTTTCACCGCGCACCGGATTATATCCTTTCCCGCGTTCCGCACCATTTTCTTCACTAATGACATCTGTTCCATACAACGCATCGTACAAACTTCCCCAACGAGCGTTAGCTGCGTTCAGTGCATAGCGCGCATTTGTAATCGGAACAACTAATTGCGGTCCTGCCTGTTTAGCAATTTCATCATCGACATTTTCTGTCGTAATTTCAAAGTCCTCGACTTCCGGCTCTAAATAGCCGATTTCCTGTAAAAACGATTTATATTGTTCAAAATTGAACTGCGAACGATGTTGTTTATGCCATTCATGAATTTTTTCTTGCAGCTCATCGCGTTTGGCAAGCAACGCTTTATTTTTTGGTGTTAACTCATTAATGAGTTGCTCAAAGTTTTTCCAAAATTTATCTTTATCTACTTGGCTATTTGGCAATACTTCTTCAACGATAAATTCATAAAACAACTTAGCGACTTGCAAACGTCCAACTTGTACATATTCCCCCATCATTATTCCCCTTTCTTTTTTGTTGCGTATTACGAAACATAGTTTCAAATTCCTTGAGAATATCATATCATATAAAAACAGAAAATTTCAATAATTTTCTTACAAATAAATGAGGCGGGAAAAGCCCCGCCTTTACTTGTAAATTCCATATTTTATAATATTCACATATTCCTCTAACTCCCGTACAAGCAAATCCCCTTGCCGAATGGGATCATATTGTTTATGTTTATACAGTTGCATGTACTTATTTGATAATTGTTCCACGATCAACATCGTCATGCGCACGACAGTTTCAGCACATACGTTATTACGCAATACTTCCTTCTGCAGTTTCAATCCTCACCCAGCTTTTATGCTGGGTGCAACTAATGCAACAATTCCTAGTAACACCCATGTAGCTGGTGTTTCAATCCTCACCCAGCTTTTATGCTGGGTGCAACTTGAAAGAATACGGTTATGTTGTTCGGCGGAAAGTGTTTCAATCCTCACCCAGCTTTTATGCTGGGTGCAACATGTTTGCGTCGATTGTTGGGTAAGCGGTGAAGCTGTTTCAATCCTCACCCAGCTTTTATGCTGGGTGCAACCATGATAGTGGATTAGCGAAATGGAGGTTTTTTTATGTTTCAATCCTCACCCAGCTTTTATGCTGGGTGCAACCAAAAGAATGGATAAAGCAGCAAAAGAAAATACAAGTTTCAATCCTCACCCAGCTTTTATGCTGGGTGCAACAATGAATTAACGATAATCCTTAATGAAAGTGTGAGTTTCAATCCTCACCCAGCTTTTATGCTGGGTGCAACCTTTATTTACGCCGAATACTGTAGTTTTTGTAGGTGTTTCAATCCTCACCCAGCTTTTATGCTGGGTGCAACGCAACGTCAACCCTTGTAAAAGCATACTTACCAGTTTCAATCCTCACCCAGCTTTTATGCTGGGTGCAACTATATCCACACCCTTTATCCTCTTTTCATAGTTTGTTTCAATCCTCACCCAGCTTTTATGCTGGGTGCAACTGCTTTTTAAACCAGTTATAGCTGCGCTCAACAGTTTCAATCCTCACCCAGCTTTTATGCTGGGTGCAACGTGGGGGGGTATATCATGATCCAGCTGGAAAATGAGTTTCAATCCTCACCCAGCTTTTATGCTGGGTGCAACCAGATGTGACATTGACGCTTGCTGGCGGAACAACAGGTTTCAATCCTCACCCAGCTTTTATGCTGGGTGCAACAGATGTTGTTGAGGAAGCGATTCGTCTTCTACATGCGGTTTCAATCCTCACCCAGCTTTTATGCTGGGTGCAACCAAGGCAAATAAAATGTTTTGGGTTTGTTTAAAGAGTTTCAATCCTCACCCAGCTTTTATGCTGGGTGCAACGAGGCAAAGAAGAAAGGAAAAGACTATTTTCTTGTTTCAATCCTCACCCAGCTTTTATGCTGGGTGCAACAATAAAAAAAAATAAAATGGACGCCCAAGAGTTGTTTCAATCCTCACCCAGCTTTTATGCTGGGTGCAACTATGAGGTGATTTTATGACCGATATGACTGATTTTGTTTCAATCCTCACCCAGCTTTTATGCTGGGTGCAACTCGAGCCGTCTTGTTTTCTGAACGCGGTATACATTATGTTTCAATCCTCACCCAGCTTTTATGCTGGGTGCAACAGGGTTCATGAGATTTAAAACCTTTCAACTTTCTGTTTCAATCCTCACCCAGCTTTTATGCTGGGTGCAACCCAGGGCGCGTTCCAGCAACAAAGGAAAGATGGGTTTCAATCCTCACCCAGCTTTTATGCTGGGTGCAACTGCGTCCGTGCGCTTCTTTTTGTTTTCTAACATTGTTTCAATCCTCACCCAGCTTTTATGCTGGGTGCAACACTGATTGGCGCGATTTTTTCGAGATTCGTAATGGTGTTTCAATCCTCACCCAGCTTTTATGCTGGGTGCAACTTTGCCGCGCGTGACGCACCTTGAGCGGCTTTGTCGCGTTTCAATCCTCACCCAGCTTTTATGCTGGGTGCAACGTTCCGACGCTTATCGTTTGCGACCAACATGGCTGGGTTTCAATCCTCACCCAGCTTTTATGCTGGGTGCAACAAATTGGAATGGGCTCTCCCTCGATCTCGATGAAGGTGGGTTTCAATCCTCACCCAGCTTTTATGCTGGGTGCAACTGAGGAATCATACAAAACAACCTTATCTGTATTTGTTTCAATCCTCACCCAGCTTTTATGCTGGGTGCAACTGCCTACGCTTCAATCCTATGCGTGAAGCAAGTGTAAAAGTATAAAAACGCGAACTGTTTTGTCTGGTGTGCATTGTGGCTAAAGATAGTCTCTGATGAATTTTTGGATCTTCGCTTTACTAAGCCTTTTTTACTCATCGCGATCCTCCTGATTGTTTACTATTGCTTTATGTTCGCGCACCAAAATTCATAACTGCTACACATATTGTATATGTTCTACTCTTACAAAATAATCGGATCATTATAATCAATGTAATGGTCCTTTCCATAGGAGCGAACTGCTTTGGATCGTTGACCATATAACGTATATATTCGTAAGCTATCTTTTTCTAGATCAATAACTTTCAACAATTGATGTTCCATTTCTTCCAACTGCGCTTGGCTGACATTACACTCGAAAACAGATTTTTGCACACGTTGTCCAAAATTTTGACAAATAGTTGCTACTTTTCGTAATCGTTTTTGACCATCTGACTCCAATGTCTCAACATCATATGTCACTAAAATATCCACTAGTAATCACCTCATGATAAACGGCACGTATTCATCTATATCTCCACGCAAATGTCGGGCTAATAGTCGAGCGTGTACGTGGGGCAGTAACCCCAATGGAACTTTTTGGTTTATAATAGGGTGTTGGATCTCTTCTTGTTTCCTCTTTTGATAAGCAGCCAAAAATGTTCTTCTTCCTTTTTCATTCAAAAATACAGCCCCACCTGGACGCATGTCAAAATCGCTTTTATCTAGTTGTTTTCGATTAATTAATGTCAAAACAAAACGGTCTGCTAAGTATGGCCGAAACTCCTCAACAAGATCCAATCCCAACGATGGTTTTCCTGGCCGCAGTGCATGCAAATAGCCAATCTGTGGATCCAGCCCCACGCCCTCTAGAGCTGAAATGCAATCTTGCGTCAAAATGCTATAAGCAAAAGACAAACATGCATTGATTGGATCACGCGGAGGACGACGGGATCTTACGGTAAAGGCAAAAAACTCGTCTTCATCCGACCTTATAAGCGATGTAAATGATTCAAAGTACACAGATGAAGCATACCCTTCAACTCCCCGCAGTTCATCTAACGTGGTTTGTTTTGCGATATTTCGCAAGCTCTGATTCAGCTGTTTTACCGATTGTTCTAAGCGTGGACGTTGCTCCGGATAATCACGCATCGCCCGCTGTAGTACGCTCTTGCTGTTGCGAATCTTGCCAAACACAAAACGTGAAGCAATATGCAATATTTGTTGTTCATCTTCTAACACTCGATGTTGTGCTCTCCGAAGCAACACGTTCCCATTCGTCCTCCCTACTGCTCGAGCTAAAAAACGACCGTATGCATCATACCAAATAACAGAGATACCTCGATTGACACATTTACCGAGCAAATATGGGCTGATAGAAACATGTCCAAACATAACAATGGCACCAATGTGGTGAATAGGAACTTGTAATGTTTTTGTGCCCTCCACCTCGACAACAATTGTTTCATGATCAAGACGCAAATACGCCTGTGGCGTCTGAATGTATAGTGTGTTTAACAATACTCTAATCACTGTCCATTCTCCTCGTTCATCCATACAATCACATTAGCAGGAACTTGTGGCATGCAAACGTCTTGTAACGAGCAATCGCGACACCTCGCATCGTTAACGGGTGGCGGCAGTTGCTCGTTTTTCAACATTTTCCTTACACTCTGTATTATTTCTTCCGTTAGTTTCCGTAACTCCTGTGTCATGTCGATTTCTAATCGTCTTCTTGACTGGTAATAGTATAAAGCCCCTTTCGTCACGGGCCGATTAAACATTTCTTCTAAACAAAGAGCTTGAGCGATCAGCTGTACTATGTCTGCCTGCTTTGTCTTTCTCTTTCCGACTTTGTACTCAACTGGGTATGGTGTTCCATCAGAAAAAAATTCAACACAATCTGCTTTTCCCATGACCCCGAGACGCTCAGACCAAATGGGGAGCGCTCGTTCAATTCTTTTGTCCCCTAATTGTTCCCCTTCTGGTTTATCAACACGCTCATGTACCCGGTTTCCCCGAAGTGTAAATACGTTTTCCTCAAATGTCTGTTCAAGATGGATTAAGGCACATTGACGTGGACAATATACATAATGTTGCAAAGCAGATAGCATAATCCATTCATCTTCGTTCCAACACATGGGATCAATCCTTTTCCAACGTTTATACGAGACGCGTCACTGTGACGCCAGGGAATCGTTCAAGTGGGACATCTTTTTGTCCATCATCCACAGGTCCGAGCAATACATAATCATTGAACGACCGTGGCGCTTCGGCTTGACAGCGCTCTACTCTGACCAATTCAAACAGCTTGTGAGCTGCCGCCGTCCCCTTGGCATTTTCATGACTGAAAATATACAAACCTCTCACATTCATCTCGCCTCGGGCTGCAGAATGATCAAATGTAAATAAATGAATGAGTGCATCCCAAAAATTAGCTAGATCTTCCGCAGTAACTCCTGTTTTCTCCCCGAAAAATGGATTGTAAAATCCATGCAAGCGATACAAGCCGTATGGAATTAACGGCTTTCTTCCCATCTCCGTTTGTTTTCTGTGGCGATCCGACTCTTTAGTGATCGCTGAGCGTGTAATGGTTAAATCCCATGGAAATACCGGGTCAATTGATCGAGAAAATGTCAGTTGCATTGGACCACGCACTTGACCAGCATTTAGTCCTGTTGACATAACAGCACCGAACATACGAATATCATAGTATTTTTGGCACAAAGCGTATTGCGCTTTTTGGCGCGTTTGTTCATCAATTTTCGTATTTTTTGCAGCTTGTACTAAACGCTTTGCGATATTTCGCAACATGGATTCGAGTTGCTTTTTAAGCCCCGCTTCTTCGAGACCTTCAGTGAGTTTTTTGCGAATATCAGCTTCTTTGACATCCTCCCCTGTATAAATGATTCGTCCCTCCTCGAGCTCCACTCCTTTCTCTTCCAGCTGGGTAATCCAATCGATCAGCAATTCATTTTCTCTTTCTTCTTTGCTTAAATTTATCTCAGCAAACTGTACGCCAATTTCTTGATACGCTTGAAAAATGACTGTATTTAACGCTGTTTGGCTTTGAATAAAAATTGGTTTACCTAAAACCGTTGCAGCGTAGTCTCTAATTTTCCGCTTAATAGCAACGTCAGTTACGATACCATGCATCGTTTCTGGATCAACACGGGGCATATTTCCAGCATCCGGATCTCCGTTTGGGTTTCCATCCTTTACGTCGAATAGCAGTACAAACTCATGTCTTTTTTTCGGATCTATATAGCGTTCTGTCATGATTTTTCCCCCTCTTTATTTGTTTGATTTTTTGGACGGTGTTTGCTAAATTCTGCGCGCTGATGATAAAATCCAAGAGCAAATTCTGCTTGCCCTCTTAAATTCAAGGTTATCGGAAATCCTCCACATTCATCCAATTGCTTCATGACTTCCTCGAGTAAACTTCTAAGCTCAACAGACACTTTCGAAAGATGAGCCGTCGTTGAAAGTCGTAGCAACGAACCAAATGTTGATGCTGGAGCGGTTGAAGCAGCGCCGTAAAAACGATCGACAATTGTGCTCCCAAGTCGGTATCCGGAAGCACGCAACTGAATTTCTTCCAATATCGCCAATAAGCGGCCGCAAATATAAGATGGCTGTGAATAATGAATGTTCAAAGATTCCATTGTACTTGCTTCCTCCTTTCCATAAGTCAAAGATAGTTTTAATAAGCATGCTAGGGCATGATATTTCCATGCCTCTTTCACTTCGCCTAACACTTTCGGCAAGCGAAAACGTTGAAGAGCTAATGACAATAGTTCAGCAGGGGGCAAAGCTCCTTGGTAAATTGTACGCAAATATTGACGCACTAAACTTGGAGACATATCAACCGCCTGAATCAATGTGGCTAGCGGCAACAAACGACCATTTTCTCCATTTGTCTGAACAATACGCAAAGCCGTTGTATACCGTTCCAAATGTACAAGCAACTGGGAAATGGATGTATGAATCCACTCACGAACGACTAATCTCGCTTTATTGGCAGAAAGAACGGCCATGTGAAAAGATGTCTTATCTAAATGAAACGCCTGTTCCCGCCCCGTTTTCGGAAGAGAAAGTAATTCTTCCAACTGCTTCAACTCAGGGGGAGGTGCCAAGTCGTATATCTCGTCTTCAAAAGATTGTAGTTCAAGTATGGAAGCGAACACACTCTCATCGATTTGTATTTCGCCTCGTTTTCCTTCATTCGTAGAATCATTGATCCAATATACAGCCATTTGGGCTTGCAAAGTGTCTTTCTTTTTTTTGTCCCTGTATAACTCTGTATGATGTTTATCTTCCCGCAACAAGTAATTGAAAACGTCTACGGTCAACGTTGCACAATGAAAACATATAGGGGCATTATTCGTCTGATCTTTACCCATCGATTCAAATGCTCTTTCATTAAAGGTTGTTAATCCACGCCGTTGACTAAATAGTGAAATCCCACTTGGAAAAATACGCACATAAGGGGCGTAGTTTCTACAAATCGTACAGTAGTTTCTATCATTAGACACCAGCTCTTGCTCTAAATGTCGAACCCAGAATCGTTGGATTTTCGGATGTTCACAAATCAGTGATTCTTCATCTACTTGAAATGTGACAATATCTCTTGGTTTGATCGATTGAAAAAACTGTACTTTCAAAGGGCTGTGAAGAAAGTCAAGAATTTTTTTTAGTTCTGGCATACTTGTCTGCTCATAAGCCTCTCTTATAAGCTCGACATAGCCCTGATGCATAAGCTGTGCTTCATCAATCTTTTTTGATTCTTTATTTTCTGGAATGCCCAACACATATCGTGCATCGTCGACTAATAAATACGGCTTCAAGTTTTTCTCGGACACTTGTCCTGACCTTTGGCGAATCGGAGCTTCGATCATGCGATATTCCCCTTTTTCAAACGGACCTTTTAAATAAGGGGTTTCTCCACTTAAATCAATAATCCAATTGATTTGTTTTTTTTCATAGCAAAGAGGAGGCATTTTCTTTTCTGTCTGCAACTTAGTGGCAAACTCAATCAACTCGTAAAGCATCTTGTCCCTCCAATGCATACAGTTGCTCATATGTTTCTTTTGGAACACGTAGCCAACCGTTTTCTACTTTTGCTTCAAAAAAGAGCGGCTTCGCAAATCCCGCCGCCGTTCGTGTACCTGTCTCATCATGGCGGATAAACTCCATTTCTTTTCTAGAATCATCTTCAATAAAAGCAAAATCAAATAACATCGTGCCAATGTCCATATTGATTGGCTGAACAACATCATCTACGTCTATAGATGAAAAGTAAGCGGCAAACTCCCTCGTTCCTAAATATGGCGTATGATGGCACTGCCCTCTCTCAACCCGGCGGTTAAACTGATCTCGGTATTTTGCCGCTGGATCAACCGCGCGATTTGTTAACACGATCTCTGCAATAATCCAATAGGCGACGCTTTTTAAAATCAAGCTCGTGCGCTGGGCGCGGACACTTTCAATCACGATCGGACTTTCGTTTTGCTTGCTTGTGACTTCGTTGCGCAAAATTGCTTGCTGCCCCCCCAAACTCAAAATCCCGATCTTTCGAATCTCGTAACGAAATTCCGGTTTCCAAAAAATCGCTTCCAATATTCCCCGCGCTGCGCTTGGCGTCATGATAGGATAGCTAATGCGCTCTACTTTGAACTCTGGTCTTGTAAAACAAGCGTAATCCCCCCACACTTTTACTTGCACTTTTGCTTGACGTTGCATCATATTATCACCTTTCTTTTTATCCAATTAGACTGAACGGATCATGAACTTCTTCTATAATTCCTAACCGTTCATCATAATCACCGAGCCATTCATAAACATTATCCGCCACTTCACGCAACCATCCATCTTTTTCTTTTTTCTCTGCCTCAAAACGATACAACTGGATCATATATGGTTGCAAACGGCGAAACGAATAGCGGGACGGAGAAGATTCCCACATTCGCAAGCATTTCAATGCCTCTGCATATGGAACGATAACGGAAACCGTATCCTGATCAATAAGGCGATATTTTTCAGCAACTAATGGATAATCAAGTGTTTCCCGATCTTTTTGTATGTTTTTCGAATCCACATCCACCGCAGCGAATAGACGGCGAAAATATTCACGAAATATATTTGGGTTATACAAATCTTCAGGTTGCCTTTGAGCCAATAAAAATCGCGCTGTTTCCATGGCTGTTTTATACGGACCTTTTGGACTTGGCATTTCTTTTGTTTCAAAAATAATTACTTTCCCCTTGTCAATCTTTCCTTCACGATTGCAACGCCCTGCTGCTTGGACGATCCGATCAAGCGGTCCCATTTGCCGCATGACGATAGGAAAATCTAAGTCAACTCCTGCTTCAACAACTTGCGTGCTAATTAGACGAATTGACTCATTCTTCCGCAGACGCTCACGCACTTCATCTAAAATTCGCCGACGATGCGCTCCGCAAAGAAGAGTGGACAGATGAAATACCCCCTCATCTTCTCGAAGGAGTTCAACACACTCTCTCGCCTCTTTTCTCGTATTAAACACAACTAACAATTGTTTTTGTTGCCGAATGAAGTGCACAAGCTCTTGCATTGAAATAGGTGTTTTCCATACGTCATATTCCACGCGTTTCATTTGCTGAAAGTGTTTGTCTACTAGCAGTGATGGCACGATCTCACTTACTTCTATTCGTGAGAACACATTCAAAAACTTGCTTTCTTCAAAAAACGGCTGAGTAGCACTTGATAAAACAACCGTTGTTTTACAATGCTTGACTAGCATAGTAAGTGCGTCTAATGTGGGCTTCAACAACTCAGCTGGTAGCGATTGAATTTCATCAAGAATAATTACACTGTTCGCTAAGTTATGCAGTTTGCGCACTTTGCTTGGCCGGTTGCTGAATAAGCTATCAAACAACTGTACCGTCGTTGTGACGATGAGAGGCACGTCCCAATTTTCAGCCGACAAACGTTGCTGGATAATTTGTTCTTCTCCAGTTTCCCTCTGATCATCTACTTCAACTTGGCTATGGTGTTCGAGCACTGCATCATTCCCGAAAATATCGCGATACACGTTTGCTGTTTGTTCAATAATGCTTGTATACGGAATCGCGACAATGACGCGATCGAGACGATGCTCCATAGCATGTTTCAGCGCAAAAGCCAGACTACTTCTTGTTTTTCCTCCTCCAGTTGGCACTGTCAAACGAAACATCCCTTGTGGCTTGGTTGCAGCATAAATACATTCCTCATATACTTCTCTTCGCACCCGATTGACGACTGTATCATCAGCTTCTTTAGTCAATCTCGTCTGATTAGCAACAAAACCGTTCCATAAACTTTCTATAGAAACCAATGGTTGACGGGATTGAGACAGTTCTGGTTGGAAATGTCGCTCTGTATCTAAATAATCGGCATCGACGAGCGCTGAAAAGACAAGACGAATCCACATCTCTCTTTCTGTTTCAGAACATGGCAAAGTGTCGATCCCCGACCGCATCGAAGGAAATACGAACTCTTTTAAGAACAGTTCAGCCTGCTGTAAAATTTCTGAAAAATGGGCGAAATTTTTTTTCAAATTCTCTTTTAAAGTGAGAGATAAATAAAAAGATGAGTTCAAACCTGCATGATGACCGGCAATCGGCAAGGCAAACCATTTCCAAATGTGTGGATGTTTTAACTTTTCATAATACAGCTGATACATAAAAGCCGCCCCCCAAATTGCATGAGGAACACTTCGGGCATTCTCTCCATCTTCCTTTCTTTTTAAGTATGTTTGGAAAAGGGGATGAAACTTGCCGAGATCGTGTAAAAGTCCACATAAATAAGCTACTCTTCCACCTTGAAAAGGCTCAGCAAACGACCGTGCCAATTCCGCTACGCTTAACAAATGATCTTTCAAGTAATGCCATTCTTGATCATTTTTCCGTGGGGTATGAGCATATACATTATCCATCTTCGTTTCGACTCCATCACATGTTTTTCGTTATATTTCGACTAATATATTTATAATATTTCGACTAATATATTCATAATCCTCCTAAATAAAAAGTTTCTTTAATTTTAACATATATTTTTTCGGTACCGTCAAGAATTTTGTGTAATGTAAATGGGGTAGGGTTTCTCTGAAATGGATTTGAATTGATAGGGGACTGATTTTCTCCACACAAGAGACTGAATATTCAGTCTCTTGTGTGGAAAGGGAGAATCCCCTTATCTCATTTATTTACATTATTTGGTTAATGATAACGTTCTTCAAACATTCGCTCGAGGGCTTCCTGTGCTTCGGCAAATCCTCTTAACTTTCGCCCTGCCCATTTCTCATTAAAATCTTGGATGGTCAAATACACGACTTTTTCCGCGGCTTCTAAACTGCTCAAACTGTTCATCGGTTTTAGACGTTTCCGAATTTCCTTGATCGTTCGTTCGATGGCATTGGTCGTGTAAATCACACTTCGAATACTGCTTGGATAATCCATAAATGTAAGGAGGACATCCAACTCATTGGCCCAAGATTGGACTTCTCTCGGGTACTTGCTGGACCATTTCGACTCAAACTGTTGAAACATCTGTAACGCTATCTCCTTATTCGGTGCGCGATAAATCAGTTTGAGATCCTCTGCCACTTCGAATTGATCTTTTTTCCGAACACGATTTAAGGTATTACGTACTTTGTGAACGACACAACGCTGCACATCGGCTTTCGGATAAACCGCCTTCAAGGCTTCCTCCAACCCCGGTAGTCCATCGAATACGCCCAGAAGCACTTCCTTGACGCCTCTTTGATAGAGGTGTTGAAGAATTTCCTGCCATACATAGGCGCTTTCTTGTCCTCCCACAAAGAAATCAAGAATTTCGCGATATCCTTCTTCGTTCACCCCTAACACCACATAAATGACTTCTTTCTCCACGGTTTCGCGACGAAGTTTTACGTATAAACCATCCAAATATAAAACCGAATAACGCTGATGTAGAGGACGATTGTGCCATTTCTCGATGTCTTCCTTCACTACATCGGTAATACGACTGATTGTCGTTGGAGAATAGGCATTTCCTAAAATTCGTTCGATAAACTTGCCAATTTCCCTCGTACTCATGCCACTTTGATACATTTTGATGACGGCTTCCTCGAGCCAACCAGTATGACGTTGGTAAGGGGCAAACAGCTGCGTTTGAAATTCCCCATTTCGATCTCTTGGGACCAAAAGGCCTTCAATCCGGCCATATTGCGTATCTAGATTTCGTTGATAGTAGCCGTTTCTCATATTGGATGTGTCCGCCTGTTCGATTTCGAGGAAATGTTTGATTTCTTCCCGCATAATCAGCTCTAATTTTTCCTTCACAAACTGACGAATGACACTTTCCAGTTGATTTGCCCAGTCTACATTCGGTATACTTTTAGACATAGGTAGGGTACTCCTTTCTCTGGAATGTTTTTCGTCCAATCAGAGAATACCCTACCTTTTTTCTTTTGGTCTAGTAAAATGCTTTACACAAAATTTTATACATCATCATTTTTTCTGCACATTAGTCGAATAATGTCGAGTATGTACTCCGCTTTATGTTCACCTTTTCGGGCACGATATTTCCCACATTAGTCGAATAATGTCGAGTATGTACTATGAGTCGGAATTAAAAAAGTTACGAATTTAGTTGCCCTGCAGCGGAAGAAAAAAACAATCAAGTATTACAAGTTTCGATTCATCGAGAGGTCTTTGAGGAAATAGGAAAGTCTTTGAACTTATTCGGCCTTTCCCCATTGAACGAAGTTTTTCGGAAAGTAAAAAACTCCACCAGCTACGTTTTGCACGTTACATGGGGTCCCACACGTACAGGAGTTTGAATCACTGTCATAATCTAAAACGTGAAAAAGCAGATCCTCTTCAATCTCAAGATATAGACTTAAATCACCAGAAATAAAAAAGGCTGAAAAAGTTCACAGTTCTCGTGAACTTTTTCAGCGCTCTCCAACTACATAGAAAAAAACTATTTCGCAAATACATGGTTTCCAATCACAACTGTCACTTGGCGCGAGCGGATCCATTCGCTTTTCGCCGTTTTTGGATTGTAAAAATATAATGATCCGCTTCCTAAACCGCGAAAAGCAATGGCTTCTTCAACCGCTCGATATGCTTCACGATCTGCTGGTTTGTTAATCTCGCCATTTTGTACAGGAGTAAACGCATAATATCCTCCTGAACGATCATAAATGACTTGACGAATCGTATTTGGGAAATTTGGATGATCGACACGGTTCAAAACGACAGTTGCCACCGCTACTTTTCCTGCATATGGTTCCCCTTTTGCTTCTGCATGAACGAGACGAGCTAATAAGTCTTTATCAGCTTGAGAGATCGGCTGTGGGATACGCAACGTTTCCCCAACGAATAAAACATCCGTTTGTTTATGATTGATTCGTTGAAGCTCTAGCAATGAAACATTGTAACTTTTTGCAATCGTCCAAAACGTTTCACCTGGCTTTACATAATGAACTGTCGTTTGTGCAGCTACTTCATTTGTTGAAAAACAAAAAGCAACTACAAACATAGAAGCAAGTGCTAATAATCTCCTCATGTTATCCCTCCTAGTCCGTTGCTCGCTTATAAGACTAGCAGGGATTTAGCAATCTATCATTATCTAATTTATGGAAAACACCCGGATCATATGGCGCTCAAAGCCCGAGAAGGTATATGGAAATTTATTCATAAACTATTATACTTTCAATATGAACAGTTTATTTGTCAAAGTTTTTTCCAAAATCACAAGAATCATGTGATGAGCATCACAACAAACAGACAAAAAAGAAGATATGATTACATTGTAAATATCAATACATTTCGGAGGAGAAAATTATGGAAAATATATTCAATGCACAATCGACGGTCGGTGAAATTGTGGCGATGTTCCCAAAAGCGGGCGATTTGTTTAAAGCATATAAAATTGATTTTTGTTGTGGTGGAAATCGTTCCTTATCTGAAGTGCTCGCTGAAAAACAATTAGATATAGAAACAATTTTAAGCGAGCTACAATCACTGTATGAAAAATCGCTCGAAAAGGTAGAAAAAAACTGGATGGAGGCTTCCTATACAGAATTAATCGATCATATTATCCAAAAACACCACCGTTTTTTAATGGAGGAATTGCCACAGCTCAGCCCGTACGTGACAAAAGTATTGCGCGTGCACGGACCAGAACAGCCGCATTTAGTGCAAGTGCATAAACTGTTCAACGATTTAAAAGCCGATCTAGAGCAACATTTAATGAAAGAAGAAACAAAAGCATTTCCATTAATCATCCAATTCGAACAATATCCGACAAAAGAAAATGAACAAGCGATGAGAGAAGTTATTGAAGAACTTGTTACCGAACACGATACGGCAGGAGATATTATTAAAGAAATTCGCAAAATCACGAACGATTTTACACCACCTTTTGATGCATGTGGAACGTATCGACTAGTTTACAATCGGCTTGAAGCGCTAGAGGAAGATCTATTCACTCATATTCATCTTGAAAACAATATTCTCTTTCCACGCATTCTTGCTAATGCGAAATAATCAGTAAAACAGGATCGCTTGATAAAAGCGATCCCATTTTTTATCCACCAATATAGGACATTTCGATTTTCTTGCGCATTTTCGCGGTTTGCTCCGTTCGCTCATCCGAATAACGATCGGTTCGCTTGTTCCACGTATCAACAATAAGCTGTTTCAGCGCTGTTCGATCTGCTCCTTGGCGCAACAGTTGTTTCAATGATACCCCTTCCGTAGCGAACAAGCACATATAAAGCGTCCCATTAGCAGCAATGCGCGCTCGTGTACAGCTTTGGCAAAAAGATTCCGTCACCAAGGAAATAAAGCCGACCAAGCATAAATTCTTTATCCATCATTATTTTACGCATCGTTCTATTTTCACTATAGGAAACAACCGTTCATCGCTCTGTGACATCGCCCACACAACAAAAACGGTATTACGAACAAGTATACCATATCAATTGGAAAAACAACGTCCGAAAACATTCTACAAAAAGACAGACTTTAAAAAGCTGTTTTGCGTTGAACGAGCGACCGATGCGCGAACGTTCCGGTTTATTTCCATATCCCTCCACCTTCCTTTTCGTTCTTTCGTTCTCGTTGTAGCGCTGAAAAATGTTCCGTTATGTGAGATGTCGCAAACGTTCCCTATGATTTTCGTCACACGTTCACGAAAAGTTATGATTTATGTCACAGCTTCTCAATAGAAAACAACGTAAAATTTTGCTTAGAAATTCCATAAGGAGTGGATAATATGACGCATGATTGGATTAAAACAAGGTTGAAAAATGTCGCGCTTTTTCGGGAATTATCCGATCAAGAACTTGACTCAATCGTGAAAATTTCTCAAGTGCGTGTTTATAAACCGCGAACGTTCGTCTTTATGCAAGGAGAGCCGCTTGAACGTGTCTTTTTTATTCAATCAGGAACAGTAAAGATTTACAAAACGGATATTAACGGCAAAGAACAAATTGTGTCGATTTTGCAAACAGGAGAAATGTTCCCGCACGCTGGCTTTTTCCGTCGTGGAAGCTACCCAGCCCATGCGGAAGTGATGGAAGAAGCAACGCTCATTGCCATTCCAATCGCCGAATTTGAACAAACGCTTATTTGTTACCCAGAATTGTGCATGAAACTATTTCGCGTGATGGGAGAAAAAATTATCGACCTACAAAACCGCCTAGAAGAACAAATTCTCCATAATACGTATGAACAAATTATTTTGCTTTTATTGCGACTGACAAAAACAAACGCAGTCTCGCAAGGACGATTCCATCGCTTAACGACGCATTTTACAAACCGCGAACTCGCCAATATGATTGGCACATCGCGCGAAACAATTAGTCGTACGCTCAGCCAATTGAAGCGAAAAGGACTGATCGATATTGATGACAATGGCTATTACTTAATTGATGCAGAAAAATTGGAAAAGGAGATTTTTTTATAATATGTGACAGAAATCACAATACCCACGAGTGAAAATCACTATCATAGAAAGTGAAGAGATCATGAAAGGGGGAGAACGATGGGAAAAATCGTGGAGTTGGATGTTCGTGATGATTTGCAAAAAAAGTTGGAGCCGTTCCAAAAAATTATGAACGCTGTTCAACCGCTCGAAGTGGGTGATACGTTTATTTTACATGCACCGTTTAAGCCCGTCCCACTTTTTGCGGTAATGAAAGCGAAAGGATTTACGTATGAAGCGGAACAACTCGTCAAAAAACATTGGAAAGTGACGTTTGTCAAGCAGGGGTGAGAACGATGATCTTAGATAATCGTGGATTAGAACCACCGCAACCGATGATGCGGACGCTTGCGGCATTAGAAACGCTTCCTAAAGGAGAGACATTAACGATTATTAATGACCGCCGCCCGATGTTTTTATACGAACAGCTTGACGAACTTGGCTATCTTTATAAAACGAAAGAGCGCGAGGACGGGAGCTTTGAAATTACGATTACAAAGGGATGACGACGATGTTTCCTTCGACACAACAAACGTATGAAACAAATATTCGCTTGCCGTTTTCTTTTATTTTATTTGGCGTCGTTGCGTTCATCGCTTCTGAAGCGATGTTGCTTTTTTCCGGCACATCGCTCGTTCAAGGGGCGTTCCGTATCCCTAGCGTATGGGCGGCGATGCATCTAGCAGTGCTCGGTTGGGCGTTAATGGTCGCGATGGGCGCGATGTATCAACTCGTTCCAGTTGCCTTTTTAACGCCGATATGGAACGAAACATTAGGATTTGTGCAATTTTTTATCACCGCACTTGGCATTTTTCTGCTTTCGATTAGTTTCCTTTGGAAAATGGAGTTCGTGTTTTTCGCTGGCTTGTTGCTTATGCTCGGGTTTGTTCTTTTTTTCATCCAAATGGCGATGACGCTAAAAAAACAGCCGGCAAAAAATATCATGACGTTATTTGTCAGTACAGCGCTTTTTTGCTTGCTATTGACGGTTTCTTTAGGAATAGCGCTTTCGTTTCATTTTTTTAGCGGCAGCAAAATAGCAGATCATGTATTCATGCTAAAAACACATCTATTATTAGGAATTGCCGGATGGTTTACGTTGCTTATTATCGGCTTTTCTTACAAAATGGTGCCGATGTTTTCGTTGGCGCACGGATTTTCGATGACGCTTGCCCGCTATGTGTACACCTTTTACGTCAGCGGACTCGCCGTTACCTTTTTCAGCTTTTTCATGAACAGTTCTGCTCTTTTCGCTAGTGGAACAGGACTTTTGTTGCTTGGGTTTGCGCTATTTAGCTACCATATCGTAACGATTTTGCGAAAGCGGGTCAAGAAAAAATTAGATCGTCCGTTTTTATTTGCGCTTTTCGCAATCGCTATCGCGCTTTGCCTACATGGATTCGCTTTTCTGTTCGCAATCATAGGAAATACGGCCGGTTTTGGCGTGATTATATACGGGTATCTTTTCGGATGGATTATTTTAAGCATTGTCGGTTATTTATATAAAATCGTGCCGTTTTTATGGTGGACGCACCGCTATAGCCAAAAAATCGGCAAAGAAAACGTACCGACGTTAAAGCAAATGATAAATGAAAAATGTACTGTTTTTACCTGCGGGCTATTTCTCGTTAGCTTTATCGGTGTCATCCTAGCGCTTATTGTTTCTAGCTTGCCGTTATTTTATGTTGCGCAAGGTGGAATGGTTGCATTTTCTCTTTTGTTTGCAGGAACAATCATCGCCGTATTACGAAAATAAGGGAGGAAAAACAAATGGAATTAAAAGAAATGGTCATGGAGCAACTGCGCACCGTATATGATCCAGAACTAGGAATTAATGTCGTGGATTTAGGGTTAATTTATGATTTGCGAATTGATGACGGAGTTGTGACAATAGTGATGACACTTACTACCCCAGGCTGCCCGCTTCACGATTCCATTGTTGGTGGTGTCAAACGAGCGCTTGCACACATGGAGGGGGTAAAAGATGTCGATGTACAAATTACGTGGAATCCGCCATGGACACCAGAGCGAATGAGCGAAGCCGCACTACGGCAATTGGGCTTTTTATCAAATTAATGGGGCAAACGACCTTCTGTTTGCCCCTGAATATACAAATCGATTTGCAATGAATTGATTTGAGAAATAAACAACTCGTTATATTGTTTTTGCGCTAAATAGCGAATCTCGTTGTCGTTGACGGTTGGGTTCGCTTTTCTCACTGCACCTGCCAAATCGTTGTAAACATCGCTCACCAGCAAACGGAGTTTACTATAGTGGGAATAATCTTCCCAAAACTTTTTTTCTCCATACGTATCAATCATTTGTTGAACAACTTCATAGCGCTCATATTGATGGCGAAGTGCAGCAATCGTTTTCGTGATTTCTTGCTTTGTAACAACATGTCCTTTTTCTTCAGCTAATAAAGCCATCACCTGCAACTCTACTAAGTGTGACAAAGCTTGATCCAATCGATGTGCGTACTGCTCTCTTCGATTCCAGTAGGCAAGTTGTTCGTTTAGCGCGGCTCCTTTATACGTTGCTTGCGCGCGTTCTTTTTGAATCGCAATTTCGATTTTACTCAACGCTTGATAAAAACGAACGTCGTTCATCGTAATTTTTTCTTTACCGATTTTGGCGACTGCTGTTTCTTTTTTTACATGCATTTTTAGCAATTTTTCGACTTTGTCATTCCCTTTCTTAATGACAAGAAGCGCTTCCCAATCTCCTTCCATTGGTAGCTGTACATTTCCTTCGTAAACGCCATTTTCTTTCTCGTGCAAATCTACCTCAATTTTCCCATGATCCATATTGCTCATTTCAAACGTCGCATGAACTTTTAATTGTTTAGCTAGTTTTCCGTTTTCTTTAATTTGTACGGCAAACGGAGCCGCTACCCCTTCTTTATAAAATGGAGTCGTCTTTATCGTCACTTCCCAGTCACCGTTCGAACATCCTGTGAACAAAAATAACAAGCTGAAAAGAAAAACGGTTAGTTTCCTCATCTTCTCTCCTCCCCATACATCACGTTAGCTTCAAATTCCGCTAACGTATATTTCGTCATTTTTCCGTTCTCTAAATAAGCAATATGAGTACAAATTTGCTTCACTTCGTCTAAATGATGCGAAGATAGAAAAATCGTTTTGCCGTGCAACGAATGCAAAATCGACAAAATATCGGCCCGTCCCATCGGGTCTAGTCCGCTCGTCGGCTCATCCAATATAAAAAGGTCGGCATCATAATAAAGCATAATTCCAAGCCCAAGCCGTTGAAGCATCCCTTTGGAATATTCTTTGCTTCGGACGTTTCGCTCTTCCCACAATCCGACTAATTTCAACGCCTCTTCGATTTTTTGTTCATTGACAGCCGAACCGTTCAATGACGCGAAAAAGCGAATATTTTCTTCTCCTGTCAAATGAGGATATAGCTGAAACTTTTCCGGCAAATAAGCGACATGCGGTTTCCACTGGTGTTGTTTGTTTGGGATGCCGCAAATCGAAATTTTCCCTTGCTTTATCGGGATCATATTTAACACACTCGAAATAAGCGTCGATTTGCCCGCTCCGTTTCTTCCGATAAGCGCGCACCGCTCTCCTTTCCCCACGACAAGTGAAACATCGTCTAACACTTTTTTCTGCTTGTACGCGACGGTGACATGTTCCATAACAATCATCCTTGTTCCCCCTTCCGATAAAACAAGACAGAAGCGAAAAAGACGATACCAACCCAAACGACGATATTGAGTGCTACTAACGTTAGCGCTGGAAATGAGAAAAATTTTTCCATCGTTCGCGATAAATAATCGAGCGAAAAAACACCAAGCGACGTTTCTAAAAAGAAACGAAGCGTATGCATCGGCTGCAAGAAATAAAGGAGCGCAAAGCTTTGGACGTTATCATAAGTGACGTTCGGCAACATATAAAGCAACACGAAATCGTACAAATATAAGAAAAAGAAAAGAACAAATAAGTTCGCACCGATCAGTTGAATTTTCGTTCGGCAAACGCTTCCTAACAATAGCCCAATTTGATTAAAGATGACAATGAGCACCGTGATAGCAGCTAAAAAAGAAAGAAAATGTGTCGCGTGAAACGAAAAAACAAATTTTACTGGTATCATCAGTACAAAATACGAAAGGAGAAACATGCCGATCGTGATCGTTTGCACTGCTACGCTTTTTCGCCATAAAAACGAGCCGTATGAACCGCTGCGCGCCATCATCATAAGGAGCGTCTTAAACTCTTTTTCTTGCATCACAGCAAATGAAGCAAAAAAGAGACAAAGAATTGGGATGACATAAATATTCATTTCAAACAGCGTTAATAAAAACACTGCAAATCCTTCATCTACCGGCAAATTTTTTGTGTTTAAAAAAACGGAAAAAGACGTAGCAACTACCAAAATAAAGAAAAGCCAAAACGCTTTTCCACGAGAAATTTCTAACCATTCTTTCCAAATAAAGTTCATTGTCGTTGACCCCTTTTGCTTTGTAAAATCCAGACCATCATTACAAGCGCAACTAATATCGTTGTCCACGGCATGCTGTGGCGATCGACAAACGGATGATTGTCGGTTGCCATAACTTCTGTTTCGTGCATCAACTCGTTTATTTTTTCGTATAGTTTAATGCTTGGTGTATTTAAAAATAAATACGCTAATTCATTTTGTTCGACGATTTTGTGTAACGATGATTTATATTGAAACGGAGAATCGCCTTTTCCGTCTTGATTTAAGTCAAAAAAGTGCGCGTCGTCTCCCCAATGATTTCCTACGCCACGAAAACTGAAGCGATTACAGGCGTGTTGATTAACCAATAATATCCATAAAAAACATAGAAAAAAGAGCACCTTTCCTGTAGAATGTAAGTAACAACACAAACAAACCTAGGAGGTGCTCTCTATGCACAAGCATACCACACTCCCAAATTTGATGCAAAAAATTGTTTCTGATGAAGATCTCCAGTCGATTACCGAAGCCGTTGGCTACCATGACACTTCGCGGACGTTTACGGTGCGCACGTTGGTTGATTTTTTTCTGCTGGCGGCACTTCACGAATGGAAAAGTTTCCGTCATGGTGCCGATGTGGCGAAAATGTACGGATTGCCGACGTTTCATTACTCGACGGTTTCTAAGAAAGCGAAAGAAGTTCCGTACGAGGTGATGAAGCGCTTATTTGCTTTGGTTGTTTCTAAGTGCAATCGCCAAACCCGCCGTTCGCTTCGCTTTCCAAAAGCATTGCGTATAGTAGACTCCACGACCGTCACCGTGGGGAAAAACCGCCTGACATGGGCACCCTATCATGGGGAACGATCCGGAGTGAAAATGCACGTCGCGTATTCCCCTGAGCAACAAATGCCGAGCGACATCGTAGAAACCGTAGGGTTGCGCCACGATGGACCGGTGGGAGAGCGGCTCACAGACGTACAAACGGTTCTTGTCGAAGATCGAGCGTACTTTAAAATTGAACGCCTCGATCGGTTTGTCGAACAGAAGCAACCGTTTGTGATTCGGATGAAAGACAATGTCGAGATCCATCAAAAAAAGAGCCTAAAGCGCCTTTCTTCCTCCTCTTCTTCTATTGTGGCGGATTTTACTTGCCAGTTAGGAACGAAACAATGTCGTTCCAAAAAGCGCCATCGCGTCGTGATCTTTCAGGATGCGAACGGGCATGAAATCCGTGTGGTCACGAACGTCTTAGAGGCATCGGCGGAAAAGATTGCCGAGATGTATCAAGAACGTTGGACAGTGGAAGTGTTTTTCCGATGGATCAAGCAATATCTAAACGTTCCGACCTTATTTGGCACCAACGAGCATGCGGTATACAACCAACTTTTTGCGGCATTTATCGCTTATGTGTTACTGAGATGGCTATATCATCGAACGGAAAAACGGACAACCTCGTCCCTTACCTTTCTTTCGTTTGTCCGTCGTTTTTTCTCTGGGCAACTTCCTCTCGAATGGAAATCCGAGATGGCAGCTGTCTTATTTGAGTATGCCCGAATATATGGGAGGAGTATGCCTAATTTTGGATAATCAACAGCCGTGAAGCGATTATTTTCTTCGCCCCCTAAACTTAATACAGAAATCGTATTATTCCAAAAACGATTGTTCGTAAATGTTTGGCGCTGTGAACTTCCCCATAATTCAACGCCAATTTGGTTTTTGACAATCGTATTGCCCTCCATAAAGTTGTTCGTCGATTGATCAATATAGAACGCTCGTTCGTTTTGATAAAATTCGTTACCAATAATTTTGTTGTCATTCGCCATTTGCAACAACACTCCAAACGAACGCATTCCTTTATTTAACAAAAATTCATTACCTTTTAACACGATGCGATTCGAATTCATAATTGCCGCACCGCCAGTATTTAACGTAAATCGGTTTCGGTAAAACTCGTTATCGTCTGAATACATATAATGAAGTCCGTATCTTGTACGCGAAACGTCATTATCTTTCACAACGTTATGATTGGCGTAGTCAAAAAACATGCCGTCTCTCGTTCCGACAATTGTATTATGGGCAAGCTTGTTAAAATTAGAGTAATACACGTGCAATCCATTCCCTTGTCCAGCTATCTCCCCACTTTTCCCAATGACGCGCACATATTCGACGACATTATGATGAGCTTGGCTTAAGTAAATACCGTGAAACGAATTGGTAATCGTAATATGTTTCAACGTGTTATTATCGGAATATACTTTAATGGCGGCATACTCTTCTTGTGTGCTACGACTTTTCCCGCTATTTGTCACCGTCACATTCGCAATCGTCACATGCGGTGCGCGAATACTGATGACGTTTCCGTTGCCGCTTCCTTTAATAACCGTATGGGCTGCCCCTTTAATCGTTATCGGCTTTTCGATAACGATATCGCCGACATATGTTTTATTTTTTAATAAAAGCGTTCCGTTCGCTGGCGTTTCATCAATTAGTTGTTGCAGCGTCCCCTCTGCATAAGTCGCCGGTGGAGAGAGGAACGGAAAGAAAAGAAGGACAAGCCCAAGCAACCACTTTTTCATCGTTTTCGCTCCCTCCATAACGGAAGTATAAGCAAGAGAAATGCTGCCCCAATCATATACGCACCGGTAGAAAAATAGCTGTTCGTCACAAAGTTAGCGATGCGATTTTCCCCAAACACTGGCGGAACGAACGGTTCGATTTTAATTGGTGCATCATCGCTTAAATTTGTTCCGAAGTCAACTAACCAGCGATGAAGATCATAAAGCCCTAACAATCCACCGAAAGCAAAAACAATGATTAGTCCGAACAGCCATCGTTTATCGCGAAGCCACGCGACCACTAACGTCAAAACCGCCAGCGCCCCGATAACGTACGGCAAATACGACAATTCCGGAAAGCTTTCTTCGCTGAACGGTTTCATGCCGATATAATGGTTCAACCCATTAATAATGTCGATATTTCCTTTCAGCTTATTGGGATAGACAATAATATCGAGTCCCTCAGGATATTGCGGTGCAACAAACCGCATTCCCCACCACGGAAAAAAGAGCGATGCACCGATTAAAACAGCCGCACAGCTAATGATGAGTGCGGATGAAACAGATAATTTCGCTTTCTTCATTCTTTTCACTTCCTTTTAATTAAAAGGGGGAAAGATTCCCCCCTTTTTCTTATTGCTTTGGTTTGACGAGTAAATATCCTGTCATTTCTTGGTGCAATGCCGAACAAAAGTTTGTGCAATAAATTGGATATGTTCCTGCTTTATCCGCCACAAATTCTACTGTGTTCGTTTGCCCTGGCTGCACTTCAATATTAATGTTGTATTTATTAATCGCAAAGCCGTGTGTAATATCTTCGTCGCGGTCGATGTTTGTAAGGTGAATGAATACTTTATCGCCTTCGTTTACCTCTATGACATCTGGACGTTTTGCTTTCGCGTCAAAAATGAATTTCGAACGCATCGCAATACCATATACGTGCACTTCGTTCCCTTTGCGGACGATGCGCGTATCTTTTTGATTAAAGACAGCGTACGGGTTTTTCTCGTCTTTTGGATATACTTCAATCGTTTTAATTTTATCTGCTTTAATCATTTGCCCGTAGTGCGGTTCCGGATCGACCGGTGCCGATTGAATCACTTCCATTTTGCCGCTAATATCAATTAACTGCATCGACTCTGGGTGCGATGGTCCAACAGATAAATAGCTGTCTTTTGCCAATTTATTCAACGAAACTAAATATTTTCCGTCTGGAGAAACGGTGTCGCCTTCCGCAGCAACCGAGTGGCCTGGCGAATATTGCACCGGCACACGGTCAAGCACTTCGCCTGTGTTCGGATCCCATTTGACGACTTCAGAGGAAATGAACATCGTCGTATACGCCATTCCTTTATCATCGAATTGGGTATGAAGTGGTCCAAGTGCATTTTCTGGATTCACTTCACGCTCCATGACAGATTCATATTTTAAAATTGGGATTCCGTTTCGTTCACCAGCAAACTCTTTATTTTCAATCGCTTTAAACGCCTTTTCAAACGAGAAGACAGTAAGTAATGGCGCTAATTTCCCTGAAGCGATAAATCGCTTGCCGTCAGGGGTGACGTCTACTCCGTGCGGCGATTTTGCTACCGGTATTAAATAAATGCCGCCTTCATGTTTTTCTGGGAAAATCACTTTTTGCCCCTCAACCGTATCGTATTTTCCCTCTTTCACCATTTTCTCAAGCTCCCGCCAGTTAAATAAAACGATAAAGTCGCGGTCTTCCTTGGAAGCGTTAATTTCTAAGTTCGTTGTTGCTTCTTCTGTGTTATATGTCGTAATAACCGCCCAGTCTTTTGATACTTTTTTTCCTGCATCGGACAAGTCATATGACCATGGCGGCAACGCCACTTGGTAGGCAATATTTAATTTTTGCTCGTTTTCATCAAATGTGACAGCGCTCATCACGCCGCGGTATTTTGTGCTGTAGTCATCGAGCGATTCATATTTATCCCCAAGCGGAACGGCAAAACGCGTCGGCAAAAACAAATATTCCGTGTTTTCCGTCACAAATGCCGCACAGTGTGGACCGCTTGTATTTGGCACACTAATAATGTCTTTAACGGTAAACGTTTTCAAATCCATCACTGCCGCACGGCTGTTGGCGACATCGGTCGCAAATAAATATTTTCCGTCATAATCTCCGTTCGTTTCGGAAAGCGCAGGATGGTGCAAATCTCCCCATGTGTAGCCGCCAAGCATTTTTTTCGAATGTTCGTCCCATCCATATCCAGTAGCGGAGTCAAGTGAAAATACAGGGACAGTTCGAATGCGTCGAAGCGATGGAACACCATATACAAATAACTGTCCTGAGTGGCCACCAGAAGCAAATAAGTAGTATTCATCTTTCTCACCAAACGGAACGTATACTTTTTCCGCATTAGTTTTCGCAGATGCCGTTGAAGTCGGTTGTTTTGGAGAAAAATCGCCGAAAAAAACAGTGGAAGCTAACACACCGACAGCCAATCCAGAAATGGCGGAAATCCATTTTTTCTTCATACGAACACCTCTTTTCGTTTATTTTTCCGAGGCAACTTTTAACGCTTGAACGATCGCTTTTCGTTCTTCATCCGTTAATGGATTCGATTTGATTACGCCAGACATCACCGCAGACGTTGGCTCCTTTAAAAACTCATCAATTGGTTTTCCATGTTTTTCTTCGACTTCTACATAAGCGTTCGATAAGTCCGGTCCTGTCGTACCGCCTTGCACGTTCAATTTAGAAATAGCGTGACAAGAAATACACCCTTTTTGTTTAAAGATTTCCCCCTCCTTCGAACTTACAGTGGTGTCCTTTTGTTCAGTCGATGTTTCGTTGCTTTGCTCAGTAGCTGTTGGTTGTTCTTTGGCAGGCTCTTTGTTAGCGAAATGGAAATATGTATATCCACCCGCCAAGCCTATAACAGCGCTAAGCAAAAAAATAAGCAGTGACTGTTTCATTTCCTCACCTCTTTTCATTTTTCCTTCACAATCTATTATAATGTCTTACATAAAATTCAAGTTGTGCTACAAATCACTTGACGATGGAATTTTTTGAACAAATGATGACATATTAACCGTTGACAACTTACTTTTCGTAAGTTTATAATTATCTTGAAGTCAAGATAAAGGTTGATGCGTATGAATCAAAACGAGCAAACATTA
This sequence comes from Anoxybacillus sp. FSL W8-0104, assembly GCF_038004465.1. NCBI lineage: Bacteria > Bacillati > Bacillota > Bacilli > Caryophanales > Anoxybacillaceae > Anoxybacillus > Anoxybacillus sp. FSL W8-0104. Next base: position 1,108,879 of record NZ_JBBOQU010000001.1, on the reverse strand, counting down.
TCGTTAAAACTATTCGTTGTTCTTTCTAGGGCACATAAAGCCGTATCCGAACATGTTAAGCATGACATCCAACGTTACGGACTAAACCCAACGGAGTTTGGTGTGCTCGATTTACTGTATCATAAAGGAGCGCAGCCGATTCAACAAATAGGTGACAAAATTTTACTCACTAGTGGAAGTATGACATATGTCGTCGACAAACTCGAAGAAAAAGGATATATTGTCCGGCAACGTTGTGAAAAAGATCGGCGCATTACGTACGCTGTTATTACTGACGAAGGAAAAGCACTAATGGATCACATTTTTCCGCAACACGCACAAAAAATGTTGGAGATTTTCCAATCTTTGTCCACAGATGAAAAAGAAATGGCGATTCATTTGCTCAAAAAGATAGGTCTTTCATTAGCGCCTTTTTAAAGGCCTATCGCACAACTTTTATCTTGAAATCAAGATATATGAAAGTCCTGCGGTAATATGTCAAGGTGAAAAATCATCGAAATTGGAAATTCGATTGTCCGATGACCCGAAAAAAGGCAATACTTAAGAAGCCCAGTCTTGTCTTATGTCATTAACTGGGTTTTAATGCAAAATCAGTTAGATCGATACCCCTATCGATCTTCCCCCTTTCTTGGCGTGTAGATTTGACCGTTGCGTAGCAGCGCATCGATCACACGCACGAGTTTTCGAGCGGTGAGGACGAGGGCTCGTTTGTGTTGGTGCTTTGGTACTTCCTCATACTTCTTCCGGTAATAGGTGCGAAACGACGCATCATGCCGTTGTACCGAGTTGGCAGCCTCCACTAGGTAGTAACGGAGATAGCGATTGCCGGAACGAATGAGGGAAGTCTCCTCGGCTTGGAACCGACCGGACTGGTGCTTAGACCAAGTCAAACCTGCATACTTTGCTAAGGCGGCTTGGTTGTCAAAGCGCTCGATTTGTCCAATTTCGGCTAAGATGCCAGCGGCGTAGACCGGACCAATGCCGGGAATCGTTTGTAACGTATTTGGGATGCCTTCCAAATGGCGAGTAATCGCTTTATCTAGCTCTTTAATTTGCGCTTGAAGGCTACGGATGGATTGAATCGATAGCCCTAAAAGCAAGTCGATGGAATCCTCGACACATTTGGAAAGCCGATACGACGAACGAGCCGCCTTTTGAATGGACTTGGCGATGCATTCCGGATCGGCAAAGCGATTGCGTCCTTTTTGGCGCAAGAAGTCAGCGAGCTGTTGCACGTCCATCTGACTGATTTCGTCTAAGCTAAACGACTCGAGAAGAAGCTCTAAGATGGCATGTCCGAACACGGAGCTGTCCACCTCTTGGGTAAAGGAACTGCACTTGTAAAACAAGTGTTGGAGGAAGTACTGCTTTTCCCGAGTCAGCTGATGGACGAGATGATAGCGCATGCGCGTGAGCCGTTGAAGGGCGATAAACTGTTCTTGCATGACAGCTGTCACTTTCAAACGGCCAAAGCGAAGCCGATCGGCGATGATCCACGCATCGATGCCGTCCGTTTTATCCAAGTCAGTGTACGCTTCTTTAAATTTGCGAATGAGCTTTGGATTGATGGTAAACACCTTGACATTCCAAGACTTCAGCTCCTCCTGTTGGTGGAAAAACATCGCTGGATGCCAGCTGTAGACCGAAGTGGCTTCCATCCCGATGAGAATTTCGGATGGTTGGAGCTTGTTGGCCCACAGGAGGATTTGATCGCGAAGGAAGGTCGCGCCAAGGAGATGATTGTCCACCTTGAATTGGGCGCACGTGTTTCCTTCTTGATCCATGATACACGTGTATAAGTCCGTTGAGCTCACGTCAATCCCGACGTAGAGTTTCATGAGATCACCTCCAATCGTAGTAGGATCGTGGGGTTGGGACTCTTCGGGATGCCCCCGGACCGCGCCTGTTGACCAGTCACCCTCGCATATGAGAACTCACGTTGGGCCATGGGCTGCCTGGAAGCTGCTCCTTCCAGCATGGGAAACCAACGGGAACAGCCTGCGGGTTAGAAGTCCGAACAGGAGCCGGGGAGACAGACTTTCTAAGTAGTCAAAGCTACAGGAGAGAGAAGAGTGTCCCCGATGATCCTAAGACCATTATCCAAGAACATCGCGAAAAGTCCAACCCCGATGTAGTGCCATCCACGGGGGAGGGGCGCGCCCCTCCCCCGTGGGCAAATCACTTACACATATGCGATTGTCAAGGAGCATATCCAACTGGAAATTCGATTTAAAAATCTTTCTAAACATACTATACGAGGAGAAATGATCATGATGCACATTGGTATTTTACTTATTCGTCTCGCTGTTGGTTTAACGTTTGTCGGTCATGGGGCTCAAAAGTTGTTTGGATGGTTCGGAGGATACGGCTTAAAAGGAACAGGTGGGTGGCTTGAGTCCATTGGGTTAAAACCGGGAGTGACAATGGCACTCATTGCTGGCCTAGCGGAGTTCGTTGGGGGATTGTTGTTTGCTCTCGGGCTGTTCACCCCATTTGCCGCTTTGTTGCTCGCTGCTACAATGGTCGTCGCTATTGTAAAAGTGCACGCTCCGAATGGATTTTGGGTCACTCAAAATGGCTTTGAGTACAACTTTATTTTGATTGTTGTTGTGATCGGTATTGCTCTTATCGGCGCAGGCGACTACTCAATTGATGCACTCATAAAATAAGGAGGCACACCATGATTCACGTATATCCTGGACATAAACGGTTTCAATCAAACCACGGTTGGCTACAAAGCTATTTTAGTTTTTCATTCGCTGAATACTTTGATCGAAACAATATGCACTTTGGTCCATTACGTGTATTTAATGATGATATCATCGCGCCACAACGTGGTTTTGGAGCGCACCCCCATCAAGAAATGGAAATTGTTACAGTCGTTCTAAAAGGACAACTTGAACATCGCGATAATCTCGGCAATCATCGCATCATTTCATTCGGTGAAGTACAACGGATGACAGCCGGAACAGGCATTGTACATTCAGAAATGAATCCATCTGCTACAGAAGAAGTCAATCTTCTACAACTTTGGTTTCTACCTGAAGCACGCGGCCTTACCCCGTCATATGAACAAGTTTCATACGATATTCAAAAAATGAAGAACCGTTTATTGCCTATTGTTTCGAAAACACAGGCCGGAAATGAAGTTGCCTACATTCATCAAGACATAACGATGTATTTATCTAATCTAGAAAGTAACCAGCACGTTACATTCCAACAACAAGAAGGACGTCGAATATATTTGTTTGTTATCGAGGGGGAGATTACGTTAAACGACGAAACGATATTACACCGTCGTGACGCCGCCCGTATAACAAATACGCCAATATTGCATATTACCGCAAAAGCAGATAGCCAATTTATGCTTATCGACTTACCATAGTTGCCAACTTGCCTAGAAAAACGGGCAAGCCGGATTGATGTCTATATGCTTTTTCATTACTTTAACATGCGAATGCATGACTTTTTTACACAGTCCCAAAAAGAAAAAATGCTCGTTCGCCTTATTGAACGGGCATCTGTATAGCCACAAGCGATACTTACGTTTCCTTAGGTAGCCAAAATGTCAAGACACCAAATAAGGGAAGGAAACTACACATGACCATAAGTGCTTTTAACGTATACACATCAGCAATTTTTCCAAGTGCAACCGCTCCAAGCGCCCCCATCCCAAACGCAAGACCAACAATTAATCCCGAAGCCATCCCAACATTTCCTGGAAGCAATTCTTGTGCATAGACGACAAACGTAGCGAAACTAGACGATAAAATAAAACCCGTGACAAAAATAATTGGCAAAACAAAATGAAGTGGCACATATGGCAAAATGAGCGCAAACGGTGCCGTACCGAGCGTGGATGCAAAAATTAAATTTCGTCTCCCAAATCGATCAGCAAGCGGACCGCCAAAAACGGTACCGATCGCTCCAGCAATCATAAAAACAAATAAATAAAGCTGCGCCTCACGAATGGAAATATCGTAATATTTCATCAAATAAAATTGATAATAATTTGAAATTCCAGCATAGTACCACGAACGTGCAAATACTAAAAGAACTAGGAGGATAAGTGCAAATATAATCTTTTGACTTATTTGTTTCTTCTCTCCCATCGTTTCCTTCCGGCGTTTGTTCACTTGATGCAATTGAACAGCATACCACTTCGACACCCAAAATAAAACAATCATTCCAAGTGCTGCAACAATGACAAACCAAACTGCTCCCTTTTGACCAAATGGAACAAAAATGAGCGCTGTAAACAATGGTGCAAGAGCGTTGCCTGTATTTCCGCCAAGTTGATAAATGGATTGAGCGAACCCCCTTCTCGCCCGAGCGGCAAAATAAACGACGCGCGAACCTTCTGGATGAAATATAGCTGAACCAAATCCAATGAATAAAACGGACAATAACACAAAGAAAAAATTAGGTGCAAACGCTAATCCAATCATACCTAATAGGCTCGCTCCCATACTAAGCGGCAAAAAGCTCGGCGATGGATACCGATCGGAAAACAAGCCGACAACCGGCTGTAGGATAGACGAAGTCATATTCAGCGTAAATGCAATCCAACCAATTTGTGTATAAGATAAGCGCATGGATGATTCTAAAATCGGAAATAGCGCTGGCACCACAGCTTGCATGGCATCATTCAATAAATGACCAATACTAATGGCAATTAAAATCGGATAAACGACTGTTTGCATATTTGTGCGTTGTTCAACACTAGCTTGCATCTTCCTCTCTCCCTAGAAAACAAATTGAATATTTACATTATAATACCTTCTGCCAACATTTCAATTTTTTGTTTACTCATAAAAAGCGCCTCATCACACAGATGAGACGCTACCTTATTGCTCACTTAGAAAAGTCCGCGTGCGTTTCCATGTTCGTCGATATCCATCTGAAGCGCTGCTGGTTGTTTCGGCAAGCCTGGCATCGTCATGACATCCCCTGTTAAGGCGACGAGAAATCCAGCGCCAATCGATGGTTTTAATTCGCGCACTGTGATCGTGAAATCGGTCGGGCGGCCAAGCTTTGTTGGGTCATCGGAAAGCGAATATTGCGTCTTTGCCATGCAAATCGGGAGCTTGTCCCACCCAAACGATGTAAATTGTTCGATTTGCTTTTTCGCCTTGTCAGAAAAAGAAACGTCGCTTGCACCATAAACATCGCGCGCGATTTTTTGAATTTTATCCGTAATCGGTTCATCTAATTCGTATAACGGAGTGTACGTGCTTTTTGTATTTTCGATTACTTCTAATACTTTATGAGCTAAATCAATTCCGCCATCCCCACCTTTTTCCCATACTTCCGTTAACGATACAGGATATTCTTTTTCTTCACAAAATGCCGTTAATGCTTGAATTTCTTTATTTGTATCCGTAATAAAACGGTTAATAGCAACGACAAACGGCAAACCAAACGCTTGAATCGTTTCAATATGTTTCTCTAAATTGGCTAGTCCTTTTTTTAATGCCTCGACATTTTCGCTCGCTAGTTGTTGTTTCCCTACCCCGCCGTGCATTTTTAACGCCCGAACCGTTGCCACAATGACAACTGCTGATGGTTCAATTCCTGCCGTGCGCGCTTTAATATGTAAAAATTTCTCCGCACCTAAATCCGCACCAAATCCCGCCTCTGTCACGACATAGTCCCCAAGCTTTTGCGCCATTTTTGTTGCGATAACGCTATTGCATCCGTGAGCGATATTGGCAAACGGACCACCGTGCACAAGCGCAGGTACATGTTCTACCGTTTGGACTAAATTCGGTTTTAGCGCATCTTTTAATAAAAGTGTGAGGGCTCCCTCGGCGCCAAGATCCGCTACGGTCACAGGTTGACGATCCACGTTATATGCTACCACCATGTTTGCTAAACGTCGCTTTAAATCTTGCAAATCGGTTGCTAAGCAAAACACCGCCATGATTTCAGAGGCAACGGTAATATCGAATCCGTCCTCGCGTGGCACGCCTTGCGTCGGTCCACCTAATCCGACCACGACTTTACGTAGTGCACGGTCATTCAAGTCAACTGCTCGCTTCCAAACGATGCGGCGCGTATCGATTCGTAATTCATTTCCTTGGTGAATATGGTTGTCAATAAGCGCAGCTAAGGAGTTGTTCGCGGTCGTAATCGCATGTAAGTCTCCTGTAAAGTGCAAATTAATGTCTTCCATCGGCAACACTTGTGAATACCCTCCACCTGTCGCACCGCCTTTTATTCCCATCGTCGGACCAAGGGAAGGTTCCCGCATCGCAATTATCACTTTTTTACCCATTTTATGTAATGCTTGACCAAGACCGACAGTGACCGTCGATTTTCCCTCTCCCGCTGGCGTTGGATTAATCGACGTCACTAAGATGACTTTACCATCTTGTTTCGTCGCTAACCGCTTCAGTGCATGAAGGGAAATTTTCGCTTTATAATGCCCATACGGTTCAATCTCTTCTTCTAACAAATCCAGTTCACTTGCAATGTCTTGAATGCGCTTTAATTTCGTTTCTTGGGCAATTTCAATGTCTGTTTTAATCTTCGTCGTCATTGTCATCGTTCAGTCCCCCAGTATAAAAATAATCCCCCCTTATTTTAGCACGGTGGTATGAAAAGATGACAGAGCTTAAGCAATGAAAAAACACTTTTTCAGCAATCGCCAAAAAAGTGTTTTCGTCAATTACGGCAACCGATGACCTGCCGTACGATAGATTTCGTACCACTCTTGTCGAGAGAGTTGCACGTGACTTGCTTGGCAAATGTCTCTTAAGCGAGCAGAGTTTGTTGTGCCAACGATCACTTGCATGTTCGCTGGATGGCGCAAAATCCAAGCGACAGCAATCGCTGACTTGCTTACTCCTTTTTCCTCCGCTAGCCGTCCGAGTACTTCATTAACTTCTGGAAATTTTTCGTTGTCAATGAACACTCCTTCGAAAAAGCCGTATTGGAACGGAGACCATGCTTGGAGGGTGATATTTTTTAGGCGACAATATTCTAAAATATGTCCGTCGCGGTTCATTGCTCCATCAAATAGCGTATTTGCTTGAATGCCGCTTGTCACTAAATTCGCATGCATAATACTGAACTGCATTTGGTTCGCGATAATCGGCTGTTTAACGTATGCTTGCAATAGCTCAATTTGCATACTATTGAAGTTACTCACCCCGAAATGCCGAACTTTTCCACTTTCATGTAAACGTTCAAACGCCTCTGCTACTTCTTCTGGTTCCATCAGTGTATCCGGCCGATGTAAAAGCAACATGTCTAAATAATCGGTTTGAAGTCGCTTCAATATGCCATCGACCGATGCTAAAATATGCTCTTTTGATAAGTCATAATAGCCATCACGAATCGAACATTTGCTTTGAATGTGAATGCGTCCGCGCAAATGCGGACGAGAAGCAAGCACTTCGCCAAACAGCTCTTCACAACGCCCTTTTCCGTAAATATCTGCATGGTCAAACATCGTAATTCCTGCTTCAAGCGCTTCGTCTATATACCGCGATAGCTCAGAAACAGACATTCCCGAAATTCGCATGCACCCTAACACAATTTCCGATGCTGTTAGGCTAGAGTTACCAATGTTTATTTGTTTCATTTGTCCATCCCCCCTTTTTACTTTCGCTTTGAATCTGCTTCTATGGCGAACTGTGCTCCGATTAACTCAATAACACATAAAATAAAAATATACAATATACCCATAAAATTCTCCTCCCTTATGCTTTTGACGCAAGCATAAGGTATGAAACGCGTTTCGATGCAATATGTTTTTAAAATTTTTCTGCTATACGTCGAATGAAGACAAGTGAAGCGATTGCCAAAAAAGCAAAGATTGTTTCGATCACCCAAACATTCGAAATGATTTTCACTTGATATAACGCAGGGACTACATCAATTAACGTATGAATCAAAATCGCATACACCACATAACGGAATTGTCCTTTCCGAACCCCGTATAAAACAAGAAGCGAAAGCGCAACATGAATCACTATCGCAAATGTTCGCTCTATACCACCTAATACATACATCCAATCAGGCTGATTTAACATAGTTTTGAGCATCTCCACTTGCGTAGCAGGAAGAGAGGAAGCAATTTGCTCAAACTGCCCTGTTTCGACGAGATGAGAAATGACCATCATGTTCACAGCGCTAAAAGCACCAATTAGCACGGCTTCCATTCCTCCATGTCCTAAGCCAAATGATAGCCCATCCCCATACGATCGATTGTTTTTTAACATGAAACGAAATCCAACATATCTCCCTATCTCTTCAAATACTCCGGCTGCTAAAGCTCCGTAAGCGACAAACGCCCAAACGCTACTTGTTCCTTTTAGTGATGTGCCGCTCGGATCAATTACGAGAAAGTGAAGCATCTTCTCTAACACTTGTGAAAATAAAACAAAAATAAGCAAGCCGACACCGAACGCTTTCCAAGAAAGCCATCCTTTTTTTCGTCCATATATGATAAGTGCAAAAGGAACAATCAAAGAAAGAAACAACTGAATAGACATCCCAACCAAATCGATCTCCCCTTTCATTTACGCGAAAATAAATACGACTGGATAAACAAATACATCGTGCCACCAAATACGATGATCATAAGAAAAATAAAGCGCCACACACTTGTTACAAATATCGTGAACATAATCAATACACCCATGATAACAAACACTTTTCCACCGACACGGTGCGTTTTTTGCCAAACTACTTCATTTTCTAACGTCCAAGGGGTGCGAATGCCAATGAAATAATTCGGTTTAATTTTCGGCATATAATTGCCAAGGACAATGAACAACATTCCAACTCCAATCGGCACAACGACATCGACTTGCACAGGAATTCCGATATTATACGCAAGCGTCACCACATGTATGCTAAATAAAAACAAAACAAATACATGTAAAAAAATACGATATACTTTTTCAAATTTCTCGTAGTTTTCTTTGCGTGGATCCACTTTCGGCAAAAAGACGATGAGAGCAACAATTCCTGTTAACAAAATCGGAAGTAATAACGCGCCCCACCATTTACTCATAAAGCCATCTGGTTCTCCTGCAACGTTCCAATGAACGGCTACCTCATTCGGCAAATACGGAATGGCTAATAAACTTAAGATATAGCTACATATAATGAGAAAAATAACAAGCGAATGCTTTTTCATGATTCATCACCTTCTTTTTGTAATATGTCATAAAACCAGCTCATTAAATCTTGGAACACCGTTGTGTTTAATGAATAATAAATATGCTGACCAACTCGGCGATCTTCCACTAAGTCGGCTTGCTTTAATATTTTTAAATGATGGGAAACGCTCGGCTTTTGCATATCAAAATGTTCGGCAATTTCCCCTGCTGTTAAGTCCCCTTTTTTTAATAAAGAAAGAATTTTTCTTCGGTTCGGATCAGCAATCGCTTTAAACGCTTCGTTAAACGACATCCTTTTTCACCTACTTTCTTTTAGATATTTAGATAAATGTCTAAATATAACTCAAAAAAATAGATATTTAGATAAATTTCTAATTACATCATATCCCTTTTTTATACATGAGTCAATATACAAAAAGGAACCAAGGAAAACCTTGATTCCCCATTATTTCAAGTTGCCCGGTACAGATTTAGACAACCGTCCTGAAGCTGAAGTTGCTGTTGGGGAAACAGCTGGCCGTACAATTTTCATCGGATCACCTCCTTCTCCTGTCGGTAAATAAGTTGCAATACTTGTTTTATTTTTCTTTTTTCATACGGACAAGGACGTTTACCTTTCCTAATTCGATACTGCGGGCAATGATTCCCTTGGCAAGCTGGTCGAAAAAAACAAGACTGGCACGTTTCATCTTGTTCTTCGCCCGACGTCACCCACAATGCAAAACGATCATAGTCAATATGTATCGTTCCATCTGTATGAAGTTTACCCACATGATTATATGGCTCATTTAAAAAACACGTACATTTATACAACTGTCCGTCTGTTCCGATTACCAAGGAATGGGGCTTAGCTGCATAACAAACCGCCCCTCCAGGTGTAAGCATCGACTCAATAATCTTACTCATCGAAATCCCTTGTTTTACAGCCTGTTCAGTCAATTCCCATATTTTCCTTTCAGCTGTGCGATCATCACAGATCGGCAAATGTTCATCATTTTTTCCACCCCATCTTCCAACTGGACGGCAAAACAATTGAAAACGAGCATCCCCTGCAAATTCGTGCGCTAAGTCGGCAAGGAATGATGGAACATGATCGATGTTTGCTTCATCAAAGTTCAGACGAAGATAAATATCAAATGAGTCGTGTAACGTACGAATATCCCGTAAATGTTGCATGATTGTATGATACGTACCTTGTCCATCCGCTAGAAAACGACGGGCATCATGGATCCTTTCTGCTCCATCGATGGTAATCATAAAGCGACGGACGTGATAACGTAACAGTTGTTGCAGCGTTTCTTTTGATAAATAGTAACCGTTTGTCGAGATGTCCGCTTCATACGTTACACCATATCTCTCCGCTAACGAAATGATCCATTCACTTAATTCTTGAATAATGTGAAGCGCCAATAACGGTTCTCCACCGAACCAACTAACCGTTAAATGTCGTAACCGTGCCATATTTTGTTCTAAAAAACGTTTCAACCCTTCAATGATTTCCCGTTTCATATGTCCGCGGGCAAAGTCCTGATAACAATATGTACAGCGAAAATTACATGCTTCAGTCGGTAAAATAATAAGATGCATGACATCTGTTCGATGCATGGAAGCATGTAAAAATTGCGCTCGCCGTCTTTCATCCGTTTGGTTTGGAACTAAAAATCCACATTGTACAAGCGTTTGAAAGATATCAGCCCGTTCATCGCCTATCCCCTTGCGTAATGCATACAATACTTCAGACTTTTCTTGTTCATCAACTGCCACAATGGCACCTGTATAACTATTGTAAATGATCATTTCACCTGAATCTGTATGCGAGATTGCATTAAATCGTGAAGGAACCCACCTCATCTCACTCACTCTCCTCGCCTCATTTTAACGAAAAACGTCTCTTTATTCTGTTGAATGTATCACAATCTTTATTGTAAAAAATATATGCACTTTAGAATTCGTTCATCATTGAACATTGTATGTCAGTTTCTCAACGAAATTTTGAATACACGCTCAACCGTAAAAAAGAAAAAAGAAGCCGACTTGGCTTCTCCCCAAAATTTCCTATTCCTTCACTTTCACCGCTGTACCTGTCGCAATGCACATCATCATGCCATCGCGCAACGTTTCAAAATCAAGATCGACACCAATTACTGCATTTGCTCCCATATTGCGCGCTTTTTTTACCATTTCTTCTACAGCCATGTCTCGACCTTCAGCTAACTTGCTTTCGTATGTTCCACTTCGCCCACCGATAATGTCTGTAATGCTCGCTAAAAAATCGCGTACGACGTTAGCCCCTAAAATCACCTCACCAGACACTAAACCGAGGTATTGCTCAATTTGCTTTCCTTCAATGCTATTTGTTGTTGTAACGATCATGTGAATAACTCCTTTCTATAAAAAATAAAATTTGCCCCTTTATCGTCGACAGGTGACAGGCACCGAAACCAAACCGATTTTATATTATCTACTTTTTGGATCGCAATGCAGAGGTACCGTACTCGATAGGCGAACAGTAACACTATCCTCTCGAACATAAATATTAATTGTTTAAAGAAGTTGTAGGAGATTGAAGAAGCTGTTCATACCAATTTTTATTGTATAAATACGCTACTTGTTCAAACCATGATTTTATTTCTTCATAGCTATTGCAATAGATTAAATGTTCTTTTGTAATTTTCTTAGAAAGCTGTCCATTCAAGCACCCTTTTATAGCTTCTTCTCTTTTCTTGGAACATTTGATATGTTGCATAATTTTACTTACCAAAAGCTTTGGTACATCTACATTATCCCAATTCATTTTTTCTAAGTCTAAATTTATACCAAACTCTTCTTCAATCAATTCTGGTGGAATATAATTTTCCATTTCGCGTTTTGAAGTTATTTCTCCAAACCTTCTTCCATCATTATTAGCTTTAATCTCCTCTATTGTTTTTCTATAATCCTCCCTATCATTGTCATAGAGATGAAACTCAATAACATTTGAATTTTTTAAATAGTTTCTATTTACCCAGTTTACTAGGTTACTCCCTTTCATTCCAATCATGCTTATATTGGCTTTTTCTAAATCTATTATACTTTTGAAATCATCAATAGCTTGATTAATATTTCTTATAAAGTTAATATCATTTTCCCCTTCAACGCAAATAACTACCTTTGATTCAATAGTTGGTAAAATTCCTAGTGATTTGACTATCCCCTTCAGCTTTTCTTCTTCTTCTCTCACTATTTTAGGACCATATTCATCTTTACTTATAAAAATCAAACTATCCAAATTTACCATTTTTGCAATTTCTGGTGTATGAGTTGTGATAATAACTTGATGCTTATCATCCGAACTAATTTTTAGGAGCGAGTCAATAATCATCCTTTGAAAGTTTGGGTGTTGAGAAGTTTCAGGCTCTTCTATTGCATAGATAATATTCTTATTATTTCTTTCTTCCGCAATTCTTTCCGCTTCAGCACGAAAATAACTTATAAGAATTAATCTCCTAATACCACTTCCCCGCTTATTTAATGCAATACCATCGTCACTTTCTAGTTGGAAAGAGAATAAGGAATCCCAAGGTTTATGATTAAGCTTAGTTTTTAGCCTATTTGCAATTTGACCATTGAAATCTTTTAATTTATTAATAGTATTTTCTGCAATAGTCGAAACCTTTTCATCAACTTCTTTTACAACAGTGTTTAATCGATCCTCCATCTCCGCTAATGCTTTTTTCGTGGCAATTTTAAGAGGATTTTGCACTTCACTATCATTGTCAGAGTTACTCCGATCTGACTGAAATAAAAAATATAATGGTAAATTTGATTTGATTTTCTCCCAAATATCTTTACTATCCTTATCAATTTTTTGAATTTCAATAAACCTTGTTTCAAATTCAGTCTTTTCATTTACCAAATATTTATATAATGCCTTTCTCATTTCTGCGTTTTTATTTTTATTAACTAAATCATAATTATCAATCTCTTCAGCAATGTTACGCAACTCTCTTCTTAACTCCTCTTGCTTCAGAGTAATCAAAGGTTTATCAATTCCTTTTGGATAGTGTGCTACTAAATAAACCTTTAAACTTGAAGCTGTTATTTTATCTTTAGAGCAATCCCAAATTTTTTTAATTTCTAGTAATCCGTCTTTATTTAATAAATACTCATCTTTCAGGGATGTCGGATTAGAAGAGTCTATTACTGTAATTTCCTCTTCTTCGAATGTAAAGCATGCGCCTATTTCTATAACTTTCTCTGTACTATTTACATTACAATCTTCTACCTCTAGTTTCACTAGAGCATCCTTATTCTCACCGTTAAAAAATATTTCTAATGCTTCCATAATTGTCGATTTACCAATATCGTTTTTGCCGATAATAACATTCATACCCTCAGAAAAATCTATCATTTCCTCCCTATATCCTCGAAAATTCTTTAAATAGAGACTATGTAATTTCATATTCTGAAACCTCCCCTCACAAGCATCCACCCTTATCTTAAATAAATTCCACAAAAAAATCTGTCGAATTCTGTCGTTAAAAACAAAAAAAAGACAGAAGTTTTAGCAACTTCTGTCGTAAATGGATGGCTGAGCTGTATCTTTCTTCGCTAATTTTGTCTATATAGTGCCTCCAACCCTTTTATCGTCTTATTCGAATCAACATCATCGTGTGGGATTAGCAAGTATATCCATTCTTTCCCGTTGTTTTCGCGGGCGTGGTTGGAGGCGTGTTGGCACCAAGTGATCGCTGCTTTCGCTTTCGCTTTGACTTCTTTATCGTCTTCGATTTTATTGGCCGCTTTGATCTCACATATATACATTTTGTCAATCGTTTCAACAATAAAGTCTGGAATGTATGCCTTTGTCTGGTTGTAGTAAATTTTGATATGGTTTTGCGTTGGTTTCAGCCATTTTAAAACGGATGGATCGCTTTCACAAATGGTAGCGAATTTTCGTTCTGCGTCGGACTCGAATTTTTGCGTTCGATATAAGCATTTTGTAAAGCCGCCAAAGCACATGCCACGAATCGAGGATTTATTCGTAATAGGTTGGCGAAAATCGCGCACTTCTTCATCAGCATCGACGGTTACTACGTTGCTCTTTAATGTGTCGAATCCTACCCGAACAATCACTTCATAATTCGTTTGCTCTTCATAATAATGTGCTTTCATTTGTACATAAATAAGTTGAGCTAGTCGTTGTGCATTGTAAATAACAACATTTTTTACATCATCCTCTTTCAAATAACTACGAAGATAATCAATGAGTTGTCCTGATAGTTTATATAACAATTCCGCATGGTCATCATACGAAATGTTCGGATAATCTATGAGATGAAACACAATATAATTTTCTAAATGCTCTTCTGTTCCTTGGACGTCTTTTTTGATTTGTAATAATTCCCGTTCATGAGTACGTAAATGCTCAATTAAAATATTTTCCGCAACTGGTTGCAATTTCGGAATCGCACTACAATCTAAATCAAAATCGTAATACCCCCATGAAATGTCGCCCGTCGGTTGTAAAATCACCCTTGGAATTTCAATCGACAAATCAGGAATTAATTCAACCGCCTTTGCCACCATGTTTTCCACTATTTTTTGCGGCTCCTCTTCAAATAAGGACAACTGAGACGATGCGTAAAGCTCATTGACTTCATGAATGATCTGCTGTTGGACTGACGGGTCTTTTAATTGCTTGGAACTATACAACGTTTGTTTATTCGCAATCGTTTTCACCACAGTTTCTGCAATACTTTTCTTTAGTTCCATTTTCGTTTCTTCCTCAGGAGTAACAGGTTTATTTTCACCGACAAGTTGCTCAATGAGCGTAGCTTCTACGTTTGATTCAACGACAACCATTTTTTTCTCCGTCTGTGCTATATCACGACCAATAACAACACCTCGGCGGATAATCGAAGTAGGGTTGTTCGCTTCATCAATAATTTCTTGGAATTTATCATGGGCAATAATCGTTAAACGATCAACTGCCGGCACACCTGTACGTTTACCATACGGAAGACGAAGACCGCGGCCAATCGATTGTTCAACTAACGTTTTTGAATTTGCCGCACGAAGTGGAATAATCGTATATAAATTGGTGACGTCCCAACCTTCCTTTAACATATTCACATGGATAACAATTTCTACTTTTGAATGAGGATCTTCAAGTGCTAACAGTTCTTTAATTGTTTCATCTTTTTCTTCCCCACGCTGATTGGAATGAACGGTAATGACTTTTCCTTTATAACGTCCTTCAAAAAAGTCGTCGCTTTCCATCATATTCATGAGATCTTCTGCGTGTTTCGTATCTTGAGCCACAACAAGAATAAACGGCTTAACTAATTTTTCGTTGTTTTCACGAGCATATAGTTCTAATTCTAGTTTTGTTTCCTCATGAACTCGAACGCCGTCTTCAAGTTTTAACCGTTCTAACTGCTCCTGATTTAATTTCTCTGGATTAAAGTTTTCTCTCGTGGCAACCGCAGGTTCTTTTACATACCCATCTTCCATCGCTTTATAAAGAGGGTAGCTGTAAATCACGTTTTTAAACGGAATCGTTTTGCTTCCGCTCTCGACTTGCGGGGTCGCAGTTAATTCCAAACCAAGAATCGGATTTAATTCGTTAATTGCTTTTACCCCTGCCGTTGCGCGATAACGATGCGATTCGTCCATTAATAGCACGAGGTCAGGAAGCGATTTTAAGTAATCGTAATAGCTCTGTCCTAAATATTCACTTAACCGTTTAATACGCGGCGATTTTCCGCTCCTTACTTCGCTGTTAATCTTAGATATATTGAAAATATTAATATTTACAGCTAGAGGATCTTCTAAAAAGAGGGCTTGTTGTTCATAGTTATCCCCTGTAATAATATTTGGCTGTTTATTTGCGAACGATGAAAGCCCCTTAAATACATACTTTGGTGTATTTGGTGTAAAATCTTGAATTAATTTTTCATAAATCGTTAAGTTCGGTGCTAACACAAAAAAGTTGCGAATTCCTTTCGCCATATGTAAATAAGCAATAAACGCCCCCATCAGCCGTGTTTTCCCGACGCCTGTTGCCAAAGCAAAGCAGAGCGAAGGAAATTCGCGTTCAAAATCTGTTACGCTTGGAAAGTTCGCGTTAACAGCAGATAACTTCTCTTGTAATGATTGGGGATCGTTTTGTTTATTTAAGCCGAAGTGCTCAATCACTTCGGCAAGAATTTCTAACGACTCTTTCTGTGGTTTGCGCAGGCTAAGACGGGATGAAATAGCGTTAACGATACGATTCATGACCTCTTCCCCCTAAAATAGCTCCAATTGTTCTGGTTCTCTTTCTTTCATTGGCAAATTATTTACATTCAAGCTGTAATCATCACGGCCAAATTCGCATTTATTTAAAATTGCTTGTGGCAATTTTTTAATGGTGATTTGCGGAAATTCATCGACATTGACATTGTATGCCTTGCAGCAAATTAACAGCGTTTCATTTTCTTTCATTTGTTCTACAATGCCAGCGACCATTTGGTGAGTGACAAGCTGCGTTGTTGTGAAAATAAAATCATTTTCTGTCGATTGACCTTGCTTCCAAAACACTTCCGGGTCTGGATTGTACGTAAATCCTTCATGTTTGCACATCGCTTCCGCCAGCATTTCCGCATTGTATTCCGGATTGATAATCCAATTGCCAAATTTATCTTTCTTTAACAGGCTTGGCGCCAGCTTGTAATAGCGGAAGCCGCCTCCGCCTTGCCAATTCACCGCTTTACTAATTCCGCTTTGATCCGTTCCATCAATAACCCGTTTCATTCGGGGAATAATATGCGTATGGCAATGCTCACCAAGCTCAATCATAATCCAGCGACGCCCCATTTTATGCGCCACCGCCCCGGTCGTACCAGAACCGGCAAACGAATCAAGAACCCAGTCGCCTTCGTTGGTGGACATCCCTATTATTCTTTTTATCAATGACTCTGGTTTCTTTCCATTTTTAAAGGATACTCCTCCTTCGGCTTCTAATCCAGTTGTTTTTATATCTGTCCATAAGTCACCAGGGTGTATCATCAAATTACTATCCGCAAATAAAAGCTGTACACGCGGTTGTTTAGAAGTGGGTTGGTAATCACTTTTAACCAAATATAACACTTTGTCTCTAACAGATAAAACAGAAAAAATGGTTTGATTTATATATTTTTTCTTTTCTTCTGTTAATAAAAATACTGATTTTGAAGCAGCCGTGCGTACAATTCTCCATGCATTGTCAAATTTCCATTTCATTTGCTCATTCTGTTTTATCCCCAAAGATTTTATTTTTTCAGAAACAGATATTAACTGTATCTTTGAACAAATTTCATCTATTGTTCTGATATCGTCATCACTTTTTTCCTCCTTGTTACTTATTTCATCAATAATTGCTCTATCTTCTCGAGAGAAGTTATCTAAAAATAAGTTATACTCGTTATCCCATTCGCTCTTTGGAATTAATTCAACATTTAAATTTTTCACTCCGTTTTTCTTCGCAAGAATAATATACTCCTTTAGCTTTGGTATAGAACCACTACTCTTTACTGATCCCATTTTTACACCGCTTGCCTCGCTCATTTTAACCACAACTGTTTTCAAGTTTTTTTCTCCAAATATTTCGCTCATTAAAAGGTACAATCTAGCAAATTCATTATCATCAATCTGAACTGCAAGCAAACCATCATTATGAAGAAGCTTTGCTAATATCTCTAATCTATGTTTCATTAAAGTTAACCAAATACTATGCTCCAACCCATCATCATAATGTTCAAACGCATTTCCTGTATTATACGGTGGATCAATATAAATGCACTTAATTTTCCCCGTAAACTCCTGCTCTAATGCTTTCAACGCGAGCAAGTTGTCCCCAAAAATCAACCGATTATCAAAAATATCATTTTCCGTCACTCGTTCTTTTGCATGATAGGAAAGCTCCGGATCTTCAAGAAGAATGCGCGGTTCGAGCTTTGGCTGTTCGCCTTTGCCAATCCATGTTAACTCTAGTTTTTGTGCCAATGTACTCCCTCCTGTTGCTATACGATTCTCCATTTGATTGTAAAAAGATGCTCTGTCTTGGTTCGTTGTTCGAGTTTTTTCTCGATTTCTTCAAACAGCCGATCTTTTTGTTCATCAATTTCGTCTTGCTGGTCATAGAGATTTCGCCGCATTTCATTTCGCTTTTTTTCCAGCTCTTTAATTTGCTTGTTCATTTCTAGCTTTTCGGCAAGATTGCGGGTTAGTTTCGCTTCCCGCTTCAAATGTTCAATTTCCACCGTCACTTCATCTATATCTTTTTCGAGCTTATTTTTCAAGTCTTGTGACCATTTTTCCAATTTTTCTAATTCCGCGTCGAGATAAGTGGATGTCCGCTCCATAATGTCATTTAAAATCGATTGTTGCTGTGCTTCGCTAATACGCTGAAGCGTATTTCCGATTGATTCGGAAAGTTCGATTTCTTCTCCTTCCACAGCAGGCAACTCAAACATTTTTTCACAAATTTCTTGATCAAGTTGCTCCCCTTCTAAATCAATTGCTGAAAAAATAAAATGCTGCTCGTTTTCCAACGATTGGACGTGAAGCAAATCTAACGACAGCCATCCTTCTTTCCCAATCAATTGTTCCAAAATCGTCACTTTTCCCTCATAATCTGAATAGCGGAAAGTAATTTCTTTTGGGATAAGCTGGCGGCTTTTTGTCTGTTCGATCCATTTTTGCGCCAATGGATGAGAAAAACGATAATGATGGACGTTTGAACGATCTTGTTTTTTCGCTTGCGATATCATTTGGTACGTTTCATCATCTTTCGTAAAGCTTAACGTTTCATCATCAAATATCGCTTCTTTTGCACCTTCATACTTAGACAAACCCCAGAGATAGCGCTCCATCCGATTGAGATGCAAATTTGTTTGATGGTAATGATCTCGTAGCTTCTCCCGCACTTCATCGTCGAAATTCTCTAACAAGTGCATACGCGTTTCTTTCATTTTTAATTGAATTTGCTCATCTAGCTCTGCTTGCAAATGTTTAAATGCTTGCTCGATTTCCTCGGCTGTGCGGCATGTTTGATAAATTTGTTGAATTCGCTTTTCAAAATCGACACCGGATTCAAGCGCGCCTAGCACCTCATCCGAAGAGCCAAAAACTCCCTCAAACAGCCGGAACTTTTCAGAAAGAATTTCATACACTTTTTTATCCGCTTCATTTTTGTGGTTTAAAAAGTTAATCACGACAACATCATGCGTTTGGCCGTAACGGTGGCAGCGACCGATCCGCTGTTCAATCCGCTGCGGATTCCATGGCAAATCATAGTTCACAACTAAGCTGCAAAATTGCAGGTTAATTCCTTCTGATGCTGATTCTGTTGCAATCATAATCGATGCCTGCTCTTTAAAATACTCTACAAGAGCTGCCCGCATATCCGCTGTTTTTGAGCCAGTTATTTTGTCGCTGTGCTGATGTTTTTCTAGCCACTGTGCATAAATTTGTTTTGACTGTTCATCTTCATTTTTCCCATTAAATAATACGATTTTCCCTGCATACCCATTGCGTTCAAGAAATTCGCGCAAATACGCTTGCGTTCGGCGTGATTCGGTAAAAATAACTGCTTTTTCATTCGCGCCTATCATTTTTAATTTCTCAAATCCTTTTTCGAGAGCGATTAACAACGCTTCTGCCTTTGAGTTTTCACGAATCGATTTCGCTAGCGCATAGTATTGTTCTAATTCTTGTTTTTCCTGTAAGATGAGCCGCTTCATTTCATTGAGCGATAAGTCAATACTATGTGCTGATTGTTCTTCTTCCCACTCTTCCATTGTTTCGTTGAATTCATCAACATCTTCGTAAACGTCAAAACATCCTGCCGCCGTCTCAAGCTTACCCCGCTCTAGCTCGATCAATAATTGATCCAATCGTTTGATGAGAGAATGCAGTGTGTCAGAAATTGCAAACGAAGAAGAAGCAAGCAATTTTCGGACAACTAACGTCATTAGCGCCCGCTGGCTTGTTGGCAACGCAAAAAGTTGTTCCCGCTGCAAATACGCCGATACTTTTTCGTACAATTCCCATTCATTGTTCGTCGGCATAAACTCTTGCGTAATCGGGATGCGTTGCGTGTAGTTGACATACTCCGTTACTTGCCGCCGCAACGTCCGGTGGCAAACAGGTTTAATGCGTCGTTTCAAATCGAGAAAATCCGCATCCGACATTTCTTTTGCCCCGCGCGCAAACTGGCGGCGGAAAGTTGTTTCATCTCCAAAAATATGCGGATCAATAAAGCTAATTAATCCATATAATTCCATCAATGAATTTTGCAATGGTGTAGCGGTAAGCAAAATTTTCGGGCATCCAGCTGTCGCCGTACGCAAAGCTCTGCCAATTTTGTTCGATTTTTTATATACATTTCTCATCCGGTGGGCTTCATCGAAAACAATTAAATCCCAATTTACTTTTCGTAACATATCCGCTTTATTTCGTGCATATTGGTAGGAAGTAATGACAATTTGATCTTGCTGCAAGAAAGGGTTGCGATGACCTGAACGCACCATTTCATTAAAGTTTTTACTTTCCAAAATGATCGACGGAATATAAAATTTCTCCCAAAGTTCTTGATTCCACTGCTTCCTTAGTGGTGGCGGTACAATAATAAGGATACTGCGCTTTCGTTCTGCCCACAATTGACTAATAATGAGCCCTGCTTCGATCGTTTTTCCTAATCCTACTTCATCGGCTAAAATCGCTCCTCTCTCAAGCGGGGCGCGAAAAGCGAATAAAGCCGCCTCTACCTGATGAGGGTTTAAATCAACTGTCGCGTTAATTAAAGACTGGCTTAACCGACCGATCGAGTGGGAAGAATGTTGCCTAGTTAATTCGTAAGCAAAGTATTGGCTTTGATATGGTGTTGTCACTACAAAAACCCCCTATATATCCGAACAACCTATCTATGTCTTATTATATCCGACATTATTTTACAAGAACAGACATTCGACAAAACATGACATTTCTATATTTATCATTTTTAAAAATACTACAAGCCCCCTCCCTCATTGTCAAGGAAGAGGGCATTTCACTCTCGTAAATACGTAAATACTTCTTTCATGCATCTTGCAGAACTTGCGAATCGTTCACATACTGTTCTTCCACTAAATCATCAAGCCATTTTGGAATCGTTAACGTCTTTTTTATAGCTAAGCTTCCATTTCGTGTCGAAAAGTCGGCATCCATACTTCAATAAAGACAACGGTTTTATTATTTTTGTATGGAATGTCCGACAATTTTGAAGGATTCGGAATGACTTCATTCTCCTGTTCTAATCCGTATAAATGCAATGCTAACGCTTCTTTTGCCATTTGCAGCGCTTCTTCTTCTGTATCGCCACACGTGAAACATCCAGGAAGATCAGGAAATTCCACAGATATTCCGTCACTGCCATCATCGAAAATAGCCGGATAAATATAGCGGTCTTTTTTCATATACACTTTCCTCTCTATTGGAGCATAGATTCGTTTCAATGACCAATGTAATACACTATGTCATGATCCTCTTTGAATGCTATGGATGAACTCCTTATTGATCAACCTCCGATCATCTACAATATCCAACAGTTCATCATGCGGGCGAATGTCGTCGCTTTCATCAGAATAATAGAGAGTAATATGCACTCCTTCTGATTGTGCAATTTGCAACGCTGGCAAAAAGTCACTATCCCCTGTTAAAAGAGCTGCATGCGTAATCAGTTTTTTCGTACTATGCATAACTAAGTCTGTCGCTAGCATAACATCGACACGCTTTTGCTCGAACACAGGGAAACCGCGATCATCAATACCGCGGAATGCAAGTTTTCCTTCTCGAACAGTGAAGCCTTCTAGCCTGTTCAATCTTTTGAAAAAACTTTGAGCATTGGAAAAATACTCTTTTTCCTCTGAAGATGGATTTGGAGATTGATAAGGGAGACAGTGATAGTAGTACGTTCTCAGAAGCAAGTGGTCGTTAGCCATAGCTGCAGCAAGCTTACCATAATCAATTTTTGTTTTTCCATGCCATTTCAATACGTTGTCAAGATACCCGCCATCAATAAATAAGGCGATTCGTGAATACAAAAACATCCCTCCCCACATGAAAAACAAAAGGAGCGACACGATGCCGCTCCCTTCTTGACCTGCCATCCATACGAACGACAGCGTTTATTCTATGCACAATTATACAACAAAAACACGACAATGGCAACACACACCATCCTTGTCACGTAACGAGCTCGCCTATTGCATAGTGGTAAAACAAAAATCTATAGCCCCTCCCGCTATGGATCGACTTCATTCACAAAACTTCAGGCGGGCTTTCACTCCCGCATCTCCACCAAGGGCGATGACTGCCTGTTCTTCTGAACGCTTTGTGTGATTTTTATATATTACGTCGGTATTGTCAATCATTCATGACACCCCAAGCCATGCATACACGAGAAAAAAACAAAGGTTCTTCACCACAAGTGTTCAATTTCGCAATTTTGTGTACGTCTGATGTTAGGGTCAACCTTCCATCGGCACCCCCTCTTCATACCAAGAGAGCTTTTTTCTTTCAAGTCCCCGAAAACCTTTCTAACAAGAATGTTTTCTTACCTTAATTAAAAGAGAAGAAGCCGATTCCGCTTCTTCTCACATTCCCTATTCCTTCACTTTCACCGCTGTACCTGTCGCAATGCACATCATCATGCCATCGCGCAACGTTTCAAAATCAAGATCGACGCCAACGACCGCGTTTGCTCCCATATTGCGCGCTTTTTTTACCATTTCTTCTACAGCCATGTCCCGTCCTTCAGCTAACTTGCTTTCATACGTTCCACTTCGTCCACCGATAATGTCTGTAATGCTCGCTAAAAAATCGCGTACGACGTTAGCCCCTAAAATCACCTCACCAGACACTAAACCGAGGTATTGCTCAATTTGCTTTCCTTCAATGCTATTTGTTGTTGTAACGATCATGTCAATTACCCCTTTCTATAAATAAAATGAACTCCTTTATTATATTCTCCACCGTTTAAAATCATCCTTTCTCCAAAAACGAATCGGCTCCCAAACAGGAAGCCGATTTGTTTAGTCATGAAAGTTCCTTCCATCTGTCGTTTCTTTCACAATGCCCGCACGAATAACGAAGTCGCCAAAACGTTCGCCAGGGAGGCGTTCTTTCGCATACCGAGAAAAGAGCGTACGAAGTTCGGATAAAATTTCTTTTTCTCCGATATTTTCTTGATACAATTTTCCAAGACGACTGCCGTCAAACGCCGCACCGAGATACATATTATATTTACCGACGGATTTGCCGATAAACGCAATTTCTCCAAGCACATGACGGGCACAGCCGTTCGGACAGCCCGTCATACGAATCGTTATTTCCTCATCGCGAAGGCCGTTTTCTTCAACAATTTCTTCAATTTTATCAAGCAGCTTTGGCAAATAACGTTCCGCTTCCGCCATCGCTAATCCGCATGTTGGCAACGCCACACAGGCGAGCGAGTTACGGCGAAGAGCACTATAATGTTTCCCATCTGTTAATTTGTATTGCTTAATAAGCGTATCAATTTCTTCTTTTTTCTCGCTTGGCACGTTCGCAATGACTAAGTTTTGATTAGCTGTTAAGCGAAAGTCCCCTGTATGCACTTTTGCAATTTCTCGCAAGCCTGTCATTAACGGATAATCATCTGTATCTTTCACCCGACCACCTTCGACAAATAGGGTAAAATGCCACGTCCCGTTTACCCCTTCAACCCAGCCGTAGCGATCGCCGTTATGCTCGAAATGATATGGGCGCGCTTCCTCTAGCTTCCATCCAAGGCGGTTCTCTAGCTCAGCCTTCACTGCTTCTAGGCCGAGGCGATCGATCGTGTATTTAAATCGAGCATGTTTGCGCACAGAACGATTCCCATAGTCACGCTGAATCGTGACAACTTTTTCGGCGACATCAATAACTTGTTCAGGTTTACAAAAACCGATCACCTTTGCTAGCTGTGGATATGTCGTACGATCGCCATGCGTCATTCCCATCCCCCCACCGATCGCTACATTAAAACCAACGAGCTTTCCTTGTTCGACAATCGCAATAAAACCAAGGTCTTGCGAAAACACATCGACATCGTTTGACGGTGGGACGGCAATGCCGATTTTAAATTTCCGTGGCAAGTAAAGCGGTCCGTAAATCGGCTCTTGCTCTATTTCTGGTGTACCGGCTACTTTTTCTTCATCCAACCAAATTTCGTAATACGCCCTTGTTTGTGGCAATAAATGGTCACTTAACCTTTTCGCCCATTCATACACTTCCGCATGCACTTCTGACTGGTACGGATTTGGGTTGCACATAACGTTTCGATTCACATCGCCACATGCCGCCAACGTTGTAAGTAGGGCATCATTAATCGCTTGAAGCGTTTTTTTCATATTCCATTTCAATACACCATGAAACTGAAACGCTTGTCGTGTCGTAAGCTTTAATGTCCCGTTGGCGTATTTTCTTGCTAGTTCATCCATCACAAGCCACTGTTCTGGTGTTGCTACTCCGCCTGGCGTACGAACGCGAATCATAAATTGATATGCAGGTTCTAACTTCTGTTTTTGCCGCTCTGCTCTTAAATCACGATCATCTTGTAAATAACTGCCATGAAATTTCATTAACCGGTTATCATCTTCTGGAATACCGGCAGTAATGCGATCTTCCATCGTTTCTTTTAACGTGCCGCGCAAATAGTTGCTCTCCCGTTTAATGCGCTCAACATCGCTCGGTGGTCCATCTGGTGGTGTTAATACAAACTTTTCCATTCATATCCCCCCTAATATACATCGCGCTGATATCGTTTTTGTTTTTGCATCTCAGCTATATACGCTTCTGCTTGTTCGCTTGTCATGTTTCCTTCTTTTTCAATCACATGAATAAGCGTTTGATGTACATCGCGCGCCATATGCTGCTTATCACCACAAACGTAAACGACAGCTCCATCTTCAAGCCAGCGGAACAGCTCCTTGCTTCGTTCTAGCATGCGATGCTGCACGTACACTTTTTGATCTGTATCACGTGAAAACGCAACATCCATTTTTGTCAACACACCATTTTTCAACCACGCTTGCCACTCTGTTTGATAGAGGAAATCCGTCACAAAATGTTGATCGCCAAAAAATAGCCACGACTTCCCTTTCGCCCCTATTGCCTCGCGCTCTTGCAAAAAGCTGCGGAACGGCGCAACCCCTGTACCTGGTCCAATCATAATAATTGGTGTATTCGCATCTTTCGGCAGTTTAAAGTTCGGATTGTGATGGATAAACACCGGAAGTTTATCACCAATGTGCAGGCGCTCCGCACAAAACGTTGAACAAACACCTTTACGTAAACGTCCGTGCGCTTCGTAACGCACTGCACCAACGGTGATATGCACTTCTTCTGGATACGCCGCTAAACTGCTTGCGATTGAATAAAAGCGCGGCTGCAACTTACGTAAAGAAGAAACAAACTGATCTGGCGACATATCCCACGGACCGAAATCGCGAAGAACATCGAGCACATCGCGCCCTTTCATATATTCCTTTCTTTTCACTTCTTGCTCAGCAGAAAGGAGCACATGAAACGCTTGATTACGTGAAAACGAAGCCAATGTTTGCAATAATTGCTCGGTTAACACCGTAATTTCTAATCGGGAAAGCAGCACTTCGCGTAACGATTCTTCTTTTCCTTCAACAGAAACCGGTGTGTCTGGATTCCATTTCATTTCTTGAATAATGAGATCGACAAGTTCTGGATCGTTTTTCGGGAAAACACCAAGCGCGTCGCCTGGTTCAAATACCAATCCTGAACCTTCGAGCGATAATTCAATATGGCGTGTTTCTTTGTTCGAGCCGCGTCCATTTAAATTGATATTTTCTAATACTTCTGCTTGAAACGGATGCTTGCGCGAGTAGTTAGAAACAGGTTTCACTTGCGACTGCTGGGGAAGGACGGTGACGGAACCCCCGCCTTGCTTATTCAACTCACTAAGCACCCCATCAAGCCACTTCGCCGCTGCTTCCTCATAATCGACATCACAATCAACGCGTTCGTATAACCGCTCTCCTCCGAGTTCTTTTAGCCGTTGATCGAAGTCTTTTCCTGTTTTACAAAAATGTTCATACGACGTATCGCCAAGCGCCAATACCGAGAAGCGCAGATGGTTAAGTTTTGGTGCGCGCTTGCTATGGAGAAATTCGTAAAATGATAAAGCATTATCTGGCGGTTCCCCTTCACCATACGTGCTAACGACAACAAGCAACGTGTCGATTTTTTTTAAGTCGTTTGGTTTGAAATCAAGCATCGATAAAACATGAACATGAAACCCATGGCTTTTGAGTACTTCTCCAGTTTTTTCTGCCAATTTTTGTGCATTTCCTGTTTGTGAGCCGTAAAGGATCGTTATTTCTTTCGATACGTGGGCTTCTTGCTGTACCGCTGTGCTCGCAAATTCGGTAGCAGCTAAATATCCGCTTAACCAAAGCTTTTGCGCTGGCGTTAATGTCGGCCAAAGTCGGTTGAGCAAGTCAACTTGTTGTTCGTTAAATGGGCTATTCGTCACTTGAAACGGCAACATCTTTCACCTCTCGTTTTTTTACTATTCCTATAAATTAAGTATGTTTTATTTGACTTTACCGCAAAAAATAAAATTAGTAAAATAAATATAAATTATCAGAACTATTTATTTTTTTAATGATTAAGGAGCGATAGCTGTGTACGACGAATTAAAAACATTTATGACTTTAGTAGAGGTGAAAAACTTCACAAAAACTGCGGAAATTCTCCATCTATCCCAACCGAGCGTCAGTTTGCACATTAAAAATTTAGAAAAAGAATTTCAAACGAAACTATTTATTCGTTCGCCAAAAAAACTACAAGTGACAGCGACTGGCGAATTACTTTACGATCGAGCTAAAAAAATGATTGCCTTGTACGAACAAACAAAACAAGATATTTTAGAATACCACGATTGTGTGAAAGGAACGTTGAAAATCGGGGCTAGTTTTACGATCGGGGAATATGTGCTTCCTTCTTTTTTACTTTCTTTACAAGACGATTATCCAGAACTACACTTCGAAGTGATGATTGGCAACACGAAGGAGATCGTCGAGCTTGTCCGTTCATATGAAACCGATATTGGCTTAATTGAAGGGCAAACGAACGAAAAAGAATTGGCTGTTTATCCATTCATGCAAGATGAGCTTGTCATCGTGGCTTCAAACGATCACCCGCTCGTTCACAAACAAGAAGTATGTATAAGCGATCTACAAAATCAAATATGGATTACGCGCGAATTAGGCTCTGGCACACGTGAATACTTTAACCATTTTATTCGTTCAAATGGATTAAAAATTAAATCGCTCATGATCATCAGCAGCAATCAAGGAATTAAAGAAACGTTAATGCGCGGAAACGGGTTAGCCTTTCTTTCACGTCATGTGATTGAGCGTGAATTAAAACAAGGTCACTTATCGATCGTCTGTTTAAAGCACCCCCCTTTTTACCGAACGTTTTCTTATCTTTATGCACCGACAATGAAAAGCAAAAAAATTGTTCATTTATTTATTGATTTTCTCGAACGAAAAAAGATGTAACGAGCACGGCTATCCTGCTCTGTTACACCCTTTTCGTCTTAATGCTCTGCTAGCTGTGACACTGGAACACGCTGTTGATTTTCCGAATTGTCTAAAAAATGGATTGTTGCCGTTTCCGCATCGACATGTTCGATATATACCGATTTTCCATTATACGTTACATTTTTCATATCGGGCGATTGAGCAATTTGTTGCGCACGTGTTACGTTCATGCTGTTTCCCTCCCTTCAAATGATTATTATCATCTACGCTTCACGTTAAAAATATACAAAAAAAGAGCACCCACAAGGTTGGTATGCTGCTCTTATTTTTTATACACATGAATCGAAAGTCCTTTTTTTCTCATAAACATATGTGAAAATAAAGGAAGAACAGGGCGAACATAGAAGTAATTGTTGATCTATAGAGGAGGGAGATAATGCTAGAAAGATGGTTGAAAGAGTCTTCGTATACAGTCGTATTTACTGGAGCAGGAATGTCTACAGAAAGCGGGCTTCCCGATTTTCGTTCGACAAAATCAGGACTTTGGCGCACGAAAAATCCACAACAATTGGCAAGTACGTATGCTATGCAACATAATCGAGACGAGTTTATCGCATTTTATCAATATCGTATTCGCACACTTCTTGAATGCCAACCACATATCGGACATACAATTTTAGCAAATTGGCAATCCACTATGCCTCCATTTTAACAAGTTTTTCATTTATAACTTTACAACATTTTTATCATATGTTAGACTATTTTTAAAATTCATAATTTATCATCTACTAGGGGAGTCCAATAGCTTGGACTGAGAGAAGAACGCGCAAAAGTTCTTTGACCCTTTGAACCTGATCTGGGTGATGCCAGCGTAGGGAAGTAGATGGCGCGAGTGTTCTTTACTTGTGCTATTTGCGGACAAGATCAGGTTCTCGTTATGGAGCCTGATCTTTTTACGTATTGGCGTTGCTCCAACTAAAAAATGAAAAGGAGCGATTAAAAATGAAAGACTTATTTTCATCAATGCCATTTCCCTCGAGTAAAAAAGTGTATGTGCCCGGAACGCGTGAAGATGTTCGTGTGCCAATGCGAGAAATTCAACTGTCGCCAACCAAGACAGGTACAACGATGCTAGAAAATGAGCCTATTCGAGTTTATGACACGAGTGGACCATACACTGACCCACTTTTCGCGCCGAATATTGATAAAGGATTGCCAAAATTAAGAGAAAAATGGATAACGGAGCGTGGCGATGTAGAAGAATATAGCCCTTCATTAGTGAGAACAAACATTCCTTTTTCACCTAGGCGTTTTCGTGCGAAAAAAGGGAAAGTTGTGACCCAAATGCATTATGCAAAACGAGGAATCATTACACCTGAAATGGAGTTTGTTGCTATTCGCGAACAGATGGATCCAGAGTTTGTTCGACAGGAAGTGGCAGCAGGAAGGGCAATTATCCCAGCTAATATCAATCACCCTGAGAGTGAACCAATGATCATCGGAAGCAAGTTCCATGTAAAAATTAATGCGAATATTGGAAACTCTTCTGTTACATCCTCGATGGATGAAGAAGTTGAAAAAATGCTTTGGGCTGTTCGTTGGGGTGCCGATACAGTCATGGACTTATCGACAGGAAAACATATACATGAGACGCGAGAATATATTATTCGAAACTCCCCTGTGCCGATTGGAACTGTACCTATTTACCAGGCGTTAGAGAAAGTGAACGGCATTGTCGAAAACTTATCATGGGACATTTACCGAGAAACATTAATTGAACAAGCCGAACAAGGCGTAGACTATTTTACTATTCATGCAGGTGTCTTACTTCGCTATATCCCACTAACAGTCAATCGAACAACTGGTATTGTCTCTCGGGGTGGCTCAATTATGGCACAATGGTGTTTAGCACACCATGAAGAAAACTTTTTATACACCCACTTCGAAGAAATTTGCGAAATTTTAAAAACTTACGATATTGCTATTTCACTTGGGGATGGATTACGTCCAGGCTCAATTGCAGACGCAAACGATGAGGCGCAATTCGCCGAGTTACAAACACTTGGAGAGTTGACAAAAATCGCTTGGGAACATGATGTCCAAGTGATGATCGAAGGTCCAGGGCATATTCCAATGCATAAAATTAAAGAAAATGTCGATAAACAAATTGAAATTTGTCACGGGGCACCTTTTTATACGCTAGGTCCTATCACTACCGACATTGCACCAGGTTACGACCATATCACCTCAGCTATCGGTGCAGCGCTTATCGGCTGGCACGGTACGGCCATGCTTTGCTATGTGACACCAAAAGAACATCTTGGACTACCGAATAAAGAAGACGTCCGCCAAGGAGTCATCGCCTACAAAATTGCTGCCCACGCTGCTGACTTAGCAAAAGGACACCCTGGCGCACAAACGCGTGATGATGCATTATCAAAGGCGAGATTTGAGTTCCGTTGGCAAGATCAATTCAACTTGTCACTAGATCCTGAGCGCGCACGTGAATATCACGATGAAACACTACCGGCCGAAGGAGCAAAGCTTGCTCATTTTTGTTCGATGTGCGGTCCGAAATTTTGTTCAATGAATATTTCTCATGAATTACAAAAAACACTACAAAGCGAAGGAATGAAAGAAAAGGCAAAACAATTTGTTGAATATACAAACATCATGCAAGCTGAGAGATAGCGCTCAGCTTGTACTTTTTTACAAAAAATGTTATTTAAGTCATATTCATTGACATTCCACTTACTATAGCTTAAATTTAAGTCGTAACTTTAAGTAGAAAGTATGGAAAGAGGTGACTTGCTTGCTCACAGATTTCATCATTTTTTTGTTAGGATTACTTCTAATCATCGGTGTATTAACAACGAAGTTTTCTTCTTGGCTAGGCGTGCCATCACTTGTATTTTACATACTCGTCGGAATGATTTTATCCAAATTTATATATTATGATAACGCTTTTCTCACCCAGATTGTTGGCATTTTTGCGTTAATCATTATTTTGTTTGAAGGTGGGATGAACACAAAGTGGAATACATTAAAAAAAGTTTTAGTTCCCGCTTCCTCCCTTGCAACGTTTGGAGTGCTAATTACTGCCATTTGCGTAGGCATATTTGCCAAATACATTTTACACGTCTCATGGGCCGAGGGATTTCTATTAGGCGCTATCGTTTCTTCGACTGACGCTGCAGCAATATTTGCTACGCTAGGAAGCGTCAATGTAAAACGCCGTCTCTCAGCAACACTAGAAGCTGAGTCGGGGATGAACGATCCGATGGCCGTTATTTTAACCCTCTCCTTGATTACATTTATCCAACAGCCAGAACTAACTATTTCCCACACCTTTCTCAGCTTTATTTGGCAGATCGTTATCGGTATTCTTGTTGGGCTTGGATTAGGAAAATTAACTGTGTGGTGTTTGAATAAAATAAATCTTGATTCCTCGGGATTATACCCCACTCTATCTTTATCATTTGCGATACTCTCTTATAGTATAGCAGCCCTGCTAAAAGGTAGTGGGTTTCTTTCGGTATATATTATGGGCGTTTTTGTCGGCAATGCACAACTCGTTTATCGCCATTCTATTTTTCGTTTTAACGAAGGGCTAGCATGGATGATGCAAATATTTATGTTCATTTTACTCGGACTACTCGTTTTTCCAAATGAACTAGTAAAAGTAGCATGGGAAGGTGTCGCCCTAGCTATCCTACTTATTGTTGTGGCAAGGCCGATCAGCGTCATGATAAGTACAATAAACATGAATTTCTCTATTAAGGAAAAGCTATTCCTTTCTTGGGCTGGGCTAAAAGGTGCTGTTCCGATCGTCTTGGCAACTTACCCACTTACCTCGAACATTGAAAATAGTCAGCTCATTTTTAATATTGTTTTCTTTATTGTGCTCATTTCCGCCCTTATTCAAGGATCAACAACTTCTTTTTTAGCCAAGCATTTAGGACTGCTACTCGGAGAAAAGAGGGAAGTGGCTCACTCCATCGAACTGATGTCAACGACGAAAGCAAATAAAGCAAATAAGGAAATTGTTGAAGTCCATATCAGTAATAAGCAGTCACATTTACTAAATATGACGATTAGCCAACTTCCATTGCCAAAGGATTGCTTAATTACGGCTATTATTCGTAATGATAAAATTATTACCCCGAAAGGAAACGTGAGATTACACGAAAATGATGTTGTTTATATATTAATCGAAAAAGGAAGAAGATCAGAGATTTATAAAATATTTTCAATTACCGAAGATACGTCATTCTAATAAAGACAAGAGCAGGACATTCCCCCTGCTCTTGCTTTCCTCTTCAATGCCTGTTTCGATTATTTCTACTGAAAGATCCCTTGTTGCCTAGACAATATCCCCAAAGACATTATATGCTCTTTTTTCAAATGCCAATATGTATAAAAAACAATAAACACAGCCGCTAAAACAAGTCCAACAACGCCACCGTTAAAATAAAGAAGCGTTAACGGATTTTCCAGCACCATGTTTGGATGTACAATACCGTAACTCAATTTCCATATGACTAAGCCATATATGAAACTGTTAAAAATAACATCCATCATGCGTCGTTCCGCTTTTAAAACGAACACACCATAATAAAAAAATAAATATGTCATAACCAAACTTGCTACAAGCAACAAATTTTCTCCTTGAATCATTTTTCCTCCTTCACTGACAACAGCTCCTTATAAAAAGCGCTTTTTTATATCCTCTGTCGGAACAAAGCAACAATCCTTCTTTCCGAACCAACGATACCTATTTTTCGCGATCCAATCATATACTCGATCGCGAATAGGAGATGGGATAAGAATAAGCCAATATAAGTACTTCCAAAACCCTCGCAAATGTTTGCATACGCGTAACGCTGCAGTAGATTTAACATAGTATGTAGATTCATCGATGAATACAAAACTATCGAGTTGTTGAGGGATATGATATTTCTTAAGCAACGCTTGACCTACTTCACTTTGCAACGAAGCAAAACGAAAATAAGCTTTTTCGTCTCTTTCAATAATAAACCGAACCGTTGCACTACAAAAATGACAAATGCCATCAAATAATATGATGTGCATAACCGACCAATCCTTCCCCTTCCGTTCATCTAACCTCTCCATTATAGCTCACCTATGCAACAAAAGAAAAACGTGAAGCTCGGCAACTTCACGCTTTTCATATCATAGCTAGAAATTATCCATACATCGTCCACATCCCGATATCATAAAAACCGAGTCTTTTATAAATGCGTCCCGCATTCGGATTGTCATAAAATAAACATAACGTTTTGCCTGCGCGAATGTAGTCTTGGATAACTCGTTTCATGATTTCGCTTGCATACCCTTTGTGACGATCATTCGGATCTGTGCAAACGCCGACAACCATCGCAGATAGCGTATTTTCTGCAGTTGTCGCAACAGACGACACCATGCGACCATCTTCCTCGATATAGTACACACGCCCTGTATTTGTTTCTAACGATTTGACAAGCATATCACGCGATGAAGGAAGCACCGAAAACTCAGCAATGCGACTGCGCAATTCAAGTATTCGATCGACATCATCAATCGTTGCTTGTTTTATTTCATAGCGGCTTTCCACTTCCGGAAATATGATTTCGTTACATTCGCAAAAATACGTCACACGCTTTTTTCCAAGTGATAAGAGAGGTTCAAATTTTGCGACAAGCTCGGTTTTGCCTGAGAGTCGAACAGGCTGAGCGGCATGTCTCATAATTTTCGCAAATCCCTCTATATCAAACTCCCCTGGAGCATATGGAATATACGAATCATAAAATCGCAACAATACAGCTCGCAACTCGCCATTCTCATCAAAGTCGCCCCACAGCTCTTGAAACTCTTGTTCATATCCAAACGCTTCAATATCACCGATAATAAAAAGATTCAATGAAGGCTCCTGCCTTAAAAAAGAAAACACAACATGATGATCTGCGCTATTCAACTTACGAATCATGTCCATCTCCCTTTACGATCAATATTAATTCTACTATAGCAAATATACGCACAAAATTTTGTCGAATTTTGTCCAGACAAAACAAATGAAGTGTCGGTTTCGTCGTATGTCAAAAGTACTTTCTCATTATGATATAATGTAGAAAAAAGGATGTGGAAGAGATGGAAAAAGCACAACACGGTCGTATGTATTCATATAAAGAGATTCAGCAATGGGAAGGAAATTGGGAGCTGATTGACGGTGTCCCTTATTTGCTTGCATCGCCTTCGTATATTCATCAATATGTCGTCGGCGAACTGTATCTCGCCTTAGCTCCTTACTTCAAAGCACGTGGATGCCGCCTCATCTTGTCCCCATTTGACGTGCAATTCGATACAGATAACAATGAAGAAGAAGCGCAAACCGTTGTACAGCCAGACTTATTCGTCATTTGCAATTTAAATCAACTGAAGAAAAACCGAGTACAAGGCGCACCTGATCTCGTGATCGAAGTGTTATCCGCTAGCACAGGAATTAAAGATCGAAACCAAAAATATTATTTATATGAAACAAACGGCGTGAAAGAGTATTGGATGGTCGACCCAAGCAATCGGACGATTGAAGTCATCGGCTTAGAAGACGGGCGGTTTCAAAAACGCGCAGTATTCGGTCCGAAAGATGTGTTAACGTCTTTTTTGTATCCAGATTTAGCAATTTCGCTTGATTCCATCTTGCATATGGATGATGTGTAATAAGATAACGCCGGCTAGAGTTCCCTAACCGGCTTTTCATTTGCTTAAATTTAGTCGATAGCGCAATTTCCGTCCGTGCACGTTTTTCCTTCTTCCGCTAGCGATTGCAGCGATGAGGACTGCTGTTCTTCTGCCCATACTTTCTCTAGCGCCTGCCTAAATACGTCAACAGGCTGGGCACCGGAAATGGCGTATTTTTGATTGAGCACGAAAAACGGAACGCCCCGGATGCCGAGTTGAGCCGCTATCGCTTCTTCGTTTCGCACTTGTTCTGCATAGCGACCGTCAGCAAGCACCGCTTCCGTCTCTTTACGGTCAAGCCCTGCTGCTTCGGCAAGTTCAAGCAACACATCGCGGTCGCTAATTCGCTTCGATTCGGTAAAATAGGCGTAAAACAGCCGCTCCACTACTTCATCAAGCTTCCCTTTTTCCTTTGCATATTGCGCGAGACGGTGGGCATCAAACGTATTGGTCGGTTTCATCGTCTCAAAACGGAACGTAAGACCAAGCGCCTCCGCTTGCTTGCCAATATCGGCGTTTGCACGCTTCGCTTCTTCAACGGAAATGCCATATTTTTGCGCAATGATTTCATGGATACTGAGCGGCGTTTCTTTTTTCGCATTCGGATCAAGCTCGAAGCTTCGAAAGACGACCTCGACATTCTCTCGGTGCGGAAAAGACTCGAGCGCCTCTTCTAATCGTCGCTTTCCGATATAACAAAACGGACAAACAAAATCGGACCATACTTCAATTTTCATCGTCACACCTCGGTTTTGTCCTCCAGATCGGAGGGAATTTTCTTCCTTATTGTAACGAACATATCTTTCTCACTTCAAATCATCTGCTTAAAGTGTGACAAGCATCACATCTAAATGTATTTACCTTCTAAAAATAGTTCAATATTTCACGCGGCGCAAAGTTTTTTATTTTCTTCAACTCTTCCTTACTCCACCACTTTAAATCAATAAACGTATCTTTCTCTTTTTCAGTCATATTTTCAATCGATAATATCGTGTCGGATTGAATCGTTATCTTATAATAAATCTCCCGGCTTATAAAAGAATCGCTTTTTCCTTCAATAAATACATCGATTTCAAATAGTGGTTCGTCATAAATATCAACAACAATTCCAAGCTCTTCACGTAGTTCTCTTTTCAAAGCTTCGATTGGGGTTTCCTTTCCCTTGATGCCACCCCCGGGAGTTACCCATAACACGACATTTCCTATGACATCCGTAAATTCAAATTTTTGAAGAAGAATTTCATGATATTCATTGGTGATTACTGCCCTAGCGCACTTGCGTATTCGCATCATGTTTTTCCCCTTTATTTTTGTCATGCAGTATATCTTTAAGTGATGTGCCGATATGCTTTCCGACATTGACGGCAATATTTCACTTTCTGAAATGTTGAGCGATCCTCTGGATGTAAAATTTTAAACGCCTCTAACTCTCCGTCGGTAAACGCTCTTTGATTGCGATCAACATAAAAATCTTGCAGCTTTCCACCACATTTTGGGCAATAGTCCCGTTCCCGCCGTATCACATAAATAAGTCCAAATGCACTCGTTACAACAATAGAAATAGGAACGAAAAAATTCAGAAAATTACCCATTACTCTCAACCCTCCACTAAAATTACTACCTTTATCCTACATAAAAACTCAAAAAAACGATGTCGGATTTTGTCGTGAAAACAAAAAAAGACAAAGGGTTTCTCCGCTTCTGTCTCAACTTATCGGCAACATCCAACGAGGACTATTGCCCTCGATGTTTCTCCAAAAATTCTATTCGGTTGTGAAACGAATCAAGAAACGAGAAGCGAGCAATACCAGGAATGGCTTTTTCGTCTTTCGTCACTACTCCCTTTTCTTCCAAATAACGTCGTACTGCTTCAATATTTTCGACTTCAAACGCGGGGTGGCTTTTGCTTCGATATCCTTCGCGGTTTTCAACTCCGATATGTAGTCCAATATCGCCAACTTCATACCAAAGCCCGCCACTTGCTTTCAACGTTTTCGGTTTTTCGATTTCGCTAAAACCGAGCACTCCTGTATAAAACGCTCGCGCTTCGTCCTCTGCACCGATCGGAATGCAAATTTTGAGCGTGACAGGCACCGTACCTATACACTTTCACTTCGCCAAAATGATCGTTGCGTACGGGCTCATTATCTTGGAGTTCCTCCACCTGCTCGCCAAATACTTCGCGCACCTTCGTTAAAATCGGTTTCCAGTCATATTTCGCATGCCGTTCGATCGCTAAAAAATCAGCGACGTGAAAACAACCCGATATATATCTTCGTCACCACTTTTGCTTTTTAAATTTCGAACGAATAGTTCTTCTATCAATTCTACATCCAAATTCAATTCCTCTTTCGCTTCTCGAAACAAACCTTGCACAGGAATCTCATCATATTTTATTTTTCCAGCTGGAACGTTCCATACATTCGGAGCTACCTTACAATGTTCTGCTCGTTTTGTTAAAAGAACTTTCCCATCATGCCATACAATCACGAAACTTACGCAAGGAAGCCCCTGCCTTTAGGCACGGGGAGGAATTGCACCTTACGCAATGTTCATTCCCTCCCTTCGATATGTGTATCCGTCGAATCGCTGAATGACTTGGACATATCTATAATTTATTCCTTGTGCGATACGCTTTCCGTCCTTACCTTTAATATCGAAACTTCCAGTCTTTCTGCATGATACTTCGCCAAACCAAACGCCTTGATATTTCCCTCTTGGGATAACAGCCTTAACCATGTCCCCTGTTTGGAAGCCAAAGAAGAACTTTTGTCTTGCAAGATAACCTCTTGGGAAGCCATATCTATCTAGGTTTGTGCGTGAACGACTACCACGCCCCTTTGCTCTAATGAATAACACTTCTTTTGTTTTGAAATATAAGTGATTTGGTGTGCTTTCTCCCACGCAACAAGCGTCAAAATAGTGTGTTTTCGGCAAGTCTAAACGAATACGATTCATTTTCGTTCGTGCGCCTGTTCCACACTCTACTTCGCATCCGCTTTGTTTTAACACTTCATACACTTTCCATCGAGTGGCATTCACTACACTTGCGTCTTTTAGCGTTTTTTTGACCATTTCTTGAATATGTGGATACCCGAATTCTTCTGCTGTCTTACTTCCTTTGCGCTGATTACAGTCATGACAGGCAAGACATAGGTTATCCACTCGGTCTGTTCCACCTCTCGATTTTGGAATGATATGCTCCACTTCAAGTGGAACATTTTCTTTTCCGCAATAACAACACTTCCGCCCAAACTTTTCAAGCAAATACTCCCGTACTTCATATCCTTGTAGCGTACCTTGTTGATACTCTACACCATTGATTTCAGGATTTCGCATGAGTTGCGTGTCAAACTTTGCGTTCTCGTACGATATATGCTCAATCGGACATATCTTCCTTAAACGCTCCACCCATGTTTGAATATTTTGCACACGACTCTCTAACGATGGTGGCAACCACCCGTCTTTTCTCCTACGATTAAGAAAACGTGGTTTTCTGTATCGAGTTTTTCGCTTTCTTCTTGCACGACGAAACGCCCGTCTTTTGTCTAATCGCTCTTTGATGTCTGTGCGATGGTCAAGTTGTGCAAGCCACAACACTTCTTCTCCTCGCACAATCGCAAGTCCTGTGTGTTTACTTCCGTAATCGATTTTGAGCCGATACGGTGTTTTCGGTCGAAAATTATCGACAATTTCTTTTAAAATAATCGTAAATGGATAGCGTTTGTAGATCGCTGCTTTTCCTTGCTTTAATAACTTTCTTGCGACCGCCTCATGACAAGGGGCGAGTGGACGCTTATTTGTATCTAATACAAAAACCATAGGGTTCTCCCCTTTCCTCTGCATAAAGCAGGTCATATTCTCCTCGACCATGTTATAGATGCTTGTTATGTGCAAGACACTAGCGCCACCCACCACGCTTGTTTAATCTTGCACGACAGAGGAACGGGCTGGAGAAGCACCCGAACGTGTCATGACATCTATAACGTAGGCTCTGTTTCAAGCCTTGGTCTGGTCAACATGGGGCTTACAAGCCCATGACTTTAGTCATTGGGTTGTTGACTTCAACCCCTCAATCTCTTCCACAGACAATTCCGTTAGTTCATGAATTGTCTGTACGTCGTAGCCTTTTTCCAGCATCTTTTTCGCAATGTGGCGCTTTTCTTGTTGTAGTCCTTCTTTCAAACCTTTTTCTAGCGCTTTTTTCTTTTTGAGCGTGACAGGCACCGTACCTATCATGGTCAATGGACATATATGCACCTCGCTTTCTATTTTGTGGTGTATTTTCGACAAAATTGGTGATGTTCCTTCTTTAGAAATGGAAAAAGGAGAGAGAAAACTATCACTCTCTGCTTCTACAAATCTCGACAATCTTCGGGGCGGTGGCACCGTATCATGACTTCTTGAAATATGGTATAATGTGTATAAAACCTCAACCAAGGTGGGATACAAATGAGAACTAACAAAAAAGGGAACCGTGGCGCCTATCATATAACAACTGGAACAGCAAAACGACCAATTTTAAAGAGAATCGTGCGTCAGAACCGTCATCATTACCGAATCGAAGTGCCTGTTCTAACAGAAGGGCAAATGAAGGAGGTCATTCAAGTGCGACCTGAAAAGAAAAAACTAACCAAAGAAGAAAAAAAAGCGTTACACAAACGTCTAGCTGGTAGTGGAAAGTTATTTAGCAAAGAAGGCGTGTTGGAATCATTGAGAATTGCAAACAGGGAAGAGTGGGAGGATTAAGCAGTGTCAACAAAAATACTAATTGATACAAATATATATGCGGCACATGAAATGGGTTACCCTGATGCAGTGGAGTTCATTGAACAGCTAATTGAAGATGAGGCAGAGATTATTATGACTACCTTGATTGAGATGGAAATCATGTCTCATTTCGAAATCGAAACAGATCCTGACATAAGAGAAAATAGAAAAGGATATATTCAACTGGCTGATCAAATTTATGACATCACTAGAGAAGATACAGAGCTAGCAGCTGACATAAGAAGGAAAGCAAGAGCCGATCGTACACGCAAAAAGAGTATTAAAGCACCAGACGCTCTTGTTGCAGCTGCAGCTCTTATACATAATGCCACATTAGTTAGTAATAACGATAAAGACTTTCGCTGGATTCGAGAGAACTATACTTATAAAGATCGAAAGTTAAATTATGTAAATCCCATAATGGATAAGAAAGCTTACGGCGAATTTGTCAAAGCCTATATCGAAAGCAGAGGGGTTTAGAAAGAACGTTAGCATTTTTATTCGAACATATTACCCTTTACGTATTACACGACATCTCCATTAACGACATTCGTGACCTCATCACCAAAATATTTTCAAAATACTCCTTCCGCAACAAGATATTTCCCAACCCGCTTGCTGCAATGTGGAAACGCAAAATACACTTTTTCGACAGCGAGAACAAAAACAGCCAACCCTAATCGTATCGCAGGCGTCCCTAAGGGAACAATTTGAATTTCAAAATGTGAAGGCACATTTCCTACAATAAAAAGCAAAGAGAGTCAAAGATCACGGAGGAGTACACGCGCTATGACTCTCTATTTCTACAAATCTCGCCAATCCTCGGGGCGTGACAGGCACCGTACCAAAACATATGTGCAAAAGAGCCCACTCTATATGTGTCGAGTGAGCTTCTAGATTATAGTTTATTTAGATTTTAGCACTTCCTTTAACAACTCAATCGCATGCTCATCGTTCGGATCATTTGTGCCAAGCTCCCCGCGGAAGGCTTTGGAAAGGATGGATTGTTTTAATAAATCGAGCTTTTCTTCAACTTCTAAAACCATTTCTTTTTCACGATCTAAGTTATTTAATAACATCCCAACTCTTTTTGAAATACGTTTTTGTTCATTTATTGGTGGCAACGGTATCTTGATTTCCTTACATTTCGAAGCCGATATTTCCTTAAAAGTACTACCACTTCCCATACCTTCCAAGTATTTCTTTGATTTTTTTAAATACCAATACAGGTATTCGGAATCAATGACGTCTGATGGTATAAAACTTTTAAATCCCTGATTTGTTGATAGAAGATTGGCCGCAATTGCTACATAGCCTATTGGCGCTCTCGAAGATAATAAAACCGTTTTTGCTGGAAGTAATTTAGCTGAACTATTTCTTAACCCCTCACTCGTGATATTTCTTTGCCCTCTACTTATATAAATACCTTCAAAGTCTGATAAGTCAGCAGGAGTTATCCAAGGTACATTTCCGTTCTCATAATACTCTCTAACTGTTGTCTTAGGGGTTCCTCCTCCTACAACCTCTGTAACATTTCCAGCTTTAACCCAAATCCAATTCTTTGGAACTTCGTACAATTGCTCATTTTCTGGAACGATATCTCTTTTTGTTATTACATTTGATTCCTCAAGCATACCCTTTTCATTAGGATCATTTGTTCCTAACTCCCCCCTAAACGCCCTATCCAAGATCGCCGCCCTTCTTAGTTCAACCGATTCCTTCACTTCCTCAATCAACCGCTTCGCTTCATCAATTTTAGCAAAAAGCCTCTCAATCTTCTCAGCAATGCGCTTTTGTTCATTGTAAGGAGGTAATGGTAACTTAATGTTAGACAAATCATTTTTATTAAATCCTGCTTGGGCTGAACGAGAGATCATTTTCAAAGGCCCTTGAAAATGTTCTGTTTGTAATAACCAATATAAGTATTTTCTATAAATATGTTCTTTGGGATAAACTACTTTAGCTAATGCAACATTGTATGCGCCGCTTAGACCTGTCAGAATTCTACCAACTGAAGCTCCATACCTTGCTATTAAGATGTCTTCTTCTTCAATCAATCTTAACTTATTTGTGTATGGGATATATGTCAAATAATCATCTGATGCAAAATCTCTGATCTGAACTAGTCTTATATAACCTTCCTTTGGCTCATTTATAAATTGGCT
Organism: Anoxybacillus sp. FSL W8-0104; assembly: GCF_038004465.1. Classification (NCBI taxonomy): domain Bacteria; kingdom Bacillati; phylum Bacillota; class Bacilli; order Caryophanales; family Anoxybacillaceae; genus Anoxybacillus; species Anoxybacillus sp. FSL W8-0104. Next base: position 1,067,488 of record NZ_JBBOQU010000001.1, on the reverse strand, counting down.
TTTAGGAGGCTGTGTTCCACCCTGAATATCTAATATTGAAGTGAAGTAAAAATATGTCCAATTCTCTGGCACTTGATACGGCTGTTCGTCTTTGGGCACTAGTGCTTCTTTTAGTAGCTCGTCGATTGATTTTTGTTTTGTTTTGCTCATTTTTTCAGCACCTCAGATGTTTCTGCTACTTTTAATGTGTCGTTCGATGGTTGGTAGCTGTTCAGTTGTTCAACCGCTTTTAGTTCATCGATGACTTCGTTTAATAAGGAAATGGCTAGTTCTAATTTTTCGACGGCTTCTTCTGCTGAGTCGATTGGGTCTGGTAAGTTTTCGTAAATCGATAGCGATTCGTCGGCGATTAAGCCGATGTCTAAGCTGTCGCCTTTTTTCGCAATTTCTTCGCGCGTGAATACGTTCCAGCGTTCATCTTGTACTTGATGGCGATCTTCTGCTGTATACGCATTGATGAAGTCGGCAAAATGTTCTTTCGTAAGCGGATTGCGTTTCCCAAACGACGGCATGTTTGTCCGCAAATCATACACCCATACTTCTTTTGTATTGCCGACATCGCTTGTGCCGCGCGTGAAAAATAAGACGTTCGTTTTTACCCCTTGGGCGTAAAAAATGCCTGTTGGCAAGCGTAAAATCGTATGGAGCTCACATTTATCCATTAAATCGCGACGAATGTCCGCCCCGACTCCGCCTTCAAATAAGACGTTATCCGGCAGAACGACTGCTGCGCGGGCTTTTCCGTTCGGTTTGAGCGCACGGTAAATGTGCTGCAAGAAATTCAATTGTTTGTTCGATGTCATAAACGTAAAGTCTGTTCTCGTCGCACGTTCACCGCCCTTTTTCGTTCCAAACGGCGGGTTTGTTAAAATAACATCATAGTTTTTCAAGCTTTCCCCTAACGATGAAAGCGTATCCCCTAATATAATTTCCCCATGAATGTCATGAAGCAGTGCATTCATGACCGCAAGGCGATGCGTATCTCGGACAAGCTCTACACCAGAGAACGCTTTATATTTTTGAAACTCTATTTCTTCTTGTGACAAATCGAAATAATCGTCTGTTTGCTTGCGAACGTGGCGATCGGCGGCAATCATAAAACCAAACGTTCCTGCCGCTGGGTCATGGCAACGTTCCCCTGGCTGTGGGTTCACTAATTCGACAATGACTTCAATGAGCGGGCGAGGCGTAAAATATTGCCCCGCTCCTGATTTCACTTCGTTCGCGTTTTTCTCTAAAAGCCCTTCGTACAAATCGCCTAGTCCCTCTTGTTTCGCGTTGTACCAATCAAGACTATTAATCGATTGAATGATTTTTTCTAAGTTTTTCGGCTCACGAATGTTCGAAGCGGCGTCTGTGTAAATTTGCTTTAACAATTCATTTTCTTCTTTTCCTAATGCAAGTAAAAGCTGTTGATAATGGTCTTTCAATTCAATGCCGCTTTTTGTCACGAGCGAATCCCAGCGATACGCTTCTGGAATGATATACTCTTGTCCTGTTTCTTTCATCATTTTTAAAAACAGCAAATACGTTAGCTCGGTCACGTATTGATGGTACGTAATTCCATCATCGCGAAGAACGTTACATAAATTCCAAAGCTTCTGCACAATTTCTCGGTTGTTCATTTAGGCTTGCTCCTTCTTTGTGTGATAGTTATATAAGTTGACGTTAATTTCGCGGACAATTTGCGCGAGTTGTCCGTCGAAAATTTTGTCGATTTGCTTAAATCCGCCATGGCTCTTAAATGGCTCGTATTCAAACGCTTTTTCTGGATCGGGATGGAGGACGTATTCTTGCAATAGCTGCTTTTCGATGCGTTCTAGCCATTTCTTTTGCACCGGCGGCCATGCTTTCATTTGATAAATTTTTTTCATCGCGTTTTTAATTCGTTCTTCATGACTAATGAGCGGGTCGCCTAATGCTTGCTGGCGAATGAAAGCAATAATGTCTGCCGCGATGTCTTCATTTTTTGCTTCTCGCCATGCGGCTTGTAGCTTTTTCTCAGAAAAACCTTTTTGGTCTAATTCAAGTAAAAGCTTTTTTAACTCTTCCCTTGTTAATTCGGTAGGGCGTTGGCAAACGACCATGAGTGCAGGGATTTTGTTCATATTGTTGCGAATAAATTCGCCAAATGACTGCAAATAATCGTCCGGTTTTTCCGCATTGCCGTATCCGCGTTTTACCGCAATCAGTTCATCTTCATGATTCGAAATAAATTGCTTATTTTCTCGGTAGCGATTTTCGTCCATATAGCGGAACATTGATTTGTACTCTTTCAATTCTACAGGTAATTGCTCCGGCTGCAAGTCTTTTATCCAATCAATAAATTCATCGACCGTTTTTCCGCCAGATAGCACGTGAAAGTCTTGGTGGTGGCGCTCCGACCATGTTTTCTTTTTCCGCTGTATTTTCGCGATAATTTGTTCTTTCTGGTATTGGAGATGTTCTTGTTTCTCCATGCTCTCTAATTCTTCGACAAGTTGTGTTAACGAGATATTTGGTCGTGTTACTACTGGTTTCATGCTCGTATACGGTTTTAACGACTCATAAATACCGACCGCGTCAAAAATATTGAAATGGTCTTTTTTAATCTCGTCACATTTTCTTGTCGCACGTCCTAGCATTTGCTCATACAAAATGCGCGAACGAACTCGGCGCAAAAATACAAGGTTGGTAATGGCTGGTACGTCGATGCCTGTCGTCAACAAATCGACTGTCACGACAATCGTTGGATACTTTTCGTTTTTAAAGCGGCGAATGGCGCCGGAAGGGTCTTTAATCGAGCCTGTAATTTTCATAATTGCTTGATCTTCGACTGCTCCATATACTGTTTCAAATTCTTCTTTTAAAATGCGCACGACTAAATCGGCATGATCGTCCGTCGCCGCAAAAATCAATGTTTTTCCTTCATCGTCAGGGGAAATGTATTTCGTCAATTCACGAATAATGACACGGTTAAAGCTTTCGGTAATGACTTTTGTATTAAACTGCGCTACGTCGATATTCACTTCGTCTTCTAAATACTCTTGTGAAATCGTTCCGGACACCGTGTCGTACACATCGACCGTTTCCCCTTTTGTCCACGTAATCCCTTCTTTTTTTAGCACCGTCTCAAATTGATAAGGAGGTTCGTGATCGACTAAATATCCGTCGATGACCGCTTCCCGATACGAATACGTGAACACAGGCGGACCGAAAATTTCGGTCGTATGCAATGCTGGCGTCGCTGTTAACCCAATGCGAACGGCGTCAAAATAGTCGAGCACTTTGCGGTATTTGCTTACATAATCTTGATGGTCACGGAATTGCAGTTCCACTTCATCCATTTCTTTATCTAACGTATATCCACGATGGGCTTCATCGACAATAATGCAATCGTATTGGTCGATTGGCGGAACGTCTTCTGACCGATCGTTATAAAAAATGCGTTTTAACATTCCTTGCACCGTCGCAATGTGCACTCTCGTTTCGTTGTCTGGTTTTTGGTCGTACAACGACTGCAAATGATAAATTTCCGTAAACGTTAAGAAGTTTTCAAGCTTGCTTTCTTTAAATGCCCCTTCGGCTTGTTCGCCTAACGCTTTTCTATCCACAAGAAATAAAATGCGGCGGAAGCGGTTTGCTTTAATTAGTCGGTAAACTAACCCGATCGCCATTCTCGTTTTCCCTGTTCCCGTCGCCATCGCGATTAAAATGTTGCGTTTTTTCTCTTCGAGCGCTTTTTCAACCGCTTGAATCGCTTTTACTTGATAAGGGCGCAATTTTAAATAGTCGAACTTTTCATCACGCAACAGCTGCTCGGAACGTTCAATATCTTGAGCAAGCAGTTCTTTTAATCCTTGCGGCGTATACCACCCTTGCAGTGGGCGCGGATGGTTCGTTGATTTTCGTGCATCTAAAAACCAAATGCCTGATTTTTGTTCTAATTGTTTTAAATAAGGACGGCCGTTTGTCGCGAAAAGAAATGGGACAAAATAATCGCCCCACGGTTCGTGAATGATTTCATTGCCGTGGCGAACAATCGACTTCGCGTATTTTTTTGCTTGTTCAATATCGGATGGAATATCTTTGCTCGCTCGCTTTGCTTCAATAATCCCGACCAATTCCAGTCCAACAAATAAAGCATAGTCCGCGTAGCCATTTTGTAACGGCCACTCAGCGATCGCCATGTTCCGTCCTTTTTGTGGACGAGCACCTTTCGAAAATCGCAAATTCTCCGAATCGGCATCCCAGCCTGCTTCTTGTAGCTGTTGGTCAATAAGAATGCGTGTCTCCGCTTCGGTCAATTCCATATGACTAACTGCCCGTTGTGAAAGTTCACGCCGTTTTTGTTTCTCTTCGCTTGGGACATAGAGTTGTTCTTTGCGGATTTTCTCAAGTTCTGTTTCTAGCTGGGAAAGTTTTTGTTCATAAAACTGAATCACACGCTGTAGTTCTTCCTCATGCATTTTAGCACGTGGCACTGGTTCGACGTATGCTGGTGGTTCAAACGACCAATCGCCGTACACTTCCATAAACCAAACAGCAATGCGAAACGCCATATGTAATAACGCTTTTGCCTCCTCTACTTCCCCGTAACTCGGGTTATGTACCGCTAGATTCCCTTTTAAACGAATGACCGTGAATAAATCATATATTTCTTTTGGGATGATTTGGTCATAAAACAGCACTTTAAGTCGTTCTTGCTGGTCCGTTCCTTTTTCTTCGCGAATGTTTTCCAATGCTAAAATACACTTGGTGATCGTTTCAGCAAATTTTCGAAGTTCGCTAATCGTTACGTTCGGGTTTTCATATACATTGCGCTCTGCCGTCTCCCCAACTCTTGCAAGTACTTCCCACTTTTCTTCTAAAAAGCGAAAGTTATGCGACATATACCTCCCACCATTCTTTATTATTCATCGTCCAATTATCAGCTTCATTTTACCATATATTTTATATTTTGTAATCAGACATAGCATTTCCCGCCTTACTTTCTTCTCAATAGTTTACATAATATATATTATTGTCGTGTGAAAAATGATGCAATTATGTTAGAACAAAAAATCCATAGCCACTCCCGCTATGGATCCATTCCACAAAACTTCATGAAAATTTTCACTCTCGTCGCATCTCCAACAAGGACGATAGCTGCCTGTTCCATGCTCTCAAAGTTTTGCGTTATTTTCTACTACACCGTAACGACTAACTCCATATCATGCACCATGTCTCGTTGAAGCTTTTTCATTGTTGGCGTCAGCGTTCCGTGTACATAAACGTTTACTTTTAACTGCGGATTAGCATTTGGATGAATAAATTGGATATTTGCTTTATATGTTCCGCCACTTTCGTCAATAAGCCGAAACATAAATTCGCTATAAAAAGCGGGGACATATCCTAATTTTTCGCCTTGTTTCGTCAATACGACAACCGCTTTCGGATCTTTTTCATTTGTCGGTTCTAGTTGAAGCGTCACGTCATCCCCCACTTGCAAGCGGTCAAGTACTCGTTCCCCTTCATAATATCTCCATCCAGCAATGTAAAAATCAAAGTCAAACTCATTGCCATATACATAAATGGGTGGTACAAACTCATACGTATCAGTCGCAAGTCTTCCACCGGTCGCACGCAATAAATCCATATTTGTATAATCATTGGATAAGCCATGCGCCCGTAGAATTTCTTGAAAATCTGGACGACGACGATCGGGTAACCGTCGTTCAAAAGGGCCAAACAAACGCTCAGATACATAAACTTTATTTACATCTGGGAAAGCTAAATGTAGATGATATCCGTTTTTTAATGCTTCGATAACTCCTCTTCTCTTCGCATGTTTCTCATAATAAAACATGTATTTTCCTTCATGATGCACTAAATTGCCTACATGATATCGCTGACGAGTACGTTCATTTTGCCAAATAAGCCAAAGTACAAAAGGTCGACTCATCCTTTCACCTCCATATACCATTTGATCAACCATTGTTTGCGATGCAGTAGTAATTTTGATACCCACCGCTTGTAAATATCATTCATGCAACTAAAAATCAAAAGTATTTTTTTCTCGTTTATAACATCCCAATCCATACGTACATAAAGAAAAAAACAAAAATCGCTGTGTACACTGTACCTAACACCGTTTCGTTATGAATATCACGGCCTTGGTGCAATTTTTTCAACAACAATGCCAAATTAAAAAACCATAAACCTGCGATAATCGGTAAAACCACAAAGCAAAGGTAAATCATTCACTCATCCCCCTTTTTCCTCATTATAACAAATGCATGCACGATCGCTACAAAAAAGACAGAAGTCCACCGACTTCTGCCTTTTATGTTTATGCAATTTGAAGTGGCATATTTTCTTTTAGGCCAAGCGTTTGAGCAGCGAGCGTTTGGACATCGCGTAAAAGCGCTTCGTTTTTCATTAGCGATACACCATATGATGGGATCATCTCTTTAATTTTCGGTTCCCATTGTTTCATTTCGTTCGGGAAGCATTTTTCAATCACTTCAAGCATGACGTGAACAGCCGTTGAAGCACCCGGTGATGCACCAAGTAGCGCAGCAACCGAGCCATCGTGTGCGGCAACAACTTCCGTACCGAATTGAAGCGTGCCTTTGCCGCCTGCTTCTGTATCTTTAATGACTTGTACACGCTGGCCAGCAATAATGACATCCCAATCTTCACTTTTCGCGTGCGGAATAAATTCGCGCAGTTCTTCCATGCGCTGTTCTTTCGATAACATGACTTGTTCAATTAAATATTTTGTCAACGCCATGTTTTTCGCTCCTGCCGCAAGCATCGTTAACACGTTATGCGGCTTGACAGACGTAATTAAATCAAACAGCGATCCGTTCTTTAAAAATTTCGGTGAAAATCCAGCGAACGGTCCGAACAATAACATTTTTTTACCGTCAATAAAACGTGTATCGAGATGTGGAACAGACATTGGGGGTGCACCAACTTTCGCTTTGCCGTACACTTTCGCATGATGTTGCGCGATAATGTCTGGATTGTTGCACACCATAAATAGTCCGCTTACTGGGAAGCCACCGATTCCTTTTCCTTCAGGGATACCTGACTTTTGTAACAAATGTAGGCTTCCGCCACCCGCCCCGATAAAGACGAATTTCGCATAATGAGAATGTACTTCACCAGTCGCTACATTGCGCACTTTTACTTCCCATAAGTTGTCACTTGTTCGTTTCATATCTTCAACATGATGCTTATAATACAAATTCACATGCTTATGTTCTAAATGCTCAAATAACATGCGCGTTAAAGCGCCAAAGTTGACGTCCGTTCCCGCTTCAATCCGCGTCGCTGCAATCGGTTCTGTCACGATGCGGTCTTCCATCATTAGCGGAATCCACTCTTTTAATTTTTGCGGATCATCAGAAAACTCCATCCCTTTAAACAAAGGATTATCCACCATCTGTTCAAACCTCTTCTTCAAAAACGCAACATTTTCTTCCCCTTGCACGAAACTCATATGCGGAATTGGCATAACAAAGTCCTTCGGGTTGCGAATGTGCTTATTTTGAACGAGATAAGACCAAAATTGGAGCGACTCTTGAAACTGTTCGTTAATTTTGATCGCTTTGCTTACATCAATTGATCCGTCCGCCTTCTCTACTGTGTAGTTTAGTTCACAAAGTGCAGCATGACCGGTTCCGGCATTGTTCCATTCATTCGAGCTTTCATCTGCCGGTTGATCAAGTCTTTCAAACACCGTAATTTCCCACTCTGGCGCTAACTCTTTCAACAACGTCCCTAATGTCGCACTCATAATCCCCGCACCAATTAAAATCACATCTGTTTTCATCATTGGACCCCCTAAACGTTCCCATCGATTCGACCAAAAACTTCTCCACATTTATTATAACATATTTCAATTATAGTATGTCACTATTGTTCTACACGATTACAAAAATGTTTATATAATTAAATAAAAACGAATATACTCACATATGGTAACTATTCAGCCACATCATAAAGTGAGCTGAATATTTTTTGCTTTTCCTGTCCATGATGTGAATATTGATAGACAAGGAGGTGAATCGCATGTTGACGGTACAACAAGCTGTATTTACAGTTGAAAGCTTAATCAGCAAAGTCCAACAACAAAAGCAGCTCATTACTCACCAACAACAAGTCATTGAGCAACTGTTGAAAGAAAACAAACAGCTACGCAAAGAAAATGAACAACTGAAGTACCGTGTTCAAGAGCTGGAAGCACGCACGAAAAAAAACAGCTCCAATAGCCATTTGCCCCCATCTTCTGACCGTTTTGCCAACACACGTTCTTCTCGTCAACCATCTGGCAACAAGCCAGGCGGACAAGAAGGACATCAAGGAACGACGCTCCGTCAAGTGGAACATCCACATCATCGTGTCGTCCACCGTGTGCATACGTGTCAAGGATGTGGGGTTTCTTTGCGTGACGTCAAACCGTTCAAAGTCGATATCCGTCAAGTGTTTGATGTCCCTCCTGTGGCGATCGAGGTGACACAACATGAACGTGAAGTGAAATCGTGTCCGCATTGTCGATGCGTGCAACAAGCCGAATTCCCATCCCATGTCACGAATCATGTGCAATACGGTCCACGCCTTACTGCGCTCGTTGTTTATTTACATCATATCCAATTGATCCCGTACAAGCGTTTAAGTGATACAATCGAAGCGTTATATCAACACTCGATTAGTACAGGAACCCTTGCCAATATGGTGAAACGAGGACGCGAAGCGCTGGAATCAAATATGGACATCATCGAAGACGCCTTACTTGAATCCAACATCCTGCATGTCGATGAAACGAGTTTGCGCATCAATGGGAAACTCGCATGGGTGCATGTCGCGTGTACATCGAGATATACATACTTGGCTTCTCACGCTTCTCGTGGAAAGAAAGCAACGGATGAGATCGGGATTCTTCCACAATACAAAGGGACGATGATGCACGATGGGTTCGGTACGTATCCGAAATACACACATGCCACCCATGCCCTTTGTCATGCCCACCATTTGCGTGAGTTAAAAGGATTCATCGAACAAGGGCATACGTGGGCGATGCGCATGACCACGTTTCTGTTAGCCGCCAAGCAAGCCGTCGAAGCCCATCACGGTGCACTTTCCGAAGAAGAAGCGAGACGGTGGGAACGAGTGTATGATCGCATCCTAGAAAGAGCACAACATCGATTGGAAACGATGACACCTCTTCCGAAAAAAGCACTCGCTTTTGTTCGACGGCTTCAGAAACGAAAGGAAGAAGCGTTGCGTTTCTTACGTGAAGTACATGTTCCCTTTGACAACAACCAAGCCGAACGCGATCTTCGCATGGTTAAAGTCAAAGAGAACATTTCGGGTACGTTTCGCGTAGAAACATTCGCCCAGTCTTTTTGTATCACAAGAAGCATCGTTTCCACACTGACGAAACACGAAAAAAACGTGTGGGATTCGTTATGTCTTCTGTTGACGGGTGACACGCTTGATCGCGTTCTTTCTACCACTTAGGGCATTTTCTATTACGGGGATGCCCTATTTGTGTTGCGCTTCTTTACATACTACTATCGGAGTGAATAGTTACACTAAAAAAATACGGTAAAGGTGAAATAGTAGATGTTGTAGCTGGAATGGGAAAGGTTTTAAAGTACAATAGCAGGGCTATTTTAATGGAAGGGAACTCGAAAGAAGGTTGGAAGCATATTGTTGATGGTCATGTAATTGGAAAGAAAGGAAAGACGTTATTTCCAAAGCATATGGGTGAAGGGGAAATTAAAAACTTAATAATGGAGAGTGTAGAAAAAGGAGGAATTCGGACAAAACATCCAGATGGGACAATGGAATATGTATATAATCCCAATAAATATGGTATTAGTGAAATGATTACCATTGTAAGTAAGGATGGAATCATTCGAACTTCCTATCCAACAAAAGGAATAAGTGTAGTTACGAAACAGTAAAAAACGAGGAGGATATATTATGGGTATCAAAATCTCATTAGAGGACTGGGAAGGAGATTGGAGAGAAACACTCAAAAGTGAAAATCTCAATAGTTTTTTTAGTTGTGAAATGTATATGACTGTTCATAACGGTATCGAACAAATGACGATCAATATTGCGACCCTCTATGGCACAGCTTTGCTAAGTATGGCTGTTGGTATTATGGAGATGATAGCCAACAAAGAGAATAAGCCGTTCCGCATCTCTGGATTTGGTTCTGTTTATGATTATTTTTTCATAGTGAAAGGACAACAAATCAAAATCGAAGCCGTAAATGTTACAAATGATGAGGTGGAATCCTTTCTTTTTTATGATAAAACAAAATTTGCTCATGATTTTGTGAAAGCGCTGAAAAACCATTTACAGGAGATTGCACAAATTAACATACGAATTAAGGAACAAGAAACATATAAGCTTCTAGAACAAAAAATGTATACTCTCAATTCCGTGCTTGAGAGTCATTAATAAGATTTTTGTAACTATTCAGCCACATCATAAAGTGAGCTGAATATTTTCTTCTTTCCTTGTCTATGATGTGAATACTGATAGACAAGGAGGTGAATCGCATGTTGACGGTACAACAAGCTGTATTTACAGTTGAAAGCTTAATCGGCAAAGTTCAACAACAAAAACAGCTCATTCATCAACTCGTTCAAGAAAATGAACATTTGCGTCACGAAAACAAACAACTACGCAAAGAAAATGAACAACTGAAGTACCGTGTTCAAGAGCTGGAAGCACGCACGAAAAAAAACAGCTCTAATAGCCATTTGCCCCCATCTTCTGACCGTTTTGCCAACACACGTTCTTCTCGTCAACCATCTGGCAACAAGCCAGGCGGACAAGAAGGACATCAAGGAACGACGCTCCGTCAAGTGGAACATCCACATCATCGTGTCGTCCACCGTGTGCATACGTGTCAAGGATGTGGGGTTTCTTTGCGTGACGTCAAACCGTTCAAAGTCGATATCCGTCAAGTGTTTGATGTCCCTCCTGTGGCGATCGAGGTGACACAACATGAACGTGAAGTGAAATCGTGTCCGCATTGTCGATGTGTTCAACAAGCCGAATTCCCATCCCATGTCACGAATCATGTGCAATACGGTCCACGGCTCACGGCGCTCGTTGTTTATTTACATCATATCCAATTGATCCCGTACAAGCGTTTAAGTGATACAATCGAAGCGTTATATCAACACTCGATTAGTACGGGAACTCTTGCCAATATGGTGAAACGAGGACGCGAAGCGCTGGAATCAAATATGGACGTCATCGAAGACGCCTTACTTGAATCCAACATCCTGCATGTCGATGAAACGAGTTTGCGCATCAATGGAAAACTCGCATGGGTGCATGTCGCGTGTACATCGAAATATACGTACTTGGCTCCTCACGTTTCTCATGGAAAGAAAGCGACCGATGACATCGGGATTCTTCCGCGATATCAAGGGACGATGATGCACGATGGGTTCGTTACGTATACGAAATACACACAAGCCATCCATGCCCTTTGTCACGCCCATCATTTGCGTGAATTGAAGGGTTTCATCGAACAAGGGCATATATGGGCATCGCGCATGACGACGTTTCTGTTAGCCGCCAAACAGGCCGTCGAAGCTCATCACGGTGCGCTTTCCGAAGAAGAAGCGAAACGATGGGAACGAGTGTATGATCGCATCCTAGAAAGAGCACAACACCGATTGGAAACGGCGACGCCTCTTCCGAAAAAAGCACTCGCTTTTGTTCGACGGCTTCAGAAACGAAAGGAAGAAGCGTTGCGTTTCTTACGTGAAGTGCATGTTCCCTTTGACAACAACCAAGCCGAACGCGATCTTCGCATGGTCAAAGTGAAAGAGAACATTTCGGGTACATTTCGCGAAGAAACATTCGCCCAGTCTTTTTGTATCACAAGAAGTATCGTTTCCACACTGACGAAACACGAAAAAAACGTGTGGGATTCGTTATGTCTTCTGTTGACAGGCGACACGCTCGATCGTGTTCTTTCTACCACTTAGGGCATTTTCTATTACGGGGATGCCCTATTTGTGTTGCGCTTCTTTACATACTACTATCGGGGTGAATAGTTACCACATATGTTCAACAAAAAGAAACAATATTCTTCTTTTAATGATTTTACAAAATAATTTGATATTTTGCTAGCTTTATTTATAAAAAACGAACAAGGTTGCCCTTGTTCGTTTTATTCAATCGGTGCTTCTTGTGTACGAATAAATTGATCATAAAATGCAGCAAGCGATGTGTAAACGTACGGAATGAGCCATAAAAGTCCGATTCCAAGCGTAATGATGGACAAAAGCCCCCAGCCAATAAAGCTAACATATAGCAAAAATAACTTTCCTTTATATCCTTTCATGCGCTTTTTACTTTCACTAATCGCTTGAAGTGCACCATATTCTGGGTGATCTCTCAATAAAAAGAACGTTTGTGAGTAAGATAACGATTTAATAATTCCCGGGACAATGAACAATAAGCTCCATAAAATGACAAAAAGAGCGATTAATAGCGACGTACCGATCAATTTCAAAACTAATTTTCCGTTTTGATACACCGTGAATAACGGAGAAATACGAACCGGTTCATTCCGATACACATCTAAAAACACCCAATACATCGCGATAGTGAGAGGAATGAGCGCAAAGGAGACAATCATGCTTGCGATAGAGGCTGAAGTTGGTACTTCTTCTTGATCAAGCCATGTTTCCCATCCTCCGCTTAGCGCAACCTCAATGATCATTGGAAAAATAATGGTTACAGCCGCATACACGAGCATAAAAAGTGCTGCACTACCCCATTTCCCTCTTAATGCATCTCTCGCCTGCCGCCTTAACGATGATAAGGTCATAAACTAATCCCTCCTTTTGCGTATTGCCTACATATGTAGTTTATGATGTCATTACTTAGTCTAGCATACATATTTGAAAAATGATACCTTTTTTATCAAAATATGAAATGAATTTCTCCTGTCTCTTGTGTATAATGGAATGTATGAATATAGCGAAAGGAGAAAAAACATGAAAAGCATAAAGCCTGGCCGTGGACCGTCGATGCAAGGATTTGTCGGAAGCCTCTTCTCAATTATTTTTGGTATTTTTTGGACATTTATGACTTTTTCGATTACAAAAGACTCTCCGTTTCCAGGAACACAAATATTTCCGCTGTTCGGACTGATTTTTGTTGGGCTTGGTATTTTTCAAGCCGTCTACCATTATAAAAATGCGACAGGAAAAGAGCGGATGTCCATCGTCGATATCGTTGATGAACATGAAGAGAAAGATCCGCTAAATGAGCGCTTCGGTCGTAATGAAGGAGAAAAGTTTTGTCCGTATTGTGGAACGATGGTTCAAACAAGCTTTCAATTTTGTCCATCTTGTGGGAAAGAACTATGAAACCGAGCGATATGCTCGGTTTTAATTTCTGAACGAACTCCCCCCCTTGTTCAACATTATCTTTCATGTACAAGCCATGTCGGCTTATTTATTTTTGCTGATAAATGAACAATTTTTGTTTTATTTGTTGATTATTTAGAACATCGTTTTATGAAAACATAACAAAAATAATTGTACACGTTACTGCTATAGTTAAACCAATTGCCGTTTCGTACGGAAGTAATTTTAATCTCTCTTTCGTTGACATATGAACGCTTGCCGCCGTCACATGAAAAAAGCTGCCATGCGGCAAATGGTCAAGCATCGTCGCTCCAGCATGTACCATCGCTGCACCAGCAAGCGGTGAAACACCCGCTTCAATAAGCGCTCCACTAAAAATGTGGCTCGCTACTGCTGTGCCTGCGGTCGTCGATGCTGTAATACCTGATAACAACGCACCGGCTAGCGGGGCGATTGTATACGACGAAAAACCGAATGATTGAAGTGTTTGCATAAAGGAATCATGTAGCGATGAGTTTGCGATCACACCGGCGAGCGCCCCTGTACCAATAAGCATGAAAATAACACCGCTTATCTTCTCCATGCCAACGCGCAAAAAATCATTCAGCTCGTTCGTCTTTTTCATAGCTACCACACCAACGAGAGCACCGGCCGGCAAAGCGATTAGCGGGTCAATATGAATACTAAAAAGAGGACGCAACAATAAAAGAGTCATAGCTACAACGGGAGCGACAATCGCTTTCGTCCAAGAAGGAGTTTCCTTTTGAACGATTTCGACTTCCACCTTTTGCGTACTGTCTACGGACCATCGTTTTGCTATGTTGTACGTCACGAAAAGACCGATACAAGCAGGCACAATCCCGGCCATCATAAGCGAAGAAAGCGGCACATGAAAAGCCTCCGCCGCTGCGATAGTGTTCGGATTAGGTGAAATGATGTTTCCTGCTTTTCCTCCACCAATTAGTGCGAGTAATATCGCAAAACGTGAAATGAAAAGACGTTGGGCAATGACAAGCGCAACCGGTGCAATCGTCATAATTGCTACGTCAACAAATATTCCACAAGCCGTTAGCACCATTGCTGTACAACATAACGCAAATAGTGCATACTTCTCCCCACATGCCCTCACTAATTTTTCAGCAATTGCTAATGCAGCCCCCGACTGCATCAACACACCTGCAAGCACTCCAGCAGCTAAAATACGCAAAATAGACGGAATCATTTCTTTTGCACCATCCATCATTAGACGAACTGCCTCATCGACAGAAGCCCCGCCGAGTAAAGCACCAATAAACGCCCCACACATCATTCCGTATGCGACTGGAACATTTCGTAGTATAAGAATAATCGCAGAAAGAAAAGCAACTACCGCCCCAAACATGCTCACTCTTATCCCCCCTCAACCACCAAAACGGAATACATAAACGAATTGTATGCACTTGCCTTTTGTAAAAATATATCATAGATCATGTAAATACTGTGTAAAAACATTCAAAAAATACATATTCATGTATTGTCAACTAATTTTGTATATAGTACTCCTTTATTTTGACCTACAAGGTGTTACACTTAATATTACAATTCATCACGTAAAAAAGGTGCCCGATGCGGACACCTTTTTCTTATGATGAAATCGTACGTTTAAACGTATCAAATTGCTCTGTCACTTGTTTATCTGGCGCTGCTGTCAATAAACTGACGACGACGATAGCGATCAAGCTAGCGATAAAGCCCGGCACCATTTCATACATCACTTTGGCGTATGAAGAGTTCGCCCACACGATTACCGTTGTCGCTCCTGCCACCATTCCGGCAAGCGCCCCCCATTTTGTCATGCGGCGCCAACATAAGCTTAAAATAATGACAGGACCGAACGAAGCGCCGAACCCGGCCCACGCATAACCGACAAGATTTAAAATTGTGTTGTTTTGCTCGTATGCTAGCCATAAAGCAACAATCGATACGAGCAATACAGATAAACGACCGACAAAAACGAGCTCCTTATCCGATGCTGAACGACGGAATAAAATTTTGTATAAATCTTCTGTTAACGAACTTGATGTAACAAGCAATTGCGATGAAATCGTGCTCATAATTGCCGCTAAAATGGCTGCAAGTAAAAACCCTGTAATAAGCGGATGGAATAAAATTTCCCCAAGTTTAATAAATACCGTTTCTGGATCTTCTAACGTCATGCCGGCTTGTTTAAAGTAGGCGATTCCAAAAAGACCTGTGAGCATCGCGCCGACAGTTGAAAAAATCATCCAGCCCATTCCAATCCGACGAGCTTGTTTCATCTCTTTCACCGATGAAATCGCCATAAAGCGAACGATAATGTGAGGCTGTCCAAAATAACCAAGTCCCCAAGCGAATAAAGAAATGATGCCGACTACGCTTGTTCCTTTAAACAAATCGAGCAAATTCGGATCGGTGTCTCGAATCGTTGCTGTCGTTTCTGTGAATCCCCCTGTATGCATCAATGTCACAACAGGTACGAGAATAAGTGCAATAAACATAATGAGACCTTGCACAAAGTCTGTCCAGCTGACCGCTAAAAATCCCCCGAATAACGTGTACGCAATAACAACACTAGCGACAATCCATAGCCCCGTATGATAATCTGTACCGAACGAGTTTTTAAACATGACCCCGCCAGAAACGAAACCAGAAGAAACGTAAAACGTAAAGAAAATCATAATGACGAATCCTGAAACGAGGCGTAACAACTTCGATGTATCGCCGAAACGATTTTCTAAAAATGACGGAATCGTAATCGAGTCGTTTGCCACTTCTGTATACACACGCAAGCGTGGAGCAACGTATAACCAGTTCGCATACGCCCCTAAAGCTAGTCCGATGACGATCCATGAAGCGCTTAACCCTTGTGCATACATCGCCCCAGGTAAACCGAGCAACAACCAACCGCTCATATCTGACGCCCCAGCGCTTAATGCCGTCACCGCTGGGCCGAGCGTCCTTCCACCTAACATATAATCAGACAAGTTTGACGTCCGTTTATATGCCCAATACCCAATGAGTAACATCCCCACCATATATACGACAACAGATGCAATAACCAAAACAATCTCCCCTTCCTTTGTTGTCTTTGAAACCCCTTTGTATTTATCATTATACTAAAATATGTTCACAATTGTACAAAAAATTATTTCCAAAAAAAGCCTTTTAATGCGAACGCGACGTTTTGCGGGCGTTATGCAAGCCGGCTCATAAAATATCCGAACCAATCGTTCCCAAAACGGTACATATACGCGCATAGTGTATCCTTCTTTCACCAATTGCTGCTGCATATCTGTTTCGTGTGTTGCAATCGCTGTATAGCTTCCGTTCAATAAGTGAAGTTGAATGATGTTCATGTAGTTTTCATCGACTTGTTGCTTATCTTGAAACGCCACTTCCGGCGGCTCTTTATACGTACCTTTCACTAAACGAAGCGATACACCTTTTAAATCTTTCACATCTTGTTCAGCGCGATATAAATATGCTTGAATGACTGTTCCAACATTATCATACATTTGCCGAAGCTCATGCAAAAGATCGAGCGTCGCTTGACAATGCCCTAAATCTTCCATATCCATGCGCACAAAGTTGTTATATCGTTTTGCTGTGTCAACAATTTGACGCATGTTATTTAAACAAAAAATTAAAATCAATGTCGAGCCCAAGTTGGTCAAGCGTACAAACAAGTCCTTTTTCATTCAGTTTACGCACTTTTTTTGATAGCGCCTTCAATCGTTTCACCCGCAACGACTTGGGAAACTCCAAAACGGATCCCCCATTTTCTCGCTGCTTGATTTAACATTTTACTTTGCGAAGCATACAAAAAGATGTTTTTCGATAATTGTGCAAACACCGTATTCACCTCTTTTAAAACATTTCGCTCACTGTTTTTGATTGCATGTACAACACTTGATCAAAGGCGTGAAAAAAGGACTTCGGGCAGCCCGAAGTCTTTTTCTATTAACGTTTTCCTTTCTCATACGGCGTACCGAGCGCTTTTGGCGCATCCGCACGTCCGATAAATCCAGTTAACGCTAAAATCGTTAAAGCATACGGCAAAATAAGCAAATAAACAGTCGGTACGTTTTTCAAAAATGGAATCGCCTGTCCGACGATGCTTAAACTTTGTGCAAATCCGAAGAAAAGAGCCGCTCCCATCGCGCCAAGCGGATGCCATTTTCCGAAAATCATTGCAGCAAGCGCCATAAATCCTTGACCAGAGATCGTCACATGGCTGAAATCGCGTGAAATAATCGTCGCATAAATCGAACCGCCAATTCCTGCAAGTGCACCGCTTAACATCACTGCGATGTAGCGCATTTTTGTCACATTAATCCCCATCGTATCTGCCGCCATCGGATGTTCCCCAACGGCACGAAGGCGAAGTCCGAACGGTGTTTTATAAATGACGTACCATACGACAAACGCTAATACAATCGCTAAATAAGATGGCACATATCCGTTTGAGAAAAAAATCGGACCGATAACTGGAATTTTGCTTAAAATCGGAATATCAATTTTATCAAAACCAACTTGTACTTGGTCTGTCTGTCCTTTTCCATACCACATTTTAACGAGGAACAACGATAACCCTAACGATAAAAAGTTAATCGCCACCCCGCTAACGACTTGGTCAGCACGAAGCGAAATGGCTGCGACCGCATGCATAAGCGAGAAAATAGAAGCAACAACCATCGCCACAACCATCGCAAGCCATGGAGTTAACTGACCAAATTGATCTGCAAATGTTAAGTTAAATACTACACCAGTAAACGCTCCGATGACCATCAAGCCCTCTAATCCGATATTTACAACGCCGGAACGCTCACTAAATACGCCACCAAGCGCCGTGAAAATGAGCGGTGCCGCAAAGAAAATCGCGGAAGGAATAATAATTTCAAGGATGTGTAACATTTATTTTCCCTCCTTTTTCAAGCGCGTAAGCACAAGACGAATTAAATAGCTAGAAGCAACGAAGAAAATGATCAACGCAATGACGATGTCAACAAGTTCTGTCGGCACATCAGCCGCTGATGGCATCTCTAACGCTCCGACTTTTAACGCTCCAAATAAAATAGCTGCTAAAATAATGCCAAAGGCGCTATTTCCACCAAGAAGGGCGACGGCAATTCCATCAAATCCGACCCCGGTAAATCCAGCTTTGACTGAGACGTTTTCAAATGTTCCTAATCCTTCCATCGCTCCAGCAATACCAGCAAATGCCCCAGAAATAACCATCGATAATATAATATTGCGATTAACGTTCATACCTGCATAATGTGATGCATGTTGGTTAAAACCGACGGCACGAAGTTCATATCCTGTTGTCGTTTTCTCAAGTAAAAACCACATGACAACAGCTGCAATTAACGAAATAATAATGCCGTAATGAAGGGTAGAGTAATCAGTTAATGACTGTAAAAATTCCGAACGTAACGATGCAGTCGGATGAATTTTTTCCGACTTAAATCCTTGATCAGATAAAACAGAGCGAATGATCTCATTCGACACGTATAAAGCAATATAGTTCATCATAATCGTGACGATTACCTCATGAACACGAAAACGCGCTTTTAAAAATCCCGGAATGAATCCCCAAAGCGCTCCCGCCGCTGCAGCTGCAAAAATAGCAAGCGGCAAATGAATAACTTTTGGAAGTTCAAACGCAACGCCTACCCAAACCGCAGCGAGCCAGCCGACGATCAGTTGTCCTTCTACACCGATGTTAAATAGCCCGGTGCGAAAAGCGAACGCAACCGCTAACCCCGCTAAAATATATGGTGTCACTTGACGAATCGTTTCCCCAATGTAATATCGATCCCCAAAAGCACCGTACAATAAAGCGGAATAGCCAGCAATTGGGTCATATCCACTGACGATCATCACGATGGCGCCAGCAATAATTCCGAGAATAACCGCAAAAACAGGAACGAGAATATTTGTTAAACGATTTTCACTCATGATGATACACCTGCTTCCTTCCGTTTGCTTCCTGCCATCAACAAACCAAGCTCTTGTTCTGTCGTTTCTTTCGGGTCGACAATGGCGACAATTTTCCCTTCATAAATGACAGCAATGCGATCACTAACGTTCATAATTTCATCTAATTCAAACGAAACAAGCAATACTGCTTTTCCTTTATCTCGTTGTTCGATCAGACGTTTGTGAATAAACTCAATCGCTCCGACGTCGAGTCCACGCGTTGGTTGCGCGGCAATAAGTAAATCTGGATCGCGATCCACTTCACGTCCGATAATCGCTTTTTGTTGGTTTCCTCCTGATAAAGCCCGCGCTTTCGTATATTCATCTGGCGTACGAACGTCAAACTCTTGAATAAGTTGGCGCGCTTTATCGTAAATAGCTTTGAAATTTAAAACGCCTCGTTTAGAATATGGCTCTTTGTAATATGTTTGAAGCACCATATTTTCTCCGATCGAGAAGTCAAGGACAAGGCCGTGTTTATGACGGTCTTGTGGAATGTGCCCAACACCTGTTTCTGTAATTTGGCGCGGTGTTAAGTTACGAATTTCTTTGCCGTTTAAACGAATGGAGCCTGATTCTGATTTGATTAAGCCCGTAATCGCTTCGATAAGCTCCGTTTGCCCGTTGCCGTCTACCCCTGCAATTCCGACAATTTCTCCTGCGTGTACCGTTAAATTCAAGTGATCGACAGCAGTCACACCACGAGAATCTTTAACGACTAAATTTTCAATTTCAAGTACAGGTTTGCCCGCTTTCGGAGGCTGTTTTTCTGTTTTGAAATGCACTTCACGACCGACCATTAACGCAGCAAGTTCGTTCGGATTTGTTTCCGATACGTTTAATGTGCCAATGCCTTTTCCGCGTCGAATGACAGTAACGCGATCACACACTTCCATAATTTCTTTTAATTTATGCGTAATTAAAATGATTGATTTTCCTTCACGTACAAGCGATTTCATAATTTGGATAAGCTCTTGAATTTCTTGCGGTGTTAATACAGCTGTCGGCTCGTCAAAAATTAAAATATCTGCCCCGCGATATAACGTTTTTAAAATTTCTACCCGTTGTTGCATACCGACAGAAATGTCTGCGATTTTCGCTTTCGGATCAACAGCTAAACCGTATCGTTCAGAAAGCTCACGCACCTCTTGCTCTGCTTTTTCAATATCGATTTGTCCCCCTTTTGTTGGCTCGCTTCCTAAAATGATGTTTTCCGTTACTGTAAACGTATCAACAAGCATAAAGTGTTGGTGTACCATTCCGATTCCTAAGTCGTTGGCGACGTTCGGGTTGACGATATTTACTTTTTTTCCTTTGACGCGAATTTCCCCACCATCTGGTTGATATAAACCGAATAACACGTTCATTAGCGTCGATTTTCCTGCACCATTCTCGCCTAATAACGCATGAATTTCCCCTTTTTTCAGTTGCAGCGTAATGTTATCATTTGCCACAAAATTCCCAAAAACTTTGCGGATGTTTAGCATTTCGATTACGTACTCCAAACGTGATCCACTCCTTATATGAGCATGATTTACATCACTAAATGAAGAGCTGCAACATGTTGCAACCCTTCATTTAGTGAATTTTCCGAAGGGAAGGAGCCCTTCGGAGAACGATCATCTACCTATTTTAACTCTGCGCGAGTTGTAGGCACTTTCACTTCACCGTTAATAATTTTTTGTTTCCACTCATCAACTTTTTTCAACACATCTTCAGGAACGTTATTTTTCGTTGTCGGAGCAATACCTACACCATCTTCTTTTAAGCCGTATTCAACTACTTGACCGCCTGGGAAGTTGCCATTTTTCGTTTTTGTCGCTAAGTCATATACAGCAACGTCAACACGTTTTACCATCGATGTTAATGTTACGCTTTTGTCTGTTCCTGGCACTTTTCCTTCTTCATATTGGTCACGGTCAACACCGATCACCCAAATTTCTTTGTTTGGATCTTGTTTTTTCAAGTCGATTGCTTCTGAGAACACACCGTTTCCTGTTGCACCAGCTGCATGGTAAATGATATCAATACCAGAAGCGTACATGCTTGAAGCAATAGCTTTTCCTTTATCTGCTTTGTCGAATGCACCTGCATATTGCACTTCAACTTTGGCATTTGGATTTACTGCTTTTACTCCTGCAATAAAACCGCTTTCGAATTTTTCAATTAACGGAATTTCCATACCGCCAACGAAACCGATTTTATTTGTTTTTGTCATTAAGCCAGCGACAACCCCAACGAGGAACGAACCTTCGTGCTCTTTAAACGCAATGCTCGCTACGTTCGGTTTTTTTACGACGCTATCAACGATCGCAAATTTGTTATCTGGCTTTTGTTCTGCGATTTCTGTAATGGCATCCGGCATTAAAAACCCAATACCAAAAATGAGATCAAAGTCGTTGCGTACAAGTTTGTTTAAGTTTGTTGCATAATCGGCATCACTTTGTGACTGTAAGTAGTCATAGCCGCCTTTTCCTTTTTTCAAGCCGTTTTCTTCACCGAATTTTTGTAACCCTTCCCATGCAGATTGGTTGAACGACTTATCGTCAATTCCACCAACGTCTGTAACCATTGCTACGCTAAATTCAGACGCTTTTCCTTCTTCTTTTTTCGGCTCTTCTTTTGCTTGTCCGCAACCGCCAAGAAGCATGCCGGCAGTTAATAATAAAGACATTGACAATCCAAAACGCTTTTTCTTCATCAATCATTACCCCCTCAATTTAAAAATATGGATAAGTAAAACATTTGAAATGTGAACGAACCTTCTCCCTCCAATGTCACCTCCTTAACAGGATAAGCGCTTGTATAAGAAGCTACACGCGTTTTCGCAACACGTGAAAGCTAAACTTATCTGATTCAAAGTAGTCAATTGAGTACAAAATCGGCTCGTCATTTTCATCAAAATGCATTTGCTTTAAAACTAAAAGCGCTGTTTCTGGCTCACATTGCAAAATAGGCGACACCTTTTCATGGTAGCCGAGCGGCTCAATGTGGGTAACCGCATAGGCGATGTATCGATTCGCTTCATTATGTAATATCTCTAATAATGACTCATTTTCATAAGCAATCCCTTTAGGTAAATATTTACAAGGAACTTTATCGATACAATAAACGACCGGTTCATTATTTGCAGTTCGCACCCGCTCAACAATAAGTAAATCTTCCTCTTTATCACATTGAAAGCGCTTTATATCATCTTCAGTCGGTTTCTGAATAGAAGAAGATAAAAAAATCGTTCCCGGTTTGCGTCCGGCTTGGCGAATCATCTCCGTCACGCTACTTAGCTGCTCAATGCCAGAGGTGAACATCGGGCGGGAACTAACGAATGTTCCAACGCCATGGCGGCGGATGATGACGTTTTCTTCCTCTAACACTCGCAAAGCTTCACGCAACGTCGAGCGGCTAACTCCTAACTGCTTGGCTAATTCAAATTCCGAAGGGAGTTTTTCTTTTTCCTTGTATACCCCTTGTTCAATATCTTTTTTAATCCGATCAATGACTTGTAAATATAAATGTCGATGATCTGTTTTAACAGACATTCACCATCCCCCACCTTAGATATCAGACATCTGATGTTAGACAAATTTCTTACTAATAATATAACATTTTTTTGCCCATAAATAAATAGCAAATAAAAAAATTGTCGAAAAAAGTCGTATAAAATCATATGTAAGCGATTTTAATAATATATCATTATTATGTCCCATTTATACAAAAAAGAGGCTTACTTTTAGCCTCTTTCATGACGTTTTTGCTTGATCGCTCGGAGATACGAGCACCGCGCGCGGCTTACTTCCTTCATAAGGCCCGACAATACCGCGCGCTTCCATCGCATCAATTAAACGTGCCGCCCGATTATAGCCGATGCGGAACCGTCGCTGCAACATAGAAACGGATGCGCTTTGCATTTCGATGACGAGCTGAACCGCCTCATCAAACAGCTCATCATCAAACGCTTCTTGCGGTTCATCATCTTGTGCGATCATCGTTTCTTCATATTGCGCTTGTTGTTGTGAAATAACATATTGCACGACCGCTTCCACTTCTTGATCGGAAACGAAAGCGCCCTGCACGCGAACGGGCTTAGAGGCACCGACAGGTAAAAAGAGCATATCACCACGCCCGAGCAGCTTTTCGGCCCCTCCCATATCTAAAATCGTGCGCGAGTCTGTTTGTGACGATACGCTAAACGCGATGCGCGATGGGATGTTCGCTTTAATGACGCCGGTAATGACATCAACAGATGGACGTTGCGTTGCGATAATTAGATGAATGCCTGCTGCCCGCGCCATTTGGGCAAGACGTGTAATCGAATCTTCGACATCGCTTGAAGCAACCATCATTAAATCTGCTAGCTCATCTACAATGACGACAATGTATGGTAAAAGAGGTTGTTTCACTTCCGCTGTTTCATTATGCCGCTCAATATATTCATTATATCCTTCAATATTACGCGTTCCTGTATGCGAAAATAGCTCGTATCGTCGCTCCATTTCGCTCACTACTTTTTTTAATGCTTGGGACGCTTTTTTCGGATCGGTGACGACAGGAGAAAGCAAATGTGGAATGCCGTTGTACACGCTTAACTCAACCATTTTCGGATCGATCATCATCATCTTTACTTCATGCGGTTTCGTGCGCATCAATAAACTAACGATAATGGCGTTAATACATACGCTTTTCCCGCTTCCCGTCGCACCCGCAACAAGTAAGTGCGGCATTTTATTTAATTCAGCAAGCACCGCTTGTCCCGATATGTCACGCCCAAGTCCAATTAACAGTTTTGCTTCAGGTTTATCTGCTTCTTTCGCTTCTAACACTTCGCGTAGAGATACCATCGCAATTTCTTCATTCGGTACTTCAATACCAATTGCTGATTTTCCCGGAATCGGTGCCTCGATGCGAATGTCCTTCGCCGCTAACGCAAGCGCTAAATCATCACTTAAGCTTACAATTTTACTTACTTTCACACCGACGTCTGGATATACTTCATATCTCGTTACAGCTGGACCAATATGCACTTTCGTTACTTTTGCCTTTACCCCGAAACTTTGAAACGTTTTTTCAAGCTTGCGGGCATTTTCATAAATATTTTCTTTTTCCCGCGATTGATCGACCGCTTTTGGTGGGAAAAGTAAATCAATTGGCGGCAATGCATAATCCGCCGCATGATTTTGCGTAAATGATATCGGCTTTCCTTCTTCAACAGCTTCATTAAAATTAGAAATAACAGGTCCTTCAACAACAATTTCTTCTATTTCATTTTCTTCTTTTTCCTCGAGCGCTGTCACCACTTCAATATGAGTTGGCTGTTGTTTTTCTTTTTTCGGACGGCTTAAAAATGAACGAGCGTCCGCAATTACTGCTTTCGTTTGCGCTCGAATAAACGAAAGGAACCATTCAATTCCTTTGCCGGCTGTATCACGTAACGTTTTTCCTGTAAGAAGTAATACACCAATGATCATCAATAATGAGGCAATCCATTTTGTTCCTAATTGATCAAATAAATAATAACTGATCGTATACAGCAAGGCGCCAAGCATCCCACCGCCCAAATCCGAAAAAGAACTATTTTCTCCATGCACATCTGCCCAAAATAGTTCCCATGTCGTTCGAATAATGCTTGGATTTGCTAATTTCCCATTTCTTGATAAAATATGAAATAACGCTTCGTGACTAAACAACAATAAGGAAAGAACAATCAAGTACAGCCCAACGAGAACGCGTTGAAAAAATGGAGGCCATGCGCGCTTCCAAATGACATATAGCGATGTCACAAGCGCCCCTAATAGCGCAACAATATACCATTCACCCATAAAGAAGCGCGTAGTAAAAACGAGTGAACGGCCGACCGCTCCGACGTTTGCCATCGCAATGACCGTACATGCTAACATCGTTAAACCGATTAATTCAAAACGTAACGTTTTTTTCCATTGTTCTTGTTTGTTTGTGCGACGCTTATTTTTCTTTCCCATTTCGCCCACTCCAACATATAAGATGAAAAAGCAGCCAACAGAGAAGCGTGGCTGCTTGTTCTTATTATACCATAAATTGTAGTGATGTCGCATAAAGTTTTGTACCCGGTTCATACGTTAAATAATGTTGTGGATCGCTACTTAATACACGCACAATTTCATACTCGTTCATTTCTGTTTGTTGCACAAGTAACGTCACTCCGTTATATTGAACGGTGCGTTGCTTTTTATACTCCGCCTCGTTCGTTTGAAAAACGATAAACTCCGGAACGATCGTATGTAAAATCATTGTAACATCGCTCCTTGCTGATGTGAATGGTCAATGAGTTCGCGCAATTTGCGCATCGCTTGTGACAGTCCCCCGACTTCATCAATTAAACCGTACTTCACAGCATCTGTTCCCACCACATTCGTTCCGATATCGCGCGTTAAATTACCTTTCGAAAACATAAGTTCTTTAAATTTTTCTTCACTAATGTTTGAATGTTTAACAACAAAATTGACAACGCGCTCTTGCATTTTATCTAAGTACTCAAACGTTTGTGGCACACCAATAACAAGACCTGTGAGGCGAATCGGATGAATCGTCATCGTCGCCGTTTCTGCAATAAACGAATAGTCGCACGAAACCGCAATTGGCACACCAATCGAATGTCCACCGCCGAGCACAATCGAAACAGTCGGCTTAGACATCGAGGCTAACATTTCTGCAATGGCTAACCCTGCTTCCACATCACCACCTACTGTATTTAATACGACGAGCAAACCCTCAATATTCGGATTTTGCTCAATCGCTACAATTTGTGGAATAAGATGTTCATATTTCGTTGTTTTGTTTTGTGGCGGTAATTGAATATGCCCTTCAATTTGTCCAACAATCGTTAAACAATGGATCGTTGAATCTGAAGGAAGTTGTGGAATATTCGTTTGACCGAGCTGTACAATATTTTCTGTCGGAGACGGCTTCGTTTCCTCTTGAGATATATCACGCTCGTCCATAACACAATCCCCTTTCTGTCGTGTGATGTCGTTAGTATGCGTGAACATCGACATGTTCATACAAAAAACACCTGCGCGCCGCAGGTGTTTTCTTGACTTTGAGCATGTTGTTTTATACTTCCATAATAATTGGTAAAATCATCGGTTTTCGTTTTGTTTTTTCAAATAAATATTGGCTAAGTGCATCACGAATGTTTGTTTTTAATGAAGACCATTCAATGACGTAATCTTCCATACTTTTTTCCACAATCTCTTTCACAATTTTTATTGATTCTTCGAAAAGTGTTTCGGATTCACGCACATATACAAATCCGCGTGAAATCATTTCTGGCCCAGCAACGACGCGCTTCTCTTGTTTACTTAACGTTACAACAACGATCATAATTCCATCTTGTGACAGTAAGCGACGATCACGCAACACAATATTTCCTACGTCTCCAATGCCTAACCCATCAATTAAAATTTGACCGCTCGGCACCTTGCCACCAAGACGGGCGTGACCGTTGCGAAATTCGATAACTTCCCCTTTTTCAATTAGAAAAATCGCATCTTGACGAATGCCGACCGCTTGGGCAATTTTCCCATGCGCCTTTTGCATACGAAACTCTCCATGCACCGGAATAAAATATTTTGGTTTCATAAAATTTAACATAAGCTTTAATTCTTCCTGATACCCGTGCCCAGGCACATGGACTTGACGTTGTCCGTACACGACATTTGCTCCTGCACGATATAGAGCATCAATTGTACGAGCAATAAATAACTCATGCCCTGGCATCGGAGAAGAAGCGACAATAACTGTGTCTTCTTCTTTAATATTGATGTATTTGTGCGCCTGTTTCGCCATGCGTGCTAACGCCGCCATCGGTTCTCCTTGATTGCCTGTCGTTAAAATGACTAAATCACGATCGTTGTAACGGTCGACTTCCCCCATCGAAATAATCATGTTTTCATCCAATTTCAAGTACCCAAGGCGCACCGCGATATCGATGACTTTATGCATATGACGGCTCATAATGACCACTTTCCGTCGATGATCACGAGCAGCGTTTAGCACTTGTTGAATGCGTGTAATGTTCGAGGCAAAGCAAGCGACAATCACACGCCCATGGGCATTGTAAATAACATCGGAAATTTCTTGACCAACAATCGCTTCAGAACCAGTATATCCCGGTTTTTCTGCGTTTGTACTGTCGGATAGTAAACAAAGCACTCCTTGCGCTCCGATTTTCGCCATTTTACCAAAATCGGTGCGACATATGCCAACAGGTGTTTGATCAAATTTAAAATCGCTCGTATATACAATGGCGCCTTGCGATGTTTGAATGCTTACACCAAGACAATCCGGGATACTATGGTTCGTTTGGAAAAACGACACAATCGCTTTTTCAAACACAATTTCACTGTCAGCATGTACTTCGATGCGCTTCGCTTTCGATGTAATCCCTTGCTCTTTCAATTTTTCTTCCATGAGCGCAAGCGTCAACTTTGCCCCGTACACAGGTACAGTAATTTTTCGCAACACGTATGCAATTGCGCCAATATGATCGTCATGACCGTGTGTTAAAAAAATGCCACGAATACGTTCTTGTTGTTCCACTAAATACGAAATATCAGGAATAACCATATCAATGCCGAACATCTCGTCCTCTGGAAACATAAGTCCTGCATCAAGGACAAAAATGTCTTCGTCCACCTCGACGACATACATGTTTTTGCCTACCTCTCCCACGCCGCCGAGAGCAAACACACGAATTTTCTCTGCTTGTTTCATCTTAAATCCTCCTACAGTCAACCAAACTTACCCGCTCAAAGTCACTTACATCCATTATAACTGATTCAACAATAAAAAAGAAAGGGATGAATTCCCTTTCTTTTAACGTTGTAGCACGTGCATGAGTTGCAAACGTTCTTGTTCCGTCAACGGTACAAGTGGTAGTCGAACAGAACCAACATCTAATCCCTTCAACTGTAAAGCAGTTTTTACTGGTACAGGACTTGGAGCAGCAAATAGCGCCTTCATGATCGGCAATAGTTTTTGGTGTATCGTTGCCGCTTTTTTATTGTCTCCGCTCATGAAAGCTTCTATCATTTCTTTCATTTCGTTGCCGATAATATGCGAGGCAACGGAAACGACACCTTTTCCACCAATAGCTAATACAGGAAGGGTCAATCCATCATCTCCGCTATATAGCATAAAATCATCGCGCGTTTTTGCTATAATTTCCGTCATCGCATCTAAATTTCCGCTTGCATCTTTGACAGCTACAATGTTTGGAATTTCGGAGAGGCGAACGATTGTTTCAACGGAAATATTGACGACAGCTCGCCCTGGAATGTTGTACACCATGACAGGCAACGACGTGCTTTCAGCAATCGCTTTATAATGTTGGTAAATTCCTTCTTGGTTCGGTTTGTTGTAATACGGCGCGACGATCATCACCGCATCGACACCGATTTGTTCTGCCTTTTTCGTTAGTTCAATCGATACACGCGTATTGTTGCTCCCTGTTCCAGCAATAACAGGGACACGTCCATCAACAACGTCGACAACGTGACGGAAAAGCGCCAACTTTTCTTCTGTCGTTAACGTTGGAGATTCTCCTGTTGTTCCAGCAACAACGAGTGAATCTGTACCGTTTTCAATTAAATAGTTCACTAATTGCGTTGTTTTCGCAAAATCGATGTTCCCTTTATTGTCAAATGGGGTGACCATCGCTGTGGCAATTTGACCAAATTGAACCACAATGTTTCACTCCTAACTGAAATCATATTGTTTTTGTTCCGCAAGTTGAAATGCATCATGTAATGCATTTACCGCTTCTTTTAAATGCTCCTCTTTCACAAGTACCCAAATGGTTGTGTGGCTATCAGCCGACTGCAAAATTTGAATGCCTCGTTCAGATAGTGCTGTCACAATTTTTGCGGTTACTCCCGGAACGCCAGCAATACCCGCTCCGACAGTCGATACTTTCGCGCAACCGCGCGTGACGGTTGGCTCATAGCCAAGCTTTTGCAACGTGGCGATTGCTCGATCTGCGACGTCGCTTGATACCGTATATACAACGCCATTTGGTGAAATGTTAATAAAGTCTACACTAATTCCTTCATTTGCCATTGCTTTAAATACTTCAGCTTGTAAATCGTAATGTCCCTCTTTTGCAGGCACTTTAATTTGCGTAATGTTTGAAACGTGGGCAATTCCTGTGACTAATCGTTCTTTTACATCGCTTCCTTTTTTTCCAATCGATGTAACGAGCGTTCCCGGTGAATCAGAATACGTCGAGCGAATGCGCAAAGGCACTTTCGCTTGCATCGCAATTTCGACCGCACGCGGATGGATGACTTTTGCCCCTTGATATGCCATATTGCAAATTTCTGTATATGTTACAACATCAAGCGGTCGCGCATTTTCTACGATGCGCGGATCCGCCGTCATTACACCTTCGACGTCAGTGAAAATGTCAACCCATTCTGCACCGAGTGCAGCCCCAAGCGCAGCTGCCGACGTATCGCTTCCGCCGCGCCCGATCGTTGTCACATCTCCGTTTTCAGCAGCACCTTGAAAGCCTGCGACAACGACAACATCATGCTCTTTTAGCGCACGCAACAACCGTTCACAACGCATATCAATAATTTTTGCATTCGTATAGTCGTTGTTTGTGCGAAAACCAGCTTGCGCTCCTGTAAAGGCTGTCGCTTTGATACCATGTTTATTTAACATGTTTGTAAAAACGACGCTTGAAATAATTTCCCCGCACGCCATCAATAAATCTTTTTCGCGGTTTGTCACATGTGCATTCGCTCCATCAATGAGGCTGAGCAACGTATCTGTTGCATACGGATCCCCTTTTCTCCCCATCGCAGAAACGACGACAACGACTTTATAACCGTCTTGCAACGCTTTTTCAATATGTTTGCGCGCTAAATTCCGGCCGTGTTCATCACGAACAGACGTGCCACCAAACTTTTGAACGATAATTTTCAACGTCAACACCTCGATGCTGATTTTACGCTTTCACAAGCCCTAATTTTAAAAGACTTTCAGCGATTTGAACAGAGTTCCACGCCGCTCCCTTTAACAAGTTATCAGAAACGATCCATAAATGGAACCCTGTATCACGATGTAAATCTTTGCGAATGCGACCGACGAATACGTCATTTTGCCCTGTTGCAAACAACGGCATCGGATAAAGCTGCTC
The DNA here is from genome assembly GCF_038004465.1 of Anoxybacillus sp. FSL W8-0104. Lineage (NCBI taxonomy): Bacteria > Bacillati > Bacillota > Bacilli > Caryophanales > Anoxybacillaceae > Anoxybacillus > Anoxybacillus sp. FSL W8-0104. Next base: position 1,036,927 of record NZ_JBBOQU010000001.1, on the reverse strand, counting down.
GCTTGGATCGTCTTGCAACACGACACCAGGCGCTTCTTTTAGTAACGACTTCAACTGCTCGGCCGTTACGCCTTCTTGCTCAATTTCAATATATACAGATTCCGAATGCCCTACCATCACCGGAATGCGCACGCATGTTGCCGCTACTTCCAATTCAGGCATATGCATAATTTTTTTCGTTTCGTTAATCATTTTCATTTCTTCAAATGTAAATCCATTGTCTTGAAACTTATCAATCTGTGGAATGGCGTTAAATGCAATCGGATAATGTTTGCGATCCGATTTTACCGGTAAAATTTCCGGCGTCACTTCTTCGCCGTTTAACATGTGCGCTGCTTGCGTTTTTAACTCTTCTACCGCTTGTGCTCCTGCGCCTGACACCGCTTGATATGTCGAGACGATGACGCGCTTTAATCCGAACGCTTGACGAATCGGTTCGAGCGCCACAACCATCTGGATCGTTGAGCAGTTTGGATTTGCGATAATTCCGTTATGCCAATGTAAATCTGCTTCGTTTACTTCAGGGACGACAAGCGGTACGTTTTCGTCCATGCGAAATGCACTCGTATTATCAACAACGACCGCTCCGCGTTTCACCGCCTCGGGAGCAAGTTGCTTTGATACAGATCCACCTGCGCTAAATAGCGCGATATGCACACCTTCAAAACTTTCCGGTTTTGCTACTTGCACTTCAATTTCTTCACCTTTAAATACGACTTTTTTTCCAGCTGAACGCTCCGATGAAAGTAAAGATAGTTTTGCAATTGGGAAATTTCTTTTTTCTAACGTTTGAATCATTTGTTGTCCGACAGCTCCTGTCGCACCAACGACGGCGACATGTAATCCTTTTTGCTCCATCTCTTCTTCTCCTTCCAACTCATAGGCAATTTTAATATCATTTATTTTAGCACATTCATTCGTAAAGGAGAGACGTTTTTTATAAATTTTCTTTCAACTGTTTATTTATGAGCGACGATATTCAACGATGACTGGTTGAATTTGCCGACCTTCGAGCGCCGCTTCTACCGTATCAAGCAACAACGGCATATGAGCAACCATCGAATTCGGTTTTTTGAACGGATCATCTTGCCCAAATGGGATGAAGTAAATATTTTTTGCTGCCATTAATCGCATTAAATTAACACCGTTTAAACCGAGCGCATCGTTTGTCGAAATGCCAACAACAACGGGACGATGATTGCGCATCGTTGCTTTTGCAGCCATTAATACAGGCGAATCCGTCAGCGCGTTCGCTAATTTGCTCATCGAATTTCCGGTTAGTGGCGCAATAACCATGCAATCAAGCGGTAATTTCGGTCCTAATGGTTCCGCTTTTACAATTGTATCAATGACTTGATGACCTGTCATCTCTTCAAGCTTTTTCACCCATTCTTCTCCTTTACCGAATCGGGTATTTGTCGATTGCACCGTATACGAAACAATCGGGATGACGTCTGCCCCTTTCGCAATTAATTTTTCAATTTCCGGCATTACCGCATCATATGTGCAATGAGAGCCTGTTAAACCAAAACCAATGCGCTTTCCTTGTACGTTCATTTTTTATTCTCCTTTCGTTTTTTCAAATCTGCAGAAAGAAGTTGCGCCAATACATTTGCGACAATTTGCCCCGCTGTTTTTGGCGCGACAATGCCGGGAAGTCCCGGGGCTAATAGCGCTTGAATGCCGCGCTTTTCCGCATATCGAAAATCCGTGCCACCAGGTTTTGATGCCAAGTCAACAATAAGCGTATGAGCAGGCATTTTCGCAATGACGCTTGCGGTTACAACAGGATATGGGATCGTATTAATACAAACGTCAATATCTTCCACGTGTTGTTCTAAATCGTTTAAATGAAACGGCTCTAACGCCATCTCTGCAATGCGCGCTAAATGTTCGGAGCGGCGGGCTCCCACTTTTACTTTTGCACCTAAAGCTGCAAACGTTCGAGCGACCGTCATCCCTACACGTCCCAAACCTAAAACAGCAACGCGTGATCCATGAATCGTCACATCTGTATGTTGAATGACCATCATGACCGTTCCTTCTGCCGTTGGAATCGAGTTATAAATGGCGACATCGTCTCGCTCAAATAGTTGCACATGTTTTCGACCAACGGATTTGACGACGTGGTCTAAATAGTCATTTGTAATTCCTGAATAAACGGTGCAACGCGCCGGGGTTTGACGAAGCAATTCTTCAGTAAACGTCATTTTTTCGTTTGAAAATACCGTTTGAATTTCACCGTCCATGCTCGTTCCGTGAACAGGTAAAATAATGGCGTCTACTTCGTGAAAATCGACTTCGTGAATTTTCATTTTCGTTACTCCAGCAAAGCCATGGTCTAATTGATCGAAGCCAACGAGCGACAATTTTGCGTCAAGTTCCATCAATTTCCGAATGACTTCAAGCTGCCGAGCGTCCCCACCGATGATCGCAACGTGCATTCCTGTCAGCATGAGTTCATTCACCCTCTTATACATCTAGTTTTTTGCCCGTCGTTACTTTCACATCTTATGATGTCAGTCATCAAACGGTGAGCGGAAAATGAAAAAAGACACCCCTTGAGGTGTCTAATCATCGACATCAATTAAAATCATATCTGAGCCGATCTTTTTTACACGGCTCCATGGTACGCGTATATCTGTTCCATCTTTCCGAAAGCCAAACCATTTTGTTGTTGGAATTAAAAGTGCTTGAATTTGACCTGTTCGTTCATTAATTTCTAAATCAGTCTGTCCTAAAATACCGAGCCGCTCTGCTCGCTTCATATCAACAATTTCTTTTCCGCTTAATTCACTTAATCGCATATGATGCCCCCTTTCTTTATCATTGTAGAAAAAAGGGCATAAAAAAATGCCTGCAAGTTCATTGTTGCAGGCTTTTTGGCAATGTTCCTTCCGGGCTGATTAGCGCAACAGAGAAGTCATCTGTAAAAATCGTTTGCGCCATGCGGTCAACGCTTTCTTTTGTTACGCGATCAATGCTTTCAATAATTTCGTCAAGCGAGCGGTGACGGCCAAGCAGAAGTTCATTTTTTCCATTTCGGCTCATACGGCCGTTTGTACTTTCTAGGCTAAGCATTAAGTTCCCTTTCATTTGCTCTTTACTATTTTCTAGCTCTTTTTCCGTAATGCCATCTTGTTTTAATTGTTCAATTGTTTGTTGAATCGTATCGAATAAAAGATCAAGTTGTTGGCTTCCTGTCCCACCATAAATTGTTACCATTCCTCCGTCGCGATATGCGGAATGGTATGAGAAAATGGAATAAGCTAATCCACGTTGTTCGCGCACTTCTTGAAACAGTCGGCTGCTCATGCTTCCACCTAAAATATTGTTTAAAATAATTAAGCTATAAACATCTTCATGACCAATTGGTAACCCATTAAATCCAATGCATACGTGCGCTTGCTCTGTCTCTTTTTTGCGCGCGATTTTATTCGGGTAAAACGATGGTGCTACATACACGTCGTTCCCTTTTTGTCTCGTAAACGAACCAAAGTAAGCTTCTACTTGTTGAATAAACGATTCATCGACATTCCCTGCGATCGAAATGACGACCCGATCTGGAGTATACGTTTCGTACATGTATTGCCGCAACGTATCGCCTGTAAATGTCGCTAACGTTTGCTCCGTTCCTAAAATCGGGTAGCCGAGAGGGTGGTTGCCGTAACTTGCCTTACTCAATAGATCATGAACGAGATCATCTGGTGTATCTTCATACATTTTAATTTCTTCGAATACAACATTTTTTTCTTTTTGTAATTCTTCGTCTACAAACGTCGAATGGAAGAACATATCGGCTAGTATGTCTAAAGCAAATGACGCATGTGTATCTAACACTTTGGCATAATAGCACGTGTACTCTTTTGACGTAAACGCATTGACTTGACCGCCAATGCGATCGAACGATTCCGCAATATCGCGCGCTGTGCGCGTTTTCGTTCCTTTAAAAAACATATGTTCAAGAAAGTGTGAAATACCGTTGTTTTGTTCATTTTCATTGCGTGATCCGGTGCCAATCCAAATGCCGATCGCCACGGATCGAACCGTTGGAATGTGTTCGAGTACAACTCTTACCCCGTTTTGACATGTATATGTTTTAATCAAGTCCCTTCCTCCTACTTTTTACAATTCTTTCCTCACTTAATAATGTGGACACATTGTCAATTGCGTATTCTTGTTTTTGTAATGATTGAATTAACGGCTCTAACGCCTTTACCGTTGATACGGTCGGATGCATTAAAATCATCGCTCCGTTATGCACTTTTGATGTTACTCGTTCCACTATAACAGAAGGTGATGGTTTTTGCCAATCAATTGTATCGACCGTCCATAAAATCGTATACATGCCAAGCTCATGGGCAATGTATACGACATCATCACGATAACTGCCGCTTGGCGGAGCAAATAGACGAGGTTTTATTCCTGTTGCCGCCTCAATTGCATCATTTGTTTTGACAATTTGTTCCCGAATGGCTTGTTTACTCATCGTTTTCATATCTGGATGATTGTATGAATGATTGCCAATTTCATGCCCGGCATCTGCAATCATTTTCGCTAGTTGTGGATTTTCTTTTACCCAACGCCCTTCTAAAAAAAACGTTGCACGTACGTTGTATTTTTCAAGAATATGTAACATACTTGGGATATGTTCGCTTCCCCATGCAACATTAATCAAAAAAGAGACCATCGGTTTGTCTGGATGTCCCCGATAAATAGGCGATGGGGGCAAATCAGATAAGTGAATAGACGGCGATACTTGTTTATATACAAGCTGTTGTTCAGAAAATGTCCCATTTTGCTTCATTTGCTTATATGATGCCTCAACATCTATGACTAGCCCATTATATCCAGGAATGGCTTTCCATACAGCATCTATTTTCGCATTTTGCGCAGGAATATTATACTGCTCTGCTCGCTCCGTAATTTGAATGTATAGCGGATCGCTTTGTTTTGCCACCGTCACATGCCGTAACTCATGGATGTACGTTGTCGTCCATGGGTTTTGTACAATCATAGCCGCCATACATATGATCATCGTTAAGAAAAACGCTCGCCGCACGCTTCGTCCCCTCCTTTTCTAATAAAGAGGGTATGTGTAAGAGGGACAAGGTAGAACGAGCATGAAAAAATTTTACACATAGCAAAGAAGCCAAGGGGATGCGAACCCAAGGCTCCAATTTTATTGCTCGGCTTCTTTTTGATCGCGTAATACGGCCTTGCGCGACAAGTTTACGCGACCTTGTTTATCAATTTCTGTTACTTTCACTAAAATTTCATCGCCGATGGAAACAACATCTTCTACCTTTCCGACGCGTTCCTCCGCTAATTCTGAAATGTGTACAAGACCATCTTTTCCACTAAACAATTCGACAAACGCTCCAAATTTTTCAATCCGTTTCACTTTGCCTAAATATACTTGTCCAACTTCCACTTCACGAACGATATCTTCAATGATCTTTTTCGCTTTTTTGTTCATTTCTTCATTTACTGATGAAATGAAGATCGTTCCATCTTGTTCGATATCAATTTTTACGCCTGTTTCTTCAATAATTTTGTTAATTTGCTTTCCGCTTGGACCGATCACATCACGAATTTTATCAGGATTAATTTGCATCGTTAAAATTTTTGGTGCATATGGCGATAGCTCTTTACGCGGTCCGCTAATCGTTTGCATCATATGTTTTAAAATTTCGAGACGACCTTTGCGCGCTTGTTGCAACGCTTCTTCTAAAATTTCACGAGACAATCCTTTAATTTTAATATCCATTTGCAAGGCGGTGACCCCTTGTTCTGTACCGGCCACTTTAAAGTCCATGTCGCCAAGATGGTCTTCCATACCTTGAATATCTGTTAAAATCGTATAATGTTCACCGCTTTTCACAAGCCCCATCGCAATACCTGCAACAGGTGCTTTAATCGGCACTCCCGCATCCATCATGGCAAGCGTACTTGCACAAATGCTTGCTTGAGACGTGGAACCGTTTGATTCTAACACTTCAGACACGAGACGAATCGTATATGGGAACTCTTTTTCAGATGGGATGACTGGCTCAAGTGCGCGCTCACCAAGCGCACCATGCCCGATTTCACGACGGCCTGGTCCACGCATCGCTCCTGTTTCTCCAACGGAGAATGGCGGGAAATTGTAATGATGCATAAACCGTTTCGTTTCTTCAATGCCAAGCCCATCTAAAATTTGTACATCACCAAGCGCTCCGAGCGTACATACGCTAAGTGCTTGCGTCTGCCCTCGCGTAAACAAACCAGATCCGTGCGTACGTGGCAAAAGTCCCACAGCTGACGAAAGCGGGCGAATTTCATCAACTTTTCGTCCATCCGGGCGCACTTTTTCTTCTGTAATTAAGCGACGCACTTCTTCTTTCACAAGTTTATATAAAATTTCTTTTACTTGTTTAATCGTTTCTTCGTCCGCTTCTTGTTCTTCGTACGCAGCAACAACTTCCGCTTTTAATTGTTCAATCGCTGCCTCACGCGCCAATTTCTCAGGTACTTGAACAACGCGTTTCACTTCCCCTTCCACGCGCGCACGAATCTCTGCTTCTAGCTGAGCGTCAAGTTCATAGAGAACAACTTCCATTTTCTCTTTGCCGACTTTTGCTGCGATATCTTCTTGAAAGGCGATAAGACGCTTAATTTCTTCATGACCAAACATGATCGCTTCAAGCATAACTTCCTCTGGTACTTCATTAGCTCCTGCTTCAACCATGTTAATTGCGTCTTTTGTCCCTGCAACAATAAGGTGCATATCGCTTTGTTCCATTTGCGCGACAGACGGGTTAATGACAAACTCCCCATTGACGCGACCAACTGTCACTCCTGCAATCGGTCCTTCAAACGGAATATCGGAAATCGTTAACGCAAGGGAAGACCCAAACATGGCTGCCATTTCCGGTGAGCAGTCTTGATCAACGCTCATGACCATGCTGACAACTTGCACTTCGTTTCGAAATCCTTCCGCAAACAATGGACGGATCGGGCGGTCAATGAGACGGCTCGCTAAAATCGCTTTTTCACTCGGACGCCCCTCGCGCTTAATAAATCCCCCTGGAATTTTACCGACAGCGTATAACCGTTCTTCATAGTTCACCGTTAACGGAAAAAAATCTACGCTTTTTGGTTCTTTCGATGCTGTTGCTGTGCTCAATACGACCGTATCGCCGTAACGCACTAACACAGCGCCGTTTGCTTGCTTGGCTAATTCGCCAATTTCAACAGTTAGCGGCCGACCTGCCCAGTCGATCGAAAACACATGTTTTTCTTGTTCCATATAAACCGAGTACCCCTCTCTATGTACAAATGAAAAATCGTATTTGTTTTAGTATAATCAAATATCGGTGCAAATACTAATAAAAAGCGGGAATGCTCCCGCTTTTTACTTATCGGCGTAATCCGAGTTTGTTGATCAATTCACGATAACGGTTGATGTCTTTGTTGCGTAAGTACGTAAGTAAGTTACGACGACGACCAACCATTTTCAAAAGACCACGACGAGAATGATGGTCTTTACGATGAACGCGTAAATGATCGTTCAAGTTGTTAATTTGCTCTGTAAGGATAGCAACTTGTACTTCAGGAGAACCTGTGTCAGTTTCGTGAATTTTAAACTGGTTGATGATCTCGTTTTTACGCTCTTGTGTTAATGCCATCCTTGTTCACCTCCTCTTTTTTCAGCCCCAATTACCGAGCAAACGGCGGTGACTCGTATCGCCCAGCAATGGTTAACATACATTAAATAGAATACATGTTTTTCCGATAAAATGCAAGGGGGTTTTGAAAATATTCGCGTGCCGCTTGCGCATCGCGATGAATTTGTTCAATCAACTCTTGAACAGAAGAAAACGCTCGTTCATCACGCAATCGTTTATGCCATTGGATCGATACGCTCGCACCGTAAACGTCTGCTGAGAAATCGAATACATGCACTTCAATCGTTGGCTCTTTCGGCTGTTCCGTATGAAATGTCGGCTTATACCCAACGTTACATACTCCCGTCCACGTGTTACCGTCGATCGTGACCGTTACCGCATATACCCCGATACGCGGAATGATGTAATCATCGTCAAGCGCAACGTTCGCCGTTGGAAATCCAATTGTACGCCCGCGTTTATCCCCATGAACAACTGTGCCCGTCACTTCATATAATCGCCCAAGCAAATGCGGAAGTTGCTCAACGTCCCCTTCAGCTAAACACTGGCGAATATATGTCGAACTAATTTTCTCTTCGCCAAAAGTCTGTTTCGGGATTACCGTTTGTGTAAATTGCTGTCGAGAATGAAAAGGCAACGTTTCCATCGTTCCTTTTCCTAAGCGACCGTACGTAAAGTCAAACCCTGCCACAACGTGTTTCACACCGAGTCCGATGATATATTCATCGACAAATTGTTGTGGCAACAAATGGGCAAATGCCGGTGTAAATTCAACGACGTATAAATAATCGACACCGAGTTTAGCTATTTGTTTTTCTTTTTCTTTTAATGGCGTAATAAAACGAACATGTTGTTTCGAGCGCCCTAGCACGACAGACGGATGCGGATGAAACGTCATAACCGCACTTTTATATTGATGATCGTCCGCAATTCGCTTCGCTGTCTGAATCACTTTTTGGTGCCCAAGATGAACACCGTCAAAATATCCGAGTGCCATGACAAGCGGACCATTGTTTTTTTCGTTTAACGGATGGGAAAGCCAAATCGTTTTCATTGTTTTCACCTACAATACTTTTAAAGGTTTCATACAGCCTTGCTTTGTCGGATGAGGCATGTAAATCGCTAATGCTTCACCTTGCTTATTTATCATCAATAGACGCGCAGGCATGTCAGACAGGGCTGGCAAAAGCGCTCCGTTTTTTACTTTTCTCTCTTCTTCATCATTCAGTACATATGTCGGCAAATGGGCTAACGCTCGTTTAATCGGTAAAAGTAACATATGTGCAGTACCAGCCGACAAGTGTTGTTCGATGTCAGCAAATGTCACACATTGATCAAGCGTAAACGATCCGGACGCTGTACGAACAAGGCGGGACATATGCGCTGGGTATCCAAGTTGTTCGCCTATTTGAACCGCAAGTGTACGCACATATGTCCCTTTACTACACGTCACCCGAAAACGAAACGATATACGCTCACCTGTAAATACTTGCCTGTCATCAAGGAGTTGCAACTCGTAAATATGTACATGTCGTTTCGGTCGTTCGACATCAATCCCTGCACGCGCATACTCATATAATTTTTTTCCATTTACCTTTACTGCAGAATACATCGGTGGAGTTTGTTCAATTTCCCCTGTCAGCTTAGCCAATACATGTTCAATTTCATGGCGAGCGATCGACCGCTCTATCGGTTTGATTGAAACAACATCGCCCGATGCGTCTTCTGTTGTCGTTGCTATCCCTAACGTCACTTCTCCTTCATACGTTTTTTTCTCCGCTGTTAATAGCTCAACAATTTTTGTTGCTTTGCCAATGCAAATGGGCAACACACCACGCACGTCAGGATCGAGCGTTCCTGTATGACCAACTTTTTTTGTTTGAAATAGCTTACGAATGCGCATGACGCAGTCGTGCGACGTCATGCCCGCAGGTTTATGTAACAATAACACTCCGTCCATCGCTTCACCTCTAAAATAGCGGAAATGGATAGACGCATGTCTATCCATTATTCTTCTTTATGTTCTTTTTCTTCGGAAATTTGTTTAATTAAACTTTCAATGCGTTGTCCGTAATCGATCGTTTCATCAATTTCAAAGTAAATTTCTGGAGTCTTGCGCAAACGAATACGCTGACCGATTTCCGAACGAATAAATCCAGTTGCTTTTGCTAATCCTTTGAGCGTATTTTTCTTTTGTTCTTCATCTCCAAGAACAGAAATGTACACTTTTGCTTGTTGCAAATCGCCCGTTACTCGAACATCTGTTACAGTAACGAAGCCAATGCGTGGGTCTTTTAGTTTGCGACCGATAATATCACTTAACTCTTTTTTCATTTGTTCGCCTACACGTGTGGCTCGCAAACTCATGATCATCACCTCGATTAAAACCACTCGAATGTTGTAACTGTTCGTTCGATTTCTGGAAACGAATCAATGAATTGCAACGTACGTTGAAGCTCTTGTTCTGTCGCAGCTCGTTCGGCCGTAATAGCTACAATTCCGAGCTTCGTTCGTTGCCATACGTCTTGATAATCGACTTCAGCTACTGATATATTATATTTTTGTTTGAGCCGTGTGACAATGCGTTGCAACACGGCTCGCTTTTCTTTTAATGATTGGACGTCGTAAATGATGCATTCACATTCGACGTATCCGATCATTTACGTACCACTTCTTGCATGACATACGCTTCGATAACGTCGCCTTCTTTAATATCGTTAAAGTTTTTAATCGTTATTCCGCACTCGTATCCTTGTGCCACTTCTTTTACATCGTCTTTGTAACGTTTTAACGTATCGATTTGTCCTTCATAAACGACGATGCCTTGACGAATGAGGCGAACGCTACTATCGCGCGTAATTTTCCCATCTGTTACATAGCATCCTGCAATTGTACCAACTTTCGATACTTTAAACGTTTGACGAACTTCTGCTTGGCCGATGACTTTTTCTTCATACTCCGGATCAAGCATCCCTTTCATCGCCGCTTCAATTTCTTCGATGACTTTGTAAATGATGCGGTGGAGACGAATGTCTACTTTTTCTGCTTCTGCGACACGTTTGGCGTTCGCATCCGGACGAACGTTAAAGCCGATAACAATCGCATTCGATGCCGAGGCAAGCATAATGTCGTACTCTGTTACTGCCCCAACACCAGAGTGAATAATTTTCACTCGCACACCTTCGACTTCGATTTTTTGCAATGCGGCAACGAGCGCTTCGACGGAACCTTGTACATCCGCTTTGACGATAATGTTTAACTCTTTCATTTCGCCTTGCTTAATTTTTTCAAACAAGTCGTCTAGGCTGACACGCGCTTTTACACTTCGTTGTTGAGCAATTTGTTTTTGCGCACGCGCTTCGCCAATTTGACGCGCTTTTTTCTCATCTTCGAATACCATAAAGCGATCGCCTGCTTGCGGTACTTCGTTTAATCCCGTAATTTCAACAGGGGTAGATGGACCTGCCTCTTTCACGCGACGACCAAGATCGTTTGTCATTGCCCGCACGCGTCCGTACGTATAACCAACAACAATTGGATCACCAACACGCAACGTACCCGATTGAACGAGAAGCGTTGCAACCGGACCGCGACCTTTATCTAATTTTGCTTCAATGACCGTTCCTGTCGCACGGCGGTTTGGATTTGCTTTTAATTCTTCCATTTCACTCACAAGCAAAATCATTTCGAGCAAGTTGTCAATTCCTTCACCCGTTAACGCCGATAATTTACAATAAATTGTATCTCCGCCCCATTCTTCTGGAACGAGTTCGTATTCCATTAACTCCTGCATGACGCGATCAGGGTTCGCTGTTGGTTTGTCGATTTTATTGACTGCGACGATGATTGGAACTTTTGCCGCCTTCGCATGGTTAATCGCTTCAACAGTTTGTGGCATTACACCATCATCGGCTGCAACAACAAGGATGACGATATCCGTTACTTGCGCTCCACGCGCGCGCATCGTTGTGAACGCCTCATGACCCGGTGTATCTAAAAACGTAATTTTTTTGCCGTTCACCACGACTTGGTACGCACCGATATGTTGTGTAATACCGCCCGCCTCTTGTTCTGTCACTTTCGTTTGACGAATCGAGTCAAGTAACGTTGTTTTGCCGTGGTCAACGTGCCCCATAATCGTAACAACTGGCGGACGTTCGACTAAATCTTCTGGGTTATCGACAATTTCAATTGTCTCAAATTCTGTTTCATCAATCGTTACTTTTTCTTCTACTTCCACGCCGTAATCGGAGCAGATTAACTCGATCGCATCTTTATCCAAATCTTTGTTAATTGTTGCAATAATGCCGAGCATAAATAACTTTTTAATAATTTCTGAAGGCTCTTTACCTAGTTTTTTCGCTAGCTCAGCGACCGTTAATGAACCTTCAAATGTAATTTTTTTCGGAAGCTCTTTTTCTTTTTTCTTTTGCACTTCTGGCTGTGGAGCTGGCTGAGGCTTTTGTTTTTTGTTTTTTTTGTTATTGAAAATTTTCTTTTCTTTTTGTTGGATTTGCAAGTCGTGTTTTTTCCCTTCGCGATTTTTTACTACTGGTTTTTTAATTGGCACTTTCTTTTGAATAACTGTATCGTCATCTTCTTCAAATTGTTCTAAAACAGGTTTCTTTGCTGGTTGCTTCTTTTCTTCTTTTGTCATTTGTTGTTTTCGTTCTTGCTCTTGTGTTGGTTTAAATGAACGATCTAACATTTTGACAACATCGGCTTCAATCATCGTCATATGATTGGATACGTCGATGTTCATTTCTTTTAATTTATGGATGACATCTTTACTTGACACATTATGTTTTTTCGCATATTCGTATACACGCATTTTTGACATACATTCACCCCCAAAATGTTAGAGCATCGTTTTCAGCTTTTGTGCGAATCCTTCATCTGTAATCGCTACAACGACTCGTGCTCCTTTTCCAATCGCCCCACCTAATTCATGGCGATTATCTACGTAACAAAGCGGAACGCGATAGAACGCGCATTTATCGAAAATTTTTTTTCTTGTATTTTCTGACGCATCTTCCGATAAAATGACAAGCTTCGCGCGTTTACGCTGAATTTCTTTTACAACAAGCTCTTCTCCCGAAATGACTTTGCGCGCCCGATTCGCCAGTCCGAGAAAAGAGACCCACGGTTTATGATTCATTTGTTTCTCTGTTCTCCTTCTCGGCAAGCTGTAATAGCTGTTCGTAAATCGAATCGTCAATAGTCGCTTTTAAATGATGCGCAAGTGTATTTTTCTTTTTCGCAAGCAAAATACATTCTTTACTTAACGTAATGTACGCACCGCGCCCGGCTTTTTTTCCTGTAGGATCAATCGACACATCGCCTTCTTTCGAACGAACGATGCGAATGAGCTCTTTTTTCGGTTTCATTTCCCCTGTGACTACACATTTACGCATCGGAATTTTTTTTGGCATGTTATTCCACCTCACTAATCTCCTCTTCGTCAACTTCGAACGATGATGAAGAACGAGGGTAAATACCTAATTGTTCCGCTTCCGATTGACTTTTAATATCAATTTTCCAATTTGTTAATTTTGCCGCTAAACGAGCATTTTGACCACGTTTTCCGATCGCAAGCGATAATTGATAATCCGGCACAATGACCGTCGTCGCTTTCTCTTCTTCATTCACGATGACATCAAGCACTTTAGATGGACTTAACGCATTGGCCACAAATTCAACTGGATCGGCTGACCAACGAACGATATCGATTTTTTCGCCCTTTAACTCGTTTACAATCGCTTGCACTCGTTGTCCCTTTGGTCCAACACATGCACCAACCGGATCGACTTCTGGGTTATCCGAATGAACGGAAATTTTCGAGCGATCTCCTGCTTCGCGTGCAACGGACTTAATTTCGACCGTCCCGTCATAAATCTCCGGCACTTCTAATTCAAACAATCGTTTTAGTAGTCCTGGATGTGTGCGCGATACGTAAATTTGTGGTCCTTTTGTCGTTTTCTCTACTTTTGTAATGTACACTTTAATGCGATCATGCGGCTTATATGTTTCATTCGGCATTTGTTCGCTCACCGGAAGCAACGCCTCGATTTTGCCAAGGCTGACGTAAATAAATTTTGAGTCCGTCCGCTGTACAATTCCCGTCATAATGTCTTCTTCACGATCAACAAACTCGGCATAAATGACGCCTCGTTCTGCTTCGCGAACACGCTGCGTGACGACTTGTTTTGCTGTTTGGGCAGCGATACGTCCGAAGTTTTTCGGCGTCACTTCAATTTCAACAACGTCGCCTACTTGATAATTCGGATTGATTCGCTTCGCCTCATCAAGCGAAATTTCTAAACGTGAATCGTACACTTCATCAACGACTTCTTTGCGAGCAAACACGCGAATCGTTCCCGTTTCTTGATTAAAATCAACGCGAACGTTTTGGGCTTGATTAAAATTGCGCTTATAAGCGGACACAATCGCCGCCTCTATCGCTTCAATTAACACTTGTTTACTAATGCCTTTATCGCGCTCAAGCGCCGTTAAAGCATCTAACAACTCTGTATTCATGAACCGGTCGTCCCCCTCTAACGTGAATTAAGAAAAGATGACAGCTAGCCGTGCACTAGCTACTTTTTCATATGGAATCTTGATTGTTTTTTTCTTTGTTTTCACTTTCACTTCTACCGTCACGGTTTGCCCATCAAACGCGGTCAACGACCCTTCGAACTCTTTTTGGCCATCAATCGGTTCATACGTTTTCACATAAACGTTTTTTCCGACAGCGCGTTCGAAGTCTTTCATCTTTTTGAGCGGACGCTCCGCCCCTGGTGATGATACTTCTAAAAAATAATTGTGGGGAATAGGGTCGATTTCATCAAGTTTTTCGCTTAACCGCTCACTTACGACACCGCATTGATCGATATCAACTCCCGTTGGGGAATCGATAAAGACGCGTAAAAACCAGTTCTTTCCCTCTTTCACATATTCAATATCGACAAGCTCTAATCCGATCTCTGTCAAAATCGGGGTGACGAGCTCTTCAACAATGTGCGTCACTTTTTTCATCTTGGTCCTCCTAACTGCAAGAAAATCCCTTGCAACGGCAAGGAATCTCGAATCAATACGAAAGAGTGGGTTTCCCCACTCTTTTTGTACATTATCTTTACCATTTCCACTAGAACTATAACATATTGGCAAAAAAATTGCAACTCATTTAAAAGAGTGATAATTGATTGTGATCCGGCAACGACTGCAAACAACCGCGGCTTTCCAGATATTCTAAAATCGTTTTCGATACTTTACCGCGTTGTTGCAAATCTTCTTTCGATAAAAACTCGCCTTCCTCACGAGCACGTACGATGCTATGCGCTACGTTCGTCCCAAGTCCCGGAATGGCATTAAACGGCGGAATAAGCGAATTGCCATCAATAATAAACTCGGTTGCTTGTGAACGATACAAGTCGATATTTTTGAATGAAAATCCTCGTTCACACATTTCGAGGGCAATTTCAAGCACCGTCAATAAGTTTTTTTCTTTTGCGGAAGCGTCAAGCCCTTTCGCTTGAATTTCCTCAATGCGTCGACGAATCGCCGCAGATCCTTGAATCATGACATCTAAATCAAAATCTTCTGCACGTACGGTAAAATAAGATGCATAGTAAAGGAGCGGATGATGTACTTTAAAGTACGCAATGCGTACCGCCATGAGAACGTAGGCTGCCGCATGCGCTTTCGGGAACATATACTTAATTTTTTTACATGATTCAATATACCATTCTGGTACGTCATGTCTGCGCATTTCTTCTTCAAATTCTGCCGTCAATCCTTTTCCTTTACGAACGGATTCCATAATTTTAAATGCTAATGACGGTTCTAAACCGCGGTAAATTAAATACACCATAATGTCGTCACGACATCCAATCACTTCTGATAGCGTACATGTGCCGTTTTGAATAAGCTCTTGCGCGTTACCAAGCCAAACGTCCGTCCCGTGCGATAAGCCCGAAATTTGCACAAGCTCGGAAAACGTTTTTGGCTTTGTTTCTTCTAACATTTGACGAACGAAGCGCGTACCGAACTCTGGGATACCGAGCGTTCCTGTGTTACACATAATTTGTTCCGGTGTCACCCCGAGCGATTCTGTGCTACTAAAAATTTTCATCACTTCAGGATCATCTGTTGGAATCGTCTTCGGATCAATTCCACTCAAATCTTGTAACATCCGAATGACTGTCGGATCATCGTGTCCAAGAATATCGAGTTTTAATAAATTGTCGTGAATAGAGTGGAAATCAAAGTGCGTCGTCCGCCATTCTGCTTCTGTATCGTCGGCTGGATATTGAATTGGCGTAAAATCATAAATGTCCATGTAATCTGGAACGACGATAATACCTCCTGGATGTTGCCCTGTCGTTCGTTTCACTCCCGTACATCCAGCAGCTAAACGATCGATTTCTGCCGCACGTACATGAAGATTTTTATCGCTTATATACCCTTTGACAAATCCGTACGCTGTTTTATCAGCAACTGTACCAATCGTTCCAGCACGATATACGTTATCTTCACCGAATAGCACTTTCGTATAGTTATGCGCTCGCGGTTGATACTCACCTGAGAAGTTTAAGTCAATATCTGGTACTTTATCACCTTTGAATCCTAAAAACGTCTCGAACGGAATATCGTGCCCATCTTTATTGTACCGTGCGCCACATTTTGGACAGTCTTTATCAGGCAAGTCAAATCCCGAGCCGACCGAACCATCATCGAAAAACTCAGAGTGTTTGCAGTTCGGACAAACGTAATGCGGCGGAAGCGGGTTCACCTCTGTAATTTCGGTCATCGTCGCAACAAACGATGAGCCAACTGAACCACGTGAACCGACAAGATAGCCGTCATCAAGCGATTTTTTTACGAGTTTATGAGAGATTAAATAAATGACTGCAAAGCCATGACCAATAATGCTTTTCAACTCTTTTTCTAACCGTTTCTCAACGATGTCCGGAAGTGGATCACCATAAATGCTCTTCGCTCGTTCGTAACTCATTCGCCGAATTTCTTCGTCCGCTCCTTCAATTTTTGGGGTGTACAACTCATCTTTAATCGGTTTTACTTCCCCAATGAGATCGGCAATTTTTTTTGTATTCGTAACGACAATTTCTTTTGCTTTTTGTTCACCAAGAAACGAAAATGCTTCTAACATTTCGTTTGTTGTACGGAAGTGAACGTTTGGCAGTTCATGACGATTTAACGGATTGCCACCGGATTGTGAATGAATCAAAATTTTGCGATAAATTTTGTCTTCTTTATTGATATAATGCACGTTTCCTGTCGCAACAACCGGAATGCCGAGCCGTTCGCCAAGTTGCACAATATTTGTAATAATTTCTTTTAGCGCGTCCTCATCGCGCACATATTCCATTTCAATAAGCGGTGCGTACACTTCTGGCGGATGCACTTCAAGGAAATCATAAAACGGAGCAATCGCCTCTGCTTCTTCGATCCCTTTTTGCATCATCGCTTCAAATAGTTCCCCTTTATCGCATCCTGATCCGACTAAAATACCCTCACGATGTTGTTGCAAGACGGAACGCGGAATACGGGGAACACGATAAAAATAGTTCACATGTGAAAGCGATACGAGTTTAAATAAATTTTTTAACCCCACTTCATTTTGGACAAGCAACGTGGCATGAAACGGCCGAGATCGTTGAAACGCTCCTTGTTCTTTTGATGCTTCGTTTAACTGATCAATGTATTGAATTCCTTTTTCATCAAGTTCTTTCAACAAATGAATGAGTAAATACCCTGTCGCTTCCGCGTCATAAATGGCACGATGGTGTTGGGTTAATTCAATATTGAATTTTTTACAAAGCGTGTTTAAACGATGGTTTTTTAGCTCTGGATATAAGTAACGAGCAAGTTCAAGTGTGTCAATCACTGGATTAGTTACTTTGCCGCGATTGATTTTTTTAAATCCTGCATTTAAAAAGCCAATATCAAACGTTGCATTATGGGCAACGAGCACGCAGTCATCGATCCAATGATAAAATTTTTCTAATACTTCTTCGACGTCTGGTGCATCTTTTAACATATCATCTGTAATTTTCGTTAATTCAATAGTTGTCGCAGAAAGCGGATGATGCGGGTTAGCAAACGACTCAAAACGGTCGATAATTTCTCCGTTTTTGACTTTGACCGCTGCTAATTCAATAATTGTATCGTATACGGCCGACAGTCCTGTCGTTTCCACGTCAAACACGACAAACGTATCGTCCATGAGCCGTCGATGCGCTTCATTGTAAGCGATCGGTACCCCGTCATCAACAATATTAGCCTCTAGTCCATATAAAATTTTCACACCATATTTTTTTCCCGCACTATACGCTTCCGGAAACGACTGAACAACGGCATGGTCCGTCACAGCAATCGCCTCATGTCCCCATTTTTTCGCTTGTTCAACGAGTTTTGTAATCGAAGCGACCGCATCCATTTGACTCATTTGTGTGTGGACGTGCAATTCCACACGTTTTTCCTCGGCTGTATCTTGTCGCTCGTTCGGCTTTATTTCATTTAAGTCGTTCGCAATGAGCACAAGATCGCGTACAAACGTATCGTTTTGCACGCTACCGCGCACTTTAACCCACATACCTTTTTTTACACGTTGCATTAATTCCGCATCTTCTTTATCGCGTGAAAACATTTTCACAAGAATAGAGTTTGTATAGTCCGTCATTTTTAACGTCAATAACGTACGGCCACTTTTTAGTTCTTTTGCCTCGGCATCAAAGACGTATCCTTGTACGACGACACGACGTTCTTCTTCCACAATTTGATCGAGCGAACGAATATGTTCTTCATCTTTAATTTGATAGCCAATTACAAGCGGGCCGCTTGCTTCAGTTACATTTGTCTCTTCTTGTTTCGGCATCGCTTCCATAAATGCGGCTAACGCTCGTTCTTCATCTTCTTTTTGTTTTTGAGCTAAAAATTGTTCAAATTGTTGTTCATCATGCTTCACATCAGCTTCTAATTGTAAATGCGGAAAGCCGAATGAAGCATACGTCTCGGCAAATATTTCCGCAAATCGTTTTTTTAAAGCAATCGCTTCTGCTTCATTGCGTGCTTGGACAATTACTTTCGTTCCTTTGACGTGCGGTTGCTGCTCTGTCAGTAGTGAAAGAAGAGGCGAGCTTTGTTGAATCGTCTCCACAAACATCGGCCAATACGATATGACGTCTTCAGCGGTAAACGTTTGATCCTCTGCTTCAATGGTACATTGCACGTGAGCGATATGACGAAATTGTTCGATTAATCGTTTACGAAATTCGGCATATACATTCGCTCGTAAAATCGTAGGAAATTGAAAATAAAAATGCCAACATTTCGTTTGTTTATTAACAACAACTTTGTTAATCCGTCCGTGTGCTAAGTCGTTTGCTATACTCGAAGAAGTGAGCTGTAGTTGTTGTAGTAAAATAGAAAATCGCTCTTTTTGTTCTTCTCTCATCGTTGTTCGTTAAACCTCCCTTTTTTTGTACGTTGGTTGGGAGTGATAGACGACAGAAAGAGGGGGATCCCCCTCTCTGCCTTTTACAAATATCGGCGCAAAGTCTCCACTAATTGCGACACATGTACTTCTTCTGTTTCACCTGTTTTGCGAACTTTTACTTCGACAATTCCTTCACTTGCACGTTTTCCGACTGTTACACGCACAGGTAAGCCGATTAAATCGCTGTCAGCGAATTTCACACCTGGACGCTCGGCACGATCGTCATACAACACTTCAAATCCTTCTTGTTGCAAACGTACGTACCATTCATCAGCAAGTTCTCGTTGCTCGTCCACTTTCGGATTGACAGAAATGAGGTGGACGTGGAACGGAGCAACAGCTGTCGGCCAAATAAGTCCATGCTCATCATTATATTGTTCAGCAATCGCTGCAAGCGTGCGAGAGACACCAATACCATAGCAACCCATAATCATCGGTTGCGTACGTCCATTTTCATCTAAGTATGTTGCATTCATCGCTTCACTGTAACGCGTGCCGAGTTTAAATACATGCCCTACTTCAATTCCGCGCGCAAAGCGAATCGTTCCTTTTCCATCTGGTGATGGATCTCCTTCTTGAATGAAACGAACATCCGCGTATTGCGCAACAAAATCACGATCCGGATTGACCCCTTTATAATGATAGTGTGCTTCATTTGCCCCGCATACACCGTTGACAATCGCTTTTACCGCGTGGTCTGCCAAAACAAGCACATCGTTTCGGACACCGATTGGGCCAAGTGAACCGATTTCGCAATTCATCACTTGTTTCGTTTCTTCTGGTGTCGCCAACTCCACCACTGTTGCTTCTAATATATTTTTTACTTTTACATCATTTACTTCATGGTCACCACGCACAAGAACGAGCACATAGCGATCATCTACTTTAAATAATAGCGACTTAATGCATTTTTCTTTTGGCACTTGAAGGAATTGACTTACTTCTTCAATTGTACGT
The DNA here is from genome assembly GCF_038004465.1 of Anoxybacillus sp. FSL W8-0104. Lineage (NCBI taxonomy): Bacteria > Bacillati > Bacillota > Bacilli > Caryophanales > Anoxybacillaceae > Anoxybacillus > Anoxybacillus sp. FSL W8-0104. The sequence goes on along the minus strand of NZ_JBBOQU010000001.1, from coordinate 1,016,782 downwards.
TGTTCTGGTGTATGCACTTTTTCAAGCGGTGCATGCGGCTCATCGCTCCGCTCATATGTCGTAATGACAGGAGCCATTTCAATGTTCGCAGCATAGTCAGACGAGTCTGAATATGCAATTGTATCTTCACCGATGTCGGATAAAACCATAAATTCATGCGTATCTTTTCCACCCATCGCCCCAGAATCGGCAATGACAGCGCGGAAATTTAATCCGCAACGACGGAACACATTGGCATAAGCTTCGTACATTTTATTGTATACTTCATCTAAACTTTCGTGTGAAGCGTGAAATGAATATGCATCTTTCATAATAAACTCACGACCACGAAGCAAACCGAAACGTGGACGCTTTTCGTCACGAAACTTTGTTTGAATTTGATAAAGCGTAAGCGGCAAACGTTTATATGACTTCACTTCATCGCGCACAAGTGCCGTAATGACTTCTTCATGTGTTGCCCCAAGCGCAAAGTCGCGATCATGGCGATCTTTTAAACGCATTAATTCCGGTCCGTATGAATACCAACGGCCTGATTCTTGCCACAACTCTGCTTGTTGAAGCGCTGGCATTAGTAGCTCTACCGCACCTGCCCGTTCCATTTCTTCACGAATGATCGCTTCAATTTTTTGTAATACACGTTTACCAAGCGGTAAGAAGCTATATACTCCGCTCGCATTTTGGCGAATGAAGCCGGCGCGAAGCAATAGCTGATGGCTTTTAATTTCCGCATCTGCTGGTACTTCACGCAACGTAGGAATAAATGACATACTTTGTTTCATCTCTTGCACCTCTTACTTCATTGATTTATAAGAAAAATTTTTGAATATCGTTCCATGTAACAACAAGCATAAGCAACATGAGAAGAGCAAAACCGATAAAATGTACAATGCCTTCTTTTTGGCGATCAATTGGTTTTCCACGTAACGCCTCAATTGCAAAAAACGTTAATCGTCCGCCATCGAGCGCCGGAAGTGGAAGCAAGTTAATAATCCCTAAGTTAATGCTTAAAATAGCTCCCCATTTCATTAAGTAATACACGCCAGATTGGGCGACTTTATGAGTCGAAACCGCAATACCAACAGGTCCAGATAACATATCAAATGAAAATTTCCCTGTCAATAAATGACCTAGCCCAACGATAATTTCTTTTGTCCAATAGTACGTTTCTAGCGCGCCCTGCTTTATAGCACCAACAACCGATTTTTCCATCGGTCCATACACGCCAATTAGTCCAATTGTTTCTCCTTCAATCGTTTTCTTTTCCGGTGTAACGGTAAGATCGATCATTTCACCGTTGCGATTGATTTGAAACTGGAGCGGTTTTTCTGGGCTTTTCCGAATCATTGTCACCACATCCGTCCACGAAGACATGGACTGTCCATCAATGGAAACGACAACATCCCCTTGCTTTAACCCAGCTTCACGTGCTGCACCGTCTTCGGTTAACTCGCCAATGATCGGTTTGTCAACAGGATAGCCTTGTAATAGTCCAATAACAATGAAGATGACAAGCGCTAGAACAAAATTCATAAGCGGACCAGCGAAAATGGCCATCGCTCGCTGTCCGAGCGTTTTTGAACCAAACTGACGATGATACGGTGCAATTTGCACTTCTTCCCGATCAATAACGATGTAAGCTGGATCGCTTAATTCAAAACGTTGTAAGTGATCATCATCACCTTCATAGCCTTCAATATATAGCTCATGTTCAAAGTCAGCGCGTTCTACTTCAATGATTTTGGCATCTCGATATTCATCTTTATGATTGACGATGACTTTTTTCACTTTGCCTTCCGAGTCAAACAATAATCCGACAACTTGACCGCGCTTAACGTCAATCATCTCAGGGTCTTCGCCAGCCATGCGCACAAAACCACCGAGTGGAAGTAAACGAATGGTGTACGTCGTTTCCCCTTTTTTCATCGAAAACACTTTTGGACCAAATCCGATCGCAAACTCACGGCATAAAATACCTGCACGCTTAGCAAAAATGAAATGTCCTAATTCATGAAAAAATACAAGCGCACCAAAAATAACAATAAAAGAAATAACCGTTTCCAACGTTTCAACCACCTTTTACATGTATAGTGATTTTACATATTGTCGCGTTTCGCGATCAACTGTACGAATCGTTTCCAAATCCGGATGAGCGATCGGTACGTGCCAATTCATTGCTTGTTCAATGTATTGTTCAATCGCTAAAAACGATATTCGTCCAGTTAAAAAGGCCGACACCGCTTCTTCGTTGGCCGCATTTAATACGGTCGGCATCGTCCCGCCTATTTTTCCTGCCTCATAAGCAAATTGTAAACAACGAAACCGGTTCATGTCCACTTTTTGAAAATGTAACGTGGCCACTTCTGCTAAGTTTAGTCGCTCAATATGGAGCGGAAAGCGATCTGGATATGTTAATGCATATTGAATGGGCACGCGCATATCTGGCGTTCCAAGTTGGGCAATGACGCTTCCGTCATGAAACTGTACCATGGAATGAATAATGCTTTCTTTATGTAAGAGCACATGAATTTGCTCATACGGTAAGTGGAACAACCAGTGTGCTTCGATCACTTCGAGTCCTTTGTTCATCATCGTCGCAGAATCAATTGTAATTTTCGCTCCCATCGACCAATTCGGATGTTTTAACGCCTCTTCCACCGTAACATGCTGTAGTTGTTCGCGCGTACGATCGCGAAAACTACCTCCGGATGCGGTCAAAATAATACATTCAACGTTTTTCTGTTTTTCCCCTTGTAAACATTGAAAAATCGCGGAATGTTCACTATCTATCGGCAAAATCGAGACACCATAGGCAGCGGCGTGCTTCATGACGAGATGACCCGCAGTAACTAACGTTTCTTTGTTCGCTAATGCGATTGTTTTTCCCGCCTCTATCGCTTTTAACGTAGGCACTAGTCCGGCGCTTCCTACAACCGCATTAACGACAATATCCGCTTCTTGAACTGTTGCTACTTCAATGAGCCCGTCTTCACCGAAAACGATGCGTACTCGTCCCTTATATTCGCTTTGTAACCGTTCAGCATCTTCTTTTTGAGCGACACATATAACTTTCGGAGAAAATTGCTCAATAATGATTCTTGCTTGTTCAATATTTCGTCCGGCTGAAAAAGCAATGAGACGAAACGCATTAGAATGAGCGCGAATAACATCTAACGTTTGCATGCCGATCGAGCCAGTCGCTCCTAATAAACTAATTGCTCGCAAACTATTCACTCCTTTTTACACAACGAGGTAAAACAAATATAAAATCGGTAAAATAAACAGCAAACTGTCGAAACGATCTAAAATGCCGCCGTGCCCTGGTAAAATCGCCCCTGAATCTTTTACTCCATAGTGGCGTTTAAACGCGGATTCAACTAAATCACCTAACTGACCGAAAATTGATAAGACGACCGTTGCAATAAGCAACAAAAGAAACGATGGGGCAAACGGCGATAGCCACTCATAAACGCTCACAGCAAGAAGCGCACATAACACACCGCCTATTGCACCTTCTACCGTTTTATTCGGACTAATATGCTCCCATAATTTACGCTTCCCAAACGCTCGACCGATAAAATACGCTCCGCTATCTGTTGCCCAAATTAAAAATAGAGCATAAAAAATATAAGACAATCCTGCTTCTCGCACTTGTAAAAAGGAATAAAATCCGACGCCTACATATAACAAAGAAGCAATCATAAAACCGGCGTCATCGAACGTAAACGCATTTTTAGATATAACCGTATAAATAAGCAACAATAAAAACCCGATGATGAGCATCCATATGTTTATCATATGTTCATATGGATATAAAAAGAGCCATAAAACGAGAAAACTGACAACGCTCGGAAACGAAAAGAGCGATATGTGTTTCATACGAATGAGCTCAAATAAACCAACTGTAGCTAGTACATACGTCAAAACGAAAAATGGCCATCCGCCATATATGACGATTGGTAAAAAGACTGAAGCTGCAATGATCGCTGTTACAATTCTTTGTTTCATATGAAATTATACGCCTCCAAATCGACGGCTTCGTTGCTGGAATGCATGTACCGCCTGTAAAAAATGTTGCTCTGTAAAATCTGGCCATAATACATCTGTAAACCAAAACTCCGTATAAGCTAACTGCCAAAGCATAAAATTACTTAACCGAATTTCCCCGCTTGTACGAATGAGTAAATCCGGATCAGGCAAACCGTTTGTCATCAAATACGAATGGAACAACTGCTCATCGACATCGTTTACTTCAATCGTTCCGCTTTGAATATCAGTAACGAGCTTTTGTACCGCATGTACAATTTCTGCGCGACTTCCGTAGTTTAGAGCAAAGTTTAAAATTAAACCTGCATTTTGCTTCGTTTCTTCGATCGCTTTTTCAACTGCACGTAACGTATGTAAAGGTAGTTCATCTTTATGCCCCATCACGCGTACTTGCACGTTTTCCTCGATTAACTCTGGCAAAAATGTGTTCAAAAATTGTTCCGGCAACTGCATTAAATAATCGACCTCTGTTTTTGGTCGTTTCCAATTTTCTGTTGAAAATGCGTATAACGTTAACACTTTCACGCCGAGTTCATTCGCAAAGCGCGTAATTTTCCGAACCGTTTGCATCCCTTCATAATGCCCAGCCATGCGTGGCAATGCACGCTTTTTCGCCCATCGTCCGTTTCCATCCATAATGATTGCCACATGCGCAGGGATCGGACCTTGTAAAATCGTTTCTTTTTCATGCCCTTCTTCTTTGTTTTTCCATCTTTTCATCTTTTCAAACATTAGCGCGTATCCTCCAGCTTTGATCCAACATGATTAGGCTGTGCGCCCTATTTCGTAATTATAGCAAAAAACCCTCTATAAACATAGAGGGACTTATACTTCCATGACTTCTTTCTCTTTTTCTTTCGTAATCGCATCAATTTTTGCGATATGATCATCCGTCAATTTTTGGATACCCTCTGTATAACCACGCAACTCATCTTCTGTAATTTCGCCATTTTTTTCGAGTTTTTTCAACTCGTCGTTTGCATCGCGACGAATGTTGCGCACAGCAACTTTCGCTTCTTCAGCATATTTTTTTACAAGTTTAACAAGCTCGCGACGACGCTCTTCCGTTAGTGGCGGAATAGAGATGCGAATAACTGAACCGTCGTTTGAAGGTGTTAAACCTAAATCGGATGCTAAAATCGCTTTTTCAATTTCTTTCAATACGGATTTGTCATACGGCTGAATGACAAGAAGACGCGCTTCTGGCACTTGAATGCTTGCTAATTGAATGATTGGTGTTGGCATGCCGTAGTAATCTACTGTAATCTTTTCTAACAACGCAGGATTGGCACGACCTGCACGAATGGTTGCGAGCTCACGCGAAAAAGCTTGAACAGCTTTATCCATTTTTTCTTTTGCGTTCGTTAATACTTGCATCTTATTTCCCCCTTACAATTGTTCCAATATTTTCGCCTAATACAGCACGTTTAATATTTCCTTCTTCCATAATCGAGAAAACGATAAGCGGAATATCGTTATCCATACATAACGATGAGGCGGTCGAATCCATGACGCCCAATCCTTGTTTAATAACCTCTAAATAAGATAGCTCGTCATATTTGACTGCATTTTTATCTACTTTCGGATCGGCGCTATATACGCCGTCTACGTTGTTTTTCGCCATTAAAATGACGTCTGCTTCGATTTCGGCAGCACGAAGCGCAGCTGTCGTATCTGTTGAAAAGTACGGGTTTCCTGTTCCTGCCGCAAAAATGACGACGCGCTTTTTCTCTAAGTGACGAATCGCCCGTCGACGAATGTACGGTTCTGCCACTTGGCGCATTTCAATCGACGTTTGTACGCGCGTTTGTACACCGAGTTGCTCTAGGCTGTCTTGCAGGGCGAGCGAGTTCATCACCGTCGCTAACATGCCCATATAATCGGCTGTGGCGCGATCCATGCCCATTTCACTGCCGATTTTTCCACGCCAAATGTTCCCGCCGCCAACAACGACAGCAACTTCGACTCCAAGTTCAGCTACTTCTTTCACTTGCTGGGCAATCGATTTAATGACAGACGGATTAATGCCAAATCCTTGATCACCAGCTAACGCTTCACCGCTTAATTTTAAAACGACACGTTTATACTTTGGGCTTTCCATTTTAAACCTCCATACCGTTCTTTAAAAATAGGGAACACGTATGTGTTCCCTATTTGTCTTCATTACTTACGAACTTGGCTCATAACTTCTTCAGCGAAGTTATCTTGACGCTTTTCAATGCCTTCGCCTACTTCGTAACGGATGAAGCTTTTTACAGTTGCACCATTAGATTCTACAAATTGACGTACTTTCACATCAGGATTTTTTACGAAGCTTTGCTCAAGTAAGCAAATGTCTTCGAAAAATTTACCTAAACGGCCTTCAACCATTTTTTCAACGATGTTTTCTGGTTTTCCTTCATTTAATGCTTGTTGTTTTAATACTTCGCGCTCACGAGCGATTTCGTCTGCAGATACTTCATCGCGAGAAACGTATTTTGGATTAATAGCAGCAATGTGCATCGCTACATCTTTTGCAATGTCGCTATTTGTTGTACCTTCTAATACTGTTAATACAGCAATGCGACCACCCATGTGTAAATATGCACCGAATGCTGCGTTGTCGCCTTTTTCTACAACAGCAAAGCGACGCAACGTAATTTTTTCACCGATTTTAGCAATCGCCGCGTTGATGTGCTCTTCTACTGTTGCACCGTTGTCCATTTTTTGTTGTAACGCTTCTTCTACTGTTGCAGGTTTATGTTTTAATAAATGATCTGCTAATTCTTTGACTAATGTTTTAAATCCTTCGTTTTTCGCAACGAAGTCTGTTTCAGAGTTTACTTCTAAAATGACTGCTACATTTCCGTCAACTTCGATTAATGTTGTTCCTTCAGCTGCAATGCGATCTGCCTTTTTCGCTGCCTTCGCCATTCCTTTTTCACGAAGCCAGTCGATCGCTTTTTCCATATCGCCGTTTGTTTCTGTTAACGCTTTTTTGCAGTCCATCATTCCTGCGCCAGTTTTTTCGCGCAATTCTTTTACCATTTGAGCAGTAATTGCCATGTTAAACATCCTCCTTTTTATGTGCCTCGTATGTATACAAACCGAAACGGTTCGCCGGCTTAGTATGCCCAACTTTCTTAAAAAAAGGTGATAAAAGGCTCCCCCTCTTATCACCTTTCGCATGCTTACTCAGCTGTGACAACAGCTTCTTCGCCTTGCTTTGCTTCTAAAATCGCATCAGCAATTTTAGAAGTAAGAAGTTTCACAGCACGAATCGCATCGTCGTTTGCAGGAATGACGTAGTCGATTTCGTCTGGATCACAGTTTGTATCCACGATTCCGATGATCGGAATGTTTAATTTACGAGCTTCCGCAACGGCAATGCGCTCTTTGCGTGGGTCGATAACAAACAACGCATCTGGCAACTCTTTCATTTCTTTAATACCGCCTAAAAACTTTTCAAGACGCTCTAACTCTTTCTTTAGTTTTACCACTTCTTTTTTAGGCAATACATCGAATGTGCCATCTTCAGCCATTCTTTCGATTTCTTTTAAGCGTTTAATACGCTTTTGAATTGTTGCAAAGTTTGTTAACGTTCCACCTAACCAACGTTGGTTCACGTAAAACATGCCAGAACGTTCTGCTTCTTCTTTCACAGAATCTTGCGCTTGTTTTTTCGTACCAACGAATAAAATTTTGCCGCCGTTTGCCGCAAGTTCTTTGACGAAGTTATACGCTTCTTCTACTTTTTTCACTGTTTTTTGCAAGTCAATGATATAAATACCATTGCGCTCAGTGAAAATATACTTTTTCATTTTTGGGTTCCAACGACGTGTTTGATGCCCGAAGTGAACCCCTGCTTCAAGCAACTGCTTCATTGAAATAACAGACATTTTTCATCCTCCTACACGGTTTTTTTCCTCCGCTCATGTCATTTTTAAGCAAGACTGCAAAGCAGCACCGTTGCTTAAATCGATGAGCGTGTGTATTCACACCAAATAGAACTATATCACAATTAAAAAACACATTCAACTACTTTTGGTGAAATTTAAGCAAAAGCTCCATTTCTGTCTTGCCACGTTTTAACGCTTTCGCTATTTCGTCGATCGTTTTTCCTTGTTGTTGCAGTTTTAATGCTTCCGAAACGAGCGAGTCGAGCGATTGCTCTCCCTTTGGTGTAGTTGTTGATAACTCGATGCGGTCGACAACGTCGTCAATCGGAAGCGACGGTTGTTCTTCTCGAAGCGAAGGCGGAGTTTCTCTTTTCTTTTGACGAACAGCCGATGATGTGATTTGTTTAACAAAGCGCTCATTTTCCTCTTTAAATTGCATTAAATACGTTGTCATCATCGTTTCCATCTCACGAATAAGCTCCGCTTGCTCTCTTTCCGTCTCTTTAATTTTTACCCATTTTAAAGACAAAAGAATAATAAGAAAGAGCGAAATACCGTGCAAAACGAAGCTAGCAAACCATAAAAACGTCGTCATATCATCCCTCTTATCCGATAAAATCAATATGCGTTCCTTTGTAAGGATGTTTGCTTTTTTCTTTTTGCTCAGATTGTTTTTTCCATTTAGCACGCTCGCTTTGTTCAGCTTTCGTCACTTGTTGCCGAATGCGCTCATCTTGTTTTTTCATTTCTGCTGCAAGCTGTTGTTGAGCAAGCTGTCCGTACTGTTGCATATGTTCTTGCCATTTTCCGAGCTCATGCGTTTTCGGTAACGCTACTTGTAACTCGATTAACTTTAAACTCATCGGTTTCACTTCCTTCATAAAGATTGATGAAGGACTGTCATATCGCTTGCTCAATCAGTTTGCGCATTTTAAACAACGCTTTTGCATGAATTTGGGAAATTCGTGACGTTGACAACCCCATAATATGACCGATTTCTGTAAACGTCAGTTCCTCTTTGTAAAATAAACTAATGACGAGCTGCTCTTTTTCATTTAATTGTTGAATGACGTTCGCTAATTGGGCAATTCGTTCTTCACGCAAAACGTGTTCTTCTGGCGACGGCGATTGATCATCGCGAATGGTAAACGATGGTTGGTCATCATCGTCAAACGGACGCTCATCAAGCGATAAAACATTGGCGAAAAACTGTTCACTCATGACAGCATATACTTCATCTTCTGACATGTTTAATGCATGAGCAACTTCTTTTGCACTTACATCACGCATATATGTTTGTTGCAACTGTTCAATCGTCGCTTCAATTTTTTTTGCTTTTTCCCGCACGCTACGCGGAAGCCAATCTTCTTTGCGCAATCCATCTAAAATGGCCCCGCGAATACGAAATGAAGCATACGTGTCGAATTTCAAATCACGTGAAGGATCGAATTTTTCTAGCGCATCGTATAATCCGAATAAAGCTAAGCTTTTCAAATCTTCTTTTTTTACGCTTTTCGGAAGGGATGAGGCAATACGTTGTACGTGATAATCGACAAGCGGCATATATCTTTCAATGAGTTGGTCGCCCGCTTCACGATCTCGTACGTCTATCCACTTTTGCCAGCACAATATATCATCCCCCCTAAGCTACGTTTCAAAAGCTGAATTATTTTTCGTCGCGGTTTAATAATTGACGAATATATTCTGCTACTTTTTCCTGCTCTTCTTCGTTTAGGTTCTCTATCATTTGTTCGACATGTACATCGTCTGATTGTGTGAAAGAGACATTTGACGTTGATGTATCTTTTTGAATAAATGCGATCATCCAACGAATGATAAAAGCAAAAATAAAGAAAACAACAAATGCAATCAACGCACGTATAGTAGACGTCCATATGCTATTTTGCAATAATGAGGAAAACAAGGCGATTATACAGCCGAATAAAGCAAAAATAACGTTAAATTTCCATGTACCAGCCATTAAATTTCCCGTACCCCTTGATTTACTGTTCGAATGAGCAACATGCCTGTTTTCGGATGAAATTCAATCGTCCGTCCACTACTCCCTCCAACATCTTCAGCAACGATCGGGATGCGAAACCGCTGAAGCTGCTCGCGAACAGCATCAACGTTGCGCGGCCCAATGCGCATCATATCTGTCGTTCCTGTACGAAATTGAAACATTTGTGCACCACCAGCCATTTTCGCTTTTAAATGACCGTTTCGTCCTCCTGCCCCGATGACGCGCCGCACTAACTCTTCAATCGCGGTGTCGGCATATTTGGCTACATTCATTTGGTCAGATTTTGCTAACGATGAATCAGGTAACATGACGTGCGCCATGCCAGCCACTTCTTTCACTAAATCATATACAACAACACCAACGCACGAGCCGAGTCCGCATGTGCGAATGACATGCGGTGCCTTTACAACGTTCATATCAGCAATGCCGACTTTCACTACTTGGTCAATTTCACTCATCATCGCCCACACCTAAAGCCCGAAAGATGATACGAAATGATTCGGGGTCAGGAAGCAAGAAAAAGTGGCCACTTACACGATCATTCGATTGATGTTCTTCATGAATAGCCGTATCAATAACAATAACATGATCACCGACGCGCGACATTTCGATTAAGCCGTAGCTTAAAATCGCCCCGATCATATCAATGCTGAGCTCAGGAACAGATGGATATAATTTTAAATGCGTGAAATCTGATAAAGACGATAAATACGAGCCTGCTAAAATGTTACCCAGCTCTTGCAAAGCAGAAAGCGACAACTCCGAACAATCTTGTTCAAGTTTAAATTGTTCATCACCAATCATTTGTTGGATAAATCGTTCCGCTTGCTCGATCGATAATACAAAAAACATATTGCCAGGCGCATCCCCTTCAATGCGCAAAAAAACAGCAGCAACGACATTATCAGCTCCACCGACAATGTCCATCATTTCATCAAATGAAATGATGCGCGCATCTGGAATCGTCATTTCTATTCTTTTATTTAGCAGCTTTGATAACGCTGTTGCTGCGTGACCCGCACCAATATTTCCAATCTCTTTTAGTATGTCCATATGGAAGGCATCCATCTGTTCAAAATATGACATGGACGATTTATCCTTTCTCTGTTTTTAATACTTTTTCTAAGTTTAATAAAATGAATAGACGTTTTCCGATTTTTACAACACCATTAATATAGTCCGCTGTTGTTGCATCAACTACTTCCGGTGGCGGTTCAATCGCTTCTGTCGAAATATCTATTACATCGTTTGCTGCATCAACAATTAAGCCGACTTCAATGTCGTCAAGCGCGACGATAATGACGCGCGTATGATCGGAAAATTGCGCTTCTTCTAATCCGAAACGCATGCGTAAATCAATAATTGGTGTAACGACCCCACGTAAATTGATGACACCTTTCACATATTTCGGAACGCGAGGAACGCGCGTAATATGCTGAATTTTTTCGATGGAGCGCACTTGTTGCACTGGAATCGCATATTCTTCGTCTTTTAATTGAAACACAATTACTTTCAGCTCAGCCACATCAAATTCCCCCTCTCGCTTGTCCCTACTTAATTAGCGCGTTGCAATCAACAATGAGCGCCACTTGTCCATCTCCTAAAATGGTCGCGCCAGAAATGGCAAACACAGACGTTAAGTAGTTGCCAAGCGATTTTAACACCACTTCTTGTTGACCGATAAACGAGTCAACGACAAGTCCAGCCATTTTTTCACCTTTCCGCACAATAACAACGGACAAGAAATCATCGTCTTCCTTCACAACAGGTACTTCAAAAATATCTTTCAAAAATAAGAGCGGAACAACTTTTCCACGGAAATCAATGACTTTTTGGTTATGGGCATGTAAAATGTCTTCTTTTTTCACGATGGCCGTCTCGATGATCGATGACAACGGAATCGCATATTTTTCATGTTGAATTTCAACGAGCATAACAGAAATAATGGATAGTGTAAGCGGTAGTTGAATCGAAAAGATCGAGCCGACTCCTTCCTCTGAATCAATCGACACGGATCCACCTAGCGACTCAATTGTACTTTTTACAACGTCTAATCCGACACCACGGCCTGAAATATCGGATACTTTATCCGCTGTAGAAAAACCTGAAGCAAAAATAAGCTCATATACTTGTTTATCCGTTAAGTTCGCCGCATTTTGTTCAGAAATAATGCCTTTACTAATGGCTTTTTTCAGCACTTTTTCGCGACTAATGCCTGCGCCGTCGTCTTCAATTTCAATAAATACATGATTGCCACTATGATATGCTTTTAATTTGACTGTTCCCTCTTCCGGTTTTCCTTTTGCGCGACGTACATCTGGCGTTTCTATGCCGTGATCGATGGCGTTGCGCAATAAATGAACGAGCGGATCGCCAATTTCGTCGATGACTGTGCGGTCAAGCTCCGTTTCTGCTCCAATAATTTCAAGGTTAATTTTCTTTCCTAAATCGCGAGCTAATTGACGAACCATGCGCGGAAAGCGGTTAAATACCGTTTCAACGGGCACCATGCGCATATTTAAAATAATGTTTTGTAAATCTCCTGAAATGCGCGACATCCGTTCAACCGTTTCGTGTAATTCTGGATTGTTCAGTTCGCGCGAAATTTGCTCCAATCGTCCGCGATCAATAACAAGCTCTTCAAACAAGTTCATTAGTACGTCTAAACGTTCAATGTTGACGCGAATCGTCTTGTTGCTTACTTGTTTTCCAGTTGCTTTTTCTTCTTGTGCTTCTTGTTTTTTCTCAACCGCTTGCTCTACTGCTTGCTGTTCTTCTTTTTGTTCGTGTTTTGTTTCCGTCGTTTTTTCTTCTTCTGTAGATCGATGTAAGTTCACTCGTTGAACGATAACTTGCTCCACTTCCGACACTTTCATAATGCGCTTTTGTAATTCATCTTGTGACACTTTTGTCACGACGGTCACGACAAATTGATCGTCGAACTGTTCGGCCTCTAACATTTCAACGGTCGGAACAGATTTAATCACTTCTCCAATTTGTTCAATCACTTCAAAAATCATAAATACACGAGCAGCTTTTAATAGACAGTCAGAACGTAGTTTGATCGTGACTTCATAACTGTGGAACCCTTGTTCAGCGGACTGCTTTAAAATGGTATATTCAAATTCATCATACGTTTGTTCATACGTTGAGTTGCTTTTTTGAGGGACTGCAACAACATCCCCTTTTTCAATTTGCTTTAACTGCGCAACGACTTCGGTGACGTCACGCTTTCCGTCTCCACCTTCTGAAATAGAGACAACCATCGCTTCTAAATCATCGACAGCGCGAAAAATGACATCAAGCAGTTCAGGTGTGACCGAAATTTTCTCATTGCGAATGGCATCAAGTACATTTTCCATTTGATGCGTTAAATTTGCTAAGTCCTCAAATCCCATCGTTGCTGACATTCCTTTTAGCGTATGGGCAGAGCGGAAAATTTCATTAACGATCGCCACATCATCTGGATTTTTTTCAAGCTCTAACAATTGTTCGTTAATCGTTTGTAAATGTTCTCTACTTTCATCAATAAACACTTCGAGGTATTGGCTCATGTCCATTGTTCCTATCCCCCTCAAACTTGTACGTGTCTCATTACCGCTTCAGCAATATCGTCAACGTGAACGATTTCATCAACAACGTTTGCAGCAATGGCTGACTTAGGCATACCAAACACAACGGAAGATTCAGCAGATTCTGCAACGACAAACGTGTTGCCAGATGCCTTTAACTGTTTTAATCCTGCCGTACCGTCTGACCCCATGCCTGTCATAATGACAGCTACTTTTTCGTAATCTGTTAAAGCGCTTAACGATTCAAACATCACGTCAACAGAAGGTCGATGCCCATTGCGCGGCGCTGCTTCATCTAAATGAATGGCTAACGATGTGCCTACGCGTTTCACATATAAATGATTCCCACCTGGGGCGATATATGCTGTCCCTTTTTGAATCACTTCTCCATCTTCTGCTTCTTTGACACGAATGTTGCACAACGAATCAAGTCTTGTCGCTAACGATTTTGTAAACCCTTTCGGCATATGTTGGACGATTAAAATCGGCGCGTCAATGGTCGCTGGAAATTTCGTTAATACGTGTTGAAGAGCGCGTGGTCCTCCTGTTGATGTGCCAATGGCGATAATTTTTTTCTTTCCGATTGCGTTGTTCCGTTCGCTTACTCCTATTTTACTATATTGCTTTTGTGGCAACATAGACATTTTTTGCTTTATTTTGACTGTTCGCAAATTCGCTTCGCTTGCTAAGAGCACTTTTTCGATCATCTTATCTTTAATTTTATATAAATCTAGTGAGATGGCTCCTGAAGGCTTCGCAATAAAGTCAACCGCCCCGTATTGCAACGCTAAAATTGTATTTTCCGCTCCTTCTGTCGTCGTACTTGAAATCATGACGACAGGAAGTGGCTTTTTTTGCATAATATGTTTTAACGTCTCAAGCCCGTTCATGACAGGCATCTCAACATCTAACGTCACGACATCCGGATTGAGTTGCTCAATTTTTTGCAACGCTTCTTGTCCGTCGCGCGCTGTACCTACGACGTGCAAACGCGGATGTTCTGACAAAAAATCGCTAATTAATTTTCGCATAAAAGCAGAGTCATCAACGACGAGCACTTTCACCTTATTCATAGCGATGATAACCTACCTTTCCAAAAAGTATTGGCGAAGCTTTGCAAAAAAGTGAAACGGACGTTTCGTTTGCTCCTCGTGTTCCCCGTTCGCTAAGTAGCGATCAGTCATTCGCATAAGCGCCTTGCTTGCTTTTGCACTCGGATCAAATAAAAGGAAAGGCGTTTGACGAATGACAGCGTTACTTACCGTTCGGTCTTCAGGTACATATCCTAATGCGTGTAATTCTTTTCCTAAAAAACGTTTTGCCACTTGTTTTAAACGCTGGAGTGTCTCTACTCCTTCTTTATCCGAACGTGCGCGATTGACTAACACATAAATCGGGAGTTGCGGATCTGCTAAGTGAATGTATTTCACCGTTGCATATGCATCTGTCAAAGCGGTCGGTTCCGGAGTTGTTATGATAAAAATATCATCAACCGCTTTGAGCAGCTGCAGACGATCTTCGGACATCCCTGCTCCCATATCGAAAATAAGATAATCGTATTGCTCGGAAACGAGTTGCAATTGTTCAATAAAATACTCGACTTTTTGTTCGTCCATATGAAAAATTTCTGTGAACCCTGTTCCGCCAGCAATAAACGATAACTGTTCAGGTCCTGTCTTTATAGTATCATGAATGGTAACGTTTGGACGAAAAATATCGATCATTGTATAAGATGACGATTGTCCAAGTAAAATATCGATATTCCCCATACCAATATCCATATCAAACAGCAATACATGTTTTTCGCGTTGGCGTAACGCCAATGAAAAGTTTAACGAAACGTTCGATTTTCCAACTCCGCCTTTGCCGCTTAATACAGCAATCGTTTTCGTTTCTGTTCCGTGCTGCATTTTTTTTCACGCGTAAACGTAAGCTTTCCGCTTGATCTCTCATCATCGTAGCTCGACCCCGGTAACCATATTTGCAACAAGCTGTGGAGTAGCTTCCACAATATCATCGGGCACGTTTTGTCCGTGCGTCATGTACACTGCGCCGATACGGCATTGAATCATCATATTTAACATCGCACCATGTCGGCTTGTTTCATCGACTTTTGTAAAAATAAACTTATGAATAGGAATAATTGAAAACTGATCGTAAATGTCTTTCATATCTCTCCATTTTGCTGTGAGTGATAACACAAGAAACGTTTCCATTTCCTCATTAAAGTCGATCATTTCTTTTAAATCATTTACATATTGAGCGTTGCGAAAGTTTCGCCCGGCAGTATCGATAAAAACGATGTCATACGATGCTAGCTTCTCTTTCGCTTTACGAAAATCGTCGAGATTGTAACATACTTCAAGAGGAACGTTTAAAATTTTTGCGTATGTTTTCAACTGATCAATGGCGGCAATGCGATACGTATCTGTCGTAATAAATGCAACTTTTTTCCGATGTTTAATGACGCAATCAGCGGCCATTTTGGCAAGCGTCGTCGTTTTGCCAACCCCCGTTGGTCCAACAACGTTAATAAATTTTTTTTGAAACGAAATTCCCCCAAACGAAAGCGAAGATAATGCACGAACGATTTCTTCATGAAGCCATTGCTTCACCTCGTCATATGTGGCATTTTTTTCCGAAGTATACCAACGCTGCAACAACGTGGACATCAGCATCGCTCGCACATCGTCGCTTATTTCTTGGTCGATTAAATGCGCATCGATTGCTTTTAATGGAGTAGGATAATGCTCAACTCCTCCTCCTTGCGATAATTGACGAATCGTTGCTTTTAATTCATGGATTTCCTTTAATAACTGTTCATCACGCATCGATTCTGTGCGCTCTTTTCGTTTTTCTTTTATTTTTTGAACGGGCGGAGTGGCTGGTTTTGGATCAACAGCAGCAATCACTTCAATATTTTTTCGGGAAAATAAACCTAAAAACCCTTTTTTATGCACAACTTTCGAATTTAATATCACAGCATCATTCCCGAGCTCGGCTCGAATCATTTTCATCGCTTCTGGCATAGACGAAGCGACAAACTTTTTTACCTTCATTCCACATTCACCACCCCAACACTTTGAACTTCCACATTTGCTTCAAGTTCATTATACGACAATACTGGAACGTGACGGAAATATCGTTCAGTCAATTGTCTCACATACATGCGCACAGCCGGTGAACAAAGTAAAATTGGCGTTTGATCTTGAAACGGAAATTGTTCAATTTGCATCGCAATTGCTTCAACGATCGCTTGCGAGACGACCGGATCAAGCGCTAAATAATTGCCGTGCTCCGTTTGTTGTACTCCTTCGGCAATCATTTTCTCTACTTTTCCTGATAATGTAATTACCCGTAATGGCTGTCCTTCAACAACGTATTGGCTCGTAATTTGACGAGCGAGCGCCTGACGAACATATTCCGTTAAAAGATCTGGATCTGTCGTCATTCGACCGAAATCCGCAAGCGTTTCAAAAATGACCGGCAAATTGCGAATCGATACTTTTTCACGTAATAAGTTCGCAAGCACTTTTTGAATATCGCCAACGGATAACGGATTTGGCGTCACTTCTTCCACTAAAATCGGATACGACTCTTTCACATGGTCGATTAACTGTTTCGTTTCTTGACGACCGAGCAATTCATGTGCGTGCGCCTTCAACAGCTCAGTAATATGCGTAGATACGACAGATGGTGGATCAACGACCGTATAGCCAAACATTTCTGCTCGTTCTTTCATTTCTTCGGAAATCCATTTCGCTGGTAATCCGAACGCTGGCTCTACTGTATCAATTCCCTCAATGGCATCGTCATCAATGCCAGGGCTCATCGCTAAATAATGATCAAGTAACAACTCGCCACGCGCCACTTCATTGCCTTTAATTTTTAATCGGTACTCATTTGGCTGCAGCTGAATGTTATCGCGAATGCGGACAACAGGAATAACGATACCGAGCTCTAAAGCGAGTTGTCGACGAATCATGACGATGCGGTCTAGTAAGTCTCCACCTTGATTCGCATCAGCAAGCGGTATTAATCCGTATCCAAATTCAAACTCAATCGGATCAACGCTAAGTAAACTGACAACACTTTCTGGACTTTTCATTTGATTCATTTCGATTTCTTCTTCAGTCTCTTCTGTTGTTGCTTCAGGCGCATCGGCTTGTTTTGTAAATTGGTATGCCCCCAAAGCGAGCAACGAAGCAATCGGAATTGTTAACAAATCATTAATTGGGGTAAATAGCCCAAGTAAAAAAATCGTCCCTGCTGTCACGTATAACATTTTTGGGTACGCGAACAATTGCTGCATAATATCGGCGCCTAAGTTGTCATCCGAAGCGGCGCGCGTAACAACAATTCCTGTTGCAGTTGAAATTAATAACGCTGGAATTTGGCTAACGATCCCATCCCCTACTGTTAGCAACGTATATCGTCTC
Organism: Anoxybacillus sp. FSL W8-0104; assembly: GCF_038004465.1. Lineage (NCBI taxonomy): Bacteria > Bacillati > Bacillota > Bacilli > Caryophanales > Anoxybacillaceae > Anoxybacillus > Anoxybacillus sp. FSL W8-0104. Next base: position 998,826 of record NZ_JBBOQU010000001.1, on the reverse strand, counting down.
GCTGCTTCGCCAATATCCATACCTTGCTGTACCATGCCAATGGCGATACCAAATAACATATTGATTAATACGATGATAATTCCTGCGATGGCATCACCTTTCACGAATTTACTTGCTCCGTCCATCGCTCCATAAAAATCCGCTTCTTGAGCAATTTTTTCACGTCGCTCTCTCGCTTGTTGTTCGGAAATGATGCCAGCATTTAAATCGGCATCGATGCTCATTTGTTTTCCCGGCATCGCATCAAGCGTAAAACGTGCAGCCACCTCTGATACGCGCTCTGCCCCTTTTGTGATAACAACGAATTGGATAATAACTAAAATTAAAAAGACGACGAAACCGACAACAACATTACCACCAATGACAAACGTTCCAAACGTTTCAACAACCCCTCCCGCTTCTCCTTTGCTTAAAATCGAGCGAGTCGTTGAAACGTTTAAACCGAGACGGAATAAGGTAAGCAAAAGGAGGAGCGAAGGGAAGATCGAAAATTGGAGCGGTTCGCGCATATTCATCGATGTTAAGAGAACGAGCAACGCAAGAGAAATGTTCATGATAATGAGGACACTAAGCAACCATGATGGTAGAGGAATGATGAGCATCGCTACAATTAATACAACCATAATTAATACAGATAAGTCCCTTGCCGACATAAACGTTCTCTCCTGTTCGCATACATAAAATTAAAGTTTATTTTTCGTTTTGTAAACGTACGCTAAAATTTCTGCTACTGCTTTGAAAAAAGCTTCTGGAATGACCATCCCGACATCTGTTTGATCGTATAACGCACGTGCAAGCGGCCGATTTTCAACGATCATGACGTCATTTTTTTTCGCAATATCTTTTATTTTTTGCGCCATATAATCTGCTCCTTTCGCGACAACGATCGGAGCGTCTGCTTGCTGTTCATCGTACTTTAACGCCACAGCAAAATGCGTCGGGTTTGTAATGACGACATCTGCCTTCGGCACTTCTTGCATCATGCGGCGCATCGCCATTTCTCGTTGCTTTTGCTTAATGCGTGATTTAATTAACGGGTCTCCTTCTGTCTTTTTGTATTCGTCTTTAATATCTTGTTTTGACATACGAATATTTTTTTCAAAATCATACCGTTGATATAAATAATCGAACAGCGAAAGAAATAGTAAAGCGACAGAAGCAACAAGCCCCATTTGAATCGTTAAACGTCCAAGCGTCGCGGCAATTGCCCCAACCGATTTATGCGATAACGATAAAATATCATCGATGTGCATCCATAAAATAGAAAATGTGACAACACCAACAAACAATACTTTTAAAATCGATTTGAGCAATTCTACAAGGGCGCGGAGCGAAAAGATGCGCTTAAACCCTTGAATCGGGTCAAGTTTACTTAACTTCATTTGCAGCGGTTCCGTTGTGAATAAAAAACCGACTTGCACAAAATTAGCAAATAACGCCGCCGCAATTGCCGCTAAAAAAATAGGTCCAACGAGCAATGCAAGTTGCTGTAGGAGATCAACGAAAATGAGCTGTACAGAATCGATCGTCACATCCATAAAAAAATAATGTTGAAACGACTGGCGAAATAGCCGAGTAATTGCATCTCTCCACATACCGGAAGAAAAAGAGAGGACGAGAAAAACGATAAGCATTAAAAAGGCAGCTGTTACATCTGCACTTTTTGCTACTTGTCCCTTTTTACGAACTTCTTGCCGTTTTCTTGGCGTCGCTTTTTCTGTTTTTTCTCCTGCAAAAAACTGCAGATCGACCGACAACCAGCTCACGCTACGCCCCTCCTAACAATTTCATCATGCCGCGCATCGATATAAAAGCGAATTCAAACAATTGCTTTGTGACGGCAAACATACTTGAAAATACGATAACAAACAGCACAAAACTAACGATAATTTTTACGGGAAGACCGATCACAAAAATGTTCATCTGTGGGACAGTTCGCGCGACAATACCAAGTGCTACATCGACTAAAAACAAACATCCAACAATCGGAATAGCCATTTGTAAAGCAATGACGAACATCGCTTGAAATAAACGAACAACTTGTTCTGCGATTTGTTCATTTCCAAACGAAACGAGATGATCGAGCGGAATGAATTGATAGCTATAAAAAATACCGTCTAACAACATATGATGTCCATTGACGGCGAGTAAAAAAAACAAAGCGATCGTGTATAAATATTGTCCCATTAGCGGGCTTTGGGCACCTGTTTGTGGGTCAATGACGTTTGCAATCGCAAACCCCATTTGAAAATCGATGAATCCGCCCGCAATTTGAATAGCCGACATAATGATAAATGCAACAAGCCCAATCAATAACCCGACAAGCACTTCTTTGATTAACAACATCATATACGTCCCGTCAATATCCAATGGCTTTGGATCAAGCGAAAAAAACATGAGCCAACTAATAAAAAAGGCAAAACCGATTTTATGAACGTTTGGCACGTTTCGATATGAGAAAAGCGGCATCGTCACAAAGAATGAAGCGACGCGCGCAAAAATAAGTAAAAAAGTTGGTACATACGTGTATAGCTCCATACGCTTCATCCTACAAATTTACTTAAGTTGCTAAAAATATTGTATGCATATGACACCATGCGCGAAAGCATCCACGGTCCGAAAAAAACGAGACCGAGTAACACGGCAACAATTTTAGGAACAAACGCTAACGTTTGTTCTTGAATTTGCGTCGTCGCTTGCAAAATGCTAATCAATAGTCCGACCGCAAGCGCAAGCAACATGAGCGGTCCGCATACGACAAGCACCATGTACACACCGCGTTCCGCAACTTGAATGACAAAATCGGGACTCATTTTTCCCACCTACTTTAAAAGCTTTCTAATAATGATTTCACAACTAAATACCAACCATCCACAAGAACAAACAGTAAAATTTTAAACGGTAACGAAATCATGACCGGCGGTAACATCATCATTCCCATCGACATTAATACGCTTGCCACAATCATATCAATAACTAAAAACGGAATGAATAGCATGAAGCCGATTTGAAACGCTGTTTTTAATTCGCTAATCGCAAAAGCAGGGACGAGCGCTGATATCGGAATATCTTGTACTGTTTTTGGCTGTTCAGCCCCTGCGTAGCTTAAAAATAAAGCTAAATCTTTTTGTCGCGTATGTTTGCTCATGAACTCTTTTAATGGTGCTTCGGCTCGTTCATATGCTTGCTCTAAATTAATTTTTTCATCAAACAGCGGCTGCAAGGCATCGCGGTTAATTTGTTGAAACGTCGGTGCCATAATAAAAAATGTTAAAAATAAAGATAGCCCGATAATGACTTGGTTCGGCGGCATTTGTTGCGTGCCGAGCGCTGTTCTGACAAACGATAAGACGATCACGATGCGCGTAAACGACGTCACCATAATTAAAATGCCTGGCGCAATCGATAAGACCGTCAGCAACAATAACAGCTTCACAGATGTCGCTACGTTTTCGGGCGCGCTATTGTTAAAAAATTGCATCACTTCATTCATGTGAATCCCTTTCTTTTTCCAGCGCTCTCATCGCTTGTTTTCGCTTCTCAACCAACTGTTGTAACTCTCGATCGAACAATTGGCGAAAACGAGGCTCGTTCGTTTTTTGCTGTAAAAGCGATTGCAATGATTTCCATACGTTTGTATCAAGCAATGAATCGAGGCGCGCTTCATGTTGCTTAAGCAGTTCTTCAATTTCTTGTTCATCGGTAATTTCTTTTAATAAGTGAATCGATTCTCCTACACCAACAACTAACACACGCCGACCGACTTTTACAATTTGAATCGTTCGATTCGTTCCTAAACTTGCCCCGCCTAAATGTTGAATGAGCCCTTTTCGCTCATAAAATCGGTTTTGTTTATTTAACCATTTTAAAAGCGCATATAACAAAAATATAACAAAAGCAGTTGCACCAATCAGTTTAACGAAATCCCAAACGGTAATCGGAGTCGATTCTGAAACTGTTGCCGTTTGAGTTGCCTCATTTGTTTGTTGTTCTTTACACTTTTCTGGATGTTCTACACATTCTTTTACGCTGTTCGCTTGTTCTGCAAAAGCAGGGGAAACTGCTTGCAGAACAACGAATGCGCACAACATGATGATGCGAATATAGCGCAATGAATTCCACCTCTAACCGAGCGTTTTATTAATCGCTTCAATGACGCGATCTGCTTGGAACGGTTTGACAATAAAATCTTTTGCTCCTGCTTGAATCGCATCAATAACCATCGCTTGTTGCCCCATGGCTGAACACATAATGACTTTGGCGTTGCTGTCAATTTTTTTAATTTCTTTCAGCGCCGTAATGCCATCCATCTCTGGCATCGTAATGTCCATTGTGACTAAGTCTGGGCGAAACTCTTTATATTTTTCGACCGCTTGCGCCCCATCAGCTGCTTCCGCGACGACTTCGTGCCCATTTTTCGTTAAAATATCTTTAATCATCATTCTCATAAATGCTGCATCATCAACAATTAAAATTCTCGCCATTCTCCAAAAACCTCCCGAATTATCGTAATTTGTTTAACCGATCGCTTTGGCTAATAATACTCGTCACACGCACGCCGAAATTTTCATCGATGACGACAACTTCACCTTTCGCGATCAATTTGTTATTAACTAAAATGTCAACCGGTTCACCAGCCAGCTTATCAAGTTCAATGATGGAGCCTGATGATAAACTTAAAATATCTTGCACAGAGCGCTTCGTTCGCCCGAGTTCCACCGTCACTTGCAACGGAATATCAAGCAACATATCAAGATTGCGTGATTCCGCTTCTGGCAATGGCGCTGGTTCAAAACTTGCAAAAGCAACAGGCTGGACGTTGACAGGCTGCTGCACGGCTCCCGTCCCAAAATGTTGAGGAGCTTCTTTTTGCGTTTGTTGAGCCGATGAAGGCGCTAGTTTCGTCTGTGCGGATGGCGCGGTTTGATGTGGCTCGTTCGTATTTATTGTAGCTGATGTTTCGGTCTTTGTACTAGACGGATTTAATAAATTTTCGACTAATTCTTTCGCAAAATGAATTGGCAACAGTTGCATAATATTCGAATCAATTAAATTGCCTACTTTTAAACGGAACGATACTTTAACAAATACATCGTCCGGCGGTAAATATTCAAATCCTTCGCCTTCCGATAAATCAAGTAAGTGTAAACTTGGTGGCGAAATATCAACTTTTTTGCTAAAGATCGTCGACATCGACGTCGCAGCCGAACCCATCATTTGGTTCATCGCTTCCTGTACAGCACTCAATTGAATTTCGTCCATAAAATCGGGTGGATTTGTGCCATCTCCCCCCATCATTAAATCTGCGATAATCGCAGCGTCAGATTGTTTAATGACAAGTAAATTTGTTCCTAAAAACCCTTCGGTATAGCTGACTTGAATCGCAACGTACGGATGCGGAAACTCTTCAGCGATGCGCGCACGCTCAATAAGCGAAACGTTCGGCGTCGTAATTTCAACTTTTTGATTTAGTAACATCGATAACGCTGTCGCTGAACTGCCAAACGAAATATTCCCGATCTCACCAAGCGCATCTTGTTCAATCGGCGTCAACACTTCATCAATCGACATTGTGCTAGACGGCATCGGGTCTTCTTCAATTCCTCGCAACAACGCATCAATCTCATCTTGAGATAACATATCGTCACTCATCATCGCCGTCTTCCCCCTTTATGACATCCAAAATTTGTACGGCTAATCGTTTATTCATTTTTCCTGGCTGACCGATAAATTTCGGCACGTCTCCTACTTTAATCACGAGTGGATCACGTACCGTTTGATCGAGTTGAATGACATCACCAACAGAGAGTTGCAAAAATTCTTGAATGGAGATCGTCGATGTACCGAGCTCTGCGATCATCGGCACCTTCGTTTGCTTTAATCGCTTTTGCAACGTCGCAACTTCTTCAGGTTCACGAGCCTTTTTTTGCGTTTGCATCCAATAATGGACAGACAATTTCGGAATAATTGGCTCTAACACCACATGCGGAATGCAAATATTAATCATTCCACTCGTATCGCCAATTTGCGTATTTAACGAAATGACAACGACCGTTTCATTCGGTGATACCATTTGTAAAAATTGCGGGTTCACTTCAAAATCTGTAAGCATCGGATCGATGTCCGCAACAGATTCCCACGCTTCTCGCAAATTGCTAAACGCTTTTTCAAACAAATTGGACATAATTTTCGTTTCAATTTCTGTTAAATTTTCAATTTTATTTAAACTCACACCTCTGCCACCTAGTACGCGATCAAGCATCGCATAGGCGATATTAGGATTGACTTCTAACAGCACGCGTCCATCCAACGGAGGAACTTCAAACACCGTTAAAATCGTCATTTTTGGAATAGAGCGAATAAATTCTTCGTATGGCAACTGATCGGCCGATACGACAGAAATTTGCACATACGTACGCAGTTGTGCGGAAAAAAACGTCGTTAACAATCGGGCAAAGTTTTCATGGATGCGCGTCAAACTGCGAATCTGGTCTTTAGAAAACCGCAACGCCCGTTTAAAGTCGTACACTTTCACTTTTTTCTCTGCTTCTTCTTTTTTCAGCTCATCCGCGTCCATCTCTCCAGCAGATAACGCTGCAAGCAAGGCATCAATTTCACTTTGTGATAAAACTTCTCCTGACACTGTTCTCACCTCCTACTCCTATTCATTTTGTTTACTGGAGAATAAAGGAGGTTATATAAATTTTCTCAACTTTTCCTTCTTGCATAAGCTCGTTTATGCGTTCGCGAAGTTTTTTCTCTAAAAGAAGTTTTCCTTGCTTTCCTTTAAACTGCTCCGCCGTCATTTCCGACAGCTCTTCAATAATGATACTTTTAATTTGAAAATCTCGTTTTTCTGCTTCTTCTTTTGCCTTTTCGCTGTCTGTTTGAATTTTAAACGCGATTTTAATAAAGCTTCCATCCATTAAATTCGTCATCATTTCGGGCACGTCAAACGAGCTTGCAACAATTTCATCGACCGACGGCTCTTTCGGTTCATCATTCCCCATAAATTTCATAACGACAACAAGGGCAACGACGCTAACAAGCGTAATCACTCCCATAATAATTAGCATCATTTTTAACATTTTATTGTCTTTCAACGTCGGATCCCTCCGCCTCTCTCCTTAATCCGAGAACAGAAATGTTACGATAAAACGTTTCTACTAATGACATAACATCTTCTACAGACTCCCGCACGACAAACTTTTTGCCATTCGTTAACGTAATGGTCGTGTCTGGGAACGCTTCAACTTGCTCTATGTATATCGCGTTTAGTGTGAATTGTTTTCCATTTAACCGCGTTAATGTAATCATATGTATGCGGGCACTAGACAGAGCCTAGTGCCCTCCCCTCCCTTATTATTTCTTTAAGTTAACTAATTCTTGTAAAATCTCATCCGATGTTGTAATAATGCGCGTGTTTGCTTGGAATCCGCGTTGCGCGACGATCATTTCGGTAAACTCTTCGGATAAGTCAACGTTTGACATTTCAAGCGCTCCAGAAATAATTTCACCTGCACCGTTTAAACCAGGTCGTGATAACTCATTAATCGTTAACCCGTTAGCATTTCGGTCGAGCTTACCGGAGTTGTTTGTTTCTTTAAACGTATTGCCGCCCATTTTTTCTAAACCTGTTGGGTTTGGAAATTGCGCTAATAAAATTTGACCTGCAATTTTTAATTGTCCATTGCTATCGATGAACGTTACTTTTCCATCCGCTGTAATCCCGAAACTTTTCGCTGTTTTTGGAATTTGAATGAGTCCTGGCTCAAAGCTAGTCACATTTCCGTATTTCGGTTCACTATAATCTTGTAATACTTGCTGGACGCTTTCCACAAAACCGCTAATTTGCTCTAAGTACGGTCCCATCATTTTTTCGGCCTGATCTAACGTATTCGGCCATCCATTATTCGGAATTTTTGTCATGTTATTGATGTTTGCTTTTGGTGAAACGGCGTCGTTAAAGTTCCTAACACTCTCATTCATAACATCGATTTGCTTATTAAAGTCACCGATAAACTTATTAAAGTTAGTAAACGAAGAAGAAGGATCAAAATTATTTTTCCAATTTTGCACAAAATTAACTAGTCCATCTCGTCCATTAACAAAGTTATCAAGCTGTGTTCTGAGATTGTTAACTTGAGTGAGATTTTTGTCAGAAGGTAACGTCTTAATCGCTGCTTCCCCGATTAAATATTGCCCGTCTGCATTTACCACATAGCCGTATTCATCTAAATAAAAGTTCCCTGCACGTGTAAAGCTTAAGTTAAACACGCGGTCGATCGGCACACCTGTATTCACTTTATTCGTTCCGAGCTTTCCAGCTGGTCCATCCATGCTAATTAATGTGACATCATTAATCGAACCGACAACGAAAAAGCCGTCGCCACCGATCGCCAAATCGAGCGGACGTGCCGTCGTTTGCGTCGATCCTTGCGTATGAATCGTTTCGATCGAACCAAGTCCACTTCCTAAACCAATTTGTTTTCCGTTAATTCCTCCGCGCGTTCCTGTCGATGATGTCGCGGCGGAAATTTGTTGGGAAACGAGATCTTTAAATGTGACGCGCGCTTTTTTATAGCCGTACGTATTGACGTTAGAAATATTGTTACCAATGACGTCTAATTTATATTGGAAGTTGCGAATACCACCAATACCAGTAAACATGGAACGTAACATATAATCCTCTCCTTTTCTTTGTTTGAGCGGCTTCTGTCATTCCACACGCTCAAAGGCTTCCTGTAAAGGTCCAGCCTTATATAATAATGGCTCCGTTAATGTTTGTAAACAATTGGCTCTGTGCTTCTTCACGATGCATCGCTGTAATAACCGTTTGATTGACAGCGCTCACGATTAAGGCGGCTTCATCTGTAATAACGAGCGAGTCGCGCACACCTTTTTGTTTTGCTTCTACAATTTTTTGCCCGATGACCGCCCATTGTTCATCGTTAATGTGAATATTTCGTTCTTGCAAACGTTGTTGTGCATGTTTGCTTATTTTTAATACTTGTCCTGCTTCAGCAAGCGCATCGCGAAACGATTGCCGCTCCGTTGAAACAACCGTCTGCTTTTTCGCCGGAATCAATGGGGTGTGCGGAAAAAACTGAATGCGATCCATTTCTTCACCTCCTTTATTGCGACACTTTTGTGACGCGAGAGGCTAACACCGTTTCTCCTTGTTCAAGCTCTAACCATATGTCTGTTCCTTTTTGGACGACAGCTCTCACTACACCGCTTTGTTCATCCCATGTGACGGTTTTGCCAATCCATTCGCTATATTGAGCGAGCGACGGTGCAGATTGTTGTTGCATAAGCTTTTGCAATGCATCTAACGTGCTGCCGAGTTTTTCTGATGTGCTCGTTTGCGATTCAATAAACTTGCTCATCATATTTGACATATTGACCATTTGCTCAAGCGATGAGAAGTTTGCCATTTGTGAAATAAATTCACGGTCTTCCATCGGATTTAACGGATCTTGATGTTGCAATTGGGCAATTAAAATTTTTAAAAAATCATCTTTTCCTAGCGAACTTTTTCCTGTTTCACGCTGCGCGACTTGGCGTTGCGATAAAAGCAAACTTGGATCGATCGCTGTCACAACTATCACCTCTACACGTCGAAATGAAACAACTCTTTTAACCATTCATCAAACGATTGATCAGGCTGCTTTTTTTCTTCTTTTTGCTGTTGTTGCTGCTGTTGCTGCTTTTGTTGGTGGAATGCATGGTCGCGAAATTTAGCTTGATCGAACACATTGAATTGCTCTACCGTAATATGATCAGCAATATGCGCTAGCTGATGAATATGTTGTTCAACTAGCTGCTTCGCTGCTTCTGTAGACGTAATCATTTTTGCCGTTAGCTTCCCTTTTTGTTGAATAAGCTTAATTGTTATATATCCTAAATGTTCAGGATGAAGGCGAATCAGCATTTGTGCATTGCCGTTTTTCCATCGCGTGAATTGACTTGAACGAACAATTCGCTCAAACTGTGCGACAAACGGTGTTTCATTCGTCGTATCAATCGTTGGTCGGTCAAACGGGACATGTTTATCATCTGATTGTTGAACAGCGTGCACCAAATGAGACAACTGACTCGTCCATTGTTTGCGCTCTTGTGGCAATTGTACAACTTTCTTCTGTACAGAATCAGGTGATTGTTCTGTTTGGAAACGTGTATTTGTTGATTGCGCATAAGAACGTACTGAATATTTTTGCAACGCTTCATCGTTTACGTTTCCATCTGTTAAACGTTGTTCGACATTTGGAGCTAACCGCTCACGAGCAAATAAAAGTGATTTCCATGTTTCACCATGTTGTATGTTTTCATTCGTTTCCCATCGTTTTTGGCTGTCTATCGTTGTCTCCGGCATCAATTGAATCGCTTTGCTTTGATCGCTATCCGTTCGAAACTCGTTGACTAATCGTTTTTGGCTGTCTATCGTTGTTTCCGTCATCAATTGAATTGCTTTGCCTTGATCGCTATCCGTACGAAATTCGTTGACTAATCGCTTTTGGCTGTCTATCATCGTTTGAATCATCGTTGTAATTGTTCCACTTCGCTCATCATGTGCCTCAAACAAATGGCGTAACGTTGCACGTGCCTGTTCAATTATTGGTTCTGGAATCGTCCATTGCTTTTGTTCTAGTTGAAACAAAGCAATGATGAGCATCAGTTCATCTTTTTCATCATGATCATCGGACGCTGAAAACATCGTTTCAAACGGTGGCTCAGCTGAAAATCGTTGAACAATTTGCACTTTCGTTTCTTCTGGTAAAAGAGAAAGAAACGATTGTATTATTTCAGTTGATAATATGTGCTTGTCTGCATACCCGTCATGAACAGGAAGTTGAGCAAACCATTGCTGCAACTGTTCCCAATCGATTCGTTGCATCGCTTCCGACTGTTCGGACAACGGTTGTACCGACTCCGATTTTTGACGCAACGAGGAAAGCAAATGAGCAAATGCATGTCCATCGCCCGTTTCAACAGTCGTTTGTTGATTTGATCCGCTGAATGGAGCCATGGAAGAAATCGCCGCGATATTCATTTTTTCACCTCCTTTCAATTATTCGCTTTTTTCGCAAGCAAGCTCGTATATTTCGCCGCATTTTGTGCATCCATTTTTTCTAAAATGGCCGCCACTTTGTCTGTTTTTAACTTTGATAATAAATGAACCGCTTCTTGATCCGACATTTGCGGAATAATTTCCGCTGCTTTTTTTGGTGACATCGTTTCATACATTTTCACAACGTCTACACGCGTAGCATCTGTCTGCTCTGTTGACGGTGTTGTCGGCTGTTGCGCTTGTTCTTTTTCCGTCTGCAAACGTGCGATTTCTTGCTTAAGCGCATCAATTTCTGCATCTTTTTCTTTTATAGTATCTTTCGTTTTTGTAAGCTCCTTTTCTTTCTCAACAATGGTTGCTTTTAGCTCAACGATTTGCTCTTCTAGTTTCTTTTTTTCGTTTGCTTCTGTTCCTTCAATCCATTGCGAAACAAACGGCAATTGACTTGCATATTTTTTCCCTTGTTCAAATACGTTAATGCCAGAGAATGTTAAAATCAACAAAACAACCGAGATCGTAAATAAAAGCGGGATGAAGACGACAAAGAGAAACCATTGCAACTTGCTTGTTTTTTTCGTTTCTTCATCTTTTTCAAACTGTTCCATTGACGCTCACCTTGTTTCTCGATAACAATATTGTTGAATTGAAATATCATCCATTTGCTTTTGTTCTGCAATTCGCATTTGTTGCGCGATCATTTCATCATGTTTTTCTTTTATTTTTTCGTATTTTTTCACCTCTACATTCAATTCAACTAACTTTAGTTGTTTCAACTCCATTTGTTGACGCGCTTGCATAACAAGATGCTGGTAATGGTCGATGATGCGCTGCAAATTGTTCATAAATTGTTGAAACGAACGGATATGTTGAACAGCCAACCCTGATTGTAATTGTTGTTTATGTTGTTCCTCGTAGTCTTCTTTTTGTTTTAAAAAGTGGTACAGTTTTTCTGCCACTTCTTCAAAGCGACGGCGCGCCTCTTCATATTCGTGTAGCGCTTTTTGTTTTTCATACTCTTTTAAATTTAAAATTTTCGTTAATTGAAATGATGTCATCGCCTATTCACCCTTGTTCGATAAGTTGAAACAACTGTTGAACACTTTCGTTTATTGTATAACATTCATGAACATCTTGTTTTAAAAACGAAATAATTTTCGGATAATAACGGATCGCTTCGTCGATTTCTCGCGACGATCCTCGTTTATAGGCACCGATTTGAATTAAATCTTCAGACTGCACATACGTCGCCAACAACTCACGCAACTTTTCTGCCACTTTTCGATGCTCTGGCGTGACAATGTAGTTCATGACGCGGCTTACACTTTTTAATACGTTAATTGCTGGATATTGACCCTTATTGGCTAGTTGGCGTTCTAATACGAAATGACCATCTAAAATGCCGCGAACGGTATCAGCAATCGGCTCGTTCATATCATCGCCATCAACGAGCACCGTATAAAAAGCGGTAATCGTCCCATGTTCATTCGTTCCTGTCCGTTCAAGTAGTTTTGGTAAAATCGCAAAAACGGACGGCGTATATCCTTTCGTTGTCGGCGGTTCTCCGATCGCCAGTCCAATTTCACGTTGCGCCATCGCCACACGCGTGACAGAGTCCATCATCAGCATAACGTTAAGTCCTTGATCGCGAAAATATTCCGCAATGGCTGTCGCTGTATACGCTCCTTTGATGCGCATGAGGGCAGGCTGATCAGATGTCGCAACAACGACAATGGAGCGTTTTAATCCTTCGGGACCAAGATCGCGTTCAATAAATTCTCGCACTTCGCGTCCGCGTTCACCGATGAGTGCGATGACGTTTAAATCCGCATTTGTATTGCGAGCAATCATCCCCATTAACGTACTTTTTCCAACGCCAGAACCAGCAAAAATACCGACACGTTGCCCTTTTCCGACCGTTAATAAACTATCGATCATTTTCACCCCGACTTCAATCGGCTCTGAAATCGGAGGACGCGTCATTGGATTGGGCGGTTGGCGATCGATTGGAACAGCCGTCAATCCTTTTGGAAGCGGTTGACCGTCAAGCGGGGCTCCTAATGCGTCAATAACACGTCCGACAAGCGCTGAACCGACTTTTATTTCAAGTGGAGCCCCCGTTGCCTCTACAATACAACCGGGGGCAATATCTTGAACGGTTGCATATGGCATTAATAGTACGTATTCATCGCGAAATCCAACGACTTCCGCTTGAATTTTCTTCTTTTTTTTATGGCCAATATGAATATAGCAAACATCTCCAATGGAACTTTCTGGTCCTTTTGCTTCAATCATTAAGCCGATCACACGCGTCACTTTGCCAAATCGCTTATACGGATCGAGCAACTCAATTTCATTGATAAGTGCCTGCCAATTCATTCGTCCGCCCCCTCGATCCGCTCGAGCAATTGTTGCTTCAGTTGCTCGAGTTGCGTGTCAACGCTTGCATCAATACGTCCAAACGGCGACTCGACAATGCAACTTGTTTCAGCTAATGTTTCATCAGGATAAATAAACAAATGAACGTCTTGGCTAAATAATGCTTTTAACTCCTCCTTTTGACGAACGACAACGTCATAATAAGCCGGATGAACGTATATTTTCACTTCTTCATGTTCACGAACTTCTTGAATGACTTGTTTCACAAGGCCAAGAAAATGTTCTTTGTTTTCAGCAAGACGCTCACCGATAATTCGTTCCGCTACTTTGCATGCAACAAGTAAAATCGTTTCATCGGCCGACTGCAACATGTGATAAAACTGTTCATTGGCGGATTGTGCAATCTTCTTCGCTTCACGAATTGCCTCCATGTACTGTTGAAATCCTTCTTCGCGCCCTTGTTCTAAACCGACCGCATATCCTTCTTGACGCGCTTCGTTTATCCATTCGTTTCGTTCTTCTTCCCATTTTCTCCGTTCTTCTGCAATCTGTTGTTGGACAGATGCGTAATACATGTCCGCTTCTTGACGAATATTTGCCGCTTGTTGCTCGGCTTGCTCGATTAACATTTGTGCATGTTGCATCATCGTTTCGGCAGGTTGTTCATGTTCTTCTTGCTGCACGTCAGACCATACTTTTCTCACTTGAATGACCGCCTGTTGCTCGGTACACGTGCGAGCAAAAGGGGCTTTAATAACTTTAGACAATAATATCATCTCCTCCGCCACGAGCGACGACAATTTCACCCGCTTCTTCGAGACGACGAATGACTGCAACAATACGCGATTGCGCTTCTTCTACGTCGCGAAGGCGAACAGGACCCATAAACTCCATTTCTTCTTTGAACGTTTCCGCCATACGAGAAGACATGTTGCGGAATATAACTTCCTTCACCTCATCGCTAGACACTTTCAACGCAAGCAACAAGTCTGCATTGTCCACTTCGCGAATAACGCGTTGAATCGCACGATTATCAAGCGTAACGATATCTTCAAATACAAACATGCGCTTTTTAATTTCTTCTGCTAGCTCTGGATCTTGAATTTCAAGGGCATCTAAAATGGCGCGCTCGGTTGCGCGATCGACACCGTTCAACACTTCAACAACAGCTTCAATGCCGCCAGTTTGCGTGTAATCTTGTACAACTGTCGTCGATAGTTTCCGTTCAAGCACTTGTTCGACTTCATTAATCATTTCCGGCGATGTGCGGTCCATAAGGGCAATGCGGCGAGCGATATCCGCTTGCATTTCTTGTGGAAGCGCAGATAAAATTTGGCCGGCTTGAGCAGGGTCTAAATACGAAAGTACGAGTGCAATCGTTTGTGGATGTTCGTTTTGTAAAAAGTTTAAAATTTGCGCCGGATCGGCTTTCCGTGCAAAATCAAACGGACGCACTTGCAAGGCAGACGTTAAACGATTAATAATGTTCATCGCTTGCTCTGGACCGAGCGCTTTTTCAAGCACTTGTTTCGCATAAGCAATACCGCCTTGTGAAATGTAGTCTTGCGCTAAGGCGATTTGATGAAACTCTTCTAAAATCGTTTCTTTTTTCTCAGCATCAACTTGACGAACGTTAGAAATTTCAAGCGTTAGCTTTTCAATTTCTTCTTCAGATAAATGTTTATATACGGATGCTGACACGTCAGGACCTAACGAAATGAGGAGGATGGCCGCTTTTTGTTTTCCTGTTAGTTCGCCTTTTTTTGCCATACAATCCCCTCCTTTATTCCTCTGCAAGCCATGTTCTTAGCAATTTCGCAAATTCTTCTGGTTTTTCTTTTGCGAGTTTTTCAAGTTGCTTGCGACGCAATGTGGATTCTGTTTCGACTTCTTCGTTGACGTCTGGAATTTCTACTGCCACTTGTTGTTCTTGCACTGGTTGTTCGTCCATTTCTTCTTTCTTGCGTTTGCGCAACCATAAAAAGACGATCAAAGCAAGAAGCAAAATAAGCGCTCCGCCACCAGCTATATATGCCCATGTCGGAATCGTTGTAGTTTCTTCGTCAAACTGCACTTTTCCGTTAAACGGTTGTACAGAAACGACGACGCGATTTTGCAAATCGTTGTCCGTCCATTGTCCCGCAACTTCTTTGTCGACTGACGTACGCACAATCGTTCCTAAAATTTTTGTAATATCATCTACCGTTTGCGCAGGCAGCGAATTCGGATCATTAGGTTTTGGCGGTTCAACCATCACTTGAATGCCTAAATCTTTTACTTTATAAGGACTTGCAACAATTTCCTTTTTTATTCTATTAACCTCGTTATTAATCGTTTCCTCAATTCGCTCATAATCCCCGTTTGTCTCGCCATTTGCTCCTTCATACCCTGGCACCTCGTTTTCCCCTACGCCCGCTGTGCCGCCTGGTTGAGCCCCTTGACCGGAAAACGTCTCTGTAATGCGCTGTACGCTTACAGCGATGCCTTCCATATTTTCTTTATCTACTGGCTCAACAAGCTCTTCTTGGCGATTTTCTTGCGTGAAATCAACGTCTGCTGTGACAGAAACGACGACTTTATCTTGTCCCATCATCGTTCCTAACATTTGTTGGACGCGACGTTGAATGTCGCGTTCAATTTGTTGTTTCACTTCATATTGTTCAGCAAATGTTTTGCCAGACGAAAAATTTTCTTCATTTTTTAAATCAAAGTACTCAAAATATTGATTCATAATGACGATATTTTCAGTAGGAAGGTTCGGTACGCTTTTGGAAACAAGGTGGTATAATGATTTAATTTGCTGCTCATTAAATTTATACCCTGCCTTTGTTTTCAAAACGATCGATGCAGATGCCTCTTCCTGTTGGTCGCCAACAAAGATCGTCGGCTGGGGTAGATTAATCATCACCTTTGCGTCTTCTACCCCGTCGATACTTTTTATTAAATTGGCAAGTTCGGTTTGCATCGCCTCAATTTTTAATACGTTAAATTCGTTATCTGTCATGCCGAAACCAGAGTTTTTTCCGAAAAACGAATAATCGATGCTTCCGCTATCGGGAATGCCTTCAGCGGCTAGTTCGACTTTTAACGTATTGACAAGCTGTTCGGGCACTAAAATGGTCGTGCCGTTATCGGCAACTTGCGACTGAATACCGCGCTGATCAAGCGTTGCCTTAATTTGTCCCGCTTCTTGCGGCGATAAATTGCTGTAGAGAGGAACAAAATTCGTTCGCGTCGCCAAAAAAGCGGTAAGCGCAACGGCAACAACCAACAATCCCACAAGACCTAAAGCCATCATTTTTTGTTGTTTTGTTCTCTCGCTCCAAAACAATTTTAATCGTTCTATCGCTTGTTTTAATCGCTCGTTCATATGCTTCCTCCGCTATCTCATGAGGTCTATACTTGCATTCTCATCACTTCTTGATATGCTTCGATCACTTTATTACGCACTTCAATTGCTAATTGAAGCGACACACTTGCTTTTTGTGAAGCGATCATCACATTGTGCAAATCAACGTTTTCTCCTTTTACTAACTTCGTTGTCAACTGATCCGATTCCATTTGCTGTTTATTTACTTCGTTAATCGCTTCTTTTAAAAATTGAGAAAACGCCCGTTGTGCTTCCGCGGGCTTTATCGATTGCTGCTGTACAGCTGGTGATAAAACTGTACGTTGGATGCGATCAATCATCGCTTATTCCCCCTATTTCCCGATTTCTAACGCCTTCATTAACATTCCTTTCGTTGCGTTTAACACCGTCACATTCGCTTCATACGAGCGTGTGGCGCTCATTAAATCGACCATTTCTTTTAACGGATCAACATTTGGTAGCTGCACATATCCGTTTTCATCTGCATCCGGATGAGATGGGTCATAGACAAGTTTAAATGGCGTTTGATCCTCAACAATTTTCGTTACCTTTACTCCACCTGCTGACCGCTCGTTCATCGCTTTGTTTAAAAAAGAGGAAAACGATTCGTTTGGTTGCATGACAACCATTTTGCGACGATATGGCTGCCATTTCCCATCGACCATTTTCGCCCGCGTCGTATCGACGTTTGCCATATTTGCAGAAATGACATCCATGCGTAACCGCTGAGCTGTTAACGCAGAGGCGGATACATTGAAACTTTGAAACATATATTATTTTCCTCCCTTAATGACCGTTTTCAAAGAGTTAAACTTTCCATTCAACCGTTCAACTAACGCGTTGTAATAAATTTGGTTTTGCGCTAAATCCGACATTTCTTTATCTAAATCGACATTATTGTTATTATGAGTGTAAACGAGATCGTTTTTAGTTGTCACGAGAAATTTGCTTGTTCCGCCTTTAAACTCAAAATGGCGTGGATCGGTGCGGTACGCTTGCAATGCTTGATGGAATTCCGTTCGAAATTGAACGTCTTTCGCTTTAAAATTCGGTGTATCGACATTCGCAATGTTGTTGGCGATTACTTTTTGTTTCAACGATGAATAATTTAACCCTTGTTCTAATATTTGTATTGTATTCGAAAACAATTTCACGACATATTCCTCCTTGTGAAGACACCGTTCGACACCTTTATTGTAAAAAATTATTTCCAATATGTACATAGGGAACATTGGACTATTTTTCACATACTTTAACAAAAGAGGCATCTTTCTTGCAAAGATGCCTTCTTGTTTTTAATGATGTTTTAATTTTTCAAGTTCTGTTAAAAACTTATCGTTTAATACTTTAATGTACGTTCCTTTCATTCCAAGCGAACGAGATTCAATAACTCCGGCACTTTCTAGTTTGCGAAGCGCATTAACAATGACTGAACGTGTAATACCGACGCGGTCAGCAATTTTACTTGCAACAAGCAATCCTTCTGTCCCATCTAACTCTTCAAAAATATGCTCAATTGCTTCTAATTCACTATACGAAAGCGAGCTAATTGCCATTTGAACAACAGCTTTGCTGCGCGCTTCTTCTTCAATTTCTTCCGCTTTTTCACGCAAAATTTCCATTCCGACAACCGTTGCTCCGTATTCTGCTAAAATTAAATCGTCATCGTGAAATTCTTTATCTAAGCGAGATAAAATGAGCGTTCCTAGACGTTCACCGCCACCGATAATCGGCACGATCGTCGTTAGCCCGTTTTTAAATAAATCTTTATTTTCGACAGGAAATGCCGTATACTCGCTATGAATATCAAGGTTTGGCGACGTTTCTGTAATGTTAAATAAATTTTTTGTATATTCTTCTGGGAATTGACGATCCGCTAACATTTTTTTCATTCGTTCGTTTTCAATCGTTTGTTTAATCGCAAATCCGAGCAATTTGCCCCGACGGCTAACAACGAAAACGTTTGCTTCGATGACTTCGCAAAGCGTCTCTGCCATTTCTTTAAAGTTTACTGGTTTTCCAGCTGCGTTTTGTAACATCGCATTAATTTTTCTTGTTTTTTCAAGTAAATTCATATTGCATCCTCCTTATAAAATAAACTGACTTAAATCTTTATTCCGCACAATATTTCCGAGTTTTTGCTCCACATACTGCGGGGTGATAACAATTTTTTCAAGATGTACATCTGGTGCTTCGTACAATAAATCTTCTAACAGTTTTTCCATAATCGTATGAAGACGGCGCGCGCCAATGTTATCTGTTTGTTGATTGACTTCAAAAGCAACTTCGGCAATTTTACGAATAGCATCGTCAGAAAATTCAAGTTGTATACCTTCTGTCGCAAGTAAAGCAACATATTGTTTTAACAGCGCGTTATTTGGTTCGACTAATATTTTGACAAAATCATCGACGGTAAGCTTCGTCAATTCTACGCGAATCGGAAAACGTCCTTGCAATTCTGGAATTAAATCAGACGGTTTCGCCATATGAAACGCCCCGGCCGCAATAAATAATATGTAGTCCGTTTTAACTGGTCCATATTTCGTCATGACGGTTGAACCTTCAACAATCGGCAAAATGTCGCGCTGCACACCTTCACGCGAAACGTCAGCTGATGAACCAGCTTGCCCTTTTCGCGCAATTTTATCAATTTCATCAATAAAAATAATGCCTGATTGTTCAGCTAATCGAATCGCTTCTTGCGTCACTTCATCCATGTCAATAAGCTTTTGCGCTTCTTCGTTTGCTAGTACATGACGGGCTTCTTTCACTTTTAATTTTCGTTTTTTTCGTTTTTTCGGCATAAAGCTACTGAGCATATCTTGCATATTGACGCCCATTTGCTCGATGCCAGCGCCTTGAAATAAATCAAACATGAGCGGTTGTTGTTCTTCAATTTCCACGGTGACCAATTCATCCTCCAGCTCACCGTTTGCTAGTTTCCAAGCGATTTGTCTCCGCTTCTCAGCAATATGCTGTTCTTCGTGCCCGCCATCCACCTGCTCTTGCGTACCACCAAACAAAAGTTCAAACGGATTTTTCATCGGCTGCTTCGCTTTTCCAGGCACGAGCAATTCAACAAGACGCTTATTCGCCAACTCTTGCGCGCGATCTTTTACTTCGTTCATTTTTTTCTCTTTGACGATGCGCACAGACGTTTCAACGAGATCGCGTACCATCGATTCAACGTCGCGACCAACATAACCGACTTCCGTAAATTTTGTTGCCTCTACTTTTACGAATGGAGCGCCAACAAGTTTCGCTAATCGCCGCGCAATTTCCGTTTTTCCTACGCCCGTCGGTCCAATCATTAAAATGTTTTTCGGCACGACTTCATCGCGCAATTTTTCATCTAATAAACTGCGACGGTAGCGATTTCTCAGCGCAATGGCCACCGCTTTTTTTGCTTCATGCTGACCGACGATAAACTGATCAAGCTTTTCAACAATTTGTTTTGGCGTTAACATGCCGCTCCCCCCTTACAGCTCTTCGACAATAATGCAATCGTTTGTGTATACGCAAATATCGCTCGCCACTTTTAATGCAGCTTCTGCAATTTGCTTCGCTGTTAAATGCTCACCCGCATACGCCTTTAACGCTCTCCCTGCCGCTAGCGCATAGTTGCCCCCTGAGCCGATCGCTAATATACCATCATCCGGTTCGATCACTTCTCCCGTTCCGGAAATGAGGAGTAAATGCGTGGCGTCCATGACGATCAACATCGCTTCTAATCGGCGCAACACTTTGTCGCTCCGCCATTCTTTCGCCAATTCAACCGCAGCACGCTGTAAATTTCCGTTATATTCTTCTAACTTCCCTTCAAACATTTCAAACAGCGTAAACGCATCCGCCACTGCTCCTGCAAAACCAGCTAACACGTTGCCATGAAAAAGTTTACGAATTTTCCGGGCGGTATGTTTCATCACGACAGCATTGCCGAACGTCACTTGACCATCGCCTGCCATCGCTCCTTTTCCTTGATGGCGAATCGCAAATATCGTCGTCGCATGAAATTGACTCATAAACATCCTCCTTTTTATGCCCGCGGATGGGAATGTAAATAAACGTAGCGCAAATGATCTTTCGTTACATGTGTATACACTTGCGTTGATGAAAGATGTGCATGACCTAACAATTCCTGCACAGAACGTAAATCAGCGCCTTCGTTTAACAAATGGGTCGCAAATGTATGTCGAAACACATGGGGACTTACTTTCAAAGAAAGTGCCGCTCGTTCGACGATGTCATTTAAAATATGACGCACCCCTCTTGGTGTTAACGCGCCACCGCGCGCATTTAAAAAAAGCACATCCGTCGGCACTTTTGCTTTGCTTATTAGTTGCTGACGTCCGTCTTGTATATATCGTTCGAGCGCTTCTTTGGCGTACGTACCGAACGGGACATATCGCTGTTTATTTCCCTTTCCGTAAATTAAAATGGTGCATACAGAAAAATCAATGTGTGATAAGCGAATGTTACAACATTCACTTACCCGTACACCCGTTGCGTACAACAGCTCGATGATGGCTTGGTTTCGTTGACCGATCGCTGTATTTAAATCATTAACAACAAACAGCTGTTCTAATTCGTCTTGGTACAAAAAATGTGGAATTTTCTGTTCTTTCTTCGGCAACGAAGCAAGGGCAAACGGATTTTCAAAAACGATTTTTTCACGCACTAAAAATTTATAAAAACTGCGCAAACTCGACATTTTTCGGGCAATCGAACGGCTAGATTGCTTCCGCTTATGAAGCTCCGTTAAAAACAGGCGAACGTCGCTGTAAGAGACGTCTTGCAATCGTTTGACTTGTTCGCGCTCCATAAATTCGAAAAATTCGCCAATATCATGCTTATAACACGCAATTGTATATTCTGAATAATTTTTTTCTATTTGTAAATATTCAATAAACAAATGTAACGTAAAATTCACATTTTCCATTCGATCACCTCACAAGAGCTACTAAATAGTAGCATAATTTAGCAGCTCTTGCAATGAATTTCACAACTTTTTTAAAAAATTCTGAATTGTTTCTAACGCCCGTTCTGCATACCGTTCATTTTTTTTCTTTTTGTCTTTAATCGGCTCATCAAGCGGGGCAAATAAGCCGAAATTGGCATTCATCGGCTGAAAATGTTTTGGGTTCGCTGACGTAATGTAATGCGCCATGCTGCCGATTGCTGTTTCCTGTGGAAATACGATCAGTTCTTTCCCGAGCACATAATGTGCGGCATTAATCCCCGCCACAAGTCCTGATGCTGCCGACTCAACATATCCTTCAACACCGGTCATTTGTCCTGCGAAAAATAAATCTTCCCTCTCTTTATATTGATACGTCGGTTTTAATAATTTCGGCGAATTAATAAACGTATTGCGATGCATCACACCATATCGCACAATTTCAGCTTGTTCAAGCCCTGGAATGAGGCGAATGACTTCTTTTTGTGCCCCCCATTTTAAATGCGTTTGGAAACCGACAATATTGTATAACGTTCCAGCGGCATCATCTTGACGAAGCTGGACGACGGCAAAAGGACGTTTCCCTGTACGTGGGTCTTCTAAACCGACGGGCTTCATCGGACCAAACAGCAACGTCTTTTTCCCGCGTCGTGCCATCACTTCAATGGGCATACATCCTTCAAAATAAATTTCTTTTTCAAATTCTTTTAAAGGAACTGTTTCAGCAGAAATGAGCGCATCATAAAATCGTTCAAACTGCTCTTCTGTCATCGGGCAGTTAATATACGCCGCTTCCCCTTTATCATAGCGAGACTTTATATATACTTTTTCCATATCAATGCTTTCTTTTTCAACAATCGGTGCAGCGGCATCGTAAAAATATAAATATGCTTCTCCTGTTAACGCTTGAAGCTGTTCCGAAAGCGGTTGCGATGTTAGCGGGCCGGTTGCTATAATCGTCGGACCGGTTGGAATCGACGTCACTTCCTCACGCACAACGGTCACATTCGGATGATTTGCCACCATTTCTGTTACTTTTGCAGCAAATTCGTGACGATCTACTGCTAAAGCCCCACCGGCTGGGACAGAACAAGAGTCTGCTGCTTTCATAATGACAGAGTCTAATCGACGCATTTCTTCTTTTAACACGCCAACTGCATTCGTTAATGTATTCGCACGCAACGAGTTACTGCATACGAGTTCAGCAAATTTGTCGGTATGATGCGCTGGGGTTTGTTTCACCGGGCGCATTTCATACAATTTGACACGAATGCCGCGCTTCGCTAGCTGCCACGCCGCTTCGCTTCCTGCTAGTCCTGCTCCAATTACTGTTACTTCCATTCATATTCCCTCCTCGATAAAATGGGTGAGGGTATGCGCCTCACCTTACTGTTGTTCGTTATATTCGCATTGCGTGCATTGAATGTGCACGCTCTTTTTCCCTTTTTTCTCAACAAGCATGCCACCGCATTTCGGACACGGACGACTGATCGGTTTATCCCATGACACGAAATCGCACGTCGGAAAACGATCACAGCCGTAAAACATTCGTTTCTTTTTGCTTTTTCGTTCCACAATGTTCCCTTCATGGCAACGCGGACATTTCACTCCGATGTCTTTGACGATCGCTTTTGTATTGCGACATTGTGGGAAGTTTGAGCAGGCGATAAACTTTCCGAAGCGCCCCATTTTGTACACCATCGGGCTTCCACATACGTCGCAATCGACATCTGCTGATTCATCGGCTATTTCAACTTTCTCCATTTCAACTTCCGCAATTTTTAACCGTTTTTCAAACTCGCGATAAAATTCATCGATGATGCGCACCCATTCGACTTTTCCATCTTCAATGTCATCTAAATTTTTTTCCATTTTCGCTGTAAATTCAACGTCTAAAATTTCTGGGAAAAATTGCATCATTAAATCTAGTACAATTTCACCAAGTTCAGTCGGGACAAATCGCTTATTTTCAAGCGTGACGTAATTCCGTTTTTGAATCGTATCAAGCGTTGGAGCGTACGTCGATGGGCGACCGATGCCGAGCTCTTCCAACGTTTTTACGAGCCGAGCTTCCGTATAGCGCGGTGGAGGCTGCGTGAAATGTTGCTTTCCTTCGATATCTTTGCTAAAGACGCGCTCTCCTTCAACAAAGTCTGGCAATAGTCGTTGTTGTTCGTCTTTTGGGTCGTCCGTTCCTTCTACATACACTTTCATAAAGCCAGGAAACTTAACCGTCGAACCGGTCGCACGGAAGATGACAGTTCCGTTTGATAGTTCCACCGCTACTGTGTCGAGCACAGCCGGCGCCATTTGGCTTGCGATAAAGCGCTCCCAAATGAGTTTGTATAGCTGATATTGATCGCGTGTGACATGCGGCTTAATCGCGCTAGGATGACGCCAGACGGACGTTGGCCGAATCGCTTCGTGCGCGTCTTGAGCGTTCGCTTTTTGTTTTTCTTTTCTTTTTTCTGTTGGTACATATGATGTACCGAACGTCTGTTCAATATACTGTACCGCCTCTTGTTGAGCGCTTTCGGATACGCGCGTGGAGTCTGTACGCATATATGTAATTAAACCGACCGTTCCCTCGCTTCCAAGGTCAATCCCCTCATATAGTTGCTGTGCAACCATCATCGTTTTTTTCGTGCGGAAATTTAATTTCCGCGCCGCCTCTTGTTGCAATGACGATGTAATGAACGGGGCGACGGGATTGCGCTTTCGCTCTTTTTTCGTTACCGCTGTAACGAAAAATTCATTGCCTTGAATATGATTTAACACATGTTGTACGTCTTGCTCTGTTTTTAAATCGAACGTTTCGCTATCAAGTCGGTAAAATTGTGCTTCAAATATGTCATTCCCTTTGACAAACGTTCCTTGAATTGTCCAATATTCTTCTGGTTTGAATGATTGAATTTCTTTTTCGCGATCAATAATTAGGCGAAGGGCAACAGACTGCACGCGCCCTGCACTTAATCCTTTTTTTACTTTTTTCCAAAGCAACGGGCTAATATTGTAGCCGACGAGACGATCGAGCACACGCCGCGCTTGCTGGGCATGAACTAAATGCATATTGATGGCACGCGGCTGCTCAAATGACTGTTTAATCGCATCTTTCGTAATTTCGTTAAACACGACGCGACATGGTGAATCAATGTTTAAATCAAGTACATGTGCTAAATGCCAAGCGATCGCTTCCCCTTCACGATCCGGGTCGGCGGCAAGAAATACTTTTTTTGCTTTTTTCGCTGCTGCCTTCAACTCTTTAATCACGGAGCCTTTTCCACGAATCGTAATATACTTTGGCTCATAGTCGTTTTGTATATCAACGCCCATTTGACTTTTTGGCAAATCGCGCACATGACCCATTGATGCTTTTACTTTATACTTTTTTCCTAAATACCGTTCAATCGTTTTCGCCTTCGCTGGCGATTCTACAATGACTAAGTAGTCTGACATTATTTTGCCCTCCCTCAAGAGGTAATTCGTAAAGTAAAATCTTCATTATTATTAATGATGATGTATTCATTTGTCAAACATCATTTTTCGATTTTTTCTTTCATTCATGTAAAAAGATGTCGAAATTCCTCTTCAATATCTTCACTTGACAATATTAATTTTGCTCCTTGTTGAATCAACCGATTAGTCCCGAGCGCTTCTTTTGTTGTGATGTCGCCGGGAATCGCAAACACTTCTCTTCCTTGCTGGAGCGCAAAATGAGCGGTGATGAGCGAGCCGCTTCGCTCTTTTGCTTGTACAACAAGCGTACCGAGCGACAAACCGCTAATGATGCGATTGCGCATCGGAAAATGCCACGTCTGTGGGCGAACGAACGGTGGATATTCTGAAATAATTAATTGCGTTGTCGCTAATTGTCGAAATAATGATTCGTTTTCAGGTGGGTACATATAATACAATCCGCCCGCAATGACCGCAATTGTTTCACCATGATGCCGTAAACATAAACGATGTGCTTCAGCATCAATACCTTTTGCTAGTCCGCTCACAACGATCCAGCCGTTTTGGATGAGGGGTGGAAGGACGATATGCATCGCTGCGATTCCTTGGCGCGTTGGCGTCCGTGTCCCTACGACGCTAATTATTTTTTTTCGCTTAAGCAACGCTACGTTTCCTTTCGCATATAGTACCCACGGTGGATCATATATATGTTTTAGCCACTCCGGATAGCCATCATCTTTTATTGTTACAATATGAATGTTTTGTTCCTCATATGTTTTTATCATACGTTTCAATTTGTGACAATGCAAATCATGGAAAAAAGCAGTGAAATGTTTTTGGGGGATCGGAAGTAGTCGTTGAAGTTGTTGTAACGAAAGATGAAAAATAGAGGCTAGCGATGGGTCTGCATGAAGCAAGCGTGCGATACTTTTCCACCCGATGCCACGACAATGATGCAAATGGATGAGCCGTTCGCGAGTTGTATCGTACATGATATCCCTCCTATTTATAAAAATCGTCCTAAGGTTTGTGCCTTAGGACGATTCGCGATTATTAATGTGTTTTACACTTTTCGTATAAGCCGCGTTCTTTTAATACAGAGATGAGCGTTTCGCCAATCACTGCTGGCGTTTCTGCGACTTTAATGCCGCATGCTGTCATCGTTTTAATTTTTTCTTCCGCCGTTCCTTTTCCGCCAGAAATGATCGCACCAGCATGTCCCATGCGCTTTCCTGGAGGTGCTGTTTGTCCGCCGATAAAGCCGACAACCGGTTTTGTCATGTTCGCTTTTACCCATTCGGCCGCTTCTTCTTCTGCCGTTCCACCAATTTCCCCGATCATAATGACCGCATATGTGTCTTCATCTTCGTTAAACGCCTTTAATACGTCGATGAAGTTTGTTCCATTGACTGGGTCACCGCCAATCCCAACCGCTGTCGATTGCCCGATGCCTGCTTGTGTTAATTGGTGAACCGCTTCATACGTTAACGTACCGGAGCGTGAAACGATGCCGACATGCCCTTTTTTATGAATATAGCCTGGCATAATACCAATTTTGCATTCTTCTGGTGTGATAACGCCTGGGCAGTTTGGTCCGATTAAGCGCGTTTTCTTACCTTCCATGTAGCGCTTCACCTTGACCATATCTAATACAGGGATGCCTTCTGTAATACAAACAACTAAGTCGATTTCTGCATCAACTGCTTCCATAATAGCATCTGCCGCAAATGCTGGCGGAACGTAAATGACTGAAGCGTTCGCTCCTGTTTTTTCAACCGCTTCTGAAACCGTATCAAACACAGGTACGCCTTCAACTTCTGTGCCACCTTTTCCTGGTGTTACCCCACCAACGATGTTTGTACCATATTCAATCATTTGTTTCGTATGGAACAATCCTTGTGAACCTGTAATTCCTTGCACGATTACTTTCGTATCTTTATTAACAAAAACGCTCACGTTTCTCCCATCCCTTCTATTAGCTTACTAGCGAAACGATTTTTTGCGCGCCGTCCGCCATCGATTCAGCCGCTGTAATGTTTAGTCCGGACTCTTCTAAAATCTTTTTCCCTAATTCAACGTTCGTTCCTTCTAAACGAACGACAAGCGGAAGATTTAAACCAACTTGCTTCGTCGCCTCAACAATTCCGTTAGCGATGACATCACATTTCATAATGCCGCCAAAAATGTTAACGAAAATGCCTTTGACGTTCGGGTCAGATAAAATGATTTTAAACGCTTCTGTTACTTTTTCTGTCGTCGCACCGCCACCAACATCTAAAAAGTTTGCCGGCTCGCCACCGTAATATTTAATGATGTCCATCGTCGCCATCGCTAAGCCTGCACCGTTAACCATGCAGCCGATGTTCCCATCGAGCGAAATGTAGTTTAAATCGTATTTTGACGCTTCAATTTCTTTTGGATCTTCTTCGTCTAAATCGCGGTATTCTAAAATGTCTTTATGACGATATAGCGCGTTTGAATCAAAGTTAAGCTTCGCATCAAGAGCCATGACTTTTCCATCACCCGTTACGACAAGCGGGTTAATTTCAGCGATTGAGCAATCTTTTTCAACGAACACTTGATATAAGCCTAACATAAATTTTACAGCCTGATTGACAAGCTCTTTCGGAATATTGATGTTAAACGCCATACGACGCGCTTGGAACGCTTGTAGACCGACAGCTGGGTCGATATACTCTTTAAAAATTTTCTCTGGCGTTTTTGCAGCCACTTCTTCGATTTCTGTTCCGCCTTCTTCTGATCCCATTAATACTACGCGGGACGTCGCACGGTCAACAACAAGCCCGATGTAATATTCTTTTTTAATGTCGCATCCTTCTTCAATTAAAAGGCGCTTTACTTCTTTTCCTTCTGGACCTGTTTGATGTGTGACAAGCACTTTCCCTAACAACTCACTCGCATATGTACGAACTTCTTCTAAACTTTTTGCGACTTTTACTCCCCCTGCTTTTCCGCGACCGCCGGCATGAATTTGCGCTTTCACGACACAAACGCTACTGCCGAGCTCTTTCGCCGCCTCAACCGCTTCTTCAACCGTGAACGCCACACGGCCGTTCGGCACGCTCACTCCGTAGCTTCTGAGGATCTCTTTTCCTTGATACTCATGAATATTCATACCCCATCCTCCTATGTATAAAAATAAAAGTACTAGCGCTTTCATTGTATAATGATACTTTGTCAGTTGTCTACCATTTAGACAGAAAATTCTTTAACAAAAGAAAAAGAAGCGATCGTTGTCATCGCCCCTCCACCTTTTTTTCGACTTGATAAATAAATGCAAATACTTCAGCAACAACTTTGTACAGTTCTTCTGGAATCGTTTCGTTTAATTGTAATTGACCGAGCATCGTCGCGAGCGTTTCATCTTCATAAATGGGGACGTCGTATTGTTTCGCGCGTTCAATAATGCGTTCTGCAACCGCCCCTTCTCCTTTGGCGACAACGACTGGTGCAATATGTTGTTCGTCGTACGACAAAGCAACCGCACGCTTTCGTTTCATCTCATTTCCCCCGCTTTAATCGCTCGCGAATCGGCGCAAACGAACGACGGTGCTCTTCAATGACTCCGTATCGTTCAATCGCTTGTAAATGCTCTTTCGTGCCGTATCCCATATGCTTTTCAAATCCGTATTGTGGATATTTCTCACCTAACTGTTTCATCATGCGATCGCGCGTCACTTTCGCGATAATGGAGCTTGCTGCAATGGAGACGCTATGCGCATCCCCTTTAATGATCGATGTTTGTGGAATAGATAGTGGAATGTGCATCGCATCAATGAGCAAATGCTCGGGAGCGATCGCAAGCGCGTGGACAGCTTGCATCATCGCTTTTTTCGTCGCTTCGTAAATGTTTAGCTCATCAATTTCGTGTGCGCTAACGATGCCAATACCGATCGCAAGCGCCGTTTGTTGAATGACAGAAAACAGTTGTTCTCGCTTCGTTTCCGATAGCTTTTTTGAATCATCTAAATGTGGAAGAAACACGTCTTGTGGCAAAATGACCGCAGCAGCAACAACCGGACCGGCAAGCGGCCCTCGTCCTACTTCATCTACCCCCGCGATGTAGCGGATTCCTTTGTCGTATAGCGCCTGTTCATATTGCAACATATGCAAAAAACGTTCGCGTTCCCGTTTTTCTTCTTCTTTTTGCTTATACCATAGTTGAACGAGGCGCTGGACGCCTTTTCGCTCATCGTGTAATAGTTTTTGAAACCATTCATCTGTTTCATCGTGAATCGTTTGTAGTCTTTTTTTTATTTCTTGTATATTCACCGTCATCACCCCTTATCCCTTATATCGACAAATAAACAAAAAAATAAAGGCTCGCTTATGCGAACCTTACAGGCGATCAAAACTAAGTCGGCCTAATTTTTCTGTACGAATATCGCGCAACACAAGCTCAGCAACTTTATCGTAGTCGACGACACCACCAGCGGCTAAACATCCTCGTTTTTTTCCGATGTCATCAAACAATTGGACGATGTCTTCTGGAATGTCCGCAAGCGCATATCGTTCTTTTAAACGATCGGGATAATGAGTAGATAAAAAACGTAACGCATACACAGCAACGTCTTGTAAGTTTAAAATGGTATCTTTAATCGCTCCCGTCGTTGCAAGTTTGTATCCGACTTCTTCATCTTCAAACTTCGGCCATAAAATTCCAGGCGTATCAAGTAGCTCGAGCTCTTTGCCGACTTTAATCCATTGTTGCGCTTTTGTCACTCCCGGTGTATCGCCTGTTTTGGCAATATGTTTTCCTGCGAGTCGGTTAATGAGCGTTGATTTTCCGACGTTTGGAATGCCGACAATAAGCGCACGCATCGCCCGAGGACGTTTAATTCCCTTCGCTATCATTTTTTCAAATTTTGGGCGCAACTTCTCTTTTGCGACCGCTACCATTTGCTTGACGCCTGTTCCGCTTTGCGAATCGATCGCAATGGCGTCAATTTGCTGTGCAGCGAAAAAGTCGATCCATTGTTTTGTCACATCGGGATCAGCCATATCCGCTTTGTTTAACAATATGATGCGCGGTTTATTCGCCACAATTTCATCAATTAACGGATTGCGCGATGAAATAGGAATGCGGGCATCTACTAGCTCAAATACGATATCGATAAGTTTTAATTTTTCTGTTACTTCCCGCTTTGCTTTCGCCATATGACCGGGAAACCATTGAATCGTCATCGCTGCCACCTACTTTAGTTATGTTATTCAACAATGCGCGCATCAGAAAGAGGCCAATAAACGACCGACGTTTTCCCTACCACTTTTTCCATCGGAATAAATCCGATATGGCGGCTATCTTTACTATATCGACGATTATCTCCGAGCACGAATAAATGGCCTTCTGGGACTGTTTTTTCCCCCCATAGCTCTTCAAGAGTAAACGACTCTGTTAGCGGACCGTCAAATAGTTGTTTTTTCTCTTCATCTAAGTACGGCTCTTTATACGGCTTTCCATTGACATATAACGTATCATTTTTATATTCAATCCGGTCGCCTGGCAATCCAATGACGCGCTTAATATAATCTTTTCCTTCTTCGGCATGAAACACAATAATATCAAACCGTTTCGGTTCGCCAATTTTGTATGCCATTTTATTGACAATCATCCGATCTTGATTGTGTAACGTCGGCATCATCGATTCCCCTTCGACAATAATCGGAGCAAAAATGAAGTAGCGAATGCCACCTGCTAACGCCACTGCAA
Organism: Anoxybacillus sp. FSL W8-0104; assembly: GCF_038004465.1. Classification (NCBI taxonomy): domain Bacteria; kingdom Bacillati; phylum Bacillota; class Bacilli; order Caryophanales; family Anoxybacillaceae; genus Anoxybacillus; species Anoxybacillus sp. FSL W8-0104. The sequence goes on along the minus strand of NZ_JBBOQU010000001.1, from coordinate 967,865 downwards.
TAAGAATTGCTTTCACCCATTCAAACCATTCATTCTTTTGTTTTTCCATCCTTCTCCCACCTATATGATACATGTTGAAAAAGGAGCTTGATGATCAAGCTCCTCGCAATCATTTCTTTTGTTAGATGATTTCTTTGATGCGTGCTGCTTTACCGCGGAGTTGACGCAAGTAGTACAACTTCGCACGACGAACTTTACCGCGACGAACAACTTCTAATTTTGCAATCTTCGGCGTGTGTAATGGGAATGTACGCTCAACACCTACACCGTAAGACACTTTACGAACTGTAAATGTTTCGCTAATTCCACCACCACGACGCTTGATTACAACGCCCTCGAATACTTGGATACGCTCACGGTTTCCTTCAACAACTTTCACGTGAACGCGTACAGTGTCACCAGGGCGAAATTCTGGAAGATCGTTACGTAGTTGTTCTTTTGTAATTTCTTGAATTAAATGATGCATCGTATTCATCTCCTTCCAACAGATGCTCATGCTTATGTGTATCGTTCATAGCAGCGGAACATCGTTTTACGTGCGACATAAGTCACAACGTTTATACTAGCATAAAGATGTACAGGATGCAAGAGTTACCGCTCATTTTTTTCCCATTGTTCAATCCATTTTTTTTGTTTTTCCGTTAGTTCATACGTTTCGAGCAAATCTGGCCGGCGCAGCCATGTGCGACGCAACGATTCTTTTTGACGCCACTCTTCAATTAAACGGTGATTACCTGAAAGAAGGACATCTGGTACTTTCATGCCACGAAAATCGGCTGGGCGCGTATAATGTGGGTGTTCGAGCAAACCAGAGCTATAAGAATCAAGCATAGAGGAATGCTCGTTGCCAAGCACGCCAGGAAGCAAACGAACGACGCTGTCAATGACGACCATTGCTGCCAGTTCTCCGCCCGTTAAGACGTAATCTCCAATAGAAATTTCGTCGGTTACTAGATGCTCACGAATACGCTCGTCGTACCCTTCATAATGTCCACAAATGAAAATGATATGTTGTTCTTTAGCAAGTTCTTCTGCTTTTTTTTGTGTGTAACGTTCGCCTTGTGGACAAAGTAAAACAATGCGCGGACGATGGTCGCTTTGTTTCGTTAAGTGATCGACCGCATCAAAAATCGGTTGCGGCTTCAATACCATGCCAGCCCCACCGCCGTAAGGGTAGTCGTCCACTGTTTGATGTTTATTATCGGCAAATTCGCGAAAGTTAACGAGCTGAAATGTAACGGCACCTTTTTCTTGCGCACGTTTTAAAATCGACTCGTTCAACACGCCAGTAAACATATTTGGAAATAAGGTGAGCACATCGATTTTCATTCGTCAAGCAATCCTTCCATCACATGAATCGTAATCGTTTTATTTTCAACATCGACTTGTTTGACGACATCATCAATGTAAGGGATTAACACATCTCCGCCTTTTTTTCGTTTGACGACCCATACGTCATTTGCACCTGGCGTTAAAATTTCTTTTATTTCGCCAATCGGTTCACCATCTTCGGTCACAACTGTGCAACCGATAATTTCGTGAAAATAATATTCTCCTTCGTTAAGCGGTTGCAATTGCGTTTCTGGTATTTTAATCATCGCCCCTTTAAATGGTTCGACTAAGTTGATGTTATCGTATCCTTCGAACGTTAATAAATCGAACGACTTATGAACTCGATGGCTCGCCACTTTGACTTCAACCGGTGGCTTATTTTCCATAAAAATATATAATACATTCCCGATTTTATACCGCTCTTCTGCAAAATCTGTGCGTGAAATAACGCGCACTTCACCGCGAATACCGTGCGTATTCACAATTTTTCCGACATGAAACCATTTCACAACGATCACCCCTCGCGTATATCCACAACGATTCCATCTTCAATGACAATCGTTTTCGGAGATTCCCATCGCATCCCTATTTGGACGTCGATGATCGCCTCGACATCTCTTTCTTTTATTTCACTTCCTATCGGTAATATGCGCAATTGTTCAAGAAGGAAATCAAGTTCCGCTATTTTTTGGCGGCGAACTTGCATTTCTCGTCCAAATTTTTCTTTAATTTGTTTTTGTGAAAACGAAGTGTGCTTTTCCATTCGTTTTTGTTCAAAGATGAGCTGCTCACATTGTTGTTCCAGTTGTTGTTTTTGTTGCATAAATTGTTGAATGAGTTGCTGCTTACTGTTCTCAGTTAATCGCTGTCTCACTTCCACTTTTTGAATGATTTTCATGGCGCACCGCCTTTCTGAACGAAAAAAGGGGAGGTGTCTTCCCTCTCCCTTACTCTTCGATGCGTACGTCTATTCGCTTCTTTGACTCATTGGCTGCTTGAACAACGGTGCGAATGGCTTGAATCATTCGCCCGTTTTTTCCGATCACTTTCCCAACGTCTTCGTGATGAAGGGCAATCGCATATGTGATCGATTGTTGTTGTTCTGTTTCGCGAATGACGACGCATTCTGGATGATCGACAAGTGACCGAACGATCGTCTCAAGCAACGTTTTCATATATTACTTTCCGTACTTTAAGTTGTGGAATTTTTCTAAAATTCCTTGTTTTGAAAGCAAGTTGCGCACTGTGTCAGATGGTTTTGCGCCGTTTTGCAACCATTTTAATGCAAGCTCTTCATTAATTTTAATTTCTGCAGGCTCTGTTAACGGATTGTATGTGCCGATTGTTTCGATGAAACGACCGTCACGTGGAGAACGAGAGTCTGCAACAACGATACGATAAAATGGTGATTTTTTTGCACCCATACGTTTTAAACGAATTTTTACTGCCATGATTATAGCACCTCCGAAAATATTTCACACAAGATAGTATATTAGCAATAAACGTTTTGTTTGTAAAGTGTTTTTTCTTAACACTGTTATTTTGTTTACATGAACGGGAAACGGAACCCTTTCTTTTTCCCCTTTGGCATGGTTGTCATCATTTTCATCATCTTTTTCATCTCGTCAAACTGTTTCAATAAGCGGTTGACGTCTTGAACCGTCGTTCCGCTCCCTTTTGCAATTCGCTTTTTGCGACTAGAGTTAATGATGTCTGGGTTCATTTTTTCTTCTTTTGTCATCGAACGAATAATCGCTTCGACGCGGCTAATTTGCTTTTCGTCAATTTGTAAGTTGTTTAAACCTTTCACTTTGTTAGCGCCCGGCAACATTTTTAAAAGTTCATCGAGCGGACCGAGTTTGCGCACTTGCCCAAGCTGTTCTAAAAAGTCGTCAAGTGTAAATGATGCGGTACGCATTTTTTGTTCGAGCTCTTTTGCCTTTTCTTCATCGACGGCCGTTTGCGCTTTTTCAATGAGCGTCAACACGTCCCCCATACCTAAAATGCGCGACGCCATCCGCTCCGGATGAAACGGCTCAAGCGCATCGAGCTTTTCGCCCATACCGACAAACTTAATTGGCGTATTTGTGACCGCTTTAATCGATAAGGCTGCCCCGCCTCGCGTATCACCATCAAGCTTCGTCAAAATGACGCCCGTCAGTCCAAGTTGTTCGTTAAAGCTTTGCGCGACATTGACCGCATCTTGTCCCGTCATCGCATCGACAACGAGAAAAATTTCATCAGGTTTCGTCACTTCTTTAATTTGCTTTAGTTCGTCCATGAGCGCTTCGTCAATGTGCAAGCGTCCGGCCGTATCGATTAATACGTAATCATAATGCTCTTCTTTTGCTTTTACGATCGCTTGTTTCGCAATTTCCACCGGGCTCACTTGATCGCCGAGCGAAAACACAGGGATGTCCAACTGCTTCCCTAACGTCTCAAGCTGTTTAATCGCTGCCGGCCGATAAATGTCAGCTGCGACAAGCAACGGTTTACGATTATGTTTTTTACGTAATAAATTCGCTAATTTTCCCGTTGTTGTCGTTTTTCCCGCCCCTTGCAAACCGACCATCATGACGACAGTTGGCGGGCGGCTCGCTACAGCGATTTTGCTATTTTCTCCCCCCATCAGCTCCGTCAATTCTTCTTTTACGACTTTAATGACTTGCTGTCCTGGGGTCAAACTTTTCATTACTTCTTGCCCGACAGCTCGTTCGCTTACTTTTTTCACGAAGTCTTTGACGACTTTAAAATTGACATCCGCTTCTAATAGCGCGAGCCGCACTTCACGCATCATTTCTTTTACATCGGCTTCCGTGACTTTGCCTTTGCCACGAATTTTATTCATGACATGTTGCAGACGGTCGGCCAATCCTTCAAATGCCATCGTTACCGCCCCCTACTCTAATTTCTCCAACTCCATAACGAGCCTCATCAGCTCCTCATCGTTCGGATAGCGTTCAGCTATATGCGTTTTTAATCGGTGCAATAGTTTGTGACGTTGTTGAAACTTTTGAAAGAGCAATAGCTTTTGCTCATAATCTTCTAGCATCGCTTCCGTCCGTTTAATGTTATCGTATACAGCTTGACGACTCACTTCGTACTCTTCGGCAATTTCACCGAGGGAGTAATCGTCTAAATAGTAAAGGGACATATAGTTTCGTTGCTTCGGCGTCAACAACGATTGGTAAAAGTCGTATAAATAGTTCATTCTCGTTGTTTTTTCTAGCATGAAACTCCCCCCTGTTAAGTGAAACGCCTTTACATGAATTTAGTGTATATGTTTTAACCGATGCTGTCAAGTTATTCTCCTTGCGCCTCTTCTCGTTCCATAAACGATGCAAATAACCCATACACGAATTGTTCGGCGTTAAACGGCTCTAAATCGTCCATTTTCTCTCCTAAACCGACAAATTTCACCGGAATGTTTAACTCATGGCGGATCGCTAATACGATGCCGCCTTTTGCTGTTCCATCCAGTTTCGTAAGCACAATGCCGGTGACATTCGTTGCTTCTTTAAATGTTTTTGCTTGGCTCATCGCATTTTGCCCTGTCGTTGCATCCAATACGAGCAATACTTCGTGCGGTGCGCCCGGCACTTCTCGTTCAATGACACGTTTCACTTTTTCAAGTTCTTTCATTAAATTCACTTTGTTTTGTAAGCGGCCAGCTGTATCACACAACAAAATGTCAACGTTGCGCGATTTGGCTGCTTGAATCGCATCATACATCACCGCCGCTGGATCAGAGCCAGCAGACTGTTTAATGACTTCCACACCAACGCGCTCGCCCCATACTTCAAGCTGTTCAATTGCACCTGCCCGGAACGTATCGCCAGCGGCAAGCATCACTTTTTTTCCTTCGCTTTTTAATTTGTACGCGAGTTTCCCGATCGTCGTCGTTTTTCCGACGCCGTTGACACCGACAAATAAAATGACCGTCAAGCCGTTTGGTTGAATGTTTAGTTCTGTCGTTTCATTGCCGCTTGCTTCGTAAATGTCAATCAATTTTTCGGAAATGACGCTATACATTTCTTTCGGGTCTTGAATGTTGCGACGTTTCACTTCCATTTTTAACTCATCGATAAAATCCATGACCGTTGCGACACCAACGTCTGAGGCGATTAAAATTTCTTCTAGCTCCTCAAAAAACTCTTCATCTACTTTTCGATAACGCGCGATTAGATCGTTTACTTTTCCTGCGAAAGAGTCGCGCGTTTTTTCTAAACCACGTTTAAACTTTTCCGTTACTGTATCTGCTTGTTTTGCGATTTTTTCTTTTAATTTTTTAAAAAAGCTCACCGTTTCTCATCCTTTCTTTTCATCTGCTTCTTCTAGTCGAACAGAAACGAGCTTCGATACACCTGATTGTTGCATCGTTACTCCATATAGTACATCTGCTTCTTCCATCGTTCCTTTTCGATGGGTAATGACGATAAATTGTGTATCGTCGCTAAACTTCTTTAAATATTTCGCATATCGTTGTACGTTCGCCTCATCAAGTGCTGCTTCTACTTCATCAAGCACGCAAAACGGAACAGGTCGAACATTTAAAATGGCGAATAAAAGCGCAATCGCCGTCAATGCTCGCTCCCCGCCTGATAATAAACTTAAATGTTGCAGTTTTTTTCCCGGTGGCTGTGCGACAATGTCGACACCCGTATGGAGTAAATCGTTCGGATCAGTCAACTGTAAATCGGCCTTTCCTCCTCCAAACAATTCAACGAACACGCGTGCAAATTGCGTCCGAATTTGCTCAAACGTTGTCGCAAATCTTCGTTTCATTTCATCGTCCATTTCATCAATCACTTGGTATAACGTATCTTTTGCCTGTTGTAAGTCTTCTTTTTGTTCAGTTAAAAAACGGTGGCGTTCAGAGACACGTTCATACTCTTCAATCGCACCGAGATTGACCGTCCCAAGTTCATCAATAGCGAGCTGGATGAGCTTCACTTTTTTCCGCGCCTCTTGAGCAGGGATATGGAGCGGGAACGCTTCTTTCGCTGCTTCGAATGACAGTTTGTATTCTTCACGAAGGCGGTTTAGTAAGTGGTCAAGCTCCATATCGAAGCGAGCAAGCTTCACTTCCTCGTCTTTTAGCGTATCTGTGAGTTGTTTATGTTGTCGTTTCAATTCTTTTATTTCTTTTTCGAGTTGCTCAAGCTTTGTTTGATAGTGTAACCGCTGTTCGCGTCGGCTTGCGATGAGCTGAATCGTTTCTTCTTTTTGCTTCGTTTTTTCTTCGCATATTCGCTCGAGCTGCTGTTCATCTTCCGTTTGTTCGTTCGTATGGCGTACAAGTTCATCGCGTTCTTTTTCGATGTGCGTAAGTGTTCGCTTCACTTCCTCCCATTCTTCCGTTAGTCGATGCACATGTTGCTCTTCATTTCTGACATGTTCTTGCTTTTCAGCGAGCGCGACTTTCAATGCGGTCAACTTTTCTTGTATTTGCTCCTTCGATTGCTGCTCTAACTGTTTTTTTTCTGTCCATTGTTTCACTTGTTCATCGATAGAAGCAATATGTTTCTCAAGTGCATGGAGCGAATGCATAATATCGTGAAGTCGAGCAGTCAATTGTTTCTTTTCTTCTTCGAGTGTCTGTCTTTCATAGCGATACACAGCTAGTCGTTCGTCCATATGTTTTTTACGAAGATCGAGTTCCATCCATGCGCTTTTTTCTTCTTGTAGCTCCATACGGCTTGCTTCTAGCTCAGTATAAAGCGCTGTTCGCTCTTGCTCAGCTTGTGCAATGGCTTCTTTTTCTCGTTGCACAAGCTGTTCAAGCTCCAGCGTTTTTCGCTCAGCATCGCGCCAGTGTGCTGTCACTTCTTCAAGCTCACGCGCACGACTAAATAATGAGTTTGTCTGTTTATTTACCGTTCCTCCCGTCATCGCCCCGCCTAGATTCACAACATCCCCTTCTAGCGTGACGAGACGATAGCGGTATTGCAATTGGCGAGCAAGCTCATTTGCCCCTTTTAAATCACGTGTAACAATGACTGTTCCAAGAATGTTTGTCATAATGTTTTCGTACGTTGCTTCATACGAAATTAATTCGGAAGCAATGCCAACGTAAGCGGGGTGTTTGGCAATGTTTTCCCGAACGGATGGAGGAAATAGTTTTCGCTGAATAACGTCGAGCGGCAAAAACGTCGCTCGTCCATACTTATTTTGTTTTAAAAATTGAATGGCTTCACGTGCGCTTTGTTCGTTTTTTACGACGATATGTTGCGCCGCTCCCCCGAGCGCCACTTCGATCGCTGTTTCAAGCTCAGATGGCACCGTCATCAACTCAACAACCGCTCCATGAATGCCGTTTAACCGATCTTTTGCTTTTAATACTTCTTTTACCCCTTGGAAAAATCCAGCATACTCTTGTTGCATCGCCTCTAACATTTCTTTTTTTGATTTTACTTTTTGTACATATTGATACGCTTCATATAACGTCGTTTCTTTTTTTCGATATTGTTCTTTTCGTGCGGTCAATTGTTCTTCTTTTGTTTGAAGCGTTTGCTCTTGTTTAGCGATGCGTTCTTGCAACTCATGGATGAGTTTTTGTTTTTGTTCCCATTGTTCAACGATCTGTTCGTATGCTTGAATATGTTCGTTGTTTGTAGTGATGAGCTGCTGTTGTTTTTCTTCATTTTTTTGCAACTGGGACTCAATGTGCATGCGCTCATTTTTTAACGTCGCTTGTTCGTGAACGAGGTCAATGTATTCGCTTTTTAGCCGTTCAATTTCTTCCTCCGCTTTTGGACCGTAAGCAGAAAGGATGTTGTTTTGTTCTTTTAATTGCGCTTGAAGCGCTTGCACATCTGTTTGAAGCTGTTGCAGCACTTTCTTTTTTTCAGCAATTGTCGCTTCAAGTGCACGTTTTCGCTCAGCAAGTTGCCCCATCGTTTGCTCCATTTGCTGTTGTTGCTTATAGGCGTTGCTTTTTCGCTCTTTTAATAACTGTTTTTTCCCTTCCATTTTCTCAAGCTCTTCGCTAACAAGCAACAATACTTGCTGTAAGCCATCTATCGACTCATCAAGCGCTGTCAGTTCATGACGCAACTGAGCGATGTGCGCTTCTTCTTTTTGTAACGTCGTCGCTAATTCCATTTCGTTTTGTTGATGTAAAGCGAGTTGTTTTTTCAACGCTTCCCATTTTTCATGTAGCTGCTCGATTTCATAAACAATTAAGCCGACTTCATATGTTTGTAGCTGCTCTTTTTTCTCAAGATATTCGTTGGCGATTGACGCTTGTTGTTTCAACGGCTCGAGCTGCTGGTTTAGTTCGTGTAAAATATCTTGCACACGCTGCAAATGATCTTCTGTTTCGTTTAGTTTTTGCTCTGCCTTTTTTTTCCTTGTTTTATATTTTAAGACGCCAGCTGCATCTTCAAAAATCATGCGGCGATCTTCTGCTTTACTGCTTAAAATTTCTTCTACTTTTCCTTGACTAATGATGGAGAAAGCTTCACGACCAACGCCAGAATCCATAAATAAATCGACAATATCTTTTAAACGGCAAGGCTGGTTATTAATAAAAAATTCGCTATCGCCGGAACGATAGACACGTCTTGTTATACTTACTTCTTCGTATTCGAGCGGCAAAAATTGATCGCTATTATCGAGCGTTAATGTCACTTCCGCCATGTTTAACGGCTTGCGTGATTCACTTCCCGAAAAAATGACGTCTTCCATTTTTGCGCCGCGAAGCGACTTGGCGGACTGTTCACCAAGCACCCAACGAATCGCGTCCGTAATGTTGCTTTTTCCACTTCCGTTCGGACCGACGATTGCCGTCATCCCCGAAACAAAATCGATGGAAATACGATCCGCAAAAGATTTAAATCCGATAGCTTCTAACCGTTTGAGGAACACATATATCCCCCTTTATCTAAAAGATGTCACAACAAGCAAGGCTGTCCTTTCGCACCGGATCAGCCTTGTTGTAATTGTTTTAGCTTAGCTAATGCCATTTGCGCGGCGCGCTGCTCTGCCTCTTTTTTCGAGCGCCCAACTCCAACACCGAGCTCCTCGCCATTTAACGATACGCGCGATACGAACTCTTTATTATGAGCAGGACCTCGTTCTTGTAAAATTTTATATTCTAATACTCCACTTCCATCACGTTGTACAAATTCTTGTAGTTGACTTTTGTAATCCATCACATGAGAAAAAGCACCTTCGCGAATTTTAGGAAAAATCGTTTTTTCTAAAAATTGTACGACCGCCTCCATGCCTTGATCCAAATAAAGCGCCCCGATAAACGCTTCAAATACGTCAGCTAACAGCGACGGACGCATGCGCCCCCCCGTTAACTCTTCGCCTTTGCCAAGCAAGACGAGATCGCCAAACGATAGCGCATGAGCGAACGTAACAAGCGACGGTTCACAGACGATCGCTGCCCGCAATTTCGTTAGTTCTCCTTCGCTCATTTGCGGAAACTGTTCAAATAAATATTGAGAGACGGTCAGTTCAAGAACGGCATCTCCTAAAAACTCCAGACGTTCATTATCTTCATGTAGCCGCTTTCGATGCTCATTCACATATGATGAATGGGTAAATGCTTGCATTAACAATTTTTCATTGCGAAAAAAAATGCCAATCTGCTCTTGGAACTGTTTAAATTTCATGTATGGCCGTTGCTTAGACATGCATATGAACCTCCAACTAATAAACGTAAAAAGCATAGAAAGCCCCGCTTACAAAACGGGACTTTACTTATTATGATAGACGGCTTTTTATGTAGTTTACTGCGTCTCCGACAGTAACGATTTTCTCCGCCTCTTCATCTGAAATTTCCATATCGAATTCATCTTCTAATTCCATGACAAGCTCAACGACATCAAGCGAATCTGCTCCTAAATCTTCTTTAAATGAAGATTCAAGCGTCACTTGTGACTCCTCTACACCAAGGCGATCAACGATAATTTTCGTTACACGCTCTAATACGCCCGCCATTTTTATTCACCTCCCCTCAAGTCATTATACTGAATTATACAAGAAAATAAAACGAATTTTTACATAACCATGCCGCCATCTACATGAATCGTTTGCCCTGTCATATAGCTTGCCCCGTCTGAGACGAGAAATGCGACAACGTGCGCAATATCTTCAGGGTTTCCGAAACGTGCAAGCGGAATTTGTTGCAACATCGTTTGACGCACATCTTCGCTTAATTGATCGGTCATATCTGTCGTAATAAACCCAGGGGCAACCGCATTGACTGTAATATTTCGGCTTGCGAGTTCTTTGGCAGCTGTTTTTGTTAATCCGATTACACCTGCTTTGGCTGCAACGTAGTTTGCTTGCCCTGGATTGCCGCTTACACCGACGATGGACGCCACGTTCACAATTCGACCGTATCGTTGTTTCATCATCGGACGCGTCACAGCTTTCGTGCATAAAAAGACGCCTTTTAAGTTCGTATTGATGACCGCATCCCATTCTTCTTCTTTCATGCGCATAAGCAAGTTGTCACGCGTAATGCCTGCATTGTTAACTAAAATATCGACGCGGCCCCAACGCTCAAGCACCTCTTTCACCATGCGATCGACGGCTTCACTATTTGCGACATCCGCTTGCACAGCGAACGCTTCGCCACCATGTTCAACAATTTGAGCAACAACTTCATTTGCTTTCGCTTCACTTCCTGCATAATTGACTGCTACTTTTGCACCAAGACGAGCTAAATGTAAAGCAATTTCACGCCCAATCCCACGTGACGCCCCGGTCACAATCGCTACTTTCCCTTCCATGCTTCATTCCCCTTTCAACGCCGTCACTGTCGCTATAAACGAAGCTTCATCAAAAATCGAATGGACGTTGACATGACGGTTTATTTTTTTCACTAGACCGCTTAATACTTTTCCAGGACCGATTTCGATAAACGTATCTACACCCAAGTCAATCATCGTTTGAACAGATTGCTCCCAACGAACCGGAGAGTATAACTGTTCAACGAGACGTTGTTTGATTTCTGTTGGATCTGTCATCGGCTCAGCTGTCACATTTGAAATGACTGGCACAGCGCTTTCTTGAAACGCCAACGTATCAAGTACCGATAAAAACTGTTCTGCCGCCGGTTTCATTAAAATGGAGTGGAACGGCCCGCTTACTTCGAGCGGAATGACTCGCTTCGCTCCTTTTTCTTTTGCTAGTTGTGACGCTCGCTCAACCGCTTCTTTCGCTCCTGAAATGACAATTTGTCCCGGGCAGTTTAAGTTCGCTAATTGAACCGGAGATGATTCCGTTGAAGCTTCATCGACTACTTGTTGCAATAAAGCTTCATCCATCCCAAGCACCGCAGCCATCGTTCCTTGTCCTGACGGCACTGCTTTTTCCATAAATTCTCCGCGCTTACGCACCGCATATACAGCGTCAGAAAACGACAGCACCGATGCTGCAACAAGTGCACTATATTCCCCGAGGCTATGTCCTGCCACATAATGAGGGGCAATACCTGCTTCTTTTACTTTTTGCAAAAACGCGATGCTTGTCGTGAGTAATGCCGGTTGGGCATTTTCTGTTTTTGTTAATACGTCTTGTGGTCCTTCAAAAATAAGTTGTGACAAAGACATTTGCAACCGTTCATCTGCTAGGCGAAAGATCGCAGCTACCGCCTCGTCTTTTTCTGCCCATTCTTTCCCCATGTCGACCGTTTGTGAACCTTGTCCTGGAAAAATAAATGCAATTTTCCCCATCATGTCACCTCTTATTATTTTATTTCCGCTATCGATTGCTTTACCGTTTGTACTACTTCGTTTGCAACCATTTCTCGCGCCTGACGCACAGCGTGAAACATCGCGTGAGCATCAGATGAACCGTGCGCTTTAATGACAGGTGCTCGTAAACCGAACAGTGCTGCACCGCCATATTCTGCATAATCCATTTTTTTCTTCAACTGCATAAGTTGTGGCTTTAACGCAAGCGCCGCCATTTTGCTTACAACATTGCTTGTCAATGCCGATTTTAACATCGAGAAAATAGCGATTGCCGTGCCTTCGATCGTTTTTAGTGCGACGTTGCCGGTGAATCCGTCAGTAACAACAACATCAGCTACGCCTTCTAATAAATCGCGCGCCTCTACGTTGCCGACAAAATTTAACGATGTATGTTGGATAAGCTGAAACGCTTTTTTAGCTAGCTCATTGCCTTTTTGGTCTTCTGTCCCTACGTTTAGCAGCCCGACGCGCGGTCGTTCAACCCCGCGTACTTTTTCGGCGTATGCTGCACCCATAAACGCATATTGCAATATATGTTCTGGACGGGCGTCTACGTTAGCACCAACATCTAACAGTACAAACCCTTTTCCATCAATCGTTGGGAGCGTCGGCGCAAGCGCTGGACGGTCAATGCCTTCGATGCGACCGACGATAAACAGCCCCGCCGCCATTAAAGCGCCTGTATTCCCAGCTGAAATGCACGCATCGGCACGTCCTTCGCTTACTTCATTTGCCATTAGCACCATGGACGCCTCTTTTTTGCGGCGAACGGCACGAACGGGCTCATCTGTTGCTTCAATGACTTGTTCCGTATGAATGATCGATAGTCGTTCATTGTTTGTTATGTACGGGCGAATGAGCGATTCGTTCCCAATAAGCGTAATTTCGATATCGTTGAAATGCTCAATCGCCTTTTGTGCACCGATCACGACTTCTTTTGGTGCGTGATCTCCTCCCATGGCATCAATTGCGATTTTCATCATTTTCTCCATCCTTTTTAACAACGTTTGAGCGGTACATATGAAATTCTCCTTGAAAAACAAGCTCTTGACCTACGTAACTATTCACTTCGACGATCGTGCGACCGTTTTCGTTTAAATTTTTTACTTTTGCTTTGGCAACGACTCGCTCCCCTTCTTTCACCGGGCGCATAAAGCGAATGTTTGCTTTGGTGGTCAATGCTAATTCATCGTTAATGACCGCGACTGCGAGCGAGTTCGCTTGCGCAAACAAATGATGTCCTCGTGCAATTTGATTTCGTTTAAATACATGTTCTTTTTTTACATCGAAAATGGAAATTGCACTTTCGTCCAATTGCATATCGATAATTTCTCCGATCACTTCTTCAATGGGCAACGACTTCACTTCGTCAGCAAATGTGCGCTCAGCGACATGTTTAATGCGCTCACGCAACTCCGGAATCGATAGTTCTAAGCGATCGAGGCGGATCGTTTGAATGCTGACTGAAAATTTTTCGGCAAGTTGTTCGTCCGTAATAAATGGATTTTCTTCAATCGTTGCTTGCAGTAGTCGTTGCCGTTCGCGTTTATTTCTTCTCATTTTCGATCCACCATCCGAATTATTACTAGGTACTAATAGTAGTATATAACACCCGTGCTTCCATTTCAACAACTTTTAATCTAATTTTTCGCCGTTTAAAATGCCTGATTGTTGTAAATAGTCGCGAAGAAAAGCGTATTTATCGTCATGCCAAAAAGCTTGCGAATCAACGAGGCGAGCAGCGTCTTGACGGGCAACTTCTAAAATGCGATAGTCGTGAACGATGTCGCCGAGACGAAATTCAGGCATGCCGCTTTGTTTCGTCCCAAAAAAATCGCCCGGTCCGCGCAGCTCTAAATCTTTTTCCGACAGCACAAAACCGTCGTTCGTTTCCGTCATAATGCGCATTCGCTCTTTTCCTGCTTCTGATTTTGGATCAGCGACTAAAATACAGTACGATTGGGCTTGTCCGCGCCCAACTCGTCCGCGTAGCTGATGAAGTTGCGAAAGACCAAAACGGTCGGCATCGTAAATGACCATCACGGTTGCGTTCGGGACGTTTACACCGACTTCTACGACCGTTGTTGATACTAAAATATGAATGTCATTGGCGCTAAATGCGCGCATCACTTCTTCTTTTTCTTCTGAAGATAGACGGCCGTGCATAAGCCCGATGCGATACCGCCCTTTATAGTAGTGCGTCAACATCGCATGCACGTCGATCGCGTTTTGGACATCCAGTTTTTCCGATTCCTCAATGAGCGGGCAAATGACGTATGCTTGATGACCCGCATCAACTTGTTTCGCCATAAATTGAAATACACGCTCAAGCATATCGTGTTTCACCCAATACGTTTCAATTTTTTTCCTTCCTTTTGGCATTTCATCAATGATCGAGACGTCCATTTCTCCAAATGCCGTAATGGCAAGCGTGCGTGGAATCGGAGTGGCGGTCATAAATAGCACATCAGGCGATTGTCCTTTTTCACGTAAAATGCGTCGCTGCTCTACTCCAAAGCGATGTTGTTCGTCTGTGATGACAACGCCAAGTTTCGCAAAATTCACGTCGTCTTGAATAAGGGCATGCGTGCCGACAACAACATGAACGTCACCTAAAGCGAGCTGTTCAAGTAGCTGTTTGCGCCTTTTTCCTTTTACCGAACTTGTCAACAGTTCGACACGAATACCCATCGGCTCAAGCAGCGCACGAAGCGATTCAGCATGTTGCTCGGCTAAAATTTCCGTCGGTACCATTAACGCTCCTTGATACCCTGATAAATACACCGCATATAATGCAATGGCAGCAACGACTGTTTTTCCGGAACCGACATCTCCTTGTAGTAGGCGATTCATGCGATATGGCGATTTTAAATCTTGCACAATTTCACGTACAACGCGTTGCTGAGCATTCGTTAGCGGAAACGGAAGCGATTGAATAAACGATTGAAGTTGCCCATCTGAAAAGCGATGCGCAATACCTGGTGACTGTTCACGACGATATTTTTTTAACGCTTGCATTTTTAATTGAAAAAGTAAAAACTCTTCGTAAACGAGACGGCGTCGTGCTTGCTTTAGTTGCTCGTGCGAAAGCGGCATATGAATCACCCGAATCGCATCACGTTTTGATATAAGGCGATATGTTTGCAATAGCTCGCTCGGCAACGGGTCGACAATCGCATCACCGTATTGTTGTAAAGCGAGTGCAATAAAGCGACGCATGCCTTTTACTGTCAAGTCGCCACGCGTTGAATAGACCGGTTCGATTTCTTTTTGTCGCTTCATTTCGCCGATATGCAGCTGCTGTACGGTGATCGTTTGACGATGTTTGTCCCACTTGCCTGTGATCGTCACCGTTTCGTGCAGGGTGAGCTTTTTTTTCAAATACGGTTGGTTAAAACAAACAGCCGTCACTAAAAATCGGTCAACAAGGACGCGAAACGTTAAGCGCGACTTTTTGCGGCTATAATACGTAAGCACAGGCTCACTATACACTTTGCCAATGATCGTAATTTTTTCATCGTGCTTTGCTTCTTCTAATGCACATATGCGATAATCTTCGTAACGAAAAGGGAAATGATACAACAGTTGTTCAATTGTATCAATCCCCATTTCATGAAGCGCGGCGGCTGTTTCTTCTCCAATTCCTTTAATCGCTGTGACTGATTGATGTAATACGTCACTCACGTTCGTTGTTTGGCTTACCGAAAATATCCGCTTCGAATTTGCGAGCGGTCGGCGTCGCCGCTAACCCTCCTTGTGCTGTTTCTTTTAATGACACTGGCATCGTCTGGCCGATGCGGAACATCGCTTCAATGACTTCATCGCACGGAATGCGGCTTTGTATGCCAGCAAGCGCCATGTCAGCAGCAATCATTGCATTTGCTGCTCCAATTGCATTTCGCTTGACACACGGTACTTCCACTAACCCTGCAACGGGGTCACAAACGAGTCCAAGCATATTTTTTAAAGCGATCGCCATCGCCTCTGCCGCTTGTCTTGGCGTGCCGCCAGCCATCTCGACAAGCGCTGCCGCCGCCATACCTGCCGCTGAACCAACTTCCGCCTGGCATCCTCCTGCCGCACCGGAAATGGATGCATTGTTTGCGACAACAAATCCGAACGCACCAGCTGTAAATAAAAACTCAACCATTTGTTCACGCGTCGGCTGCAGTTTTTCTTTCACCGCAAATAATGTGCCCGGAACGACACCAGCTGATCCTGCTGTTGGTGTTGCACAAATCATTCCCATCGCTGCGTTTACTTCGTTCGTTGCCATCGCTTTACTGACGGCATCTAAAATCGTTTCTCCCGATAAAAATTGGCCGCGTGCAATATATTGCTGTAAGCGTGTCGCATCGCCGCCTGTCAATCCGGAATGCGAACGAACACCCGCTAGTCCGCGAATGACGGCTTGCTCCATCACTTGTAAGTTTTTCTCCATTTGCGCAATAATGTCCTCTCGGCTGCGCTCTGTCACTTCCATCTCTTGACGAATCATTACTTCTGCAATTTTCATTTGTTCTCGTTCTGCTCGTTCAACGAGTTCTGCTACATTTCGAAACATCGTTGTCTCCCCTTTGCACCGCTTTACTCAACAATTTTTGCTACATCAATAATATGTGGTAACGCTTTTAATTGCTCAACGATCGCATCATCAATATTTTGATCGACTTCGATCGCCATTAACGCCTGTTTTCCTTTTTCTTTTCGCGATACTTCCATATGGCCGATATTAATCGCATATTTCGCTAGCACGTTCGCTACTCCTGCGATGGCACCGTAACGGTCATTATGCATAATTAAAAGGGCAGGATGATGACCAGAAAGCTTCAGCTCGAAACCGTTTAGCTCAATAATTTCGATTTTCCCACCGCCAATGGAAATGCCGACAAGCTCAAGCTCACCTTGTTCATCACCGAGGCGAATTTTTGCTGTATTTGGGTGAGGAGGAATGGCTTCCTCTTCATGAAACGTGATGCGAATCCCTTCTTGTTTGGCGATTTGCAACGATGTTTTCATTCGTTCATCAAACGTATCGAAATTTAATAAACCGCCGACGATGGCGACATCTGTTCCGTGTCCTTTATACGTTTGGGCAAATGAACCGTAAAAGAAAATATCCGCCCACGTTGGTTTTCTGCCGAATAAGTTGCGTGCCACTTTGCCGATGCGTACTGCTCCTGCCGTGTGCGAGCTCGACGGACCAATCATAATCGGACCGATAATATCAAATACACTGCGATATTTCATTTTTTCCTCCCCTTTGTTATCTTCATGAAAAAGAAGGGGAACGTTCCCCTTCTTTTATCGTATGTGAATAGCAACCATGCGTTTTATTCAATCGCAAAAATAAACGGATATAACGGCTGACCGCCATGATGTGTTTCAACTTCCACATGCGGGAATTGTTGTTCAATAAATTGAACGATGTGCGCAGTTTGTTCTTCGGTCGCATCTTCACCAGAAAGAATTGTTACAATTTCATCTTCTTCGCCAATCATATGCGTAAGTAGCGTCTCAACGACAGAATGAAGCTCTTTATGAGATACGACAATTTTGCCATCGGCAATTCCCATATAATCGTCTTTTTCAATTTCAACGCCGTCAATGTTTGTATCGCGTACAGCAAACGTTACTTGTCCTGTTTTTACGCGGGCAAGTGCCTCTGTCATTACTTCCTCGTTTTCTTCTTTTGTCGCAGAAGGATTAAAGGAAAGCAATGCTGTCATTCCTTGTGGAACGGTTTTTGATGGAATGACGACTACATCACATGAAGCGACAGACGCAGCTTGTTGGGCTGCTAAAATAATGTTTTTATTATTCGGCAACACAAATACCGTTTGGGCATTTACTTCTTCAATTGCTTTTACGATGTCTTCTGTGCTCGGATTCATCGTTTGTCCGCCTTCGATGACCGCATGAGCACCAATGCTTTTAAATAATTCAGCAATGCCATCGCCCATGGCTACCGCAACGATGCCGTACGGGATGCGTTCTTGCTTTTTCGGCGGCTGCATCTCTTGATGGACGATATTTGCATGCTGTTCACGCATATTTTCGATTTTAATATTAATTAAGCTTCCGTAACGTTGCGCGTATGTGAGCACTTCGCCCGGTTGTTCTGCGTGAATATGCACTTTCACTACTTCATCATCTGCAATGACAAGTAGCGAATCGCCGAAGCGGCTCAAATCTTGACGGAACGTCTCTTCACGAAATGGATGTTTCGCTACTTTATCTTGTTCAAACTTCACCATAAATTCCGTACAATACCCAAATTCAATATCATCTGCGCTAAGATGGCTTTGCACGTTGCGGTGATGTTCGGTACGAACGAGCTGTCCCATCGACAACGCTTCTGTTTCTGCAATCGTTTCACCTTTTAACGCCGCTAAAAATCCTTCGTACACAAATACGAGACCTTGGCCGCCGCTGTCGACGACACCTACTTCTTTTAATACAGGAAGTAAATCAGGGGTGCGCTTCAGCGATGCTTTTGCCTCTTTTAATACTTCCGTCATTACAACGACGATGTCAGCTTCTTTTTTCGCCACAGCTACTGCGCGCTTTGCCGCATCTTTCGCAACCGTTAAAATCGTGCCTTCAACCGGCTTCATCACCGCTTTATACGCTGTCTGCACGCCCGCTTCAAGCGCTGCCGCAAACTCTTTGCTGTTAATTTCACTTTTTTGTTCGATCGCTTTCGCAAATCCACGAAATAGTTGTGATAAAATAACGCCCGAGTTGCCGCGCGCTCCCATTAGCAATCCTTTCGCTAATGCGCCCGCCACTTTTCCGATATGATCAGATACGTGGTTTTTTACTTCTTTCGCACCGGACGTCATCGACAAATTCATATTCGTTCCTGTATCCCCATCTGGAACGGGAAAGACGTTTAATGCGTCTACCGTTTTTGCGTTGTTCGCTAAATGTGTCGCGCCTTGCAGCACCATTTGTGCAAAGCGTTTTCCATCTAATGTTGTCATTGCCACAGATTAGTTCCCCCTCACTACGGATTCGTGACGCGAACCCCTTGAACATAAATGTTGATCGATTGAACAGATAAACCTAACGTTTTATCTAGCGTATACTTGACTTTCGTTTGTACGTTGTGCGCAACTTCCGAAATTTTTGTGCCGTAGCTAACAATGACGTATAAATCAATATGCACTTCATCGTTTTCTTGGCGAACGACAATGCCTTTTGCAAAGTTTTCGCGGCGTAAAATTTCAGCAATGCCGTCTTTTAATTGATTTTTTGATGCCATACCGACAATACCGTAACAATCTACTGCCGCTCCCCCGGCAATCGCTGCAATGACATCGTTACTAATTTCAACACGACCGTATTTCGTTTGTAATTCAATGGACATCGCTCAAGTCCCCTTTCTTATTAGGTAGCTAACGCCATTGTACTATACTCGGCTTATTTTTAAAAGCTTCTACCCATAGTATATTTACCCGAAACAGAAAACAGATGTCAAGGTTATTTTCTTGAAACAGTTGATCGGAAGTATTGCAATCCGTTTTTATGTATGATAAATTATAGTAGTGTTTTGAGCACGTAGTTTGGCAAGTGAGGAGGGAAACAAAATGGCAAAATGCTTTGTGACTGGTAAGAAAAAATCATTCGGAAACGCTCGTTCTCATGCAATGAATGCGAGCCGCCGCACATGGAAAGCAAACCTTCAAAAAGTTCGCATTTTAGTTGACGGAAAACCAAAGCGCGTTTGGGTTTCTGCTCGCGCATTAAAATCCGGAAAAGTAGAACGTGTGTAATAAAAAAAGCGGAAAGCGCACGCCTCATAGAAAAAAGCACCAAATGATTGGTGCTTTTTATCCTTTTTTAAACGAATTTAACATCGCCCGAACAATTCCACCTAAAAATTTTGGCAACTTAATCGTATAAAACTTCACGGTCATTCCCTCCCCTACTGTGCACACTCTTCCATTTAATATATTCATCTCCGCACAAATTGTACCTCGAAGCGTTATTTTTCATCCTTGCTTCTTATCATCATTAATATGCCTTCAGTGAATGAAAAAGTACCAAAACTATGGATGAGTTCATTGCTTACACATAATGTTGATCCAAGCGGCACATCGTGCGCATCGAGCGGGTATTTAAATCCGCGAAGCGTTAAAGCGCGAATCGGAGTCATAGGAATAAATGAAATGTATCGGTATTCGTCTTTTTTTTCAACGACATGTTTTCCACTTCGATAAAGCGTAACGATATTTTGACGATCGATTAACTCAATCTGCCCGTCTTTTCCTTTGAACAAAAGTTGAACGTTGCCAAAGAAATGATCGACCCGTCCGCCTGTTGCTCCAAATAGGCGAATTTTTGTCGCTTGTTGTTCAAGCGCCCAATCGAGCGCAATATCTGTGTCCGTTTGGTCTTTTTCAGCTGGCCATATGTCGATATGCGGCAATTGTGTTTGTAATTGCTGCAACTCATATTCGGCAATGGAGTCAAAATCGCCAAACGCCCGTTTTGGCATGATTCCCGCATCGAGCAGCGCTAAAACGCCACGATCTACCCCTACCCAACATACGTCCTCTCCGTCGTATGTTTTTAAATGAGGTAAAAAACTTGTCGGACCACCTGCAACAAGATGAATAATCAACAAATTCACCTCCCTAATAAAGAAGGATGTGTCAACGTGACACACCCTCACGAATCATGCGAATGGCTTGGGCACGATCCGCTTTGTTATAAATGGCTGATCCTGCAACAAGAACATCCGCGCCTGCTTCGACACAAAGTTTTGCCGTTTCTGCATGAATGCCACCGTCTACTTCAATTTCAACAGAAAGCCCTCGTTCACGAACGAGTGTTGAAAACGCATGAATTTTTGGGAGCACTGCTGGAATAAACGATTGTCCACCAAAACCCGGGTTGACCGTCATAAATAAAACGAGGTCGAGGTCTTCAATCAAATGTTCAATCATCGAAATCGGTGTATGCGGATTTAACGCTACTCCTGCTTTCACACCATGTTCTTTAATGAGGTGGATCGTCCGGTGTAAATGCGGGCAAGCTTCAACATGCACCGTTAAATAATCGGCTCCCGCTTTCGCAAACGTTGGAATATAGCGATCCGGCTGTTCAATCATTAAATGAACGTCAAGTGGCAGTTTCGTTACAGGACGAATCGCCTCCACGATGAGCGGACCGATTGTGATGTTTGGAACGAAATGGCCGTCCATCACATCGACATGAATGTAATCAGCTCCCCCTCGTTCTACGTCCACAATTTCTTCGCCAAGTTTAGCAAAATTAGCAGATAAAATGGATGGCGCAATTTTGATCATGTTTAATACCTCGGCTTTCGTTCCTTGATTTCCTCTATAAAACTCATGTAATGTTCATAGCGATAAGGAGGAATGTCTCCTGATGCTAATGCTTCTTTGACCGCACATTTCGGCTCAGCCGTATGCGTGCAACCGCGAAATTTACAATCACTGCTTTTTGTGACAAACTCCGGAAAACAAAGCGGTAATTGTTCAAGTTCAATATCATCAAATTCTAGCGCGCTAAATCCTGGTGTATCTGCGACAAAACCGCCTCCGATTTCAATTAACTCGACATGTCTTGTCGTATGTTTTCCACGCCCAAGGTGATGGGAAATGTCGCCCGTTTTTAACTGCAAGTTCGGACGTAATGCATTTAATAAAGACGACTTCCCGACGCCTGATTGCCCTGCAAATACCGATACTTTTCCTTCAAAATAAGGCAATAATGCATCAATACCTGCGCGCGTTTTGACCGAAACTTCGAACACTTCATATCCGATTTGACGATAATCGCGAATATATTGTTCAATACGAGGCTTTGTGTCATCGTCTACTAAATCCATTTTACTCACAACAATAAGCGGACGAATGTCTTTTGCTTCAATTAATACGAGAAAACGATCGAGTAATCCAGGGCTGAAATCTGGCTCTACTGCTGAAAACACTAAAATCGCTTGATCGATATTGGCAATCGGCGGACGAACGAGTTCATTTTTCCGCTCAAATACATCTAATATGTAGCCTTCCCGTTCATTTTCCGCCTGAAAGGAAACGTAGTCGCCGACAAGCGGCGTTACTTTCCGCTTGCGAAACACCCCGCGGCCGCGGCATTGATACACTTTGCCATCACTTAACACGTAATAAAAGCCGCTGAGCGCTTTAATGATTTTTCCTTCTGCCATAGCTTCCCTCCTTTAAGGTGTTGTCGGATATGGAACAATGCCTTCGCGTACCGTCGTGCCGTTTACAACGACGCGATAGCGTCCTTGTTTTCCTTGTTGAATGACGAATTCGACACGCTCTTTCACGTCATTAGTTAAGCGATAACGTTTGTACGGTTGAGCGAACGAATGATTTTCGTCTTCAATATATAATTCTGCCATGACTGGTTCGTTCACATCAACAGGCGGTTCATACGGAATGTCGATGTCTTGAATTACTTTCTTTGTTTGTACCGGCTCTTTTCCGAGGGAAATGACGACCGTAACGGTTGCTCCTTTTTCTAGTTTTGCATTCGCTTGTGGCGTTTGAGAAATAACGAGTCCTTTTTCGACCGTATCGGAATATTGTTGTTTGACGATGACATACAATTGTTGATCTGCCGCGTAGTCACGTACGCTCTTTTCCGTATATCCTGTTAAATCTTTTAAAATGATTTTTTCTGGTCCAAGGCTGACCGTAAAGCGCACTTCTGTTTCTTCTGGTACAACTTTTTCACCCGGAAGCGGAAATTGTTCAATAATCGTCCCTGCTGGCTTATCGCTATATACTTCTTTTTTATCGATAAGCAAATATTTTTCTGAACGCAATTGCGGTTCGACATCAGCAATTTGTTCACCCACATAATTTTCGAACGCGACTTTTTTCTTTCCGATACTTTTATAAATGGTGACAGCCGTTCCTGCTTTCACGACTTTTCCAGCTTGTGGATTCGTACGGATAACAAATCCTTCGGCGATGTCATCATGTTCTTGTTCGATCGTTTCTTCGATTTTTAAACCTAATGATGTCAGTTCCGCGATCGCATCATCATAATGTTTGCTCGTCACATCCGGTACAGTAACATCTTTCGGGAAAAATAAATCGGGAAGCCATGTAACCGCACTCACACTAGCACCAATAAATAAGAAAAGAAACACCGTCCATAAAATGAGCCATTTTTTTTGTCGCTTTTCTTTTGGAGCAGAAACGTTTTCTTTTTTTTCTGGCGACGGAGGAGCGGGTGATTTGACAATCGGCACTACTTTTGTTTCTTCATCATCGTCTTCCATAGGCAACGTAAACTTCGCTTCGTTGATGCGCTCAGGTAAAAGAGCCGTACGAATATGTTGCTGCATGTCCAGCGCGCTATTGTAGCGATGCAACGGATTTTTTGCTGTTGCTTTTAATACAATGTTTTCTACGCTCTGTGGAATATTCGGATTCCATCGCCGCAAAGAAGGCGTCTCCGTTTGTAAATGTTTTAGTACAATTGCGACAGCTGATTCACCAGAAAACGGCAAATGACCGGTTAATAGCTCAAACATGACGATACCGAGCGAATAAATATCCGACTTTTCCGTTGCCATTCCGCCTTTTGCTTGTTCCGGTGATAAATAATGAACCGATCCTAACACCGAGTTCGTTTGTGTAATCGTTGTTGAACTTAACGCGACAGCGATACCGAAATCTGTAATTTTCAATGTTCCGTCTTCTGACACTAAAATATTTTGCGGCTTAATATCACGATGAATAACGCCGTTTTGATGCGCGTGAGCAATTGCTCCTGTTAGTTGATCCATCATGCGTAGCGCCTCTTGTACAGGAAGCGGGGCATGTTGTTGAATATATTGTTTTAACGTACAGCCGCGCACATATTCCATGACCATATAATAAATGCCGTCATCTTCCCCAACATCGTAAATCGTGACAATATTTTCATGATTTAAACTTGTTGCGGCTTGTGCTTCGCGGCGAAAACGTTTAATAAATAATTCATCGTTTACAAAATCTAAGCGTAACACTTTGACGGCAACGTCGCGATCTAAAATGATATCTCTAGCTAAATAAACGTTCGCCATTCCACCGCCGCCGATAAGTTGCAACAATTTATAGCGATCGTTTAATCGTTTGCCGATGAGCACGAGCGATCACCTACTTTCATCCACATCTACAAATTGTACGATCGCTAACGTAATATTATCTTCGCCGCCGTGCTCGTTTGCGACGTTGATAAGCGCTTGCGCTTTTTCCTCAAGCGAACGGTCAGACGTTAATACGTCGATCATCGTCTGTTCCGTCACTTTATTAGAAAGCCCATCAGAACAAAGGAGCAACATATCTCCTTTGTCGATCGTAACCGTTTTGACATCTAACTGAATCGTCTGTTCCGTTCCGAGCGCACGCAATAGTACATGTTTACGCGGATGGTACTCCGCATCTTCTTTTGATAGTTGTCCACTTTTCACTAATTCATTCACAAGGGAATGGTCTTCGGTCATTTGTTGAAATCCGTTTGCGTTCAATAAATAACAACGGCTATCACCGATGTGTCCAATTGTCGCAAACTGATTTGTACAAATAGCAGCAACAACGGTCGTACCCATTCCTTGACAATGCTCGTTCGTTTGCGAATGATGAAAAAGCGATTCGTTTACTTTCATGACATGTTCTTTTAACCACATTTCTGCCTGTTGCGGCGAGGTCATTTCGCCTGTTTCTTCCCAAAATTGTTTTAGTTGCGTCATCGTCATTTCACTCGCCACGTCGCCAGCGAGATGCCCCCCCATCCCGTCAGCGACAACAGCTAAATAATTGCCCGCCTGATTAATAAAAACTCCACCATTATCTTCATTATGTGACCGAATTTTCCCGACATCCGTTTGAAACACCGCCTTCATACACGCACGACACTCACAAGAGTATCGCTTCCTCCCTTCATATAGGTGTTGCCACATCTTACGCTTTCGTTTCCTCTTTTCGTTCTTTTGCGCGCAGCTGTCCGCATGCAGCATCAATATCGTGTCCTTGCTCGCGACGAATCGTAACATTAATACCATGTTTTTTTAACGTTTTCTCAAACGCAAAAATTTGTTCACGCGGTGTACGAACGTAGTTGCGTTCAGGTACGTAGTTGACTGGAATTAAATTGACATGGCATTTCAATCCTTTAATGAGCTCCGCAAGCTCTTCTGCATGTTCAATTTGATCGTTTACACCGCCAAATAAACCGTATTCAAATGTGACGCGTCGTCCCGTTTTTTCAATGTAGTAGCGCACCGCTTCCATGAGTTCTGGCAATTTATAAGCTCGATTAATCGGCATTAGTTTTGAGCGCAATTCTGTATTTGGCGCATGAAGCGAAATCGCAAAATTAATTTGCATATTTTCATCGGCGAATTTGTAAATTTTTGGGATGATACCACTTGTCGATACAGTAATATGACGCGCGCCGATATGCAACCCTTTTGGGTGGTTGACGATTTTTAAAAACTTGATTAGCTCATCATAGTTATCGAACGGTTCGCCTATTCCCATTACAACGATGCTGCTTACACGTTCATTCGTTTCATCGAGCGCCTTTTGCACTTTGACGACTTGAGCAACGATTTCACCTGCTTGCAAATTGCGCTTTAATCCGCCTAATGTCGAAGCGCAAAACGTACACCCAATGCGACAGCCAACTTGGGTCGTGACACAAATTGAATTTCCGTAATCATGGCGCATAAGCACCGTTTCAATCGAATAACCGTCATGAAGCTCAAATAAAAATTTCATCGTTCCGTCTTTTGATGTTTGCTGTACGAGCGTTTTTAACGTTGTGATGACAAAATGTTCATCTAACCGCTCGCGCAATGCTTTCGGAATATTCGTCATGTCTTCAAATGACGTCACCCGTTTTTTATATAGCCATTCAAAAATTTGTGTGGCGCGAAACGGCTTTTCCCCTTGCTGTTCTATCCAACTTTGTAAATCTTCTAAACGCATTGAGTAAATGGATAGTT
Organism: Anoxybacillus sp. FSL W8-0104; assembly: GCF_038004465.1. Lineage (NCBI taxonomy): Bacteria > Bacillati > Bacillota > Bacilli > Caryophanales > Anoxybacillaceae > Anoxybacillus > Anoxybacillus sp. FSL W8-0104. The sequence continues at coordinate 941,816 of NZ_JBBOQU010000001.1, read as the reverse complement.
TCATATGATGTCACCTTTCTTTTTCAATGTTGCGATAAAAAATCCGTCGCTATATACGTGATGAGGAAGCAATTGCAACATGCCGCGATCTACATATGACGCAACAGACGATGGTAGACGCGAAGCAAGTGTTTCGTCGCGATCATATTCGGGATGTTCAGCTAAAAACTGGGCGATGACTTGTTCATTTTCTTCGCGATCAACGGTACATGTGCTATATACAAGCGTTCCGCCACGCTTTAAAAGCGGGGCAACCGCTCGTAAAATATTGAGTTGAACGTTCGCAAGTTGTGTAATATCTTTTTCATTTTTCGCATATTTAATTTCCGGTTTGCGACGAATGACACCAAGCCCTGAACACGGGGCATCAACTAATATGCGATCGAACGTTTCAGTGGCAAATTGCGTATGCGCTTGACGGCTATCGAGCTGTTTCGCTTCTATATTCGACAAGCCGAGTCGCTTCGCCTGCTGTTCAATCAGTTTTACTTTATGATCGTGAATATCTAACGCGACAACGCGCCCGCGATTGTTCATGCGCTCTGCGATATGCGTCGTTTTTCCGCCTGGAGCCGCACAACAGTCTAACACGACATCTGTTTCGTTTGGAGAAAGGGCATAAGCGACAAGCATCGAACTTTCATCTTGAATCGTTATAAGCCCTTCGCGAAACACGCTCGTTTTAGCGGCATTTCCTTTTGTTATTTTAATGCCAATCGGAACGATGGAAGAAGGGATAGCTTCTATTCCCTCTTCTTTTAGGCGATCGATAACTTCTTCAACGGTTACGCGCATCACGTTTACTCGCGCTGTTTGTTCTGGTGGGAAGTTGTTTACTTCGCACATCCGTTTCGTTTCATCGAAGCCAAACTGTTCGATCCATCGGCGCACAAGCCATACGGGATGACTTGTCGCGATGGCTAACCGTTCGCTCTCATCTTTTATGTCGTCCAAGGAGCGCAATCCTTGCCGTTGAACAGAACGTAATATGCCGTTGACGAGCGAAGCGATGCCACGATGACCACGACGCTTGGCAATTTCGACTGCTTCAAATAACACCGCCCGATCAGGGATTCGATCTAAATATACCATTTGATAAAGCGACATGCGAAGTAGTAGGTGCACCCACGGCTCGATTTTTCCTTTGATAAACGGCTGTAAATAGTAATCAAGCGTATCGCGTCGCTGAATCGTGCCGTATACTAATTCTGTTAAAAGGGCAACGTCTTGGGCGGATAATTCGTTCGTTTCGATCACATGATGTAATGATAAATTGCTATATGCTCGTTTTTTTTCAATATCGATTAGCACATCTAATGCTACATTTCGCACGTTACTCATTCGTTCCTCCTAATACTGTCCCGATGGAAATCGTCGTGCCGCGCAAAAAGTCAGTTGCGCTCATTTTCCGTTTCCCCGCTGGTTGTAGTTCCGTAATTTTAATTGCCGTTTCATTCCCTGTCGCAACGATGATGCCATCTTGTTCAACGGCGACAATGGTACCAGGTTTCGCTTGTGAAGAAGCGGGTACTTTTTCTCCCCACCAAATTTTCCACCGTTCCTCACCATACATCGTATAGGCAACAGGCCACGGATTCATGCCGCGAATATGGTTGTAAATGTCTTCTCCTGTTTTTGTCCAATCGATTCGCTCTTGTTCTGGTTTAATGTTGTACGCAAACGTCGCTTGTTCATCATCTTGCTTGATCGGCATAATGTCGCCTCGAAGCAGTTTTGGGAGCGTCTCAGAAAGTAGTCGTGCTCCTGCTTGGCTTAGTTTGTCGTGCAATGTTCCGACGGTATCGCGCTCATCGATTGGCACTTCCACTTGCGTTAATATATCGCCTGCATCTAGTTTTTCAACCATATACATAATGGTAATACCTGTTTTTTCTTTTCCTTGTAAAATGGCGTAATGAATCGGTGCCCCTCCACGCAACTCAGGCAAAAGCGAGGCATGCACGTTAATACAACCGTACGTTGGTGCGTCAAGAAGCGGTTTCGGTAAAATTTGTCCGAATGCAGCGGTCACAATTAAATCAGGCTGTAGAGCGATGACGTGCTCGTATTGTTCTTTCTCGCGAATTTTCGTTGGTTGAAATACCGGAATGCCGTACGATTCCGCTGCCACTTTGACAGGTGGTGGCGTCAATTGTTGTTTTCGCCCTTTCGGTTTATCTGGCTGTGTAACGACGCCGACCACGTTGTATCCGTCTTTGATCAATTGTTCTAAAATCGGAACAGCAAAATCAGGTGTTCCCATAAACACAATGTTCATTGTTCGAACTCCCCTTCTTCATAATAGCGAATCACTTTTGACGTAAATAATATGCCATGTAAATGGTCAATCTCATGTTGTAAGGCACGCGCTAAAAAGCCGGTCGCTTCGATTTCAAACGGGCGACCGCGACGATTTTGCGCACGTACTTTCACGTATTGAAAACGTTTTACTTCCCCAAACAGTCCCGGAAAACTTAAACAGCCTTCGGGACCGATTTGCTCGCCGTTTTGGGCAACGATGATTGGATTAATTAATTCAATGCGCCCATGACGGTCGCCAATATCGACAATGGCAATTTGTTGATCGACACCAATTTGTGGAGCAGCTAATCCAACTCCATCGGCCGCAAGCATCGTATCGTACATATCATTTAATAACTTGATTAGCTTTCGGTCAAATACGGTGACTGGTTGACAAACCGTTTCTAAAATGGGTGCAGGATATGTCACAATCGGTAAAATGGCCAAAATGGTTCCTCCCTTATTTACATCATCATATATGGATTTAAATCGATCGTAATCGTCACATCGCCGCGCGCCATGTCGCGCTGATAATGTTCGACAATCGCGCGAAGCGCTGTCGTTAAGTTCGTTTCCCGCTTGTATTTTATCATGCATTGGTAACGATATCTATCGTTCATGCGTGCAATTGGCGAAGCAACAGGTCCTAACACGACCGCTTCAGCTGACAAATGTTTTTTCACATGTGCAGCGATTTTTTCAGCGATGCTTATTCCTTTTAGCGCATCGACATGGGATACGGTAATGAGCGTTAAATAGTAAAACGGTGGATATCCATGTTTTTTTCTGTTCATCATTTCGCGCTCATAAAATGCTTCGAAGTGATGATCGGCTGCTAGTTGAATGCTGTAATGTTCGGGCGTATACGTTTGAATAACGACTTCTCCCGGCAAATGATGCCGCCCCGCTCGGCCACTCACTTGCGTCAACAGTTGAAACGTTTTTTCGGCCGCCCGAAAGTCAGGGACATGAAGCATCGTGTCTGCCGCTAATACGCCAACTAATGTGACGTTCGCAAAGTCAAGCCCTTTCGCTATCATTTGCGTGCCGAGTAAAATGTCCGCTTTTCCGTCGCCAAACTCGTTTAACAGCCGTTCATGTGCTCCTTTTCGGCTCGTTGTATCGACATCCATGCGAATGACGCGAGCATGAGGGAGAAGTTTAGTTAATTCTTCTTCCACCTTTTGTGTTCCTGTTCCGAAAAAACGAATATGTTCGCTTTGACAAGCAGGACAATGGGCAGACATGCGCTGTTCGTATCCACAATAATGGCATTTCAGTTGCTGCTGCACGCGATGATACGTAAGCGAAATATCGCAATGTGGACATTGAATGACGTGACCGCAATCGCGACACATGACAAAAGATGAATAACCACGACGATTTAAAAACAAAACAGACTGCTCCCCTTTTTGTAGCCGCTCCGTTAATTTTTCATATAAAAGACGAGAAAACATGGAACGGTTTCCTGCGCGCAGTTCTTCACGCATATCAACAATCTCAACAGGTGGGAGCGCATGATCATTCATTCGTTTCGTTAACGTCACTTGCTTATATACCCCTTTTTTCGCACGCGCAAACGATTCAAGTGATGGCGTAGCGCTGCCGAGCACAACCGGACAACGATGGTAACGACCACGAAAAATAGCCACATCGCGCGCATGATATCGAGGCGATTCTTCTTGTTTGTAGCTCGTTTCATGTTCTTCATCAATAATGATGATGCCGATGTTTTCAAATGGGGCGAAAATGGCAGAGCGAGCGCCAACGACAAGTTTCACTTCTTTTCGTTGAATTTTCCGCCATTCATCATACTTTTCTCCGAGTGATAATCCACTATGAAGAACGGCTACTTTGGAGCCGAATCGCTCTTTAAACCGTCTGACCATTTGAGGCGTAAGCGAAATTTCAGGGACGAGCACAATCGCCTCTTTCCCTTTTTTTAAAACGAGATCGATCGCTTGCATATACACTTCCGTTTTTCCGCTCCCGGTAACACCGTACATTAAAAAAACATCGTGCACGTTTTGTTCAATGGCTTGTCCGATCGCTTGTAACGCTTGATGTTGTTCATCTGTTAAGACGAATGGTTTTGTTTTTGAAAATGAGCGATTGGAGTACGGATCTCGATATATTTCTTTCTCTTTCACAGCGACAAGTTGTTTTTTAATGAGTGTTTGAACAGTTGCCCATGTGCTATTTGTTTCGCTCAACAGCTGTTTTAAAGGCAAAGCTCGTGCTGTCAACAAATGTTCGAGCACTTGCTTTTGTTTCATTGCGCGCGTTGAAAGTGATGCAAGTGCATGGGTGACGTGTTCGTCATTTGCACATAATTCGACCCATTTTTCTGTTTTTATTTTTCCTTTTTCTTCAACTCGATAAACGACTTCAATATGACCTTTTGCAATTTCTTTTTGTAATAGGCGCACATATGGCGTTTGCTCAACCTCGCTCCATGGGATGGTGAGACGATCACGAAACAGCGCGCGCACGTTTTCGTGGACGAGGGGCATATGTTGTTCGATGAGTCGAATATCTTTCTCATATTTCGCTTTCATCGCCGCAGGTAACATCGCTTGAAAGGCAGATACCATAAAACAAAGTGTCGTTTCGGTTAGCCACCTCCCTAATTGAAGTAATTCCTCGTTTAATACAGGAACGACATCAAGAAGGGAATGAATTGGCTTTAGTTGCTCGATGGGCATATCGGTCGTTTCTTTTACTTCGATGACAAATCCTTGTAAAAGTCTATTGCCAAATGGCACGACGACGCGCATGCCTGGTTGTACGATATCGACAAACTTAGGCGGGATGATATAATCAAACGGGCGATCCGTTTGACTCGCTGGAATATCAACAATGACAGAAGCAATCGTCATAAGCGTCCCTCAATTTCACGATGAACTTCACGCAAAATTTCTTTTGCCACTTCCGACTTTGGTAAAAGCGGAAGGCTTTTCACTGTTCCGTCCCGTTTAAACAGTGTCACAATATTTGTATCCGTTCCGAATCCCGCCCCTTCTTGTACGACGTTATTAGCGACAATCATATCGGCGTTTTTGCGCGCAAGCTTATCTTTGGCATATTGTTCGACATCGTTCGTCTCTGCCGCAAAGCCGACTAAAAATTGATGCGTTTTTTGTTCACCGAGCGTTTGTAAAATGTCGATCGTTCGTTCCAAAACAACGGTATAGTCCCCTTGTTGCTTTTTTATTTTATTGTCAGCGACGTATTTTGGGCGATAATCAGCAACGGCGGCTGTTTTAATGACGATGTCGCTATGATGAAAATGTTTCATCACTTCTTCATACATGTCTTGCGCACTTTCAACGCGAATCATTTGTACACCCGGAGGGCTAGGAAGCGCCGTCGGACCAGAAATAAGAACGACATTCGCTCCAAAATCACGTGCGGCTTCTGCAAGTGCATAGCCCATTTTTCCTGTCGAATGATTGCTGAAAAAGCGAACAGGGTCAAGTTTTTCACGCGTTGGACCAGCGGTTACTAACACTTTTTTTCCTTTTAATATGTGATTTGTTGCAAAATGTTGTTCAAGCAACGTAACGATCGTTTCCGGTTCTTCTAATCGTCCTTTTCCAACATAGCCGCACGCAAGCATCCCTTCGGCTGGTTCAATGAAGCGATAACCGAACGACTGCAACGTGCGCATATTTTGTTGGACGGCTGGGTGTTCGTACATATGGACGTTCATCGCTGGTGCAAGCCACACCGGTGCTTTTGTCGCAAGCAAAATCGTTGTCACCATATTGTCAGCTAAACCGTGTGCGAGCTTTGCGATCGTGTTTGCAGTCGCAGGGGCAACGAGTACGACATGTGCCCAATCAGCTAAATCAATGTGTGCAATGACGTTTGGCTTTTTTTCATCAAATGTATCGACGTACACCTCATTTTTTGATAACGCTTGAAACGTAAGCGGTGTGACGAATTGACAAGCAGCTTCCGTCATAACGACTTTGACGTTCGCCCCCGCTTGTACAAGTTTGCTTGTGAGCGCTGCTGCTTTATACACCGCAATGCCACCGGTAACACATAATAAAATGTTTTTTTGCTCAAGCATCAACGTTGCCCCTTTCGTTTTGATATTTGTAAAAAAATAACAACCTAAAACTAGGTTGTCGTAAGTAGGTTATTGCGTTGCTTCTTCTTCGCTAACGACTTCAATATGACCCGCCGCAATTTCTTCTAACGCTTTGCCGACAAATTTTTTCGACACAGGTTTTTCGATTGTTAAATCGTTTTTGACTTGCAATTGACGGGCGCGTTTCGCCGCCACGGTCACAAGCGTATATTTTGAATCTAATTTTGTCATAAGTAAATCAATGGAAGGGTACAACATATTACTCAACCTCCAACATCTTTTTGTATCGTTGTGCGACGCGTTCGCGTCGGCAATGCTCTGCCATCACAATCGCTCTAATGCGTTCACACGCAAGCTCGACTTGGTCGTTTTCGACGACGTAATCGTACGCATCCATCATTTCTAGTTCTTCTTTTGCCGCCTTTAACCGATCGCGAATGAGTTCTTCCGATTCAGTTCCGCGCATTTCGATTCGTTTTCGCAATTCGCTTAAACTTGGCGGGGCTAAGAAAATAAAGAGCGCCTCTGGGAACACTTTGCGAACTTGCATCGCTCCTTGCACTTCAATTTCTAAAAAGACGTCTTTTCCTTCTTGCAACGTTTTTTCCACGTACTCAATTGGCGTGCCGTAGTAATTTCCGACATATTCGGCCCATTCTAACAATTCATTTTGGCGAATCATTTGTTCAAACTGTTCTCGCGTTTTGAAAAAGTAATCAACGCCATCCACTTCACCTTCGCGCGGTTTGCGCGTTGTGACGGAAATGGAATATTGTAATTGAATGTCTGGCTGTGAAAATAAAGCTTTACGCACCGTCCCTTTTCCGACACCGGACGGTCCTGATAAAACGATTAATAAACCTCGCTCTTTCACGTTGATCCCTACCCTTCTGTAATAAACAAACTACTCCACATTTTGCACTTGTTCTTTAATTTTTTCAAGGGCGCTTTTCATGTTAACAACTTCCGAAGCAATGTGGCTATCGTTTGCTTTAGCACCGATCGTATTCGTTTCGCGATGGAGCTCTTGAACGAGAAAGTCGAGCTTTCGTCCGACAGATCCTCCTTCGGAAACGATGCGACGAAACTGTTCAATATGGCTATATATGCGTTTTAATTCTTCATTAATGTCGACTTTTTCTGCAAATAAAGCGACTTCTGTTAATAGCCGTTGTTCGTCGACGATACCTTGTACAAACTCGTGCATTCGCTTATGTATGCGATCGCGGTAAGAAGCGACGACCGTTGGCGCAAGTTGTTCAATACAACGTGCACTTTTTTCAATCGTTTCCAATTGCGTCAGCATATCTGCTAATAGCGCTTTTCCTTCTTGTTCGCGCATATATTTTATTTGCTCAACCGCTTCTTTTGTCGCTTCTAAAAGTAAAGAAAGAAGCGCATCGTTTTGTAACGGCTGTTCTGTCATTTCCACCGCATCTGATAGCATGTATACAACATCTCGAAGCGATACATCGTCTTTCAAATGAAACCGGCTGCGCACATCAGTCAGCATCCGATAATACGCATCGACAAGCTGCCAGTCAACGTGTAGCGTTCGTTCAACGAGCTGTTCCCCTTCAATCGTCACAAACACCTCAACACGTCCACGTGCAATATGTTCTGTAATTACCCTTTTTATTTTATCTTCAAACATCATCCACTGTCTAGGCATGCGGATCGAAATTTCACAAAAACGGTGATTGACGGATTTCATTTCCACCGTAACGCGTACGTTTTCGCCTTCTTTTTTCCCTCGGCCAAATCCTGTCATACTGACGATCATGTTCTCACATCCATTGTACATATGAAATATCGACAACAAAAGAAGGTAATAGATTCACTCCATTACCTTCTCTTATTATAGCACATATCACTATATAGCGAAAACATTTCATGAACGGCGACGCGCAAATAGCGAACCTGCCAGTAAAAACGTCGGAATAGCCGATAAGCCGATAATAAGCAACCAATCGGTAACCGGTAGCGAAACGGTATGGAAAATTGGTTGTAGCGGCGGATAATAAATGACAACAAGTAACAGTAGAAGCGACGACAAAACCGCAAGCACTAAATACATATTTTCAAATGGGTTGCGGTCAAACACCGATCGTTCGCTTCGACAATCAAAAACGTGAATGAGCTGAGCGAGCACGAGCGTTGCGAAGGCGACCGTCTGCGCATACGTTAAGTTTTCCGGATGTCGCGTATGCACAACGAGAAACGCGATAAGCGTCACCATACCGATAAGAAAGCCACGGCTAACAATTTTCCAACCGAGCCCGCGCGCAAACACCCCTTCTTTCGGATGGCGTGGCGGCCGTTTCATGACGTTTTCTTCTGCAGGGTCTAATCCGAGCGCCATGGCAGGCAATCCATCTGTCACAAGATTGACCCATAAAATTTGAATCGGTACAAGCGGGAGTGGAAGAGCTAAAATCATCGCAAATAACATGACTAAAATTTCTCCGACGTTTGATGCAAGCAAATAGCGAATAAATTTACGAATGTTTTCGTAAATGTTTCGCCCTTCTTCAATGGCAGCTTTAATGGTCGCAAAGTTATCGTCTAACAAAACGAGGGAAGCCGCTTCTTTTGAGACGTCCGTTCCTGTGATCCCCATCGCAATGCCAATGTTTGCTGTTTTAATAGCCGGGGCATCGTTGACGCCATCGCCTGTCATTGCGACAATATGCCCTCTTTTTTGCAACGCTTGTACGATTTTTAATTTATGTTCTGGCGATACGCGCGCAAAAACATACACATCCTCTACAACGTCTTCTAACTCATCGACAGTGAGTTGCGATAACGTCTTTCCGTCCATTACTTTTCCGTTTGGCGGCAACATGTGAAGTTGCTGGGCGATCGCTTTCGCGGTTAAAATATGGTCGCCTGTAATCATCACCGTTTTAATGCCTGCTTTTTTACATTCGGCTATCGCTTGTTTCACTTCTTTTCGCGGTGGGTCGATCATTCCTTGTAAACCGATGAACGTTAAGTCGCTTTCTGCTTTCGTTTCATCGTTGATCGCTTCGGCGAATGAAAGCGGACGATACGCGATCGCAATCGTTCGAAGCGCCTGTGAGGCGAGCGTATTGACCGTTTGTTGCACCGTTTTTCGTTCTTGGTCATGCAACGGTTTCGCTTGACCGTTCATGTATAGGAAACGGCATCGTTCGAGCAACATATCTGGTGCTCCTTTTGTCACGATAAAGCGCCGATTCGAACGATCTTTCACGATGACGGTCATCATTTTGCGCGTCGAATCAAATGGAAATTCATGTTCAATCGTAAACTCATTAGCGATTTTGTCTTTCGTCCATCCGGCTTTCGCAGCAGCTACAACGAGCGCCCCTTCTGTCGGATCGCCGTCAATCATATATGTTTTTCCTTTTTTCTTCAGCTCGGCATGATTGCACAACGCCCCGAACAGTAACAGTTGTTGCAACGATGTGTCTATTTTTTCTTGTTTCCCGTTCAACAAAAACGTTCCTTTTGGTTCATAGCCCGTCCCGCTGACCGTCCATAATCGGTTATTTACCCATACGTGTGTGACGGTCATTTGATTTTCTGTCATCGTTCCTGTTTTATCGGAACAAATGACGGACGCGCACCCGAGCGTTTCAACGGCCGGAAGTTTGCGCACGATGGCGTTTCGTTTCATCATTCGCTGCACACCGAGCGCTAATACGACGGTGACAATAGCTGGTAATCCTTCAGGAATCGCCGCAACCGCAAGCGACACGCCTGCCAAAAACATGTCATACAGTTCATGTCCTTGCCATACACCAAGCACAACAACGAGCGCTGTGAGCGCTAAAGCGATGACAATTAAAATTTTTCCGAGTTGTTCAAGCTTTCGCTGTAATGGTGTCATCATCGTTGGTGCAGACTGCAATAAATGGGCGATTTGTCCCATCGCGGTATTCATCCCTGTCGCTACGACAATACCTGCACCGCTTCCTTTCGTCACGAGCGTGCCCATAAACGCCATATTCGTCCGATCACCTAACGAAACGTCTTGGGGAAGTGGCGCTGTTTGTTTTTCAATCGGAAGCGACTCCCCTGTCAAAGACGATTCTTCAATATATAGTCCCTTCGCTTCAATAAGGCGTACGTCAGCCCCGATACGATCGCCGCTTGCGAATTTCACAATATCACCAACGACAAGGTCGGCAGACGGCACTTTCATCCATTGACCATCACGTAAAACGAGCGATTCTGGGGCGGATAGTTTTTTTAACGCCTCAAGCGACTTTTCCGCTCGCCGCTCTTGTATAAATCCTAGGCATGCGTTAATGATCACAATCGCTACGATGGCGATCGCATCAATGTATTCCCCTAATACGGCAGAAATCGCCGTTGCCGCCAATAAAACGAGCACCATAAAGTCTTGAAACTGCCCGATAAATTGTTTGAACGCAGACGGCTTTTTTTCTTCTGATAGCTCATTTTTTCCAAATTGTTTTAATCGTTTTTTCGCTTCTTTTTCCGTTAATCCGAAACCGATTGTTGTGTTTACTTGTTGTTCGACTTGTTCAACACGCAGTCCGTGCCAGCTCATTTCTTTCCCCCTTCCGCTTATCTTATCTATGACAGCTTATTCAGGCATGTACGAAAAAATGATATGGTATAATGAAAAGAAAAAGAGAAAGGTGTTTTTTATGTCGTTTGACGGAGTATTTACATATGCGATGACAAAAGAATTGCAGCGCACGCTTGTCGGGGGGCGCATTTCAAAAATTTATCAACCGTTTCCACATGAATTAGTACTTCATATTCGTTCGTACGGAAACAACTATAAACTGTTATTATCTGCTCATCCTACTTATGCGCGCATTCATTTAACCAATGAGGTGTACGATCATCCATCAGAGCCGCCGATGTTTTGTATGCTTCTCCGTAAACATATCGAAGGAGGCGTCATCGAAGCGATTACGCAAGTCGATTTTGATCGCATCATCATCATTCACGTGAAAGCAAGAAATGAGCTTGGTGATGTATGTACGAAGCAACTCATTATTGAAATGATGGGCCGCCACAGCAACATCATTCTCGTCGATGCACAGACGAATACAATCATCGACAGCGTCAAACATCTTTCACCTGCTGTGAACCGCTATCGAACGGTGCTGCCGGGGGCGCCTTACATTTCGCCGCCATCACACAACAAACTGAATCCGCTTGATGCGACGGAAGAAACGGTGTTAAAAAAAATCGATTTTCTCGCTGGAAAATTAGCCGATCAACTCGTCGCCACATTTATGGGCATTTCTCCGCTGTTTGCGCGCGAAGCTGTTCATCGGGCAGGGCTAGCTAATCGGACGACGCTACCGAAAAGTTTTATGTCACTCATCGCAGAAGTGCGAAATGAAGCATTTACTCCGTGTATATATCGCGGACAAAAAGAAATATTTTACGCTTTACCTCTTACGCATATGGACGGGGAAGTGCAGTCGTTTGACACATTAAGCGAGATGCTTGACCGCTTTTATTTCGGAAAGGCCGAACGCGACCGTGTCAAACAACAAGCACACGATTTAGAGCGATTTGTCGCGAATGAAAAAGCGAAAAATGAGAAAAAGCTGTTGAAATTAGAAAAAACGTTAGAGGAAGCAAAGCAGGCGGAACAATATCGACTATATGGGGAATTGTTAACCGCAAATCTTTATGCAGTCAAACGCGGAATGAAAGAAGTGGAAGTTGTTAACTATTACGACGAAAATGGTGCAACGGTCACGATTCCACTTGATGAACAAAAAACGCCATCGGAAAACGCGCAAAGCTATTTTCAAAAGTATCAAAAAGCGAAAAACTCGCTTGCGATCGTCCAAGAGCAAATCGAACGCACAAAAGAAGAAATCGTGTATTTCGATACGCTATTGCAGCAGCTAGAAACCGCCTCGTCAAAAGATATTGAGGGCATTCGCGACGAATTAATCGAACAAGGATATTTGCGCGCCAGGGCGACAAAACAGAAAAAACAAAAACCGCGCACGATTGAACTTGAACGCTACATCTCAAGCGACGGAACGGAGATTTTTGTCGGCAAAAACAATAAACAAAACGACTACTTAACAAACAAATTCGCAAGCAAAGACGACATTTGGCTTCATACGAAAGACATTCCGGGTTCGCACGTCGTGATTAAAAGTAAACAACCGTCGGAACAAACGATCATCGAAGCTGCCCATTTAGCCGCCTACTTTAGCAAAGCGCGCCACTCGAGCTCCGTCCCGGTCGACTACACGCGCGTCCGCTACGTTAAAAAACCGAGCGGTGCCAAACCGGGCTTTGTCATTTACGAAAACCAACAGACCGTTTACGTCACACCGGATGAGGAGTTAGTTGTGAGGATGAAAAAACCCGTCTGACAATGGGCAGGCGGGTTTTTGCTTTTTCTCCATATTTTTCATATTTCACAAAGTCCAGTTATTTACCCGAAATGAATTTTTCATAATCTATATAAGTTGAATTAAAGATTTACAACTGAACACACAAACGATCGATCGTTTGTTCTGGTTTCTGGTTGATTCGCTGAATAAAGGCTTGGACATTCTTTCTAATTTCTTGCACACTCGAATAGAACACGTTGTAAATCACGTCTGATTTCAGCCATTTCCATAGCCCTTCAATCAAGTTCAATTGCGGACTGTATGGTGGCAAAAAGACGAGCTCTAACCGATCTTCGTGTTCTTTTAAAAATGGCTGAATGAGTTTGGCATGGTGAATTCGAGCGTTATCTAAAATCATCACTATTTTGCCTGTGGGATAGCGTTCTAACACAAGTTGAAGAAATCGAAGAAATGTTTCCGCGTCATAGCGTTCTTCTTCGATGCAAAACACTTCCCCTGTTTCGTAGTTCAACGTGCCAATCAGCTTCAGCCCTTGATGTTTTCCAAACGTCGGAATGATTCGTTGTTTTCCTTTGACAAACCATGTTTTTTGAATCGCTTGGTAATCACGAATCATCGACTCATCTTGAAAGAGGACATGGGCGATGTTCCCATCTACCAGTTTTTTTTACTTCAGGGAAGGTGATTTCGACGAATTCTTTTTGTTTCTCTTCATCGGCATTGGCTAGTGTATAGGTCGGTTTCGTATAGCTTAGCCCTAACCGATGCAGAATGTCACTTGTTCCGCGAAGCGTGTATGTTGGCCCCCACTTTTGTTGAATGAGTTCAGCGATTATCGCAAGCGTCCAATTATATTTTGCTTCGAATCCCACATCTACGGGGAGCTGATGTTCAATGATCAAAGCCAGCTCTTTTTCCTGCTCAGGGGTCAATCGACGTGGGGCGCCAGGTGAGTATTTCATCTCCAGTCCATCAAGACCGCGCTGGGCGTAGGCATGAATATAGTTATAAATAGTTTTCTTGGATCGACCAATAATCGTTGCGATTTCTCCTTTGGTATATCCCTGCAAATGAAGACAAATCGCTTGGTAGCGTTCATATGCTCGTTTACTTTTTGCTTCTTTCATGGCAGTGGACAACTTTTCGATCTCGTCTTTGTGATTTGGCATCATAGTTTTCTCTCCGTTCCCTTATTTTCTCTTTGTATTTATTCGCCGTGGAACGGGAGAAAACCTTTATTTCAATTTATATAGCACCATAGGGAATTTTATTATCTTTCTCGCCTCTTTAACTTCACTGTTTGCTAAATCATCTATGGTAAATAAAGTTTCGATAAAAAGCTTACAAAACTTTCGCTTACTTTTTCAGCCATATTTTCTTCATGAAGCCATAGGTAAATTGGAGGATTTTTGTGATTTTTACTGTAATCAAAACATAAGTAATTACCACTATCATCATTTGCAAATGGGATAAACTTAGAAGGTAGTCTTCCTGATATCCAATTCATTACATCCAAAATATTTCCCTCATCTTTTTGATGTAAAGATAATAATGATTTAACTGTACGTTCTTTTGTTTTTTCGGTATCGTATACGTTAGGTTTCGGTCTAGCCCCGTTATAATTTAATACAATTTTCTTATATTCTTCTGGAAATTCTATATCAAAATACTTCTCAATATTAGAAATGGTCTCTCTATCAATTGGTGACTTAGTAAATTTCCATTCAATTTGCGGAAACATCTTCATTATCCTCCCTAAATCTTTATTAACGGTGCGGCGAACCTCCACCCCATATATTCCGTCCTCCAGTATGACCTGTTAGAGCATGAATCCTTTCATCAACTAATTGTAATTTCCCGACTTCCTCACTATGATGCCATGTAAATCCATCTGGTGTTTCCCCTTCTTCAATCTGTTCAAGCTGAAGAGCATTAAACCGCTTAGCCAATTCCGGGTTTTGTTGAATCGCTTCTTTAAGTTGTTGATTTGCATAGGAAAATTGCCGGTAATCAGTGTCTAAATACATATTTTCAGGTAATTGCACATCAAAAGTGGGGTCGAATTGCGGAAAAACCCCCTCAATTCTCGTGCCGTCTGTAAGTTCAATTACTTTTGCTTCAAATGGTACACCTGTTTCTGGGTGAACAGTTCCTTCTAAATGATCATTAATTGTCTCTATTCTAGCGATAGGAAAATGTGCTTCATCAATAACCGTATGTCTCTGTCGTTCAGGATATAGTTCTTGTAACTGTTTATCCACTTGTACTTCGCTTAAATCGCCGTTTATACGGTTTAGGTCAATAATATCTTTTTTACTCATTTCTTGTTCATATAAAGGTTTGTCCGCTTCTGCATAGTTTAATACCTCAGTAGCATTCAAATCCTTCACAAATGTCGGGATATCTTTTAATAATGAGCCAATTTCTTTCTTGGCTATTTCTGCTAAAAAAACTTCAATCATACTGCACTCTCCCTGCGATAATGTTCAATCCACTTAAAATAAAAATCTTTAAACTCATCATTTTCTTTCGATCGCTCCCGAAGGATACATTGAATAAATACCTTCTCGTATGCATCGTTTTCTTGTAAGTCAACATATCTCTTCAATGCTAAACTTACACGTTCGTTCCATTCATTAAAATCTTTAGAACTTCTTGCAAATCGCAATAATTTTTCTACTGGCACAAAAAGAGCAGCAAGATGCGCCAATTCCTCAAAACGATTTGTTTCCCATAGACTCATTGCTCCCTTTTCTATATATTGGTACAAATTATCTATTAATATTTGCTTTTCTTTCAAATGAATCTCTTGCTGTTCCAACCATTTTATAAGTGAATGGATATCGAGATGGCTTAAATCGAGTTTTTGTTCTGTAGCTACCCGTCCTTCTAAAAGCAGCTGGATAATATTACTCCGCATTTGCTTATCATTGTCGTTATTGGCATCATTCATATAAATATAAGGTTTCGCGCTTTTAAATTCATCAATCTCACATAGAACAGGTTCAAGCCAGTTATTTTGATAAATAACAGCAACCCCCGTTTTTAATTTTGCTACTTCGTTCATTTGCTGTTCATTCAATGTTGTAGCTTGTCCGACATCTTCACGATCATACCGATCCGGCAGGCGAAGAATGATTTTTGTATTTGTGTTACGTATCACCGATCTATCCAATAGTCCAGGAGCCTGATCGACAATAATAAATCCTTCACCATATGTCCGCATTTCAGCTATGGCATTTGCCAACATTTCAACCGCTTTCCCTTGAAGATTGGCACTTTCTTGAGTTTGATCAAAATTTGTACGTCTTAATAAATGATGGGCTTCCTCTAATACCGTTACGTGTTGTAATTCGTGATTCATAGTTGATGTGAATGACATACGATGTTCTTGTAACCGCATCAATAAAATCCCCATCATTAACGCTTTCGTTTCAGTTGAACCAATACGGCTTAAGTCGATCAAACAGTTTCGATCAAATAGTTTCATATTATCCGTCTCATGATCAGAGAACATACGCCCAATTAAACCATTTGTTAATGAGTGAACCCTTGTCACTAACGCGCCGGTATAATCGCTTTTCGTATCTTGCGAATAAGCGGAATTATTGATGACTTCCGGCAACGTGTTAAGTAAATCTTTGAATGTTGGAAAAACAGGCTCTTCATAAATATTGATGGATTCCTCTAAGTCCCAACCACATTTCTCATAACTCTGCTCAATTGCTTCTTTTAATATTGCTGGCATGGCGGCATACATCGGCCAACATGCGTTAAAAATTTCAATTAGTCGATCAATGTGCTCCAACACATGAATACCGTTTGGGAAACGAAACGGATTAATTTTTAATAAAGTAGACAACGTTGGATTCGTTCCAAAAACATAAACGTCTTTTCGTCCACCAAATACTTGTTTGTATTCACCTTTAGCAGGTTCAATGACTAGAAAATGTATATTTTCTTTTTCAAGACGATCTAATAAAGTGTAGACTGTGTTAGATTTACCAGAACCTGTAGATCCTGTAATAAATGTGTGCATAGAAAGACTTTGTAGATCAAGAGTGACTTCCGTTTCTTCGGAACGCCCCATATGGAATATTTTTCCTATAGATATTTGCTTTTTCTCATCATTTTTATTGTCATATGTCCAAACATTTCTCCCAAACTCCACTGCTTCAAGAACTGGCAACCCGCTGACCGATTTTCTCGGCAACGCAAAACTAATCGCTAGTTCCCTTCCATTAATGAGCGTCCCCGGAGATACGTAAGGAACGTTTAGCCCATTATTCACTTGCAGGCGAATGAGCGGATGATGCAATTTAGTTAAATACTTCGTAATCATTTCTAATTTTTGTTGATTATCATTATCCCACGTATTAATAACGGAATGTTCAACAGAGGAATTATCTCCTCGCATAATCGATTGATACGTACTTGCAGCCACTTTTGCAGTTTGGGCGTCTTCTGCGATAAAATAACAAGCACAATTCCATAAGCCATAGTCTTCTGAGCTTTTTAGACGTTTTAATTGTTCATCGATCTTTTCAAGTAAATTTGTAACCGATTTATTTTCAAACTTAATTTGCAAACTTCTGCTTGTCCCCTCTGTAATCGTTTCTGTCTTACTAGTTGTTGTTGCGTCTGATTTTGATGTCCCTGTCGTTGTCGTTGTTCCTTCTGTATCTGACGTGCTTAACGTTGAACTAATTGTTACTCCTTTCGTTGATGATCGATTTGTTCCTACTGAGAAAAAGAGAGAAATTCCTGTGTTTCCTCCTTTAGAAACACTCTCATTCCGGGAACTTCCTTCCGTTGAACCTTTTGTATGACTTTGTGTTTTAGCAAGGCTTTCATTAATGGTATTCGTAACACTATTACTGATTCCTTCGGCGACCGCTTTACTATCATTTTCGCTAAAAGAAAGTTCCGTTTGTTGAAATGGGACAAGCTGTGAATATAATGTTTCGTAGCCTTGATAAATTTCAGCGACTGTTTTCGGTTGTACAGGCTCAGCAATAAATATGGCTGAAAATGTCTCACCTTTCATCGAGTCAATTAATTTTTCCAACCCTTGTATATAGCTTTTTTTATCAACATCTTTAAGCGCAGGGATACCTGAAACTGATGTAATCACTTTATTCGATTCACTTAAGCGTGATTGAAATAAATTTTCTACAACTTTCTCAATTTCACTATTTCGCAAATTACGAAGTTCTGTTCCTGGGAAATGGCCGTTAAAACTTTTTTGCAATCCTTTCTTTGCTTCATTTATGCTTCGCTGTGGATCGATCGAGCGCACTCCAATATATAAATCTACATCCGTTCCTTTACTGTCGAGAATGAGAATAAGAGAACTATTCAAGTTTCCTACCGTATTAAAAATGTTAATAAGCTTTTCTGAAATATCCTCGTTTTGATCATAAACAATTTTGGTGATTTTAAACAAACGAATATGCTGTCTCACTGTTAAACTTTCAATATGAGGTGGTATAGGAACCACCTCATGTGTTGTTAGCTCAGATAAGTAGTTTTTTTCAACAAATTCATTTGCCAGCTGAAACGATTGAATAAGATCATTTTCTTTTCGAACATCAAGTGTATTCATGGGACCACCCTCAACTGCGTATTATTTATTTCGTGAAGTACTCATGATTTTCCATTCTTTTTCAAACTGTTCTTTGTTTTTATTTACCATTTGTTGTTTAAAGCTTGTTTCAGACGCCTCGTTTATTTTTTTATTAAATTTATTAGGTAATACAATACTGCTGCTGTGGCTATCACCACCATTCCTGCCACAATATTCTTTCCCGATGATTTCGGATTTTTCTTTGTTTCTACATTTCTTGAACTATTTACTTTTGAAGAATAGTTAGGGGAAACAGACGGTTTTGCTGTTAACTCCCCTTTATACACTTCTTTGCCAACTTCCATCGTATGATGAAATCGCTCTTTAGAGAAATTAGTCATTAATTGCGCCTGCAACAGTGAAAAATACTCTTCGTCCCATTTTGTCCGGTCATGCTTAAAATCTCTCCCATCATGTTCTTCCCAAATATTAATTCCAGCCGCTTCCACTTTACGAACCGCTTTCTCTGTTTCCCCATATCGATCAAGAGGATCAGCCATAATATACGAACCAATAGCACTTCGGATTTTACGGACGTTTTTTTCTTGAATCGCTTGATCTAAAAACGTTGTTGAATTTGCCATTTCTATTTCCTTCCTTTCGATGTTATATTTCGAGAATCGCATCTAATCTGGCAATAAAATCATCAAGCCATTGTTTTTTCCTTTCATTTTCTTCGATTCTTTTTTGCAGTTCATTGCTGTGACTTGCCATTTCTTTAAGTTCTTGCACACGCTTTTTCATCTCTTTCTCAAGTCGATTAATTTCAGAAATAAAATATTTTTTTAACTTTGCCTTTTCCTTTTCTAAATGATTTATCGCATTAGCGAAATTTTCTTCTAATGAAAAACGAAAAGACTGTAAAAACCCTTCTAGAAACTCCGACAATTTTACGTATTCTCTTTTTTCATATATGTCTTTTTCCACATATGCAGGCGAAAACCAGGTCCACGGCTTATACCATTTTTTATTTTCGTTTTTTACTGTCCGCGTACCAACTTTCACTTTTTTTTCGTATGTGTAGGAATTTATTAAATCGTCAACATCCGGCAAATCTGCTTCAAAAAATTCAATTGGTGCCCAAGTTGGCCATTTTCCTTCGTCAAAACCAACAATATTACGAATATACGATCGATACTCATCAATATATTGTTGGGCATCGTTACGTAATCTATCTATCATCGTTTTTTCTAAATCAGTAATTGCATCGCTTTGCAGTGCTTCTACATCTTTTCTTACATGATTCAAAATAGCATATGCTTCATGTTTAGGAACATCTTCATTACGGAATTTATTGCTAATTTTTTGTAAATTATCATAAAAAATTTTGTGCCTTATTTTTTCAATACTCCCCTTAATATCTTCAAAGGTTAAGTTTTCAATTTTTTCTCTAAACTGCTTCGCTTTTTCACCTTGTTCTAATTCCCCCCCGATCCGTTCCATTTCTCTATAAATTTCTTGACGCTTCTGCTCATCGTTTTTTATGTCCTCTTGAAGTTTTTGCGCAATGCGCTCTCGTTCGACAATTTTTCTAAACGAGTTAACCGCGTTTGTGATTTTCGATGTGACCGCATATTTATCCAAGTACTCATTGATCGCTGCTTCTATCGATGGAACGCCGGAATGATAGAGTGCTTCTGTATATCGATCTTGGTGATCTCTTGCCATCATGATCTTGTCTGCTATCGCATTTTTTAATGACGGACTTAACGGCGCATACTGCTCTAAATGCATAATCGGCTCCTCGATAAATAAATCAATTCCGTTCAATATTTGCTTTTGTTTTCTCGTTAAATCAATTCCGTTTTGATACATACGGATAACCTTTGCCGTTTCAGCTGATACAGGATAAATATTCGGATTTTCAATTCCATGCTTTTCTAAATATTTTTTGACACGCTCTAAAACGCCACGTAAGTCTTCTCCTTTTTCTGGATCAAATTCATCCGCTTTATTGACGGCAAAAATAAAACGATCTTTTGATTGTTTGCCGCCTACCTTCATTGCCTCTGCAACACTATTTAGCAGAAAATAATCATCATCTGTATGCAGTTGCGTTCCATTTAAAACATATAGGACCATTGGTTTGTCGTCATCTTTAATCACGCGATATGTGTGCTCCCTATGACTACTGTCCACTGAGTTATTAGGACCTGGAGTATCCACGAGCACTAAATTCATTGTCTTTGCCGAGATCGGCGGAATATTTCCTTCCACTTCAATGACAGACACTGTTCGATTATTATTAAAGTCATCCATATCTTCATAAGTTACATTTTCTTTGGACGTAATTTCATTCCCATCAGCATCGTAACAAACAGCTGAAAAAGTGGAACGTTCAGGAACGTTTTTAATTCGAGCGATGGTCGCTGTGCACGCCTCGTTTTTTGAAGGCATTAATTCTTTTCCTAATAATGCGTTGATTAATGTTGATTTTCCAGAACTCATCGTGGCAATAACAGCGATTTCAAATTCGCTATTTAGCGCTTTATAGAAATTTTCTTTCACTTTTTCGTTACGCAACGATTCGAAAGGACCGCTTTGCATATGTTCAACTAATTTCTTTAATTCTTCCATTTTATCGGCGCTTTCTTTTGCTGGGATATGTTCAATGCGAATAGAAGAAAACTGTTGGCAAGCTTCCCGTAAATCTTCATAGTCAGGCAATGTTCCTTTAAAGCGAATATGTATGCTATCCTCATTTAACTCTTCAATCAATGTAGGCAGCAATTCATGAATCCACACTTGCAATCTTTCATTTTTATACTTGCTTAGCTTTCCGTTTTCCATCACATTTTTCCCATCTATTTCGATGACAGTTTCAACAGTGTATGGATTATATTTCATATACACATCAACCATTGAGTGCTCTTCCCCCTAAATTACATGTAGTTTTTAATTTGATACATTCCTGAGTGCTGTAAAACGGTATAAATACGCTTAATATCATATGGTTTATTTTTTGTTTTCACCTCCCGTTGATCATTCGGAATCTCTGGTCGAAATGCGCAAGGTTCTGTTGCATATTTTGTCAAGTCTTGTGTTTCTTCCGCAAAATAGTCGTAAAAGAAATCGAATTGATTTTGTTCCCTTCTCGTTAAGCTTTCGCCGTTTAAAACTTTTTGACATAGGTTGCTTATATAGGCGGAAAGCAGTATTATGCTAGGGTTTTCAAATCCATTTTGCTTTAAGTATGTTTTTGTGCTCTCCAACAGTTCTTGAAGCGATTCATTTGCCTCTTCATCGATTTCATCGGCTTTGTTTACAATGAATATAATTGGCTTATCGTTATGATTTTCAATATGCTCTTTTACATAGCTAAGCAGCCTTCGATCATCGTCTGTACCAAGCTGGGTAGCGTTCATTAAATAAAAGATTGTATCGTATTGTTCGTTTCGAATCGCTTCCAAAGTAGCCTCCTCATGACGGCGATTCATAGAATTATTCGTTCCAGGTGTATCGATAAATACAACACGATGTTCAAAAGACAATATGGGGGACGTTTTTCCTTCGATTTGCACTCGCTTAACTGTCGAATGTTTATTTAACTCATCAATTTTCCCCATAATGTCATCAGTCACATAATCAAAAGATTCATGTTGATCCCATTGCAAAATGAAATGTTCTACAGAAGGTCGATGAACATATGTAAACAGTTTTGAGGTACATGCTTCATTTTGCGAAGGAAATATCTCTTTTCCTATTAAACTATTTAAAAAAGTTGATTTGCCGGAACTCATCGTTCCCACAATTAAATATCTTTTTTCCACACCCTTTAAAAATTGTGTTTGTTTCTTATATGCATCATAATAAAAATGCAAATGATGAAACTTCTTTCGATTCAAATACGACTTTGCTGCTTCGAAATCTCCTGTTTTTAGCGCATTGACAAAATGAACAATGCACTCTGCATCTTTATTATGAATCTTTAAATGTTGTTTATCGATTACGTCTAATACATAAGGATGATCCATTGATATATATCCATATATTAACAACAAATAATGCGCGAAAAACAAGTATTTGTAGTTATATACATGAAGTTTCGCTTTTTCGAATTTCCATCTTGTCTTTCGAATTTCTTTGATAAATTTTAGACTACTCTGCGAGGTTTGTTCCTTATAAATTTCTTCTATATTGAAACAATGTTCATATAATGTAATGATCGGTTTGCAGTACCTCTGATAATCCACATCTTCTTTTGCATAATGATGCAGCAATATTATATATGCCCTTCGGAGAGCCTTATTTTCATAAAAGATTGGGTGATTTTGATAAGGAAATGAACAAATCATTTTGTAATATTCCAAACTACTTTCTCTCCGAATGCGAACGTTATCCTCTACAGCCAGCATACATCCTATTCTCCTTCGACAAGAAACATGTAAACTTCACTATACATGGACACTATCATTCTTATGAAACTATTGACTCGTCTCCCAACATAAACTTACCGAACTTTTCGTTTGTGTCATACTTAATAAAAACACCTAACTTCTTTGCAGGTTTAGAGATTGAATGTGCAACTTGAGAATCGTCATTTATAGCAATTTTTAAATGCGACAAATCCGTTACTACTTCACTGCCTGACGGTAAAAATGAATGGCATGTTGTTCTTCTTCCTTAATTTGTTCGGCTAATAATCCACTCTAATCCTCCCTTACCTATAATTTTCCAACATCTTCTCAATCGTCTCCCTCATCTCCTCGCGAAATTCTTCCGGCTTGATTACCTCCAAATATTGCGCCTGGCTTAACAGCCACATTTTTATACCTCGACCGTATACTTCTGCCTCGATGATAAATGCTTGCCCATCGTTTCCGACTACTTCTGCAGTGGGCAAACGATCTAAAATGGCTTGTAATGAGGAACCCCAATAGCGGAATGTAATTTTCATTAACTCGCCTGGATGCATGAATTGAACTCGTTTACGAAACTGGCCTTCTTCAAACCTTGTCGCATAATCCAATTTAAAGCGCTCATCGCTTAGTTCGTAACGGACAATTCGATCTATTCGGTAAATGGTCGGAAAGCTGAATTCATATTCTGTTAAAAACGCAATAAGGTAAAAGTAATATTCAGAAAACACGATGCCTACCGGCTTGAGCTTCCTTATAACAGACTCTTCGCTACCTTCCTTTCTATACTCGACAACAACTAGCTTCTTAGTGTAAATGGCTTCGCTCAAATCCCAAATGGAACGAATGAGCGGCTTGTTATGGTGGAGGGATACGTAATGAAAACGCTCATTTCTAATCATATTCTCAATAAACGAACGGGACTTTTGATCCGCTACCAACACGAGCTTATCAAGCAACTCCTTCATTTCTTCTCTCTTTAGCGCACGACTTTCAAGTAATATTTTAGAAATAATAAGAATATCTTCATTTGTCAAACACCTTTGTTTTGATTCCTTCTGGCGCCATACGTATCCCCTTTTTTGACGGTCGTAGTCAATTGTAACCGAATCATAGAACGTGTCTGCGATATACGCCCGCAATTCTTCAATGTCTCGTTGAATCGTTTTTTCATCTACACTAAAACGATCAGCTTCTTGCTTTTTTAAAATAGTCTCCCCTTCTCGTAGACGGTCGTAAATGGATAAAATTCTCCAAGGTTTAGAACACTGTTCACTCACACTTTTCACTCCATAAATAGAAATACTATATAAATCACCCGTTTTTTTATCTTTTATAACAATATATTACTATTTTACATGGACAATATATGTACAAGAAGAAAAAAATTCAAAAAAATTGTCGTACTTTTTCGTTTTGTCTCCCTTCTTTCTGTCGAATGATGGTATAATAGAAACGGAAAGAGGAGGTGAGATGGGTGGAACAGTTGTTGCAACGCATTTTTGATGAGCTGGCATATTTGCGTGCGAATATGGCAACGAAAGAAGACGTCGCTATGTTGAAAGATGACATTCGCGTATTAGAAAACCGCGTGAGTCATATCGAACAGACGATGGCGACAAAAGACGACGTCGCAAGCATCGAGCAGCGTATGGCGACAAAAGACGATGTCGCAAGCATCGAGCAGCGCATGGCTACAAAAGACGATATCGCAAGCATCGAGCAACGTATGGCGACGAAAGACGATGTTGCCGCTTTGCAAAACAGTATGCATACGCTTGAGCATCGAGTGGGGCATATTGAACAGACAATGGCTACGAAAGACGATGTCGCAAGCATCGAGCAACGTATGGCGACGAAAGACGATGTGGCGCTTGTGCCAGCTATTCGGGAAATGGTTGGACAGTTGATGGAACGAATGACTGTTGTTGAGTTGCATGTGCAAGAAATTCCGGCCATAAAACAGCAAATCGAACAATTGTCGCAACAAATGGAAGAAGGATTTGAAAAAATGGCGCATCAAGAAACGATTCTACAAGCATTATCACTCCGTTCGATTCAACAAGCAAACGATATCCACTACTTAAAAACAAACACGATTTCCACGAAATAAGTGTAAAATCAAAAAGGGTGTCGCTCATCGGACACCCTTTTTTTATGCTTCTAACTGCTCGCGCCACTGGTGTAACGTTGCTCGCTCTTTTTCGGTAATGATACTAAGCTCTGTTGCTGTTTCGATGAGCGTATCGTAATCAGTGGCGGTGTAGTATGGGACTTGTTCCTGCTGAAACGCTCGTTTGCCTTTTTGTAATCCGTATGTGAAAATGGCAACGACGCCAAGCACGTGGCATCCTGCTTCGCGCAAAGCCCGTACAGCATTTAGCGAGCTGCCGCCTGTTGAAATTAAATCTTCTACGACAACAACGCGTTGCCCTCGTTCGACTTTCCCTTCAATTTGTTTCCCTTTTCCATGTCCTTTCGCTTGACTGCGAATATAACACATCGGTACATCGAGTCGTTCGCTCACCCATGCCGCATGGGGAATGCCTGCCGTCGCTGTGCCAGCGATAACTTCCACATCCGGAAAATGCATGCGAATAAGCGAAGTGAGTTCATCGGCAATCATTTTTCTCACCGCTGGGTACGCTAACGTCAGCCGATTGTCGCAATAAATAGGAGCTTGTATGCCGGAAGACCACGTAAATGGTTCGTTTGGGCTTAACGATACTGCACCGATCGAAAGAAGTTGTTTTGCGATTTCTTTTTTCATCATTGTCCACCATCCCATTCTCGTTTTAGCCGTTCATATGCCGCATATGGATTGTGCGCTTTTGTGATGCTTCGTCCGATGACGATATAATTTGTTCCAAGCTGTTTCGCCTCATATGGTGTTACAACGCGCACTTGATCGTCCGCTTGATCATCCGCAAAACGAATGCCTGGGGTAACGGTGATGAACGATGCGCCAAGTGATGCGCGAAGAAACGGCACTTCTTGCGCCGAACAAACGACGCCGTCAAGCCCGCTACGATACGCAAGCGTAGCGTAATGAAGCACCGTTTCATTCATCGTCCGGTCAATCAACAATTCATCATGAAGCATTCGTTCGCTTGTGCTCGTTAGCTGCGTCACCGCGATGCAACAGGGACGCTTCATTCCAGGCGGCGTTCCTTCTTCTAATCCTTCGATCGCTGCGCGCATCATCGCGCTTCCCCCTGATGCATGAACGTTCACTAAATCAATGCCTAATTTCGCCAATCCTTTCATTGCTCGTTTTACTGTATGTGGAATATCATGAAGCTTTAAATCTAAAAAAATATCATGTCCGCGCTGCTTTAATTCGTCGATGATCGCTGGACCTTCTTGAAAATATAGCTCCATGCCGACTTTTAAAAAAAGCGATGTGTCAGAAAATAACTGCAAAAACGACCGCACTTCTTCCTTTGATGAAAAATCAAGTGCCACAATAAACGGTTTGTCCATTGTTCCAGCCCCTCCCCGTACATTCCGAAATATGATGAATGCCAAGTTCATCTAAAAGCGGTGGCAAATCGCGGATAATATGTGGACAAACGTACGGGTCGATAAAATTCGCTGTTCCGATCGCGACCGCACTCGCACCAGCGTAAAAAAACTCGATGACATCTTCGGCGCTTTGAATGCCGCCCATGCCGATAATCGGAAGCGATACCGCTTGGCTTACTTCATAAATCATTCGAATGGCAATCGGTTTAATGGCTGGACCGGATAATCCGCCTGTTCCGTTCGCTAAAATCGGCTTCCCTGTTTTGACGTCAATACGCATGCCTAATAACGTATTAATCATCGTCAATCCGTCCGCGCCTGCTTGTTCAATCGCTTTCGCCATCGCGACAATGTTTGTCACGTTTGGAGATAGTTTCACATACACAGGCACGGCAGACACTTCTTTTACCGCCCGCGTCAGTTCGGCGGCAACTTCCGGCACAGTACCGAACGCAATGCCACCTTGTTTTACATTGGGGCATGAAATATTTAACTCGAGCGCATGAACGTTTGGCGCTTTTGATATGCGCTTGGCGACTTCCACATATTCTTCCATCGTAGAACCGGCAATGTTTGCGATAATCGGCACGTCGTATTGCGCTAACCACGGCAGTTCTTCGGCAAGCACATAATCAACGCCGGGATTTTGCAACCCGATCGCATTTAACATGCCGCTTGCCGTCTCGGCGACACGTGGCGTCGGATTGCCGAAGCGCGCGTCAAGCGTCGTCGCTTTAATCATAATTGCTCCGAGAACGCTTAAATCGTAAAATTTCGCGTATTCCCGTCCGAATCCGAAACAGCCCGATGCAGGCATAATCGGATTTTTTAATGAAAGTCCTGGCAATTCAACTGCTAATCGGTTCATAACACGACCTCCCCTGCTCGAAACACCGGCCCGTCGCTACATACTTTTTTATATGCTGTTTCGCTGTTTGGCACGTGGCATACGCATGCAAAACAAGCGCCGACGCCGCAACCCATTCGTTCTTCTAATGACAAATATAGTTCTTTATGCGGAAATTGTTGTTGTAATGCTTTTAACATCGGCTTCGGTCCACACGCATATAGCACATCAAACGAAAGGGCGTGACGTTGAATGACGTCGGTAACAAATCCTTTCATGCCGTACGAACCATCTGCCGTTGCAACGTACGTCTTACCGAACGAAGCAAATTGTTGCTCGTAAAAGACGACTTCTTTCGTTTGAAAACCGAGCACGACTGTGACACATACACCGTTTTTCACTAGTTGCTTTGCTAGTTCATATAACGGCGGCACCCCAATGCCACCACCGACAAGAAGGGCATGTTGCCCGCTTGAAAGAGCGGAAAGCGGAAAGCCGTTTCCGAGCGGACCGAGCACATCGAGCGACTCCCCAGGCTGTTTTTGCGAAAGGAGCATTGTTCCTGCCCCTTCCGCACGGTAAATGATCGTACATTCTCCTGCTTCGGGATTAATGTCGCAAAGACTGAGTGGCCGTCTTAGTAACGGTTCACGATGTCCCACTTTAACATGCACAAATTGTCCGGGCGTACGCATGCGCCGAACGAGTGAACCAGCGAGCGTCAATTCATAAATGTCTTTTGCGATTTGGCGATTGGAGATAATCGTCATATTTTCCTTCATACGCCCACCTTCTTTTCTGCCATCGCTGTTGTCGAAAACGTCATCGCTTCTAAGACGAGAAGCATCGCTTTCGCTGTATCGAGCGACGTTAAACAAGGAATGCCGTTTTCTACCGCTTCGCGACGGATGCGGAAGCCGTCGCTTTCTGTTTCTTTTCCTTTTGTTAATGTGTTAATAACGACTTGCGCTTCGCCTTGGCGAATGACGTCAAGAATGTTTGGTGAGCCGGTATGAATTTTATTGACGACAGTCACAGGAATGTTCGCTTTCCGCAACGTTTGCGCTGTGCCGTTTGTCGCTAGCAACTGATAACCAATGTTGTAAAAGCGGCGCGCGATATCAATCGCCTCTTCTTTATCTTTATCGGCAATCGTCAATAAGACGGCACCGTGCGGACGAATGTGGATGCCAGAAGCGACAAGCCCTTTATAAAGCGCCTTCGCAAACGTGTCGTCTTTCCCGATCACTTCACCCGTCGATTTCATTTCTGGACCGAGCGAAATATCGACGTTACGCAACTTTGCGAATGAAAACACAGGCGCTTTCACATATACCCCTTCACTTTCTTCTTTTAATCCAGTGTAGTAACCAAGCTCGTTTAACTTTGCGCCTAAAATGACTTTTGTTGCGATGTTTGCCATCGGCACGTTCGTAATTTTACTTAAAAATGGAACGGTGCGGCTTGAACGTGGATTCACTTCTAACACGTACACATCGCCGTCATATAGTACGAACTGAATGTTCAACAATCCGACGATGCGCAATCCTTTTGCCAACGCAATCGTATAGTCAACAATTTGTTGTTTGATGTCTCTTGTTAACGTCTGCGGCGGATAGACGGCGATCGAATCGCCCGAATGAACACCGGCGCGCTCAATATGCTCCATAATGCCTGGGATAAACACATCTTCCCCATCGGAAATCGCATCGACTTCAATTTCTTTTCCAATTAAATAACGGTCAATTAATACCGGGTGTTGCGGATTGACTTTCACTGCATGCTCCATATAATGTAACAGCTCTTCTTCTTTATATACGATTTCCATCGCACGACCACCAAGCACATACGATGGGCGCACGAGAACAGGATAGCCGATGTCTTCAGCAATGCGTACCGCTTCTTCAACCGAAAACGCTGTTTTTCCTTTCGGTTGCGGAATGCCGAGTTGCGCAAGCGTTCGTTCAAATTTGTCGCGGTTTTCGGCGCGATCTAAATCTTCAAGCGAAGTGCCGAGAATGCGCACCCCACGCGCCGCTAATTCCGCCGCTAAGTTGATCGCTGTTTGTCCACCAAATTGAACGATAACGCCAATTGGCTGTTCTAAATCGATGACGTGCATCACATCTTCAATCGTTAACGGTTCAAAGTAAAGCTTATCGGAAATACTAAAGTCGGTTGAAACCGTCTCTGGATTGTTGTTAATAATAATCGCTTCGTATCCCGCTTCTTTAATCGCCCATACGGAATGAACGGTCGCATAGTCAAATTCGATCCCTTGCCCGATCCGAATCGGACCCGAACCGAGGACGACAACACTTTCACGCGTTGTAACAATAGATTCGTTTTCTTCTTCATACGTGCTGTAATAATACGGCGTTTCTGATTCGAATTCCGCTGCGCACGTGTCGACCATTTTATATACAGGTGTAATGCCAGCACGTTTCCGCATTTCGTACACGTCGCGTTCGGTCATCTGCCAATATTTCGCGATTGCCACATCGGAAAAGCCCATTTCTTTCGCTTTTTTTAGTACGTCGATATCACCAACATGTTCGCGTAAAACGGATTCGTACTGTACGATGCCTGAAATTTTCGTTAAAAAGAACGGATCGATTTGGCTCCATGCATGCACTTGTTCGACTGTTACGCCGCGGCGAAACGCTTCCGCAATGTAAAATAACCGTTCATCACCCGCTTTTTGAATGCGTTTTTGTAGCAATGCATCATCGACTTGTTCTTTTAATTCTAAATGATAGACGTTCGTTTCGAGCGAGCGGACCGCTTTTAATAGCGACTCCTCAAACGTGCGCCCGATCGCCATCACTTCGCCTGTCGCTTTCATTTGCGTGCCGAGATGGCGGTTCGCTGATTCGAATTTGTCAAATGGAAAGCGCGGAATTTTTGTGACGACGTAATCGAGCGTTGGCTCAAAGCAAGCGTACGTTTTTCCCGTCACCGGATTCATCATTTCATCAAGCGTTAAACCGACCGCAATTTTTGCGGCAAGCTTCGCAATCGGATACCCCGTTGCTTTCGATGCAAGCGCCGATGAGCGACTGACGCGCGGGTTGACTTCAATGACGTAATATTGAAAACTGTGCGGATCAAGGGCAAGCTGCACGTTGCAACCCCCTTCAATGCCGAGCGCACGAATAATGCGGAGCGAGGCGTTTCGCAACAGTTGATATTCGCGATCGCTTAACGTTTGGCTTGGCGCAACGACAATCGAATCGCCCGTATGAATGCCGACAGGATCAATATTCTCCATATTGCAAACGACGATGGCGTTATCTTTCGCATCGCGCATCACTTCGTATTCAATTTCTTTATAGCCTGCGATACTTTTTTCTAATAAACATTGATGAACAGGGCTCATTTTTAAACCGCTTGAGACGATGTCGATTAGCTCTTCTTCGTTCGTACAAATGCCTCCGCCTGTTCCACCGAGCGTAAATGCAGGGCGAACGATGACCGGATACCCGATTTGTTCAACGAACGCATACGCCTCTTGCAAACTATGCACGATTGAGCTTTCCGGCACCGGTTCGCCAAGTTCGTTCATAAGCGCTCGAAATTTTTCGCGGTCTTCTGCTTTTTCAATCGCTTCTAATTTCGTGCCGAGAATTTCAACGCCGCACTCTTCAAGCACTCCTGCTTTTGCTAATTCGACAGCTAAGTTTAATCCCGTCTGCCCGCCAAGCGTCGGCAAAATGGCATCGGGCCGTTCTTTCCGAATGACGCGCGAGACAAATTCGAGCGTTAACGGTTCCATGTATACTTTGTCAGCAATTTCTGTATCGGTCATAATCGTTGCCGGGTTGGAGTTGACGAGAATGACTTTATATCCTTCTTCTTTTAACGCCAAGCAGGCTTGCGTTCCCGCATAATCGAACTCCGCTGCCTGCCCGATGACGATCGGTCCAGAACCGATGACGAGAATCGTTTTAATATCTTGACGTTTAGGCATGAACGGCACCTCTTTCTTTTTTAAACTGTTCAATCATCGCAATAAAATCGTCGAATAAACCGTTTGCGTCTTCTGGACCTGGCGACGCTTCCGGATGATATTGCACGGTAAACGCAGGAACGTCGCGGTGGCGAAGCCCTTCAATCGTTCCGTCATTTAATGCGATATGCGTCACTTCTAATCGCGTATGAACGAGCGACTTTTCCGTGACAGTGTAGCCGTGATTTTGCGAGGTGATCGCTACTTTTCCTGTTTCAATATGTTTCACAGGATGATTCGAACCGCGATGGCCGAACTTCATTTTTTCTGTATTCGCTCCGCAGGCGAGCGCAAACAGTTGATGGCCGAGACAAATGCCAAAAAGCGGAACGTGGCCAAGTATGTGTTGAATCATGTCAATCGCTTCGGGTACGTCTTTCGGATCCCCTGGTCCGTTCGATAACATGACACCATCGGGATGAAGTTGTAACACGTCTTCTGCTGTTGCGTTGTATGGTAATACGATAACGTCGCAATGACGTTTATTTAACTCGCGCAAAATGCCGTGCTTCATGCCAAAGTCGATTAAAACGATGCGATGGCCGCGCCCTGGACTAGCGTACGGACTTTTTGTCGATACGCGTTTCACTTGATCGCGCGCAAGCTCCGTTTCCTTTAAATAAGCGACTGCCTCCGTCACAGACACGTCCATGTCGCAAATCATCCCTTTTAACGTGCCGTATTGACGAATAATGCGCGTTAGTTTCCGCGTATCGACACCTGCTAAGCCGGGGATATTTTTCATGCGCAAATATTCGTCAATCGTTAGCTCACTTCGCCAATTGAACGGAGATAGGCACGCTTCTTTCACAATAAATCCAAACACATGCGGTTCGATTGATTCGAAATCGTCGCGGTTGACGCCATAGTTTCCGATTAAAGGATACGTCATCGTTACGATTTGTCCGCAATACGACGGGTCCGTTAAAATTTCTTGATATCCTGTCATTCCGGTGTTAAAAACGACTTCACCGACTGTTTGTCGTTCGCTTCCAAACGCTTCGCCAACAAAACGTGTACCATCTTCTAAAATGAGTTGTCGTTTCATTCTCCTCTTCCTTTCTGCCAAACCATTTTTCCATCTACAATCGTCATCGTTGGCCATCCTTTACACGTCCAGCCTGCAAACGGTGTATTTTTTCCTTTCGATACAAAAGTGTTTGGATCAATGGCTTGTTCGTTATGTAAATCGATAATGACGAAATCTGCTTTGGCGCCAACTTTTAGTTCCCCGCCGTCAATGCGAAACGTCTCGGCTGGTTTTTTTGAAAGCCAGTCAACAAGCTGTTTTAACGTACATATTCCTTTTTCAACAAAATGCGTATATAAAAGCGGAAAGGCGGTTTCTAATCCAACGATGCCAAACGGGGCAAGCACCATCCCTTCGCTTTTTTCTTCTTCTGTATGCGGTGCATGGTCGGTTGCGATAAAATCAATCGTTCCATCAAGCAATCCTTCAATTAACGCTTGTTGATCTTCTTTCGTTCGCAACGGTGGATTCATTTTAAAGTTCGCATCTAACGTTGGGATGTCTTCATCACAAAGCAGTAAATGGTGCGGAGTCACTTCAGCAGTGACCCGAATGCCTGCTTGTTTCGCCTCGCGCACGATGCGCACCGACTGTTTCGTGCTTATATGGCAAACGTGGTAGTGACACCCGGTCGCTTCGGCTAACAACACATCGCGTGCAATATGTACCGCTTCACAAACGGAAGGAATACCGGTCAGTCCGTGTCGTTTCGCAAACGCTCCGTCATGCACGCATCCTTTATACGTCAGCGTTTCGTCTTCACAATGTGCGACAATTGGCATATCGAGAGCTGCCGCTTGTTGCATCGCTTCATACATGATGCGCGCGCTTTGCACTCCCACGCCATCATCTGTAAATGCAAACGCTCCTGCTTCTTTTAATGCGGCAAAATCAACGAGCTGTTTTCCTGCTTGGCGCACGGTAATGGCGGCATACGGTAACACGCGCACGTGCGCCGTTTCGCGAATGCGGTTGACGAGCCACTCCATTTGTTGTTTCGTATCAGGTACTGGTTTTGTGTTTGGCATCGCTGCAATCGTTGTAAATCCACCTTTCGCCGCAGCGAGCGTACCTGTCGCGATCGTTTCTTTATGCTCACCACCGGGTTCGCGCAAATGAACGTGTACGTCGACAAATCCTGGCGCGACAAATTGGCCGTTAACATCAATCACTTCATCGTCATCGCTTGCATCGAGGTCAGGGGCAATATGAACGATGCGACCTTCGTCAATTTGTATATCGGCCGATATGAACTCGCCTTGCTCATTAAGCAAACGCGCACGTTTGAAAATGATAGCCATGTTTCGTTCCTCCTTTTTGTAATGCTCGTTTTAAAACAGCCATGCGCACGTATACACCGTTTTCCATTTGTTTAAAAATGCGTGATCGTTCACATTCAACGAGTTCACTTGCGATTTCTACATCGCGATTGACAGGAGCGGGATGTAGAATAATACTCGTTTTCTTCATCTGTTTTTCTCGCGCGATCGTTAAACCGTACTGTTCATGATATTGCTCTTTCGTCCATCCCATTTTTTCTTCATGCCGCTCATGTTGAATGCGAAGAAGCATGACGACGTCTGCTTCTTTCACTGCCGTGTCAAGATCGACGTATGTGCCGTACGGATTCGTTATATCTTGCCACTCAGGAGGGCTGCAAAAGAAGACGTTTGCGCCGAGCCTTGTTAATATTTCAGCATTCGAACGTGCTACTCGGCTATGACGAATGTCACCGACAATGGCAACATTCAGTCCGATAAATGTGCCAAATTGTTGACGAATCGTCAGTAAATCTAATAACGATTGCGTCGGATGATGACCGCACCCGTCGCCTGCATTAATGATCGGAATGTCAATCGTATGGCGCAACGGTTCAAAGTAATGATCGGATGGGTGGCGAATGACGACCGCTTCCACTCCGATCGCTTGCAACGTCCGAATCGTATCGTACAACGTTTCTCCTTTTTGGACGCTCGACATGTCTGCATCAAACGGAATGACTTCAAGCCCAAGTTTTCGTTCCGCTATTTCAAAACTACATTTTGTGCGCGTGCTCGGTTCAAAAAATAAGTTGGCGACAAACGTTTGTTTATTGACTTTCCACGTTTCACCGTTCGCAAATCGTTCCGCTTCATGCAAAATGGCGAGCACTTCATCAACCGAGAGCTCTGCTAACGTTAGTAAATGCATATAAACTCCTCCTTTTTAGTAAAAAAACACCTTGCCGAGCGAGGCAAGGTGTTTGAAAGCTCGAGGAAATAGACCGTTTCGATGAACGGGTTTCCTCTAGTACACCTTTGTAAGCCTCGCTGGACTTCTTTTAAAAGGTGTGTTATGCGACATCATGTTTTTGTTCAAATACGCTATCCGACACTTTCGGACGACCAGGCAAAATGAGGTTTAATACGATACCTGTGATTGCTGCAAGCGCCATACCGTGCACTTCAAATTGTTCTGATACTTTCACAACCGCATCCCCGATGCCGATGACAAGAATAACTGATGAGATGACTAAGTTTCGTTTGTCACCAAAATCAATTTTGCTGTCGACGAGCATGCGCAAACCTGAAGAAGCGATAATTCCGAACAGTAAGATCGATACGCCACCCATGACCGGCGTCGGAATCGAGCTAATAAGCGCCGTCACTTTTCCTAAAAATCCGAATGCGATCGCGAGCACAGCCGCACCAGCTAACACATATACGCTATATACGCGCGTAATTGCTAATACACCGATATTTTCTCCGTATGTCGTCTTTGGCGGACCGCCGATGAGGGCTGAAATCATCGTCGCTAATCCATCACCGAAAATCGAGCGATGTAAACCTGGTTCTTTAATGTAATCGCGCCCAACGACTTTGCTTAATACGAGCTGATGCCCGATATGTTCAGATAATGTCACAATGGCGACAGGCACCATCAATAGCACAATATCGAGTGTCACGCGGACATCGTAATGAACGAACGGCAACAAGAAATCAGGCATCTCAAGCCATTTTGCTTTTGCTACCCCTGATAAATCGACGACACCAACAGCTAATGCGTACACGTAGCCGACGATAATGCCCATAAGGACAGGTACAAGGCTAAACATTCCTCGCGATAAAATCGAGAATACAATCGTTGCCGCGAGCGTCACGATCGCAACGGAAAAGTGCGTTAAACTATATTTTCCGTCTGGACCGTTCATCGCCATGCTGACGGCAACGTTTGCTAATCCTAAACCGATGACGATAATGACTGGACCGACGACGATCGGTGGAAGTAAATTCATAATCCAACGATAACCTGCTTTTTTAATCGCTAAAGCGACGATGCCGTACACAAGCCCCGCTAAAAAGCTGCCAATCATCGCCGCACCCGGACCGCCAGCTGCTTTCGCTGCAATAATTGGCGTAATAAACGCGAACGATGAGCCGAGGTAAGCAGGTACTTGCCATTTTGTCACGATTAAAAAGGCGATTGTACCGAGTCCGCTGGAAATGAGCGCCATCGCTGGACTTAATCCGACTAAATATGGCACTAAAATCGTTGCACCAAACATCGCAAACAAATGTTGTAAACTAAGCGTAACAAGCTGTCCAAAAGAAGGGACATCTTTCACGTCTAATACCGGTTTGTTCATCTTCTCTCTCCCTTTCTCAATTTATATAAAAAACCCTCTTTGTCCGTACGAAGGCACAAAGAGGGTGTAAAAAACCGTTCCCCTTTGTCAGCCTCGCTGGACTGCCTTTAAAAAGGGTGCTTTATTCATGTATGCTCACTTGATCGATGTCGTCTACTTCTTTTAATTCGACGACAATTCTTTCTGCGCTTGATGTCGGGATGTTTTTGCCGACGAAATCAGCCCGAATCGGCAACTCGCGATGACCGCGGTCAACGAGAACAGCTAATTGAATTTGCGCCGGACGACCGAGATCCATAACGGCATCCATGGCGGCGCGCACCGTTCGGCCTGTAAATAATACGTCATCAACTAAAACGACTTTTCGATTTGTAACAGAAAATGGGACGTCCGTTCCTTTCACAAGCGGTTCACGATCGTCTGTTTTTACTGTTAAATCATCACGATATAATGTAATATCTAACTCGCCAACAGGAATAGACGTTCCTTCAATTTGTTCAATGCGTTCAGCTAATCGCTTTGCTAAGTAAATGCCGCGCGTCTTAACACCGATGAGGACGCAATCGTCAATCCCTTTATTGCGCTCAATAATTTCGTGAGCAATGCGCGTCAACGCGCGTCGAATCGCTTGTTCGTCTAATACAATGGCCTTTTGCATCGTTCCACCTCCATACAAAAAACCCTCTCACCGTTTGGCGAGAGGGTATATGTAGGCAGACGTCACCTAAATCCGACACCTTCTCAGCCTCACGGGACTGAACTTAAAGGTCTTTGTTCACTTGAGTTCATTTTACGTTTCCTTGTTTCGTTTGTCAACGATTATTTCGCAACATATCGAGCAATCGTTCAAATTCGTGAGGAATCGGGGCTTCAAACTGCAAATATTCGCCTGTGCGCGGGTGATGAAACCCTAATACGCCGGCATGAAGCGCTTGTCCATCAATCGGTAGCGTTTTGCGCGGACCGTATTTCGGGTCACCCGCAAGCGGATAGCCGATATATTTCATATGAACCCGAATTTGATGCGTTCGCCCTGTTTCGAGTTGACACTCCAAAAACGTATAATGTTCAAATCGTTCAAGAACGCGAAAATGCGTCACCGCTTCTTTCCCATTTTCAACAACGGCCATGCTTTGACGATCGCGTGGGTCGCGCCCGATTGGAGCATCAATCGTCCCATAATCGTGCGGAATAACACCGTGAACGATCGCGACATATTTGCGCGTCACCGTTTTGTTTACAAGTTGATTGACAAGCGACTCATGCGCCAAATCGTTTTTGGCAATCATTAATAAACCGGACGTATCTTTATCGATGCGATGAACGATGCCCGGTCGAAGCACACCGTTAATGCCGGAAAGGTCTTGACAATGTGCAAGTAACGCGTTAACAAGCGTCCCGTGCATATGCCCTGGTGCTGGATGAACGACCATGCCGCGCGGCTTATTGACAACGAGCACGTCCGCATCTTCGTAATAAATGTCGAGTGGAATCGGCTCCGGCTCAACATCTAACGGTTCTGGGTCAGGAATGGAAATGACCACTTCATCGTCGACATGGCATTTGTAGTTCGGTTTCACCGCTTTGCCGTTGACAAGCACGCGGCCTTCTTTTAGCCATTGTTGTACTTGGGAGCGCGACCATTGTTCATTTAATTCGGCAATGACTTTATCAATGCGCTCTCCATCGTGTTGTTCTTCAATCGTGAGTTGAATTTGCTCCATCGTTCATTCCCTTTCGTTGTTTTTCTTCGGTCCATGTATAAATAAACATGAGCGCGACACCAATCGTTAACGCGGCATCAGCAACGTTAAAAATCGGAAAGCTGTAACTAAATATGTACGCATGAATGAAATCGACAACTTCTTTTCGAAATACGCGATCAATAAAGTTCCCGAGCGCGCCGCCAAGCATGAGCCCGAGCGCGATGCCAAACAGCCGTTGCGTCGGTTGCAACCGTTGAATGTATATGACGATGCCGACAACGACGACAATTGTAATCAAATAAAACAGCCAAAATTGTCCTTGCAACATGCCCCATGCCGCTCCACGATTGCGATGCGATGTAATGTATAACACGTTTTCAATAATTGGAATGCTTTCCCCTAATTCCATATAGCGAACGACAAGCCATTTTGTCCATTGGTCGATCAATATAACGACAAAAGCAAGCAAATAATATAACATCATACCCCTCCAAAGCAAAATTCTTTTTCATTTTATCATAAACAATCCCCCCTTGAAAGCGAGGGGGGATATGTGTTATTGCTTGACAATGGCCACACAACGTGGACATAGCTCTGGATGGTCTGCATCTTCGCCGACTGTTGGTGTAACGACCCAGCAACGTGCGCACGTTTTTCCTTCCGCTTGTTTGACGACAATCGCTGTTTTCGTAAATGTTTGCGCCTCGCTCGGTGCATCAGCAAACGTTCCGCCGATCGAAAATGCTGAAACGATTAATAGCTGTTTCATATCTTCTTCAATTGAATCGATGAGCGCTTTCGTGTCGTCCGTCGGATATAAAATGACGTGCGCCGTTAGCGACTTGCCGATTAGTTTTTCATTGCGCGCCACTTCTAGCGCTTTTAATACTTCATCGCGCAATTCCATAAACGCATCCCATTTCGCAACGATGCGATCTGCATCATCAATATGCACCGCTTCTGGCATATCGACAAGCTGTACGCTTTCTTCTTTGACGTGTGGAATGTACGACCACACTTCATCTGCCGTATGCGGTAAAATTGGCGCAACAAGTTTCGTTAACGCTACAAGCGTTTCATACAACACCGTTTGAATCGAACGACGTTCATGATTATTTGCCGCTTCGATGTACAACACGTCTTTTGAAAAATCGAAGTAAAAAGCGCTTAAATCGACGGTGCAGAAGTTGTTTATTTCATGGTAAATCGTCGCAAATTCATACGTTTCATACGCTTGTTTTACTTTGTCGATGAGACGATTTAATTTAATGAGCATGTAACGGTCCACTTCGCGCAACTGCTCGATCGCTACCGTATGTTCTGCAGGATTGAAATCGAATAAGTTCCCGAGCATGAAACGGAACGTGTTGCGAATTTTACGATATACTTCTGCGACTTGTTTTAAAATGTTGTCAGAAATGCGCACGTCCGCTTGATAGTCGACAGAAGCAACCCAAAGACGCAAAATGTCGGCACCAAGCTGTTCCATGACTTTTGCTGGCACGACGACGTTGCCGAGCGATTTGCTCATTTTTCGTCCTTCGCCATCTAGTACGAAGCCGTGGCTTAATACGCCTTTATACGGCGCTTTTCCGGTAACTGCAACTGCGGTGGAAAGCGATGAGTTAAACCAGCCGCGATATTGGTCGGACCCTTCTAAATAAAGATCTGCTGGACGTTGTAAATCATCGCGTTCTTCTAATACCGCTTGATGAGAAGAACCAGAGTCGAACCATACGTCCATAATATCTGTTTCTTTCGTAAAGCGTCCGTTCGGGCTACCTGGATGCGTAAACCCTTCTGGGAGCAAATCTTTCGCTTCGCGCTCAAACCAAACGTTTGAACCGTATTGGCGGAACAAGTTCGATACGTGTTCAATCGTTTCGTCTGTAATAATTGGCTCACCATTTTCGGCATAAAAGACCGGAATTGGTACCCCCCATGCGCGTTGGCGCGAAATGCACCAGTCGCCGCGATCGCGAATCATGTTGTGGATGCGAATTTCACCCCATGCCGGCACCCATTTCGTTTCTTCGACAGCTTTCAACAATTGCTCACGAATTTTGTCGATGGACGCAAACCATTGAGCTGTCGCACGGAAAATCGTCGGTTGCTTCGTCCGCCAGTCGTGCGGATATGAGTGCGTAATAAACGATAGTTTTAATAAAGCACCTACTTCTTGTAGCTTTTCTGTAATCGCTTTGTTTGCGTCATCGTAAAACATGCCAGCAAACCCTGGCGCTTCTTCTGTCATATATCCGCGCTCATCGACAGGGCAAAGGACACCTAAGCCGTACTTTTGGCCGACGATAAAGTCGTCTTCCCCGTGTCCTGGGGCCGTATGAACGCAACCTGTTCCGGCGTCTGTTGTGACGTGTTCGCCACAAATGACGAGCGAATCGCGGTCGTAAAACGGATGTTTCGCAACGACGTATTCGAGTTCGCTTCCTTTCACTGTTTTTAATACAGTCACATGCTCCCAGCCGATTTCTTTTTGTACCGATTGTAATAACTCGGATGCAACGACATATTTGCCACCGTCTGCCTCAACGACGCTATATTGCAACTCTGGATGAACAGCGATACCTAAGTTCGCTGGAATCGTCCATGGCGTCGTCGTCCAAATGACGATTTTTTCATCCCCATCAAGCACTCCTTTTCCGTCTTTGACAGGAAAAGCGACGTAAATCGATGGGGAACGTTTGTCTTTGTACTCGATTTCCGCTTCGGCAAGCGCCGATTCACTTGATGGAGACCAATACACAGGTTTTAATCCTTTATAAATTAATCCTTTTTTTGCCATTTCACCAAATACTTTAATTTGTTGTGCTTCATATTCTGGCGTTAACGTAATGTAAGGATTGTCCCAATCGCCGCGCACACCAAGGCGTTTAAATTGTTCGCGCTGGCGGTCGATTTGCTCGTATGCATATTGCTCACATAGCTTGCGGAATTCCGCAACGCTCATTTCTTTCCGATTGACGCCTTTATTTTTCGTCAGCGCCGTTTCAATTGGCAAGCCGTGCGTATCCCAGCCCGGTACGTACGGAGCACAATAGCCGCTCATTGACTTATAGCGAACGATAAAGTCTTTTAAAATTTTATTAAGGGCATGTCCCATATGAATGTCGCCGTTCGCATACGGCGGTCCGTCATGCAATACGAAAAGCGGGCGATCTTTTGTACGCTCTTGCACTTTTCGATAAATGTCCATTTCATCCCATTTTGCTTGCATTTGTGGTTCACGTTGTGGAAGATTTCCGCGCATCGGGAAATCGGTCTTTGGCATTAATAACGTATCTTTGTAATCCATCATGTAACCTCCTTTTATGTAAATAAAAAAACCTTCTCATGCCCAAAAGGGACGAGAAGGTCTCGCGGTACCACCCTTGTTGACTATGTAAACATAGCCCACTTGACATTCGTAACGGGAATGACGCGCCGTGGCCTACTATTTGTTCAGCACGGAACTCCGGGGTGATTTTCATTCTTTCGCTTATGCCGAGCTTCCACCGCCCTCGGCTCGCTGTAATAAGCTGATGAAAGAACTACTGTCCCCTTCATCGTTTTTACGATATAACTGTAATCGATATTATAGGCAATCACAATAGCCATCGTCAAGACTCTGTTATTTCTTGCACCGCTTCATCATCAAGTTTGTAATCTAATAAATGATCCCAATCGTCGTTGTTTAACATATCGAGCTGCGCTTCAATTAACATTTTAAAACGACTGCGAAACACTTTCGCTTGCCGTTTTAATTCTTCGACTTCCATCGCGATTTTCCGCGTTTTGGCGAGCGCCTCGCTAATGATGCGATCCGCGTTTTTTTCCGCTTCTTTAATGATGAGCTTCGCTTCTTTTTGCGCGTTTCGCTTCACTTCTTCGGCTGTTTCTTGCGCAATTAAAATCGATTTATTTAACGTTTCTTCAATATTTGTAAAATAGTTGAGTTTTTCTGTCAGCTCTTTCACTTTTTCTTCTAATTGCTTTTTTTCACGCAACACCATTTCGTAGTCTTTAATCACTTGATCTAAAAATTCGTTTACTTCATCTTCATCATATCCGCGAAAGCCTCGGCTAAATTCTTTATTATGAATATCTAACGGCGTTAACGGCATGCGGCCACCTCCATCTTATGTACGTATCGGGTTATTCGACATCTTTTGCGGAAATCCTGCTTTTATTTTGCTTTTTCGACAACGATGCGCCATTTTTCTTTTTTTGTTTGACCGACAATCGCTTGCAGTCGGCAGCGCCCATACCCACGCAGCGACAATAAATCGCCTTCTTGGCACTCCATATGAGCTTGGTCAACCGTTTTCCAATTCACTTTCACGAAGTTTTGGTCAATGAGCGCTTGCGCTTTTTGGCGTGATATGCGAAAACATTGCGCTAAAATGGCGTCAAGTCGCAAAGAAGAAACGGTAAACGTCTCTTCCTCCCACTGTTCTTCCACGACGAGAAGTTGCGAAAGCAGTTGTTCTTCTAACGATACTTTTGCTTTTCCAATCGTTGTGACGTTCATTTGAACAAACGGCGCAATTTCTTTAGCAACGACAAATTGAATAACATCATCAACGATGATAATGTCACCAAACTTTTCCCGCTTCACACCGAGCGACAAAAGTGCGCCGAGCACGTCGCGATGCCCGAGCGTCACAAATTTTTTCGGGTAGCGAATGGAAAATAACGATAGTTGAAAATCCTCTTCATTCGGTTGCATGTACGGCGGATATAATAGCGCACGCTTTCGTTCGACCGACGATGAACCGCCAAAAAACGCAACGTGTACATCATCGTGATGGCCGACAATCGAGCGGACAATTTGCTGTTCGCGCGGAGTTAAAAAGTCGGTTAGTTTCGGAGCGTATTGTTCCGTCACGAGCCGCTTCCATTCGCACACGAGATCGATGAAATGATGCTCTTCTTTGCGGAAATGTTGATAAATGTCCATTACAGCCCTCTATTAACCATATCAACTAACCCATAAACGCCTGCTGTCGCAAAGCGCAAAACAAGCAAGGCGACAATTGGAGAAATATCGATCATACCAATCGGCGGAATAAAGCGACGAAACGGCTCTAAATACGGCTCACAAATGTTGGCGAAAAACTGCCCGACTTTTGTGTCGCGCGCATTTGGAAACCAAGACATTAAAATGTAAACAATAATCGCATACGAATATACTTGAATAATTGTCACAACAACATTTGCTATTTGATACATTTTACCACCTCTTTATCGTTGAGTCATCGTCCGATACGACCGAAATTGAACCGCTCACATCGACGTTATCTGGCGTGCATAAAAAAATGGTCGAGCCGACTTGTTGAATGTCTCCGCCTATTGCATACACCGTTCCGCTTAAAAAGTCGACGATGCGCCGCGCTTGATCGCGGTCAACACGATGGACGTTGACGACGACAGCACGCCGGTTTTTTAAATGGTCGGCAATTTCTTGTACTTCCGCATATGCGCGCGGCTCAAATAAAACGAGCTTGGACGATTTTTGTACACTTTGTAAACTCACAACATTTTGTTTTTGTTCGGCTTTCGGTTGTTGAACGACTTCTTCTTCCTCGTATTCATCTTCTTCCCATTTTTCCTCATCTAAATCGAAAAAATCACGAATTTTTTTCACAAATCCCATTTACTCCACCTCCTCTTCACCAACAAGGCATGTACCAAGTCGAAGAAACGTTGCTCCTTCTTCGACTGCAATTACATAATCGTTTGACATCCCCATGGACAATTGTGTACAAGGGGCGTGCGGCAATTGTTTTTCTTGTACTTGTTCTTTTAACTCGCGCAACGTCCGAAAACAGCGACGAATCGTCGCCTCATCATCCGTATATGGCGCCATTGTCATTAATCCGACAACTTCGATACGCGAAAAAGCGGATAATGTTTCAATAAACGGCAATACGTCTTCTGGTGCTAATCCGTGTTTAGACGTCTCTCCTGATACGTTAACTTGCACAAAACATTTGATCGTTCGATTCGCTCGTTTGTTAATTTCTTCCGCTAATGAAAGACGGTCGAGCGAATGAACGTAGTCAACGTAATCGATGATTTGTTTCACTTTTCTTGATTGCAACGTGCCGATAAAATGCCACGTTGCTTCGTTTCCAATCGCTTCGTATTTGCGTAAAAAGCCATCGGCACGACTTTCGCCTAAATGAACGATCCCCGCTTCGATCGCTTCTTTTGCGCGCGCGATGCTTACATATTTCGTCACCGCAACGATTTGAACGTCTGATGCGCTTCGTCCTGTTTTTTCACACGCTTCGGCAATTTGTTGTTGAATCGTTTGTAAGCGTTGTTTCACAGACATATGATCACCTCCAGCCAATAAGCGCCATCATTCTTCCTGTTTTTCCACCATCGCGACGGTGGGAGAAAAATAATGACCGCTCACAGCTTGTGCAATACGATGAAACAGCGATACGTTCGCTCGGAACACCTGCTTGCTGCAAAAGCTGTTTATTCATTTCTTTTAAATCAAGCGCATACTGTCCCTTACTTGTTTCATTATAAAGAGATTGTGGCGAGTTGACTAGCGCCTTTTGAACGAATTCAATGACGCGATCATCGACGACGTAACAACAACGGCCGATCGACGGACCGATCACAACATGAATATGTTGGGGAGCGACGCCTTCTTCTTCCCACCGTTTCACCATTTCACCCGCGATGTTATGCACCGTCCCTTTCCAGCCGGCATGTGCAAGTCCAATTAGCTTTTTACTTGGCGAAAAAAAGTAAAGCGGAACGCAATCCGCAAAACAAAGCGCCAACATGAGATCTTGTTCGCTTGTATACAGACCGTCTGTATGAGGCACAGCGGTATCGTACGCGCGTACCCCTTTTCCTGCATGATTGTTCGTCACTTTTTCGATGTGTACGCCATGCACTTGATCGGCACATACCCAGCGATCAAGCGAAACGTTTAACTGCTCGGCTACTTTTTTTCGATTTTCATATACGACATCGCAATCGTCTGCGACATGCATGCCGAGGTTTAACGTGGCAAACGCCCCTGTGCTCACTCCGCCTCGTTTTGTCGTAAACGCAACGCTCACATTTTCCCATCCATCAAACAAAAGCAATGACTCGCTCGCTTGTCGAAATATTTCATTCATCG
Source organism: Anoxybacillus sp. FSL W8-0104 (assembly GCF_038004465.1). Lineage (NCBI taxonomy): Bacteria > Bacillati > Bacillota > Bacilli > Caryophanales > Anoxybacillaceae > Anoxybacillus > Anoxybacillus sp. FSL W8-0104. The sequence goes on along the minus strand of NZ_JBBOQU010000001.1, from coordinate 897,190 downwards.
TTCGACATCCTTCGTACAATTTTATCACTTTTTTTCCTATTTTATCACAGCTTGCCGAAAACGTGAATTATTCATTGCCATCTAATCGAACGAGAATGACGTCGGCACCAACTTTCACAATATCGCGCCACGGAATGATCATTTCATCCGCCCGTCCAAATAAACCGAGCACTTTTCCCGTACCGATAATGATGATAGCTTCAATTTGACCGGTCGTTAAATTAATATCGATATCTCCAATATTTCCAAGCCGTTTGCCGTTTGCGACATTGACGACGTCTTTTTGTTGGAGTTCAGAAATTTTCACCATGTTCCCCCGCTCCTTTTCTTCTTTCTATCTCCTATATGTATGCGTAAATCGAAGGTTGTAGTCATGTTGAAAGCATAGAAAAACCCCCAGCTGTGTGGGGGATGTTACCATTGAATATTTTTATTCATTTGTTTAATGGCCGCTTTTTCTAAACGAGATACTTGCGCTTGCGAAATGCCGATTTCTTCGGCCACTTCCATTTGTGTCTTCCCTTGAAAAAATCGTTTGCGAATAATCATTTTTTCGCGCTCATTTAGCCGACGTAGCCCTTCTTTCAGCGCGATTTCCTCAATCCAATTTATATCGCGGTTTTTCTCGTCGCTCAGCTGGTCCATCACATAAATCGGGTCGCCGCCATCGCTGTAAATCGGTTCAAATAAGGAAACAGGATCTTGAATCGCATCCAATGCAAACACAATTTCTTCGTGTGGGACGTCTAAAATTTTTGCAATTTCTTCTGCTGTCGGTTCTTTCGCTGTTTCGCCCATCATTTTTTCGCGCACTTGTAGCGCTTTGTATGCAATATCGCGCAGCGAGCGGGACACGCGAATCGGGTTATTGTCACGTAAATATCGGCGAATTTCACCAATAATCATCGGCACAGCGTACGTGGAAAACTTAACATTTTGGCTTAAGTCAAAGTTATCAATTGATTTCATAAGTCCGATGCAGCCGACTTGAAACAAGTCGTCGACATATTCACCACGATTGTTAAATCGCTGAATGACGCTTAATACGAGCCGTAAATTCCCGTTGATTAATTTTTCGCGTGCCGATATGTCACCGGCTTGCATTTGTCGGAATAGTTCACGCATTTCTTCGTCTTTCAGTACGGGAAGTTTCGATGTATCAACGCCGCAAATTTCAACTTTGTTTCTTGCCATGTCTTTCCCTCCTTGCAGGAGATGCTGTCAGCTTTCAGTATCTCCTTTGAAGGGAAAAATATGCATTACATCATTTTGTTAAATTCTTTTCGCAATCGTTTAATAATTCGCTTTTCTAAACGGGAAATGTACGATTGAGAAATACCTAACAAGTCCGCGACATCTTTTTGTGTTTTTTCTTCTCCACCACTTAGCCCGAAGCGAAGTTCCATAATTTGTTTCTCGCGTTCACTTAATTGATCGAGCGCACGAAATAATAAGTTTCGGTCAATATTTGCTTCTAAATCTTTCGTAATGACGTCATCTTCTGTGCCTAATACGTCCGACAACAGCAGTTCGTTGCCGTCCCAGTCGATGTTTAACGGTTCATCAAACGATACTTCTGAACGTACTTTATTGTTGCGTCGTAAATACATTAAAATTTCATTTTCAATGCAGCGCGATGCATATGTAGCGAGTTTAATTTTCTTCTCCGGGTTAAACGTATTGACTGCTTTAATTAATCCGATCGTACCAATGCTAATTAAATCTTCAATGTTAATGCCGGTATTTTCAAATTTTCGGGCGATGTAGACGACGAGGCGAAGATTTCGCTCAATAAGGAGCGAACGCGCTGTTTCATCCCCAGAAGGAAGTTTTTTTAATAACATTTCTTCTTCCTCTTTTGTGAGCGGCGGTGGCAATGCCTCGCTTCCACCAATGTAATAAATTTCGTCCGCTTTAAGCCCTAATTTTTTTAATAGTTTGTACCATAAATAAGTGAGACGTAATTTGAATAACTTCATAAAAAAACCTCCTTCTATTTCAGCACGAACGGCCGTATGATAATAATAATTACGAAGCTTGCGACATAACCATATGCGGATGAACGATGCAGTTATACTCTCCGTCTGCTGATAATGATGACGGATAAAAGCCAACAAGCACTTTTTTGACAGATATCCATTGTTTTCCGTCCAACCATTGTACGTCGTCTGGTTTCATCGCCACTAACAGCTGTTGCTCGACGCCAACGGCACGGTACGGGACGAAACGTATCCGGCTCACCCATTCGTTCGGGATGTCATCTGTGTACGTACGTTTTTGAATCATTTGTAAAACAGCTTGAGGGAAAATATGTGCGAACGGTTGCAATTCGACGATCATAACCGGTGTGTTTGTGAATGGGTCGCGCAACTGGTTTCCGCTGTCGATTAATCCTTTTAAACATACCGTTTGTCCAAAACATGTGACACGCACATCGATGACGTGTTCAAACCGCAATTTTTTTTCGCGAATCGTTCCCATTTGCACTTTTGATAACATCCATAAAATTGGAAACATGATGACGATAAACAACCAGCTGATCGAAGTTGAATGAGTGAGCCAACCCGATGAATAAGGCGTGATTTCACTTTGCAACAAAAAGTGAAAGGCCACCATCCCTCCCCCCATCATAAACGTGGCAAAATAAAAAGCGAGCACGTTTTCCACAAAAAAGCGAAAGCGATGAAAACCAAAACAAATCCACACGATGAAAAAAGAGATGACAAGTTTCGTTACGAAATGAGATGTCATATAAGCAAAAGGAGTGAAAACAAGCAAGACGAGCAACGAACCGAATAATGCTGCAAGCATAAGCCGCCATAAACGAACGCGGCGCTTTAACATAATTGCCGCAAGCCATAGCAACATCGCATCAAAACAAAAATTTAATAACCATACGAGATCGGCATAAATCAGCGGCATCCCCTCCTTACAACATCTTGAAACTAGTATATAGCACTTCCAATAGAAAAGTGTGTCAAACGATGACGTCATTTCTTCAGAGATTTTGTCATATGATGATGGAAATAAAAAAACGCCCACACGTAGTGAGCGTTTTTTTAACGGCGACGGTTGCGATTGCGTAAAAAGGCAGGGATGTCGAGTGGATCCTCGACTTGTTGTCCGCGTGTTGGCGAGTAGTCGACTGGCTCTTCTTTTTTCTCGCGCTTGACGCCAACTGTCGGTTTGACAACCGCTTGTCGCGTCGCTTTCGCTTGATTCACTTCTTCGTTAAATCCTGTCGCGATAACCGTAACGACAATTTCGTCTTTTAAGTTTTCGTTAATAACCGAACCGAAAATCATATTGACGTCTTGATCAGCAGCAGATGCGACGATATCAGCTGCTTCTTGCACTTCGTACAAGCTTAAGTTCGTACCGCCTGTAATGTTCATTAATACGCCTTGGGCACCGTCGATCGATGTTTCTAATAGCGGGCTCGAGATCGCCTTTTTCGCCGCTTCTGCCGCGCGATTTTCGCCCGTCGCTACGCCAATTCCCATCAAGGCTGAACCTTTATTTGACATAATCGTTTTCACATCGGCAAAATCTAAGTTAATTAATCCCGGTACGGCAATTAAGTCAGAGATGCCTTGTACCCCTTGACGAAGCACGTTGTCTGCTTCGCGGAACGCTTCTAACATCGGCGTATTTTTATCAACAATTTCTAATAGACGATCGTTCGGAATGACGATGAGCGTATCAACGGCTTCTTTCATCGCTGCTATACCACTTGCCGCTTGCATCGCGCGCTTTCTTCCTTCGAATGTGAACGGCCGCGTGACGACGCCGACAGTAAGCGCACCTAAATCGCGTGCGATTTGAGCAATAACTGGCGCCGCTCCTGTTCCTGTTCCTCCGCCCATGCCGGCTGTGACGAATACCATATCGGCTCCTTTGAGCGCTTCTTCAATTTGTTCTTTACTTTCTTCTGCTGCTTTTTTTCCTACTTCTGGATTTGCCCCTGCACCTAATCCACGTGTCAATTTCGCGCCAATTTGTAGCTTAATTGAAGCCTTTGATAAGTTTAACGCTTGAGCATCTGTATTGACCGCAATAAATTCAACACCTTGTACTCCGTGTTCAATCATGCGATTGACAGCGTTATTTCCGCCGCCACCGACACCAATTACTTTAATTGTCGCTAACTGATCAACAGTCGTGTCAAACTCCAACATGATAATCCTCCTAGCCATTCAAATTGTCATTCAAAAAAGTATCCGAAAAATTTCTTGACTTTATGTCCTAAATGTTCTTCTTTTTGTTTTGGTTTTGCTGGCGCTTTATGCACCTTTTTCTCCGGTTGGAAATCGTCTGTCGCGCTCGAAGAAAGAACAGGAACGTTTCTTCCTTGCAACTTCGCGTTTTTATAGGCGAATTGAATTAAACCGACACCGTTTGTATATTGTGGATCACGAACACCAATATAATCCGGCATCGCCACGCGAACAGTATGTTCAAAAATCGCTTCGGCAAGTTCTAATACGCCCGGCATATTGACTGTCCCACCTGTTAACACGTATCCGCCAGGCAAATCGCGAAATCCACGTCTACGAATTTCAGCTTGCGCCATTTGCAAAATTTCTTCGACACGCGCTTCGATTATATCCGCAATTTCCAATTGACTAAACTGTTGCTGTTGGTCGGTGCCAATGATCGGAACGCTAAATACTTCTTCATCCGAAGCGAGGTCGTAAAAAGCATGTCCATGCTTAAGTTTAATGCGTTCTGCATCTTCTGTCGACGTACGCATGCCGATCGATAAATCTTTTGTAATATGTTCACCACCGATCGGAAGTACGGTCGTTGCTTGTAAAAAGCCTTGTTCAAACACAGCGACCGTCGTTGAACCACCACCGATATCAATAAGTGCCACACCTAAATTTTTTTCATCTTTCGATAACGCAATCGAGGCGGCAGCCAGCGGTTGAAGACACACATCAAGCACATCTAACCCCGCTCGTTCGACACAGCGAAGCACGTTATGTAAAGCGGTTTTCGATGCAGTAATCATCGTTCCTTCCATTTCCAATCGGACACCTAACATACCGCGCGGGTCGTTAATGCCATCAAGGCCGTCAACGATAAACTGTTTCGGAATGACGTCAATAATTTCGCGCTCTGGTGGAATGGAGACGACTTGTGCCGCTTCAATGACGCGTGTGACGTCTTCAGTTGTAATTTCTTTATTTTCGCTTGATACAGCGACAATCCCGTTGCACGGTTGAAGTTGAATGTGGTTGCCGTTTACTCCGACAATGGCGCTTTTAATCGTTACACCGACCATCCGTTCCGCTTGTTCAACCGCTCGTTTAATGGATTGTACCGTTTCATCTATATCAATAATAGAGCCTTTTTTTAGCCCTTGCGACTTCACATTGCCGACACCGATAATGTTTAACTGATCGTTAATCATTTCGCCAATGATAACTTTTACACTAGACGTACCGATGTCAAGACTAACATAAAAATCGTTGCTGTTCATTCTGGTGGCACCTCCTTTACAAAATGAACGTTACTATGTATATCAACACTATATTCCACATTCGAACAGCATTCCCTTTTTTATAAACGATTTTTTTGGCGGCTTTCTAACCATTTCGTTAGCAAAATTCGGCGGATGACAGCGATGTTTTGAAACAGGCGCACACCGAACGCAAATACAGCTGCTAAATACAAGTCTACACCAAGATGCACACCGAGAAAAGCTAAACTTGTTGCTAAAATAATATTAAAAAAAAATCCGGATACAAACACGTGCTCATCGTAAATATTTTGCAAATGTGCGCGAATACCACCTATGAGCGTATCAAACGCTGCGAGCACCGCGATCGATAAGTAGTTGGCATATTCGCTCGAAATGCGCCAATCCGTCAACAAGCCGAGCAATATGCCAATGACGAGGCCGAGCAGGGGAAGCCACATCATGTTCACCTCCTAGCATCTTCAACTGCTTCCATTTGTTTGACGTGCACTGCTCCATCGTACGGAGGAATGACGACACGCTGTTGCGGTTCTGAAATCGTAAGAAGCAAATTTTCAATGGCAAAGTCATCAGCAATCGTTGAAGCTTTTAGCCGGTTGTACATTTTTTCGGCGTCCGCCGCAATGACTTTAATTTCAAATGGGAAAGAGCGAAGCGGATACGAATCGACTTTCGTCACACCGTTAATGTCGCGAATGACCGTCGTGTTGACGATGCGTTGGTCGGCAATCGATACGTATTGAGCGCCATACATGTTTAATTCATTAAGGAGTCGGCGAAGCAACTCTGCCGACACCGTATCGCTAATCGGGCCGACGTACGATTCATCATACATTTGTTCGACATAAAGCACGACACCTTCCCCGACAACTTCCGTTAACCCAGCTTCTTTTTTTAGTTCTTCTACCGTTTGGCGAAGAATCGCTCCTTTGCTTTCTGAACGTTGCTGTTCGTATTTTTCTAACGTTTCTTCATATTTTCGTATTTCGTTTAATAGTTGTTTATGTAGCTCTTGTTCTTTTTTTAAATCTTGTCTAATTTCCCATATGTCACGTGTATCGCGCACGTCTGGCTCGTTGTTCGTTCGGAATTGGACAGCTAACATAAAGCCAATAATGAGCGACACAAGCGTGAAATGCCATATCGTTTTTTTCGTCAACATCGGTCCTCCTCTATTTTTGCATCAACGGTTCCATTGTAATTTCCAATTTTTCCGTAATGTCAACAATAATATGGTCGCTCGTCAGCTGGTCTTTCACCCCACCAGCAATCGTTAACGCCGAAATAAGTACGTTTGGATCGCCGATCGCTTGAATAACGAACGGGGCTGGATGTTGTATCCCGTCGATTTCAATGACCGGACCATTGCACAAAATATACGATCGGTGCGATAATCGCTGTCCGTTAATCGATATTGCAGACGCCCCTGCAATCAGTAGTTCATTGACGACTTGAAACACATGTTGTTCATGGACGATGTAGTTTGTGGCGTTCGCTTCTGAAGGAATGTATGAAGCATCAGATAGCGTCACTTCGACCCCTTTTCCTTTCACTTTCACTTTGCCAAGATACATGCGCAACCGTTCTGCATCTTCAGCGAGGTTAAAATAAATTTGTTCTTCGCTTGCTAATTGTTTTTCCATTTCGCGTACGCGTTGTTGTTTTTTAAACAATTCAGCTTGCAACTTTTTGTTTTGCTCTTGTTGTTCAATGAGCTGTTGACGATATTCATATTCTTTATTCCATTGACGTTCAAGCTGGCGATTGGTCGTCTCTTTTTTCGTTATCTGATAAGAAAAGGCCAACATAAAGCCTAAAACTAAACAAACGAACGACAAAATGACGTGGCTACCGTTCATTTTCATCGTCTTTGTCATCCCCTTCATCCGCTTTGTACGGTTTGAAATATGCGCTCATCTCTAAATGAAGAACGCCTTTTACCCCCGGTTGTAACTGACTAACGATCGAAGGATAATGCACAATTTTTTTCGCAAAACGATCGATTGTAGCACTCACTTCGATGCCGTCATTCATATAGACAGTAATATGCCTTTCGTCCGATGCGTTTGGGGTATAATGAATTTCTGAGATAAGGTTTAAAATCGAATTTGGCGTATTCGCCAATTGGGCAGCCATGTCTTGAATAGCCTCTCCTTCTTTCCATCCGACTAAAATCGGAGCATCGCTCGGAATCACTTGTTTCGCATACGTCAACACTTTTCCGTTATCTAAAATCGGCAAAAAGGAATGCTTGTCCAAAATGTAAGCGATGCGCGTTCGCTCGACGATCACGATGTCGATACGATTCGGAATTCGTTTTTTTACGCTGACGTCTTTCACTTCTGGATGTTGTTTCACTCGCTGTTCGACCTCGTCTTTTTTCACTTTCCAAAAGCTCGTTTGTTTCGTTATACCGCTTAGTTGGATGATCTGTTGCGAAGCGATATGATGATTTCCTTCGACGTGGATGACTGCGACGTTGCTAAGTGGCGACTGGGCATAAACAACGCCTAATAAAAGCATAAAAAATAAAGCGATATATGCAACAAGTAAGCGATTAGCACGCTGTCGTCGCTGCTCCTTTAATTTTGGTACACGTTCTTCAAGAACAACAACTTTTCCTTTTTCTTTTCCCATTCACTCCACCCCGGTCGATGGACCAAATCAAAATAACAAGAAAACTAACGGCGCATGTCAGCCACCGTTAGTTCATCATCTCCATTTCTATTATAGCATAATATAGCAAAAATTAGGATGGGGAAATTGCATTACTTCCGCCCAACAATTTCAACTTCTGTTTGCAACGACACGCCATATAAGTCGTGAATCGTCTTTTTCACATAATCGATGAGTTCGAGCACGTCGTTTGCCGTTGCTCCGCCTGCGTTGACAATAAAGTTCGCATGTTGTTCAGATATTTTCGCCCCGCCGATCGTATATCCTTTTAGCCCTGCTTGTTCAATTAACTGACCGGCGTATTGCGGAAGCGGATTGCGGAAAATGCTTCCCGCACACGGATAGTTCCACGGTTGCGTCTCGCGGCGGTAATCTTTATTTTTTTGCATCGCTGCGACAATTTCATCACGGTTTCCTTTTTTCATTTCAAGCGTTGCTGCAACACAAATGCCTTTTCGTTTTTTCTGCAATACCGATGTGCGATACGAAAACTCCATCTCTTCATTCGTTAACCATTCAATCGTTCCGTCTTCAAATAAAATTTGTGCTTTTTTTACGATGCGCGACATATCCGATCCGTGAGCACCAGCGTTCATATACACCGCTCCGCCAACTGTGCCCGGAATGCCTCCTGCAAACTCCAACCCAGACAATCCTTGCTTACTAATGACCGTCGCTAGTTTAATGAGCGAATATCCCCCGCCGACTGTCACTTCAGTATCATGAATGTATAAATCATCTAATCCTTCGCCAAGTTTAATGACGACCCCTTCAATGCCTCCGTCTCGCACAAGTAAGTTGGAGCCGCGACCGATCGCACGCCAAGGCACATTATATTTTCGTACGATTTCTATCGTCTTTTTTAAACCATCTATATGTTTCGGTTCCACAAACAAATCAGCAGGCCCACCGATTTTAATCGTTGTATGACTAGCCATGCGTTCGTTTTCTTTTACTGTTCCCACGTTAGCTTGCAGGAGCTCTTCACGTAGTTTTTCCAATGGTCTACCTCCTCTACCTCTTTCCTATATCGTATGCAACTTATGAAATCATCTCCACCATGACGCGATATAAACGCTCTGCCGCGTCACGAATGCCTAATTGAAACGCTGCTTCTTTCATATTTTTCAACGTTTGTTCGTCTAACAATATGCGGTCGATATCATCAAGCAAGCGCCCGCCTGTCAATTCGCTTTCTAAACGAACGATCGCTGCTCCCTTTTTTTCAAGCGCCCGCGCATTTTTTTCTTGGTGATTATTTGTCACATACGGGCTCGGAATTAAAATGCTTGGAATGCCGAGCGCTGTAATTTCTGCGAGTGTCGTTGCGCCTGCACGAGCGACGATGACATCGACCCCTGCCAATACTTCCGGCATGTTGTGAATAAACGGACGGATGATGACGTTTGAAGGATTGCCGACATCGTTTACCGCCTTTATTACTTTATCATAATGAACGTCACCTGTAACATATAAACATTGATACGGCTTTTGTTCAACTTCATGCAGCACTTGCAAAAACGCCTCATTGATCGGACGTGCACCGCGACTACCACCGACAATGAGCACCGTTTTTTTCTTCTCATCTAATCCGAGCGACCGTCTCGCTTCTCGTCCGTCTTTTCCTACGACTTCTGAAGCGCGCGGGTTTCCTGTTAACACCACTTTTTCTTGTGGGAAATATTGTTTTGTTTCTTCAAAACAAATGGCCACTTTATCGGCATAACGGCTTAAAAAAGTATTCGTCAGCCCCGGAATGCTGTTTTGTTCATGAATGATCGTTGGAATACCTAGTTTAGCTGCCGCATATACGACAGGTCCGCACACGTATCCCCCTGTGCCGAGCACAACGTCCGGTTTGTATTGTTTCAACAGTTTTTTGCATGCGCGCACACTTTTTATAAAACGTACGATCGTTTTGACGTTTTCAAATGAAAGACTACGTTTCAATCCGCTAATGTCGATCGCATGAAACGGGATGTTTTCTCTTGGAACGATCGTGCTTTCTAACCCTTTTTTTGTCCCGATATATAATACATCGACGTTCGGATGTTGTTTTTTCACTTCATGAATAAACGAAAGCGCAGGATAAATATGACCTCCTGTTCCGCCACCACTTACTACAATTTTCATCGTTTTTCCCCCTCATCAAAAGTAACAGAAGAAGCTGACTTCCGGGAAGTCAGCCTTAATATCGCGCATAACGGCTAATGTTTAACAAAACACCAATCGCCATAAGCATGAGCGTCAATGACGAGCCGCCATAACTTAAAAACGGCAACGTGATCCCCGTTACCGGCATAAGTCCGGTCACGACCCCGATATTGATCATCACTTGGATGGCCACCATCGCAATGATACCGACAGCTAAAAAACTGCCGTATAAATCTGGTGCTCCTAAAGCGATACGAATGCCACGCCAAAGCAGTAAACTGAACAGAAGCAAAACGAGCGAGCCGCCAATAAAGCCAAGCTCTTCTGCTAAAATGGCAAAAATAAAGTCCGTTTGTGGCTCAGGCAAGTAAAAAAACTTTTGGCGGCTTTGTCCGAGCCCGAGCCCAAATAGCCCGCCCGGCCCGATCGCATAAAGCGATTGAATGATTTGAAAACCGCTTCCTAACGGATCTTCCCACGGGTTTAAAAATGACGTAATGCGCTTGATGCGATACGGAGCGGATAACACAAGCCCAGCAAAACCAGCCAAACCAAGCAAGCCAAGAAGAACAAAGTGGCTCATACGCGCACCAGCGACAAAAATCATGACGACGCACGTGCCGACCATGACCGTTCCCGTCCCTAAATCGGGCTGCAACATAATCATTCCGAACGCAATAAATACGAGCGTTAAAGACGGAAGTAAACCTTGTTTAAATGACGCGATTTTTTTTTGGTTTTCAGATAAATATTTCGCTAAAAACGCGATCATCGCCATTTTCATAAACTCAGATGGCTGAATGGAAAACGCACCAACACCAATCCAGCTACGTGAGCCGTTGCGCACCATGCCGATGCCCGGAATTAAGACGAGAATGAGAAGGATAAAACAAACGATAAGCAACACTTTCGCCCACGTCCGCCACGTCCAATAGTCGATGTTCATGAAAAAAAACATCGCGACGATGCCAACCCCTGCGAACAATAGTTGGCGTTTCGCAAAGAAAAACGAATCATGAAACTTGTAATCCGCCCATATGGCGCTAGCGCTATACACCATAACAAGCCCGATTGCCAACAACGAAAACGTGATGATCATTAACAAAAAATCAGGTGCAGACTTTTTTCCATGCAATGCAGAACACCTCAATTTACTTAAAATTCGTCTTATTTAAGCTTATGCACCGCATGTACAAACATGTCCCCACGCTGTTCGAAAGTTTTATATTGATCCCAACTTGCACACGCTGGGGAAAGTAAAATAATATCGCCCGGTGACGACCATTCATATGCGGCAAAAGCTGCTTGTTCCACATTATCGACACGTTTCAGTTGCTGTATTCCTGCTTCGCGCGCAACGCGCTCAATTTTTGGTGCCGTCTGCCCGAATGTAATGACGGCTTTCACATGTTTGAAGTACGGCAATAACTCATCAAACTCGTTGCCGCGGTCTAACCCACCGGCAAGTAAAATGACCGGCTCATGAAAGGCGCTTAACGCTTTTTGCGTCGCTAATATGTTTGTCGCTTTTGAGTCGTTATAAAATTTTCTTCCGTTGATTTCAGCGACAAATTGCAAGCGATGAGGAACGCCTGTAAACGTCGTTAAGACACGGCGAATCGCCTCGTTGTCTGCACCTGCTAGTTTTGTTGCTGCAACAGCCGCCAATATATTTTCGATATTATGCGCCCCGCGTAACGCCACATCTGTGACATCAATGATCCGCTCGTCATGAAAATAAATCGCTCCCTCTTTCACCGTCGCACCGTACGATAATGGCGTAGTCGCAGAAAACGGCACGTGTTGTGCGCGGCTTTTTTTCGCTAATTGCATGACGATCGGATCATCGGCGTTGACAACCGCGTAGTCTGTTTCCGTTTGGTTTTTAAAAATGTTTCCTTTCGCTTCTGCGTACGCTTCTTTCGTTCCGTGATAGTCTAAATGTGCATCAAAAATATTTAACAACACGGCGATGTGCGGACGAAAGCGAATCGTTCCGAGCAGTTGAAACGAAGATAATTCCATGACGATCACATCATCTTTTGTCGCGCGTTTCGCCACTTCGCATGCGACCGTTCCGATATTTCCTGCAATAAGCGGCCAACGTTTCGCTTCTTGTAACATGTGATAAATCAAGGTCGTCGTCGTCGTTTTTCCGTTTGAGCCTGTAATGCCGATAATAGGCGCTTTAGACGTTTCATAGGCAATTTCAACTTCCGTAATGACCGGAATTTGTTTGCCAAGCGCTTTTTGAACGAGCGCGTTTGAGTATGGAATGCCTGGGTTTTTCACGACAACATCAAATGGCTCGTCAAGTAGTTCAAGCGGATGCCCTCCGCATACGAGGCGGATGCCAAGCGCCTCTAATTCGCGTTTATCTTGCTCGCTCGGTTCATTTCGATCGTTGACGACGACATCCGCTCCTAGCTCACGAAGCCTTTTCGCCGCTGCGAATCCACTTTTCGCTAAACCTAATACAAACACTTTTTTTCCGTTATACATTATACCCACACCTCTATGTAAATTCCTAAAATGGCAAACAATAAGCCAACTGCCCAAAACGTCACGACAACACGCCACTCCGACCAGCCGATTAATTCGTAATGATGATGAATCGGGCTCATGCGAAACACGCGTTTGCCTGTCGTTTTAAACGAAATGACTTGAATAATGACGGATAACGTTTCGATGACGAACACACCGCCGATAATGACTAATAATATTTCAAGTTTCGTCAAAATGGCAATCGTCACAATCGCCCCACCAAGCGCAAGGGAACCGGTATCGCCCATAAACACTTTCGCAGGATGAGCGTTAAAAACGAGGAATCCAAGCACCGCACCGACGACAGCGACGCTAAAAATGGCGATGTCATATTGCCCTTGGTTCCATGCCAATACAGCATATGCACCAAACGCAATCGCCGCTGTACCCGCAAGCAAGCCGTCTAAGCCGTCTGTTAAATTAACTGCATTCGAGCCGCCAACAAGCATAAAAATAATAAGCAAAACATAAGCGACACCTAAATCAATGGACACGTCTGTTCCGGGAATGGAGACGACGGTTGACATGCTGTAACGTTGAAAGAAAAAGTAAAATACGAGCGCGATAAGCAATTGCCCAGCTAGTTTTTGTTTGCTCGTCAAACCGAGATTGCGCTTCATGACGACTTTAATGAAATCATCAATAAAACCGAGCAACCCATATCCGACCGTAACGAACAACAACATGTATGTGTGCGCTGTGCGTTCAAAAAATATATCGCTCATGATCCATGTGGTGATAGAAAGCGACAATAAAATCATTAACCCGCCCATCGTAGGCGTACCTGATTTTTTTTGATGAGATTTTGGTCCTTCTTCACGAATGCTTTGCCCGAATTTTAATCGTCTTAAAAACGGAATAAAAATGGGCGATAACACAACGGTAATAATAAAGGCAAGCCCCGCCGTAAACAAAATGACTTTCTCGTTCATGATCGTTGCACCTTCCTCATTTCCTATTTATCTTTTCTTCGTTGAATAGCTTCGCGTGCGACGACACGATCATCAAAATGGAACACATCTTTCCCGATGATTTGATACGTCTCATGTCCTTTTCCAGCGATTAAAATGATATCGTCTTTTTCGGCTTGCTCGATCGCATATGTAATGGCTTCTTTTCGATCGACGATACATATAACGTCTTCGGTTACGCCTTGTTTCATGTCGTTTAAAATGGCCATCGGGTCTTCCGAGCGTGGATTATCCGATGTAAAAATCGGGACATCGCCATATTTGACAGCGATTTGCGCCATTAATGGACGCTTCGTCCGATCGCGATCTCCACCGCAGCCGACGACGACAAATACACGTTTTTTCGCAAACTGTCGAATCGTCTGCAATACGTTTTCTAAACTATCTGGTGTGTGTGCATAATCGACGATGACAGTAAACGGTTGTCCGGCATCGACAACTTCAAAGCGACCGGGAACACCTTCGATATCGGCGATGGCTTCGACAATCGTAGAGAGCGGAATGTTTGAAACGAGACAAGCGCCGACTGCAGCTAACAAATTATAAACATTAAACATGCCAATAAGCTTCGTTCTCACTTGTACCGTTTCGATTGGGGTAACAAGTTGGAATGTCGTACCACTTGTAGTTATTTCAATTTGTTTCGCCATAATGTCGCTTTTATGATGAATGCCGTACGTCACAACTGTTGCGGCCGTACTTTTTTTATACTCTTCTGAGGCAGCATCGTCTGCATTCAATATCGCAAATTTTGGACGTCGGTGATCAAAACGGTTACCGAGTTGCGCAAACAACAACCCTTTCGACCAACGATAATGGTCCATCGTTTGATGATAGTCTAAATGGTCTTGCGTTAAGTTTGTAAACACCGCGACATCAAAATCGCATCCGTGTACTCTCCCCATATGTAACGCATGAGACGATACTTCCATCGCAACGACGTCCACGTGCGCATCAACCATTTTCCGAAACATGTTTTGTAAAATAAGCGATTCAGGTGTTGTATTTTTTACATCATACGTATCATCGCCAATTTTCATGTTAATCGTACCGATGAGTCCGGTTTTTTTTCCAGCGTGACGGCATATGCGTTCGATAAGATGCGTCGTCGTCGTTTTTCCGTTCGTTCCTGTTACCCCAATTAAATGAAGGTGGTGCGTCGGCTGACCGTAAAAGGCGTCGGCTAATACAGCGAGAGCACGTCGGCTATCGTTCACATAAATGACCGGTACAGGCAATGCGAGCGGTTTTTCTGCCACGACTGCAACTGCTCCGCGCGCGACAGCTTGTTCCGCAAAATCGTGTCCGTCCACTGTAAATCCTTTGATGCAAACAAATAATGAACCTTGTTTGACTTCCCTTGAATCCATTTCGATCGATGTAATCGTTGGATTTTCTGTTGCAAGTGGGGTAAAGCTATGTAAATGTTGAAGTAACGTTTGTAACTTCATACCGATCGTTCCTTTCTTTTTTTCTTATCTAAACAGAAAAAGAAGCCATGAGGATACCTTCCTCTAGGCTTTACCGTTTCGTTCCAAAATAAACCCGGATCGTCGCTCCTTCTTTCACTTTGACTCCAGGCTTCGGCGCCTGTTCAACAACCGTATCGCCTTCGCCACTACCATCTAATTTTAAGTTAAAAAGTTGCTGTTGCAAATCTTTTTTTGTTAAACCGATTAAATTTGGCACTTCTACATAGCGTGGGTCGAGCCATGTCGTTTCTTTTTCAATTTGCTGTTTGCGCGGTTTGACACCGAGCGCGCGCAAGCTATCTTCCATAATGTTTCCAACAATCGGAGCGGCGACGACACCACCAAATTGTACTGTGCCTTTCGGATTATCGACCGCCACGTATACAACAATTTGTGGATCGTCTGCTGGCGCAAAACCGATAAATGAAACGATATGGTTGTCTTTTAAATATTGACCGTCTTTCGCTTTTTGAGCTGTTCCGGTTTTACCGCCAACGCGGTAACCGTCGACAAACGCTCCCTTCCCTGTTCCTTGGGCTACCACGCTTTCGAGGGCATAACGAATTTGTTTAGACGTTTCCTCGGAAATAACCCTTCTTTTTGCTTTCGGTGTTTGTCGTTGAATTACTTCTCCTGTAACCGGATCGAGCCATTCTTTTGCGATGTATGGTTGGTATAAAATCCCTCCATTTACCGCAGCAGCGACCGCTACCACTTGTTGAATCGGTGTAACAGCTACCCCTTGACCGAAAGCAGTCGTTGCTTGTTCGACCGGTCCAACGCGATGAAGTGGGAATAAAATTCCTTTTCCTTCCCCTTGCAAATCGATGCCCGTTTTCTCACCGAAACCAAACGCGCGAATATATTCGAATAGTTTATCTTTGCCGAGTCGATCACCAAGTTCAACGAATCCCGGGTTGCACGAGTTTTGTACTACTTCTAAAAACGTTTGGTCGCCATGTCCTCCTCGCTTCCAACAATGCAACGTCGCTCCTGCCACTTTCACATGTCCTGGATCATAAAAATGTTCTTTCAATAAATCGACCTTTTTTTCTTCTAACGCTGCCGCGAGCGTAATAATTTTAAACGTGGATCCCGGTTCATACGTGCTCCAAATCGGTAAGTTTCGGTTAAAAATTTCAGGTGGCACGTTTTGAAAATCAGCGGGATCAAATGTCGGACGGCTTGCCATCCCTAAAATTTCTCCGTTGTTCGGATTCATCGCAATCGCAATCATTCCGTCAGGGCGATACGTCGCTTCCGCAATCGTTAGCTCGCGCTCTAAAATCGTTTGTACACGCGTATCAACTGTCAATTTTAAATCAAGTCCATCCACGGGTGGCGTGTACGCATCCGCCATCCCAGGCATGCGTTTTCCTTTCGCATCGGAATAAAATTGAACGGAACCCGGTTTTCCGCTTAGCTGTTTATCGTAGTAAAGTTCAAGTCCCATTAATCCTTGATTGTCAATACCTGCAAAGCCGAGTACATGTGATAAATAGCTCCCGAACGGATAATAACGCTTCGAATCTTCCGCAATGTATACTCCTTTCATCCCTAAATCGCGAATTTGTTTCGCTTGTTCGTTTGAAATTTTTCGCCCCTCTGGATGAATACGTTCAATCGACGTTTTTTTCGTCACATGTTTATACGCTTTTTCTACCGGCATATTTAATATGCGCGCAAGCTCTTTCGCTACTTCCGATGGGTTTTCGATTTGTCGTGGAACGACGAGCACGGATGGAGCACTCATATTTGTTGCGAGAGGCACTCCGTTACGATCGACGATTTCCCCACGCTCTGGTTCAAACGGAATGTTTCGACTCCATAAATCTTTCGCTCGTTCTGTTAACATATCTCCTAATACAAATTGCACATAACCGAGACGAATATCAATAATTGCAAAAATGAAAAATCCGATCAATAAAACGGCCGTCAATCGCTTTCGAACTGTTACTGCACGCATACAGCGGAACCTCCTTCATCTATTTCGGCTCGTTCCACTATATGCTTGTACCGTTTTATATAGAACTAATCGACTGGGCCGTCTATCTCTTGCTGTTCAGTGCTTGCTTGTTGTTTTTCATCGATGTCTGACGGTTTCGCAAGCTCAACGATGACGTAATCGTTTTGTTTTATCACCGCTCCTGGAGCGATATTTTGCCTAAATACGTATCCGCTTCCGATAAAGCTCGGTTTAAGTTGCAACAATTCAGCGAGCTTCATGACATCGCGCAACGACCAGCCTGTCACATCCGGCATGATCGCATCTCCGTCCGTTTGCAACAACACGCGATCTGGCGCAACGACGTATTCGCCTGCTTGTGGAAATTGGGCACGCACTTTCGTTCCCTTTCCGATGACCGTCACACGCAATCCTTGTTTTTTCAATGACTGTGTTGCTTGCTCTACCGACTGACCAATATACGAAGGAAGAGCGATGCTTTTTTCTTTTTTCACTTGTTTTTTCTTAACGGTCGGTTCAATGTTTAAATATTGTAAACTATTTTTCATCACCGAGTTAAAAATCATCGATACAGGTGCTGCCCCTGTTTCTGTATATGAAATGTTCGGTTGTTGCACAGCAACATACATAATTAAGCGCGGATTTTCACGCGGCGCCATCCCTAAAAATGAAAAAATGTGGTTTTGATGCCCAGTTAAATACCCGCCTTCTGGATCTGGGATTTGGGCTGTTCCTGTTTTTCCTGCGACGCGATAACCCTCAATTTGATACGGACGCCCTGTTCCTTTTTCAGATGTGACGACCGTTTCTAAAATGTCTAGTACTTTTTCAGCTGTTTCTTTTGGAATCGGTGTATCGACAACAACCGGTTCGTGCTTCATCACTGTTTTTCCTGTATCTCCGTCAACAATGCGGTCAACAACGTACGGTTTCATCATTTTTCCACCGTTTGCGATGGCGGTTGCTGCTTGAATTTGTTGAATCGGTGTGACTGACGTTCCTTGTCCGAATCCTGTCGTCACTTTTTCGATCGGATAACGATACAAAATGTTTCCAGCTTTTTCACCCGGCAATTCAATGCCTGTCGGTTCGTTAAAACGGAAACGATGCAAATATTGTAAAAAACGATCTTCCCCTAGTTTTTCACGCACAATTTTTGCGAATGCGACGTTTGACGAGCGCTGTACTCCCTCAAGAAACGTAATTTTCCCCCATCCGATTTTGTTATGGTCACGAACGCGATGAGAACCAATTTGATACGAACCGGATTGATACGTTTCATTCGGCTCAAACACCCCTTCATTCACCGCAGCGGCGAGCGTAAAAATTTTCATCGTCGATCCCGGTTCATATGGATACGAAATCGCATCGTTAAAATAGTTTTCGATGTTTCGTTTGTTCGGATCAAAACTCGGACGGGTGCTCATCGCTAAAATCGCCCCAGTTTTCGGGTCAGCGACAATGGCGATCATTTTTTTCGGTGTATATTGTTTTTCGACGGCATTCATCGCGTCTTCTAAAAACGTTTGAATATGTTTATCAATCGTCAAATAAATGTTTTTTCCGTTTTGCGGTGGAACGATTTGTTCATCTGCATATGGGAGTTTAAATCCTTTTGGGTCGCTTTCATACGTGATCTCTCCGTCTTTTTCTTTCAGCTGCTCATTAAACTGTTTTTCAATGCCCATTTTTCCTTCGACTTCGTTCGTCGCTTCATCTTTTTGCGCATAGCCGACGACGTATGAGGCAAACGTGCCGTTTGGATAAAATCGTTTTGAATCGCGTATAAACGTAATGCCTGGAAGCTGTAACGCCTCAATTTTTTGTTTCACCGTTTGGCTAATGCCGCGGCCGTTCGGGCCGAACTCAACTTGCTTCGCCTTCTTTTTTAAAATGCGCTCGACATCCGCTGCATTCATGTTTAATAGCGGCGCAAGTTTACGTGCGGTTTCTTCCGGATCGGTCACATGTTGCGGCATGTTCGGATCGAGAATGGCGGCCACTGTATACGAAGGAATGTCTTCAGCAATTACTTCTCCGCTTCGGTCGAAAATCGTTCCACGCTTCGCTTCAAGCGTTTGTTTTTTGAAATAACGTTTTTGTGCCTCGACCGCTAACACTTGTCCATCTACAACACCTGTAGCTTGTAAATAAACGAAACGTACAAACAATATAAAAAAGAGCAAGCTAAAAAAAACAAAACATATAGCTGCTCCTCTATGCGTATGTTTATGCTTTCTCATTTTGCATCAGTCCTGCACAACTTTTACGTTATTTTCGTTTAATGTAAGGCCAAGTTCTTTCGCTTTCGCTAAAATGCGCTCATACGTGCTTAACTCTTTCACTTGTACGTATAAATCGCGGTTTCGTTTTTCTTGCTCCTCAATGCTTGTTTGTAATTGTTGCACTTCTTTATTGACATGATAAATCGTAAATTGATTCGAAACGATTGTGACGCTACTATACAAAGCGAAGGCAAAAAACGAAACGAACACCATTTTTTCCCCAATCGTCCAACGTATATTTCGTTTTCGCTTTTTCTTTGGCGCGCGTTGGACGTGTTGTTCTTGTTGTACTTTTTGTACTTTTTGTTGAATGCGAACAGCAGCCATACATTTTCCCCCTTTTTACAGTTTTTCAGCAATGCGCAATTTTGCAGATCGTGCACGATGGTTATGTTGCAATTCTTCTTCAGACGGGACGATCGGTTTTTTTGTAATGATTTTTAATTTCGGCTTATATTCATCTGGAATGATCGGCAATCCCGGCGGCAAGTGCGGTGTTTCACTTGCTTGTTTAAATGCGATTTTGCAAATGCGATCTTCTAGCGAATGGAACGTAATGACGCTAATTCTTCCTCCGGGCTTTAATAGATCAATTGCTTGTTCAATCGCTTCTTCAAACGCGCGCAATTCGTCGTTGACTGCAATGCGAATCGCTTGGAACACGCGTTTGGCTGGATGTCCCCCTGTTCGACGCGCTGGTGCGGGAATCGCTTCTTTAATGACTTCTGCAAGTTCTGTTGTCGTTTCAATTGGCTTTTGCTTGCGTGTTTGCTCAATTTTACGAGCGATCGCTTTTGAAAATTTTTCTTCACCATATTGGAAAAAAATTTTCACGAGCTGTTCGTACGACCATGTGTTGACAACGTCGTATGCTGTCAACGTTTGGTCACGATCCATGCGCATATCGAGCGGCGCTTCATGTTGATAACTAAAGCCACGCTCAGGCATATCTAACTGCGGGGACGATACACCAAGATCAAACAAAATGCCGTCGACTTCATGCACACCGTAAAGCGCCAGCTGTTGTTTCAAATAGCGAAAGTTGCTTTTAATGATCGTAAACTGACCACGATATCGTTCAAGTCGCTGTTGCGCATGACGAATCGCGATATCATCTTGATCAAAGGCAAATAGTCTTCCTTCTGGCGATAATTGTGATAATAAATATTCGCTATGTCCAGCTCCCCCGAGCGTGCAATCTACATATGTACCATCTTTTTTAATATTTAATCCGTCAACTGTTTCCTTCAATAATACGGTTACGTGATGAAACAATGATGTCACCTACCTAAACAACATATACATAAAAAATGAGTGCAATTGTATTGTACCATCATTTCACAAAATTCACTACTTACTTCCGAACTATTCTATTGTACATAAAAAAAATCCTGTACGCGACAGGATTTTTTTATCGACGAAAATAGTTAAAGATATACAATTTTATGCATTCCGTTCCAACGATAATCGACATGAAGCAGACGATCCACAAAGTCTAAGCCGTAGCGATTCATATAGTAAAGCACGTTCCAAACCCGCTCTTGTAGCATATTGTTCGGGCGAAGCGACAGTTCAATGCGTTCATATTTGCGCACATGTACGTCATGTTTTTGCAACATGCGTCGTGTAATCAATTGTTGAAGATAATCGATTTGTGTCTCGACTCGTTCGGCATTTTTCAACATCACTCTTTCAAGATGCGGATCGACTTGCATGCCGAGTTGGCGAAGTTGCTCGTGAATGTGCGCTATCTGTTTTTTCGCTTCATGAAACGTCTCATCAAACGCCACAGGTTGATTGTTGCGCACCCATTCCTCTAACGCTTGCTTCGTGCCGTTTGTCAACGCCTCTGCTACTGTCATTTGCACATCCGCCAAGTCCGTAGCAATATGACGCTCGATAAGCGTGAGCGAAAGGCGCGGCACGATCGGCGGCATATGCCAATGGAAATGCTCAAATACTCGTTTTAATTCCGCCCAATAAGCAATTTCCCCTGGACCAGCGATAAAGGCGAGCGTCGGAAATAACCATTCTTGCATAAGCGGTCGTGTAACAACGTTGTTGCTAAACGATTGCGGCTCACTTTCGATTCGCTGTCTTAATTCGTCTCGCGTGAAACGATACACCCCATCTTTTGTGTAAAAACAATGTTGCTCATCGTCATAATATAACAAGCGACGTTGACCGTCATCATAAAATAAATGTGCGCACATCGGCGATACATCAATCGATTGCTCATAGCCGAGTTGGGCGAGATGTCGTTGTTGAGTTTGCAACGCAGTTGTAATCGCTTCGTGTTCACGAGCGAGCGTCATAAACCATTCGCGCTCAATCGCCCGCAAATGCGGATGTGCTGCATCGACAATTACAATCCCTTCTTTCGCAAACAACTTAAGTACGATCGCCGCAAAAAAGTCGGCCACCGTTTTTGACGTTGCCATACATTCATATATGTACGTGCGCAATTCGTTTGTTACATTTGTTTCGCCAAATGTTTTGAATATATCATCTATCCATTGTTTCAACGCATCTGCATCAAGCTCGATGTGAGCAGCCATTCGCTTTTCTTTCGCTAGTGGCGAATACACATGTTTTTTCACTTTTCCACGTTGTGCGACATGGACGTAATTAATTTCTGCAATGTCGTGGTCTTCAGATGCCATCCAAAATACCGGAACGACCGGCACACGAAGCTGTTGTTCTTGTTGTTTTGCTAATGTAATGATGGAAATGATTTTATATATCGTATAGAGCGGTCCGGTTAAAAGACCTGCCTGTTGCCCGCCGATGACGACGACGCTTTCTCGATGACGCAATTTTTCAATGTTTGCAATCGTTTCTTCACTTGCTTGAAACTGTTTATGATACGCAAGCAAATGATCAACGAGCGCATCACGGGCATACGTCCGCTTTTGTAACTCATGCAAACGTTCTTCAAAAGAACAAGGATGGAACGCCTCGTGAACAGGAAACGCCCCTTCCATGTATTCCGTCGCTAAACGGTTTGTTGCTGGCAGTGACAGCTCGATGACTTCCATTGTGAACTTCCTTTCTCCTTCATGATGAAAATGCGATCATGACACGATGAATGATCCCATATATAAATAATCCAATATAAGCGGCAGTAAATAATAAAAACTGCATTTTCCAATATAGTTTAAACGTTCGTTGCAACGATACGTCGCCTGTTTTTTTCCAATACCAAACGATCCCAATCATTAATGTTACAATAAAAAAAATAAGTAGTTCAACAATATATGATCGCCGAAAAATAGCTTGCAATAAAACATGAACAGCAAAAATAAAAAAAATGGTCGATCCGTTTACAGCGACGTGGAACGCACGCCTCCCTTTTCGCTTAAAAACCGCTTTGGCAAGTGTAAATATAAAAAAAAACGACAAAAACGGCATAACAATCATGATAGCAATGAAAGAGGTGAGTATATCTTTCATCTCTCCGTCTCCCCCTCTAATTGTTTCCCTTTCATAAGCGCATATAAAAACGTGCTAATTGGGGCTGGGACGCATCGCTCGTTCGCCCGCTCGATCACATAGCCTAAAATCGCATCTAATTCCGTCATTCGCCCCGCCTCGATGTCACACAACATCGATGAGCGATTGGCAGCCGTTTGTTGACAAACCGTTTCAATATGCTTCCATATACGCTCTCGCTGTTCAATCTGAAAAATAGATGTGACTTCATGAAACAACTGTTCCATCGCTTGCCGATACGGCGCATGTGTCACTAACATGCCGTTTGGTACTTGCAATAGAGCGGTAAGCGGATTAATAGCAACGTTCACCATTAATTTTTCAATTAACATCATTTCCCAATCGTCGACATATTGGAACGGAAAACGGGCGTCTGTCGTATATAGAAAAGAAAACGTTTCTTTTTTTCCGCGCCACACGCTCCATTTCGTTTTACCGACACCCGTATGGGAAACCGTCGTATCGTCGATTTTGAACGCGCCATGTTCAACAACCGCAAGCGCAATATGATGATGAGGCATGTGCGGTAAATGGGACACATGCCCCATGCCGTTTTGCAAAAACATCACAGCGTCCGCTCGAAGCATATGCATGTTTGTTTTCAATATGTTTGTTAAGTCGTATTGTTTCACCGCTATAAATAACACATCTACATTCGTTTCACGAACGAACGGTTCAGCATGAACACGATGCGTCGTCCGTTCATCGCCACAAATGACCGTCAGCCCATGCGTACATAATTGTTCTGCTTGTTCTTGCCGACGCGTATAAACCGTCACGTCATAGTGGTTACTGAAATAAGCTGCCATCAATAAGCCGACTGCTCCGCCCCCTATAATTCCGATGCGCACGATGCGATCCTCCTCTTTTTTGCTATGTTTTATTGTATAAAAAAAAGTAGCTGGCGTCTATCAGCTACTACACAGACAATTGACGTGCGCGTTCTAAAATGTGCATCACCGTTTGATATTCTTGTTGCACCGCTTGCAGTTTCTTTTCAAGCTCTTCTTTTTCTTTTTGGAGCGTCCGTACTTGTTCGCGCAACTGTTCGATTTCTTGTTGCCCTTCCCCGCGTTGTTGCAACGTTTGTAAAAAAGAGATCACATCTTGCAACGTCATGTTTCGCTCGGCTAGTTGCGGTTCTTTTTTCTCTTTTCGTTGCTGTTTAGCAAGCTCTAACGCCTCTTCATATTGCTTCCGCACATATGCGTTCCAACGAAAACCACAAGCGGCTGCCGTTCGTGATAGTTTTTTCCCTACTTCTTCAAACGCGCGTAATTGGGTGCTCCCTTCGCGCACAAAAGCTAGCACCGTTTCAGCGAGCAATACATCTTCTTCTTCTGTCCATGCATCTTGGCGCGTCATTTCTATCCCTCCTCGCTACATTTACTATATGAGTATGCAGCTAATAGAGAAGATAGAAGACTATTTGTTTCGTTTCGTTAAAAATGATTGCACCGCTTGATCGTGTTCTTCGCTTTCCCATAAATATGCACATCGTTCGATTTCAGCGAAAAACCGTTGGCGAAACTGCTCTGTTTTCCAACGTGCCACCGCGGCTTCTTTATAAGCGCGCAATACAGCCGTTGATTTATTCGTATACTCCCTTAACTCTTTTTCACATCGTTCGCGCAACGAGTCAGGAAAAACGCGATGTACAAAGCCGATATGCTCCGCTTCTTCCGCTGTCATCGTTTTCGCGCGCAACAATATATTGAGCGCTTGATCGTACGGCATTTTTTCAAATAACATCGTCGCGCCGCCCCAGCCGGTCGTGATCGCTAAATTCGCTTGCACAAATCCGAGGCGCACCCCGGCACGCGCGAAACGAAAATCGCATGCGGTCGCTAATTCGCAACCTCCGCCGATCGCAGTTCCATTGATTAACGCAACCGTTGGCTTCGATAACGTCAATAAACGATATAAAATGTTTCCCATTTTCGCTAACATCGCATGCGCTTCTTCTTTTGTTTTCAGCTGATGAAACACTTGTAAGTCGCCACCCGCGCAAAACGCCTCTTCTCCTTCCCCTGTAATGACGAGCACTTTCGCCTCATCATCTTGTTCAACGAGCGTCAGCGCTTGCTCGAGTTCATCCATGACTGCATAATCAATCGCATTTCGTCTTGACGGACGACAAATGGTAAACGAGACGATGCCATGTTGTTCTTCGATCATTTTCCCTCTCCCCTTTACTGCATGTCCATCTTTTTTATTCGCTTTCCCGTTCTTTTTTCCTTCCAAATAAGAAAAGCGCAAGGGGATGGCCCTTACGCTTTTCTTATTTGTTTACAACGTCTTTTCCTTTGTATGTTCCACAAACTTTACATACGCGATGAGCAAGTTTCATTTCACCGCAGTTTGGGCATTCTACCATACCAGGTACGCGCAATTTGAAGTGCGTACGACGTAGTCTCTTTTTCATTTTCGATGTTCTTCTAAAAGGTACTGCCATCATTTCCACCTCCTTAAAGAGATTTAGGCGAATATGGAGGCCGGTGTAGTTCCGGATCTTCCCTTATGATTCATTTTTGTTTTCAAAAAACTTGGCTAACTTCGCAAGGCGCGGATCAATTTTGTTTTCATGTTCTTCTTCCGAAATGACCGCCCAATCTTTTCCTGATTGCGGAACGGCATCCGGATGATCCGGCTGCTCGCTAAAAATTTGCATTGGAATTTCAAGAAGAATGAGCTCTTTTACGATCGGCATTAAGTCGATCGCCTCTCCTTGAACAACATGCGATTCTTCATCGGTTGCATCATAATCGTTCAAAAAAAACGTTTCTGTGCTTTCGATGGCGAATGGATATGATACGTCCACAAGCGTACGGGAACACGGTAACGTCATCGTCCCTTCAATCGTTAAGTGGAACGTGAACTTTTTCGCGCTCACATCTG
Organism: Anoxybacillus sp. FSL W8-0104; assembly: GCF_038004465.1. Lineage (NCBI taxonomy): Bacteria > Bacillati > Bacillota > Bacilli > Caryophanales > Anoxybacillaceae > Anoxybacillus > Anoxybacillus sp. FSL W8-0104. The sequence continues at coordinate 871,247 of NZ_JBBOQU010000001.1, read as the reverse complement.
CCCGTCCATGAACACGCACAGGGGAAATGTCGCGAATCGAGTCGTCCACTTCTTTCAATTCGGACACATCAGCCATTTCGTCAATCGACAGCCCTTTATGTTGCAACTGATGAAGTTGATGAATAGACCATCTCAATGATAATCACCTCAAGACAACAAAGAAAATTATACGTTTGAACAACGGTTTTGTCAATATTTTTTCTTTACACTACTTCCATTATAATCAGCTTATACTCACTGTACCACGTTTTACATAAAAAAGAAAGGTGGACAATACATGAAAGCGGTTGGCATCGTTGTCGAATACAATCCGTTTCATAACGGGCACTTATATCATGTGCAACAAACGAGAAAAAAAACGAGCGCAGATTGCGTCATCGCCGTCATGAGTAGCTCATTTACACAACGGGGCGAACCTGCGATCGTACCGAAATGGGAGCGCGCTCGCATGGCGCTTGCAGGCGGCGTCGATCTCGTTGTTGAACTTCCTTATACGTTTGCTGTCCAAACAGCAGAATGGTTCGCTCAAGGGGCTATTTCGATTCTCGATGCGCTTTTTTGCGAGCAATTATGTTTCGGAAGCGAGGACGGAAGCATCGAACCGTTTATAAAAACGGCTCAACTTCTTGTTTATGAAAAAGAGCAACATAACGAAAAAGTAAAACAATATATGCAACAAGGTATCAACTATGCAAAAGCGTATACGCTTGCCCTTCATGACATTGGTCACGATACGCTTGACGTTTCACAACCGAACAACATTTTAGGGTTACATTACGTCAAGGCGATTATCGAACAACGAAGCAAGATGATGCCAGAAACGATTCAACGAACGGCTGCTCATTATCACGACGAAACGCTTCCAGCAAACGATAACATTGCGAGCGCAACGAGCATTCGTCGCTCTTTACAAATTAGTTATAACGATGTCGCACGCTACGTTCCGCATACAACATATGAAACGTTACAAACGTATCGCCATACGTATATGACGTGGCATGATTGGGAAAAATATTTTCCGTTTTTAAAATATCGGTTATTGACGATGGAAGTAGATGACATTCGCCAAATTGCTGAAGTGGAAGAAGGAATTGAGCATCGTCTGAAAAAGACAATCATTCACGCCACGTCATTTCACGATTTTCTTTCGGCTGTCAAAACGAAACGATATACGTGGACACGATTGCAACGTATATGCACCCACATATTAACGAACGTCATGAAAAAGGAAATAGCGAAAGCAATCGAAAACAAGCGTGCAACATACGTTCGTCCGCTAGCGATGAACGAAACAGGGAGAGCGTATTTACAAGAAATTAAAAAGCGCATGACGTTGCCACTTGTGACAAACGCCAAACAAATGAGACACGATCCGATATATCAAATAGAAAAAAAAGCGACGCAGGCGTATTTTTCGATTTTGCCTGAGCCGCTTTGTTCGGAAGCGTTACAGCGCGAGTATAAAACTCCGCCGTTACGATAACTTTTGTAAAAATTGAACGGCATCATCAAACGTATCAACAGGTACAATTTTCATGTTTGTGCCAATATCTTTCGCTGTTTTGACCGCTTCTTTATAATTGGAATGTTTCGCTCCGCGTTCGTTCGGCGCGAAAAAAATGTCCGCTCCTGCTTTATGAGCAGCAATCACTTTTTGAGAAATGCCGCCGATTGGTCCGACTTCGCCGTCGATGTTGATCGTTCCGGTGCCAGCGATGCGATACCCTTTCGTTAAATCTTCTCGGATCAATTGATTGTACACTTCAAGCGCAAACATAAGCCCAGCGGACGGTCCGCCGATTTGATCGGATTCAATGCGGACAGGCGGATCGGTAACGATATCGCGGTCGGTCATGACGGAAAGTCCGAGACCGACGCGATGCTTTTCTTTTGGAAACGGCGCAAGCGTCAACGTTGCTGTTTTTTCTTTTCCTGATCGTTTATACGTAATTTGGACGCGATCTCCTTTTTTCTTTCCGCTTACGTATTGAATAAATTCATCTGCGTCGTTGAGACGTTGCCCGTCAATCGCAACTAATTGATCGCCGCTTTTCAGCACGTTTGAAGCTGGCATGCCATCAACGACATATAACACATACACCCCTTTATTTCGATACGAAAACGATTTGTTTGCTTTTTTGTAGGCGACAGCGATCGCCGTTTCTTTTGAATTTTCCATCATTTTTAATTGACGATGCGTATATTCTTCGTCGCTTTCCCCTTCTTGTCTTACTTCATCCATGGGGTATAACTCGTTATATTTACTCACATGCGCAAGCATAAACGAAAAAAGATTGGCTTGCCCCATGCGAACGGTCGTTAACATAAATTGTCCTTTTTCTTTATAGCCGCCTTGCACTTCAACGAGCGGACGCAACGGTTCTGCCGTTCCAGGCATCGTCACATAATACGGCAAGTGAAAAAAAGTCGCAAAAGCGAGTAGTAGTGCGACGATGATCGTGATTCGAATATACCGTCTTTTATTCATTGTTTAAACCCCTTCTCTGCAAGCAATTGACGAATGATCGGAAGCTGTTGGCGCGTTGCTTCTTCTCCCATTTGAATCATCTCTTTCGCATGGGTGAACGCATACGAGCTATAACGCTCAAGCGATGGACGAATGACGACATCCGCTTGGGCGATACGGTGGGAAGCAAGTTCAGCTTGAATAATATCTAAACTTTGTAAAACGACATCAAAAATTGAGGTGATCGTATCGTTTTTTTTCACGGAAGCGACGTCGACAGCGATGACGACGTCAGCTCCCATGTCGCGCACGACGGTCGCTGGTACGCGATCGATCACTCCGCCGTCCACGAGCAGACGCCCGTTCCATCGCTCTGGCACGAAAATGCCCGGAATGGAAATGCTGGCGCGCACCGCATCTGCTATACTTCCTTTGCGAAACACAACTTTCTCCCCTTTTTGTAAATCGGTCGCCACGATCGCAAGCGGAATATGGGCGTCTTCAATACGCTTTTGTTTTGTCATGACCGAAATGAAATGTTTAATTTGACGCCCGGCAACGAGTCCCATTTTCGGGACTGTCCAATCGATGTAATCGTTGCGTCGAAACGCTGTCGCGAGCCGATATAATCGTTCCGTTGTCATGCCTGATGCGTACAACGCACCAACGAGCGCCCCCATGCTACTTCCGGCGATCATATGAATCGGAATGTTTTCTTCTTCCAACACTTTAATGACCCCGGCATGCGCAAGGCCGCGCGCACCGCCCGAACCTAACGCCAACCCGATTTTCATTCCTGCTCCCCCTTCCTGTTCAATACTATGGTCTAAAATGTCCACATATACTCGTATATTAAAACGAGTACGATCGGCAAATGAGGAGGCTAACGAACGATGAAAGAAAAATGGAAAACATTGCTGTTATCATCGATCATTATTTGTTTATGTATCGCATTACTTCGCTATCCGCAACATTCATTTGAAGCGGCGGTGCGTGGATTGCATATGTGGTGGGATGTCGTCTTCCCATCTCTTCTTCCTTTTTTTATTGTATCAGAAATTTTGATCGGCTTTGGCGTCGTTCATTTTCTCGGCGTATTGCTTGAGCCGTTCATGCGTCCGCTATTTAAAGTGCCGGGCATCGGCGGATTTGTTTGGGCGATGGGCATGGCTTCGGGATACCCTGCCGGTGCAAAACTGACTGCTCGCCTAAGACAGCAACAACAACTTTCCGCCATCGAGGCGGAGCGGCTCGTTTCGTTCACAAACTCATCTAACCCGCTTTTTATTTTCGGGGCGATTTCCGTCGGTTTTTTTCATAATCCGAACATCGGCATCATTCTTGCTTTGTCTCATTATCTCGGCAACATTTGCGTCGGGTTGATGATGCGCTTTTACGGAAAAGACGAAAGCAACGCGGTTCAAAAACAAACAAAAAGCCTTTTGCGCCAGGCGTTTCGCGCCATGCATGAAACACGCTTAAAACATAGCCAAGCCATCGGAAAGCTGCTTGGAGATGCGGTTCGTTCCTCCATTCAAACGCTTTTAATGATCGGTGGATTTATTATTTTATTTTCTGTTTTGAATAAGCTACTTTATATTACAAACATAACGAAATGGCTAGCCGACATCGTACAATACGCCTTGGCATTCTTTCACTTACCTAGCGAATTAAGCGTTCCGTTCATCGCCGGGTTGTTTGAAATTACGCTCGGCAGCCAAATGGCAAGCGAAGCAACAAACGCAACGCTATTACAAAAAGTCATCGTCACAAGCTTCATCCTTGCTTTTGGCGGTTTTTCCGTCCAAGCTCAAGTCGCAAGCATTTTAGCGGAAGCACATATTCGCTTTCAACCGTTTTTTATCGCTCGTATATTTCACGGTTTTTTCGCTGCTTTTTTCGCATTCATTCTTTGGAAACCGCTGTATGTTCAGCCGCTTGAGTCGGCAGAAACGTTGCCTGTTTGGCTTCCGGAAGCGACGATCCGTTGGCCGATATTGTACATACATTGGATCGAGCAATATGGCTTTTTTGTGACGGCAATCGCATGTTTCCTATATGTCTTTTCGGCTTTCCGACGCGAAAAACCACCTGTTTAAAGGTGGTTTTCTGCATGAGCAAACTTTTTTCGGAGCGCTTCTTCGACAACTTTTGGCACAAGTTCGGAAATGTTGCCGTTATATTTCGCGACTTCTTTCACGATGCTTGAGCTTAAAAAGGAGTATTGGTTGTTTGTCATCATAAAAAACGTTTCAATTTGCTCATTTAATATGCGATTCATAGACGTAATTTGCATTTCGTATTCAAAATCGGAAACAGCACGCAAGCCACGCAAAATGGCGCTTGCGTGTTTACTTTTCGCATAATCAACAAGCAAACCTTGATAACTGTCAACGAAGACGTTATGTAAATCTTTTGTCACTTCTTCTAGCAGCTGCACTCGCTCTTCTGCTGAAAACAACGGTTTTTTTGATGAATTGTTTAACACGACAACATATACTTTGTCAAACACTTTCGCTCCGCGGCGAATAATATCTAAATGTCCATATGTGACAGGATCAAAGCTTCCTGGGCATACCGCAATACTTGCCATCTCTATTCTCCTTCCTCGTCTACGTAAGCGTAAATCGATACAGCCGTGATGCCATACGTTTCGTGTTTCACTTTTGTTAAACGACCGATGTGAATGGGAAGCTCGACTTCAACCCCATGTTCAGCAACGATAAAACCGTCTTTTTGCAATAGTTGATGTGCATCGATGATCGCGATAAGCGCTTCCAACTGTTTATTTTTATAAGGCGGATCAAGAAAAATTAAGCGAAAGGTCAGCCCTCTTTTTATAATTGCTTTTAATGCACGTTCGGCATCGTTGCGATAAATTTCCGCTTGATCGGTCAAACGACAGGCAGCGACGTTTTTTTTCATCGTTTGCACCGCTTTTGCGTCATGATCGACGAAAATAACGCGATCTAATCCGCGACTTAACGCTTCGATGCCAAGTCCACCGCTTCCGCCAAATAAATCAAGCCCAAGTCCGCCAGAAAAATACGGACCGATCATATTAAACATCGCTTCTTTCACTTTATCTGTCGTTGGACGTGTCGTCATCCCTGGTACAGCTTGTAACAGCTTTCCTTTACACTTCCCTGATATGACTCGCATCACTTTCACCTCACTTCTTATTATCGTAACATAACCGAAGAGAAGAAAAATATGATGATCATGTATACAATGAAAAACAATGGTCATACTGTTAGTAACAACATCGTTAATGATGTTGTTGCCAACCACGGAGAAGACTTACGTTCCCCATAAGTTCTTCCTCCGGTTTCTCCTCTCCCTTTTTTCCTTCTCTTTTTCGGCTTGTCCGAAAAAGAATGGAAGGGACCCTGCGGCATATGCCACAGGGCATTTTTTTCCTTACTGACCAACCACGTGTATTTCTTCAGCCGTTTCGCTAATGTAGACGGAAAACCATTTCGGAAATTCCGTCCGTTCAATGTATAGCGTCCCGTTCCATTCTCGAATGACTGCATTTGCGCTGTTTGTAAAAAATCTCCAACGACCATTCCCTTTTTCAATAAATACCGCTTCTCCCGAACGTTGAACAGTATAGCCGAGCGTGCGCATAATCGGAATAAACGGAAACAGTTGTTGATCGTCTTTTAATAAAACGTGAGCGTTTGGCAATTTCACGTCATTGACGACGAGCATTTTTCGCTCTGTAAACGTCATGTATGGTTCCTCGTTTTGAAAAAATGTCGTGTTTCCTTCGTACGCTTCGCCTAGCCATTCGTCTAATTTTTTCAACGTCAACGGCTGACCTTCATTTTTATTGACTAACGTCCAAAACGTTTGTTGTTGTTCTTCCGTTAACGTCTGTTGCAATTGCTGAAAAACAAGTTTCGCCCTTTTTGTCACCGGCTCAGTTTTCGTCATATATGAAACGAGCAAATCCCATATCGAATCGGGGACAGCGCTATTTGGAAAACGGTGCTGTAACTGCACGCGAACGTAAGCGCGCTGTATGTCAGAAACGGAAGCTGTATCCGATATAATAACGAACGTCGGCGTCATATATTGCAAACGTGATGAAGTAACAATTAACGTTTGCACATCGCTTTCTTTCCAAAACGATAACGCTGTTTCGTGAAGCGGTTTTGTCGCGTATATGACTAAATCACCGTTAAACGTTGGCTGCAACGGTTGCGATTGAAAATAAAGCGGAACGGTTTGTCCGCCTTTTTTTTCCCACATAAAAAAGGAAAAAGACGGTTTATAGACGTAACCAACGAGCTTTCCGTCTGCTGCCCATACCCCTTCCGGATGAACGACATCGGTGAACGATACGTTTGTTTGTTGTGGCTGTGTCGTATGAAAATAAACGAGCCATTGTTGAATGAAAAGCGGTTCTTTTGGAACAATCGACACGCGATAAGTGAGCGAAAGTGTATTTGTTTTCGATGCGTCGACGATCGTTTTCCCATTTTTTTGTTCGACGCACGTTTTTTTCTTCGCACAGGAAATGTTTGTCACTTCTTTTGGCACCGTCACTTCATATGCGTCAGCAACCGCACCGCGTATATGATGAACGACTTCGATCGTTTTTCCAGTAAATGTTGCTTCAATATCATGTTGCAACACTGATTGTTTCGTCGCTTCCGTATGATATTCGTTCCATTGGTAATATAAAGCTCCTGCGCTAACGCCAAGGAAAAGGAGCATTGAAATAAAAGCTACTTTCCACATACGATGGCTCCTCATTCAGCAGTTTATATTATAACAATAGCAAAATTCCGATGCATTGTCATACACCGTTTTCACTAATTGTCGAAAAAAGTTGAACGTGTTAAAGTAAATGAGGGAATACAACATAAAGTGAGGGAATGGTGATGATTCAACGTTTTATTGAATTAGGGGAAGGATATTCTGACATTTATGAGTTAATTGAAATTGCGAAATCAAACCGTCATCGTTTATCGGGTTTGTTTGCTTTTCATACGATGAAAGACGGCAAGGCGCTCACGTCGTTCGTCGTCGTGCTTCATCCGACAGATCCTGGCGACTTTCAACCGCTATACATTTGCCGTGAAGGCATTCCACACCCTTCTGTGAAAGTGACAAAACGATATGAGTTGTTCCTCGATTTAGCGAAGGAACTGAATCAAGAAATCATTCATTTGGACGTCAAACCGTCTAACTTTTTTGCGGACTTACAATTGTACTATCAGCATCTAATCGGCATTATGCGCATGAATCGATTTATTCCGCCACTACAGTAAGAAAAGCGAAAAGGATGTCAGCGATTGACATCCTTTTTTTATATGCCGTATTCGTATTCTCTCTCTTTGTCTGCTTTTGATTCGAATTCCACTTTCACATACGGGCGATATGAAGGTTCGACGCGTTTAACAAACGGAAGCGAAGCGAGTTTTCGCATCGTCTCTTCTGCTTCGTCCATATTGCAATATAAAACGGCGTATTTTAACCGTTTCGATACGTAATGAACGTTTCCGTATTTCCGCAACTGTTTACTATGTTTTAACGAATACAGCCAAACGATAATGCCTTGACGCATTGGAAACATAAAAATCCCATCCCCTTTTTCACTTCGTCCGACAGCCACACGCACCGCCAGATCCGCATCCTCCACCGCAAGATAAAGAATCGAAATACGGATTTCCTGTCGGCACTTTAATGTTTTCAGATACGGCGCGACCGATCATCGTGCTAATTTCATCTAACAGCGACTGCATGTCTTTTTCTGCTTGTTTAAACGCGGCAATCGGACCGTGTAAATCCAGTTCGCGTTTTGCCTCACGCACTTGCTTTGTGACTTCTTTGTAGTCTGGATGATATTTGCCAAAACGCTGCACCTCTTCGTACCGTTCTTTTAGCTGAACGAACCGGCGAATAAGTTGCTGCGCTTTTTCATCTTGTTGCATATGATAAAAACAGCGACGGTATTCCTCCGCCACGTCTGATTCGACAATCATTTTGCCAAGCTCTTCAGCAAAGTCTAACAACTGTAATCGTTCGATCGTTGCTACAATCACGAGCAACACCTCCACAACGGTATCATAACATGATTTCGCCAACAAAACAAATAAGTCTGGTTGCCCCAGACTTATGAAATCGTCACCGTAAATTCATGTGAGATGTTATATTTACTTGCATCGTTATGGACAAGTTCCAACCGAATCGCATGTTTTCCAACGGGCAACCCCCGAATGACAAAAGCCGCCGTTGTCGTTTCGCCCACTCGTTTCCCGTTCACGTAAATGTATATGCGTCCTTGTCCGTCTTTTTTCGGATGCGTTCCTTTTGTAAACGTAAACTGATCGACAATACATTCGACAAATACGTTATTTCCTTTGACGAGATGTTTCACAAATAACGTTTGTTTTTGCTCAGCAAAAACGATTGTGCTGTCGTGATGAACATACGTAGAAAACAAAAGCGCAATACATAAAAAAAAGAAGCGCAACACTTTCACCGTCCTTTCATTTTGTTTATAAGTGATAGTGTTTGCGTTTCTCGCTTAATTATGAGTGTCTTTCATCAGTTTCATCATCGCCATCATCATTTTAGCCATTTCAACCGTTTGAACGACTTGTTCGACTTTATGCGGCAACGTTTGTTTATAATAGTGACGCGCTTGTTTTTCCATTTCTTTCACATCCATCGGACGTCTTGCTAATCGCCGATACCATATCGGTTGCTCGCGTAAAAATTGATGAAGCTTCGGCTTTGCTACAATGTATTCGTATACGTCTTTTCTCATCGCCTATCTCCTTAATCTTTTCGAAACGAAAACGGATCTTTTTTCGTCTGCTGCATTTGGCGGACGACTTCTTGGATGGATGCGATCGCTTGTTGAACGTTTGCAATGTACGTTTGAAGTTCATTAACATCAAGTTGTTTGACGTAACTGGCTAGCTTTTGCATCAAATCCCCTTGATCTTGTTTGACATCGCTTGGGCGATATTCGTCCCACATGTCATCGTCTTCGCCAAACACGTACCAATCGTTATATAACTCTTTCCACGTCTTTTTCCCTTGGCGCACCTCTTCAATCAGTTTCGGATGGTTTTTCACAAACTGTTTAAATTGTTCGATGGACATATCGGTCGCTCCTTCCTTGTTTGTTTGCCTATCATATATTACGACCGAACAGCCAATGCGTGCGCCTATTTTGGCTCAGAAAAAGGGCGAATAAAGTTTTGCGTATAATGACGTTTATATACACCAACGCCTAAATGCGTCAACTCAGCATTTAACAACGTTTGCCGATGACTACGGCTGTTAAGCCACGCTTCGACAACCGCCGGTCCATCGACATATTCCGAGGCGATATTTTCTCCCGCTAATTCAAAACGAACGTTTGCTTTCGTCAACCGCTGTTGTAAATCTCCGTTCGTTGGCGATTCGTGCGCAAAAAAATCATTTTCTGCCATATCTTTACTATGTCCGTACGCCACTTCCGCCACGCGCTCATCCCATGTAAGCGGTGGAACACCGTGACGAATGCGCATGACGTTTGTAATCTCAAAAATTTGTTGTGCATTTGCTTGCTCGACTTGTTTTTCGAGCGTTTCATCCATTTCTACGCTCGGTAACGGACCACGATATTCAAGTTCATATGGACGAAGCTTCACTAACGTTTCTCCGTCGACCCAGCGAATGCTTGATAATTTGCCGGTAAAACGATCAATATACAATTGTACGTAAACGTCGTCAAACGAAAGAAGCGGTTGAATGAGTAAATCTTCTTCTGTCAATTGAAAGCGATATACGCCATCGTCCAGTTGCACATGAATTGTATCGTGAAGCGGCATCGTTTGTAATAGTTCGTTAATCGAGCGATCGAACTGAAACGGTGCAACGTTGACTTTCGGTCCACACGCATAAATTGTGACAACCCGTCCGTCAACAATACCGATTTGCATATACGTTTTCGGGTCGTTATATACCCACCATACGTAACCGTAAGCGGACGGATCGATACGTGCTGGTTGTCCGAATGTTTGTCTCACTTCTTCTTCCGTCTTGCCAATCCACGCCCCTAACCCTTCTGCAACAATTTTCTCGCTCGTTTGTTCACTCATGATCGATGTATCATTTAGCGGGGCTTGTTCATTAGTTGGAAAAAAAGAAAAAATAAAAATAAAGATCGTAATTAGAGCAATGATCCAACGCATCCATCATTCTCCCTTAGCTGTTGATACTTCCATTATATACAGCTTGTCTGCATTGCAACACTAAAAAATAAAGGCTACGCAAAAAACATAGCCCTCATTCATCGGAATAGCACCGACGTTATAATCGCGCATTTTTACCGCTGCTTCGTACATATTATCGAGCGGTGTACAACATTCGACTTCTGTTGTCATCATTTCTTTTACTTTTGGCATGTGCATCTCTCCTCGTATAGTATGTTTAGAAAGATTTTTAAATCGAATTTCCAGTTGGATATGCTCCTTGACAATCGCATATGTGTAAGTGATTTGCCCACGGGGGAGGGGCGCGCCCCTCCCCCGTGGATGGCACTACATCGGGGTTGGACTTTTCGCGATGTTCTTGGATAATGGTCTTAGGATCATCGGGGACACTCTTCTCTCTCCTGTAGCTTTGACTACTTAGAAAGTCTGTCTCCCCGGCTCCTGTTCGGACTTCTAACCCGCAGGCTGTTCCCGTTGGTTTCCCATGCTGGAAGGAGCAGCTTCCAGGCAGCCCATGGCCCAACGTGAGTTCTCATATGCGAGGGTGACTGGTCAACAGGCGCGGTCCGGGGGCATCCCGAAGAGTCCCAACCCCACGATCCTACTACGATTGGAGGTGATCTCATGAAACTCTACGTCGGGATTGACGTGAGCTCAACGGACTTATACACGTGTATCATGGATCAAGAAGGAAACACGTGCGCCCAATTCAAGGTGGACAATCATCTCCTTGGCGCGACCTTCCTTCGCGATCAAATCCTCCTGTGGGCCAACAAGCTCCAACCATCCGAAATTCTCATCGGGATGGAAGCCACTTCGGTCTACAGCTGGCATCCAGCGATGTTTTTCCACCAACAGGAGGAGCTGAAGTCTTGGAATGTCAAGGTGTTTACCATCAATCCAAAGCTCATTCGCAAATTTAAAGAAGCGTACACTGACTTGGATAAAACGGACGGCATCGATGCGTGGATCATCGCCGATCGGCTTCGCTTTGGCCGTTTGAAAGTGACAGCTGTCATGCAAGAACAGTTTATCGCCCTTCAACGGCTCACGCGCATGCGCTATCATCTCGTCCATCAGCTGACTCGGGAAAAGCAGTACTTCCTCCAACACTTGTTTTACAAGTGCAGTTCCTTTACCCAAGAGGTGGACAGCTCCGTGTTCGGACATGCCATCTTAGAGCTTCTTCTCGAGTCGTTTAGCTTAGACGAAATCAGTCAGATGGACGTGCAACAGCTCGCTGACTTCTTGCGCCAAAAAGGACGCAATCGCTTTGCCGATCCGGAATGCATCGCCAAGTCCATTCAAAAGGCGGCTCGTTCGTCGTATCGGCTTTCCAAATGTGTCGAGGATTCCATCGACTTGCTTTTAGGGCTATCGATTCAATCCATCCGTAGCCTTCAAGCGCAAATTAAAGAGCTAGATAAAGCGATTACTCGCCATTTGGAAGGCATCCCAAATACGTTACAAACGATTCCCGGCATTGGTCCGGTCTACGCCGCTGGCATCTTAGCCGAAATTGGACAAATCGAGCGCTTTGACAACCAAGCCGCCTTAGCAAAGTATGCAGGTTTGACTTGGTCTAAGCACCAGTCCGGTCGGTTCCAAGCCGAGGAGACTTCCCTCATTCGTTCCGGCAATCGCTATCTCCGTTACTACCTAGTGGAGGCTGCCAACTCGGTACAACGGCATGATGCGTCGTTTCGCACCTATTACCGGAAGAAGTATGAGGAAGTACCAAAGCACCAACACAAACGAGCCCTCGTCCTCACCGCTCGAAAACTCGTGCGTGTGATCGATGCGCTGCTACGCAACGGTCAAATCTACACGCCAAGAAAGGGGGAAGATCGATAGGGGTATCGATCTAACTGATTTTGCATTAAAACCCAGTTAATGACATAAGACAAGACTGGGCTTCTTAAGTATTGCCTTTTTTCGGGTCATCGGACAATCGAATTTCCAATTTCGATGATTTTTCACCTTGACATATTACCGCAGGACTTTCACACATTAGTTTCACCAAAATCGAAACAATTATAAAGCTCGTCATTGAAAGTTATGCGCTTTCGTACTATCATTAATGGAGGAATGTTTTATTTTACATAAGGGGGACTTAAACGATGCGCTTCGAAAATACAGGTATTGAAAATCAAACAGCGCCATTAACACGTTTAGATGACTTAATGGAAAGCCTCGGCTTCGTACGTGCCGGTCAATGGGATTACGAACGTGTCACATATGACCGCAAATTTGAAATTAAAAATGACGTCTTTTATTTACGTGTGCAAGGTTATGCGATTGAAGGAGACGTTGGTGGTCGCCATGCGGTCATTAAACTGATGAAGCCGTTGCTTGGCAAGTATTATTATCCACATGGTGTCGAATATGGTGAGGGAGAGAACTTCCCTTCATCATTAGTAAACCAATGTGAAGCTCTTTTAGCAAAAGTGAAAGAAGGTCTTGCAACTATAAACGCATGAGCGCGCTCATGCGTTTTTTCCGTCAATGAGACGACGGACGTACAGGTGAACAGAAACAACCTCTTTTCCTGTCATGTCGTATATGTCATCGATCACTTGTTTTTGAATACGTTCACATAAGGTGAGCATATTGCCATGCAGCTTGACAGAAATGGTCATGGAAATCGTCAATCGGTTTTGTCGTTCATACACGTTCACTTCTTCTAATATGACATGATCAAACGGTTGTACACTCATCGCAACAATCGTTATAACGGGTTTATGCATATCCATCCCCCACACTAAAATCAAAGCAGATGCCGCTTCGTCGTTCAAAATATTTATGTTTTGATGCCATTACTTTATGATACAAATGATAAAGAGGGTGAATGCCCACCCTCTTTTTAAAATCCTAAAATGGCTTTAATGACCGATGTCGTTTCACCGCCGCGGTAAAATACGTATAACAACAAATACACAACAACGCCTGTTGTCGCGGTGAAAAACCAAACGATGCTTGTTATCGGACCGAGCTTTTTATGGCGTACCCAATTTTTTTTCACCGCGGAAAGCAACGTGACAATGCCGAACACCGCGCCGGCAGTCGCTAAAAAAATGTGAAAAAACAAAAAGAGTGTGTAGTAAATTTTCAAATGATCCGGTCCACCAAAGCTTGTATTTCCAATGAAAATCGTACGTGATAAATAAATGATGAAAAATGCTAGTGCGAAAGCGGCCGCAAGCCACATCGTTTTTTCATGCTTCTTCACTTGCTTTTGGCGAATAAAATACCAGCCGACTGCTACAAGGATAGCACTAATGACGATAAAGCTTGTACTAATCGTAGGTAAAATCGGTAACGAACCCATCGTATTCCCTCTCCTATTTGATCATTTTGTCGTCTAAACAGCCACGTGTTCTTCATCTCTTTCTTTTCGATACCATTCAATAAAAATGAAAAATAACATAACCCCATACACAATTTCTTGAATAATTTTCATTAAAACGCCACCGAGCTGTTGATCGTGTAACAGAGACATCGAGCTAAACATTTCCGGTCCGCTCAATTCAAGTGACGCTAATGTCGTTTGCGGCACACAAAGCGCTAACGCGTTCATCCAGGCAGCTGGATCGTAATATGTGGCATACAACGGTGTATCGGCGAAAATAATAAGCGCACAAGCAGGTGTAAGCAATACACCATCAGCGAAAATATAACCAACTTTTTTCACACCCGATAATCTCGGAAAACCATGAACGTCGTTCACAAGTGGCCACCACATCATCATCGCCGCAATAAAAATAGCTGTCGTCATGAGCGCGTGAAGCCACATATTTGTTTTCACAACATCGAAAATAAGCGGCACGTGATATAGCGAAAAAATGCCATTAAACAAAAATAACGCAATTAACGGTTTTGTGAAAAACGTAAACATTGAACGGACGATGCGCATGCGAAATAACGCTTCAAACATCCACGACGGAATGCCTTTAATAAGTAGCGGCGGCACCATTAAATAAAGAACAGCCATTTGCGTCATATGCGCACTAAACATTAAATGACCTAACAAATCGACAGGAGAACCTTTACAAATATAAAGCAAAACAATCGCAGTCACAAACAACGTTTTTTGTTTCGTCGTCGTTTGTTCTTTTGAGCGATTGACAAGCCAAAAATAAACGATCGTCACAGCGACTAAAAAAATAAAAAAGTATGGACTCCACATCGCTTCAAAACCAAATATACTTAACGGCATCATACTCACCTCGCTTTTTTTCCAACTTTATTATACTACAAACGTAACAAACGTGAAAAGAAAAGAAGCTAGCCAATGCTAGCTTCTTAAATCCAGACGACTGTTAAAAACGCCCAAATCGTAATAAACGCCACGGCTACCCCGCCGTACAAGAAAAGCGCTGGAAGTTCATGCCCTTTATGGCTCATATGCATGAAGTAATATAGCTGGAAAATGACTTGCACGACCGCTAACAATAAAATGAACGGTACAGAAAACCAAGCGGAAAATCCTTCATATCCAACCGCAAAAAAGGCGATAAGCGTTAAAAAGATCATTAACGTAAACGAAATGATTTGATGTTTCATTTCTTCCGCATTTTTTTTGCGGCGATATTGTACATCTACTTTTGGGTTTTGTACATGTGTATGATTTGCCATACAATCACCCCACCATTCCCATTAAGTATACGACCGTGAAAATGAACACCCAAACGACGTCGATAAAGTGCCAATATAAGCTGGCAACGTAAAACTTCGGTGCATTATATAAGTTTAACCCGCGTTTCGCATTGCGAATCATTAACGTTAAAATCCAAAGTAAACCAAATGCGACGTGGGCACCGTGCGTACCAACAAGCGTATAAAACGCTGAAGAAAAGGCGCTTGTTGAAAACTTAAATCCTTCATGTACGTATTCTGTAAACTCGTAAATTTCAAGCGCTAAGAAGCCGGCGCCAAGCAATACGGTAATGCCGAGCCAAAGCTGCATTTTTTTAAAGTCAAAGTTGCGCATATGATGCATCGCATATACGCTCGTTAAACTGCTCGTTAAAAGCAACATCGTCGCTAAAAAGACGATCGGCATTTGGAACAGTTCTTTTGCAGACGGACCGCCTGCGACAGAATCCTTCAACGCTAAATATGTGGCGAAGAGAGAGGCGAACAATACCGTCTCTCCGCCGAGGAAAAACCAAAAACCTAAAAACTTATTTTTCCCTTCAAGGGTCGCTTTTTCAGGCTCTGCCGGGAACGTCTCCGGCGTTAATTTTTCTTCCACATGCATTATGCCCCAGCCCCCTTCTTCTCTGCTTCCATTACTTCTTCTTTAGGAATATGGAAGCCGTGGTCATCAATAATTGAACGGAAGAACATGGCAACTAGCGTGATCAGTAACCCGATAATACCAACAGGTAATCCCCAACCGTAGTCGTTATGGAATAAGAAGCCTAACGCTGAAATGAATAGACCTAACGACATAACGAACGGCAAAATTGTAGGGTTTGGCATATGAATATCGCCAAGCGGTTCTGCTGGTGTTAAGCCTTTTTTGCCTTCCATTTTTTCAATCCAATATGCGTCTAAACCACGCACAAGCGGCGTTTGCGCAAAGTTGTACTCTGGCGCTGGCGAAGATACTGCCCATTCCAACGTACGGCCATCTTCCCATGGATCGTTGCCAACGCGTTTTCCTTTTACTGTTGTGATGACAACATTTGCTAATAACACGATTATACCTGCTGCCATGAAAAATGCACCAACAGTACTAATCATGTTTCCTGTTTCAAATCCTTGGCCAGGTAAGAATGTGAATACGCGACGAGGCATTCCCATTAAGCCAAGGAAATGTTGAATGAAGAATGTTAAATGGAAACCAGTGAAGAACAACCAGAATGTTACTTTTCCTAATTTTTCATCTAACATTTTACCGAACATTTTTGGCCACCAGTAGTGAGCACCTGCTAGTAGCGCGAAAACAACCCCGCCGACGATAACATAGTGGAAGTGCGCAACGACGAAATAACTGTCATGATATTGATAGTCTGCCGCTGCTGCAGCGTTCATGACACCTGTCACTCCACCGATAACGAACGATGGAATAAACGCTACCGCATACATCATTGGTGTTGTAAAGCGAATGCTTCCGCCCCATATCGTAAACAACCAGTTGAAAATTTTAATTCCCGTTGGAACCGCAATTGCCATTGTCGCAACCGCAAAGATGGCGTTGGCAATTGGACCTAAACCAACTGTAAACATATGGTGCGCCCAAACCATGAATCCTAAAAATCCGATTAACACCGTTGCAAATACCATCGATGAATAGCCGAACAAACGCTTACGCGAGAACGTTGCAAAAATTTCAGAGAAAATACCGAACGCTGGCAATACGAGAATGTATACTTCTGGGTGACCGAAAATCCAGAATAAATGTTCCCAAATGATCGTATTTCCACCAAGCGCCGGATCAAAGAAGTTTCCACCGAACAAACGGTCCATCATCATGAAAATTAAACCGACTGTTAATGGTGGGAACGCGAATAAAATAAGCGCAGATGTGACAAACGTCGCCCATGTAAACATCGGCATGCGCATATATGTCATTCCCGGTGCGCGCATGTTGATGATTGTCACAAGGAAGTTAATTCCACCGATTAACGTTCCGAGACCGGAAATTTGTAAACCTAATACGTAAAAGTCGATCCCGTGTGTTGGTGATGCAAGCGATAATGATGCATACGATGTCCAACCAGCATCAGGTGCGCCACCTAAAAACCATGATAAGTTTAAAAACACACCACCGAAGAAAAATAACCAAAATCCAAGCGCATTTAAAAACGGAAACGCAACGTCACGCGCGCCGATTTGAATCGGTACAACCGCGTTCATCATCGCAAACACGAGCGGCATCGCCGCAAGGAAAATCATTGTCGTTCCGTGCATCGTTAACACTTCATTGTAAAACCCTGCGCTAATGAAGTCGTTGTTTGGCACGGCGAGCTGAATGCGAATAATCATCGCTTCTAAACCGCCAAGCAAGAAGAAGAATCCGCCGGCGATTAAGTACAAAATCGCAATCTTTTTATGGTCTACTGTCGTTAAGTAGTCCCAAATGACTGCGCCGACACCTTTTTTCCGAGCTAACGTACTCACAGTTTAACCTCCCTTTATCGATAATCCCCTTACTCAACAGATAATGTCATTAAGTATTTTGTTAATGCTTCTAACTCTTCATCAGACAATGCTGGATAAGTATCTGTCATTTTATTGCCTGGCTTAATTTTCTCTGGATCTTTTAGCCAAGCTTTTAAGTTTTCTTCGTTATGTTCTAAAATGCCAGCAATGCGAGAACGATCTGCAAAGTTGCCTAAGTTTGGCGCAAGGCGAGCTTGCTCTGGACGACCATCAATTGGTGTGACAGCATGACAGCCAATACAGCTTTTGTTGAAAATTTCTTCCCCTCGTTGCACAACTGGATCTGTTGAAGCAACAGGTTTAGCATTTTTCATTTTTTCTACCCATTGATCAAACTCCGCACGAGGAAGCGCTTTTACTTTAAAGTCCATTAAAGCGTGTGACGGGCCGCAAAGCTCCGCACATTTTCCGTAAAATAGACGTCCTGCCTCTTCGGCGCGTTTTTCATCAAATGTGAGGAAAAATTGGTTTGTGTTATCTGTATTTGTGTCCATTTTTCCTCCGACAGCTGGAATCCAGAACGAGTGTTTAACGTCAGACGCTTTTAAGTTGAAATACACACGTTCATCTGTTGGAACGACTAAATCTTGGCTTGTAATAATGCCGTAATCTGGATACTCAAACTCCCACCAGTACAAGTTCGCACGAACGTTGACGACAACGACGTCGCGTTCTTTTTTGTTCATCGGTTTTACATCCGCAAGCTCAAACGTGTATAAAACCGTTGGAACAGCTAAAATGATTAGCAAAATAATCGGAATAACTGTCCAAATAATTTCAAGCGTATGGCTTCCTTCCACTTGCTTTGGAATTTTGTTTTCCTCCCCTTTACGACGACGGAAGCGAGTCACAACGTAAAGGAAAATGATTGTTACAACCGCAATGACGATGACCATGATGGCCGTGCTGAGCAGCATAAGGTTGTACTGCATGTCAGCTACTTCTCCTGCTGGTTGAAGCGTCGATAAAAACGGCTTACCGCAACCAGCTAGCAAAAGCGCCATGGCGGATACAAGAGAAACCAAGCGCCAATTTCGTAGCCACTTTTTCATAGCCTAATCAAACCCCTCTTTCGATTATGAAATAAAGTGAAATATATACATTCTTTCTTTACAAAAAGAAAGAATTGTAAACCTCTTTAATCAATTGTTACGATCACCATTGTGACAAACAAAATCGTTAAATAGTTGAGCGAATAAATAAACATCCATTTCGCCCATTTCATATCGTCTTTCATTTTAAAACCAGCTAGTCCGAGCGCTAGCCAACCAACGTTCAACAACGTGGCAATCACCAAAAACGGAACGCCTAATGAAAATAAGTAAAATGGAAGTGGTAAAAGCGCTACAATCCAAATGATGATTTGCCGCTTCGTCATCGCAAATCCGTGAACGACAGGAAGCATCGGAATGCCTGCTGCGCGATACTCTTCACATCGCTTCATCGCCAGCGCTAAAAAGTGCGGCGGTTGCCATAAAAACATAAGCAAAAATAAAATGACAGGAACGATATGGAAAGAGTCATCGACCGCCGTCCAACCGATCACAGGCGGGACAGCACCTGAAATGCTTCCGATAACGGTATTGAACGTATTGCTTCGCTTAGACCACATCGTATATAAAAAGACGTACGTCACAACGCCAATGAGTCCGATCACTGCGGCGGTGACAGTTGTCATAAGCAAGCTTAACGTGCCGATAGCAATGAGAAACACGCCAAACCAGAGCACGCGCTTTGGTTCCATGCTTCCGCTTACCGTCGGACGATTTTTCGTCCGCTCCATTAAGTGATCGATGTCGCGATCAATAAAGTTATTTAATGCGCACGAACCTGCAATGACAAGGGCAGATCCAATAAGCGCAAAAAACACGATATGCAAATTGCTTAAAAACCCTTTTCCGGTAAAATGAAGGGCTAACCAAAGTCCCGTAAATGTCGTAATTAAATTGGAATTGACGATGCCAATTTTAACGACTGCCAACACATCTTTTAAAACACCTGTTTGTATTTTTGTCGGTTTGACATCTTCGACTACATCCGCCATCTGCCGCCACTCCTCTCTTATGCCTTTGAAGGCGTTTCCAATCTATACACGATAACGATATGTCGTCTCTGTATATTAAAGCACATTTCTTCGTCAAATTGTGAACTTTTTTTGTCTTAATTGTGTCGAATTTGTGTCAAAATGAGATTGTTACGATGAAAACGTTGAAAAATAACTGCATTTATATTTCTAGCAAACTCCGCACAAATATTCAACCACATTTGCAACGATTGCTATGTTGTAAAATAATAAAACTTTGCGCTTTTCGGCATTTTCCGCTAATATGAGGTTAGAATTTCTTCACACGTATTTCACATTTTTCACATTTATTATACAGTTTTTACTAGATATTTGCTAGATCAAATTTCGCATTAAGGAAGTGGATACATTGCAACGGCTTTTGAAATGGTTTGCGGTAGCGACAACAATCGGCATGCTTTTCGTTTTAATTGGCGGCGCACTCGTCACAAAAACAGGCTCAGGCATGGGGTGCGGTCGTTCGTGGCCGCTTTGTCACGGACAACTCATCCCATCTAACATTACGGCTGAGCTTTTAATTGAATTAAGCCACCGTGTTGTCTCTGGCGTCGTTGGGTTGATGGTACTTATTTTATCCATTTGGGCTTGGAAAGCGACCGGTCATATTCGTGAAACGAAGTTTTTGGCGATCGTGTCGTTCGTGTTTCTCGTCTTGCAAGGACTCATCGGCGCTGCCGCGGTCGTATGGGGCCAATCGGACGTTGTGCTAGCGCTTCATTTTGGCATTTCGCTCATTTCATTTGCGGCCGTCTTTTTATTGACGTTGTTTATTTTTGAAGTCGATAAAAAATTTGATGCCGCGTCCGTCGTGCTTGATCGTACGATGAAATTTCATATTTACGGCATTATTGCGTATTGCTATATCGTCGTATATACAGGCGCGCTCGTTCGTCATAAGCAGGCGAGCTTAGCTTGTCCAAGCTGGCCGTTTTGCGCACAAACAAGGTTCTTCCCAACCCAATTACATGAATGGGTGCAAATGGGTCACCGCTTCGCCGCGGGATTATTATTTATTTGGATTTTCATAGCGACGATATATGCGATGAAACGATATAAACAACAGCCAATTATGTATTGGGGCTGGCTGATTGCGTTCGTTCTTGTCAGCTGCCAAGTCGCAACAGGGGCGCTCGTCGTCTTTACAGAGTTGAACTTATACATCGCCTTAGCACATGCGTTTTTTATTTCCTGTTTGTTCGGTGTGTTAAGTTACTTTGTGCTACTGGCAACGCGCAGTCAAAAACAAGAAGATGCGCCGCAACGATCGAACGTCATTCCGTCTGCCGTATTAAAATAAAAGAACGAGGGATCCCTCGTTCTTTTATTTTTCGGCTAATTCAATTAATAAATCTCCCGTTTGAATCGCGTCGCCACCTTGGACGTAAATGTCTTTTACAACACCTGAAAACGGTGCTTGAACGGTCGTTTCCATTTTCATCGCTTCGGTAATCATTAAATGGTCGCCTTTTTTCACTTTTTCCCCTTTTTCAACGAGCACTTTTACAACCGTCCCTGGCATCGTTGCAGCAATATGGTTCGGATTGTTACGATCCGCTTTTACACGCGAAACGACAGTTGTCTTAATGCTGTCGTCTTTAATGACGATTTCGCGCGGCTGGCCGTTTAGTTCGAAGTAAACGACTCTCGTTCCGTCCGCCTGTGGTTGACCGATGGCAACAAGCTTGACGATTAACGTTTTTCCTTTTTCAATTTCAACTTCAATTTCTTCGCCAAGGCGCATGCCGTATAAAAACGTCGGTGTATCTAAAACAGATACGTCGCCAAACTGTTCAACGGTGCGGGCGTATTCGACAAACACTTTCGGATAAAGCGCATACGCTAACACGTCGTAGTCGGTCACTTCGCGTTGAACGATATGATATAACTCTTCGCGCAACTTCTCAAAGTCGACCGGCTCTAACAGCTCGCCCGGACGAACGGTAATCGGTTCGCGCCCTTTTAAAATAATACGCTGCAACGTTTCTGGGAATCCGCCGTGCGGCTGACCGAGATATCCTTCAAACAGTTCAACAACCGAATCAGGAAAATCAAGCGTCTCCCCGCGTTCGTAAATGTCTTGTTCGGTTAAATTGTTTTGCACCATATATAGCGCCATATCACCGACAACTTTCGATGACGGTGTCACTTTGACAATATCGCCAAACATGTCGTTGACGCGGCGGTACATTTCTTTTACTTCATCCCAACGATCTCCTAAACCGACCGCTTTCGCTTGTTGTTGAAGGTTGCTATATTGTCCGCCCGGCATTTCGTGCATATACACTTCCGTATGCGGCGCGTTCATGCCGCTCTCAAAATCGGCGTAATATTTGCGCACATCTTCCCAATAGCGCGACAGTTTTTCAAGCGATGTAATATTGACTTCGGGCGCGCGCTCCGTTCCTTCTAGCGCATAATAAAGCGTGTTGGCGCTCGGCTGTGACGTTAAACCGGCCATCGCACTTACCGCTACGTCGACAATATCGACTCCCGCTTCGATCGCTTTAGCATACGTATAAATGCCGTTGCCGCTTGTGTCGTGCGTATGCAAATGAATCGGAATGTCGACGACTTCTTTCAAAGCAGAAATAAACGTATAGGCAGCTTGCGGCTTTAATAGCCCTGCCATATCTTTAATCGCTAAAATGTGAGCGCCAGCTTGTTCAAGCTCTTTCGCTAAGTTTTTATAGTAGTCGAGGTTGTATTTTGTGCGCGCCGGATCGAAAATATCGCCCGTATAACAAATGGCTGCTTCCGCCACTTTTCCAGATTGACGTACTGCATCAATCGCAACCGTCATTCCTTTGACCCAGTTTAAGCTATCGAAAATGCGGAATACGTCAATGCCCGCTTCGGCTGATTTCGCAACAAACTCGCGAATGACGTTATCTGGATAGTTTTTATACCCAACGGCATTGGAAGCGCGAAGCAACATTTGAAACAGGATGTTTGGAATTTTTTCACGCAATTGAATGAGGCGCTCCCACGGGTCTTCTTTTAAAAAGCGATATGCGACATCAAACGTCGCCCCGCCCCACATTTCCATCGAAAATAGTTGCGACCATAAACGCGCCGTCGGCTCAGCGATGCGCAACAAGTCGTTTGTGCGCACGCGCGTTGCTAAAAGCGATTGATGGGCGTCACGAAACGTCGTATCTGTCAACAGCACTCGGTTTTGCTCTTTAATCCATTGGACGAGCCCGTCAGCTCCGCGCTCATCTAAAATTTGTTTCGTCCCTTTCGGCATCGGTTCGATATAGCTCACTTTCGGGATGCGAGGAGGGTCAAAGATCGGCTTTTTCTTTTTTCCGATGCCCGGAAATCCGTTTACAGTTACTGTTCCGATATACGATAACAATTTCGTACCACGGTCTTTTCGTTTTGGGAAAATAAACAGCTCTGGCGTCGTATCAATAAACGATGTATCATATTCCCCTGTTAAAAACTTCGGATGTTGCACGACGTTTTCTAAAAACGGAATGTTCGTTTTTATGCCGCGAATGCGGAACTCACGCAAGTTGCGCAACATTTTCGCCGCCGCTTGTTCAAACGTTAATGCCCATGTCGTCACTTTCACTAACAGCGAATCGTAATACGGGGTAATGACCGCCCCTTGAAAGCTATTTCCTGCGTCTAAACGAACGCCGAAACCGCCGCCTGAGCGATACGCCATAATTTTCCCTGTATCTGGCATAAAGTTATTTAGCGGATCTTCTGTTGTGACGCGCGCCTGAATCGCATAGCCGTGAACAAAAATGTGCTCTTGCTTTGGAATACCAACTTTTTCGCTATGTAACGCATACCCTTCCGCAATTAAAATTTGCGATTGAACGATATCGATGCCGGTAATCATTTCGGTAATCGTATGTTCAACTTGAATGCGCGGGTTTACTTCAATGAAATAAAATTCATCGCCAGAAACGAGAAATTCGACCGTTCCTGCGTTCACATATTGCACGTTTTTCATAAGTTTGACTGCCGCTTCACAAATTTCTTCGCGAAGCTCCTTCGAAAGTGACACGCTTGGCGCCACTTCGACCACTTTTTGATGGCGACGCTGCACCGAACAATCTCGGTCGTATAAGTGAACGATATTGCCGTATGCATCACCTAAAATTTGTACTTCAATATGTTTTGGACGTTCGATTAATTTTTCGACATACACGTCGTCGCTACCAAATGCCGCTTTCGCCTCTGATTTGGCGCGCTCGTACGCTTCCTTCACTTCCGCTTGCGAACGAACGATGCGCATGCCGCGACCGCCGCCGCCTAACGCAGCTTTAATGATCATCGGATAACCGTATGTCTCACCAAAGCGCAACACGTCCTCCAAGCTTTGCACAGGGCCATCGCTTCCCGGAATGACCGGAATGCCCGCTTGTTTCGCTTGGTGGCGCGCTTTTACTTTATCGCCGAACATATCTAAATGTTGTTGGCGCGGTCCGATAAAAATGATACCCTCCTCTTCACATCGTTTCGCAAATTCGATGTTTTCCGATAAAAAGCCGTATCCCGGATGAATTGCATCAACATCATGCATTTTAGCAATTTCGATGATCCCTTCGATGTCTAAATAAGCTTCAATCGGCTTTTTTCCTTCTCCAACTAAATACGCTTCATCCGCTTTGTAGCGATGGTACGATCCAGCATCTTCGCGCGAGTAAATGGCAACAGTGCGAATGCCAAGCTCGTTGCACGCACGAAACACGCGAATCGCAATTTCCCCACGGTTTGCAACAAGTACTTTTTGAATACGCCTCATTATGCATCCTCCCCCTGTCGTTCATAATAAAAACTATAACGAATTTTCTGTATTTGTAAATAGGATTACGAAAAAGAAACGTGATTTTTTTGAATATTGTTTTGTTTTTCTGTTTTGTATTTTTCGTAGTTTGCGACAGCGGAAATGTTGGCAAGCACTCCCACAGACATCATAAGTAAAACGAGCGAAGAACCGCCGTAGCTGACAAACGGAAGCGGCACCCCTGTAAGCGGGATAATACCTGTCACCCCACCGAGATTGATGGACGCTTGAATGCCGATCATTGCGGAAATACCGATAGCTAATAAACTGCCGAACGCATCTGGACATCTCCTTGCAATGACAAAGCCGCGCAATACGATAAACGATAGTAAAATAAGGACGAATGAAACGCCGAATAAACCAAGCTCCTCTGCGATGACTGCCATAATAAAGTCGGTATGCGCTTCTGGCAAATAGCCGTATTTTTGAATGCCTTGTCCAAGACCGAGACCTTTTAGTCCCCCGTTTGCGATTGCGAAATATGAGTTAATGAGTTGATATCCTTCTTTTTGTGCGTATGCAAACGGATCTAAAAAGCTGTACAGCCGCGCCTTGCGCACTTCAGTAAAAACTTTGTCATATATGAACGGAAGGGATAAGAGAAAAACAATCCCGAATAATACGCCTTGTTTAATTAATAGCCATTTGCTTGTTGCTGATGAAAGTATGATTGTTAAACAAATCGCAACGATAATGAGCATTGTTCCAGCGTCTGGTTGAAGAAAAACAAGCAAGCAAATAAACAGCATGTAATAAATCGGAAAAAGCACCTCTTGCGGCGATGTTTGTAGCTTTTTTTGTTTGTTTGCAAGCACCCCGCTTAAATATACAATTAAGCCAATTTTCGCAAACTCTGCGGGCTGAACGTTAACCGGACCTAGTTTAATCCAACTTGTCGCATTGTTTGCTGTATGTCCAAACAAAAGGACGTAAATGAGCGGCAAAGGCATAACAAAAAAAACGAATTGCAAAAACTTTTTGCGCGCATAATGTTTATACGGAACAAATGCAGTGAATAAAAACATGCATGCACCGATGATCCACGCCCATTTTTGTTTTTGGAAAAAATAATCACTCGCCGTATGAAAACGGACGACCGCTGTAATCATGCTTGCGCTATATACCATGATAAGCCCAAACAACGACAATAACATGACAGCGATGATTAACGGATAATCATGATATTTCAGAAACGTTTTCAAGCGCATTCGCCCCATCTTCCTTTTCATTTTCTTACTTTGCATTGTACTACAAAACAGAAAAAACCCAAACGAAATTCGTTTGAGTTTTTGTCATTTTTTCTTTTTTTTCGTGCACGCTTCATGCAATGCCGAAAGCTCCCGCTCAAGTCGGTCTAAAATCGCCTTCCCGTCTTTTTCATCGACAAGCCCTAAGCGGACCGCAAAGTCAATTTCACGGGATAGCCCGAACATTTGCGTATCTAGCACTTCTTCATAAAGCGGACATTGCGGCATCGTTAAATGATCCATTTGCACTTGAATCAGCTTCACAATTTTCTCCGCATCCGCTTGCAATAACGAATAGGCTCTTTCTCGAAAGTTTATCGCCACTTCAGGCGTCACGTTGACCCCTCCGTTCCGTACGTTCCTGTCTTTTCATCTTATCGTGAATACGAGAAAAATGCAAGCATCACGCCTCGGACGATTCGTTTTACAAACAAGCGCTTTCATCATATAATGAAAGGCAGATAGGGGGAATAAACATGGTCATCGTCATCAAGGGAAACGTCAAATTTACGATTACACTCGACCCGAGCGTGTGGATTTTTGACGATCGCAAAGTAGATGTACATACTTATTTTACACGCCATCCAGAAATAGAACAACGAGAAGACAGCGACGACATTCAAAAAATTTCAGCATATTGGGATCGCGAAATTCAAGAAGGAGCTGTGTCGCCTCCGACGTTGCAAACCGAAAAGCAATTTGAAAAAGAAAAAATATTAACAGGCACGTTCGGCATGCCGTTCGCCCCGTTTTTGCGCAATGCAGAGCCGAACGAGAATGCTACAAAGGTCGTGATCGTCACAGAAAACGGCGATACGACGATTTCACTTGCTGAAGCTTACGAGTTGTTATTATGTTTTTCAAAAGACGGCAAACCACTCAAAGAAGATGGACCTGTCCATATTTATTTCGGCGACGGCTCGAACCGCGACAATCCGATCACACACGTGCGGGCGTTTATCGTCGAGTAAAAAGAGGCGCTTCGCCTCTTTTCTTATAAAAGATCGGCGGCAAGCTGCGCAAGCGATGACCGTTCGCCTTTAATGAGCCGCACGTGCCCAGCCACTTTTTGTTCTTTAAATTTTTCAACGACGTATGTGAGCCCATTATTGTATTCATCTAAATACGGATGATCAATTTGGGCAGGATCACCCATTAATACAATTTTACTTCGTTCCCCGACGCGCGTTAAAATTGTTTTCACTTCATGTTTCGTTAAGTTTTGTGCCTCATCAATAATAATAAACTGCTCTGGAATGCTTCTGCCGCGTATATACGTAAGCGCCTCGACTTCAATCGACCCCATGCCTGATAAAATCGCATCGAGTTCTCCCGGTTTTTTTGTATCAAATAAAAAGTGTAAGTTGTCGAAAATCGGTTGCATCCACGGCCTTAACTTTTCTTGTTTCTCGCCTGGCAAATAGCCGATATCTTTGCCGACAGGCACGATCGGACGAGCGACAAGCAATTTTTTATATAGCCGCATATCTTCTGTCTGCATCAGTCCTGCCGCTAACGCAAGCAGCGTCTTTCCTGTCCCAGCTTTTCCGATCAGCGTCACAAGCGGGATGTCGGTGCGAAGCAACAATTCACATGCCATCGTTTGCTGTACATTGCGCGGGCGAATGCCCCAGATGTGATCGTAATGAAATACAAGTTTGCGCACTTTTTTCCCGGTATGGTCAACGATGCCAAGCGCCGATGACGAACCGCCAAGCGCGTCTTTCATAATAATAAACTGATTCGGATAAAACGGGTGGTTTGTAATTTCCGCTAGCACAAGCTCACCTTTTTCATAAAAGCGTGACAAATGCTCCGGACTTATGTACAAATCTAAAAATCCGGTATAAATATGGTCGACTTCAACGACGCGATCGCTTAAAAAATCTTCCGCTTCTAGTCCAATCGCATCTGCCTTGACGCGCACGAGCGCATCTTTACTCACTAAAATAACCGGGCGACCGTTTTCTTTCGTTTGTTCTTCAAGCAATAAATTTTTCGCAACCGCTAAAATGCGATTGTCGTTCGTTTTTTCAACAAAAATTTCTTGCAGCTGCTGAAAGGAGCGATGGTTTAATTCAATGCGCAACACCCCACCGTTATCAAGCGGGATTTTTTCATGGAGTTTGCCGTTTTGGCGCAATTGATCAATAAGTTTGGACACTTGGCGCGCGTTTCTCCTTACTTCGTCCATATATCGCTTTTTTGAGTCCACTTCTTCTAACACGACACCCGGGATGACAACTTCATTATCTTGAAAGGAAAAAATGGAATACGGATCTTGCAAAAGAACGTTTGTATCTAATACGTATATTTTTTTGCCCACGTTTTCTCCCCCTTGACGACCGTCGTTGGACGGGATTGTTGTTTATATATATGAACAGGCGTATAAAGATAGAAGAAGTTTCGCAAAATAAACTTAAAGACGAAAAGGGGTGGAACGATTGAAATATATCTTCATCTTCATGTTGCTTTTTATGAGCGCCTGTGGACAACAAGCACAGCCGAACGATCGCGATTCGCTCATTCATGTGAAAAATACGACAAATGAAGAAATTGTAAATAAATCAGGACAACAAATTGCCCGTCATCTCGCTCATCTTGCGAGCAGCGTGCCGAATGTAAACGATGCGACCGTATTAGTTGTCGGGAAATATGCGTTAGTCGGCATCGACGTCAACGCTAAACTCGATCCATCACGGGTAGGGACGGTGAAATATTCTGTCGTGGAAAGCTTACAAAAAGATCCGTACGGGGCGAATGCGATCGTTATCGCTGATGCGGATTTGAATACGAGGTTAAAAGCCATTCAAAAACAAGTGGAGGAAGGAAAGCCGATTCAAGGATTTATGGATGAACTCGCCGCCATCGTCGGACGGGTCATGCCTGAAATTCCAAGCGACTTTCTGCAAATGAGAAATCCGCGCCCAACACGACAAAACGATAAGCAGCTAAATGAAGGGGAAGAGCAGCAGTTAGAAAACGAACAACAAAAACAATCAAACGACCATATGAAATAAGCCGAGCGTATTGCTCGGCTTATGCTTGTTTTAATGCGCTCATCACTTGTTGATCAAGTTTCGCTGCAGCTTGTGCATCATACGTTTTTTCGTATTTCGGTTCGACGGAAATTTTTGCTCCGTAAAACATGACATCGCGCACTTCTTCAATATCGACTTGAACCGCGGCGAGCTTCAACGGAACATTTTCTAATTTTTCAACTTTCACGTGCGCTTTTCCGCTAATGGAGTACGTCGATTCGTTGGCGATTAAAACGATCGAAATCGCTGGATTCGCTTTCACGTTCGCAACGATGCGGGAACGTTGATCGACCGCAAAATATACTTTGTCATGGGCAGGCGCATACACCCATGAAATCGCACTTGCATTTGGTGCACCTGTTTCGTGGTCAACCGTACATACAATGACATATCGTTCTTTTTGTAACGCTTGGAACAACGGTTCAATTAATGTTGGCTCTACCGCATTTGGCATATGTATCCCTCCTTATTTTTATCATACCTTTTTTTCACACAGTTTCAAATGATATGATATACTAACTTTTAAAAAAACATGTGAGGTTTGACGATGAGAGTACGATGCATTCTTTGTGAAAAAATAGATACGTTAAACGATGAAACGTTGCTTGCAAAACGATTGCGCAATCGTCCGATTCATACGTATATGTGTGAAACGTGCCATGAGCGCATTGCGCAAAAAACGAAAGAACGGCTTGCAACGGGCAAATTTCGCTTTTTCCGCACGAGCAAACATGAAACAGAATGGTAAGAAAAGCGCCCTGCACGAAGCGTGGGCGCTTATTCGTAATTGACATATTTTTCAGGTTCGCGATTGATTTGATCAAGCATCGTTTCGACGAGCTCGGCTGGAAAGCGAAACGTGCGTGATTCGTTGTTTACAGTAAACGCGACCGTATAGACGTCATCTTCTTTTGTATATGCGATTTCCTCAATCGCATGATCTTCACGCAACAAATCAGAAAAAAATTGTTCCGTCTCTTGTGCTGCCGTATCGTCTGGGCGCGCCTGCGCAACCACTTTAATTGTCAGCCAATTGTATACCGCATCTTGTAATTTCACGCCTTTTCCCCCTCGCGACGAAGACGCCATTTATAAATGATTAACACGACGGCAGCGACAAGCAATCCTTCCGCCACAGGTAAAAAGACAGCAAAAAACGTTAAAATCGTACAACCGAGCACAAGTAGCGTATAAATGACGACGTTTTTTAACATCGGTAATTTACGCGCAAAGCCGAGACGATACACAATGATCGCTAACACGACGATCGTCGCGTACAACAACCACATCCCTGTTATCGGCTGTTCGTGCACGTTGTATAGCGAAGCGAAAAATGACAGGCGACCGATCACATCCATGACGACTTCCCCCTATTTCTTTTGCTCGGCGAGTTTTTTCTTTTTCGCAATTTTTTCGCGTTCGTTTTTATCTAATATTTTTTTGCGCAAGCGAATCGATTGTGGCGTCACTTCGCAATATTCGTCGTCGTTTAAATATTCGAGCGCTTCTTCTAACGTCATGAGGCGCGGTTTTTTCATCGTCACCGTTTGTTCTTTTGTCGATGAGCGAACGTTTGTCACATGTTTCATTTTGCATACGTTCACGACTAAATCGTTGTCGCGGCTATGTTCGCCAACGATCATCCCTTCATACACTTCCGTTCCCGGCTCGATGAAAATAACGCCGCGGTCTTCGACTTGCATAATGCCATAAGCCGTCGCTTTTCCTGTCTCCATCGAAATGAGCACCCCTTGATGTCTGCCGCCAATTTGCCCTTGGATGACAGGTTGATAGCTGTCGAACGAATGGTTTAAAATGCCGTATCCGCGCGTAAGCGACATAAATTCCGTCCGATAGCCGATTAATCCGCGCGCAGGCACGAGGAAAATAAGGCGCACTTGCCCGTTTCCGTTATTGACCATATCGATCATTTCCCCTTTGCGCGCCCCAAGCGACTCCATAATCGCTCCTGTATATTCTTCTGGAATATCAATTTGCACGCGCTCGACCGGCTCGCACATGACGCCATCGATTTCTTTCATAATGACTTCTGGCTTTGATACTTGCAGTTCAAAACCTTCACGGCGCATATTTTCAATTAAAATGGACAAATGTAACTCTCCTCGTCCTGAAACGATCCATGCATCTGGCGAATCGGTCGGTTCGACGCGAAGCGATACGTCCGTTTCTAACTGTAAACGAAGACGTTCTTCAATTTTTCTTGCGGTCACATGTTTTCCTTCCCGTCCTGCAAACGGGCTATTGTTCACGAGAAATGTCATTTGTAACGTCGGTTCGTCAATGCGAAGCGGAGGCAATGCTTCTTGCGCGTCAAGCGGACATACCGTTTCACCTACGTTAATATCTTCCATGCCCGAAACAGCCACTAAATCGCCCGCTTTCGCTTCTTCAATTTCGATGCGTTTTAATCCGAGAAAGCCAAACAGTTTTGTGACGCGAAACGTTTTCACAGAGCCGTCTAGCTTCATCAGCGCGACTTGCTGCCCCACTTGCATGCGCCCGCGGAAAATACGTCCGATTCCAATGCGACCGACGTAGTCGTTATAGTCGAGAAGGGCGACTTGAAATTGAAGCGGCTCATCGCTATTGTCGATTGGAGCCGGAATATGCTCAATAATCGTTTCAAATAGCGCCGTCATGTCGGCGTCTTGTTTGTCCGCATCTAAACTTGCCGTTCCGTTAATCGCTGAAGCGTACACGACCGGAAACTCAAGCTGGTCTTCTGATGCCCCGAGCTCAATGAATAAATCAATCACTTCATCGACGACTTCGTGTGGGCGCGCAAATTCGCGGTCAATTTTATTAACGACAACAATCGGCGTTAAGTTTTGTTCTAACGCTTTTTTTAACACGAAGCGTGTTTGTGGCATACATCCTTCGTACGCATCGACGACGAGCAACACCCCATCAACGAGCCGCATAATGCGTTCGACTTCTCCACCGAAGTCGGCATGTCCCGGCGTATCTAAAATGTTAATGCGCGTGCCTTTGTATTGAATGGCTGTATTTTTTGCTAAAATCGTAATGCCTCGTTCACGCTCTAAATCGTTGCGATCAAGCGCCCGTTCTTCCACTTGTTCGTTCGCCCGAAACGTGCCGGATTGGCGAAGCAATTGGTCGACTAACGTCGTTTTTCCGTGGTCAACGTGCGCAATAATCGCGATGTTGCGAATATCGTTTCTCAATGGTTTCAACTCCTATTTTTCAACATTGCGCGTCTATTATAGCACAAACATAGTAGAAAAGCGGAATGTTTTGTTGTAATCTAAAGGAAAGAGGAGGAAAACATATGAATAAATTTCAACCGCTTTTTTTTATAATGGCGCTACTTGCGACGATAACGTTAATAGGCACCGGCATTGCGATCGCTTATCGACATGTACCAGCGATCGTCGGTTCTCTTATTGCCTTTTTTGGCGTGATGGGGCTTAGTTTTTCACTAAAAAAAAAGAAAAAGCGCTAACGAGCGATAGTTAGCGCTTGATCATCGCAAGTATTTCTTCATGCAATCCCGGTTTTGAAACAAACACCGAGCTTTTTTCAATCATATTGAGCGGCTCACCGTACAAATTTGTCACCACGCCGCCTACTTCTTCAACAATAACCATCCCACCAGCAATGTCCCACGGCGACAACCGAAGCGTAATGTACGCATCTAGTTTACCTGATGCGATGTACGCCATCTCAAGTGCCGCAGAACCGTACGAACGCGTGCCGCGCGCTTTTTTCACAAGCGGTGCTAGCACATGGGGGTCGATGCGACGGTTTTCTGTCACCCACGTTGCATTTAGTGAAATGATCGCGCGGTCGAGCGATGTTTTTTCAAGTGGGGGGAGGGGAGTGCCGTTTAAAAACGCCCCTTTTCCTTTTTGGGCGTAATATAGCTCGTCAAACGCCACATCATATATGTAGCCGAGCATGCCTACCCCATCGTGAAACACCCCAACTGAAATGGCGAAATGACGCTGCTGGTGGACAAAATTCATCGTGCCGTCAATCGGATCAATGATCCAAACGGTGCCGTCTAACGCCTCGAGCTGATCACCAAATCCTTCTTCCCCTAAAACGTGATGCGTCGGATACGTTCGGCGAATGCGTTCAATAAAAAATTGTTCAATTTCGCGATCGACATTTGTTACTAAATCGGACGGGCTTGATTTCGTTTCGATTTTTAGTTTCGTTTGAAACGCATCGCGTATGCGCTCCCCTGCTTCGCGAATCCAATGCTGCATATGTTGATCAATTTCGTTCCACATAAAAAACCTCCTGCATATACTTATGTAGAAAAGGCGGCGCTTGCCGCCTTTCATTTCGACGACAGACGAATGAGTTCTTGGCGTAGTCTTTCGAGTTTTCGTTTACATTCATTTTTTTTCGCTTCATTATTTTCTAACATCGCTTCATAAAGGGTGGCTAGTTCGTAATCAACTTCGAGCTTTAATACTTTAATTCGGCGTTCTCCATCCATTTTTTTAAATCCATCGGCTGTTTTTCTCATATCGTGCACCCCTTCCGCTCTTTTTTTCTGAAAATTCTTTTTTATATATTATGTAACGGAAGGGGGATATGCAACTTTACATTTTCACAATCTCTCCGTTGGACAACTCTTTTCCTTTTTTGATTGTTTGGTACGACGAATAGCCGCTTACTTTTTCAAATTCATCGCACAGTTTTCGCTCTTCCGCTTTGCTTGGAACGATTTGTTTAAAGCGGCGATATAAGTTCATGAGTTGCTCTCGCTCAATCCCTTGTTCGTACGCTCGCTCAATGCCTTCGTAAAATTTAATAACGTCGATGATTTCTTCGGTTGACCAACTGTAATCAATTGGATAAGCATATTTCATGATGTTCACCTTTCTCCCATCGTTGTCTTCCTTTAGTTTGCCCAACGGGTGCGAATTTGTTCCGCCTCGTTTATCATGCGCCCAAAAAGTTCGCTAACGGTCGGCACATCGTGAATAAGTCCGATCACTTGTCCCGCCCATGCAAACCCTTCTTCCGTATTGCCGTCGTAAATGAACCGCTTATTCGCTTGTCCGCTAATGTACTCTTTTAGTTGTTCATACCCTTTTCCTTCTCGTTCAAACTGTAAAATTTTTTCCGTCCATTCGTTCAACAAAGCGCGCGCAGGGGCACCGAGCGATCGTTTAATGACGACGGTGTCGCTTTCTGTACGTTCCACAAGCATTTGTTTGTACACAGGATGGGCATGAATGCACTCTTTTGTCGCAATAAAGCGCGTGCCCATCTCGATTCCTTCCGCTCCAAGCGCAAGGGCAGCCATCAGCCCACGCCCGTCGCCAATGCCGCCTGACGCGATGACAGGAATCGATACGGAATCGACGACGCGCGGCACTAGGACGAACGTTCCGATATCGTGTTTGCCGAGATGTCCGCCCCCTTCTTGCCCGACGACCATAACCGCATCTGCGCCGAGCTCCTCTGCTTTCACTGCTTGGCGAACAGCTGCGACAAGCACTAATGTTTTGACGTTCGTTCCTTTCAGCAGTTCAAAAAACGGCGCCGGATTGCCGCCTGTGACCGAGACGACCGGCACGCCCTCATCAAGCGCCGCCTCAAGCATGTGCGCAAACGGACGTCCATGTTGTCCGATCGCAAAATTCACACCAAACGGTTTGTCCGTTTTTTCCCGCACTTTTTTAATTTCTTCCCGCAACGCATCTGGCGTCTCAAGCGACATCGCTGTAATTTGCCCGAGCCCCCCGGCATTCGATACCGCCGCCGCTAAATCGGCATATGCTAAATACGCTAACCCTCCTTGAATAATCGGATAACGAATGCCTAACAGCTCGGTTACCCTCGTGTTCCAGTTCACAACCCATTCCCCCTTTACTTTTTATCATTCTTCACTTATAAAGAAAAGTCCTTCACAAACAATAAATGAAGAAACATACACCGCCTTTCATTTTTAAACAAAAAAACCATCTTTGCAAACGTATGAAGAAGTGCTATAATTCACTTTGTTTTATGTAAATCCAAGTTAAAGAGGTGTACAGCGAAATTGTCACAGTATGAAACACCGTTATTTACCGGACTGTTAGAGCATATAAAGAAAAATCCGATTCAATTTCATATTCCTGGCCATAAAAAAGGAGCAGGCATGGACGAGCAGTTTCGCTCCTTTATTGGAGAAAATGCGTTAGCGATGGATTTAATTAATATCGGTCCGCTTGATGATTTACATCAGCCAAAAGGAATGATTAAACGGGCGCAACAGCTAGCAGCGGAAGCGTTTGGAGCGGACTATACGTTTTTCTCCGTGCAAGGAACGAGCGGAGCGATTATGACGATGGTCATGTCTGTCGCAGGACCTGGGGATAAAATTATCGTCCCACGAAACGTGCATAAATCCGTTATGTCTGCCATCGTCTTTTCGGGAGCGACACCGATTTTCGTTCATCCTGAAATTGATAAAGAGCTCGGCATTTCGCACGGCATTACACCAGAAGCGGTAGAAGCGGCATTAAAGCAACATCCCGACGCCAAAGGGGTGCTCGTCATTAACCCGACATACTTCGGCATTGCTGGCGACTTGAAACGCATCGTTGACATTGCGCACGCATACGGCGTTCCTGTTCTTGTGGACGAGGCGCACGGTGTGCACATTCACTTTCATGAAGAGTTGCCACTATCAGCGATGCAAGCAGGTGCGGATATGGCAGCGACGAGCGTGCATAAACTAGGCGGTTCGATGACGCAAAGCTCCATTTTAAACGTGAAAGAAGGGCTTGTGTCACCGAAGCGCGTGCAAGCGATTTTAAGCATGTTAACGACGACATCAACATCTTACTTATTGCTCGCTTCGCTCGATGTCGCGCGTAAACGGCTAGCGACAGAAGGACATGAGCTTGCGGAACAAGCGATTCGCCTGGCAAATGAAACGCGGAAGCAAATTAACGACATCGATTATTTATATTGCGTCGGAAAAGAAATTCTCGGGACAGAAGCAACGTTTGATTACGATCCGACGAAGCTCATTATTTCAGTCAAAGAGCTTGGACTCACTGGCTACGACGTGGAAAAATGGCTTCGTGAACGCTACAATATTGAAGTCGAATTGTCGGATTTATATAACATTTTATGTATTATTACACCGGGCGATACGGAGCAGGAAACGAACGTATTAGTTGATGCGCTTCGTCATTTATCGAATGAATTTCGCCATCAAGCGGAAGTCGGGAAAAAAGCGGAAGTGATTTTACCAGATATTCCTGTGCTTGCGCTCACCCCACGCGATGCGTTTTATGCGGAAACGGAAGTCGTGCCGTTTGATGAATCGGCAGGGCGCATTATCGCGGAGTTTGTCATGGTATATCCACCTGGCATCCCGATTTTCATCCCGGGCGAAATTATTACGGAAGAAAATTTAAATTACATTCGCAAAAATATCGAAGTCGGCTTGCCTGTTCAAGGTCCAGAAGACGATACGTTGCGAACGTTGCGCGTCATTAAAGAACATCATAGACGATAAAAGCGGAGTGTAGCACTCCGCTTTTAAAAAAAGAGACTGGCGAAAACCAGTCTCTTTTCTATATATATCCTCCCCATCCCCCAAAGCTTATTATTCCTCGTCTTCACAATCGCATGTGCAACATTGACCGTACAATACCGTTACTTTTTCATCTTCAAAATGATCGATTGTCGCATTGCATGTTTGGCATACAATTGTACCCATCCCCGATAACCCCTTTTCCTTTGGAATGTTTGAAAACGTTTTACTTATTACATAATAATATGTCACATTTATTTTGTCAAT
Organism: Anoxybacillus sp. FSL W8-0104; assembly: GCF_038004465.1. Taxonomy (NCBI): domain Bacteria; kingdom Bacillati; phylum Bacillota; class Bacilli; order Caryophanales; family Anoxybacillaceae; genus Anoxybacillus; species Anoxybacillus sp. FSL W8-0104. The sequence continues at coordinate 834,415 of NZ_JBBOQU010000001.1, read as the reverse complement.
AGGAATTAGTATGACATATTTAAACAAAAAAAGAGACGTATTTCACGCCTCTTACTCATATTGTTCAACATAAGGTGTCGTTGGTAAAATGTCTGAGAAAAATTCAGCTAAATCTTCAGCTTGTTCTTTTGTGTCGATGCGAAATATTCGTTGTAAGTAGTCGTGGTCTTCGATGTCTTTCGGGTCGAGGAGAGCGGAGCGGCCTGTTTGCATACAGATGACAAGTGGTTTGCCAAAAAACATGCTCGTATAAACGATGCCAAAATCGTAGCGAACGTCTTTTGTCGTAAAACCGACGAACCTCACTTTTACTTTTTCATGCTCATCATACATTTTTTCAAATACGTGCATATCATTCCCTCCTTCTAATAGGTTAACATTCATTATACCGCATCGTTTATATTTTCGCAATTATTTGTTTTTTTATATATATTCATGATACAATGAAAGTGATTTCAACATGTTTGAGGTGAACAAAATGGCTCATACAGCTACCATTGAACTTGTCCCTGCATCAACGTGGGAGACGGTGACGTTAGAACAATGCAAACAACTGCTCGAACAATTTCGCGATATCGCGCGCAAAACGGGCGAACAGCTTGGCTGGGACTACGAACAGTACGCTTTTCCATACGATATCGTCATAAACGAAGACCGCATCATTCTCGTCGGAAAAGATGCACGTTATCATATGATTGAATGCCGCATTCATGAGCGTGCGGTGGAGTTTGCTTTATCGAAACAAGCGACGCATGGCGATAAAGGAAAAGCGAATGAACTATGTAAATTTTTCGCTAAACGAATGGCAGGAAAACTGCATTTATTTAACGGGCGAGTGATGTATTATTACAAACGATAAGCCCAAAAAAGCTCGCGGCAAAGAAAATAAATGGCAATCGTCGAGACGGTTGTCCAACATGCTTGTCTTTTCGTTAAACGAAACCGAAGCGCAAGCAAAAAAGCAACATACATAAACATGACAAACAACAACGCTTTAAAAATAAAATGATCGTGGGCCGATCTCCATTCGATGAGCGAAAACAAACTCCATAAAATCATTTGAAGTAAAAAGACGATATACATGTTTATACACCCCTTACAAACATCATATGATCGTCTCAAAAAAATCATGAAAAAAGAGGACGGCGAAGCCATCCTCTTTTATTTGTTAATAATATGAATTGGGCTACCGATCGCCACTTCCGCTGCTTCCATCGTAATTTCACCGAGCGTTGGATGCGCATGAATCGTCATCGCAATATCTTCAGCTGTCATGCCTGCTTCGATCGCTAAGCCAAGCTCTGCGATCATATCCGATGCGTTCGGTCCGACGATTTGTGCACCGATAATGACGCCATCGTCTTTCGTTAAGACGAGCTTTAAGAAGCCGTCTGTTTCGTTTAACGCAAGGGCACGGCCGTTTGCACCGAACGGGAATTTTGCGGTAATGACGTCAATGCCTTCTTCGATCGCTTGTTTTTCAAAGTAACCGACAGACGCGCATTCAGGATCGGAGAAGACAACAGCTGGAATCGCTAAGTAGTCAATTTCAGACGGATGACCAGCGATCGCTTCTGCCGCAATTTTTCCTTCGTATGATGCTTTATGCGCAAGCGGTGGTCCTGCCACGATGTCACCGATCGCGTAAATGTTCGGCACGCTCGTGCGGCATTGCTTGTCGATTTCAATTAAACCGCGTTCTGTCATTTTGATGCCAATTTGTTCAAGTCCCATTTCTTCTGTGTTCGGACGGCGACCAACAGTAACGAGCACGTATTCGGCATCGACCGTTTTCGTTTCGCCGTTTACTTCAAATGTTACCGTTACGCCGTCTTCACGCTCTTCGACACCTTTCGCAAGCGCGTTTGTAAAGACGTCTACTCCTTTTTTCTTCAAGCGACGACGAACGACAGCGCTCATTTGTTTTTCGAAGCCAGATAAAATTTCATCCGCGCCTTCTAAAATCGTAATTTTCGTTCCGAAGTTTGCGTATGCTGTTCCTAATTCTGTACCGATGTAACCGCCGCCGATGACGACCATTGATTTTGGAATTTCAGGCAAGTTTAATGCGCCTGTCGAGTCAAGGACGCGCTTTGAAAATTTAAACGCTGGCAGCTCGATTGGGCGAGAACCTGTTGCGATAATGGCGTTTTTAAATTTGTACGTTTGCGCGCTATTTTCTGTCATGACGCGAACGGTATTTTCGTCAACAAAATACGCTTCGCCGCGCACGATTTCGACTTTATTTCCTTTTAATAAACTTTCTACGCCACCTGTTAATTTTTTCACGACGCTCGCTTTCCATTCTTGCACTTTTGAAAAGTCAACTTTTACGTTTTCTGCAAAAATACCCATATCTTGTGAATGTGTTGCAATTTCGTAACGATGACCGGCAGAGATGAGCGCTTTCGATGGAATACATCCAACGTTTAAGCACACACCGCCGAGGTTTCCTTTTTCAACGATCGTTACTTTTTGGCCGAGCTGCGCCGCACGAATCGCTGCGACGTAACCGCCAGGACCTGCACCGACGACGAGAGTTTCTGTTTCAATTGCGAAATCGCCTACTACCATCGCATTACGCCTCCATTAATAATAATTCAGGATCGTTTAATAAACGTTTAATATGATTTAACGCATTTTGTGCCGTTGCACCGTCGATCATGCGGTGGTCGAAGCTTAACGACAACGCTAATACTGGAGCGATAACAATTTCGCCATCGCGCACGATCGGTTTTTCTGAAATGCGACCGATACCTAAAATCGCTACTTCCGGATGGTTAATAACTGGTGTAAACCATTGGCCGCCTGCTGAACCGATGTTTGTAATTGTGCACGTTGCACCTTTCATTTCGTTTGGCATTAATTTGCCTTCGCGCGCTTTTGTTGCAAGCTCGTTAATTTCTTTTGCGATCGCAAAAATCGATTTGCGGTCGGCATGTTTCACAACCGGAACGAGCAAGCCTTTATCTGTGTCCGCTGCAATTCCGATGTTGTAGTAATGTTTATGAACGATTTCTTCCGTTGCATCGTCAATGGATGTGTTAAGCGCTGGATATTCGCGAAGCGCAGACGTTAACGCTTTAACGACATACGGTAAGAACGTTAACTTAATGCCTTTTTGCGCCGCGACGTCTTTAAATTTCTTACGATGCGCAACGAGTTTTGTCACATCGACTTCGTCCATTAATGTAACGTGTGGTGCGGTATGTTTCGAGTTCACCATCGCTTTGGCGATCGCGCGACGAATGCCGCTCATTTTCTCGCGTGTTTCTGGGAACTCGCCTTCAAGAACAACTGGCTGTGGTGCTGGTGCCGCTTTTTGTTCTTGCGCTGGCGCAACTGTTTCTGCTTGTGGTGCTTTCGTTTCTGGTTGTGGCGCTGCACCGCCTGCCAAGTACGCATCGATATCTTGTTTTAATACGCGGCCGTTTTTGCCTGTTCCTTGTACGAGGCGAATGTCGACACCTTTTTCACGCGCATATTTGCGCACTGATGGCATCGCGATGACGCGTTTTTTCGGCTCCGTGCTTTGTGCAGCTGGCTCTTGTTTTACTTCTTCTTTCTTTTCTTCTACTTTTGGCTCATCGCCATGATCGCCTTTGAATTTTAAGTTTTCGTATCCTGGCGCATCAAATTTAATTAACGTTTGGCCAACCGTTGCGACTGTGCCTTCGCTCACTAAAATTTCTAATACTTTTCCTTTGACTGGAGATGGAATTTCTACTACTGCTTTATCGTTTTGTACTTCGCAAAGCACGTCGTCTTCGTTTACTTCATCGCCCGGCTTTACAAACCATTTGACAATTTCACCTTCGTGAATTCCTTCACCGATATCCGGTAATTTAAATTCAAATGCCATGGATCTCAACCTCCTATTTCTTAAATGGGGAGGGGAATGCCCCCTCCATTAAAACGTCATTACTTTTTTCACTGTTTCGATGACATCTTTAAAGTTCGGTAACCATACCGGCTCTGCTTGCGAGAACGGATATACTGTATCTGGTGCCGCAACGCGCAACACTGGCGCTTCAAGGCTAAGGATCGCACGTTCATTAATTTCTGCAACAACGTTTGCGGCAATACCTGCTTGTTTTTGTGCTTCTTGTACAACAACCGCACGACCTGTTTTTTCAACTGATGCGATAATCGTTTCAATGTCTAACGGTTGAACTGTACGCAAGTCAATAACTTCAACAGAAATGCCTTCTTTTTCAAGTTCCGCTGCTGCTTTTAATGATTCGTGTACCATGGCACCGTATGTGATGACCGATACGTCTGTTCCTTCACGTTTAATGTCTGCTTTTCCGATCGGAATTGTATATTCGCCTTCTGGCACTTCTTGACGGAACGAACGGTACAATTTCATATGCTCTAAGAAAATGACCGGGTCGTTGTCGCGAATGGCTGAAATTAATAACCCTTTCGCATCGTACGGTGTCGATGGGATGACAACTTTTAATCCTGGCTGTTGTGCAACAAGCCCTTCTAAGCTGTCAGCGTGCAATTCTGGCGTATGTACGCCGCCACCGAATGGCGAACGAACGGTAATTGGCGCATGGAAGCGTCCGCCAGAACGATAGCGCATGCGCGCCATTTGACCAGAAATCGAGTCCATCACTTCATAGACGAATCCGAAAAATTGAATTTCAGGCACAGGGCGGAATCCTTGCAACGCTAAACCGATCGCTAAACCACCGATTCCTGATTCTGCAAGCGGTGTGTCGAATACGCGATCTTCGCCAAACTCCGCTTGCAATCCTTCTGTCGCGCGGAATACCCCGCCGTTTACACCGACGTCTTCACCGAACACAAGAACGTTCGGGTCTTTGCGCATTTCTACGCGCAACGCATCCGTGATTGCTTGAATCATTGTCATTTGCGCCATGGCTTATTTCGACTCCTTTTCTTTGTAGATTTCGTATTGTTCTTTTAAGAACGCTGGCATTTCTTCGTACATGATCGACATTAAGTCTGTTACTTTTTGTTTTGGTGTTTCGTCCGCTTTCTTAATCGCTTCTTTAATATCTTCTTTCGCTTGTTCGATGACGCGATTTTCTTCTTCTTCGCTCCATAATCCTTTGTTTTCTAAAAACTTGCGGAAGCGAACGAGCGGATCTTTTTTCTCCCATTCGTTTTCAAGCTCTTTCGAACGATAGCGTGTTGGGTCGTCTCCTGCCATTGTATGCGGACCGTAACGGAAGCAAAGCGTTTCAATCAATGTTGGTCCTCCGCCGTTAATTGCACGCTCGCGAGCGTCACGAACTGCGACATATACTGCAAGCGGGTCCATTCCGTCAACTTGAATGCCCGGAATACCTGCTGCAACTGCTTTTTGGGCGATTGTTTTTGCCGCAGATTGTTTTTCGACTGGTGTCGAAATCGCAAAACGGTTGTTTTGAACGATAAAGATCGCTGGTGCGTTAAATGCCCCTGCGAAGTTCATTCCTTCGTAGAAGTCCCCTTGTGATGCACCGCCGTCACCTGTATATGTAACCGCAACCGCTTTTTTGCCGCGTTTTTTCATGCCGAGCGCAACGCCGGCTGCTTGAATAATTTGCGCACCGATAATAATCTGCGGCGGCAACACGTTTACATCTTCAGGAATTTGGTTGCCATGGAAATGTCCGCGTGAAAATAAAAATGCTTGGTAAAGCGGTAAACCGTGCCAAATCATTTGCGGAACGTCACGATAGCCCGGTAAAATGAAGTCTTCTTTTTCTAGCGCGAAATGGCTCGCTAATTGGCTCGCTTCTTGTCCTGCTGTTGGCGCATAGAAGCCGAGACGTCCTTGACGGTTTAACGAAATGCAACGTTGGTCAAGCACACGCGTATACACCATGCGGCGCATTAACTCTTTTAATTGCTCATCTGTTAAATCTGGCATTGCCGCTTCGTTTACGACTTCGCCTTCTTCGTTTAAAATTTGAAATGTCGGGAACTGCTCAGCGACTTTTTCAAGTTGCTTTTTCACATCAAATAGGGGCTTTTTACCCATGTTGTTCACCTCATCCTTTCTTTTCGAAACGTAAAATGATGCACCTTTTAATTTGCCCAAAAACGATTTGTTTTTACTACGCTTGTGTATGAAAAGCTGTATTAATAAAAAAAGCAATTACGATTAATACAACTATTTTTTTACATCTTTCAGTTTACACCTTTCGACAACGCACGTCAACCAGTTTGCTTGACACGTTCTATGTAAAAATGAAATTTAGAAAATTTTAACTGTGTTATGAATCTGTTATACTTATTTTTTTAAATCTGTATTATTTCTGTTTTACAACGTGTTTATGTATGTTTCGTCAGCCAATTGCACTTTTGTGCATAATCGCCCATAATAAAACGTAGTCTACTTTGTGGATAAGGAGTGAAACGACGTGATTACGATGAAAGATATTATTAAAGATGGACATCCGACGTTACGAAAAGTAGCGGAAGAAGTTCCCCTTCCCCCTTCTGAAGAAGATCGCCGCATTTTAGCGAGTTTATTGGAATATGTAAAAATGAGCCAAGATCCTGAACTAGCGAAGGCATACGGGCTTCGTCCAGGCATTGGCTTAGCTGCCCCACAAATTAACGTTTCAAAACGGATGATTGCTGTGCATGTGACGGATGAAAAAGGAACGTTGCATAGCTATGCGTTATTTAATCCGAAAATTGTGAGCCATTCGGTTGAGATGTGCTATTTAACGAGCGGAGAAGGTTGTTTGTCTGTAGACGAAGCAATTCCGGGTTACGTGCCGCGCTATATGCGCATTACCGTCACCGGAACGACGCTTGAGGGCGAAACGGTGAAACTGCGCTTGAAAGGATTGCCTGCGATCGTATTTCAACATGAAATTGACCATTTAAACGGCATTATGTTTTATGACCATATTAATAAACAAAATCCGTACGACGTGCCAGCTGGCGCTATCCCGATTGAAAGGTAATAAGAAAAGCGGAAAGCGACCGCCTATCGGCGAAGAGAGCACGAGCCCCACCGAGGAGGCTGTCGCCGCCGCAGTGTGGGACGGAGCGACTCGAGCCGATGGCGCTTGGAGCTAGACATCAATTCGAAATTTTATACTTTCTTTTCAAAAAGGGCTACCATGACGGAGCCCTTTTATTTTAACAAACCAAGGTGGCGTAAGCCGAATAAAATGCCGTCTTCATCGACCGGTTTTGTAATGAAATCAGCTACTTTTTTCGCTTCTTCATGCCCATTTCCCATCGCGACACCTGTACCGACAAAGCGAAGCATTTCTGTATCGTTTAACCCGTCGCCGAACGCATAAACGTTTTCGCGCGGAATGCCGAGTTCGTTCATCATTTTTTTAATTCCTTCTGCTTTCGATCCGCCATACGGCAATACGTCCGTTGACACCGCATGCCAGCGCACGAAGTGAAACGTCGGAAACGATTGAATATACGGCTGTTCTTCTTCTGGTTTACAAAATAAAAGCGCTTGATAAATGTCGTTTCGTTCATCATACGTTTCATCGTGCGGTGGATGAGTAAATTTTAAACTTCCCATGCTTTCGTGAATGTACGGATGATCGGCTACACTTGCACGCATCGTGTCGGCGTCCATAAAAATAAGCGGATGGTCATTGTCGCGTGCCATTTGTTTTAATGCACGAAGTTGCTTGCGATCAAGCGGTTGATTGTAAATGACCTCCCCTTCAAAAACAACATACTGTCCGTTAAAGCTGACAAACGATTGAATGTCAAGCTCTTTTCGCAACGATTCAAACATAAACGGCGCTCTTCCTGTGGCGATCGCTACATATACCCCTTGTTTTTTTAATTCGTGTATCGCTTCATATGTCGATTCCGGCAACTGTTTATCATGATCTAACAACGTTCCGTCAATATCAAAAAAGACGATCTTTCTCTCCATGCTTCTCGCGCTCCTCGTGTAAAAGTTCACAAACTTACCGTAACGGAACTGCGCCATATTGTCAATAAATTGGTTGTTTCAATGTATATTTTCCCATGCAAAATTTGTCGAGCATCTTCTTATAATAAATAGTAGATAAAACATTTACTTTCCGACAAAATCGGATACAATAAAAGTGAGGAGTGATGCGTCATGTTGAAAAAGTTGAAACGCAAGCTGCTCAAACAATGGAAAGAACTTTTGCGCAGAAAATCCATTGCCTAGTTGTACGAGCCCTTCTGTTGAAGGGCTTCTTTTCAATTTTGTTTCCCATTCCACACTTTTTATATATAATAAGAAAAGCGGAACGCGCTCGGGGCTAATAAAATCATTACAACATTACACATAAGGAGAGATGAACGTTGATTTTTAAAGTATTTTATCAAGAAACGATCGATGAAGTGCCGGTAAGAGAAAAAACGAAAACACTCTACATCGAAGCGGAAAGCGAGCGAGATGTGCGCCGAAAATTACAAGACCGTCATATCAATATTGAATACATTCAGCCGCTTGAAGGTGCGCATTTAGCGTACGAGCAACAAAACCCTGATTTTCACGTATTGGAGATTGAACGATGAGCATGTTGAAAAATAAACAAGTTGGCGTTTTCGCCCTCGGCGGTCTAGGCGAAATCGGAAAAAATACATATGGCGTGCAGTATGAAGATGAAATCATCATCATCGATGCCGGCATTAAGTTTCCAGAAGACGAGTTGCTCGGAATTGATTACGTCATCCCTGATTATAGCTATTTAGTGAAAAACGCAGAAAACATTAAAGGATTATTTATTACCCATGGACACGAAGACCATATTGGCGGCATTCCGTATTTGCTTCGCCAAGTGAACGTGCCAATTTACGGTGGAAAGTTAGCGCTCGGCCTCATTCGCAATAAGCTCGAGGAGCACGGATTGCTTCGCCAAACGAAACTAATTGAAATAAAAGAAGATGACGTCATTTCGTTCGGAAAAACAGCGGTGACATTTTTCCGCACAACGCACAGCATTCCAGATAGCTACGGCATTGTCGTCAAAACACCGGTCGGGCAAATTGTGCATACGGGCGATTTTAAATTCGACTTTACGCCTGTTGGCGAGCCAGCCAACTTAACGAAGATGGCCGAAATCGGAAAAGAAGGCGTTCTTTGTTTGTTGTCCGACAGTACAAATAGCGAAATTCCGCATTTTACGATGTCTGAGCGACGCGTCGGCGAAAGCATTCACGATATTTTCCGAAAAGTGCAAGGGCGCATTATTTTTGCGACGTTTGCTTCCAACATTCACCGCTTACAGCAAGTCACCGAAGCGGCTGTATTAAACAATCGAAAAATTGCTGTCTTCGGTCGCAGCATGGAAGCGGCCATCGAAATTGGACAACAGCTCGGCTACATTAAATGTCCGAAAGATACGTTCGTTGACGCTACGCAAATTAATCGCCTTCCTGCCCATCGCGTCACCATCCTTTGCACCGGAAGCCAAGGTGAGCCGATGGCGGCGTTATCGCGCATCGCCAACGGGTCACATCGCCAAATTCAAATTATGCCGGGGGATACAGTCGTCTTTTCATCTTCGCCAATTCCGGGCAATACAGTAAGCGTCAATCGCATCATTAACATGCTTGCGCGTGCAGGAGCGGAAGTCATTCATGGACCGCTTAGCGACATTCATACGTCTGGTCACGGCGGACAAGAGGAACAAAAATTAATGATTCGCCTCATGAAACCGAAATATTTTATGCCGATTCACGGTGAATATCGCATGCAAAAAATGCATGTGAAACTTGCGGTTGATTGCGGTGTGCCAGAAGAAAATTGCTTTATTATGGACAACGGCGAGGTGCTTGGCATTAGTGAAGAAGGAGCAAGCATCGTCGGTAAAATTCCGTCCGGCTCGGTGTATATTGACGGGAGTGGCATTGGAGATATCGGCAACATCGTTCTGCGCGACCGCCGCATTTTATCGGAGGAAGGGCTTGTCATCGTCGTTGTAAGCATTAATATGAAAGAAATGAAAATTGCCGCAGGTCCAGACATTATTTCACGCGGATTCGTTTATATGCGTGAGTCGGGCAATTTAATTAACGATGCACAACAACTGATTGCGAAACATTTACAACAGCTACTCGAACAAGGAACAAATCAATGGTCCGACATTAAAACGGAAATTACTGATACGCTCGCACCGTTTTTATACGAAAAAACGAAGCGAAAACCGATGATTTTACCGATTATTATGGAAGTGTAAAAAAAGAAGGTGCCCGTTTGGACACCTTCTTTTTATTCTCCCACGACTTCGCTTTCGAAGCGGTCAATGTCTTGATCGGCACCGATGACGATTAAAATGTCCCCTTCGTAAATGACTTCTGATGCAAGCGGTGATACGATAATGTCGTTGTTTCGTTTAATCGCCACGATATTAATGCCGTATTTCGCGCGAATGTCTAACTCGAGAAGCGAATGACCGTGGAGCCGTTTGTTTGCGACAATTTCGACGATGCTATGGCGATCAGATAGCTCTAAATAATCGAGCACGTTGTTTGAAATCATATTGTTTGCAATTCTTTCGCCCATATCTCGTTCGGGATGAACGATATGGTCCGCTCCAATTTTTTTCAATACTTTTTCATGATAATCGTTCGTTGCTTTCACTGTAATTTTTTCGACACCGAGCTCTTTTAAAATCAGCGTTGTTAAAATGCTTGCTTGAATGTTGTCGCCAATCGCGACGATGACGTGGTCGAAGTTACGAATGCCTAAGCTTTTTAAGACGTTTTCGTCTGTTGAGTCAGCAACGACCGCTTGTGACGCGATCGATGCATATTCGTTCACTTTATCTTCGTTTATATCAATCGCAAGCACTTCCATGCCTTGTTCGCTTAACGTGCGACATACGCTACCGCCAAAGCGTCCGAGGCCGATGACAGCAAACTCCTTCTTTTTCATTCAATATCCCCTCTTGTTCGATATTCATCAATGACGCGAATGATTCGTTTTTCTAACATATTCATTCCACCGCTTCCTGCTTGGTAATGGCGAAAATGACCATTTGCATCAAATATATAGTACGTCGGCACGCAGCGATTATCAAACGCTTCTTTCAAGCGATGGTCGTTGTCAATGAAAAGCGGATGGGTCATGCCGTATTGTTCAGCTAGCTGTTGGACGACTTCTACGTTTTCGTCGCCATCGCGTCGCGGCATATGGACAGATACGACGTGCAATTCCCCTTTGTAACGCTCGCGGAAGACGTTTACTTGTTTCATTCCGTCTTTACAAAGATGGCAACTGACCGCCCAAAAATGAATGAGCGTCGGTTTTCCAATGAGCTGTTCACGCGTGACATTTCCGTTGAGTACAAGTGTTGCTCCGTCTAGTGATGGCATAAGTTCTCGTAGTTTCATCATTATTCTTCCTTTACTTTATGATTTCCTTTCCAAGTGACGTAACGGGTAAGTAGTTGAATGGCAACATCGATCGCCTCTTCGTTTGGGTTTAATTTCGCATGATGTAAGCCGAACGGTGATTGCACGCCGAGCCAAAACATAAACCCAGGGATGCGTGCAAGCATGTAGCCGAAATCTTCGCCCGTCATCGCTTCTTGACAACGAACGAGGCGTACATTTGTTTCTTTCTCAACAAACTGCATAAATTCGTTCGTTAACGTCTCGTCGTTGTACACTTGATAATACATCGAACCGTAATCAATGTGCGCTTGGCAGTCGTAAGCGACTTCGACGCCGCGCACAATCGCTTCAATGCGCCTTTTCACTTTTTCCATCGCTTCTGGTGAAAGTGTACGAATCGTTCCTTCAAGCCGTGCGCGCTCAGCGATAACGTTTTGTACCGTCCCGCTCGTTAGTTTGCCAACTGTAATAACAGCGCTATCGAGCGGATTGACGTTGCGTGAGACGATCGTTTGCAGCTGCATGATAAGGGAGCTTGCCGCAACGACCATATCTTTCGTTTCATGCGGAAACGCGGCATGCCCTCCTTTGCCGATTAAGTCAATAAACAGTTCGGACGTGTTCGCAAACAATAGCCCTTCTTTTGTTGCGATCGTTCCGACCGGATATTCTGGAGCGATATGCAAAGCAAGGATCATATCGGGCATCCATTGTTTCATTTCGTCGCTCTCCAACATCGGAAGCGCCCCGCCCGGTCCTTCTTCGGCTGGTTGAAAAATAAACAGCATGTCATCACAAATGGGATGATGAACAACATGAGTAAGCACACCGAGCGCAATCGCCATATGCATATCGTGCCCACACGCGTGCATGCGTCCTTCATGCGTTGAACGAAACGGAACGTCTGTTTGTTCGTCAATTGGCAATCCGTCCATATCGGCGCGATAACCGATCGTTTTCGTTGGTGCAGTGCCATGAACGTGCACGAGAATACCTGTGCGCCACGTTTTGATTTGCAGTCGCTCAGACGGAAGGGTGGCAAGATAGTCTAATATGTATTGTTGTGTTTTAAACTCTTGAAAGCCGAGTTCGGGAATTTGGTGTAAATCACGGCGAATATGAATAAAGTCGCCCATACGTTTCCTCCTTTTGAAAAAAGCGTGGAATCGATCCACGCTTTATAGTTGACGAAGTTCTTGTTTAATTTCTACTTTCGCTTTCGTTTTTTCATCGATTTGTTTAATGACACGCGCAGGTACACCTGCAACGACCGTATATGGCGGCACATCTTCTGTCACAATCGCCCCAGCCGCAACGACCGCACCTTTTCCGACCGTTACACCTTCTAAAATAACCGCATTTGCTCCGATCAAGACATCGTCTTCTACGATAACCGGTTTTGCGGATGGTGGTTCGATGACGCCGGCAAGCACAGCGCCTGCCCCAACGTGACAGTTTTTCCCTACTGTCGCCCGTCCGCCGAGCACCGCATTCATATCAATCATCGTACCTTCACCGACAACGGCACCGATGTTAATGACCGCCCCCATCATAATAACCGCATTGTCGCCAATTTGCACTTGATCGCGAATGATTGCTCCCGGCTCGATGCGCGCTTTAATATGTTTTAAATCAAGAAGCGGAATGGCTGAATTGCGGCGGTCGTTTTCAACGACGTAGTCTTCAATCTTATGTTTGTTTGCTTCAAGTGCCGCTTCAATGTCTGCCCATTCTCCAAATACGACGCCTGTCTGACCTGTAATAAATGTTTTCGCGCTCGGACCGAAATCGATGTCGGCAATGTCTCCTTTTATGTATACTTTCACAGGTGTTTTCTTTTTGCTGTTTTGAATAAACGAAATAATTTCATTCGCATCCATCATCATGGTCAGCTCCTCCTTGTCGTTTTATTTTTTACTTTAACAAATGAAACAAACGGTGACAAGCTTATTGTCGCTTTTCGTACATCGAGCGATTGAACCGCTTTAATATTTCTCGGCGCGTCACGATCCCTACAAAGTAGCCGTCATCGTTTTCGACGCAAACGAACGGATGGTCAATAAGCAGCTTCAACGCTTTTAAAAATGAATCGTTCACATGTAAACGCGGCATATTTTTTTGCATCACTTGTTCGACTTTCATCGTCTCTAACCGCTCAAATTCAATGCGTTCAATGCCTAAAATCGCATCCATAATCATCGTCATACTAATGAGCCCTTGTAGTTTGTACGTCATATCTAACACAGGAATGGCTGAATATCCTGTGCGCGTCAATACTAATAATGCGTGTTCTAAATGGTTCCCTACTTGCACGTGCGCCACTTTATCGGACGGAATCATCAGTTCAATAAGCGGTGGTCGTTGCATCGTCATTCCGCCTTTCACAATATAATCCCCATTTGTCATTGTACCATGTTCGTTTCGATATGGAAAAGCGAGAAGTGTAAAAAAAAGCCTTCACCGATGTGAAGACTTAATTCAACAAATCAAAAATTTCGATGGCGATCATATCAATGTTGTCAAACTGATACGATTTCGGCTTCTCGCCTTTTTCGTACACTTCTAATACGAACGTGTTCGTTTTTTCGTAATATGTGACGCTACATTTTTTTTCACCGTTCACTTCGAAGTTACGTTGTGGCGCTTCATTCGTTCCTGTTTTTTGTTCTTGCAAGCTAATTAAACGTTGGATAATGCCTAATAATTGCGACATGACGTTCATTCCTTTCCGATACGTATTTCAACGACTATTCACTACTGTACCAAGATTCGCATAAAAAGTAAACAAAAACGAAAGCCCACCATAGCGGGCTTACGTTTGAAGCGCGACGTATGCAATATAACCGAGCAAAAGAGCGACAAACACGATGTAAGCAATAAATACCGGATTGCGTACATACGGATGAGCTGCCACTTTCTCGCCAACGCTCGTATCGTATTCGCCTTGCGTTTTTTGGCGCTTGCCAACTTGATACGTATACACAAATCCCCCGACTAATACCCCGCTTGCGATCAGTAAAAGCATCCAAGACAACATATCCATCATCACTCACCTCACGTTTACTTTTCCACCGCAAGCGACGTTTTATTACAAATGGGCGTTATGTTCAAATAAATACTCGTACGTTAAGTCGATAAATAAATAATGGTGTTCATCAATCGGATACGAATATGTGCGAATCATTTCACCTGTTTCAATATCGCTGTACAAATCTGATAAAATGCCGCGCTTGCGTGAGCGCATGCGAATAATGTTTTCTAAAAAGTACGGACGCCAGCTCCAGTTTTTCATTTCGTATTGGGGCTGTAACTCCCACGTTTCGCCTTGCTTAAATATGTTTGCGGACTGTTGAAATCCGTCTTCATCGCATATGTAAATGCGAAAACTGCAATCGCTTAACTGTTTGGCTAAGGCAGAAATGAGTTCGTTAAACGATGACGCTTTTTTATATTTAGAAACGAGCTCGGAAATGCGCGCTTGAAACTGTTCGGAAATGTCATACAACGTTTGCAGTTTCTTTTTTTCGTGCTGAATGAACGTATGAAACTGATTGCGCAACGTTTCTTTTAATAAGTCTTTCGGAAGAAATGATGGCGAAGGTTCGTGCAAATAATAGCCTTGATAATATCTTCCCCCATTTCGCCACGCGTATTGCAGTTGAAAGGCGTTTTCAATGTCTTCATACAAAAGCGTTGCGCCAATTTTGCGCGCTAAAAGCGAGATCGAATACAGCACATCATCGTACGATACGGTTGACGTGCGCAACGAATGTAAATCAATTTTTAATAAATCGGGTGCCAACAGACGAATGCGATCTAAATTGCTGCTTTCTTTTCCGATGTTATCAACCGCAATTTGAATGCCGTATGTACGCAAATACGTCAATACGTGCCCGAGCTGTTGAATGTCGCCTTTGAAATGATGTTCGGTTATTTCAAGGACGACTTGGTTTAATCGCAATCCTTTTTCTTTATATCTCACATTTCGCACCCTCTCGACAAAAATCGGGAGGATTTTTTTATCTTCCTGTCGAATAAAACCTTGGAATACAAGGAAAGCAAAGGAGTTTGCTCATCATGGACGTTCAAATTCGGGCCATTTATGAAAGTTCTTATTTGAATATAATAAGCGCCCTGTTCAAAGATCTTGACCTTCCTCAGTTGATTGATCGTCTCGTTCCCGTGGATCCGCAATGCCAAACTCGAGCCAGCGATATCGTCAAACTAATCGTTCTGGATATCTTGAGCGGCCGGCAAGCGCTCGTTCATTTGGAACAATGGGCGCATGACATCGATTTGCCGAAGCTGATTCGGCCAGGGCTGGAGCCGTCTTGGTTCAACGACGATGCCATCGCGCGTCATTTGGATCGCCTGTATGAGGCGAATATCCATCAAGTCCTTTCGTCTTGCCTCGTGCAGATCTACAAGAAAGAAGGCCTCTCTCTTCGCGTCTTCCACGCCGATACGACGGACAAGACCGTTTATGGCGCGTATGAATCGGCCTCGCCGGATGCCTTGCAGATTACGCATGGCTACAACCGGCATCATCGTTGGCAAAAGCAGATCGGATTTGGGCTGATTGGCAACGAGGATGGCATCCCGTTTTATGGCGATGTACACGACGGCAACCTGCCGGATAAGACGTGGAATCCCGAGGTGTTGTCCCGTGTGCAGAAACAGCTGAAGCAGGCGAAGATCGAAGATGAATGGATTTATGTTGCCGATTCTGCCGCCATGACGAAAGACACACTGGCGCAAACGAAGGCCGCCAACGCCTTTTTGATCACAAGAGGCCCTTCTTCGCTCCGGATCGTCAAAACCGCGCTGGCTAAAGCTGATGCCCAAGACACGCCGTGGAGCGATCCGTTCTCCTTAGCGGAGAAAAACGGAGCCACCTACCGGGTGTGGGAAACGACATCGACGTACGAAGGTCATTCGGTCCGGTTGATCGTCGTTGAATCCAGCGCGCTCGACCAACGAAAAGGAAAGACGCTCGAAAAAGAGCGAAACCAAGAAGCAGAGCTTCTTCGGCAGAAACAAACCCAGTGGGAAAGCCGTCTGTTTTCGTGCCGGGAAGACGCCGAACAAGCCCTAGCGTCTCTAAAGACGTCCCTTCGTCTCCGGTTCCATCGCGTCGAGGCGTCGGTCGAAGCGATCGTGCGTCCGAAAAAACGGCGCGGACGTCCGAAAAAAGGGGCGGAACCGGACATGGAAACGCTGTACGCCCTTCGCTTGAACGTGGAATTCGACCAAGATGCGTGGGAACAGGCGAGACGGAAAGCGTCCCGGTTTGTCCTTGTCACGACAGTTCCGGAGGAATGGAAAGGTCAACCGATGGATGCGAAAGAGATCTTGAAGTTGTATAAAGGCCAAATCTCGGTGGAAATGAACTTCTCTTTCTTGAAAGACCCGTTCTTTACGGATGAGATTTACGTAAAAAAACCGGAACGGGTCGCGGTATTGGGCTATTTGTTTCTGTTGGCCTTGGCGATTTACCGCGTCTTCCAGCGCCGGGTGCGTCAGTTCATCACCCCGGAACACCCATTAAAGGGCGCGGGAGGCCGGAAACTGACCCGACCGACCGGACAAGCGATTTTTCAATTGTTTTGGTATGTCAGAGTCGTCCTGTTGGAACTGCCGGATGGACGAATTCAACGCGCGTTAGGTCAACCGCTCACGTACGAGCAGCGAAGGATTCTGCAAGGATTAGGGATGGACGAGAGCATTTACGTCTAATGGGATAAAGAACGACCAACGATGGTAAAAAAAGGATACCATCGCTTTTGGTGTTGGTTTAAAAGTTATTCTAAAAAACTGAATAAAAAATCCTTTTGTTCCGCCCTACCAAGGTGCGAAATATGAGTTATATGGAAGAAGTAATTGTAAAAATGATTCGCCTCGATCAAGCATTAACACGTTTGCGTCACGATTGATAAAAATAAGCGATGCTGGCTGTTCGTTGACAAACTGTTCGAGCGCCTTCGTCGTTATGGCAACATCGACTTCCATACGAAACTCTTCTGGAATTGTTTCGTCGTGAAAAAATGGACCGAGGCTGATGACTTCACCATCTTGTTGAAAGCGACCGAGCACTTCATATCCAACGATGCACTGCTCATCAGCACTAAAAATCGGCTGATAATGCGGGACGACTTGATCGATATGTGTTAAAATGTCTAGCGCATCCAAAACGACGCCTCCTCCCCCGTTTTTTCAACCATTATATCATAAGAAAAATAAAAGTGTTTGTTAGGAAACAAAAGAAAAGCGACGCCAATAAACGTCGCTTTAAAACGGATGTTGATTGAGCCATTGCCCGCCATCAACGGTAATGCATTCCCCATTAATGTAGGCAGCCGCATCAGAAAGTAAAAACGAGGCGACACCTGCAATTTCTTCTGGCGTTCCGAAGCGTCCGAGCGGCACGCTATCTTTCACACGTTTTTCCATCTCCTCTGATAAAATAAGCTTTTCTGCCCCGCCTGTTCGCTCAATTGGACCTGGCGCGATGGCATTCACGCGAAAACCGTATTTTTTCCCCCATTCGACTGCTAATGTGCGCGTCATCGTCAACACGCCTGCTTTCGCACATGCGGAATGAATGACGCCCGCTCCTGCTCCCCAAGCATATGTAGCGACAATGTTAATGATCGACCCTTTTTTCCCTTTTTCAATCCAATAGTTTCCCACTTCTCGGCTACAATAAAACGTCCCGTTTAGGACGATATCAATGACGCTATTCCAGCCGTTAATCGATAGCTTTTCCGCCGGGCAAATAAAATTGCCTGCTGCGTTATTAATGAGCGCATCAATTTTTCCGAAGCGCTCATCTGTTTCTTTCACCATCGCCGCAACTAATTCTGGTTTGCGTACGTCCATCACGATCGGCAATACGCTTCCGCCTATTTCATTTGCTGCTTCGTCAAGCGCTTCTTTTCGTCTTCCTGTAATGACGACATGCGCCCCTTCATCCGCAAAACGCTTCGCCATATATTTCCCCATGCCACTTGAACCGCCTGTCACAATAATGACTTTCCCGTTCATTCTCCTCATCCCCTTTTATGAATGGTTATTCATTCATTTTTATTGTACTATATATTCCGAAAATTTTTAACATTGTTTTTGCTGTTTTTATCGACTTTTTTCTTTTATAATGGGTGAAGAACATTTCATATGTAAGGTTGAAGCGAATGAAACGACGAGATTTTTTTAAAACGATTTTTTCTTTATTCGTCAAAGGAGCTTTGCTTTCCACTGCCGGATACATGTACGCAAAGTATGTAGAACCGCAACAGTTGACGGTACGGCGATATGATGTCGTCCATCCGCTCATCCCGAAAAGCTTTGACGGATGCCGACTGCTTCAGTTTAGCGATGTACATTTAGGGTATCATTATTCTGTTGACCATTTTCAACGGGTCGTGAAACGAATGAATGACCTCGATCCGCATGTCATTTGTTTTACAGGAGATTTACTAGATGAACCGAATCAATATGAACATGTCGATGCGATTACATCGCTGCTCACCCAACTTCACGCTCCGCTAGGGAAATTTTGCATTTACGGAAACCACGATCATGGCGGATACGGAACAGACATATATAAACGAATGATGACAGCAAGCGGATTTCGACTACTTGTCAATGAATGGGTAACGATTGAACGAGGACATGAACGAATTGCGATCGCGGGGTTAGATGATTTTATGCTCGGTAAGCCTAATTTCGCCAAAACGGTGCAACAGTTGCCGAAAGAAACGTACACGATCGCTTTAATTCATGAACCTGACCTTGTGACGCAAGCGAGCGTCTATCCGTTTCATCTTCAATTGTCAGGTCATAGCCATGGGGGACAAATTCAACTGCCTTGGATCGGCCCGCTCGTAACCCCTCCGCTTGCGAAACAGTATGTTGAAGGATTTTATGACATCGGGCAGCTCACCTTGTACGTCAATCGCGGACTTGGTACGACGCGCATGCCGTTTCGCTTTTTAACGCCGCCAGAACTTACGTTGTTTACGTTAAAAGCCGGGTCATAACATGAACCCGGCTTGAAACAAGCATATGCTCCCAATGATTGAAGCGCTTATGTACAAAAACGCTTCTTTATATTGTTTGCCCAATAACAGCTGTAAAGCTTCGACGCTAAATGTTGAAAACGTCGTAAACGCGCCGAAAAATCCGACCGTCACTCCAACCGACTGGACGTCGTAGGCAAGCGCGATACCGAGCCCAAACGAACCGATCCAGTTAATAAATAAAATGGAAAGAGGCACAGGTGACTGTTTCGTCCAACGCATCAGCCATATGCCAAGCTTGTACCGACACCACGCCCCTAACGCGCCACCAAGTGCGACATACATCATGACGCCTCACCTACGCTTCTTGCACCAACTCGTTCACCGACATATATTCCTGCATAACAAAGAAGCAAGCCACCAACAAGTGAAGCGACAACATACAAACTTGCGCTAGCGATCTGTACGTGCCATAACACGACCGTTTCCTTACTAAACGTCGACATCGTCGTCAATCCGCCGCAAAATCCTGTACCAATCGCAAGCCGCAACCATTCAGCCATTTTTCCTTTTCCGACGTAAGAAGTCAATGCGCCAAGCAAAAACGAACCGATGTAATTGACAAACAACGTTCCCCACGGAAATGTAAGAAACGGGAAAAGAAGCGCAACGCCGTATCGGCATAACGCTCCGAATGCTCCCCCAATGGCGACCGCTCCGCTTTCTTTCATCATATCACATCACCTCATTCTTCATCGTCTGCCACATCATACGCCATTTGAAACAACATCATTTGGCTATCGACTTCTTCTTCGTCTTCTTTTCGTTTCACATATTCGTACTCGCCATCTTCATTTTGTTCGCGCGCTTTGACGTTATCAGAAAGCAAAATGTGTAACACCTCAATAAGCCGCTCTTTTAATTGTTGACGGAAAATCGGGAATAAAATTTCGATGCGGCGATCCATATTGCGCGTCATCCAATCGGCAGACGATAAAAAGACGCGTTCTTTTCCATGATGATGAAAATAATAAACGCGGCTATGTTCTAAAAAGCGGCCGACGATGCTGCGAACGCGAATATTTTCACTTACTCCTTTCATTTGTGGACGCAAACAACAAATCCCCCGCACAATTAAATCGATTTGTACCCCTGCTTGTGACGCTTCATATAACTTCATGATGAGCTGTTTATCCGTCAGCGAATTCATTTTCGCGATGATGCGTCCGTCGCCGTATTGTTTATGGTAACGAATTTCTTCATCGATCAGTTGTAAAAATTGTTGTCGTAAATCAAACGGAGCGACGACTAAATGATGAAACTCAGGCTTTTCCATATAGCCGCTTAAATAATTAAAAAAGTTTGTCGCATCTTCGCCAAATTGTTCGTTTGCAGTAATGAAACCGAAATCGGTGTACACTTTGGCAGTCGCATCGTTATAATTGCCTGTTCCTAAATGAACGAACCGCTCAATTTTTCCATGTTTTTGCCGAACGATTAACGTAATTTTACTATGCGTTTTTAAATGCGTCATGCCATAAATGACATGGCAGCCTGCTCTCTCAAGCTCTTTCGCCCATTGCACGTTATTTTCTTCATCAAACCGCGCTCTTAATTCGACGAGAACGGTCACTTGTTTGCCGTTTTCTGCTGCACGCTTTAACGCTTCAATAATTGGCGAATCGCCACTGACGCGATACAGCGTCTGTTTAATTGCCAACACATCTGGGTCATCTGCCGCATCGGAAATAAAATCAATTACTGGCTCAAACGACTCATACGGATGATGAAACAATAAATCGCGCTCTTTCGCTTTTTCAAATACGTCTTCTTCATCATCTAAGTCTTTTGGCGGCTGCGGAATGAGCGTTTCAAAAATCAAATGTTCTTTGTAGCGCGCCACTTCATGATAAAACGAAAATAAAAACGTCAAATCAATCGGCCCATCTATTTTGTACACATCTTTTTCGTGAATTTCTAGCTCATCTAATAAATAATCGAGCACCCATTCGTCAAATCCTTTTTTGCTCATTTCAAGCCGCACCGCTGCGCCCCATTTCCGCTTTTTTAACTCTTTTTCAATTTCTTTTAATAAATCGCGCGCCCCTTCTTCATGAATCGTTAAATCCGCATTGCGCGTAATGCGAAATTGCGTGACAGACAGCACCGTATACCCTTTAAATAGCGTATGAATAAACGTCGTAATGACATCCTCTAACAGCGCATAAGCGCGAATATCGTTGTTCGTCGGGAGAGGGATAAAACGATTTAACACAGCCGGCACTTGTACAATCGCTAATTTTTTTCGCTCATCGTCATCAAGAACGATCGCCAAGTTTAAACTTTTATCTAGCAACATCGGAAACGGACGATACGCATCGACAGCCATCGGCGTTAAAACAGGAAAGATGTTTTTCATAAAATACGACTGCAAATACGTTGTTTGTTCGTCGTTCCATTCATTTGGGGCAAGCAAATGTACCCCTTCAGCACGTAGCATCGGCAACAACGTCCGATTGTACATGTCATACTGCAACTTGACAAGCTCGTGCGTTTTTTTCGCAATTTTTTTCAACTGTTCTTTCGGCGTTAACCCGGCTTTATTTTCTGGCTTATTAAAACCAGCCTTCACTTGGTCTTTTAAACCGGCCACGCGCACCATAAAAAATTCATCTAAATTCGAACTAAAAATCGCTAAAAATTTCAATCGTTCTAATAGCGGATTGCGCTCGTCAATCGCTTCTTGCAAAACGCGCTCGTTAAATGCGAGCCAACTTAATTCGCGGTTATTGTAATACATCGGATGACTAAAATCCATCCTCATCCCCCCATATGAAACTGTAATAAAATCGGTCGTTTTAACATTTTTTCGATATGCTTTTTATGTTTTTCGGCTTGATATTCTTCCGCCTTAAACGATTCGTTGCAAAAGATGTGTATCACGATCGTTTCCTCGTGACGTTCAAGCTGCAAACGGTTGACGATGTTTCGTTTCGTATTGTTTAAACTATAAGCAAATTTCAATAATGCACCAAGAAAACGAAGCTTTTTTTGTTCTGCACGAGTAAACCACGAATGAAACGGCTGAATATATTGTTTAAACAATGTTTTATTTTTAAATGAAGCGACAAGCGCAAGCTGCACGCGATCGCGATGGTTTAATCCGTCAATCGTTCGATTCGCCAAAATGTAAAACGTATGTTGGCTGCTCGCTTCTTCATCGACATATTGCCCTAAATAAAACACATGAGCAGCGCGTTTTAATAAGACGAGGTCTTCCCCGGTAAGCGGAAAAAGGGCGAGCGCGCGCACTTGTTCAAACAATGGAATGACAAGTTTTAATACGTGTTGGACATGATTTGTATTCACTTCGTAGTCTTGGGCTAATTCAAAAAAACTTTCTTCTAATACGCTGGGAAAAGCACTCGGTCCGAACTGTTCATAAAAAATGCCGTCGCGCAAGCCTTTTCGGCTTAAAATAAACATCGTGGCATCTACCGTTTCATATAACGTTTGAAATACTTCAACCGCAGGAATAATTAAATCGGCTCGATCTTTCGATAATGCTTCCACTTTTTGTAGCTGTTCAAATGTCAACGAACGTAAATATTTTTTTACTTCAACGATATGGTCGCGCTTCATTTCATATTGATGAATGCCAGCAATCGGGTAGTTTTGCAGCATTTGATGCACTTGCACGACGTTGCGGGCGCTTCCGCCAATCGCGATAATTGGCAGACGGCGTTGTTTTAGCCACGGAAGCGACTGAAATTGTTTTTCGACGTACGCACGCAACTTCTGCAACTCTTCATCGGTCGGAACGTTCCCCGCAACAAAATCGCGCTTTAACGATAGCGCCCCAAATGGAAAGCTATGATAATCGACAAGTTCGCGATTGTGAAAATACGTCACTTCCGTACTTCCTCCGCCAATATCAACCGTAATGCCTTCGTGAAACGATGTCGATTGGACAACCGCTAAAAAACCGTAGTATGCTTCTTCATATTCGGATAAAATACGAATATGAAAATCAGTGCGCTCCGCGACGATGCGAACGATGTCATCGCGATTGCGCGCTTGGCGAATTGTTGCCGTCGCTACACATTTCACATCGTGCAAGCGATGAAAACGCGTAACATCTTGAAAGGTAAGCAACCCTTCTAAAAGCACATGTAATCCTTCGTCTGTCAACCATCCGTCTTCCGTTAAATAGTTGCGCAAGCGGGCTGCGATTTTTACATTTTCTCGCTCTCTCAAGCGACCGCTTTTGCTTCGTTCGTAAATGACAAGGCGCATCGTATTTGAGCCGATATCAATAATGCCGTATTTCAACGTTCGTCCTCCCTTATGAATAAAATGTAAAAAAAAAAATAAATTGAAAATTTTCCAAAAACATAGGTTATCGTGTATAATAAAAGTGTAACCAAATGAAAAGGGGTTGAATGCCAATGGAAACAGTCGAATGCACCGTTGAAAATTTGTCGGTTGCGCTGTTTACTGTCAATCGTCATGCGAAAACCGCTTTAAATCCTTCGTACTTGTATTTGTTGAAGAAAAAAACGATTGAAAAAATGCTCGAAGAAGGAAAAGCGAAAAAAGTTGGGCTTCATTTTTCCCGAAATCCGAAGTACAGCCAGCAAAAATCGGATGTGCTTGTGGCGATCGGTGCGTACTACTTCCACATACCTCCAACAAAAGAAGACTTCAAGCATTTGCCTCATCTCGGTACGTTGGACGATTCTTATCGCAACCCTGTTGTTAAAATGCCTTTGTCTCAAGCGAAGCGATTACTACAAGCGTATACAGGCATTTCGCCAGAAGATGTACAGCCGAAGCCGAAACGCTACGAGTGGCCACGCACGAATCGGTTAGGGAAAACATTTCGCTAAGGACAAACCTTCCTCGAAAAACGGCAAACATACTTTATCATATTACACAAAAGGGCAACCTCTTAATGAGATCGCCCTTTTTCATTCGTAATAAAAAAATGGCATATTGATCAAACTGTTGCCCAACGACCTCCCATTTCATGAATGGGGGTGTTGGTACAGAAACTGTTGTTCATTCATGCTGTAATCCTCGCTTTTTGTATTGTCCCTCCTTTTCTTATTAAACCATACGTGATAAAGATTGAAAATAGCTTTTCACGAAGAAATACAGATTAGTCAATTTTTCCTGTGCGTAAAATCGATACGTTGACATCCACATCCATTTGAGCTTCTCGATACAATTCGTACCATTGTTTATCCGTCAACTGCAATGCGCGCACCGAGTGGTCGTATATTTGCCCGAAGCCGATCGGATCGGTTTTGTATGCTTTTAGTTTATTTAATAGTTTCTCTATTTCTTTTTTCATTTGTTTTTCAATCGCTCGTTCAAGTGTGCGTATATTCGCTTGCGTAATCGGCTTCATTTTCTCCGACATCTCTAAAATTTCTGCTTGCATTTTTACTGTGACACGAAAATGCGGCGCTGGCTTTTGGCTGATGAGTTTAATTTTCCGTTTTGTGTGAATTTCGTTCATGACGATATTCACCTTCTTCCCTTTTTTCTTGGGCAGCAACGGAGCTACTTCGTCGCGAGACACCGATATTCTTTTCAACCCGGCGTTATATTCGGAAGCTAATATTTTAATATAAAAACTTTCATCGAGCGGCACGCTTCCGACTAGTTTGTCTCCGCGAAATAACGCCACTTTTTCAATAATCGGTTTATCATCCCGCATCGATAAATAAGGCAATACCGGATCTTTGCCGACATCGTAATAACTACTAACAAACTCATGCAACGTTGCCGCAAGCAATGATTCGCTGCGCAAGTTTTTTTCAATTAATCGATATAAGTACGTGCCAATGTCGGTCATATCTTCATACTTTTTACTTTTTATCACTTGCTTCGCGCTCGGTTCGGAAACGGTTAAATAAACGAGCGATCCGATACTGGCATCGCGCCGCAACGAATCGGTCATCGTAAAAATGCCTTCTTCCTCCGCTAGTTCCTTTCCGTACACAACAACGCGTAATTGCCCTGAGTCTAAATCGTGGCTCGTTCGCGCTTCTAAAATTTGACGAAATCCTTTGCCCGTTTTGTCCGTCGCTTCAATCACTTCGGACATCGAAGATTTGTTCGTTTGAAACGAAAGTATCACTGCACCACCTTCATACGACTTTCCTTTTTTATCGAAGGCAGTAGCGGTAATAATGCCTCTTTCTTCTAAGATGCGCGGCGATACACATCCGCTTAACAATAACATACAAACGATAAGCCGTTTCATTTAGCGCTCCCCTTTGCCCATTTTTTTATGCGCACAAGCACGTACAATATAAACGGATATACAAAGCTAAGCCCAAATCCGTAATAACCGACTTGGTCAATAAATTCGTTAATCGTTGCCCGCTTTTCAAAAATAATCGCAACAACGTACGATAAAAACGCAAAAACGAAAAGTAAATATTTTTGTTTCACACGAAAAAGCTCTTTTCCGCCGCGCGTCATCGCCCACATAGACATAAGTAAATTCGGTAAAATGACAAGAATCAAAAGCGGAATGAGGAGATATTCACATCGCTCAAAAAATGGGAGCTTGGCGATTTTAACCATCGATAACGATGCCCAAATGGTGCCATCGAGTTGCTTCGGGCTAAAAAAGACGATGGCGATGACAGTCACTACAGCTACAAGAAACGTCGTTAATAAAACACCAAATTGGGCATAACGATGCACGCGTTCTTTTTCTTTTACAAACGGATAAATGATGTACAATACTTCAAATCCGAGCATTGTGTATGCTGTTTTTAATACGCCGTTTGCCATTTGTTTTGGCGTCGCTTCCCAAATAGGAAGTAAATGAATCCATTCCGCGTATTTGAGCGGTTGAAAGAAGACAAACACAATCCAAATCGTCATAAAAAACGTTAAAAAACTTGCACCTGCTACAAAGCGAAGTCCTCCCCCGTACAACGCATATACGGTTAACAGTAATAAAACTAATGCCCCACTCCAAAGCGGAAAATCAGGGTACATCCACGTTGACATTATTTCAGCATAACCGAGCAAAAGGGACGTATACACCATTAAAAAATAAACAACAACTGCGCCATTGGCGATCCAGCCGAGCACGCGCCCGTAGACGAACGTATGAAGCGAAAAAATGTTGTCATGTTCTGTTTGTTTTAACGTTTGACAAATGATGAAAACGACAAGATGAATCCATAAGCCGCTCAGTAACACAGCAATCCACGCATCTTGGCGCGCTTCGACAAAAATGACGCGCTGCACACCGACGATGCCAAGCCCGATTTGCATGTCGTGAACGAGAAAAAAAACGAGATAAGCGTTAATCAATATCCGTTCGCGTGGCGTTTTCATCATTCATCCAAATCCTTTCGTTTCGCCGCTTCCCGCCATGAAAAACGGCGGGAGTTTTGCGGACGGTTCGTTTTCGGACGTTGGCTATAAAATTTAATTGGAAGGCGAACGAGCGCATATTTTATATCCGCCAAACGAAACGGATAAACAGGCGATAAATATGGACGTCCGAGCGATGTAAGTTTTAATAAATGAGTGAGCAAAAAGCCAAAGCCAACAAAAATGCCAACGAGCCCCAAAAACGCCGCTAAAACAATAATCGGAAAGCGTAAAATGCGAATCGTCGCCCCCATTTCATAACTCGGCGATGTAAATGAACCGAGCGCACTTAATGCGACGATAATAATGAGCACGTTGCTCGTAAAGCCTGCCGCTACCGCTGCTTGTCCGAGGACGATACCACCAACAATACCCATAGTTTGACCGACTTTTGTCGGCAAGCGCGCCCCCGCTTCGCGCAACAGTTCAATCATAAATTCAAGCAATAGCGCTTCGATGACCGGAGGAAACGGGACGCGCGAACGCGATTGACCAATCGTCAAAAGCAAAGCGGAAGGAAGGACTTCGGGATGATACGTAATGACAGCAACATAAAGCGGCGATAAAAAGATTGAGAAAAAAATGCCGAGCATGCGAATGGCGCGCAACACCGTGCTCATCGTCCAACGTAAATAAATATCTTCTGTCGTTTCAAAAAAGCTAAAAAACGTCGTCGGACAAATAATAACCGTCGGGCTGCGATCAACGAAAATGCCGATGCGCCCGTTCATTAAATTGTACGCTAGTCGGTCAGGAAGCTCCGTTAATAAATATTGCGGAAAAATCGTATACGTATGATCGTCCAATAGTTGAGCTAATACGGAACTGTCGGTCACTTCGTCAATGTGAAGCTCAGACAGCCGTTGTTTCACCGTTTGAACGTTTTCTTCATCGGCAATATCTTCGATGTACACGACGCGCACTTCAAGCTTGTTGCGCTCACCGATCGTCATTTTTTCAGTTACTAACTTTTGATCGGTAATATTTTGACGTAAAATGCGAATGTTCGTATCAATCGACTCGGTAAATGATATTTTTGGTCCTAAAACGAGCGATTCCGTCTCTGCCTTTTCAAGCGACCGTTCGATATTTTCTGCGATTTTGACGGCAAGCCCGCTCTTTTCTTTTTCAATATAAATGCCTGCCCAGCCATCACGTATATATGTCGCCATATCGTCCGTCGTTTCACAAATGTGCACCGCGCCAATCGGCAAACAGCGCGCCAACTGTTCAATCGATACGTTCTCTTGTTCATGAATAAATGCCAACACGTTTTGTTGCAAATAATTGTGATTAATTAAATTGCTTAAAAATAAGACGTCGACCATTTTTCCTTTGCATTGAATGCGACGGCACTTGAAATCTGGCGAATGGGCGAGCCGTTTCGCGACATCATCGACTCGATTTTTTTCCGTAAACCACATGATGTTGCCCCCTTTTTCTTCCGCTCCGTTTTTTACTAGTTTGCAATGACGGCTCATTTTTATGCAAAAAAAGAGGAAACCTTAATTGGCTTCCTCCTCTGGCAACGGAATAAATTGTCTTGCTAAACTTTTTCGAAAGTAAAATTTTCGCCATTACTTCGTCTCCCCTTTATATGTTTGTTTTACAATGTCATATGAACGTTTCAACCGTTCGTGATATGTCGGTTCTTCCCAACCATCCCATGTATAGAGATAAAAATGGTTTGGATCTAAATGGGCCGGATATGAAAAATTTTTTTCATATACGCCGATGCGAATGCCGTCAATCGTTTTGCTGCTTGTCAGTCCACCTTGCCACATATCTCCCATCACTTCATGCATGCTCGGGTCTTTTACGTTAAGAAGCGCCCAAGGGATGCGAATTTCATATCCGTCTTTTTGTTGGCTGACACTGACGTCCGTCAATGAATTGTATGCTTCGTCATTCGGATTAGCTGTACCGAACGTCATGATACCTGTTTCATAAAAATCGAACGGATACGTTTTTCCCTTAATTGGTAACTTTTTATTGAGCGTAAGGCGAATCGGATGATACATGCCGTTATTTTTTTTGTGCGCATACGGCAGGCGATCAATCATTTGCAACATATGTCCGTAATGATAATAAAACGAATCGTAGTAGCTATCAACCAATAATCGCCCTTCTTTTTCACCGCGTAAATGGAGGACGAAGTCAACGCCTTCCGTTCGTACGTTCGGCACATCGGGAATAGTCGATTGTCCTTGATTGTTGATCGTGTCAAATAATATATATACGTCTTTGTTTTGTTTTACCGTTGTATCGTAACGAATGTATACGTATCGTTCGTCGCTTGTCATATATAGCGCACGACCGTTTTGTTGGAACGCTGGAGCGATTTTTTGCAATGCCCAGTCTTCTTTTCTCCCATCGACTTTCATCATTTTCGTTTCGTCTGGCGCAGGGTCAAAACTTAATAGACCGAATTGCTGTTCGTTCGTTTGCGCGTTTGACCAAAACGGTCGACGATCTGGATTGTCGTAGTCCATCGTGTTCCACGTTCGTTTAAACCATTCATCTTGCCATGTGAAAATAAATCCGCCCGCCATCTTCTCGTGGACGATATCTTCAAATAGTTTTTTGTTGATAACACCTTGCTCTTGCTCGGAATGAAACCCTTGATTCATCCCGTATACGTTACGGTGCGTCATGCCGCGCGATGAAGGGACGCCAAATTCGGCGACGACGATTGGCATACGATGCACTTGCTTCATATCGTGCAAATAACCTGCATAGTTGTTTTTCTCACCGCGATGGTCGATATAATTGACGTATTTCGGCTCATAGTTTAAAAAGTCTGGATAATACGGATAAATGTGATACGAAGCAAACAAGCCGCTATGCATCGCTTTTGTCGCATATATGACGTTCGGATTGACCGATACGAAATCTTCTTTTTCTAACGGTTCGCTCGGATGTGTTAACAAATCGGTCGTCAACCAGTTTGTAAAGCTGACTGGCCGTTGCCAGTTGTACGTTTTCGTTTCATAGGCGATCGCTTCGTCCATCATGCGCGCGAGCCAAATTTCAAATGGGGAAGCACCTTTTGTATACACATACGCCCCTTGATAATCTGACAAGCCCGCATGTTTCGTATTTGTCGCATGGACGACGGTCGGCTCCCACTCGACGCCAAAAATCCAACCGAGTACATATCGTGAAATGTCGTGTTTATACACACCGCTCGCATGACCGGGACGAGGTGAAATCGTTGCCCGTCCATGCACAATGTCAATCGTCCGCTTTATTTCTGCGACAAACTCATCTGTATTTTCTTTTGCAAATGCATCGTTTGTACGTAAAAACGTTTCTTCATTCACCCAAACACCGTGAAATAAATATAAAGGCTGTTTTGCGATTTGATTATACTCGTAAAAAGCCTCATAAAACGCAGGTGGATGAATCGTATACACCCGTAAGGCATTCGCATGCATCGCCCCAATTTGTTTAAACCAGCGAAAATATTGTTCTTTCGTAATCGCTGTTTCTCCCGGGAAATGCCCCGGCTTTGCGATGCCCATGTTGACCCCTTTCAACAACATATTTTCCCATTTGCCATTTTTGTAAATTTGTATATATTGTTCACCAACGCGACCAGCGAGTTGAATGCCGTCGTCTGTTTTGGCGATCGCACGCTCGCTCCATTGCTTGTCATCGTTAGACGCTTGTTTTAAAATCGTTTTCATCATTGGAACGTACGCTTTCCAATAAAACGATGCGGTGCTGTTCGGATCGTGGCGCGTCGTCCATTTCCGCCATATGTCGATACCGGCCGTTCGGTAAATGCTCGGGACATCTCCGTAATCAGCGTAATCGCCGCAAAAATAGTACGCATCGTACCGATTGTTGCGATGATAAACGATCGCTGGAAACGTCGTCGGCAAACCGATCGCTTGCAACTTCTCTTTTCCGCTTTTTGATAATGAGAGCGTATACGTCGCTAACACTTCTTCGTCGTGTAACGGTTTGACAATATCAAACCAATACGAATACGGAATCGAACCGCTCACGCCAAGCTCTTTTTCCCCTTTTTTTGTCGGAGTAAAAAGCACGCCTTGTTTGCCGATTTCTTTTTTATGCAAAATGATAAGCCGGTCATATTCATCGACAAGCACATAGCCCGGTCCGGTGAATGTATATCGTTTGTTATATTGTTTTTCGTAGTTTTCTTTCACCCATACAGGCACTTCGTCATCTTCAAGCTTCGGAAAATAACGGCCAATCCAACCCGTCCATTCAACGTTTAATAACGCATAAAATTTTTCACGAACAGCTCGATCCGTTGAGCTCGCAAACGAGTTAAACTCCGCAATAAGCGTTTTGTTTCCTGCAAACATCGCATCGTGCAAGCGATTCACTTCTTGCTCTGTCAAACCGCCATACACTTTTTTCGAGCGTTTCCCTTTTTTTTTCCGCAGTGAAATCATTTTCATATACACCATACGTATCCGCCACATAAATGACATCGTACGGTTGTAACGATGTCGGCCACGGTCGTTCTTTTTTCCCATTCGGCATAAAACCGACGTAATCTTTCGATAATTTATAGCGCGTTCCGTTTGGTTTTACATATTTTTGTTGATTTAATAGCCAAACGAGCCCTGCATGTTCGCGATACGTCTCATCGGGGACGGTTTTATTAATAATAAGCACGTTTAACGTTGTTTCTGGATTCAGCTTCCATAGCCAATACGGTGAAGAAATAGCGAAAAACATAAACAGTACGTATACAATGAGCCATCGTTGTCGTTTCATCATTTCGACACACCTTTTCTTTTCATTTCTCCCCAACCTTTTCTTTTTAAGAGCGCATCGACAATGCCTTCACAGCGCCATAATACTGTCAACGGATGATACCATAACGTCTCTGTAAAAGAGTAAAAAAAGAGGCGCACGACGTCGGATACGTTTGAAATTTTTCGCATTGTCCATTCTTCTAACAATACAGCAGCCATTGAAAAAATCGAGCCGTACAAAACGAAAACGAGGAATAGTAAAATCGCAAATTCAACATATATGTCTCCTAAGATGAGAGAGAGAAAGATGAGGATATAGACAAACAGTTCGACGACAGGTCCAAAAAATTCAATAAGTAAAAAATATGGCATCGAAATGAGCCCGATCGAACCGTAGCGCGGGTTAAACCATATGCGGCGATGAAGCCAAAGGCTTTCAAGTAGCCCGCGATGCCAGCGGCGGCGCTGTTTGCGTAAATCTGTCATCGACTCTGGCGCTTCCGTCCAACAAACCGAATCAGGAACGTACACAATTTTTTTATTCGCGTTCGTTTCTTTCACTAGTCGATGAAGACGGATGACAAGCTCCATATCTTCCCCGACTGTATGCGCATACCCGCCCGCGCGAATGACCCATTGTTTCGAAAACACGCCAAATGCGCCTGAAACGATAAGCAGTAAATTGTGGCGGCTTAGTCCAATGCGCCCCACTAAAAACGCGCGCAAATATTCAATGACTTGCATGACGACGAGCGGCTGACGGGATAGCCCGATGCGCACGATTTCTCCTTTTTCAATGTCGCAGCCGTTGGCGATACGCACACTTCCGCCTGATGCGATCACTTCTTCATCTGAGTCGATGATCGGCTTCATCACTTTTAAAAAGGCGCGCCGCTCAATGACAGAATCGCCATCAATGGAGCAAACGTATCGATAAGATGAAAAATTAATGCCCGCGTTTAACGCATCCGCCTTCCCACCATTTTCTTTATCGATGACGAATAAATGGGAAAACTTTCGCGAGCGATATACTGCGCGGACACGTGCCGTTGGCAGCTGTTGGCGAATGACGCGCTTCATTTCAACAAGGTCAAAATCTCGCTTCAATCGCTCAAGCGTATCGTCTGTTGATCCGTCGTTAATGACAACAATTTCATACTCCGGATATTCGATGCTTAAAAGGGAGCGCACCGTCGCAAGAATACCAGCTTCCTCGTTGTAAGCAGGCACTAAAATAGAAACCGGTTTCGTATAACTGACATCGAGCATTTCTTCATACGGTTCCCATTCGTCCAATTCGTACATGCGTCGCAATTGAACGAACGAAACAACGAGTAAAAACGTATAAAACAAAATGACCGCCACCATAAAATAAAAGACGAACATCGCTGCCATTTCAATCATGTTCCCGACCCCTTTCTAACCATTCGAGCGCCATATCGCGCGCGTAGCGGTCGTCTGATGTTTGCGCAATGTGTTCGAGTATGTCCAGTCCGTTCGGCATGCGCAACAAAGCTTCCGCTGCTTGCGACCGAACGGAAAATACAGCATCTTTCATTAACAAGACAATATGATCGACCATTTCTTGCCGGCGCGTACGTGAGCACAGTCGTAATGCCATTAAACGCTCTTGCCAAACGGAAGATTGGAAATGAACGTGCAATTGTTCAACGTCGAGTGGATATGCCATTTGTGCTAACGCTTTTAATGCACGAACGCGATATTCACTTTGTTTATGTCGGAGCAATGTAAGTAAAAACGGAATGTGCGCCAATTTTTGCATAATGCCGATCATATCAATGATGGCGTATTGTATTTTTTCGTTCCAATCAAAAAAATGATCGACCATTTTCGCAAACGTCTCGTCATCCATGCGCGATAAAATAAGACGGTAGTCAAACTGTGTAAATGAATCGTCTGTTTGTTTCATATATTCGTATACGTGCGGATGTTGAAAAAGCGCAAACATTTTTAATAGTTGGCGCTTTTCCATCGTCGTCACACGTTTTTGTTCATACATGTTTTCTAATTCGGGCAAAAAGGAGCGAAGCTCAAAATCTTCAATGTAAAAGAGGGCGTTCATTCGTCTGCCGAGTCGGCGATGATACAATTGCTTATGCAAATAGTCAGCAAAATACGTTTCAGCTAACGATGTCACGCGCGCCCTCACATCTCCGTTGGCGAGCACGCGGATAAAATGGTCGAGCAATTCGATCATCGCGACATATTGCGCAGACGAAGATGGAGCGGGCACTTGTTCATCTCCGTACGCTACATAACGAAGTAATATTGGTTCGTACAATCGTTTGTACGTCTCTACTTCTTTTTTCCAACGCAAGTCTTTTCTTTTTTGCACAATTAAATAAAGGAAGATCGCTAGCAAAATGATCCATAATGTCACGACGATCAAACTAAATAACATAAGTGGATTCGACATCGTTAATTCATCCTTTTTAACATATGACGTATTTTTGCTTCAAGCTCAAGCAATTTAAACGGTTTCGTCATATAGTCGTCTGCGCCAAGCTCAAGGGCGCGGGCAATATCGTTTTCGCTTTTTCGCGCGGTTAACATAATAATTTTGTAGCGCGATGCATCTTTTTTGTTGCGCAATTGTTGGAGCACTTCTAGCCCATCCATTTTCGGCATGACGCCATCTAAAATGACGAGACACGGCTCTTTTCCTTCATGCCAATCGGATGATATAAATTCCTCTCCATCTTTAAACGTACGCAACTCGAGCGCCACTCGTTCTTTAGCGAACATTTTTTGTACGACATCTGTTACAATAGCACGCACAATCGCATCATCATCGACAATCGCTACTTTCACCGTCCGACGAAGCGATGTTTCTTGTTGTTTCGCAAGTACGACGCAGTTTCTTCCTGTGTTTTTCGCTTTATATAATGCGGAATCTGCTAATTCAATCCAATATCCAATCGGTTTAGACGGGTCGTTCACTTCAGCAATGCCGGTCGAAAACGTACACGAAAACGTCGTTTCACCGCTTTGAAACGGAATGCGTTCAAACTGTTCGCGCAGTCGTTCAAACACGAGAAACGCTTCGCTTGCTTCGGTCGCCGGCAATAACACGACAAATTCTTCCCCGCCGAAACGAATGACAATGTCACGCGCGCGAACGTTCGTTTTTACAAATTGGGCAAATTGTTTTAAGACAACATCGCCAATTAAATGGCCGTATTGGTCGTTTACTCGTTTAAAATGATCAAGATCGAGTACCGCTAAACAAAACGGTTCATGCGTACGATGCCAGTCGCTTTTTAACTGTTCATACGCTTGTTTTAAATATTTTCGATTATAGACGTGCGTCAATTCATCTAATAAAAGCAGTTCATCAATGAGCTTTTTCCGTTCGAGCTGGCGGCGAATGCGCACGATAAATTCGTCGATCGCAAACGGCTTTGGAATAAAATCGTCCGCGCCCATTTCGTAACTTTTCATGCGCATCTCTTTTCGGTCGTCAATGCTCACCACAATCATCGGCACGAATTGTTGTTTTAGTTTTTCTTTTAAAAACGTTAATACTTCAAAGCCGGTTTTCGTTTGCATATGAATGTCGATGACGACGCAATCCGGGCGGACGTCATAAAAAGAAGCGACCGCTTTGATCGGATCAGCGATGGCGGCGACATACCATCCGATTTGTTCGAGCTGTTCTTTGACGTACATTAAAAACGACGGGTCATCATCAATGAGTAAAACGGTCGGTTCGCCTCCTTCTTTCGCCCCTTGCTCATTTGATGCCACGTCTCCAATTTGATGTTCGTAACAAAGTTGAAAAAGCGGAGCGAGCCGCTCTTTCACTTCTTTTGCCCCCCATTTTTTTTGTTCATCTTCACCCCATTGTTCCATCAGCTTCCGAGCATAGTTGCCGATATCGTCCATGCCGATCATCGCCGCTGTACCGGCAATGGAATGGAGAAGACGATAGACGTCTTGATGGGCGATTTCTTCAACCGTTTCCCATTCTTCTAACCGTTTGCGAATATTTTTCAAAAAATGTTGTCGATATTTGTCGTAACGATCCATAACAATCCCCTACTGTTTTATAAAATGTATTGATCGATCACTTGAACGAGTTCAGCAATTTCTGGTTTACTCACTTGCGCTGTCGCACCGACACGCTCTCCTTTATGACGAAGGTCATCTGTAATGAGCGAAGAGAAAATGACGACAGGTAAATGTTTTAGTTTGTCATGTTCGCGAATGCGTTTCGTTAAATGATGACCGTCCATTTGTGGCATTTCAATATCGGTAATAACGAGCTGCACTTCGCTTTCAACTGGCTTTCCTTTTTCAACGATCGATTGTAAATAGTGAAGCGCATCTTCCCCATTTTCAAAAAACTCAACGTACACATAGCCCGCTTCAGCAAGCGTATCGTGAAGCAGTTTGCGCAAAAGCGGAGAATCTTCAGCGACGATTAACTTTTTATTCGAGCGGTCGCGTTGACCTAGTTTTTTCACGCGGTCGACGTGAATGCCTGATTGCGGATTAATGTCGACAAAGATTTTTTCAAAGTCGAGCAGTAAAATCATATTTCCGTTTAATTTCACTACACCGATAATTTGGCTTTCTAATCCTTGATACATTTGCGATGGCTTTTCGATTTGTTTCCATGATATGCGATGAATTTGTGTAACGTTATGGGCGTGAAACACAACTTTTTGTTGATTAAACTCCGCAACAATATATTTATCTTGCGCTGGGTTTTGCGATGGTCCGAATCCGAGCGCTTTCGCTAAATCGATGAGCGGAAGCACCTCGCCGCGCAATTCGATAATGCCTTCAATGTACGGGTGCGCATGCGGCACTTTTGTCGGTGCGATCGGCTGAATAATTTCTTTTACTTTAATAACGTTAATCGCAAAACGATTGTCACCGACTAAAAATTCGACAATTTCTAGTTCATTCGTTCCACTTTCTAACAAAATTCCATGTTTATTTTCCATGAAACAGCCTCCGTTACAACATCATTTATTGCCATTTTATCATATTTCTTGTGTGCACGAACAAAATTTAATATAAGTACTCGCTTACTTTTCGATTCGCGACGTTCGTGTCGATCGGGCAAAGGTCGGCATCGCGCCCGTATTGCCATATCCAGACGTTTGCACGGCAGTTCGGGACGTTCGGGCGAAATGTTGGTGCTTTCGCCGCTGAATCAACGCCCCACATGCATCATTCCTCCTTTTTTATACTTCCTTCCATAATGTATGTGAAAGTGTATGTGAATGATACATATATAAATAAAATTGTGAACCTATATAAATATTACTTTATTCCTAGGCAAAAACCACTATAATAAAAATATATAGAGACAGTGGGGGATTTTCCATGAAAAGAGAGAGACAAAAAAAGCAAACGAGAATATTGTTGCAACAAACAGCACTTCATCTTTTTCAAAAACAAGGATATGAACAGACGACCATCTTGCAAATTACAAATGAAGCCGGGGTAGCAAAAGGAACATTTTTTAATTATTTTCGGACGAAAGAAGAAGTGTTACAAAGCGTATTTTTTTCACGTATAGAGAGCATATGTCAAAAAACGATGAACAGCAACAACGATTGGCACAAAAAAATCGATTCCATATTTGATGAGTTAGCGACGATGCACGAACAGCTCGGACGGGAAGTAGCGAAAGCGGTGCTCCACATTCATACCCGAAAAACGAAAGAGGCGGGTTGGCTCGCTCCATTGCATGACGTATTGACGCGCTTATTCGAGGAAGGAAAACGGTGCGGGCATGTGCGGACGAAACAATCCGCTTCGACGCTTGCGCATATCGCGATGCAATTGTACGTCGGTGCGCTACATTTATGGATGTTTTCATATGTGACCGATCCGCTCGCTACGTTTATGACGAATGCGTGGAACATGTTTGTCCATTACATAGAAAAAGAAGGGGACTAATCCCCTTCGTAACATAAGAAGAAGGACGACTACACTCGTTTTTATTTTCAGAAAAAATAAACATATTGACAGCTTTATGAACATGATAGACGTGGACAAATATGGCGCGTTACAATGATTGTGAAAAAAAACACGAAAAGAGAAGGTGTCAACATGAAAGGGTTAGCCATTCTTTTTGAAGAAAATCATACGGTCACGATTTTAGAAGATGTAGAAAAAGAACAACTTGAAGAAGTGGTAGACGAAGAAACAGAAGCAGTTCTTTGGCACGGTGAAGAAATCGACTGGGACTACGGTTATTAATATAAGAAAAGCGAAAAGCGCCTGCCTATCGTTTAAAAAGCTGGCATTCGTCAGCTTTTATTTTTTTTCTTTTATTTTTCGGAATTTTATTTACATTTTACAAAAAACTCTTTATAATGTAGAAAAGGGAGGAGATTATTCTTCTCGCTAAGGGGGAATGAAACATGTATGAAAAATACAATGACATGGCACTCATATCTCAACCGTATGATCTCACAGATTACAAACAAGCGGCACAGTTTGTAATCGAACAGGCGTTGTTTCGATTTGAAAGAGATCGGTTGATGCGCGACATCGATCAGTCGCTTGAGCAGCGGGATGAAGCGTTGTTTCTTACCCTCTCAGCCCAATACAATGAGCTTCTTCAACGCTATCGTCACTTAGAGAGTTTGGCATGATCGACTGTGAAACGACAGAACAGCACATAAGGTGAACGTTTTCAGCAAAACACATTGCGAAACGTTCACCTTTTATTGTTTAATAAAGAAAAAAACGAAGAGGTGAACGATCATGACGCTTCCGATGAATGAACGTGTACGCCATATTCAACTATCTGGCATTCGGCAATTTTTTAATCTCGTTGCGAACGAGAAAGATATGATTTCATTAACGATCGGTCAGCCCGACTTTCCGACCCCTGATCATATTAAAGAAGCGACGAAGCGCGCGCTCGATGAACACTTTACATCTTACACGCATAACGCCGGATATTTACCGTTGCGTGAAGCTGCTTGTCGCTTTGTGGAAACGAAATATGGACTGCGCTATACGACCGATGAAGTGATCGTCACCGTCGGCGCAAGCCAAGCGCTCGATATTGCGTTTCGTACCATTTTAACGGAAGGCGCAGAAGTCATTCTCCCTGCCCCTGTGTATCCAGGATATGAACCGATTATTCGTTTATGTGGGGCAACACCTGTACATGTCGATACGAGAAAAACAGGCTTTAAACTGTTAGCCGAGCACATCGAACCGCTTATCACCGAGCGGACGCGGTGCATCGTATTGCCGTATCCGTCCAATCCGACAGGAATGACGTTAACGAGCGATGAACTGAAACAAATCGCTGCACTTGTAAAAGGCAAACCGATTTGGGTCATTTCCGATGAAATTTATAGCGAACTTGTGTTTACAGGGAAACACGAGTCGATTGCGACATGGCTTCCTGATCAAACGATCGTCATTAACGGCGTTAGTAAATCGCATGCGATGACCGGGTTTCGCATCGGGTTTTTATTTGCGCGACAATGGATCGTGGAACATATGTTGAAAGTGCACCAATATAACGTGTCATGCGCCACATCCATTGCGCAAAAAGCAGCGTTAGAAGCGTTAACGGTCGGAATAAACGATGCGAACGATATGAAAAAGCAATACGCGGAACGAATGACATATGTATATGATCGCCTTCGTGCCATGGACTTTGACGTCCAAAAACCGAACGGAGCATTTTACATTTTTCCTTCCATTGCACAGTTTCATCAATCATCTTTTGACTTTGCATTACAGCTAGCGAAAGAAGCGAAAGTCGCGGTCGTGCCTGGAAGTGCGTTTTCGACATATGGCGAAGGATACGTTCGCATCTCATACGCTTGTTCAATGGAAGAGCTAGAAAAAGGGTTGGATCGCATGGAATCGTACATAAAAAAAGGTGCTCGTTAACAGCACCTTTTTCACCATTCTTTATACCATTTATATAACGCTTGTGTACCGCTTTGTTCTTCCCCGCGCTCCGCAAGCGATTCATACAATTGCTTCGCGAGTTTTAAGCCCGGCAGTGATAAACCGAGCGTTTCCGCTTCAGCAAGTGCGATGCCCATATCTTTAATAAAATGTTTCACGTAAAAGCCCGGGGCGAAATCGCCAGCAAGCATGCGCGGCGCAAGATAAGAAAGCGACCAGCTAGATGCCGCTCCTTGTGAAATGCTTTGTAAGACGCGTTCTGGGTCTAACCCTGCTTTTTCGGCATAAACAAGCGCTTCACATACACCAATCATATTTGTCGCAATCGCAATTTGATTGCACATTTTCGTATGTTGCCCTGCCCCTGCTTTCCCTTGCCAAACGATATTTTTTCCTACGTGCGAAAATAACGGCATACACGCAGAAAAAGCTTCCATATCCCCACCGACCATAATTGATAGCGTGCCATTGCGCGCGCCGATATCGCCGCCTGACACAGGCGCATCGAGCGCATATATGCCTTTTTCTTTTGCCGCTTCGTAAATGCGAATCGCAAGCGAAGGTTTTGACGTCGTAAAATCAATGACGTACGCTCCGCGCTTCGCATGTTTTAAAATGCCGTCATCGCCAAAGTATACGTGTTCCACATCTTGCGGCTCACCAACCATCGTCATAACGACATCCGCCGCTTCAGCAACGTCTTTTACCGTTTCTTTCCACACGGCACCTTCTGCTAGTAAATCTTCTGCTTTTTCTTTTGTACGTGTATATACGACGAGCGAATAGCCTGCCCGAAGCAAGTTTCTTGCCATGCTTTTCCCCATCACACCAAGTCCGATAAATCCGATCGTTTGCATCGTTCTCTCCCCATTCTAAATTGCTTTGACCATGCCGCCATCGACTAAAAGCGATTGACCGGTCATATACGTATTCTCATCGGACAATAAAAAGGCGACGACGTTCGCAAATTCTTCTGGCGTGCCGTAACGACCGAGCGGAATGGTCGCTTTCATGCGCGCTTCCATTTCTTCTTTGCGAATGCCGAGTTTTTTTGCATTTTGTTCATCTAAATAAGCGACGCGTTCCGTCGCAATGCGCCCCGGTGCAACAGTATTAATTAGAATACCGTATGGGGCAAGCTCTTGCGCGAGCGTTTTCGTTAAGCCGACAATGCCAAGCCGAAACGTATTCGATAAAAGCAACCCCGGAATCGGCTCTTTAATGGACGATGAGGCAATGTTGACGATTTTCCCTTTCGTTTTTTTCAAATGTGGTAATGCCGCGCGAATCATTCGCACATAGCTCAATAAATTTAACTCAAACGCCTGTTGCCAATCGTCATCTGTTAACGTCGCGAGCGTTCCCGTCGGGGGGCCGCCAGCGTTATTGACTAATACATGAATGTCACCAAATGTCTCCACCGTTTTTTCCACGAGTTGTTCAATCATCGCGTTGTTCGTCACGTCCGTTACGACGTATGCCGCTTTCCCTTTTCCGAGCGCATTGAGCTGTTCGGTAACATCGTGTAGCTTTCGTTCGTCACGGCTAGCAAGCATGACGTTTACACCTTGCGAAACAAGTTTTGTCGCAATCGCTTTCCCAAGACCTTGGCTTGATGCAGCAACAATCGCTGTTTTCATTTCATCCGCCTCCCTTCGATATGTACATTCGCTAACGATGCCGCGATTCCTCCCTGTTCGTTTTGCTTTTTAAACTAGTTAATTTCATCGTTAATGACCGAAACAAAGCGGTCCCCCTTCAGCTATGTCGATTGTTGTCGAAAAATTAATAAAGTCGCAGTTTCATCGTCTTTGGCGAGGAGACCCCCACTTCAACGACCAAAGGGAGTAGGTGGGGGAGGAATCGCTTTTTTGTTATAAAAGATTTACGATATGGTTCTGTTTTTTCATCCAATCGTAAAAATATATTAAAAATTTTGATAAAATATATTTGAGATCCCACTTCTTTCGTGATTATCTTTACATCTTATTGCATGGTTCTCTTATGAACATGTATAGTAAAAGAGAAAGCGAGGTGAACAACGATCATGATGGCGAATCGAGTGGAAAGGCATATGATTTTCGCCACTCATCCGTATTATCCGATGATCGATGAGTATTGTTTTCGGTCAAAAAATTTGTACAACTTCGCCAACTATCAAGTGAGGCAAACGTTTTTCCAACACGGCACGTATCTTTCTTACAACAAGCTAGACAAGCTGCTGAAAACAGAAGGGATGGATACAGACTATCGAGCGATGCCAATGGCTCAATGTGCTCAACAAACGTTAAGAATGTTGCATCAAAATTGGCAATCATTTTTTAAGTCGATGAAAGATTGGGCAAAAAACAAAGACAAATATACAGGCAGACCGAAACCGCCCAAATATCTCAAAAAAGACGGACGATATGTACTTGTGCTAACGAATCAATCATGCAAAGTCGTCGATGAACAAATCACGTTTCCTGCCTGTTTTCAAGGGTTTCGGTTAAAGACAAACATGAAAGGGAAGCTACAACAAGTCCGATTCGTTCCGAAACACCGCCATATCATCGTCGAAGTCGTTTACAAAATCCCTATTCCAACACAAAAACAAGATAACAACAGATATATCAGTATTGATTTGGGATTAGATAACTTCGCAACCATTGTGAACAATGTGGGCAAACAACCGATTGTCATCAATGGTAAAGGTCTAAAATCCGCCAATCAATACTATAACAAACAAATGAGCCACTACCGCAAAGTAGCGAAACAGATGAATGGACTCGATTGGACAAAACGAATGAGCAAAATGACAGAAAAACGAAACCGCATCGTGGAAAACTTTATGCACCAAGCGAGTGCCTTTGTCATCAAACATGCGCTGTCTTTAGACTGCGATACGATTGTGGTGGGGATGAATAAAGATTGGAAGCGTGAAGTCCATCTCGGAAAGCGCACAAATCAAGCGTTCGTTCACATCCCGTATCAAACGTTTCTTCATCAGTTGCAGTACAAAGCAGCACAGCATGGGATTCGTGTCATCGTGACAGAAGAAAGCTATACATCGAAATGCAGTTTTTTAGACATGGAAGAAATCAAAAAGCAAAAGCAATACAAAGGAACGCGCATCAAGCGAGGACTGTTTCAATCTGAAAATGGAATACTGATTAACGCAGATGTCAACGGGGCATATAACATCATGAGAAAAGTATTCCCAAAGGCGTTCGCCAATGGGATAGCGGGTGTGGGGTTACACCCAATCCGAGTACATGTCGCTTAAACGACGTGGACGGATAAACAATTTTATTAAAATCTTTATCATTATTCTATGATTTTAATAAAATTGATAACCTGACCGTTTTGTACTGATTTTTGCCATAAAAAAGAACCGGGGCGCCCGGTTCTTATTGTTGGAACGTTTCTTTGACAAAACGAACGACTTCTTCTGTTGTGGCAAGCGATAAAATGTGATCTTTCACTCGCTCCGCTTCTTGTTTGGACAGTTTCTTTAATTGCGAGCGAACGCGTAAAATCGATGTCGCGCTCATGCTAAATTCGTCTAAGCCGAACGCTAATAAAATTGGCACAGCTAGCTCTTCGCCAGCCATTTCCCCGCACATGCCAACCCATTTGCCTTCTTTATGCGCCGCTTCAATGACGTTATAAATAAGGCGCAAAATGGCAGGGTTGTACGGTTGATACAAATACGATACACGCTCGTTCATGCGGTCAGCCGCCATCGTATATTGGATTAAGTCGTTCGTTCCGATGCTAAAGAAGTCTACTTCTTTTGCAAATTGATCCGCCAATACAGCAGCTGCTGGAATTTCAACCATCATGCCGACTTCGATATGATCGGATACCTCAACACCTTCAGCGACAAGCTTTTCTTTTTCTTCTAAAAGAACAGCTTTCGCTTGACGGAACTCGTCTAACGTCGCGATCATCGGGAACATAATTTTTAAATTGCCATATACGCTTGCGCGCAACAACGCACGAAGTTGCGTACGGAACATCTCTTGCATATCTAAACAAAGACGAACGGCACGGAAACCTAAAAACGGGTTCATTTCTTTTGGAAGGTCTAAATACGGCAATTCTTTGTCGCCGCCAATGTCTAGCGTGCGAACGACGACCGGTTTTCCTTCCATTTTTTCTAGCACCGTTTTATATGCTTCAAACTGTTCTTCTTCTGTCGGCAATTCGTTGCGTCCCATGTATAAAAATTCGGTACGGTATAAGCCGATACCTTCTGCACCGTTTGCAAGTACACCTTCGACATCGTTTGGTGTTCCGATGTTTGCCGCAAGCTCAACGTGATGACCGTCTTTCGTCGTCGTTTGTTCATGAACGAGCTTTGCCCATTCTGCTTTTTGGGCAGCGAATGCGGCACGTTTTTGTTCGTACTCCGCGATCGTTTCTTCGGTTGGGTTAACGATCACTTCCCCGTCGAGCCCGTCAATAATGACGATGTCGCCG
Organism: Anoxybacillus sp. FSL W8-0104; assembly: GCF_038004465.1. NCBI lineage: Bacteria > Bacillati > Bacillota > Bacilli > Caryophanales > Anoxybacillaceae > Anoxybacillus > Anoxybacillus sp. FSL W8-0104. The sequence continues at coordinate 790,539 of NZ_JBBOQU010000001.1, read as the reverse complement.
TTTTGAATCGTTGCTGTCGCTTCTTTCGTTCCGACGACAGCTGGAATTTCCATCGAGCGTGCCATAATGGCAGAGTGGGATGTGCGACCGCCAATGTCTGTTGTAAAACCTTTCACATATTTTCGATTTAATTGCGCTGTGTCAGACGGCGTTAAATCTTCAGCTACAATGATGACTTCTTCTGTAATCATGCTTGGGTTTGAAATCGTAACGCCTAGTAAATGGGCGAGGACGCGTTTTGTGACGTCGCGAATGTCCGCTGCACGCTCTTTCATATATTCGTTATCCATCGCTTCAAACATCGCGATGAACATTGATGTGACATCATGAAGTGCAAATTCTGCATTCACACGTTCTTGTTCAATTTTTTGTTCGACCGCTTGCACGAGCTCTGGATCGCTTAGCACGAGCAAATGGGCGGAGAAAATGGCCGCTTTATCTTCGCCAAGTTCTTTTAACGCATGCGCTTGAATGACTTCAAGTTCTTCTTTCGCTTTGGCGAGCGCTTGTTGGAAGCGGCTTACTTGTTCAGCTGGGTTTTCAATCGTTTGTTTTTCAACTGTTAAATCGGGATGTTCTAAACGGTACGCCTTCGCAATGGCAATGCCATTCGATGCAGCAATCCCTTGTAATCGTTTCATTACTCCGCTAATCCTTCTTTTGCTAGCGTTTCTGTTAATGTGTTAATTGCGTCTGCTGCATCGCTACCTTCAGCTGAAATTGTAATTTGCGCACCTTGTGGAATACCTAAAGACATGACACCCATAATCGATTTTAAGTTGACTTTTTTGCCGTTGTACTCTAATTGAATGTCGCTATCGAATTTGCTCGCTGCTTGCACTAACATCGTTGCTGGACGGGCATGAATACCAGATTCTGCAGTTACTTTAAACGTTTTTTCCATTTTGCTCATCTCCTCACTTTATATTTTGAAAACATAGAGGGCGAAAACCCTCTATGTTTTTTTACCGAAAAATGACGCATTTTGCAAGTAAATTATTTTTGAACGACGACAACGTCTTCGCCTTTTGTTACTGTTCCTTGTTTCGCGATATTTACCGTTTCTCCTGCTTGCAAGTTTGTGAAAATAATCGGTGTAACAATAGAAGGCGCATGTTGTTTCACATATGCAAGGTCGACTTTTAAAATCGGTTGTCCTTTTTTCACTTCTGTTCCTTCAGAAACAAGCGCTTCAAATCCTTGGCCGTTTAATTTTACTGTGTCAATGCCAAAGTGGATGAGCACTTCACGACCTGTTTTTGATTGAATGCCGATCGCATGTTTTGTTGGGAAGACGTTGATGATCGTGCCGTCTACTGGCGATACGACTGTCCCTTCTGTTGGCTCAACCGCAAAACCGTCACCCATCATTTTTGTTGAAAATACTTGATCTGGCACTTCAGAAAGCGGAACGACTTTTCCTGTTAATGGCGATGCGACTTGTTCTGTTTCTCCTGTCGCTTGTACTACTGGTTTTGCTTTTTCTACTGCTTTTGTCGGTACGCGACCTTCCATAATGTCTTTAATTTGTGTTTTTAAAATGTCTGATTTCGGTCCGAAAATGGCTTGAATGTTGTTTCCAACTTCTAATACGCCAGCTGCTCCGAGCGCTTTTAGACGATCTTTATCGACGTGTTGAACATCGTTTACTGAAACGCGTAAACGTGTGATGCACGCATCTAAATGCGCGATATTTTCTTTTCCGCCAAGCGCTGCTAAAATTTCGTGCGGGAGTTCGCCTGCATCCGCTGTCGCTGTTGTGTCTGTCGTTTCTTTTTCACGACCTGGTGTTGCTAAATCCCATTTACGAATCGCAAAGCGGAAGCCGAAGTAGTAAATGACCGCAAACACTAAACCGACCGGAATGACAAGCCACCATGCTGTACGTCCTGGCAACACACCGAATAATAAGAAGTCGATGACACCGCCAGAGAACGTCATACCGATTTTGACGTTTAAGATGTGCATGAGCATGAACGACAAGCCAGCAAAAACGCAGTGAATGGCAAACAGCACCGGAGCGACAAACAAGAACGAAAATTCGATCGGTTCGGTAATCCCAGTCAAAAACGATGTTAACGCTGCAGATCCCATGATGCCGGCAACGACTTTTTTGTTTTCTGGACGCGCTTCATGATAAATCGCTAGCGCTGCCGCTGGTAAACCGAACATCATGAACGGGAATTTTCCTGTCATAAATGTCCCAGCTGTTAATTCAGCACCGTCTTTAATTTGTTCCATGAAAATACGTTGGTCACCGCGCACAAGCTCGCCTGCTTTGTTCACGTATTGACCGAACTCAAACCAGAACGGTGAGTAGAAAATGTGGTGTAAACCGAACGGAATTAATGCACGCTCGATGACACCGAAAACGAATGCCGCTAATGTACGGTTTGCATCGATCATGTTGTGTGAAAAGGTGTTTAAGCCGTGTTGGACAGGTGGCCATAACCATGTCATCACAATACCGAGAATTAATGCCGATGCAGCTGTCACAATCGGAACAAAACGCTTTCCTGCAAAGAAACCTAAATAAGATGGCAATTCGATGTTAAAGTATTTGTTGTACATGTACGCGGCTAAAATACCGACGATAATCCCGCCGAATACCCCTGTTTGCAACGTCGGAATACCTAATACGTTTGCAAACGATGGGTCTGTGTCGATTTGATCGGACGTTACACCTAAAATGACGCTCATTGTTACATTCATAACTAAGTAACCGATAATCGCTGCTAAACCAGCAACTCCTTCACCGCCAGCTAATCCGACGGCTACCCCTACCGCAAATAAAAGAGGCAAGTTGGCAAACACAATACCACCAGATTGCTCCATCACTTTTGCAACCATTTCAACCCAGCCTGTTTCTAACGCCGGAATTTTTTCAATTAATGCTGGGTTTTGCAATGCGTTACCAAACGCAAGCAAAATACCTGCTGCCGGTAAAATCGCAACGGGAAGCATAAGCGCTTTACCGACTTTTTGTAACGTACCAAACGCTTTTTTCATATAAAACCCTCCTTCATCATGTTAACGTTCGCAACAAACGCCATTTTCATGCATCAAAAGTAGATGAAACAACACATTAGACGTCTAACAAATGTAAGCATTTGCAAACGATGGAAAACAAAAAGGCATGGGCAAAGAACGACAGAAAAAGGGTACAATGATCCACCTCTTTTCCGCCTCCTTTACTCATGCCTGATCGAATCAGTAACACGTAAAGATAAGTGCGTCGTTATTCACTTTTTCCAGTTAACCGCTGCAAGTGCAACGTTAAATATACGGCTTCGGCTTCATCTACCGGAAGCTGCAACGTTTGCTGCATAATTTTTATGAGCTTCCACGACAAATTATAACATAGCGGGTACGTCTCTTTCAATATATTCGACAATTTTTTTGGCTCTTCAATTTTTTCGCCTTTTTTCACGCGCTCAATCGCATAGCGCAAATGGCGGACAAATCGTAAATAATGAATGCTTTCACGATCAATGCGAATGTCGAGCTGTTCTTCAACAACGGACACGAGGCGGGAAATGAGCTGTGAATGTTGGTTCACTTCGGACAGTTGGTGATTTGTTAACGCACTATGAATGTGTAAAGCAATAAAGCCGATTTCCCCTTCCGGAAGCTCGATGTGTAACCGTTCATTCAACATGTTAACGACTTCTGTTGCTACGCCGTATTCAAGCGGATATAAACTTTTCGTTTCAACTAAAAATGGATTTTTAATGTCCATCCCTTGTTCTAATCGCTTGATTGCGAACAAAATATGATCTGTTAACGCCACGTGAATATGTTCGTTTAACGAGCTGTTCGTCCGCTTTTGAATGTGGCGAATGATATCGTTCATTAAGCCGATAAATTCTTCATCAACGTGTGGCAGCAATTTTTTATATTGTTCTTGTTCACGCTCATTTTTTAAAATGAACCATTTTTCTACACCTTTTTGTTCAATGACGTCCCCTTTTTTCTTGCCAAATCCAATTCCTTTTCCGATTAATACGACTTCATCATACGTCGGATGGGAGGCAATGAGCACGTTGTTGTTTAACACTTTTTCAATGCGAAACGATTGTTCCACGTCTAGTTCGCCCCTTTAAAAACGTTTACATTACTTTCAATGTTACGAAACGAACAAAGCTACGTCAATGGAAATGCGATGTTTTTTGTCAAGACAGCTATGGATGTTTTTTGACAAAAAGGTGTTTCAGTTGCACAAATGCATGTATTCGATTAAACTTTTGTTCATCATAAAAATGGAAGGAGCTTGCCAAGCATGATTCGACTCATTGTTACTGATTTAGACGGTACGCTGCTCGGTTATGACCGTCGTGTAAAAGAAGAAGATCGTGAAGCAGTCGTGCGCGCGATTACAAACGGTATCGACTTTGCTGTCGCTTCTGGACGAATGGACAATGAAATTTTAGAAGTGTTGAAAGAAATCGGTCATGACGCTCATCGCATTAGCCAAAACGGGGCATTCGTATACACAAGCGACCATCATCTTCTTCATCAGCGTACATTTGACCCAGCGCTTGCCCGTTCCATTTACGAACAAGCGCGCACACTTGAAGCGATCGTGCTCGTATGTAACGAACAAACGAGCTTTGTCGAAACAAAAACGGAACAAATGGAGCATATGCGATCGCGACTATTTTTCGATATTGTTGAAAAGAAACAGATGCTCGATGCGATCGGCCATGATCTTTCTCCATCAAAAATTACCGTTATTGCTGAAGAAGACGTCATCAATCGTTTTCAGTCGTTCGTTCATAAACAATGGGATCGATATGTCGATACGTTCATTTCTGAACCGCGCTGTTTAGATATTATGCCAAAACAAATTAGTAAAGGCGAGGCGCTTCGGTTGCTTATGAATCATCTCAACATTCAACCGGAAGACGTCGCTTGTTTTGGCGATTCATTTAACGATATCCCGATGTTTCGCCTCACTCCACATAGTTTCGTTATGTCGCATGCGCCCGAACAAGTAAAAAAAGAAGCTCGTTACATCGTTTCCTCTGTTCATGAAGCGATTGAAACGGTGCTAACGATAAACAAAAAGATGCCTCAAATGTAAGAGGCATCTTTTTGCTCGCTGCTCCGTTAAAAAAGACGAACAGCTTTGACCGCACGCGGCGCCCAATAAGGTCTCATATTCGCGAAAGCAACACCTGTGCTTGTGGCAGCGTGCAATAACGTCTCGCTATCTACAACGATGGAAACATGGTTAATGACTCCATCTCCTGTCGTATCAAAAAAGATTAAATCACCTTTGCGCACGCTCGCAAGCGGCACTTCTGTTCCAACCATCGCTTGTTCGCGCGATGTGCGCGGCAATGTAATACCATTTTCTCTATACACGCGGTGGGTAAACGATGAGCAATCAAAAACGTCTGTGCGCGTCGTTGGTGCACCGAACAAATACGCCGCTCCGAGATATTTTTTTCCTGTTTCAATAATCGCATTCGCTCGCTCTTCCCATGAAAGCGGCACGTTAATCGTTTGTCCAACGCGAATAAAGTTCACGTTTGTAATCGTTGGATTTAGTGCGAGTAAATCGTCTAACGTCACATTAAATTTTCTAGCAATCGTCGACAATATGTCGCCTGGTTGGACGATATACGATTTACTTGCGCTATTTGTCGGCGCTGTTGATGCCGGTCCCGGCGATATAAGTTGGCTTGTTGTATTTGTTGTATTCGTTGTCGGTACTGTTAACGTTTGGCCAACGTAAATGCGTTTTACGTCTGTAATCGTCGGGTTTAGTTCAAGAAGACGTGTAATGGTCGTATTATACTGCCGTGCGATCGTCGATAACGTATCGCCTCGCTGAATCGTATATGTTGTTGTTTGTGTCGTTGGCGCAGTTGTTTGTACATCAGGCACTTGCAATACTTGTCCGACATAAACGACATCTGTTGTTAATCGGTTCACTGTTTTTAATTCATTAACCGATATGCGGAACGTTTGAGCAATTTTCCATAACGAATCGCCCGACTTAACTGTATATTGTGCCGCATCAACCGCTTTTTCCCCTAAAAATAACGTCGATAATACCGCTCCAGCTACAATCGTCTTTTTCATCGCCCCAAACTCCTTCCTTTTTTGAAGCGCTTCCTTGCTCATATCATAACATGAAACTATTAATCTATTAACCGTATATTTTTAAACTATTCTTCCATTAAATTGAAATAAGCATAAATGAAAATGAAAGGAAGATGTGAGATGCCTTATACATTTTAAGAAAAAGCTGACGGTTATTTTCCGCCAGCTTTTTCTTTTAAATCATCACGAACCGTTCCTTCCCAGCGCGGCACGTTTGTGTAATACGCAGCGCGGCTAATGAGATGAGCCGCAACAGGAGATGTCATAAAAATAAACACGATGCCAAGCAAAAGCCGTGAGTTAAATTCACCGTTTTCAAGCAAAAAGTGAAAAAATGCACCGAGTAAAATGCACATCATGCCAAGCGTCGTGCTTTTGCTGATGGCATGGCTGCGCGTATATACATCCGGCAAACGAATCGCACCAACTGCCGACAAAAGCACGAGCACCGCTCCGAACAAAACAAGTGCTGCGACGAGCACATTACCGATCGCGATCACCACGTTCGATGACAACCCCTTTCTCTAAAAACTTCGCAAACGCGACCGTACCGACAAACGCTAAAATACCGATGAGCAAAATGACGTCTAAAAACGCGCTCGTATTTAGCAGTATAGAAACGATCGCAACGATCCCAGCGAGCGTAATGCCCATCGCATCTAGAGCAATCACTCGATCAGCAGCGCTTGGACCTTTGACAACGCGGTATAAAAAACCAACCATCGCTATAGAAAGAATAACGAGAGCTACATTCCAAATCATTTGCTCACCTCCATAATCGTTTTCTCAAACGATTGCTTAATGCTTTGAATCGCTTCTTGCACATCTGGACTATTTAAGGCGTGAATATACAACGTGCTTTTATCATCAGATACATCTAAAACGAGCGTACCTGGCGTGAGCGTAATGAGCATCGCTAACAATGTAATTTCCCATTCTTTTTTTAATTGTGTCGGCAAAGCGAAAATGGCAGGTTGAATCGTTAACGAACGTTGCATAACGACTTTCGCTACGGCGATGTTTGATAAAATGAGCTCTTTGAAAAAAATGAACAGCAATTTGATGATGACAAACACCGGAACGAGATAAAAACGCGAATGGAAGAATCGACGCAACATAAAAATAATAAGCAACCCGATGACGTACCCAATAATAAACGATGCCCCATTAAATGAAACGGTTAAAAACATCCAGACGAACGCTAAACATACATTTAATAAAATTTGAAATGCCATCGCTTTCTACTCCTTTAACACCGCTTGAATGTACATATTCGGATCCGCTAACACGTTAACCGCGTCGACGACAAACGGACGGATAAATTCAATTCCAACTCCATATGCAATAGATAAAACGAGAAGCAACAATACAGGAACGAATCGTCCATCGAGCGGCTTTCTTTCAAATCCTTTTTCCTCACCCCAAAAGCCGTTCATAAATATTTTCATGACCGAATACAACACGAGCAAGCTGGACAATAAGATGACAATTGCCTCGAAAAGCAAACCAGCATGCAAACTTGCTTTCACAATTAATAACTTTCCGATAAATCCGCTAAGCGGCGGAATGCCTGCAAGCGACAATGCAGCGATGAAAAATGACCACCCAAGCAGCGGATAAGACGACATTAACCCCGAAAATGAACGAATGTTATTTGAACTAGTGATGGAAAAAACAATACCGACTAGTAAAAATAATGTTGCTTTCATGACCATATCTTGCAACATGTAAAAAATCGTTCCTTCTAAACTTTCTGGCGTCATCATCGCTACCCCAAAAATCATAACGCCGACTGCAACGATAATGTTGTAAATGACGATATAGCGCATATCGTTATATGCAACTGCTCCAATGACACCGATGACGATCGTGCCGAGCGCAAGCCAAGCGAGCAACGTATGCGTGTAGCCGACATCACTCGTAAATAAAAGCGTAAACGTGCGCAAAATCGAGTACACACCAACCTTTGTCAACAAACCTCCAAACAAGGCTAATATCGGGGTAGGCGGGGCGTAATAGGCTGCTGGAAGCCAAAAATATAGCGGAAAAATCGCTCCTTTTAAACCAAATACGATAATAAACAATACCGCAATAACCGTTAAAATAGGCGACATTCCTATTTCGCTTATACGCTCCGCTAAATGCGCCATATTTAACGTACCTGTTACTGCATATAAATACGCGACTCCAACGACAAATAGCGCCGAAGAAATAACGTTCACAAGCGTATATTTAATCGCTTCACGCAGCTGTATTTTCGTGCCTCCGAGCACAAACAGCACGTAAGACGACATAAGCATCACTTCAAAAAAGACGAACAAGTTGAACAAATCACCTGTCGTAAACGCCCCATTCACACCGACGATTAAAAATTGAAAAAATGAATAGTAATAAAACGTCTCTCTCTTATGCCCAATCGCATAAAACGAATATAGTAAACAAGCGAGCGCGATGATGCTCGTCGTCAATACGAGTAAAGCGGACAGCGAATCGGACACGAGCGTAATACCGAATGGCGCGGGCCAATTTCCGACGTTTAACGTTTGAATGCCGTCTGTATGCACACGATAAAGCAAGGCGCTGCTTGCGACGACTAAACTCATCGTTGCAAGCGCAGAGACAGCGCGTTGCCAAAGCACGTGCTTCGGAAAGAAAATAAGAATAATGGCTGTGACAAGCGGAATGAGAATAGGCAAAAGCAGAAGGTTATTCATCTCCCTTCATCCCTTCTATATGATCTGTTCCAATTTCTTGGTACGAACGGTATGCCAACACTAAGAAAAACGCTGTTACCCCAAAACTAATGACGATCGCTGTTAAAATGAGTGCTTGCGGCAACGGATCGACGTATCGTGCCGCCTTCTCCCCTAAAAGCGGAGGCGCTCCAACTTTTAACCCCCCCATCGTTAACAATAAAAGATGGGCACCATGACTGAGCAAACCCGTCCCGATAATAATGCGGAGCAAACTTTTGCTGAGCAACAAGTATGTCGCAGCGGTAAATAAACAACCGATAACGACAATCATAATCAGTTCCATTAGTGACTCTCCCCTATCGTTTCGATAATAATCATCGTCACGCCAATAACGACAAAGTAAACTCCTAAATCAAACAGCACAGCTGTATGAAGAGAAGTATAATCAAGCAACGGCAAATGAACGTATTCGTACGCATGCGTTAAAAATGGGCGGTCAAGAAACATGCTGCTCATGCCCGTTCCGACCGCAAACAACAATCCGATGGCGACAAGCCATTTATAATTAATCGGAATCATTTTTCGAACTGTTTCAATGTCGAACGCCAAAAGCAACAACACGATCGCACCAGCAGTCATCAATCCCCCAATAAATCCACCGCCCGGATAATAGTGCCCAGCAAAAAACAGTCGGACGGAAAATAAAACGATGATTGGTACGACGACAGCTGTGATTGTTCGCAAAACGACATCATTTCGCCTCATTTTTCATCCTCCTTCGCTAGCTGCAATTTCACCATTGCGTAAATACCTAAAGCAGCAATCGCTAACACACATATTTCAAACAACGTATCAAAACCACGGAAATCAACTAAAATGACGTTAACCATATTTTTCCCGGCCGCTTTTTCATACGTATTGTCCACATAATATTGTGAAATCGAATCGAAATGCTTTCCTGCGTAAGCTAAAAAGGCAATGACGCTGACCGTCACCCCGACCGCAATGGAAATGAAGGCATTTCCTAAGTGAAAACCGACGCTTTCTTGCTTTTGGCTAAACTTCGGCAAATGATAAAAACAAAGTAAAAAGAGCGCAGCGGAAATCGTTTCGATCACAAGCTGCGTCAACGCTAAATCAGGCGCGCGAAACAGAACGAAAAACAGCGCGACCCCGTAACCGACTGCCCCTAGTGAAACGATCGCTGTTAAACGCGATTTAGCAACAACTGTTGTCGCTGTTGCAACGACCATGGCAACTGCCAATACGATTTCATACACTCGCACAGGCGCCAAATGACTTAAATCGATATGCCATTGTTTTTTCAAACCGACCGTAAACAGAAGCAAAGCAACACTCGCCGTAAAAATGTACATTAAATACGTGCGCATCGAGCCGGTCATGATGCGCGACATGAGCGACTGTGATCCCCTTTCCATCCAAATGAAAGATTGGTCATAAACGAAATTTAAAGACATGCGTTCGGAGAGGCGATTATATAGTCCGCTCCATTTCGAAAACGTGCGATACAGCAGCATTCCGAACAATAATACCCCAATCGTCATAAAAAGCTCAGGGGTAAAACCGTGCCAATGCGAAATATATATATCGATTTGTTCGTTTGGTGCAAACAATCCGTACAATACCGCATATACCGCTGGTCCTAACACAGAGTGAGATAACACGTTCGGCACAATGCCAATGACTACAACGAGCGACGCTAACACGATCGGTGCAACGAGCATGCCAAGCGGCGCTTCATGCGCTTCTTTTTCTAATAAATGTGGCTTGTACGTTCCAAAAAATGTTCGACTCACTAACAATACGCTGTATAAAAACGTAAAAATGCTCGCTACCCAAGCAACAACGGGTAAAATAACGGCCCATGCTTGTACGTCTTTTGCACGCAACATGGCGGTAAAAAACATTTCTTTACTTAAAAAGCCGTTAAATGGTGGCAAGCCTGCCATCGAAAGCGAGCCGATCAATGCGATTGTAAACGTGATCGGCATGATCGTCATTAATCCGCCAAGCCGTCGAATGTCACGCGTCCCCGTTTCATGATCGACGATGCCGACAACCATAAATAAACTACCTTTAAACGTCGCGTGGTTAAACAGATGGAAAATCGCTGCTAAAACTGCGACCATAAATAAATTTTCTTCCATCCAATCGTAATGAAACGCAAGCCCACCGACGCCTAAAAGCGATGTAATGAGCCCGAGCTGGCTGACAGTTGAGTAAGCTAAAATTGCTTTTAAATCGGTTTGTTTCGACGCTAAAAACGATGCCCAAAATAACGTTACAAGCCCGACGAGCGCAACTGTCCAAACCCAAAGAGAAGATACGGCAAAAATAGGTGTCAAGCGCGCAATTAAATAAATGCCTGCTTTCACCATTGTCGCTGAATGCAAATAGGCACTAACAGGCGTTGGTGCTTCCATCGCGTCAGGTAACCAAATATAGAATGGAAATTGGGCTGACTTCGTAAAAGCACCAAACAAAATAAGGAAAAGTGCAGGAATAAAGAGGGCATGTTCTGTTAACGAGGCTTGCATGAGCTCACGAACGCTATACGTCCCACCTGCGATGGCAAGGGCAACAAATCCCCCGAGCATAAGCAATCCACCAAACATTGTAATAAACATCGATTTTTGCGCCCCGTAGCGCGAACGATCACGTTTATACCAATAAGCGATGAGCAAAAACGACGAAATGGACGTCAACTCCCAAAAGACGTATAACGCAATGAGGTGATCGGATAACACGATCCCAAGCATCGCGCCCATAAATAAAAGCAAGTAGACGTAAAAGTTGCCAAGCTGTTCTTTTTCTTTTTGTAAGTAGTAAATGGAATACAGTACAACGAGCGAACCGATTCCGGTAATCAATAGGGCAAACAACAAACTTAATCCATCGACATATGCGTCGAACGAAATGTCGAGCGACGGAATCCAAGGCATCGTTGCTCGAACAACTTCGTATTTGCGCACTTCGTCCATATAAGACAAAAAATAAATGAATAGCGCGATAGGGAGTGGAAGAACAAACCATCCGACATGAAGCGAACGAACAAATTTGTATAAAAACGGAACAAGTATCGCCAACAAAAATGGCGCCAACATCGTCATATGTAATGTTGACATAAAAAAAATCAACCTCCTTCTGACATAGCAATCCTCTTTTTTGTACGAGTCATATGTATAAAAAGTTTCATTTTTTTCAAAATAAATGATAAAAGAAAGAAAGGAGTAACGCAATGATTCTTTTCCTTATGCTCACCATCATGATCGATAACTATGATACAGTGGAGAAAAAAATTGAGCCTTCCATTTACGCGACGGTAAACGAAAGGCATTATGAGCCGTTTCAACCGAGACAATACATTCGTAAAATCGAAAAGCATGAGGAAAAAACAAAAAAATAAAAAGAAAACACCCATTTAGCTAGGTGTTTTCCATTGCTCGCCTAACGTGCGAATCGAGTCGATGATGGCATCTAATTTGCCTTCAATCCGATGCAGTAAATAAAACGTGACCGCAATCGGAAAACCGACATCGGAAAGAAGTGACAAATATGCTTCCATCTTGCTCATCCCTTTCTATGTGATATACATAACAAGGTGCCCCGACGCGCAGGGCACCTTTCATCGTTTATGCAAACGTCCATTGTGTCACAGTTGTGTCAATGAGGCGCGCTCCTTTTTTCGCGATAAGATCGCCTCCGCTCGATGGAAAGACGTTTGCCGCAATGATCACGTCCATCACGTTAGCCACTTGTGTTTCTGTCACATCGTCGCGCGGGGCATCCACGCTTAAGCGAACCGTCTTTCCTTCTTCATTCACAAACTGTAATTCAAGCGTTTTCATTCATTATCCCCCCTATTCACCTAATACATGCACATCGTTGCGATACACGTGAACGAGCGGAGCGCTTTGCAAAGAGGCAAGCGCTTGGGCAACAGAGACGAGCGAGCTTTCCGTTGCGTTTGGCTTAATCGTATACGTTTTGTTTTTATATAGCGGTTTGCCCGTTTCTGTCACACCGACTTCAAACGTTAAGCGAAGTTGAGAACGTTGAAGCATGTCTCTCCCCTCCTTTCACTTATTACTATCGCAACGACGAGCGTAAAAGGTTAGGGACTACATCCATTTTTCTGCCCATACTTGCACAGCTTCCATCACAATGCGCAAATCTTTCCCTTTGTCCGTTAATTCATATTCAATGCGCACAGGCTTTTCAGGATACACATGACGAACGACAATTTGTTTTTCTTCCAACTCTTTTAATCGTTCTGTTAACATTTTTTGGCTAATTTCTGGAATGCTTTCTGCTAAATCTTTAAACCGAAGCGGTCCGCGAAATAAAACGTGAATAATAAGTCCATTCCATCGCTTCCCAAGCAGCTGAAACGCTGCTTCAATTTTCGGACAGACATGCGAATGTTCCATCAATCATCACCCTATGCATGAAATTTGACAAACTTATTATAACTAAGTTAGCATAAATATTGTTACTTACAAAAAGTAAGTAAAGATATTTTTGTGTGTATAAAAGGAGGATATATATGCTTTCGGTTATTGAACAACGACAATCCGTTCGAAAATATGATCCAACTGCAACAATTTCGAAAGAACAATTAACGAAACTGTTGCAGTTAGCAGGCAAGGCGCCTTCTGCTTGGAATTTGCAACATTGGCATTTCATCGTCTTCTACGGAAAGGAAGCGCAACAAAAGCTCCTTCCGATCGCTTACAATCAACAACAAATCGTTGAGGCGTCTGCGGTCGTTGCGGTGCTCGGCGACTTACAAGCTCATCAAAAAATAGATGCGGTGTACGATCCGCTCGTCGCAGAAGGAAAGATGACGAAAGACATTAAAGAAACGCTCGCTAAACAAATTGAAAGCGCGTATACGAATGCGCAATATGCCCGTGACGCCGCCTTCACAAACGCATCGTTAGCTGCCATGCAATTGATGCTTGCTGCCAAAGCAGAAGGGTTCGACACATGCGCCATCGGCGGTTTTGACCCACAAGCATTTATGAAAACATTCCATATTCCAGACCGATACGTTCCTGTCATGCTAATTACGATCGGAAAAGCGGCCGCTCCTGCCCATTCGTCGTACCGTTTACCGATTGATGAGCTCACGACATGGATACAATGATCATAAAAATGACCCGTTGTTACGACGGGTCATTTTTATGAAGCGGCAACACGATATGAACCTTTGTTCCTTCGCCGACTTTGCTTTCGATGTGCATCGTTCCTTTATGTTCATGAACGATTTTCATGCTCGTCGTTAAGCCGAGACCCATGCCTTTTTCTTTTAACGTATAAAACGGTTCCCCGATATGTTTCAACCGTTCTTGTTCAATGCCTTTTCCTGTATCTTCAATAACAAGATGGACGCGATCGTCTTCGTCTTCCGTTGTGATCGTCAGCACCCCCCCTTTCGGCATCGCTTCGAGTGCGTTTTTTACCACGTTGACGACGACTTGAATGAGCTCATTTTTATCGCCGTACACGATCGCTGTCGTGCGCGGTTCGTATTTGATTTGCACGTTTTGCAAAATCGCCTCGTACGTAAACAGCTCGATGACGTAATCGATGACATCGTTTAAATGAAGTGGTTTATACGCTTTCATTTGCGGCTTAGCGAGCACGAGAAGTTGGGTGACGATTTGATTCACGCGCTCAATTTCGTCTAACATAATTTGCACGAACCGCTCATCTACTTGTTTCGTTTCTTTCATCATTTGTAAAAAGCCTTTAATCGATGTGAGCGGGTTGCGAATTTCGTGGGCGATGCCTGCCGCCAATTCGCCGATAACCGATAGTTTTTCTTTTTTCAATAACAGCTGCTCTGCCACTTTTTGTTGCGTAATGTCGCGCCCGATGACGACAAGCCCTTTTCGTTTCCCATTTTCGTAAAATAGCGGCACTTTAATGACGTCAAACGTTTTCATTTCACCGTTCGGCATCGGAAACGATTCGTCTGCGCGCGTTACCGTTTTCGCTCGCCACGCTTCTTCATCGGAATCAATGCAATAAAGCAGCGCTTCGCGAAAATGCGGAGTATATTCCGCGAGCTCGGCATCCGTTTTTCCTTTATAATCGACATGCTCGAGCCCGTATAACTTCAATCCAAATTCGTTCACTCTTAGCCAGCGTCCTTGTCCATCTTTAAACGATACGAAATCAGGCATCGCATGAATGAGCGTCAACAATTCTTGCTCCCTTTCGCTCATTTGCTTTAACGCGCGATGTTTTTTTAAGGCGATATACATAAATACCGCCGATAGCACGACAAAAAGCGACCCTTTTAAAGTTTGCACGTATGGCGCGATATGTGATGGAACAGGCAACTTGTCTACATACAAGTCAGTCAATATAATCCAAGCGAAACTAACAATTACATAGAGGAAAACGGCGTATTTCATTTGACAACGGAACCTTTCTTTTTACATTTCACGCATCCATTGCGCGAGCTTCACCGCAAGCGATCGCACATATTGTTCGTCCAACACGCGCCGGAGCGAGTGATGTAAGCGTGATTCAATATTCGCTAAATCGTCATAAGTCACTTGCATAGACCATTCTAAATAAGGAATGGCAACAACGATATATTGTTCCTTTTTATTTTCGTAAATGTATACGTTTTGTTGTGACGATTGTTCATTTATGATCGTTTTTCTTATTTTCATGTTGCTCATACCTTTCCACTTTTTATCATGATAGCACAAAATTTTCCCATTGTTCAAAACATTTTTTTCGTAAACGCTCCATTTCCCCACCGTTTTCCGCCCCATATTCCTTATTTCCTTAAGGAATATGATGCATATGCGAACATGTCAACCGGTTCGTTCGCTCTATTTTCCGATTCGCGCCAAACGAGCCGCTTTGATAAGCTAAACGTACCGCGGAATCATCGAGGGCGCGCTTTCGGGAAAGGAAGCACATATGTCGTTTGAAACGGTCGTCGAGCAATATCGTCCGCTTATTTCTTACATCATTCGCAAGCTGCATATTCGCCGTCACGTCGTCGATGAGTATATGCAAATCGGGCTCATCGCACTTTGGGAAGCGTACGAGCGATACGATGAGACGAAAGGATCGTTTCATTCGTTTGCGTTTAAAATGATTCGTTGGCGCATCATATCACAGTTGCGTAAAGAAACGAAAAACGTCGCCGTTCCGTTATTAGACGAACAAATGTTGAAAGAAGACGTTGATTTTTTTACCGACATCATATGGGAAGACGCAATGCGCGACATGACGCCGCGCGAGCGAATATGGCTCGTTCGCCATGTCATCGAAGGAAAGACGTTGAAACAAATTGCCGATGAAGAAGGCGTTACCGTCCATGCGGTGAAACAATGGCGCATATCCGCTGTAAAAAAGCTGAAGCGATACGTTAACTGCGCGGCTCATCCATGTAGTAATAAATGACATCACCGCCGCGCTGGGCGACGCCGCGAAAATGTTTGAAATCTTCTTGTTGGACGAGCACATGGCGAAACGTTAAAAAATGTTCTTTTTTCACAAGGAGATGTGGAATGTTTCGCGTGCGTAACTGTTCAATATGTTGTTTCGCTTCTTGCTCAGTCACGTTCATCCCTCCCTTTCTTTGTTTTAACGCGCTTCAATGGGAATGTCAATACGATGTGCGAATGCCTAATTTTGTTATATTGACACACGTCTATAAAAAACGCACATACAATGTTGGTGGATTCTAAATGAAAGAAAGGAAGATGAACGATGAATGACTGGAATATGTATGAAGATTTCCGCATGGATCAACAAATGGTGCCACAACAAGCGCAGCCGATGCCGCAAATGATGCCAATGCCACAACAAATGCCGCAAATGATGCCAATGCCGCAAATGATGCCGGGCGATTGCGGCTGTGGCACTCCGGTCGGACCGATGTGGCCGCAAATGCCGTTCCCACAAATGCCGCAACAAATGCCATATTGGCCGGGCATGCCGATGCCGTATTGGCCACAGCGCTAAAATTGTTTTCTAGTTAAAAATGCCCTTTACGAATGAGGAAAAATCATGCAAAATAGAAAAAAGGTTTAAAAATTCAAAAGTAAAGGGGATTTTCAATGAAAAAAGCGCAAATTGGCGACGTCATTGAATTTAAAAATGGGCTGCGGGGAATCGTTGAAAAAGTAAACGAAAATTCTGTGATTGTCGATTTAACGTACATGGAAAACTATAAAGAACTCGACTTGCAAGAACGAACGGTCGTCAATCATAAAAACTACAAAATTGTGGAATAACGAGAAGAGGGCTGCTTATTGTTGATGAGACAGCCCTCTTTTTTGTTCACATTGCCCTTTCATTTCGCTACATTCGTAAATATATACACCTTGCTTTTCCGAAAGCGCGGCACGATACATCGCTTCCGCCACTTGCTTAGCTGCAATCGGTTTATATTTTTCCCATTTGCCAACGAATGCAAATGAAAAACCGGAACATAGCCATTCCGCTGTTTTTTCGCCGAGGCGAAATTCTTCGCGCGCTCCTGTCAACAAAGACGGACGGAAAATGTGAAGTGAACGAATCGTCAGTCGCTGCAACGCCTCTTCCGTTTCCCCTTTGACGCGATTGTAAAAAAACATCGAGTGCGGATCAGCACCGATCGCAGAAACGAATAAAAACGTTTTGACGTGACATTTTTCCGCCAGTTTTGCGGCACGCAACGTATATTCGTAATCAACTTTAATAAATTGTTGTCTCGTCTTTGCTTTTTTCATCGTCGTCCCTAAACAGCTAAATACGTCATCCACGTGGAAATATTCTTCGTATTGTTCAATTCGGTCAAAATCGACGATGACTTGTTGTAATTTTTCATGTGTACAAGCGATAGGCTTTCGCACAAACACCGTCACTCGTTCATAATGCTCTGAACGAAGCAATCGCTCGAGAAGCTCGCCTCCGACCAATCCGGTTGCTCCGATCAAAAGAGCCGTTCTCTGTCTCAAATGAAGACCCCCCAAACGAAAAAAGGTTCATAACAATTTGTCATTATATACCCGTTTACGAAAAAAAACTAGCTATTATTTTTGAATTTTTTAAGGCTGGCTTATGCAAGCCAGCCCCATTAACGATTATCGACTTTTTCCGGATATAAATCGTGATTTAACAAACGATATTCTGCCATTTGTTCATATTTCGTTCCTGGGCGACCCCAGTTGCAGTAAGGGTCGATCGAAATGCCGCCGCGCGGCGTAAATTTGCCCCACACTTCAATATAGCGTGGCTCCATGACGCGAATTAAGTCGTTCATAATAATATTGACGCAATCTTCATGGAAATCACCATGATTGCGGAAGCTAAATAAATATAACTTGAGCGACTTACTTTCAACACATTTTTTATCAGGAATGTAACTAATGTAAATAGTAGCAAAATCTGGTTGATTCGTTTTCGGGCATAGGCTCGTGAACTCCGGACAGTTAAATTTGACGAAATAGTCGCGGTCTGGATGTTTGTTATCGAACACTTCAAGAATGTCAGGACTATATTCGAATACATATTTCGTTCCTTGGTTGCCAAGAAGTGTGACGCCTTGTAGTTCTTCATCTTTTCTCATGATTTCTTCCCCCCTTAATTATACGCCGCGGCGATTGCCCCATAATAACGTGTGTAGTTGTGGCAAGACGCGGACGTTGTTCATCTCTTTAGACTGTACTACTTTGTCAACGAGCCATTCAAGCTTTTGTAATAGGTTTAGGCGAAGAATCACATCGTCTGCTTCATGTATATGATCGTTGCCTACTTGCACGTAAAACGGAACGGACGGATAACGTTGATGCACATACGTCGCATAAGAAAAATCTTCATCGTTAAACACGACAACTTTTAAACTCACATGCCCGCGATGCGCTGTGAGTCGTTCCATTATCGTATCAAGCATTGTAAAATTTGTTTCCATATTTGAACTTGGCGGCTTTGGTGAAATCGTTAAATCGTCAATGTCATAAAACCAATCTTGCCATACGCTTCCTTGCGTTTCTAAGCCGATGCGCATGTTATGTTCTTTTAATAATGAAATAAGAGCACGAAGTCCTTTTAATAACGCTGGGTTGCCTCCAGAAATCGTCACGTGGTTAAAACGGTCACCACCAAGTTGTTTCAGCTGTTGCCAAATGTCTTCCGCCGTCATTTGCTTTACTTCATCTTTTGCAGAACCGTCCCACGTAAACGATGAATCGCACCAACGGCAACGGTAGTCGCATCCCGCTGTGCGCACAAACATCGTTTTTTGTCCGATGACCATCCCTTCCCCTTGAATGGTCGGTCCGAATATTTCAATGACCGGGATGCGCTCCATTATTGTTTCCCTGCTTTCGGACGATATACGACGTAGCTTGTTGGGGACTCGCGCACAAACACTTGCACGCACGTCGGTTTGTTTGGCAGCGTGTCTAAATGCGCTTGAACAATTTCCGCAATTTTCCGCGCCACCACTTCTGTCGTCGGAAAATGTTCGGCCGATGTATTGCTAAATAAATCTGTATGGTCATTCATCACCGTATGATCGAAACGGTTGTGAACAATTTTTTTCAACTGTTGAAAGTTAATTAAAAAGCCTGATTCATCGAGTTCATCGCCTGCGACAGTAATGTTGACAAAATACGTATGCCCGTGCATATTCGCGCACTGCCCCGCCGCTTCGTGCGGAATAAAGTGCGCTGCAGCGATTTGCATATCTTTATTTAGCTCGTAGCGAAACGGGTGTATCACTTGCGGATAAATTTGTTGAATCATTGCGCATCTGCTCCTTTCTTCTCATTCATATACTGGTCGAGACCGCGTTTGCGCAACACGCACGCCGGGCATTCGCCGCAGCCGTCTGCGATGATGCCGTTGTAGCATGTGAGCGTTTGCGTGCGCACAAATTCAAGCGCTCCCAACTCATCAGCAAGCTTCCACGTTTCCGCTTTATTGAGCCACATGAGCGGCGTATGAATGACAAATTGGTAATCCATCGCTAAGTTAAGCGTGACGTTTAGCGATTTAATGAATACATCACGGCAATCTGGGTAGCCGCTAAAGTCCGTTTCACATACACCTGTCACCAGATGGCGTGCTCCTTTTTGTTTCGCAAGCACCGCCGCAAACGATAAAAATAATAAATTGCGCCCATCGACAAACGTGGACGGCAATTGTCCTTCTTTTTGCTCGATTGCTATATCGCTTCTTGTAAGCGCATTTGGTGCGAGCTGATTTAATAGCGACATATCAAGCACCGTATGCGGCACTTCCAGCTGTTTTGCGATCGATGCAGCAACGTCAATTTCAAGCCGGTGGCGTTGATTGTAATCGAACGTTACAGCTTCGACTTCAGCGAAATGCTTTTTCGCCCAAAATAAACAAGTCGTGCTATCTTGGCCGCCACTAAACACGACGACTGCTTTTTCTTTTTTCATCTTTCGCTCCCCTTTCTAACATCGTGAGAAGAAAGAGCGTTCTAAAACAAAAAAGCTATCCCTCTACGGACATAGCTATCCCTAGTTTTTTTATAGAGGGTGTTCTAGAACCTCTCCTGCGCCGCGCACAGAATTCTTCTTCAATTGTACGCCTAACAATATATCATAAAACATATATTCATTCTACAAAAAAATTATGCTTTATTTGTGAACTGTTTTCAGGATATAATAACAACAAAAAAAGTTAGGTGATTCAACATGACAAAACGCCCTACATTTGATGCAGCGCTTCAACAACTGCGAGAAAAATTAATGACGATGGTGTCTGCTTCCCAACATGCTTTACACGAAGCAATTGAAGCACTCAAAACACAAGATTTGGCGAAAGCGGACGAAATTATCGAAAATGATAAAAAAATTAATGAGTTTGAGCGCGAAATTAATGAGCTTGCGATTATGACGATTTTAAAGCAACAACCGGTCGCATCCGATTTACGCCGATTAATTGTTGCGCTAAAAATTTCATCTGATGTAGGACGCATCGGAGATATCGCTGTCAACATCGCCAAATCCGTCAAATTTATCGGCACAGAGCCACACGTGAAACCGATCGTTCACATTCCTGAAATGGCAGCAATCGTCAATGAAATGTTAGATCATGCGCTTCATGCGTTCCATAACGATGATATTGAAGAAGCGAAACGCATTGCGCTTGAAGATGATCGCGTAGATGAGTTGCAAGGAAAAATTATTCAAGAATTAATCGACTTAATGAGCGAAAAACCTGAGTTTACAAACCAAATTACACAATTATCGTTTGTGACGCGCAATCTTGAGCGCGCTGGCGACCATGTAACAAACATCGCTGAAAATATTTTATATAGCGTTAAAGGAATTCGTATTGATTTAAATTATTAAGCATTCGGATGCCTCATACCGTTTGAGGCATCTTTTTATTATGTCGATTTTTCTATGATCTGGTGATATAATCGTGTCGGGGGGGAGGTGAGTGAACATGGATGAGATGCTCAAACGTATTTTCGATGAACTTGCATCGCTACGCAAACATATGGCTACAAAAGACGATATCGCCAGCATCGAACAACGTATGGCCACAAAAGACGATATCGCCGCCATGGACAAGCGTATCGGGCACATTGAGCAAACGATGGCCACGAAAGACGATATCGCCAGCATCGAACAACGTATGGCCACAAAAGACGATATCGCCGCCATGGACAAGCGTATCGGGCACATTGAACAAACGATGGCCACGAAAGACGATATCGCCAGCATCGAACAACGTATGGCTACAAAAGACGATATCGCCGCCATGGACAAGCGTATCGGGCACATTGAACAAACGATGGCTACAAAAGACGACATCGCCAGCATCGAACAACGTATGGCCACGAAAGACGATATCGCCAGCATCGAACAACGTATGGCCACGAAAGATGATATCGCCAGCATCGAACAACGTATGGCTACAAAAGACGATATCGCCAGCATCGAACAACGTATGGCCACGAAAGATGACATCGCAGATCTTCCTCTTATTAAACAAGCTGTATTTGAAATACTAGAGGCAGTCAATGAAATCCCAACGATCAAGCAAAACCTCGCTGACATGTCCGAGAAACTTGAAGATGTCATCGCAACCCAAGCACGACACGAGCTCGCGATTCAGTCGCTTGCTGTTCGATCACTTGTACATGAAAACGAAATTCGTGCACTAAAAGCAAAATAACGACGCAAAAGGCTGTCACAAACTTCCTTGGGACAGCCTTTTCCATTTATTTTTCCTCTTTTGCTAGTTGTTCAAACGACTTCACTTTCCCGTGCGGTTCATTTTGCGCTTGCTTTCGAACGGTCCATTGTCGCTCTTTTTGTCGTTTCGATTGAGTCATTGTGCCACCTCCCCTTTTATCATTTGTCCATTCGTTTATTTTATGACTTTTTTATTGTTTGAAAATTTTGTATATTTTAGATAAGGGGAAAAGAGGGAGAGGAAATTGCTACAATCGAAACAAGCAAAAAAAGCGTTACAAAAAGTGCAACGAGTCGCGAAAGAAGCAGCCGTGTTGGCAGAAAACGTCAATCAGCTGAAACAAATTTTACATCGGTTTGGTATTTCATAAAAACGACAAAAGCGAGCCTAGTGCGCATTGGCTCGCTCGTTTTTTGTGCGATAAACGTATGCCCCGATCCCGATGACGGAAAGAACGAACGGCAAAAGCATCTCCCCTGCTTCTAAACTAGCTACGACGCTACATCCGAAACAAAAGAGAAGCGGCTGTTTTAACCACGCTTCATGGCTAAACATCCACCATTCTAACAATCCTATCGTAAACGCCAACACATACATCGTTCCGTCGTTAAGCAAAAAGTACTGGCTAAACGCAAACGCCCCGCCCCATAGCGCAATGGCAGCCGGCAATAAAAGAAACGCTTCGTGCTCCCGCACACCGCGCTTAAACACATATATATGAACAATAAGTCCGAAAGAAAAAACAACTGTCGGCCATACACTCGCACGATACCATTGAATGATATGGAACGTTTCAAGCGTAAATAAAAGCAAACTGCCTACGCCGAAAGCAACCATCGCTTTTTTCACGCGCTCCCACCTCCTCTACATTCAATGTACTACACTTCTTTTTTTCTAGCTAGGCATTTTTCGATAGAAAAGTAAAAAAATAAAGATGATACTAACATACCCAAACAAAGGGTACAATACGGTTAAAAGCGCATGATACCCGACTAAACTAAACGCATACATCATAAGTAAAAGCACGATGAGAACAAAGATCGGCGTTTGAGAAAAAAGCGCCAATTTTCGATGCAGTCCGAACACCCCTGCAACAAACGATGAAAAAATTTCACCGTAAATGATCACAACATATAGCCCATAAAACGAAGCGAGCGAACGTTTCACGACTTCCGCCATCGGAATGCTGTAAGATAGCAAATTAGGAAGTAAAGAAAGCGCGAAATGACTGCTAAATAAAATAAACATAAGCAATAAGCCGCCAAGCCATCCCCCAAGGCGAATCGCCCGTTCATCTTTTACTTCAGTTGCAAGCGGAACGAGCACAACTTGTGCCATCGCTAAATTAAACGCCACATACGCAAACGGAGAGAAAAAAGCGGCAAGCGGCGGCTTTGTCCAAACGATCTCTCCCCCATTCATAAACGAAATCGATAAACTAAATGCGATCATAAGCGGCACGACAATGAGATTGACGCTTAAAATGCCGTTTAAACCAAACAACATCGTCACAAACGCAAGCAACACCGTAAACATAAGCCCGACATGCGCCGGCATATGAAGCTGTTCTTCAAACACCGCCCCCGCCCCAGACAACATAACAGACGTCACGCTAAATAGCACAACAAACATAAACAAATTGACAACTGCGCTCATTTTTCCAAACAAATATGCATTCATTTGTTCATACGATCGCGCTTGAAGCCGATTTGCCATCACCATTAAACGCGTCCCTAAAAAAATAAATAGACCTCCGCTTCCTGCAATCATGACCGTCCCAATTGCTCCGTATTGCGTAAAAAACTGTACAATTTCTTTTCCTGTCGCAAATCCAGCCCCGACTACCGTTCCGACATATACAAACGCAATTTGAATCGCCCGCATCC
Organism: Anoxybacillus sp. FSL W8-0104; assembly: GCF_038004465.1. NCBI lineage: Bacteria > Bacillati > Bacillota > Bacilli > Caryophanales > Anoxybacillaceae > Anoxybacillus > Anoxybacillus sp. FSL W8-0104. Next base: position 766,628 of record NZ_JBBOQU010000001.1, on the reverse strand, counting down.
ACATACGCTCTCCCCCACTCGTCCATTTTTTCTACATGTATATGAAAAAAAACGGCGAATATTTTCCGCCGTTTTTCTTATTCTACAACTATATCGACTTTTGGCATATTGTGCATATTTTTTGCCGTCACATGTGCCACAACCGAATACGTCCCTTTGTCTGGAAACGTATAGCGCGCGACATACTTTCCGTCGCCCGCATGCTTTCCTTCAATCATTTCGCGATTGTCATCGCCATGTTTCCATACTTCAAACTTCACTTCCAATGCATCGGTCACTTTTTCGTCACCGTATGTCACAAAACATGCAAGCTCGACTTCTTCATTTGCCGGAAGCTTTTCTTCTACCGCCATTTTGACGTCCAAATACGCCAGCTCTTCTTCTTCTGCTTTGTTTGCACAACCTGCCACAACAAGCAAAGCGAAGACAAACAACAACAACCACTTTTTCATTTTAATCTCCTTCCATGTTACAATAATTTCACAAAATCATCACAAATGTTTGCTACAATGATGATACATATACACGATGGAGGATGCGTACGATGCAAGTTCGTTTCTTTTTTTTGCTTATCATCGTCGTTTTATTGGCAAGCTGCACACCAGAGACGTACACCCCAATTCCCCGAAACAAATCGGTCGTTGGGGTCGTCAATATAAAGGAGCAAAGCTTATCCTTCGTTGATTATAACACAAAAAAAACGATGGCAACATGGAAGATGAAAAATCCGGTAACGAAAGCCATCCTCCTTCCTGATGGCGATACGGTCATGTTGTTTGGACAAGACATGGATGAAATGATGATGTACACGCTATCGACAGGGAAAGAGAAAAAACGTTGGCGCGTAAACAAAGGGGTTACCGATGTGCTCGTCACAAAACACGAATTGCTCGTTGTGAACGAAAAAGACGGAACGGTATCGGTCATGACGTTCGACGGAAAAGTAAAAGAGACGATCGCTACTCCCCCCTCCCCTTTTTCCATCGTCGCCGACGACAAACATCGGCAATGGATTGTCATTCATTTTAAAGACGGAGCAATCTCATTCATTGATCAGGCGACAAAACAAGTCAAACGAACGGTCGATACGCTCGATTTTGCGGTCAGCGGCTTAGTTGTTGCTGAAACGGATGAACTATGGGTCGGTGGACATGGCAGCGGAGCGTATATTCAGCAAGAAGCGTATGTTCATTCGCTTGTCGACGGACGGTTGCTTGCGCGTGTGAAGGCAGAAACGATGCCGATTCAATTTTCGCAAACGAGCGAAGCGGTATATGTACTTTGTCACGGTTCAAACATGCTATATGCATTTGAACCGAAAACGAAACATGTCATACACTCACTTAACATTGGCGCGAATCCTTTTGCGATGATAAAAACAAAAAGCGAGCTTATCATCGCTAGCTACGACAGCAACGAGCTCGTTTTTGTCGATGAAAAAACATTCAAACAAACGAAAACCGTTTCCGTCGGACAAGGGCCGTTTTACATCTTTTTCCGCGATGCGAAGGAGGAATAAATATGCCAACGATTTTAATTGTTGACGATGAAAAAGAAATGCGTGAATTGCTTCGTCTTTATTTAGAACCTGAAGGGTTTACGTGCATCGAAGCAGAAGACGGTGAAGCTGGACTTGCCGAGTTCGGACGAAAACATATCGATTTAATTTTGCTCGATATTATGATGCCAAAACTAGACGGCTACCGCTTTTGCATGCACGTGCGTGAACGTTCGCAAGTGCCGATCATTTTTTTAACAGCACGAAGCGATGAGTGGGATCGCGTTTATGGATTACAAATTGGCGCGGACGACTACATCGTGAAACCGTTTAGCCCAAATGAAGTCGTCGCACGCGTGCACGCTGTCCTTCGCCGAACGAAAGGAACAGACGTAACGACGTCATATGAAGCAGGCCCAATTGTTGTTGATGAAAAAGCACGAAAAGTGATCGTAAACGGAAAACCGGTTGTATTAACGTTAAAAGAGTTTGAACTGCTCGTGTTGTTTGTCAAACATCGCGGTCAAGTATTTACACGCGAACAGCTGTTAGATCGCGTTTGGGGCATTCATTACGTCGGCAGCACGCGCACCGTCGATACGCATATTAAAACGTTGCGCATTAAACTCGGCGAAGCCGGACAGTGCATTCAAACAGTATGGGGAGTGGGATATAAATTTGATGAAACGATTTAATTCTCTCTCACTCCAACAAAAACTATGGCTAACGATTAGCGCCTTTTTAATGCTTGCGGTGTTGCTTTTATATGCTGTTGCTGTTTATATATATGAAAACATTTATATCACCAACGTCGAACAACGTTTATTACAAGAAGGAATGAACATTGCCGCAAAATATAAAGGCGGTGCACTCACCGACTCGTTTCGCAACACCGTTTCTATCATCAATGACGTATCCGATACGGAAATTGTACTCGTGAACAACCCACGTGAATTGAGCGCATGCTTGCCGTTTGAAGTCGACCATCATGCGATTATTAGCGAAGCGGAACGACAACAACTACTCGCTGGAAAAACGGTAACGAAAAAAGGATATGAACAAACATTTAATCGGCATATTGTCGGTGTCATCATCCCGCTACTCGATGAACATCGCCTCATGAGCATTTTATATTTGTACGTGCCGCTTGCATCGATTGAAGATGTGCTTAAGCGCATTCAAACGTTCATCATTATTGGTGGAAGCTTTTTTTTACTCATTACTGTATTTGTCGGACGAAAAATCGCGATGCATTTCACGAAACCGCTGCAACATATGCAACAAGCCGCCTATCGCGTCTCGCAAGGCGATTTTTCCGCACAAGTGAACGTCGAAGCGGAAGACGAAATTGGGCAACTTGCCAAAACATTTAACCAAATGGCAAAAGCGCTCGCGCAAGAAGATGAACGAAAAAAAGAATTTTTAGCAAACGTCTCTCATGAATTGCGCACGCCGCTAAGCTATGTGAAAGGATATAGCGAAGCGCTACTAGACGACGTCGTGAAAGATGAAGCGCAACAAAAAAAATATATAAAACTCATTCATCGCGAGGCGAGCCGCATGCAACGCCTCGTGCGCGATTTGCTCGATTTAGCACAACTCGAAGGCACGTATCCGCTTGTACGCACACCATTTTCAATTGCACAATTAGTCGAGGAGACGATTGAAAAATATGAACCGATGTTGCAAGAAAAAAACATTCGCCTTTTGCTTGACCTCGATCACGACTTAATCGTCGATGGCGATCCCGACCGTATCGAACAAGTGTTGCAAAATATGCTCGATAATGCGTTGCGCTATACTTCTTTCGGCGGAACGATTTCGTTGCGTGCAGTAAACAAACAGCCGATGTGCGAACTCATGATCGCTGACTCCGGATGCGGCATGTCAAAAGAAGATATCGAACGATTAGGCGAACGATTTTTCCGCGCCGACCGCTCGCGCTCGCGCGAACATGGCGGCACAGGACTTGGCATTGCGATTACTAAACAAATTGTCAAGCTACACGGCGGCTCGATTCGTTTTGAAAGCGAACGAGGGAATGGAACGACCGTATACATCGAATTGCCGCTATACGATGCGATATAGTACAACAGACTTACCCCATGATTAGAAGGACACAGCGCGATGAAATTACATGCTATTCCTAAAAATAATGGAAAATGAACTCCCTAACCTCAATAAAAAATTAGCGCAATGGGCTTATGCAGGAATTGGAGGCTATGGGGATCCAAAGATTCATTGGGCAAAATATATGGTTGTTTTCAAAAATGAAACAAAAGAGATAGAAATGGAAAAAATGGATACGTACATTAAAAATATACTACAAAATACGAAAGGACAAATGGGAACTCCTTTTCAATAGACTTATCCATCTAAGAAAAAAGGAAAATCCATACAGCTAAAAGGAAAGATCGTTTAACTTTTTCTATTTGGAAAATGTAAGAAGGTGTCCAAATCTTTTAGGACACCTTCTCATGTTTTTCAGCTTTTACGACGATGCGATCGTCCTCTACGTCGATATGGATCGTGCGCACATCATGCTCATCAAGCAGCACGTCGGCAATTTGATCTTCGACATGTTCTTGAATGACACGGCGGAGCGGACGAGCACCGAACGTTGGATGATAGCCGAGTTCAGCTAATTTTTCTTTCGCTTTGTCGCTAATCGTCATCGTCACATGTTGTTCAGCGAGCGTACGTTGCAATTCCGCAAGCATAAGGTCAACGATTTGCAACATATGCGCTTTTTCAAGCGGTTTAAATTCGACAATGGCGTCGAGACGGTTTAAAAATTCTGGTTTAAAGTATAGGCTGAGGCGTTGAAGTAAGTCACCTTCTCCGATCGTACCAGCGTTTGATGTCATAATGATGACCGTATCTTTAAAGCTGACGGTGCGGCCTTGGCTATCTGTTAAACGACCATCTTCTAAAATTTGCAAGAACATATGTTGAACGTCTGGATGCGCTTTTTCCATTTCATCAAGCAAAATGATGCTGTAAGGGTTGCGGCGCACTTTTTCCGTCAATTGACCAGCTTCTTCATGACCAATGTAGCCAGGAGGTGCACCGATAAGTTTCGATACAGCATGTTTTTCCATATATTCGCTCATATCTAAGCGAATCATCGCATCTTTTGAGCCGAATAATTGTTCAGCAAGCGTCTTCGATAATTCTGTTTTACCTACGCCAGTCGGACCGACGAATAAGAACGAACCGATCGGACGGTTTTTCGCTTTTAAGCCAGCGCGGCTTCTGCGAATGGCTTTCGCGATTTTTCTCACCGCTTCTTCTTGACCGATCACTTTTTTCGCTAAGTTTTCTTCTAAATGTTTCATTTTCGTTTGTTCCTCAGCTTGTAATTTGCCGACTGGGATGCCTGTTTTTTCTTCAATGATTTGTTGAATGTGAATGACGTCAACGACAGGTTGTTCCGCTTGTCCGTTTTGTTGTAATTGTTTTTCAAGTTGCAATTCTTCTGTGCGCAATTTCGCCGCTAATTCGTAGTTTTCTTCTTGCGCAGCTTTTTCTTTTTCTTTTCTAATTTGTTCGAGACGTTGTTCGATCGCTTCTTTATTTGTCGGTGTCGCTTTTAAGCTTACTTTTGAGCCCGCTTCGTCTAATAAGTCAATCGCTTTGTCAGGAAGGAAGCGGTCTTGAATGTAGCGATGCGACAATGTGACGCAGGCGTGAATCGCTTCATCTGTATATTTCACTTGATGGAATTGTTCATATTTTGGCTGAATGCCTTTTAACATGTTAATCGCTTGCTCGATCGTCGGTTCATGGACGATGACAGGTTGGAAACGGCGTTCAAGCGCAGCGTCTTTTTCAATTTGACGATATTCTTTTAACGTTGTTGCGCCGATGATTTGTAATTCGCCGCGAGCAAGCGTCGGTTTTAATATGTTGCTTGCGTCCATCGAGCCTTCTGCCGAACCTGCTCCGACGAGTAAATGAATTTCATCGATGAATAAAATGACGTTTTTCCGTTGTTGCAATTCGGCAATTAATTGCTTCATTCGTTCTTCAAATTGACCGCGAATGCCTGTATTGGCAACGAGCGATGCAACGTCAAGCACGTACACTTCTTTATTTAACAATTTCGTCGGAACAGACCCTTCGGCAATTTTAAGCGCTAATCCTTCTACGATCGCCGTTTTACCGACACCTGGTTCACCGATGAGTACCGGATTGTTTTTATTGCGGCGATTTAAAATTTCGATGACGCGTTCAATTTCTTTTTCGCGTCCGATAACCGGATCGATAAGTCCTGCTTTCGCAAGTTGTGTTAAGTTGCGACCGAATTGATCAAGCAATCCATTTCGTTTCGGTTGTTGTTCTTGTTGTTGTTGGACATGGGAAACAGATTCGCTAGTCAGCGGTGCGAAGAAGTCGGAGAACAATTGATCGAAATGATCGAAGTGGAATCCTGCTGGAACTTTTAATTGTTGTTTTTGTTTTTCATAGCACGCATCGCAAAGGTGTAATTGTTGTTTTTCGTTATTGACTTGCACGTGTAAAAAGACGTTCGCTTGTTTTTGTTTACATACTTGGCACATCATAGGCACCAACCTCCTTTTGACTTTGACTATATTTGACCTTTCTGTCTTTATTATAATTTGACCTTTTTTGATTTTCAAGACCTTTTTTAAAAAAAAATAAAAAAAATGATAGAAAAATTCCCTATCATGTTTTCTTCAACCCATTCATCAAAAACTGAATCGTCCGATCGATTTCTTTTTCATCATCCCACGGATAATCCGGCATGACGATAAGGCGCGTTAATAAAAAACCGGCAATTGTCGTGACCTTTCCGGCGGAAGTGGATATTATATATATTCCGTTCCCTTCTTGTAAATATGTGCTAAAAATTTTTTCGTTGACGAAAGGAAAAGATTTTTGTACGATAGAAACGACAATGAAATACGAAATCTTTCTCGTCAACTAAGATGAGATAGAGGTCGCGGCAAATAAGAGTAGTTTCATCGAGGCGCAGAGACGCCGATGAAGTGGAATGAAAGGATTTGTCGCCGAAGTTTATAGCGTGCTCTGGCGCTATAAGCTGGGCCTGTGACCGAATAGGTGCAGGACTGTCATCGCGCATGCGGTGGAGAGCTATCGATCTTAAGTTTGATGCGGATGTGTCATATATTGTGCACCCGTTGAAAACTTAGGGTGCACTTTTTTATTTTTCGTATGACAACAGCCCTCCGCCCGCCTGCGTCGCCATAATCATGAATGAAAGGATGACGAACATGAAACAACAACAACTCGGGTTTTGGTTATTGACAGCGCTCGTTGTCGGCAATATGGTCGGATCGGGCATTTTTATGCTTCCGCGCTCGCTTGCTGAGGCGGCAAGCCCTGCTGGCGTGTTGCTCGGTTGGCTGCTGACGGGGGCTGGGGTGTTAATGATTGCGATCATTTTTGGCAATTTAGCTATTCGTAAACCGGAATTAAACGGCGGACCGCAAATTTACGCGAAGGAACTGTTTCCGAAAGGTTCAAAAGCATCCATTTTATCCGGTTTTATGGCTTCTTGGGGCTATTGGATCGGCAACGTCGCTGGAAACGTTGCGATCATTACGACGTTTGCTAGTTATTTATCGACGTTCTTCCCTATTTTAACGAGCGGACATGTCGTCTTCTCTGTTGGCTCATTTACATTAAAACTTGGCAATCTGCTCACGTTTCTCGTCTGCACCGCACTTTTATGGATGATGCATGCGATCATTTTACAAGGAGCAGAAAGTGCCGGAAAGTTGAACTTTGTCGCAACGGCAACGAAAGTGCTTGGCTTTTTCTTATTCATTGTTATCGGATTGTTTGCGTTTGAAAAAAGCTATCTCCAACCGTTTGTTGCTCCGCGTTACGATGAAGCAGGTCATACGCTCGGATTGCTTTCGCAAATTAACAACGTCGCGTTAAGCACACTTTGGGCGTTTATCGGCATTGAATCAGCGATCGTTTTTGCTTCGCGTGCCCGAAAACAAAGCGATGTCAAACGCGCAACGATTGTCGGACTATTCATTGCTTTAGCCATTTATATTGGCATTAGCATACTCGTCATGGGTCTGTTAAAACAAGATGTGCTCATTCAATCTGAAAAACCGCTCGTCGATGCAATCGGTACGGTATTAGGTCCTATCGGATCGCAACTGCTTGCCGGACTCGGTTTAATTAGTTTAATCGGCTCAACGCTCGGCTGGATTTTTTTAAGTGCTGAAGTGCCGTACCAAGCAGCGAAACAAGGATTATTTATTCGCGCCTTTTTACAAGAAAACGAAAAAAGCATGCCGCGCTTTTCTTTAATCGTCTCAAATATGATTGCCCAATTATTTATTTTTTCAACGATTTCAAACTCAATGGCGGCCGCATTTGATTTCGTCATTTATATTGCAACATTATCGTATCTCGTTCCGTATTTCATCGCCTCCGTCTTCCAATTGAAGCTCGTTTGGACGGGTGAAACATATGAAACGACGAAACAACGAATGACAGACGGCATCATCGCCCTTCTTGCGACCGTTTATTCCATTTGGCTCGTCAAAGCAGGAACGGCCGATATGAAAACATTTTTGCTCGGCGTCGCCTTGCTTGCAAGCAGCTTACTTTTCTATCCGCTTGTTGTCAAACAACATAACGAACAACCGAACAAACAAAAACAATCAGCATAACAAAACCCCCGTCCATATTTGGCGGGGTTTTTTCATTTTCTCAGTCTTTTTTTCATCTTTATGTTATAATATTCCTTGAATTTTGTTTTGTTGAGGGAGCGTATATGGGGAGAGAGAGAATGAGACGATGGTTGTACATCTTGCTTGTTATGATCCCATGCCTTGTAGGAAGCGCGTGGATTGTGCTTTGGCAAGATGAACAACAGCAACAACAATTGCTCGAAGAAACGCTCTTGTTTGCGAATATACATAAAAACGATCTCGATCGCTTTCTTGCGGAGACAACGACAAAACTCGAGACGTTAGCGTTTATGGTTAGCAAACATATGGCGATGTTAAGCGAAAAAGACATAAACGACATGTTGCAACAAATAGAAAAACAAGACGTTCGTTTTCATCACATATCGTTTTTTTCTGAAAGTACAAGTTCAGCGATGCGATTGGCGAAAACGACAAAACAAACGGTCATTGACAGCGATCATACAACAACAATCGTCACACCGATTGTCGATGAAAAAACAAGTGATACAGTCGGTTTTTTTGTGGCGGAATTACGTATGGATTACATAAAAAAACGGATGAAAATCATTGACCAAGACGCATCGTTTCGTTTATATGATGAGCGTGGAACGATGTTGTTGGCAACAAACGACATTCGCCCATCACAACAAACGGTGACGGTTCATTTAAATTATGCACCATGGATAATTGAAGCGAACGTGCCGCACGTAACGATGAAACAAAATGTGCAAACATCCCTTCCATACATCTTATTGCTGATCGTCGCCATCCATATTGTTTGGCTACTGATTCAATATTGGTTATTAAAACGGCAAACGATGCTTGAACGCATAGAGACCGAAGCACAAAAACTTGAATTAGTCGGCACACTCGCCGCAAGCACCGCGCATGAAATTCGCAACCCGCTTGCCGGCATTAAAGGATTTATCCAACTGTTGAGTGAAAAGCATAAAGATACCGAATCACAACTTTATTTTTCGGTCATTCAAAACGAAATTACACGCATTAACGACATCGTCAATGAGTTTTTAATTCTCGGCAAACCGACGGCACAAAAACTTGAAACGTGCGATTTGAACAATATCGTTTTAAGCATTCATCCAATTATTGAATCGCAAGCGCATTTGCATAACGTCGTGTATTCGTTGCAATGCGCTCGCGTACCTTTACCTATTCGCTGTTATAAAGACCATTTAAAACAAGTCGTTTTAAATTTAGCAAAAAATGCGATCGAAGCGATGACCGATGGCGGTGAGCTAACGATTTTGCTGACGAAACAAAACGACTGGGCGGTGCTGCAAGTGGCGGACAATGGATGCGGCATTCCAAACGACGTAAAAAACAAACTGTTTCAACCGTTTGTCACATCGAAGCAAACGGGAACAGGACTCGGGCTTGTCATATGTAAACGAATCGTTGACATGCATGAAGGAACGATCGACATTCATAGTATAGAAAATAAAGGAACGACGATTACCGTTCGCCTTCCTTTACAGTAGGAGGTGGAAACATGTTTGACATGCTTGTTGGCAGTACGTTATCTGCGCTAGCAACAGGTGCTGGCGCGATTCCCATTTTATTTTTATCGCGCTCCCTTACGCACCAATGGCGCGATATGTTGCTTGCGTTTACCGCTTGAGTCATGATGGCAGCATCCATGCTCGGCCTCATTCCTCAAGCGCTATCTTCAGGAACGTTTCTCTCGCTTGCGGTTGGACTATGCATCGGCGTATTGACGTTAACGCTTCTTGAAAAAATGGTGCCGCATATTGATTTAAAGCATACTGAAAGCAGCATAGCTGTTGATAAAAAATCGCTCCTTGTGCTCGCCGCCATTACGCTCCATAACATCCCGGAAGGACTATCAGTTGGCGTGAGCTACGCCTCTTGGGAAGGGGGCGAAATCGGCAACTTAATCGCCTTAGCGATCGGCTTTCAAAACGCTCCAGAAGGATTGCTCGTTGCGCTTTTTTTATTTAATCAACGCATTTCAAAAGGAAAAGCGTTTTTCATGGCGATGGGCACAGGACTTATTGAACTCGTCGCTTCGATCGCTGGCTATTATTTAACGTCCGTCGTCGATTCGCTCGTTCCGTACGGTTTGGCGTTCGCAGCTGGCGCGATGTTGTTTATCATTTATAAAGAGTTGATCCCGGAAAGCCATGGCGACGGAAACGAACAATCGTCCACGTATGCCTTTATTATCGGATTGTTACTGATGGTCTTTTTAATCGAAACGTTTTAAAGGATGAGGATCATGTCGAAATATTATATGCTTCTTTTATTGACAAGCGCACTATGGGGAGGCAACTTTGTCGCAAGCAAACTGCTCGTGCCGCACGCCTCCCCCCTTTCATTAACGTTTATGCGCTGGACGATCGCAGTTCTTTTTTTATTTCCGATCGTATTAAAAAAAGAACGGTCCGTCCGCCTGCAAAAACGCGGCATTATCCCGCTTATTGCGATGGGCATGACAGGCGTCGTATTATTTAACGTTTTTATGTTTCAGGCGCTTCGCTACACATCGGCCGATCACGTCGGGCTCATCTCAACGTTAAATCCGATGGCGATTGCGCTTGTTGCTTACGTCGTATACCGTGAGAAACTGACGATGAGACAATGGTTAGCCATGACCGTCTCCCTTATCGGCGTCCTTTTATTTATGACGCACGGACAGCTTCATCGCGTGCTACACGTCAATATCGGCGATGTATGGATGATCGCTGCCGTCATCGTTTGGGGCATCTATTCCGCATGCGCAAAAGCGGTCATGAAATGGTATTCTCCGCTTGCGGCAACGTTTTGGTCAGGCGTCTTTGGCGTCGTTGGATTGTTGCCATTTGTATCTTCCTTTTCCGTTCATCACGTAAACGTCTCGTTTTTGCTTGCGCTCATCTATACGAGCATCGGGGCGACAGTGCTTGCGATGTTTCTTTGGAACGTCGGCGTGAAACAAGTCGGTGCCACAACAGCAGGGATGTTTTTAAATTTTAATCCGCTTTTTACCGCATTGTTTGCATACATATTGCTTCATGAAACGTTAACGGTGGCACAATGGATCGGTTCGTTCATTACGATCACAGGCGTTGTGCTGTTTACAAAAAAATAGAAGGGGCGTTATTCCCCTTCTTTTTCTACGTATGGATGTGCCACCCATCCGGATGGATCAATAAACAAACGGACGGCAACGACTTGACGGTCGTCCATTAACGTAAAGAAATGCGGATTTCCTTCTGGTACGGAAATAACGTCGCCTGCCTCTAGTTCAACGTCAAAATAACCTGTTTGTTCATCGCCCTTAATGACGAAAATGCCATGACCAGCGACGATCGCCCGCACTTCATCTTCCGTATGTGTATGCACTTGTTCAAATTTTTTCAACAACTCTTCTAAATTTGGCGTTTGTTCACAAAGCGCCACGACGTCCCACGTTTTATAGCCTCTCCGCTTCGCTAAATCTTCAATTTCCGTCTGAAACGTCGCTAAAATGTCCGCTTTTTCTTCGTCTGTTAATACAAACTTGTTTTGTAAATGAGCAGGAAGTTTGCTTGCATCCCACCGTTCATACAACACCCCTTGGTTGTTTAAAAACGCCGCAACGTTTTCTTTTCCTTCAATCACTTCCCCTGTGTTTCGCACTTTAATGACTGCCATACATATTTTCCCCCTTATCGTTTAATAAGCAATAATTTCACATGATATTGACATAAAAACTCGCACGCTTCTAAAAACTTTTTCGCCTCTAACACATCTTTTCCCCAAACGGTAATGCCGTGGTTGCGAATAAGCACCGCACCAGCATCTCCATGGACATGGTCGGCGAACGCTTTTGCTAACGTCGGAATATGGGCGAAATTCGGAATAATCGGAATGCGAAATTGTGCATCTTCCTCCCATAATCCGAACGCTTTAATTATTTCTTGATTCGAAAAGACGACTTCCCCTTCGTCACCGTACAGTTCTGAAACGATATTGTTGTCGACCGTATGCACGTGCAAAACGCAACCGGCGTTCGTTTTGTTGTAAATTTCGACATGTAATAACGTTTCTGCGGACGGTTTCAAGTGCGTCGCCTCCGCTGGCTGTCCGTCAGCATCGACAAGTAAAAAATCTTCCGCCGTCTCTTTTCGTTTATCTTTTCCGCTTGCGGTGACAAGAAAGGTAAGCGGCTCATCGCTCACTTTCAGCGACAAATTGCCGCTTGTCGCCATAAACCAGTCGCGCGCCGCTAGCTCTCGTTTGACTTCCGCTAGCTCTTCCCATTTCTCTTTCATACAATCACCTCGCTCTCTTTCAACACATGAATGACGTCATAAAACGTCGTAAACGGCGTATGCGGTAAGTTTAGCTCACGGCATTTTTCAAGTAAAAAGTCGCGCGCGATGACGTGATCGGCTAGTTTCGCCGCCGCTAAATCGGTAATGGAATCGCCAATCACAATCGTTTTTGCCCCTTTTGGCGCGAGTTTACGAAGAAGCGACGGCTTGCAGCACCCGCATTCATTTTCGCAATGTTCATCGCACGCATACGGCCACGTAATGTGGATCGTTTCCCCGCTAAAATCGGCGCTATTACAAAAAATGCGCTCTTTTTCAATCAGTCCGTCAAGCAGCGGATAAACGAAAAAGTCGATGCCGCCGCTCACGATATAAAGCGGGATTTGCCGTTCGTTCGTAAACGCGACAAAGTCGGAAAATCCGTCGCGAATGCGGGCGGTGTCAATCAGAAATTGCACGATGTCTTCTTTCAGCGTCGTCGGCAACAACGAAAACATGCGCCCGACTCCTTCCTGCACCGTACATGCCTGCGCCAATATATCGTCTTTGATCGCTTCCCACTCCGGCGGAGCAAACTGTTTCATTAAAGCAATAATATTATCGTTTAACGTAATCGTCCCATCAAAATCGCAAAAAATGACCGGCTTCATCATGCGCTCCCCCATAAGTCAAGCGCTTGTTTTAACGCTTCGTTTTCCGTCGCAGCCTCATGAAGCGAACGCCCAGAAAGCACCGCTTCCACCGCGGCGCGAAACGCTTGCCCGCCACCGACAGCGCCTTGCGGATGTCCGTGCACTCCACCGCCCGCGTTAATGACACAATCGATGCCAAAGTCGCGCATAAGAAGCGGCACAAGCCCTGGATGAATGCCGGCAGATGGAACAGGGAATGCGCGTAAAAACAAATCTTCTTTCGTCAACTCCTCAGAAATGGCGAGCGCCTGTTGCTTTTCAAGCGCAACGCTTCCGTACGGCGATGGAAAGAGCGAAAAATCTGCCCCTGCCATGCGCAACAATTTCCCAAGTAAAAGCGCATAACTGACGCCATACACGTGCGACGAAGCGATCGCTCCGCTAAACGACGGATGCGCCATAATCGGCAAACGAATGTCATCATCTTCACGAAGCGCTTGCAACACGTCAAGTCCGTATGTAAACACGTTAAACAACAACACGTCCGCCCCTAGCTCCGCCGCACGCTTCGCTTTGTCTTTTAGTTCAAACGTTTTACCTGTTAAATTGACCGCATATAACGTCCGATGCCCTGTTTGTTCGTACACGTCTTGTAGCGCTTGTTTTCCTGCGACGATCCGTTTTTCAAAAGGGGTAAGGTCGTTATCAAACAAAATTTCATCATCTTTGACGAGATCGACGCCGCCAAGCGCTTGCAGTTTTAATTGTTCGGTGACGTATTGTAAATCACGCCCAATGACCGCTTTAAAAATGCTCATCACAAGCGGACGGTCAAAGACGCCAAGCTTTTCGCGAATGCCGTCAATGCCAAAGCGTGGACCGGGAAATGCCCGTTTTAATTCATCCGAAAACGTAAGATCAACGAGTTTAATCGTTCCGTCAAGCGACAACTTCCCAAACGTCGTCGTCAAAATCGCTGGAAAATCGGCGCTAAAATTGACGCTCGGATACGAAATGCGCACGAGCGCCCGTTTAAGCCGCTTCCCGAAATACGTATTGACGCGCTCGTCTTCGTCCAGCTGTTCGATACAGTCGACGATGCCTTTATGCTTTTTTAACTGCTCTTGTTCAAGCTGCGGCAAATCGGTCCACGAACCGACAGTGAGCCCAAGCGCGATTCCTTCCGCTTTTTTCGCCAAATCTTTGTCATCATGAATCAAATACGTTGCGGTAATCATACTCCCACTCCTTTACAAATAAAAAACCTCTTCATAAGAAGAGGCTCAATCGTTCGTCTCTTCTTATCTCTCAGCGCACTGCTGCGAGAATTAGCACCGTGCTTAACACTTGTTAAGTCGGTTGCCGGGCTTCATCGGGCTCGTCCCTCCGCCTACTCTTGATAAGAATTCGCAATGTATAAAATTTTTCAAACAGTTCGTTTTTCACAAATTTAATTCGAATTATGACAGCACATGTGGCGTTTGTCAATCATTTTTTTAAAAAAGTTGCAACCGCCCGATGCGTTCCGCTGCTTCTTGAAGTCTTGCTTCGCTTGTGAGCAGCCCTGTGCGCACATAGCCTTCCCCATGTTCGCCAAACCCAATGCCCGGAGCGACCGCCACGTGCGCTTTTTGAAGCAAAAGGTCAGCAAACGTTTCCGACGTATAGCCGTTTGGCACCGGAAGCCAAGCGAAAAACGAACCTGCTGGCGCTTGCACATCCCAGCCGATGTCACGCAATGCATGAACGAACGTGTTTCTTCTTGCTTCATACGTCGCGACAAGCTCGGCGACGCATTGTTGCGAATCAAGTAGTGCGACTGCTGCCGCTTCTTGAATCGCCCCGAACATGCTGACGTATAAATGGTCTTGTAATACGTTGATCGCTTCGATCATGCTTTCGTTACCGACCGCAAAACCGATGCGCCATCCTGCCATATTGTACGTTTTTGAGAACGTATAAATTTCAATGCCGACGTCTTTGGCCCCTTCGACTTGTAAAAAGCTTACTGGCTTTTTCCCGTCAAAGCCGATCGCTCCGTATGCGAAATCGTGTACAACACCGATACGATGTTTTTCAGCAAACGAAACCGTGTCTTGAAAAAACGATTTCGTTGCGGTTGCGCCGGTCGGATTGTTCGGATAGTTTAAAAACATCAGTTTCGCCTTGCGAACGACATCTTTGTTTAGCTCCTCGTAATTAGGTAAAAAGCCGTTTTCCGCCCGTAGCGGCATCATTTCCATGCGCGCCCGCGCAAGCACGACCCCCGACCAATAGTCTGGATAACCGGGATCAGGAACGAGCACAACATCGCCCGAATTTAATAAGCAAAGCGGCATTTCAACAAGCCCTGCTTTTCCGCCAAACAAAATAGCGACTTCTTTTTCAGGATCAATCGTCACGCCATACTCGCGTTTATAAAACGTCGCCACTGCTTCTTTCAAAAACGAATAGCCGCGAAATGGTGAATATTTATGATACTTAGGCTTTGCTACCGCCTGTTGCATCGCGCTTACAATGTGCGCTGGTGTCGGCTGATCTGGATTTCCTTGTCCGAGATTAATGACATCATGCCCTTTGGCAATGACTGCGTTCACTTTTTGCACGAGCGAAGCAAAAAATTGCTTCGGAAGTTGCTGTAACAAGTTCGATTGCGGAAATGTTTTCATTTTTCACACCTACTTCACAAAAAGGTTGAAATTCTAGTCAAGAATCATATATCGTAAAAATCAAAATGTAAAGAAAATTTTTTTGAGGTGAATGAGATGAATATCGCTTGCGTGCAAATGGACATTGCGTTTGGAGCACCGGAAAAAAATAAACAAACAGTCGTGCGCTACATGGAACAAATCGCGAAAGAAGCCGATGTCGTCGTTTTACCTGAACTATGGACGACAGGTTACGATTTAACGAGGCTTACTCATATTGCCGATGAAAACGGCGAACAAACGAAGGCGTTTCTTTCCGAACTTGCCCGCACGTATCGTGTGCATATCGTCGGTGGATCGGTCGCGAAAAAAGTGGCGGACAACATAACGAATACGATGTATATCGTCCATCGAAACGGCGATGTCGTTTGTGAATATAGTAAACTTCATTTGTTCAAATTGATGGATGAACATAAACATTTGCAAGCTGGGGAAACGACGGGTATATTTTCGCTTGACGGTGTGACGGGCGCAGGCGTCATTTGTTATGACATTCGCTTTCCAGAATGGATTCGCGCGCATACGCTAAACGGTGCGGAAGTGTTATTTGTCGTTGCGGAATGGCCCCTTTCGCGCCTTCATCATTGGCGCACGTTATTAATGGCGCGAGCGATCGAAAATCAATGTTACGTCGTCGCGTGCAACCGCGCAGGAAAAGACCCGAACAACACGTTTGCTGGGCATTCGATGATTATCGATCCGTGGGGAAATATTCTTGCAGAAGGAAGCGAACAAGAAACAGTCATCAAGGCAACGATCGACATAAGCGAAGTACAACGCGTACGCGCCCGCATCCCGATTTTTGCCGATCGTCGTCCAGACGTGTATAAAATTTTTGAAAAAAAAGATTGACAAACAAGCGAGAAGCGATGTATGATTCAAATCAAGCGAATTCACGAAACGTTTTCACTATTCAAAACATTCAAATAATGATAAACACTCTTATCAAGAGCAGGTGGAGGGACGAGCCCGATGAAACCCGGCAACCGGCGATGACGCACGGTGCTAATTCTTGCAGCAGTAGGCTGAGAGATAAGAGGTGCGAAGCAAACTTCAAACCTCTTTCGTTCAGCGAAAGAGGTTTTTTATTTATGCTAAGGGAGGAATTACTATGTACGAACCGTTAACAGAGCAAAAGGCGGTCGCGCTCGCGATTCGTTTAGGGCTATTCCAAGAAGATGCGCTTCTTTCATGCCAAGAAATTGGCGATGGCAACTTAAACCTCGTCTTTCGCATCGTCAACGAGCGCACAAACGACAGCATCATCATAAAACAAGCATTGCCGTACGCGAAAGTCGTCGGCGAAAGCTGGCCGCTTACATTAAAGCGCGCGACAATCGAAAGCCAAGCGTTGCGCACGTTCGCAAGCTACGTCCCTCAGTATGTACCAAAAGTGTATTATTCCGATGAGACTTTAGCGATTACGGTGATGGAAGATTTATCCCATTTACAAATTGCACGTCGCGGGCTGATCGAAGGAAAAACATTTCCGAAGCTTTCTGAACATATCGGCGAGTTTGTCGCGAAAACGGCGTTTTATACGTCTGATTTTGGCATGAATCAACAACAAAAAAAGAAGCTCGCCCAACAATTTACAAACCCTGAACTTTGTAAAATTACGGAAGATCTCGTCTTTACCGACCCGTTTTTTGACCACGACACGAACAGCTTTGAAACGGAGCTTCGTGCTGATGTCGAGCAGCTTTGGCAAGATGATGAACTCAAGCGCGAAGCAGCGAAATTAAAACGGCTCTTTTTAACAAAAGCAGACGTGTTGCTTCATGGCGACTTACATACCGGAAGCATATTCGCAAGCGACGATGACACGAAAGTAATTGATCCAGAATTTGCATTTTACGGTCCGATCGGCTTTGATTTAGGGCAATTTTTTGCCAATTTACTATTAAACGCCCTCTCTCGCCATGAAAGCGAACGCGAGCCGCTCTTTACGCATATTGAAAAAACGTGGGACGTGTTTGTTCGTACATTTACAACATGTTGGCAAGAAAGCAACGAACCGTATGCGCGCGTTTCTTTCGTGCTCGACGACATCGTAAGCGACGCGCTCGTCGAAGCGATCGGATTTGCGGGTTGCGAAGTCATTCGCCGCACGATCGGCTTAGCGCATGTGGCGGACCTCGATGAATTGCCGCTTGAACGGCGGCTAGAAGCAAAACGGCACGCTCTTCGCCTCGGACGCGAACTCATCGTGCAACGTGAACATTTGCCGATTCATGCTATCAAACGTCTCGTACAACAAACCGCACATGTCAACAGCTAGGAGGAAAATGATGAAATCTGTACAATGGCATGATACGCATATTACGATTTTAAACCAACAAGCGTTGCCTCATAAGACTGAATATTTAGACTTAAAAAACATAAAAGACGTATGGGACGCGATCGTCGCGTTAAAAGTGCGCGGGGCGCCGGCGATCGGCATGACTGCTGCCTTCGGGTTAGCGCTTGCGGCAAAATCATATGAAACAAACGACTTAGCACAGTTTCACGCCAATTTAAAGCGCGACCGCGACTATTTAGCGAGCTCGCGCCCGACTGCCGTCAATTTATTTTGGGCGCTTGACCGGCTTATGAAAAGCGTCGCCAACGCCACCTCGGTCAATGAAGCGAAAACGACGCTCATTCATGAAGCGATTTGCATTCAAGTTGAAGATGAAGACGTATGCCGACGCATCGGCGAACATGCCCTTTCTTTGTTCCAAGACGGCGACCGCATCATGACAATTTGCAATGCGGGGGCGATTGCTACCGCCCGATACGGCACGGCGCTCGCACCGTTTCATTTAGCGAAAGAAAAAGGAATGACGCTTCATGCGTACGCTTGCGAAACGCGCCCTGTGCTGCAAGGTGCGCGACTTACCGCTTGGGAACTTTCGCAAGCTGGCGTCGATGTGACGCTCATTACAGACAATATGGCAGCGCAAACGATGAAAGCCAAACATATTTCCGCAGTCATCGTCGGCGCCGATCGCATTGCCGCCAACGGCGATACAGCGAACAAAATCGGCACGCTCGGCTTAGCGATTTTAGCGAACGCGTTCAACATTCCGTTTTACGTCGCCGCTCCGCTATCGACGATCGACTTACAGACGGAAACAGGCGACGACATTCCGATTGAAGAACGGGCGAAAGAAGAAGTGACCCATATCGCTGGTGTAAACATCGCGCCGAATGTGAACGTGTACAATCCTGCATTTGACGTTACGCCGCATGAACTCATTACCGGCATCATTACCGAAAAAGGCATCGTGTCTGGCGACTACAAAACGAAGCTACCGACATTATTTGAGGAGGTTTTCGTGTGAACGTGCCATATTACGCTCAAGATATTGTCAAAGGCGCCATTTTAATTTTCGCACTTGCGTTGTCCCATATCGTAAAAAAATAAACCCACCTTATGCGAGGTGGGTTTCAAACGTCCGTTCTTTTTCGACTTTTTCGATGAGTTCATCGATGAGACGAATGACTTCGGCAAATATTTCTTGCTTGTGCGGGCAATGAGTTCATCAATTTGTTTTAACTTTGCGAAATCTTCCGTTGTAAAATGGCTATACGATAACGTATCGACGTCCTTCAAGCAGTTCGCTTACTGCCGAACGAAGACATCATATCCACCTCTTTAGCTGTCAGTCTATTGTACTACATATCGTTCGTCGCTGGCAGAGTAATATAAAACGTCGTGCCGACACCTACTTCGCTTTCAATATCGATGCGTCCGCGATGTTCTTCAATAATTTTATAGCTGACCATTAAGCCAAGTCCCGTTCCGCGCTCTTTCGTCGTATAAAACGGCTCGCCTATTTTTTTTATTTTTTCTTTCGGAATGCCGCAACCTTGGTCGCGAATGGCAATGCGCACGCCTTCGTCGACATGCTGAACGGACACGGTAATCGTCCCGCCTTTTGGCATCACTTCGATCGCATTTTTTAACATGTTAATAAACACTTGTTTCAGTTGTTTCGAATCGCAATAAACGGGCGGAACCGGCTCATATGTGGCTTCAATTTGAATGTTATGCATCGTCGCTTGCACGCTTAATAAGTCAACCGTCTCTTGCATCACTTTCGCGACATCGTTTTTTTCATAATGAGTGGCTTGCGGTTTAGCGAGCACGAGAAACTCGGTAATAATCGATTCAATTCGTTTTAATTCCGACGTAATGACCTCGAAGTACATATGATACGTTTCGCTCTCATGACTCATGCTTCCTTGTAACAGTTGAATAAACCCTTTTAACGCCGTCATCGGGTTGCGAATTTCATGGGCGATTCCTGCCGCAAGCTGCCCGACGACGTTTAACGTATCCGACTTGCGCAGACGTTCTTCCATTTCTTTTTTCTCCGTGATGTCGCGCACCATCATAAGTCCAACATGTTCAATGACGTTTCGTTTAAACGACAGTTCAACAATTCTTTGTTTCCCTTTTCCGTCCACCATGACGAATTCTTCTTCCCCTGCTTCGCTCAACCACGTTTGAAAATGTTTTAAATGATTCGTTTCGATAAAAGCGTGCACACGTTTTCCGATCAACTGTTCTTTTTTTAAAGCGAAAATGCGACACGCTACCGGATTCGCATCAAAAATGCGCTGCTCATCGTCAATTAACATCATCCCGTCCATCGCATGATTAAATATGCTGCGAAACTTTTGTTCTTGTTCGCGCAACTCTTTCTCCATTTTTTTACGTTCGCTAACGTTGCGAAAAATCGTTAAATGGTAGCCGTTAATGACTCCTTTTTTTGACGTAAATTCAAGCTGTTTTCGCTCTCCATTTGGCATATGAAACGTTAATTCGTCGCGAATTTCTCCGTCGCGGAAAAATTGCCGTAATACGCGACGTACTTTTTCATCTTTTGCATCAATAAACTGCATTAAGTTCGCACGGACAAGATCGTGGAGCGGCAATTCAAACGTTCGGCTTGCCGCAGGGTTGGCGCGCAAAATGTTGCCAAAATCATCGCAAATGAAAATCGCTTCGTGAGCTTGTTCAAAAATGGCACGAAATCGCTCTTCACTTCGCTGTAAGTTCATTTCCATATTTCGCTTTTCGGTGACGTCGCGCATAATCGCCATAAAAAAGCCGCTATGTACGTTCGCCGTGAGCGTCATTTCAAACAACTTTTGCATGCCGTCCGCTAAAATAAACGGCAGTTCGCTCGATACTGTCCCTGTGCGCTTTAACATCAGCAACAGTTGTTCGAACAAATGATGATATTCGATCGGGATAAATGTTTGAATAGAAAGCTTGCACAGCTCCTCTTTGTTTGCGTTGACGCTCGCGCAAAAGGAAGGATTCGCATCAATAAATCGCCCTCGTGCATCAAAAATGATGATGCTATCACCTGCGCGGTTAAACAAATCTTTAAATAACGTTTCGTTAATCGAACGTTCACGCTCAAGCACTTTTTTTGAGGAAATGTCGCGGATGATGTATAAATCAAATGATGGGTGGCGGCGCATAAACAATTGCACATGCTTCGTTTCGCCATCAGCTAAACGGATGACAAGCTCGTCATCGTATGACCCGAACTTATGAAGCATTTGTTTTTGAAATTGGAAAATATGTTCAGGAACAAGATGCAAATAGTCTTGAAAATGTTTTTGTAGCAGTTTTTCTTTTGACGCACGAAACAGGCGGCACGCCGCTTCATTCATGTCGATAAACGCACCGTCTTTATTCACTAACGCAATCGCATCTATCGCTTGTTCAAAAATAAAACGATATTGACGAATTTTCTCCTCTATCGCTTCTTTTTCTTGGTTGGCCATGTGGATGGATTGAGGTTTTTCAATCATATTTCCTTTCGCACTCAAATGGTTTCCCTCCCCGACTAACTCCCTCTCTACTATATTTTTGATTATATTCGCTACATTTTTTGTTATTCCTTCTTAACTTTCTGATAATTTCACTAATCTGATCGGAATAAAAAAGAGCAGCTTGTTCGCTGCTCATCGATCGGTAATGACGATATATGTTGCTTTCACCGGCCCATGCACGCCGACAACTAAGTTCATTTCAATATCTGCGGAGTTGCTCGGACCTGTAATGAAATTGATGCATGACGGAACATGCTTCTCCCGAATGATGTGCGCCGCTTGCGTCATTCGGGGAACGATTGTACTTTTCGGAATAAGCGCCACATACGTCGTCGGTAAAAAGCTAATCGTTCTCCCTTGATCGCGGTTGTTTAATAGCACAACCGTTCCTGATTCAGCTAATGTGATGTCGCTAAAGGTGATGCCAATATTGGCTCGCTCAGCCGCTTCGATATTCGCCCGTCCGAGCGTATGATCCCATACGTGTACATCTTCGCGCGTGAAAAGCGAGCTTAATCCAAACTGCTCGTAACGCTCATCGTTTGCGACGACAATCGGGCCGCCGCCATGTGCCGCTATAACGTCGTCTATCGCGTCAACGAGACAATCTGCTGTCGTTTCGACAAGCGTCGTATGAATGCGCGTACATTGCTTTTTTAATTCATCAAGCAACTCGTCTTGGCTATACCCTTGAAATACGGTATGTTGCGGGGCATGTTTCCATTTCGGGCGTTCTACAGACGTACGCACATCGCGTCCAAGTCGTGAAGCAATTCGTTGTAAAAAAGCTTCCATTTATTCGTTCCCCCTTTGTTTCAACCAGTCGCGGAATCGCTCTTTTTCTGGCGCTGGAAACTCGCGAATGTCCGTCCACGCTTTTAACGGTCCCGGTCCTTTCGAAATGCGGTCGTTGACGGTAAACGGATTCATAGCGCTCGGCGCCACTTTTGACCCGATTTTATATAAAAGCGACGATGCCGCACCTAATCCGAACGCTTTCATCGCTAATTTTTCTGAAATCGGCGCTTTTCCTTCCCGTTCGACAATCGTTTGACGATGTTTTAACAACAGTTCATGAAGCGGAATTTTAACCGGGCACGCTTCCGTACATGCCGCGCATAACGTGGACGCATACGGCAATTCTTTATAATCATCGTAACCGCCAAGAAGCGGGGACAATACCGCCCCGATCGGCCCGGAATAAATCGAACCGTATGAATGACCGCCGATATGGCGATATACCGGGCAGACGTTGACGCAAGCCGCGCAGCGAATGCATTGTAACACCGACTGAAATTCCGTTCCTAAAATGTCAGAACGCCCGTTATCGACAATGACGAGATGAAATTCTTCTGGTCCATCCACTTCCCCTTCCTCGCGCGGACCGGTTAATACGGTAATGTAGCTCGTCAACTTTTGCCCGACCGCACTCCTCGTCAGTAAACTAACGAGCACTTCCATTTCTTCAAACGTCGGTACGATGCGCTCCATTCCCATGACTGTAATTTGTGTTTTCGGCAATGCGGTGACTAAATCGGCGTTTCCTTCGTTCGTCACGAGCGTAATCGAACCGGATTCCGCAATCGCAAAATTGCATCCGGTAATGCCCACATCAGCTGTCATATATTCATGGCGAAGCATATGGCGCGCATGAAGGGCAAGCTCTTCCGGCTTTTCCGTTTTTGTGTACGCTAACTTTTCCTTAAATACGTCGCGAATTTGTTCTTTATTTTTATGAAGCGCCGGCGCAACGATATGAGACGGTGGATCGTGGTCGTCGACTTGCAAAATGTATTCACCAAGATCCGTTTCAATGACTTCACAGCCAAGCTTCTCTAATGCGGCATTCATATGAATTTCTTCCGTCACCATCGATTTCGATTTCACAATTTTTTTCGCTTGTTTGCTTGCAACGACGCGGCAAATGTAGTCGTTCGCTTCTTCTGCCGTTTGCGCAAAAAACACATGGCCGCCGCGCTTTTTTACATTTTCGCTCAGTTGCATTAAATAATAGTCTAAGTTTTCAAGTGTATGTTGGCGAATTTCTTCTCCGAGCGCGCGCCACTCTTCCCAGTTGCCAAGCTCAGCAGCTGCTTCCAACCGGCGCGTGCGCAGCCGCTCTTGCGCTCCAGCAACCGCTCCGCGCATAAACGTATTATGAATTCCTTTCTCGACGCGTTCGTGAAACTCTCCCATGTTAATTTTCATCGCCATATGAATCCCCCCTATCTACTATTGAGCACTTCGGCAATGTGCATGACGCGAATCGGTTTGCCTTTTCGTTCGATGCGCCCGCCGATATTCATTAAACAGCCACAGTCTGCACCGATTAAATAGTCGGCTTCGACTTGTTCAATACATTGAATTTTTTCATCGACCATCTGTTCCGAAATCGGTCCCATTTTTACTGAAAACGTACCGCCAAATCCACAGCAATTGTGCGCGTTTGGCAAAGGGACAACTTCCAGCCCTTTCACGTGTTGTAATAACGTAAACGGCGCGTCTTTCACGCCGAGCAGGCGCGTCATATGACATGATGTATGGTACGTCGCCTTCCCTTCTAACCGCGCGCCAACATCTTCCACTTTTAGCACATCAACAATAAATTGCGTCAGTTCGTACGTTTTATCGGCGAGGCGTTGCGCGCGTTCTTCCCATTCCCCATCACCTTGAAAAATGTGCGGATATTCTTTAAACATCGTTGCACACGAACCGGATGGGGTCACGATATATTCTGCGTGTTCAAACGTGCGAATCATATGTTTCATCGCTTCCTTCGCTTCTTTTACATACCCGCTATTGTACGCAGGCTGACCACAGCACGTTTGCCCCTCTGGAAAATGTATCGTACAGCCGAGCCGTTCTAATAGTTCAACGGTCGCCTTTCCGACGTTCACGTGAAATAAATCAACTAAACATGTAACGAATAATGTAACGTTCATCCCCGATCCCCTTTCGAAAACGTTTTCTTTTCCTTCACTTTACACG
Source organism: Anoxybacillus sp. FSL W8-0104 (assembly GCF_038004465.1). Classification (NCBI taxonomy): domain Bacteria; kingdom Bacillati; phylum Bacillota; class Bacilli; order Caryophanales; family Anoxybacillaceae; genus Anoxybacillus; species Anoxybacillus sp. FSL W8-0104. Next base: position 741,986 of record NZ_JBBOQU010000001.1, on the reverse strand, counting down.
CAATTGCCAAATTAGTCAACCGGTCATCTGATGAGTATGTGTGGAGGGAGCCCTCCCATCATAAAGAAATGTAGTCAGAAAGCACTTTTTCTACGTGTCCTAAATGGTCTTTCATTCGCTCTTGCGCAAGTTCGATGTTTTGTTCGCGAATCGCTTCAAAGATGGCGATATGGTCTTCAAGCAGCTGCTCCGTCGTCGTTTGTTTCGCAAACAGCCAAATGCGTCGCGTTTCACGCATCGTTTCCATCATCATTCCCGACACGTTGTTCATTAAGCTAACTAATAACGGATTTTTCGTCGCCGTCGCAATCGCCATATGAAATAAAAAGTCGGCTTTTTCGCCAAGCTCTTCATTGCCGATCACCTCACGCATTTGCGCAAGGGCGCTTTGCATGGCGCGCAAATCTTCTTCCGTCCGTTTTCGCGCCGCCAATCCAGCTGCGCCAACTTCAAGCAGTTTGCGCACTTCTAATAAATGGGCCACGTCTTCTTTATTCATCAGCAAAGCAGCAGAAATCGGAAACGACAACATCGCTGGGTCAAATTCGCGCACGTATGTGCCTTCCCCTTGTTTCATTTCAATGAGCCCCATCGCCCTAAGCGCCGTTAACGCTTCGCGAATGGCCGCGCGGCCGACTTGAAAGTTTTCGGCAAGCTGCTGGACGGAGTCGAGTTTATCTCCGGGCTTTAACTGTCCCGTTTGAATCATATGTAAAATGGCTTCGGCTACTTCTTCATATATTTTTTTCGGCTTAATTTGTTTGTACACATTGTCCACCCCATCATCTTTTGTTTACTCCCCTATGTAAATAGCATATCATATCGTATTTTTCTAAAAAATAAAATTGTTGTTTATCTTCCTTCCTTTTTTCTTTCCCTTCCTATGTGATATAATAATTCGTCGCAACATATATGCAAAGGAGTCGTTTGCAGTGCATATCATCTGTACAACGTTGAATGCGAAATATATTCATACAAACTTAGCGATCCGGTATTTGAAAGCATACGCCCAACCGGAGTTTGACGTGGAGCTTGTCGAATATACAATTAAAGACCCGGTGTTAAACATCGTCACCGATTTATATCGCCGCAAACCCGATGTCGTCGGGTTTAGCTGTTACATTTGGAACATCGAACAGACGATTGAAGTTATTCAGCTTTTGAAAAAAGTGCATCCGACCGTTACGATCGTCGTCGGTGGGCCGGAAGTGTCATACGACGTCGCTTATTGGCTTGAGCGCGTGCCGGAATTTGATTATATCGTCATCGGCGAAGGAGAAGAAACGTTTAAGCAGCTCCTGACAGCGCTTCAGCACGGTGAAGATGTCGCAAAGATCGCTGGGCTTGCATTTCACAAAGACGGCAAACCGGTCATCAATCCGCAGCGAAATAAAATCAATTTAGCGAATATGCCGTCGCCGTTTCGCTTTCCAGAAGATATTCCGCATTTGTCCAAACGCGTCACATACGTCGAAACGAGCCGCGGCTGTCCGTTTAGTTGCCAATTTTGTTTATCGTCGATTGAAGTTGGCGTCCGCTACTTTGATCGTGAAAAAATAAAAGAAGATTTACGCTACTTAATGAAACACGGAGCGAAAGTCATTAAATTTGTCGATCGCACATTTAACATTAGCCGCAGCTATGCGATGGATATGTTCCAATTTTTAATTGACGAGCACGTGCCGGGCGTCGTGTTCCAATTTGAAATTACAGCGGATATTATGCGCCCAGAAGTGATCGAGTTTTTAAACCGTGAAGCGCCGCCAGGGCTATTCCGTTTTGAAATTGGCGTGCAATCGACGAACGATGAAGTGAATAAACTCGTCATGCGGAAACAAAATTTTGATAAACTTACCCGAACAGTTACGATGGTAAAACAAGGTGGAAAAATTGCGCAACATCTCGATTTAATTGCCGGACTTCCTGAAGAAGATTACACATCGTTTCGAAAAACGTTTAACGACGTGTTTGCCCTTCGCCCTGAAGAATTGCAGCTCGGGTTTTTAAAAATGTTGCGCGGCACAGGACTGCGCCGTCAAGCAGACGAGTACGGCTACATCTTTATGGATCGGGCACCGTATGAAATGTTGCGCAACCGCGTGCTATCATTTGACGACGTCATTCGCTTAAAACAAGTCGAAGATGTGCTTGAAAAATATTGGAACGACCATCGGATGGACGAAACGATTGAATATATCGTCACCCATTTATTTGACACACCGTTTGACTTTTTCCAATCATTCGGCACGTATTGGGACGAACAAGGATGGGCGCGCATCGGACATCAACTTGAAGATTTATTCCGCCGCCTCTATTCGTTTTTACAAACGTTACACACGAACGACTTGCCGATCGTCGAAGCGCTCATGAAATACGACTATTTGCGCAATCAAAAACAAAAACCACGCAAACCGTGGTGGGATGAAAAAACGGACAAACATGTACGCGCGCGCGTATATGAAAAACTGTCCGAACAACCGCACCTTCTTTCACTAAGCGAAAAAGAACTATTTAAACATACCGTCGTCGAAATGATCCCGTTCGACTTGCCGCATTATTTACAAACGAAACAAGTGCGCATATGCAACATGGCGATGATCGTATACTTTAACCAAACGACAATGAAAGCAGAGACGTATTTTTTGGAAATGGAAAAGTAGGAGCCTCCACTCCTACTTTTTCTTCTTTGCCTCTTCCATTAACTCCATCACTTTATGCGCATTGATGTCGCCTTGTTCGCTCCCGAATTCTTCCTTTAGTATATCGCTTGGAATTGGAATTGTTTTGCCCGCTCGTTTATTTTTCATGTTCCTTGCCGTCCTTTTTTCGAATTTCGGTTCGCCCCTCGGCTCATATCTTCTCCGCCAGCGTATTGCGCAGCAAATTCATCTTTCGGCATGCTTTCTGTCGGCGTTTGGTTGTTCGTTTTTGCGGCATCGTGTGTCACTTTTCGCTTCATCATCATTCACCTCGTCCGTCTGTTTGTTCTTTTTTGTATGCAATGAGTATAATGTCTTCGCCCGTTTGTTCACGAAGCTTTCGCTCAAATTGTTGCACTTGGGCGATGTCGCGCTCATGCAACTGCGCAATAGGAAAACGCATATAAATCCCCCCTACAAGTAATGTCATGCAAAACGACATATTTTATACGTTGTTAAGCCATATTAATAGCGAGGTGATGATGGATGGAAAAAGATATCGAATCGCCAATTTTGGACGAAACACAACCGCATCAAATACATGCTCCGTCGTTTAAAGGAACGGGCATGCGCATGCAGCCGCCGTTTGTCAATCAACACGGGGGCGTTATTGGCGACAGTAAATACAATTCGCCAAACTCCCCGCTCAATCAATGGAGCGATGAAACAGATCCGAGTGTCATGGCGGGTGATGAATGGGTGCATCCGACGAACGACATCGGCTGGAACACCCCTGAAAACCGTGCCCAATTAGAAGAAAAACGAAGCGAAAACGCTCCGTTTATGCATCCAGACAAAGACGTCGGATATGGGGCAGATTAAAGCTATTTCCCCCGTAAACGAAATACCTTTGAGAAAGTAGCGATTAAAAAATGCATAAATGACTAACACAGGCATCGTAAACACCATCGACGCCGCCATAATGTACTTCCAATAGCTAATGTATTGTCCTTGTTGATTTGAATTTCAACCAAACTTGAAACCGATTGCAACAAAAAATTTGTAACAAAATTCGTGGTATTTTGTCCAAAAATGTTCTCCCCTTCCCACGAACTGTCGTGCTATAATCATCTCAATCCGCCCATAATATTGAACAAGTCGCCGCAACGACAGAAGAACAAAACGCAACGATGCAAGAGCTGCTCGCCTCGTCGCAAGAACTCGCAAGCACAGCAGAGCAACTTCGTCAGGCGGTCGCACGCTTTCAAATGTAACAAATAGATAACCGTCCTTTCGCATCATCAAAAGGACGGTTTCTTCGTTTGTATTCACTCAGAAAGGAAGTGGACGCATGCTTTCCCCTCACCTTGCGAAAAAAATTGTGTCGGACGTCCGCCGCCTCATTCATGAAGATCTCATTATCGTCGACACGCATGGCATCATTATCGCCAGCACCAACCCGACGCGCGTCGGGCAATTTCATGAAGGAGCGTTTCTCGTTTGCCAAGAAAAACAAAAACGAATCATTACGAAAGAAGACGAAGGAAAGCTCAAAGGAGTAAAAGCTGGCATCAACTTACCTGTTTTTTTTCACGGTGACGTCATTGGCGTCATCGGCATTACAGGAGATCCAGCGAACGTATCACCATACGGTGAGCTATTAAAAAAAATGACCGAGCTTCTCATTCAAGAAAACTACTATACGGAACAGTTACAACTTGAAGCGCGTGCGCTTGAAACGTTCGTCTTCGATTGGCTGCAAGCGCGCGAATGGTCGCCATCCTTGCACGAGCGAGCCCAACTGTTTCATATCGACCTCGCTTGCTCGCGGCGCGTCATTATCGCTTCGTTAAATGAAACAAAACAAACGATTTCCGTTGACATGTGGAAATACGTTCAAATCGTTTGGAGCGATGCACGTGATGTCATCGTCCGCTGGGGAAACGATCGCTTACTTATTTTACAAACAGACGACGACAAAGAACGAACGATCGCTAAACTCAAAACGATGCAACGCTCATTATTAGACAAATACGATGTGACGCTTCATATCGGATGCGGAAAAATGGGAGATAGTAAACAGGTGTACCATTCGTATAAGCAAGCTGAACGTGCCCTTCATATCTCCAAACAAACAGGCGACATCGTTTTCGATGAAGATTTACGATTGGACATGTGTTTAGAAGACATTTCGCCTGCGACAAAACAAGAGTTGATTAAACGAACGATTGAACCGCTCATACACGATGAAGAATTGTTGCATACGCTGCGGACGTTGTTCGCTAACGACTTATCGCTCAAACGAACGGCAGAGGCGCTTCACATTCACATTAATACACTTCATTACCGGCTAAAAAAAATACAAGATTATACGAAACTGAACGTGCGCCATCTCGAACATATCATCACCTTATACTTAGCTATTCGTTTTTTAGATGAAACAACAAAAAAAATAATGTGTAAGCGTTTTATTTTTATATGTTTATACATAGCGGGTTTTCCCGCTTTTTTATATGCTTACAGTACAAACAAAGGGAAGAAGGTGGATGATATGATTACTGAACAAGTGAAACGACAGTTCATTCAAATTGTCGGCGCAGAAAACTACGACGATTCGAAAGCCGGACGGCTCGTTTATTCCTATGACGCAACACCAAACTTTCAATCGCTTCCTGACGCAGTTATCGCACCACGCAACACAAAAGAAGTGAGTGAAATCGTAAAAATTTGCAACAACGAGCGCATTCCGATCGTTCCACGCGGCTCAGGAACAAATCTTTGTGCAGGCACATGTCCAACGGAAGGCGGCATCGTCATCATTTTTAAACATATGAATCGCATATTAGAAATTGACGAAGAAAATTTGACGGTGACCGTTCAACCGGGAGTCATTACACTCGACCTCATTCAAGCGGTCGAAGCGAAAGGATTATTTTATCCACCTGATCCAAGCTCGATGAAAATTTCAACGATTGGTGGAAACATTAACGAAAATTCCGGCGGCTTGCGCGGATTGAAATACGGTGTCACACGCGATTACGTCATGGGGCTTGAAGTTGTACTCGCCAACGGCGACATCATTCGCACGGGCGGCAAGCTCGCAAAAGACGTCGCTGGCTACGATTTAACGCGCCTATTCGTCGGCTCAGAAGGCACTCTCGGCATTATTACAGAAGCGACGTTAAAACTCATTCCGATGCCGGAGACGAAACAAACGATGCTCGCGCTTTATGAAGATTTAGAAGCGGCAGCACGCTCCGTTTCCGCCATTATCGCCAACAAAATCATTCCGACGACGCTTGAATTTTTAGACCAGCCGACGTTACAAGTCGTCGAGTCGTTCGTCAACATCGGCTTGCCGACGGACGTGAAAGCGGTGTTGCTCATCGAACAAGACGGCCCGAAAGAAGTCGTTGAGCGCGATATGGAAGCGATGGCGCGCATTTGCCGCGAACAACACGCCATTTCTGTTCAAGTGGCACAAACGGAAGAAGAAGCAAACAATTTACGCACAGCGCGTCGCTCAGCGCTATCGGCGCTCGCTCGCTTAAAACCGACGACGATTTTAGAAGATGCGACCGTTCCACGTTCGCAAATTGCAAATATGGTGAAAGCGATTAACGATATTGCTAAAAAATATAACGTCAACATTTGCACGTTCGGTCACGCAGGTGACGGCAACCTTCATCCGACATGTCCGACCGATGTGCGCGACAAAGACGAACTGCATCGCGTCGAGCAGGCGTTTGAAGACATATTCGCCAAAGCGATTGAGCTTGGCGGCACGATTACTGGCGAGCATGGCGTCGGCGTCATGAAAGCGCCGTATTTAGAATGGAAGCTCGGCAAAGAAGGAATCGCTGCGATGCAGGCGATTAAACGAGCGCTCGATCCGAACAACATTATGAATCCAGGGAAAGTGTTCGCAAAAAGCACGCGCAAACGGGTGGTGATAACGCGATGAAAAACGAACAGCTCATCCAACAACAATTTCAAGCGCGCATGAATGAAGACGAACTACTAAACTGTATGCGGTGCGGTTTTTGTTTGCCGACATGCCCGACGTATATTGAATCCGGCTTTCAAGAGTCGCACTCGCCGCGCGGCCGGATCGCATTAATGAAAGCAGTCGTCGATGGACTGATTGAACCGGACGAAGATGTCGAACGTTCCCTTCAACTCTGTCTTGGCTGCCGAGCGTGCGAACCGGTTTGCCCTTCTGGCGTGCGCTACGGCCATTTACTAGAAGAAGCGCGCGACATTATTGCGCAACATAAACGATATCCGTGGTTCGTTCGTCTCGTTCGCCACGTCGTATTTAAACAACTTTTTCCGCATCCAAAGCGGATGCGCATGTTGACGGCACTTATCGGTTTTTATCAACGTTCAGGGTTGCAGGCGCTCGTTCGCAAACTCGGCTTATTGCGCGTGTTGCCAAATCATTTAGCGATGATGGAAAACGTGTTGCCGAACGTGCCGACGTGGAAACAAATGAACGAACGACCAACGCACATCGAAGCGGAAACGAAACGAAAAAAACGGGTCGCCTTTTTTAGCGGCTGTTTAATGGATACGATGTTTATGGACACGAACGATGCGACGATGAAACTATTGCAGCTTGTCGGCTGCGACATCGTCATTCCACCGGCCCAAACGTGTTGCGGTGCACTTCACGGGCATAGCGGCGAAAAAGCGGACGCGAAAACGCTCGCGAAACAAAACATTGAAGCGTTTGAAGCGCTCGATGTCGACTATATCGTCACAAACGCTGGCGGGTGCGGGGCGTTTTTAATCGAATACGACCATTTATTAAAAGACGATCCGATTTGGGCAGAGCGTGCGAAAGCGTTTGTCGCAAAAATAAAAGATGTGTCCGTCATTTTAGTCGAACTCGGCTTTCATCTCGAAGGATGGCGCTTGCCTGAGCAAATCGTGACGTATCAAGATTCATGCCATTTACGCAACGTCATGAAAACCGCAAACGAGCCGCGCCTGTTGCTTCAATCCATTTCCGGCGTCGAGTTTCGCGAAATGAAAGATGCCGATCGATGCTGCGGTTCAGCAGACATTTATAACATCATCGAGCCAGACATGTCGATGCAAGTGCTTGATTACAAAATGGAACAAGTAAAACAAACGAAAGCGACGACGATTGTGACCGCCAATCCCGGCTGTTTACTACAAATGAAGCTCGGCATTGAACGAGAAGGACTGACGAACGTGCGTGCCGTTCACCTTGTCGAGCTGCTTTTAGAAGCGGTAGAAGCGACAAAAGAAGCAAACGAGCCGGTGAAACAAACAGGGTAAGGGTATGGACATTCATGCCCTTACCCTCTTTTTTAAACGCTTTTCTAATTCAGCACGCTTTTGTTCTAACTGCGCTTCGCTATACGTTTTTCGCTCATATTGCGTATAGTCGATATGTAGCCATTCCGGAATCAATTCCGTTCGCACCGCTCGTTTTTCTTTTTTTATGCGACCATGCTTCTTCCAATTGCGCAAAATCCCCTCGGCATATTTCCACGTTTTCACTCCGTTTTTTAACGCGATCATTAACGCTTCGAGCACCCATTCCGCTGACGTGTCATTCACCCATAGCGCCATCTGTTCACCGACATAGCTACTGATCGTCCCGAAACCGTTTTGTTCATAAAAATAAATCAAGTTTTGTAACGTATGATCTGTTGTTATTTCTGTTTGTCTGTTCATATTGCGACGTGCGTCTTGGCAAGTTGACGCGTGCGATGCGTCATGTTGCATCGTCCGCTCGTCATGTTGACCGTTCGTTTTTTCGATACACATGTTCTCGTCATCTTCCGTCACTTGCTCGTCATGTACAACGTTTGTGTCAAGCACTTTGGCAAGCACATCGTAGTCAATGCGATACCATTTCGTTTTATCCATCTGTGAGCGATAGCGCGAGACGACGATCCCTTTTTTCTCAAGCCGTACGATCGTGCGCCGAATCGTACTTTCTGACCAAAACGGAAATTGCTTTTTCCACCCTTCGTACGTGTTGTACACCCATACATGTCCATCATGCGTATGCGTGCTTTTTCCGAGCCAATAATGAAGCTGCTGTAAAAAAATGCTTTCATTTAGTCCAAGCTTTACCGCCACCGTCGGCAATACGAACAACGGCTCATCATCGACTAACCACTTCTTCATCACAATCCCCCCTATATCCATTTATCGCCTCATACACGACATTTGGTTAGGGGGGATAAAAAAGAGAATGCCTTCGCATTCCCTTTACGGTTCTGGTGTAAATGTACGTTGTGCGAGTTCGTTGTCGAGCATAAATAGCGAATTGCTGTCGCCTTCGATGCGTTTCAGTTTTTGAATAAGCGTATCAAACATCGACTCTTCTTCTACTTGTTCGTCGATAAACCATTTCAAAAAGTTCATCGTCGCGTGTTCACGCTCATCTAACGCTAAGTCAGATAGTTTATAAATGCGGCGCGTCACTTCTTTTTCATGAGCGAGCGCTTTTTCGAAGCAGTCACGAACGGATGTAAATTCGTTGTTCGGTGAAGGAAAACCTGTCATAATGGCCCGTTCGCCAAGCGCATTAATAAAGTTGTAAAACTTCATCGCATGAAAACGTTCTTCTTCCGCTTGCACTAAAAAGAAATTTGCGAAACCATCCAATCCTTCCGCTGAGCAATATGCCGCCATCGCCATATACGCATGTGCGGAATAAAATTCGAAATTCATTTGTTCATTCAGTCCGTTTAACAATTTTTCACTTAACAACATCAACACTCCTCTCTTTCTTTATTATAACAAAAAGAGGAGGAACGTGCCTCCCCTTATTCGTTTTGCGCTTTTTTCAACGTTTGAATCGCTTCTTTCTGTTGTTTCGTTTCTTTTCCGGAGAAAAACCAGCCGCCAGCAGCAATCGCTAAAAGAACGATCCAGAAAATCGCTTTCCATAACGCCGAATGCGCGAAATGTTCAGGAACGACAGCTAAGCTCGGATGCGCAAGCGTATATACTGCCAACTTCACACCGACCCAGCCGACGATTAAAAATGCGGCCGATTCTAGGCTTGGGCGTTTATGCAACAATTTCACGAACGCATTTGCCGCAAAACGCATAATAATGACACCAATCAATCCACCAGCGAAGATGACTAAAAACTTTCCGCCGTCCAGGCCTCCAATAGGCGGTAAGTTCGTATCTGGCAACGTCATCGCTAAAGCGACCGCTGCTAAAATCGAATCGATCGCAAACGCTAAGTCAGCGATCTCCACTTTCAGTACAGTCATCCAAAAACCAGATTGCTTTTTCCCTTCTTTATGCGAACCGTCTCGATTTTTGTTTATAAAATGATGTACGGCAATAAACATTAAATACAACGCGCCGAGCGCTTGAATTTGCCAAATATTCACTAAATACGAAATGACGAAAAGCGCAGCGAAGCGAAGAATAAACGCCCCGGCAAGCCCGTAGAAGAGCGCCCGTTTTTGTTGTTTTTCTGGCAAATGTTTGACCATCACCGCCATGACGACAGCGTTATCGGCCGCTAAAATGCCCTCCAATCCGATTAAAACGAGAAGCACCCAACCATACTCTAACAACAATGATACATCCATCAATGATCCCTCCTGTAATATGTAGTTTTCCCTCGCCCGTCGGCAAAAAATCATGAAAACGCAAAAAAGACCTTCGCCGAACGGCAAAGGTCTCGCTAGACACATGTTGTGCCAACAAAGCCGATGGACAAGGTCCACGAATTGACGACTTTGTTTTCAGGCAACGCCTGAACGCTACTCCCCTTTGTAAAAGGAAAACTATAATTTAACTGTAATTTTATTATAAAGACATGAACGCATTTTGTCAACCCGTCAACTTACTTGTTTTTGTTCCGCATGCACCTCGTTTAGCTTGCTGTGCTTGCGACCATACAAAAAGTAAATGACGAGACCAATCGCGAGCCAACCGCCAAAGCTAAGCCACGTCATGGCAGGAAGCTGAAGGGCTAAATACGTACAAAACGCGACCGCAAGAAGCGGAATGACCGGTACAAACGGCACCATAAAGCTTCGTTTTAAGTTCGGCTCTGTTTTTCGCAACACTAAAATGCCGATCGCAACAGTCGTAAATGCAAACAACGTTCCGATATTTGTTAAATGCGCTAATTTATTTAACGGAATAACACCGGCAAAAATGGAAACAGCAATACCTGTTACCCATGAATTGACAAGGGGCACTTGTTTCCGTTCGCTCACTTTCGCAAACAATGACGGAAGCAAGCCGTCGCGGCTAATCGCATAAAAGAGGCGCGTTTGTGCATAAAGCATGACAAGAAGCACCGTCGTAATGCCTGTAATCGCACCGAGCGAAATAAATCCAGCAACCCAATCTTGGTTAATGTAATTTAACGCGAAAGCAACTGGATTTTTCACACCTAATTGATCGTACGGTACAATTCCTGTTAAAATGAGCGACACCGCAATATACAACAACGTACAAACAGCAAGCGAAGCGATAATACCGATCGGCATGTTGCGCTGCGGATTGCGCACTTCCTCTGCCGCTGTCGATACCGCATCAAACCCTAAATATGCGAAAAACACCGTCGCCGCTCCTGCCGCAACACCAGAAAAGCCAAACGGCATAAACGGCGTCCAGTTTTCTGGCTTCACATACCATACGCCAACCGCAATAAACAATAAAATGACTGCCACTTTAATGACGACCATCACCGCATTAAAGCGCGCTGATTTTCTCACACCTTGCGTCAATAAAAACGTAATAAGTAAAACAATAACGATGGCTGGCACATCAATAAACGTTCCTTTGGATGGATCGTATGCGCTTGTGAGGGCATGCGGAAGCTCAATGCCAAAACCGGCAAGCAACCCTTGGAAATAGCCCGACCATCCGGCCGCTACCGCCGATGCAGCCACACCGTATTCTAAAATTAAATCCCAGCCAAGCATCCATGCGATGATCTCACCAAACGTCGCATAGCTGTACGTATACGCGCTTCCCGATACGGGCACGCTCGATGCAAATTCCGCATAACAGAGCGCCGCAAATACGCACGCTAATCCAGATAAAATAAACGAAAGAACAAGCGCTGGTCCCGCATGCTCTGCCGCCGCTACGCCCGTCAAGACGAAAATGCCCGTCCCGATAATCGCTCCGATGCCAAGCATCGTCAAATCAAAGGCGCCTAATTCTTTTTTTAGTGCAGCGCCGCTTTTTCCTGACTCGCTCATGAGCGCGTCAATCGACTTTTTCCTGAACAAACTCATCGTTGTAAACTCCCCTTTTGAAAAATAAACATCTTGTTTTATACTTTAACGCCCAAAATCGTTAAAGGCAATACATTTTTATTATTTCGAAATATTTTTATTTTTCTAATAACAAAGGAAGCGTCACCGTCATCGTCGTTCCGGATCCGACTTTGCTTTTTATCGTCCACGTGCCGTTCATCATTTCAATGATGCGAACTGCCACCATCGCCCCAAGACCTGTCCCTTTTTGTTTCATGCTGAAATACGGTTCTCCGAAGCGCGCGATTTCCTCTTTCGTCATGCCGGCTCCTTCATCGCGCACAACGATCGTCACCGTTCGTTCATCGACGTGCATATGGACATATACCGCACCGCCATGCTGTATCGCTTCTATTCCATTTTTTATTATATTTAAAAAACATTGCCGAAAATATTGGGCGTTGCCACTTACTTTCGCAGGCATGAGCGTTGACACGATGTCTACCCCCGACATGTTCGCTAACGGACGCAACATGTCAATGACTTTCGTTAACTCATGATGCACGTCAAGCGGCTCCATTTTTTCTGGAAACGGCTTCGCAAACGTTAAATAATCGTCAATAATGGCGCAGGCGCGGTTTAATTCTTCAAGGGCGATATTGATATATTGTTCTCTCGTTTCCGCTAATATGTCTTTTGATTTCATGAGCTGCAAAAATCCTTTGACGACGGTTAACGGATTGCGTATTTCATGAGAAATGCTTGCGGCAAGCTGGCTGACGACTTCCATTTTTTCAAGCTTAATCGCTTCCGAGCGAACGAGCAACGCTTCACGCAACGTTTCAACGATAAGCACAACGAACGATACGGCAAAAGGAGGAACGAGAATAAAGTGAATGATGTACGACTCTGTCACTTGAAAATCAGAAATGACGATCGCCAAAATCGTAGCAACAATCGCTAATATAAACGTCACCACCCCCGAAGCGAATAATCGTTGTTTTCTCGACAGCCGTTGGAAAATAGGAGAAAACAAACTACCGAAAACGAACATCATGACATAAACAGCGACGGTAATGAATTGATAGCCGTACATCACCCAGCGCGCGAGCAGCAAAATAAGCAAGAGGGGAAAACTGACCGTCCATCCGCCGTAAAACGTGCCAAGTAAAAACGGAACTTGCCGCAAATCGTGCACGCAATCAGGGGCGATGTAAATCGGATATTTCATACATAAAATGATCGGAACGCTTGAACATGCGATAAGCAACAATCGTTGATGCGCCTTTTTTCTCTGGAAAAACCGAACGTGATCGTATAAAAAATAAAAGAAAAAAATGCTCACTAGCATGTAAAATAAATTGTTTAACACGTGCTCATTTATATATGTCATCTCTCATCTCTCCCGGCGTCATTCATACACGTTCAGTTTCGCTAAAATTTTTTCTGTTGTCAACGCATCGACATCTTTGAAAAATTGCCTCGTTTCCATTATGATAAAGATGCAAACTACATAGTGGAGATGGTCATATGAACGAACGGCGTTATTTGCCGCTTTTATTTATTGTCATGTTTTTCGTCATGATGGGATTCGGAATTATTATTCCCGTCCTTCCGTTTTTCGCTGAAAACATCGGTGCAACCCCAACAGAGCTCGGTTGGCTCATGGCTGTGTATTCTTTTATGCAATTTTTGTTCGCACCGATGTGGGGAAACTTATCTGACCGATACGGGCGAAAGCCGATGATACTTATCGGTATTTCCGGCTTGGCGCTGTCGTTTTTCTTATTCGCCTTAGCAACAAAACTTTGGATGTTGTTTGCGGCCCGCATCATTGGCGGCTTCTTATCTGCCGCGACGATGCCGACAGCGATGGCGTATGTGGCTGATGTAACGACAGAAGAAAACCGCGGAAAAGGAATGGGCATGATCGGTGCGGCTGTCGGACTCGGATTTATTTTCGGACCAGCGATCGGCGGCATCTTTTCCGCTACAAGCTTAACGGTCCCATTTTGGATCGCCGGCTGTTTATCGCTCTTGACTGCCGTGTTCGTTTTCTTTTTCTTACAAGAGTCACTTCCGAAAGAAAAGCGTTCGATCGGACAAGCGAAACGGCCATCGCTTTCCTCCGCCCTTCAAGGACCTTTGGCGCGCTTATATATGTTGCAGCTGATCGTCACATTTTCCCTCGCTGGTCTTGAAGCGACGTTCGCTTATTTTGCCGCAAAACGCGCAGGTCTTACGTCAAAAGAGCTCGGCTACATTTTTATGATTATGGGACTTGCTGGTGCGATCGTTCAAGGGGGACTGCTCGGAAAACTGATCGCATCGTTCGGTGAAAGAACGGTCATTCGCGCTGGTTTATTTCTTTCAGCGCTCGGCTTTTTTCTTATTTTGTTCATCAATCATTTTTGGACAGCGGCGCTTTACTTAACGATTTTCGGCATCGGTAACGGTGTCATTCGCCCATGTGTATCGTCCTTGCTTACGAAATATACAACGGGCGGACAAGGAAGCGCGACAGGCGTATTATCATCGTTCGATTCGCTCGGGCGCATCGGCGGTCCGGCAATCGCAGGTTGGCTGTTTACATTAAAACCGAGTTTGCCGTATGTGACAGGCATATTGCTGACGTTCGTTTCGTTCGCCCTATTTCAGTCGTTTCAACGAGCAATGATGCAAAAAGGCTCCGCGTAATCGGAGCCTTAGATTATGACTTGTATTTTTTAACAACAAATAAAAAATCCCCTGCCAATCGCAGAGGTTAAACAATGATCGCATCGTATCCTTTTTTTCTTAACTCTTCGACGAGACGTTCTGCATTTTTTTATCGCGAAATGCTCCGACTTGCACGCGGTATAACTTTCCATCGTCTTTCGGTGGAGCAGGCGGTTTCTTTTGCAATCCGAACGCTTTCGCCATTCCTTCTACATGACCGCGGGCAATTTGCGACAGAAATTCGTCTGATTTCAGCTTTGCGGCATCTCCTGCGTTGTCGATAAATAAGTTTTCCGTCAATAAAGCTGGCATATTCGTTTGACGAAGCACCGCATAGCTCGCACGTTTTTTTCCGCGATCGCGCACATCTCCAATCGCTTTCATCACTTCATCATGAATGATGTTTTGATATGAAACAGTTTCTTTGCTCACATTTCCATTGAATATATATGATTCAAATCCTGTTCCACCACCTGCGTTCACATGAACGGATAAAAAGAAGTCCGCACCGATCCGATTCGCCATCGCTGCCCGTTCCGAGAGTTCAATAAACTGGTCGTCTGTCCGCGTATAGTGTACATCGACACGTTCATACTCTTTCAACATCTCCCCTATTTTCGTCACAATCGTTAACGTTACATCTTTTTCACGAAGTCCGTTTCCGACCGCCCCCGGATCACGTCCTCCGTGCCCTGCATCTAAAACAATTTTTACCATCATATCCTCACACCTTTCTAACAAATTTTCTCTCTGCTAATGACATATACATGATCTCGGACAAAGGATACGGCCTTTTCGTATTTATCTATTTTTTCTTTCGCCCGCACATGAATCATCCGTCCTTTTATTTTTATACCTACATACGTATTTTGCCTATTCCTTCGCTGTTTATCATCTAATCAGCAATCTTTTTACTTTACAAAAGTGAGTAACAAACTATATTATAGTTATAGCTTTTCATATTAAAGCGGAATATAAGTAAGTATAAACTTACATCAAGGAGGATCTGTTATGGCAAAAGTACTTTATATTACTGCAAATCCAAAACAAGAACAACAATCATTTAGTTTATCAGTCGGTCGTGCGTTTTTAGAAACTTACAAACAACATCATCCAGAAGATGAAATCGTTGAACTACACTTGTACGATATCGACGTCCCTTACATTGATGCTGATGTATTTAGCGGCTGGGGCAAACTACAACAAGGACAAGCATTTGACCAATTAAGCAAAGATGAACAACAAAAAGTAGCGCGCATCAACGAATTATGCGACCAATTTATTGAAGCTGACAAATATGTATTCGTCACACCGATGTGGAACTTTAGCTTCCCTCCAAAATTGAAGGCATATATCGATACGCTTTGTATCGCCGGAAAAACGTTTAAATATACAGAAGAAGGGTCTGTTGGACTACTAAAAGGGAAAAAAGCGCTCCACATTCAAGCGCGAGGAGGTATATATTCTGAAGGTCCGGCGAAAGAAATGGAGTTTGGTGACCGCTATTTAAGAGCTGTTCTCGCTTTTATCGGCATAACAGACGTTCAAACGATTGCGGTCGAAGGCATGAACGCTTTTCCAAACGAAGCAGAAGCCATTAAACAACAAGCAATCGAACGAGCAAAAGAAGCAGCGAAACAGTTTTAATAACAAACAAAAAAGTCAGCGTGTTCAGCGCTGACTTTTTTATTTCCTCATAGGTACGATACAAACGACCGCTACCCATGCTGGACTAATTTTCTCCCTCGAACCTGTATTTGCGGCGCTGTTTGGCTATTTGTTTTTAGGAGAAGTATTGTCAGTCAAAGGGTACATCGGTGCTGCACTTGTGCTTTTTGGCATTTTATACGCCGAAATGCCGCGAAAACATGTGAGACGATACGCGCCATCTGTCGAACAAAAAAGCTGACATGTCGTCAGCTTGTCACAGTTTAAATGTGAATTTAATAATCCCTGCTTTTACCATCGCTTCAATGACAATGACGATGGCAGGGCCGACGAACAGTCCAAGAAAGCCAAGGAGGCGGAATCCTAAGTAGACGCTTACTAATGCGGCGAGCGGGCTAATGCCTAAGTTCGACGAGAAAATTTTCGGTTCGATTGTTCGGCGGATGACCGTAATGGCGACAAATAGGACAATTAACCCAATGCCTGTCGCGCTATGTCCGTTGGCAATATGAAAAATTCCCCATGGCACTAACACCGAACCTGTCCCTAAAATCGGCAAAATATCGACAACAACAATTAACAAGGAAAAAAGAATCGGATAATCGACCCTTAACATAAGCAAGCCGCCTAACGCAAGCAAAAACGTAATGACGCTCAATAAAAACTGCGCTTTAATAAAGCCGACACCTGCACGGCTTAGCTGCGTTATAATGATTGTCAACCGTTGCTTTGTGCGCTCGGACAAATGTTTTTCGAGCGCTTTTTTGAGCCGCGGCCAATCGAGACTAATAAGAAAAAGCGCAACTAAATAGACGAGAAAATGAATTAAAAATTCTGGAATTTTCGTCAAATAGCCAATCATCGCTTGCGTCAAATTTGTCGCAAACGACAAAAGCATATTTTTCACCGTTTCGACGCTATTTTCGAGCGATGTAATGATTTCACGCGGAATGTCGCTAGAATACGACTGCCATTTTTGAATGAGCTCATTGACAACTGCGGTAATTTCCGATAAAAAGAGCGGCATTTTTTGCGAAAACATCATCGTCTGTTCAACGAGAATCGCAACAACAAAATAAGCAAGTCCTCCCATCGCAAGCAAAAAGAGCATAAACGTAATCGTTACTGCGTGGATTCGTTTCAATCCGCTTTTTTGCAGCTTTTGTACTCCCGGCTCAAGGAGAAGGGCGGTAAAGAACGCAAACACGAGCGGTAAACTGTACGGAAGCAAAAAAAACGCGATTGCTGCCAATAGTGCAAGAACAAGCCACTTTTTCATCATGCTTCATTCAACCCATTTCTTTTTCAATTCCTACTTTATCATAATATAACACTCTCGCGCTTCCTGTCACCTATCAAAAAAAACCAGCGCCTAATGCGCTGGCTTGTTTACGCCGACGTTTTTGTCGGAAAACGACCGTTTTTTTCATCTGTTTGTACATACGTTTTTTGAACGTGCGGGGACGTCATGAGCGAAATCATCGCACCGTAGTCAACCGCAAAGCGAAGATGGTCGCCGACTTGAATGTCGGTGTATGTAGCGTCAACAATCATATGGTCGCTGCTTGAGCCAATGATTTGAACGGGTTGTAGAGGAGTTAATCCGTTGACGTACACGTCTTGGCGGCCGATGCCGACAATGGCGCGTTTCATCATGCCGCGCTCTGGAAACGTCGGCGCTTCGCCAAATGCATTGCGGCTTTGTACACCATATGGGACAGACGGTTTCGTTTTTACTTCAATCACTTCTGCGACGAAACAAAACGCATCTTGATATAGGCCGGGGATGGCTGCGCCACGAATCGTCTCGCGTCCTAAAAAAATGGCTTCACCTAATCGTAAATGGTTAATGCAACCGACGTCTTTCGTTTGTTTTAACCAATAATAGTTCGCGGAATTGCCACCGGATACGTACGGTAAAAATAACGAATACTCTTTTTGAATATGTTTCGCAAGTGACGAAAGCTCACGCATTTTTTGCTCTGTTGGAATAATGCCGCCAAAGCAGGCGAAATTCGCCCCGATGCCGACCACTTGAATGTTTGGCAACTGCAAGATTTGTTCAATAAACGCCGGCACATCTTTCGGCATGACGCCTTCGCGCAAATCGCCCATCTCGACCATCACAATGATCGCATGCGTTTTGTTTTGCTTCACCGCTTCTGCAGAGATGGCACGCACGACGTCGATTTCCGATTGAGCGCTCACATCGACATGTCGAACAACTTCGCTCACTTCGCTTAGCGCAGGCGTGCGAATAAGCATATACGTTGCTGGAATTTGCGCTGATTTTAATTTTGCGATGCGCTCGACTTTCGTATCCGCTAAACTTGTGATACCGCTATCGACAAGAGCGCGGGCAATTTCCATATCTCCGTTTACCCCTTTGATGACAGCGGTCATTTGAATTCCTTTTTCTTCGCACCATTTTTTCAGCGTTTTAGCATTATGACGAATTTTCCGCAAGTCAATTTCGACTTTCGCCGTCATGACACCGCCACCTCAAGTTTTTGTAGAGATGGGAAATAGTCAATGAGACGATCAACGACTTTGTCGGCTCCGTATTTTAATACATCAGTCACAGGCATACGGAATTTTCGTTCGTATTCGTAAATGGTTTGTTTTAGTTCGTCATCTGTCATACCTTCATGATTTAACGTAATCGCAACAACTTTTGTTTTTCCGAAATGTTCAATTAACGCAATTTCACTTTCAACTGTTGGCATTTCAACAAACGGGAAATCACCAAGCACTTTTCGCTTCGGTGGGTGTTGTAAAATAACGGCTTGCGGCCGCGCCCCTTTTAAAATGCC
The DNA here is from genome assembly GCF_038004465.1 of Anoxybacillus sp. FSL W8-0104. Classification (NCBI taxonomy): domain Bacteria; kingdom Bacillati; phylum Bacillota; class Bacilli; order Caryophanales; family Anoxybacillaceae; genus Anoxybacillus; species Anoxybacillus sp. FSL W8-0104. The sequence goes on along the minus strand of NZ_JBBOQU010000001.1, from coordinate 722,921 downwards.
AGCCGAGCTGACGTAAGCTGGGTGGCTAAGCGCCCCTTGGCCTTCAACGATAATAATATCTGGACGTTCTGTTTCATATGCGCGCACAACTTCTCGTTCAAGTTCGCCGATCATATATTGAAGCGGAAACGCATCCATCGCAAAGCCGTATGAAGCGCCTTGAATTAAGCCCGTTTGCCCTGTGGCAACAAATGCCGTTTTATAGCCGCGCTTTTGTAATGCTTTATCAACGATCATCGCTGTCGTCCGCTTCCCGCACGCTCCGTCTGTCCCGAGCACCGCCACAATTGGCGTTTTCACTTGCAAAATACGTCCCGTAAACAACGTCCATTCTTTTTTCGGACGCGGTTTGCGAACGTCGCGAATCGTTACCCCGTATCGCTTCGCCATCGTCATCATTTCTTCATCTTCTGTTAAAAACTCTTGAAGTGGATTAATGATGTGCATGCCTGCTTCCATTGCTTCGATGATTACTTGGCGTTCTTCTTTTTTGAGAAAAGCGTTCGCTGGAGCAATTCCTAAGATGAAGTAGTTCGGTTTTTCTTTTGCGGAGGCTATTGCATCTTGAAGGTTTTTACAAATCGGAATGCCATTTTTCTTTTGATCAAGCACCTCTCCGGCATCTTGACCAGCTTTTGTCGAATCAATGACTGCAACGATCTCATACAGCCCTGAATCGCGCACAAGCCCATTCGCTGTTTTTCCATCCATGGAACCAAATTGATGTTCACAATACACAATGGCGTATTTCTTCATCAGAAATCCCTCCATTTCTTTGTGAAATCAATATTTCCACGAAAAAAACATCTCACTTTACCATAATCGGAAAGAAAGATGTTCTCTACCTTATATTATAACAAATGTTAAAGAAAAAGTAAAATGGTATATACAAAAAAATCCAGACCCTAACATACTGGTTCTTGTAGGTACGATACAAACCAAACGAAAAAGCTCAAGTAATTGAAGAATTTTTACAAAGGTGTTTCAATTCCTCATAGGTACGATACAAATTAATTCATCGCCTATGACTTATGTACATGGGGTACATGTTTCAATTCCTCATAGGTACGATACAAATTGTTCAACCTGTTGGATCGGTTGATCGGCTGGAGTCTGAGTTTCAATTCCTCATAGGTACGATACAAATATTCATAGAAGTTATGAGAAGAAAGAATGGAGACCAGAAGTTTCAATTCCTCATAGGTACGATACAAATGAATACGGAATTCACGTTCCATATCCGTCATGATCTCCGGTTTCAATTCCTCATAGGTACGATACAAATGTATTCATTAAATGGACGCCCATGTTTTGCGTAATGTCGGTTTCAATTCCTCATAGGTACGATACAAATCCGCGGATGCGGAAGGTACACAGCAGGAACCGCGACAGTTTCAATTCCTCATAGGTACGATACAAATTCTGACGAATATTTTTTCGTATAAAATAAAAACGAGGGTTTCAATTCCTCATAGGTACGATACAAATCCTGCTTAAACGCTTGAACATTATTAATGCTCACCCATAGTTTCAATTCCTCATAGGTACGATACAAATTCTGATAAAAAGACAAAATTTCATCTATCATGCGTAGTTTCAATTCCTCATAGGTACGATACAAATTTCTAACCGAATCCCAAAGATCAGAAAGAATATTCGTTTCAATTCCTCATAGGTACGATACAAATTGGTCAGCTTTCGATACACGTACATAATAGTGATAAGTTTCAATTCCTCATAGGTACGATACAAATGACCGTACTCGCTAAACGGACGCCCATGTTTTGCGGTTTCAATTCCTCATAGGTACGATACAAATCCCAGCAGAGCCTTTTTTATTTTCTCCTTCTTCCGCCAAGGTTTCAATTCCTCATAGGTACGATACAAATCACCGTAATAATACCGCCTCTAAAACGAGACGGACCAGTTTCAATTCCTCATAGGTACGATACAAATCTAGCGGTCGTCCAGTAGGCGAACTTGCGTCTGGCATACTGTTTCAATTCCTCATAGGTACGATACAAATTTACTTTCGCCGTCGATTAGGAAGTCGACCAGCAAGTGTTTCAATTCCTCATAGGTACGATACAAATGAGCCGAGCAAGTGGGGAGGACACTTGCTCGGCATTTGAGTTTCAATTCCTCATAGGTACGATACAAATTCAAAATCAATATACATCTGTCCGTCATCACCGATTTGTTTCAATTCCTCATAGGTACGATACAAATCCCAAAAAGTGCTGATAAATCAATACTTGGAAAAGCTATACAATGTCATTATACATACATTCGAAAATTCTGTCAATCGTCTTGATGCGTTGATACGTCTAAAAAAGTTGCAAAAAACAAATTGTCGTCGATCCCCTGGGGTTTTTGCAAGATTGGAGGTCGACGACGGTTGTGAAATTATGCGCAAATTACTTATTCCTTTTCTAACAACTCACGCACTTCATCTTCCGCAAGGTCTGTGATGTTTGCGATATCTTCTACACTCATCCCTTTTTTGGCCATCGTTTGTACAAGGTGCTTCATCCCTTGTTTGATTCCTTGTTTGATTCCTTGTTCTATCCCTTCTTCTCTTCCCTTTTCCAACGCCTTTTGTTCATACGAAATAATCAACTCCATCACTTGTTCTTTTTCTTTCGTCTCCATTTCATTCACCTCGCTTCGCAGTCTTCGTTCTTCTTCGTCTGATAATTTCACATATGTTTCAAAAAAGCCAAACAATAACCGTTGTTTCGCTTCGTCTAATTCCATTCGGACAAGCATGCGTAAAAATTGTTTTTTCAGTTCTACCCGTTCACTTTCAGTATAACCCATCTTGCTTAACAATGCAGCGGCGATCGGGTTGTCTTGGCGGATGTAGTTGCGCCAGTTTTGTTTCCGAAGTTCCACAGTGAAAAAATGAAAATCGAGGACTTTGCCAAAAGGAAAGTGGATCATAAATGTAGATCGTTCGTCGCGGATCGGATCGTAGCTAAATACAGCAATCGGTACAATATGTTTACGGTACTTTTCAAACAAACGGCTAAAATAAATAAACATGCGTTCAGGGAACGACGGTTGGACGTAGCTTTGGTTTTCGATATGGACAATAATGAGGCTATCCTCTCCTTTTAATTTCGTTTCGACCAACAAATCAACGCGGTATTTCTCCCCTGCCGTTACATCGGTAAACAACTCCTCCGATAAAAACGATACGTGGCGAAAGTCGATATGCTCATGCATCGTTGGAAAAAAGAGAACGATAAACTCCTCAAAAAACGTTTGGATCAATTCTTTAAACAAACGGTCGTGGTCAATCGGCATACATTCACCTCACATACAATCGTTTCGATGGTTTTATTCGACAATATCATCTCTTTTCCTGCATGTCATAATAAAAAGCCAACTCCTAGCGAGCTGGCTTTTTATCGCCTAATCGGCAAGCTGATAACAAACGTCGTTCCTTTCTCCGAACTGTCGTGAAGCGCAATCGTTCCGCCATGGTTTTCAATAATTCGTTTCACGATCGTCAGCCCTAAGCCTGTCCCCGATGACTTTGTCGTGTTGCAATTCATCCCAGTGTCTAAAGGGGCTTTCTTGCGCTTCCTCGTAAATAAGAAAGACGTGATATGGGCGGAAAAGGTTAACAAAAAATATGGCGTCATTGCGCCATGTTTTTATCGAAACATCATATCGTCTTTACGGGCAACGCCTGTTTTGTATGCCGCTTTCATGACGGCTTCGCGCACGCGTTCGGCGACTTTGTTGTTAAAGACGCTTGTTCGCTTAATTCTTCGTCGGTGACGACAGAGGCGATCGCTTGGGCCGCGGCAAGTTTCATTTCTTCGTTAATTTCGATGGCGCGGCAGTCCAACGCCCCGCGGAAAATGCCAGGGAAACATCGGAAAGTTTTCCGCCGCACGCATCGTTTGAATGCCGTAATACGCATCGTACGGAATTTCTTTTTCGCCGAGCAAATCTTGTTCGATTCGTACTGCTTTTGTTTGCAACATCTATGCATCCCAACTTTCTTCATGTTTTTTTGTCATGTCGTTTGCGATTGGCGTTTCCATCATGTTTTTAATTTCCATCAAATTGCTCGTTTTTCCTAACGCCCACATCAGTTTCGGTACGATCGCTTCCGTATTCATATCGCCTGATAAAATGACCGTATTTTGCGCCACTTTTCGCCCGACTTCATATAATGTTAAATCTTCTCCTTCTTCTAAACATTGCGTCGTAATAACAACCGCCATGCCATCGTCGATCAGTTCCTTCATTTTCGGCAATAAATTACGCCCTTGAAACGGCACGCCCCCGCTTCCAAAACTTTCAATAATCACACCGCGATATAAATGGCGAATGTAATCAAATATTTCTGGCTTCGTACCCGGATGAAGCTTCAGTAAAAACACGTCCGGGCAAAGCGACGGATCAAATTGCAACTCGCCGCTCGGCTTTGGCAGTTCGTATTGATAATTGATGCGATCGTGATGAATGTAAGCGACGTACGGATGGTTAATGCTTTCGAACGCATCATAGCTTTTCGTCCGCATTTTTACTGCCCGCGTACCTAAAATAACGCGCCCATCGAAAACGACGAACACCCCACTCACATCTTCGCACGCAAAGCGAAGCGCATCGCGTATATTTTTTTTCGCATCCGTTTTCGGAAAGCCGATCGGCACTTGAGAGCCAGTCAATACAATCGGCTTATTCACGTTTTGAAGCATATATGACAACGCAGCTGCCGTATACGCCATCGTATCCGTTCCGTGCGTCACGACAAAGCCGTCATAGCGATCGTATTGCTCATAAATCGCCTCCGCAATGTCACGCCAATGCTCCGGCTGCATGTTTGTGCTATCGATGTTCATTAAAATTTGGCTATCTAAATGATACGGCTGATTTTCAATCGTAATGTAGCTTGTTAATTCTTTTGCGGTTAGTTTCGGTGTCAATCCTTCTTCACTTGGCACGGAAGCAATTGTGCCGCCTGTCGCAAGCAACAAAATTTTTTTCATCATCGTCACCTCAAATATGGCGATTTTAAGTCATCTATTGTATTGTTTGTGTCATGTAGTGTAAACTATGAATACATTCGTTCGCGATTCGCGTACATTCATTTCAATTATATTTAGGAAAAAAGAAAATAACAAGTGTTTTTATTCATTTCGCGAACAGCAATAAGGGGGGAAACATGATGATTTCAAAACGACTATCGGAATTAAGAAAGAGAAAGCAATGGTCGCTGCAATATATTGCCGACCAGCTAAATATTGCTAAAAGCACGTACGCAGGCTATGAATCTGGGTATCGCCAACCGTCGCTCGAAGCGGTCAAGGAGCTGGCAACGTTGTTTGGCACAACAACAGACTACTTACTCGGGACAACAGACGAGGAACAACCGTCGATCGAGCTCACTCGCCCGACGGTTCGACTGACAGTAGACGGTGAACCGTTAACGGAAGACGAAATCATTCAACTCATCGCATTCATCCGCGCAAAACGCGACATCGAAAATAAAAAATAGGCGTCAACAACGCCTACTTCATCACGTATGCGACATCGCGCGCTAGCCGTTCAACAGATGCATACGGCAGATCCAACTGCAACATGCGCCGCAACACGTGGCGTGCTTCTATTGACAAGGAAAGTTCGTCTTCCCAACTTTTCTCTTTGTCCTCTGTTGGCTCATAAGACGAATATAACAAAAACAGTAAAAAATGACCGAGGGCATATATGTCGCTCTTTACATGAATGCTTCGCCTTAGCCGCTGTTCAAGCGTGAACAACCGTTCGTTTTTTTCATATAAAAAGCGCGCAAGCCCAAAATCGAGCACATATACAATCCCATTGCGAAAGACGATATTCGGAATGCGCAAATCGCGATGCACAATGCCGTGCGCGTGGATGTATTGCACGACACGTAACACATCTGCCAATAACGAAAACGCTTCTTTTTCCCCATACGTTTGTTTTTTCTCAAAAATAAGCGTTTCGATCGTATCTCCATCGATATATTCCATGACAAGATGCGGAATGCCGCGCACATCGAACATATCATATAGCTTTGGAATTTGCGGATGGTTTAGCTTTCGTAACATGAGCGCTTCTCGTTCAAACGATGCGATTCGCTTCTTTGTTTTCGTCCGCTTCATTTGCTTTACAACGACAAGCTGGTTCGTCTCCTCATCGCGCGCCACATATGTTATCCCGTAGCTTCCTTCACCGAGCCGCGCTTCAATCGTGTATCGCCCGTTTACGACCGTTCCTTCCCGATACGGCTTTTCAATAAAAATCATGAACTGCCAAAAAAGCTAGAAAATACGCTATGGCTACGATGCTTCTTTTTATAATGTTTGTAGCCGTATTGCGACGGATGGCGATGCGGACGGTACGTATAGCGATCGCTGCTGCTGTAACGATGCTTGTGCATATTTTTGTGTAAAAGCATCTCAAGCAATTTTTTCAGCATGGTTATCATCCCCTTCATAACGGATAGCTTACTATACGGAAAAATAAGAAAAAAGTTTCATATTTAAAGTATATCCTTGCGAAATAGAAAAAATTTTAAGAAAATACACAGGAAGGGGGGGATACATATGTTTCATAGTGGTGTCAAAGCAGGAATCGCCATTGCGATTGGATATGCGCCCGTTGCGCTAACGTTCGGTTTGTTAGCCAAGTCGACAGGACTTTCGATTGTAGAAACAACGCTGATGAGCATGATTGTATTTGCGGGGGCGGCGCAATACATTTCGCTCAATTTACTTTCTCTTGGGACAGGCGCATTTGAAATCATTTTAACGACATTTATTTTAAACATTCGCCATTTTTTAATGTCGGCATCATTAAACGAAAAAGCCGAACGCGAGTCGCTTTGGAAAAAAGCGTTGTACGCATTCGGCATAACGGACGAAACGTTTTCTGTCGCTGCGATGAAAGAAGGGACCGTCTCCGCTTCGTATATGTTCGGGCTTATTTTTATTTCTTACAGCAGCTGGGTAATCAACTCTGCGATCGGGCATATCGTCGGCGCATATTTGCCGGAAAACGTACAACAAAGCTTATCTGTCGCCTTGTATGCGATGTTTATCGGCTTGTTAGTCCCAGCCATCAAAACAGAGCGAAAAGCGCTTTGGCTCGCGATCAGTTCCGGGCTAATGAACTGCGCGCTCTTCTTATGGCTCAACGTCCCAAAAGGATGGGCGATCGTCATCGCCACGATTGTATCGGCTGTGGTCATCCAATGGCTTGCCGAGAAAGGAAAGGAGACGGAATATGCGCAGTGACATCATTTTTATCATTCTCGGCATGGGCATCGTCACATACATTCCGCGCATGCTTCCATTGACGCTTTTTCATCGCATCGACTTGTCGCCGTTTTGGCGCGGCGTGTTGCGAAACGTACCATACGCTACGCTTGGTGCGCTCATTATCCCAGGCATTTTTCTTATCCAAGACGATCCGTGGTTTGGCATTCTCGGCTTTTTTAGCGCCGTACTCGCCGCTTCACTCGGCGCTAACGTCATGATCGTCGTTTTCGTTGCGGTGCTTGTGTTAAGCGTGTATACGACACTATAAAACAATCCCCCACTTCAACAAGTGAAAGTGGGGGATGTTCATTTAAGCTCTTTTCTTTTTCATTAACCACACAATAAAAGCAATAAAAAGAACGATTAACAACGCATAAACAGCATGTGAATACATGTTCATATACTCGACAATATTTTCCCACGATTCGCCAACCATCGCGCCAATTTTAATGAGTACAATATTCCAAATGGCTGTACCAATCGTTGTCAACAATAAAAAGATGCTAAATTTCATGTGCGCCATGCCAGCTGGGATGGAAATTAAACTTCTTATTAAAGGAATAAAACGGCATAAAAATACCGCCCACACCCCGTATTTTAAAAAGCGAGCATTCGCATGATCGACATCTTTTTTCGTCAGGCGGAGAATATGTCCCCATTTGTCAACGATTTTTCCGAGCCGCTCAATATCCATCAACAAACCGACACCGTAAAGGATTGCAGCCCCAAACACAGAACCTAGCGTCGATGCAACTACGACGCCACCGATCGTTAAATCCGTTTTCGTCGTCATGAATCCGCCAAAAGTTAAAATCACTTCAGAAGGGATCGGGGGAAATACGTTTTCCAACGCAATTAAAAAGAGAATGCCGATGTACCCGTATTGTTCTATAATATGTATAATCCAATTTTCCATAACCCACCTCATGAATGAATTTCAAAGACTACAATATTATAATATGACCAAGCAATAAATATTCACCTAAGTTCGTCACCTTACCTCCTGCTTACTACTTATTTATAGAATTCAACATATTGCACAACCTTAAACAGAAGGATATAAAAAAACAACCATACAGTCAACTTTGACGCTATGTAAAAAGGTCTTTGCTAACATGTAGCAAAGACCTTTTTACATTATTCGCTAGCAGAAGCTTTTTCGTTTAGCGTGCTATGTTTGCGTCCGTAGGTGAAGTAAATCACAAGACCAATCAATAACCAAGTCACGAAACCGATCCACGTCGTTAACGGCAATTGAAGCACTAAATAGCCGCAGAACGCCACCGCCAATAATGGCACAAGTGGAACGAGTGGTGTTTTAAACGCCCGTTTTAAATCTGGCTGCGTTTTACGTAAAACAAGAACACCCGCTGAAACGACGATAAACGCGAACAATGTTCCGATATTTGTCAATTCTGCAAGTTTATTTAATGGTACAACTCCTGCAAAGAACGCAACTAATAAACCTGTTAGCCATGTGTTCACAAATGGAACTTGTCTAACTGGGCTAACACGTGAAAATACTTTTGGCAACAATCCGTCACGGCTAATTGCATAGAATAAACGAGTTTGACCGTACATCATAACGAGCAATACTGTTGTAATTCCTGTAATTGCTCCAAGTGAAATAAATCCAGCGACCCAATCTTGTTGGATGTAGTTTAAAGCAAATGCTACCGGATTTTTTACGCCTAGCTGATCATACGGAACAATACCTGTTAATACGAGTGAAACGGCAATGTACAATAACGTACAAATTAAAAGTGATGCGATAATTCCGATTGGCATATTGCGTTGTGGATTTCTCACTTCTTCCGCAGCAGTAGAAACGGCGTCAAATCCGATGTATGCGAAAAATACTGTCGCCGCTCCTGTCGCAACGCCTGAGAAACCGTACGGCATAAATGGCGTCCAGTTTTCTGGCTTCACATACCATACGCCAACTGCAAGGAACAATAATATAACCGCAACTTTAATAATTACCATCACCGCATTAAAGCGAGCCGATTTTCTTACTCCACGCGTTAATAAGAACGTAATAAGTAAAACGATTAAAATGGCTGGTAAGTCAATAAATGTTCCTTTTGCTGGGTCGTAAGCGTTTGTAAGTGCTTTCGGAAGTTCGATGCCAAAACCTGCTAACAACCCTTGAAAATAACCGGACCATCCTACCGCAACGGCAGAGGAAGCGACCCCGTACTCTAAAATTAAGTCCCAACCTAAAATCCAAGCCATTAATTCACCAAAAGCTGCGTAGCTATACGTATACGCACTTCCCGATACCGGAACAGTCGATGCAAATTCTGCATAGCAAAGTGCCGCAAACACGCACGCAAGACCGGAAAGAATAAATGAAAGAACAAGTGCTGGCCCGGCATGTTCTGCTGCTGCTACCCCTGTAAGTACGAAAATTCCTGTACCGATGATCGCACCAATTCCGAGCATCGTTAAATCAAATGCACCTAATTCTTTTTTTAGTGATGCCCCTTTTCCTTCTGCTTCTCTCAGAAGGACATCAATCGGTTTCTTTCTGAATAAATTCATCCGCTGTCTCTCCTTGTCGTTTTTTGTCGAATGTTGCAGAAGTTGCACGACTGAAATTGTATACTATTCGATATTTTTTGTAAAGTTGAAAAATAAAGAAATAGTCCGATTACTTTTCTTTTTTCACAAACTCATCTTCTAAACACGAAAATTACCTTATTTATCAGAAAATAAATTATTATTTTAATTTTACAAAAATAATTTCGGTTGTTTTTCTGATAAAAATATAGTTAAATGACAATTAATTTTTTAAATTTTTTAATTTACTAATTTTTCAGATAAATGTATAATGAAATTGTGACATACTTGTGAACATCATGTGTCATACTTATGAAAACGAAATGAAAGGAGGATCACATTACTTTTATCTTGCCCATCAAAAGCAAAAAAATATTTGTAAGAGGGGGTTAGTTAAATCATGGCTTTGAAAGAATTTTCTTCTCAACAGCAAACGATTGACTATAGCAAAGTCGTTCAATCAGCTTCTTTCCAACAGCTTATGCGTGAAAAACGCGGATTCATTTTACCTTTCTCATTGTTCTTTTTAGCGTTTTATTTTACGTTGCCGATTTTAACATCGTATTCAACTGTGCTCAATACTCCAGCATTCGGCTCCATTAGCTGGGCTTGGGTGTTTGCTTTCGCTCAATTCATCATGACATGGGTGCTTTGCATGTTGTACTCTAAGCGCGCCGCACGTTTTGATGAAATCGTTGAAAAAATGAAACAAGAAGTAAAAGGAGGCAACATGTAATGAACGGATTAGCATTCACCCTATTTTTAGCGATTGTTGCATTAACGCTTATTATTACGTACTTTGCTTCTAAACGAACAAAAACAACGAGTGAATTTTACACAGCCGACAGTTCATTAACTGGCTGGCAAAACGGATTAGCAATCGCCGGAGACTACATGTCAGCTGCCTCATTTTTAGGTATTGCCGGAATGATTGCGTTAGTTGGTTTTGACGGATTTTTCTACAGCATCGGCTTCCTCGTCGCATATCTTGTCGTTCTTTACATCGTTGCAGAGCCGCTTCGCAACTTAGGGAAGTATACGATGGCAGACATGATCGCTGCACGTTTTGATGATAAAAAAGTGCGCGGTGTGGCAGCATTAAACACCGTTTCGATTTCTATTTTTTACATGATTGCACAACTTGTCGGTGCAGGTGCCCTCATTAAACTTTTATTAGGTATTGATTATGTGTACTCCGTCTTAATCGTCGGAACGTTGATGACCGTTTATGTCGTATTCGGCGGAATGACAGCAACAAGCTGGGTGCAAATTGTAAAAGCTGTTTTATTGATGGTTGGTACGTTCATTATTTCCATCATGGTATTTGCGAAATTTGATTTTAGCATTTTCAAAATGTTTGAAGAAGTAAAAACAGCAACACCGTTAGGCGAAGCGTTTTTAAATCCAGGCAATAAGTTTAAAAATCCACTTGACACCATCTCACTCAACTTGGCTCTCATCTTAGGTACAGCAGGACTTCCACACATTTTAATTCGTTTCTTTACAGTAAAAGACGCACCAACAGCTCGAAAATCAGTCGTATATGCAACGTGGATTATCGGATTGTTCTATGTTATGACGATTTTCTTAGGATTCGGAGCAGCAGCGTTTGTAGGCTACGATAAAATCGTTGCAGCAAACCCAGCTGGAAATATGGCTGCGCCATTATTAGCTGAAACGTTAGGCGGCGACTTCTTGTTCGCATTCGTTTCTGCGGTCGCATTCGCAACCATTTTAGCGGTTGTCGCTGGACTTGTTTTATCTGCCGCATCAGCATTTGCCCACGACTTTTATAGCCATATTATTCGTCATGGGCAAGCAACAGAAAGAGAGCAAATGTTGGCTGCGCGTTGGGCATCAGTTGGAGTTTCCGTATTGTCCATTTTATTAGCGTTATTTGCTCAAAAAATGAACGTGGCATTCCTCGTTGCATTAGCGTTCGCCGTAGCAGCAAGCGCCAACTTGCCAATCATTTTATTAACGATCTTTTGGAAGCGCTTTAATACAACAGGCGCCATTACAGGCATGCTCGTCGGCTTGTTTAGCTCACTCTTGCTTGTAGCGCTTAGCCCGAACGTTTGGGCACCAGAACCTGGTGTAGCCATTCTCGTTGGCGAACCAATTTTCAAACTTTCAAACCCAGGAATTGTGTCCATTCCGTTAGGCTTTATCGGGGCTATTGTCGGTACGCTCCTCTCGTCGAAAAAAGCAGACGAGAAAAAATACGAAGAAATTCTCGTCAAAGCAAATACCGGCATAAAAGAACTAACACATTAATGTTCGATCGGTACATCCGAAACAATCATCTGAAAGAATCAGGGCGAAATTGCTCTGATTCTTTTTACGAACAGTGCCTGGCACCGTTCGCTTATGCTTTTCGTTTCGAACCTTGCAAGCGATTAAACAATGATTTCACTACTTATGCGATACATATAGTATAAACCATATACTATACTAATTAAGGAAACTACTTTTACAATGAACTGATAAATCGTTTGCTTCTGTTTCATCCAGATGAACGGAAGCCCTAGAAAAGTAGTGAATAACATCATGCCAATGATCGTTCCTACGCCAAATATGAGTATAAACAGCAGCGCCTGCCATCGATTATCAACAGTTGTTAACGTTAAAAGCACCATCCCGGCACTGCCGGCTAATCCATGAATAATTCCAATTAAGGTCGACTTTAAATGCAGATGGTTTATATTCATTTCTTTTCTAATAGGAATCATATAAGCGGAACGAAAGCTTGTAATTCCTAAGACTACGATCATCACTCCAACGATTAGTTCCAGCCACATTGCTGTGGTTTCTGGTATTTGTTGCTCCATCCCTATTATAACCATGCCAATGACAAACAGGGTTACGGTATGGCCGATCCCCCAAAAAACCCCTGCAAGCGATGAAAGCGAAAGCTTATTTGTTCGGCTGGCAATGGTGGATACAGCAATGACATGATCCGGTTCGGTTGCATGTTTGATGCCTAAGACAAATCCAAAAAGTAAAATCGGTAATACGGTACTCACCAACACTCCATCTCCTTATCTTTTTAGTACTTTCGCAGAAAAATAGGTTCCTCTTGAAAACATTCTTCGCGAATAAACTGATGAATCATTTGAAAAATCGTTTCAATAGCATGCGTTTCATGGGCCAAAACACGAATAACCAATCCAGGGATCATAGGGATGGACCAGCCAAGGTGTACAGAAGCAGGAAAACGCGCTGCCATCGATTCAAATTTTTGAAGAAGATCCTGTGTCATAAAAGGGCTAATCACAAAAAGCGAACCAAAATGAGTATATCCTTCCATCTGAAAAATTCCTGTCATCCCTGTGCTTGTCTCTAAATAGAGATGATCAAACAACTTTAAATTGTCCTCATAATATATCTTTAATTTAGAGCGGATCCAATCGTAGCGAAACAACTCGCCACTTTCTGACCACCCTGGCGTAATAATATCCCCATAAATAAATGTAGAACTTTCTTTCATATAAACGGTCATTTCTTGATAAAATTGAGCTTTTTCATAAGCAATGACTGGATCGGGAAAAAATTCGAGCACACTTTGATCATCCAAGTAAGCTGACGTATATTGTTGTACCGGCACCTTGACTGTCTTGTATATTTTCGTTGCCGATTGGGTGGTGGCAATCAGATGTGCTCCTTCTTGCAACATTATTTCCGTTTTATATCGATCCCCGTCTACATACCCTCCCCCTACATGAATCAAGTAAATCGTCGGCTGAGACGGGTGAAGGTATACCGGCCGGGTCAACTTCAACGCTCCTTCATAATAGCAATCGGAAATAACCGTACGGCCGTTTTTCTCCACAGCCGTACACTGCAACAGTCCTGACCAGCTCATTCTTCTAACCCTACCAACATCACGAAACTTACGCAAGGAAGCCCCTGCCTTTAGGCACGGGGAGGAATTGCACCTTACGCAAGTTCCGCCACCCCCTTTCCATAAGCATATCCGTCAAATCGCTGAATGACTTGGACATATCTATAATTTATTCCTTGTGCGATACGCTTTCCGTCCTTGCCTTTAATATCGAAACTTCCAGTCTTTCTACATGCGACTTCGCCAAACCAAACGCCTTGATATTTCCCTCTTGGGACAACAGCCTTAACCATGTCCCCTGTTTGGAAGCCAAAGAAGAACTTTTGTCTTGCAAGATAACCTCTTGGGAAGCCATATCTATCTAGGTTTGTGCGTGAACGACTACCACGCCCCTTTGCTCTAATGAATAACACTTCTTTTGTTTTGAAATATAAGTGATTTGGTGTGCTTTCGCCTACACAACAAGCGTCAAAATAGTGTGTTTTCGGCAAGTCTAAACGAATACGATTCATTTTTGTTCGTGCACCTGTTCCACACTCGACATCTAATCCTGTCTGCTTTAACACTTCATACACTTTCCATCGAGTGGCATTCACTACACTTGCGTCTTTTAGCGTTTTTTTGACCATTTCTTGAATATGTGGATACCCGAATTCTTCTGCTGTCTTACTTCCTTTGCGCTGATTACAGTCATGACAGGCAAGACATAGGTTATCCACTCGGTCTGTTCCACCTCTCGATTTTGGAATGATATGCTCCACTTCAAGTGGAACATTTTCTTTTCCGCAATAACAACACTTCCGCCCAAACTTTTCAAGCAAATACTCCCGTACTTCATATCCTTGTAGCGTGCCTTGTTGATACTCTACACCATTGATTTCAGGATTTCGCATGAGTTGCGTGTCGAATTTGGCATTTTCGTATGATATATACCCAATGGGGCATAACTTCTTTAGGCGGTTAACCCATGTTTGGATATTTTGCACACGACTCTCTAGTGATGACGGCAACCACCCCTCCTTTCGCTTGCGGTTCAGAAAGCGTGGTTTTCTGTATCTTGTTTTTCGATTTCGTCTTGCTCGACGAAAAGCACGCCTTTTATCTATTCTTTCCTTGATGTCTGTGCGATGGTCAAGTTGCCCTAACCATACCACTTCTTGTCCTCGCAAAATCGCTAATCCTGTATGCCTGCTTCCATAGTCGATTTTTAGCCGATATGTTGCTTTAATTTCTGATTCGTCTACTGATTTTTTCAAGATGATGGTAAATGGAAATCGCCTGTAAATCGCCGCCTTCCCTTGTTTCAACAGCTTTCTTGCAACTGCTTCGTGACAAGGAGCAAGCGGACGTTTGTTTGTGTCTAACACAAAAACCATAGGGTTCTCCCCTTTCCTCTGCATAAAGCAGGTCATATTCTCCTCGACCATGTTATAGATGCTTGTTATGTGCAAGACACTAGCGCTACCCACCACGCTTGTTTAACCTTGCACGACAGAGGAACGGGCTGGAGAAGCACCCGAACGTGTCATGACATCTATAACGTAGGCTCTGTTTCAAGCCTTGGTCTGGTCAACATGGGGCTTACAAGCCCATGACTTTAGTCATTGGGTTGTTGACATAAATAGAGAAGTCAACGAGCTCCGGACTGAATGTGGCGGCCAAATTATCGCCGCCGCTTTTACGAACAGTGCCTGGCACCTTTTGGACACCGTTCGCTAATCTCCCAACCGCTCCCGTACTTCCTCCTCTGTCATGTCGAGAATATGGGCAACGTCTGTTATACTCATTCCTTTTTCGACCATTTTTCGAATCGTTTCATTTTTCCCTTCTTCTCGACCTTGTTCTAATCCTTTTTTCAATCCTTCTTTCAATCCTTCTTGTCTTCCTTCTTCCCGACTGCCGCGAATGTTTGAGAGTTGATCAAGGAGCCATTTCAGCCGCATTTCGTACGCGTAACGGTTTTCGGGGTCAACGCTTAAACTTTGCCATTCTTCTAACGCCTCTAAAATGTCTTGTTCTGTCATCGCGATTCCCTCCAATTCGCGAAACATCTCTTCATCCATTTTTTTCGTTCGTCCATCGACAGCCGACAACATCGTTAGCCATGGCCATTCCGGTGACTGTTTCACTTCTCTCCGATATTTCTTCCATTTTACCATAAATTGTGACAAGTCGAGTACATGAAATTCAAGGTGATGGCTCCAAAGAAACTGTTCTTCGTCTTCACGAATGTGAAAAACGGTATGGAAGCGATCTGTTTCATGTGGGAAAAGGGGATAATTTAAGATGGCGATCATAATCGTTGGAGGGAGAATGTCGTACCGTTCTCCTTTCGATAGTGAAGATGAAAACAACCTTGCCCAGTAATACAATAGCCGTTCGGGCATACCGTATTGTGGGATGATTTGAATTTCAACGTGAATGCGCTCGCCGCGGTTTGTGCGAACGATGACATCTAACCGTCCAGTCTTACCGTCTTCTGTTTCTTTCGTTAGTTCGGTGTTTTCAAACTGTACGTCGATGATGCGATCATCTCCAGTCCGATGTAGCAACGCATTTAAAAACGCCATCGTGATTGACTTTCTGCTTGGGTGGCCGAACAGTTGTTTAAACATAAAATCCATTTTTAAATCGAGGTATTGCATACAAATCATCCTTTCGTAGAATATAAGGGACAATTTGATTAAAATCGGGAAATAAGGGAAATGCAAAAGTGGAAAATTTACGAACAGTGCCTGGCACCGTTCGCAATAAATTTCTGAACGTTCGATGTACAAACTAGTCTAATGTTAGCATCTAGTTTTTCTCTAAAAACTCGTAAATACATAGGTAGTTCAACAACTCCTGAAGAACCTGTAACGCCAACTAATATATTCAAGCTTAACACCTCCTTTACATTACAGTTTCTCTTGGCGTACCTTTTCTCTCATTAATTAATAACGAAGATAAACTAGTAACTATACCCAAAGCACCTGCAATGAAGAAAAGATATTTTATATTGAAATAATCGACACTGACCCCAAAAATAAACTGGGCTACTGGCGTTGAAAGCATTGAAATCGCCATCATAATACTATTAACTCTTCCTAATAAATGAATAGGTACAGAACGTTGAACAAAAGTAGGTATAAGGACTCCTATAAAACCAGTAATTAAGCCAATTACAAAAACAAAAATTAGAATAATCAAAAAATTTCGGGTGAAACATAGTGCGGCAATACCAGTAGCTTGTAAAAGAAAAGATAAATAAATAATCTTCAATTCAACCCTGTGAATGCTTTTAACTGAAAAGATTAAACCAGTTAACAAACTTCCCATTGACATCGATGAATATATATATCCTAAATACTTAGCATCATCACTAACATTTTTAGCTAAAAAAGGGAACAATACATTAACCCCGTTTGCTCCAATATTTACAAAAAACATAGTTATAACCAAATAAAAAATCATTTTTTGTCTATTCAAAAAACTAAAACCAAGTCTTAAATCCGAAAAGTAAGAAGTTTTGTCATTATTATCGTTCATATTTTCAAGATGACTATTTTTAGAGTCAATAAACAAAATTAAAAAAGTTGAAAATACATATAAGATAGAAATGGCTATCAAGGAATGTTCTATTGAGATTGATTCAACCGTCCAAGCGGCGATTAAAGGTCCCAAAATGATCGTTGTTCTTACAACAGTGAAGTATTGACTATTGAGACGACTCAAATATTCAGTAGCGACTAATCTTGGCTTTATTGATTCTGAGGCTGACCAATAAAAAGCATCAATCGCTCCAAACAAAACGGAGACCATTATGAGAATTACAAAAGAGATAGTATGATCCCATAACAGAATAGCCAAAACTAACACAATGATTGCCCTTATCATGTCTGACAACCACAGAAACAACTTTGCCCCTATTCGATCAATAACCGGTCCGCAAAGAAGCCCAGCAATAAATCTCGACAAACCTAGGGAAAATAAAACTGCTCCCATCAAAAAACCTGATTGTAAAACATCAGCAATATACCAAGCTATAACAACACTGTATATGACATCCCCCAAGTTTGAAAGAAACGTTGCTATACAAAATTTTGTAGCGTTCAAAATGATCACCCTTAGAAAGATTGAGACTAGGCATGTAATGCACTTGTGAAACAGAACAAAATCAAAACATAGGATAAGGGGCGGTTTTAATATAACTAAAGATTCATTATATTACAATTATTACAATAATTAGGTTCATCACCAAAAGTTGTACTTGCACCTGTCATGAAAGTATGTTAGCTGTTTCTAGCCGAACCCGCAATGCAAAACGCTGGATATTTCTGTATCCGTATCCCCGACGTTTCATCAGCTTGATCTTGTTATTTGTTCCCTCCATTTTCCCATTTGAATAAGGGGATAAAATGCACGATATGATTTCGTCTGTTCGTTTGACGAGTGATTTTGCGATGGCGCGAACAGCAGAACAAGGACAAAACAAATACCGATGAACCCAGGCGTTCAAACGACGTTTCGCCTGTTGCTCATCTTTGCTTTTGAACACATAGCGAACATGTTGGAGCGATTGGTAAACAGACTTTAAGTAATCGCTTTCATTACACCATTCTCGTATGATTTGACGTTCTTCCTCCGTCAATTTCTCTGGACATTGGCTCAATAAACGGCAAACGTAACGAACATTTCCGTGTTTCTTGCCTCCTTTGCCCAAATATTTGCGACAACGTTCTAAAGCATCGGTAAACAGCTGAATGACATGGAAATAGTCGACGACATGTGTCGCCTCTGGGCAAACCCGTTGAATCGCTTTTTTCATCGCTGGAGTCAAGTCACTCACGACATACTGAACGGAACGAGACACATGAGCCAATGCACGCCCAATGGCTTCCTCGTTCTTTCCTGCTTCCATGGCATACACTTCTCCCGTTTCGGCATCCATGATCGCCACTCCATAGTCGTGCCCTTTTCGAAAAGCAAACTCATCGACACAAACCGCCTTTGGTTGGACGTCATTCGATAGGAAGGAAGGGGCATGGGTATAAAACCAGCGTTCAACGGTCGTGTAAGGAAGCTTGAGCATACGAGCCACCGCCTGAATGGATGTTCCGATGCAAGATTGCGCGACCCATCGCTGAAAAGCATCCGTCGCCACACTTCGAGGAGAGATGGCTGGATACGACGTGCTGAACGTCACGCCACACGTGCTACAACGTCTGCGCTCGACAGGAAGTTCGATCCAAAAAATTCCGATTCGCTGAGCATAGCCATGCATCCATTGCTTCTTTTTGTCTGTCATTTTGATCGTGCGCTTCAAGCAGACAGGACATAACGGGCATTGTTCGGGTAGAGAAAGTTCGAAAATCCAACGTTCCCCTTCTTTCCGCACCTTTTGAATCAAAACATCTGGTAAATCGATGAGTTCTTTGATAAACTGAGAGTACATGCGAATTTCCCTCCATGGTTTGGTTTGGTCACCTTTACCATACAGGAAAATTCGCATTTTTTGTACCCTCTATTTCCTCTATGCACACCTACCTTAAATGATCAAGTACAACTTGTGGTGAAGAGCCTTTTTTCTTAAATGTTCCCAGTGTATATCTCTTTTTTCTTAAGGTAATATAAGAAACCCATTTGCCACTTTTAGTTTGACTAACGCCTTTTACACCACTGGTATTATTTGATGGAACTTTTCCTGTTAATAGGTATGGTAAAGCTCCGTCTACATAGTTATATTTTCGGTCATTACCAAGATGACCACAACTAATAAGTGTATGCCTGCTGATTAAATTAGATCTGGATACATAAGTGGACTTACCGCAAGAACATTGGCAAAGATATTTTTCTCTATTTTTATCAAATGAGATAACTGTAAGTTCTCCGATTTTTTGTCCCAATAAGTCTTCATATTTATGATTCCCACAGTCTTTGACATATCCTCTGTCCAGTTGCTTTTTAGTGGCTTCAATATATTTTCCACATTTAAGACATCTACATTTTCCAAACAATTAAGCCATCTTCACGTTTTTCAGTCTTCTCTTCGACTATAAGATCGTGATATATTTCCCCTACTATGTTTTTATAGCTATTAGCAATCTCTGCCCCTCGACAACCGCAACTTACTGTTCTTCCTGAAACAAGATTGCTATAGTATACATCAGTAGTATTTCCACAATCACAAATACATTTACATTTTTTGTACTTGCCTTTTTTATAAACAGATAATACTTTTAATTTTCCAAACCTTTTTCCTACAAGTTTATCTTTTTTATTTATTTCTTTTGCTTTGTTTGATGTCATATCTACAAAAATTT
Source organism: Anoxybacillus sp. FSL W8-0104 (assembly GCF_038004465.1). Taxonomy (NCBI): domain Bacteria; kingdom Bacillati; phylum Bacillota; class Bacilli; order Caryophanales; family Anoxybacillaceae; genus Anoxybacillus; species Anoxybacillus sp. FSL W8-0104. Next base: position 702,909 of record NZ_JBBOQU010000001.1, on the reverse strand, counting down.
TCTCTTTTCAAAATATAACCTCTCTTAAATTTTATTTCTACAATGATATATGAAGAAAAATTATTGCCTATTTTTCAATTCTTTTACATCGTATAGTTGTTCTTGCTTCACCACTTAGAGTGCAAGTGAATAATGTTAAGTCCCAATCTCCAGAGACCATCTCTTCAACTTGTATTTCATCTAACTCTTCTTTCTTTTCTACAGTAAAATCGAAAAGATTGTCATTCATATCTTTAAATTGAATGATATCTCCAATATTTAATCGATGAAGCTTGCCAAAATGGGCTTTATAGTTATGTGCTAACAGGATCATATTATTTAGGTATACCGATCCCTCATATCTTGCCGGGGCGATCTTAAGCTTAGGATAAGACCAAGAGCTCAGAACCGGAAGTTCCAGCTCTAAGCTCGGTATAATTACATATCCGATATAGTCATTGCCATCAATCGTTGTTTTTGGCATTTCCATATACGGGTTTTTAACATAATCAGGTCTATCATCAATTGGTTTTTCAATTTTTGTGACCTTCTTTTCTTCAAGCCTTTCTTTGATAATCTCGGTTTCTTTTCCAACCTGATAATCTTCCCATAAGTTTTTAGAAAAAAGTACAAGTCCTGCTAAAATACAGATAGTACCAAATAAGAAAAACTTATTTACCTTTCGCATTCTAAATTGTCTCTTTCTATAAGGGATGATTAAGGCAATGGCTAACACTAAAAGCCCAGTTAATCTGAATATAGTATTTCCTGATCCACCAGTTGTTGGCAGTTCATAGCCTCCTAATTCCTGATTTATAACCTCAATATTAACATCTCCTCTCGGAATATCACCTTCATGATTTACCAAGAACTTACTAGTTTCTTCTCCATCAATCTTAATAGTCGTAATATAGTTTTTTTCTGGAGTAGCTATTTCATCAACCGAGTAGGTTCCCTCATCTCTCAGAGTAGTACGCCACTTATAATCTTCATTTGGACTTAATACATGGCTTTCATCGTAGGTCTTCAAATCATTAGTAACATTAATTGTAAATGTTATATCTTCATTTAATAATTTTCCATTAATATCTAATAAGACCTTTTTAACCTTCAAAAGAACTGGATCTACCTTTGGAGAATCAATTGATACGGTCTTCTTCTCATCCTTAATATCTGTATAAGTCAAATCAGTTACGGCATTGGTAATAAACTTCTCGTGTTGATTAGTCTTTGCACCTGGTAGAGTTAGAATATCATCGTTGATTTCAATTCTATAAGTTAATTCTGCATATCTTACGTCACTTTTTGCAGCCACACTCTTAGTTACAGTTCCTATATCCCAATTTATTGTTTCTGAATTTCGATCAAAACTTATTTTCCCTTCACTTACTTTTATTTTTGACTCATCTGTTACCGTAAAGCCTTTACCCATGATGTCAACGATTTTGAAGTCACGCATAGCACTTTTGATACTAATAGTTTTTGCTATTTCTTTAAAGGTATCTGTCAATCGCTCCTCATTTCTAACATCATAAAACTTTCCAGAATCAGCAATTTCGCTTAGCGTTCTAACAGCAATTTCCAATGCTTGTCCAGTATAGGTTTCAAAGCCAACACCTACAGCATACAAAGTATCCAAACCTATGTTTGGGTCTTCTCTTAATCTTTTAGCTTCTAAAACAGTTGATTTTTGATGTGAATATCTGTATTCTCTTGCAAAGTTCTCACCGTCCACATGATAACGATGAGCTTGTACAGTTAGGTCTATATTATTCGGATCTTTAGTACCTGTTTTATATTCTCCATAGGTATACCAGTAAACATTTTGTATATTCTTATTAACTTGCAGAGTCTTATATGCTGCTGACGACATATTTTCAGTTCCCAAACCTACCCTATTATTGTAATTAAATTGAATCTTACTTTCATCTTCAGGTAGTCTGTAGTATTTAGTCTTTTTATAAAGATCCTTTATTATATTAAAAGGACCACCTGGCTTGTAATATAATTCTGTTTGTTCTATTTTCTCATCCCAAGATGAAGAATCTAAGTCATAACTAAAAGTCGGTAAACCATCAGTCATAAGCACCATGTGCTTATTATCTGCTGAAGAACCTTTTAAAATTTCACCAGCCTGTTTAATAGCTGCTTGAGTAAAAGTTCCCCCTTTCTTCTCTGGGTCAAGTGAAGGCGGTTTTTTAATCGCATCAATATTTGAATATAGTGCTTGTTTGTCTTGTGAAAATGGTTGTTTAATATCCCCAGAGATTATCGTTACCTCACCATTATAAACTACTATAGCAATTCTTAAGTTAGGATTTTCATTCAGTGCTATATCAACAAATTTCTTAGCAGCCTCTTGTGCCGCTTGAAAACGAGTTCGTCCATCAGCTAGTTTGTTTTTATACATACTTAATGAATTATCAAGAACTAGAACAACATCTGTAGTATCAGGTATGTTGTCCCTACCTTCTACACGAACAGTAATATCCCAAGTATTAACCTTTCCCTTAACAGGTGTTGCTGTTTTCTTTGTTATAACTTGGCCATGTTCAAGAACTATATTACCAAAGGCATCGGAAGTACGACCTGGATTCAGTATTTGAGAAGAGTCTATTACTGCTTTTCCAAGAGAACCGGGAGCATATTCTATATAGTGCTTAACATCATTAACAAAGTCTGTTGCCTTAAGAGTAGAGGGATGATCTGCTATTACTTTAACAACTGTCACAGGAGAGAAGCTATCAAATTCAGCTTCTATAACTCCGTTTTCCCCAATTTCAATTTCCTTATCTTCTACCTCATTTGTTAATTCATTCAGATGAAGAACCTTTACTTCCTTTGTAGCATCATCAAGATCAGTAGTATCAAAACCTGAGAAGGACACCCTTAACTTATTAACAGGTTCAATTTCCTCCCCATCTAACAAGATGCTTATATCATAATGATGCCAATTGATCTTAATGGAATCACTTTTTTCAGGAATAAATTTTTCCATCTCTGTCTCGATAATTTCAATTTGCTCTTTATCTTTCCCATTGTTTGGATTAAGTTCTTTTACCTCAAGCTGTATTTCACCTTCTAATTCTGAAAAGTCTTTTCTCAACCCCTCAATAGTAATTTTCTTATTACCTGATAAACTCTTTTCAAGCTGAATAAATTCATCTAGTGAATTACTCTCACTCTTTTTTTCGTCTAATGAGCCTTTTTTTATTTCTTGTGTGTTTGTTGTAACAATTGAATTACTTTCTTTTGTATTCTCATCAAAAGAATCTTTACCCATAGCTAGAGAAAGAGGGGAATTTGAAAATAATATTAGCAACGCTAAAACTATCGATATAATTTTTTTCATTTTAATTTTAATTTTCATTCATCCACCTTCTTTCGGTACCGTCAAGAATTTTGTGTAATGTAAAATAGATAGGGTATCTCTGAAATAGATTTAGAATAGAGGGGAGACTGGTTTCCTCCACACAAGAGACTGAATATTCAGCCTCTTGTATGGAAAGGGAGAATCCCCTTATTTTGTTTATTTACATTATTTGGTTAATGATAACGTTCTTCAAACATTCGCTCGAGGGCTTCATGCGCTTCGGCAAATCCTCTTAACTTTCGCCCTGCCCATTTCTCATTAAAATCTTGAATGGTCAAATACACGATTTTTTCAGTGGCTTCTAAACTATTCAAACTGTTCATCGGTTTTAGGCGTTTCCGAATTTCCTTGATCGTTCGTTCAATGGCATTCGTCGTATAAATCACACTTCGAATACTGCTTGGATAATCCATAAATGTAAGGAGGACATCCAACTCATTGGCCCAAGATTGAACTTCTCTCGGATACTTGCTGGACCATTTCGACTCAAACTGTTGAAACATTTGTAACGCCATCTCCTTATTCGGCGCGCGATAAATCAGTTTGAGATCCTCTGCCACTTCAAATTGATCTTTTTTCCGAACACGGCTGAGGGTGTTACGGACTTTGTGAACGACACAACGCTGCACATCGGCTTTCGGATAAACCGCCTTAAAGGCTTCCTCCAACCCCGGTAGTCCATCGAATACGCCCAGAAGCACTTCCTTGACGCCTCTTTGATAGAGGTGTTGAAGGATTTCCTGCCATACATAGGCGCTTTCTTGTCCTCCCACAAAGAAATCAAGAATTTCGCGATATCCTTCTTCGTTCACCCCTAACACCACATAAATGACTTCTTTCTCCACGGTTTCGCGACGAAGTTTTACGTATAAACCATCCAAATATAAAACCGAATAACGCTGATGTAGAGGACGATTGTGCCATTTCTCGATGTCTTCCTTCACTACATCGGTAATACGACTGATTGTCGTTGGAGAATAGGCATTTCCTAAAATTCGTTCGATAAACTTGCCAATTTCCCTCGTACTCATGCCACTTTGATACATTTTGATGACGGCTTCCTCGAGCCAACCAGTATGACGTTGGTAAGGGGCAAACAGCTGCGTTTGAAATTCCCCATTTCGATCCCTTGGGACCAAAAGGCCTTCAATTCGGCCATATTGCGTATCTAGATTTCGTTGATAGTAGCCGTTTCTCATATTGGATGTGTCCGCCTGTTCGATTTCGAGGAAATGTTTGATTTCTTCCCGCATGATCAGTTCTAATTTTTCCTTTACAAACTGACGAATGACACTTTCCAGTTGATTTGCCCAGTCTACATTCGGTATACTTTTAGACATAGGTAGGGTACTCCTTTCTCTAAGATTTTTGGTTCAAATCAGAGAATACCCTACCTTTTTTCTTTTTGCCTAGCAAAATGCTTTACACAAAATTTTATACATCATCCTTCTTTCTTCTATTTTGAATAAAGCCTAACACAATCATGACTGAGCCGAGACCAACTAGTGTATACACCGGCCACCATAACTGACCCGTTTGTGGCAAGGGTTCTTTTGTTTTTTTGGGTGGTTCTTTTGGTGGTCTTTTAGGTGGTATATAGGTATTTTCAACTATAAAAGTATCCCCCTCTTCACTTATAGATACTTTATATTTTCCTTTATCCACGCCTTTTTCTACCAATGTCCAATTAACACTTTCGTCTAATTTATGCCATGTGTGTTGCCAATTATTTTTTTCACTTAAAACTATGGTCTCTCTTAGCTTCCCGTTTCCTAATAGTTCAATCTCTATTTCTTTAGGACGTAAGTTTTCAAATCCTTTATCTTTCCAAATCTTAATGACTTTTTTAGATACTTCCTTTATGATTTTTTCATTTCTTGTTGTCTTTGGCTTTGAGATAACATCATAATTCCATGTTCCTGTTTCTTTTTCGACATTAGGTAGTAATACTAGAAAAGGACTAGACTCATATATATAATTATCCAAAGTTAGATTTTTACCGATAACAAGATACAAGCCTGCTTTTAGTTTTGTTTTGTAAATTCCTTTGGCATCAGTTATTCCTGTCTGTAAGGGTTTTACCCCGTCACTTTGTACATATCCCTTAAGAGTCAGAGCATAATCGTTCCAACCATCTTGATTTAATTTTGTTAAATCCACAGGATATTTACTAAATTCCTCTGTAAGTTTAATGTTTAAATCTTTATCAACATCTGCCACTTTATATATGTCAAATTCCGCATTAGATAATCTTTTACCTTCATTCTGATAGTCGATAGTAAACTCAACGTCTTTGTTTGCATCAAACTCACTACTTGCTAAAATCTTTGAAGGAAATATAATAAGACTTAATATTAAGCACATAAGAAATAATGGTAGGATTTTTTTAGTTTTATTCATCTTTCACCACCAATAAATCTTGCTTTAAGCAAATTTTTAATTTTTATCTTGGTTTTTATGCTTTTTCCTATTTATTATCAAAGATATTAAATCTTTTATAATAGTAAATAGAATAATAAGGAATACAATCAAGAAAAATATCATCTTAATTAGATGTGTTTTTATACTTTTTTCTGCTTTTTCAAGAGTTTTTGCTTCTTTATGATTTGTATCTTTTATTACTCTTTCTCCTCTTACTAAAAGCCTATGAGTATTTATTCCATAGGGTGTGCATGTAACCATGGTTACATAGTCCTTATCTTCTTCAATTTTTAAGGCTTCTACTTCTTTTGGTAAAACAGTAATAATTTGATTTATTTTATAGGTTAAATTATCCCCTAAGACAGATAAGGTAAATTCATCACCTATTTTCAGTTTATTTAAATCAGTAAATAATTTAGCCGATGGCAGTCCACTATGAGTTGTAATTACAGCATGTGTGCCTTTGCCTCCTACCGGTAAAGAAGATCCCGGAAGGTGTCCAACTCCTACTTGGAGTACCCCCTCGTTGACACCATGGTAAATAGGTAAGTTGACATTTATTTTGTCTATGATTACCGTTCCCATCATTCCGTTTTTAAAAGGATCCAGGTTTTCTTTATATCCTTTGAGTGAAAGAGGGTTGGATAAGGGATGTTCTATCTTTAATAAATTTTGATTGTACTTATCCGCCTTTTCTTTTATTTTCTCTATCTCCATCCCTTCGAGCTGACTTAGTGCTTCTTGGTATTCAACAATCGCTCTGGATTGAGTGATGCTATTGACATAATCACTAATAGTAGGGTAGAAGAAAATACTACAACCTATTAATAAAAGAAGGCGAAAAAAAATTGATTTGCTTTTTTTCATAATTAACTATTATTTAAGTAGAGGTGGTAAGTCCACCTCTACTTAAATTTTTAGCTCCTTTCCTTTTTTTACTTTTCCTTTTGCAAGACCAAATAGAGCGATTAAGATAACTCCTCCACCTAAAATTGTAAATAGGGTTGTACCCATACCACCAACTCCTGGAAGTTCTACACCTGAATTATTTTCAACTGTTGCTTGACCATCTATAATAGCAGTAACAGTTTCATTTTCTTTAGTCACTTTAATTTCTACTACTTTTTCTTCTGTTAATAGGTTATATCCTTCTGGTGCTTTAGTTTCTACCAAATAATATGTTCCAGCAGCTAAACCTTCAAAAGAAGCAGTTGCTTTTCCATCAGTTCCGATTTTTGTTTCAACTTCTGTTGCTTCTTCTTTGTCAACCCAAGTTACTTCTTTAGTTGACTCATCAACTTTATAATATTTACCTTGGTCATTTTTTAACTTGAATTTTGCACCCTCTAAAGCTTTTTGGTCTTTTCCATCAACTTTATTTACTATAACTTTAGCTGTAAACACTTTTTCATTATCTTTTGTTGTATCTGTTGATTCAGGATCTTTTGGATCGTTACTATATTCAAGAGTAACTTCGTTTGGATTAGCTTTATCTGTAATCACTGCATCTTTATTTAGTTTTGCCTTATATGTTATCGTAATTGTTTGACCTACTTTATCTTGTAGTTGTAACATATCAAAAGATACTTCTAAGACTTGCCCATTTATTTTTTTTGTTACATGTTCTTCAATAGGGTCACTACCAATTGTTACTGTTACTTCCTCAGGTTTAGAAATAAAAGTTAGCCCTTTTGATAATGTATCTTTCATTTTAAAGGTATACTTACTATATCCTGTAGTGTCAGGAACTTTACTTGTTAATGTATAAGTAAGTTCTTGTCCAATGTCAGCTGTTGGCTTATCCACTTTCTTTTCTACAGTTGGATATGTTGCTTTCACTTTAACTTCTGCTTTTGGAGTTGTTGAAGTTAAAGACACAATTGAATTTTGGCCATCTGCTTTATCTGTAGCTCCTTCTGGATGTACTAAATAGTAACCAAGTTCTAATCCACTAAAAGTCACCGAGTCTCCTAATGCTTTTTTTGTCTGAGTTTTCTTTATACTTTCCTTATTTAATTCACCCAATGCAGCTTTTGCAAAGTCAGCAATATTTTCGTTGGTTATATTTATATACTTAACAGCACCGCTTACTACTATTGGATTTAGGTTTCCTTGTTCATTATTTTTATCAGCGATATATTCTTTACCTGCACCATTAGTGAAAAAGTCTTCCCATTCTTTTGCAATAGTATACGAAACATTTTCTCCACTTTGAGTTAAGTCAAAAATCTTATATATTGAATAACTCTTACCTTGTGTTGTTCCTGTTACTTCAATTTCTCCATTACCTCCAGCAGCTAATACCTTTGAACTTCCAAAGCCTGCTGATAGAATCATTGCTAGTGCCATCATTATACCTAGTAAACTTTTAATTTTTTTTGTCATGTTTTTCCTCCTTATGACTTGATTTTTAGTTTCTTATTTGTGTAATAAAACACTGATGTCGTATAGATTTATTTGTCATTAATTATTGTCTTTTAACTCCTCCTTCCATTTAAATTTTTTGGTTTAATTCTAACTTTGACTGTCAAGGCTCTTCACCACAAAGTGTACTTGACAAAGAAAGACGATTATGATAGAGAAAATCAAAACAGCATTTTTCCTTTTTATACCACACATCTCTTTGAGCAACATTGCTATCATGTTTGTCTTTAAAAGTCAAGTACATCTTTTGGTGATGAACCACTGTCAATAATATCAGACTTTTAATGGCAATAATCTTAGACTTTTGTTTACGTATAAATCGCTTACTAACTGTAGTTGAGCAATTTTCGTTACAATAATTACCATTTAAAAAGAGACAAACAGGGTACCCCTTATGCCACGTGGAGCTGTTTTTTCACGGTATCAATGGGAATATTTTGTTTCGCTGCACGGTAAATGAACTCCACGAGGCTATGTCCTTTTCTCTTGCGCAGGAGATCGAGCCCATCCGAAAAATCACTGTTCGACTCGAACATGCTGTACATATACGCAAGTTGCACCAAGATCCAATACCGTTTCACCGCCCGACGCCCGCGAACGCGGTATCCATCGAGTTTCAGCTGGTCTTTCGCTTGACGGAAAAAACATTCGATCGACCAACGTGCAGCATAGTAGCGCAAGATCTCTTCATCGCTTAGCTCGCGATCGGTGCTCAAGACGCAATGAAGATGTTTCGGCGTCATCGGCTGATCGGCTTTCCATGCGAGCAGCACCACGGCATCCTTGAGACCGTTCAGAGCGCCTTCGTAGCGATACACCCGATAACGCTCTTTTCCCACCGTGACGAGGCGGGTATCCCGTGGCTCCATAGATTTGGCAAATTCTTTTGCTTGAATGGCCGTCCCTTTTGGATAGAGAATCCGATTCGTCTTCAGCATCGCGATGACGTGGAACCCTTTTTTCAAGCAGGCTCCCACGAGGGTTTTCGATGGATACCAAGAGTCCATGAGCACATAAACGGGGCGACTCACATCCAACGAAGAAAGCATCTCGATCGCGAGTTCCCCTTTGCTTTTCCCCGCCGTCTTGTCGTAGAGGCGAAAGGCAAAAGGAAACGCTTGAGTCATCGTATGAACCATGAGCCAAACGAGAGAATGTCCCCAAATCGATTTTTTCTCTGCGTGACAATAGTGCCAATCACACCCTTGAATGGCGTGCGTTGCCCGTGATGAGGGCTTCGTTTTTTGGCAAATCGTATCATCGATCGAAACAAAAATGGGTTGATTCTCTCGTTTCGAGCTGCGTTCGACACGATGAAGCACCCACTGTTGGAGTTTGCGAAGCAGCGTCTCTTCCTCCCATGGGCTTTTCGTGAAAAAATGGCTCAGTGTCGTGCGATGGTTCGGATGAAAACTCCCATGATGTAGATCGGTCAGCGTTCCCGAAAAGCCCTTTGTAATCATCGCATCCACGATATGAACGAGATGCTTCATCACAGGTTTCGAGAAATAAAGCGCCAACCCTAACGTTATGAAAAACTTGTGGATTCCTTGATGATGTGCTAATCTATTCATGAGACATGAACCTCCTTGTGGATAGTTGTGGCACATCTATTTTAACCAAGGAATCGGGTTCATGTCTCCTTTTTTGTTTGGTTGTAAATTTATGTTAGCGAATTTGCTCATCTACAGTTACTAATTCAATACTGTTACCCGTGGTGCTAGTTGAGCGCTAGCGCTCAACTAGCACCACGGGTTTCACATGTATCTTTCTTACTCATTCATTATCCCCTTTCATATTCAAATTTCCGTTTGAATATATTATACCCCATTTCTTTTATTATTCAAGTATTTATTTGAATGCACTACCGTCGCATAAATGATGTCTGAATTTTCAGTTTTATTTTTTCTGGACTTTAGAGAAAAAACGAAAACACCTAAGCGAGGGTAGTATACATCCATTTTTTTACTATAACCTATGACTTGTGCAACAACGACTGGCAAACCTTTATGGGACGCTGTTTCCTTCGATTTTTCGTAACCAAATGTGAGCGGATTTCCACAAAGAAGCCTTCAAATAGCGACTAATTTGTAAGTAACTGCGTTCGCTATTCGTGTTCAACTGAGCTAAAACATTCAGACAGTACACTATCATGGCTACGTACACTTGATTATGTACAGCTTGTTCACTGTGACCAAAAAACTTTTTAATGTTCAGATGTTGTTTCATCCATTTGAAAAAAAGTTCGATTGCCCAACGTGATTGGTAGATTTCTGCAATTTCATCTGCGTCAATGTCAAACCGATTTGTCAGTAAATGAAGCTTATTTCCTTTTGTATCTTGCAATTTGAGTAAGCGAAACACGTTTTCAGAACGATTTTGTGGTGTTCCAATGACAACCATTTCATCAGAGAATACGGGTGAATCTTCTGGTAACGAAAAGGATTCTAACACTCGGACAACAGCGTTTTTACGCAAACGGGTCACAAAGAAATAGCCATCTTCCGTCATTTGATCAAAGCGCCTATAATCCAAGTAACCACGATCAAACACGTACATGCATTCTTTGTCATCCGCGAATACTTCTAGTTGACCACGATCATGTTCGTTGGCATTCGTGAGTACGGCTTTATCTGGATAGGAGAGTCCTTTTTCCATAAAAACAAGTCGTAAGTGAAGCTTTACTCCTGATTTTGTCTTTCGAAACTCTGCCCACTTATGATTGGTCAAATTAAGCGGTAATGTACTCGAATCAATGATTTTCAAAGGCGTTGTCACTTTTCTTCTTGTTTGGAAATTGGTTTTCCGATGAATTTGTGCCACTAAATCGAGAAAAATCGTTTGAAAGAACTCAGTTGGGATGGTATTGATTCGTCTCCCTAACTGTGAAAAACTAATCGATTCCAATCCCGTTGCTCGTTGTAATTCTTCTAAAAAGACAGCGTCACTCAACGCCCGTAAACTCTCGGTTTCATGGAGTTGGGCATACAAAAGCAGTTTCATAAATGAAGCCATATAAAGTTTCTTGGTATAGTGATTTAATTGATGTGTTTTCACTAGGTCGTCAAATAATGGACGATTAATCGGTGAAAACCATTGTTCAAATGATGTTTTTCGTGTAAACTTATCCATGGTTTTGTCCTTTGTATTGGATTTGGATGGTTTACTACCACCCAACCATTATAAAGGATTTTTTTGTGTTTGGATTATATTTCAGAAAATTCGGTTTATTTAAAGGTGTTAAATTATTTTAATGCGACACTAGTGATTTGAATGAAAAACAAAAAAAGAATTGGATGTAAAAAATCCACCTAATATTTACCAGGTAGTTCATTTAATTAGCTACATCAAAAAATTCTATTAGCTAAAAACAATAAACCTCATTATCCGCAAAAAGATAATGAGGTTTACTATTTCTTAACCAAAGAATAGTACAACTTTCGATGAAGATCCAAATTTAAAATAAAATAGACAAAAAGTAGGATATGTTTTATTAAGAGGAAAAATATAACTATGTGTTATAATATGATAAACATCTGTTTTGGGGGGAAGATTGTGAAAGTATCTTTGGGGTTACTAATATTTTGGTGTCTTCTTTCAGGGTTAATTTTATATGTAATAATTGAAACAGCAGTTAGAAGAGCTATAGATAGCTCTAGATTAACTGAAAAAATAGATAAAATTTTAAATGAAAAGAACAAAAGAGATTAAAGTTCTGATTGATAATTCGATGAAGTCCGAGTTTTTGTGTAAAAAGAAACGCCAAAAAGCTGTTTAATTTTCCCAAGGCCTAAATTCGTTGGAACGAGAGCGAAATTTTACACAATAATCAGGACTTGACCGAACTAGGTACCGTCAGGAATTTTGTGTAATGTAAGATAGATAGGGTATCTCTGAATGGATTTAGAATGGATAAGGAGTCGGTTTCCTCCGCACAGGAGACAGAATATTCTGTCTCCTGTGCGGAAAGGGAGCATCCCCTTACTTTGTCATTTGCATTATTTGGTTAATGATAACGTTCTTCAAACATTCGCTCGAGGGCTTCATGCGCTTCGGCAAATCCTCGTAACTTTCGCCCTGCCCATTTCTCATTAAAATCTTGAATGGTCAAATACACGACTTTTTCAGCGGTTTCTAAACTGCTCAAACTGTTCATCGGCTTTAGACGTTTCGAATCTCCTTGATCGTTCGTTCGATGGCATTCGTCGTGTAAATTACACTTCGAATACTGTTTGGATAATTCATAAAGGTGAGGAGGACATTCAACTCATTGGCCCAAGATTGCACTTCTCTCGGGTACTTGCTCGACCATTTCGATTCAAACTGTCGCAACATCTGTAACGCCATCCCCTTATTCGGTGCGCGATAAATCAGTTTGAGATCCTCCGCCATTTCGAATTGGTCTTTTTTCCGAACACGGCTGAGGGTGTTACGGACTTTGTGAACGACACAACGCTGTACGTCAGCTTTCGGATAAACCGCCCGAAAGGCTTCCTCCAGCCCCGGAAGACCATCAAATACGCCTAAAAGCACTTCCTTACGAACAGTGCCTGGCACCATATTGATGACAGGGGGATACACATGAATCAACCGATGATTTCCCAGCGCAAGCTGTTAGGCATTGCCGATCTCGGTTGGCTGTTTGACGCGATGGATGTCGGCATGTTGTCGTTTTTGATGGCCGCCTTGCAAAAAGACTGGAACTTGACAGCCGAACAAGTCGGCTGGATCGGCAGCGTCAACTCGATCGGCATGGCGGTCGGGGCGCTCGTGTTCGGATTGCTTGCGGACCGGATCGGGCGGAAAAACGTTTTTATTTTCACATTGTTGCTGTTCTCGCTTGGCAGTGGGCTGTCGGCGCTGACGACGACGTTGGCGGCGTTTTTGGCGCTCCGCTTTTTGATCGGCATGGGACTTGGCGGCGAGCTGCCGGTCGCGTCAACGCTCGTCTCAGAAGCGGTGCCAGCTAAGGATCGCGGCCGGGCTGTCGTGCTGCTCGAGAGCTTTTGGGCTGGCGGTTGGCTATTGGCAGCGCTCATCTCGTATTTCGTCATACCAGCTTACGGCTGGCGGACGGCGTTATGGCTGGCGGCGATTCCGGCGCTGTATGCGATCTATTTGCGCCTCCGCCTCAGCTTTCAGTCTTCGATTCTCTTCCTCTAAACTGCACTCTTTTTTTCGGGGTCTTCCCTTGAATGGAGACTTGGATGTCCCGCGCCGTTCTTCGAGCCCTTTTCGACCATGTTCATGATAACGTTTTACCCAAAGTCTGATCGTTTTCGTGCAGGGAATCCCTATAACTCTTGGCATATCCGCTTATATCCCCATCCTTCTTCGATGTACATCTGGACAGCCCTCCATTTAAACTCCACGGAATAGGTGGTCTTCCCTTTCGGTGTTTGCTTGGTCTCGAACATAAACAAATCCCTCCAGTGTTTTTCATGACAGTATGGGCATTTTCCCAACTGTCTACACTAGAGGGATAATATCAAGCGAGAAGGGCTCCTTTTTCATCCCGACAACTTCTCCAGCCTCGCGCACAACTCATGCTGCCACTCAACGTCGCCGGTCATGCTGGCCAGTAGCGACAGGTTTTTGAGTTTCGCGATCTCCATACTCTCTTGACATTGACAGAATCGTTTGGTGAAGATTTGGATGTTTTGAAGAAAAATAAACCCGCCTCGACATGGGCGGGTTTTTTCTGTCAATCCAAATACTTCTCGCATAACGATACGAACTTTCCATCTGACTTTAGCCCTTCCAAAATGCTTCTCAACATTGCACTTCTTTTGGGAAGCTGCTTCTCGAACTCTGCCACAAATGTGTCCTTGTCCCACTGTGATTTGCCAGCGTGATAAAACAGCTTTTCCAGGCGTTCCAACTCGTCGGCAGTAAAGCCAGTGGCTAAGGCCAGAATCGCAAAGCTTTTGTGCTCCTTGTTCACCATATCTAAGAGTAACGTAATTGCGTCGGTGGCTAGACTCAATTTTGCTTCAAGATCCTTGATTCTTTCCTCGTTCATAGCACCCTCCTTGTACTATAGTAATACCCAGTCTACGAATTTTGAAATGACCCAACCAACCTGTCTCGCTGTACTCAGTGGTACTCCCAGATCATATAACGCCCCGCTAACTTGATCTTGAATGATTTGGATAGAAAGGTCTTTCCAAGAAGCTATGGTCCGCAAGGTATCAGCAATATTATCGGCATATTCCCTGATAGTATCTGCTACCTTTTTACTGCCGTAGTCCTTACGAACAGTGCCAGGCACTGTTCGCTAAACAGTGCCTGGCACCGTTCGCTAATTTAGGACGTATTTGAACAGCGAATCGATTTTCTGATCGCTCTCCAATCACCTGTGCAACATCATTGACGTGGGACAAAGAGGGACACAACATAGTTGAACAGCACCCGACACCGTTCGCTAATCTCCCAACCGCTCCCGTACTTCCTCCTCTGTCATGTCGAGAATATGGGCAACGTCTGTTATACTCATTCCTTTTTCGACCATTTTTCGAATCGTTTCATTTTTCCCTTCTTCTCGACCTTGTTCTAATCCTTTTTTCAATCCTTCTTCCCGACTGCCGCGAATGTTTGAGAGTTGATCAAGGAGCCATTTCAGCCGCATTTCGTATGCGTAGCGGTTTTCGGGGTCGACGCTTAAGTTTTGCCATTCTTCTAGCGCTTCTAAAATGTCTTGTTCTGTCATGGCTATTCCCTCCAATTCACGAAACATCTCTTCATCCATTTTTTTCGTTCGTCCATCGACAGCCGACAACATCGTTAGCCATGGCCATTCTGGTGACTGTTTCACTTCTCTCCGATATTTCTTCCATTTTACCATAAATTGTGACAAGTCGAGTACATGAAATTCAAGGTGATGGCTCCAAAGAAACTGTTCCTCGTCTTCACGAATGTGAAAAACGGTATGAAAGCGATCCGTTTCATGTGGGAAAAGGGGATAATTTAAGATGGCGATCATAATCGTTGGAGGGAGAATGTCGTACCGTTCTCCTTTCGATAGTGAAGATGAAAACAACCTTGCCCAGTAATACAATAGCCGTTCGGGCATACCGTATTGTGGGATGATTTGAATTTCAACGTGAATGCGCTCGCCGCGGTTTGTGCGAACGATGACATCTAACCGTCCAGTCTTACCGTCTTCTGTTTCTTTCGTTAGTTCGGTGTTTTCAAACTGTACGTCGATGATGCGATCATCTCCAGTCCGATGTAGCAACGCATTTAAAAACGCCATCGTGATTGACTTTCTACTTGGGTGGCCGAACAGTTGTTTAAACATAAAATCCATTTTTAAATCGAGGTATTGCATACAAATCATCCTTTCGTAGAATATAAGGGACAATTTGATTAAAATCGGGAAATAAGGGAAATGCAAAAGTAGAAAATTGAATTTTGCGGAAAATTTTTATGACAAATGGGGTAAAAAAGTGAGAGGATGAACCGTTTTTTAGGTTGAAAATTTAATTTTTGAAGGGAGAGAGTGATTAAAAGATAAAATAAATTCCAACTGTTTAAATTCAGCCCACTTGATCATGTGGCTGAATAGTTACAAAGTGTTTATTCTTCGCTGGACCATATCTTTGGAAACGAATAAAACGGAAAAGAGAAGAAGTTTTGATTAAAGTCTCAGATGACTAGATATCATCCACATCCATTTCAGGGGAAAGCCATTGTCGCTTTGCCTTTTTTCTTTTTAATCAAAGAAAGGGAAGACAAAAGAAAAGCCCCGCAGAGATTTCTCTCCGCAGAGCTTTTCGACATACTTCGGGCGGTGACAGGCACCGATCCTAACACGAGCGCATTCGTTTTCATCTTCCCTGATGGAAGTCGCTCTAAATCTAAGTCGCTTTTCAGTTCGCTATGAAACTGTTCGCATGTCGCATGATCGTGATACAATGCGAGCACATCACTCATTCGAACATGCTCGTATCCTTCGAGGCGCACCCAGTAGCTTTCGACTTCGTAATCAGGAACGAGCATCAGCTGTCCATTTCGTTCCATCGTTCGTTCCGTCACTTGGGTGACTTGAACGTACGTATACGTGTGTCCATCGATTGCTGCTGTCTGTGGAAGGCATAACTCATACGTTTGTACTCCTTCTGTTTGTCCATCATCGACGCGTCTGCCCTTTTGCGAAGCGATCTGGAACCAAAGCGCTTTCGATTCTCGGCGTAAGTTTCGCTTGATGACAAAGTCCACGTCTTCCTTTAGACATACGTGCACATTCGCTTCCGCATCGTTCCCTGCATCCATGCGGACAAGCAGACGAGACGAGGTCAGCGGACGAGCTCGACGGATGGCGGTAGTTAAAAACGAAGGCATGTTGTCTTGTACATGTTGTTTCCCTGGACGCAGCTCGGCATGAACGATATACCCTTCCTTCCCTGCGTACGCAAACAACGGCGTAAAACCGTCAAATCCTTTATACGTTCGACTCACTCCTTCTTTTTTCGTATCGGAGTTATCAAATGGGGAAGCATCTATATCAAGGGGAAGCCATGTCGTTTTCCCTTTCGTCCAACAAGCGGACAAGGTAGCGTGTTGTCGAACCAACAGACGCATCGATTCCTCCCAAATGATGGTTTCGGTCATCGGGAGACAAGCGAGCTGATCGAGACGCTGTCGCAACGTTGGGGAGGAAGGTACGTGCCGAATGCCCATTGATGTCGAAAAGATATCGTCCTGACGATACGCTTCGATATGATCAAAATCCGTTTTTCCTGTGGCAAGCAAGCCGATCATCGAGCGAATGACGTCGCTATGGGAAATGTGCACATCTCGACGAACCGTTGGGAGCCGAAGTGCGTTTACTCGTTTATCCAGCTTCGTTTGGTGCAGTAAGTAGCCCACGAGAGCAAGCCCAGCACTTGGAGTAATCGCTTCATCTGTCAATACAAACCGAATCGGGAAATCTTTCATCACATTCACCTACTTGATGAAGAGTCGTCAACGTCGTTTTCCCTTATCGTATCAACGGTTTGCGACCATTGTAAAGATGTTTTGTCACGGATTCAGGTATACTGTGTTATAATGGCTATAATTGGTTTTGTATTGGTTTCATTTTACTTATTTTTTCTGTAAAAAACTTGAGGATAACGTCATACGGGAATTTGAATAAGAATTTACAATAGATGTGCTTATATTTTAAAGGACAGCTTACTGCTGTCCTTTTTATACCCTTAAATCGGTATGTTGTAAGTCCGATTTTTCCACTTGAATTGTCGTATGCAAGATGTGAAATTCTTCTTCAATCCGTTGGATGGACTGTTTCAAAATGTCCTGACTATCCTTGGTATCATCAATGAGCAAATGGCAACTGAGCGAATCCAACCCAGAGGTGATTGTCCAGATGTGTAAATCGTGAACATCTTTTACGCCCTCAATGGATTGAAGAGTTTGCTTTACTTTGTCCATATCAATTGTAATCGGCGTTCCTTCCATAAGAATGTGAAAGGAGTTGCTTACCACACCCCAAGCGCTTCTCAAGATTAATAGCGACACGACAACACTGATGATGGGGTCAGCCACATACCAGCCGAAAAAGTACATTACAATCCCTGCCACAATTGCCCCAATCGCACCTAATGCATCAGAAATGATATGCAAATAGGCACTTCGCACATTTACATTTTCTTTGGTATCACTTTTTTTGTCAAAATAAATGCGCTGGTGATGTTTGCCAACAATCCAATGGTAGCAATGAGCATCATTGTACCACTTGCGACTGTTGGAGGTTCAAAAAAACGTTTATAAGCTTCGTAAGAAATAAATCCCGCAATGACGAATAAGAGAAGTCCATTCAACATAGCTGCCAGTATTTCAAATCGGTAAAAACCGTATGTTTTTCGTGGAGAAGGGGGTCTTGCGGCGAACCACATAGCAAACAAGCTCAAAGCTAGAGAGCCAATATCGCTTAACATATGCCCTGCGTCCGATAGTAATGCTAGGCTATTCGTAAACAGTCCACCAAAGAACTCCAAAACCGTTATCCCCGAAGTAATAAGAAGAGCGATCATTAATCCCTTTTTGTTATCTGATACGTGGGAATGATTATGATTGTCTCCCATATCATCAGCCTCCTCTCATTCATTATGAGCTAAATCACCCATTTTCATTAAAAAACATTTCCTAAACTTGACAAAAAACTGAATTTAAAATATTATTACATACATATGAACATATGCTCATATATAATAAATAAAGTGAGGGAAATCATAATGAAAACCGAAGACCATTCTTTCTTAAAATCTGAAACCATTGAAAATGTATCGCAAATATTTAAGGTATTAGCCGATCCAACAAGAATCAAAATTCTTTATTTGTTATCGCAAGAAGAGTGCAATGTAGATCACATTGCAGAAGTATTGGAAATGTCTCAATCAGCTGTTTCCCACCAACTTAGTATGTTACGAAATCTGAGACTGGTTAAGTATCGCCGTGAAGGAAAAACACTATTTTACTCCTGCGATGACGAACACGTTATTTCATTATTAAAACAAGCCATTGACCATTCTGAACATCATTAAGGAGGCGTTTTACAATGCATAATCATCATCACCATCATTCTCACGATCACCACGGTCATCACCATCATCACGGTCACGGACATCATCACCACGACTTCGGCAGAGAAGGTAATAAAAAGGGGCTTACGATTGCCCTTCTCATCACCTCTGGAATTATGTTGTTAGAGTTTTTCGGAGGTTTAATCACAAACAGCCTAGCCCTTCTTTCTGACTCTGGTCATATGCTTAGTGATGCCAGTTCACTTATTCTTAGCTTAGTTGCAATTTGGTTTGCAACCAAACCAGCTTCCCCCAATAAAACGTATGGCTTTTATCGTTTTGAAATCTTAGCCGCTTTATTTAATGGAGTTACCTTGTTTGTTATCGCTGGATTTATCGTATGGGAAGCTATTCAGCGTTTTTACAACCCGCCAACTGTAGCTAGCGGTTCTATGATGCTGATTGCATTCATTGGACTTTTTGCCAACCTTTTAAGCGCCTGGGCGTTAATGAGAAAAGGTGATGTTAAAAATAATGTCAATCTTCGTAGTGCCTATCTTCACGTTATCGGAGATGCTTTAGGTTCTGTTGGAGCCATTGTTGCAGGACTCGTTATGTGGCTCTTTGGTTGGTATATTGCAGACCCCATTATTTCAGTTTTGGTTGCTTTATTAATTTTGAAAGGTGCTTGGGGAGTTATTAAACATACGGTTCATATTTTGATGGAAGGAACGCCTATTACCATTGACCAAAATGAAGTGAAAAAAGCCTTAGAAAGTATTGAAGGAGTGATTGACGTTCACGACCTTCATATTTGGACAATTACTTCAGGGTTGGACTCATTAAGTTGCCATATTTTGATTGAAGATCATCAAGACAGCCAAAAGGTTTTACAAGAAGCGATCCATTTTATTGAGGAACACTTTAAAATTCAGCATACAACCATTCAAATTGAAACCTCTCAAATCCATCACGGGGAAATGAGAATCTAACCCTCTTCGGAGCTGGTTGATTCTGTACAAGGATTATATTTCTTAGGATTGCCGTGGCAGTATCGAAGAGGATCCGCTCTTATTGGAGGAGTGGGTGCCGATGCAGAGTATTTGATAAATGATTTTTTAAACCATTGAAGGTGATGGCAATGTTATGGTTAGAACTTTTTATAGCCCTTCTAAGCTTAACGTAAGTGGGAGAGTATTCATTCAAACATAAGTTTCAAATATTATTAAATGGTTTGAACAAGGTCAGTACCTTGTTCAATATTTTAGAGAGCCTAAGAACTAATAAGTAATAAAAGTTTCCCTTGACTAAAATTCTTTCGGAGGTACAATTTATTTAGGCAACATTTTCTTTGCTCTTACATATATCTAATTCTAAGTGTAGGAGCAATTTTTTTTACCCTAAAAGTTTCCTTTATGCAAAATATTTAGTACAAACCAATTACGAACAGTGCCTGGCACTGTTCGCTTAGAAAACGTTTGCGCTATTTTATGCGTATTACGCGATCGAACAGAACAAAAGCAGATGGAAGCGGCGCTGCAAGAAAGCGAAAAATGGTTTCGGATCATCGCTGAACATTCATCCGACTACATTTTAATTCTTTCTAATGAAGGAAAAGTAACGTATATTTCTCCTTCTTTTGAAAACACGTTCGGTATCGTTCGAGAAGAATGCTTGAAGAACGATTTGTTTCGTTACGTACATCCGGAAGATGTGTTGCTTTTGCAAGAAAAATTACAAATGTTATATGGAACGAACGAGCAACAAACCGTAGAATTTCGTAGACTCAACCAACAAGGCGAATGGGTATGGATGGAAGCTCATGGAAAAGCGATTTTAAATGAGGACGATCAGCTTGATTACATTGTTGTTACGGCGAAAAATATTAGTGAGCGCAAAAAATATGAAGAAAAATTGCATCAGCTCGCTTATTTTGATTCGTTAACTGGCATTGCCAATCGCAGTTATTTTGAAAAATATATACGTCAGCTTGTTGAAGCGCAGACGACGTTTGCCTTATGCTATTTGGATTTTGATAAGTTCAAATGGATTAATGATCATTTTTCGCACCAGGCGGGAGATTATTTTTTAAAAGAGGCGGTGAAGCGGGTTCAAGCGGTGTTGCGTGCTGATGATTTTTTTTGCGCGAATTGGCGGAGATGAATTTGTGCTATTGTTGACGAATGCAACAAAAGAAAAAGTGTCCGAGTTAGCGGAGCGGTTGATTCAGGCGTTTCACCAGCCGTTCCGTTACGAAAAACAAATGATTCAATCGACGCTTTCGATCGGCATTGCGTTTTTTCCGAGTGATGCGGACGACCAAGAACAACTGATGAAATATGCCGATCAAGCACTTTACTATGTGAAAGATCGCGGAAAAAACGGCTATTATTTTTACCAGCCCGTTCAAAACCAGGCGGCGGTGATTAAGCGTGATCTTCCGTTTGCAATTATGCGTGAACAATTTTATTTATGTTATCAGCCGAAAATCGAATTAGGAAGCGGCTCTGCGATGGGGGTAGAAACGTTGCTTCGCTGGCGGCATCCGAAACTTGGAGAAATTCCGCCGCTTGAATTTATTCCACTTGCAGAAAAAAGCGGATTTATTTTTGAAATTACCTTGTGGGTATTAGAGCAGGCATGCCGGCAAGTAAAGGAGTGGCAAGTCCATTTTCCGCAGTTAAAATTAGCGGTAAATTTATCTCCATTTTTGTTGAATCGAAAAGAACTGGTCGGTCATGTCATTTACATATTGAACGAAACTGGCTTTGCGCCGGAGCATTTAATTTTAGAAGTGACAGAAAGCGGATTGATGGAAAATATCGAAACAGGCAGGCATATTTTAACGGAGTTGAAAAACATCGGTGTGCAAGTGGCGATCGATGACTTCGGTACCGGTTTTTCATCGCTTGCCTATATCCGTAATTTGCCGGTGTCGATGTTAAAAATTGACCGCAGCTTTATTCAAGGGATTGTTGAAAATTCAAAAGATGCAACGATTGTCGATACGATTATTCATTTAGCGAAAAGCCTTGATATTCAAGTACTTGCAGAAGGGGTCGAAACGAATCACCAATTATCTCTCCTTCAACAAATGCACTGTGATTTTGCCCAAGGCTTTTATTTCAGCAAATCGCTCGAAGCGGAAAAGTTAAAGCAATGGCTTGAGCAATATAACCGAGCAAACATGCCCTCTAACACGTAATGGTGAGAGGGTATGTTACAAGGGGGGACTAGCGTGCTTATGCTATATTTGACAAGACATGGGGAAACGGAGTGGAATATAGAGAAGCGCATGCAAGGTTGGCAAGATTCGCCGCTGACGGAAAAAGGCAGGGAAGATGCGCGCCGGCTTAGGAAAAGGTTAGAGGAAGTCGATTTGACAGCAATTTATGCGAGCACAAGCGGACGGGCGCTTGATACAGCAAAGATCATCCGTGGGGAGCGGTTGATTCCGATTTATCAAGAGGAAAGATTGCGGGAAATCCATCTCGGGGATTGGGAAGGAAAAACGCATGACGAAATTCAGCGGTTCGACCCCATTTTGTTTCACCATTTTTGGAATGAGCCGCACTTGTACGCCCCGAAGCGAGGGGAACGATTTAGTGACGTGCAAAATCGGGCGTTTGCTGCATTAACTGACATCATCAATGAGTACCGTTCCGGCAATATTGTAATTGTAACGCACGGAGTTGTCTTAAAAACGATCGTGACTCGTCTGAAACAAGCCCCGCTGGAAGAACTTTGGGCTCGGCCGTTTATGCATGGTGCGAGTCTTACAACCGTTCGAGTGAAAGACGGGCGATTGGAGTTGCTTGTAGAAGCAGATGTGTCGCATTTAGAGGAAGTGAAAGAGGTATAACAAAATATCCCGCTTGCCTTTTAACTAAGGAAGCGGGATGTTCATTAAAGGAGCCCTAGCCACTGTACGATATGGGCGGTTGTAAACGTTACGGCAATCGCAATACCTGTTGGAAGTGCGAACGCCACAAACGTCCATTTTTTGCTTTTCGTTTCTTTATAAATATTGATGAGTGTTGTCCCGCACGGATAGTGAAGCAACGAAAACAGCATCATATTTAACGCCGTCAGCCATGTCCAGCCGTGGTCGAGGAAAATTTGTTTCAGAGAATGAAGCCCATCAACTTCGGTTAACGCTCCTGTCGATAAATACCCCATCAATAAAATCGGAAGCACAATTTCATTGGCAGGGAGCCCTAAAATGAACGCCATCAAAATGTAGCCGTCGAGTCCTAACTGGCGGGCAAACGGATCAAGCAAATGGGCGACATAAGCAAGGACTGTTGTATCACCGATATGAATGTTAGCTAACACCCATGTCAACACGCCAGCTGGAGCAGCGACTGTTACAGCCCGCTTTAAGACGCAAATGGATTTATCCAATGTGGAGCGAACAATCGTATCCCATATTTTTGGCCGCCGGTATGGCGGAAGTTCGAGCGTATAATGGGTCGGCATGCCGCGTAACGCGGTTTTGGATAACACCCAGGAAACGGTGAGGGTGACGACGATTCCAAATACGACCATCGCGACGACCACACTTGCTGTCATCAACGTCTTCCAGCCACCTGTATAGCCAGCTGCCATAAATAATGAAGCAAGCAAAATTAACGTCGGCCATCTGCCGTTGCAAGGGACAAAGTTGTTCGTTAAAATGGCCAGCATTCGTTCACGTGGCGACTCGATAATTCTTGTGGACATGATCGCCGCAGCGTTGCAGCCGAACCCCATCGCCATCGTCAGCGACTGCTTTCCGTGCGCTCCTGACTTTTTAAATAACCGGTCCATGTTAAAAGCAACGCGTGGAAGATATCCGTAGTTTTCGAGCAAAGCAAAAATCGGGAAGAAAATCGCCATCGGCGGCAACATGACGCTCACGACCCACGTTGTGCCACGGTACAATCCTAGCACGAGAATTCCGTGCAGCCACTCTGGGGCATGCATTTTCTCAAAAGCAAGCGTTATATATCCTTCAAACCATCCGAAAAATTCAGCGAGCAGCGAAGAAGGAACGTTTGCGCCAGCGATTGTGATATAAATAACGACGGCAAGCATGGCGAGCATAATAGGGAATCCCCAGATTTTTGAAGTAAAAATACGATCGAGCTTTTCGGTTTCATGCAGCTTTTCACGTTTTGTGTACGTAATAGTTTCTTTGCAAATGTCTCTTGATGTTTGGAAAATAGCGGAAACAATTTGTTCCCTTGTATCGCCGTCCGATAAACTTTTCGCATAATCCATCAATTCATCAAATGGATTTAGCGGAACAGTGGCACGCATAGTTCGGCACCCCCTTTAACAAATGATGCGGCTGATGCTGCAAGGCGTGAAGCAATGACGTATCTCCGTCTAATAAACGAAGCGCAACCCAGCGCGCCGGATATTCCTCCCCGACAATTTCTTTAACAAGCGGGAGAAGTTTGGTGATCTTTTCTTCGATCGCGCGACTGTATGAAACAACGATCGGTTTTGTTTTGATTTCCCCATGAACCATCCGGACGATTGTTTCGAGCAATTCCTCGATGCCTTCTTTATTACGCGCCGCAAGCGGTACAACCGGAACGCCTAGTTTTTTGGAAAGTTTAGCGATATCAATGACAATTCCTTTCTTTTTCGCTTCGTCCATTAAGTTGAGGCAGACGATGACACGGTCGGTCATTTCTAATACTTGCAACGCTAAATTCAAATTTCGCTCCAGCGCCGTTGCATCCAACACGACGAGCGTAACATCAGGCTTGGCAAAAATGATAAAATCCCGCGCCACTTCTTCGTCCACGGAGTTAGAGTATAACGAATACGTTCCGGGAAGATCGATGATTCGATATTGTTCATCTTTATAGGTGAAAAAGCCTTCGGCGTGAACGACCGTTTTCCCCGGCCAGTTTCCTGTATGTTGCCGCAAGCCCGTTAACACGTTAAATAACGTACTTTTTCCTGTATTTGGATTTCCTGCGAGTGCAATCGTATATTCACGATTATTCATTGCCGATCCTCTCCCCGTAAATATTAGAACTTTCTTCCTTTCTTAAAGCAATGGTCGTATGGCTGACACGATAAGCCGTTGGGTCACCTAACGGACTTTTTTGCAAGACTGTTACTTCACAGCCGGGCACAAACCCTAAATCAAGCAGTCTCCGCTTCATTGTTCCTTCTATATTAATCTTTGTGATACGAAAACGTTCTCCTGGTTGAGCATCACATAAACGTTCGAGTTTTGCTTGAGTCATAACAGTTTCCCTCCTATTAACAATTTGTACAGAGGTTATAATTTTTCCCTAAACCAACTTTTAATCTTATCTTATTCAGCGAATGTCATTTTGTCAACGATTTTGCTTGTTTTTTGGCGAAAAGAGCATATTCCTTACGAACGGTGCCTGGCACCGTTCGCAATTGACCTTTTGCTTTCCCAAAGTTAAAATGAAAGACAATTAAAGGAACGAAGGAGTTAGTATTTCTATGCCTAGCTTTCAATATGGCAAGACAACAATAGATTATGCAGTAGAGTATAAGCCGGAAAAGCGGGATGTGACGATATCGGTTGAATGGTTAGAGGGGGTAAAAGTCGTAGCCCCCGTGGGGATAGAGCCTACACTTTTACATTCTATCCTTTATAAAAAGGCTCCATGGATTATTGATAAATGGCAGGCGTTGAATCAAATTTCTGATTGCCCTGCTCCAAAAGAGTTTGTAAGCGGAGAGAAATTTGCTTATTTAGGGCGCAATTATCGATTAAAAGTATATAAAAGCGAGGAAGTTACAAAGCCGATTCTTATGTTTAAACAAGGGAAATTTATTGCCACGGTGCCACCGCATTTAACAGAAGAAGAAAGAATCTCATTTTTCCAACAAGCGTTCAAAGATTGGTATATTCTGTACGGAGAAATGAAACTACAAGAACGTTTAAAAATTTATTGCCCTAAAATGGGAGTAACCCCTACTAAAATTAAATTAAAAGAACAAAAAATGCGCTGGGGAACATGTACAAACGAAGGAGCCATATATTTAAACTGGAGAATTATGATGGCACCAATGCCGATTATCGATTATTTATTAGTACATGAATTAGCACATATTAAATATCCGAATCACTCCAATGATTTTTGGCATTTTGTTAAATCTGTGATGTCGGACTATGAACAAAGAAAAGAATGGTTGCGTGTAAATGGCCCAACCTTAACTTTATAAATGACGAAAGCCTCCCTAGATTGGTAGGAGGCTTTCATACGTTTATCGTTTATAATGAACCATCGCTAATGACATAATCTGTTGCGTTACATTTTCTATCTGATCTTTAGGGATAACACTTGCCCGCAACTGCTTTTTAATTTTCTTCCGCATTTCTCGTTTTACATCTTCTTTGTTTACCCAATCAATGACTTGGCTTTCCTCGGCAATCATGTCTGTTACAAGATGCGTCAACGCATCGATCGTATCTTTATGTTCTTCATCTGGAAGAAGCTGTTGGAACAGCTGGTAAAATGGATATTGTTCCCGTGTAAAGCCAAGATTTTGCGCTTGTTGGTTGACGTTTCGCATGTCATTGACCATGCTGCGTAGCTTTTCTACTAATTCTGCGATATCCATCATTTTTTTCCGTCTTGCTTCGATTAATTGTTCAAGTTTTTCTCTTAACGACGTGTAGTATACAGGGTTTTCTTCCAGCTTCACTTTAATCTCATGACGAATCGCATGTTCCATTTCCGCCGCCTGTGCTTCTTTTGAAGGGGCTTTTTTTAGCCGCTCATCAAACTTACTGGACAAAATATCAATCGGTTCATGGATGACTTCGACAGACTCAGCATATAAATGCTCTGCAATTAATTGTTTGACCTTCTCGCCACACTCGGAAATATCCATTTGCTCGTCACGATATAACGTTTTTGCCATTTGCCGTACTTTCCCTAAAAACTTTAAGTCTTCTATATATGGAGAAGCTTCACGGTTCGGTAAAATCATATCCATTCGTTTGGAAAACTCTTTAAACGCTTTTTCAAACTCATGACGCACATCTTCAGGCTCTAATACTTGAACGCACGCATCGGCATCGCTTCGGTTAATATAGTCAAAAAAGCTCATCGCTTTTCGGTGGGCTTGTTTTAACTTTGGCAACTCGCTTTCAATCGGCAACAACGCTCCTTGAATATCTTGTTTAGAGAAAATCGCGAGCGCCTTCTCTAAAAATTTCGATACCCCAAAGTAGTCAACAATAAGCCCATACGTTTTTCCTTCATACGTACGGTTTGTACGAGCGATTGCCTGAAGAAGGTTATGCTCTTTTAACGGTTTATCTAAGTACATCACTTGTTCGATTGGAGCGTCAAAACCTGTTAGAAGCTTATCGCAAACAATTAAAATCGCTAGTTTGTCTTCTTCAAACGGCTTTTTGAAGCGTTCAATTAATTGTTTTTCTTCCTCACGGGATAGAGAGTAGTCTTTTAATAATTCATTGTTTTTATCTTCGGGACCTGTTGAAATAATTAATGCTGTTTCATATTTTCCGTTAATAAGTTCATCGAGCTTTTGTTTATAAATCGCCGCCGCTTCACGGTTCACCGCCACCACTTGCGCTTTAAAACCGTTTGGCAGGATATAATTTTCAAAATGTTCCACAATATCTAAGGCAATTTGCTCAATGCGGCTCGGAGCGGCTAAGATGGCTTCTTCTTTGGCGTATTTCTTTTTTATTCGCTCACGGTCTTCTTCGCTATAGTCGCTAAATTTACGATCAAATAAGCGATCTAGTGACTCGCCTTGCAAATGAAGGTTAACCATTCGAGCTTCGTAGAAAATCGGAACGGTTGCCCCATCATCGACCGCTTGTTCAATCGTATATTTGTCAATATAAGAGCCAAACGTTCGTGTTGTACTTTTATCTTCTTTATCAATCGGTGTTCCTGTAAAGCCGATATAGCAGGCATTCGGCAATCCTTTCCGCATGTTCATCGCTAAACCTTTATATTGCGTACGGTGCGACTCGTCGACTAGCACAAAAATATTTTCCGACCTTGAAAGTTCTGGATACTCGTCTTGATCTTTGTCTGGTTGGAACTTTTGCACAAGCGTCATAATCGTGGATCCCGGTCCTTGTTGTAATAGCCTTTTAAGGTCTTTAACGCTTTCCGCTTGCTGCGGATTAGGAAAGCCGCATTTACGGAACGTTTTTGTAATTTGGTCATCCAAATCTTTACGGTCGGTGACAACGACAATCGTTGGGTTGTGCAACTCTTTGATTCGTCGCAGTTTGACGGCTAAATATAACATCGTCAACGATTTACCTGAACCTTGTGTATGCCAAATCACCCCGCCGCGATCTTTCGGCGTTTTTGCATGTAAAATGCGATGGATCGCTTTATTTACAGCACGGAATTGTTGATAACGGGCAATTTTTTTAATGACCCGTCCACCATCAACTTCATAGACGATGAAGTTTTGAATCAAATCAAGCAAATTTTCTTTCGATAACATTCCTGCAACTAAAATATCTTGTTTCGTAGGTGAGTCACCAAGTTCAGGCACCGTTCTTGGATACGGATCTTTCCACTCGCCGTAATGTTGCACTTTCGCTCCGATCGTTCCCGCCTTTGCGCGATAATTGCTTGTCGCAATCATAAACTGGTTATAGTAAAAAAGTTGCTCATGCGTTTCTTGATAGCGTCGTAATTGATTGACCGCTTTTGAAATTTGCGTATCTTCTTGCAACGTTGGGCTTTTACATTCAATTACGACTAAAGGCAATCCATTCACAAAAATAACAACGTCAGGACGAATCGTGCCTCTTGCATTTTGAATGCGGAATTGGTCAACAACTAGAAATTCATTGTTATAAGGGTTATCAAAATCAATCAGTTTAACCGTTTGATTTTTTTTTCCTTTTCCTAAATCTTGTTGAACCGAAATGTAGTTCACAAGCATTTCATGAAACTTTTCATTCGCTTGCATGAGTCCTGTTGCTTCGATATGAGTAATGTTGTAAATCATGCGAGCAAGGTTGTTGTCATCAATCCATGGATTTAACCGCTGAATCGCTTTCTTTAACCGCTCTTTTAAAATCACTTCACTTAACGAATCACGTTCAGACTCAAGAGCTGAGCCTGGTACATGTTCATAGCCCAACTCTTGAAGCTGATTGATCAAACGTTTTTCCACGAGGTTTAACTCATTCCATTCACTTGCGGCGGTCACTGTGACATCACGAAACTTACGCAAGGAAGCCCCTGCCTTTAGGCACGGCGAGGAATTGCACCTTACGCAAGTTCCGCCACCCCCTTTCCATAAGCATATCCGTCAAATCGCTGAATGACTTGGACATATCTATAATTTATTCCTTGTGCGATACGCTTTCCGTCCTTGCCTTTAATATCGAAACTTCCAGTCTTTCTACATGCGACTTCGCCAAACCAAACGCCTTGATATTTCCCTCTTGGGACAACAGCCTTAACCATGTCCCCTGTTTGAAAACCAAAGAAGAATTTTTGTCTTGCAAGATAACCTCTTGGGAAGCCATATCTATCTAGGTTTGTACGAGAGCGACTACCACGCCCTTTTGCCTTGATAAATAACACTTCTTTTGTTTTGAAATATAAGTGATTTGTTGTGCTTTCGCCTACACAACAAGCGTCAAAATAATGTGTTTTCGGCAAGTCTAAACGAATACGATTCATTTTTGTTCGTGCACCTGTTCCACACTCGACATCTAATCCTGTCTGCTTTAACACTTCATACGCTTTCCATCTTGTCGAGTTGATAGCACTTGCATCCTTTAATGATTCTTTGACTTGCTTTTGAATGTGCGGATACCCGAATTCTTCTGCTGTCTTACTTCCTTTGCGCTGATTACAGTCATGACAGGCAAGACATAGGTTATCCACTCGGTCTGTTCCACCTCTCGATTTTGGAATGATATGCTCCACTTCAAGTGGAACATTTTCTTTTCCGCAATAACAACACTTCCGCCCAAACTTTTCAAGCAAGTATTCTCTTACTTCGTATCCTTGAAGCGTGCCTTGTTGATACTCAATGCCGCTGATTTCAGGATTTCGCATGAGTTGCGTGTCGAATTTGGCATTTTCGTATGATATATACCCAATGGGGCATAACTTCTTTAGGCGGTTAACCCATGTTTGGATATTTTGCACACGACTCTCTAGTGATGACGGCAACCACCCCTCCTTTCGCTTGCGGTTCAGAAAGCGTGGTTTTCTGTATCTTGTTTTTCGATTTCGTCTTGCTCGACGGAAAGCACGCCTTTTATCTATTCTTTCCTTGATGTCTGTGCGATGGTCAAGTTGCCCTAACCATACCACTTCTTGTCCTCGCAAAATCGCAAGTCCTGTGTGTTTGCTTCCGTGATCGATTTTGAGCCGATATGTTGCTTTAATTTCTGATTCGTCTACTGATTTTTTCAAGATGATGGTAAATGGAAATCGCCTGTAAATCGCCGCCTTCCCTTGTTTCAACAGCTTTCTTGCAACTGCTTCGTGACAAGGAGCAAGCGGACGTTTGTTTGTGTCTAACACAAAAACCATAGGGTTCTCCCCTTTCCTCTGCATAAAGCAGGTCATATTCTCCTCGACCATGTTATAGATGCTTGTTATGTGCAAGACACTAGCGCTACCCACCACGCTTGTTTAACCTTGCACGACAGAGGAACGGGCTGGAGAAGCACCCGAACGTGTCATGACATCTATAACGTAGGCTCTGTTTCAAGCCTTGGTCTGGTCAACATGGGGCTTACAAGCCCATGACTTTAGTCATTGGGTTGTTGACCTCATCATCAACTTTGACACGAACTTTGCCTGTTAGGAGGACTTGCATAAGGGCTTTTTTGATTGTTTGAAGTTGTTCAAGCGATTTTTCTTCAATCTCAAGTTTTTCATCGTATTTTGCTAGTATTTTCGCAATTTTTGTCTGCTCATTAATATCTCTAGGTACACCCAACTTATACTCTTTTATGTCTGTCGCTGTTACAGCAGGATAATTTGAACCAGTCATTCTGGATTTCAAAAATTCTACAAACTTATCATTCAAAATAGACTGAAACAAAAAAACAGGGTCAATTTTTTCTTTCGGTCTTAACACAGCAAAACCTGTTGAACAAACTTTTTGATCATGTTTATTGTCAATAAAAGCAAACGCCCTCAAATATGGACGAACGGTAGAAATAATTGTATCGCCAGTTCTTACTATTCTTCTGGCTCGACTAGGAGAATTTTTGAACTGATAGCGAACTGTTTCTCCAATTTTTCCTGTTCTCTCCACAGATCCAATATCAATATATTCAAACTCGTATTCTTCATTGGTTTTATTGGACAAACTTTCTGGATTTACAAATACCAACTCGTCTATACTTTTCACTTCCCACTCTTCAGGAATCTCCCCAATCTCCGACTTTTTAAACTTCGTGTGTCCGATTCCTTTTGTGAGCAACTGTTGCATGAGTCCCTTTTTCACTTTCTCCGTTTGCTCGATGATAGCTTCGGTTTTTTCAATGGCTTCATCGACGGATGAGAGAATGGCTGCGATTTTGTATTGTTCTTTGACTGGTGGAACGGGTACTTTTAGCTTAATCATTTCACTTTTTGACAGATTAAATCTTGTCGATCCCTGGGCCAGCGGATACACTTCATTTCTAAATACTGGTCCTCTAAAGTAATATCCATAAAACTCTGGTATAGTTTTTTTCAGGTCGTTAAACCTAAATCCAAAACAAAAACTATTTAGATAAACATCATCGACCTCTTCAAGTAAAACAGAACTAATTCCAACTTCATCAGGTGTTTCAGAAGAACCTGTAAAAAAAACATCACCGTATTTTACTTTATTTTGTTTTTCGTCCTTATATATTCTTACACTTTCTAATTCATTAGTGTTGATAAATGTATTGTTGTATATATTTTTATAAGTTATAAATTTTGAGTTACCTTCAGCGAAATCCTCTTTGCTTTTATTGGTTAAACCTCCATAAGTTGAGCCAATATCCGCTAACTTTTTTATTGGCCAATCCTTAGGAAAGCTATTAGCATTTGTTATTTTTTCTTTACCCACTATACCCCAACTCCTTCAAATAGCCATACATCACCTTTTCAATCTCGTTCCGTTCTTGTTCGAGTTGACGGAGTTGACGAAGTGCTTCTGCGACATCAATTTCCTCTTCTTCTTCGGTTGTATCAATGTAACGTGCAATGTTTAAGTTGTAGTCATTTTCTTTAATTTCTTCTAATGTAACGACACGGCTATATTTCTCAACATCTTTCCATGCATCGTATGTGCTGACGATTTTTTGAATATCTTCATCACGAAGAAAGTTTTGATTTCTGCCTTCTTGATAGTCCTGTGATGCGTCAATGAAGAGAACTTTTCCTTTTTTATGCTCTTCTTTATTTTTGCTGATAATAAGAATAACCGCAGGAATACTCGCCCCATAGAACAAGTTCGCTGGCAAACCGATAATCGCTTCAATTAAGTCTTCTTCTAAGATACCTTGACGAATTTTCCCTTCCGCTCCGCCGCGGAAAAGAACGCCGTGCGGCATAACAACTCCCGCTTTTCCTTCATCATTAAGTGTGGCAATCATATGTTGAATAAACGCATAGTCTCCTGCGTTTTTTGGCGGTAAACCAAAACGGAAACGGTTAAATGCGTCTGCTTCTGCTTCCTCACGTCCCCAGTTTTTTAAGCTAAACGGAGGATTAGCAATGACGCGATCATATAATAGAAGCTCGCCATTTTCGTCTAATAGTTTCGGTTCACGAATCGTATCGCCTTTTTTAATTTCATGGTCGCTTAAGCCATGAAGCAACAAATTCATTTTACAAATCGCCCATGTATTTAAGTTTTTCTCTTGTCCATGCAATGTAATGTTGCGTGGATTGCCGCCTTTTTCTTTTATATAGTCAACAGCTTGAATAAGCATTCCACCAGACCCTGCGGTTGGATCGCATACACGCATACCTTCTTCAGGTTTAATTAGTTTGACAATTAATTTAACGACTTGGCTTGGCGTATAAAACTCGCCGCCTTTTTTTCCTGCATCGTCAGCAAACTGCTTAATTAGGTACTCGTAAGCACGACCAAGGATATCAGGTTCTGATAAGTTTTCATTGCGTAAGTCAATTTGTGAGAAGTGCTGTACTAATTGAAGAATCGTTTTATCGGACAATTTTTCTTTATCGTTAAAATCAATATTCGCTAATACCCCTTGTAGGGAAGGGTTCTCATCTTCTAATAATTCAAAGGCTTTATTAATAACCGCCCCCACGTCTTGGGAGTGGGATTGAATATAACTCCAACGTGCTTTCTCAGGTACGAAAAATTGGTGTTCGTCGCGATCATACCAACCGTAATCTTCCCCTTCTTCTTTTTCAATCCGCTCAGCTGTTTCGACAAACACATCGTTTAATCGTTTTAAAAACAGCATTCCGAAGATATAGTTTTTATAATCAGAAGAATCAATACTACCACGCAATATATTCGCAGATTCCCAAAGATGAGATTCAAGTTCTTGTAGCGTTAACTTGCTCATACTGTTGCCTCCATTTTTTCTTGTTCTTTCATCTCTTCCAACTTTAATCATAACAAAAATTCCTATTTGTAGACTACTGTCATTTGACAACAATGGATAAGAACATCACGTCTCGTCTCATATGCCCAAATATACGAAACCCCAGCTATCTGAACATAGCTGGGGTTAAGTTTAGTCCATCATCTTTATGGATTGGTACATTTGTCGTCAATCCCCCGGAGTTTTTGCAAGATTGGAGGCCGACAATAGAAGACAGGCAACGAAAATCAGTCAAATTAGATTAATAGCGACAGCTTGTCTTTTCTATATATATTTGTAAAATCGTATTTCTTTTCCATGTATACTTGATGCCAAATCATAAAAGCAAGGACGGTCCAGATTTTTCGGCTATGGTCTGCTTTATTTTTGCAATGTTCGTCTAGTAAACGATACAATACATCTTTATTAAATAAATGATCGGTTTCGCTTTCTTTTATAATGTTTTTCGCCCAATCATGCATTTCATTTTTTAACCAATGACGAATTGGCACCGGAAATCCTAATTTTTTGCGATTTAAAACATGATCTGGAACAATTCCTTTTGCTGCTTTTCGTAGAATATATTTCGTCGTTTTGTTTGTCGTTTTCATTTCCGGAGCAATTTTGGCGGCTACTTCAAATACCTTTTTATCTAAAAATGGAACCCTTAACTCTAATGAATGGGCCATCGTCATTTTGTCGGCTTTTAATAAAATATCGCCTCGCAGCCATGTATGAATATCAATATATTGCATCCGGTTTACAGGAGGATAATGAGTTGTTTCTCTATAAAAAGGAGCTGTAATATATATATATTCTAATCCCCTCTTATATCCTTTTAGCAGTTCTTGTTTTTCTGTCTCGCTATACATTTTCGCATTGCCGATATATCGTTCTTCCATTGGTGTTGTACCGCGCTCAATAAAGCTTTTTCCTTTTATTCCTTCCGGGAGTAGCCATGCAATCACTCTCAAAGCTGATTTAACCGTACTTGGCATTCGCTCAAAAAGTTCCAATGACTGTGGCTCACGATAAATGTTGTAACCGCCAAATAACTCGTCAGCTCCCTCACCGGAAAGAACGACCGTTACATGCTTTCTTGCTTCCCGGGCAACAAAATAAAGCGGTACTGCCGCAGGATCGGCAAGTGGATCATCCATATGCCACATAACTTTCGGTAATTCCGCCATATATTCCTCTGGTGAAATGACATAGCTAATATTCTCAACGCCCAGCTTTTCCGCTGTTTCTTTTGCCACATCAATTTCACTGAAGCCTTCCCGCTCAAAGCCGACAGAAAATGTCTTGATATTAGGATTGAATTGTTTAGCAATTGCTGCAATGAAGGATGAATCAATTCCTCCTGATAAAAACGAACCTACCGGCACATCGCTGCGCATATGCACTTGCACGGAATCGAACAGCGCGTTGCGAATTTCTTTGACAAGTTCATCTTCTGATTTGATGATAGGTTGGAATTGGGCTTTCCAATAGCGATGAATGGTTAATTTTTCACCGATTTTTTTCTTAATATAATGACCCGGTTCTAACTTTTTAATACCAACAGACATCGTCATTGGTTCAGGTACATATTGGAATGTTAAATAATGCTGCAGTGAATCATAGTCTAATAAATCATTTTTAAGAGCTAGCAAAATACTTTTCTTCTCGGAAGCAAAAAACGTACGGTCGCCCTGTTCCATATAGAAAAATGGTTTTATGCCAAACGGGTCACGTGCCGCAAAAATCGTTCTCTCTTGTTTGTCCCAGATGACGAAAGCAAACATACCTCGAAGCTTTTCTACAGCTTTTTCTTTTTCAGCACTATAAAGAGCAATAATGACTTCTGTATCGGAATGAGTAGTAAATTTATATCCCTTTGCAAGCAATTCTTCTCGCAATTCCACATAGTTGTAGATTTCCCCATTAAATATGATCCAATATCGTTCATTTTCATAGGACAATGGCTGGTGCCCTGTCTCAAGATCGATAATACTCAAACGTCGAAATCCAAAATTCACATATTCATCAAAAAAATAACCACCATCGTCAGGACCACGATGAGTAATGATATCATTCATTTCTTGAAACGTTTCTTTCCATTTTTCATCAATGATTCTTGGATGATCATGAATACAACCAATAAAACCGCACATTATGTTGTTATTCCCCCACTTTATTAAATTTACTGTAGATGAGCAAAATCACTAACATAAATTTACATCGAAACAAAAAAGGAGACATGAACCCGATTCCTTGATTAGAATAGATGTGCTACCAAACCATTCACAAGGAGGTTCATGTCTCATGAATAGATTAGCACATCATCAAGGAATTCACAAGTTTTTCACGATGTTGGGGTTGGCCCTTTATTTTTCAAAACCCGTTATGAAGCATCTCGTTCATATCGTGGATGCGATGATCACGAAGGGATTTTCGGGAACATTGACCGATCTTCATCATGGGAGCTTTCATCCGAACCACCGCACGACACTCAGCCATTTTTTCACGAAAAGCCCATGGGAGGAAGAGGCGCTGCTTCATAAACTCCAGCAGTGGATCCTTCGTCGTGTCGAACGCATCGCCAAACAGGAGAATCAACCCTTGTTTGTTTCGATCGATGATACGATTTGCCAAAAAACCAAGCCTTCGTCACGGGCAACACACGCGATTCAGGGATGTGATTGGCACTACTCTCACTCAGAGAAAAAATCGATTTGGGGCCATTCTCTTGTTTGGTTCATGGTTCATACTGCAACCCAGGCGTTTCCCTTTGCCTTCCGCCTCTACGACAAGACGGCGGGAAAAAGCAAAGGGGAACTCGCAATCGAGATGCTTTCTTCGTTGGATGTACGCCGTCCCGTTTATGTGCTGATGGATTCGTGGTATCCATCGAAAGCGCTCGTGGAAGCTTGTCTGAAAAAAGGATTCCACGTCATCGCGATGCTCAAGACGAACCGGATTCTCTATCCGAACGGCGTTGCCGTCCAAGCGAAGCAGTTGGCCCGCTCCATCGAACCGAATGACACTCACCTCGTCACGGTGGGAGAAGAGCATTATCGCGTCTATCGTTACGAAGGAGCGCTCAACGGTCTCGACCATGCGGTGGTGCTGCTCGCTTGGAAAGCCAATCAGCCGATGACATCGGAACATCTTCACTGCGTCTTGAGCACCGACCGGGAGCTAAGCGATGAAGACATCTTGCGCCACTATGCCCAACGCTGGTCGATCGAATGCTTTTTTCGACAAGCGAAAGACCAGCTGAAGCTCGATGGGTACCGTGTTCGTCAGGTTCGAGCGGTGAAACGCTACTGGATCTTGGTGCAGCTTGCTTACGTGTACAGCCTATTCGAGTCGAACAGCGATTTTTCTGATGGGCTCGATCTCTTGCGCAAGAGAAAAGGACATAGCCTCGTGGAGTTCATTTACTGTGCAGCGAAACAAAATATTCCCATTGATACCGTGAAAAAACAGCTCCATGTGGCATAAGGGTTACCCTGTTTGTTTCTTTTTACATGGTAATTATTGTTATGAAAATTGCTCATCTACAGTTAAATTTAAATTTTATAGAACCCGTGGTGCTAGATAAAATCGAGTAAGCATAAAAATAGCCCTTGCTTGTGGATCTCCTGTAGAATGAAAGGGCGATCCAACATTCGAAAGGAGAATCCCTATGCAAGAGCACTTTCATTTTACTACAGATCAAGCAAAGATTCAAAAACAATATGCAGTCATTTTCTTTTTGTTTCTGCCCAGCTGTCACAAATTCAATGCTATCTTCAACGTCGCAATCGTCATTTGGTGAAACAAGAAGATACGGTGATCATTGCTATTCATCTTTTACATCTTTTAGGAAAGCTGCTTGGCTTCTCTTCCGAACATGCATGGCATCGCTTTGTGACTGGGAACTTGACCTGCTTGCGATATTTTCATTCCTCTAACATATTAAAACAATAAAATGTGGAGAAATTATGGATTTTTTGAGATTGTTACATAATTGTTACATAATTACATGATAAGAATCATCTCCATTGTTTCTGCATATGTAGTCGATAATATAAAAACAGCAAGTTTAACAAAGGAGTTGCAACTATCATGTTAGGGATTATACTTTTTTTAGCCTTTATGATTGTTTCACTTTCTATTTTTCTTTTACGAAAGCCAACCAATGAGAAGTTATATAAACTAGCAATAGGATCCTATATCGCTTTTTTCCTATTGTTTTTAACTCTATTTTTCCATTATGTAAATTCTGAAAATATGGTCGACGCTATAAACAATCTAGTACAGAAAACATCATATAAAAATAAAGTTGAAGCGAGAAATCCATCATCTAGACATTCAAAAGAACAAATCCCGGTTAAATCAGCTCTCATTGATGCCCCCCTTTTCTCGCAACTCCCAGAACTACCAAGGGGGTGCGAGGTAACAAGTCTGGCAATGCTTTTGAATCACGCGGGAATCAATGTAGACAAGATGACACTAGCGAAGCAAATAAAGAAAAATCCAACCCCTTATCGAATACATAATGGAAAAGTATTTTATGGACATCCAAATGAAGGGTTTGTTGGTGACATGTATACAATAAAGAAACCGGGATATGGTGTCTATCATAAACCTATAAAAGAATTAGCCGAGATTTATTTACCAAACCAAATCGTTGATTTAACAGGACAATCATTTGAAGAAATATATAAGTATTTGTCTGAAGGTACCCCAGTTTGGGTTATTACCAACACAACCTTTCGTATACTTCCTCCGTCTGAATTTATTGAATGGCAGACCCCGCAAGGCCCTATAAAAATAACATACCGGGAGCATTCCGTGTTAATCACCGGATATGATGAGAAATATATTTATTTTAATGACCCATTGACAGGTACGAAAAATAAAAAAGCACCTAAGTCTGAATTTATTCAAGCTTGGATACAAATGGGCAAACAAGCTATTACCTATAACCGCAATTAACCGGTTATAGGTAGTGGCTTATCTTTTTTATTTTAATCTTCGAACTACTTCGTGTGAAAAAAATATAATTTTTCCCCATAAATTTTGCACATTTATTTTTTATGATGATGTTACTATGACTTACATCACAAGTTTATGGAGGGAAAGCGATGAAGAAATTATTGTTAGGAACTGTTTTGGCAGGAGTTGTTGCGATTGGTGCAGCTTGCTCAAATAATTCTTCGATGCAAGGACACGACATGTCCAACATGAATATGAAGGAAGAAAACACCGCACAGGACTCCAGTAAGAAACTGCCTTTGGCAACAAACACAGAAGTTTTATCCGGTAAAGAGATTAATCTTACTGCTAAGGAAGCATTATTACAAATAAATGATAAAGTCAAACTCCCGGTATACACGTATAATGGATCGGTACCCGGTGCGCAAATCCGCGTAAAGCAAGGGGATAATGTGAAAATTGTTTTAAAAACTGTAGATGAGCAAATTCGCTAACATAAATTTACAACCAAACAAAAAAGGAGACATGAACCCGATTCCTTGGTTAAAATAGATGTGCCACAACTATCCACAAGGAGGTTCATGTCTCATGAATAGATTAGCACATCATCAAGGAATCCACAAGTTTTTCATAACGTTAGGGTTGGCGCTTTATTTCTCGAAACCTGTGATGAAGCATCTCGTTCATATCGTGGATGCGATGATTACAAAGGGCTTTTCGGGAACGCTGACCGATCTACATCATGGGAGTTTTCATCCGAACCATCGCACGACACTGAGCCATTTTTTCACGAAAAGCCCATGGGAGGAAGAGACGCTGCTTCGCAAACTCCAACAGTGGGTGCTTCATCGTGTCGAACGCAGCTCGAAACGAGAGAATCAACCCATTTTTGTTTCGATCGATGATACGATTTGCCAAAAAACGAAGCCCTCGTCACGGGCAACACACGCCATTCAAGGGTGTGATTGGCACTATTGTCACGCAGAGAAAAAATCGATTTGGGGACATTCTCTCGTTTGGCTCATGGTTCATACGATGACTCAAGCGTTTCCTTTTGCCTTTCGCCTCTACGACAAGACGGCGGGGAAAAGCAAGGGGGAACTCGCGATCGAGATGCTTTCTTCTTTGGATGTACACCGTCCTGTTTATGTGCTGATGGACTCTTGGTATCCATCGCAAACGCTCGTGGAAGCTTGTCTGAAAAAGGGATTCCACGTCATCGCAATGCTCAAGGCCAATCGGCTTCTTTATCCAAAAGGCATTGCGGTTCAGGTGAGGGAGTTTGCCCGCTACATCGAACCGAAAGACACTCACCTCGTCACGGTGGGAAAAGAGCGTTATCGGGTTTATCGCTACGAAGGCTCTCTCAAAGGTCTCGATGATGCCGTGGTGCTGCTCGCATGGAAAGCCGATCAATCGATGACATCGGAACATCTTCATTGCGTGTTGAGCACCGATCGCGAGCTAAGCGATGAAGAGATCTTGCGCTACTATGCTGCACGTTGGTCGATCGAATGTTTTTTCCGTCAAGCGAAAGACCAGCTGAAACTCGATGGATACCGCGTTCGCGGGCGTCGGGCGGTGAAACGCTACTGGATCTTGGTGCAGCTTGCTTACGTGTACAGCATGTTCGATTCGAACAGTGATGTTTCGGATGGGCTCGATCTCCTGCGCAAGATTACATGGTAATTATTGTGATTAAAATTGCTCAACTACAGTACCTTAGCTATTTTCAATCCAATCCCTTCTTCACTATAAACGATAGTACTAATGACGCTCTTATTTAGAAGGATTGATGATTTTTAAATGTTTGTCAATGAAAATTTTTATCACACTCATACTTACGGACACACGCACAATGACAACAAAATGAGAACATCTTAAGAAATATTCGTGATAATTTGCAACGTTAGAAGAAAGCGTGTTAAACGGCAAACGAACATCATATTGGCACCCACTCATTGTAAAACAAAAAACTGCCGTCTCCAAAAAGGTCGACGACAGTCCCCCCTACTCCAACAACCGCTCCACTTCTTCTTCCGAAAGGTCCGTGACGTTCGCAATGTCTTTTACACTCATCCCTTTTTTCGCCATCGTTTGTACAAGACGCTTCATTCCTTGCTTTATTCCTTGCTTCACCCCTTCTTCTCTTCCTTTTTCTAACGCCTTTTGTTCATAAGAAATAATCAATTCCATCACTTGTTCTTTTTCTTTCGTCTCCATTTCATTCACCTCGCTTCGCAGTCTTCGTTCTTCTTCATCTGATAGTTTCACATATGTTTCAAAAAAGCCAAACAATAACCGTTGTTTCGCTTCGTCTAATTCCATTCGGACAAGCATGCGTAAAAATTGTTTTTTCAATTCTACCCGTTCACTTTCAGTATACCCCATTTTACTTAGTAGTGCAGCGGCGATCGGGTTGTCTTGGCGGATGTAGTTGCGCCAGTTTTGTTTGCGCAATTCGACAGTAAAAAAACGAAAGTCAAGCACGTGGCCAAAAGGAAATTGGAGGGTAAATGTCGATGGCTCGTCGCGGATCGTATCGTAGCTAAATACAGCAATTGGTACAATGTTTTTACGGTACTTTTCAAACAAACGGCTAAAATAAATAAACATCCGTTCGGAAAACGACGATTGAACGTAGCTTTGATTTTCGATATGAACGATAATTAAGCTATCCTCCCCTCTCAGCTTCGTTTCCACAAGCAAATCAACGCGATACTTCTCCCCTGCCACTACAGGGGAGAAACAACAAAAAACCCCGAGCTCTTTCATCGAACTCGGGGTTTGCGATGATTCCGACTGGGCTCGAACCAGCGACCTCCACCCTGTCAAGGTGAATCCAGTCAAAATCTTATGTATCAATAAGTGGCTCAACAAATTTTACGAAAAACCACTTCACATTTTATTTTATTGATTCTTATTATAGAGTAGTCGTTAAAAAATGTAAAGTGGTCATAGAAAATATTATAAAATTTATTTAATTACTCAATTCACACGTCAAAATAAGCAATCCATTTCTTGTTAAATCCACATCAATAACCTTCCAAGTTTTCCCCATCACATCGAATGTTGCATTAGCAACAAATTTTTGTTTCGTATTATCATCTTCACGTATAGTTACGATTATCTGATTTTCCGGCAAACGGATTGGCGCAAAA
Source organism: Anoxybacillus sp. FSL W8-0104 (assembly GCF_038004465.1). Classification (NCBI taxonomy): domain Bacteria; kingdom Bacillati; phylum Bacillota; class Bacilli; order Caryophanales; family Anoxybacillaceae; genus Anoxybacillus; species Anoxybacillus sp. FSL W8-0104. The sequence goes on along the minus strand of NZ_JBBOQU010000001.1, from coordinate 661,497 downwards.
TTATCTATTTTGAAAGTGTATTTATCAACGATTGCAGGAATATTAATTGATTCTGTTGTGTGGCACTCATAAATTGGCTCTCCGAAATCATTCCAGCCGACTATTTCACACACTTTCTGCCCTTCAACAATGATTTCATAATTACAATGACGCATTAATGCTTTCTTATAAAGTTTCCCTTGTGTCACATCAGAGACAATAAGATAGTTTTTTCCATTGTACACAATAAGATTTCCACGCTGGATTGAATCGAGAGTATAAATATATTTTTCCTCATAATCGCCAATTTTTGCATTATTTACAATTACTTTTTTCTCAACATTATCTATCGTAACCGTTTCCCCGATTGTATCAAGAAGGAATTGAAAATCAGACGTATCAAATGTAAAAGGATTCATTTTTAAACCTCCTTTAGTAACATAAAGGGGAATGGATAATCATCCCCCTACTGCGTGACTTCCAGTCACTCTGTCATGAATTAAACAACATAAACACATTTCCTGTTTGCTCTTGTTCATCCGTTTTCATGCTGCGAATTTTCCGCTCTAATTGATCTATACGATTCAATAAATTTTCGTGAAAATCGGCAACGGTCATATCGTCAAGTTTGTATGTTTTCATTAAAGTAGGATTGTTGGCGATGGATTCAAGGATACTTAATGCTGTCTTATAAATGTTCCGTTTATTCGTTGCTGATTGAGGAATATATTCATCATGGGCTTTTAGACCGTTTTCTTCTAAATAAACCGCTAATTCATTTTGATCGAGGTTGATTCCTTGTACCTCTAAAAGCAAACGTTGAAGATTAGTCATAATTTATTCTCCTTTCTGTAAACGTAAATATTCATGATTCAAATCAATGACAAATGCTTTCAATGTATCATCAGTTACTAGATGTCCTTGACCGACAAAGCCATATTCGTTTTCGTACCAGTCGCCGCTTTTTTCAAGTTTATATTGACGCTTAATACTTCCGTACTCTAAAACGAAACCTTTTAAGTAATAATGGTTATAACCGACATAATAACTTAAAGGCGAATACGATATATCTTTCATACTCAACCGCTTTGGTTGATATTCATTTAGATAATTAATGATTTTTTGCATGAACTCACGATGTTTCACCTTGTACATAGCGTTGTAATAATATTCGTCCATAAAATTCTGTTCTAACCGCTTTTCAAATTCTTCTCGCCTTCTCTTTTCTAAAATCATTTGAGGGTGATGTTTAAAATACTCCATTTTTTCACCTCCCGAAATATTCATCATTTCCTTTCATTTTATTTTGGCGGAATGGGTAATCATAGGCAAAGCGAAAAAATAATCAATAGAAACGAGCAATATTTCATCTATGTTTAAAAAACGTTGATATATAGGCATTTTTTGAATGTATAGTGAATGTGCGAAAAGTATTGATATATCAACGTTTTTGGAAGGTTGAAAATTTAAAAAAATTTTCGTGGGTGTGTAAAATGACTTGCTGCGGGCAAATTTTGACAATTAGGGGTACTTCTGTATGCTTTTTGAGTTGCCCCTATAATGTCTGTTATATGGGGAATTGCTTCCGATAACATGTATTATGTAACCTAGAGTATATTTTCACCTAATTTTTACCATATTTTATGTATTTTTTTACATTTTTAAGCCCTATTTTAGATTTGACCGCCTGCCCTCACTTATTTTTGATAAGTGTGTCATTTTTCGGGAAATATTTTTTTATTTCCCACATTCATAACAGGCGCAGGCAAGCGGATATATCACTGTCAAGTATTATCCCTTGACACATCTACATTTTCATTAAACACAACATCTTGTGTCTTATTATCAACTCCACTACTATATCTAGTGTTATTTTCTTCCTTCAATCTCATAAGTTCCTGCTGAACATCATATACATATGGATTCTGTTCGATCATCGTTTGCAAACTCAATCCGCCTACTTCACGCAACGATTTCATGTTTTCAATAATTTCTTTATCACTTGAAGGCAACGCATATTGGAATACAAGCCCTAACGAATCAAATTCATCATCTGTAAACGTTACGCCTTTGTATGCAAGTAAACGTCTAATCTTCTCAAAACGTTGCTCAATACCTTCACGAATATGTTGCTCATTCTGTCCTGCCTTCATTTTTGCCATTTGATAGAAGATTCTAACTGCTTCTGTACTCACATTACTAATATCTGTACGCCCTACCGCAATAGCAGGCAAATGTGCTACTGTATATAAAGCATTTAACAATGTTTCATACAATGTATCAAACGCTTGTGAATCAAACTTATTACTTACAAATTCAAATGTTGCTCCATCATCTAAATTCAATCCTGCTCCAACGATGTCAACTGACAATCCTTCACCTTTTAACTCTTGCCCTGTGATTACCGGAATACCTGTGATGTATTTGTAGTATGCATCTGTTGCTTTACTGATTAAATCCTCTAAATTGTCAAGAATACTTATCCAATTTTCAAGTTCACTTTTTCCCTCATTCTCATTTACTTCATTTGTTGTTTTATAAATAATAGGTAATCCACTTAAATTCGCATAACGCCCTGTTAATCTTAATTGTCCGCCTTTGTTGCTGTATGTTTCAACAACATCTTCACTATAAACGATATAATAATCAATCCCATCAACCATATACGCTTGGATAAAGGCGATCATTTCATTTTCATGATTATAAATAGGATACCCTTCACTAGCATCAATGAGTTTCGATTTAATTGTTTTATTATCTAAATAAACATACTCATACACTTGTCCATATTTCAACATCTTATCAAGAATCCGATAATTCAATCGGTCATATTTCCCTTGTCGATTTACTTTTTGATACTCCTTCACGATGCGCTCTTTTCCTGTTATTGTGATAGGATTTTGCAACAAGAATGATGTTTGAAAGTTAAGAAGTGTCAACGCATGATTCATAACAATTTTTCTCGGCACATACTCCTTCCCGCCAAACTTTTCATTCGGCTTCTGAAGGATTTTATGTTTTCCGTCAAGGTAATCTTTTAAGTTTAACACATTCATTACACGTTGTTGCGCTGATACACTCTGCACTTCCTCAACGAACCAGTCACTACGCCCTTCATGATATTCGTTTATGTACTGTTGAAGATTCATATAGAAATTCCCCCTTCATCATCAAATATCAACATAATATTTCGCTTGTTTCATGGCTTGGCACGCCATAGCAACGCTGATAACCATATCATCGAAATTTGATTTTCCTTTCTTGTTACCCATCTTTCCATTTTTCTCTTGATATATCTTCATTTCTTCTAACGTTCGTACACATTCAATGTTAATCATGCCAAGTTCAAACATTTCTTTCATGTCGTTAATAATAATCGGCTTTGTAACATTTGTCGTTTGAAAACCTAACTGCATTTTCCGTTTACCTCTTTGGTCAAACACCTTTTGTTTCAGTAAGTTCATATATCCATATTCTTTTCGCAATCGTTCAAGTAAAGGCAAACCGTACGAGTTACGCTCTACACAAATAAACGCATAATTAAAAAATCTACCTAAAGCGTCAACTATTTCAGCAAATTTATAAACAGGAATATCATTCGCATAGAATGAAGCGACTTGCTGCCCATCAGCGTCTAAAATACTAATTGCCGTATAATCGTTGTTACCTCCAGTCCCCGATGCCACGTCCACGCCTGCATAATGTCTAATTTTTGGTTTCGGTAAATGATAAATGAATAGATTTTTGTTTAAATAAGGTTTTAAGGTATCGGGTAAAACTCCCAAGACCTCTTTTGTTTCAAGTGGAGGAATGACATGATGAAGTCGTTCAATGATCTTTGCAGTATCAAAGATTGCTTTATTTGTTTCCATGAACGCTTCATTTGGTGTAGTCGGAAATTCGCGTTTAAACTTTTCAAGAGAATTTGTTTGAATATAGTAACGTCTAAACATTAATTGACGGTATGTCGCACCGTATTTATCACGCAAAATCTTTTCATCGTGATCTAAATCGTCATATGTCATTCTGCGACCTTGATTATTTAACTTAAACCAATTCTCTGCTTCATCAAATGTATGGCGGAATTGTTTCTCATACGCCTTTGCTAACCATGAATAGAAATGTGCCTTCCAAACACTTTCTTTGTCACGATACGCCTTCATAAACATTTCTTGGTAAGTGTTGTAGCCAAAGGCAGTCGATTCAATAATGATTGCGCTAGATTCATTTTTTGCCAGTGCAGGAATACATGTCGCAATTATTTCCTCTTGTACATCGGCAGGGTATTTAGCCATTTCTGAAAGATGTATGATTTGAAATGAATTTCCTGAAATGGCATCTTCTCCTTGTGCTGTTGCGATGATGATTCGGCTACCATTGTCTAAATACAACTCATCCCTGTTATTGAGAACTGTTTTAGGAAACAAATTCGGATACTTCTCATGCGGAAGGTTTTTATACATCTTTTTCAATTTGACAAAAAGCGATTTACTGACGCTAGCATGATGTGTCATGATGATATAGTTTGTATCGGGCTTTGTGCACGCGCTAAAAAGCATATACGCAAGTGAAAGCGTTGTGAATCCGACCTGTCGCCCTTTGAGAATGCAGTTATATTTTGACATCTCATTCATAAACTGTTCCTGCTCTGGATTCAAAACAAAAGGCACTGTATCCCCGTTATTGTCAATAATTTTAATGAAGTTTTTAGAGAACAATTTAAAATCGTTCATAATGATTTTTAACTTTTCTTCTTTCGTTAATTTTTTAGCCAATCTAATCACCTCCTACAAACAGAAAAAGGAGTGCCATTACGACACTCCTTAAAATAGAAGTTTTTTTAGTATAGAAATTTTCAAAGTGAAATTTTCCCCTTTTCTCATACTTAAAACCACGTTACCCAAACGAAAAATCGTTACCCGTCTTTGGGTAATGAAGTTGGGTAACGATCGGGTAATGATGGGTAATCATCGGGTAACAATGTTGGGTAATGTGGGAAACTTATATTAATATAAAAAACCGACATACTGTCTGTTTTAAATCTCTAAATCATCATCCTCATCTTCTTGTACTTTCTCTTGTTTTGTTTGTGTCCGATTCATTGCTTTTTGAAGTTGTGTCATATCTTTATGTAATTGAAGAAACAATTTAACCGCCTTTTCGTCACCTTGTTTTGCTTTTTCTGAAACAACATCATAAACAGTTTCAAGGTCTCGTTGCATTTTGCCCTTCATATACAACATATAGATTTCAAAATACTCATCCGTTTGTTCCCAATTCTGAAAAACAATCATCGACTTTCTATCTGCCCACTTGAGAAATTCTTCATCAGACATAGAAAGAATGTGTTCATTCTTTGGTGATCGTATTTGAAATTTCCGCATGAAATATGCTCTTTTGCGCCAATCTAGTTTTGATAATGCTTGATGAATGTTCATTATTTATCCTCCTTTGATTCAAAATATTTTTCCAGCCGTTTTATGTCGGACAATATTTCTTTTGTAATCAATTGTTGTTCAAGAAGATTTAATTTCATTAGCGATAACCGCATTTGCATCATTTCAATATTTTTCATCATTTTCTTAAATTCTTTCATAAAGATTCCCCCTATTTGATTAATTTTTGATTAAATAAAAAAATGGACTAGCGTTTGGGCTAGCCCATTAATCTAATTCATTAAGCCACACATTCAATTTACTTTGTCGTTCTTGATGATCTTGTTTTTCTTTCTGTTCATCTTCTCTTTTCTTTTCATCTAATTCCCAATCTTCTACAACGATAGCACTAATGTCAATGATTTCACGCTTTCTTTTTTGTTCTGCTTCTCTTTTTGCTCTTTCCGCCATTTTCATATATTCATTTTCAACTTTTTTCGCAACAACTTTCACCGTTTCATTTTTTTGTGTCGGGAAAAATTCATTCATAACCGTATCTTTAATTGAAATATCAACGTTTTTCTTGTCAAGTGTTTTTTTACATTTTTTCGTACAATTTATACTCCTCATAATATAGCAATTTAAACAAAAAATTTTCACGATTTTTCGCTAAAATTTTATACCTCTCATAATATAGCCTTTTTTAGAGATTTTTTTCACGATTTTTCGCCGAAATTTCGCATCACTATATTTCATACTACAAAAAATCCTTAATTTCTCCCATTTTTTTTTGACGTAATATATAGCAAAAATTTTTATACCTCTCATAATATTGCTTTTTTTAGAGATTTTTTTCACGATTTTTCCTGTAATTATCACATTTTTTACAAAATGACTGTTTACCTTCCTTTACAGGAAATTATTTCAAAATAGGCTCAATCCCTTGTCGCTCTAGGGCTGGAGGGTATTTTTTCAAAAAATATTTTTCATTAAAAGTGCCGAAAAATCTTGTGGCTGTAGGGATTTGGCGATTTTCTAAACTTGGACATCTTCCCGTTTTTTCTAACTTGCATAATATTCTTCATACATTTCATGAAGTGTATTTTCGTATTCACGATCAAGAATAGCCCCTACGATTCCCCAATAATAACCGAAAATGTTGTGTACTTTACGCCCATGTCTAATGTTCCGTATTAGTTGTTTAAAAGAATCAATAGCAAGGTCAAGTTTATCTTGCTGCGAATAATAGGAAAGATAATAAGTTTGAATCTGAATGACCTTCCATAGTTCCTCGATCACTTTATAATCATTCCAAAAGCACTTTACAAGATCACGAAACTCTTTAGGTACTCTTGAAGAAGCGAATGAGCCATCTAATGCTTTAGTACGTTTTATATTATTTTGATTGCTAGTTTTAGATAGATTGCTAGTTTGTGGGCAGTTCAATTTTTCCTCTTTAGGTAGTTCAATTGTTTGAGAAAAAGAAACATCTTCTTTTACTGGATAGCGATTAAACACATATAGATTAGATGATTGAGAACCGTTTTTCCGTTCTGTTTCATAAACAGTAAGCAATCCAAATGCTTTCGCTTTTGTAACCATGCGCTTAAAAGTTGAACGACTAATACCAACTCCATCTAATTCATGTGTAGCCGAAACAATAGTTGCGATCTTCGCGTTGCAAACGCCAGCGACTTTTGCGGAAAAACGAATAAGGCGTTTTAAAGCGATTAATTCCGATTTGGTGAATTTAGATTTTAAATCAATCATCCATTGTTCTATATTATTGTTAAAATCTTTTAAATTTTGAAACTGTGATAAATGTTTAAATTGTTCAATAATGCCCGCTTTCATAAAAAATATGCCCCCCTACCGTATGTTTTTAGGGCATACTCAATACACAAACACCTTGCTTATTTTTAAAAAATGGTGTATGCTTTATTTAGTGCATTATTTATTGAGTATGCCTTATCCTTTTTGGGAGTGATGTTGGCGCATCACTCCCGCTTTTTTTGTTACTGTGCAAACGATAGTGCTTCAAACGCTTGCTCGTATTGTTGAAGCAAATCATCTACATTTGCACCTGCGGCTTTTTCTTTTTTCATTTGTTGGATTTGTGTCCATAGCACCGCTTTGAGTGTTGCAAGTTCTTGTTCAGTCACTTGAATTGTTTTCATATTTGATTACCTCCTTAAATATCTAAATTGTTTAAAGGATTAAATTTCTCGTTCTGTTCCTTTAAATCGTTCCCCCACATTGCGACATATCGCATAGTAACGTTTATATTTTGATGGCGCATGAGTTTCTGAATCGCAAATGCCGACATGCCCGACATGGCTAATCTGTGACAAAATGTGTGTCGAAACGTATGAGACGATAGACGTACATCTTTAAAATTCATGATCTTTGCTAGACGCTTAAAGACATTCTGTACTGCGTTCGGTGTAAGTTGTTTATTGGATCTATTCGTAAAAACATACTCACTCAAATTTTCAGCACCGAAATATTGCTCACAATACAATTTGTAAGATGATAATTCTTTAGCCAACTTTTCAGTGATTGGAATTGTTTCACGTTTACGACTTTTGCCGAAAACCGTTAATGTTTGATTGACAAAGTCAATATCATTCCATTTTAAAGAACATAATTCACTTAATCTTAAACCTGTGCCAAGTAAAGTAACGATGATCGAATAATCACGATAAGCATAGAACGCTTTTTCTCTTTGTTTTATTCTCCTGTAATAATTCAACATTTGCCTAATGTGATAATCAGAAAAAACATCAATCTTAATATCTTCCTTTGCTCTTTGGAATTTATCCGCTGGATTTTTTTCAATTACTTCACATTCAACCATGTAATTAAAAAATGCTCTGATTCGCTGTAGTTTTGTATTTGTAGTGGTGGAGTTGTTTCCTTTGTTTTGACAATGAAGCAAATATTTCTTGACCGTATTCGGAGTGACATCTTGAACATTTAATATTTCATTTTCATTACAAAAATCAAAGAAATGTTTTAAAATGTTTTTGTAACTTTCGATAGTTTTAAGGGTAACGTTCTTAAATTTCCTATCGTCTAAAAAATCTTGAATCGCAAATTTAAGCAACAAAAAAACCACCTCACATTTCTGTGAAGTGGTTTACCCGTATTGTAGCAAGTTTCGCTACGACCACAACATTTTTTAATGTTGTGAATGTTGAGCGAACCCTTGATACAACTATTGCGATGATTCCGACTGGGCTCGAACCAGCGACCTCCACCCTGTCAAGGTGGCGCTCTCCCAGCTGAGCTACGGAATCGTATGTTGTTGTGTTATCGAACACATTTTTCATTATACGTATCGTTCCCTAGTTTGTCAAATACTTTTTTTAAAAAATTTTTTCGTCATGACGTCTTTCGTCTGTTTTTTCTTTTCTGTAAAAATAGATATTGCCTTCTTTAAAAAAGACATGATATGATAATTAGAAAAACATTTGAAAGGGATGGTGAGCTATGAGACGTGTCACATTAACTGACATCTTCCTTCACCCCATCACCCAAAAATATTTAAAACGTTCAGGCGTCGCGCACGCCATTGCGACCGCATATCATGCGTATCGCCTTGCCTTGCAATATGGAGTGAATGTTGATTTAGCAACAAAAGCCGCATTGCTTCATGATATCGGGCATTATGAATGGTACTCTAATGGAACATGGGACTATGAAACATATAAACAAAACGACATTCATGCGATTAAAGGGGCGGAGCGAGCACATAAACTGCTTATTCGACTCGGTGAACATCCTCAACATGCGAAAGAAATTGCCCTCGCCATTTTGCTTCATACCGATTCGTATCTTCCAGAAGGAGAATTAAAACGAAAGCCGCTCCAAACGATCGTGAAGCTCGCCGATGAAGCAGATGAAGAACCGGGTGGCAAACATCATTATCGCCAAATCGATGACGAACTCGCTTTGAAAAAAATTCAACAGCTCGATCGCATGGTCGAACAACAACTACAACGTAACGCTCTCGACCAAATTAGCTAAGGCTAGGTGTTATACCTAGCCTATACATATGATAACGCCTGTTCCACATCAGCAAGCAAATCATCGGTCGCCTCTAATCCAACACTTAAGCGCAACAAGCCGTCCGTAATGCCGCGGCGATGGCGCTCCGCTTTCGGCATCGCTGCGTGCGACATTTTCGCTGGATACGATAAAATCGACTCGACCGCTCCTAAACTGACCGCAAACACAGGGATGCGCGCATGTTTCACAAACGTCCGCACCGCTTGTTCGTCCTCCAATTCAAACGACAGCACCGCACCAAATCCGCGCGCTTGATCGCGATGAATATCGTGTCCTTCATGAAAAGAAAGCCCAGGATAATATACGTGCGCAACTTTCGGATGATGATGGAGAAACTGCGCCAGCTGCAACGCCGAACGTGAAGCATAATCTAACCGAACGTGAAGCGTTTTTAACCCGCGCAACACGAGCCACGCATCTTGCACGCCAAGCACCGCCCCGAACGAATATTGCAGTTTGCGCAGCTGTTTTGCGAGACGCTCGTCTTTTACAACCGCCAGCCCGGCTACAACGTCGCTATGGCCAGCTAAAAATTTCGTCGCGCTATGCAAAACGACATCGACGCCGAGATCAAGCGGACGCTGCAACAAAGAGGTCGCAAACGTATTATCTAAAAACGTCAAACAACCGTGCGCTTTCGCAAGCTTCACAACCCCACGAATATCCGTAATTTTCAAAAGCGGATTCGATGGCGTTTCCATATAAATGACTTTCGTGTTCGGGCGAATGTGACGCGCTACCGCATCTAAATCAGTCATATCGACAAACGTATGTTCGATGCCAAATCGGCTCAATACGTCCGTGATGATGCGATACGTTCCACCATACACATCATCGGTAATTAATACGTGATCTCCTTTTGACAACAATAAAAATGCTGTTGAAATGGCAGCCATGCCCGATGCGAACGCAAAACCGCTGACGCCCCCCTCCAGTTCCGCAATCGTTTCCTCAAGCGCCTCGCGTGTCGGGTTGCCAGAACGGCTATAATCGTACTTGCCAAACGTATCAAAATCAAACTGATGAAACGTCGATGCATGATGAATCGGGACGCTAACTGCCCCTGTTTGCGCATCAATTCGCCATTTATTATGAACAAGTTGCGTTTGTAAATCCATCCTTTTACACCTCTTTCATGCGTTGAAACGCTTGAGTTAAATCGGCAATTAAATCGTCCGCATGTTCAATGCCGACCGAAAAACGTAACAAACGATTACACACCCCGTTTGCGATGCGAATATCCTCTGGAATATCCATATGCGTTTGCGTTGCGGGATACGTAATAAAACTTTCGACACCGCCTAAACTTTCCGCAAACGTAATCAGTTTTAAACTTTGTAAAAAGGTATTCACCCATTTTTCATCGCGCACGCGAAACGACAACATGCCGCCTCTCCCCGGATACAATACGTCCGTCACATCTTCATGTTCGACTAAAAATTTATATATCGCCTTTGCGTTTTGTTCGTGCTGGCGCATGCGCAGCGCAAGCGTCTTCATGCCGCGAATTAACAGCCATGAATCAAACGGTGATAACACCGCCCCGATCGCGTTATGATACATCGCGAGTTGCTCGCACAGCTCTTTTCCTTTGGCGACAATGAGCCCGGCTAGCACATCGTTATGTCCGCCTAAATATTTTGTCGCGCTATGAATGACGATATCAGCTCCTTTCGTTAATGGCTTTTGTAACACAGGGGTATAAAACGTATTATCGACGATAAGAAGAAGCCCATATTGCTTCGCGAACGTTGCCACCGCTTCAATATCCGCCTCTTGCATAAGTGGATTTGTCGGCGTTTCTAAAAAAATCGCTTTCGTTTTTTCAGTCACATGCGCCTTTACCGCATCGAGATCGCGAAAATCGACGTATGTAAACGACAAACCGTATTTCTTCCACCCTTTTTCAAATAGCCGATACGTTCCGCCATATAAGTCGGCGGAAACGAGAAAATGGTCGCCGCTTTCAAACAGCGCAAACACCGTTTGAATCGCTGCCATGCCTGAGCTACATGCAAACCCTTGATCCCCTTCTTCTAGCTGCGCGATCGCTTCTTCGACAATATGCCTTGTTGGGTTGCCGGTTCGAATGTAATCGTACCCTGTCGATTGTCCGATTCCTTCATGACGATACGCCGTTGAAAAATATACTGGCGGATTGACCGTCCCTGTCGCTGTCTCGCTTCGATTGCCAATTTGCGCTAACCGTGTTTCGATATGACTCATTCGCTCTCTCCCTTTCTAATCTAAAAAAATAAAAGCCTTCAAAGAAGAAGGCTTTTTTTGTCCGTAGACAATCGCTTCTTCTTATCTTCCGAATTGAACGCCAATTCGCTGGATTTAGCACCTGACCGTTTCCGGCTGGTTGCTGAAGCTTCATCGGGCCAGTCCCTCCGCTTCTCTCGATAAGAACGCAAAACAATATCGAATTTTCTGATTTTTAATTAATGTACATCATTTACAACAAAATTGCAACTGTTTTCTTCACTAAAAGTTGTGCTTGATTTTTTCGCAACATGCCCCCCTCGCGCTTGTAAGGAAAAATCAGTGAGTCAATGATTTTTGCAAATCCTTGTCTAGGAGAGCATATCGCTTGTCAAGCACATGTTGTGATGATGAACCCCTTTTTTATATAAAAAACAACAAATAAGTCTTATCTGATATAACGGAACGCATACCTCCTTATATAGGAATATGACAAACCTTATTTTTTACAATAATGTGAATTATATAGAATTTTTGACTATAAATCATGTAAAATATATCTTAAATTATAATTATTACAGAAGAAACAGAAAACGAAAAAGAGATTGTCGTTCAGTTCGATTTGTCTAATCAAGAAAAACACGAGATGAGTATCGTCAATGAATTTGGGAAAGAAATAACCTTTATCGTTGAGCCCTTTATTTTATCGGAAAGCATGAATTATGACAAAGTAACTAATTACTAAGGACGGAGAGCAATGGGATACTTTTCACTTGTAGCCATTATTATTTTTGCATTTTCACTATTTTTTCTTTTGAAATGTGCTTACCAGCTAAAAAAAAATAGCGATATACAAATTAAACAAAACGAACACATTATCCAATTACTAATAGAACAAAATCATAAAAAGAGATAATGTAATAATACATGTTCTCACCTCTTTTTCATGGTAACTATTCATCCCGATAGTAGTATGTAAAGAAGCGCAACACAAATAGGACATCCCCGTAATAGAAAATGCCCTAAGTGGTAGAAAGAACACGATCGAGCGTGTCACCCGTCAACAGAAGACATAACGAATCCCACACGTTTTTTTCGTGTTTCGTCAGTGTGGAAACGATGCTTCTTGCGATGCAAAACGACTGCGCGAATGTTTCTTCGCGAAACGTACCCGAAATGTTCTCTTTGACTTTAACCATGCGAAGATCGCGTTCGGCTTGGTTGTTGTCAAAGGGAACATGTACTTCACGTAAGAAACGCAACGCTTCTTCCTTTCGTTTCTGAAGCCGTCGAACAAAAGCGAGTGCTTTTTTCGGAAGAGGTGTCATCGTTTCCAATCGATGTTGTGCTCTTTCTAGGATGCGATCATACACTCGTTCCCACCGTCTCGCTTCTTCTTCGGAAAGTGCACCGTGATGGGCTTCGACGGCTTGCTTGGCGGCTAACAGAAACGTGGTCATGCGCATCGCCCACGTATGCCCTTGTTCGATGAATCCTTTTAACTCACGCAAATGGTGGGCATGACAAAGGGCATGGGTGGCATGTGTGTATTTCGGATACGTACCGAACCCATCGTGCATCATCGTCCCTTTGTATTGTGGAAGAATCCCGATCTCATCCGTTGCTTTCTTTCCACGAGAAGCGTGAGAAGCCAAGTATGTATATCTCGATGTACACGCGACATGCACCCATGCGAGTTTCCCATTGATGCGCAAACTCGTTTCATCGACATGCAGGATGTTGGATTCAAGTAAGGCGTCTTCGATGATGTCCATATTTGATTCCAGCGCTTCGCGTCCTCGTTTCACCATATTGGCAAGGGTTCCTGTACTAATCGAGTGTTGATATAACGCTTCGATTGTATCACTTAAACGCTTGTACGGGATCAATTGGATATGATGTAAATAAACAACGAGCGCAGTAAGGCGTGGACCGTATTGCACATGATTCGTGACATGGGATGGGAATTCGGCTTGTTGCACGCATCGACAATGCGGACACGATTTCACTTCACGTTCATGTTGTGTCACCTCGATCGCCACAGGAGGGACATCAAACACTTGACGGATATCGACTTTGAACGGTTTGACGTCACGCAAAGAAACCCCACATCCTTGACACGTATGCACACGGTGGACGACACGATGATGTGGATGTTCCACTTGACGGAGCGTCGTTCCTTGATGTCCTTCTTGTCCGCCTGGCTTGTTGCCAGATGGTTGACGAGAAGAACGTGTGTTGGCAAAACGGTCAGAAGATGGGGGCAAATGGCTATTGGAGCTGTTTTTTTTCGTGCGTGCTTCCAGCTCTTGAACGCGATACTTCAGTTGTTCATTTTCTTTGCGCAGCTGTTTGATTTCGTGACGCAAATGTTCATTTTCTTGAACGAGTTGATGAATGAGCTGTTTTTGTTGTTGAACTTTGCTGATTAAGCTTTCAACTGTAAATACAGCTTGTTGTACCGTCAACATGCGATTCACCTCCTTGTCTATCAATATTCACATCATAGACAAGGAAAGAAGAAAATATTCAGCTCACTTTATGATGTGGCTGAATAGTTACTTTTCATGATTAATCACATTCATCGTCATGTTATGCACAACTGCCCGACCATGTGCCTCGGATGCAAAAATCGACAAATCAGAAATATATATGGTACATTAAAAAAAGGAGTGAGATAATGAAAGCACCTGCTTTATTTCTTGCGCATGGATCACCGATGTTAGCGATTGAAGATAGCTCATATGCATCGTTTTTAACAACGCTCGGAAAACAGATGCATCCAAAAGCTATCGTCGTCTTCACTGCACATTGGACGACGCGTCAACCGACCGTTTCGTCGATTGACGGAACGTATGAGATGATTTATGACTTTTCCGGCTTCCCACGTCAACAACCCAATGACTAAGGTCATGGGCTTGTAAGCCCCATGTTGACCAGACCAAGGCTTGAAACAGAGCCTACGTTATAGATGTCATGACACGTTCGGGTGCTTCTCCAGCCCGTTCCTCTGTCGTGCAAGGTTAAACAAGCGTGGTGGGTAGCGCTAGTGTCTTGCACATAACAAGCATCTATAACATGGTCGAGGAGAATATGACCTGCTTTATGCAGAGGAAAGGGGAGAACCCTATGGTTTTTGTGTTAGACACAAACAAACGTCCGCTTGCTCCTTGTCACGAAGCAGTTGCAAGAAAGCTGTTGAAACAAGGGAAGGCGGCGATTTACAGGCGATTTCCATTTACCATCATCTTGAAAAAATCAGTAGACGAATCAGAAATTAAAGCAACATATCGGCTAAAAATCGACTATGGAAGCAGGCATACAGGATTAGCGATTTTGCGAGGACAAGAAGTGGTATGGTTAGGGCAACTTGACCATCGCACAGACATCAAGGAAAGAATAGATAAAAGGCGTGCTTTTCGTCGAGCAAGACGAAATCGAAAAACAAGATACAGAAAACCACGCTTTCTGAACCGCAAGCGAAAGGAGGGATGGTTGCCTCCATCACTAGAGAGTCGTGTGCAAAATATCCAAACATGGGTTAGCCGTCTAAAAAAGTTATGCCCCATTGGACATATATCATACGAAAATGCCAAATTCGACACGCAACTCATGCGAAATCCTGAAATCAATGGTGTAGAGTATCAACAAGGCACGCTACAAGGATATGAAGTACGGGAGTATTTGCTTGAAAAGTTTGGGCGGAAGTGTTGTTATTGCGGAAAAGAAAATGTTCCACTTGAAGTGGAGCATATCATTCCAAAATCGAGAGGTGGAACAGACCGAGTGGATAACCTATGTCTTGCCTGTCATGACTGTAATCAGCGCAAAGGAAGTAAGACAGCAGAAGAATTCGGGTATCCGCACATTCAAAAGCAAGTCAAAGAATCATTAAAGGATGCAAGTGCTATCAACTCGACAAGATGGAAAGCGTATGAAGTGTTAAAGCAGACAGGATTAGATGTCGAGTGTGGAACAGGTGCACGAACGAAAATGAATCGTATTCGTTTAGACTTGCCGAAAACACACTATTTTGACGCTTGTTGCGTGGGAGAAAGCACACCAAATCACTTATATTTCAAAACAAAAGAAGTGTTATTTATCAAGGCAAAAGGGCGTGGTAGTCGCTCTCGTACAAACCTAGATAGATATGGCTTCCCAAGAGGTTATCTTGCAAGACAAAAATTCTTCTTTGGTTTTCAAACAGGGGACATGGTTAAGGCTGTTGTCCCAAGAGGGAAATATCAAGGCGTTTGGTTTGGCGAAGTCGCATGTAGAAAGACTGGAAGTTTCGATATTAAAGGCAAGGACGGAAAGCGTATCGCACAAGGAATAAATTATAGATATGTCCAAGTCATTCAGCGATTTGACGGATATGCTTATGGAAAGGGGGTGGCGGAACTTGCGTAAGGTGCAATTCCTCGCCGTGCCTAAAGGCAGGGGCTTCCTTGCGTAAGTTTCGTGAAGATGTGTTTCACTATGAAGAAAAAGCCCCTTATGCGAAACAAGCTGTCCCAACACCAGAACATTTAGCACCGTACTGGATCGCCTACGGAGCAGGCGACCGCAAAGAAGCTCCACGCGTCTTATTTCGAGCATACGAGTACGGAAGCTTAAGTTTAATGGCTGTATCGTTTTAAAGGAGGGGTTCGGATGTGGCAGGAATTTAAAAAATTCGCAGTACGTGGCAACGTCATCGACTTAGCTGTCGGGGTCATTATCGGCGGGGCGTTCGGGAAAATCGTTTCTTCTCTTGTCAACGACATCATTATGCCGCTTGTTGGTCTCATTTTAGGCGGCATTGATTTTAGCGAGTTATCTTGGAAAGTCGGCGAAGCGGAAGTGAAATACGGGGCGTTTCTTCAAACCGTCGTTGACTTTTTAGTTATCGCCTTTTCGATTTTTCTATTTGTCAAACTTTTAAACAACTTGCATGAGCGAATCAAAAAACAAGAAGAAACGAAACAAACCGCACCAACGATGACAAAAGAACAACAACTACTCACAGAAATTCGCGATTTGTTAAAACAGCAAAAAGAAACACCGTAGCCCTCAAAGTTTGGGGGCTTCATTCGCATAATAAGCAAGCCGTTTATATTTCACATTTTCTCCGTAAAAAAAACCGTAAACCCATGCGGATTTACGGCTTTTTTTACGCATTCAACGCAGCTTCTTCCTCGTCGCGCAAGTTGTGCGCAAGGCGACCAGAGGCGCTTGCGGCAACGCTTGCGACTAAATCGTCTAAAAACGTATGCACGCCTTTGCCACGTTTCGTATCAAGCTGCTTAATGATCCCGACTTTATTTTTATCGAGATGACCAAACGTTGTCACCGCGATGCTTCCGTATCCGAGCACTGCGCCGAGCGCCAACGTTTCATCGACGCCAAACAGTCCTTCGTCCGTTTCAACAATCGTCTGAAGCGGTTCGGACAGCATGCCTTGCTCTGCGAGTTTATCAAGCTCGATGCCAACTAAAATCGCATGTTGCACCTCGCGTTTTTGTAGCACTTTTTCGACGCTTTCGATACATTCTGCCATCGTTAGCTCTTTGTTGTAAGGACTTTGCATTTCATATACAATCTCAGCAATGGCTGGAATCGTTACCCCACGTTCTGTTAATAACTGCAACGTTTTTTCATACACTTCTTTACTTGATATACGCTTCATGTTTTATTCCCCCTCTCGTTCTCCCATTATATCACGCAACGACAAAAAATGCCGAAATGTAGTACGATAAAAAAGAACAACGTCGTAAAAGGATGGGAGAACATGCAAGAGTTAAAAAAAGTTATTGAAATGGAACAGTATTTTCCGAAAATTTGTTATAATATATAAATATAATGACGAAAGGAGGAAATCGCATGAAATGTGGCATCGCGATTTTTCCATCAAAAAAAATTCAAGATTTTGCAAATTCGTATCGTAAACGGTACGACCCTCACTACGCCTTAATCCCACCGCATATCACGTTAAAGTATGCGTTTGAGGTGGAAGAGGACAAGCTCAATGAGCTCGTTCAACAACTTCGCAACGTCGCGCGCGAAACAGAGCCATTCACGTTGCGCGTCACGAAATTTAGTTCGTTTTATCCAGTCAACAATGTCATTTATTTAAAAGTGGAAAAAACAGAGCCGCTCATCAAACTACATGAAAAATTACATCGTCCACCGTTTATCGAACAAACGGACTATGCGTTCGTACCGCACATTACGATCGCATGCGATTTATCAAACGACGAATATTCCGACGTATTCGGACGCTTTAACATGCAGTCCGTCCATTTTGAAGAACAAGTCGACCGCTTCCATCTGTTATATCAGCTTGACAACGGATCCTGGTCGACATACGAAACATTTCATCTCGGAAAGGAATAATCATATGTACGTCAAATACGGACAAGATGAAGCGCTTTGGCGCGACGCCCTTTTCGTTCGCCGCGCCGTCTTTATTGACGAACAAGGGGTATCGGAAGAGGAAGAAATTGACGCATTTGAACAAACGTCCATTCATTTCGTACTATACGACGATGACAAACCGATTGCGGCAGGACGCTTCCGAACGATTGACGACGTCGGTAAAATTGAACGCATTTGCGTCCTCTCTGCTTATCGCGGACGCGGCCTTGGCAAGCGCATCATGAAAGCAATCGAACAATACGCAAAACAACATGTCACAAAAGTAAAATTAAACGCCCAAACACGCGCCGAACCGTTTTACAAACAACTCGGCTATGAAACCGTATCAGGCGTCTTCCTTGACGCTGGCATTCCACATGTGACAATGGTCAAAGCAATCAACATGCGATCATAACGGTCGCATGTTTTCTTTTTCCCTTGGCATACTAACAAAAAAAAGCGACAGAAGAAAGGATATCGTGATGAACGAATTTGGACAAATTGCGGTCGAACTCATTGTCGGTTATATCACCTTGTTTATTATGGCGAAAATACTCGGACGGACACAAATTACGCAAATTACACCATTTGACTTCATTTCCGCCCTCGTTCTCGGAGAGCTTGTCGGAAATGGACTATACGATGTAAATGTCGGACTTGCGCAAGTATTGTTCGCAATCGCTCTTTGGGGACTTTTAATTTACGCAACTGAAATGATTACGCAAAAGAAAAAAGAGCTGAGGGAACTGCTAGAAGGAAAACCGGTGATCGTCATTTCAAAAGGAAAAATTTTATATGACGCATTGAAAAAAACGAAGCTTGATTTAAACCAACTGCAACATTTACTTCGCTCTCGCAACGTCTTTTCCATTCGCGAAGTCGAATACGCCATTTTAGAAACAGACGGAACCGTAAGCGTCATGAAAAAAGCCCCATACGAACAACCGACGCGCCAAGACCATAACATATCTGCATCTGAAGCGGTATTGCCTGTGACGGTCATTATCGACGGGGAAGTCATTTGGGACAATTTACGTGAAAACGGCTGGGACGAACAATGGCTGAAAAAACATATGCGCCATGCGGGCTTTGAAAACTATAGCGACATTTTATACGCCGAATGGCAAGACGGCAAAGGCATGCACGTACAATCATACTAACGCTTTTTTAAAGAACGATCTTGAGGTCGTTTTTTCTTTTCAGGGGGGTTTTCTTTTTTTCATTCGTTGTGCGTTGTACGCTTGTTGCACGCGGAACGGTGAATGGATTCGAACGAATTGGCGGGATATGCACGTTCATCGCCTCCTTTATCATACTATTCGCCAACCAACAAAAAACTCCTTTTCTCTTATTGTATGTTTTGTTAACATAGACGTTGACGTTACACAAAGGAGTTCAAGCGATGAATAAGGCGCAATATAACGGCAAGTTGTTTGACATTCATACGTTACCAAGGGAAAAATATGAGCTCGTGTATGAACAAAGTTTACGCAACAAATGGACGTGCCCGATGTGCGGTGGAATCGTTCGTTTGCATTTAGCGATTGAACATGCCCCGCACTTTTATCATGTTTCGAATCCGTGCATAAAAGAAGAACGACAACGAGGAAACGCGGTTGCTATTCGACCGCACCAACCGTTTCAAGCGAAAGAAAAAAAACAGACGATCGTATGCGGTATCCCACTCGATACAGAGCAATACGAAGCCGTTCAACACGTGGAGGGTCCACTTCTTGTGCTTGCAGGGGCTGGGAGTGGAAAAACACGCACGTTAACGACGCGCGCTGCCGCCATGATCGCACATCATCGCATTCAATCGAAAAACATGATGATCGTCACCTTTACGACAAAAGCGGCAAAAGAGCTAGCGGAACGACTGTATGCATACAACCTTGATGTCCTGCCGACAATCGGCACATTTCATAGCTTATTTTATCGCATGTTGCAACATGCCGATCCGTTCCGTTGGCGACACGAACGGCTCATTCGCGACTGGCAAAAAGAAAAGATGATGAAAGAAATCGGCCGCGACATCGGCATCGATGAACGTGATTTTCCGTACGACGAAGCGATGCAGCGCATATCGTATTGGAAAAATACGCTGACGCCCCTTCACACCATCACCATTGAAAACGAATGGGACGAGCGCGTTGTGCAATTGTACAAACAATATGAAGCGAAAAAACAACAGCTCGAATTGTTTGATTTTGATGATATGTTATACGCGTGCTATGACATGTTGCGGACGGACGAAAGACGATTGCGACAATATCACGAACGGTTTCATTACTTTTTAATCGACGAATTTCAAGACATTAACAGCGTGCAATATGAAACGATGAAGTTGCTTGCGTCACATACGCACCATATATGCGCCGTCGGCGATGACGATCAAGCGATTTATGCGTTTCGCGGCTCTGATTCATCGTTTATTCAGCAATTCCAACAAGATTTTCCACATACAAAAATCGTAAAGTTAACGGAAAATTATCGTTCGCCACATCCGATCGTATCGCTTGCCAACAGCATTATTTCTAAAAGTCGCACGCGCATTCCGAAACAAATGAACGCCCAAACGGATAGCGCACATATGCCGATATGTTTCTTTCCGTACGATGAAGAAGAAGAAGCGACGATGATTGCCTGCGACATACAAGAGCGAATGAAACAAGGTGCGAAACCGAGCGATATCGCCATTTTATGCCGAACGAACGCCGCGTCGCGCGCCGTCTTTGAACGGCTTTCACAACTTCACATCCCCGTCACGACAGACGGCGATTCGTTTTACAACCGTCGCATCGTGCGCTATTTGTTAAGCTTTTTTCAACTTGCGCTCGATCCAAACGACGAACAAGCAATGACCGACGTCGCCACCGTTTTGTTTTTAAAACAAACGATTATGAACGACTTAAAGGCGAACGCCATTTTACAAGACTGTTCGCTCGTGGAGGCGCTCGCTAAACTCGATCGTATCGCACCGTTTCAACAACAAAAATTGCGCACGATCGCCCCGCTGTTTGCGAAAGTGAAAGACATGAAACCGATGGACGCCATTGATTTCATTGAAAAAGAAATGGGCTTTGGCGACTTTTTAAAAAAGCGCGGCAACGAAGGAAATGCGATCGAAAAAGGATCAGATGATGTGCGTGATGTCAAAGTCGTCGTGCGGAAATTTAAAACGATTCAAGCGTTTCTATCTCACGTCAAACGCGTTCAAGCATACGCCAGCACAACGTGCGATGACGGCATTCAACTCATGACGATTCACCGTTCGAAAGGGTTAGAGTTTCCGATCGTCTATATCATCGGGGCAGTCGACGGACTATTGCCGCATGACTATGCGCTTGAAGCATACCGAAACGGCGATGTCGCACCGCTTGAAGAAGAGCGCCGCCTTCTTTACGTCGCCGTCACGCGCGCCAAAGAGCGTCTCTTTATTTCCGTCCCGTCGATGCGCCGATTAAAAAAAGCAAACGCCTCGCGCTTGCTTCCTTCTCTCAAAGCAAAAGCGAAAAGCCCCGTCTAAGACTTTTCGCTTTTGCGTTATTTTTTATTTAACATGTTCGCGATCGTATTGAAGTCCATTTGTTTTCCGTTGTTGATAATCGATTGAACAATTCTATCTTCCAATTCTTTCGGCACGTTGCGATTCGCGATTTGCGCCACGCGCTTCACGATATCGCGCACCGTTTTTTCATCTTTAAAGTTCGCATGTTGCAACGAATTGGCGAGCGCAAAAATGTCTTGCATATTCACACCCGTTTTCTTTTCAATGTTTTTAAAAAAATGTTGATCCATCTTCGCTACCTCCTTCACTTTTCTTTTTCAGCATATGAAAAAACAAAAAAAAACGTTCCAAAGGTATGCCCTTTGGAACGTCTCTTCTTAGTGAACGAACGCTGCACCAACGATAATCAACAAGATGAACAACACAACGATCAACACGAATGTTGAACCGTATCCGCCGCCGTATCCGCCGCCGTAGCCACCGTAACCATATCCGCAATATCCGAAGCCCATGAAACTCCACCTCCTTGAACGTTGTCGCTTACATCATATGCATACAAATGAATTTGGTATGGGCGCTCCTATAAAAATTCCCCTCCTTGCCGAAACATCCGCGCGAACTGCTTTTCTTTTTTCGCAAAAAACGCTTCGGCATCGCTCATATTTGCTTCAAATTGTTGCAATAGCTTACCGTTTATGTTTTCAAGTTTGCTTAGCGTTGCTTCGACTTCTTTCCCCCATGTGTCAAACTCCTTCATGAACGCATCGTGCTTTTGATGTTTGGCGCGCGTATACGATTGCAGTTCTTTTTCCAATCGATCCATCGTTTTTCCCCCCTTGCTTTTTCATACGTAAAAAACGAAAACATGTGCTAAAATAAAAGACGAAATCAAAAGAAAGGACGTGTCATATGGAACGGCTACAAGACGCACAACAATTTGAACAAGCAATCGCATCGGCTACACCTGTTGTCGTGAAATTTTTTACAACATGGTGCCCAGATTGCGTACGAATGGATCAATTTATCGGCGAAGTGATCGCTAGTTATCCACAATTTAAGTGGTATGACATCAATCGCGACGATGTGCCAGACATTGCGGAAACATACAACGTCATGGGCATTCCGAGCTTACTTGTATTCCAAAACGGCGAAAAAATCGCCCACTTGCATAGCGCCAATGCAAAAACACGCGAACAAGTCGAGGAGTTTCTGCAAACAATTAAAGGCTGACAAATGATGTCAGCCCTTCTTTATCGAATCTCCACTTTTCCTGTATATTTTATTCTTTCTAATACAGCAAACAACCGTGAATAACAGTCTTGAATCGTTTTTTCATTTTTGATGTTGTTGTATAGCCCAAAACCAACATACGTATCTTTGTAAAATCCAACAAGATAATCGCCCGATTTCATATCATGCGCATGCTCATAGCTGAGATTGCCATCCACAAACGCTAAATATACTTTTTGGGAATCAACAAAAACAAACGGAACAGAAGATTGTAAATAAATATCGGCATACGGTTTTTCAGCTGCCTCTTTCAAATGTTCCTTCATTTTTTGATAAAATTTTTTGGTTCATTATCACAACATGTACTTGACAAATGATGCTCTCTCCTGAACAAGAATGTGAAAACATCATTCATTTGCTTATTCTTTCGTATAAATGTCAGTACAACATGTTATAAAAAATGGTGTACAACTTTTATTTTTACTAAGCTGTTTTACTAAGATATATCCAATAAACAAGTCCAACAAAAATGTTCAATGACATTAAAGTAGTGATGCTAACTCTAAGCAAAGTATAATCTATAGTTTTCCACCCTGTCACAATTATAATTAAAGATAGTCCGATCAGCAGGAAAGTAAACAGAAAACTAAACAATTTATAAACCATATATTGTGTTCTTTCATCGTTACCTTCTCGCTTAATCAAAAAAATTAAAACTAAAAAAGCAGCCAGTGCTAATACTGCTAAAATATTAGTAAAATGAACGAAAGTACCCATTATTATCAAACCTCCTCATTTTTTTTAAACTGGAATACATCATTAATGTCCACTCCAAAAGCATTTGCAATTTCAAACGCTAATACTAACGAGGGTGTGTAGTTTCCCTTTTCAATTGAAATAATCGTTTGTCTACTAACCCCTACTTTTTCAGCTAAATCTTTTTGTGTCATTTTCCGTTCGGCTCTTAAAACGTTGATTCGATTGGATAAAGAGCCGTTGTTCTTTGTCATTTATCACACCTCCATTATGCAAAGATTTCTATATACACATAGTAAAGTATTTTTTACAAAATGTAAAGTTTATTTTACATAAAAACGTTACGTTTTTCACCTAGAACTCGTATACTATCCGAAAATAACTTGGCAAAATGAAATGTTCGCATGTGTCAACGTTAAATCGCTTAACCACTACATGCGACAATGACCCATCGTCCACTTTGCTTTCTATATGTAAGCTGAACCATTTCCCCTTAGAAAAACAAAAATACCGCCCCTATGCCTATTCGCATAAGAGCGGTGTTTATCTTTCACATAAGAAACGGCTTCAATTTTTGAATAAGCTGCTGCATTTGTTTTGCTTGTTGTTCATACATTTGTTTCGCTTCTGCATCGTTCGTTTGTAAAGAGAACAGCTCGAAATCGGCTTCTGCTTTTTTCATCGAGGCAAGCAATAGTTGTTTTTGTTGCGGTGCTGGTACTTGAATGCGGTCGTCATATAAATCGACGGTCAGCTGGCCGTACGAATCGACTTGCGCTAAAAAGACGTTTTCGATAGCGACGCCCATTTGATCGAGTTGTTGCTTCAACCAGCCGCGGCTTAAACGGGCGGTCGCAAGCGGTTCGTCTAAAATTTTGCCGTCCATAATGACCGTTTGGGGTTCTTTTTCTTCTGGCGCATACGGTTTGATGTCTCCGAGCGTCAACGGCTGTTTGTCGCGTTTTAATAAAATATTTAAATCACCGTTCGCTTCAAGCGTCGCAAATTCCACATCGGCGACGCGGAACACATCTTTTTTCCGCAGCTGTTCAAGCAATTCGTCCGCCGTATATTTCTCTTTTTTCAAATTATCTTCTAAGATTTTTCCGTTTTTAATAAATACGGTTGACTTTCCTGCGACAAAATCACGAAATTTTTTGCTTCGTAACGAAATGATCGAGATGGCGACGGGGAAAAGCGTCCAAATTAAAATGCTCGTAATCCCTTCCGTTAATCGAATATCTAAATCCATTGACATCGTGCCAGCAATATCCCCGATCGTAATGCCGGCGATATATTCGAAAAACGACAGCTTTGACAACTGTTTTTTTCCTAACAATTTCGTAACGATGAACAGTCCGATTAAAATGCAAATGGAGCGAATCGCAACTTCTAACCATGCTGGCATATTTACATCCCCTTGTATTGCGGCTCCTCGCGTTCAAGCGTCGATATTCGACCTTTCAGCGCCGCAATCATTTGTTCCGTCTGTAACATCGCTTCATGAAACGCCCGTTGCGCTTCCTCGTTTGTCGAAGTGAGCGCCAACTGTTGCAACGTCGCATGAATCGCTTTCATATTCGCTAAACTTTGCTTTACTTGTGAACCAATGGTCATCTTCCTCTATCCTTTCGGTTTAAATAATAATGCTCCGATAAAGCCGAATACAATGGCTGCCGAAATGCCGGCGCTCGTCACTTCAAACATGCCCGTCAACACCCCGACGATGCCATGCTTTTCCGCTTCTTGCATCGCTCCGTGCACGAGCGCATTACCGAAACTTGTAATTGGAATAGTCGCACCCGCTCCAGCAAAATCAATAAGCGGCTCGTATAAGCCGAAGCCGTCTAAAATCGCTCCGACGACAACGAGCGTGCTTAACGTATGGGCTGGGGTAAGTTTGAATACATCAAACATCAACTGCCCGATGACACAAATGAGCCCTCCGACGACAAACGCCCAAAAAAACATCGCTATCATGAATGATCGCCTCCATATTCAATCGCCACTGCATGAGCAATACAAGGAATCGTTTCCCCTTGTTGAAACGTCAGCGGCGACAAAAGTGCGCCCGTCGCGACGACGAGCATGCGCTTTATCTCTCCTCGCTTCATACGATTCAACAAATGACCGTACACGACCGTCGCAGAACATCCCGCCCCACTTCCACCTGACAACACCGGCTGCCCTTCGCGATAAATGATTAACCCGCAATCTTGATATCGCTCCTCCTCTAGCTCCATTCCGTTTTTCCGCAATAAATCGAGCGAGACGGTGCGGCCAATTTTTCCTAAATCACCTGTGACAATTAAGTCATAATACGACGCATCGACTTGCATATCGCGCAAATGCGCCTCAATTGTATCAACAGCCGCTGGCGCCATCGCTCCCCCCATATTAAACGGATCGGTCAATCCCATATCGACGACGCGCCCGATCGTTGCGGACGTAATGCGCGGACCGTCTCCTTCGCCCCCGACGAGCGCCACGCCTGCCCCGGTCACCGTCCATTGTGCCGTCGGCGGCTTTTGTCCCCCGTATTCCGTCGGATAGCGAAACTGCTTTTCGACCGCTGTATTATGGCTTGCCGCTCCTGTTAATATGTACTTTGCGCCGCCGTAATTGACGATAAACGCGCTTAGTGCGAGCGCCTCCATCGACGTTGAACATGCGCCAAATACACCGAGATACGGCGTGCTAAGCGTGCGCGCCGCAAAACTTGACGGCGTCATTTGATTAATTAAATCGCCACAAATAATAAACTGCACTTGTTCCTTTTCGATGCGCGCTTTTTTCATCGCTTGAAAAAACGCTTCTTCAATCAACACTTTATGCGCTTTTTCGTACGAATCTTCCCCGAGCCAAAGGTCTTCGTGAAGCAAATCAAAATCATCGGCAATCTTTCCGTTCGCTTCAAACGGTCCGCCAACCGTTGCGGTGGAGACGATGACCGGACGGTTTTCAAACACCCACGTACGATGCCCTTTCATCATCCGAGACCACCCCATCTCACCGCAATCGTTTTAATGAGCGCAACGACAAAGGCAGAAAACGTGCCAAATAAAATGACAGAGCCCGCTAATTTAAACATATTTCCACCGACACCGAGCACAAACCCTTCCGTCCGATGCTCAATCGCAGGCGAAATGACGGCATTTCCAAATCCGGTGACAGGCACCGCACTTCCTGCCCCGGCAAACTGCGCCAATCGGTCATATACGCCAAACCCCGTTAATAACATCGCGATAAACACCATCGTCGCCACCGTCGGATTGCCGACTGTTTTTTCTGTAAAGTCGAAAAAGTACATGTAAAAATAAGAAATGGCTTGGCCAATCGCACAAATCAAACCGCCAACAAGAAAGGCACGCACGCAATTTTTTAACACCGGTCGCTTCGTTTCACGCGCTTGTTCAAACTGATGATATTCTTGTTGAACGGGTGTTGAATTTTTTCGTTTTTCGTTTGCCATCATCTCACCTCGCTACGTTTGTTCTTCGCTTAATTTCTGAATGGTCATCATTTTTTTTTCAATCTCTTTTTCACTCATATGCTTCGTTTCGAGTTTTTCTTTTAACGCTTTCGTTTCCCAAAAAATTTTTAAATCGCGTGAAGCGATCACTTGTTTATCGAACGTATCGTTTAACATGCGCTCTATATCTTTTTCAATATCTTTCATACGAAATCGTTGCATATGCTTCACTTGATACGCAACAAGCAGTCGTCCGTTCGCTTCGACCGCCACCGCATCTTTCACATCGCGTCGTGCTTTTAACATATCGACCGCTTTTTTTGCGTGCCATTGGTCGCTTCGACTTGCGCTCCCGTCATGGCTTACGTTCGTGATGTTTTCGTTTTGCAGCGACTGTTTTTGTTCTTTTGGCTCATGTGCACAACCTATGATGAAAAAAAAGAGGATCATTACGAGCAATTGTCTCATCGCATTCACCTTTCTGTTCATGTAATGAGAGGGCGCCCACGATTGGACACCCGACTCACTTACTTCATGTGACGAGAGGGCGCCCACGATTGGACACCCGACTCACTCACTGTTTGTATTGTGGCTCTTCTTGTTCAATTTCTTGCAGGCGCGGGGACAACATATCAACGATCGCTTGCGTTTGTTGAGCCGCTTGTTGATACAATTGTTTCGCTTGTTGGTTTTCTGTTTGCAGGGCAAACGTTTCAAAACTTGCTTGCGCCGATTTTAATCCAGCTAACGTTTGTTTCACAGAACTTGCAACAGTCATATTGAAAAACCTCCTTTTTCTTTTTCATCCCATAGTGTGCACACATCTCGTAAAGTTATACAAAAAAAATAGCCCCCGAAGGAGCTAACATTTATCGCGAAATCCGTTTCCGAGCGACGGGTTATTGATGATTCCAGCCATGACTAAAATACTTAAAAAGGCGTTCCATAATTGCTCATATTTTCCTAAATCAATATCGACTCCAAACGTTTGCAAAAAAGCGGTATAAAAGCGCCGATCGCGAGCCATAGCCCGTAATTTTTAAAACGCTCCATCTTCTTCTCACCCCGTGCTTATTGTTTTTTTATTTTTTTTCCACATCCGCAGCCACCCGTTTTTTTGACAGGTGCTGGGGAAGACGTATATACTTTTGCCGACTGTGTTCCGTAAAGCGCCATCGTCTTTTTCTTTTCCATTTTGTAACCCTCCACACATGTAAGATACAATAACATATGAAAAAGATGGAGCGAACGACTATGCGTTTTCCCTATTTCTTTTTTTCCGCAAACGAAAATGGGGTCGAAAGTGGCAGCTGTCCGTCATGCTTTAACGTCTGTTGTCGCTTGATATTGTGCATAAACCATGAATCTGTTCCTTGGGCAAATAACTGTTTGGTCATTTGTTCGAGCTGCTTTTTTAACTCCTCATTTTCTTTTTTTAACCGTTTCATTTCTTGATAGCGCTGTTCACTTAACGCTGCTAATTCTTTTAACAACACATTTTCCGCCCGCAACACGTCTAACTCGTTTTGCATATGCCGCCTCCTCTCTACTACATAACAATTCAACATTGCGCTCATTTATGACAAAAAGATTCCGCACATATCCCTGCACACTTACCTACCTTTCTCATACTATACAGTAGTCCCGATACATGCGACGGGAAAAACTGAAATAGGAGGAACGAGGCATGACGCATCATAAAGAATGTAAAGAAAAAGTGTGTATTAAAACACGCAAAGTGTATGACTGGGTTACTCGTCAAGTCGATGTGCCGTTGCGTAGTTTTTCAAATGGGGATTTGGAAAATATCTTTCCTGAATGCAAATGTCCGCGTGGAGGGCAATCGGTTTGTGATTTCTTCGCGTCCAACGGCTTAAGCGCTGGCGATTTCTCGATTCGCTGCTTTTTAACAGACGATGAAGGAAACCGCATCGATCAAACAGTAGATAACAATGCTCTTATTTGCCAAGAAATTTTGCAACCAGACGGACGCCAACCTGTTCACGTCACTCTTCCATCAGGCGACACAGTTACATTACAAAAAGTAAAAGTGCTCGTAAAAGGCCACGTTGTTGTGCAAGTCGTAAACGCAAATGGCTACGTTGTTTGTGAATCAAATCCAATTCCATTCGCGACAGCGCAAACATTTATTTTATGCGCCCCAGAAGGAACGACGCTTGATTGCCACATTTCATTTTTCGAATGTGACGCTAGCTTAATTTGCACCGACAACTTCTCACAGCTCGATGTATCGATTACATTATGTTTAGAAGTGCAAATGGAAGCCGAGGTAAAACTTGAAGTCGAAGCACGCTACTGCCAGCCGCGCGAAGAAATTTTAGAAGCGACGCTTTGCCCAACAGACAAATTCCCACCGCAATGCCCTGAAGTATTCCCAGCACATTAATGAGTAAAGCAGGCTCACATACAGCCTGCTTTTTTATATGTTTAACATGTAGCTGATTACCGTATATGTGCAAGCAATCCAAAAGGAATAAGAACGATAGCACGTATTTTTCACTTCTTCTGAAGACCTATTCCACATATACCCACTTCCATGTATATAGAAGAGAAAACTTGTGGCAATCACACCGACAAGAAACGTCCATTCCATATATGGCACGCCTGTTTTTTCACTTGCGGCATATGGAACAAAAAATAAAAATACGATTGTAGTCAAAATAGAAAGCGATGTTCCCATTCAATCAAACCTTTATTTTGGTATATATGACATATGATAAAATAAAATGAATATTGAAACAACAAAAAGAGAGGATGGCATAAAATGACGAAAAAAATATTGGTCGTATTTTTCATTTGTTCGATGTTTATCATTCAACCAAGTCATATGACTCCAAATGGTTGGCAAGGATGTCCAGAATGCTTATAGGGGGGAGGAGATGAACGACCAACATATTCAACTTCAACAAAAAGTGATTCATTATCGCTCGGAAGTGGCCAAATATAAACAACTTTTGCAGCTTGCTGAAACCGAACTAAAACGTGAGCAGCTGCGCAATCATTATTTACAAAAACAGCTTGAACAAATGGATGAATATGAACAAACGATCGAAAAGCTCGAACAACAGCTTCTGTTTTACGAAGTGGCGCTTGAAGAAGAAAAAAAGCGAAAAAAAGAAACAAAAAAAGAAACAAAAAAAGAAGAGATCGTGCGCGCCCACGCCTATTTTGCATATGCCGTCATGATCCCGGAAGAAAAAGAAGAACATGTGACGATTGTTGGCGATTTCGTCATTGAAAATATCGGCAATACGCCGCTCAATGACCCGATCATTTGTCTTCGTCTCCGCCCCGCACATCACGCTCAGTTAAGCGGAAAATTTTCATTTCGCCAACTGCAAGAAGAAGGCGGATGGACGTTTGCGGTCGAAGATTGGCGCCAAAAAGTAAAAGAAGGGGAATATTGGCTAAAACCGATCGACCAGACAACGCTTTTACCGAACGAACAACTGCGCTTTCCGTCATTTGAATTGAGCATATTCCATACGATCGTTGTAGAAGCGTTCGTTTATTTCCGCCAGCTCAAACAAGGAATCCCCTCCTTCAATCATATCGTTATCAATAAATAAGCAGGCATTTGCCCGCTTTTTTTATCGGCTCCATTGTTGGACAACGACTTCGATAAGCGCAGCACCTCCCGCAATCGCTAATATCCACACAAACGGCATGACAATGTACGTGGCGAACATCACGCCAACGTACAACGCCGCTGCGCACCATACCCCTGTACACCAATGACAGCTTAACAGTTCTCCGATCCATTTCCGTATTCCTGTTCCTTTTATGACGATATACGTTTCTCCATCTTGTTCAACTTCATCGTGAAACGGCGCGCGCAAAAACGACGTAATACGGTCATATACAATGAGGTGCGTCAAGCGAAACGAAGCAATACATAAAAGAAAAAAGTGAAACGCATCCATCTTTCTCGCCTCCTCGCTCTACTGTATGTGACATACGATGAAAAAATGTCGGCAAACCGCCCATTCCCCTTTTCCTTTCCGTACTAGACGAAGAAAGGAGTGGAACGAATGTATCGCATTTTTTTCAGCAAAGACTTTTTAGCAAAAAAAAAAACAAATAAAGAAAAAGCGCTCGCACTTGCTCGCGAAGGACGAAAACGGGCAGAAACGACGTTTTCATTCGCAAACACAGCCGAGCAGCTCGATCGTGTATATATTACGATTTGCCAATAAGCGATACGGATACGATATGTTCTAGCGGGATCGTGATCGTTTTTTCTTCTTCACTCAATGTAAAAACGACTTTTTTCTTATCGCACGTTTGAATAACCCCTTCATACGTCTTGTTTTTCGTTTTTAATTCGCACGTCACCGGGCGAAGTTCATTCGGGAGCGTCGCTAAAAACTCAATGCGCTCGATCGTATCCATGTCGCGAAAGTTCGCAAACGATGGCGGTGGATACGACGGCTTTTCTTTTTTTGTCCGAAACGTCTGTTGCATATAGCACGTTTTCGGCCCTAAATTCGGCTGAACGATATACAACAACGGTGCATTTTCCACATGCTTTTTCATTTCCATACCCCTCCTTTTTACGACTACTATATGCGCAAAAAGAAAGGGGCATGCTAAAGGAATGAGTAACAAATTTACAAGATACTCTTCTTTTTATGAACGATGCCCCTAAGTTTATAAATATCCTCTAACACATCATCAATGGATCGAACATTAAAATCTCTCTCTATCAGTATGTACTTTGGATTCACGCGTTGCAACATCCACTCCGTTGATATTAAAATCTCTTCATTAAGGGAGTTGGAATGAGTATCTCTCAGCGTTCCCTTACCATCCCTCTCAAATCCAGAAACATGAATGCATTCAATTTTTTCAAAAGGGTATTCTGAAACATATTTTTCGAAAGAGTGGTTATTATTTAAGGCTGTTACGTAAGCATTTGTAACATCAAACAAAATTTTTATCCTAGGATTTGCATCCTTCAATAATTCGCTGAAAAATCTTCCCTCATTTAATTGATCATTGTTAGACAATTTATTTTGCGTAATATTCTCTACGAGTATTTGGTTAGAAAAGAAGCTTAATATAATTTCTAAGTTCCTCCTCATTATGAGTACATTTTCTACATCATACTCTATCGGAAAAACTTTTGATAAATAAACCCCGTGCATATGGGAGTAGGCGACGTGATCTGAATAATATTCAGCTTCTACATAATCACTATAAAAAGCATATTGTTCAATTGCCGATCTATATATTCCTTCCTTTGACCCTAAGGAAGATCTTAGACAATGTATACCTATCCCAATATTTTTATCCTTACAAATTTCCAACAATCTTTTCGTTTCCTTATATCCTGTTATATCAGGCATAAGTTCAATAAAATCTACATATTCAATGATTTCATTGATAAGATCCTCATGGATAGAATCTCTATAACATATTCCTATTTTCATGATTAGCGAAGACACCTACCTTCTTTTGTTAAATATATACGACTGGAAATTTTATTTTTTTTGTATATTTAGCGAGTACTGGTCAAAGGGGAATCCTACTCCATCATACCTTCCGTCCCCCCACTGATGCTTTTCATAAAACTTTTGACACTACCGTTTAGGGCTGCTGTATCCCTTTTCATTCACTTTCATGCGCTCGAAAGATATAAAAAAAACTAAACTTAAAATAGCGTTTATTAATAACATAAAGTGAACTATAGAATGAATGTACATACCCAAAAAACTAAATAATAGATTGGAAATCGATATAGACACTTGAATGATTTGCATTAACTCCCTCTTATCTCTTGTCTTATTTTTGTGAATAAAAATCGTATTGATGTAAACATTTATGGATACGCCTAAAGTGATAGTAGTACTTAGCATGATAACTTGAAAGATAAGGGGAGTATCGGTGAAATATATCACCATAAAAAGTAAGGATATCACAAAGTAAGAAAGGGGAATATATCTACTATACTCCTTGTCTTTGAGATACCTCAAAAATAAAACATTCATTATTCCTGGTAAAATAAATGGAATAAAGGATAACCTTATCATTCCTTCTTGATCAAATCTTTCTACTAAAGATGGGATCCAAAGCATTGGGATAGATGATATAAAACTCATAAATATTAACAAAAATACACTTTCTACTTTTCTGGGAGATATAGTAACAACTTTATCATATGAAAAGTTACTTTCGACATTTATACTCGCGATTACTATAAACAAAACTAGTGATAAGAAGATATATATCGTCGACGGAATATTAAAAATGAAAGCCCCTAATCCAAATCCTATAAGTTTAGCTAGATTCCCAGCTATGCTTATTTTTGCCATACCACCAAACAGACGTTCCTCACTCTCAAATATCTTTTCCTCCAAGCTTCTCCCTACATATGAAGATGAAAAAAATAAAACTACATATGTAACCAATAGAATGATTATCTCACTTTGTAAAAAGTAAGATAGAAAAAATAATATCAACAAAGAAAAGCTTGTGATCAAACTAATAATTCGAAAATGCAAAATCGATATTTTTTTTATAAAAATAAAGACTAAGATGCTAATAATTGAATTTATAACTATAACTAAAAAAGGCGATAAATTAGAAGTTGACACAACTCTAGTAATCGTGTAGGAATAGGTCATCCCTGAAGACAAAACTAAGAACAAATACAATAAAATTAATTTATGTATTATTTTAACATATTTCATAATACGTAATTCCCTTTTTTTGTTCCTTGAAGTTTTCAAACTCTAGCTTATCATGAAAGAAAAAGACAGAGGCATCCTCACCTATTTCAGAAACATATAGCTCATAACCATTTTTATACTTCACTAACACACCATAGTTAAAATCTTCAAAGTAGATAACTATTGTTTGTAAAAGTGATTCTACGATAACATTCATCTCTTTTTCATAGGCATACTTAACAACTTCTAAGAAAAAAAAGAAAGAAAATGAACATTCTTTTTCAAAGTAGATCCGAAGTATATCAACTTGAACATCACGAGGAAGTTCAACATTTTTAGGTAAATACTGTTTGAACACAATCATAAATCTATCAAGGGATTGAACAACAAACTTTTTAAAAATCTCATCTTTCGAATAAATACACATTTAATGCACATGCAAGTAAAAGATGGTCTCCGTGACTGAGTAAAGTCACCAGTCACGGAAAGTTAATTTACCAGTTATAACAAGTCTCCTTAGCCAACTTTTTCTTAGATTTCTTAATCACTTTTACCTGCATGTTTTTCCTCCTCTCTCCAAAAATTAAATACATTAGTAATTATATATATATATATATATAATTTTGTCAATAAAAAATTTTCCAAAAATAAAAATCGATTAAATTCAAGAGATCTTAATCCAGTTGTTTACTTATACCACATATTAACCCCTAACGCGACACGCCACATGCTGGTAAAAACCCATCAGAGGACTTTAAAATGTTATTTGGATTGATGTGTACAGAAAAAAAGCTGTTCGGCAAATGCCAAACAGCTTTCAAATTAGCGTGCTAAAATGTGGTAGCCAGAGTCAACGTGGATAATTTCGCCTGTCACGCCGCGCGATAAGTCGCTAAATAAAAATAGAGCAGTATCGCCTACTTCTTCTTGTGTCGTTGTACGGCGTAACGGTGCGCGTTCTTCAATTTCTTTTAAAATCGAGTTAAAGTCGCCGACGCCTTTCGCTGATAATGTGCGAATCGGACCTGCGGAAATGGCGTTGACACGAATGCCGTATTTGCCTAAGTCGTTCGCTAAATATTTGACGCTCGCTTCCAATGACGCTTTCGCTACGCCCATAACGTTATAGTTTTGTACGACGCGCTCGCCTCCTAAATACGTTAACGTGACGATGCTTCCGCCTTCCGTCATTAGCTCTTTCGCCGCTTTCGCCACAGCTGTTAATGAATATGCGCTAATGTTGTGCGCCAGCAAAAATCCTTCGCGATCGACGTTCATATATTCGCCTTCTAAATGCTCTTTATTCGCAAACGCGATACAATGCGCAAGACCGTGAATGACGCCTACTTGTTCTTTGATTTGCGCAAAGCACGCTTCAATTTCTTCATCTTTCGTCACATCGCAAGGCAATACAAGCGCTGTGTCATCTTCTAACGTCGCAACGAGTTTTTTCACTTCATTTTCAAAACGCTCACCTGCATATGTAAAAATTAATCGCGCCCCTGCCGCATGAAGCGCACGCGCAATGCCCCAAGCGATGCTTCGTTTATTTGCCACACCCATAATGACGTACGTCTTTCCTTGCAATGATAATTGCATATTCGTTCATCCCCTTAAATTATGATTTGTTATTAGAACCTAGTATTAATATGATTATAACAAAAAATTCCCTACTTTCAAATAGGGAATTATCATAAATAGTCCATAAACATCGTTGCTAAACCGAAATAAATGAGAATGCTAATTAAGTCGTTAATCGTCGTAATAAACGGACCAGAGGCAACGGCAGGGTCGATGCGCAGTTTATGCATAAAAAGCGGAATGAGCGCCCCTGCAACTGTCGCGACCGTCAGCGTCGCAAATAACGCCAGCCCGACGAGCATCCCTAAGAAAAATTGTTGCTTCCATACATACACGACAATCGTAATGACGACGCCACACGACAACCCAATAATCAGCCCTGTCAACGCCTCACGCGCGATCATACTCCACTTTCCTTCTTTTTCGAAATCGCCCATCGCCAGTCGGCGCACCGCGACCGCCAACGACTGCGTCCCTGTATTTCCAGACATGCCCGCAATAAGCGGAATAAACACTGCTAAAATCGCGACTTTTTGCAACGTGTCTTCAAAACGGCTAATTAAATTCGCCGTCATCATGCCTAAAAACAGTAAAATAATAAGCCATGGCAGCCGTTTTTTCGCTGCTTCAAACGGATTGCGCTGAATGTCGACATCCGGAACCCCTGCGAGTTTCGAATAGTCGTCTGTCGCTTCTTCCGAAATGACGTCGACGATGTCATCGACGGTAATAATCCCAAGCAAATGATTGTTCATATCGACGACAGGAAGCGCTAA
The DNA here is from genome assembly GCF_038004465.1 of Anoxybacillus sp. FSL W8-0104. Taxonomy (NCBI): domain Bacteria; kingdom Bacillati; phylum Bacillota; class Bacilli; order Caryophanales; family Anoxybacillaceae; genus Anoxybacillus; species Anoxybacillus sp. FSL W8-0104. The sequence continues at coordinate 625,456 of NZ_JBBOQU010000001.1, read as the reverse complement.
AAAATCGTAGTTTTGCATTTTGCGCGCCACTTCTTCTTGATCCTCATCAACAAATACAGAAACGACCCGGTCGTTCATGACATCACAAATCATCGCATCATCATCCGATGTCAACAGCTCGCGTAGCGACAATACCCCAACGAGCTGCCGTTGTTCATTGACGACATACAAATAATAAATCGTTTCTGCATTCGCTGCTTCTCTTTTTAAAATTTGCATCGCCGAACGCACCGTTTGATTGGCGTGAATGGCGATATATTCCGTTGTCATAATGCTTCCGGCCGTATATTCTTTATAATGAAGCAGCCCTTGAATATCTTTCGCCGCTTCATCGTCCATAATCGTTAAATAATTCGCCACTTCTTTTTTATCGAGTTCATTTAATACGTCCGCCGCATTGTCGGCATACATGTGCGCGAGCATTTGCGCCACAAATAACGGATCCATTTCCGACAAATAAATTTTATATTCATCTTCTTCAATGTCGAGGTGGTCAAAAATTTCCGCCATTTCCGCTGGCGACAAATATTCATACATGCGCTTTCTCACTTCTGGGCTTTGTTCAACGTAAAACTTCGCACGATCATACGGATGCAATTTTAAAAACTGTTTTCGAAACGCTTCGATTTTTCCATCATATAACGCCTGCAACATAATACCCCTCCTCTCGACAAAAATCGCTTTTCTTATTATGCGCGAATCTTTGCCAACTTGCAAGCAACGATGTAAAATGAGAATGCACGATGAAACACAGGGGGAACAAAAATGGAAAACGAAAAAACCGTTCAATCGAAAATAGATTATCATTTATTGTTCATTTTATTTTTAATTGCGATCGTGAGCGCCGTCGCCATCGAAAGTGCGCGCGAGACGCTCCCTGTCAAACTGCAACATATTAACTTTGCGCAAAAACAGCTCATGTGGTACGCCATCGGTGCCGTCGTCATTGCCGTGACGATGCTTGTCGATTACGATCGACTATTTAAAATCGCTTGGTATTTATATGGCTTCGGGATGATTCTTTTGCTTGGATTAGAATTAAACGTACCGGGTACATTAACGATTAAAGGAGCAACGAGCTGGTACAGACTGCCGGGCGGAAACTTTCAGCCGTCTGAGCTGATGAAAATTTTTATGATTATCGTCATTAGCCGCATGATCGTCAACCATCGCGAAAAGTACCATGATCCGACGTTGCAAGACGATTTGAAACTGCTCGGAAAAATCGGACTGTCGCTACTGCCGCCGCTCTTTTTACTTGCGCGTCAACCGGATATGGGGATGTCAATGGTGTTTATGGCGATCGCCGGCTCGCTCATTCTCGTTTCCGGCATTCGCCTGCGCATTATCGTCGCCATCGTTAGTCTCGCTGTACTCGGAGCGACAGCCTTTATCGTGGCGTTTTTATATTTCCCAGACGTGTTAAAAATTCAACAATATCAATTAAACCGTTTTTACGGCTGGTTGAATCCGTACGAATATTCAAGCGACCAAGGGTTTCAGCTTATTAAATCGCTACTTGCGATCGGATCTGGGGAATTATATGGAAAAGGATATAAAAACTTAGACGTCTATTTACCAGAGTCGCATACCGACTTTATTTTTAGCATTATCGGGGAGCAATTCGGCTTTATTGGGGCAAGCATCGTCGTGTCGCTCTTTTTCCTATTAATTTACCGCATGATTCAAATTGCGCTAGAATGCCACGATCCGTTTGGCAGTTATTTATGCGCCGGCGTCATCGGCATGATTACGTTCCAAGTATTCCAAAACATCGGCATGACAATCGGGTTGCTGCCGATTACCGGTCTTCCGCTTCCATTCGTCAGCTACGGAGGAAGCTCGCTTGCCACATACATGCTTGCGATCGGGCTCGTCTTAAACGTCCGCTCCCGCACACAAAAATTTATGTTTTCTGCTGAACAATGATAGCCGCTTGTATGCGGCTATTTTTGTAGAAAGGAGCAAACGATGTACGACATTATTGGCGATATTCACGGCTGTTTTCACGAATTCATGTTATTAACAAAAAAGCTTGGCTACGTTTGGGAACACGATATCCCGATTCATCCGAACGGGCGAAAGCTTGCCTTCGTCGGCGATTTAGCCGATCGTGGTCCGCAATCGTTGCGCGTCATTGATACGGTCATCTCGCTCGTTCAACAAAACAAAGCGGTGTACGTTCCGGGCAACCATTGCGACAAATTGTATCGTTTTTTTCTCGGTCGAAACGTACAAATTACGCACGGGCTTGAAACGACCGTTGCTGAATGGGAACAAGCCGATGAAAAAACAAAAACGCGCCTTCGTACGCAATTTATGAAGCTGTACGAAAACGCCCCGCTTTATGCCGTCTTAGACGATGGAAAACTTGTGATCGCCCACGCCGGCATTCGAGGGGACTATATTGGCAAATCGAATCAAAAAGTAAAAACATTTGTGTTATACGGCGATATTACAGGAGAAAAACATCCAGACGGCTCGCCCGTTCGGCGCGATTGGGCAAAATATTACCGAGGCGATGCGCTTATCGTATACGGACATACGCCCGTCAAAGAGCCGCGCTGGCTAAACAACACCGTCAACATCGACACCGGCTGCGTATTCGGTGGACAACTCACAGCGCTTCGCTATCCGGAAATGGAGACGGTTTCTGTTCCATCAACGATGCCATATGTCGCAGAAAAATTTCGCCCGTTTGACTAAAGCAAACGGGCCATGTCATGAGGGAGCGGCGCATGAAACGTCATCGTTTTTTCGAGAAATGGATGAAAAAACGTCAGCTCACAACTATGTAACGCTTGGCGGTCGATATGTTCCCGAAAACCGCCATACAAATCATCACCAACGAGCGGATGACCGATATGAGAAAAATGAACGCGAATTTGATGCGTACGCCCCGTTTCTAATCGAATCGACACGTGCGTCATCTCATTTTTCTGTTGCAATACTTCATAATGCGTCACCGCCCGCTGACCGTCTAATCGCACTTCCCGCTCGATGATGCTGTCGCCTTTTCGTCCGATCGGCGCATCAATCGTTCCAACGAGCGGGGTGACATAACCGTGGCAAACCGCTTCGTACCGCCGTTTCACCCGCCCTTGCTTTTGTTGTTCGCTAAGTAAATGATGCACGTGGCGATGCTTTGCGACAAGCACAAGCCCAGACGTATCGCGGTCAAGCCGTGTGACGACATGCACCGTCGTTTGTAACTGTTGTTGTTCGTAATGATGCAATAACGCATTCGCAAGCGTCCCATGCGGATGTTCGCGCGACGGAATGGTTGACATGTGCGGAGGCTTATTGATGACGATCACATAATCATCTTCATACACGACCGCAAGCGGAATCGGCTCAGCGACCATATGTACCCCTTTTTGTTCTGGTGGAAACGAAACGCACACTTCATCGCCTGCTTTTAGCACGTAGCGAACGGTGACGCGCTGACCGTTTACTTCAATATTTCCCCCTTTAAACTTAATGTCTGTCAATGCTGTTTTCGAAATATGCTTTTCTTTTAAAAATTCCCTTACAGCCATTCCATCTTGTTGCTTTGTCACAATCCAACGAAGTTGAAACATACGAATCCCTTTCTACTGAATAAATGATTCGCGTACACGCTTCCAAAACGGAAACGGACGGAAGCGCGCAAAGCGAATTTTTTCATCAGCGACGCGGCATTGTATCGACTTCACATCTTTATGAAGTAGCGACAAATGGTCGATCGTAATTTGAAAATCGACGTCATTGACCGGCTTTAACATGCACGTATGATGCTTCGGCAAAACGAGCGGCGAGCCGATCGTGCGGAAGACGCGATTGTTAATCGACGCCATTTCCGCGACTTGAATGGCCTCTAACGATGGATGTAAAATCGCCCCGCCAAGCGCTTTATTGTATGCCGTACTTCCCGATGGCGTCGAAATGCATAACCCATCCCCGCGAAACGTTTCAAACAAATCGCCGCGAATTTCAACGTCCATCACAAGCGTCCCTCCAACGCTTTTCACCGTACATTCATTGAGCGCTAAATATTTTGCTTCGCGTCCGCCGCGCACATATCGAATCGTCACTTCTAAAAGCGGGTATTCCACGATTTGATATGGCGTTTTCGCAATCGCAATGACGAGCTTTTCAATTTCATCTGGCACCCAATCGGCATAAAAGCCTAAATGACCCGTATGTACCCCGACAAACGCCGTCTGTTCGAGCCGGCTCCGATAACGATGAAACGCATACAACAACGTCCCATCCCCGCCGACTGAGATGACAATATCCGGCTCATCTTCATCATACGTTAAACGAAAATCGGTTAAATATGTACGAATTTTATACATACATTCGTTTGATATCGCATCCCCTTTTGATATGACCGCAAATTTCACGCGCCTTCACTCCTCGCTCTCTTTTAAGTCTTGCTTACGCGAAAACGCCGCTTGCGCCTCTTGAATTTCAAAACGAATTTTCGACATTTCCTCGTCTAACAAATATGCGGCTTCTGCGGCGCGCTGCAATCGTTGGCGAATATCTTCTGGAAACTTGCCGCTATATTTGTAGTTTAACGAATGTTCAATCGTCGCCCAAAAATTCATCGCAAGCGTTCGAATTTGAATTTCCACTAAAATGTTTTTTTCACCGTAAATCATTTGCACCGGATAACGAATAACGACATGGTACGAACGATACCCGCTCTCTTTTTTTTGCGTAATGTAATCGCGCTCTTCAACGATCGTAAAATCGTTTCGCTTGCGCAACAGTTCAACGACCGTCTGAATGTCATCGACAAATTGACACATCATACGCAAACCAGCAATATCTTGCATTTGTTGTTCAAGTTGATCGAGCGGAATATTTTTCTTTTGCGCTTTATCTAAAATGCTCGCAATCGGCTTCACTCTTCCTGTCACAAATTCAATTGGAGAATGCACCCCTTGCATTTCAAATTGGGCGCGCATCCCTTTTAACTTTACTTTCAGCTCTTCCACCGCCTGTTTATACGGCGCTAAAAAAAACTCCCAATGTCTTTCCATTCAACCACCTACTTATGCGAAAAATGCCGTTACCGCCTGTTCCATTTCTTCACCGTAGTTTGCATTTCCTGCAATATTTTCGATTAAGTATGCCACTTCTTCATGAATGCCTTCTAACTCGATTGTTGCATCGTTTCCGACAAGAAACACCGGCTCGCTTGTACGAAGCGCTTCTTTAATCGCCCCCCATACTTCCTTTGGCATAATGACATAAACGAACGCATCCGCCGCTTCTAATATGTATGCGAACGCACATGCATCCGAATCAACAAGCATATGGCGTTTCGCTTGTAACCCTTGAAGCGACGCCTCACATAAAAAGTACCATCCGTTTTCTTTTTTTTCTGCTGTATGTACATATATTTTCATGTTTGTTCCTCCGTCATCCATGATGTCCGCCTTTATTTTACCACATTTCACCTAGCGATGTTCACTAGTTGCACTTTTTCGCGTACATGTTGATAATAAAAGTAGAATGACGTAAGGAGAAAAAACGATGAAGCATGAATTAGAAATTGAATTTAAAAACGTGTTAACGGCTGAAGAATTTTCCCGCTTAACGAACGCATTTTGCGTGCGCGATGAGGAATGGGACGTGCAACAAAATTATTATTTTGACACGCCAGACTTTCAACTGAAACAACAAAAAAGCGCATTACGCATTCGTTTCAAAAACGGCTCATATACATTAACATTAAAACAACCATACGAAGACGGGCTGTTAGAAACGCATGAGCCGCTAACGTCTGAAACCGCGACAGCACTTATTTCGGGTGCGACATCACTTCAAGGCGACATCGCCAACATATTGCAGGCGCTTCATATCGATCCAACAGCGATCGTTTGTTTCGGATCGCTCACAACTCGGCGCGCGGAACGCCCGTATAAAAATGGCACGCTCGTTTTCGATTATAACGAATATATGAACGTAGCTGACTATGAAGTCGAATACGAAGCGAACGAACGAGCAGAAGGGGAAAAAACGTTTACGCAACTGCTCGAATCGTTTCATATTCCAAAACGAAAAACGAAAAATAAAATTGAACGATTTTACGAAGCTAAATACGAAACGGAGCGATCGTCATGAACGTGCAACAATTGAAATTGCTTCTTGAACTGCAAGCGTTGCAACATTTACAAGGAAAAAAAGAAGCGCCAACAACATCGTTTCACGACCTATTTCGCGAGCTGTTAACGCCAGAGACGAACGAAAAAACGGAAGCAATGCGCCTATCGCTTCCGCTTATGACAAGCGGAGAAACGAAAGCGCCGACATATAAAGTGAGCACACCGCTTCATAAAGATACGATACATCAATGGATTGACGAAGCTGCAGCGAAATACGATGTCGATCCGAAACTCATTTATGCGGTCATTCGCCATGAATCGAATTTCAATCCGCAAGCAAAAAGCCGCGTCGGCGCGATGGGACTGATGCAGTTAATGCCGAGCACGGCGCGCATGTTAGGGGTACAAGACGCCTTCGATCCACAACAAAACATTGAAGGCGGGACAAAATATTTACGCCAGCTTCTCGATCGGTACGACGGCAACATGGCACTTGCGCTTGCGGCTTATAACGCCGGGCCGGGAAATGTCGATAAACATGGAGGCATTCCACCGTTTCGCGAAACGATAAACTACGTGAAAAAAGTCATGCAAACGTACTATGCCGCAAGTCACATCGTTTGAGATGAAACAAAGTCGTTGTTACAATATGTATATATCTCGGCAAAGGAGTTTTTCATATGTTTCAATCCCCTTATGAAGCGATTGGAGGCGAACAAGTTGTCTCAAAACTCGTTGATGCTTTTTATGAACGGGTGGCGAAACATCCTGATTTAGCGCCGATTTTTCCAAAAGACTTAACAGAAACCGCGCGAAAACAAAAACAATTTTTAACGCAATATTTAGGCGGCCCACCGCTTTATACAGCCGAACACGGACACCCGATGTTGCGCGCTCGCCACTTGCCGTTTCCAATTACACCAACGCGCGCAAAAGCATGGCTTGCGTGTATGCATGAAGCGATGGATGCGATCGGACTAAAAGGACCTGTTCGAGACGAATTGTATCAACGGCTCATGTTGACTGCCCAACATATGATTAATACACCAGATGACGAGCGAAAGGAGCATGAAGGTGAATGGTAAGCAAGAAGGAACGGCAAAGCAATTAGAGATTTACTTATTTGTCGATCCTCTTTGCCCAGACTGTTGGGCGCTTGAACCTGTTTTAAAAAAATTATGGATCGAATACGGACAATATTTTGCTTTGCGTCACGTCTTAACCGGTCAACTCGATCGGCTGAATGGCGTCAGTTATAAACGAATCGATCGGCATGCGTCGCGCGTCGGCATCGCCTGTGAAGACCGCGTGCTTCTTCAAACGCCGTTGCCGATCCCATACATTGCTTCGCTCGCTGTGAAAGCGGCCGAATTGCAAGGGCGTCAAGCGAGCATTCGCTTTTTGCGTCAACTACAAGAAATTGTATTTATTCAAGGCAAAACGATTACAGAAACAAACACACTCATTCAATGCGCCATCGATGCTGGTTTAGATGTGCAAGAGTTTATAAACGATTTATCTTCTCCAAGTGCCGTTAAAGCGCTACAATGCGATTTAAAAATTAGTGCAGAAATGGACGTTCGCGAAGTTCCAACGCTCGTCTTTTTTAACGAAAACATTGAAGAGGAAGGCATTAAAATTTCAGGCTGTTATCCGTACGACGTATATGTCGATTTAATCCATGAAATGCTCGGATTTCATCCTCAACCATCTTCACTTCCACCAATTGAACAGTTTTTACATCATGCGCTATTCGTTACGACCGATGATATTGCCATGGTATACAACATCCCGCACAGCAAAGCGGAATGCGAATTAAAAAAGTTGCGTTTAAAGCAAAAAGTGGAGAAAATCGGCTCATTTTGGCGCTGGATCGGATAAAGAAAAAGGACTCGGGGGATGCCGAGTCCTTTTTCTTTGTCACAAAGACAACAAAGGGGATGGGAGAAATTTTTCACGGTCAAACAAAGGGGTATAAGTTTGTTTGATTGTGATTCACTTCACGTTTATATATTAACAGACTCCTTTATGCCTTGACAAGTGCTTTGCTTACTTGTTCACACATTTGTCATAATTATTTTCGTTTTTGCTTATTATGAATAAGTAAGGGGGGATCAGCATGTTCGCGTTGCATATCGTCTGGATCATCGTCGCATGGATCATTCATTTTTTTGCATTAATGCGCTTATTTCCGCTGCTCATCTCAACTCCGTTTTTATTTCTTTCTTTTTTCTCGTTTTTTACTTACCTCAACAACCGCCACCGTTTTCGCGGATTTCATTAAGAAAAGGCGACACGCAGTCGCCTTTTACAATAGTTGCTCAAGCTGTTGTAATTTTTGTTCGAACACTTGACACGCTTGTTCAATCGGCTCAGGCGCTGTCATATCGACACCTGCTTTTTTCAACACTTCAATCGGATAATCGGAGCTTCCTGCTTTTAAAAATCCAATGTAACGTTCAACCGCAGGTGTACCCTCTTCTAAAATTTGTTTGCTTAATGCGGTCGCAGCGCTAAAGCCTGTCGCATATTGATACACATAATAGTTGTAGTAAAAATGCGGAATGCGCGCCCATTCTAAACCGATTTCTTCATCGATGACGACGCCATCCCCGAAATACGTTTTGTTTAGCTCATAATATTTTTCCGTCAATACTTTGGCGGTCAGCGCTTCCCCGTTTTGTGCCATTTGATGAATCATATGTTCAAACTCCGCAAACATCGTTTGACGGAACACCGTCCCTCGGAACGTTTCTAAATAATGGTTTAATAAATATAACTTTTTCTTCTCGTCATCGATCGTTTTTAATAAATAATCGTTCAACAACGCTTCGTTGCACGTCGATGCGACTTCCGCAACGAAAATCGAATAGTTTCCGTACGGATACGGCTGATATTTGCGCGTATAGTAACTATGCACCGAATGGCCAAACTCATGGGCAAGCGTAAATAAGTTGTTCACATTATCTTGCCAGTTCATTAAAATGTACGGATTCGTTCCATATGAACCAGACGAGTACGCTCCACTTCGTTTGCCGCGCGTTTCTTGCACGTCAACCCAACGGTTATCAAACCCTTCTTTCACGATCGAAATATATTCGTCACCTAGTGGCGTCAATCCTTTTAACAATATGTCTTTTGCTTCTTCATACGTCACTTTCATATCGACTTGTTTGACAAGCGGCGTATATAAATCGTACATATGCAATTCATCTAATCCGAGCACGCGCTTGCGCAATTGAACGTAACGATGCAAAAGTGGCAAATAGCGATGAATCGTTTCAATTAAGTTATCGTACACCGTTTCAGGAATTTGGTTTTTACTTAATGCCGCCTCGCGCGCTGAGCGATAGTTGCGAACGCGCGCAAAAAAGTTATTGCGCTTCACCGCTCCGCTTAACGTGCTCGCAAACGTATTTTCATATTTGCGATATGTATCGTATACCGCTTTAAATGCATCGCGGCGGACGCGGCGATCTTCGCTTTCAAGGAAACGAATGTAACGGCCGTGCGTCACTTCCACTTCTTCGCCGTTTTCATCTGTAATCGTCGGAAAACGCAAATCAGCATTATTTAACGCCCCGAACGTATTGCTTGATGCGTTCATCACTTCCGCCGCCTGTGCAAGCAACGCTTCTTCTTTTTCCGATAACACGTGCGGACGTTGGCGGTTCATTTCATCTAATTCATGCGCATACAAACGAAGCGGCTCGTATTGTTGTAAAAACGTGCGCAACACATCTTCATCCATCGCTAAAATTTCTGGCACGATAAACGCCGTCGCTTGACCTGCTTCCGCATACAACCCTTCCGCTCTCGTTTCCAATCCTTGATAAAGCGAATTAGCCGTATCTTCGTCATGGCGCATATGTGCGTACGCATATAATTTTCCTAGTCGCATGAACACATGGTCGCGATATTGTAACGCTTCGTATAACATCTGTGCGCTTTCCCCTAATCTGCCTTTATACTCCGAAAATTTCGGAAGCAGTGCTTGAATTTGTTGAAATTCTTGTTCCCATTGTTCATCCGTCGCGAAAATATCTTCGAGACGCCATGTGTACTCTACCGGAACGTCTTTACGTGTCGGCAACGTTTTTGCCATATCAATCACCTCTTACATCAAAATGTTTACTTATATATTATTCTCGTTTTGTGAAAAAATCCTCTTTTTTGCTTACAATTCGTCGCAATAGTTGCTCATCTCCACGAATCGCTTCTTCAGCGTTGCGCGGAAGCGACCATGACCGAATGCGCTGAAACGAACTTTTTCCGACTTTTTTTAAAAAACGAAGCGAAACGAGCGCATGTAAATAATCCATAAGGGCATATGAGTAATGACTTTTTGTCACAAGCGGCAAGCGGCGAATATGAATAAGATTTTGACGAATGAAATATCGCATTCGCTCATATAATTGATGAAACGAAAACGTCACATGAAGCGGAACGTTCATCATCTCAACTAACATATACGTTTGCCAAATAAACGGAGGTGTCTCAAACCAATACGAATGGCGAAGTGGAATGCCAGCTTCATGCGGAAATAATGATGGGGTCATATGCGCATGATATACGATGCGGCAAAACGTTCGATTTGTGCGATAGTATAAGGGAGATAGCCGCCATTGCTTCTTTTTCATTTGCCATGCATGAAACAAAACATCATGTTGTCGTTGTGGCGTCTGAAAAAAAGAAGAAAACGATATCGCATGAAGTGGAAACGTCGCCCATTCTCCGTATGCGAGCGTAGAAGAGAGCGGAATAAGATGATGAAGAAACGATACTTCTCGGCGTTCAGCACAATAAAACGGGATGACTTCTTGATCATTGAAAAATAGCCATGAAAATGAGGAAAGTTGAAAAAACAAACTGCGGCGTTTGACATGAGATGTATGAAGTAACCAAATCGGGACAATATGTGCGTTCTTGTATGCATTCGTTCGTTTCGCGAATAAAGAGAATGGAATGACGGAACATTGATATTCGATCGCGTACATGTGTTGCATATGTCGAACAAATACATCTGGACGTTGCTGAATGTGCCGCAAATACTTCTCGATTTCTACTTCGATTTTTTCATTTGTCAACCATTCATACAATTGTTGTTTTCCTTGTAAATGAGCAAATGTCTCCCGCTCTGTTTCAATCGTACATTTCGTTTCGTGCGCAAAATGCGGCATACGTTTTGTCCCTATTTTCAACTGAACTCGTTTTAAACAAACAGGACAAAAAAACGCCTGCGTCGCTCGCAATACATATAGCTGCTCGATCGTCCAATCGTCTAACAACGAACATGTTTCTCCATTTTTCAATAATGCGACAAACATATAACCTCTCCTTTCTCCACACATTTTTTCACCATCATCGTCTTTTTTCCTGCAACAAATACAAAAAATAGGGGAACAACTAAATTTATTGAATTAGGCGTTTTTTATTTCCCTTCTTTCACATTTTGTCATACAATAGAAGTACAAGATGTAGGAGGATGGGCGAACGCTCGGGGATACATTCCCTTCCTGACTGGATAATCGTAGAAGGGAGCTGAGGAACATGGAAATCGAACGCATCAATGAATATACGTTGAAACTATATATATCTTACGGAGATATTGAAGAACGCGGCTTCGATCGTGAAGAAATTTGGTACAATCGCGAACGGAGTGAAGAATTATTTTGGGAAATGATGGATGAAATCCATCAAGAAGCAGAAATTTATTTAGAAGGACCGCTTTGGATTCAAGTGCATGCTCTTGAAAAAGGGTTAGAAGTATTCGTCACAAAAGCGCAAATTTCAAAAGACGGCAGCAAACTCGAATTGCCAATTGTCGATGAACGCTTCAGAGACTTACCGGTTGATGAAAAAATTGAACATATATTAGACCAGCATTTTAACATTATAAAAGCATCGTCATCAGAACCTGATAATCCGCTCCAGTTCGTCATCCGTTTCAAAACGATTGAAGACGTCATTGCTCTTGCGCACCGTCGCGATTTTTCAACATTGCACAACAAACTATTCGCATTTGAAAATCACTACTACTTGTACGTCGAATTTACAGAAGAAGATACCGATCGCGACATTGACAATATGTTAAGCATATTGCTTGAATACGGGCAAGATTCGCAAATGACGATTCATCGTCTCGAAGAATACGGAAAAATCGTCATCGCAGAACAAGCATTAACAATGATCGCCAAACACTTTCCAAACTCATAACGCCGATTTCAATTGATTGAAATCGGCTTTTTTCTCGCGAGGTCAGGTGAACAACAAATGAGAAACGCTTTAAAAGTTGTGCTATTTATACTTGCTTTCGTCGGCTTTTTAGTAGTGACAAAAGATTATTGGGAAGGCTGGCTACTCGGAACGTTCAGCTTATTTGTCACCTTGTCAGTAATTTTTATTTCGTTTGTCATCTTTTTAGAAAATCGCCATCCAACGAAAACGCTCACATGGCTCGTTTTATTCAGCAGCTTTCCGCTCGTTGGTTTTATTCTTTATTTTTTACTCGGCCAAAACTATCGCAAAAAACGACTATTTCGAAAAAAGGCGTTGCTTGATGAACAAACGTTTCGCAAACTAGAGCGCAACGAGGCGCATGACGCGCAAACATTATATATGAAACCGCATCAACAGCCGTTGCTACAACTAGCGAGACGCATGACGAAAGAATCGATTTCAACCGCTACGCAAACGCGCGTCTTAACGAACGGAGAAGAAACGTTTGCCGCTATTTTTGCCGAATTGGAAAAAGCCGAGCATCACATTCATCTTGAATATTATATCGTACGTGACGACGACATCGGCCAACGGCTGAAGCAAATATTAATGGGCAAAGCAAAAAAAGGGGTGCACGTCCGCTTTTTATACGATGCGGTCGGCAGTTGGCAGCTATCGAAAACGTACATACAGGAGATGCGTGAAGCTGGCGTTGATATCATCCCTTTCTCCCCTGTGCGCTTGCCGTTTTTAAACAATAAAATTAACTTCCGCAACCATCGTAAAATTATCGTCGTTGATGGAAAAGTCGGTTTTGTTGGCGGGTTAAATATTGGAGACGAATATTTAGGGAAAAACGAATATTTCGGCTTTTGGCGCGATACGCATTTATTCGTGTACGGCGAAGCAGTACGTACGCTACAACTTATTTTTTTACAAGATTGGTATTACATGACCGGTCAACAGCTATTAACGCTGAACTACTTAAGTGCACCGACAGTTGAGGATGAAGCACTTGGAGGCGTTCAGCTTGTCGCCGGCGGACCGGATACGAAATGGGAAGTGCTGAAACATTTATTTTTTGCGATGATTACATCGGCACAGCGCTCGATCTGGATCGCCTCGCCGTATTTTATTCCAGATGAGGACATTTTAACGGCATTAAAAGTGGCGGCATTAAGCGGAATTGACGTGCGGCTTCTTGTTCCGAAGCGACCGGATAAGAAAATTGTATTTTATGCGTCACGCTCTTATTTTCCCGAACTACTCGAAGCAGGAGCGACAATTTACGAGTACGAAAAAGGATTTATGCACAGCAAAATTATCGTTGTAGATGGAGAACTCGCTTCCATCGGCACAGCGAATATGGATATGCGCAGCTTCCATTTGAACTTTGAAGTGAATGCGTTTTTATATCAAACACCAAGCGTGCAAACGTTAGTCGATGACTTTTTAAACGACTTCGAGCATTCATCAAAAATTGATATCAATCAATTCAAACGCCGACCGCTTTGGATGCGGCTCGCCGAGTCGACTGCTCGCCTCCTTTCGCCGTTACTATAAAAGGCTTAGCGTTTATGCTAAGCCTTTGTTGTTGACGAGTTGCTGTGCTTGACGCAATTGATACGTACGCACTTTTCTCGGTAAAAAGCGACGAATTTCGTCTTCATTGTAGCCAACTTGTAGGCGCTTCTCGTCCATAATGATCGGACGGCGCAACAAGCCTGGATGTTGGCGAATAATTTCATATAAATCTTGCAGCGGCAATGAATCGACTTGAATATTTAGCTTTTGAAAAATTTTTGATCTCGTCGAAATAATTTCGTCTGTCCCGTTTTCAGTCATGCGCAAAATGCCTTTAATTTCTTCAATCGTTAACGGTTCAGCGAAAATATTGCGCTCTTTATACGGAATGTGATGCTCTTCTAACCACGCTTTTGCTTTTCGGCAAGACGTACAACTCGGCGATGAATATACGATCACCATATATCAATCACTCCCTTAAACATGGGTTGTTTTACTAGCTTCTGTATTAAAACACATCTTATTTTAAAATAAATTTAAAAAACTCTACAATGTACATTATATAACAAAAAAGTTTAGAAAGATACACCTTTTTTCAATTTACCCAACATATTATACGGTTGTCCGATAAAAATGGTTTCATTTTTCGTTGCGTTCATTTGCAATTTTCTCTACAATAAAAGTACAGATGGCAAACAAAGGGGGAAGTGACAATGGCGCAATTTTTTATTGACTTTACGATCGTCGCTATTTTAGTGATTGGAATAACTGCGCTCATGGGCGTCATTTTAAACGGCATTGGTGAAAACGTATTTGGCGGACGAAAAAAGCGGCTACATACAGCGATGAGTGAACATATCCAAATCGGTTGGAAAACGGTCGGCGGCAAAAGAGCTTCGAGATAATCTCGGAGCTTTTTTTAAAAATGAAATAGTCGAATAAATCGAAATATTGTATAATACTTTAGTGCATCAAACGAAAAAAGCTAATCTCTCGAAAGCCGAGAGATTAGCTGTACATCGCTTTATATGTTTCGTACTCTGCTTCAGAGCAGTAAACGAAATGACCTGGCGTAATTTCGCGCATGCGCACATCTTCGCCTTCTTTATAGTTATGTTGTGACGGATCGTAAATGATGCGCTTACGCGTCCGCTCTGTTTCTGGATCTGGATGTGGAATCGCAGAAAGAAGCGATTTCGTGTATGGATGAATTGGGTTGCGATACAGTTCTTCTGCATCAGCAAGCTCAACCATTTTTCCGAAATACATAACACCGATGCGATCGCTAATGTATTTCACCATCGACAAGTCGTGCGCGATAAATAAATACGTTAACCCTTTTTCACGCTGCAACTTTTTCATTAAGTTGACGACTTGCGCTTGAATCGATACGTCTAACGCCGAGATTGGCTCGTCCGCAATAATAAACTCCGGCTCAACCGCCAATGCGCGCGCAATGCCGATTCGTTGACGCTGACCACCCGAAAACTCATGCGGATAGCGATTCGCATGTTCACGATTTAATCCGACTGTTTCAAGAAGCTCATATACGCGATTCATGCGCTCTTCTCGCGACGACGCTAAGCCGTGAATATCGATGCCTTCCGCAATAATATCCGCAACCGTCATACGTGGATTTAATGACGCATACGGGTCTTGGAAAATCATTTGCATTTTTCGCTTTAACTCTTTCGCTTCTTTCGCTGACTTTTTCCGATGCACACTTTTCCCGTTAAACAACACTTCGCCGCCTGTTGCTTCATATAGCCCGATAATTGTACGGCCTGTCGTTGACTTTCCACATCCTGACTCCCCAACAAGACCGAGCGTTTCACCTTTATAAATATCGAACGTCACATCGTCAACCGCCTTAACGACTTGACCCTTCCCGACTTTAAAATATTGTTTTAAGTTTTTCACTTCAACGAGTTTTTGTTTTTCGCTCATTGCTTATTCCCTCCTTTGTTGTTCGTTAGTGTAACGAATTTTTTCATCCGTTCACGAACGACTTTCGGAGGTTCAACTTTCGGTGCGTTCGGGTGAAGCAACCACGTCGCTGCATAGTGCGTGTCTGATACTTGGAACATTGGCGGCTCCATTTCATAGTCAATTTTTAACGCGTACGCATTACGAGGCGCGAACGCATCGCCTTTTGGCGGATTTAATAAGTCTGGTGGCGTTCCTGGAATGGAGTACAATTCTTCGTCTCCGTGCTCTAGGCTTGGCATCGACGCAAGCAGCCCCCACGTATACGGATGTTTCGGATTGTAGAAAATTTCATCGACCGTTCCTTTTTCAACAATTTTTCCTGCATACATGACCGCCACACGATCAGCTACGTTTGCCACAACACCTAAATCATGTGTAATGAATATAATCGATGTGCCTGTCTTTTTTTGAATGTCTTTAATGAGTTCCAAAATTTGCGCTTGAATCGTCACGTCCAGCGCTGTCGTTGGCTCATCGGCAATGAGCACTTTCGGATTGCATGCAAGCGCAATTGCAATAACGACACGTTGGCGCATACCACCTGATAATTGATGCGGATATTGTTTAAAGCGAAGCGCTGGCTCTTTAATGCCGACAAGATCAAGCAATTCAATGGCACGCGCTTTCGCCTCCGCTTTTGCCATTTGTTGATGTTTTAACAATACTTCTGTAATTTGTTTTCCGATCGTCATCGTCGGGTTTAACGCGGTCATCGGATCTTGGAAAATCATCGAGATTTCCGCACCGCGCACACGTTGCATTTCTTTTTCCGATAGTTTCGTCAAATCGCGACCTTCTAACAAAATTTGTCCTTGTTTAATTCGCGCAGGAGGAACCGGTAGTAAACGCATAAGCGCTTTTGATGTCACCGATTTTCCTGATCCGGACTCCCCAACAATCGCCAACGTCTCTCCTTTGTACAAATCAAACGATACACCTCGTACAGCTTGTACTTCTCCACCGTACACATCAAACGAAATGTGCAAATCTTTTACTTCGAGCACTTTTTCCATTGTTCCACCTCCTCTATTTACGCATTTTTGGATCAAGCGCATCGCGCAATCCGTCTGCTAATAAGTTAAAGCTTAAAATGAGCAAGCTAATAACAAACGCTGGAATCATCATTAAATGCGGGAACGTTTGGATCGACTTATAACCGTCATTTACAAGTGAACCGAGCGATGCTTCTGGTGGACGAATACCAAGTCCAATAAAGCTTAAAAACGCTTCTGTGAAAATGGCGCTTGGAACCGTAAACATCGTCGTAATAATAATTGGACCAACGACGTTCGGAAGCAAATGTTTGCCGATAATGCGTGCATCTGACGCTCCGAGCGTACGTGCCGCTAATACGTATTCCATATTTTTTAACTTTAAAATTTGTCCGCGCACAATACGCGCCATCGTCACCCAACCTGTAATAACCATCGCCATCGTTATTGAAATAATTCCCGGCTCAAATACGAGAATAAATAAAATAACGACAATTAAGTTCGGGATACCGACTAATACTTCAATAATGCGCTGCATCACATTGTCGACGCGCCCACCGTAAAAACCGGACACACCACCGTAAATAATTCCAATTAACAAGTCAATGGCTGCAGCTAACACCCCGATATATAACGAAATACGGGCACCATACCACGTACGTGTCCATAAATCGCGACCGAGGTCATCGGTTCCAAACCAATAGTACTCTTTTACGCCACGTTTCTCGTACACATCAATGCCGTTCATATCTTTTCCGTTAAATGGAAGCCAATCAATATGTTCTAACACCGGAATGCGCGGTGGTAATTTCGCATGACTTAAATTTTGTTGTTTGTACGTACGATCGCTCATGATCGGTGCAAAAATAGCCATCAACGTAATGGCAATAATCATGATTAGTCCGAAAACAGCACCTTTATTTTTTCTTAATCGAAGCCAAGCGTCTTGTAAAAACGTTAAGCTTGGACGATTAATTTTTTCCATATCACCTTGACGTTCTGTCGCTAACTCAAACAACTCAGGAGATAGTTGCTTTTCTGTCATTATTTTTTCCCTCCCGCCAAACGAATTCGCGGATCAATTAAGCCGTAAAGCACGTCCACAATAAAAATAACAAAAATAAATAACGCACTATAGAAAATAGTCGTTCCCATAATGACCGGATAGTCATTTAAGTTAATGGAACGAACGAACTGTTCCCCTAAACCAGGGACAGCAAAAATTTGCTCAATGACAAGTGTTCCTGTCATTAAGTTAACAGCCATCGGACCAAGAATTGTAATAATCGGAATCATTGCATTTCGCAATCCGTGTTTAAAAATGACGCCAAAGCCGCTAATTCCTTTCGCGCGCGCTGTTAAAATATAGTCGGAACCGAGCACTTCTAACATTTCTGTACGCATAAAACGAGCGATGCTCGCGATAACGGATACGGATAATGCTAGCGTTGGCATAATTGTGTATTCAAATCCTTCCCAAAACGCAACAGGAAGTAGTTTTAATTTAACACCAATGTAGTATTGTAACAAGCCACCGAATACAAACGATGGGATAGAAATACCTAGAACAGCTAGTACTGTCGCACCATAGTCGATTGGTGTATTATGGCGAACAGCAGCAATGACACCGAGTAAAATACCAACAATTGTCCCGAATACGAGCGCTTGAAAACCGAGTTGTGCCGATGGCCCAATGCGATCACCAATAAGCTGTGTGACTGGACGGTTATCATATTGGAAGGAAATTCCTAAATCACCTTTTACTAAATTGCCTAAATAACGAACGTATTGCACAGGAACTGGATCATTTAATCCATACTTTTCTAAAACGATTTTTTGTTGTTCTGGTGATAACTTCTCTTGATTTTGGAGAGGAGAACCTGGGAGAAGTTTCATTAAAAAGAACGTGGCCGTTGCAATAATAAATAGCGTAATAATCATATAAATAAGACGTTGCAACGTATATCGTGCCATATCGCACACCTCCTTAAAAATTAAAAACTTTTTGAAATTTTACTGATTAGCAGGCAAAAGGAGAGTATATGCTTTCGCACATATACTCTCCTTTCTTTTTCGATTACTCGATATAAGCCCACTTATAGCTATTGTCTGGACCGAATGGATGATCAACGATACCTTTCACGTATTCACGCTCTAAGTACGCTGAACCACGTTGGTACACTGGTGCGATAACTGCCTCGTCTAACAAGATTTTCTCAGCTTTTACCATCGCATCCCAACGAGCTTGCAAGTCAGAAAGAAGCGTTGTTTTCGCATCTTTTACAAGTTTGTCGTACTCCGCATTTGACCAACCTGTTTGGTTATGAGCACCGTTTGTGACAAACATATCGATGAATGTCATTGGGTCTTGGTAGTCTGGATCCCAACCAGCAAATGAAAGCTCATATTGCATTTTGTTTTCAAGATCAAGTTTTTGTTTAAATGGTTGTTGTTTAATGTTAATTGTTAAACCTGGTAAGTTTGTTTCAAGTTGCTCTTTAAAAAATTCACCGATTTTCTTCGCGCTATCATTGTCGTAGTTTAACAATTCAAGCGTAATTTTGTCTTTGCCAAGCTCTTTTTTCGCTTGTTCCCAATATTTTTTCGCTTCTTCTGCGTTAAACTTCAATAAATCGCCATTTTCTTCACGGAAGTCTTTTCCGTTCGGACCTTTAACGAATCCTTCTGGAACGAGGTAGTTCGCTGCTTTAGAACCGTTATTTAAAATCGTCGCAACCATCGCTTCTTTATCGAAGCCCATCGCAATCGCTTTGCGAGCATTTACGTTTTTCAACACTTCATTCTTTTGGTTCATACGAATGAAGAATAATACTGGTTCAGATTTTGTTTTAAAGTTTTTGTCGCTTTTATATTTGTCAACAAACTCTGCACTTAAACCGACGCGGTCTGCTTTGTTTGTTTCATACAAGTTTACACCTGTCGCTACATCTTTAACGATGTTGAAGTTAATTGTTTCAAGTTTAACTGTTTGTGCATCCCAATATTGCTCGTTTTTCTTTAATTGGAAGCTTTGCTCATGTTTCCACTCGCTTAATACGAACGGACCGTTGTAAATTGTTGTGTTTGCTTCAAGACCGTACTTGTCCCCTTGTTCCTTAACGAATTTCTCGTTTTGTGGATAGAACGTCGGGAATGTTAATAAGCTTAAGAAGTATGGAATTGGGTTTTTCAATTCAACTTGTAACGTTTTTTCGTCAATTGCTTTTACGCCTAATTGGTCAACAGGCACTTTTCCTGTGTTTACTTCTTCAGCGTTTTTAATGTCGTACATAATGTATGCATACTCAGCACCTGTATTTGGATCAAGCGCTTTTCTCCATGCAAACACGAAATCGTTTGCCGTTACAGGCTCACCATTTGACCATTTCGCATCGCGAAGTTTGAATGTGTACACTTTTCCATCTTCGCTTACTTCATAGCTTTCAGCCATTCCTGGTGTAGGCTCGTTGTTTTGGTCTAAACGATATAACCCTTCAAATACGTTGTTCATGACGCGGAATGATACGGAATCAGTCGCTAACGTAGTGTCTAGTGAAGGAATTTCCGAAGTTTCTAACAAGTTCAATACTTGCTCTTTTGCTGGCGCTTCTTGAGCCGGCTTTTCGCCCTCATTGGCAGTCTTGTCTTCTTCTTTTTTGCCGCCACATGCTGCTAGTACCATGGAAGCGACGAGAAGAAGAGCGAAAAAGGCAGATAGCTTTTTCTTCATGCGAGTTTCCCCCTTATTTTTTGTTTTTTTAGATTTTATTTCCATCTTCTGATTTATCAGAAGATTTGAAACACAAGGATATTATATAATGAATTAGTATACTTGAAAAGATTTTTTAAAAACTTTTTTTAAATTTTCTAACATCTTAAACGAATGTAAGGTTTTTTCACAAATATGATAAAATCAACTTGAGGACTATTTTATTCGTTTTATTCTCATTTGTAAATAGAAAATTTACACTTTTTTTAGTATAATACTTCACAGCGATTAAGCGTGGAAGGTGGATAAGTTGTGAAAAAACTAGTTGTGACAAGCGTTCTCGTCTTTTTTATTGCGCTAACAGTTGCACTTTTTTCTGCACATAGATGGCTTACTTTTATTAACGTTTCGTTTCTCCTCGCTCAACCGCTCATCATCATCGGTGGCTTACGGTTCATTTATGAACGAGGATTTTTCGATGTAACGATCGCGAGTTTTAAGCGGTTGTTTCGCTCACCTGTCGAGCGTTATTATGCCCAAGACGAACATGATGAAACAAAAACGCAGTGGGGTGCTCCTTTTTTTTTCGCTGGGCTATTCGTAACGTTCATGACGCTCATTTTGTCATACGTTTATTGACATAAAAAAACGAACACCATATAATGTTTTAAAAAACCGATGCGATGACAAAGAATAGTACATATGACGAGGCGTTCAGAGAGCTTGTGGATGGTGCGAACAAGCCGCTAGTTATATGGAATGGGCTTTCGAGCATTCAAGCTGAAACGAAAGTAAGCTTGGACGGTTGCCTTCCGTTACAAAGGTGCCATGCATGCGCATGGGCAAAGTGATTGTCGTATCGGCAATAACTAGGGTGGCACCACGGTTCTATCGTCCCTACAGATGATAGAGCCTTTTTTTATTTGGAAAAATAAAAAAAGGAGTGATTCGATGAAGACGATTTTTTCAGGTATTCAACCGAGCGGCGTCATTACGCTCGGCAACTATATCGGGGCGATGAAGCAATTTGTTGAACTGCAACACGACTACAACTGCTACTTTTGTATCGTCGATCAACATGCGATTACCGTCCCGCAAGATCGGCTCGCGCTTCGGAAAAACATTCGCAGTTTAGCGGCCTTTTATTTAGCGGTTGGCATTGATCCGAACAAATCAACGTTATTTATCCAGTCAGAAGTTCCTGCGCATGCACAAGCAGGTTGGATTTTACAATGCATCGCCTACATCGGCGAATTGGAGCGCATGACGCAATTTAAAGATAAATCAGCAGGAAAAGAAGCGGTCAGCGCTGGGTTGTTAACGTATCCGCCGCTTATGGCAGCCGACATTTTACTTTACTCGACAGACATCGTTCCTGTCGGTGAAGACCAAAAACAACATATTGAGCTCACACGCGATTTAGCGGAGCGATTTAATAAACGATATGGGGACATTTTCACGATCCCGGAGGCGCGCATTCCGAAAATCGGAGCCCGCATTATGTCGCTCACCGATCCGATGAAAAAAATGAGCAAATCCGATCCAAACCAAAAATCGTACATTACACTACTTGACGATGCGAAAACGATCGAGAAAAAAGTAAAAAGCGCCGTGACGGACTCCGAAGGCACCATTCGTTACGATAAAGAAAAGAAGCCGGGCGTATCAAACCTATTGACGATTTACTCCATTTTGGCGAACGAATCGATTGAGCAATTAGAAGAGCGCTACGCAGGAAAGGGATACGGAGAATTTAAAGCGGACGTCGCTCAAGTGATCATTGACGCATTGACACCAATCCAAGAAAAATATTATGAGCTTATGGAAAGCTCAAAACTAGATGACATTTTAGACGAAGGGGCAGAAAAGGCAAACCGCGTCGCAAACAAAATGTTAAAGAAAATGGAAAATGCCATCGGGTTAGGAAGAAAAAGACGATAAAAAACTCAGCTCCGTGTGGGGCTGAGTTTTTAATTCACTTTCGGTTCTTGTTCCATTTCCCACAGTTTTTCAAAAAACGGTTGTCCTTTCACAAGCCGTTCGCACAAATGAACGTGCCGCTCCGACCATCCATGTTTCGCTTCTTCGTACAAGCCGTTCCACGCTTCTTCGAACGACATTTGTTGAATGTATGCATACTTTTCTGGCGCCCATTCCGTATACCAATAACGCACTTCGGCAACATTTTTCGTTCCGTATAGTTGATCAAGCGCCATAAATAACAGTTGTTTCAATTGTCGCTCTTTACGTGTCAATCCGCTCATGAGCGCAGGATGAGGCGATAAAATGTGATATTCTTTTTCACTTTGTTGAAATGGATATGTGCGCACTTCTTGTTCTTTCATCATCTCATACACGAGCTGTTCTTGGCGTGGAATGAGGCGGCTTTTTCGAATCGGAATATGATAACCAATCGTATCAATGGCGATAATGCCGTAACCATCTGTGGCGATAAAACAATAATCAAGTTGAATGCGTTCGTGGTTTTTGCGCACGTACGCTTTTTGATATACGTCTTCAAGCAACGGTTTCGGAATTTCGGCCAAGCTGTTTTCTAAGTAGTGAAACAACGGCGCGCTCACTTTCAACACTGGCACTTGATCTAACAGTTCAATCGCATCATCTTTTCTCCACTCATAAAAGTGGCAAACGTTATAGCCGTTTTCTTCTCCTTCAAACCAATTTACCCAAACATCGTGAAGATACAACATGCATAACCCCTCACTTCGAACGATTTGTTCACAGTATGGTCAGAGGTCGTTCATTTTATTCCATTTCACCCTAAATTTAACCATCATCACGAAATGGGAAAAAAATGCTTAGCCACGTCATGAATAAGCCAATCGGTAAAAAATAACACTCCACTTTTGTGCTAATAAATAACAAATATTCTTTCCAATCTGAGCGCGATGCCATAATGTTTAAATACGCAATCATCGTCGTCCCACCGATCACCGACATCCCGAACCCAAGCAAATAAAAAAAGAAACGCATACATTAGCCCCCTTGTCCACTACTATATGTATGAACAAGCGACATAACGATGCGTTACATAAAAAAAATTTGTTCAGATGTCATAGTGAGTAACTCCGTCATCGTCTTTTTCGCTAGCGCTCGTCTCACCACTTCATATCCAACCGCGTAACCAAGCATGCGTGGATACAACATCGAACCATACAACAAGGCACGATAACGAGCATCGTCTGGACGAAGAGACAAGTTTGGCACGAGCCATTTTTTCGTAAATTGCTCGAGTTGTTCTTTCGTATAATATGTCGTCCATTTGGCGACATATTCGCTTCCAAGCCGCTCCCTCACCGCATGTTCGGCTAATCCTTCCATGACGATGCGATCAAGGAGCGTATAGTCCCGTTCATCTTTCGGGTCAGCATGTAAACGACAGACATGATTGTATTCGTGAATGAGGAGGGCGTAAATATGTTCGTTCGAGACATGAGGAAGTAAAAATAAAAATAGTTGATCGAAAAAAGCGACGCCTGACTTTCCGCCAAATTCATGTTGGAGTGAACGATTTGTGGCATCTGCGGGGAAAATATAAATCGGCACATCTGGCCCATTCCACTCTTTTTTTAGCTCCGCAAACTTTTTGGCGACAAACGCCCATACGTTTTTTTGTTCCAGCTGTTTCATCATGTCATGTTGATTGCGCCGTGCCATGCCATGTGCGAATAAATGGCGCTGTACGTCTTCGTTTATTTTTTTACGCCATCGATCATCCACAAACCAATCTTTCGTATTTACTACTCCCATCATCCTCCCTCCTCGTATAGTATGTTTAGAAAGATTTTTAAATCGAATTTCCAGTTGGATATGCTCCTTGACAATCGCATATGTGTAAGTGATTTGCCCACGGGGGAGGGGCGCGCCCCTCCCCCGTGGATGGCACTACATCGGGGTTGGACTTTTCGCGATGTTCTTGGATAATGGTCTTAGGATCATCGGGGACACTCTTCTCTCTCCTGTAGCTTTGACTACTTAGAAAGTCTGTCTCCCCGGCTCCTGTTCGGACTTCTAACCCGCAGGCTGTTCCCGTTGGTTTCCCATGCTGGAAGGAGCAGCTTCCAGGCAGCCCATGGCCCAACGTGAGTTCTCATATGCGAGGGTGACTGGTCAACAGGCGCGGTCCGGGGGCATCCCGAAGAGTCCCAACCCCACGATCCTACTACGATTGGAGGTGATCTCATGAAACTCTACGTCGGGATTGACGTGAGCTCAACGGACTTATACACGTGTATCATGGATCAAGAAGGAAACACGTGCGCCCAATTCAAGGTGGACAATCATCTCCTTGGCGCGACCTTCCTTCGCGATCAAATCCTCCTGTGGGCCAACAAGCTCCAACCATCCGAAATTCTCATCGGGATGGAAGCCACTTCGGTCTACAGCTGGCATCCAGCGATGTTTTTCCACCAACAGGAGGAGCTGAAGTCTTGGAATGTCAAGGTGTTTACCATCAATCCAAAGCTCATTCGCAAATTTAAAGAAGCGTACACTGACTTGGATAAAACGGACGGCATCGATGCGTGGATCATCGCCGATCGGCTTCGCTTTGGCCGTTTGAAAGTGACAGCTGTCATGCAAGAACAGTTTATCGCCCTTCAACGGCTCACGCGCATGCGCTATCATCTCGTCCATCAGCTGACTCGGGAAAAGCAGTACTTCCTCCAACACTTGTTTTACAAGTGCAGTTCCTTTACCCAAGAGGTGGACAGCTCCGTGTTCGGACATGCCATCTTAGAGCTTCTTCTCGAGTCGTTTAGCTTAGACGAAATCAGTCAGATGGACGTGCAACAGCTCGCTGACTTCTTGCGCCAAAAAGGACGCAATCGCTTTGCCGATCCGGAATGCATCGCCAAGTCCATTCAAAAGGCGGCTCGTTCGTCGTATCGGCTTTCCAAATGTGTCGAGGATTCCATCGACTTGCTTTTAGGGCTATCGATTCAATCCATCCGTAGCCTTCAAGCGCAAATTAAAGAGCTAGATAAAGCGATTACTCGCCATTTGGAAGGCATCCCAAATACGTTACAAACGATTCCCGGCATTGGTCCGGTCTACGCCGCTGGCATCTTAGCCGAAATTGGACAAATCGAGCGCTTTGACAACCAAGCCGCCTTAGCAAAGTATGCAGGTTTGACTTGGTCTAAGCACCAGTCCGGTCGGTTCCAAGCCGAGGAGACTTCCCTCATTCGTTCCGGCAATCGCTATCTCCGTTACTACCTAGTGGAGGCTGCCAACTCGGTACAACGGCATGATGCGTCGTTTCGCACCTATTACCGGAAGAAGTATGAGGAAGTACCAAAGCACCAACACAAACGAGCCCTCGTCCTCACCGCTCGAAAACTCGTGCGTGTGATCGATGCGCTGCTACGCAACGGTCAAATCTACACGCCAAGAAAGGGGGAAGATCGATAGGGGTATCGATCTAACTGATTTTGCATTAAAACCCAGTTAATGACATAAGACAAGACTGGGCTTCTTAAGTATTGCCTTTTTTCGGGTCATCGGACAATCGAATTTCCAATTTCGATGATTTTTCACCTTGACATATTACCGCAGGACTTTCGTTATCGCATTGTACGAAAAACGAAAGGAAAATGTGAAAAGGATGAGGAAAGCCTCATCCTTCATATTTTTTGAAAATGATCGTCGCATTATGGCCACCAAAACCGAGCGAGTTGCTTAATACGGCACGCACGTCTTGTTTGCGGGCAACGTTTGGCACGTAATCTAAGTCGCATTCTGGATCTGGTGTTTCATAGTTAATCGTTGGCGGAATAACACCATCGTAAATCGATAACACGGAGAAAATCGCTTCAACAGCCCCTGCTGCCCCGAGCAAATGCCCTGTCATCGATTTCGTCGAGCTGACCGCTAATTTGTACGCATGTTCACCAAATACTTCTTTAATCGCCATCGTTTCGTATTTATCGTTATACTCTGTGCTCGTTCCGTGTGCGTTAATGTAATCGATGTCTTCTGGTCGCATGTTCGCATCATGAAGCGCTTGGCGCATCGCGCGGACGCCGCCTTCTCCGCCCGGTGCTGGCGCGGTAATATGATACGCATCGCCTGTCGCACCGTAGCCGACAATTTCTGCATAAATGCGTGCACCACGTTTTAACGCATGTTCAAGTTCTTCTAAAATAATAATGCCTGCCCCTTCGCCCATAATAAATCCGTCGCGATGTTGATCGAACGGACGGCACGCCGTTTTCGGATCAGGGTTAAACGAGAGCGCTTTTGCGGCGCTAAATCCTGCAAACGCCATATGTGTAATCGGCGCCTCTGTTCCGCCTGTAATCATCACATCGGCATCGCCGCGCTCAATTACTTTGAACGCATCGCCAATCGAGTTCGTTCCTGTGGCGCAGGCGGTCACCGTGCATGAGTTTATTCCTTTCGCGCCAAGCATAATCGACACTTGTCCGGCCGCCATATCTGGAATCATCATCGGAACAAAAAACGGGCTGACGCGACGATACCCTTTTTCTAAAAACGTCTTCATTTGCTCTTCGTACGTTTCCATCCCGCCGATACCTGAGCCAATCCATACGCCGACGCGCGTTGCGTTTTCCTCTGTAATTTGTAAATTTGCATCTTTTACTGCCATCATCGAAGCAGCAACCGCATACTGCGTGAAACGGTCCATTTTGCGCGCTTCTTTTTTATCAATAAATTGTTCGACTTGAAAATCTTTCACTTCTGCCGCCACTTTTGCAGGGAAATCGTCCGCATTTAACCGTGTAAGCGGACCGATGCCCGATTTTCCTGCCACGATGTTTTTCCATGTCGTTTCCACATCATGTCCTAACGGTGTGACAGCCCCTAATCCCGTGACGACGACTCGTCTTTTTGCCACCACTCATCACTCCTTTGTTTCATCATACATCGTTATTTGCCCCAGCGCAACGCGATAGCGCCCCACGTTAATCCACCGCCAAAGCCAACCATAATGATGAGATCATCATCTTGAATGCGTCCAGCTTCTACTTCTTCAACGAGCGAAATCGGAATCGATGCAGCGGACGTATTTCCGTATTTATTAACCGTAATCGACATGCGTTCGACAGGTAGTTCTAACCGTTCGCGCGCCGCTTCCATAATGCGAATGTTCGCTTGATGTGGGATTAAAAAGTCGACGTCCGCTTTCGTCAAGCCTGCTTTTTCTAATACGCGAATGCACGACTCTCCCATTTGACGCACGGCAAACTTAAATACTTCCCGTCCGTTCATGACGACATAATCGTCATGATATAAATATTTTCCACCTGTTCCGTCCGCACCAAGCTCAAATGACACGATGCCGCGGCCTTCTGAAACTTTCCCCATCACAACAGCTCCTGCTCCGTCCCCAAACAACACCGCTGTGTTGCGATCCGTCCAATCGACAATTTTCGATAATTTTTCTACCCCGACAACGAGCACATATTTGTACGTGTCCGTTTCAATAAATTGTTTCGCTGTCACCATGGCATACATAAATCCTGCGCATGCCGCGCTCACATCAAGCGCCGCCGCGCGCACCGCACCAAGCTTTTCTTGCAACATACATGCAACAGACGGAAACGCGCGATCTGGTGTCACCGTCGCTACTAAAATCAAATCAATTTGTTCGGGAGAAATACCCGCATCATCAAGCGCACGCTTTGCTGCGATATAGCCCATATCGGACGTATCGATATCGTCTGACGCAATGCGCCGCTCTTCAATGCCTGTGCGCGTCCGAATCCATTCATCGGACGTATCCATTTGTTGTTCTAATTCTTTATTCGTCACAATACGTTCCGGCAAATATCGTCCAATTCCAATAATTCCTGCATTCACGGAAATATCGTCTCCTTTTATTATCAAACTTTATTACTTGGTACTAATTTTACTTTCTTTTTTCGTTCCGTGCAATAAAAAAAATGAGGTGCTTACTCGACACCTCATTTACTCATTCGGCAATTTCCCTGTTTTTTTATATCGTTCAATCGCTTTTGTCATTTTTTGTTGAAACGATTCATCTACAAGCGGGCTAAACGCGCCGAGTTCAACGACACCGTCTTGAAAGTCGACATATGTCGTTCCTGACGTTAACTCCCCGTCGATAAACTTTTGCGCAACGAGTTCATATAGTGCATCGACATGTTGGACGGTGCTTGTCAGCACTGTTCGTTCCCCTAAATCTGATTGGTCTGTCACATAGCCAATCGCATAAAGACCATGTTCTTTCATCTTTTCAATGATCGGTACGCTAAATTTATCGCCAGCTGGGTATATGACATCGACCCCGTCAGCGATCATCCGCTCAGCGATCGCCATGGCTGCATCGATGTCATCCCAACTTTGTACATATTCAATATCGACATGGACGTTTTCATTTTCATATAACGCCCCTTCAAAAAAACCGTCCACTTCCGATTGCCATTCAAACGCAGCAATAACACCTATTTTGTTTGTTTTCGTCATATGTCCTGCGACCATACCACCGAAAAAGCCCATCGCATGTCCTTGGAGATTGAAGCTTGTGACGTTTTTCTTTTTCGCCTCTCCGTTAAAAAATACAAAATGTATGTTCGGATATTTTTCCGCGATGTCATCAAAATATTCCCCATATTCGTTTCCGTGCCCGAAAATTAACTTAACGCCTTTTTGATGAAACTCTTTTACCGCCTGTTTTGTGGCCGCTTCCGAGTTCACACCCTCCCGATAAAACACTTCAGCGCCAAACTTCGCTTGAATACGAAGCAACCCTTTATATCCTTTCGTTCCCCACACTTGATCGTCGATCGTATCCGGAACGAGCAAACCAACCTTTTGTACATGTCCCGATGATAATTGAGCAGGAGCGCAAGAAGATAATATAACAAGTAGTGCAAAAATCAAATATGTATATCGCCACATCAACATGCAACACTCCTTTTTCCGTTTCATCTCTTATTTTACTTGCTTTGTTTCTAGTTGGTAAAGAAAAAATCCCCACGGGTATGGGGACTATACATCATTATATTGTTCGTAAATGCGTTCATATGAATCGCACACCATTGCTCGCTGAATTGGAAAAATCGTTGCTTCTCTGTCATAACCGTCCACCTTAAGCACATCATTGTACAATATATCGTATGCGATTTTCTTTTGCGTGTACTAGGCGTTATAATTTTTCGTTTTCGCACATCCATCATTTATGTTAAGATAAAAAAAGAGTGCAAAGGAGGGAGTTACATGCGCATTTTTTGGACGTTTTTTTGGACGTTTTTATTAGTCAACATGGTGACATACGTCGTTAGCTCCATGATCGGTGTGGCGTACCATTTCGCAACCGGTACAACATTGGCAGTCATTGCAACCGTTCTCATTTTGTTAATCGCGCAACTTATTCCAAACGACCCTGTCCATCATTAAAAAAAGGATAAACGGCATCTGTCCGTTTATCCTTTTTTTACAACTAATTGATCACCTTCGACATCGATCGTCACCGCGTTATAGTCTCCGATATGCCCAGCGACAATTTCACGCGCAAGCTTCGTTTCGATATGTTTTTGAATAAACCGTTTGAGCGGGCGAGCACCATATACATGATCAAACCCATGTGTCGCAATGTATGTTTTCGCTTCGTCCGTTAATGTGACTGTGATGTGACGCTCCGCTAACCGTTCTTCTAATTGTTTGATAAACTTCTCGACAATGCCTTTTACTTCACGTACCGTTAACGGCTTAAATAAGACAATATCATCGATGCGGTTTAAAAACTCTGGTCTAAAATGCGCACGTAACTGTTTTAACACTTGTTCGCGCGCTTCTTCGTTTACCTCCCCGTGCGCATCGACCGCTTCTAACAACGTATGTGATCCGATATTTGATGTCATAATGACGACTGTGTTTTTAAAGTCTACCGTTCTTCCTTGCGAGTCCGTCATGCGACCGTCATCTAACATTTGCAGTAAAATGTTAAACACTTCTGGATGCGCTTTTTCAATTTCATCAAGCAAAATGACCGAATACGGTTTTCTGCGTACCGCTTCGGTGAGTTGTCCCCCTTCTTCGTAGCCGACATACCCCGGAGGCGCTCCAATTAAACGAGATACTGCATGTTTTTCCATATATTCCGACATATCGATACGAATCATTTGTTGTTCGCTATCAAACAACGCTTCCGCTAACGCCTTCGCCAGTTCGGTCTTTCCGACACCTGTCGGACCGAGGAAAAGAAATGAACCGATCGGACGATTCGGATCTTTCATCCCTGCACGCGCGCGTAACACCGCATCACTCACTAGCTCAACAGCCTCATCTTGTCCGATAACGCGTTCATGTAAAATATTTGAAAGCCGCAATAACTTTTCTCGCTCGCCTTCCACGAGTTTCGTCACCGGAATGCCCGTCCATTTCGACACAATCGTTGCGATTTCTTCTTCCGTTACTTCTTCACGTAGCAAGCGTCGCTCTTTTTCGCTTTGCTCTAATTGTTTCAATTGTTTTTCAAGCTGTGGAATGCGTCCGTGACGAAGTTCTGCTGCTTTATTTAAATCGTAATTGTTTTCTGCTTCTTCTAACTCACGCTTTGCTTTTTCTAACTGCTCACGCAACGCGCGCACGTGTTGAATCGCTTCTTTTTCTTTTTCCCATTGCGCTTTCATCGCGTTTGCTTTTTCGCGCAAATTTGCCAGCTCTTGCGATAGCGCCTGTAAGCGTTGTTTGCTCGCTTCGTCTTGTTCTTTTTTAAGCGCTGCTTCTTCAATTTCCAATTGCATCATTTTTCGCATTACTTCATCAAGTTCCGTTGGCATCGAATCAATTTCTGTTCGAATCATCGCGCACGCTTCATCAACTAAGTCAATCGCTTTATCAGGTAAAAACCGATCGGAAATGTAACGGTCTGATAATGTCGCTGCTGCCACAAGCGCACCGTCATGAATGTTGACACCATGATGAATTTCAAATCGCTCTTTTAATCCGCGTAAAATTGAAATTGTATCTTCGACCGTCGGCTCTTCGACGAGCACTTGTTGGAAACGACGTTCGAGCGCTGGATCTTTTTCAATATATTGACGATATTCATCAAGCGTCGTCGCTCCGATACAATGCAATTCCCCGCGCGCAAGCATCGGCTTTAACATGTTACCAGCATCGAGCGCACCGTCTGCTCGCCCTGCCCCGACGATCGTATGCAGTTCGTCAATAAATAAAATGATACGACCTTCGCTTTTCTTTATTTCATTTAATACCGCTTTTAACCGCTCTTCAAACTCTCCGCGAAACTTCGCACCGGCAATGAGCGCGCTCATATCGAGTGCAAAAATCGTTTTATCTTTCAATCCTTCTGGCACGTCTTTTCGGACGATGCGCTGCGCGAGTCCTTCGACAATCGCTGTTTTACCGACGCCCGGCTCCCCAATTAAAACCGGATTGTTTTTCGTCTTGCGCGATAAAATGCGAATGACGCGGCGAATTTCGCTATCGCGGCCGATGACCGGATCTATTTTTCCCGCTTTTACTTCTGCGACTAAATCGCGACCGTATTTTTGCAACGCTTCGTATGTAGCTTCCGGATTTGGACTAACCACGCGTTGATTCCCCCTTATTCCCATAATCGTTTGTAGTAGCTTTTCTCGGTCAATACCGTAGCGCGACAATATTTGTTTCGCTTCTTTATCATCAACGAGGGTAAGCAACAAATGTTCAACCGATACATATTCATCTCTCATTTGTTTCGCTTCTTGTTCTGCCCGCACAAGCCATTGTTGTAAACGATTTGTTACATATATTTTTCCTGCCTCTGAACTCGAAATAACTTGCGGTTTTTTGTTTAGCTGTTTATGCCATTCATCTAACAACGTTGCGACGGAAACTGACATTTTCTCGCATATTCGTCGAGCGAGCCCATCTTCTTGTTCAAAAAGCGCTATACATACATGTTCGACATCGACTTCTTGATGTTGTTTTTCCACCGCCAACGATTGAGCCCGCATGAGTGCTTCTTGCACTTTTTCCGTCATTTGTTGCATATTCATCGCGCTCACCCCTTTGACTTTGACTTTATTTGACTTTTATCTATTACGTATTATAACGAGAAAGCCACCCTTATGCAAGGATGGCTTACGGTTTCGGAAAGTACGTCCAAATGCGGTTATGATTTGACGTCTCAGGGAAACGGTCACCTGCTTTTAGCTTTAATTTTTTCGGGTTTTTCACTTGATCCCCTGTTTCACCAATTTCAATATATATCCCGTTGTTAGGTGCTTTTTGCCCTGGGCGGAAATGTCGACTTTGTCCCATCCGTATCCCTCCTCATCGTCTCATCATTTTATAATATGTCCGTTTTGCTTCGGAAACATGATGAGAAATAACGGATGGACATACAAATGTTACAGTAACGAAACGAGCAGCGCTTTTTGCGCATGAAGGCGGTTGCCTGCTTGTTGGAAAATGTACGACTGTTTTCCATCGATGACACCTTCCGTCACTTCTTCTCCACGATGGGCTGGCAGGCAATGTAAAAACATAAAATCTGGTTTCGCTCGTTGGACGAGTGCTTCATTCACTTGAAATGGGGAAAAAATGTGCATGCGCTCGTTCGCCTCCGCTTCTTGCCCCATGCTTGCCCAAACGTCTGTGTACACCACATCCGCATCAGCAATTGCTTCGTACGGATCGTTTGTGACAACGATCGTCGCTCCGCTTTCGTTTGCGATCTGCTTCGCTTCTTTAACAATCGCTTCTTTCGGCTCATATCCTTTCGGTGAAGCGACCACACAATGCATGCCGACTTTTGCAGCAGCAAGCATTAACGCATGCGCCATATTGTTTCCATCGCCAATGTAGGCTAGCTTTAGTCCTTGTAGTTTTCCTTTTACTTCATAAATCGTCAATAAATCAGCAAGCGCTTGACACGGGTGATCGTCGTCAGTTAACCCGTTAATAACTGGAATGGTCGCATAATGAGCAAGTTCCGCGACTTTTTCATGCTCAAATGTGCGAATCATAATGGCGTCGACATATTCGGACAATACGCGCGCCGTATCGGCAATCGTTTCTCCGCGCCCAATTTGCAAATCGCGACTGCTTAAATGAAGCGCATGTCCGCCTAATTGCACCATACCTACTTCGAACGAGACGCGCGTTCTCGTTGACGGCTTTTCAAAAATCATTGCCAACGTTTTGCCGCTTAACGGCGTATACCGCTCCCCGTTTTGTTGTTTTTCTTTTAATTCAACAGCTAAATGAAGCAAATATTCAATTTCTTCTTTTGAATAATCCGCTAACGTTAAAAAATCTTTTCCTTTTAATTGAATGGTTGCTGTCATATTCATTTTCTCACCACTTCACTTATTGTTTTTAACCAATCTTGAATCGAACAAACGGAAAAATCTTTACTTGACCATGCTTGTAAAAACAATTTCGCTGTTTCTTCTTCCGTTAACACGAGCACATGGCGAGCGAGCGCTTGTTTTCTTCGCCCCGCACTTTGTTCATCACGCATAAAGCTAACAAACGCAAGCGCCTCTTTTTTCGCGACCCATTGTTCAAACGGCTCATCTGTTACAATCGTTACCCCTTGTTGTTGCGCTTGTTCAATAAAGGACTTCGCATCCGCTGGCGCATCGACGTATATTTCATGCGCCTCTTTTTTCTTCACGAGATATGGATAAAACGCTTTATATGCCGCTTCTTCGATCGTTTTGGCGATGCTAATGCCTTCGCCTGTCGATTTCATTTCCGGCCCAACGAGCGGATCGACACCAGGCAATTTATATGTCGAAAACACCGGATATTTTAAGACAACATACGGGAGTAAAACCGTTTGTTTGACTTCTTCCGACAAATATTTCCCAAGCAATACGTTTGTCGCATGTTGAACCATCGGTACCCCTGTCACTTTACTAACAACTGGAACGGTACGACTTGCCCGCGGATTCACTTCTAATACGTACACTTCGCCGTCTCGTACGATAAACTGAACGTTCATTAATCCTTTAAAATAAAGCTTTTTTGTGATTCGTTTCGTATAGTCGATCATTTTTTCTTTTTCTTCTTTCGTAAACGATTGAGCAGGCAACAATGCATAACTATCGCCCGAATGCACCCCTGTTTTTTCGACATGTTCAATGATCGTCGGAACAAACGCGTCATATCCGTCACAAATCGCATCAAGCTCGCCTTCTTTTGCGCGCACATATTCGTCAATTAATACAGGATAAACGATGCCTTGCTCTACAAGGGCAGAAAGCTGTTGTTTATCGTGAACAATATGCATCCCTCTCCCGCCAATGACATACGATGGGCGAAGCAAAAGTGGATATCCAATTTCTTCTACTTTTCTCCACAATTCCGTTTCATCGTTTGCCATCGCCCCTTTCACGTGCGGGATGTCAAGCGATTGAAGCAACGTATAAAAACGCTCCCGATCTTCCAACTGATCGATCGTATCGCTATTCATTCCAATGATGGAAACGCCGTACGCTTCAAGTTTGCTCGCTAAATTAATGGCCGTTTGCCCACCAAATTGCACGATGACCGCTTCAACGTTTTCCGCTTCCACCACATTTAATACGTCTTCGACGGTGAGCGGTTCAAAATATAAACGATCCGCTACCGTAAAATCGGTACTTACCGTTTCGGGATTGTTGTTGATTAAAATCGCTTCATAACCCGCTTGTTGTAAAGCGTACACACAATGAACAGAACTGTAATCAAACTCGATCCCTTGCCCAATACGAATCGGTCCTGAACCGAGAATAAGCATTTTCGGTTTGTCGCTCGTTTGCACTTCGCTTTCGCCAAAATATGTTGAATAGTAATATGACGTTTCTGCTGAAAATTCTGCCGCACACGTATCGACCATTTTATAAGCTGGAACAATGCCGTATGCTTTTCTTTTTTCACGCACATCTTTTTCAGCAACGTTCCATATATGAGCTAAATACGCATCGGAAAATCCTTTTTCTTTTAACGTGCGAAACGTTTGTTCATCAATGAGATCGAGCGTCGTTTCTTTCGCCTGTTGTTCAAGCGCAATGAGCTGAGCAAAACGCGTTAAAAAATACAAATCGATTTTCGTCCATTCATATATTTGCTCCGTTGACATGCCGCGCCGAAGCAGCTCTAAGATCGCAAAAAAGCGCCGATCGTCTCCCGTTTTTACGATGTCAATTAACATCTTCGTCGGCTGTTTTGCCATTGTTGGTGAATATAAGCCAATATGGTCTAACTCAAGCGAATGAAGGGCCTTTTGCAACGCTCGCTCGAAATTGCGGTCGATCGCCATCACTTCTCCTGTCGCTTTCATTTGCGTCCCGAGACGACGATCGGCAAACGAAAATTTATCAAACGGAAAGCGCGGAAATTTGACGACGACGTAATCGAGTGCAGGCTCAAAGCTCGCATACGTATGTCCCGTCACCGGATTAATAAGCTCGGCTAGCGTATAGCCGACCGCCAATTTCGCCGCCATTCTAGCGATCGGATAACCGGTCGCTTTCGATGCGAGTGCAGACGATCGACTCACACGCGGATTGACTTCAATTAAGTAATATTTTTTGCTCGTTGGATCAAGCGCAAATTGAATGTTGCATCCACCGACAACGCCAAGCGCCGAAATAATTTTAATGGCAGCGGAACGCAACATATGATATTCGACATCCGTCAACGTTTGCGACGGGGCAACAACGATCGAATCGCCCGTATGAATACCGACAGGATCAATATTTTCCATATTACAAATCGTAATGCACGTATTCGTATGGTCTCGCATCACTTCATATTCAATTTCTTTAAAACCCGCGACGCTTCGTTCCACTAAACATTGCGTAATCGGGCTTTCCTGCAATCCTTTTGTGACAATGTCAACAAGCTCATCCATCGTTTCGGCAATGCCACCGCCTGTTCCACCGAGCGTATATGCCGGACGGACGATGATCGGAAACCCGATTTGTTTTGCGAATTGCACCGCTTCTTCAACTGTCGTTACAATTTCGCTTTCTGGCACCGGTTCATTTAATTCATACATTAACGCTCGAAACGCTTCACGATCTTCCCCACGCTTAATTGATTCAATCGGTGTACCGAGCAAACGAACGTTATATTTTTGTAAAATACCACGTTCATGGAGCGCAAAAGCCAAATTTAGTCCGGTTTGCCCGCCAAGCGTAGCCAACAGCCCATCGGGTCGCTCTTTTGCGATAATTTTTTCCATACTTTCAACGGTCAGCGGCTCAAAATATACCGCATCCGCATGCACTTCATCGGTCATAATTGTCGCAGGATTGTTGTTTGCTAAAATGACGCGGTATCCTTCTTCTTTCAATGCTAAACAACCTTGCGTTCCTGAATAGTCAAACTCCGCTGCCTGCCCGATGACGATCGGACCAGAACCGATGACAAGAATCGAGCGAAGCGTTGTATCTTTAGGCATACACTTTCTCCTTTCTTGCTGCTTTCATCATGTCGACAAATTCTGCAAAGATAAATTGCGTATCGTTTGGTCCAGGGTGCGCTTCAGGATGATATTGCACGCATAAAATCGGCTTCGTTTCATGGACGACTCCTTCCACTGAACCGTCATTAACGTTAATAAAGCGAATGGAGAGCGGCGTATCGGCTAAACTTTCCGCCTTGACAACATAGCCGTGATTTTGCGATGTCATCCATACTCTTTTCGTTTTCACATCATATACCGGCTGATTTGCCCCACGATGCCCAAACGGCAATTTTTCCGTATCCCCCCCCGTAAGCAAGCGACACGAGCTGATGTCCGAGACAAATCGCAAGCGTTGGATACCGTTCAATAACGGAAAGAATGTTTCGTAAATGATGCGACAACTGTTTCGGATCCCCCGGTCCGTTCGATAACAACACCCCGTCAGCATCGAGTTGCTCAACCGTTTGTAACGGCGTATTGTACGGAACGACGGTCACCCGACACCCATGTTCAATTAACGACTGAACAATTGATTTTTTGTAGCCAAAATCAAATAAAACAACATGCATATGACCGTCTCCGTACGTTTGTACATCCGATGTACTAACGAGTGGAACAGGCGCTTGTTCCTCCATTTGCACGACCGCTTGACGACTTGTTGAAATGACGGCAGGCATCGCCCCATGTTCCCGGATTTGTTTCACAACCGCCCGCGTATCCACATGCGTAAGAAGGGGGACGTTCCATTTTTGCAAATATTGCTTGAGGCTATAGGCCGCTTCGTAATGATGTCCCGTCTCTTCTGCTTCATAAACGATGACAGCTTTTACATGCGGCTGTTTGCTTTCAAAATCGACTTCATTAATCCCGTAATTTCCAATGAGCGGATACGTAAAAACAATCATTTGATTTTTATACGACGGGTCTGTTAACACTTCTTGATATCCTGTCATTCCTGTAAAAAAGACAACTTCTCCTGCAATATCTCCCGTCCACGCCGTTTCTAAATTGCCGACAAACGTTTTGCCGTTTTGTAAATGTAAATACGCTTCCATTTCAACACCCCAACCGAATGTTTATTAAACAAAAAGAATTTTTATTCATTTATGCGTATAAAAAATTGCGTTCATATAACGTTAACGCATCTTGTAATATATTTACCGCTTCATCAAGCTCTTCTTTCGTGACAATGAGCGGTGGTAACAGACGAATCACGTTCGGCCCTGCGGCTAAAACAAGCAATCCTTTATCGTGAATATGTGGTAAGATGTTTGCGACTGGTTCGCGACATACGATGCCAATCATTAACCCTAAACCGCGTACTTCTTGAACGATATGAACGTCTTTTAATTGCTCGGCTAATTTTTCCTTGAAATATATTCCTTTTTCCTGTACTTCTTGTAAAAACGAAGGCTGAGTGACGATTTCAAGCGTTGCTTTCGCTGCTGCCATCGCCAAAGCATTTCCGCCAAACGTGGAGCCGTGCACACCTGCGCTAAACGTTGCGACGACATGTTTTTTTCCGAGCATCGCCCCAACAGGAAATCCGCTTCCTAACCCTTTCGCAATCGTAATAACATCAGGTGAAATGTCAAACTGTTCGTAAGCGAATAACGTTCCTGTTCGCCCGATCCCTGTTTGCACTTCATCGACAATCAACAATGCTCCATACGTTTGACAAAGCTGTTGTGCTGCCTGTAAAAATGATTTTTCTCCGACGACAACACCGCCTTCACCTTGCACGACTTCCACCATGACAGCCGCTACCGTTTCGTCCATTTCTCTCTGAAGGGCATCGATATCGTTAAACGGTACATACACAAACGTCGGCAACAACGGGCCAAAGCCGTCATGAATTTTCGCTTGCCCTGTTGCTGACATCGTCGCAAATGTACGCCCGTGAAACGATTGTTCACACGTAATGATTTTCGAACGTCCCGTATGTTTGCGTGCAAGCTTGATCGCCGCTTCGTTTGCTTCCGCTCCGCTATTGCAAAAAAACACCGCATCGCCAACAGAATGTTGAACGAGAAGAGAAGCGACTTCTTCTTGAATCGGGAGATGAAATAAATTGGACACGTGCCATACTTCATTTAGTTGCGCCTCGAGGGCTTGTTGCACTGCAGGATGGCGATGACCGAGATTGCATACCGCAATGCCTGCAACAAAATCGAGATATGATGTTCCGTCTGTTGCGATAAGTTTCGTCCCCTCAGCTTTTGCCACCGTAATCGGGAATCGTTGATACGTTGGAAAAATCATACGTACACCTCTTTCTTCATCATCGTTCCATGCCACGTTCCTTCTTTATAAAATGAAGCCTTTCCGCTCACAATCGCCACTTCTTCAACCGAATGGAGCGCGTGAAGAGCAGCTTTTACTTTCGGAATCATTCCACCTGAAATTGTTCCATCAGCCATCATTGCCTCAACCGTTTGAGCAGTTGCTTCTTTAACAACTTCTCCATTTTTTAAAATACCAGCGACGTCTGTGACAAAAACGAGTTTGTCAGCCGAAAGCGCCTGCGCAATGGCAGAGGCGGCTGTATCGGCGTTAATGTTGTACGTTTGTCCACGTTCATCCACACCGATTGGCGCAATGACAGGGACGTATCCGTGACGCAACAACATATGCAACATTTTCGTATGAACGTGTACGACTTCTCCTACATAGCCGAGCGTTTGTACGTCGATCGGTTTCGCTTGTAACAAGCGATCGTCGACACCGGACAAACCAACCGCACGAATGCCGTTTGTTTGCAAAAGTGAAACGAGCGTCTTGTTCACTTTTCCGTTTAACACCATTTCAACAACGTCTAGCACGTCTTTTGTCGTTTTTCGCAAGCCGTTGACAAATTCGGACGGTATGTTGAGCGCCTGTAACAAATGCCCAATGTCTGGTCCACCACCATGAACGATGACAACATCAAGTCCACTTTCTCTTAGTTGTTTAACGCTCGTAAAAAACGATGGAGATAACTCATGAAGCACACTGCCGCCGCATTTAATGACAATCACAACGATCCCACCTTATGTGCGATAGCTCGCATTAATTTTAATGTAGTCGTACGTTAAATCGCATCCCCATGCGATCCCTTCTCCTTCGCCGAGATGTAAATCGACTGTAATGACGACAACATCTTCCATTAGAGCGGCTTTCGCTTCTTCCTCTGAAAACGGCACCGGTTGGCTTTGCTTTAACATTTGAATGAAGCCAATCCATACGTCAACACAATCTGGTTTGATGTATGCTCCGCTATGTCCAATCGCACCGATAATACGCCCCCAATTTGCATCTGCCCCATATACTGCTGTTTTCACCAAATTCGATCCGACGATATGTTTCGCCGCCCATTTCGCTTCTTCGTCTGTTCGCGCTCCCTTGACACGCGCTTCAATCAATTTCGTTGCCCCTTCACCGTCGCGCGCAATTTGCTTCGCTAAATGTTCACACGTTTGGCGAAGCGCTTCATAAAAGTTTTCCCAATCCGGATGTTGCGGGGAAAGCGTCTCATTGCCTGCCAATCCGCTTGCCATGACGATGACCATATCGTTTGTTGACGTTTCTCCGTCGACCGTAATTTGATTAAACGACACATTTGTAATGGAGCGCAGCGCATCTTGTAATACGTCTGATGGGATGTTCGCATCCGTCGTAATAAAAGCAAGCATCGTTGCCATATTTGGATGAATCATCCCCGAACCTTTTGCCGCCCCTGCAATAGTCACGACTTGACCGTCTACAACCGTTTCGTAACACGTTTTTTTCATAACAAGGTCAGTCGTTAAAATGGCCGTTTGAAAATCAACTGCACTATCCCATTCCGCCTTCGGTTTCAATTTTGGAATGCTCGCACGAATTTTTTCCATCGGCAAATACTCACCAATGACTCCTGTCGATGCGACCGCTACGAGATGCTCATGAAGTCCAAATGTTTCCGCACACAACCTCCGCATTTCGTACGCATCTTGTAATCCTTGTTCTCCTGTACATGCATTCGCATACGCGCTATTGACAATGACTGCTTGAAGTTTTTGTTCTACCGCAATGCTTTGTTTCGTCACTTGCAAAGGGGCTGCTTGAAACACATTTTGCGTATACACTGCCGCACATGTTGCCGGCACGTCGCAAACAATCACCCCTAAATCTTTTTTCGTATAACGCAGTCCCGCATGCACACCAGCAGCTTGAAATCCTTTCGGTGTAACAATCGTTCCATCGGCTATATATTTTACTTTTTTTTCTTTCACTTTCACTTTTCTCCCCCCATTTACGGATACATCGGCATCGCCGTCAGTCCCGTTTGTTCGTCGAATCCAAACATCACATTTGCATTTTGAACGGCTTGCCCTGCCGCCCCTTTCATTAAATTATCGATCACGCTCACAACAGTAATGCGATTCGTGCGCTCATCATAAGCAATCCCAATATCACAATAATTTGAGCCATATACGTCTTTCGTACATGGGAACGATCCAGCTTCCCGCACGCGCACGAACGGGCAATGTTTGTACGTTTCTTCATATAACTCTATTATTCTATCAACCGATACGATACATGCCGCTTCCGCATATATCGTCGCCATAATGCCGCGCGTCATCGGAATTAAATGCGTGCTGAACGTAATCGGCCCAATTTGGTCATTCCAATCGCCTAACATTTGTTCAATTTCAGGAATGTGTTGATGCGTATTCACTTTGTATATTTTTACGTTTTCATTCGTTTCTGCAAAATGAACGCCAAGCGACACCCCGCGCCCTGCACCAGACACACCTGATTTCGCATCGACAATAATCGAATCAGAAACAACCCATTTTTGAATGACAAGTGGCGCTAATCCGAGCAACGTCGCT
Source organism: Anoxybacillus sp. FSL W8-0104 (assembly GCF_038004465.1). Lineage (NCBI taxonomy): Bacteria > Bacillati > Bacillota > Bacilli > Caryophanales > Anoxybacillaceae > Anoxybacillus > Anoxybacillus sp. FSL W8-0104. The sequence goes on along the minus strand of NZ_JBBOQU010000001.1, from coordinate 583,652 downwards.
GTCGGGTAACAACCGGGATTGGCAACGACATTCGCCTTCGCAATATGCTCACGATTCCATTCCGTTAAACCGTATACAGCCTGCTTAAGCATTTCTTCACTCGGTGGCGTTTTTTTATACCATTTCGCATATACGTTCCCATCACGCAAACGAAAGTCTCCGGATAAATCGATGACTTTATGCCCTGCTGCCAGCAATTTCGGCGTCCATTCGCTCGATACGCCAGGCGGTGTCGCTAAAAACACAAGCTCGCCTTCGATATCATCGCTTCGAATATCACGCAAGACGAAACGCTCCTCGATATGCGGATACACGTCATGTAGCGAAACACCTGCTTGTGAAGATGAATGAACAGAAGCGACATGCATATGCGGATGATGTTGCAATAAGCGAATGAGTTCAATTCCCCCGTATCCTGTCGCTCCAATAACGGAGACTTTCATCAACCTGTTCCCCACTTTCTGTATATTTTATAAATTTAGTTATCATTATAATACTGCATAAAAATAAAATCAAATGTATATTTAAATATTTTTCGTTTTTCCCATTCATTTATTGACGCCGCATCTGTTTTTCTTTTTAATGGAATTAGATAACAACAAAAGGTGGTTAGCATATGACAATTCAACCGATCTCCTTATCCGAGCTTCTTTCCCTCCCTCACCATACGATCGACATTCAAAAAGGAGAATATATTTTTCAAGAAGGGGAAGCGGCAAGTGAGCTGTATGTTGTATGTACAGGAAAAGTACAATTGAGTAAAACGACTGAGGAAGGGCGCGAACTGTTGCTTCGCATTTGTGAGCAAGGGGACGCGTTTGGGGAGATCGTTCCGTTTCAATCGATGTGCGTTTGTACCGTTAGCGCAAAAATGATGGAGGCGGGGACGTTAGCTGTCATCAACAAGCAACAACTCGAAGAAAAATTGACGACAGACCATGCGTTTGCGTTGCAGTTTATGCAATGGATTCATTTACAATTACAACGGATGCAAGCAAAAGTGCGCGATTTAATTTTGCACGGAAAAAAAGGTGCGCTTTATTCCACACTCATTCGTTTAGCGAATAGCTACGGCGTTGAAACAGAAGACGGTATTTTTATCGATCTTCCGATGACGACGCAAGAACTCGCCAATTTTTGTGGCAGTGCACGCGAAGTCGTCAGCCGCCTGTTGAAAGAATTAAAAGAGCGTGGCGTCATTTCTTTCGAGAAAGGGAAAATGACGATTTACGATATACAATTTTTAAAAGATGATATTCGTTGCGAAGGTTGTCCAATCGACATATGCAACATGAAATAAACGGGTGTCCGAAAAATGAAGACACCCGTTTTGCATCATATTAATAAACGATCATCACAACAAGCGCAAAATAAACAGCATTGACAATTTCATAAATCCCTACTTTTTTAATCGACAACGCTTTTCCATAAAAATAAATCGCCCGTACGGCGCTTGGCACATACGCGAAGGCAAGCCAACCGTTTCCTGTTGCAACACATGCGACAACGACAAATAGATGAAACAACCATGACGCCCACTTATAGCGTGGATTGTTTTTTTCGCGAATCATCGTTTTCACGTAAAATGTACTTCCGATGAAAAACAAAACAGAAGCAATAAATAAAAACAACGCTTTTTCATCTATATGTCCCGTACCGATGTAGTAACTCCCAAGTCCACCAATGGAAAAGTTGATAATGGCAGCGACATCGTTTACAAACGCACGCTCTTTTTTCTTTTTCGCAAAATACATATTTACAATAAAGAACGGAATCATCGCTAAACCGAAATAAATGAGCGACGGTTTGTAAGCAAGTGGAAACGCGACAAAAATAAGCGCGATCAACATATATGTTGCAAACCATTTTTGATGACGAACAGTTGCTTGTTTTTTTATCATTAACGTCCATACATATGTGGCTAAATATAGGAAAAACCATGCGACAAATAACGGAAAATGAAGCCACGTCGCTTGACCGATGTCGATACCGAATAAAAATGGAATGATTAACATCGCCCATGCGCCATGTTGTTTCGGAATAACCATACTATCCCTCCTCACGTCTCATTGTACCATCCCCCCTTTCTCTTTTTTGTGATCGATGTCACATGTTTTTATAAATGTGTGACAAACCATTGAACCGTTTGTAACCATGCTTCGCGCGTCACTTTATGTCCCGCATGTTCATCAATTAGCATCGTAAGCGGCTGATGAAACGGCTCAATTTGTTTATAAAAGGCGTATGTATAATCAAACGGAACGACATCATCTTGTTTTCCGTGCCAAATAAAAAGCGGACGGCCATTTAATTTTTCCGGCTGCAGCGATAAATCATATGTTGTTAATGTGTTGCGCAACGCAGCGAGCTGCTCGTTTGACAGCGGCAAAGACATACCTTTTCGCTCAGCAAATTGCAGCTGCAAGTCGAAAAACGTTTGATAGCATGGACTGCCCATGAGCGAGCCAGCGACGCGAATCCATTCATATTGCGTCAACGCACCGAACGTCACAATTCCCCCCATCGATGTCCCAACGACGCCGATGCGATTCGGATCAACAACGTTTCGTTCGACGAGCTCATTTTTTATATCATCTAGCTCGCGAATGGTCGTTAATACAATATCCCAAAACGACAAATGAAGTTCATCGTCAGAAAGCGGATTTGGACGTTCCCCATGATACAGCGCATCCGGCAAAATGACGCGATATCCTGCTTCTGCAAGCCAATAGCCGAAATGAAGATTATGTTCTTTTGCGCTCGTAAAACCATGAATAAAAATGACAAGTGGACGCATATGATGGATACCATCTTCTTTTACGACATGTAAGCAAGGAATGTTTGCGATCGACTCGCGAATAATGGATACCATGTTCTCATCTCCCATATGATGTTTTAACATTATATTACCATATAGACAAATATTTTGGAAAAACGATACACTGAATGAGGAATAATTTTGACGAAAAGGGGAACGGTTATGGAACAACATTTAATTGCAATTGATTTAGATGGGACGTTGTTAAAAGATGATAAAACGATTTCTTCACGTTCTTATGATGTTATTCAAAAAGCAAAAGCGGCGGGACATGTCGTCGTCATCGCAACAGGTCGCCCGTATCGCGCAAGTAAAATGTATTATGAACAACTCGACTTAACGACGCCGATCGTCAATTTCAACGGTGCATTCGTCCATCATCCGAAAGATGACAGCTGGGGAATGTACCATACGCCACTTCAGTTAGAAACAGTAAAAGAAATTGTTGAAGTAAGCCGAAAATATAACGTACGCAACATTTTAGCCGAAGTGATGGACGATGTTTATTTTCACGAACATGACGAGCAGTTGCTTGATTTGTTTAATTTAGGAAATCCAAATGTGTATATCGGAAACTTACGTGACATTTTACGAAAAGATCCAACGAGCATTTTAATTTTATCTGACGAACAAAACGTCGGGCGCATTCGCACATATTTATCTGAAGTGCATGCCAACGTCATCGACCACCGCAGTTGGACAGCCCCGTGGCACGTCATCGAAATCGTCCGAAGCGGCATTCATAAAGCAGTCGGTCTTGAAAAAATTGCTTCCTATTACGGTATTCCACGCGAGCGCGTCATCGCTTTTGGCGATGAAGATAACGATATCGAGATGTTAAAATGGGCTGGATTAGGTGTCGCGATGGGCAATGCGATTGAACCGCTAAAAGCGGTCGCAGACGATGTGACAAAAACGAACGAAGAAGACGGGATCGCTGTTTATTTGCAATCATTATTAAAGTTATAAAAAATTCCCTTACGTATTGTGACGTAAACATGAACAAACTATCATCGACGCCATATGCGTCACAAGCGGCAAACAAGGGGGCGTATCGTGTGGGCAAACGAAATAAATCAAAACGTTTCGTTCAACAAGGTGCTGATGCGGTTTATAAACATGATGAGCGCATTCCGTATCATATGACGTATGAAGAAGCGGAACAACGCAAAGCAGAAAAAGCGGATCATACGAATCTCGGGGGATTTTAATATGGGTAATCCGTTATTTCAACAAGCAAAAGAAGCGGTCGCTAAAGCAAAAGAGGAAAAAACAGAACGCGCCATCGCTGTAGCGAAAAATGCGCTCTCATCCGCTTTTGCGAATGCGAACGATGCGGAACGAAGACAGTTGCACGATTTGCAAGATGAGCTCGATACATTGTAAAAAGCTGCGCGTCACGCGCAGCTTTAATCTTTTCGGAAAAACCCGACGACTTCTGTCGTTTGCATAATATTTGTAAACGCCTTTGGATCGACTTCTTTAATAATTCGTTTTAAATCAAACAACTCATAACGTGTAATAACGATCATAAGCATATCTTTATCTTCGTTTAAAAATGCTCCTTTCGCCGGAATGACGGTAATGCCACGAATCATTTGTGACTTGATCGCTTGCTTCATCTCTTCCCCTTTTGTCGTAATAATGAGCGCAGTTAATTTTTGATGGCGCGTATGAATCGCATCGATGACGCGCGTCGTCACATATAACGTCACGAGCGTATATAACGCTTTTTCCCATCCGTACACATATCCAGCGGTTAAAATAATAATCGAGTTTAACGCAAAAATGTACGTCCCGACCGAACGATCATTGACGCGAGACAATACGAGCGCAATAATATCTAATCCGCCTGTTGACGCCCCCCATTTTAACGTCCAGCCCGTTCCGACTGCTGCAATCACTCCGCCGAAAACGGCGTTCAATAAAATGTCTTCAGAAAGCGGACGAACAGGAATGATTTCAAGAAATAGCGACATAAACACAACGCTTAAAAAGCTATAAAACGTAAACGATTTTCCTACTTTTTTCCATCCTAAAATGGCCACAGGAATGTTAAATAAAAAAAGCAATAAACCTGTCGAAATAGCATAAGGCGTATAGTCGCCTACGACTTTGGAAATGAGCTGCGCCGCTCCAGCAAACCCACTCGTATATACGTTCGCTGGAATTAAAAATAAATTCATGCCGATGGCGTTTAATAATCCGCCAATGACGACGACAAACAGTTTTTTTACGTCCACAGAACATCCTCCTACAAAGCGATAAAAATTGTTTTTTTTCATAATAATCGCTACACTTAAAATAAGTACATACATAGGGGTGATTGAAATGAATATTAAAATTATAGCGGATAGCGGGTGCGATTTGCCACTTTCTTTTATACAAGAAAAACAAATTGCTTTTTTACCGTTAGCTGTTCATATAAACGACAAAGACTACGATGATCAACTGACGATCCAGCCAAAGCAAGTATACGATGCCATGCGCGCAGGCGACGTACCGAAAACATCGCAAGCAAAACCAGCGCAAATGGAAGAGCTATTTACGACGCTCGCCAAAGAAAACATTCCTGCCATTTATATCGCCTTTTCCTCTGCTTTATCCGGTACATATCAAACAGCGGTCATGATAAAAAACGATGTGCTTGAACGATACCCTGATGCAAAGCTAACGGTTATCGACTCGAAATGCGCATCGCTCGGTCTTGGGCTTGTCGTAAAAAAAGCCGTTGAGCTTGCAGAAAGCGGTATCGCATATGAAGATGTCGTGACGACCATTGAAACGTATTGTCGCCATATGGAACATATTTTTACCGTTGATGACCTACAATATTTAGCGCGCGGCGGTCGCGTCAGCAAAACAGCAGCATTTGTCGGCGGGGTATTAAACATTAAACCACTTCTTCACGTCGAGGACGGGAAATTAATCCCGATTGAAAAAGTGCGTGGACGGAAAAAAGTGTTGAAACGAATGGTCGAGATCATGCGAGAGCGCGGAGCAGACGTGCAAAACCAGCTCATCGGCATTAGCCATGGCGATGACGAACAAACGGCGCTCGAACTAAAAGCGATGATTGAAGAAACGTTCGGCTGCAAACAATTTTTCATTTCTGAAGTCGGCGGCGTCATCGGAGCACATGCCGGACCGGGAACGATCGCCCTCTTTTTCTTGAATAAACAGCTTGGGCATTGATTACACTACCCTTTAAAGGGGTGACGAAGCGATGACAAGCGACAACGACAAAAAAGCAAAAGACAATAACGCGAAACGACACGAAAAAAATATGGAGCGCGAAAAAAATCGCCAAGCTGGCAAGCGCGCCTACTCAAAAGAAACGAACCATTTGTAAACAAAAAAGATGCTCGCGCGGAGCATCTTTTTTACTTCGTTTGAATAGAAAGCATAATAAAGATTTTGTAAAGTTGTTCATATGTCAACAACCGACTATAATGGAAGCACAATATTTGTTTGAGGTGATCCATATGTCAAAAGAAAGTTCATTTGATATCGTGTCAAAAGTCGATTTGTCGGAAGTCACAAACGCCGTCAACATCGCGTTAAAAGAAATTCAAAATCGCTATGACTTTAAAGGGAGCAAAAGCGACATTTCGCTTGAAAAAGACGAGCTTATTCTTATTTCCGACGACGAGTTCAAACTAGAACAACTGAAAGATGTGCTCATCGGCAAACTTATTAAACGTGGCGTCCCTACAAAAAACATTCAATACGGAAAAGTGGAAGCTGCGTCTGGCGGAACGGTGCGCCAGCGTGCGAAACTCGTTCAAGGCATCGACAAAGACAACGCGAAAAAAATTAACACAATCATTAAAAATACAGGTTTAAAAGTGAAAAGTCAAATTCAAGAAGACCAAATTCGCGTCAGCGGCAAAAGTAAAGACGATTTGCAAAAAGTCATCGCCGCGATTCGCGAAGCAGATTTACCGATCGACGTCCAATTCGTCAACTACCGTTAAGAAGGCTATGCGCCTTCTTTTTTCTTTTCTCAAATAAAATAGTTGAATATTTCTAAAAAATCAGTTACATTTATGAGTAACTTCATACACATCATCTTATCGAGAGAAGGGGAGGGACTGGCCCGATGAACCTTCAGCAACCTGACGATCGTCAAGGTGCTAAGTCCAGACAAGCGATTCGCTTGGAAGATAAGAAGGAGCGTACGACGTCTTCTTCTTATGGAGGAGACTTTTTTATTTGAAAAAGAAACGGAGGAATGGACGTGGGATTGCTAAATGATTTAAAAGAACGCATCGTCATCGCCGATGGAGCGATGGGGACGTTATTATATGCGCACGGCATCGATCGCTGTTTTGAAGAATTAAATGTGACAAAGCCTGAAGAAATCGTTCATATTCACGAAGCGTATATCGATGCAGGAGCTGAAGTCATCCAGACGAATACGTACGGAGCGAACTATGTAAAGCTCGCCCGCTACGGATTGCAAGATGATGTCAAACAAATAAACGAAGCAGCCGTTCGGCTCGCCAAGCAAGCCGCAAAAGGACGCGCCTATGTGCTCGGCACAATTGGGGGACTCCGCAGTACAAATAAAAGCACCATTTCGCTCGAAGAAGTGAAACGAACGTTTCGCGAGCAACTGTACGTCTTGTTAAACGAAGGCGTCGATGGCCTGCTGCTTGAGACGTATTACGATTTTGAAGAACTGCAAACCGTTCTTTCCATCGCTCGCCAAGAAACGACGTTGCCGATCATCGCCCACGTCACCTTGCACGACATTGGCGTCTTACAACATGGCATGCCGCTTGCAGATGCGCTGTGTCAACTCGAACAGCTTGGCGCCGATGTCGTTGGCTTAAACTGCCATCTCGGTCCGTATCATATGTTGCGCTCGCTTGAAGAAGTGCCGATTCCGACGCGCGCCTTTTTATCGGTGTACCCAAACGCAAGCTTGCCGCAATATCGCGACGGACGGTTCGTTTATGAAACGAGCGAACAATATTTTGAAGAAACAGCGCGCGCCTTTCGCGATCAAGGAGTTCGACTCATCGGCGGATGTTGTGGAACGACGCCGAAACATATTTCCGCTATCGCTCGCGCCCTGTCCGACCGCACACCTGTATATGAAAAAAAAGTGAAACAACGGCATACAATCGTCGTGCAAGAAGCGGAACAAACATCTGCACCTTCCCTAGCTGACATCGCACGCACGCGCCGTTCGATCATCGTCGAGCTCGATCCACCAAAAAAGCTCGGCTTAACAACATTTTTAGAAGGCGCCAAAGCGTTGAAAGAAGCACATATTGATGCGCTAACGCTTGCTGACAATTCGCTAGCAACACCACGCATTAGCAACGTCGCTGTCGGAACGATCGTCAAACAACAACTGAACATGCGCCCGCTTATTCACATTACATGCCGCGACCGCAATTTAATCGGCTTACAGTCGCACTTAATGGGGCTTCATACGCTCGGCATGACCGATGTGCTCGCTTTAACCGGCGATCCATCAAAAGTCGGCGACTTTCCAGGGGCGACATCCGTCTACGATTTATCGTCATTTGACCTCATTTCGTTAATTCGTCAATTTAACGAAGGGCTTTCGTATTCTGGAAAACCGCTCGGACAAAAAACGAACTTTTCCATCGCTGCGGCCTTTAATCCGAACGTACGCCATTTAGATAAAGCGGTGAAACGACTAGAGAAAAAAATTGAATGCGGAGCGCAATATTTTTTAACGCAGCCGCTATATAGTGAAAAACAAATCGAAGACGTATACGAGGCGACAAAACATTTGGCGACGCCAATTTACATCGGCATTATGCCGCTTACAAGCGCTAGAAACGCCGACTTTTTACACCATGAAGTACCGGGCATTACATTGTCTGATGACATTCGCGCTCGCATGGCCGCTTGCGCCAATGACCCGATTCAAGCAACAAAAGAAGGATTGGCAATCGCCAAATCGCTTATCGACGCAGCATTCGATTTATTCCAAGGTATTTATTTAATTACACCGTTTTTACGTTACGATATGACAGTCGAACTCGTTCGCTACACGCACGAAAAAGAGCGGCTCAAAAAAGAAAGGACGGTTTACCATGGCTAGTTTACTCGAACAGCTTGAAAAGAAAATTTTAATTATTGACGGGGCAATGGGAACGATGATTCAAGCCGCCAACTTAACAGCGGATGACTTTGGCGGTGAAGCGTACGAGGGATGCAATGAATATTTGACGATCACCGCCCCAGAAGTCATTGCCCACATTCATGAAGCTTATTTTGAAGCGGGCGCGGACATCGTCGAAACGAATACGTTTGGCGCAACGAACATCGTATTAGATGAATACAATCTCGGACATATCGCCCTTGAGTTAAATATCGAAGCGGCAAAGCTCGCTAAGCGAATCGCGGAGCAATATTCAACGAGCGATTGGCCACGCTTTGTTGCTGGTTCGATGGGACCGACGACGAAAACGTTATCTGTTACAGGCGGAACGACGTTTTCTGAACTTGTCGCCGCATACGAACAACAAGCGCGTGGACTATTACTTGGCGGCGTCGATCTTCTTTTATTAGAAACGTGCCAAGATACGTTAAACGTCAAAGCCGCTTTTCTAGGCATAACCGAAGCGTTTAAAACGGTCGGAAAACAAGTGCCGCTTATGATTTCTGGAACGATTGAACCGATGGGAACGACGCTTGCCGGACAGACGATCGAATCGTTTTTTATTTCGATTCAACATATGAAACCATTTGCCGTCGGCTTAAACTGTGCAACCGGTCCAGAATTTATGACCGATCATTTGCGCACGCTCGCCTCCCTCGCCAATACAGCCGTCAGCTGTTATCCAAACGCCGGTCTTCCGGACGAAGAAGGACATTATCACGAAACGCCAGACATGCTCGCGAAAAAAATTCGCCAATTTGCCGAGAAAGGATGGCTAAATATCGTCGGCGGCTGTTGCGGTACGACGCCTGAACATATTCGCGCCATCGCTGAAGCCGTTCGCGACGTGCCACCGCGCGTCATTCCGAAACAGTTTCCGATGCATGCCGTCTCTGGCATTGATGCGCTCGTTTACGATGAGACGATGCGCCCGCTTTTCGTTGGAGAACGAACGAACGTCATCGGTTCGCGCAAATTTAAGCGGCTCATTGCGGAAGGAAAATATGAAGAAGCGGCAGAAATTGCTCGCGCTCAAGTGAAAAACGGGGCGCACGTCATCGACATTTGTTTAGCCGACCCTGACCGCGATGAAAAAGAAGATATGGAACAATTTATTCAACAAGTCGTGAAAAAAGTGAAAGTGCCGCTCGTCATCGACTCGACAGACGAAGACGTCATTGCCTGCGCTTTATCGTATTCACAAGGAAAAGCAATTATTAACTCGATTAACTTAGAAGACGGCGAAGAACGATTTGAAAAAATTGTTCCGCTTCTTCATCAATACGGAGCAGCGGTCGTCGTCGGCACGATTGACGAACAAGGCATGGCGATCGAAGCGAAACGAAAACTTGATATCGCCCTTCGTTCATACGATTTACTCGTCAACAAATACGGTGTCTCACCGCACGACATCATTTTCGATCCGCTCGTTTTTCCGATCGGCACAGGAGATGAACAATACATTGGTGCAGCGAAAGAAACCATTGAAGGCATTCGCCTCATTAAACAACATTTGCCGAACTGTTTAACGATGCTCGGCATTAGCAACGTCTCATTCGGTTTGCCACCTGTCGGGCGCGAAGTGTTAAACTCCGTCTTTTTATACCATTGCACACAAGCTGGTCTCGACTATGCGATCGTCAATACCGAAAAATTAGAGCGATTCGCTTCCATTCCTGAAGAAGAAGTACGTTTAGCCGAGGCGTTGTTATTTGACACAAACGATGAAACGTTAAACGCGTTTATTCAATTTTATCGCGATAAAACGAAACAGCCGAAACAAGCAAACGTCCATATGACGTTAGAAGAACGGCTCGCCGCATATGTCGTTGAAGGAACGAAAGACGGGCTCATTGAAGATTTAACGCTCGCATTACAAACGTACAGCCCACTTGACATTATTAACGGTCCGCTTATGAACGGAATGGACGAAGTCGGTCGTTTATTTAACGACAACCAACTCATCGTCGCCGAAGTGTTGCAAAGTGCGGAAGTGATGAAAGCCGCGGTCGCCTTTTTAGAGCCGTATATGGAGAAAAACGAAACGAGCGTGAAAGGAAAAGTGCTGCTTGCAACCGTCAAAGGAGATGTACATGACATCGGTAAAAATTTAGTCGACATTATTTTAAGCAATAACGGGTTTCATGTCGTTGACTTAGGCATTAAAGTGACACCACAACAACTCATCGAAGCGGTGCGACACGAACAGCCCGATATGATTGGCTTATCAGGACTGCTTGTTAAATCCGCACAACAAATGGTGCTTACCGCCCAAGACTTAAAACAAGCCGGCATTTCGTTACCGATTTTAGTTGGCGGAGCGGCTCTGTCACGCAAATTTACCGATACGAAAATTGCCCCTGAATATGACGGTATCGTTTTGTACGCCAAAGATGCGATGGAAGGACTGACGCTAGCCAATCGCATCGTTCAACAAGATATCGTCTATGAGAAAAAAGAAAAAGTGGAACATGTAACAAAACAGCAAAACGCTGTCACTGTCATGACAAAGTCCAATGTGAAGCAAGCACCTATTTACGTTCCGACCGATACAGAAAGGCATATATTACAACACATTCCGCTTTCACACATTGAACCGTACGTCAATTGGCAAATGTTGCTCGGACACCATCTCGGCTTAAAAGGAAACGTCAAACAGCTGTTGGCGGAAGGAAATGAAAAAGCGATCATGTTAAAAGAGCTCATCGATGAATTACTTGCCGAGGCAAAACAAACAAGTTCGCTTGCACCAAAAGCAGTATATCAATTTTTCCCAGCAACAAGCGACGGCGATACGGTGATCATTTACGATCCGCGCGATCAACAAACGGTCATTGAGACGTTTACGTTTCCAAGACAAACGAAAGCACCGTATTTATGTTTAGCAGACTATCTTTCTAGCGAACAAATCGACTACGTCGGGCTATTTGCCGTTACCGCCGGGGCAGGCGTGCGCGATTTAGCACAACGGTTCAAAGAAGAAGGGCAATTTTTGAAAAGCCACGCGATTCAAGCGTTAGCGCTTGAACTAGCGGAAGGATTGGCGGAACGCGTGCATCAAATTATGCGCGACCGCTGGGGCTTTCCAGATTCGCCTGACTTTACGATGGAGCAACGGTTTGCGGCAAAATACCAAGGACAACGTTTTTCTTTCGGCTACCCTGCTTGTCCAAATCTAGAAGACCAAGAAAAACTTTTTCGCCTATTGCGTCCAGAAGAAATTGGCATTCATTTAACAGAAGGCTATATGATGGAACCGGAAGCGTCTGTCTCCGCCATCGTCTTCGCTCATCCAGAAGCAAGATATTTTAACGTGTTGTGAAAAAGCTGACTAAAGTCAGCTTTTTCACAAATCAATCCCTTTGATCGCATGAACGCCTTCACGGTAATAATGTTTTACTTCTTTCATTTCCGTCACTAAATCGGCAAGTTCAATGATTTCCTCTTTTGCCCCTCTTCCTGTGACGACAACGTGCGTATGCGCTGGCTTGTTCGTTAACGTATGTACAACGTCATAAAGCGGCAACACATCATCAATCGGAAACGACGTAATCGCTAACGCTACATTTAATTCGTCTAAAATAACGACATCATACATACCTGATTGCACGCACTCTTTCGCTAGCGCCCACCCTTTTTGCAATGCTTCGCGATGCTCAGACGGTGTTTTCGTCCATGTGAAACCAACACCTGTTTGGTGTACGGCGATGCCGAGCTGCTGTAATATTTTCGCCTCACCATATGGACGATGCGGCGATTTAATAAATTGAATGACAATCACTTTTTTCCCATGCCCCGTGGCCCGAACAGCAAGACCGACCGCTGCAGTCGTTTTTCCTTTTCCGTCCCCTGTATAAACAATCACCATGTTTCTTCCACCCACTTTAATTGATCGTGTAAACGTACAACGTCTCCGACAACAATAATCGCGGGGGAAGAAAGTTGTTTTTCATTGACGATGTCAACGATCGTTTGCAACGTACCGACGACCGTCCGCTGCTTATTTGTCGTTGCCCATTCAATGACCGCCACCGGCGTATGCTCATCTTTTCCATGACGTTTCAGCTGTTCGCAAATGTAAGCGATATTTGCCATCCCCATATAAAATACGATCGTATCTGTCGCTTGACTTAATGCATCCCAACGAATGCGATCGCGCTCTCCGCTTTGATGTCCAGCGATGAACGTCACCCCGCCCGCATAGTTGCGATGCGTCACAGGAATGCCAGCGTACGCTGGCGCAGCCACACCAGCTGTCACCCCGGGGACAATTTCATACGGAATGCCGTGTGCCCGCAAATGTTCTGCCTCCTCTCCACCGCGACCGAACATAAATGGATCACCGCCTTTTAATCGAACAACCGTTTTTCCTTGCAACGCATATTGTACAAGCCATTCGTGAATTTGTTGTTGAATATTTCCATGTTTTTTCGGCTCTTTACCGCAGTATAGTAGCTCGGCTTCTTCTTTCGCATATGCAAGCAGCTGTTTGCTCACGAGCCGATCGTAAATAATGACATCCGCCCGTTCTATACATTCGCGCCCATATACGGTAATAAGCTTCTCATCCCCCGGACCTGCCCCGACAATGTACACTTTTCCTTTATGCATCACCATATCTCCCCTTTTGAAATTCAATCATTTTTCGTTCAATCGTTCTCACATCGACATGTTTTTCGACGCAATCTGCTAGCTCGTCAAACGCTTCGTTGCGCAATCGCCGATAAAATGGTCGCTCTATAGGGAATAAAACGTGCTTTTTTCGCCGTACATCATTTAACAAATAATGACGAAACGCATCGTTATGAAATAAATCGTGCATATACGTTCCGATGACACGTTCATCTTTCGTTTTGCATCCATCTGTTTTCCCTTCCATAAAAATGAGCGGTTCGCCTCGTTTTACGCTTGAACGTCCCATATGAATTTCATAGCCTTCTACGTGGAACGTTTCGCCTTTGAACATCAATATTCCTTCGCATAACACCGTCGTTTTTTCGCGAGCGAGCGTCGTCTCCATCGGCAATAAACTTAATCCGTCGATCTCATCAAGCGGTGTTTCGACATGAAAAGGGTCTTGAATGCGCTCGCCAAGCATTTGATAGCCGCCACAAATGCCGACGATTGTCACATCCGTTCGTTCATATAAGCGTCGGAGAGCAGAAAATAAGCCCGTTTCTTTTAAAAAACAAACGTCTTCGATCGTATTTTTACTGCCCGGCAAAATGAGTATATCGGGCTCACCTAACAACGACGCGTCCGACACAAACCGTACCGAACAGTCCGGCTCCGCAAAAAACGGATCGATATCAGTAAAGTTGGAAATGCGAGGATATTGAATGACGGCTACATCGATCGCTTTCCCATCGTCTTTTTTCGTCGCATAACGAGAAAGTGCAACCGAATCTTCCGCATCGATGCGCACGTGCGTATACGGAACAACGCCAAGCACCTTCACACCTGTATATTGTTCGAACCAGCGCAATCCCGGCTGAAGAAGCGAAAGGTCGCCACGAAATTTATTAATGATGACGCCAATCACACGCTTGCGATCTTGTTCCTCTAATAATTGCAACGTGCCAACTAAACTCGCAAACACCCCTCCTCGCTCGATGTCGCCAACGAGAACGACCGGAGCATTTGCCATGCGTGCTACACGCATATTCACAAGTTCGCGATCATTTAAATTTACTTCTGCAGGGCTTCCCGCTCCTTCAATGACAAGCCGATCGTATTGCTTCATCAACATATCAAGCGATTGTTGAATAAGCTGAAGTCCAGTATGAAAAAACTCGCTTCGGTAGTCGCTCGCCTTCATATTTCCGTACGGTTTCCCATGTACAACAATTTGCGCTTCTTGATCGCGGCTCGGTTTAATTAAAATCGGGTTCATATGCGTCGTCGCCAACACGCCTGCTGCTTCCGCCTGCACCCCTTGCGCGCGTCCAATCTCCTTTCCGTCAACCGTCACATATGAATTGAGCGACATATTTTGTGATTTGAACGGGGCCGTCTTCCAACCGTTGCGCGCAAAGATGCGGCAAAAAGCGGTCGCGATGACGCTCTTTCCGGCATCCGAATGCGTTCCTTGAAACATAATCGGAAGCGCCCTACGCATCTTTTTTCACCTCGCTACACGCCTTGAGCCATCGCTCAACAAGCAAAGGATTTGATGGAAAATAAAAATGAACGTAACCGGCGACAAGACGTTTATCCATATAGCCATCTAATTTACATCCTCGCAACCCTTTCACTTCATATGCAAACTTTTCTTCTTTGCGTGGGACAAACGTCGAGTAATGAAATTCGTGACCTTTTGCTCTGTCATATTCAAGCAAAAAGTTCCCCTTTCGTCCCGTCACTTCGCGATATCCGAGAGCAGCGAGCTTTTGCTGCATACGTACGTATCCTGGGATGACGCCGACCATCTCGTAATATCGTTCGTCAGTTGTCGTCATAATTCCTTCCGTTAAATACATAAATCCGCCGCACTCTGCAAGCGTCGGTAAACCGCGTTGAATCGCTTCCGCAACCGACTGTTTCACTTGTTCATGTTGTGCAAGTTCCGCTGCAAATTCTTCTGGAAATCCTCCACCAATATATAGCCCATGTACATCATGTGGAACACATTCACCGACGAGTGGAGAAAAATAAACGAGTGTTGCCCCATACGCCTGAAGCATTTCTAAATTTTCTTCGTAGTAAAAATGAAATGCAGCGTCCTTCGCCACAGCAATGCGCACATCGTACGTTTGCTTCGGCTGAAAAAGTGGAGCGCTCGTCAGCTCATTCGCCTCGGCTAAGTCCCATATCGCATCCAAATCAACCGTTTTCTCTATTCGCTTGCCAAGCTCATTAAAAAACGGTTGAAGCTCTCCACGCTCCACAGATGGAACGAGCCCTAAATGACGCTCTGGAATCGTCAAGTCAACCTCTTTTTGTAAATAACCGACAACAGGAATACGGCATTGTTGCTCAATCGCTTCTTTCACAAGCCGAAAATGTCCTTCGCTCCCAACGCGATTCGCGATCACCCCAACGATGCGAACGCGCTCATGAAACGATTGAAACCCGCGCACGACAGCCGCCGCACTTCGCGCCATTCCTGAACAATCAACGACTAACAACACCGGGCTTTCCGTGATGATGCTAATTTCTGCAGTGGAACCTTCATCTGTCGTCGCTCGTTTCCCATCAAATAGCCCCATTACCCCTTCAATAATGGAAAGATGCGCTCCTTCGCTTCCTTTCTTGCATACGTAGCGCACAATGTCTTCATTTCCCATCCAACTATCTAAATTGCGCGAACGCCTTCCCGTCACCGCCGTATGATACGTCGGATCAATGTAATCAGGTCCACATTTAAACCCTTGAACAACATAGCCTTTTTGTTTAAACGCACTCATTAAGCCGAGCGTTATCGTCGTTTTTCCAACACCGCTCCCAGTCCCAGCCACGACAATTCTTTTCACCGCTCTCCCTCCCATAGCGCAACGGAAATCGTCACATTCCCACTCTTTTTTTTCGTTAAAATAAGCTTTTGTTGTCCGCTATATCGCTTTGCTGCAGGTTCGCTTACACCATATGCCCCAGTATAGCGAAATACTGTTTCAGACGGTTCATCAATCGGAACGTCGTTTAATTGTTCGGGCGTATAAAAAATAAGCGGCCACCCATATTTGTTTGCGACGGCTAATAAACCTTCTTCATCTTTTTTTAAATCAATTGTGCATAATGCTTTCACACTTTTTATAGAGAAACGTAGCTGTTGTAACGTATCACAAATCACTTGTTCAATTTCTTGTGCGCTTGTCCCACGATTGCAACCGATGCCAATGACGATCACTTTCGGACGATACAACACTCCATGTTGTAAAATGGCTTGTTCCTCTTTCTCGAGCAGCCGATGCGTCACAACTAATGCTGCATCAGGCCTTGCTTTCAGCGCTTCCGCAATCGACCCATATGTACGAATGTTCGCTGGAAGCGGTGCATCATATGTCCACCAATGCCGC
Organism: Anoxybacillus sp. FSL W8-0104; assembly: GCF_038004465.1. Classification (NCBI taxonomy): domain Bacteria; kingdom Bacillati; phylum Bacillota; class Bacilli; order Caryophanales; family Anoxybacillaceae; genus Anoxybacillus; species Anoxybacillus sp. FSL W8-0104. Next base: position 566,671 of record NZ_JBBOQU010000001.1, on the reverse strand, counting down.
TCCCCTGATTCTTGTACAATCGCGACGTGTTGCTCGTTCACAACGGCAGCGCTCACAGGTGTTAAGTTTTCTTCGTTCTCCCACACCCATCCGAACGAGCGGCCAAATAAATCAACAGCAATTGTTTGTTGCACATCAGATGCTGTTGTAATAACTGGACGGGCATGCAGCAATGCCGCTACTTGGCGCGTTAATTCGTTTGCCCCACCTAAATGGCCAGACAACACACTAATGACATGCTCCGCCTTATCATCAATAACAACAACAGCAGGATCTGTTTTTTTATCTTTTAGTAACGGGGCAATCATGCGCACAACTGCCCCAAGAGAAATAATTAAAATAAGACCGCGGTACGTGCCGAACCATTTTCCTAAATGAGAGCGAACATTTCCAGAAAATAAATAAATACCTTTTTGCTTTTCATCACCTTTTGCAAATTTATCTGTGTAATACACGTGTGTATCTGGGAGTGTTTCATGTAGTTTTCGTGCAATTTCTACTCCGTGCTTCGTAATGGCTACAACGGCATACATGTTATTCCCCACCTTTTCGATAGCCGTGTGTAAACGTTTCATCATACAATTTGGAACGACATGATTCATCGAGTTCATTAGAAAGCGCCCAGCCTGCTAAAATAAGGGCATGTTTCCGAATGCCGTGGCGCTGCATATCTTCATGTAGCGTACCAACAGTAGAACGAACGACTTTTTCATCCGGCCATGTCGCTTTATACACAACGACAACAGGCGTATGCTCGCTCCATCCTGCTTCAAGAAATGCAGCTGTCACTTTTTTCGTTAACGTCGCACTTAAAAAAAGAGCGATTGTACAATGATGTTGCGCCAACGAAGCGAGCTGTTCTTTTTCAGGAACTGGGGTTCTTCCTTCTGCTCGCGTTAAAATGACCGTTTGCGTTAAATTCGGTACGGTCAATTCTACTTGTGCCGCAGCGGCGGCAGCGAACACCGAACTAACTCCCGGAACGATGTCAACGTCAATGCCTTCTTTTTTCAAAAGCACGATTTGTTCCATCGTCGCCCCGTAAATCGACGGATCACCAGTGTGAAGACGAACGACGATACGTCCGTTTTTCACTTCTTCGCACATCATGGCAACCATTTGCTTTAAATGCATACCCGATGTACAAAAAATGCGCGCGCTTTCTTTTGCATATGTAAGCAGTTCATCATTGACAAGCGAATCGGTGTAAAAGATGGCGTCCGCTTGCTGCAACAGCTTCATTCCTCTGACTGTAATTAAATCGCTCGCTCCCGGACCAGCGCCGACAATATATATTTTCACTTTCTCACCACCATTAATGTTAAATAAGGTAATGACACTTGCTCCAACTGTTCAATATTCCATATGACCTCTTCGTGAGATGTCACTTTTGTCACAACTGCTGCTTTGTTTGTTATATTCATCTCCCTTAAAATGGCAAGAAGCAGCGACATCACTTTTGCGACTTTTAAAAAAATGACGCAATCGTGCGTTTCAATCACTTTTTTCATCGCATCATAATCATCTCGTGCTGGGATGATGGCAACTGTCTCATCCCCATCCGCTAGCGGCAACTGCAAACGTGCGGCTGCTCCATTTATAGATGAAATGCCAGGTACAATTTCAATCGAAACGTTCGGATATTTCATTTGCATCGTGCGCATAAAATGAATCCATGTGCTATATAAAAGCGGATCGCCTTCCGTCACAAACGCAACATGCTTCCCCTCACGCAAATAAGTCCATACCGTTTCGACTGTTTCATTCCATTTTTCCCGCAACACATTTTCGTCTTTCGTCATCGGAAAAACGAGACCAAGCACCTGTTTTTCTTTTGGCGAAAAGTACGCATCGACAATTTGCTGCGCATAACTTTTACTGCCATTCGCCTTTTTTGGATAAGCAATGACGTGCGCCTCTTTCAATCTACGAAACGCTTTGACTGTTAGTAGTTCTGGGTCCCCCGGACCAACTCCTATGCCGTATAACGTACCAATCATTCTGTATCCCTCTTCCATGCTGAAATGATATATATTGGATTTAATGCATCAAAACGCGTCAATTGTAAAATCGGTTTGCTGCGTGAAAATTGGGCGAGCAAAATATCAACAGTATATCCATAGCTTCGTAATGCATCGATCGCTTCATATAACGTTTCGACCGTGACCGCATTGATGACGATGCGCCCACCTTTTTTTAATCGCGTACAACAAACAGCAATAATGTCACGCAAACTCCCTGATGTACCGCCAATAAAAATCGCATCTGGATCAGGAAACTGCTCCAAATGTTCTGGCGCGCGGCCGTGAATGAGTGTAAAATCTACGCGAAATTTTTTCATATTTTTCTGACATATCTCAATATCATAGGCGTTTTTCTCAATTGCAAATACTGCTCCTTCACGAGCCATTTTTGCCGCTTCAATAGCTACCGACCCTGTACATGTGCCAATGTCCCATACAACGCTTTTTTCATGAAGATGGAGCGCCTGCAAACTTAATACCCTCACTTCTTTTTTCGTAATGAGCCCTTTTTCTGGCTTGCGCTGAAAAAATTCAGCATCGTCGATCCCAAACATCCACTTCGTCCCATCTGTTTTTCTGCGCAAAACGACAATATTTAATGGAGCGAACGAAGCCTCCTTCATCTCTTCCAACGTAAAAAAACGACAGCGCTCGTTTTCGCCCCCAAGATGTTCCCCGACAAACGCCTCATATTCAGTCATCCCATAAGCCAACAAATACGACGCAATGGCAGGCGGATCGTTCGTTTCATCTGTTAAAATAGCTACCTTTTCTTTTCCATCGATTCGCTGTGCCAATCCTTTCATCGTACGCCCGTGCAAACTAACGATGTATGCATCATGCCAACTTTCTCCCATTTTCGCAAACGCCCATTGCAACGAGCTTACAGAAGGATATACTTCAATCGGCACTTTTTTTGCTAAATAACTACCGATTCCATAAAACATTGGATCCCCTGAAGCTAAAATAACTGTTTTTTTCGGCTCATTCATTAACGTGGAAACGAGCGATGATAAATTGTTCCGAATAACGATTTTTTCTCCTTTGTAATGAGAAAAAAAAGATAGTTGCCGTTCCCCACCAACAAGCCGTTCACTTTCATCAATCCATTGTTTATATAGCGTAGGGAGGGATGCTGCTCCGTCAGCACCAATCCCGATTAACTTCATTCGCTCCATCGCTTCGCACCGCCTTTCCTAAACATTGCCCTTTCAGCGTATATAACGTCGTCTCGACAGTCAGTCCGCCATTCACTTCCCGAAACGCATGTTGGCAACAATAGTCACATAACAAATGAAAGAATGACAAATGTCCAGCTTCATACATCATATCGCCAACTTGCGATGCGGTATTCGCCTGTTTAACAGCTTCAATCATATGTGTTGGAGCACCTGATTGTTTCGCAACGTCTGCTAAAAATTGAAAATCAACAGGTGCACTTTTGGAATGAACCATCATAACGCCTTGGGCGACTTTCGAAAATTTTCCCATCATCCCAACGAGCGACACTTTTTTTATCCCGAGCCGCTTACATTGTTTTAATGTAAATCCAACAAAATCCCCCATTTCAATAAATGCTTCTTCTTTCAAATGAGGATATTGTTTCATTGCATATGTTTCACTTCTTCCACCCGTGGTGACAACAACATGATCGCAGCCACAAGCGACCGCAACTTCAAGTGCACGCACAATACTTGCTCGATACGCTGATGTCGAAAATGGAACAACGATGCCGCGCGTCCCTAAAATCGAAATGCCTCCAACGATACCAAGACGGCCGTTTAATGTTTTTTTCGCAATTTCTTCTCCATTTGGAACAGAGATAATAATGCGCACACCACGTTTTATACCGTATTTTGTCATCAACTCATTGGCAACGTCCATCATCATTTGCCGCGGCACGGGATTAATCGCTGCTTCGCCAACAGGAATAGGTAAACCCGGTTTTGTTACTCTTCCTACCCCTTCTCCTCCGTCAATATGGATGCCCTCTTCCGTCCAGCTTACAGTTGCGACAATAGAGGCACCGTGTGTCACATCTGGATCATCTCCCCCATCTTTAATTACCGTTGCGCTCGCTCGTTCTTCTTCCATTTCACAAGAAACGATCGCAAAGGTAACTTCTCGTCCGATCGGCAACATAATGGTCGCTTCTGTTTGTTTCACGCCAGTAATGAGCGCACATAACGCCGCTTTAGTAGCAGCCGTTGCACACGCCCCTGTCGTATATCCTTCACGCAACTTTTCTTTTTCCATACTTATTCCCGCTCCGCTAAAATGGACAACGCATTTAATGCGGCGACAGTTACCGTACTCCCTCCCTTTCTCCCGATATTTGTGATAAACGGAACATCCAATTTCGCCAATTCTTCTTTCGATTCTGCTGCTGAGACAAATCCGACGGGTAATCCGATAATGAGACTTGGGCGCGCCTCCCCTTCTTTCACTAGTCGAATGAGTTCTAGTAGAGCTGTCGGAGCGTTACCAATGGCAAAAATGCCCCCCTCCGCTTCTTGCACCGCTTTGCGCATCGCAACAATCGCTCTCGTTGTGTTTAATCGTTTCGCTTCTTTTATCACATCTTCATCAGAAATGTATACATGAACGCTCCCACCATATTTTTCAATACGCGCTTTATTAATTCCAACTTGCACCATTTGTACATCAGCCACGATCTTTTTCCCGGCACGAATCGCAGCCATTCCCGCTTCAATCGCTCGCGGATGAAACAACAAACTTTTCCCTAATTCAAAATCGGCGCTCGCATGAATGACGCGTTGAACAACGGCATACTGCTCAGCAGTGAATGCATGCTCCCCTATTTCTTCATCAATGATTTGAAAGCTTTTTTGCTCAATTTGTTCTGGTTGCACAGTTATTGGACGAAACATTTACTTTTCCTCCTTTTTTATCTCTCGCTCAAGTGCGCGAATGATGTCGGAAAACTCATTGTACACGTTTGGATAAGCAAGTTTTGGGCGACGAATAACAACCGTTTCAATACCAAGCTCTTGCGCCGCAGCAATTTTTTCATCAACGAATCCAACCCGTCCGCTTTCTTTCGTCACAAGAAGCGTCACTCCGAAGTGTTTCATAAGTGCAACATCTAACTGTTTCGTAAACGGACCTTGCATCGCAATAATATTTTCTTGTGGAAAGCCCAATTGTTCGCACTTTTCCATATTGTCCTTCCGCGGTAACATACGGGCAATGAGGCGAACATCGGGAAGCGGAAGCAACTGCTCTGCAAAAATGTGTAACGTTTTGCTTCCCGTCGTAAGCATAATGACTCCTCTTTTTTTTGCTGCATACTGTGCCGCCGCTTCATAGCTATCGACAAATGTAACGCGCTCATACGCAATCACGCTTTCTTTTCGCTCATAGCGAATGTACGGAACGCATGCTCTTTCCGCAGCTTGCATTGCTTGACGCGACGCCTCTTCCGCAAACGGATGGCTCGCGTCAACGATCGCCTTAACTTTATGTTCGTTCATGAGCGCAATCATTTGTGACGCTGTTAATCGTCCGACGTGCGCATGAATGCCGACATGAGCCATCTGCTCTGCCGCATGTTCGGTAACGACGGTCGCAAATATGTCATATCCCGCATCGCGAATAGCTAGCGCTAACTGTCTCGCATCGCTTGTTCCTGATAACATCATAATCATGTGCTTCACCTCAATGATCGTGATGGTGATGATGGTGATGATGGTGATGATGTTCAGCGACATGAAGCCGATATTGACACGTATCACAATTCATACGAACCGAATTGCTTATTGCTTCTTGCAACCGATCAAGCACAATCGTTTGTAGTGCCGGGTGAAAACCAAAATAATGCGCAAGCACAAACGAAATGTCCGAGTATGTGCTTTGAAACTCGGAAACTCGCTTTTCTAACCGTTTGATTAATACGCCCGTAAATAAAAAGTACGGCAAAATCACAATTCTTTTCGCACCGAGTTTGATACATCTGTCGATGGCCTCATCTAATGACGGATTCGTCACCCCCATAAACGCCGGTTCTACAATCGTCTGTTTATTTCGCTCCCAAAATAAGCGAGCAATTTTATACAAATCGCTATTTGCATCTGGATCGCTTCCACCGCGCCCAAGCAAAATGATCGCTGTCTGCCCATCCATAACAATCCCTGCTTCTTGCAGACGGTCGTTTAAAATCGTAAACGTGGCGTCATGAATACCGAGCGGTCGTCCGTACGTAAATGAGACGTACGGGTAACGTTCTTTTGCCTCATCAATCGCTGCCGGAATATGCAACTTCGAATGACCAGCTGGCAGTAAAATGATTGGAATAACAATAACGTCCGTTGCCCCTTTTTCTACACAATGGACAATACCGTCTATAACAGATGGGACACCGAACTCTAAAAAACACGTGTACACATAAAACGTCTGATCAATTTGCGGACGAAGCATTTGAACAAACTGGCGAACTTGCTCGTTTCCTTCTTCATCCCTACTTCCATGCCCAACAAATAAAATTGCTCTCATTTGCCTCACTCCCCACATGCCGCTGGCTCTGTTTTTAACGTTTCACCGTAAACAAAACCGCCGACTTCTTTTTTTCGTTCAAAAAATTTATGGAAACGTTCATTCGCATATCCTTCCTCTTTATATTGCCTAATGATACGAGTGATCGTTTCAATCAACTGATCAGGATGAATACCTTCAGCAACAAGCTGTCCCGGATGAGCATTTCTCCCTACCGTTTTTCCACCTAAAAATAAATCAAATGCTCCTTTCCGATAGACGATGCCAATATCTTCATGGACAGCGCCATAACAAGCCATGCCACACCCGTTAAATCCAAGCCGCAATTCTTTTGGCAATTCCATCCCGCCAAATTGTTTGTATAATTGTTCAGCATAAGGAATGGCGTCTTTTTTCTCTCCGTCACAAAAATCACATGCTTTCATAACAAATACATTTCCTGTTGGGGCGACGGTTAAACCAGCTTCTAAAAGCTCACGAACAACTTCGTCTGGTCGCTCCGTTTCCATCGTCACTTTAAGATAATGATCTGGTGTGTACGTAATTGTTCCTTTTTCACCAACGATGCGTGCAATGTCTATCATTTGTTTCGTTGTTAACGTTTTATTTGTCACCCCTGGACTAATGGCTATTTCTAATCTTTCTATCTGTTTTGGAGCACTCACTTTTTCGTACGCTTCTTCGGCAATCGCGCGCACGTTTGCGAGTGACCACGGTTCCGCCTCTGGTCGCAGCCGTTCATGTGGCTTTAACGGTTGAACAGCGCTCGCTAGCTTATATTTCCGTTCATAACCACGAGGTGTAATCATCAGTCCATCGTAAACAAATGTGGAAGAGTTCCCGATAATAACGGTCGTTAACATACCGATGTCGTGCTCTAACATGTCTCCTAAACTTGTTAATACAATATGTTGTCGTTCGCGGTACGCGCTTTTGACGAGACCAACAGGTGTATGTGGTGAACGATATGTTAATAAAATACGTTGCGCTTCGACAATCTGCTGGGTACGGCGACCGCTTTTTGGATTGTATAGCGCAATAACAAAGTCAGCTGCTGCGGCTGCCTCAATTCGTTTGGCGATGATGTGCCATGGTGTTAAATGGTCGCTTAAACTAATCGTGCATGCGTCATGCATAATCGGTGCCCCTAGCAAAGCGGCACAAGAATGAATGGCTGAAATGCCTGGAATGACTTCCACTTCAATCCCTGTTTCCTTATGCCACCCGTTTTCAATTAACACCTCGTAAACAAGCCCAGCCATACCGTACAGTCCGGCATCTCCGCTCGAGATGACAGCGACGTTTTTTCCGCGTTCTGCCTGCTTTACAGCTTCTTGTGCTCGACTCACCTCTTCCGTCATCCCTGTGCTAATCACTTCTTTTCCACGAATGATGTCTTTAATTAAATCGACATACGTTTTATAACCAACGATAACATCGCTTTCTTCAATCGCTTCACGCGCCCGTTTCGTCATATGATCAACACTTCCTGGGCCAAAACCGACAACAAACAATTTTCCCATTATGTTTTCACCCCTTTTTCCATCGTTCGATCCATTCAAACAGTTGTTGTTCTGTACACGTCTTATTTTCCTTCATCCATATGCGTAAAAGAAGAGGAAGCGGCAAACGAAGCTGGTGAAAAATATCCGCTTGTGAAAATATAAACGCAGGTGTACCGTGCAAAACGATGCGACCGTCATCCATAACAAACACTTCGTCTGCCCATTGCCATACGAAATCAAAATCATGAGTGATGACAACGAGCGTCGTACCTGCTTCGTGCCACTCATTTAGTTTCATGATAAGGCGCTCGCTCTGTGCAGCATCTAAATAAGCAGCTGGCTCATCGACAATAAGCAACTCCGGTTGAGAGGCCATCGCTACAGCGAGCGACAACCACTTTTTTTGTCCGAGACTGAGATGATGAATGGGCACGTCTCGCCATTCAGCAAGCGAAAATGTTTTTATCGCTCGTTCGATCCGTTCGCTATTCCCTTGCAAACTAAGCGCAAGCTCTTCCTCAATCGTTGGTGCTAAAAATTGATGTTCTGGATTTTGAAAAACGACGCCGACATGTTGACGTAAATGTTCCTTTACACGTTTTCCTTCCCAATACACCTCCCCTTTTGTTGGGCGATAAATGCCGTTTGTATGAAGCAACCATGTTGTTTTTCCACAACCGTTTTTTCCGATCAACGCATATTTTTTTCCGCGTTCGATCGTAAGTGATACTCCTTTTAAGACGTGCGCACCGTTTCGATACGTATAGTGAACATCATGAAACTGCAACATATAATCCCTCCACGATGAGTAAAACAACGATGCCAAGCGATGCTTCAATGACATACCTTTTTGGCAATTGCTCGTCCGTGCACCGCGGAACTGTAAAAGAGACGTGGCGCGCTCGTTGCGCAATGACCATCGCCTCATATTGATGCAATGTGTGGCGTAACAATTGTGCAACGGCAAGTGAAGCGATCCGCCAATTTCGTTCTCCTTGTCTCACGCGCACCGTAACAAACAGCTCCCTTGCTGCCTTTTCCAACATGAAAATGAAACGATACGTTAACAATAGAAGCTCTATTAGTACACGCGGGATGCGCAATGTTTGTAGTGCGCATGCCAAGCGAAAAAATGGCGTTGTTGCGGCAAGAAAAAAGAGAACGAGCGAGCATGTAAACGCTCGTAACCAAATCGTACCTACATATGAAACGTCCACAACAGCACCATCAAGTGAAAAAAGGAGCGGTGCGCTACTCCAAAGAATAACGAGCGCCATAAGCAAACAAACACGCAAACAAACATGCCATGGTAAGCGTGCATAAACAATAAGCCAAGTAAGCATCCATCCAACAATGAAAAAACGACCAGCATTCGTTCCAATCATCGCCCATATAAGCAAAATAAATGAAAATGTCAGTTTAAATGTCGCCCGAAGTTTCGAAAGCTGATTGCGATACGCCCATTCGTCAAGCCAGCTAACCATTTCGTTTTCGCCCTCTATATAAACCGATAATGTAGCCAATCACTCCCGCTCCAATTGCCGCCTGCAATGAAAATAGCAACGTTTCTACTTCCCCGCCGGGCGGTTCAAAAAACACATCGAACCACGGTTCATAATTGGGCGCAAGTTGTTGAATCATCTCCTCCGCAAGCGCATCCGCCCCAGCAAACTCCGTATGTTTTACAACGACGAGCGGCAAAACGATCAAAAGTGCGGCAAGGAAAAGCAATAGTCGATTGTTCATTTAGCAGACGCCCCTTTCTGTTGCAATATACTTAATTCTTGTTTCGTGTACGTATGTAAAAAATTCCATACAACAACAGTCAGAAGCCCTTCGGTAATTGCAAGCGGTATTTGAGTGACAGCAAAAATGGAAGCAAACTTTAAGAACGCCCCCCATACCCCGCCTGTTGCGTCTGGAAATGCCAGCGCAAGTTGTATCGATGTCATCACATACGTAGCTAAATTGGCAAACATCGCCGCCACAAAAACAGAAAGGCGCATCGAAATGCGAAGCTTTTGGCATGCAACAAACGACACGTACGCTACAAACGGACCGATAACCGCCATCGAAAACGCATTTGCACCGAGCGTTGTCAATCCACCATGCGCAAGCAATAATGCTTGAAACATTAACACAGCCGTACCGATGACCGTCATGACGAACGGCCCAAATAACAGCGCACCGAGGCCTGTCCCTGTCGGATGCGAGCTGCTTCCTGTGACAGATGGAATTTTTAAAGCGGAAAGAACGAATGTAAATGCGGTCGCTAGCGCAAGCAACATTTTCATTTCCGGCTGTTGTTTTACGATGCGCGTCATCGTCCGTAAACCGACGAAGAAAAATGGCAAAAATAACAACCACCAAACGAGCGCCCAATGCCAAGGTAAAAATCCTTCCATAATGTGCATCGCATATACTGAAGGTGAAAGCGCAAATAAAACGTAGACAGTCAAGCATGTACAAACGATCCACCATGCGTTTCGCTTCATTTTTCTTTCCCCCTTGTCGCAACGCTATGTTCGGGCATAACAAATCCTGTATGTTCATACGTATACGTGACGTAATCGCGCAATATGTTCCCGTCACGTACATGATTGCGTACAATGTCTCTCCCTATTTGTTCATCAATCGTACGATACCAAACACCTTCTGGATAAACGATGACGACACATGCATCTTCGCAGCGACCGTTGCATCGTGTACGCGTCGTATGAACGCGCCCATGTAACTGCAACCGATCAATTTCATCGCGAATCGCTTGCGTCACCTCTTCCCCTCCTTTTCTCATGCAGCTTCCTCCGTTGCAAATAAGCACGTGATGTGTCGTTCCTTGTAAATTCCATGTTGCCATATATGTCGCCCCTTTTTTCAAAATAAAAAAGCACCTCTAGGTAGAGGTGCAGAAAAAACGAAAGATTCAAACAATCATATATTCACAACCGTTGCTTTCCATCGTCTCCGCACGTCCACCTATATTCCCGTAGGCAGCCGACGTATCGCAAGCAGGCAGGTCTCCTGGCTTAGGTTCATCATTTCGTTGCGCCTTCCCAAAAATCAGTGGCATATTGCAACGAAACTCCCCATCACAGTGGCGGGTACCGCGACGGCTTTGCACCGTTCTTCCCTTTTAAGCATACGGACGTATGCACCGTACTTGCTCATCGTATATATTTTTTCAAAGAGCGTGAATGTTAAGAATATAATACACCATTTTTTTCTTCTCGCCTAGCCTGTTTATAAAAAAAGAGCACCTTCCTATTCAGAAGATGCTTTGTAATAATCGCACGAAAACCGTTTGACGAGCGTATGCGGAATAATGATGCGTTTAATTGGCTCATTCGGGTTTTCGATTTGTTGAATTAAATTTCTTGCTGCTTCAAAGCCGAGCTGGAAAATGTTAATGTCTACCGATGTTAATGGCGGACGGGAAATTTCTGATAAAAGTACGTTGTTAAAGCTCACGATCGACAAATCGGCTGGTACGCTTAGCCCCATTTCCGCAAGCGTATTTAATACTCCAAGCGCCATTAAATCGTCGGCGACAACGAGCGCAGTCGGCGGTTCTTTCAATGAAAGCAACCCTTTCATCGCCTCTTGGCCGCCTTCTTTTAAAAATTCTTCATGCACGATGTAATCTTTTCGATACGGAAGACTAGCCGATTTCAATGCTTTTTCATATCCGAGCAAACGATCCATCGTCACGATGAGATTTACATTTCCTCCGACAAAAGCGATGCGTTCATGACCGAGCTCAATTAAATATTCCGTCGCCTCGCGCGCAGCGCGAACGTTATCGTTATCCACGTGCGTAATTTGCTCCGCTTTTTTATGCGGTTTACCGATGACGACAAACGGCACGTCTTCTTTTTGTAAATACGCCATAATTTTATCGTTCGCTCGCGAATACAGCAAAATCACCCCATCGACGCGTTTTCCTTGCACCATATGGACGACGCCTTCATAAATTTCCGCTTCCGTCTCCCCTGTCGACAACTGCAACGCATATTGCCGATCATGCACCGCTTTGCTAATGCCGCGAATGACTTCTGGGAAAAACGGGTTTTGAAACGCTTTATCGGCTGAGCTTGGCATAATTAAGCCGATCACTTGCGTCGATTTATTTGCTAAACTGCGGGCGATAAAATTCGGATGATAGCCGAGCTCTTTCATCGCTTCGCGCACTTTTTTCTTCGTCTTTTCACTAATGCGCGGACTGTCAGCAATGACGCGTGAAACAGTCGATGGTGCCACGTTCGCTCGTTTCGCTACATCTTTAATCGTTACTGTCATAAAAATCCCCCATCTCTTACAAAACAAACGTGTTTGTCGCCTCATCGATGATACATCGTTCTCCATTAACAACAATTGTAGACGGTACATCGCCAACAAATACGACACGCAATTGCCAAGGTGGTTTGTACGCACCTTCCCGTTCTATCTCAAAATGAACCGCATCGTCCGAAAACGTCGCACGAATATGCATGTTCACATACTCTCCTTTTTCGTATGCAAACGTTGTGCCGTCATCATCGTATAACGTATATGATGATATTCCTTCTTCCATCGTATACACATACAACGTCAACTGTTCGTCCGCAATGGACGTCGATTGTTTTGCTTCGGCACGGGCAATCATCGCCCCTTCTTTTACAAATATCGGCAACCGATCAAGCGGCGCTTCGACAATATATCGTCTGCCGCCTTCAAATTTTTCTTTCGTCCAATAATCGATCCAACGCCCTTTCGGAAAATAGACGAGGCGATGGAACGTATGCGGACGCATAACCGGCGCGATCATGACTTCATTGCCGACCATAAATTGATCTGATATGTTCCACGTCTCAGCATCGTCCGGATATTCTAACATGAGCGGACGCATCATCGGCACACCTGTTTGATATGCTTCAAAACATAACGTGTACAAATGTGGGAGCCACTCGTAGCGCAACTCAATATATCGCTTCACCATCTGTTCATATGTTTCACCGAACGCCCACGGTTCTTGACGGGCGAAACCAATCGCACAATGATTGCGGAAATATGGGAAAAAAGCGCCGACTTGCGTCCAACGAACAAGCAATCCCCCATGAGCATCATGAGCGAAGCCGCCCACATCCGCCCCACAAAATGCAACGGCAGATAATCCTAAATTTAAACACATCGGCAAAGATAGTTCAAGATGTTCCCAAAAACTGCGGTTGTCTCCTGTCCACACAGCAGCATATCGGTGAATGCCCGAAAAACCGGCGCGCGTTAACACAAACGGACGCTTCCCTTTCAGTTGTTTTTTCAATCCGTTGTACGTCGCTTCCGTCATCATCATTCCGTATATGTTATGCACTTGACGATGCGTTTTCCATCCGTCATGAACGACTTGATCGTCCATCGTTTTCGTTTCGTTAAACACAGACGGCTCATTCATATCATTCCAAATGCCTTCAATGCCGATGCTCGTGTAAAACGCATGTTGTTCGCCCCACCATTTGCGCACTTTTTTCTTCAAAAAGTCAGGAAACACGCTCGTCCCCGGCCAAACGTCTCCTTTAAACAACGTTCCGTCTGCATATTTACAAAAATAATCTTTTTGCACGCCATCGCGATACGTATCGTACTCTGCATCTACTTTCACGCCCGGATCAACGATCGGAACGATGCGAACCCCTTGTTCACTCGCATATTGAACGAGCGATTTCGGATGTGGAAACCGATTTTGATCGAACGTAAATACACGATATTCGTCCATATAATGAATATCTAAATATACCGCATCGAGCGGAATATGTTTTTTGCGAAATGTGTCAATTAATTCACGCACTTCTTGCTCCGTTTCATAACTATAGCGCGACTGGTGATAACCGAGCGCCCACTTTGGCGGCAGCGGCATGCGACCAACGAGATGCGTATACTGCCCTAACACATCTTTTGGGTGCGGGCCGGCAAACACGTAATAGTCGAGGGCACCGCCTTCTGACGTGAACGTATAAAACGATTCATGCCGCAAGTCAAACGTCGTTTCATACGTATGATCGAAAAAGACGCCGTGTGCATGTCCGTCTTTTAACACCATCATATACGGATGCGACTGGTACAGCGGGTCCGTTTCTAAATTGTGCGGAGCATACACATCTGTATTCCACATCTTCCATACCGCTCCGCGTTTATTTAACACTCCTGTCTTTTCACCTAATCCATATACGACATCGGTCGGAGCGAGGGCGTGTGCACAGCGCATACGCCCTTTCGCTTGAAAACGAACCGGCTCGACATCGCGTACAAGCACCTTCCCTTCTCGATCATAAACCGTTATACGAAACGGGCGTCGTTCGATCACGACCGTCAACGCATTCGTCTTCAGCTCCCAACCATTTTCCACTTCCTGCACATGCATCGTCACTTTCTCTGGCGCTGCCACGACTGCTGGACTAACGGAAGCGTACTTTTGAGCAAATGGATCGATCGTGATCCGAACGATATCGTCGCGGTAAAAATGAATTTTACCCGACGCGTTCTCGCATGTGAATGCAAATATTTGCTTTTTTCCTTCAATTTTTTGTACATCACCAAGCGGTTGCCACACTTCTTTTTCGTCCAACTGATCAATCGGTCGAATCGCAAAACTTGTATCTTCTAACATACTCTCTCCTCCCCCATCATTACGCTTTTCGTTTGCGCGCGAAGTATAAAAATAGACCGAATGCCGTATATACCGCTACAAGCGCCGCAATAAACGGAATGTTTAATCCTGTTTTTGGCGCCAACACGTAAATTTCCGCCGTTTCACGATCTAAAATGATATCATACTTGCCGTCTTTGCTGCGCACTAAATCTCCCGCAAGCAACCCACGCAATTCTTTTCCTTGTTCCAATTCGTCATCGAGCGTTACTTTTTGTGTTTTTGACGTATTGTTAATCGCGATCACTGTTGTTTCGTTTTCGTACGTTCGTTTAAAAAGTGCCATGCCGTCTTTTTCATAAAGCAATTCAAAATCACCTCGGCGAAGCGACGGCAATTTTTCACGCAATTCACCAAGCTTTGTCACATAATCAATGAGCTCTTTATCAGTACGGAAATTCATTAAACGTCGATTATCCGGATCTTCTCCGCCATCAAGCGCGATTTCCGTTCCGTAATACATAATCGGAATGCCTGGGGCACTAAACAAATACGTCAGTCCAAGTTTTAAACGCGTCACCGGATTGATGCGATTTTGCAAGGCTAAACGTGTAAAACGAACCGTATCATGATTATCTAAAAACGTCCCAAGCAAATATGGACGGTCATAAAACGCCTCGTTTCGCTTCCATACGTTGTAAAGTGGTTCAAGCGATTGATCGACGTTTGAAAAAATGGCTGATGCTTCTTTATAAAACGGAAAATCAATTAATGCATCAATTCCGTGCTTCCCATATTCCGCTACATAACGCGGATCGTCATGCCATACTTCTCCAAGAAGGAAAAAGTCTTGTTTCACTGACTTCACTTCTTTAGCAAACTCTTCCCAAAACCATTTCGGTACATGTTTAACCGTATCTAGCCGATATCCGTCAATATCCGTTTCTTGAATCCACCATTTCGCCACGTCAAATAAATACGCTTTCACTTCCGGATTTTCTTGCGCTAAATCAGGAAGGCCAAACAGCCAGCCGTTTTCAACTTCCTGTTGATCGGCCCAATTGAAAATGTCTTTTTTCTCATGAAACCAATCTTTTTTCGTCGGATCATTTAGCCACGGGTGGTTGTAGCCTGTATGATTGACAACGAAATCTAAAATGACTTTCATATCGCGCTTATGCGCTTCTTTTACAAGCCGTTTGAAATCATCGAGCGTACCAAAATGTTCTTCCACTTTATAAAAATCTTCAATCCAATAGCCGTGGTAGCCGCCTTTTTCGTTCGCAAAAATGGGGGTAAGCCAAATAGCTGTAAAGCCCATGTCCTTTATGTAATCGAGCTTGTCAATAACCCCTTGCAAGTCGCCACCGTGATACGCTTTCGGGTCGTGCACATCGACGTCGTAGTCATTTTTCGGATCTCCATTATTAAAGCGGTCAACCATAATAAAATAAATACGTTCATCTTGCCATGTGCGCTCTGTTTTCGCACTTACTGGCGCCGTCACGGACAACAACAAAACAAAAATAAGTAGCGCGCGAAATACACGTTTCATTTCATTTCACTCTCCATTCATTCCAAAGCATCTTGTGTTAATATATCTCGAAATAGTAAGAAAGGAAAGAACCTAAACGATTCTTTCCTTTCGTTTCTCATCCTTTTGTTCCACCTGCCGTTAAGCCAGAAACGAAATACTTTTGGAATGAAAGGAAGAGAATAGCGATCGGCACCGCAATTAATACAGAACCTGCCGCAAACGTCGTAAATTCGCTGCCGAACTGCTTTGCAACTAAATCGTACAATCCAACCGCAAGCGTATATTTTTCTTTGCTGCGAAGCAACACGCTCGCTAAAATGAAATCGCCAAACGGACCGATAAACGTAAAGAGCGCCACAACCGCAATAATTGGCTTCGCAAGCGGCAAAACGATTTGGAAGAAAATGCGCAAATGCCCAGCTCCGTCAATCTTCGCTGACTCATCAAGCTCTTTCGGAATCGTATCTAAATATCCTTTCATTAACCACGTATTCATTGGAATCGCTCCGCCGACATACACGAGAATTAACCCTAAATGCGTATCAACTAATCCCGTTAAAAGCGCTAAAATGAAAATCGCAATAAGCGCCGCAAAGTTTGGGATCATCTGCAAAATTAAAAACGTCATCAATCCGTTTTGGCGTCCGATAAAGCGATAACGCGAAAACGAATACGCTGTTAAACTGACTAAAATAACGGAAAAAATCATCGTCAATGTCGCAATTTTTAACGAGTTCCAATACCAAATGAGATAGTCGCTTTGCGACGTATCAAACAGCTTTTTATAATGGGCAATCGTTGCGTTATCTGGAATCATTTTTGACCCAGATAAACTTTGTCCTGGGTTAAATGACGAGCCGATGACCCAAAGAAGCGGATAGACGATAATGATCGTCATCACCAAAACGACTGCATACGACAACGTAAGCCGAATAAGTTTTTGTCCTTTCATATCCATCTTACATCATATCCTCTTCTTTAAATGATTTTGTTCTTCTAAATGTTTGAGTCAAGACTTTGTGGGAGATTTTTTTCTCGACCGATTTTTTTGGTTATATATGGTTTTATAAAATCGTTATATGTAAGCGCTTTTACTTACTCTCATCCTGTAGGTATGTGCGTTTTCTCTCGTTTTAAAAACCTTTCAATGCTTGCAATGCCTCGTAAATCGGTGTCCCTGAAGATTGGCGAAGGTATGGGATGTTATCTCGTACCACTTCTGTCATTTGCGTTTGCACGCGCTTCAGTGCCTTTTTCACGATCGTTTCTCGTTTCGTTTCTTCTCGTTCTTCCGCGCCATACATCACTCCATCGCGTGTCCGAATGAGTAACGTATCTTTTATCGCGACGATCGCTCGCAACATCGCTTCAATCCCTGCATCCCTCCAACTTCGACCGTTTTTACTTCGTTTCGCAAACACATGCATCGTTCCTTCCGCACTCCCCATCGCCCTCATGTTTGTCGTGTCAATCCCTTTTTCCTTCAACCATACGCGATAGTCACGCAAACATCCTGGCATCTCCTCGATTCGACGAACAAGCGCCTCGAGTTGCTTTTCCTTCTCCTCATGTTCTAACGTACCGATGGCACTTGTGAGTTCTCGTAACACACCTTCTTCATCCCATGATGCTAACTTCTTTCGAATCACCCGATATCTCGCATGACCTCGGAACAATTGACGAATCTCTCTTGCCACATGGAACCGATCAAGCTGAAAGTACCCCCTGTCCCCGAAATATTCTCGACACGCTGTAATCCATGGGGCTCCATCTCCATTGATGACCACCCAATCCTCAAACGGATCATAGCTGTATTCCTTCATCAGAAAATTCTCTACAGCTTCCCAAATCGGTTCATTCGTTTGATGAACCATATACCGTCGATTCACTAAGGATACGCGTTTCCCGTTTTTCTCCCATCCTTGGTGAATCGTGATGATCTTTTCTTCTTTTCCTTTGATGCGGCTTCGTTGACGTTTCACGTACAACCCGTCTGCTTCGATAAAAAACACGCGCCCTTTTTTCTCCATCGCACGGTGCCCTTCCACCTCTGCCTCGATGATGGACTGGCGAATCGTTTCGTGACTCATACATGCATACCCCACCAGCTTTTCAAGCGACTGCGCAGCCTGTCGATACGAAGAACCCGTCACGGCGAGATGAATCGCTGTCTCCTCTAATAGCGGACTCACTCCATGCGCCCCATCGAACTGGAGAAAGACATCGAGTAAAGACGTATACACCTTTTTTTCACGGTCAAAGTAGTAGTTTCGCTTCACTTCCACCTCTCCAAATAGCGTTTGGAGTCGGATCGTCCGCTTATCTTTGAGCGCATATCGTTTCTTGTCCCGCTGTTCTGCCAATGTGCGGTCGATCTCCTCCAACACCTGTTGAAGGAGATGACCATATTGTTTTTGCATATGTCTAAATAAAGACTGTTCGATCTCTTTTAATGTCAAGCCGTTTGTGATATAATCCTGCATGGGCTCCACTCCTTTCTTTGGTTGTATTTTTTTTCGCACTTACTACCTTACCAGGAGGAGAGCCCGTTTTTCATCTATTTTGCTTACATATCTGACAGGTTCCTTATTATACCAAATCAGGAACCTGTCTTTTTTTCTCCCACAAACATTTTACTCATACAAGAATATTTTAAAGATTGAAACTTTTGATAAAAACGACAAAATTTTTATTTTGTATGGTAGTATATATGCTGGTACGGAGAAAACAAAGGAGGATCAGCATGTCGAAAAAAGATTTAATAGCTGTCGGTTTTATGTTATTTGCTTTATTTTTTGGCGCTGGTAACATGATTTTCCCTCCAGCTCTCGGGCAAGCAGCAGGGGAAAACATGTGGCTTGCCATCGCAGGTTTTTTAATTACCGGTGTCGGATTGCCAGTTTTAGCAGTAATCGCGATTGCAAGAACAGGGAACGACTTGCAACAATTAGCTAGCCGAGCACATCCAGTATTTGGTATCATCTTTACAATCGTTATGTATTTAGCCATCGGTCCGTTTTTTGGTATTCCACGAACAGGTACGGCATCATTTGAAATTGGTGTGACACCATTTTTACCTGAAACTGTCGATCGATCCGTCATGTTAGCGGTGTATACTGTTGTTTATTTTAGCATATCCCTTTGGTTAGCGTTAAACCCTTCGAAATTAGTTGACCGAATTGGCAAGTTGTTAACACCTCTTTTACTCATCGGTCTTACTTTATTTTTTGTCAAAAGCATATGGACGCCTATGGGAGACATTCAACCGCCAACGGATGCATATACAGACGCCCCATTTTTTAAAGGGTTTGTTGACGGGTACTTAACGATGGATGCCATCGCAGCACTCGTTTTTGGTATCATCGTCATTCAAGCCATTCAACAAAAAGGAATTACAAATAAAAAACAATTAACGAAGCTTTGTATTCAGGCCGGGTTCGTGGCTGCTTCTGGATTAACGCTCGTGTATGTATCGCTCGCTTTTATTGGAGCATCGAGCGTACAAGCGATCGGTTATCGCAATAACGGCGGCGAAATCATTAGTCAAACAGCGACCTATTTATTCGGTCAAGCGGGTACAATCATTTTATCGATCATCATTATGCTTGCGTGCTTAACGACATCAGTTGGTTTATTATCTTCTTGCGCAAGTTATTTTTCGAAAATTTCGCCAAAGCTTTCCTATCGAATGCTCGCCATTGTTATGAGCTGCTTTAGCGCATTCACCGCAAATGTCGGTTTAACGAAACTCATTTCGTTATCCGTTCCTGTGCTTATTATTATTTATCCATTAGCCATTACCCTCGTCGCCCTATCGTTTCTCCATGACTATTTCAGGGGAAAACAAACCGTTTACATCGGGGCGCTCGCTGGTACGTTTCTCGTCAGCATCGTTGACGGACTGAAGGCAGCAGGATTTGATGTATCGTCCATCTTACATGTATACGAAAAAACATTGCCGCTCTTTGAACAAGGGATCGGCTGGCTTACACCAGCACTCATTGGCGGGGTCATCGGTTTATTACTAAACAAAACAAATCGTGTCACACGTACCGAAAGAAAAGTAAGTTAAAAACGAGTGAAAGGACATCCTTTCACTCGTTTTCTTTTAGCCACTGGCGGATGCGTTCGAACGCCCCTTCTTCGACTTGTTCTACCGCAGCGATGGCTTTTTGTAACGCCAGTTCGTATTCGTATCGTCGGAATAGTTGTTCCGCTTCCTCTAATCCCGCATTTACCGCATGAAAACGGCGACGATAGCGGTTGCCGTATTGAATCACACTCTCCGCTAATTGAGCTTGCTCAATCATTTCTTTCGTTTGATCATATACGTTTTGCACGGAAACAGTTGCCTCATCCAACGCTTGATGAACAGCTTCCATATTTAACGGTTTCCCATCTAGCGTAAGCGATACGCGCGTTAAACTTTCACGCGCCTCGCTTACTTGCAACATATAAGATTCTGGCAACCCAGGAAGTTTGCTTTTTTTCACGAGTCGAATCGCTTCAGACAATTGTTTTTTCATTTCTGCTAACTTTTCGCGCGCCGCTAGCTCGTCTTTGCGTAACGCATATAAATGCTCGCGAAACTGGGCATGCTTCTCTTTTACTGTAGCAATTTGCGCTAAAATTTCTTCAAGCTCTTCACGAATAAGCGAGTAAGCTAAACGCTCCTCGGCCATCTTCGTTTGGATGAGCATAAAACGTTTCATTAGTTGTTGTACTTGCTTCTCGATTTGTCGATATTTATCTAAGTCGCTTTGCGATAAATGATAGCTTTGTTGCACAAATAATGTTTCATCACGCGTTTCTTTCGTTTCTTCTTCCAAATCGTAAAGCGTTTGTTCAATTTTCTCCGTTTCTTCATGGACAAAACGTTCTGCATATACTTCTTTCTCTAACAAATCGTACAGCGTGTCCACATCTTCTTGCACCTCACGAAGCAGTTTTTCTGCTTCATCTACAGCAAGTGTTTCTAACAACGCAAGCACTTCCGATACTTTTCCACGGATCGCTTCCACTTCTTTTTCCACCGGAAGATGGTCAAGCACATACCCTTTTTCTAACAGTTCACGATATCCCTCGACAATGTTGTCGAGTTGCGCAGGGATTTCAATTTGTGCGTCGCTTAATAAAAGCGGAATTTGTTCAATAAAACGGTTCAATTCATGTAGCTCGTTTTGAATAACCACTACGACTTCGCGAGCAGCCAAATAATTCCCTTCCGTTGTTAACTGTTCAAATGTCTGGAATTGGTTTTGAAGAGCATTTAATCGCTCCTCAAGCGCAACTTCTGTGCAACCAAATGCATGACGTTGAGTAAGCATCGCTTTTTTTACTTGACGATACTTTTCCTTCAGTTGCTCAATTTCTTCTCGATTTTTCTCTTCGCTTCCGACTAATTCTTGCAACTCTAATAAAATACGTTGAATGTTCCCTTCAATTTCTCGTAGTTGTTGCTCCGTTTGACGTAACGCCTCTTTTGCTTTCATAAATCGGTATTTGACAACCGCTTCCTCAATGTCGAACAACTTTTCCTCTATATTCGGAAGCTGAACAGCAACAATATCGTCCCACTCATTTCGCCATTTTTCAAACAGCTGCTCTGTTTCCCCCATCATATTTAACGACTTAATTTTAGACAGTTCCTCTGGCACAGGTCGATTCATCAAGGAAATTTTCCATTGTTCTAATTCGTCAATTTGTTTATATAAACGTTTTCGATGCACATATGTATATGTAAGTCCTCCGATGACGAGGAGCGCACTAATCGCTACAAATTCCATAATGGGCCTCCTTGTTGTCAATCTTTCTTTTTTTATGGAGAAGGCATTTTCTTTTCAATGATTTTATGATACCATGTTAGCAACATTTTTTGAGCAAAAATTTTAATTTTTTTCCTAAAAAACGTGATTTTTGTCGAAGTTTGCGCCTAAAGGAGTGACTAATGTGCGCGATGGACATATTCATACACCTTTCTGTCCCCACGGAAGCAAAGATGCGCTACATGAATATATTGAAAAGGCTATTTCGCTCGGCTATACAGACATTTCATTCACCGAGCACGCACCGCTTCCAAAAGGATTTATAGACCCAACCCCTTACCAAGATAGTGCAATGAAAGAAGAGCAACTAGCGTCGTACGTATCCATTTTACAATCATTAAAAAAACAGTACGAAAGACATATTCGTATTCGCATCGGATTAGAAGTTGATTTCATTCTCGGATATGAACAAAAAACGAAGGAGTTTTTAAATGAAATTGGTCCACAATTAGATGACAGCATTTTATCTGTTCATTTTTTACACGTTGACGATCAATACATGTGTATCGATTATAGTGAAGACATGTTTGGCGACATCGTTACATCGTTTGGTTGCATTGAACGAGTGTACGATGCATATTATCGTACTGTTTTAGCTTCTGTTGTAGCCGATTTAGGGGTGCACAAACCAAAACGCATCGGACATATAACACTCGTCCGCAAGTTTCATCGCGCATATCCGTGTGAATACGATGCAACAAACATCATCGCACACATTCTCGATGAAATGAAAAATCGTCAACTTGAGCTTGATTATAACGGCGCTGGCGCAGTAAAACCGCTTTGTTTAGAGCCATATCCACCTCATTGGGTAGTCAAGGAAGCCGTCAAACGCGGCATCCCTCTTGTGTATGGCTCAGATGCCCACTCGGTCGCTGGCCTTCACCAAGGAATTGAACATATGCTGATATAGAGGGGTGAAATACATGTTTCATACGCAAACATACACAGGGACAAGAGAGGAAAATTATACACTTGTCATCGAACAACTGAAAGCGTTAATTTCAGATGAAAAAAATGTTGTAGCGAACTTAGCGAACGCTTCCGCTTTATTGAATTATTTTTTGCACGATATTAATTGGGTCGGTTTTTATATAGCCGAAGGAAACGAACTCGTTCTCGGGCCGTTTCAAGGGTTACCGGCTTGCGTGCGCATTCCGTTCGGCAAAGGGGTATGTGGAACGGCCGCTGCTGAAAAGCGCACAGTACGTGTTGCCGATGTTCACACGTTCCCAGGTCATATCGCCTGCGACGCAGCGTCCCAATCTGAAATTGTCGTTCCCATGATCAAAGACGGTCACGTTATCGGTGTGCTCGATATTGACAGCCCGATCAAAAATCGCTTTGATGAAATAGATGAACAATATTTACAACGTTTTGTTGAAACGCTCGTTCGCTACCTTGACATATAAGAAAGAGGCCGATGAATAGGGCCTCTTTCTTGTTTAATATTCTTGAACAACGACGCGGTTTTTTCCTGTCCGTTTCGCTGTATATAACGCTTCATCAGCGCGATTAAATAGCTCCTTGACCGAGTCAGCGCGATTTTTTTTCCAATACGATACTCCACATGAGATCGTCACAGGAGGGTTTGTTAATTCACGCACTTTTTGTACGAGACGATTCGCAATAGATAAACCAGCGTTAACAGATACTTTTGGTAAATAAATGGCGAGTTCTTCTCCTCCCCATCGAGCACCAATATCGTTTTGGCGAATGTTTGCTTTAATAATGTTTGCCACTTGAATAATAATTTCGTCACCTACTTGATGCCCGTACGTGTCGTTTACTTTTTTGAAGTTATCAATGTCTATTAAAATAAACGTACCTAATCCATCCTCTTCCATCGAACGTTGGATGCGTTCATCTAAGTAATGACGTGCGTATAAATTCGTTAACCGATCGGTAATGACCATCCGTTCAAGTTCTTCACGCAACGCTGCATTTGTGAACGCCAATGTCGAGTGATGAATAAGCGACTGCAACAATTTAAACATATCAAACGAAAAATGATACGCCTCTTGATGCAATACGATCGCTACTCCCTTCATCATCCCGCGCATCATCGGCACAGCCATAAGCGAGCGGAAGCGTTTCGTATGATCACTATGAATTTTTACATCACCTAAAAATAACGTATCACGTGGATGTTGAATACGATGAAAAACGAAATCTACATATGCCTTGGCTTCACGTGATTGGAAAAAAGGCGTACTTCCCGGAAGCACTTTTCGTTCTTTTTCTTGCAAAATAACAAATCCAACTTCCTCTGCATCAAATGATGTTTTTATTTTTTCAATCATAAACTGTAATGCATCTTGGAAACGTAAATTCGTATTTAAATGGTGAATCGTTTCATTAATGAGTTGTAAATCAGCAATTAATCGTTTCGATTGTTCGTATAATTTCGCGTTTTCTAATGCGCTACCAGCCGTATTCGCCAACAAAGAAATAAACCGCATTTCCCGTTCAGACAACTCCATAATTGTCGGGGCAATCATTTCAATGACGCCATAAATCCCTTGTGCTCCTTTAATCGGAGCATAAATGACAGACTTTTTATGGACAAGCGAATTGTGGAACTGAATTTGCCCCGTCACGTACGCCTGCATTGCTCCCATATGCTCATCTTCATTTTCAAATGTGAGCAATTTAATCGGCAAATCGCGGTTCGTCGTGCTATCATACGATAAAAACAAATGGCACGTAAATGTTGGATATACTTCTTTTAATGTTTTTACAATTTCTTCAAGCACATCCCCGATATTCATAGAAGCATGAATTTTTGTTGCTGCTCGATGCAACTGTTCATATCGCTTTTCTTCACTTAATACTTCAGACACTTTACGAATACGAGCAAACACTTTTAAAAAGTCGTGCTTCACTTGTTTAATAAAATGTTTTGTCATCATATCCCGCTCATGAATTTTGAAACGAACGAGTCCGCACGAATCTTCTGAAAAAACTACGCCAAATTGAATCGTCTTGACTTCACTTTCGTCATCAATGATAACAATATCGTCGAACTGCTTTTTTAACTGATCATCAAATGGAATCGTATATTGTTCTCGTTGCTGTTCGATCGTACAGTCTGTCGTCACTTCAGGCTCAAAAGCATGTTTAAACGGGTTAAGTACGTAAAAGGTGACATCTAACAAATGAAACTCTTTTTGCAATAAGGTGATGAGCGCTTGAATGATGCGAGGTAAATCGGTAAAATCTTCTTCACTTAAAAACCAATCAAAAAACTTTTGTTTAAATATTGCGTATTGATCGCGCTCTTGAACGTTCATTTTTTTCACTCACCCGCACATACTTCCTCTCTTTATGTGTAAAAAACATATAAATAAAAAAATGAGAGTTTCTGTAATATCCCTAAAGCTTAAGACCTATTAACTATATCATACCATAATCCTTATTACAAAGACCATACAAAAATGATTGACTCAGACGCAAAAAAAAACTATAATAGCCTTTGTGTAAAATATTGCAGCCTTTGTGCTCACATTTGTATGTCCATTTTGTTCCCCTTAGAGACGTGCGTCTCTAATTGGAGGCTGTATCGTGTAACTCTCAGCTGCTAGGGCGAGGATACATGAAAACAAAATGGCGATAAATGGTGAGGCACGACTGTTTTTATTTTACCAAAAATAAAAACAAAGGAGGAGCATTTATGGCTCGTTATACAGGTCCAACATGGAAAATTTCTCGCCGCCTTGGCATTTCATTAAGCGGCACTGGTAAAGAATTGCAAAAACGTCCTTACCCACCAGGTCAACATGGTCCAGGACAACGTAAAAAATTATCTGAATATGGCATGCAACTTCAAGAGAAGCAAAAGCTTCGCCATATGTACGGTGTCAATGAACGTCAATTCCGTAAAACGTTCGAAGAAGCAGGAAAAATGGCTGGTAAGCACGGTGAAAACTTCATGATTTTACTTGAGTCCCGTTTAGACAACCTTGTTTACCGTTTAGGTTTTGCGCGCACTCGCCGTCAAGCTCGCCAATTAGTAAACCATGGTCACATTTTAGTTGACGGCAACCGTGTGGATATCCCATCTTATCGCGTGAAACCAGGTCAAACAATTTCTGTTCGCGAAAAGTCTCGCAACCTTCAAATTATTAAAGAAGCGCTTGAAGTGAACAACTTCGTACCTGACTATTTGACACTTGACGCAGACAAATTAGAAGGTACTTACACTCGCTTACCAGAGCGTTCTGAATTACCTGCTGAAATTAACGAAGCATTAATCGTTGAGTTCTACTCTCGTTAATAAAAAAATCCTCTCTGCCAAAGCAGAGAGGACTTTTTTATGCGTAACGAATTAAATAATATTTTTTCTTACCGCGCCGAATAATTGTAAAGCGACCTTCAATACGATTTGCGTCTGTCATGACTTTATTCACATCTTGCACACGTTCACCATTGACATAAATGGCCCCATTTGTAACATCCTCACGAGCTTGACGCTTCGATGGGCAAATACCGCTTGCTACAAGTAAATCAACAAGCGCTATCTCCTGTTCTTCGCATACATACGATGGTACATCTTTAAACCCTTGTTCAATTTCATCCGCTGTTAGTTTGGCTACATCTCCGCTAAAGAGCGCTTCAGAAATGTTGATCGCCTGCTGCAACGCTTCTTCCCCATGAACAAGGCGTGTCATCTCAGCAGCTAACGCTTTTTGCGCTGCACGTTTTTCCGGTGCTTCAGCCGTTTGTCTTTCCAATTCGATAATTTCTTCATGGGATAAAAACGTAAAGTATTTTAAATATTTCACAACATCACGATCATCAGTGTTAATCCAAAATTGATAGAACTCATATGGCGACGTTTTATCAGCATCAAGCCATACTGCCCCACCTTCTGTTTTTCCAAATTTTGTTCCATCTGCTTTCGTTACGAGCGGAACGGTTAATCCAAACACTTTCGCATCTTCTTCTGTTTTCCGAATGAGCTCTAATCCTGCTGTAATGTTTCCCCATTGGTCACTGCCACCTACTTGCAACTTACATCCATACATTTCATATAGTTTGAGGAAATCGTACGCTTGTAAAATCATATAACTAAATTCTGTAAATGAAATCCCTGCTTCTAATCGCGATTGGACTGATTCTTTTGCGAGCATGTAGTTAATCCCAAAGTTTTTCCCAACATCGCGCAAAAATGTAATGACATCAAGCGAACCAATCCATTCATAGTTATTTGCAATAATGGCTGGATTGTCGACTTTCTCAAAATCTAAAAAACGGCTTAGCTGTTGTTTAATTCGCTCACTGTAATAAGCGACTGTCTCTTTTTCATTTAATTTTCGCTCTGTTTTCTTTCCGCTTGGGTCTCCAATGAGTCCTGTTGCCCCACCGACGAGCGCAATCGGTTGATGCCCTGCTTGTTGAAAACGACGCAACATTAAGATCGGAAGCAAGTGACCGATGTGCAAACTATCCGCCGTCGGATCAAAACCACAATATACTTTTACGCTTTCTTCTGCCAACAACGCTTTCAATCCATCTTCATCTGTCATCTGATTAATTAAACCACGAAATTGTAAGTCTTGAAGCAAATCCATCTCAACCATCCTTTCTGTTTTAGATTCAAACAAAAAAACTCGTCCTTCACATGAAGGGACGAGTTTATGTCGCGGTACCACCCTACTTAGAGAACGCCTATGTTCTCTCACTTCATTGCCATAACGGTCGACACCGTCTTTTGCTACTTGGCACACGCCGTTCGCAAAAGATGCTCCCGGAGGTAATTCATGCTCATCTATGCGCTAGTTCGCACCAACCACTAGCTCTCTGTTCGCAGGGAGATAAGCACTACTCGTTCCGCTCATCGCTCGATTATTTACATGTCAGTATATCCTCTTTTATCATAAAACGCCAACTGTTGTCAAGATCTTCAAACAAATTTAGACATTTACCGATATGAAAAGACAAATTATGATATAATAATGAAAATATAATACAGATGGGAGGTCACTATGTCAGAAAAACAAGTGCGATTCTCATGGCAAAAACTATGGCGTCATTTTACGATCACATACGAAGTCGTCTGGAACGTATGTTTAATTATATTCATCGTAAGTTTATGTGCGTTCAGCTTTGCTTTCGGTGTCGGGGCAGGATATTTCGCCTCGCTCGTGAAAGATGCCAAACCGATTCCATACAAAGAAATGAAAAAAGATATTTATAACTATGAAGAAACAACACATATTTACTTCGCCAATCGCGAATATCTCGGCTATTTTCGTTCAGACCTAGAACGCGATGAAGTCAAACTTTCGCAAGTTTCCCCTTATTTCATTCAAGCCGTCATTGCGACGGAAGATGAACATTTTTATGAACATAAAGGGGTTGTACCAAAAGCTATTATACGTGCCATTTTTCAAGAAGCAACAAATTCCTCTACACGTAGTGGAGGAAGTACATTAACACAGCAACTTGTAAAAAATCAAATTTTAACGAGCGAAGTGTCATTTGAGCGCAAAGCAAAAGAAGTGTTACTTGCTTTACGCCTTGAGAAATTTTTTACGAAAGATGAAATTTTAGAAGCCTACATTAACGTTGTAACGTTTGGACGAAACGCATCCGGACGAAATATTGCTGGCGTTCAAGCTGCCGCAAAAGGCGTTTTCGGTGTTGATGCAAAAGAATTAACATTGCCGCAAGCTGCATTTTTAGCAGGATTGCCACAAAGTCCGTTTCGCTATACGCCGTTTACAAGCAAAGGGGAGTTGAAAAACGATTTATCCCCAGCGTTAAATCGGATGAAAACTGTATTATCGCGCATGAAAAAAGCAGGGTATATTTCAAAAGAGCAGTATGAGGAAGCGATTGCATACGACATTACGAAAGATTTTGTTTCTTCCTTACCTTCTCCAATAGAGAAATACCCGTGGTTAACGTTTGAAATTGAGCGTCGTGCAAAAGACATTTTCGTTGATTTACTAGCTAAAAAAGATGGCTATGAACGGCAAGATGTGCGTTTGAACGATCAACTATATATGGAATATGCGGAAAAGGCTGAAAAACAATTACGACAAAACGGTTACACGATTTACACAACGATCGACAAAGATATATATGAGCGCATGCAAGCAATCGTAGAAAAATATCCTTACTTTGGAAGCGATACAGTCGTGCGCAAAAAGGACGAAAAAACAGGACAAATCATTTCCGTTCGTCAGCCGGTAGAAGTGGGGGCTATGCTCATCGAAAACAAAACAGGTCGCATCATTAGCTTTGTTGGAGGAAGAGATTATAAACGCGAGCAGCTAAATCACGCTACACAAGCATATCGCTCAAACGGATCAACGATGAAGCCGCTTCTTGTTTATGCACCAGCAATGGAAATGGGGATCGTTCAGCCGGGGTCCGTTATTCCAGATGTCGCGTTGGAAATCCCAACGAAACAAGGTCCGTACCGACCGAAAAACGCGGATGGAAAAACGCATGGCTTAACATCCGTACGTCATGCGTTGAAAAAGTCGTATAACATTCCTGCTATTCGGACGTATGCGCGCATCATCGAGCAACGCCCCATTTCCTATTTAGAAAAAATGGGCTTCACGAGTTTAACAACGGGAGATGGAAGCAACTTAGCGCTTGCGCTTGGCGGATTGACAAAAGGGGTAACGATTGAAGAGAACGTAAACGCATACGCAACATTTGCTAATGGCGGAACGTTTATCGATGCGTACTTAATCGAAAAAATTGTCGATAAAAACGGAAATGTCGTATACGAGCATGAAACAAAGCCGGTAGAAGTATTTTCGCCACAAACGGCCTATTTAACGATTGATATGATGCGCGACGTCATTCGCTCCGGCACGGCCGCCTTTTTAAATGGCAAGCTGAAATTTTCGGCCGATTGGGCGGGAAAAACAGGAACGGGTCAAAATACGAAAGATGCATGGTTTGTAGCAACAAATCCAAATGTCACGTTTGGCATTTGGATGGGATACGATACACCGAAATCGCTCGAAAAAAATTATAAAGGGTTATCATATTCGCAAAGAAACTTATTGTTATGGGCACAGTTAATGAATGGGGCATATGATATTCGCCCAGAACTCATTGCGCCAAAAGAGCGATTCCGCATGCCTGGCGGAATTGTTAAACGTTCGTATTGTGCTATTTCTGGGTTACTTCCATCAGAGACGTGTAAACGATTTGGACTGATAGAAACTGACTTGTTTAATACCGCATTTGTGCCAAAACAAGAAGATCGGTACTTAATCAACGGTACTTTCGTTGAACTAAACGGGGAACGATACGTTGCCTTGCCGACAACACCAAAAGAATTTACAAAAGAAGGGGTCATGATTGACACTTCGTTGCTTGAACAATGGGGAATTCAACATATAAAAGATATGAGCCAACTGCTTCCTCGAAACGACAAGTGGAAACATGTATTTGTAGCAAAAACACTTCAAGAAAACGGTAAAAAACCAGATCCGCTTGCAGTGCAACAAAAAGGAGCAACGCTCGTCTGGGGCGAACATCACGAACAAGACGTCATTGGTTATCGCGTATATTACACAGCATCAGAAACAGCACCGTTTCAAGTCATCGCAACAATACGTAGAGGAGAACAAAAAAGCATACCGTTAAAACAAGGAATATATTATGTTACTGCTGTCGACATCGCTGGATTGGAATCAAATCCGTCAAATATCGTTCGCATGCTGCCTGCTACACCACCTGAGCAATCAACCGATGAACAACCGATAGACATACCGACCGAAGAGCAACCGATAGACATACCGACCGAAGAGCAACCATCAACTAATTAAAAAAATCGGGCCGAGCCCGATTTTTTTAATCTTCCATTGTTGATAAGTCACCTGTCGGTAAGTTTAGCTCCCAAGCTTTTAAGACGCGACGCATAATTTTTCCACTTCTCGTTTTTGGAAGTTTGTCACGAAACTCGATTTCACGCGGTGCGGCATGTGCTGCTAAGCCTTTTTTCACAAAGTTACGAATATCTTCTTTTAACTCTTCTGACGGCTCGTACCCCTCGCGTAAAGCTACAAACGCTTTAATAATTTCACCGCGCACTGGATCCGGTTTTCCGATGACACCTGCTTCTGCAACAGCTGGATGTTCAACGAGCTTGCTTTCTACTTCAAACGGACCGACACGCTCTCCTGCTGTCATAATGACGTCATCAATTCGTCCCTGGAACCAAAAATATCCGTCCTCATCCATATACGCAGAATCACCAGACACATACCAATCACCAGGCAAGAAATACGATTCGTATTTTTGCGGATTGTTCCAAATGGCGCGCATCATTGATGGCCAACCTTTTTTAATCGCCAAATTGCCCATACGATACGGTGGCAATTCATTTCCTTGATCGTCAACGATCGCTGCTTTGACTCCTGGAATCGGTTTCCCCATTGATCCTGGTTTAATTTCCATACACGGATAGTTGCAAATGAGTTGTGCTCCTGTTTCTGTCATCCACCATGTATCGTGAATGCGACGATTAAATACTTTCATTCCCCAGCGCACGACTTCTGGATTGAGCGGTTCACCGACACTTAAAATATGGCGAAGTGAACGCAAATCATATTTTTTCACAAGCTCGTCCCCAGCACCCATTAACATGCGGAATGCTGTCGGTGCACTATACCATACTGTCACACCATAGTCTTCAATCGTTTTGTACCACGCTTCTGGGTTAAATCGCCCCCCTACAATGACGTTTGATGCTCCGCAAAGCCACGGACCGAAAATACCATATGATGTTCCCGTTACCCAACCTGGGTCAGCTGTGCACCAATATACATCGTCCTCTTTTAAGTCTAACACCCATTTTGCTGTTTGATAATGTTGGATCATGGCATTATGCACGTGCAATACACCTTTTGGTTTTCCGGTTGAACCAGATGTATAATGTAAAATGAGACCGTCCTCACGTCCGACCCACTCAATATCGAAATGTTTGCTTGCGGCATTCATCCGTTTTTTCAAATCAAAAAATGGGCCTTCTTCTTTCACGTCATCTCCGACTAAAAATACGTATTTTAATGCCGGCAACTCATTTACCGGTACACGCGGTAACAGTTCAGGCGTCGTAATAATGACCTTCGCTTCGCTATCTTCTAAACGGTCACGCACAGCCCCTTCCATGAACGCTTCAAAAAGCGGCCCAACAATTGCACCAAGTTTAATTGCACCAAGCACAGAGAAATATAATTCTGGTGAACGAGGCATAAAAATAAAGACACGGTCGCCTTTTTCAACATCAGCTACTTCTTTTAATACGTTAGCTACTTTATTTGAAAACTCTTTCATTTCTTTAAACGTATACTTTTCTTCTCTTGTCGCATCACGATAATAAAGAGCTACTTTGTTTTTTCGAAACGTTTCCGCATGGCGATCGATCGCTTCGTACGCCATGTTTACTTTCCCGGTTTCATACCATGAAAAATGTTTTTCTGCTTCAGACCAGTCAAACGTTTGATACGTTTCTTCATAGTTTTTCAAGTTAAAATCCCCTTGAATGACTGGTAGCGCTTCCACTTTAATCATCCCAAACTCCCCCTTGTTTGAAGTCTTTACACTCGTATTATATTATACTATAAATGATTTCTCAATTTTAAAAAAATTTTCATTTATGTTTATTATGAAAACGATTTAATTTTTATTTTTTTATGTATAATTGAAATGAGATCATTTCAGTAGGCGGTGGGGCAATGGAGCATAAAAAAACATATAACGCAAAACAGTTAAAAACACCGAAAGGAACGTTAATTATTGAGGGGCCGATTTCTCCCGAAAAACTAGCTAGTTATGAATTTCATCACGATTTAACAGCATTTCGTCAGCCGCATCAACAACATCAAGCGCTCATTGAAATTGCTGGCCTTCCAGAAGGACGAATTATTATTGCTCGCCACGGTCATACGATCGTTGGCTACGTGACCTTTTTATATCCCGACCCGCTAGAAAGATGGTCGCAAGGGAAGATGGAAAATTTAATCGAACTTGGTGCAATTGAAGTTATCCCAGACTTTCGAGGCTACGGTGTCGGAAAAAATTTGTTGAAAGTTGCCATGATGGATGATGCGATGGAAGATTACATCATTATTACAACAGAATACTATTGGCATTGGGATTTAAAACGAACGGGTTTAAACGTATGGGAATATCGAAAAGTAATGGAGAAAATGATGAACGCAGGTGGACTCGTCTGGTACGCAACGGACGATCCAGAAATTTGTTCACATCCAGCTAATTGTTTAATGGCTCGAATCGGAAAACGCGTCGATCAGCAATCTATTCAAAAATTTGACCAATTACGCTTTATGAACCGCTTCATGTATTAAAAACGGTAGCGTCAAAAAATCTATGAAAAGTCATCATGGTCTACCTGTTGAAGGAAAATAAAGAGGATAGTGGAATTGGATTCGCCCTTGACCAACACTCGCCAAAGGAGAAAAACGGTCAGTAAGGGCAAGGGCAGAAAAGAAGGGCATAGGAAAGCAGCCCTTGCCCTATCCTGATTTTACCTTTGGCGAGGTTCGGATGGTCAAGGGTACGCTCCGCCGAATCCGTCCTTAGGATGCAGCTTGTTGGGTCAACATCTCTTGAGCCATGACAATGAGCCTTGCCCAACGTGCCGGCATATGCGGAAGGCTCTCTAATGCTGGGATGACGACCGGTACCCGTTTTTCTAACGCGCTATGCGGACGCAAGAAGTTGAAATACGCCACAAAGAGTGTGACAAAGGAAACCGAGCCTTCTTCTGCGCCAAACCCATGAGTCGGTCGGTAGTTGCCTTTAAACGTTCGGTTGAATCGTTCAATGATCTGTTTAAGTGGTCGATATTCCTCGGACACAGGATCCTCGTTTGTCAGCCCGATGACTTGACGGACATCGAAAGAAATCCCTTGTTGGGCGAAAAAGTGCTGCGCCAACAAGTAGATCGGGTTGCCATCGACGACAAAAGACAAATCTTCAGGAATGGACGGCAGTTTCTTGAGAACATCATCGATCGCACGGATGGCAGAGAGTGTATCCCGATGTGGAGAGACCCGGTAAGACAGCACGACCTTTTTCACGGCATCAAACATAAAAAACAAGTAATGCCAGCACCCTTTGACGCGGATATACGTCTCGTCGCCGCAAAAAGAACCAGACAGTTCGTAAGGAAAGTGATCGATGAAAGGTTTGACGATCAGCGCAACACTGTTGGCATAGTTGATGACGGTCTGATGAGAAATCGACAACCCATGAATGTCTTTCATGATCCTCGCTGTTTTCCGCGCGGAGAGCCCATAGTTGACGTGATACGTCAAGATGAGTCCGAGTGTATGCGAAGACACGGAAAGACGCGACAAATCCACCTTCGACTGTATCGGTGACGACGGTGCCAACGGCTGAAAATCAAAGAGAAACTCACGGAAAATGTATCGAACTTTAAAGGCATACGGCGCATGTTGAAACTGTTCTTTTTCCTGAGGTGTCATCTGTCGCAAGTTTGCTTGGTAAAACGAGCAATCATCATTCTTACATTTGTGGATGTAATAATCGTTGCGCTCTTTGATTTTCTCGAGTGCCTTTAAACAATGTGGGCACCGAAAAATCACTTGTTTGGCAAAACGGCTACGATGGTTGAAACGGCAACGACACACTTTGCATTGATACTGCCCTTTACCCCCGTTGTTGGCGTACACATAATTAGATGGCGCTTGGCACTGTGGACACGTCAATGCATCAGGCACCGTGGTTTTCGTGTTCGCGTGCCTCTTGATCGGCTTCAACGGTTTTCCGTGTTGTTGTTCGTATTCGACAAGAAGATGACGATAGTCTAAACGCGGAAGCGTTTCGATGACAGGCAGTTCATCGACTTGGAGTTTCTGATACGATTGATTCACCGGTTCTTCGTCATCCCAGTCTGTGAGGGACTTTCCAAAAAGTACACCTAGTAAATAAATAATGATTTGATATTGGGTCTTGATTATTTGAAGACATTTGATTAATAATTGAGGTAACAAGCTTGTCACTCCTTTGTTTGGATTGGGTGTGTGGTTACCTCAATCGTACCAAAAACAGCAGGGGTGGCAAGCTTTTTTTGTCGAAAACCGCATAAAATCAATAAAAACTTAGGGTATGTCTTTAAAACTTTTGACAATACCTTAAAAACAAAGGGGATGGGGAAATGATTGTCGAACAAATGATGAAAACGGATGTCATTGCACTAAAGCCGTCAAACACAATCGCTGACGCACTAAATATTGTTAAGCAAAAAAATATTCGACATTTACCGATTGTTGATGATGAATATCGTGTTGTTGGTATCGTTACGGATCGCGATTTGCGCGATGCAAGTCCATCGATTTTCCATGCAAATGAACATCTCGAAGATTTGCAAAAACCGTTAAGCACCATTATGAAAACAAACGTCATTACAGGACATCCACTTGATTTTGTCGAAGAGGTCGCGGCTTTGTTTTACGAACACCGCATTAGCTGCATGCCCATTGTCAAAGAAAATAAACTTGTCGGCATCATTACAGAAAGCGATTTGTTGTACACACTTGTGCAACTGACAGGGGCTCACCAACCTGGATCGCAAATCGAAATTAAAGTGCCGAATCGGGCAGGAATGTTAAGCGAAGTCGCTTCTGTTTTCCAAAAACGTAACATCAATATTTCAAGTGTTCTCATCTATCCTGATCAAAATGAAATGTATAAAGTACTTGTTTTTCGTATTCAAACGATGAACCCGATGGCGATTATTCATGATTTAAAGGCACAAGGATACGACGTTTTATGGCCGAACTTGCCGGGGGTTTCATCATGAGTAAAAACAGCGTATTCGTTTATTCCGATGCGTTTCAAACGTATAAATTCCATGATCGCCATCCATTTAATCAATTACGTGTCAAACTGACGTATGACCTGTTGCAAACGCTCGGTGCACTTCATGATTCACAAATTGTAGCACCACGTCTAGCAACAGACGAAGAGTTAGCACTTGTTCATGATACCGATTACATTGAAGCAGTAAAAAAAGCAGGAAGAGGACAACTGCCAGAAGAAGTTGCCCTCAATTATGGATTAGGTACAGAAGATACACCCATTTTTCCAAATATGCATGAAGCGAGCGCTCTTCTTGTTGGCGGAACATTAACAGCAGTTGATTACGTACTTTCCGGCAAGGCTGAGCATGCGCTCAGTTTGGGGGGAGGGCTCCATCATGGATTTCGTGGCAAAGCATCAGGTTTTTGCATCTACAATGATAGCTCTGTCGCCATTAAATATATGCAAGAAAAATACGGTGTCCGCGTTTTATATGTCGATACAGATGCGCATCATGGAGATGGGGTGCAATGGACGTTTTATGACGATCCAAATGTTTGTACATTTTCGATTCATGAAACAGGACGCTATTTATTTCCAGGAACAGGAAATGTGAATGAACGAGGACAAGGAAAAGGATATGGCTACTCTTTCAACATTCCCGTTGATGCGTTTACAGAAGATGAGTCGTGGTTAGCAGCATATACAGAAGCGCTGATCGAAATTGCTGACTTTTTCCGTCCGGACGTCATCTTGACTCAAAATGGAGTGGACGCACATTATTATGATCCATTAACACATTTGTGTACAACGATGCGTATTTATCGCGAAATTCCAAAAATCGCGCATCAAATCGCGCATCAATATTGCAACGGCCGTTGGATTGCGGTCGGAGGAGGAGGATATGACATTTGGCGCGTTGTTCCACGTGCATGGGCGTTATTATGGCTCGAAATGACAGAACAATCCGATATTTCTGGACGTTTACCGGAAGAATGGGTCGCTCGATGGCAACCTCATGCTCCTGTTTCTTTACCACTCGAATGGGATGATCCAGAAAACTTATATTCACCCATTCCGAGAAAAGCAGAAATTACAGAAAAAAATGCCCAAACGGTCATGAAAGCGCTCCACCCAATCCGAAGCAATAAACAACGGTTAAACTTATAACAAAATAACAAGGGTGTTCCGAAAGTAGCGAACACCCTTTTCTATGTTCGTACGCACAGTTAGCTGCGCCGCCTATTTTGTCGAATCGCGATATTCAATGCGATGCGGCAACACAACGATGTGATTGTCGACATGTTCTTTATTCATATATTTCGTTAATAAACGCATCGCCACCGCACCAATATCGTACATCGGTTGCACAACTGTCGTCAGCTTTGGACGAACCATGGTGGCTAAACGCGTATTATCAAAACCGACAACTTCTAACTCATCAGGAATGCGTACGCCGCGATCTTGCGCACCATGAATGACCCCGAGAGCCATTTCATCTGTTCCAACAAAGATCGCTGTTGGTCGCTCTGCAAGTTCGGCTAACTTGTCATACGCTTCGATGCCAGAGTCATATGTGTAATCCCCTTCAACAACAAGTTCATCATCATAAGCGATATTCGCTTCTTCTAACGCACGACGATAACCAGCTAATTTTTTTAATCCGTTAATTGGATCATTTAAAGGGCCTGTTACATAAGCAATGCGTTTATGTCCTTTTTCAATTAACATATGTACCGCATCATACGCTGCTTGCTCGTAGTCAATGTTGACGGACGGAATAATATTATTTTTTTCAATTGTGGCAGCTAATACGATCGGTACATCTGACTTTTTAAACTGCTCGACATGTTCTTCCGTTACGTCGCCACCCATAAATAAAATACCATCAACTTGTTTAGCGAGCATCGTGTTTAATAAATGCAATTCTTTTTCCTTATTTTGATCCGAGTTACTTAAAATGATGTTATACTTGTACATTGTTGCAATGTCTTCAATTCCGCGTGCCATTTCTGCAAAAAAGATGCTCGAAATATCCGGAATAATGACGCCAACTGTTGTCGTTTTTTTACTTGCTAATCCGCGCGCTACCGCATTCGGACGATAACCCAGCCGTTCAATCACTTCCAACACTTTTTTGCGCGTCGAAGGCTTTACATTTGGGTTCCCATTCACAACACGTGAAACGGTTGCCATCGACACGTTTGCTTCTCTTGCTACATCATAAATTGTTACATTCATCACATACACTCCTTTTTTACACTCTATATATCGAAAACTGTCGTACATCGCAATTTTATGTAAAATTATCATACGATAAATGATTGCCTAAGTGCAACGTTTTCACAAATAAATTCATAAGAAAAGCTGGTGACAATCACCAGCTTTTCTTATGCTTTGACAAATTGTTTTTGGAATGATTTTAATTCTTCCATAAACTCATTGAATTGATTAATATCCATTTGTTGTGCGGAATCAGATAACGCAACCGCAGGATCTGGATGTACTTCCGCCATGACCCCGTCTGCCCCGATGGCAAGCGCAGCTTTCGCGCAAGGTAAAAGTAAGTCACGACGTCCTGTTGAATGCGTTACATCGACAAAAACAGGCAAATGCGTTTCTTTTTTCAAAATCGGTACGGCTGAAATATCAAGCGTGTTGCGCGTCGCCTTTTCATATGTGCGGATGCCACGCTCGCATAAAATGATTTGCCCATTTCCTTGCGACATAATGTACTCCGCTGCATGAATAAACTCTTCGATCGTTGCAGCTAATCCCCGTTTTAATAATACCGGTTTATTCACTTGACCCGCGGCTTTTAACAACTCAAAGTTTTGCATATTGCGCGCTCCGATTTGAATAACGTCAATATAATCGAGCGCTGTTTCAATATCTGCTGGCGTTACAATTTCACTAATGACTGCTAAATCAAATTCATCTGCTACACGCTTTAAAATTTTCAATCCTTCTACACCAAGTCCTTGGAAGTCATACGGTGACGTACGCGGTTTGTAAGCGCCGCCGCGCAACAATTTTAAGCCGTGGCGTTTAATTGCTTGTGCGACTTCTGCTACTTGTTCATAGCTTTCAACCGCACATGGCCCCATAACGAAATATTGATTACCATCGCCGATTTTTTCCCCTTTTACATCGACAATCGTATCCTCCGGCTTTTTCTTTCTTGATACAAGCAATGCCTTTTTATGATCATCTTCTTGCAAATCGAGCCCTGCTTTAAAAATTTCTTTAAAAATATGTTTCAACGTCGCCGTATCAAACGGTCCGTCGTTATGTTCTAGAATTAAATCTAACATTTTTCTTTCACGAACAGGGTCATAAAAGTACGTCCCTTGAGCATCTTTAATTTTCCCAATTTCTTGAACAACACGTCCGCGTTCATTAATTAACTTTAACAGCTGTAAATTCAACTCATCAACCTTTGCTCTCAGCTCGTCTAATCTTTCGTTACTCATACATCTCATCCTTTCTTTATATAACTGTAGTTGAGCAATTTTCGTTACAATAATTACCATTTAAAAAGAGACAAACAGGGTACCCCTTATGCCACGTGGAGCTGTTTTTTCACGGTATCAATGGGAATATTTTGTTTTGCTGCACGATAAATGAACTCCACGAGGCTATGTCCTTTTCTCTTGCGCAGGAGATCGAGCCCATCCGAAAAATCACTGTTAGACTCGAACATGCTGTACACATACGCAAGTTGCACCAAGATCCAATACCGTTTCACCGCCCGACGCCCGCGAACGCGGTATCCATCGAGTTTCAGCTGGTCTTTCGCTTGACGGAAAAAACATTCGATCGACCAACGTGCAGCATAGTAGCGCAAGATCTCTTCATCGCTTAGCTCGCGATCGGTGCTCAAGACGCAATGAAGATGTTTCGGCGTCATCGGCTGATCGGCTTTCCATGCGAGCAGCACCACGGCATCCTTGAGACCGTTCAGAGCGCCTTCGTAGCGATACACCCGATAACGCTCTTTTCCCACCGTGACGAGGCGGGTATCCCGTGGCTCCATAGATTTGGCAAATTCTTTTGCTTGAATGGCCGTCCCTTTTGGATAGAGAATCCGATTCGTCTTCAGCATCGCGATGACGTGGAACCCTTTTTTTAAGCAGGCTCCCACGAGGGTTTTCGATGGATACCAAGAGTCCATGAGCACATAAACGGGTCGACTCACATCCAACGAAGAAAGCATCTCGATCGCGAGTTCCCCTTTGCTTTTCCCCACCGTCTTGTCGTAGAGGCGAAAGGCAAAAGGAAACGCTTGGGTCATCGTATGAACCATGAGCCAAACGAGAGAATGTCCCCAGATCGACTTTTTCTCTGCGTGAGAATAGTGCCAATCACACCCTTGAATGGCGTGTGTTGCCCGTGACGAGGGCTTCGTTTTTTGGCAAATCGTATCATCGATCGAAACAAAAATGGGTTGATTCTCTCGTTTCGAGCTGCGTTCGACACGATGAAGCACCCACTGTTGGAGTTTGCGAAGCAGCGTCTCTTCCTCCCATGGGCTTTTCGTGAAAAAATGGCTCAGTGTCGTGCGATGGTTCGGATGAAAACTCCCATGATGTAGATCGGTCAGCGTTCCCGAAAAGCCCTTTGTAATCATCGCATCCACGATATGAACGAGATGCTTCATGACAGGTTTCGAGAAATAAAGGGCCAACCCCAACATCGTCAAAAACTTGTGGATTCCTTGGTGATGTGCTAATCTATTCATGAGACATGAACCTCCTTGTGAATGGTTTGTTGGCACATCTATTCTAACCAAGGAATCGGGTTCATGTCTTCTTTTTTGTTTGGTTGTAAATTTATGTTAGTAAATTTGCTCATCTACAGTTATATAAGATAAAAAATATGGTACATTTCTATATAATTAGAGATTATTATAAACGAAGTGGATAAAGTTGTCACCCCTTTATTTATAAAACGCGTTTCACTAGTGTCGCATTAAAATAATTTAACACCTTTAAATAAACCGAATTTTCTGAAATATAATCCAAACACAAAAAAATCCTTTATAATGGTTGGGTGGTAGTAAACCATCCAAATCCAATACAAAGGACAAAACCATGGATAAGTTTACACGAAAAACATCATTTGAACAATGGTTTTCACCGATTAATCGTCCATTATTTGACGACCTAGTGAAAACACATCAATTAAATCACTATACCAAGAAACTTTATATGGCTTCATTTATGAAACTGCTTTTGTATGCCCAACTCCATGAAACCGAGAGTTTACGGGCGTTGAGTGACGCTGTCTTTTTAGAAGAATTACAACGAGCAACGGGATTGGAATCGATTAGTTTTTCACAGTTAGGGAGACGAATCAATACCATCCCAACTGAGTTCTTTCAAACGATTTTTCTCGATTTAGTGGCACAAATTCATCGGAAAACCAATTTCCAAACAAGAAGAAAAGTGACAACGCCTTTGAAAATCATTGATTCGAGTACATTACCGCTTAATTTGACCAATCATAAGTGGGCAGAGTTTCGAAAGACAAAATCAGGAGTAAAGCTTCACTTACGACTTGTTTTTATGGAAAAAGGACTCTCCTATCCAGATAAAGCCGTACTCACGAATGCCAACGAACATGATCGTGGTCAACTAGAAGTATTCGTGGATGACAAAGAATGCATGTACGTGTTTGATCGTGGTTACTTGGATTATAGGCGCTTTGATCAAATGACGGAAGATGGCTATTTCTTTGTGACCCGTTTGCGTAAAAACGCTGTTGTCCGAGTGTTAGAATCCTTTTCGTTACCAGAAGATTCACCCGTATTCTCTGATGAAATGGTTGTCATTGGAACACCACAAAATCGTTCTGAAAACGTGTTTCGCTTACTCAAATTGCAAGATACAAAAGGAAATAAGCTTCATTTACTGACAAATCGGTTTGACATTGACGCAGATGAAATTGCAGAAATCTACCAATCACGTTGGGCAATCGAACTTTTTTTCAAATGGATGAAACAACATCTGAACATTAAAAAGTTTTTTGGTCACAGTGAACAAGCTGTACATAATCAAGTGTACGTAGCCATGATAGTGTACTGTCTGAATGTTTTAGCTCAGTTGAACACGAATAGCGAACGCAGTTACTTACAAATTAGTCGCTATTTGAAGGCTTCTTTGTGGAAATCCGCTCACATTTGGTTACGAAAAATCGAAGGAAACAGCGTCCCATAAAGGTTTGCCAGTCGTTGTTGCACAAGTCATAGGTTATAGTAAAAAAATGGATGTATACTACCCTCGCTTAGGTGTTTTCGTTTTTTCTCTAAAGTCCAGAAAAAATAAAACTGAAAATTCAGACATCATTTATGCGACGGTAGTGAACGCGTTTAAGTAATAAAGAATTTTTTAATTTTCGAAAAAGAAGGTGGGAAGCTTGATTTTTGCATTAGACATTGGCACACGTTCAGTAGTTGGCATTATTTTAAAGGAAATAGACGGACGATATCAAGTTGAAGACATTGTCATAAAAGAACATGAAGAACGGGCAATGCTTGATGGGCAAATTCACGATGTGCTTGCTGTTTCTAACGTCATTCTCGACATAAAGAAAACGTTAGAGGAGCGGCACGGGCCTTTGACGCGCGTATGCGTCGCAGCGGCAGGTCGTTCATTAAAAACAGAAAAAGGAAAAGCAACGATTTCAATTAAAGGAAAGCCGCTTTTAACTCATGAAGATGTCGCGTACTTAGAACTCACCGCCGTACAGCAAGCTCAAATGACGTTAGCAGAAAAATCAGCGAATGAAAAAAGTTATCACTATTATTGCGTCGGTTATTCCGT
This sequence comes from Anoxybacillus sp. FSL W8-0104, assembly GCF_038004465.1. NCBI lineage: Bacteria > Bacillati > Bacillota > Bacilli > Caryophanales > Anoxybacillaceae > Anoxybacillus > Anoxybacillus sp. FSL W8-0104. Next base: position 524,001 of record NZ_JBBOQU010000001.1, on the reverse strand, counting down.
CACGCGCTATGAAATTGACGGCGAAGAAATTGGTAACTTAATTGATCAGCAAGGAGACGAGGCAAGCGTTGAAGTGATCGCTACATTTTTACCGAGACTCGTTGTTGAGTCACTTCTTGCAGCACTACAACGCGCTCATTTAGAAATGGAGGCGCTAACACTTGAGCCGATCGCCGCACTAAACGTGCTTATTCCTCTAACGATGCGACGATTAAATGTAGCACTTGTAGACATTGGCGCAGGAACGTCTGACATCGCCATTACCGATCTCGGTACAGTCATCGCCTACGGCATGGTACCGATGGCAGGAGATGAAATTACTGAAGCAATTTCAGACGCCTATTTGCTTGATTTCCCTCTCGCTGAACAAGCGAAACGCGACTTGCATTCGAAAGAAACGGTAACAATCACAGACATTCTCGGGTTTGAAACAGAAGTGACTCGCGAACAAATGATTGCCACGATTTCAGATGCCATTGATCGACTTGCTGATGCGATTAGCAAAGAAATTTTACGATTAAATAATCATCAATCTCCGAAAGCAGTTATGCTCGTTGGAGGAGGGAGCTTGACGCCCGAACTTCCAAAACGGCTTGCTCACAAGCTTCATCTTCCAGAAAATCGCATTGCTATTCGTGGTATTGATGCTATTCAAAAATTGCATATCGATCGTGAAGAAATGAAACATCGACCAGAACTCGTCACCCCGATCGGCATCGCAATTGCCGCAAAGCAAACACCGATCCAGTACGTGACAGTTCATGTAAATGAACAAACAATTCGCCTATTTGATATGAAGCAACTAACAATCGGTGATGCCTTACTCGCTGCAGGCATTCAAATACATAAACTATACGGAAAACCAGGCTTAGCGTGCGTCATTACGTTGAATGGACAGGTTATTACAGTTCCCGGGACACACGGAGAACCACCAACCATTATAAAAAATGGTGAGCTAGCGACATTTGATACACCAATCAAAAGCAATGACCACATCATAGTCGAAAAAGGAAAAGATGGGAAACAAGCTGTGATTCGGCTTCTTGATTTGCTCGAATCATTGCCGACAAAGCATGTAACGATAAATGATCAACACTACAACATTGAGCCACTTATATTACGAAACGGAGAAGTTGTTTCTCTCGATGTCGTCTTATGTGATCGTGATGACATTGTCGTTCATATGCCTGAAACGATTGAACAGCTTCTAAAAGCAACAAAAAACGACCACCTTCTGAAACAACTTGAACCGTTTACAATCACGTTAAACGGAAAACAAATAAAATTTCCTGAATGGTGCGGAACAGTGTATCGCAACGGGCTAGAGTGCCAACGTTATACAACGTTTGAAGACGGCGATCATATTACTGTTCACGAACAAAAGCCGCGCACCATCGCTCAAATTGCTGAAGCAAAACAAATAAAGCTTCATTATACGATGCCGATTATATTTCATGGCGAAACATTTACATTGACAAAGCCGATCGGTATATTTTATCGCAACGGTGAACAGCTCAAAGAAGATGGTCTCGTTCACCATGAAGATGAGCTCCAATTTCATGAACAAAAAATCGAACCGTTCATTTTTCAAGATATATTTCAATATGTCGAAGTTGATATTCCTCACGGGGCATCAACAACATTTACATTGCTAAAAAAATGGAGAACAAACAACATTTTATGAACCGCTTACCCCAGGAGATCAACTTGAAATTGTTTGGCATAAGAAAAAGCAACTATGAGCAAGTCATAGTTGCTTTTCTCTTTTATTTTAAGTTTTCTGGATTTAACGGTTCTAATTCTGGGATGACAAAACGGCCATCTTTGCGAATAAGCACACCGTCAAAATATATTTCACCGCCGCCATATTCCGGACGTTGAATCATAACCATATCCCAATGAATGTTCGAATGGTTACCATTGTATGCTTCATCGTAACATTGCCCCGGCGTAAAATGGAAGCTTCCATCAATTTTTTCATCAAACAAAATATCTTGCATCGGATGTTGAATGTATGGGTTGACCCCGATCGCAAATTCACCAATGTAACGCGCACCTTCATCTGTATCAAAAATTTGATTAATGCGCTCTGTATCGTTTGCTGTTGCTTCAATAATTTTTCCATCTTTAAATGTTAATTTCACGTTTTCAAACGTAAATCCTTGATAAGGAGAAGGTGTATTAAACGTAATGGTACCATTGACAGAATCGCGGACTGGAGCCGTATATACTTCTCCGTCTGGAATGTTCATTTGGCCTGAACATTTTATAGCAGGAATATCTTTAATGGAGAACGTTAAATCTGTACCCGGTCCTGTAATGCGCACTTGATCCGTTTTATTCATTAACTCAACGAGAGCATCCATCGCTTTATCCATTTTACCGTAATCTAAGTTACATACGTTGAAATAAAAATCTTCGAACGCCTCTGTACTCATTTTTGCAAGCTGTGCCATCGATGGATTCGGATAGCGGAGCACAACCCACTTCGTTTTCGGTACACGAATGTCACGATGTACTTTTTGCATAATTGTTTTTCCATGAATTTTCATTTTATCCGCTGGCACGTCAGCAAACTCATTAATGTTGTCCCCAGCACGTAAGCCGATATAAGCATCCATCTCTTTCATAACATTCGCTTCGAACTCAGCCATCATGTTAAACTGTTCTTCTTGTGCACCGAGCAAAAGGGCACGGTCGACTTGATGGTCTTTCAATGAAACAAACGGATAAGCACCTACCGCATATGCTTCACGCACAAGCGCGATCACAAGCTCTCGTTGCAAACCGAAGTTTTCGATTAATACCTTTTCTCCTTTTTGTAAACGAAGCGAGTAATGAATTAAGTTTTTCGCTAACTTTTCAATACGTGGATCTTTCATTTGTCTTCCTCCATTCCATCATATGTACATGTATATTGTAACCGACCTACAAAAAATTTGGAGCTTTTTGCAGGATTTTTTCTTTTTTTGTCGAACGAAATGTAAAGTATACAGAAAGGGGTTTTACAATGAACATTATTTTATACGGGAGCATTGCACTCATCGCCATCGCCTTTCTCATTTTAGTCATTTATGTTATCCAAACGTTAAAAACGTTGCAAACAACTTTACAACACGTTGCGAAAACCGTCGAAGAAGTTGAAAAACAAATGCATGAAATCGGAAAAGAAACGGCACAATTACTACATAAGACGAACGCGCTTGCGGATGATGTGCATAAAAAAGCAGAAAGTTTGCAAGGGGTATTTGATGCAGTCAAACAAGTAGGAGTCACCGTTCAAACATTTAGCGACTCCATTTCTAAAACGTTAACAACAAATGAAAAAAAAATTACACAAGCCATTCAATGGGGCCAAACGCTTGTAGAAATATGGACAAAATGGAAAGGGAAACGAAAATAAGGAGGGTTTCATATGGCTAAAAATAGTTCTTTTCTACTTGGGACAATTGTCGGGGGAATTGCAGGCGCAGCAACAGCACTATTCTTGTCAAGCGAACGTGGAAAGCAGTTATTAACCGAATCAGCACAACATGGAAAACAACTGCTGAATGATTTAAAAGAAAGCAATATAAATGAATGGAGAAAAAGTGAAGAAAAAGAAGAACTGATAAAAAGCGAACAAGAGAAATCACATTCCGTTTCATCTATTCCGATTCCGCTTCCTTCATCAGATGTGGAACAGTTGTTAAAAGAGACAGAGGAAGCTGTGAACGATGTGGAAAAACATTTAAATAAAGGAATGGACACGCATGGAGAAAATTGAGACAGTAGAACAGTTTGAACAAATTTGTTTGTCCCATCGTCCATTTTTATTGATGAAACATAGTCTTACATGTCCAATTAGCCATCGAGCATGGGGGGAGTTCGAACGTTTCACAAAAGATTTTCCGCACATTCATGCATATTATTTACATGTACAACACGCACGCCCATTGTCGCAACATATTGCAGAAACATTTCATGTTAAACACGAATCTCCTCAAGTGTTATGGGTGACAAATGACGGAGTAGCGTGGCATGCTTCGCATTGGAACATCACATACGAACAAATGCAAAAAGCAACTATGAACGCATCATAGTTGCTTTTTGCTTATACGTGAACGGATTGTTCATATCTTTGTTGAAATTTTTGAATATCGCCTGCTCCCATAAAAATAAGCACAGCGTTATCATGTTGCTTTAATACATCGACTTGCTCCTCGTCTAAAAGCTTTGCCCCTTCGATTTTAGCACGCAAATCCTCGATAGATAATTTCCCTTGATGCTCACGAGCAGAGCCAAAAATATCGCACAAATATACCGCATCAGCTAACGATAAGCTTTCAGCAAATTCATGTAAAAATGTTTGTGTACGCGTGTATGTGTGCGGTTGAAAAATCGCAACAATTTGACGATCTGGATACTTTTGTCTTGCTGCTTCGATCGTTGCACGTATTTCAGTCGGATGATGCGCATAATCATCAATAAGCACTTGTGAACCAAACGTTTTCTCATGGAAGCGACGTTTCACGCCAGGAAACGTTTTTAATCGCTCTTGAATAATGCTTACATCGATCCCTTCATAATGGCAAAGCGCAATGACAGCAAGCGCATTAAGCACGTTATGATCGCCATATCGCGGAATATGGAAAGAAGCAAAAAACGTATGGCGCACAAACACATCAAACGATGTCCCTTCTGGTGTTTTCACAACATTTCGGGCTTGAAAATCGTTATCTTCACCGAACCCGTAAAAAACAACAGGAACTTTAGCTTGAATTTTTTGTAAATATTCATCATCCCCACAAGCAATAATTCCTTCTTTCACTTGCCACGCCATTTGTTGAAATGCTGAAAACACATCTTCAATATTTACAAAGTAATCTGGATGATCAAAATCAATATTTGTCATAATCGCATAATCAGGGGAATATGCTAAAAAATGACGGCGATATTCACACGCTTCAAATACAAAATACTTGCTCCCTTCTCTTCCTTTTCCAGAACCATCACCGATCAAATACGACGTCGGTTCTGCTCCCTGCATTACATGAGCAAGCAATCCTGTTGTTGATGTCTTCCCATGGGCGCCTGTCACAGCGATACTCGTAAATTTTTGTAAAAATTCACCTAAAAACTGATGGTAACGAATGACGGGTACACCGAGTTCACGAGCGGCTACAATTTCTTCATGTGTATCAGGAAAGGCGTTACCAGCAATCACGACCATATTTTTCTGAATATTTTGAGCACTAAATGGAAAAATCGGTATCCCACGTGCTTCTAAAGCTTCTTGCGTGAAAAACCGCTTATCATAGTCCGATCCTTGCACGACGCATTTCATATCATGTAATACTTGTGCGAGTGCGCTCATTCCAGTTCCTTTAATGCCGACAAAATGGTAAATAGTCATAAGAAAACCTCCACCAACTATCGTTGATCTATATCACAGTATATGACATAAATTCCGTTTTGCTATTTTCACGATATGTAACAAATTTCATTATACCATCGTTTGCCCACGATGATAAGAAAAACTGATAGAAGAATGTTCTTCTATCAGTTTTTCCGTGTTATTGAGGCGTATACTCCACTTTTTCAAGGCGCGGATTTGGACGATAACGCCGTCCTGCTTTCGCTTGATGTTTTCCATTTAACAATACATTATCTCCTGTAAAACCAATGTGCACTTTCAATAAACTACTTCCCACACCATACATATCAACTGGTACACCTTGTTTTTCAAACTCAATAATGCGCTGTTCATTAAATCCGCCACTAACAACGATTTTAACATGTTCAAATCCTTCGCGATCAAGCGCTTCGCGTAAAGCAAAAATAAGCGGTGGATTGACGCCACGTGGATCAAATGTGCCAAGCACTTCTGGATGGCGAATAAAATATTGATCGATCATCGTCCGAGACGTATCAACGCGAACAGCCTTTAGCTTATCGCCAAATTCACGAGCCACTTTCAGCGCATCTGTAATACAGTCATTGTTGTAATCAACAAGAACAATTAAATCATCATCTGGATATTTTGCATGATACGCTTTTGCTGCCGCAACAACGTCACCATCAAACAATTGAATGAGGGCATGCGGCATCGTCCCCATGCCTTGTTTTCCCCACCACTCGTTCATCGCATGGGTCGCTTGAGCGGTGGAACCACCAATAAACGCAGCGTATCCATCACCAGCTTGCATCATAAAATGATCATCCCGATCTCCCATAAAAATGACCGGCTTTTGTACACCAGATAATGCCGCCGCTTTAACTACATTGTATACGTTTGTTGCTACAGATGTTCGGCGCGCTAAAATTCCATCAATAATGCCTTCTAAATACCCAAAATTTTGATACGGCCCTGTAATCGTAAGCACCGTCTCAAACGGACTAATTTTGTCTCCATCTTTTAACGAGTAAATCTCTAATTTTTCTGGTTCATCTGCAAATGTATGCAACAAGGCGATCACTTCATCGGTGCCACATAAAACAGCATGTTCTTTTTGAAAAAATTGCATTGTGACGATATTATCCGGACGAAATTCTTTGACGATTTCACGCGTTTTTAAAAAATATACGGCTGAAAACCATCCGTCTCGCACACGCTCATCAAATTTAAACGTTTTATTTGTTAGCCGTTTAATTTTCCCTTGTAATTTCAACTCGATCTCTTTCATTTTTCTTTCCCCTTCAGCCATCGTTTTCACGTCTTTAGCATAGCACGTTTTCTATTTCACGACTACTCCGTCTAAATTGTATCTTGTAGTTGCTCAAGATCTTGCTCGTCAATTAGCACATCGCGTGGCTTGCTTCCTTTTGGTGCCGATACAATCCCACGCTGCTCCATCATTTCAATTAAGCGCGCTGCCCGATTATAGCCGATACGAAAACGACGTTGCAAACTCGACGTCGAAGCACCACCTTGTTGAACAACAAACTCACATGCTTCATAAAAGAGCTCATCATCTTCCTCAGCTTGTACATGTTGTTGCAACAACTCATCGTGTTGAAATAAATAAGACAGTTCCATTTGTTGACGCACATGGGCAACGACGCGCTCAATTTCTTCATCCGATACAAAATTGCCTTGTAAGCGAATTGGTTTTGCTGTTCCGTTTTCTAAAAATAACATATCGCCTCGCCCAAGTAATTTTTCAGCACCGTTTATATCAATAATTGTACGTGAATCAATTTGTGACGATACAGAAAAGGCAATGCGCGTTGGGATATTTGCCTTAATTAAGCCGGTAATGACATCAACAGACGGTCGTTGTGTAGCAACAAGTAAGTGCATCCCACACGCCCGCGCTTTTTGGGCAATACGGCAAATAGCTTCCTCTACATCGGCTGGAGCAACCATCATTAAATCTGCTAATTCATCAATGACAATAACAATATAAGGTAGATGTTGTTCTGGCTTTTGTGCTTTTCGTATTAACTCATTATAACGAACAATATCGCGCACCCCTGTATGTGCAAACAGCTCATATCGCCGCTCCATTTCAGATACAGCCCATTTTAATGCTGCTGTTGCTGCTTTTGCATCTGTAATAACTGGGCTAACTAAATGTGGAATATGATTGTACGGTGCAAGTTCGACCATTTTCGGATCGATCAATAATAACTTCACTTCGTGCGGTGTTGCTTTATATAACAAACTTACTAACATCGCATTCATGCAGACGCTTTTCCCTGATCCAGTTGCTCCCGCAATCAATCCGTGCGGCATCTTTTTTAAATCAGTAACAACTGGTCTCCCTGAAATATCTAATCCTAAGGCAACGGCTAACGGAGATTGTGATTGTTGGAACACCTCGCTTTGTAATACTTCACGAATGAAAACAGGGCGGCTTGAGCGATTAGGCACTTCGATTCCGATCGTGTTTTTCCCAGGGATAGGCGCTTCGATACGAATATCTACAGCCGCTAAATTTAATTTGATATCATCCGCTAAATTCGTAATTTTATTCACTTTCACTCCAAGTTCTGGTTGCACTTCAAAACGAGTCACCGTCGGACCTTGAGTCACGTGAACGACTGTTGCTCCAACGTTAAAATTTTTAAACGTCTCATTTAACCGCTCTGTCTGCTCTTTTAGCCACGTTTCATCGCCCTCATGTTGAATCGCTGGAGCATGCAATAGCGATAACGGCGGAAACGTATAAGATCGCTGTTGCTGTTGCTGTCGCTCTTTCCATTTTTCTCGATCTTGTTTTAACATCATCACGTTATATGGCACACCGCTTCTCTTTCTCTCCCGTTCTTCGTTCGTTTGTTCAATTTTTTCTTCTCTACGCTCCTGCTCTTTACTTTCTCCTACCTGTATTTGCGTAACTTGTTCTTCACCAGCTTCCCTCTGCACTTCTTCTTGTTGCATTTCTTCTTTTTCATGAGCAACATCTTTCTCTTCATGATGAATTGGCTCACTTGCTGGCATATGCACATGTTCGTTTGTTTCAGCTTCTTCAACGATCGGAAGTTCAAATTCAACAACCGCATCATGTTCTTTTTTTCGCTCAACACGCTCCATTCGCTTATAACCAAATATAGGCGATGGCACATCTGTCGGACGAAACGTGCGTGATTCGTTTACTGTGCGCTCTATGCGTGTTATTTTTTTCTCAGAGGAAACGGTCTGTGGTGATGAGCGCTTTTGTTCATATATTCGCTCTTTTTGTCTTTCTTTTGGTTCATCTGGAATTAATGGAAAGCGAAATTTCCCTTTCGGATATTCATAAACAACTTTTGCCTCCACATGTTTATGATCATTTTTTTGTACGGAAGGGAGGCGTTTGCGCGTTTCTTTTTCCTTATCATTTTCTCCAAATAAATAACGAAGTAGTGCCTTAAACCAACCCATTTAATCCTCACTCTTTCTCTTATACATTCGGTTTTATTTTACCACAAAAAAAGCTGACTGCCGTGATGGAAGTCAGCTAAAAAATGGTTGACCTACTTCGTACTCATCATCTAAAACGAGAATCCCTTTCTCTTGTGGGGCGTTTGGCAAATCGAGTTCACGGGCAGAACAAATCATTCCGTAAGACTTCACCCCACGAAGTTCTGCCTCTTGAATGACTAGACCGCTTGGCATGACTGCTCCGACTTTTGCGACAACGACTTTTTGTCCTGCTTCTACGTTTGGAGCCCCGCATACAATTTGCAATGTTTCCGTACCAATGTCTACTTGACAAACACTTAATTTATCAGCATTCGGGTGCTTCTCCTTTTCTTTCACGTAACCGACAACAAATTTTGGTGAAAAATCAGCCTTTAATTGTTCATTTACACCATTTTTTTGCAATATGTCGTTAATCGTAGCGATTACTTGTTCGTTTAGTTCAACGACTCCATTTCCTTCAAATGTGCTATATGTAGACGCATGAAAAATATTGTAACCAACTGTTTCACTTGTTTGCTCATCATAAATGCGCACAACATCCCCTTTTTTCTCAAAAGCACGCACTTGTGGATCAACAACTTTTAAAGTAATGAGCAACGTGTCGCCAATACCTTCTCGATTGTAAAATACGTTCATCATTTCTCATCCTTTCGATGATTTTTTCCAAGAATAAAAATCGGTTGCAATTGCCCACCTTCATATAAAAATGAAAGCGCAGTAATCGGCACTCTGCCACTTGCAAAAAAACTCATCGTTAACTGCGCAAGTACATCATAGCCGATTTCGTTTTCAATGTCAGCAATAATGAGCACATCTTGATGAGGAACCGCAAGCAACATCGTTCCTTTTATTTTTTCGGAAAAACTTTTCAAAAAAGCATCATTCAATATGCGACTTGCATCATATCCATCGTTTGTATTCAAAAAATAAAACGTATTGCCACCGACACGATCTTCTTTTACTGTCGTAGGCAACGAACGGATGTTAAAACGGGCAATTTCTTTCAATTGTTGCACATTCCAACGCTCGGATTCAACTAAACGTTCATCAATGAGCCGATACGTTGTTCCTAAATCGAGCGCATAATAAATGCGCGTTTCTGCTGTATGCTCGTCATAAATAAACGCAGCGCCTTCGTTCGTCGTTGTCGGAAATGAGGTAGAACGAATGACCGGATATATATGTTTTTCTTTTCCGTGTAACGGCGAATCATCATGTAATGCCGTTAACGTTTGTTCGACATAATAAACAATTTCGTCAATGGCACGCTCTTTCTCAACCTCCCATTTTGCGATAATAGGGGGTAACGAAATCGTCACCCCTTTTTTCGTGTCACGATGCTCAATGCGAAGTGTATCTTTTTTTCGATCCCATCGAAATTCCCATGGGTAGTGGGATAATCGTTGTTGAATATGCTCGCTTATTTGCTTACTATTCATCACGCTCACCTAAACTTTGAATAAAAGCGACGATTTCTTCTTTCGTTTTCCGATCTTTGCTGACAAATCGCCCTTTCTCTTGGCCATTTTCATATGCAATAAAACTCGGAATGCCAAAAACGTTGTGCTCCGCAAACAAATCAAGCAATTGATCACGATCGACCGCATAAAACGTATAATCGGAAAATTGCGCTTCAATTTCTGGTAAAACCGGTTTGATGAATTGACAATCCCGGCACCAATCAGCCGTAAACATCATAATCACTTTTCCACGCTGAATGACTTCATTGTATTGCTCGATGCTTTCAATCATTTTCATCTATTTATCCACCCTTTCTTATGCTCATATTGCCCTTTTAACATATAAACAATATGTGTATACATCGTTGTTCGGTCGATGGCTCCGTTCGTCAAAATGCCGATCGCCCCTTCATTAGAACGGACATCGCGACGATCGGCGTATTCGTCTATCACTTCAGCTAATTCTTTCCCAGTTTTTAATTGTTCACTAATTTCGGCAGGAAGCGGAATGCGCGCCCCTCCTGCCACAACGACAACGCCGTCCCGATCTACAAGCGCACCCCAATTACATAGCCAGACTGTTCCATTACGTGCAGCAAATACGCCTCCTTCTAAACCTATTCCGATATGTGCTTGTTGTTCATGAACAGCTAACGTTGCACGCTCAATCGCACCTTGCAACGTGTCTTCATCGGAAAACGGCTGTTTTGACACGTTCGGCTGCACGTCACTCGCTATAATCGCATGATGCGCCTCATGAAATACAGCTTTTACCGCTTTTACTTTCGTGTTGTTTTTTGTTCCAACTGCAATTTTCATCGCTCAATCACCTTAACCGTTATGACGAATCGCATCGACTGTCGCACGGTCACATTGTTTTACAAGGGCGATTAATAACTGTTTCGCCGCTTCATAGTCATCCACATGAATGATAGAAGCATGTGTATGAATATAGCGTGCACAAATGCCAATGACAGCTGAAGGAATGCCGCTATTCGCGATATGCACTCTCCCCGCATCTGTTCCCCCACCTGGTGAAATGAAATATTGGTATGGAATATTGTTTGTTTCCGCTGTATCTAAAATAAATTCGCGCATGCCGCGATGAGTAATCATTGTACGATCATAAATGCGCACGAGCGCCCCTTTCCCAAGATGCCCGAACTCTTTTTCGTCTCCTGTCATGTCGTTCGCTGGGCTTGCATCTAGCGCAAAGAAAATATCTGGTTTAATCATCGTTGCTGCCGTTTGTGCACCGCGCAATCCGACTTCTTCTTGAACCGTTGCTCCAGAATATAATACGTTCGGCAACGTTTCATCTTTTAATTCCTTTAACAACTCGATCGCCAAGCCACAACCGTAACGATTATCCCATGCTTTCGCCATAATTTTTTTCTCGTTTGCCATCGGTGTAAACGGACAAATCGGTACAATTTGTTGCCCCGGACGGATGCCCATGCGCTCTGCATCGGTACGATCATCTGCTCCAACATCAATAAGCATATTTTTCATATCCATCGGCTTTTTTCGTTGCTCTTCATCAAGCAAATGAGGCGGGATCGAACCGATGACTCCAACAATCGGACCTTGATCTGTTATGATTTGTACACGTTGAGCGAGCAGTACTTGACCCCACCAACCTCCAAGCGGTTGAAAGCGAATCATTCCTTGTTCTGTAATGGCGGTGACCATAAAACCCACTTCATCCATATGCCCTGCAACCATCACAACTGGACCATCTTCCGTTCCGCGCTTCACTCCAAAAATGCTCCCAAGCCGATCTTGCACAATTTCATCGGCATATTTTTGTAACTGTTCACGCATGAAGGCGCGCACCGCATGTTCATTTCCCGGTGCTCCCGGCAATTCCGTTAACGTTCGAAATAACTGCAAATCCATCGCTATATCCCCTTTCTTTTCTCGCTATTTGTCATTGTAGCGAATTTTACATGTAGTTTCCACTCGAACAATTCGGTATACTAAAAGAAAAAGTGGAGGAATGCATATGCGCATGAAAACATTTCTTACCGGTATCGTTGTCGGTGCAACAGCAGCATACATATTTGACCAATGGCAACATAGACGTTTGATTTCATCTGAACAAGCGCTTCAAAAAGCGAAAGAAGCTTTTCAACAAACGGGTGACGTTACAGGATCGTGGATTCAAACAACCGTTGAAATGATTGAAAAAAACGGGTTGCGCTATACTGTCTATCGAGGAGGAGTCACTCGTCCAACCGATGCTTATGAATGTCTCATTGATGCAAAAACAGGGACGATTATTGAAGCACGAAAATTGTAAAACCCAAGCAAAGCCGCTTGGGTTTATTGACGTTTAACGGATTCAACAATATAAAATCGGGTCGGTACGAAGCGGAATTTGGTTATGTTCGTTGCATGGGTATTTTTTCGTCCAAAGAGGCTTTGGTACAACCCCAAACATCGCTCCCCCGTCTAAATGTGTAATTCCCCCATTCAGCCACGTCATCGTTGCTTGACCGATCGTTAATTTCTCCATCTCTTTTCCCCCTTGTCCTCTTTCACTCTCCATTTTAACATTACAAAAATATTCAGAAAAGAGAAAAACCTATGCCAGATTTACGACATAGGTTTTCGATATTTTGCTTCACAACGATAAATCGGGTTTCCTTTTTCCGAAAACTTTTGTTCATATTCTGTCATCACATTTCCTTCGAAGCCGCTTCGATGAAGATCGATACTAACATACTGAAGAACTAAACCGTATTGCGAAAAACTAACAAGGGAATATTCAAACAGCCCGCGATTATCCGTTTTGAAGTGAATTTCCCCTTCATCCACTAAAATGTTTTCATATAGCTCTAAAAATGCACGATAAGTTAAGCGGCGCTTTTCGTGTCGCTTTTTTGGCCATGGATCAGAGAAGTTTAAGTAAATGCGCTCTACTTCTCCTTTAGCAAAAATATTCGTTAAGTCTTTTGCATTGACATTTAATAAACGCAAATTTGGCAAATTGTTCTCGATCAATTTGTCGAGGGCGCATACAATGACGCTCTCATATAACTCAATTCCAATATAGTTAATGTGAGGATTCATTTTTGCCATTTCGGTAATAAAACGGCCTTTCCCTGTCCCAATTTCAATATGAATCGGATGATCGTTTGAAAACAATTCATGCCAACGTCCTTTATATTGCTCTGGTTGTGGAATAATGTATTGCGGATATGATGCAATTTTTTCTTTCGCCCAAGGCTTATTTCGTAAACGCACGTCTCATCCTCCGTTTCTTTGTATATAAAAAGATAAAAACGGCCATATTATAAAGCGAATAGGGGGATGAACATGGCCATTAATCATGAACATCAATTAACTGTGTTAAAAGATATTTTATCGGAACATCACCTTGATCGTTCAGGAACCGTTGCAGAATGTGAACAAATTGAACGGCTCGCCAAATCGTTAATGACGAACGATGCCGTCCATTCTGAACTGAAACAAACATTGTCCCATATTTACACGTATAGTCAAAACGGCAAAAATGCAACCGATCTTTCTTTACACATCGATCAACACGAACAGCAACTTGCGAATTGGATGGATCAATTAACGTAGCACATGTTCAAGGAAATGCAACAGTCGTTGCATTTCCTTTTCATTATTCCTTCCTTTATGCCATGCAAGCAACGTAACCGTTTGAGCAATCGTATACCATTTCATACGTAGCTGCAATTGCTCATCGAACTTCTCACCATATTCTTCTAGCCAACTCGACCACTGCTCTCTTGGAATGTAAGCATATAACAACATTCCGATATCAATCGCCGGATCGGCAATCATTGCGCTATCCCAGTCAATTAAATACAATTGATCATCTTCTGTTAAAAGCCAGTTATTATGATTCATATCGCAATGACAAACGACATAATCCATACAATACACATCATCTACGTGTCGCTCTAAAAATGCCAATGCGTCCCGAACGGTCGGATGCGCCTTTAATTCAACGTATTCATTTTGCTTTACTTCCTCTAGCAAACGATGAGGTACTAAAGGTTTTTTACCAAGGCGCTCCATCATTCCCAACAATTCTTTCGAGCGATGAATTTTCCGAAGCAATTGAGCAACTTGTTTGCTAGTCATATCACTCGGCTTTAATTCACGCGCTTGTAAAAATTGTTGGGCGGTAATTACGTCTCCATTTTCCATTCGTTTCGTCCATACTAATTTTGGGACGATTCCTTCCGCTGATAAAACAGCCAAAAACGGAGAAGAGTTGCGCTTTAAAAACAACTTCTTCCCATCGTACTCCGCGATATATGCATCCCCTGTCGCACCACCTGCCGGGGAAATTTCCCACTCCTTACCTAGTAACTGTTCCAAGTGAGCTCACCTTTCGACTTAGTCAAAATAAAAATTGCAATTGTCATCTTACTAGATTTTATCTTTCCCATCGTTTCCCCGTCAACATTCAATTAATACCCACGTCCCGATTCCATTAATTTCAATAAAGCATTCGCACTTTTTCTCTACTTCTTCCCGATTTGAGCTGAAAACGACTTTCCATTTTCCTTCAGAAAGAGGTAATGTCGTTTTTTTCTCCTCATTATGATGCACGACAATAATTTGTTCCCATGGACCATACACACCCACATCAACAAGCTGATAGGCGATCACAGATGGATGGGTATCATAAAACTTGATATGACGCCGAACTTGATCGGCAGTAAAAAAACGAAACGCAGCATGTTTTTTACGAAGCGCAATAAGAGCCGTTATCTCTCGAATATCTTCTTCCCATTCACTTTTCCGCTCCCAATCGATTCGATTCACTTCATCAGGAGCGTTATAGCTGTTTTCAATTCCTTGTTTCGTTCGATAAAACTCTTGACCGCTATGCAAAAATGGAATACCTTGGGATAATAAAACGATCGCGGTCGCTAGCTTTTGGCGCTTCCGACGAATATATTCGCTCTCATGCGAATTGGCAATCATCATTTTATCCCATAATGTATGGTTATCGTGACATTCAACATAATTGACACTTTGCCTTGGCGAAAAAAATAGATGAATGCTTCCTCGAATAACTTCCATTACCGCTTCCTTATATGAACAATCACCTAACGCAAATCCTCGATCGTGCACTTGGAATGTGCTACCTTTAACATAGTCGCGAAAATGATCATTAAAATAAGCGATGCGCGGTGTGTGTCTTGCGTTTGCAATCGTTGTCTTTTTTTCTTGAGGCAATGGGGTAGCTAACTCCCATCCCTCTCCAAGAACAAGAACTGTCGGATCGATTGCATCGATAGCTCGGCGGACGTCATTCATCGTGTCGATATCTAAAATGCCCATTAAATCGAAACGAAATCCATCGACGCCGTATTCACTTAGCCAATATGTCACCGAATCAACGATAAATTTTCGTACCATTTTCCGCTCAGATGCTAAATCATTCCCAACTCCTGTTCCATTCGATGGATAACCGTTTGATTCGTATCGGAAATAATAACCCGGTACAAGCTGTTCAAACGATGATGTTTCTCGAATATATACGTGATTATAGACGACATCTAAAATGACGCGAATGCCTTCTTGTTGAAACGCACGAATCGCCTGTTTTAGTTCGATGATACGCGCATATGGATCGGTTGGATCCGTTGCATAACTTCCTTCTGGAGCATTGTAGTGCACCGTGTTATATCCCCAGTTGTATTCAAATGGCTCGAGCTCATCCACCCCTTCGAAATCTTGCACAGGCATAAGTTGAACATGTGTCACACCGTGCTGTTTCACGTACGAAAGACCTGTCACCGTTCCGTTTGGTCCTAATGTGTCCCGCTCCGTTAAACCGAGATATTTCCCTTTATGTTCCACGCCACTTTTAGGATGGATCGTAAAATCACGAACATGCATTTCATAAATGATCGCATCCGTCATAGAAATAAACGGAGGCATCGTTGGTTTTTGTATGTTTGTCTTCGAAAGGTCAACAACAACACCGTATGTGCCGTTAACTGAAACGGTTTTTGCATAAGGATCCACCGCTTCCCGCCAAACAAAATTGATATATGTCTTATACGTATACAAAAAATATTCTATATTTTCATAAACGGTATATGTCCATATTCCTTTTTGTTCGCGCACCATGGCATAAATTTTTTCTTCTTTCGTCTTCGGATGAATAAGCTTTAATGACACCTTTGTTGCCGTCGGCGCCCACACTTTAAACGTCGTTTTTTCCGGTTTGTACGTTGCACCAAGATCATTTCCGTCATATGCGTATAAATCGTCAAACGCTTTTGTTCGCATCACCGCCCCTACCAGTAAAGGTGTTTGCCATCCTTCTTCTGTATAAACGACATATCGTTTCCCTAATGGAACGATAAAAGGAACGAGACACTCATATTTTGTAAATGAGTGCTGTTTCTCACTTGAACGAACTGTTAAACGGTATGCTGTTTGTTCTTCATCGCATAAAAAAAATATTGGTGCACGTTCGTGAACAACATCGTTCGGTACCAAAATAGTAATTAACGTCAACTCATCTAAATAGGCTTCAAACGAGTGTTGTTTTGTCATCATTATCGGTCACCAACTTCCAGTTTTGAAGTCACCTGAATCCGTGATGGTTGGAAATCAACTTTGATTTTGGTGTTAGTTCTATGGATATATGATCCATACATCCCTTTTTTTGATGATTCCCTGCACCACTTTCATGTTTGAAAACGAGATAAATCCTCTTTTATGGAGATACAAACCAAAAAAGAGACAAAAAAAGTACAGGGGGGAGTGATGGATATGAGTACCCGAACATCTGTTTGTTATCTTGCCTCTTTCCATTTTTGATACACATTCAGTAGGAGTATACTGTACCCACTCCTTCGCGTCAGTTTCATCCAGATCTGTCGTGATCGGCGGACGAGTCGACCTGCCATCGTGATCACCGTCTGAATGATCGTCTTGATGCGGCGGCGTTTCACTTTATGATGTAATGGATGTCTCGGATCGCTTAATAGATCTTGTCCAATCAGGCGAAGAAGGTTGTACACGAATGCTCCCATGACTAACACGAGCGCATTCGTTTTCATCTTCCCTGATGGAAGTCGCTCTAAATCTAAGTCGCTTTTCAGTTCGCTATGAAACTGTTCGCATGTCGCATGATCGTGATACAATGCGAGCACATCACTCATTCGAACATGCTCGTATCCTTCGAGGCGCACCCAGTAGCTTTCGACTTCGTAATCAGGAACGAGCATCAGCTGTCCATTTCGTTCCATCGTTCGTTCCGTCACTTGGGTGACTTGAACGTACGTATACGTGTGTCCATCGATTGCTGCTGTCTGTGGAAGGCATAACTCATACGTTTGTACTCCTTCTGTTTGTCCATCATCGACGCGTCTGCCCTTTTGCGAAGCGATCTGGAACCAAAGCGCTTTCGATTCTCGGCGTAAGTTTCGCTTGATGACAAAGTCCACGTCTTCCTTTAGACATACGTGCACATTCGCTTCCGCATCGTTCCCTGCATCCATGCGGACAAGCAGACGAGACGAGGTCAGCGGACGAGCTCGACGGATGGCGGTAGTTAAAAACGAAGGCATGTTGTCTTGTACATGTTGTTTCCCTGGACGCAGCTCGGCATGAACGATATACCCTTCCTTCCCTGCGTACGCAAACAACGGCGTAAAACCGTCAAATCCTTTATACGTTCGACTCACTCCTTCTTTTTTCGTATCGGAGTTATCAAATGGGGAAGCATCTATATCAAGGGGAAGCCATGTCGTTTTCCCTTTCGTCCAACAAGCGGACAAGGTAGCGTGTTGTCGAACCAACAGACGCATCGATTCCTCCCAAATGATGGTTTCGGTCATCGGGAGACAAGCGAGCTGATCGAGACGCTGTCGCAACGTTGGGGAGGAAGGTACGTGCCGAATGCCCATTGATGTCGAAAAGATATCGTCCTGACGATACGCTTCGATATGATCAAAATCCGTTTTTCCTGTGGCAAGCAAGCCGATCATCGAGCGAATGACGTCGCTATGGGAAATGTGCACATCTCGACGAACCGTTGGGAGCCGAAGTGCGTTTACTCGTTTATCCAGCTTCGTTTGGTGCAGTAAGTAGCCCACGAGAGCAAGCCCAGCACTTGGAGTAATCGCTTCATCTGTCAATACAAACCGAATCGGGAAATCTTTCATCACATTCACCTACTTGATGAAGAGTCGTCAACGTCGTTTTCCCTTATCGTATCAACGGTTTGCGACCATTGTAAAGATGTTTTGTCACGGATTCAGGAGTCAATTATTTTTGTTATAAAATGGACTAAGATAAAAAAAGGAATTCATTTGTCTCATGTAGCGTTCCATTTCCGCTTTTACCATCTGGTTACTTACTTATTATGCAAGAAGAACAAAAAAAGTATTTATCCTTACCATAATTATAAAAAATCGAAAAAGAGGCTACGCTTCATTCGTCAGCCTCTTCTATTTCTTCAATAACGAGCGGATCGTAATAGCGCGTATCACAATATGTCAACAATGATTGCGCCGCCTTCAGTTGCGTATGTTTCAATGGCATCGTCAACTGTCTGAGTGACATAAACCATATCTCATAATGACGGCGATCGACGATATCAAAATCGCTCGGTGCATAGCGATAATCAATATACCCTTCTCGATTAATCAACACTTTTTTGATCGGCATATCGACGGAAAATTGCTTATAAATCGTTTGAACAACTTTTTCCGTTCGATGAAGCGAAATCATCGGATTGACGATTTTTCTCTCCACATTATCGACAATCTCCGTCCAAAAACGTTCAGCTGAGCCAACAATAATGTTATTTTTCCGTTCTTGCGTAAACGCAACGCACCACGTCGTTGTTGGACTAATCAAAATCGTATTAAGCTCGACAGGAGCTTTTTTCAATAAAAATACAGGCTTGTACATACATAAGTATGTATCTGGAAAACGTTGCAAAAAATATTTTAAATATGCGTCATAATAATATTTCGGATCAATAACGGATTCTTCCGTTAACGTCGAGCTCGCCCAACGAATTTGCAGTTGAAACAGCTTTTCTAAAAATAATATTTTCAATTCTTCAATCGTTCTTGGTTCGGACGGAATAGAAAACATAAAGTCTTCCTCTTCTTGCGACTGTTCATTTTCGTCCGTCACATCTTTTACTTTTTCCCGTTTCCATATTCGTTTAATCTTATCAAAAAATGACGGTCCCTCCTCAAGCCATTTCCATGACTCATGTACACGCGACTCCATTTGTGGCGCCAATTGACCCGTCTCCCATACATGCTTCATTCGTTCCCATTGCTTCCTTTTTAAACGAATAAACTCGCTCGGATAATGATACATATCTAGCTCGTAGCGCGAAATATAGTCTTGAAGCTTAATGAGCTGTCCCACGCCTTAACCTCCAGCAATCAATTGTTACTTTCATTCTACAACAAAAGCAACAACGGGCAAAGAAGAGAAGCGAAAATTGCACTTAGCGTCATCGCAACAGAACTAATGGCAGCCTCTTTTTTTCCGATTTCAAGCGCTTTTGCCGTACCAATCCCGTGCGAAGCCGCACCAAGCCCGCTCCCTATACCTAATGCTGTTGTTATGCGAAACATACGAAAAAGGCTAGGACCAAACATCGCGCCAAAAATTCCAGCAATCATTACATATACTGCCGCAAGCGTCGGTATGCCATCAATCAACTTCGCAATATCCATTGCTACAGGCGATGTAACTGATTTCGGAATGATCGAACGAACGACCTGTTTCGGTAAATGAAAAAGGCGAGCCAGTAATAGGCCGCTTCCCATCCCGATCATTGTGCCAAAAAATGTACTGCATAACAACGGCCATAAAAACTGTTTTAACGTACGGCGATGTTGGTAGAGCGGCAAAGCTAAAGCGACGACTGCAGGACCGAGCAAATGAACGAGCCATTTTCCTCCGCTCATATATTGTTCATACGACAAATGAAAGAGCGATAACGTGATGATGATGACTACTGTGCTCGTAGCGATTGGCACAAGCAAAGGAAAATAAAAGCGAGCATACAATTTGCGCATCGCCATATACACGACAATCGTCCACAAAAGCATAATCGCGCCGATCATGCTCCTTTCACCTCATGCATTCGCTTTTGTTCACGTGTTTGTGCCCATTGACCGATGAAACCAGCAAACAACATGACGATCATTGTACTCACGATGACAACGAAAATAGACCATATCCCTTTCCCTAAAAAAAGTTCAACATAATCAATGATGCCAACAGTTGCCGGAATAAACAAAAGTGTTAAATGAGACAAAAGCATGTTAGCACCACGGGAAATCCACTCTTCCTTCACCATTCCGGTCATTAACAATAAAAATAGCAACAACATCCCTATCATACTACCTGGAATAGGGATGTGTAGCAGTTGCTGAATAATCGAACCAAAAATATACAGCATATACAATACCCCGATTTGAATGACCGTAATCCCCATTTTTTCTCCCCCTGTTATTGAATTATGAAAGAGGAAAACGCATCAACGGCTTATATTTCGGCGTTTGATCCATATGTGTTTCGTATAGCACAACGTCGTGTACGAAAAAGCGAATGTCCTCTCCTTCAATCTTTCTCGGATATGTTTCAAGTGAGAACGGAAACGATCCGTTCCATTTTTTCGCCAACGTAATATGTGGCGTGAACGGTCGAGCATCAAGAGAAAAACCTATCTGCCGGCAAACGTCATACACATCTTGGCGAAGGGAAAACAAACAAGGCTCTTCTTTTACGCCATACCATAAAATACGAGAACCAAACGAATAAACTTCGCTCAATTGTAATGAAAATACTCGATGTCTTTGGATCACATCTGGCATAAGCGCTGCGATTTGTTTTCGTTCTGTTTCCGTTGCCCGCCCTAAAAAAGCAAGTGTAATATGATAATCTGCTTCATGAACGAACAAACGAAATGGCGCTTTCCATTCGGAAATAAAGGCATGAAGCTGCTGTTTTACTTCATTCGGCAAAGGAATTGCCAAAAAGTAATGCATTTATTGTCCCACCTTTTAATTTTCTAAATTTTATCAAATTTCCGATGTTTTATGCAACGCCTTTTTTGACTGCCAGGCGAAAATAACCATTCCTCCAAGCGTCAACAATCCAAAAAATAAATACACATGTTCAATCGTCCAACGTTCTAAAATATACCCTCCTACAAATGTACAAAACCAGCTTCCAAGTCCATTTCCAACTGTAGCATAAAGCGATACAGCCGTCGTACGCACGTGTGCAGGGGTAATGTCACGCACATATTGAAGGGCAGCTGGGATAAACAAACCGACAGACGCCCCTTGTACAATTGTCGTGGCATACACGATTATTAAAGGTGGTTCAAAAAAATAAAACAACCAACGAGCACAAGATAAAGCTGTTGCAACTAATAGCACGTTCATCATCCCGAATTTCCGAACGACACCGTCAGCAAATTTCATAAACGGCGCCTCACTACCTGCCGCTAACAAAAATGCAAGGCCTACGCCTGCAAGCGTTCCTCCTAAATCGGTAATCAAAATGCCAAAATAAAAATTGTTAGCATAAATTGGACCAAAAACGAGAAACGTCGTTAGCAAAAATAAAAGAAACGGTGGAATGCGAACTAACTCTTTCATTCCTTCCCGAATGTTCACCTTAGCACTTGACTGTTCTCGTGGCAACTTCCATGCGAGCATGCTCGAAATAATGAGCAAAGCAACGAAAATGTAAAAGATAAAACGAAGATGGAACCACTCAGCCACTTGTCCAGCGACAGGAACAGCCGACGCAAACCCAAGCGCCCCCCAAAGCCGAATCGATCCATATCGCTCATTTGCCTTTTGTACATAATGAAGAGTAATACTATCAGACAGAGGCACGATACCACTTTGCATAACTGCAAGCAGAGCAGCAATAACAAGCAACGATACGTAAGAGTGGGCGAGTGAATACATCAGTCCGAATAAAGCGGTTCCTAATAAAGATATCATTAATACTTGAACCGGCTTACGCGTATAATCACTCAGCATCCCCCAAATAGGCTGAGTAAAAATCATGACGATCGGGCTAATGGACATAATCATCCCAATTTCTGTCCCAGACAAACCGACTTCATCTTTTAAATATACAGATAACAACGGAAAGAGCGAACCAAAACTAAAAAACTGTAAAAAATAAAATGCTCGAAAAATACGTGTATACACAAAAAATCCCCCATATCGAATAAAATAACGAAAAGTACCGTCACGATCGACGGCACTTTTCATTATAACATATTTTGGAAATTGTCATTTTGCTAATTCATAAATCGCTTGGGCGTAAATGGCTGTTGCTTTAAGTAAATCATCGATAAACATATACTCGTCTTTTTGGTGCGCAACATCTGGGCGATTTGGGAATAACGGACCAAACGCTACCCCTGCTTGTAAAGAACGCGCATATGTCCCACCGCCGATGGCAAGTAGTGACGATCGTTCACCCATCTGCTCTTCATAGACGCGTTGCAACGTTTGAACGAGCGGATGATCTTTTGCTACATAATGGGGCGAAGAGTTAGAAAAGTTTGTTAACATAAAGTGATGACCGTTTGCGACTCGCTCGATCACTTCTTTCGTATGGGCAATGTCGCTCGTCACAGGGTAACGTAAATTGATACCTATTTTCCCACCATGCTCACGCGTATATGAAAGAATACCGACATTGATCGTTAAATCTCCTAATTCCTCATTTGTATGCGCAACCCCTAATTGCTTTCCGCGCGTATCGCCATAAAAGTATTGAGAAACGAAACGAACAAATTCGTTTGCTTGTGGATCGAGTGTTTCATCTGCTAAAAATTTTGCAAGCCATAGCCCCGCATTCACTCCGTCGTCTGGTTCCATCCCATGCACAGAAACACCGCGAACACATAACTTCATCGTTTCGCCATCTATATACGCCTCACCTTCAAGTGTGTGTACTTGTAAAAATTCAGTAAAACGATCTTTCATATCGTTTCCGTTCGTTAACTGCAAAACAGCCTCTGCAAAATCTGGAACCATATTGTATCGACGACCAGCTTGAAACGACAGAAGAACACAATCAGCCGTTTGCTTATTTATTGGCTGTTGAATGAGATCAAAATCGGCAATCCCTTTTTCAGCGTAAATAATCGGGAAATCGGCATCTGGCGCAAATCCGAGCGTCGGCATTGGCTCAGTTTGAAAATATCGTTCGACGCATTGCCAATCGCTTTCTTCATCTGTCCCAATAATCATGCGTACGCGCTTAGATAGCGGTAATCCTAGCTCTTTTACAATTTTCATCGCATAAAATGCAGCAATCGTCGGCCCTTTATCATCTAATGCACCACGTGCGTAAATTTTCCCATCTACAATCGTTGCCCCAAACGGATCAAACGTCCAACCATCTCCAGCGGGAACAACATCTACATGACATAATATGCCTACAATCTCTTCACCATTGCCCATTTCCAAATGACCAGCTAGTCCGTCAACGTTTTTTGTGACAAACCCTTCTTCTTCACCACGCTTTAGCATGTAACAAAGCGCTTCATACACCTCTTTTCCTAGCGGGGCTTCTTCTGTTGCTGTTTGTTCATTTCGTACGCTTGGAATGCGCAAAAATGTTTGCAAATCTTTCAAAAGCGCTGACTCTCGCTTTTTTACTTCTTCCATCCAGTTCATATTCATCGTCGCTTTCACCTTTCCTTAAGAAAAATATGGTATTAATTGTATTAATATTGTGTAAAATTCAGCAAAGTTATAGCATTTTTCTTATGTTTTCGTGTAAAATAGATGGTAAGACATCTAGTTTTTCATCTTTGTTGTACCATGCGAATGATGTAACGATAGGGAGTGATCATTTGAAACCATCTACCGATCGCATGCTAACCCGTATTAAGTCCGTCTACATGTTCATTAGCGAAAGAGGAACAGTGACAACGCAAGAGCTCGTGGAAGAATTCGGTATTACACCACGAACAATTCAGCGGGATTTAAACGTGTTAGCATACAACGATTTAATTCACAGCCCTAGCAAAGGTAAATGGACAACAACTAAAAAAAGGGTGAAGATGTCATCTTAACAGCATGGATATAGACGGAACCTGATTCGTTCAGGTTCCTATTTTTTGCCTTCTCCTTTTAATAAAGCAATTTCTTCATCTGTCAATTCACGATACTCTCCCGGTTCTAACGTTTCATCAAGCGATATCGGTCCCATTTGAATCCGCTTTAAATAAACAACACGTTTACCGACCGCTTGAAACATTCGTTTAATTTGATGAAACTTTCCTTCTGTAATTGTAATTCGTACGTCTGAACGCAAACCCGAGCGGATGACCACAAGCTCTGCCGGCTTTGTTTCGTATCCATCATCGAGCACAACACCACGTTGAAATGCGACAACATCATCTTCAGTCACTTCCCCATCAATAATTGCTTCATATATCTTCGGCACATGTTTTTTCGGCGACAGTAGCTGATGGGCAAGTTGTCCATCATTCGTTAACAGCAATAACCCTTCCGTATCTTTGTCAAGCCGTCCGACAGGAAATGGATCAAATATGCGATCTTCCTCTTCTAGCAAATCAACAACTGTCTCTTCGACCGCATCTTCTGTTGCTGAAATGACCCCTTTTGGCTTGTTCATCATTAAATAAATGAACGGTTTATACTCCACTTCTTCTCCCCACACAGTAACAACTTGTGCTTTTGGATCGACGTGCGTTTTCGCATCTTTTATCGTCATCCCATCGACTTTAACGACGCCTGCTTTTAATAGCTTTTTCACTTCCTTTCTCGTTCCGTATCCCATATTTGCCAACAGTTTATCGATTCGCAGCACTAAAATCCCTCCAAATGTTTTTCGTTTTTAGGCATCCGTCCATACACGAATGTCAATTGTCACATATACTTCCTACGTAACAACTAAAGCGAAAGGAGTTTTCCGAATGGATGAACGCCAACAACAACAGCAAATGCCTGGTATGCCTTATTACGGAGGTACTCCGTTTATGCCGGGATTCCCTGGAACACCAACATTCCCAGGAACACCAACATTCCCAGGAACACCAACATTCCCAGGAACACCTGGATTTCCAAGCGACTCTCTTGAGCGTCGCGTCGACCGTCTTGAACGCATTACCGAGCGACAACAACAACAAATTAACAATTTAAATCGACGCCTTCAACGCGTTGAGCGTCAGCTTGGATTCCCGTTTAGCAGTGATTTCTAATAGAAAGAAGAAGGCTACGATACGGCCTTCTTTTCTTTTTTTCGCAAAAATGAAAACCTGTTTCCAAATAACGCATATAACAAGTTCGAGCGTTTACTTAAATAAAAATAAACAGCTGCTCCGATTCCCCCACCACATGCAACAATAATCACCGATTGGATCATGCTGCCGTTGTAATGAAGGAAACGATCGAGGAGCTTCACAATCGGCCAAACGACTGCGCACATCATTGTCGTCAAAATTCCCATAAACAATACACGCTTGGCAACAAAATGATACCGATAATTTGTATAACGATGAATAACCCATAAGTTTAACCCGACCGATAAAGCATATCCAATCGTCGTTGCCAAAATAGCCCCTACCGTTTCAAATGAAACGATCAGTATATAGTTAAACAACAATTTAAACAAAAGCCCAATCGTTAAACTAATTACAGTAAATTTTTGTTTGTTAATACCTTGTAAAATGGCTGCCGTCACAGAAAATAAAGCAAAGAAAATAGCCGTTGGCGCATATGCGCGCAACACTTCTGTTCCGAGTGGATCATAACTATAAAACGCAGCATATACGTATTCAGATAAAAGAGCCATGCCAATAACTGCAGGCAACGTAATAAACATAACGACTTGAAACGTGTCGTTTAAATATTTTCGTAACCGCTTGCTTTCCCCTTTCACATAAGCTTTCGTAATCGTGGGAATAAGCGTTAAGCTAAACGACGTTGCTAACGTGACCGGAATAATGACGAGTTTTTGCGCCCATACGTTAAAAATACCGTATGCGTCCTCAGAAATCGCACCGAGCCCGATGCTTGCCATCGCTTTGTTAAATGTAAATTGATCAATAAGCTGATATAACGGCATCGCCAAACCAACAAAAGCAAATGGTGCTGCGTAGGCAATCAGTTCTTTATACATATCTTTTAACGACATATGGATCGTGCCACGATCTTGCTTTAATAGTTCATCTAAAAATGATTTTCGCTTAAACCAATACATGAATAAAACAGCTAGTCCACCGACAGCGCCAATAAAGGCAGAAAACGTTGCAACTTGAATGGCAGTCACAAGCGAACCATCAAAAATACGTAAAACGATATAGCTACCTGCAAGCAAAAAGATGATGCGGACAAGCTGTTCGATAACTTGCGAAAGCGCTGTCGGCCCCATTGATTCATGCCCTTGAAAAAAGCCGCGAATTAAACTCATCATCGGCACAAGCAATAAAGCGAAACTAACCGCACGAATAACAGAAGTAACATCGGCAATCGAGTTGCCGTGTCCGTCATCATTGACAACAAACGGTGCTAATAGTGGTGCACTCATGTATAAAATAAGCCAAGCGAGAAAACCGGTGACCGCCATTAACATGATCCCTGAACGAAACAACTTTCGTCCAATCGCATATTCCCCAAGTGCATTGTATTTCGAGACAAACTTGGATACTGCAAGCGGCACTCCCATCGTTGCGATGCTAATAAATAGTGTGTATGGAACGTAACCGTAAGAATAAAGTGCTCCTCCTTGTTTGCCAACAAGTTGGTAAAATGGGAAGACGTATATAAGCCCTAATATGCGTGACAAAAACACGCCTCCCGTTAAAATAAACGTGCCACGCAATAACTTTGATGATGACATAACATCCCTTCCTTAACGGATTCATTGCTTCACTTATTTTAGCACACTTTTTTCTTTTTCATAAAATCATTTATAATCGTAACAGAAAGGACGTGAAAGTGATGACATATGATGTTATAGTCATCGGTGGAGGACCGTCAGGACTCATGGCAGCCATCGCCGCTGGGGAACGAAGTAAGCGTGTGCTCCTCCTTGATAAGGGAGATAAGCTCGGACGAAAATTAGCTATTTCTGGCGGCGGGCGTTGCAATGTGACAAATAGACGACCAGTCGATGAACTTATTCAACACATTCCGGGAAACGGCCGTTTTTTATATGGCGCATTTTCAATGTTTAATAATGAAGATATTATTCGCTTTTTTGAACGGCTTGGCGTTCCGTTAAAAGAAGAGGATCACGGTCGTATGTTTCCGGTGAGCGATAGTGCGCAATCTGTCGTACAAGCTTTGCTTCGAGAATTAAAACGATTGCGCGTCGACATTCGCGTTCATACTCCTGTCAAAGACATTGAATATAAAGATGGATCCGTATATGGAGTGACGCTGCGAACAGGGGAAATGATTCGAGCAAAAGCGGTTGTCGTTGCCGCCGGAGGGAAATCTGTGCCACATACCGGTTCGACAGGGGACGGCTACGCATGGGCAGAAAAAGCTGGACATACGATTACAGAACTGTTTCCAACCGAAGTGCCGATTGTTTCACACGAACCATTTATTCAAAAGCGAACGTTACAAGGATTATCACTACGCGATGTGGCATTAAGCGTATTAAACGCAAAAGGGAAACGAATCGTGACACATCGTATGGATATGATTTTTACACATTTTGGGGTTTCAGGACCAGCAGCACTACGTTGTAGCCAGTTTGTCGTCAAACAATTAAAAAAGCAACCGTCCGTTATGATGACGATCGATGCCTTGCCAGATGATAAAGAAGAAGCGTTATTTCAACGCATTGTACGTGCCATAAAAGAAGAACCGAAAAAAACGATAAAAAATATTGTAAAGGCACTTCTCCCTCTTCCTGAGCGATATATATTATTTTTATTTGAACAAGTAGCGATCGACCCGCAAACGACCGCGAGTACGTTAGGGTACGACAAAGTTCGCTCATTCGTCGCGACATGCAAGACGTTTTCTTTTTCCGTTCATGGCACGTTGCCGCTTGAAAAAGCGTTCGTCACAGGGGGTGGCGTGTCAGTGAAAGAAGTGCATCCGAAGGAAATGGCATCGAAGTTAATGAAAGGTCTTTATTTTTGCGGAGAAATTTTAGACATTCACGGTTATACGGGCGGCTACAATATTACTGCCGCACTCGTCACCGGACGACTCGCTGGAATGCACGCTGCCATATATGCAAAACAATAAGATCGCCACGAAGCGATCTTATTGTTTTATCTTTACACAACTTCTCCGTCCCATCCGAGCATGCCATCGACAATGTTACATACATCATAACCATGCGCCTCTAAATAACGGCAAACGTGTTCACTACGCACGCCAGAACGACAAATAATCACATATGTTTTCTGTTTGTCTAGTTCACTCATTCGTTCAGGAATGTCCCCCATCTTTATATGAATCGCTGATGGAATCATTCCGAAAGCGACTTCTTCATCTTCACGCACGTCAATAACCTGAATTCGCTCCCCAGCTTCGATCATTTGTTTTAATTGAGCGGCTGTCATTTCTTTCATCAATCTCTTCCTTTCTTTAGCAAAAGCCCCCCGCCACATGTGCGAGAGGCTTTGTACATTAATTTGCAACAATGTTCACTAATTTTCCTGGTACAGCGATCACTTTACGCACCGTTTTTCCTTCAATTTGTTCTTTAATTTTTTCGTCTTCCATCGCCAATTGTTCAAGTTGTTCTTTCGTTGCATCAGCTGGCACATGTAGTTTTGTACGTACTTTTCCATTCACTTGAATGACAATTTCGACTTCATCTTCAACTAATTTTGCTTCATCATATGCTGGCCAAGCTTCGTAAGCAATCGTGTTGCTATGACCTAGTTTTTCCCACAACTCTTCAGCAATGTGCGGACAAACTGGCGATAACAGTTTTACGAATCCTTCCATGTATGCTTTCGGCAATACAGGCGCTTTATATGCTTCATTAATGAATACCATTAATTGTGAAATGGCGGTATTAAAACGAAGCGCTTCGTAATCTTCGGTTACTTTTTTCACTGTTTGATGATATACGCGTTCAAGCGTATCTGTTTCCGGATTGTCAACGATTTTTGGATTTAGTTGACCGTTCTCTTCAACGAATAAACGCCATACGCGATCGAGGAAACGGCGTGCACCGTCAAGTCCTTTTGTCGACCATGCAATCGATGCTTCTAAAGGACCCATAAACATTTCGTATAAACGTAATGTATCGGCGCCATGGCTTTCAACAATATCGTCTGGGTTGACGACATTTCCTTTTGATTTGCTCATTTTTTCATTATTTTCCCCAAGAATCATCCCTTGGTTGAATAGCTTTTGGAACGGTTCTTTTGTTGGCACAACACCAATATCGTATAAAAACTTATGCCAAAAACGCGCGTATAACAAGTGCAATACGGCATGTTCTGCCCCACCAATATAAATGTCGACAGGCAACCATTTTTCTAATTTTTTAGGGTCAGCCAATTGCTTATCGTTATGCGGATCAATATAGCGCAAATAATACCAGCAACTTCCTGCCCACTGTGGCATCGTATTCGTTTCGCGACGACCTTTTTTGCCTGTTTTTGGGTCAACAACGTTCACCCATTCTTCAATGTTTGCTAGTGGGGACTCCCCTGTGCCCGACGGTTTAATTTCATCTGTCTTTGGCAACACAAGCGGTAATTCTTCTTCTGGCACTGGCGTCATCGTACCGTCTTCCCAATGGATGATCGGAATCGGTTCGCCCCAATAACGTTGGCGGCTAAACAACCAATCGCGGAGGCGATACGATACTTTTTTCTCTCCTTTTCCGTTTGCTTCTAGCCATTCAATCATTTTTTTCGTCGCTTCTTCTTTATTTAACCCGTTTAAGAAATCAGAGTTCACGTGTTCCCCGTCACCTGTGTACGCTTCTTTCGAAATGTCGCCACCGGCAACGACTTGTTTGATCGGCAAATTGAATTTTTT
The DNA here is from genome assembly GCF_038004465.1 of Anoxybacillus sp. FSL W8-0104. Lineage (NCBI taxonomy): Bacteria > Bacillati > Bacillota > Bacilli > Caryophanales > Anoxybacillaceae > Anoxybacillus > Anoxybacillus sp. FSL W8-0104. The sequence goes on along the minus strand of NZ_JBBOQU010000001.1, from coordinate 493,633 downwards.
CGCAAATTCATAATCGCGTTCATCATGGGCTGGCACTGCCATAATTGCGCCTGTACCGTAGCTCATTAACACGTAATCTGCGATCCAAATCGGCAATTTTTCCCCATTGGCTGGGTTGATCGCATATGCTCCCGTAAATACACCTGTTTTTTCTTTCGCTAAATCCGTGCGCTCAAGATCGCTTTTGCTTTGAATTTGTTTTAAATATGCTTCAACCGCTTCTTTTTGCTCAGGTGTTGTAATTTTTTCAACGAGCGGATGTTCAGGGGCAAGCACGGCATAAGTTGCACCAAATAGCGTATCTGGACGCGTTGTAAACACCGTAAACGTTTCATCGTGTCCATCGACTTGAAAATGAATATTTGCTCCTTCTGAACGGCCGATCCAGTTGCGTTGCATTTCTTTAATGCTTTCCGGCCAGTCTAATTCTTCTAAATCTTCAAGTAAACGGTCCGCATATGCCGTAATGCGAAGCATCCATTGTTTCATCGGCTTACGAATGACTGGATGACCACCGCGCTCGCTTTTACCATCAATGACTTCTTCATTCGCAAGTACCGTCCCTAGTGCAGGACACCAGTTGACCGGCACTTCATCCATATACGCTAATCCTTTTTCATATAGCTTTAAGAAAATCCATTGTGTCCATTTGTAATAGTTCGGATCGGTCGTGTTCACTTCGCGATCCCAGTCATATGAAAAACCGAGCGATTTAATTTGACGGCGGAAGTTGTTAATATTTTTTTCTGTAAATTCAGCTGGGTCATTTCCTGTATCAAGCGCATATTGCTCGGCTGGTAATCCGAACGCATCCCATCCCATTGGATGCAACACGTTATATCCCTGCATGCGTTTCATGCGCGCTAAAATGTCCGTTGCTGTATATCCTTCTGGATGACCAACGTGCAATCCCGCCCCTGATGGATATGGAAACATGTCAAGCGCATAAAACTTTCGCTTTCCATCGTCTTCTGTCGTTTTAAACGTTTTATTTTCTTCCCAATACTTTTGCCATTTTTTTTCGATTTCTCGATGATTAAAACTCACGTGACAAACCTCCTTTTAATCCATTTTTAACAAAAATGAAAAACAAAAAACCCCCCATCCCAAAAAGGGACGAGAGGATTCTCCCGCGGTACCACCCTTGTTAGCGCACGAATCGTGCACTCACTTTCATCATTAACGCAGATTCACGGCGCATGCTACTTCATTCGCATACGCGACTCCAAGGCGAGTTCGTAAACAAACTTCGGTTGACTCGCACCACCCGTCAACTCTCTGCCGACCATTTGTTTACTACTACTCCTTTTCACCGTCATTTTCCATTATTTCATTATACATATCATTTTAAAAAATTTACACCTTCGTTGCAAGTGTATTTAAATTTACACCTTCGTTGCAAGTGTATTTAAGTATGGGTTTGAGTCAAGACTTTGTGGGGGATTTTTTTCTCGACCGATTTTATTGGTTATATATGGTTTTATGGACTTGTTTCATGTAAGCGCTTTTATCTACTCTTATCCTGTAGGTATGTGCCTATATCTGTGTTTTTAAAAACCTTTCAATGCTTGCAATACCTCGTAAATCGGTGTCCCTGAAGATTGCAAAGGTATGAGATATGATGTCGTACCACTTCTGCCATTTGCGTTTGCACGCGCTTCAGTGCCTTTTTCACGATCTCTTCTCGTTTCGTTTCTTCTCGTTCTTCCACGCAACACATCACTCCATGGCGTGTCCGAATAAGTAACGTATCTTTTATCGCGACGATCGCTCGCAACATCGCTTCAATTCCTGCATCCCTCCAGCTTCGACCGTTTTTACTTCGTTTCGCAAACACATGCATCGTTCCTTCCGCATCCCCCATCGCTCTCATGTTTGTCGTGTCGATCCCTTTTTCCTTCAGCCATATGCGATAGTCACGCAAACATCCTGGCATCTCCTCGATTCGACGAACAAGCGCCTCGAGTTGCTTTTCCTTCTCCCCATGTTCTAGCGTACCGATGGCACTTGTGAGTTCTCGTAACACCCCCTCTTCATCCCATGACGCGAATGTTTTTCGAATCGCCCGATATCTCGCATGACCTCGGAACAATTGCCGAATCTCTCTCGCTACATGGAACTGATCGAGCTGAAAGTACCCTCTATCTCCAAAATATTCACGACAACCCGTGATCCATGGGGCACCATCTCCATTGATGACGACCCAATCTTCTAGTGGATCATACCCATATTCTTCCACCAAGAAGCTCTCGATGGCTTCCCAGATTGGCTCATTCGTTTGATGAACATAGTTAGCGTCGGTTCACCAAAGAAACTCGTTTGCCGTTTTTCTCCCATCCTTGGTGAATCGTCACAATTTTCTCTTCTTTTCCTTTCATGCAGCTTCGTTGCCGTTTGACGTACAACCCGTCCGCTTCAATGAAAAACACCCGACCTTTTTTCTCCATCTTGCGGTGTCCAACGACTTCAGCCTCGACAATCAACTGACGAATCGTTTCGTGGCTCATGCACGCATATCCCACCAGTTTCTCTAAGGACTGGGCAGCTTGTCGATACGATGAACCTGTCACTGCCAGATGAATCGCTGTTTCTTCTAACAACGGACTGACTCCATGTGCCCCCTCAAACTGAAGAAAAGCATCCAACAGACAGACATACCTCCGTTTTTCCCGATCGAAGTAATAGTTCCGCTTGACTTCCACTTCTCCAAACATCGTCTACATCCGTATCCCTCGTTTATCTTTGAGCGCGTATCGTTTTTTATCTCGTTTTTCCGCCAATGTGCGGTCGATATCCTCCAACACCTGTTGAAGCAGTTGACCATATTCTTTTTGCATATGATGAACATAGTTAGCGTCGGTTCACCAAAGAAACTCGTTTGCCGTTTTTCTCCCATCCTTGGTGAATCGTCACAATTTTCTCTTCTTTTCCTTTCATGCAGCTTCGTTGCCGTTTGACGTACAACCCGTCCGCTTCAATGAAAAACACCCGACCTTTTTTCTCCATCTTGCGGTGTCCAACGACTTCAGCCTCGACAATCAACTGACGAATCGTTTCGTGGCTCATGCACGCATATCCCACCAGTTTCTCTAAGGACTGGGCAGCTTGTCGATACGATGAACCTGTCACTGCCAGATGAATCGCTGTTTCTTCTAACAACGGACTGACTCCATGTGCCCCCTCAAACTGAAGAAAAGCATCCAACAGACAGACATACCTCCGTTTTTCCCGATCGAAGTAATAGTTCCGCTTGACTTCCACTTCTCCAAACATCGTCTACATCCGTATCCCTCGTTTATCTTTGAGCGCGTATCGTTTTTTATCTCGTTTTTCCGCCAATGTGCGGTCGATATCCTCCAACACCTGTTGAAGCAGTTGACCATATTCTTTTTGCATATACCGAAACAATAACTGTTCAATGTCTTTCCATGTGACTCCATCTGTGATATAATCCTGCATGGGCTCCAATCCTTTCTTTGGTTATTTTTTCGCACTTACTACCTTACAGGAGGAGAGCCCATTTTTCATCTATTTTGCTTACATATCGGACAGGTTCCTGATTATACCAAATCAGGAACCTTTCTTTTTTTCTCCCACAAACATTTTACTCATACCTGAAATGTGCTGGATTGACGGGTAAGCTCTTTAAGCATCGGGCATAGGAATAAACTAGGTGCCACGACCAATGCCATTCCGAGAAATGGGAATCCAGGTGAATACAAGTACAAGTATCCACTGACAAGTGTTAAAACCCCAGTGGTTAAACTCATGGCAAGTGATGCGTAGAGTCCATGAGCTGAAGGAATTTTGTCCTTACTAATATATTGATTAACAAAAGTCATGAATGCAAAGTGCGTGAGACCAAATGTTAAAGCGTGCAACGGTTGAGAAAACACAAAAACCAGTAGATTCTCAAAAAAATAGACACTTGACCAACGGATAATTGATGCAATCCCGGCCAATAGAAACATAGTCGCTACATCGAACTTAGTGAATACTCGGTTTGAAATGTAAAAGAACCCGATTTCAGCTAAGACAGCCAAAACAAGGATTCCACCAATATAAACACTATTGATTCCTATGTGTTTAAGATAAATAACTCCGTAATTATAATAGGCAGCATGGGTACCTTGTAAAACCATAGGTAGCGTCAAAAAATCTATGAAAAGTCATCATGGTCTACCTGTTGAAGGAAAATAAAGAGGATAGTGGAATTGGATTCGCCCTTGGTAACTATTCAGCCACATCATAAAGTGAGCTGAATATTTTTTGCTTTTCCTGTCTATGATGTGAATATTGATAGACAAGGAGGTGAATCGCATGTTGACGGTACAACAAGCTGTATTTACAGTTGAAAGCTTAATCAGCAAAGTCCAACAACAAAAGCAGCTCATTACTCACCAACAACAAGTCATTGAGCAACTGTTGAAAGAAAACAAACAGCTACGCAAAGAAAATGAACAACTGAAGTACCGTGTTCAAGAGCTGGAAGCACGCACGAAAAAAAACAGCTCCAATAGCCATTTGCCCCCATCTTCTGACCGTTTTGCCAACACACGTTCTTCTCGTCAACCATCTGGCAACAAGCCAGGCGGACAAGAAGGACATCAAGGAACGACGCTCCGTCAAGTGGAACATCCACATCATCGTGTCGTCCACCGTGTGCATACGTGTCAAGGATGTGGGGTTTCTTTGCGTGACGTCAAACCGTTCAAAGTCGATATCCGTCAAGTGTTTGATGTCCCTCCTGTGGCGATCGAGGTGACACAACATGAACGTGAAGTGAAATCGTGTCCGCATTGTCGATGCGTGCAACAAGCCGAATTCCCATCCCATGTCACGAATCATGTGCAATACGGTCCACGCCTTACTGCGCTCGTTGTTTATTTACATCATATCCAATTGATCCCGTACAAGCGTTTAAGTGATACAATCGAAGCGTTATATCAACACTCGATTAGTACAGGAACCCTTGCCAATATGGTGAAACGAGGACGCGAAGCGCTGGAATCAAATATGGACATCATCGAAGACGCCTTACTTGAATCCAACATCCTGCATGTCGATGAAACGAGTTTGCGCATCAATGGGAAACTCGCATGGGTGCATGTCGCGTGTACATCGAGATATACATACTTGGCTTCTCACGCTTCTCGTGGAAAGAAAGCAACGGATGAGATCGGGATTCTTCCACAATACAAAGGGACGATGATGCACGATGGGTTCGGTACGTATCCGAAATACACACATGCCACCCATGCCCTTTGTCATGCCCACCATTTGCGTGAGTTAAAAGGATTCATCGAACAAGGGCATACGTGGGCGATGCGCATGACCACGTTTCTGTTAGCCGCCAAGCAAGCCGTCGAAGCCCATCACGGTGCACTTTCCGAAGAAGAAGCGAGACGGTGGGAACGAGTGTATGATCGCATCCTAGAAAGAGCACAACATCGATTGGAAACGATGACACCTCTTCCGAAAAAAGCACTCGCTTTTGTTCGACGGCTTCAGAAACGAAAGGAAGAAGCGTTGCGTTTCTTACGTGAAGTACATGTTCCCTTTGACAACAACCAAGCCGAACGCGATCTTCGCATGGTTAAAGTCAAAGAGAACATTTCGGGTACGTTTCGCGTAGAAACATTCGCCCAGTCTTTTTGTATCACAAGAAGCATCGTTTCCACACTGACGAAACACGAAAAAAACGTGTGGGATTCGTTATGTCTTCTGTTGACGGGTGACACGCTTGATCGCGTTCTTTCTACCACTTAGGGCATTTTCTATTACGGGGATGCCCTATTTGTGTTGCGCTTCTTTACATACTACTATCGGAGTGAATAGTTACCGCCCTTGACCAACACTCGCCAAAGGAGAAAAACGGTCAGTAAGGGCAAGGGCAGAAAAGAAGGGCATAGGAAAGCAGCCCTTGCCCTATCCTGATTTTACCTTTGGCGAGGTTCGGATGGTCAAGGGTACGCTCCGCCGAATCCGTCCTTAGGATGCAGCTTGTTGGGTCAACATCTCTTGAGCCATGACAATGAGCCTTGCCCAACGTGCCGGCATATGCGGAAGGCTCTCTAATGCTGGGATGACGACCGGTACCCGTTTTTCTAACGCGCTATGCGGACGCAAGAAGTTGAAATACGCCACAAAGAGTGTGACAAAGGAAACCGAGCCTTCTTCTGCGCCAAACCCATGAGTCGGTCGGTAGTTGCCTTTAAACGTTCGGTTGAATCGTTCAATGATCTGTTTAAGTGGTCGATATTCCTCGGACACAGGATCCTCGTTTGTCAGCCCGATGACTTGACGGACATCGAAAGAAATCCCTTGTTGGGCGAAAAAGTGCTGCGCCAACAAGTAGATCGGGTTGCCATCGACGACAAAAGACAAATCTTCAGGAATGGACGGCAGTTTCTTGAGAACATCATCGATCGCACGGATGGCAGAGAGTGTATCCCGATGTGGAGAGACCCGGTAAGACAGCACGACCTTTTTCACGGCATCAAACATAAAAAACAAGTAATGCCAGCACCCTTTGACGCGGATATACGTCTCGTCGCCGCAAAAAGAACCAGACAGTTCGTAAGGAAAGTGATCGATGAAAGGTTTGACGATCAGCGCAACACTGTTGGCATAGTTGATGACGGTCTGATGAGAAATCGACAACCCATGAATGTCTTTCATGATCCTCGCTGTTTTCCGCGCGGAGAGCCCATAGTTGACGTGATACGTCAAGATGAGTCCGAGTGTATGCGAAGACACGGAAAGACGCGACAAATCCACCTTCGACTGTATCGGTGACGACGGTGCCAACGGCTGAAAATCAAAGAGAAACTCACGGAAAATGTATCGAACTTTAAAGGCATACGGCGCATGTTGAAACTGTTCTTTTTCCTGAGGTGTCATCTGTCGCAAGTTTGCTTGGTAAAACGAGCAATCATCATTCTTACATTTGTGGATGTAATAATCGTTGCGCTCTTTGATTTTCTCGAGTGCCTTTAAACAATGTGGGCACCGAAAAATCACTTGTTTGGCAAAACGGCTACGATGGTTGAAACGGCAACGACACACTTTGCATTGATACTGCCCTTTACCCCCGTTGTTGGCGTACACATAATTAGATGGCGCTTGGCACTGTGGACACGTCAATGCATCAGGCACCGTGGTTTTCGTGTTCGCGTGCCTCTTGATCGGCTTCAACGGTTTTCCGTGTTGTTGTTCGTATTCGACAAGAAGATGACGATAGTCTAAACGCGGAAGCGTTTCGATGACAGGCAGTTCATCGACTTGGAGTTTCTGATACGATTGATTCACCGGTTCTTCGTCATCCCAGTCTGTGAGGGACTTTCCAAAAAGTACACCTAGTAAATAAATAATGATTTGATATTGGGTCTTGATTATTTGAAGACATTTGATTAATAATTGAGGTAACAAGCTTGTCACTCCTTTGTTTGGATTGGGTGTGTGGTTACCTCAATCGTACCAAAAACAGCAGGGGTGGCAAGCTTTTTTTGTCGAAAACCGCATAAAATCAATAAAAACTTAGGGTATGTCTTTAAAACTTTTGACAATACCAAACCATACTCAGGAGGAGACATATTAAAAATGATTTTGATTTCAGTAATTCAAAGGAACCTCCTGCCCGTTGAGAAAGCTTAACTCTTAAGCTTGATGGAGATCGAATTAATGATAGGATTAAAATGAATAGATTACCGAGTAAAAACAAATAGATAATATTGTTCGCATTTTTTGAGGCTACCCATCCTGTTAACACTGATGAGAGAATAAAACCGAACGATCCCCATAATCTGCATTTTCCATAGTCAATCCCATTTTCTTCTTTTGATAGAATGGAGGCCTTTGTCTCGTTGATAGGTAACAACATGGGATAGATGAGGCTGAAAAAGACCATTACTAACATAAGCCCTGCCAAATTATTAAAAGGCAAAAAACATACTAGGATGATTAGAGATAAAAAAGCGACTATAAGCGAAACGTGTGATAACCAATACCTTTTGCACAAGGCAGGAAAAATGTACGAAGTTGAAAAAGCTCTTACTAGTAATCCGATGGATATCACGATCCCTGCTTGTTGAGCAGTTAACCCTTTTGTAATCAGCCAAACGGTCCAGTACGGTAAGAAAATCCCCCAGGTGAAGAAAAATACAAAAAAGTTTGTGGATAACCATGTTTGTTTCATAACACTTCCCCTCATGTCAATACATTTTTTTTCGTTTTCTGAATGGTTTCAATAAGTTGTAGGGACAGTTCAAAAGCCTTTCTTTCTGAATCCGGATGATAGTTATCGGAGAAGGGATTAGCGAACCCGTGCTGTCCTTTAAACAACTCGACTTTTATCCCTGATTTACAGGATAATTGCTCGATGAGCCAGTTAACATTAAATGACTTTTCGTGCTCAGAAAACAGTAATAGTACGGGTAGTTTTGGGAATAAATTGAGATAGTCTCTAATCCGTGATCCATAGTAACCTATGGCCGCATCTCCTATGCCATAATGTTCGCAACATAACCAAGCTACGGTTGCACCGACGCTATACCCCCAGAACACAATGGTTTTGTATCGAGACTTTAAGGAATCTACTAAATTTAAAACTTGTTTTTTCGCTTTTCCAAATCCAATTTCATTTTTGAAATATTGGTAAGCATCTGCCTCATCATCATAATGAAAATGATCTCGATTTAATAAATTGGGGCAGTATACATCATACCCTTTAGTGGCAATCATTTGAGCTACGTGTTTCATATGATCGTTAATCCCATAGATTTCATGTATTAGGATGACAGCAACATCAGAATAATTACAGTGTTTTAACATGATATGACAAACTCCTTATCCTTATAATTAAAGATAGAGGGGGTGTCGCACTCCCCCTCAGTATAGGAAGTTAGTATTTGATCGGCATTGTAACAATACCATGAAAGGTAGGGTTAGGCGTCCATTCAGGTCTTTCAAGATTATATAAAGGTGTAATGTGAGAAAAACGTTGAATAACTTCTTTTAAAATTTCGGCGATTTCTACGCGAGCAAATGCTGCAGCAATGCATGCATGATAACCACCACCAAAACCAATATGCTGTTTACCTGTCCGATTGATATCAAATTTTTCTGGATTTTCAAAAACGCGTTCATCACGACCAGCGGAACCGAGGAAGAAATAGACCGAATCTCCTTCACGAATAAGTTGGTTATGAATAGTAATATCTTGGGCAGCGTGTCTTGTTATGTATTGAATTGGTCCTTCAAGTCGCATAGCCTCATCCAAGACCTTAGGAATTAGAGACAGATCTTTTTTGAGTTCATCAAATACTTTTGGATGTTTGAACAATAGATGCAACGTATTACTTAACATGAACTGCGGAATTTTATGTCCACCAAAAATTAGATGAATGGTTTGTGCGATAAGTTCATCGTCACATAATTCTCCTTCCTCACCCGGATTATCTGAGATTAAACGGCTTAACAAATCGTTGCGTTTTTTGATGCGTCTTTCAGCAATTGCTTCTGAAAGAAACATGTACATTTCTTTCATACTTTTTTTGGTTTGATCGCTGATATCTTTGTCAGGGACGTGGGAAACAACAAAGTTTTGCATAAATTGAGCAATGTCATCTGACCAACGGATAAAACGTTTAACCTCTTCACCTGGAATACCAAGCATTTTACAAAGTACCAACGCCGGAATTGGATGAGCAACTTCAGAAACGAAGTCAAACTCGTTCGAATGTTTTTCAACCACTTGATCTAAAACTGATGTTACAATTTTCTTGATTTCAGGAGTGATAGCCTCAATCTCTTCTTTCCAAAAAGCACGGTTCATGTATTTTCTTAAACGTGTATGGATTGGACGGTCGTTATAAATCATCCATGTGGATATAATGTCGATGATCTCCTTAAAGTGCTTGTCTTCGCCTTCAGGGAGATTTTTCATTTTGTGCCAAATTAGTGGGCTAGTGATAAAGGTGTCTCCCTGCAAATATTTTGTGATGTCATCATATCTTGTTATAAACCACGAACGCATTTCTTCATTCCAATAAGTCTCATGTTAGTGTCTGAACCTCTGTTTTTGTGGTTATCAAAAAATAGAAAATTAAATATTCTTTTAATATAATCATCTATTCTGATTTCAAACTTGAGGTTTATATCATTTTTCAGAAAACATATCTTTGTAATTTGGATTAATATTGCTAGTTTCAAGCTGCTATGTAATGGTAATTGTATTTTGCTGTAGTAAGGCTTTGCTGGATTTATATAAAATTCTAAGGAATCAATAAATTCAATAACAATTTTATTTAATGCATATCTTTCCCTAGATATTTGGCCAGATAAAAAATCTTCCAAGAAATTATCTTTGATTTCATTGAAAAGACAATTGATTATTCTCTCTAAATTATCAATATTCTTATAATTAGGGTTAGATGTTATACCTTCTAATATTAACGAAAGTATAGTATTTGAGTTTAAAATATTAGCAAATTGATTTCTACTAAAGAAACCCACCATGTCTTTTATATCGTAGATGGCATTAGAGATATCATCTGCGAGTTCAATTATATATTCTTCAATAACAGGTTGATTGTAAGTCTGGAGAATTTTATTTACAAAAATAGATGACTCCTGATAATATCCCTTAATTAAATTCGCTTCTTCTTCCCTTTTAAGAGGTATTACATTTTTATGTTTAAGAAGCGCGGCTACAGTTCTTAATGTAACATTATGAGATTCTTCAGTTACAATTCTTATTGTTTGAGCATTGGATTCAAATCCCCCAAAGCATTTCATTATATTATCAAGACTTCTTTCGGCACTATGACCAAAAGGAGGATGTCCTATATCATGCGCAAAGGTTGCCGCATGAATAAGATTCAAATCAATAGTTGGTAAATCATTTTTTAACAAATGATTGTTTACTCTTTCAGTAATTATTTCTGCGATTTCGTTGACTTCCAAAGAATGAATCAATCTATTCCGTAAATTATGGTTATGAGGAAATGGAATAAGTTGTGTTTTAGTATGTAAAATACGAAAGTATGGTGATCTTAGTATTCGTTGGTAATCGCATCTAAACTCTGAAATCGAAATCTTTTCTTGTTCTGGTGAAAATCTGCTTTTGTCATATTTTTTATACATTAACCTCTCCCACTCTACAAAAATAGTTTTCTGAATAAATAGTAAAAACCCAAGAGGATAGGTTTCTATTAATGTTTCACGAGTGAAAACCTATCCTCTTGGGTTGATGTCTTCGATACTATATGTACAACTTATAAATAGGTATATGAATCCCGTCCATATCCCTTCATCTTTCTTAATTACTGAATAAAATGGACTTAGATTCACTTTCACTCGTAGTCCAGCAATTTAAGGTTGCCGGGTAGAAACTCTCAGACCATATTTCTGAGGATATACGAGCAAGTTTTTATTAAAATATTCATTTTTATTAATAATTCACTAGCATTGCAGTAATTAAATCTGATGATTCAAAATACTAAGAATGTTCAATTTTTTATTGATTTCGAAACAAAAAAATCCTTTACAATGGAAGTACAGGTGGTTCCTGTCCAAATCCAATCGTAAAGGATAACTGTTATGGACAAGAATACACTAATTTCATCATTTGGTAAATGGGTTTCACCCATAAATATTCAAAAACTTAGCGAACAAGTCAAAGAATTGAAACAGGACTATTACACAAAAAAGCTGACAACAGAAGCCTATATTAAATTTTTATTGGTAGCCCAACTGCTCGAATTTAAGAGCTTAGAGGAAATGAGTGATGCACTTGTAGACGAAGATCTTCAAAAAGCACTCGGATTTGAATCGATAAGTGCCTCTCAGCTATCCCGAAAAAACAATCAGATCAACCCACTAATTCTTGCAAATTTGTTCTTGGATCTTGTTTGGAAAATTCAACGGTACCATTATAAAAACGGAAAGAATATGCCACTGAAAATCATTGATTCGAGTACACTCCCGTTGAATTTGACCAATTATAAATGGGCAAAATTCCGTAAAACAAAAGCTGGTGTAAAGCTACACTTACGGCTCGTTTTCATGGATAAAGACACCGTCTATCCTGAAAAAGCAGTGATTACGACAGCAAAAGAACATGACCGAAATCAACTCGAAGTCCTAGTGGATGATAAAGAAGCCATGTATGTGTTTGACCGCGGTTATGTGGACTATGAACGTTTTGACCGGATGACAGATGATGGCTATTTCTTCGTTTCAAGACTGAAGAAAAACGCAGTCATTCGTGAAGTCTATACATTTTCACTTCCTGATGATTGTCACGTTCTATCCGATAAAATGGTCTATATTGGTACCACACAAAATCGTACTGAAAATGTCTATCGTCTACTAGAAGTTATGGACACAAAAGGGAACTTACTTCGTTTAATTACCAACCGATTTGATTTAAAAGCAGAAGAGATAAGTGGTATTTACCGATCTCGCTGGGCTATTGAACTCTTTTTCAAATGGCTTAAGCAACACGTAGAAATTAAGCACTTTTATGGAATGAGTGAAACAGCTATTCAAAATCAAATTTTCTTAGCCCTTATCACGTATTGCTTACATGTTCTCATTCAATTGGAGATGAAAAGTAAGAAATCCCTACTTCGAATTACTCGTTGGTTAAAGAGAGCTCTGTGGAAACCAGCTTATGTTTGGTTGCGAAAATTTGATGGGCGAGCCAGTCCATAATCTCCCTTTTGTCGTTGTCGCTCTGATTTAACTGTATATATTTACCAAATGGACAGTGCCGCCTTTCTTTAGGTTTTGTCTTTTTGGCACAAATTCACAAAAAATAATTAACAGAAAATTCTAACTATATTTATGCAATGCTAATGTTAATAATTATATAGATTGTAAAAATTTATGTCAACAAAAAATGGAATGTAACTATTCACCCCGATAGTAGTATGTAAAGAAGCGCAACACAAATAGGGCATCCCCGTAATAGAAAATGCCCTAAGTGGTAGAAAGAACGCGATCAAGCGTGTCACCCGTCAACAGAAGACATAACGAATCCCACACGTTTTTTTCGTGTTTCGTCAGTGTGGAAACGATGCTTCTTGTGATACAAAAAGACTGGGCGAATGTTTCTACGCGAAACGTACCCGAAATGTTCTCTTTGACTTTAACCATGCGAAGATCGCGTTCGGCTTGGTTGTTGTCAAAGGGAACATGTACTTCACGTAAGAAACGCAACGCTTCTTCCTTTCGTTTCTGAAGCCGTCGAACAAAAGCGAGTGCTTTTTTCGGAAGAGGTGTCATCGTTTCCAATCGATGTTGTGCTCTTTCTAGGATGCGATCATACACTCGTTCCCACCGTCTCGCTTCTTCTTCGGAAAGTGCACCGTGATGGGCTTCGACGGCTTGCTTGGCGGCTAACAGAAACGTGGTCATGCGCATCGCCCACGTATGCCCTTGTTCGATGAATCCTTTTAACTCACGCAAATGGTGGGCATGACAAAGGGCATGGGTGGCATGTGTGTATTTCGGATACGTACCGAACCCATCGTGCATCATCGTCCCTTTGTATTGTGGAAGAATCCCGATCTCATCCGTTGCTTTCTTTCCACGAGAAGCGTGAGAAGCCAAGTATGTATATCTCGATGTACACGCGACATGCACCCATGCGAGTTTCCCATTGATGCGCAAACTCGTTTCATCGACATGCAGGATGTTGGATTCAAGTAAGGCGTCTTCGATGATGTCCATATTTGATTCCAGCGCTTCGCGTCCTCGTTTCACCATATTGGCAAGGGTTCCTGTACTAATCGAGTGTTGATATAACGCTTCGATTGTATCACTTAAACGCTTGTACGGGATCAATTGGATATGATGTAAATAAACAACGAGCGCAGTAAGGCGTGGACCGTATTGCACATGATTCGTGACGTGGGATGGGAATTCGGCTTGTTGCACGCATCGACAATGCGGACACGATTTCACTTCACGTTCATGTTGTGTCACCTCGATCGTCACAGGAGGGAGATCAAACACTTGACGGATATCGACTTTGAACGGTTTGACTTCACGCAAAGAAGCCCCACATCCTTGACACGTATGCACACGGTGGACGACACGATGATGTGGATGTTCCACTTGACGGAGCGTCGTTCCTTGATGTCCTTCTTGTCCGCCTGGCTTGTTGCCAGATGGTTGACGAGAAGAACGTGTGTTGGCAAAACGGTCAGAAGATGGGGGCAAATGGCTATTGGAGCTGTTTTTTTTCGTGCGTGCTTCCAGCTCTTGAACACGGTACTTCAGTTGTTCATTTTCTTTGCGTAGTTGTTTGTTTTCGTGACGCAAATGTTCATTTTCTTGAACGAGTTGATGAATGAGCTGTTTTTGTTGTTGAACTTTGCCGATTAAGCTCTCAACTGTAAATACAGCTTGTTGTACCGTCAACATGCGATTCACCTCCTTGTCTATCAGTATTCACATCATAGACAAGGAAAGAAGAAAATATTCAGCTCACTTTATGATGTGGCTGAATAGTTACAATGGAATTATAACCCGTGGTACTAGATAAAATCGAGTAAGCATAAAAATAGCTCTTGCCTGCGGATCTCCTGTAGAATGAAAGTGCGATCCAACATTCGAAAGGAGAATCCCCATGCAAGAGCACTTTCATTTTACTACAGATCAAGCAAAGATTCAAAAACAATATGCAGTCATTTTCTTTTTTGTTTCTGCCCAGCTGTCACAAATTCAATTCTATCTTCAACGTCGCAATCGTCATTTGGTGAAACAAGAAGATACGGTGATCATTGCTATTCATCTTTTAGGAAAGCTGCTTGGCTTCTCTTCCGAACGTGCATGGCATCGCTTTGTGACTGGGAACTTGTTTACGGATGGACATTTTCTTGAACGTTCTCGATACAATCGCCGTTGCCGAGCGCTGCGCTTTGCGATCAAATGGATTCGTCATGAACTAGCGAAACGTGGACAACACCACGCCTATGCGGTCGTAGATAGTATGCCACTCGAGTTGTGCCATGCCGCAAGAATGTACCGTGTCAAACGATTCCAAGGAATCGCGGACATCGGACTTTGTGCGTCGAAAAAGCAGTGGTACTACGGATTTAAGCTCCATCTTCAGGTGACCAACCAAGGACTGCCCATGGGATACGTGGTAACGGAGGCGTCCTGTCACGATCGAACTGCAGCTGAAACCGTCATGACTCAAATTCCTCACCTCTATAACTTGGGTGACAAAGGATTCATCAGTAGCGAATTGCAAGAAAAGTTGTATGAAGAGTACCAAATCGCTTTTTGGACTCCATCTCGCAAAAACCAGAAACACCGCCCATCGGAATCATGGGAGAAATGGCTCAAACAAAAACGTAAAGTTATAGAGACGGTGTTCTCCGTCCTCGTTGACCAGTATCGTATGACAGAAATTCGTGCGAATTCGATTGCGGGATTTGAAGTAGCACTAGATGGCATCTTGTTGGCATATTCACTTGTCACACTTGGGCTAGTTGAGCGCTAGCGCTCAACTAGCACCACGGGTTATACACATTATTTTAAAAAATTTACACCCTCGTTGCAAGTGTATTTAAGCATGGCTACTCAATCATATAGATGATACACATGATACAAAAAGTATAAAATAATTAAAAATATTTCAGGTAGTTATTTTATTATGATTAGGTTATTATACACTAAAATGAAAGGGAGTTGACAATAAATGATGAAAAAATTTTTTCTCATCTTCTCTATTCTCATCAGTTTTCTTATTCTCGGATGCCAGTCGGAACACATAAAAGGATTTATTGTTTTTGGGAAATGGGACGGTGTATATGTAGCAAAAAAAGATGCTCCTTTTGTTCTTAACTTCATTTTATTAAGTGACAGCCCTCTAACAAACGTAACATCTATCGATTTTCCCGAAATCTCACACGCAATCGATGACATGCAATACGATCTTATCAAAGGTGATAAATACAAAGACTTTCAATTATTTAATATCGCTGTAAATTTACGTTTAAAAGAAGTAAGTAGCGCGACACTATCTAAAATAACTCTCATATTTGATCAAAAATATAAAGAGACATTCCCGATCGGTCAAATCAAGTTAGCTGTAGACGAGAAAGGAATATTTACTCCACAAAATGAGTATGTGACAGCTTATCCAAATACGCAATTTTTTCAAGCAAAGCTGAAAAACGTTTCAAAGCATACGATCCAAATAAAGGGTGTAACTGTAGAAAACACTTATTTACAGACAAAAGATGTAAAGATAAACGATAAATCGGAAAAACAGAGTGTAAGTCCGAACGAAACAATAAATATGTATTTTACTTTTGCTGAAAAGGCGGAACAAAGCGCTCACTTTTATATTGTTTCACCAAAAATTGAATATGAATTAGCAGGAAAAGCATCAAGCACATATATTGATCCTGTTTTTTACGGTGTGACAAACCTTACCAAAGAAAAACTAGATGACATTTTGAAACAAAACTAAACTATCCCCACCCGGAGCATGTCCGAGTGGGGAAATTACGTTTCATTATGATATTCCGATTTTGCTTCTTGCCCCTTTTTCGCATTCCTTTGTTTCACTTCTTTTATCGGATCACCAAAATCTTTCGCATGCAATGTTTTTTGTTCTGGATTGTTTTGTTTCGAACGTTTTTTCATCGTTTTCCTCCTAGTGACGAAGTAAAATCATATCGTTTTGTAATTGTTCAAGCTGCAGGCGCATGCGATGCAATTGCTCGCGCTGTTGGGCGTTACAACTTAACGAAAAATGTGCCAAATCGGTCACCGCATGTTCAAGCATTTGCTGGGCTTTTACATATTCTGTATCGTTATAATGTTCAAGCTTGCTTGCTTCCGTATATTGCTCTTTTGCATAGCGAAGCACATCTTCACAATGTTGTAAAAACTCATCCATTGACTGTCGTGTTGCCATACGCATCCCTTCCTTTCTTTCGTATCGCTTTATAGTTTGTACATTTTCTTGTCATTTATCACAGCACCGTTGAGTTTCTCGTTTGAAACGTGCTACAATGCTAAAATGATGCGAGGTGATAAACATGAATCCTTTTCCATATACAAACGACAAGAAACGATACCATACATGGAATTATCATTTACGCCAAACGTTCGGTGAAAAAGTGTTTAAAGTGTCGCTTGATGCAGGATTTGATTGTCCGAATCGTGATGGCACCGTCGCGTACGGCGGTTGCACATTTTGTAGCGCTGCCGGTTCCGGTGATTTTGCAGGTAGACGAACGGACGACTTAGTAACGCAATTTCATACGATTAAAGAAAAAATGCATACGAAATGGAAAGATGGCAAATACATCGCCTATTTTCAAGCGTTCACAAATACGCATGCACCCGTTGACGTCTTGCGTGAAAAATTCGAATCGGTGTTACATTTAGAAGGGGTCGTCGGTTTATCAATCGCTACACGCCCCGATTGTTTACCTGACGATGTCGTTGACTATTTAGCCGAATTGAATGAGCGAACGTATTTATGGGTCGAGCTTGGCTTGCAAACCGTCCATGAACAAACCGCTACTTTAATTAACCGCGCACATGACTTTTCGTGCTATGTAGAAGGGGTACAAAAGCTACGTAAACATAGCATTCGCGTTTGTGCCCATATTATTAACGGATTGCCGCTTGAAACGTACGACATGATGATGGAAACAGCAAAGACGGTCGCTCATTTAGATGTACAAGGCATTAAAATTCATTTACTACATTTGCTAAAAGGAACTCCGATGGTGAAGCAATATGAAAAAGGAATGCTTCGCTTTTTAACGTTCGACGAATACGTGCAACTCGTTTGTGATCAGCTAGAGGTATTGCCGCCAGAGATGATCGTTCATCGGATTACAGGAGACGGTCCGATCGATTTAATGATCGGTCCGATGTGGAGCGTCAACAAATGGGAAGTGTTAAACGCCATCGATGCCGAATTAGAGCGACGCAATAGTTATCAAGGGAAAAAATATGTACGAAAGGGAGAAAGATGATGAAACTCATGCGCATTTTGCCGTTTGCGCGCTCGCTCATCGACTTAGCTGTCAAAGAGGGAGATATCGTCGTCGATGCAACGGTTGGCAACGGCCACGATACGCTTTATTTAGCTGAACGTGTCGGAGAATATGGGCATGTGTTTGGCTTCGACATTCAAGCGCAAGCGATTGAAAATACGACAAAGCGATTGCACGAACATCATATAGAAACACGTGTCACACTTGTGCAAGCAAGCCACGCGGAACTTGATGCGCATATCCCTCCCGAATATAAAGGACGCATTACCGGAGCGATGTTTAATCTCGGTTATTTGCCCGGGGGAGATAAACAAATTGTCACAAAGCCAAACTCAACAATTGCTGCGATTGAACAATTGCTGGACATCATGGCTCCGGAAGGAATCATCGTTCTCGTCATTTACCACGGTCATCCCGAAGGAGCAATCGAGCGTGATGCTCTTTTACAATACGTTTCAACAATCGATCAACAGCGCGCACACGTCATTCGATACGAATTTATGAATCAAATCAATCATCCGCCGTTTATCGTCGCGATTGAGAAGAGGTAAGAAGTAGCGATCGGTCTTCCCTATCGCTACTTTTGCTTTGTTAGTGAAATATTTCTTCTAAATGAACAAACAAACCTGGAAAGCAAACAGATTGAACAGTTCCAACACTTACTTTAATATCCGCCTGCTCGTATAGCCTCTCTTCATTTAATACATAAACGGTCACGGCTTGTTTCATTGGATTGACAATCCAATATTCTTTTACACCATATTCCATATATAAATTAAACTTCGTCACTAAATCGTACGCTTGATTCGAAGGACTGAGTATTTCAACAATTAACGTCGGAACACCGACATATTTTGTGTCTGTAAATCCGGTTTGATCACAAATAATGCTTAAATCAGGAATGACGAGCTTTCTTTCAGAACATGTTTCACTCACTAGCTCAATGTCCGTAGGGGCGGCAAATACTTTACATGTCTTTCCTTTCAAATAACTCCCGAATATTGTATGAAGATTGCTTGATACGAGTTGATGCTGGATGCTCGGTGAAGGTGTCATATAAACGACGCCATCAATATATTCTAATCTTTCATCACTATGTTGACGCATAATTAGATATTGTTCATACGTGACGTGTGAAAAGCGAGGTAACGACATATTCATCCCTCTCTTCTTTTCTTCCATTATACACCCGTTTTCTTCACGCATACATCCATTTTTGCCATTTTCGATACATTCTGCCGTTCCAATAAAAGAAGTGGGACGTCATGCCACCGGAACGCAACAATTGTTTCGCTAGCTTATGAATACCTTCTTGCTCGTGTACTTTTTCATCTGATAAATATAATCCGAGCAAGCCACGATGAATAAAGCGATGAAATTCACGATGTGGCAATTGTGCAATATGGCGATCTGCCTCTTCAATGAAATGACGCAAACGGGCAAATAGCGTCTCCTCATTCGGATAATAAAAACAAAAATTTAAATCTCCACCTTGTCGGTCTTCCTCTTGATCAATGAAATAATCAAGCAAAATGTGCAGCCCTTGTACGTATGGAAAATAGCTGTTGCGCACACGTTGTGCAAGAAGCTGATCGAACGCATCGTTGCAGGCGTAAGCAACTAGACAAAAAATACCGAGCGTTGAACCAGAACAAGCGGAAAATTCGTACCACTCCATTTTCGGCAACGATGCTTCATGTTTAGCGAACCATTGCTTCAAGCGCGGAATGCGCTCCTCTTTTTTTACATGTTTATGTACTTGTAAGTCACAATAATATGATGCAAGTTCATGTAAAAATGGAGCAATGACGTCATAATGTTTCACTTCTTGCAACATTTCTTGGCACGTATCGACAAGGGCATGCAAATAGCCACCGTCATCTTGTTCGGCACGATAACGATAATATGCCTCTTTTTTTGCCCCGACCGTTAACGCATGGATCATTGAATCGTGCAACGCACGAAAGTCAGTCGGATCCAGCGACGTACTGCGATCGCATAAATTATCGAGGTAATCGCTAATCGTTTGATAAGCAACGATAAAACGAATGCATCGCTCCATTTCTTTTCCCGCCAGTAAAGCTAAAATCGCGCCCCCTTCGCAATGAAACGTTTTTGTTGCGATGCTCGCTAACGCTTGTTTGCGCAATTCTTCGTTCGGAATAGCTTCTGCTCTTTTTTTCCAAACGGCTAGTTCCCGGTGAACAAGCGGAAAAACGCGATGATAGACAGCTCGCATTAGACTAAACGGATTTGTTGGAACGTTCAATGAGTTCACCCCTTTGCAGCTGCAAAGTTAAAAACGTATGGGCATATAAAAATACTTGTTCACGTTCAGGTTCGTTAAAAATTTCATGATACAGTTTTGGCCATTCTTTATACACTTTTTCACTTACCGTCAACTGATCAAACCATGATTTGACTGCATGTTTATCGACAATTTTATCATCTCCCGCCTGCATGACAAGCATCGGAACGTCTGGTAAGTCCGCAATTTTATCATGAGCAATCTGAATGGCTTTGACTAGCTCACGATACCAGCGAACAGACACTTTCGTCACGTATAATGAATCGTTTTTATCCATCTCACGCACTTCTTCATTTCGAGTCGCCATCTCCACCGTTAACCCTAATGGAAAACGCTTTTTCGGATGAATGACATTTAAAATGCGTGAGGCGATTTCAAGTGCTTTGGACGGATAGTGAACGAGCCCTAAACATGGAGAAGATAAAATGACACCGCGCACAGGAAGACGCTTTTCTTGTAATGTGCGAATGACAACAAGTCCCCCCATACTGTGGCCAAGTAAAAAAACAGGCTGCTCATACACGCTTGCTTCATGCACCCAACTGGCAACCGCTTCGATATATTCGTCAAAGGAATCAATATGTCCTCTTCGACTGCGTGATGTCGTTCCTTGCCCTGGTAAATCTCCTGCAACAACATGAAAACCGTGCGTGCGAAACATTTCAATAAGCCATTTATACCGACCGTGATGTTCAGCGGCACCGTGAACGATTACAATCGTTCCTTTTGCGTTTTCTCCTTCCCATTTCCACATATACACCCCTCCTTTATGTTTACGAATAGACGAAAAATTTGTACACTAAATATAACAAAACGAAACGAAAGGGACGAGTGAAATGATTTATCCATATAAAGAACACACACCAAACATTGCACGTTCTGCTTTCATCGCCGATTACGTTACTATTACAGGCGATGTAACGATTGGAGAGGAAACGAGCGTTTGGTTTAACACTGTCATTCGCGGAGATGTTGCACCAACGATCATCGGCAATCGTGTGAACATTCAAGACAATTCTGTCCTGCATCAAAGTCCAAACAATCCACTTATTATTGAAGATGATGTCACCGTTGGCCATCAGGTCATTTTACATAGTGCCATCGTGCGAAAAGGTGCCCTCATCGGCATGGGCTCCATCATTTTAGACGGTGCCGAAATTGGTGAAGGTGCGTTTATCGGCGCTGGTAGCCTCGTTCCACAAGGAAAAAAAATCCCGCCACGCACACTTGCATTCGGTCGTCCTGCGAAAGTGATTCGTGAATTAACTGAAGAAGATGAGCGTGAAATGGCACGCATTCGTCGCGAATATGTCGAAAAAGGACAATATTATAAATCACTTCAAGTAAACAAACCACGCGACAAATAAGCGTGGTATTTTTACATTGTTTTATTATTGACTTCACATATGTATTTTATCATAAAATCAGGGGGATTTGCTTATGTTACGAAAATGGTACGATTGGGAGTGCAAGTTATTTTACAGCATTAATCGTTATTTTGATCAAAAATGGCTAAACACCTATTTTCGTTCAATTACACACGTTGGAGGGGCTACATTTTCAATTACATCGGTTATGCTAGCCATTTGGCTATTGCGGGATGAATGGCGCGATACTGCTATCGCAAGTGCGATCGCCTTAGCACTTAGCCATATTCCTGTCACAATGATGAAAAAAATATATCCTCGCAAACGACCGTATATTTCACTGCATAAAACGAAAGTAACAAAAAACCCATTAACTGACCATTCATTTCCATCAGGACATACGACTGCAATATTTTCTGTCATCGTTCCGTTTTTACTATACGCTCCAGCGCTTGCTGTTTGTCTTTTACCTATTGCTGTTAGCGTTGCCGTGTCGCGCATTTACTTAGGGCTTCATCCTATTTCGCGCAGGAGACTCCCACTTCAACGAACAAAGGGAGTAAGTGGGAGAGGAATGCGCGTTCCCCCTTTCTTTTGTGTATGATATAATAGAGGCGTGGAGAAAACCGTTTAATAAAGGCACTCCAGTAACTGCTACTCGATGTATGGAGTTGGTTACAGGAAACGTTGTAACCGTAAAACATCGAGCGTGGGTTCGTCTGTTGTGTGTGGAAGCCAAGTACTGCCAACAGACATGCCGAGAGAATCGGTAACGATGCAGGCATGACCTGCGTCGTTGGGTAGTCGTCAACCTGCCCCTGATGCAACCCCAAGTCAAGGAAGGAGGACAGAGTCCGTTTGCACTTCTGGGGAGTTGCAAGCCCTCACTTCAAGCGTTAGCTAAGTGGGGGTAGTTGACTTTCTGTTCTTACTTAAAAAATAGGAAAGGAGAGCTACATCTTGTAACTCTCCTCTTTTCCTTACTTCGCTAACTGTAACGCTTGTTGTTTTAACGCTTCCGCTTTATCTGTACGCTCCCAAGGAAGATCAATGTCCGTACGGCCGAAGTGACCATAAGCTGCTGTTTGTTTATAAATCGGGCGACGGAGATCGAGCATTTTAATAATGCCTGCTGGGCGAAGGTCGAAGTTGTTGCGCACCACTTCAATTAATACATCCTCAGATACTTTGCCTGTGCCGAACGTGTCGATTGAGATCGATACAGGTTGCGCCACACCGATCGCATATGCTAATTGCACTTCACATTTATCCGCAAGACCTGCTGCGACAATGTTTTTCGCTACGTAACGAGCCGCATATGCTGCCGAGCGATCTACTTTCGTTGGGTCTTTTCCTGAGAAAGCCCCACCGCCGTGACGAGCATAACCACCGTAAGTGTCAACGATAATTTTGCGTCCTGTTAACCCTGCGTCACCTTGTGGACCACCGATGACGAAACGACCTGTTGGGTTAATGAAATATTTTGTGTTTTCATCGATCAACTCCGCTGGAACGACAGGTTGAATGACATGTTCTTTAATATTGCGCACAATTTGATCTTGCGTAATTTCTGGATGATGTTGTGTGGAAACAACGATCGTATCAATGCGTACAGGTTTGCCGTTTTCATCATACTCCACTGTCACTTGCGTTTTTCCGTCCGGGCGTAAGTATGGTAAAATGTCTTCTTTACGCACTTCTGCTAAACGGCGCGCAAGTTTATGGGCAAGTGAAATTGGAAGCGGCATAAGCTCTTTCGTTTCGTTGCACGCGAAACCAAACATTAATCCTTGGTCTCCTGCACCGATCGCTTCGATTTCTTCATCTGTCATTTGCCCTTCACGAGCTTCTAACGCTTTGTCAACACCCATCGCGATGTCTGGTGATTGTTCATCAATTGACGTTAATACGGCGCACGTATCGGCATCAAAACCGTATTTTGCACGTGTATAGCCAATCTCGCGAATCGTTTCACGAACAATTTTTGGAATATCTACATATGTAGACGTTGTAATTTCTCCGCTCACTAAAACAAGTCCTGTTGTTACACTCGTTTCGCATGCAACACGCGCATTTGGATCATTCGCTAAAATCGCATCTAAAATCGCATCGGAAATTTGGTCACAAATTTTATCCGGATGCCCTTCCGTTACAGATTCAGATGTAAACAGACGACGTTTAGGCATTCAAACATTCCTCCTCAGTATAATGACAAATGATACGGTACTCATCCCTCTTATTATGGTCTATCGTGAAAAAAACCTTTCCCTCAGAGGAAAGGTTCTTGCATTTGTCTGCGCCTTTCACTCTTATCGTTCAAGGGCGTCCCCTTGCCACAGGTTAGCACCTTTTCACGTATGTGACGGTTGCTGGGTTTCATCGGGCCTGTCCCCCTCCACCAACTCGGGATAAGAGTATCCGTTCATCTCAGCATCATATCACATCTATCATAAGCGAGTCAACGTTTTTTCTCCCTTTATGATGTCTAAAATAAATTCAAGAAAAATACATGAATTAGTATGGACTATTTATCAAAATGTGTTATACTTTTTACATAAAGATAAATCAAACAAAGGTAGGTTTTGTCCAATGAATTCCATTGAACTGACAAACAAATTATCAACGCTCTTACAAAGGGATGGGGTTTTTCATAACTTATCTGTACCACGACTAGTAGAAAAAGTACTAACTCGGAAAGAAGGCATCCTAACTTCATCAGGAGCGATTTGTGCAACAACCGGAAAATATACAGGCCGTTCTCCAAAAGATAAATATATTGTAGAAGAACCATCTGTTAAACATAAAATTGATTGGGGAACTGTCAACCAACCAATTTCTGAAGAAGTATTTGATAAACTTTACAACAAAGTGACCGATTATTTAATGACAAAAGAAGAACTATTTGTATTTAATGGCTTTGCAGGCGCCGATCCTGCTTATCGCTTACCGATTCAAGTTATCAATGAATTTGCTTGGCATAACTTATTTGCCCATCAATTGTTCATTCGTCCAACAGCGGAAGAATTACAAACACATGAACCACAATTTACAGTCATTTCTGCACCAACATTTAAGGCAAATCCATCTGTTGACGGCACGCGTTCAGAAACGTTTATTATTATCTCATTTGAACGTCGTACCGTGCTTATTGGTGGAACAGAATATGCTGGTGAAATGAAAAAATCCGTTTTCTCTGTCATGAACTTTTTATTGCCAGAACAAGGAATCTTCCCGATGCACTGTTCAGCAAACGTCGGTCAAGAAGGTGATGTCGCGCTCTTTTTCGGTTTATCTGGTACAGGAAAAACAACGCTTTCTGCTGATCCAAACCGTCGCCTAATTGGCGATGACGAGCACGGTTGGTCAAACAACGGTGTTTTTAATATTGAAGGTGGATGTTATGCCAAATGCATTAACTTATCACGTGAAAAAGAGCCGCAAATTTTCGATGCGATTCGCTTCGGCTCCGTATTAGAAAACGTCATGATGGATCCAGATACGCGCATACCAAATTACGACGATGCAACGTTAACTGAAAATACGCGTGCGGCGTACCCGCTTGAAGCGATGGATAATATTGTTCAACCAAGCATTGCAGGTCATCCGCATACGATCGTCTTTTTAACAGCAGATGCATTCGGGGTATTGCCGCCAATTAGTAAATTAACGAAAGAACAAGCAATGTATCATTTCTTAAGCGGATATACGAGCAAATTAGCAGGCACAGAGCGCGGAGTGACAGCGCCGGAAGCAACGTTCTCTACATGCTTCGGCTCACCGTTTTTACCGCTTCCAGCAACACGATATGCAGACATGCTTGGACAAAAAATCGATGCTCACGGCGTTCAAGTATTTTTAATCAACACCGGCTGGACGGGAGGCGGATACGGCATTGGCGAACGGATGAAGCTATCGTATACGCGCGCGATGGTCAAAGCGGCGTTAGAAGGAGAATTAAACAACGTCGAAACCGTTCAAGACCCGATTTTCGGTCTGCATATTCCGCTTCACGTTCCCGGTGTGCCTGATGAAGTGCTGCAACCAAAAAGCACATGGGCCGATCCAGAAGCGTATGAACAAAAAGCAAAAGAGCTTGCGGCGAAGTTCCAGGAAAACTTCAAAAAATTCACAAACATTGATCCACGCATCGAAAAACTCGGTGGGCCAATCGCGTAAACAACAAAAGCTGCCTGTTTCGGCAGCTTTTTTCTTTTTTTTATTGTTTGTACAAAGTTTGTACAAACCATTTACGAAATGGAACATATAGTGGTATATAAAAACGAACAAAAGGAGGCTAAAAAATGACGAGAAGACGAAAAATTATATTAAAAGCAAATTAAAAGAAAAAATGAAATAGCTTTCAATGACACATCTCCCCTATAATAAAACATGCAAGAAAATAATAAGACGTGGCGAATTGTCCACGTCTTGTTTTCTTTATAAAAACAAAAAGCGCCGAGATGCGACGCTTTATTTTTCTTTTACCATTTTTCCTATAACATTTTCTTTCACTTTATGCGAAAGGTCATCTATATTTAATCCATATCCAAGCGTGCCGTATACATATCCTTCACGCGGCTCGATTAGTTCTGTTTGTTCGTGATAAAGCCGTGGTGTTTTCCATAGCGCAATTAACGCTTTTGTCATCGGCATTTCATAATAACGATCCGGCCGTAGTTGTTTAATATATTGTTTAACGAGCGGATAATATTTTGAACTCATCGCTGGGAACAAATGATGTTCTGTATGGTGCGAAAAGTTAAAATGCAATATGTCGACCCACTTCGGAACGATGACAGTTAAGCTGTTTGCTAATGGATCGTTAACTGGAACGAGCGGATTTAAGCGATGGTTCGTTGAAATGTATCCCATCACGATCGTATTTCCAATAAGTAGTGGAAGAACGAACGCAAAGAGCCATTTTTCTACTCCGATCATCAACAATAACCCAATCCATACCGACCATGGTAAGACAAATTGCCAGAATACGGCACGACGATTTCCTTTTTCAAAATCCTTCCAAAAATGAAGAAGCATATGAAGCGAATGAACTGTAAACATCCCTGCTAAAGACAAGAACGAAAAAGCCGCACGAATCGGAAACGGAATGCGATAAACCCAACGGAGGAAACGACTTTGAGCTAAACGTTTGATCGTTGGCCACGCATCCGGATCAAGTTCCTCATGTTGTGTATGCACATGATGCGTTGCGTTATGCCATTTTCTCCACAACTTTGGACCTGTGCAAAGTGGCAAAAATGCAATGCCTCCTAACAAATCACGAAGCCACGCCCGTTTGACAACTGTTCCATGCAAAATTTCATGTCCTAAAAACCCTAAACCAGCAAAACAAAATCCAATAACAACTGAAAGCAATCCGTTCCATAACCAATGGAGATCAAATAAAGAAATCGTGACAATGCTGCTAACTAAAACGAGCATGTAAGCAAGACCACCAAACAGACGAGACGGAACAGGACGGAACGCTTCCTCAGGCAAATACGGGGCAATGCGAGCCGCATACCACCCAAATGAATGAAATTGTTTCATCAATAAAAAACTCCCCTCATACGTAAACACTTCGTTCAAAAAAGAAATGAATATTCAAACATCTCTCTTTCAAACTTATTGTCATCGTACCATTTACATTTTTGTCCTGTCAATAAAATTTATCACTAGATCATATGATTTATTTATATGATATAGTATCAATATATGAAATGCAGTTGTGTAATCGTCATAAATGTGTTTCAATGAAGGTAAAAATGTGGAATATGGAGTGATCCTATGGGTATGCCGTTAGAAGTACAAACAATGATCGTCACAAATGGAAAAGAAAAACGAATTGAACACAACTTATTTGTATTACAAAAAGAAGGCTATCGTTTATATCCGCTTGATGTCCCATTAGAAGTAAGACGAACAAAACACGGAGAAGCAACAGGGCAAGCTGTTGTCAAAAAACTTGTTCTTGAAAACGAGACAACGATCGTTACATATGAATTGATTGCCTTACATTCAATTAATTAAACCGTCGGGGGATGTGCTCGGCGGTTTTCTTTTTAGATCATTCACACATTTTTATTAGGCGCATACGATAAAGCAAACGACAGGAAAGAGGGGAAACACATGCGAAAATGGGGGTTTTTGCTCATTATTTTAATGTTTTTACTTACAGCCTGCTCATCAAATGATGTAAAAACGTTACGCGTTGCAGAAGTAACTCGATCCATTTTTTACGCTCCACAATACGTGGCAATTGAAAAAGGTTTTTTTGCTGAAGAAGGGCTTCATATCGAACTGAATACGACGTGGGGCGGCGATAAAACGATGACGACACTTTTATCAAACGGAGCGGATATTGCGCTCGTCGGTTCCGAAACGTCCATTTACGTGTATAGCCAAGGAGCTGTTGATCCGATCATCAATTTCGCGCAATTGACACAGACCGATGGTACATTTTTAGTTTCACGAAAACCAATCGCCAACTTTACATGGGATCAACTGAAAGGAAGTACATTTTTAGGACAGAGAAAAGGCGGCATGCCGCAAATGGTCGGAGAATACGTCTTGAAGCAACACGGAATTGACCCGCACAAAGATTTAAACCTCATTCAAAATATTGAATTCGCAAATATTGCCAATGCATTTGCAAGCGGAACAGGCGATTTCGTCCAACTATTTGAGCCAACTGCTAGCATTTTTGAACAAGAAGGAAAAGGATATATTGTCGCTTCATTCGGAACGGAATCTGGTCATCTCCCATATACGACATTTATGGCAAAACAAAGTTTTATCGACAAAAATAAAGATGTCATCGAAAAATTTACGCGTGCCCTTTATAGAGCACAACAATGGGTACAAACACATGATGCGAAAGAAATTGCAACAGTCATTCAACCGTACTTTGAAAATACAGATATCGCTCTCATTGAAAAAGTCGTCGATCGCTATAAACAACAAGGTTCATACGCAACTGATCCGATTTTAGATGAAGAAGAATGGAACAATCTCCAAAACGTGATGAAGGAAGCAAATGAATTACCGTCGTACGTGGATCACTCCATTTTAGTCAATACATCATTTGCTGAACATGCAAAAAAGTAGGTGAACATCATGCCCATTTTAACGATTGATCAAGTGATGCACGCCTACGTCACAAAGCAATCTGCCGTATTGGCGCTTGATCATCTATCGCTAACTGTCGAGAGAGGAGAGTTTGTCTCCTTTCTCGGCCCAAGCGGCTGTGGAAAAACAACGCTTCTTTCAATTATCGCAGGATTGATCGAACCGACAAAAGGACGTGTGCTTATCGAAGGAAAAGAAATAAGAACAATGCGTCAAACGATTGGATATATGCTACAACATGATTATTTGTTCCCATGGAAGACGATCGAACAAAACGTGACACTTGGATTAAAGCTAATGGGAAAATATAGCGAGAAAACAAGGAGACAAACACTCGCCCTATTGCATCAAATCGGGCTGCGCGATGTCGATGACCGCTATCCTAATGAATTGTCGGGAGGAATGCGCCAACGCGCTGCACTCGTACGCACGCTTGCAACGGATCCGAAAATATTACTGTTAGATGAGCCGTTTTCAGCGCTTGATTATCAAACAAAGCTCAAACTAGAAGATCTTGTATGGGAAACGTTAAAACAGTATCAAAAAACAGCACTTCTTGTCACGCACGATATTGGTGAAGCCATTGCGATGAGCGACCGCATCGTTTTATTTACCGCAAGACCGGGAAAAATTCAAAAAATCGTTACCGTTCCAGATTCGTTAAAAGCGTGTACACCGTTTCAAGCCCGCCAACATCCAGATTTTTCACCGCTCTTTCAAATGATTTGGAAGGAGTTAGAGAGCATTGAACAAACATGAGTGGTTGCAACGTATATATGATCAATATATGGCATATGAAAAACGCGAAAAACAAATCGTCCGTTTTTTTCAAGTAATCATTGTCATTACGTTTTTTAGTTTATGGGAAATCGCAAGCCGATTTCATCGGATTGATCCGTTATTATTTAGCTCCCCGTCTTCCATTTGGCATTTGTTTATCGCCAAAATACGCGATCATACATTGCTAACACACACGACCGTCACATTAACAGAGACGGTGCTGGGCTTTATCACCGGAACGATGATCGGCGTTTGTTTTGCAGCAATACTTTGGTGGTTTCCGCGCATCTCAAAAATCGTTGATCCGTATTTAGTCATTTTAAACGCGATGCCAAAAGTAGCGCTCGGTCCGATTTTAATCGTCGCACTCGGACCGAATATGACATCGATCGTCGCAATGGGAGCGATCATTTCGATCATCATTACAACGATTGTCGTTTACACCTCATTTAAAGAAGTCGATGCAAACTATATAAAAGTGCTTCGAACATTCGGAGCAACGAAACGACAGTGGTTTACAGAGGCCATTTTACCTGCCTCCTTCCCAACAATCATTTCAACGTTAAAAGTAAACGTTGGTCTATCTTGGGTTGGTGTCATCGTTGGTGAATTTCTCGTCTCAAAACAAGGGCTCGGCTATATGATTATTTACGGCTTCCAAGTGTTTAACTTTACGCTCGTTTTATTAAGTTTGCTTATGATTGCTTTACTCTCTAGCATCATGTACCAGCTTGTCAGTTGGTTTGAAAAAAAATTAATAAAACGCGCATAACCCCACACGTCAAAAAGCGGTGGGGTTTTACAACATTCCCCGCCGCTTTAACTCTTGTTTTGTATATGTCCATACGCCATCTTTCATAATAAAACTAAATCGTTCATCTTTCGCTATGTCATCTGGCATATGCTCAATGAGCACAGGACCATTTGTTTCAAAATACGACTCCCTTTGTTCCAAAGATTTAACATGGGCAAAGTAAATATTTTTTACAATCGTTTCATTCGGACAGTTGACTTCATACTGTCCAATGTACGTGATCTTTTCAACGACCCCTCCCGTTTCTTCCCTTACTTCACGAATAGCTGCCTCTTCTGCCGTCTCTCCCTCTTCTACTTTGCCACCCGGAAACTCCAAGCCACGTACAGCGTGATTTGTCAATAACCAACGACCACCGTACCGACAAATAACGAAAACATGTTTCGGTTGCTTCGAGAAAGGATGGTCAGAAAAAGAAAGTCGAACGTTGTATCCGTAGTAATCTTGAAATACAATCATCACCGTCTACCCTCAACTGTATGTTTTCTTCATTGTACCACACAGTGAAGTAGTCGACAGCTTTTATAACTGTATGACACCCATCGTTTCAATTTGTTGTTTCGCTTCCTCATCGCCAAGTTCATAAATCATTTCATACACTTTTTTCATTGCGTTGTCATACCCGTCGTTCGGCCGATCATAATGATATTGCACATATGGCACATGTGCACGCCAAAACGATTGCCAATCGGATGAATACATTTCATCAAAATACTCCCGTAATTGAATGATTTCTTCATCCGTCGCTTCAATGCGAAATTCCCATGGGGAAGCCGTTTTCACTTGTGAAATCTCACCACGTGCCACCGAAACATAATACGTTTTTTTCATCGACCCACCTCTTTTTCGTTTGTTACAGTTAGTGTGAGTCGATTCATTTATTTTCATGCAACAAAAGCACTCATCTGCGACTGAACATGCAAATAAGGTGGGGCCACTCCCACCTTATCCGAGAAACGATTTGAGCATCCATACATGTTTTTCTAAACTTTGATGAATGCCTAAAAGCATATCGCCTGTTGTTTCATCTCCAATTTCTCCGGCGTAGTCCATGCCAGCTTTCAATTCTTTAATCATCGTTTCAAAATCGCGAACAATTTCCGCTACCATTTCTTCCGCCGTTTCATTTCCTTTTGCTTCATGTACGGATGCTACCGCTAAATAATCTTTCATCGTTGCTAGCGGTTTTCCACCTAATGCTAATAAACGTTCTGCTAACTCATCAATATGTAGTGCCGCTTCATTGTACAACTCTTCAAATTTTGTATGCAACGTAAAAAACTGCGGCCCTTTCACATACCAATGGTAGTTGTGTAATTTTACATATAACACGTTCCAGTTTGCAATTTGTTTGTTGACAATATCAATTAATTTTTCTTTCACACTAATTCCCTCCTCGATTATAAACTTCCCTCTCTTTCATTATAGCAAACAAAAAAAAATTTGGAAAATGATACGTTTTTGCATGAACAATGTAGAGAGACATGTAACCATCATTGTATTGGTAGTGACCGCTTCGAAAGCATAGTTGATAAATTGCCAACTGAAAAAATAAAGGCCCAGACGTATAGCGCGCCTGAACCTTTATTTTTTAACTGAACACCTTTTTCAATTCTTCCTTTGGCTGCGATAGCCAATATCGCATAAGTCGCTTAGCTCCTTCTAAATCGTGCAATTTCGCTTGACCGCACTCTTTTTCCGTTGCAGCTGGCACTTCTGTAACCGTCAATGCCTCATTCATCGTCGCCTCAAGCAAATCAATAATTTCTTCGACTGTTGGCGTGCCACTAACGACTAAATAATACCCCGTTTGACATCCCATCGGAGAAATATCGATAATATCAAAATGAGCGTATTTTTCAGCATGCTTACGAATGTGCACCGCTAGTAAATGTTCAAGTGTATGAATCGCTGCCGGTTGCATCGCTTCTTTATTTGGTTGACAAAAGCGAATATCAAATTTATTCACAACACCGTCGCTACCGACTTGATGAACACCACAATGGCGAACGTACGGTGCTTTGACCGCACAATGGTCTAGTTCAAAGCTTTCTACTGAAGGCATATTTCTCACCTCTTTTTCAATTGTCACGTTTTTATCATACACAAAAGTCCGACTTTTTTCATCTTTTTTTGTTGGAATTGTTTCGTCCAACTATGTTACAATAAGAAAAAATAGGGGCGGGCGTATTACATGAAACATATATTCATCTTACTCATTCGTTTTTATCAACGATTTATTTCCCCTTTAAAACCACCGACATGTCGCTTTTATCCGACTTGTTCGCATTACGGATTAGAAGCGATTCGTCGCTTCGGTGCACTTAAAGGAGGCTATTTAACAATCAAACGCATTTTAAAATGCCATCCATTTCATCCAGGTGGATTTGATCCTGTTCCAGAGAAAGAGCAAAAATAGTTGCCCTTTCTCTTTTTTTCGATATGATAAACAATGTAAATCGTAATAATTACGTTTGAAGATTGGTCTACTTTTGTCGATCCACTCCCACCATTTGTTTCTGTTTCATAGTTTTCAAATCGTAACGATTACGATATAATAAAACAGGAGTGAGAAAGATGTTATTTGACGATCAGAAACATCTTTCTTTATTTGGAAGGAGGAAGAAGATGAAGGTAAAAACCATTTTATCCATTATACTTACGAGCACACTGCTATTGTTTGGATGCTCGCAACAAGAACAGACGAATGAATCGAAGAATGAGGAAAAAAACGATCAACTTATCGTTTATACAACTGTATACCCTCTTCAAGACTTTACTGAAAAAATTGGCGGTGAGCACGTTCAAGTGGAAAGCGTATACCCTCCTGGCGTTGATGTGCACACATACGAACCGACGGCAAAAACGATGCAACAAATCGCAGATGCTGACGCTTTCATTTACATCGGTCAAGGAATGGAAGGATTTGTTGATCGCGTTGTCGAAACGCTAGAGAATGAACACGTCAAGTTCGTGGAAGCAACAGCTGGGACGGAATTTCTTCCAGCCAACGATACTCATGGAGACGAACATGCTCATGAAGATGAACACGCCCATGAAGATGAGCATGAGCACGGTGATGTAGATCCTCATGTCTGGTTAGATCCGATATATTCAATCCAAATGGCTGAAACGATTAAACAAACGTTAACGGAACTAAAACCTGAGGCAAAAAATGATTTTGAACAAAACTTTGCTTCGTTAAAACAGCAGCTTGAACAGCTCGATAGCCAGTTCCAACAATTGATAAAAGGCGCGAAAAGAAAAGAAATTCTTGTCGCTCATGCGGCTTACGGCTATTGGGAGAAACGATATGGCTTAAAACAAATAAGCGTGACTGGGCTATCGCCAACAAACGAACCGTCACAAAAGCAGCTTGCTTCGATTATTCAAATCGCCAAAGACCATGACATACACTATATCTTTTTTGAGCAAAACGTAACATCGAAAATTGCTGAAGTTGTGAAAAACGAAATCGGAGCTGATGTACTTATCCTTCACAACTTAGAAGCGCGCACAAACGATGATATTGCAAACAACAAAGACTACTTCGCAATTATGAATGACAACATCTCTGCACTAAAAAAAGCTCTACAATAAGCGATCATAACGGTCGCTTATTTTTTGTATATTTTTCCCATTCCAAATCAAACTATGAAACGACATTGTATGGAAAGGGATGAAAGATCGTCGCTATGTAGCAAAGGATGAAAAATAACGATTGCAAATGTTGAGATTTTTCGCTATAGTTTTAAACGTAAACCTTTTTCGTACAATATATTGTGATAATCGTACGAAATAATAACTATATATTGAAACCGACAAGTGAAGGTGTCCAAACGGACTTAATAGGGAATCTGGTGCGAATCCAGAACTGTCCCCGCAACTGTGTGCGCAGACGAAATGGAAATAACACCACTGTATATGTCAGCTATTTATGGCGCATATATGGGAAGGAATCCAAAGTAGGAAGAAGCGCAAGTCAGGAGACCTGCCTTCCTTGTATCGTTTCATATTCTTCGGGGATTGAGAAGATGAAACGATGGTGAAAGCATGCCTTTTTCCATCGTTTCATCCGCTCAACGAGAGCGGATTTTTTTATTTTCTAGGGGAAGGGATGTTATATGGTGTACATAAAACAACAAACAGAAGTAAATGAAGAAACGATCCGCACATTATTGTTTCATATTTTCAAAGACTTTCCACACTTATCAAGCGCGCGATACATCGAGCGTACGATACGGTCGCTGACGTATACAAAATCATACGATGACATGATGAACAAACTCATTTTAAATGCACTTGACGAAATCACCGTAGAACAACCTGATTGGACGTTTGTCGCAGCACGCCTTTATTTACAACAGCTGTACAATGAAGCAGCAACCAATCGTGGCTATGATGTATCCGACACATACCACTACTTTTATGAGTTACAAACAATGCTCGTTGATCTCGGTATTTACGATCCGTTTGTACTTGAACGATATACGAAAGAAGAACTACAAGAAGCGGGGACATGGATCGATTCGAAAAAAGACGAGCAATTTACCTATATCGGATTACGCACACTCGTTGATCGTTATTTAGCGAAAGGATATGACGGAGAAATTTATGAGTTGCCACAAGAACGCTTTTTAACC
This sequence comes from Anoxybacillus sp. FSL W8-0104, assembly GCF_038004465.1. Lineage (NCBI taxonomy): Bacteria > Bacillati > Bacillota > Bacilli > Caryophanales > Anoxybacillaceae > Anoxybacillus > Anoxybacillus sp. FSL W8-0104. The sequence continues at coordinate 458,555 of NZ_JBBOQU010000001.1, read as the reverse complement.
ATTGCTCTTACGCTGATGGTGAATGAGCCAAAAGAAAAACGAATGGAACTTGTTAAAGAAGCGTATTGGGCATTATCGAATCAATATATGACGGTGGCTACACCAACATACGCAAACGCAGGCAAATCTTATGGCCAATTATCGAGTTGCTTTATTGATACAGTTGATGACAGCTTAATCGGCATTTATGAATCGAATACAGACATCGCTCGCCTCTCCAAAGGCGGTGGGGGAATCGGCGTCTATTTAGGAAAAATTCGGGCACGCAACTCGGATATTAAAGGATTTAAAGGCGTATCGTCTGGTGTCATCCCATGGATGCGCCAATTAAACAATACCGCTGTATCGGTTGATCAGCTTGGTACGCGACAAGGAAGTATTGCCGTCTATTTAGACGTTTGGCATAAAGACATTTTCTCTTTCTTAGACGCAAAATTAAACAACGGCGATGAACGGCAAAAATGCCATGATTTATTTTATGGCGTATGCATCCCTGATTTATTTATGGAACAAGTCGAAAAGCGGGGCGATTGGTATTTATTTGACCCACATGAAGTGAAAAAAGTGATGGGGTGGAAAGATAAAGGTGGGAATCCGCTAGGTCTTGAAGATTTTTACGATGAAGAACGAGGACATGGCTCCTTCCGCGAAAAATACGAAGAATGTATCAACCATCCAGAGTTAAGTAAAGAACGTGTACCTGCCATTGAAATTATGAAGCGCATTTTAAAATCACAATTAGAAACGGGTACACCTTATATGTTTTATCGCGACGAAGCGAATCGCATGAATCCAAATAAACATGCGGGTATGATTTATTCTAGCAATTTATGTACGGAAATTATGCAAAATATGAGCGCGACTACCGTAACAAAAGAGTATACGCAAGATGGTGAAATCATTATTCATAAAAAGCCAGGCGACTTTGTCGTTTGTAACTTATCTAGCATTCATCTCGCTCGCGCCGTACAAGACGATGTACTAGAACGATTAATTCCGATTCAAGTGCGTATGCTTGATAACGTCATCGACTTAAACGAAAATCGCATTGAAGTGTTGCAAGCGGTGATGACAAATAAAAAATATCGGGCAATCGGTCTAGGTGCATTTTCATGGCATCACTTATTAGCGTTAAAAGGAATTAAGTGGAATAGTGAAGAAAGCGTTGATTTCGCTGACAAGCTATTTGAAAAAATCGCTTATTTAACGATTCAAGCAAGCATGGAATTGGCGAAAGAAAAAGGTGCATATCCGGCGTTTGCAGGTTCTGATTGGCATACAGGGAAATATTTTGAGCTTCGCGGTTATCATTCCCACGATGAGTTAGATTGGGATGAGTTAAAGCAACAAGTGATGAGACATGGGATACGTAATGGGTATCTCATGGCGCCTGCTCCAAACGCTTCGACATCCGTTTTAGCAAACGGAACGGCGTCATGCGATCCTGTCTTCAATCGCTTATATTTTGAAGAAAAGAAAAATTATAAAATTCCTGTTACCGTTCCTGATTTAAATGCCAAAACATTTTGGTTTTACGAAAATGCCTATGAAGTGGATCAAAAGATGAGCATTCGTCAAAATGCCGCTAGACAAAAACATGTCGATCAGTCGTTAAGTTTTAATCTTTACGTATACAACACGATTAAAGCGAAAGATCTTTTGGATTTACATTTAACGGCATGGAAAGAACGGTTAAAATCGACGTATTACGTTCGCAGCACTGCCGTAACGATTGAAGAATGCGACGTTTGCTCATCGTAGGAGGAAAAAGCGTCAACAACCCAATGACTAAAGTCATGGGCTTGCAACTCCCCAGAAGTGCAAGCGGATGTTATCCTCCTTCCTTCACTTGGGGTTGCATCAGGGCAGGTTGACAACTACCCAACGACGCAGGTCATGCCTGCATCGTTACCGATTCTCTCGGTGTGTCTGTTGGCAGTACTTGACTTCCACGCACAACAGACGGACCCACGCTCGATGTTTTACGGTTACAACGCTTCCTGTAACCAACTCCATACATCGAGTAGCAGTTATTGGAGTGCCTTTGTTAAACGGTTTTCTCCACGCCTTTATTATATCATACACAAAAGAAAGGGGGAACACGCATTCCTCCCCATGCTTGAAAGCAGGGGTTTCTTGCGTGATTAATCATGAACGTTCTCATTTGCTATACATCCAAAACGGGAAACACAAAAGAAGTCGCCTTGTTAATTGAAGAAGCTTTTCGCTCATACGGACATGCGGTGAAAACGATCGATATTGAACATATATTTGCGATCGAATCGCTCATTCATGAGGCGCATCTTCTTTTATTCGGTTCATATACGTGGGGAAATGGACAACTTCCAGATGAAATGAGAAAGCTACTTCGTTTTCTTATCAAAGAACGAAATCTTCCTTTGCCTCCTGTTGCGCTGTTTGGCACAGGGGATCAAATGTGGCCATACTATTGCCGTGCTGTCGATGAAATGGAGTACCATTTGCGAAAAGTGACGACGGTGCTCGGCACGCTAAAAATTGAACAATCACCACGCGGCCATCAACAACATTTACCGACTGTATTCGTACAACAGCTACTAGAGGAGGTTGACCGTTTTGTTATTGGCGAAAGTAAAATTGCTCGAGCCGTCGCATCCAAATAAGGCAACAAGCATTATAAACGGGAAAGCAAGCGGCATTTTAAACTGGAACGATATTAAATATAGCCATTTTTACGATATATACAGAATGTTGCTCAGCAACTTTTGGACGCCGTTTGAAATTAATATGTCGGATGATATTAAACAATGGCATGAGTTAAGTGGACGGGAACGGGATGCATTTTTACACATTATCGGCTTGCTTTCAATTTTAGATTCTGTTCAACCAAATTTTATTGGGGCGATGAAAGAATACATTACCGATCCGAGCGTCAAAGCAATTTTTTCGATTATCGAACAGCAAGAAGTCGTTCATAATCAATCGTACTCGTACGTTCTTGCTTCGATCGAAAAATTATCGGAGCAACATCGTGCGTTTGAAATGGCACGAACAAATCCGCACATTTATAAGCGAAATGAACACGTCATTCGCGTATATGAAGCATTTCGCGAGCAACCAACGGTAGAGACGTTTTGCCGCGCGCTCGTCGCTTCGCTCGTCTTAGAGGGGATTAATTTTTATTCTGGGTTTGCCTTTTTTTACAATTTGGCAAGAAACCAAAAAATGCTCAAAACATCAACGATGATTAGTTATATTAATAAAGATGAGCTATGCCATAGTTACTTTATTTCTCAACTTGTACGCGCAGTGTTATGGGAAAATCCACAAATTGATGAAAATGGAGCGTTTTCTGCGTGGATATATGACTATATCGACGAAGCCATTCGTTACGAAACAGAATGGTCGCGCTTTGTGTTGCGCGATATTGATGGCATTGACGTTATCGAAATGGAAAAATATATTGAATACCTTGGAAATAAGCGATTGCGGATGCTTGGGTTAGACGATCGATACGATGCTGATGAAAATTGTATGCCTTGGATTCGTGTCTTTAGCGATGAAAATGTGAATTTAGGCAAAACCGACTTTTTCGAGGCGCGTCCACGTTCATACACAAAAACAACAGATATGAATGGGTTTGATGAATTGTAAAAAGGTGGGGATCCCCACCTTTTTACTCTAATGATCGTACATATGCCGCAATTTGCTTTATTTCTTCTTCGCTAAGCTGCTCTACTTCCTTTATCTGGTGACGTACAATAGCTTCTTCAATCGTGCTTGCGCTTCCGTCATGTAAATACGGGGCAGTCGCCCACACTCCACGCAATGTAGGAGTATCCCACTGCTTCGGAGTTCGAGGATTTTTAAATTGCGCACGTGCATCCCCGGACGATGAGCGATCGAGTACATTTTCTGTTCCGATATCGTGCAAAAACGATATTTGACCTGTTGTGAGCTGCCCATTGTTATCCACTGCTTTTACACTATCCGTAAAATACTTTCCTCCATGACAAGTGAGGCAGTTCCCCTTTCCAAAAAACAGCTGCTCCCCTTTTTTTGCTATATGTGTTAAACTTCCATCTTTCTCTCGATAAGGGCTCTTTGGAACAGGAAATGAACTTGGATCATCCAAATATGCAAATAGCGCATCAAACATATGTTGCACATCAGGCGGTAACGGTTTACTTGGATCGTATTGCAACATCCCGCCCATCTCCCCTTGGACTGTATGAATATAGTCAGTAAAATCATCACGCGATCCGTCCCACATAAATAATCCTGTCTTCGTTGTTAATATGTTGCTTGGCACATTTCTTGGTCCTTTCGGTGTCATAAGCGTCAAGCCATTTATATCTCCGTCGCTATGACAAGATGCACAACTCATCCAATTATTTTTTGTTATCTCCGCTGCATATTCATCGCTATTTGCACTATAAAATATCTTTTTTCCTTCTCTTACAAGCGGTGGTAACGAATCTTGCGAAATTAGAGAAATATTTTTACCTATTTGTTTTGCTTTTGCATATGCTTGTTCACCGCCTGTTTTTACAATGGCAAGTTCATGACTCATCGCTTGATGAATATAAAGTGTTTCGCCATCCGGGGAAATGACAATTCCTCTCGGATTATCTCCTTGAATTCTGCGCAATACTTGCGTAGCATTTCCTCCACGGGCAAGGTCAAAAACGACAAGATCTTCACTGCCAGACATAATGGCATATGCTTTTTTTCCGTTTGGATGAAATGCTATATCGTACGGATTCGACACAATCATTGTTTCATTGTTTACATCTGTGACGTTGATTTCTTCAAATAATTCTTTTCTTTCATCTAACACTTCTTCATCAATATCTAAACGAATGACAGAAATAGCCGGAAAAATCGTCTCTTCAAAATGAATAGGTGTATCAACATTTGTTAATAAATGTGGCACGTATGCTTTTTTTCCATCAGGTGCAATAACAAACTGCTCTAACGTATTTGGGATGCCCTGACTTTTTTTTCGATCTTCTTGATCGGGTGAAGGTGCCAATGAAATTTGTTTAACGACTTTTTCTTTTTTTGTATCAATGACTGTAATTTTCCCTTGCAAATAATGTGGGACATATAGCTTTTTACCATCTGCCGTAATTGTAACCGTTCGAGGACGATCACCTACTCGAATGTCTTTTTTCACTTTTCCTGATTGCAAATCGACAATAGATAATGTGCCCGAACGGTAGTTAGCGACATATAACCATCGACCGTCTTGGCTCGTCACAAGGCCAAACGGTTCAATCCCTGTTTGAATATGCCCAATGACTCTTTGCTTTTTTAACGAAATAATATCAACTCGGTGGTCATACATACAGGACACATATAAAAATTGTTCATCAGGACTTAATGTTAATTGCCGTGGCTCCCGTCCAACAGCAATTTCCGCCTTCTTCTTTTTTGTTTTCACATCGATAATTGTTACAGTAGGTACGTCTATATTTGCAACATACAATTCATCTCCCGCTCGATTCATAACAATATTGTTGCTGTTTACTGCCACATCGCGAATCACTGTTTGTTTAGACATAAATACCGGTTGCTTAGCGCACGAAGCGAGAAAAAAAACAAAAAGAACTATGGCTAATTTTTTCATACTCATCCCCCACGCAGAAAAGGCGCCCGGTTCAGACGGTCCGCCTTTTACTTTTCTTTTACTTCAACATTCACAAGAATAGGAGCAATACCATACGGGCCATCTCCAGCTTGAACTTGTGGCACGTGATCTTTATCTGTGTTGCCAGATTGGTCGTCTTTTTTATACACATCCCCTGTATCCCAAAACTCACTTGCTTGCATTCCTTCTTTTATGCTCGGTCCATCGATGATGAGATTGTAAAAATCTACATATCGGGAAATAATTGTTTCGCGATCAAGCTCTTTTGGTTGTTGTTCATCTTGATCTATGTTGTTTAATTGGTTTATGGCTAAACGGAATATACTAGAAAGAGCGCCAGCCACAAACGGATCATATTTCATTTCACCTTTTGCCGTTTGATAAACATGCAATTTCTGATCCCAAAAATATCGATCCATGGCAACATAAATATTTCGTGCAGCTTCACGGTACTTCTCTTCTTTTGTAGCCAAAAAGGCTGCCGTTAACCCACGAATCGCTCCAAGTTGAGAAAGTAGCGTTGGTTCTGATTTATCTATCCCTTCTCCAATTGTAAACCCATTTGCGACAAGTCCATCTTCTCTTATTAATTTTTCAATGATGAAATCTGCTTGTTTATGAATAAGCTCGAGCGCTCGTTTTCCTTCCGCCGTATGCAAACCTTCTGCTTCTTCTCCATTCGCATAGCCAACTGGCAAACCGTCAATTGCTCGTTGAAAAATACGAAGTGCTTCCATCGTATAACCAGCATCAAACGTGTTCATATACTTCCCTTGCTCAGTTCCGCTATGTTCTTCAACAAATATACCTAATTCATCATTGAAATGCATCGCATCAACGTTTTTAAAAACAGTCAGTAAAATATCTCGATTCACCGAATACGGATCGTCACTTTGTACATCATTATGAACATTTTCATCGATATTTTCATTTGGTGCTTTTGGATAAGGTTGACCATCAAAAACAGCTAAAAAGGCGGGATTTTGATTTTTGTTAGCCTCGCGCTGATCGGTCATACCAAAAAATTCAGCCGCTGGCCATAACATAAGCCATTGGTCTTTCAAAAAGCTACGTTTATCTTTCAAAATGAGTTGTTGAGCATCAGGTGCTTGATCATCTCCATTTTCAACAACTTCAACTTGATGTGGCAAATATACAAACCCTTTTTCCGGCTCATAAGTTCCCTTGTTCAATGAAGTAAGCTTGTCATTTTTTGCATCATAAAATAAATGGTCACGAATAAACAACAACTTATTCCATATTTGCTCAGTTAAAATCATTCCTTGCATTCCATCAGCCGAACTAACTCCTAATGCAATATTTGAATGCTGATCATCATTTGCCGTTTTTGCCTCTATTTCCTCGTCTTTATCAACCGTATGGAACGCACTTAAAAAGTCACCAGCCCATAAAGCTTGTTTTAAAAACGTTGCCCCGTAAGCTGCAGGAACAAGCATTTTATTCATTTTTTCACGAGCCCATCGCAACGTTTGAAAATCTACTTGGTACACTGGGACGTACGTACCGTCATCATTTTCTGCATATACGTCTGTATCCACTTGTTGTATGTAATGTGGATCCCCACTTTCATACTCAATTAATGTAGGAAACATATTGCGAAATATTTCTTCGCGTGGATATCCAACTTGATCAGCAAGTAAATAAAAACGTTCAGCTAATACTTCATGACTTTCTTTTCCGCTTTGTTTCGCTAATTTTTTTGCTATAGGACCGTGAATAAGATGCAAACCGAGCCCTGACTTTTCCGTTACCTCATACATGGCTTCCTCAGAATACTCGTAAGACTCTACACCTGCAATATAATCAAATTCGGTCGGTTCATTTATTTTTCGAACATCCAACAAATCTAAATCTAATCCTAACCCTTCTGCTAAAGGTTCACCAGACAGCTCAAACTCTGAATACGCAAACATATTTCCTGCGGTTCGAAACGTATAATCTGTCACAGGAACTTGGATAGTTTTTTTTGTCTCTTCTTTCTTTTTTATCGTTTGTTCAGCACAGCCGCTAACAACTAGCGACGATGATAAAGCAATGGCTGAACCGATTTTGATCCATTTCCCCATACTTCCCTCTCCCTAAAACTGAAATTCATTATCATTATACATTTATGATACTTGATGCACATGTCTTGTCAAGCAAAAATGTATGACACGATTCTCTGACATATGGTAAATATAAACTTTTTCTGGTTTTACTTTAAAATGATTTTCAAACATGCGCATTGCTTTTGAAAGCGAAATTGCATCAACTATAAAAATGTTCATACATGATGGGACAACGCATGTGTCAGACGTACATGATGTAGTAACAAAAGCATCATGAGCATCTAATATGTGAACAAACGACTGATCGTTCGCAACAAAGCGAAGCAAGTAATCTGTCATTTGTGCAATCATTTTATAATATGTAACGGGAGAATCAAAAGAAGCGATCGAAAACGATGATGTTGCCCGTTCAATTCCTTTTAGCAACGTAAGCGATGAACGATGAGGTGGAGATATGTTGTAATGATAAGCTAACACTTCATTCATAAACGATTGCCACAATGTCATCTCCCCCTTAATTCACTTGTTTCAATTCCTCCATTTGTTGAATAACGAATTGAATGGAACTCCATGAACGCTTTACAAAATAGATAGGCTTATGTTGATCCTTCGCTTTTTGCTTAATGACTTTCGCTAAATTATGGTTAATATAATCTGTCATGACAAATACGATATCGACATGCTCTGGAATTTGTCGTTTCACCATGTTCACTTTGCGGCCATCTAAATGAATAATCTCCTTAAATCCTGAGTTTTTTAATTTATCGGTAATGTTTCCTAAATGATCAGCACCAACAACTAATAATGACGACATATAACTCCCTCCGATTTTTTGTTTTATGTTACACAATTCCATTCTAATTGAGAATGATTATCTATGTCAACATTTAATCATAAAAAATTCCCCTTGTTTTTGCTCATTTTTTCATGTTATGTGTCGCTAATCTTTTGTCTACACTAACAACAGCATAAGGAAAGGAGGGAACAATCATGGCCAAAGATGTACTTTGTGAAGTGCAAAACTGTCAGTTTTGGTCACAAGGCAATCGATGTAGTGCAGAAGCTATCTATGTCGTAAGCCATGCTGGCCCAACAGCAGCAAGTTCGACTGAAACAGACTGTAAAACGTTCCAACCAAACAGGTGACACCCCCACTTGCTTACGGCAAGGGGTTTTCCAATTTTTACATGTTAAAAACAATGAATAGACATATTTTTTTAAAATTATCGCCACAGTTTTGCAACATTTCCCTCACCTCTTCTTCACGTATTGAGGTTACTCTTATACGTAGTAAAAAACATTTTGTATGTTGGAGGGGGACTTATGAGCGATGTACTTTTGTTAAGCCGTTTTCAATTTGCCATTACGGTTTTTTATCATTTTTTATTCGTCCCGTTGACCATTGGTCTTATTGTTTTAATTGCATGGATGGAAACACAACATGTGCGAACAAAAAATCCGCTTTATCGACAAATGGCAGATTTTTGGGGGAAATTGTTTGCTATCAACTTCGTCCTTGGCGTAGTCACAGGCATTACGATGGAATTTCAATTTGGTACAAACTGGTCTGAGTATTCGAAATATATGGGGGATATTTTCGGATCTCCGCTCGCCATTGAAGCGCTCGTTGCTTTCTTTTTAGAATCAACATTTATGGGCATTTGGCTATTTGGGAAGGATAAAATTTCACCAAAACTTCGTGCGTTTTCGATTTGGATGGTTGCGCTTGGTACAAACATTTCAGCACTTTGGATTATTACAGCAAACGGGTTTATGCAAAATCCGGTCGGGTATATTGAGAGAAACGGTCGCATCGAACTACAAAACTTTTGGGAAGTTGTGACGAATCCATATGCTTGGCATATGTTCGTTCATACCGTCGTCAGCTGTTATATCGTTGGAGCGTTTTTTGTGATGGCTGTTAGCGCATGGCATTTGTTGCGTAAGCAGCATGTCGTATTTTTCGAAAAATCGTTTAAGTATGCACTTATTCTAGGTCTTATCGCGACAACAGCAACACCATTTATCGGTCATAAATCAGCATCGTTTGCGGCAAAGATGCAGCCTGCTAAAGGAGCAGCACTAGAAGCTGTTTGGGAAACGAAAGAGGGGTTACCTTTTCATATTATTCAAATTCCGGATCCAAAAAACGAACGAAATATCGTTGAATTTTTAACGATTCCGAAGCTCGGAAGTTACTTTTATACGCATTCGTTTGATGGAAAAGTCGTTGGATTTGATCAAATTCCGAAAGACGAACGACCGAACGTCAATATTGTGTTTTACTCATTTCGATTAATGGTCGCACTCGGACTATATTTCGTCGCTTTATGTTGGTATGGGTTTTACTTGTATCGTAAAAATAAATTAATTGAATCAAAACGCTTCTTAAAGGTAGTCATGTATTCCGTTTTGTTACCGTACGTTGCGATCAATGCTGGCTGGGTCGTTGCGGAAGTCGGACGTCAACCATGGACGGTGTATGGCTTAATGCGCACAGCCGAAGCGGTATCGCCAATCTCGCTTTCACAAATCATATTCTCACTTGTCAGCCTCGTATTGTTTTATACGATTTTGCTTATTGCTGACGTGTACTTAATGTTGAAATATGCGAAAAAAGGTCCATACACATCCGCGGCTACGAAAGGTGGGGAAATGCAACATGTCTTATGAAATAGTTGCGATCATTTGGTTTGGTCTATGGGGACTTATTTGGACGATATACTTTGTATTAGATGGATATACGCTCGGGACGGGCATGTTGTTTCCGTTTTTAGCGAGAAACCGTCAAGAGCGAAATCAACTACAAGAAGCGGTTGGACCGTTTTGGGGTGGCAATGAAGTATGGTTAATTACAGCGGGCGGAGCTACATTTGCTGCATTTCCTGCTGTTTATGCTGACTTATTTAGCTTCTTATATACGCCGATGATGCTCATTTTATTCGCGCTCTTTTTCCGTGCTGCTGGATTGGAATTTATGCATAAAGACGATGCACCGCTTTGGCAAAAAAGTTGGAAATGGGCATTTACAATTAGCAGTTTTGCTTTAGCACTTTTATTTGGCGTTGCCTTTGCGAATTTGTTTTACGGCTTAAAAATTGGCCCATCTGGATATGAAGGAACGTTTTTTAGTTTACTTCATCCGTACGGTTTGTTAGGCGGATTATTGTTTATCAGTTTATTTATCGTCTCTGGTGCTCTCTGGGTCATGCTAAAAACGGTTGGAGAGGTAGCGGAGCGAGCGTATGCAGTCGCTCGCCCTGCTGCTATTGTTGCAACGGTCATATTATCCCTTTTCTTCGTTGCAACAAGTAATCGGACACCTTTGTTTCACAACTTTACAAAAGCATCAATTCTTTGGGTCGTTCCAGCGCTTACTTTCGTATGTGCATTACTGATGTTATTGTTCGTTTGGCAAAAACGAATTGGACTTGCATTTACGAACATTTGCTTGACGATTTTCACACTTATGGCAACTGGTTTTATCGGCATGTTCCCAAATATGCTTCCTTCCCGCATCAACGATGAATATAGCACAACGCTTTTTGAAGCAGCAGGAAGCGAATTGAACTTAAAAATTATGCTCGGCGTCGCCATCGTTATGGTACCGATCGTCGTAGGCTATCAACTTTGGAGTTATAAACTGTTTAAAGAAAAAATTACGAAAGAAACAGCGAAAGGATATCAATAAGAGGAGGCTTTTTACGCCTCCTCGACCCATTTTTTTAGCTTATGGCGCATCAGTTTGTTTGTAGCATTGCGCGGCAAATGATCAACAATGTAAATTCGCTTTGGCACTTTATATTTAGCCAATTTACTCATACAAAACAACTTTAATTGTTCTTCCGTTGCTGTCCCATCATATAATACAACAAATGCATGTGGCACTTGTCCCCACGTTTCATCAGCAACTCCAATGACGCCTGCTTCTTTTACTGCCTTATGTTCCAAAAGTACCGCCTCAATTTCGGCAGGATATACATTTTCTCCACCAGAAATAATTAAATCTGAACGACGGTCAAGCACATATAAAAATCCTTCTTCATCCATATATCCAATATCTCCGGTATATAACCAACCATCTTTTAAAACCGCATTCGTTTCCTTTTCGTTTTGCCAATACCCTTTCATGACGCTCGGACCTTTGACAACAATCTCTCCTACTTCATTGGCATTCAGCTGGTGTCCGTCTTTTTCAATGCGAATACCCATATGAAACAGCGGCTTTCCTGCTGAGCCATGTTTATGACGAGCATCTGGAGATAATGTAGCCACTTGGGAAGCGGTTTCTGTCATACCATATGTTTGATATACAGGTATATTCCAATTAGCACACGAATGCAATAACGGTTGCGAAACAGGTCCTCCTCCAACGAGCATACAACGAAATGACGGAGGGTACGGCTGCTTGAGTTGCTGAATTATTTGTTGCACCATGGTGCTGACAGCGGACATCATCGTAACTTTCCCTTGCAAAATAAGCTCATTGCTACGTTTCGCGTCAAATGATGACATAATATAAACACTCATGCCATAAATGACGCTCCTCATTAAAATCGACAAACCACTAACATGAAAAAAAGGAACAGCGGCAAGCCAACAATCATTTTCATGCAAGCCAAGATTTAAAGCGGAACCAATCGCACTCCACCAATGATTCCCATATGTTTGCATAACCCCTTTTGGCTTTCCTGTCGTCCCTGATGTATACATAATGGTTGCTACATCATCAAGATGGTACATCGTTTGCCATTCTCCATCTCGTTCTCGGAGTTTTATAAATTCATTCCACTCAATCACTCGTTCGTCTGGAAATGGCGCATCACAAATGACGAAACGCGCCCCACTATGATCCAACTGCCACTTTATTTCTTCTATCGACAAGCGTACGTTTTGTAACAAAACAATCGCTCCAATATAATGAAGCGCATGAATGACTTCGACCATATGTATACTATTTTTCATTAAGATAGCTACAATGTCGCCTTTTTTTACACCGAGATAAACAAATTGCCTTGCCCGTTTTACTGTCCGATCATGAAGTTCCGCAAATGAAATCGATTGTGTGTCGTCGTATAACGCTACACGATTCGGAGTTAAATGTGCACGTTGACGTAACCAATTTGGAATCATGTTCACACCACCTTCAAAAAAACAGCTTGATGTATGCACATCAAGCTGTTTTATTTTTATGGAAAACGCGGGAACTGCTTGAAGTCCGGTTTTCTCTTTTCTTTAAATGCATCGCGTCCTTCCTTAGCTTCATCCGTTGTATAGTAAAGAAGCGTTGCATCTCCAGCAAGTTGTTGAATGCCTGCCAATCCATCAGTATCAGCGTTGAACGCAGCTTTTAAGAAGCGAATAGCTGTCGGGCTTTTTTCTAAAATTTCTTCCGCCCATCTCACCGTTTCTTCCTCTAACTGTTCAAGCGGAACAACTTTATTCACTAGTCCCATTTCTAGCGCCTCTTGGGCATTGTATTGGCGACATAAATACCAAATTTCACGCGCTTTTTTATGACCGACAATGCGCGCTAAATAACCGGCTCCATATCCTCCATCAAAGCTACCGACTTTCGGACCTGTTTGACCAAAAATCGCGTTATCTGCTGCAATCGTTAAGTCACAAACGACATGTAGCACGTGACCACCGCCGATCGCATAACCTGCAACCATCGCAATAACCGGCTTCGGAATAACACGAATTAAACGTTGCAAATCTAATACGTTTAAGCGCGGAATTTGATCATCCCCCACATATCCACCATGTCCACGCACTTTTTGGTCGCCACCCGAACAAAACGCTTTGCCGCCTGCACCTGTTAAAATGATGACACCAATATTAGAGTCGTCACGTGCATATGCAAACGCATCAATTAATTCCATTACTGTTTTTGGACGAAACGCATTATGTACTTCAGGACGATTAATTGTGATTTTTGCAATGCCGTTATACGTTTCGTACAAAATATCTTCATATTCCCTCTCTTTTATCCATTCAATCGCCATGCAATAAACCTCCTCTTAGCACAAATTGTTGAACAAGCGTACCAAACCGCTCACGCTGCTCCATATGCACAACGTGTCCAGCTTGCGGAACGGCAATGAGCGTTCCGTTTGGTAATAATTGTACCATTTCTGACGCAATTCGACAAAACTTTTCATCATCTTCTCCACAAATCAACAATGTCGGCATCGTCAATTGATGCAACGCTCCCCACCAAGAAGGTTGCGCTCCTGTCCCCATGCCGCGCAAACTATTGGCTAATCCGACAACCGTATGCTGTAACCGCTCTTCTCGTAACTGCTTTTGCACATCCTTTGGCAATCGTTGAAGCGAAGAAAACAACGGAATTTTCTCCCATTGATCAACAAACGATGCAACCCCATGTTGTTCAATAAACTGCGCTAATCGTTCATCTTCTTCACACCGCTTTATTCGCTCTTCTTCCGTTTTTAATCCCGGGGAACTACTTTCTAATATTAATGTTTGAACGTACTGCGGATAACGAATCGCAAACGTTAACGCAAGCCGCCCCCCCATTGAATATCCAAGCACATGAGCTTTTTTTATTCCTAATCGATCAAACAACATCGCAATATCTTTCGCCACCGTTTCAATATCGTAGCGCTGTATAGCAGCTGGAGCATCCGTTCGTCCGTGGCCAAGAATGTCAATGGCGATGCACTGTATATGTTGGCTCCAAGTTGAAATAAACGGATGCCACGTTTGACAGCTGCCTGTAAATCCGTGTAGTAACAACAGCGGTTGTCCATTACCGTACATTTCCACATAATACGTTTGTCCTCGAACGACAAACTTCATGTTCATTCCCCTTTATTCAACAAGTTGGACATTTCCTTGGAAACATCTTTCCACAATTTCCGATGGATTTTGACATTATATTCACGTGATGTCGGAACTTCAATGACGTTTAATGTCGGGCGTGAAAGAGCGTCCGTCATCGCTCGTCGAAAATGTTCCCACGTCTCTACTTTTTCATAATGCCCATTATACATGTCAACAGCATGCTGAAATGATAAATGTGTCGGCGTACCAAATAACCGTTCGAAATGCTTTGGTTCATTCGCTTGCGGTAAGAAAGAGAAAATACCTCCGCCGTTATTGTTTAACACGATGATTGTCGCATGTAGCTGTTGTAATTTCGCTGCCAACAAACCGTTTAAATCATGATAAAATGACAAATCGCCAATCACTAACACAAGTGGTTGGGAAACGTAACTTGCCCCAAGAGCACTAGATACAACTCCATCAATGCCGTTTGCTCCTCGATTCGCGAGTAAACGGATTCGTTTACTCGATGACATAAAAAACGTATCCGCATCACGAATAGGCATACTGTTGCCAACGTAGAGTGTTGCTTTGTCTGGCAATAGGTTGGCAAGTTCAATAAATATTTTCCCTTCAAACATATCCGTCTCTTCTTCTGCTTTCAACAAAATGTGTTTTGCACGTTCATTCATATATTGCCACTTGCTCATCCATTGCGACGAACGAAGGGAATGTGAGGCACGTTGCGCTAAATCATAACAAAACTGAACCTCATTTGCTTCTATCAGTACTTGAAGCGACAACGTTGGATCGCGCCATTGTCCCGCTTCATCGACAACTATTTGTTTTACTTGTTTATGCTTCTGCAACCAAACATAAAGCGATTTCGATACAGGCATCGCTCCGAACCGAATAGCGACATCTGGAACAAACCTATCCGCAAACGTTTCATTTTTTAACATCGCATCATACGATTCAATAATACATCGTTTCTCGTGTATACCTGTCCGCAATGGAGAGAGAGGATCTGCTAAAATAGGGTATTGCAATGCTTCCGCTAACTTCACAACTGCCTCAGAAAAACCTTCGATATGCAAATCTCCGCATATAATGACCCCTTTTTCGACACCGCTCAACTCCGCATACAACTCATCGATCATCTCTTCACAAAGATGCTTATTTCCTTTATACACGATGCGAGCTGGAGAAGATGGCAAAAACAACGGCTCATCGATCGTTGGAACGAGTGGTTCGCGCAACGGTACGTTAATATGAACCGGTCCTTTTGGGACAGACGATGCAACGTATACCGCGCGAGCAGCGACCATTTCGGCATAACGAAGCATTCGCTCATTTCCTTCTGGAAGCGCCATATCAACAAACCATTTTACATATGAACCATACATATGTAACTGGTTAATTGCTTGTGGGGCGCCAACATCACGCAGTTCATGAGGGCGATCAGCCGTAATCACAACGAGTGGGACACGTGCATAATAAGCTTCAACGATTGCTGGATAATAATTTGCTACTGCTGTCCCTGATGTACAAACAAGAGCAACTGGCTCTCCAGAAGCCTTCGCCATGCCCAATGCGAAAAAAGCAGCGGAACGTTCATCAATATGAACATGAATATTTAACGTTGGATGTTCAGCCATAACCATCGCTAGAGGAGTGGAGCGAGAACCAGGACTAATGACTACTTGTTGTACTCCCATATGAGCTAGTTGCTCAACGAAAGCTGTGACATACGCTGTCATTTCATTCATCTTTGTTCCCCCTCTAGCGCTAATAACATCGGTTTAAACTTTACATTCGTTTCCTCGTATTCATTATGTGGATCAGAATGGGCGACAATGCCACATCCTGCAAACAAATGTGCTTTATTGTCTTCAAGCAATGCCGAACGAATCGCAACAGCGAACTCTCCGTTTCCGTTCGCATCAACCCAACCAATCGGAGCAGCATACCATCCACGATCAAGCGGCTCAATCTCCCGAATCGTCTGTACCGCCTTTTCTTTCGGAAATCCCCCGAGCGCAGGGGTTGGATGAAGCCGTTCAACGAGTGAAAAAATCGAGACGCCTTCCTTCACTTTCGCCTGAACAGGCGTATATAAATGTTGAATATGTCTCATTTTCAAAAGCGTTGGTTCGTTCGGAATGACAACTTCCGTGCATACTTCATTCATTGCTTGTTTAATCATATCGACAACAAACGCATGCTCGCGGCGATTTTTATCGTCTTGAAGCAACCATCGTCCAAGCTCTTCATCTTCTTTCACCGTATGTCCACGGCGAATCGATCCCGCCAAACAAGCTGTTTCACACATATGCCCATTCTTTCTCACAAGTTGCTCCGGAGAAGCCCCGATGAAGCAAGTAGAGCCATTTTCAAAAGCAAAAATGTAGCTCATCGGTTGTTGTTCATGAAGCTCGTGTAACACATGAGAACGATCAATTCGCTCAGAAAAAGAAAGAAATAGCTTCCGTGCTAAAACAACTTTCTCAATTGCATCATTTCGAATAAGATCTGTCGCGTAATGAACGGAACGGAGCCATTGGTCGCGAGCAACTTCTTCTTTTTTCACAATGTGAGCACGATGCGAATCGCTCTCATCGCGTGTGTGAAATAAGGAATCGATCATTTCTTCAATCTGATTGAGCGATTCATGAACAACATTGACTGTTAACCATATTTCATCTCGCTGCTTTGTTAACAAAAATGTAGGTACAACAAACTGGGCAGAAGGAAATTCAATCCAATGTTCATCCGACTGTTTCAGCGGGTCAAAGGCAAATCCTCCAAACATCAGTGGCCCTTGCCCTTCAATGAAAGCGCCTTCTACAATTTGTTTCCATTCTCGTTCGACGTCACGAAACCGCTTTTTCGTCTTTTCATTGCTTTTTATAACTTGAGCTCGTCCAAGTCCAACAAATGTTCGTTCGTGCAAGCAATCCGACCAGTAAAAACGTTGCCCATAAAATAACGTTTCACCCGCAGAGAAAAAAGCAAGCGGATCGATTTGTTCCATTCTTATGGTAATACTAACCATATGCTCTTTTTTCCCTAATACATGACGCAATTGGTCAATAACTTTGTTTTGATATAAAGTAACCACCTTTTATCACGCCTATACTTAAACTTTTTGTCCCTTTTCCATTATAATATTGTTTTTTAGAGATAGGAAACAATTTATATTGTCAAGACATTGACACATTTTCCCCACTTCCCTAAACTTATTGTGAACGACATTTTACTTAAAGGAGAAGAATGGTATGCCCACACCAGTACGTTCAAATACTCAAACGGTTCATTATAAACGAGACTGGCGCGTTTGGTGGCGTTTATTGCGACCACATACGCTAACTGCAGCGTTCGTTCCCGTTTCCATTGGTACTGTGCTTGCAGTAGACGAAGCACCAATTCGCTTCTCTTTATTTTTGGCCATGCTTATTGCCTCATTGTTTATTCAAGCGGCAACAAATATGTTTAATGAATATTACGATTATAAACGTGGTCTCGATACACCAGAGTCCGTCGGTATCGGTGGAGCAATCGTGCGCGATGGCATTTCTCCAACAACTGTCTTGTTTCTCGCTTGGTCTTTTTTTGCTGTTGCTATGCTACTTGGCGTTTATATTTGTGTCAATAGTAGCTGGTGGCTAGCTGTAATCGGAACGATTTGCATGGCCGCTGGATATTTTTATACGGGCGGACCTGTTCCAATCGCTTACACTCCGTTCGGCGAATTAGCAGCAGGCTTTTTCATGGGGCTAACTATTATTTTAATTTCATTTTTTATTCAAACAGGTACAGTGACAACAACGCCTATTCTTGTCTCTGTTCCCATCTCTATTTTAGTTGGAGCGATTTTATTAGCCAATAACATCCGCGATTTAGATGACGATCAAAAAAGTGGTCGAAAAACGTTAGCCATTTTACTTGGAAGAAAACGTGCCATTCGGTTATTAGCCGGCATGTTTATTACATCATTTTTATGGATTGTGTTACTTGTTTTTACGAAAACGATTTCACCATGGACATTGCTCGTATTTTTCAGCATTCCAAAAGCATGGCAAGCAACGAAAGGATTTATCGGAAAAACAAAGCCGATCGACATGATGCCAGCAATGAAAGCGACAGCACAAACAAATACACAATTTGGATTTTTACTCGTCATCGGCCTTTTCATTCATTATTGGTTACAATAGTTCCACAGAAAAAACCGTAGCCCAAAAGCTATGGTTTTTTCTTTTTGGTGAATACTATGCATAGTCGATCATAAAGGAGGGGTCATATTGCAATATTTATCTGCTTTACGCGAACGTTTATTACAAGAAAAACAACAAATTGAGCAACGATTGAAACAAAACGATCATTTTGGTCTTACCCGAACATCTGCTCATGACTCAGTTGGGGAGCTTTCAAACTACGATAATCATCCTGCTGATAGCGGAACAGAACTATATGAACGTGAAAAAGATATCGCATTAAACGAGCATACCGAACGTGAGCTTCACGATATCGAGCTTGCACTTCAAGCGATGGAAAATGGAACGTACGGGGTTTGCCAAGTATGCGGAAAATCGATCCCATGGGAACGTCTTGAGGCCATCCCAACAACAACGTTTTGTAAGGAACATAGCACCGATCAAGTCGTTTCACAACATCGTCCAATAGAAGAAAGTGTTTTGTCTCCTCCATTTGGCGAATTTGTCGTTCATGACGATGCAGAAACTTTTGATGCCGAAGATAGCTGGCAAAAAGTTGCACGTTTCGGTACATCAGAAACACCTTCGGATCTACAAGAGGATACTGTGCATTACGATCGAATGTATATCGATGCAGAAGAACAAATCGGTTACGTCGAACCGTTTGAAACATTTGCTGCAACAGACCTTTATGGGACCGGCATCACGGTTTATCCAAATATCGTCCATGAACAATATGAACAAATGCTTGACGACGAACAACTTATGTCTCCTCTTGGCGACCTTCCTGCATACGAAAAAGATCCTTATACTTCCTAAAAAAGTCCTGTGAGCATATGCTTACAGGACTTTTCCATTAGTGAATATTCCAAATGTCTTGAGCGTATTCTTCAATCGTTCGATCGCTTGAGAAATACCCTGAACAAGCGATGTTCACGATGCTCATTTCTAGCCATTTTTGACGATTTTTATACGTTGCCCCAACTTGCTGTTGCGCATCGGCATACGACGCGAAGTCGCGTAAAACAAAATATTGATCATTATGAGCAAGCAACGAATCGTAAATCGGTTCAAAATGATCATACGCATCTGGAAAAAAGCCATTTACAAGCTGATTGACGACTTGATGAATACGTTGATCATGATGATAATACTCATATGAATGATATCCACCGTTGGCATAATAGTGCAACACTTCTTCTGCAGTCAATCCAAAAATAAACATATTGTCATGACCGACACGTTCTAAAATTTCAATATTTGCTCCATCGAGCGTTCCAATTGTAATCGCTCCGTTCATCATAAATTTCATATTTCCTGTGCCTGATGCTTCTTTACTAGCTGTCGAAATTTGCTCACTTACATCAGCGGCTGGAAAAATTTTTTCTGCCAATGAGACACGGTAATTTTCTAAGAAAATCACTTTTAATCGTCCGTTAATTTGCTCATCGCTATTTACCTTTTGTGCAACGGAATTAATTAACTTAATGATCCGTTTCGCATAATGATATCCTGGGGAGGCTTTTGCTCCAAAAATAAACGTGCGCGGATACATATCAAAATGTTCATCTTCTTTTAATCGGTTATATAAATGCATAATGTGCAACACATTTAATAACTGCCTTTTATACGCATGCAGTCGTTTGACTTGTACGTCAAAAATGGATGATTCATCAACAGCGACTCCTGTTTTTTCGTAAATATATGTTGCCAACTGTTGTTTATGATGATGTTTGACTTTTTCTAATTGTTCTTGAAATGCATGATCAGTTGCATACTTTTTCAACTGAATAAGCTGCTCAGGCTGCTTTATCCATTCCGTTCCGATCGCTTCGGTAATAAGAGAAGAAAGCTCCGGGTTTGCTTTAAGCAACCAACGACGATGTGTAATGCCATTCGTTTTATTATTAAATTTTTCTGGAAAATATTCGTAAAATAACTTCATTTCACGATGCTTTAAAATTTCAGAATGAATTTTGGCTACACCATTCACACTATAGCTTCCTACAATCGCTAAATGGGCCATTTTCACAAGCCCATGAGCAATAATGGCCATTTCCTCAATCCGTTTCCAATCACCAGGATATCGATTCCATAAGTCGCGACAAAACCGTTCGTTAATTTCTTGTACAATCATATAAATTCTTGGCAAAAGCGGTTGGAAAATGTAAATAGGCCATTTTTCCAACGCTTCAGACAATGTTGTGTGATTTGTATAAGAGATCGTATTTGTCGTAATGTGCCACGCTTCATCCCATCCCATTCCTTCCTCATCTAACAAAA
Organism: Anoxybacillus sp. FSL W8-0104; assembly: GCF_038004465.1. Classification (NCBI taxonomy): domain Bacteria; kingdom Bacillati; phylum Bacillota; class Bacilli; order Caryophanales; family Anoxybacillaceae; genus Anoxybacillus; species Anoxybacillus sp. FSL W8-0104. Next base: position 437,565 of record NZ_JBBOQU010000001.1, on the reverse strand, counting down.
TTCGCATCAATTCTGGAATGGCTAGCACAGGGTGGGTGTCATTCACATGAATCGCTACGTGTCGATGGAAATGTTGTAAATGACCGTATCGTTGCCGATAGTCGCGCACAATGCTCCCGATGCTTGCAGCAACAAGAAAATATTGCTGTTTTAACCTTAAAATTTTTCCTTCATCATTTGTATCATCAGGGTACAAAAATTCAGAAATAGCTTCCGTTTCTCGTTTATATTGCATGACATGTTTATGAAGCGGAAACTTCGCGGGCTCGGCACTCCACAATCGCAACGTATTTACAGTCGTCGTATCATACCCGATGACAGGCATATCATAAGGAACCGCCATCACTTTTTCTACATCATAATGTCGAAACGTTAATCGCCCATCTTGTTCGTAGCATTCTACTTTTCCCCAAAAATTAACTTCTACCGCTAAATCTTCTTTTTTTACTTCCCAAACGTTCCCGTGACGCAACCATTGTTCAGGGAGTTCGACTTGATAACCATTCACTATTTTTTGATCAAACAAACCGTGCTTATAACGAATTCCTTGACCATGTCCAGGCAAATCAAGAGAAGCAAGAGAATCTAAAAAACAAGCAGCTAATCGACCAAGCCCTCCATTTCCGAGACCTGCATCTATTTCCACTTCTTCGATATGAGCCAATTCAATGCCAAGCTCTTTTAATCCTTGCTCCACGACATCTCGTATACCAAGATTCATTAAATTGCTGCCCAACAAGCGACCTAGCAAAAATTCAATCGACAAATAATATACTTGCTTTTTATGCTCAGCACGGTATCGTTCGTTCGTTTGAATCCAATGTTTGCTAATGTACTCACGAATCATATGCCCTAGCGTATTGTATTGATCCAGGACAGTGGATTCCCAAAACCGTTTTCCATACATCATTTCTAATCGCTTCAAAAACGTTTGCTTAAACTCTTCCTTATCCGTGAACATAGATGCCACTCCCAGCCATTAATTCGTCGTATAGTTGATTGTATTTAAATGCCGATTGTGCCCAGCTGTAATCCTTGTTCATTGCTTGTTTCATAATTGTCTCCCATATTTCTTTTTGTTCATAAAATGACCGTGCGCGCTGAATCGTATATAACATATCATGCGCATTAAAGTTTTTAAACGTAAAACCTGTTCCTTCTTTCGTAAATTCGTTAAAAGATTGTACCGTATCATTTAATCCACCTGTTTCGCGAACGATCGGCACAGCTCCGTAACGCATCGCAATCATTTGTCCAAGCCCACATGGTTCGAACTGTGACGGCATTAAAAACATGTCCGCACCAGCATAAATTTGATGAGCAAGCTGTTCGGAGAATCCAATATATACGCGAACCCGATCTGGATATGTCATCGCCATCTCATGAAAGAAATGTTCGAACTCCCATTCCCCTGTTCCGAGAATGATCATTTGGACATTTTGAGCAATGATCTCATGAAATACACATGTCACTAAATCTAGGCCTTTTTGTTTTGTGAGCCGCGAAACAATAGCGATAATTGGGATATCTTCTTCTGACGGCAATGAAAAATGTTGTTGGAGAGCTCGTTTATTAATGCTTTTTCGCGCAATTGTCGTTACATCATACGGCACTGCAATATACGGATCTTTTTTTGGATTATATATTTCATCATCAATCCCATTTAAAATGCCAACTAAATGCGAACTTCTCGCTCGCAACAGCCCGTCAAGCCGTTCACCATAATATGGCGTTTGAATTTCCTCTTTATACGTTGGACTGACCGTTGTAATCATATGCGCTGAGACAAGCGCCCCTTTCATAAAACTGACGTTTCCATAAAACTCCAAATGTTCAATAGAGAAATAACGGTCGTTTAAATTCAGCAAGTCCCCTAAAATTTCGCGTGGGAAAATACCTTGAAATTGTAAATTATGAATCGTAAATACCGTTTTCATTCGTGCGTAAAATGAATTGTTCGTATATTCTTCACGCAATAAAAATGGAATCATACCTGTATGCCAATCATGGCAGTGGATTACATTCGGTTGAAAATCAATGACCGGAAGAGAATCGAGTACAGCGCGACAAAAATATGAAAAACGCTCGCCGTCATCGTAATGTCCATATAATGAATCTCGCTTAAAGTAATACTCATTGTCGACGAAATAATATGTAATTCCTTCATATTCTAATTGTTCAATTCCACAATATTGTCTTCTCCAACCAACACGAACGACAAGCTCAGCAATTTTATGCATTTTTTTTCGCATATGTTCTGGAATTAACCCATACTTTGGTAACATGACACGTACATCTGTCCCAAGCTTTTTCAACTCTTTTGGTAATGCACCAGCCACATCTGCTAACCCGCCTGTTTTTACGAATGGTACACATTCTGATACGACAAATAATACTTTCACGATTTCATCAGCGCTCCTTGTATTGTTCCTTTTCGAATGACGATTGGCTCCTTCGGTGTCCCAATTAATTTCACCCCATCGCCAATTCGGGCATCTTTATCAACAATGACATATTCAAGATGACAGTTCTCCCCAATTTGACTTTTTTGCATAATAACGCTATGTTTCACAACAGCTTCTTTTCCTATTTTTACTGATCTCGAAATAATGCTATTTTCAATTTCCCCTTCGATGACGCATCCGTTTGCGATCATTGCATTACGCACGCAAGCATGCGATGTATATTTTGTCGGTGGCTCATCTTTTACTTTTGTATAAATCGGTCTTCCTTTTAAGAACAATTGTTTCCACACATCTGGTTGAAGAAGTTCTAAACTATGATGAAAATAACGTTCGATACTATCAATGACCGCAACATACCCATCATATTCATAATCACATACTGTTAATCCATTTGTTTGATCATTGACAACATCAACAATACTTTGATAATGATTTCTTTGTTGGTTAGCGATCAAATCGAGTAACAACGATGTTTCTAAAATAAACATGTCGAGGGATTGACCATGATGACATATACGAGTAATATCGCACTCGTTCATGATGTGGCGTCGCAGCACTTCTTCATAATCGATGTTACATACTGTATAACTATTGCAAATGAGAGCGTACTTTTGTGTACTTCGCAAAAAATAATCGATATGTTGCTGGAAATGTTGAAATGATCCAATATGAGAAATCGGGAGATCTGTTGAAGGAAAAAGGAATAAGCCATCGCGTTTTCGATTCAAATCCCAATTTTTACCCGAACCTAAGTGATCCATTAACGAACGATATTGATATTTTGGGAAAATAGCGACACTTTCAATCCCTGAATTAACCATATTTGATAAAACAAAATCGATTAATCGGTAACGCCCAGCAAACGGGACAGCCGCAATCGAACGCTGGAGCGTTAAATCATTCATTTCCTTCTTATATGTTGTAGCATCAATGACCCCAAGCATTAATTTTCCCACAGCTTTTCATCCTCTCTCTCTGAAAAATGTCCCAAAAGCCCCTCTGTTACAAGAATGACTTCCATTTCAGATGAACTAGCATAAATGGAAGTTCCGTCTGGAATTTCTATGTTCGGTGGAACAATCGCTTTTTCAATGTATACATTTTTCCCAATAACCGCATTGGGCATAACAACGCAATCTTTTACTGTTGCACCCTGTGCGATGTGCACCCCTTGGAACAACACAGAATGCTCTACATGCCCTTCAACAATGCATCCTTCATTCACTAAAGATTCTTTTACTTGCGCATATGGAGCAATATATTGCGGTGGCTCATTCGGATTGACAGAATAAATGCGCCACGTATGATCGAATAAGTTTAATGCCGGGGTATCCTCGAGTAAATCCATATTTGCTTCCCATAAACTCTTTACTGTACCGACATCTTTCCAATATCCTTTAAATGGATAGGCAACAAGTCGCTTTTTTTCATCGATAAGTAAAGGAATAATATCCTTACCAAAATCATGACTCGAACGATCGTTGCGATTGTCCATTTCCAAATATTCTTTTAAAACAGACCATTTAAAAATATAAATGCCCATGGAGGCTAAATTATTTTTCGGATGAGCTGGCTTTTCTTCAAACTCAACAATTTCCATCTCCTCATTTGTGTTCATAATGCCAAAACGACTCGCTTCTTCCCAAGGCACTTCAATAACAGAAATCGTCACATCTGCCTTCTTTTCAATATGATATTGCAACATATCTGCATAATTCATTTTATAAATATGGTCACCAGAAAGAATGAGCACATGCTCTGGATCATACTGCTTTAAATAGTTTAAGTTTTGATAAATCGCATTTGCTGTCCCTTTATACCATCTCATTTCCGACGATTCAGCATACGGTGGAAGAACGGTTACCCCACCATTTTTCCGATCTAAATCCCATGCACTACCAATTCCAATATACGTATTTAACTCTAGCGGTTGATATTGAGTCAGCACGCCAACTGTATCAATACCGGAATTGGCGCAATTACTTAATGTAAAATCAATAATACGATACTTTCCCCCAAACGGAACAGCCGGTTTAGCTACATTTTTTGTTAATGAGCTTAATCTACTCCCTTGCCCCCCCCGCGAGTAGCATAGCGACGCACTTTTTTCGTACCATGGTTTCCCTTCCCTTCTCTTTTTCTTGTAGGTCGTAAAATAGTGATAGCATACGGCGGAATCGTCATTCGAATGTGGTACGGCTTTCCGTGATATGATTCTTCACATGCCTTAAGTGGCTTTTTGTTTATATGTCCCGCACCACCGTACATCACATCATCGCTGTTGAATACTTCTCGATATGATGTCAGAAATGGCACACCAATTTTGTAATTGTCATATACAACATTTGTAAAGTTACAAACAACAATTAGCGTATCTTCCTCTTTTTTTCCGCGCCGAATAAAAGAAAAAATACTTTGTTCAGCGTTGTTCACATCAATCCATTCAAACCCATTTGGATCATGATCATATTCGTATAGTGCTTTTTGTTTTTTATAAAAATACGTGAGGGATTTCACGTAATCATCCATTTTTCGATGCATATCAAAATCAAATAGCACCCAGTCGAGTTGTTCTAAATCTTTCCACTCATCAAACTGTCCGAACTCTCCACCCATAAATAATAGTTTTTTTCCTGGATGAGTTATAAAATAGCCGTAAAGCAAGCGAAGTTGGGCGAATTTATCCCAATAATCGCCGGGCATCTTATTCAACAACGATTTTTTTCCGTGTACCACTTCGTCATGAGATAAAGGTAAAATAAAGTTTTCCGTATAAGCATAAAGTAGAGAAAATGTCATTTTGTGATGCATATGTTTTCGTTCACTCATGCCCGTTTCCATATAAGTTAGTACATCATTCATCCAGCCCATATTCCATTTGTAGTTAAATCCTAATCCACCGTCGTACGTCGGTGCTGTTACTTTCGGCCAATCAGTTGAATCCTCTGCAATCATTAATACGTTTGGATCAAAAGCAAAGACAACTTCGTTTAACTTTTTTAAAAATGAAATGGCATATGGATTTGGATGTAATACGTCACTATTTGGCCAATAAAGCATATTCGCCACCGCATCTACACGAAAACCGTCAATATGATAATATTGTAACCAAAACAAAGCATTCGAAATTAAAAAGCTGTGCACTTCTGGCTTCCCTAAATCGAAATTAGCTGTTCCCCAAACAATATTTTCCCGATCTTGCATATTCACATATTCATACGTCGGTTCGCCATCAAACATATATAGCCCATGTGCATCTTTACAAAAATGTCCCGGAACCCAATCTAAAATAACACCGATTCCTTCTTGATGACAGCGATCGATAAAATACATAAGATCATGGGGCGTCCCATAGCGACTCGTTGCAGCATAGTAACCCGTTCCTTGATATCCCCATGAACGATCGAGCGGATGCTCAACAAGCGGTAACAGTTCAATATGAGTAAATCCATGCTCAACAACATAAGGAATTAACTCATCTGCCATCTCCGCATATGTATAACATTGCCCATCTTCTTTCTTTTTCCACGTTCCGAAATGAACTTCATAAATAAACATCGGTTGCTCATAAATAGGCTTTCGCTTCTTTTTTCTTTGCCACGCTTGATCGTTCCATTTGTATCCATCCAACTGATATACAATAGAGGCTGTATGGGGGCGTTCTTCAGCATAAAAAGCATATGGATCTGCTTTAAGAAGAGTGCGTCCATCTTTTGTTATAATTTCGTATTTATATAAATATCCTTCTAAATTTTCTGGAACAACAATCATCCATACTCCTTGATCGTTTATTTTTGTTAATTCATGCTCCTCTCCGTTCCAATCGTTAAATGTCCCAACAAGCCGAACTTTTTTGGCATGTGGGGCCCATACACAAAAACGCGTTTCCGTTCTCCCGTCTCGTTTCACAAGATGTGCACCGAATAAATGATAGCTTTCATAAAACGTTCCTTCGTGAAATAAATGCAACTGCAAATCGGTTGGACTCATCGTTAGCAAATGTTCATCCTTCCTTTCCTAAAGGGATACAAAATCACTCCGTACTGATATATTACACTACGCCATGTAAAATTCCTGTAAGAAAATTAAGATATTTCTCGACAATGTTCAACAAATCACATGCTAAATGTGGCGAAATGAAAAATCAATACGAACGTCCATAAAATTGTCGTTTGATTATCAAATGATAATTATATATAATATTTTATAGTAATTATTTTTTATATTTTTTTATATTTATTATAAATAATAAAGGGGTGTTTATATGTACGATTTTCATCATTTGCCACATATAAAAGTGCAGACAACATCAAAAAAAGCACTTTGGACGACATTATTATTAACCGCTTTTTTCACGATTGTGGAAGTCATAGGGGGCATTTTATCAAATTCCCTTGCTTTATTGTCAGACTCAGCACACATGGCGTCCGATGTGATTGCATTAGGGTTAAGTATGATTGCTCTTTATTTAGCTTCTCGTCCGCCAAATAAAAAATTTACATTTGGTTATTTACGGTTTGAAATTATCGCCTCATTTTTGAATGGGCTTGCACTTGTCGTTATTGCGGTGGGGATTTTTGTCGAAGGAATCCGTCGTTTCATTCATCCCGAATCCATTCAATTTTCCTTCATGTTAACGATCGCAACAATCGGATTTATCGTTAATCTTGTGTTAACAATCGTTTTAAGCCGGAGCATGAAAGAAGAAGAAAATTTAAATGTAAAAAGCGCTTTATGGCATTTCATTGGCGATTTGCTCAGTTCCATTGGTGTCATCATTTCAGCAATTTTGATTTACTTTACAAAACTATATATTTTCGATCCACTGATCAGCATAGTCATTGGGGCAATTATTTTTATAGGTGGGGCAAAAATTGTCCGTGAGTCGTACTTTATTCTGATGGACGCTGTTCCACATCAATTTGATATCGAACGCATTCGTTCTGATATTCTTTCTATCGAAGGAGTAGAAGATGTGCATGAATTGCATATTTGGGCCATTTCGACTGATCATTATTCCCTTACTACACACGTTCTCATTAACGAACATATCGAACCATTTCGCATCGTTTTAGCCATTAATGAAATGTTAAAAGAACGATATAATCTCTCACATGTCACAGTTCAAGTCGAACATCCATCTATTCACCCACATGGTGAATACGGGAAACAATTTTTAGACAAAAAATAAATTTGAGCAAAATGTAAAAAGGACATCCCATATCAATTATGAGATGTCCCTTTTTCTAGTGACCCGTACGGGATTCGAACCCGTGTTACCGCCGTGAAAGGGCGGTGTCTTAACCACTTGACCAACGGGCCATATGTGGCAATGGCGGAGAAGGCGGGATTTGAACCCGCGCGCCGCAAAACGCGACCTAACGGTTTAGCAAACCGTCCCCTTCAGCCACTTGGGTACTTCTCCAAATGGCTCCGCAGGTAGGATTCGAACCTACGACCGCTCGGTTAACAGCCGAGTGCTCTACCACTGAGCTACTGCGGAACGAAAATAAAGATTATAATGGGCCTAAGTGGACTTGAACCACCGACCTCACGCTTATCAGGCGTGCGCTCTAACCAGCTGAGCTATAGGCCCATGTAAGCGGGTGATGGGAATCGAACCCACGACATCAGCTTGGAAGGCTGAGGTTTTACCACTAAACTACACCCGCACGTCGAATTTTATAATAAGCAACACTCATCACGCTCAGTCATGCCTCTTCCTCTACTAGCATATTCAAAGATGATGGATGCGTCGAGGCAACTCGTGGTTTACTCGACGAAGCGTCGCTCGTGGCTGAGGTTTTACCACTAAACTACACCCGCATATTTGAATTTGCAAATGTTATGGGGCGACTAGTGGGAATCGAACCCACGAATGCCAGAGCCACAATCTGGTGCGTTAACCACTTCGCCATAGCCGCCACAATGATGCCGGCTGCAGGACTTGAACCCGCAACCTACTGATTACAAGTCAGTTGCTCTACCAATTGAGCTAAGCCGGCATAATATAAAGCGATATGAAACTGTATATGGCGGAGGAGGAGGGATTCGAACCCCCGCGCGCCTTTCGACGCCTCTCGGTTTTCAAGACCGACCCCTTCAGCCAGACTTGGGTACTCCTCCGTATAATATAACATGGTGGACCTTGTAGGACTCGAACCTACGACCGGACGGTTATGAGCCGTCTGCTCTAACCAGCTGAGCTAAAGGTCCTAAGCTAGTAGCGGCGGAGGGAATCGAACCCCCGACCTTACGGGTATGAACCGTACGCTCTAGCCAGCTGAGCTACGCCGCCATTATAAATATATGGTGGAGCCTATCGGGATCGAACCGATGACCTCCTGCGTGCAAAGCAGGCGCTCTCCCAGCTGAGCTAAGACCCCTTGAAAATGGTCGGGAAGACAGGATTCGAACCTGCGACCCCATGGTCCCAAACCATGTGCTCTACCAAGCTGAGCTACTTCCCGTCCTCATAATGATATAAACATGGCGCGCCCGAGAGGATTCGAACCCCTAACCTTCTGATCCGTAGTCAGATGCTCTATCCAATTGAGCTACGGGCGCATATGAAGTGCCGAGAGCCGGACTCGAACCGGCACGGTGTCACCTACCGCAGGATTTTAAGTCCTGTGCGTCTGCCAATTCCGCCACCCCGGCATGGCATATTGGAGCGGAAGACGGGACTCGAACCCGCGACCCCCACCTTGGCAAGGTGGTGTTCTACCACTGAACTACTTCCGCATTATGCGGGTGGAGGGACTTGAACCCCCACGCCAGAGGCGCCAGATCCTAAGTCTGGTGCGTCTGCCAATTCCGCCACACCCGCATCATGGTGAGCCATGGAGGACTCGAACCTCCGACCCTCTGATTAAAAGTCAGATGCTCTACCTACTGAGCTAATGGCTCAAAAACAATCTGGTGCCGGCTGCAGGACTTGAACCCGCAACCTACTGATTACAAGTCAGTTGCTCTACCAATTGAGCTAAGCCGGCACACTATATATTCATACGAAACTGACATGATTCAAAATGGTGGCTCGGGACGGAATCGAACCGCCGACACAAGGATTTTCAGTCCTTTGCTCTACCGACTGAGCTACCGAGCCATACATGGCGGTCCCGACGGGACTCGAACCCGCGATCTCCTGCGTGACAGGCAGGCATGTTAACCACTACACTACGGGACCATTTTGGTTGCGGGGGCAGGATTTGAACCTGCGACCTTCGGGTTATGAGCCCGACGAGCTACCTGGCTGCTCCACCCCGCGATGATGAGAAAGAACTAATTTTTTATCTATGGTGGAGGATGACGGGATCGAACCGCCGACCCCTTGCTTGTAAGGCAAGTGCTCTCCCAGCTGAGCTAATCCTCCATAAAAGATGACCCGTACGGGATTCGAACCCGTGTTACCGCCGTGAAAGGGCGGTGTCTTAACCACTTGACCAACGGGCCATATATTATTTCCAAAGTGGCTGGCGGAGAGCAAGGGATTCGAACCCTTGAGACGCTCATCGCGTCTACACGATTTCCAATCGTGCTCCTTCGACCACTCGGACAGCTCTCCGTAAATGGCTCCGCAGGTAGGATTCGAACCTACGACCGCTCGGTTAACAGCCGAGTGCTCTACCACTGAGCTACTGCGGAATAAAAACGTAAGTAATTCATACTGCTTAACCATTATTTCAATTGGATGTTACTGCCTCTTCCTCTACTCGCATACTCAATGATGATGAATGCGTCGAGGCAACTCGCAGCTTGATCGATGAAGCATCGCTCGTCACTGAGCTACTGCGGAATAACATATTGTTTTGCCCGGCAACGTCCTACTCTCGCAGGCGGTGTCCCGCCAACTACCATCGGCGCTGGAGAGCTTAACTTCCGTGTTCGGGATGGGAACGGGTGTGACCTCTCCGCCATCGTCACCGAGCAATAATGCTTCAGACAAATGTTATTATAACGGAATATTTTTTGTTGTCAAGCATTTTTTTATTCCTTCAAAACTAGATAACAGAACAGTCGCCTTCGCTTTTCTTGTGTGCTTAGTTAAGTCCTCGATCGATTAGTATCCGTCAGCTGCACGTGTCGCCACGCTTCCACCTCGGACCTATCTACCTTGTCATCTTCAAGGGATCTTACTCGCTTGACGCGATGGGAAATCTCATCTTGAGGGGGGCTTCACGCTTAGATGCTTTCAGCGCTTATCCCTTCCGCACATAGCTACCCAGCTGTGCTCCTGGCGGAACAACTGGTACACCAGCGGTGCGTCCATCCCGGTCCTCTCGTACTAAGGACAGCTCCTCTCAAATTTCCTACGCCCGCGACGGATAGGGACCGAACTGTCTCACGACGTTCTGAACCCAGCTCGCGTACCGCTTTAATGGGCGAACAGCCCAACCCTTGGGACCGACTACAGCCCCAGGATGCGATGAGCCGACATCGAGGTGCCAAACCTCCCCGTCGATGTGGACTCTTGGGGGAGATAAGCCTGTTATCCCCGGGGTAGCTTTTATCCGTTGAGCGATGGCCCTTCCATTCGGAACCACCGGATCACTAAGCCCGACTTTCGTCCCTGCTCGACTTGTAGGTCTCGCAGTCAAGCTCCCTTCTGCCTTTACACTCTTCGAATGATTTCCAACCATTCTGAGGGAACCTTTGGGCGCCTCCGTTACGCTTTGGGAGGCGACCGCCCCAGTCAAACTGCCCACCTGACACTGTCTCCCACCCCGATCAGGGGTGCGGGTTAGAATCTCAGTACGACAAGGGTGGTATCCCAACGGCGACTCCACCTAGACTGGCGTCCAGGCTTCTCAGTCTCCCACCTATGCTGTACATGTCGCACCAACATTCAATATCAGGCTGCAGTAAAGCTCCACGGGGTCTTTCCGTCCTGTCGCGGGTAACCTGCATCTTCACAGGTACTATGATTTCACCGGGTCTCTCGTTGAGACAGTGCCCAAGTCGTTACACCTTTCGTGCGGGTCGGAACTTACCCGACAAGGAATTTCGCTACCTTAGGACCGTTATAGTTACGGCCGCCGTTTACTGGGGCTTCGGTTCGCACCTTCGCTTGCGCTAAGCGCTCCCCTTAACCTTCCAGCACCGGGCAGGTGTCAGCCCCTATACTTCGCCTTACGGCTTCGCAGAGACCTGTGTTTTTGATAAACAGTCGCTTGGGCCTTTTCACTGCGGCTCCCCTGGGCTATTCACCCGAGGGAGCACCCCTTCTCCCGAAGTTACGGGGTCATTTTGCCGAGTTCCTTAACGAGAGTTCTCCCGCGCACCTTAGGATTCTCTCCTCGCCTACCTGTGTCGGTTTGCGGTACGGGCACCTCTCACCTCGCTAGAGGCTTTTCTTGGCAGTGTGGAATCAGGCACTTCGGTACTTTATTTCCCTCGCCATCACAGCTCAGCCTACTCAAGCGGATTTGCCTACTTGAGGCGCCTAACTGCTTGGACGCGCACAACCAGTCGCGCGCTGACCCTATCCTCCTGCGTCCCCCCATTGCTCAAACGGTGAGGAGGTGGTACAGGAATATCAACCTGTTGTCCATCGCCTACGCCTTTCGGCCTCGGCTTAGGTCCCGACTAACCCTGAGCGGACGAGCCTTCCTCAGGAAACCTTAGGCTTTCGGTGCAGAGGATTCTCACCTCTGTTTTCGCTACTCACACCGGCATTCTCACTTCTAAGCGCTCCACTAGTCCTTCCGGTCTAGCTTCGACGCCCTTAGAACGCTCCCCTACCGACGACGTAAGTCGTCCCACAGCTTCGGTGGTACGTTTAGCCCCGGTACATTTTCGGCGCAGAGTCACTCGACCAGTGAGCTATTACGCACTCTTTAAATGGTGGCTGCTTCTAAGCCAACATCCTGGTTGTCTAAGCAACTCCACATCCTTTTCCACTTAACGTACACTTTGGGACCTTAGCTGGTGATCTGGGCTGTTTCCCTCTTGACCACGGATCTTATCACTCGTAGTCTGACTCCCGAGTATAAGTCATTGGCATTCGGAGTTTGACTGAGTTCGGTAACCCGATGAGGGCCCCTAGCCCAATCAGTGCTCTACCTCCAAGACTCTCAACTCGAGGCTAGCCCTAAAGC
>NZ_JBBOQU010000001.1:217500-420000 GCF_038004465.1 Anoxybacillus sp. FSL W8-0104 | reverse complement strand
TGAATGTGTATCAAAAATGGAAAGAGGCAAGATAACAAACAGATGTTCGGGTACTCATATCCATCACTCCCCCCTGTACTTTTTTTGTCTCTTTTTTGGTTTGTATCTCCATAAAAGAGGATTTATCTCGTTTTCAAACATGAAAGTGGTGCAGGGAATCATCAAAAAAAGGGATGTATGGATCATATATCCATAGAACTAACACCAAAATCAAAGTTGATTTCCAACCATCACGGATTCAGGATTTTTCCATTTAACAACCAATTCATTACTTTACGATTTGAACCGAGCAACACCCATTCTTTTACTCGATGTTCATCTACAACGTACAATGATGCACTTTTTTCACCAAACACGTAATGTTTAATAAAAACCGCTTCTTCTCCCTCTCGAACGATAACGAATAAGATAACATCAAATAAATCCGTCTCCGGAGAATAATCCGATCCTCTTTCAACCATTAAAATACCGAGAGTGCGTGACTGACTAGCTCGCTCTTGGTAAATCGGGCGTAACACATCTTCCATAATCGAATCCTCCACTTTTCAACATTGTTTGACCGTATTCGACATTTTTAAAAAAACTCCTGCTTGGTTAATGCTTATCATTCAAAACTTATGATATAGTTATGCGTAGGAGGAGATAAATGTGGGTGTAAAATATTCAAGCAAAATTAACAAAATTCGTACGTTTGCGTTAAGTTTAATTTTTATCGGATTTTTCGTCATGTATGGAGGCATCTTTTTTCGTACATCGCCGATTGTTATGACATTATTTATGATTTTAGGACTGTTGTTTATTATCGCAAGTACAGTCGTTTATTTTTGGATTGGTATGTTGTCGACAAAGACGGTACAAGTCGTTTGCCCTTCATGTAACAAAGTAACAAAGATGCTAGGTCGAGTCGATGTATGTATGTATTGCAACGAACCACTCACCCTTGATCCAACACTCGAAGGGAAAGAGTTTGATGAAAAATATAATCGGAAAGTAAGGGACAAAAAAAGCTGATAGCATCGATGCTGCCAGCTTTTTTAATGATGTCCCTTTTGACAATCCGGGCACGTTCCGTAAATCTCCATCCGATGATGACTTACTTTAAAACCTGTCACATGTGCCGCTAAATCTTCTACTTCATCTAAGCCCGGGTAATGGAAATCGACAATTTTCCCACATGTTTCGCAAATAACATGATAGTGATGTGTCGTAACAAAATCGAAACGACTAGATGCGTCACCATACGTTAACTCTTTAACGAGACCGACTTCCTTAAACACGCGCAAATTATTGTACACAGTTGCGACACTCATATTTGGAAATTTTCCTTCCAAAGCTTTATAAATTTCATCCGCTGTTGGATGGGACATTGACTGAATCAAATATTCGAGTATCGCATGACGTTGCGGTGTAATACGGACGCCGGTTTCTTTCAACGCATGAAGCGCTTCTTTTAATTGATGTGCGTGCGTCACCGTCATGCCCCCACTTTCATTTATAAAAATTATAATTATTACTTTATAATTTTTATAAATAGTGTACAAAAAAATAAAACCTTTTGTCAATTGTATTTTCCGGAAAGAAAAAAGGACGACTCTACACAGAATCGCCACATACGTCTTTGAGGAGGTGTGTGCTCTACTATATCGTACGCAACGATTTCATTATTTGTTTAAGCTAATCGCCTGTTTTAAAGCGTTTAGCACCTCTTCAACATGCCCATTTACTTTCACTTTTCTCCATTCTTTTATAATTTGACCATCTGGGTCGATTAAAAATGTCGAACGCTCAATCCCCATATACTCTTTCCCAAAATTTTTCTTTAACTTCCACACATTATACAACTTCGCTACGTCTTGCTTTTCGTCGGCAAGAAGTAAAAACGGTAAGCAATGCTTTTCAATAAACTTTTTATGTCGTTCAATGGAATCAGGGCTGATTCCGATGACAACTGCCCCAAGTTCCGTGAATACTTCGTATTGATCACGAAACTCACAAGCCTCTGTCGTACATCCTGGCGTCATGTCTTTCGGGTAAAAATATAATACGATGTACTTCCCGCGAAATTGTGACAGCGTGACGTTTTCCCCATTACTTGCTGGCAATGTAAAATCAGGTGCTTTCATGATTCTCTCCCCTTACCTTCTTTCTGCATCTATCACCGTTCGGACAACAAAAGCGGCGGGTAGTGCGTAGCCGAGCAACGCTTCGACCATCGCAATCCACCGACCAATTCCAATCGGTACAATATCCCCGTAGCCGACCGAAAGTAATGTAACTGCACTAAAATATAAACTCGTTTCGACATATTGAAAAAAGTTAGAAGCGTTTATATTCTCCCCATTTTCCATCATAACAACATGTCCATTTATATGCAAAATTGTATACACGAGTGCAAAACCGATCATTGTCGTTGAATAAACAAATAAAATGGCAATAAAATTTTTCACTGAAATAACAGAACGTTTCGTTTGCCAAAACGAAATAAAACTCATACATATAACAAAAACGATCATGCCAATCCACACATACGTCACAACATCCCCTCCTGTTCCTTTATATATACGAGGGGATGTTTTATTTAATTCCCGGCACCACGATAACGTTTGACGCCCGCATTCCATAGCAGCAACGATAACGTAAAACATACAATGCCCATCACCGGTGTTAAAAATGAATACATATACCATTCCGTTTTACGCAAAAAATACGCCGACGGATACACGCCGACAAACGCAAACGGTAAAATCCATGTCAAAATGTAGCGAATAATACGATTATAAATATCAACCGGATATCTCCCGTAGTTTCCTATGTTATACATCATCGGCATAATTGAACTGCGCGCATCAGACCAAAAACTGATACTTGCTAACGAAATAAAAATGCCTGCGTAAACAAACGTTCCTCCTAGCACGAACAACACAAACAAAATCGCATCATACCAATGAAACGTTATATCCAATCGAGACGCAGCATACCCCATGACAATGAAACCGGTAATGCCTCCAAGGAGCGACTCGAGTTCCATTCGTTCAAGTACAATTTGAAATAAACTATGCACAGGTCGAGTTAACACTCGATCCATCTCTCCGCGCACAATATATCGTTCATTAAAATCCCAAATGTTAAAAAATGAAGCAAATAAAGCGAAAGGAATTAAAAAGAAACCGTAAATAAAAATAATTTCATCGCGCGTCCAACCGTTTAATAATTGCGTATGCCCAAATACAACAAGAATAAAAATTAAATTTACCCCTTGAAACATCAGATCAGACAAAAACTCAACAACCAAATCCGTTCGATATTGCAACTTTGTCTTAATATATTGGCTCATATATTGGAAGAAAATAGACATATAAAACATATGTTCACCCCCCTTGAATGATAAGTTTTCGTTTGGCTGCTTTCCATAGCAAATAAATCGGAACGATCAGTACGACACACCAAACGGCTTGAAACATCATTCCCCGCAACGCTTCACTCTCTGTAAAACTTTCCGTAAAAATCATGCTCGGAATATAGCTAATCGCTTGGAAAGGTAAATATTTCATCACATCTTGTGCCCATTCTGGATAAAAGCTGATTGGCAAAATAAGTCCTGAAAACAAATCAATAACAAACCGTTTAGCTCGGAGTAGTCCTTCCCCATTTAATGTAAAAAATGTAACCATTCCTGCAAGCAAATTGAGCTGAGAGTTAATGATAAAACTGAGTATTGTCGACAAGACGAAATATGCCCACGTATGCGCGTTCGTTGTAAATTGAAGCGAAAAAACGAATGTAACGATAACCATGCCCGGAAGCGAGAAGAAAAGTAAGCGAAAAATTCCTTCTCCAAGCCCTTGCATCGTTTTCATGACTAAATAGTTGTACGGACGAATCAGTTCAATCGCCACTTTACCATCACGAATTTCCATCGCAATTTCACGATCAATGTTATTAAAATAAAACGCTCTTGCCATCCATGCGATGGCGACATATGTCGTCATTTGATCAACTGTCATTCCTTGAATAGACGACTGCCCTCCATAAATAGCAGACCACAAAAAATAATACGCGCCGATATTAATGCTATAAATAAAAATGCCGCTATAATAATTCGTTCGATAAGCTAGCATCATTAAAAAGCGCATACGAATCATTTCAATATATTTACCCATGATGAATCCCTTCTTCATAAATGTTGCGAATAATTTCTTCCGTTGAAACTTCACGAATGTGAATATCTTTTAACTCATAGGAAGAAACAACTTTTCCGATCACATGTGCCATATCATTCGCGCGAACATGCGCAATCCAGCTGTATCGGTCTTCCCCTTGTTCCCATGTAACATGAACGAGCGATGTCAGCTCTTCTTTTGAAACAAGATCTCGAAATTGGAAGTGAATTTGTTTCCCTTCTCCCCAGTTTTGTTTTAAATGTTGCAATGACCCATCATAAATGATTTTCCCTTCATCGAGCATAATAACGCGTTCACAAAGCGCTTCGATATCTGTCATATCATGTGTCGTTAATAAAATCGTCGTGTTGTACTTCTCATTAATTTCTTTTAAAAACTGACGAATTTTTAACTTCACAAGCACATCTAAACCGATCGTTGGTTCATCTAAAAATAAAAGCGGCGGATTATGAATAAGGGCAGCAGCCAATTCACAGCGCATTCGTTGACCAAGCGATAATTTGCGCACCGGCTTATCAAGTAAAGGACCGATATCTAACGTTTCAATGACATGATCCATATGTTCGTTATAGTCTTGGTCAGAAACGCGGTATACTTTTTTTAACAACCGGAATGACTCTTGCACCGCAATATCCCACCATAATTGCGATCGCTGACCAAACACAACGCCGATCGTCTGCACGAAACGTTCCCGCTCTTTATGTGGATTCATCCCATTCACAACAACTCGTCCAGATGTCGGCGTTAAAATTCCTGTTAACATTTTGATTGTTGTCGATTTACCTGCTCCGTTTTCTCCAATGTATCCAACCGTTTCGCCCTGTTTGACAGCAAATGAAATATCGTCGACAGCACGAATGATTTTATAGTTTCTCGTGAACAAATCACGAAACGCTCCTGCTAAACCAGACCGACTAGAGTAAGATTTAAATTCTTTCCGTAGTTTTTCTACTTCAATCGCATACATGTTCCTCACCCCTTATGAAATCACTATTCACTAGTGTAACGAAAATGTTGAAACTCAACAAATGGTGTGCTCAAATAAATGTGATAAAATAAACACCATGAAAGAAATTTTACATAAAAGGAGGAGGCTTCGCGTGAATTTTACGAAGTCTGAACAATTATATCAAGAAGCGCTCGAACATATCGTTGGTGGCGTCAACAGTCCTTCTCGTTCATATAAAGCGGTTGGAGGCGGTGCTCCTGTCGTTATGGAAAGAGCACAAGGGGCATATTTTTGGGATGTAGATGGAAACAAATATATCGACTATTTAGCTGCTTATGGCCCTATTATTACTGGACATGCTCATCCGCACATTACAAAAGCAATTCAACACGCAGCTGAAAACGGTGTTTTATATGGGACACCAACACCGTATGAAATTACGTTCGCGAAAATGTTAAAAGAAGCGATCCCTTCCCTCGAAAAGGTGCGTTTCGTCAATTCGGGAACAGAAGCGGTCATGACAACAATTCGCGTCGCACGTGCATACACAGGTCGTGATAAAATCGTGAAATTTGCAGGTTGTTATCACGGCCATTCCGATCTCGTTCTTGTTGCGGCTGGTTCTGGACCATCCACATTAGGTACACCTGATTCAGCAGGGGTACCAAAAAGCATTGCACAAGAAGTGATTACTGTTCCTTTTAATGATGTCGATGCGTTTAAACAAGCTATGGATCGTTGGGGGAATGAAGTAGCAGCCGTTCTTGTCGAGCCTATCGTTGGTAACTTCGGTATCGTTGAACCAAAACCAGGCTTTTTACAAGCAATTAACGATATTGCTCACGCGGTCGGAGCGCTCGTCATTTACGATGAAGTCATTACAGCTTTTCGTTTTATGTATGGTGGCGCTCAAAACTTGCTCGGCATCGAACCAGACTTAACCGCACTCGGAAAAATTATTGGTGGCGGTTTGCCGATCGGTGCATACGGCGGTAGAAAAGAGATTATGGAACAAGTAGCCCCACTCGGCCCTGCTTACCAAGCCGGAACGATGGCGGGAAATCCCGCTTCCATTTTAGCTGGTATTGCTTGTTTAGAAGTATTACAACAAGAAGGCGTGTACGAACATCTCGATCATCTCGGCGCGATGTTAGAGGCTGGCATTTTAACACATGCGAAAACATACGATATTCCTGTGACGATTAACCGTCTAAAAGGAGCACTCACCGTATACTTTTCAACAGAAAAAGTAGAAAACTATGAACAAGCCGAACGAACAGATGGAGAAATGTTTGCTAAATTTTTCAAGCTTATGCTTCATCAAGGGATTAATCTTGCTCCTTCGAAATATGAAGCATGGTTCATTACATTAGCCCATACAGAAGAAGACATTGAATATACAATTAGAGCAGTAGAACACGCATTTAAATCCTTAAAAAATGAATAAATATACAAAATAACGAGGTGATACGTATGTTTTCACCTCGTTTTTTACGCTCAAAATCAATGAAAACGCTTACAAATTTCATGAACTTTTTGTTACATAAACTGAATATCATATCCAAAAACATGAATAAATAATTGATTTTCTATCATGGTCGTGTTAATATAGACTATAAAATTTAGAAAATTTTATTTTTTAAAAAAGTTTTTTTGTAGGAGGTGGCGAAGGCGAGAAGCGAATGATAGTCGCTTGCAAGCCGCATGCTATGAAACAACGGTGGAATCCAGCTTCATTTCAACATTTTTACAAACATGAGCACGACGCGTGTGGAATTGTCGCTGCGGTTGAAAAACGACGCATCCCGACAAGAGAAAACATTACAACATGTATTAACGCCCTCGTCACAATGAATCATCGCGCAGGATTTATCAACGGAGAAGGAGATGGCGTCGGCATCCACATCGACATTCCAAAAGCACTTTGGAAAGAAAAATTGGCTGTTGCCCAACTTAATCCTCAACTCGTTGACCGCGACGATTTTATCGTTGGCCATATATTTATTACACGAACAACGAACGTGGAAGAAAAAAAAGCACGTATGCGCCAATTATTTGCTCAGTCCCAATTGACGCTCATTTTTGAATCTGACCGCGTTACATCTTCTTCAGCGCTCGGTCCAATTGCTTTACGCGAAGAACCAGTATTTTGGCAAGTTGCTCTTTTACCAAATCATCAACAAAAAACATTATCTCAAACATTATTTGAATTAACAATTGAGATCGAAAAAGATGAACATATTCATGTCGCTTCGTTAAGCAATCATCACGCGATTTATAAAGTCATGGGTGCTGGTGATATTTTACCAAAATATTATCATGACTTAGCGAGTCCGCTTGTCGCATCTACGATGACACTTGGCCATAATCGCTATTCAACAAATACATTATCAAACTTTTTCCGCGTTCAACCGTTCAGCGTCCTAGGTCATAACGGTGAAATTAACACGATTGCCAAACTACGTGAAGAAGCAACAATGATCGGTGTCCCATTGACAAACGGCGGAAGCGATTCGCAAGATTTAAGCCGTACGATGGAAACGCTCATTTATCGAGATGGTTATACACTATTTGAAGCGATGGACTTTTTATTCCCTCCCATCGTAAACGAAATCAAAAACTATCCAGATCATTTACAAGATTTATATACTTACATTCGCGAAGCTTGGGGACATTTTGCTCAAGGTCCTGCCGGAATCATTTCGCGCCATGCTGATGAAGCGGTATTTAGCGTCGATGCACTTGGATTGCGTCCACTTTGGAAAGTTGAGACCGAGCATCGTTACGTATTCGCATCTGAGCCAGGCATTATTCCAACGTGCGAATACACAGGCGAACCAAAACCGCTCGCCCCAGGGGAAAAAATCGGCTTAAAATGGCAAGCGGACGGAACGATTCGTGTTTATGAATACGCAGATTATCAACAAGAAGTATACAATCGTATTCGAAAGCGTTTAAATATTGAAAATATGCGCCAACGTCTACAAACGCCGACATTCAAACCTTATGTGCTCGTTGCTCAACCAACAAAAGTGCATAATGGACAGTACGCTGCATTCGGTTGGGATCGCGAACATATTCAATTGCTCGAACAAATGGCGGAAAAAGGTGCTGAACCGATTCGCTCCCTCGGTCACGATGCTCCGCTTGCAGCGATCGATCCTGAACGAAAAAACATTGCTGATTTCATAAAAGAAAGTGTGGCGGTTGTCACCAACCCTGCTATTGACCGCGACCGCGAAACAGAACATTTTTCGACGCGCGTGGTTGTCGGAAAGCGGCCAAGCATTGTTTCACATGAAGAACATCCGTACACAGTTGAACTTCTTTCACCTATTTTAATTGAAGGAAAGCTCGGAAACGAATGTGCCGAAACATTGCAACAGCCATCATATGATCAACTCGTTCATGCATTTGAAGAAAAACAATTAGCGTACTTTATATCAGCGACGTTCGTTGAGCACGAAACGATCCCGATGGCGCTTAATCGCTTAGGCAAAGAAGCATGTGAAGCTGTCGCAAATGGGAAAACATTACTTATTATTGACGATGTAAAAGCGCATCAAAGTGGGCATTTATGGATTGATCCGCTCCTTGTCATATCAGCCATCGATCAAGCATTAACAAAAGCGGGGATAAGAAGACATTGTTCTCTCTTACTTCGCTCCGGTGCGATTCGCTCACTTCACGACTTGATCGTCGCTTACGGACTCGGCGCGAACGTCATTAGCCCATATTTAATGTTTGCGACAGTAGCTGACACGTCAACTCGTCCAGCAATTCATTTATATCAAGCGTTAAATAAAGGGCTCGAAAAAGTCATCTCAACGATCGGGATTCATGAATTGCGCGGATATAGCCGACTATTTTCGTCCATTGGATTGCATGACGAAATCGCAGCTGTACTAAATATCGTTAACTTTTTCGGCTCGCACACACTTATCCAAAATTTTGACACATTAAAACAAGATGCGATTGCACGAGCTAAAGATTTTGAATCAGAGCAAGCAAAGTTACGAAAAACGTTTCACGTATTCCCACGTATTTGGAAAGCGATTGGCGAAGTAGCTCAAACCGGCTCATACGACAGCTATCGTGACAAATTGACAGAAATCGAAACGGGGACACCAACAGCCATTCGCCATTTAACAGACTTAAAACAAGCAGACGTCCCTGCAAAAAAAGAACACGTCGACATTTCAGTTGGTGAACATAGCTTGCCGTTTGTCATTGCTTCGATGTCATTCGGTTCACAAAATGAAATTGCCTTTCGTGCATATGCCGAAGCAGCAAATCGCCTCAACATGATTAGCTTAAACGGTGAAGGTGGCGAAATTAAAGATATGCTCGGTAAATATCCACGCACGCGCGGGCAACAAGTCGCCTCTGGTCGATTTGGCGTTAATGCTGAACTACTTAATTCATCCAATTTGCTTGAAATTAAAATTGGGCAAGGGGCAAAACCGGGCGAAGGTGGTCATTTACCTGGTTCAAAAGTAACAGCTAAAATTGCTGAAGCGCGAAATGCAACGATCGGCTCTGACTTAATTTCACCGTCAAACAACCATGACATTTATTCAATCGAAGACTTAGCGCAAATGATTGCTGAATTAAAAACAGCAAATGACCAAGCAAAAGTGGCTGTCAAAGTGCCTGTCGTCCCTAATATCGGCACGATTGCGGTCGGCATCGCAAAAGCTGGCGCTGACATTATTACGCTAAGCGGTTTTGACGGAGGCACAGGAGCAGCACGCATTCATGCCATTCAACACGTTGGCTTACCTGTAGAAATTGGCGTCAAAGCGGCACATAACGCCCTTTTAGAAGCCGGATTACGCCATCAAGTGGAAATTTGGGCAGACGGCGGCATTAAAAGCGCGATGGACGTGATTAAAGTTATGCTTCTCGGCGCCAATCGCGTCGGTTTCGGAACGTTAGCGATGATTGCCATCGGATGTACGACATGCCGTGGTTGTCATTTAGATACGTGCCATGTCGGAATCGCTACGCAAATTGAATCAGAAGCACAAGCAAAAGAACACGGTTTGCGTCGCTTCGTTCCAAGACAATTCGAGCAAGCCGTACAAAACTTAGTTCGTTTCTTTACCGCGTTCGGTGAAGAACTTAAAGCGCTCACCGCATCGCTCGGTTATACAAACTTACAACAACTTGTCGGTCGCTCTGACTTACTTGAACAAACACGCGGACGCGATCGGATAAATTTAGCGACGTTATTAAAACCATTGGAGATCGGTCAATGGTATCAAAAAGAAGTAGCAGCAACATCGGAAGAAGGAAAGCTTGCCGTTGCAGTTGGTGCGGAATATTTAGATTACCAAGTTGAAGACTTGCACCGCTCACGTGAATTTTCAACTGTCACAGCTGAACAGCGTGTGCTCGGTAGCCGTGTTGCATGCCATCGGGTACGTGGTCGATTAGACGGATCGTACAAAAAATTGCCAAATATTTCTTTACGATATAAAGACGGCTCTGTACCTGGCAATGGACTCGGTGCGTATAACGTCACGGGCATTCATATTCACGTCGATGGCGGAGCACAAGATGGCGTCGGAAAAACATCGTTTGGTGGCGGCATCTTCATCTTCAAAGCAAAAGGAAAAGACGGAAAGTTTTACAACGGATCAGTCGGAAAAGGATTTGGCTACGGTGCCCAAAAAGGACTATTAGTCGTGCAAGGAAATGCTGATGCACGCGCAGGCATTCGCCTATCAGGGGCGGATATGATTATCGGTGGTCAAGTGACAAAACCAATTCCTGAAGTAGAACATGGCAATATCGGTGTCAATGCCAACATTAAAGGATTTGCCTTTGAATATATGACAAACGGACGCGGGCTCGTTCTCGGCGATCCAGGGCCATGGATTTGTGCAGGAATGACAGGCGGTGTCGTTTATTTGCGTCATCAGCCAGAAATGGGATTAACGAAAACAGCTCTTGAACGTCGCATCGCCAAAGGAGCGAACGTTACGATTCAACCGCTTAACGAGAAAGGAAAAGCGGACGTGACAGAACTGCTTCGCACATATGTTGATTTGCTTATCGAACACGAACAGCACGACGAAGCAGCAACGCTTCAACCGTTGTTGCAACAACCGGAACAACACTTTTTCCAAGTCATCCCGAAAAAAGAACAAGCAGATCCATCGGTGTCAACAGAATAAACATAAAAAGAACTGCTTCAAAAAAATGAGGCAGTTCTTTTAATTTTTTTCCTTTTTTCTTGATATACTGATAAAAAACATGTATATTTTTTTGTTGTTCTAACAAGATGATAAAAAAGAAAGGAATTTGAGCGACGATGAGACTTGGAGCCCGCGTCTTTAAAACCGGGATTGCGATTACATTTGCATTAGTTTTAGCAAAATTGTTGCAGTTACCTTCCCCTGTATTTGCTGGCATTTCTGCTGTATTTGCGATGCAACCGACCATTTACCGTTCATACTTGTCCTTAATTGAACAAGTGCAAGCAAATGTCATCGGTGCGGTTTTTGCGATTGTTTTTACACTTATTTTCGGACACGATCCGTTTATTATCGGATTAACTGCCATTTTAGTTATTGCGTTATTTCTTCGTCTTCGTTTAGAATCTTCCATTTCTGTCGCGCTTGTAACGGTCATCGCAATTATGGAATATACGGGGGAACACTTTATTGAATTTGCGCTTATTCGCTTTTCTACGATTATGTTAGGTGTGTTGTCCGCGTTTGTCGTGAATTTAGTTTTCCTTCCACCGAAATACGAGAAAAAACTATATACGAAAATTGTCGAATATACAGAACAAATTTTAAAATGGATTCGCATGAATATTCGCCATGCATCTGAGCACCATCTGTTGAAGGAAGATATTGAAAAGTTTAAAGAGAACATGATGAAACTTGACCAACTTTATTTACTCTACAAAGAAGAACGAACGTATTTCCGTAAACATAAATATAGTAAGTCGCGCAAACTTGTCCTGTATCGACAAATGATTGTTGCAACAAACCGCGCCTTAGAGACGTTAAAGCTACTGCATCGTTTAGAAAACGAGCTGTCGCATACACCTGCTGAACTTCAAGATGCAATAAAAAACGAACTCGATTGTTTATTAAATTACCACGACCAAATATTGCTGAAGTTTATCGGGAAAGCAAAATCTGATCCACAATCACAATTTGCAACGGAAGCGTGTTCTGGAAAAAAAGGATTAATTCGCTCGTTTTTAAACCATTATGTTGAACAAAGCGTCGAACAAGAAAATTATCAACTATTTCCTCTGATCGGAGCGATTATTGAATATAGTCACCAACTTGAACATTTAGACACACTGATCGAAAGTTTCCATCATTATCATAAAGAAGAACATGTCGTGCCTACTCCTGAACAAGAATAAAAAGATGTCCCGTTTATGCCTCGGGACATCTTTTTCACTTTCCATACATAATAAACTTTTTATACCAATGTTCGACCACTTCAGGGGCAAACGGTCCCTTTTTTTCTTTAATCCATTGAATTAATTTTTGAATGTTATTTTTTAAAATCTTATCAATAATTTCAGGATAGTTCATTTCGTCGCGATGTCGTTCATATTCATCGCGATCTAATATTTCATACTGTCCGTTCGGAAATACTTTAATATCTAAATCATAATCAATATATTTGAGCGCTTCCCCATCCCAAACGTAAGGCGAGCTGATATTGCAATAGTAATACACACCTTCTGCACGAATCATCGCAATAATGTTAAACCAATGCTTCTCATAAAAAAAACAAATGGCCGGCTCGCGTGTCACCCACGTTCTCCCATCTGCTTCTGTCACAAGTGTGCGATCGTTGCCGCCAATGATTTCTTCTTCGCTTCCTTTTAACACAACTGTTTCCTTCCACGCTCGGTGGATATGACCGTCATGTTTATAACTATGAATTTGAATGATCGCCCCTGTCTGTGGATACTCCATACACATTCCCTACTTTCATTCGACGCTTTTTCCTCTATTATAACGTTAATCAGCGAGGAAGAAAAAGGGCATCGGACGAAAACCGATGCCCTTTGCGCGTTATTAGCTTTTCTTTGCTTCTGATTTTGCATTTTGTTGCTTCACGTGTTGAACATCAGTTTCAGTCGCAAACTCTGTCCCATACTGGCCAGCGTTTTGTTGTTTTACATGTTGAATGTTTGTTCCTGCTGCTGTTTTGTTTGGTTTCATGATACTCACCTCCACGCTTATTACTTTGCGCCATCTATTTAAAAAATATCCGTATGAATAATTTTTATTTCATTTTCCAAACTACATGAAAGAGGTGAAAAAAATGTATGTTGGACGCGACTTGACAGCCCTTCAAATGATTCCGAAACAAAAGTGGAAAGATAGCGAGTTAGCGTTTTTTCATCGCGCCCTTCAACAAGTCACTCCATATTTGAATGCAGAGGGACAAACGTTACATCGTGAAATGATCGAAGAAATTGAAGCGAGGGGCGGTTTACATCGGAATGAGGCAACATATACAAATGGAACATGCGTATTTTATGAGTAAAGGCGCATGCCTTTACTCATACGCTTGCCATATTTTTTGGTACACAACTGGAAATGCGTAAGATGCAAGCTCCTCGATCGTTACCCACTTGCGCGTTGGAATATCTACTGTAAGCCCAATCGCTTCTCCTTTATACGCTTCAATGTGCCATACAACGTGGGAGAACACATGTTGAAACGTACCAATTTGTTGTACTGAACGAGTCACAACACCATATCTTTCGCTTATTTCCTTTATAAACGTTTGGTCGTCTGCTGTCGGGGCATGCTCGTCATTTGGAAACTGCCATAAATTCGCTAATAATCCGCTACTTGGTCGTTTTTCAATCAATATGTTTCCGTCCTCATTGACGAGCACAATGGCACGGAAGGCAACATGCTTCGGTGCTTTCGCTTTCGTTTTTACTGGCAGCTGCTTCTCCATCCCTTCTGCAAACGCACGACAATGTCGTTGAACAGGGCATAATAAACAACTCGGATTTTTCGGTGTACATATGAGCGCGCCAAGCTCCATTAACGCTTGGTTAAAATCAGACGGATTATCGTGCGCAATGATACAAGAAACAAGTTGTTCAAACTTTTTTCGCGTGCTCCCTTTTGCAATGTCATCTGTTATATAAAAAATGCGCGATAACACCCGCATGACATTTCCATCTACCGCGGGCTCGGGAATGTCGTAAGCGATGCTTAATACCGCACCCGTTGTATATGGTCCAACTCCTTTCAACGACGAAAATTGTTCCTTCGATGCCGGCACACATCCATTGTATTTTTCTTTCACTTCTTTTACCGCTGCATGTAAATTGCGAATGCGCGAATAATACCCAAGCCCTTCCCATGCTTTCAACACTTCTTTTTCCTCTGCGTCAGCTAACGCGTCTAAAGTCGGGAACTTTTCAATAAACTTATAAAAGTAAGGGATGACGGTATCGACGCGCGTTTGTTGCAACATCACTTCCGATACCCATATTTTGTACGGATCTTTTTCTTTTCGCCAAGGCAAATCGCGTTGTTCTTTGACGAACCAATGAATTAAATCGTGCTGAAATTGCTCAATATGAAAATGGTCCAATATTTGTTGTACATTTTCTTTCACGTTCATTCCTCCATGGTGGTAAACTAAAAGTAAGTCCAATCGGAAAAAGGAGGCCTTTTATTTGGATACTGGTACACACGTTTTAATGGGATTTGCATTAGGTGGATTAGCGACGCTCGATCCAACGATTGCGAACGATCCGACGCTAGCTCACGCGGTGCTCATCGGCACGATCATCGGCTCGCAAGCACCTGATATCGACACTGTTTTAAAATTAAAAAATAACGCCAAATATATTCGCAACCATCGCGGCATCACCCATTCCATCCCCGCGTTATTTGTTTGGACGCTGCTCATTAGCGTTGCCCTTTTTTACGTGTATGGTGCATCGTTTTTTCACATCGCGCTTTGGACGTTTATCGCTGTCAGTTTTCATGTGTTTGTCGATATTTTTAATTCGTATGGCACGCAAGCATTACGTCCTTTTTCAAAAAAATGGGTCGCCCTCGGTATCATCAATACATTCGACCCGTTCATTTTTATCATTCACTTAGCTGGTGTCATCCTATGGCTGAACGGGCACCATGCTGGGTATACGTTTCTCGCTGTGTACGTTGTGCTCATTGGTTACTATATCATCCGCTTTCGTCAACAACAAGCAATAAAGCGCAAGATCAAACAAATGTTTTCGGATGTCGAACAAATCATTACCGTACCGACAATAAAATGGAATGAATGGCATTTAGCTGTGACAACATCAACCCACTTTTACGTTGCTCGCTCGCAAAGAGGGGCGATTAACGTACTCGACATATTCGAAAAATGCCCTATTCCAAACATTCCTGTCATTGAAAAAGCAAAACAAGATGAAAATTTAGTGGCATTTTTGTCGTTCTCACCAGTATATCGTTGGGAAGTTCATGAGTATGACGACCATTATGAAGTGCGTTTTATTGATTTGCGTTACCGAAGCAAAGATTATTATCCATTTGTTGCGGTCGTGCAGCTTGATCGCGACTTAAATATTGTTAGCTCCTATACAGGATGGATTTTTAACGAGAAGAAATTGCGTAAAAAACTAGAACTTATTCCAGGCTAAAGTAAACGGGCGGTGTTCATAAATCACCGTCTATTGATGAATACTATACGTGTGCTTCAAGAGCACGACATCACGTCTGGGGGGACTAACAGTGGGCAATAAAGAACGAGGCTTTCCGAATCAAAACAACGAAAAATTAGAAGGTGAGCCACGCGCAAAAGCGGAATACGCATCAAAACGTGCAAACGGCACGATTAATACGCACCCTCAAGAACGAATGCACGCATCAAGTCAACGTGGCGACATCGAGGAGGAATAAAATGGGTAAACATTGGCGTAAAAAATTTTATGATAACCGTTATTCCGATCCTTTCCCACAGCCATGGGCGAACCCGAAACACGCTCATGCGCAAGTAAACGGTGAAACACAACAATCGCAAAGTTTAATGATTCTACATTCTGAAGTAAGCAAACGGAAAATTTAATGGGAAAGAGGTTGACGCTCGTGTCAACCTCTTTTCTTTAACAATGAAATAGGCAGCGCCACTTCTGTATTCGGATCGTTCAAACGATAGCCCCATGCGAACACACCATTCATATATTGAAGTTTAAATAACGACTGCGGATCTCCTTCAATTTCGTAAAATTCTCCCGGTTGAAAATCATTCGGGTTTAATAAATATGCTTTCGCCATCGCAATTTTCCGCTCATACACCGCATATTCATTTACCATGCCCATCTGTTCTGCTTTTCGTGCTTTTTCCGTTAACATGGCGATCTCTTGTTTTAATTCCCATTCACTCATTTCACTATATCGTTTTTGTTCCATTCTCCCCACCCCAACTTTATGACTAACTCACCCTCATCGTATCATAAAGCGAAGCTAAAATACATAGATGGATATAAGGATAAATATTCCATCCGTCGATACACAATAAAGCATCGGTATAATCGTTCCTTTTTTACGAACTAGGCCGACAACGGAAACTGTCGCAACAACGTTTAATCTTGACAACTGCTTATGTATACGTCTTCCTTATTGTTATAAATATAAATACACCGTTTTGGGACGATTCCGACCATATTCAAGATCGCTCCCGCCTTCGCTCACCAAAACAAGTAGCCGAAACGATCATAAACGAATATAAGCGACAAGCAGAAATCATTGTAGAATAGGAGGATTTATTCCTCCCTTTTCTTTTCTAAAAATTTTTCAATGGATGAAAGCGAAAAGCCTTTTCGGTACAATGCTTGTTTCATTTTTTGCTCGTACGTATAACGGTCGTATTTTTCATAGCGGCGATGTGCTTTTTCCCCGTAATATACGAGCGCTTCCCATTCCGCTCCATCATCTGCAATCATATGCTGTTTTGCCATTTCAACAATATGTGAAGGAAAACCTTTCATATGCAACAGTTGTGCAATGTATGCTTTTTGTTCTTGATGCGACCGTTTTTTCGATTGCTTATTTATTTTTTCCACCCACTTGATCGCTTTGTCTCGTTGCATATCCTCTGTATAGCGTTCCATCGCTTGTGCGATCACATCTTCACTTATCCCTTTATCCATTAGCTCTTTATAAATCACATAAGGTCCTTTCATTGTCGTATTTACTTGCGTTTGCACGTACGCATGTGCAAATTGCTCATCGTCTATATATCGTTCCTGTTGTAGCTTTGCAATCACTTGTTCAATCGTCCGAACATCTATGTCCTTTTTTTTCAAATAGTCAACAACTTCTTGTTTCGAGCGCATACGGTAAGCTAAAAAACGAAGCGCCATCTTATACGCTTGTTTTTCATCATCTTTTTTCATCATTTCCATCCATTGCTCTTCTGTTACGGTCATTCCTTTTTTTAGGCGATACTCAATCAATACGTCTTGATCAACAGACATGATTTGTTTCTCTCCATCTTCTTTCACAAAATGAACGTAAAAACGTTCAGCATTTTTTCGATCCACTTCAATTTTTTCAATCCACATCTTGAAAACACACCTTTTCTTTCTTTTTTTCTTGAAACAACGCATAATAAAGGAAAGGAGGGAAAAATAATGAATATTTTGATTGCTGGAGGAACAGGATTTGTAGGTAAGGCGTTAACAGCATATTTTACACAAAACGGACATCATATGTATATATTAACGCGAAATGCACAAAAACGGGAGAACGATCCGTATATTCATTATGTACAATGGTTAACAGATGACGCAAATCCTCATGAACAACTCCCTTCCATTGATATAATCATAAACTTAGCTGGTGAATCAATTAATAGTGGACGATGGAACGAAACGAGAAAGCGCGCAATTATGGAAAGTCGATTACAAGCGACACATGCCATATATGAATTCATTACAAA
Organism: Anoxybacillus sp. FSL W8-0104; assembly: GCF_038004465.1. Taxonomy (NCBI): domain Bacteria; kingdom Bacillati; phylum Bacillota; class Bacilli; order Caryophanales; family Anoxybacillaceae; genus Anoxybacillus; species Anoxybacillus sp. FSL W8-0104. The sequence goes on along the minus strand of NZ_JBBOQU010000001.1, from coordinate 401,901 downwards.
AATGAATAAAAAACCGCAAGTGGTTATTCAAGCGAGTGCCATCGGTATTTACGGCACATCGCTTAATGACACATTTACCGAACGTCGCGAAACAATCGGGATAGACTTTTTAGCTCAAACCGTGAAACGATGGGAAGAAGCTGGGCGACGCATTGAATCACTTGGCGTGCGCACGGTATTTATGCGGTTTGGCATTATTTTAGGTAAAAATGGTGGAGCACTTCCACGTATCGTTCTTCCTTACAAATGGTTTATTGGTGGAACGATCGGAAGCGGGAAACAATGGATTTCGTGGGTGCATATAAATGACGTCATTGGCGCCATTGACTTTGCCATTCGACATGAAAACATATCGGGTTCAATCAACGTTACTGCCCCACATCCTGTGACGATGGAACAGTTCGGAAAAACGATTGCAGAAGTACTACATCGCCCACATTGGCTCCCTGTTCCGTCCTTTGTGCTTAAAGTATTGCTAGGGGAAATGAGCATGCTTGTGTTAGAAGGACAGCGTGTCATCCCAGAAAAATTACTTCAAGCAGGGTATCATTTTTCTTTTCCAACTATTGATCGAGCGCTAGCGAACATACTACAATCGTAACGAATACACTATTCGAAAAAGGAAATAAAGGAGTCTAGCATGAAAAACATATTGCTCAAATATGGTACAGTATATCCGATTACGTCTCCTCCGATGAAAGGGGCAGATGTGCGTATCGAAAATGGAAAAATTGCAGAAATCGGCTATAACCTTCTCGTAAATGAGAAAACAGAAGTTATTGATGTCTCAGGAAAATACGTCTTTCCTGGGTTTATCGACGTTCATACACACCTTGGTTTATATGACGAAGGAACGGGATGGGCGGGCAACGACGCGAACGAAACGATTGAAACGATGACGCCGCATGTGCGTGCCATTGATAGCGTATATCCACTCGATCCAGGTTTTCGCGATGCAATCGAACATGGGATTACAACGGTACACATTATGCCAGGAAGTGCAAATGTCATCGGAGGAACGACGGCAGTCATTAAAACGTACGGAAAAAACGTCTCAAAAATGATTGTGAAAGAAACCGCAGGTCTAAAACTCGCTCTTGGAGAAAACCCAAAACGAATGCACAGTCAGGGAAATAAAGAATCGCTTACACGTATGGGCATTATGGGAATGCTGCGCGAAACATTTTACAACGCGAAATATAGCGATTGGCCGCACGATTTTCGTACGATCCCTATCATTCAGGCGTTAAATCGCGACTTCCCGATTCGTGTCCACGCCCATCGTGCTGATGATATTTTATCCGCCATTCGTTTTGCTGATGAATTCGGACTTGATTTACGCATTGAACATTGTACCGAAGGACATCTCATTGCCGAAGAACTGCAAGGGCGAGATTTACAAGTTTCGGTCGGACCAACACTAACACGTCGATCGAAGGTAGAATTAAAAAACAAAAGTTGGAAAACATATAAAATTTTATCCGACGTAGGCGTTCACGTCTCTATCACAACAGATCATCCATACACACCTATTCAATACTTACCTATTTGCACTGCGATTGCTGTTCGCGAAGGGCTCGATGAACAAAAAGCGCTCGAAGGCATTACCATTTTGCCGGCACGTAATTTAGGAGTGGACGATCGTGTCGGAAGTCTTGAAACCGGAAAAGATGCTGACATTGTCGTTTGGAATTACCATCCGTTTCACTATCTCGCAACTCCTATATTCACCATGATAAACGGGGAAATAATATACAAGAAAAATTAATAAAAAAACTATTTATTTTTCACATCATTTCAAGTATGATATAAAAGGTTATGTACAAAAAACTATATATGTATGCGATAGTAAGGGAAGGCAAATGGTGCGCCACCAGCAGTGCGCTGGTTCTAGTGGGTTCGATTCCCACCCCGAAATTTTTTGATTTGCATAAATTAAAAAATTTCGAGGGTGGCTCGTTCCCTATGGTCGACTGCCCTCGTGAATGGAGGGAGATACGATGCTTAAAAAACGTGAACTGCAAGATTGTCAAGCGTTATACGAGCTTATGGTGCACCCGGACGTCTTCCCTTTCGTGCGCCATAAAGCATATTCATACGAGGAGTTTTTATTTATTACAAAACAAACAATCGAAGCCGAAGAACGCAGTGAACTCATTTCGCGCACCATTTTAGATGAGTGGGGCAATCCGATTGGAACGATTAACTTATTTGATATTGAAGATGGCGCTGGCTTTTTAGGCACATGGCTCGGAAAACCTTATCATGGAAAAGGATACAACCAACTTGCCAAAGACGCCTTCTTTAACGAACTGTTTTATGAACGTTCCATCAACACGATCTTCATGCGCATTCGCAAAGTCAACGTCCGCTCCACAAAAGCTGCTGAAAAACTTCCTTACGTCACCCTTGCTAATGAAACGAGAAAGCGATTATGGGAAGAAATTAATCAAGGTGAAGACATATACAACTTATATGAAATTTCAAAGGACAACTATACGTTATATGTGATGCGCCAACAAAAAGCTGATGATGAACAACAATTAAAAGAAGCGTAACCTGTTCTGTGCGAACAGGTTTTTTTATTTGGATAATTTTTTATTTTTCTGTTCATAATGTTAATGTTACATTTTACAAAAACGAGGGATACATATGACTGACAAAAAGAAACGTGGGAAAACAAAAAGCACGCTCTCTAGTGCGCAAGAAATGACATATGCCCGCGATTTTAAGCGTGCCGATCAAGCTGGAGGATTCACCGCCAAGCACGCACGCCATTAACAACATTCTCCATTCATTTTTTTCGCTATTCGTCACATGCTAGTAGCGAAATAAACGAAAAGGAGGCGAAAGCGATGGGTCGTTCACGCGGTCAAAAAGCTAGAGACAAAAACAAGTCAACGATGCCACAAGTGCCGAAAACAATGAAATCAGACGGTTATGATGTCGAGTTTTCTGCCGAATTTGCTGATCATGAAGATTTAGAGGCGCAAGCACGCGCTGAAGCAGCCGGCATTCGCCAAAGTAAAAAGAGAAAATCTTAAGAGACGAAGAAGGTGTCCGAATGTCGGGACACCTTCTTTCCTAACCTCGTAACTCGTACTACACTCTAAATTTCGCCACTTCACTTCTTAATTTCTCGGCCATTTCAGCTAACGATGTAGCTGCGGACATGATTTCTTCACTATATGACTAAAATGGAAACTTTATATGATGTCAACTCCCAAACAAAATTTTTAACTTTTTATCCAAAAATATTTTTCATTTTTTTGAACATTTTATTTGTGATATTTTTCACAAGTTAAATGCATGATATATTACATATGTACAGACCAAAAAATCTCTTTTTTCCTAAAAGGAGGATTATAATCATGAAAGCTGCAGTTGTGGAACAATTTAAAGAGCCGTTACAAGTGAAAGAAGTGGAAATACCTAAGATCTCATACGGGGAAGTATTAGTGCGCATTAAAGCGTGTGGGGTATGCCATACAGACTTGCATGCCGCGCATGGCGACTGGCCTGTAAAGCCTAAACTGCCTCTCATTCCTGGCCATGAAGGCGTCGGTGTAATTGAAGAAGTAGGTCCTGGGGTGACACATTTAAAAGTTGGAGATCGCGTAGGTATTCCTTGGCTTTACTCAGCGTGCGGTCACTGTGACTATTGCTTAAGCGGACAAGAAACATTATGCGAACATCAACAAAACGCTGGCTATTCCGTCGATGGTGGCTATGCTGAATATTGCCGTGCTGCAGCCGATTATGTTGTAAAAATTCCTGATAACTTATCTTTTGAAGAAGCTGCTCCAATCTTTTGTGCTGGAGTCACGACATATAAAGCATTAAAAGTCACAGGGGCAAAACCTGGGGAATGGGTAGCCATTTACGGTGTTGGCGGGCTTGGACATGTCGCAGTCCAATACGCAAAGGCGATGGGGTTAAACGTCGTTGCTGTCGATTTAGGTGATGAAAAACTTGAGCTTGCTAAACAACTTGGTGCAGATCTTGTCGTCAATCCGAAACATGATGATGCAGCACAATGGATAAAAGAAAAAGTGGGCGGTGTGCATGCGACTGTCGTCACAGCTGTTTCAAAAGCCGCGTTCGAATCAGCCTACAAAGCCATTCGTCGCGGTGGTGCTTGCGTACTCGTCGGATTACCGCCAGAAGAAATACCTATTCCAATTTTCGATACGGTATTAAATGGAGTAAAAATTATTGGTTCTATCGTTGGTACGCGCAAAGACTTACAAGAAGCACTTCAATTTGCAGCAGAAGGAAAAGTAAAAACAATTGTCGAAGTACAGCCGCTTGAAAACATTAACGACGTATTTGATCGCATGTTAAAAGGGAAAATTAACGGCCGCGTCGTTTTAAAAGTAGATTAAAAAGAAGGCGTCTGTGGGCGCCTTCTTATTTTACTTCAACGGAAAATACTTGATAATCATGAAGCTCTTCCTTATTTACGTCCCACAAAACGTCCGATACGGCCGATCAGACGGCTCAGGAGGTATAGCATATTGTTCTTGTTCTTTCGTGTATGCATACGGATGTTGCAACGCATGAAGCAACTGCTCCATGACCGTATAATCCCCGTGTTCAACCGCCGCCGTCAGCGCTTCTTCGACCCGATAGTTGCGCGGAATGATCGCCGGGTTGTTTTGCCGCATTCGTTCATACACTTCATCTTTTGTTACGCCTTGACGGGCGATTCTTTCCTGCCAACGTGCATACCAATCACGAAACTGTTGTTCGCAAAAATTCCACTCGCCTAACGTTAATGAGCGAAACGTATTCGTATAGTCAGCACGATAAGTATACATAAGATGAAGCAACTCCCCAATAAGCTTTTTGTCTTCCTCCTCTTTCGTAAAAAGCCCAAGTTTTGTCCGCATCCCTTCTAGCCAATACGTTTCATACAACGCCGGAAATCGACCTATCGTTTCTTGCGCAAGCTCAATCGCTTTTTCCTCATTATCATGCAAAAGCGGCAAAAGACTTTCAGCCAAACGTGCAATATTCCATCCAGCGATATACGGCTGATTACCGTACGCATACCGCCCTTGCGTATCAATGGAGCTAAACACCGTCTTTGGATCGTACACATCCATAAACGCGCACGGTCCGTAATCAATCGTCTCACCGCTAATCGTCATATTATCGGTGTTCATCACCCCATGAATAAACCCGACTAATTGCCATTTCGCTACAAGCGCCGCCTGCTTTTTCATCACTTCTTCCAATAAAAAAAGATAGCGGTTAGACGCCTGTTCACCGTTCAAATCATGGCGCTTCATCGCATAATCTGCCAACGCCTGCAACTCGTCTTTCGATAAAAAACGAGCCGCATATTGAAACGTCCCGACACGCAAATGACTCGCTGCCACGCGCGTCAAAATCGCCCCTGGCAGCTCTGTTTCGCGAATAACAACTTCCCCTGTTGTCACAACGGCTAAACTGCGCGTCGTTGGAATACGAAGCGCATGCATCGCCTCACTAATGATATACTCACGAAGCATCGGCCCGAGCGCTGCACGTCCATCTCCCCCGCGCGAATACGGCGTCCGTCCCGACCCTTTCAGCTGAATATCGAACCGTTCTCCGTCTGGCGTCACATGTTCCCCAAGTAAAATCGCTCGCCCGTCTCCAAGCATATTAAAATATCTGAACTGATGTCCTGCATACGCCTGCGCCAAAGGCTCCGCACCTTCAGGAATTCGATTTCCGGCAAACACCGCCACCCCATCCTCGCTCGCTAGCGCCTCCGTACATAGCCCAAGTTCCCCTGCCAGCGAACGATTGAGCACAGCCATCTTCGGATTACGAACAGGCGTCGGATATATTTTCATAAAAAACCGCTCAGGCAAGCGGGCATAACTATTGTCAAAGTTCCAGTTGGTTTTCAATATATTTCCCTCCCGCATTACAGTCCAACACTTGTTCTTTTCTTACTGCTTCTAACTTCATACACAAAAATTGTGTTCTATTTTTTCAGTATACCCCATTTTTCTTAACAACGCTGCGGTGACGGATTGTTATGACAAAATGCTAACAAATGATGACAATAAAAGAAGGTAACAGGTAAATAATAGTAAAAAGCGGAGGGTAACAAAATGGCGCAAAGAATATCGTATCGCGCTAAAGATATTTTGTTTAAATCGCTAAGCGAATTGTATCGTAATCAAGCGCTTGATGTGTACGACCTCCATGATCTTCCGAAAATTAAAGCGCTTCTGCCGAACGAATTCCCAGCGGTGCGAGCCTGATGAAAAGCGTTCTGACACATTATTTCTTCTCGAAGACGATTCGATTCTCCTCTTAGAATACGAAAGCATTGACGGTCACCTTCTAAATTATATATAATAACCACATAACAGTTAAAAAAATATTTTAACTTTTATGGGGGTATAAATTTGTATAGCATTAGTAAAGAAAAAGTTAGGAAGTATATGACGAAATCAGGAATTTCTACACAAAAAGAACTTGCGGAAAAGATGGGAATTAGTAAAAATCAATTATCTATGCTCCTTTCCCCTAATTTCAATCCTATCAAGTCAAATGCCTTAAAGCTTTGTCATACACTTGGGGTAAACATTGAAGACATTATTTATTCCGAACAACTTGAGCTCGATTTAGGAGATATAGATACAAAAGCTGATGTTGAAATAGAAAGTACCATAAATGTTTTTCACTACGAAGGCTCCCATAGTGTAGAAGTGAGAGATATCGTTGCAGCTAAACAATATACAGCTGTTGAATTATTTGCAGGTGCCGGAGGGTTAGCGCTTGGGCTTGAAATGGCGGGCTTTCACTCCTTAGGGTTGGTAGAAATTGATAAATATGCCTGCAAAACATTAAGAAAAAATCGACCTCATTGGAACGTAATCGAAAAAGATATTATTGAAGTGGCTGAGCATGGAATAAAAAACTTTATCAATAACTGTCCAAACGATATCGATCTATTATCTGGAGGGTATCCTTGCCAGGCTTTTAGCTATGCAGGGAAAAAACTAGGGCTAAATGATGCAAGAGGAACGCTATTTTACTATTACGCAAAAATTCTGCAAGAACTGCAACCAAAAATGTTTTTAGCCGAAAATGTAAAGGGACTTGTCAACCACGACAACGGAAAAACACTAGCAACCATGCTCTCCGTTTTTGAAGAAATAGGCTACAACGTTCAATGGAAAGTATTGAATGCTTTAGACTATGATGTAGCACAAAAAAGAGAACGAATATTCATTATAGGGATAAGAAAAGATTTAGTTGAAAAATATAACGTTTCTTATCGTTTTCCTAAACCGTATGGATATACGCTGACATTAAGGGATGTCTTGCAAGATGTTCCTCCATCCGAGGGCGCTAAATACCCTGAAGAAAAGAGAAAAGTTCTTGAACTTGTTCCCCCTGGCGGTTACTGGAGAGATCTCCCAGAAGAAATCGCCAAACAGTACATGGGAAAAAGTTACTACTCAGGTGGCGGAAGAACCGGGATGGCGCGAAGATTGTCATGGGACGAACCATGCCTAACATTAACATGTTCTCCTGCCCAAAAACAAACGGAAAGATGCCATCCAGAAGAAACAAGACCTTTTACTGTCAGAGAATATGCAAGAATACAAAGTTTCCCTGACGATTGGGTATTTGATTGCTCGATGAACAATGCTTATAAACAGATTGGTAACGCTGTTCCCGTTCATATGGCTAAAGCTGTAGGTTTATCTATCGTAAAAGTTTTGAACGAAATTAACAAAAAGGGGAATGCCTAGGCATTCCCCTTTGCTTTATATTTCTAGCTATCGGCGTTCAACGTTTCCTCGATCTCTTTTGCGAGCTGTTCAATAATCTCTTCGATTAGCTTTGAAGAGTCAAATTCTGTTGCAACTTCCCCTATCGCATCTGTTAATCTTTGATAAAAGTTTTCAATCCCCGTAATTCTGTACCAAAACTCTTGTCCAACAATGACAGGATATTCTTGATTAATTTTTTGATAATGACCGCTTAACTGATCAGGTGTACCATAAAGAACACCAACGACTAAATCAGTGAAGCCAATATGAAGATTATTCGTCCTCGCAAGCCTTTTAACACCTGCAAAATGATTCTTTATCGTTTCTACATCGTCTTTATTAATGGTGTTGGGTCCTGCTTTTACTTGACAATATTTTCTTCTTCCATCTAATTTATCAATAAATTCAATGTCTATCCCTGCTGTAGTAGAAGCAAAGCTCCCCAGTACTTCACTACAAAATTTTTGGAGTTTATTCCCAAACGTTGTGTTAATAGATGTCCCCAATACCCTTGGATACACCAACGCCTTTGCCATGCTAACAGGATCGTCATTCCCTGTTAAAAATCTCGCTTTATACTTGTCTAAAAACGGGTTCAAATGGAACTCCTTTAATTTCTTCAACTTTTTTGTATTACGTATATGGCTAGAAGCGATTTCTTTCCTAAAAAATTCTTTCGCTCTTTCAATCATTTCGTCCGATTCTTCTTCACTCAATACATTTACATGTGACGTTTCTCCCGACATTTCCATCCCTCCTACAAACACCCTCTACTTTTATATTAACATTTCTATCCTCCAAAATGTGTTAAAGTAGCATCAATTTATTTGAGTTTTAACTTCGCGACACTCCCGACATGCGCTGTATGTGGAAAAAGGTCGAACGGTTGAATGTATTCGATGTGATAGTGCTTTGCGAGGGTGTCGTTGTCGCGCGCAAGGCTGGATGGACAACTCGATATTTCGCCAAAAACGCTTCATAAATGGGTAGCAGATTATAAAAAAGATGCTAAGCATAGCTTTGTCGGGAGTGGGAACCTCAAGCCAGAAGATCGTGAAAAGCGTGAACTTCAAAAACGTATTCGGGATCTGGAGGAGGAAAACGCGATCTTAAAAAAGGCCATGAGCATCTTCGCCAAAAATCAGAAGTAATTTATGCATTTATTCATACGCATAGAAAGGAGTTTCGTGTGGCGAAGATGTGTGAAGTCTTAGGCGTTTCAAGAAGTGGATACTATGCACGGGTTAAACGACCAGAAAGTCAACAAAAGAAAAGACAGGAAGCATTGAAAAAGCAAATCAAAAAGATTCATATCGAGTCAAGAGAAACATGCGGCAGTCCAAAAATCACAAAAAAGGGGTTAAGGTATCTCAAAAAACGGTCGCCAGAATCATGAAAGATGGTGATATTCGTTCAAAAACAAAGAAAAAATCACTAGCATTGCAGTAATTAAATCTGATGATTCAAAATACTAAGAATGTTCAATTTTTTATTGATTTCGAAACAAAAAAATCCTTTACAATGGAAGTACAGGTGGTTCCTGTCCAAATCCAATCGTAAAGGATAACTGTTATGGACAAGAATACACTAATTTCATCATTTGGTAAATGGGTTTCACCCATAAATATTCAAAAACTTAGCGAACAAGTCAAAGAATTGAAACAGGACTATTACACAAAAAAGCTGACAACAGAAGCCTATATTAAATTTTTATTGGTAGCCCAACTGCTCGAATTTAAGAGCTTAGAGGAAATGAGTGATGCACTTGTAGACGAAGATCTTCAAAAAGCACTCGGATTTGAATCGATAAGTGCCTCTCAGCTATCCCGAAAAAACAATCAGATCAACCCACTAATTCTTGCAAATTTGTTCTTGGATCTTGTTTGGAAAATTCAACGGTACCATTATAAAAACGGAAAGAATATGCCACTGAAAATCATTGATTCGAGTACACTCCCGTTGAATTTGACCAATTATAAATGGGCAAAATTCCGTAAAACAAAAGCTGGTGTAAAGCTACACTTACGGCTCGTTTTCATGGATAAAGACACCGTCTATCCTGAAAAAGCAGTGATTACGACAGCAAAAGAACATGACCGAAATCAACTCGAAGTCCTAGTGGATGATAAAGAAGCCATGTATGTGTTTGACCGCGGTTATGTGGACTATGAACGTTTTGACCGGATGACAGATGATGGCTATTTCTTCGTTTCAAGACTGAAGAAAAACGCAGTCATTCGTGAAGTCTATACATTTTCACTTCCTGATGATTGTCACGTTCTATCCGATAAAATGGTCTATATTGGTACCACACAAAATCGTACTGAAAATGTCTATCGTCTACTAGAAGTTATGGACACAAAAGGGAACTTACTTCGTTTAATTACCAACCGATTTGATTTAAAAGCAGAAGAGATAAGTGGTATTTACCGATCTCGCTGGGCTATTGAACTCTTTTTCAAATGGCTTAAGCAACACGTAGAAATTAAGCACTTTTATGGAATGAGTGAAACAGCTATTCAAAATCAAATTTTCTTAGCCCTTATCACGTATTGCTTACATGTTCTCATTCAATTGGAGATGAAAAGTAAGAAATCCCTACTTCGAATTACTCGTTGGTTAAAGAGAGCTCTGTGGAAACCAGCTTATGTTTGGTTGCGAAAATTTGATGGGCGAGCCAGTCCATAATCTCCCTTTTGTCGTTGTCGCTCTGATTTAACTGTATATATTTACCAAATGGACAGTGCCGCCTTTCTTTAGGTTTTGTCTTTTTGGCACAAATTCACAAAAAATAATTAACAGAAAATTCTAACTATATTTATGCAATGCTAATGAGAAAAAATATAAGGCAACCACGAAATCGAAGCATCATTTGCCTGTGTATCCCAACTTATTTTTCACGAGACCTTTGCAACAAGGGAAGAGGCCAAACATCGGATTTTTGAATATATTGAGTGTTTTTATCATGCCGAGCGAATTCATTCCGCTAACGAGTACATATCTCCGATGGCATATGAGAAGATGTATCAGCAAAGCAAAAAGCAGTGAACTCTTCTCTCCACAAAGTCACGATATAAGGGACATCTTTCCTCTTGAGGAGGGAAGGGTTTACCAAACCGTTCTCCTTCTCAAGAGGCCACCAAACGAAGTACGGTAGTAGGGTTTTAAAATTTTTCTCGATTTTACGTGTCTATTTTCTTGACATAATACCAATTTATTTTTTCTCATTTTTTTCTACAGCATGTCCGCCAAATTCGTTGCGTAAAGCTGCTACTACTTTACCTGTAAATGTATCTGTTTCTAATGAACGATAACGCATCAATAAGGACATAGCGATGACAGGAGTGGCTGTTTGTAAATCTAAAGCCGTTTCGACTGTCCATTTTCCTTCACCGGAAGAATGCATAATTCCTTTGATTTCCTCTAATTTTGCATCTTTAGAAAAGGCGCGTTCTGTTAATTCCATAAGCCATGAACGAATAACCGAACCGTTATTCCATACTCTTGCTACTTTTTCATAGTCATAATCGAATTCGCTTTTCTCTAATATTTCAAATCCTTCACCAATGGCAGCCATCATCCCGTATTCAATCCCATTGTGAACCATTTTTAAAAAGTGGCCGCTGCCTGCTTTTCCTGCATATAAATATCCATTTTCTACAGCCGTATCCCGGAAAAGAGGCTCGACAATGCTCCAAGCTTCAGGATCTCCTCCAACCATGTAGCATGCTCCGTTCCGAGCACCTTCCACCCCGCCAGAAGTCCCGGCATCCATAAAACGAATCCCAGCTTCTTTTAGCTCATTATAACGATGAATCGATTCCTTATAGTGAGAATTGCCGCCATCAATCACGATGTCTCCTTTGTTTAAAAATGGGGTAATCTCACGAATAACCGAATCAACAACATTGTGCGGAACCATGAGCCAAACAATTCTTGGATTTTCTAATGATAAAACGAGTTCCTCTAAGCTTGATACACCTTTAGCGCCGTATTTTTTTATTTCTTCAACCGCATTTGCATTTACATCGAACGCCACTACTTCATGTTTATGGTCAATGAGATTTTTACCTAAGTTTAATCCCATTTTCCCTAAACCGATTAACCCGACTTTCATGTTCATTGCCCTCCTCGAACTGTTTTAACCTTTCGACATTATTCACATTTTATACGTATATATGCACAGCTAATCTATAGTTCCATTTAGAAATGATATTTTCTAATGTCAAGGCCGATTATTTTTTCCCCAAAATCGTCGGTTTAAAATTCCCCAGAAGGATCTCATCAATCCTTCCGTTTTTCTTCTTGGAGTCTCTTATCCCGTAATCGGTAGCTTTCCCCCTTTAGGTTGAAAATGATGGAATGATGCAATAATCGATCTAACATCGCTGTCGCCAACACCGAGTCTCCCACGATTTCTCCCCATTCCCCAAAGCTTTTGTTGGAGGTGAGGATAATCGGGGCATGTTCATATCGCCGGGCGATCACTTGAAATAAGTAATGAGCGCTGTTTGGGTCCAGTTTTAAGTATCCCATTTCATCAATAATCAGAATTGTTGGCTTTACAAAGACACGAAGCTTTTTTTCCAACTTTCCTTCCTGGTCGGCTCTTCTTAACTGAGTCACCAAATCATGGGCGGTAATAAAATACGTTTTATACCCTCTTGCGATCGCCTCCATTCCAATCGAAATGGCCAAGTGCGTCTTTCCAATCCCCGGTGGGCCGAGAAAAAGGATATTCTCTTTTCGATCAATAAAGGATAACGTAAGCAACTCTCGAATTCGACGCTCATCCACTGAAGGTAGTGCGGTAAAATCAAACGTATCAATGGTCTTGCGATACGGAAGCTTGGACAGTTTGATGAGCGTTTGGATCGATCGTTCCTGTTTTTCGATGATTTCTGCCTCTAATAAACGGAATAAAAACTCCGAATATGGTATATTATGAGTAGCTGCGTATTCTGCCATGGCGGGCCATCGCTCCGCCATGACAGGCAATTGAAGACGGTGGCAATACTCGTGTATTTGTTCTTTCATGAGCTTTCCCCTCGCAGGAACGCGTCATAAACGGACAATGGGCGAGTAGCCACTTCCACCGAAACAGGCGAAATGGTGGCCGCCATTTTCGTCTGTTTCTTTTTTATTTTTTCCGCGAATGAAATTGCTTTTTTCTGTTGGTCCAAGTAAGAAATCTCCTCCCCTCGATAGAACAAGTGAATATCCCCATTCAATCGCTCTTTCACCAGAATTTCTTTCCCCGCATACTCCACTGATAGGAGCCATTGTTCCCCTTTATAAGAGAAACTGCCATCCCAATGCACTTTTCGATAGGAAAGATAGCTCGTATCGTAATCTTTCACTGGGAGAGGTTTGAGCTGTTCCTCTGCCCAACGTTCTTGCGGGGGAATACCGGTAGTGGCGTTTGGCTTCCGATTCGCCACTTGATCAAGCCAGCGAAGAAGCAGGGAATTGAGCTCTTCCACACTTTCAAATGCGGTTCCCACGTAAAAGTGGTCCATGATATACTGAATGGCTCGTTCCACTTTTCCTTTTGTCTGGGCCCGGTAAGGCCGGCACGCTTTGGGAATAAATCCGTAATAACCCGCAAATTCAGAGAAACGTTGATTCCATTTCACCACTCCTTGTTCCCGTCCGTCCGTAACGGTTTTCATATTGTCAAATAACACCTTCTTCGGAACCCCGCCAAAGTACTTAAAACTTTGAATCAGGCATTCCATTAAGTGCTCCTGATCTTGGCTGGTCGTAAATACCGCGTATTTCATCCGTGAATAGCCTAATGTGGCCACAAATAGCGATAACTTGACTTTTCTCCCTTCGATCACGACCTCCCCGACTTCTTTCCAATCGACTTGCATTTGTTCGCCAGGGAGTGTTTCATAGCGAACGGTGTATTTCTTTTTCGCCGTCTCCCGGAAAGGTTTTATATAGTCCTTTAAAATTGTTTTTCCTCCTGTGTAACCTTGTTGTCGAATTTCGAAAAACAATTTTTCGCTGTTAAACACCCCATCCTCTAACATTCTTTTTTGAAGGTAGTCTTTAAATGGATCTAACTTGCTTTTTCTCTGTTTCCGCTTAGATTTGGAAGGAGGATTGGGGGAGTGAATATATTTTCGAACGGTTTTCCGATCGATCCCCAATTCCCTCGCAATATCGGAAATATTCATTCCCCTTTCATACATCTCTTTGATCATAAAAAATTCCCCTCTCGTGATCATGAACCATAGCTCCTCTCTTTGACACTATGGTTCTATTGTAAGTGGGGAATTTTATTCCGTCTATATTGGGGATTTTATCATCGGCTTTAACACTAATGATGAGAATGAAGTTCGACAAGATCATTCGTAACTACCACCAATTGAATCCGTCCTCTTCCAGTAACCGATGAGAAGCCTCTGGCCCCATTGAACCTGAACGATACGAATGAAGGGGAAGGAGATTTCCCTCAAATGCCTCTAAAACAGGCTGTACCCACTTCCAAGAGAGTTCAACTTCTTTCCAATGAGCAAAGAAAGTCGAATCGCCTCGCAAAGCATCAAAAATTAACAATTCATAGGCTTCAGGTACATTTTTCTCATTAGTTGAAAAATGCATATGAATAGGCTCGATTTTTCCATTGTTTAATATATTTTTACTATTTAACTGTAGATGAGCAAATTCGCTAACATAAATTTACAACCAAACAAAAAAGGAGACATGAACCCGATTCCTTGGTTAAAATAGATGTGCCACAACTATCCACAAGGAGGTTCATGTCTCATGAATAGATTAGCACATCATCAAGGAATCCACAAGTTTTTCATAACGTTAGGGTTGGCGCTTTATTTCTCGAAACCTGTGATGAAGCATCTCGTTCATATCGTGGATGCGATGATTACAAAGGGCTTTTCGGGAACACTGACCGATCTACATCACGGGAGTTTTCATCCGAACCATCGCACGACACTGAGCCATTTTTTCACGAAAAGCCCATGGGAGGAAGAGACGCTGCTTCGCAAACTCCAGCAGTGGGTGCTTCATCGTGTCGAACGCAGCTCGAAACGAGAGAATCAACCCATTTTTGTTTCGATCGATGATACGATTTGCCAAAAAACGAAGCCCTCGTCACGGGCAACACACGCCATTCAAGGGTGTGATTGGCACTATTGTCACGCAGAGAAAAAATCGATTTGGGGACATTCTCTCGTTTGGCTCATGGTTCATACGATGACTCAAGCGTTTCCTTTTGCCTTTCGCCTCTACGACAAGACGGCGGGGAAAAGCAAAGGGGAACTCGCGATCGAGATGCTTTCTTCGTTGGATGTGAGTCGCCCCGTTTATGTGCTCATGGACTCTTGGTATCCATCGAAAACCCTCGTGGGAGCCTGCTTGAAAAAAGGGTTCCACGTCATCGCGATGCTGAAGACGAATCGGATTCTCTATCCAAAAGGGACGGCCATTCAAGCAAAAGAATTTGCCAAATCTATGGAGCCACGGGATACCCGCCTCGTCACGGTGGGAAAAGAGCGTTATCGGGTGTATCGCTACGAAGGCGCTCTGAACGGTCTCAAGGATGCCGTGGTGCTGCTCGCATGGAAAGCCGATCAGCCGATGACGCCGAAACATCTTCATTGCGTCTTGAGCACCGATCGCGAGCTAAGCGATGAAGAGATCTTGCGCTACTATGCTGCACGTTGGTCGATCGAATGTTTTTTCCGTCAAGCGAAAGACCAGCTGAAACTCGATGGATACCGCGTTCGCGGGCGTCGGGCGGTGAAACGGTATTGGATCTTGGTGCAACTTGCGTATATGTACAGCATGTTCGAGTCGAACAGTGATTTTTCGGATGGGCTCGATCTCCTGCGCAAGAGAAAAGGACATAGCCTCGTGGAGTTCATTTACCGTGCAGCGAAACAAAATATTCCCATTGATACCGTGAAAAAACAGCTCCACGTGGCATAAGGGGTACCCTGTTTGTCTCTTTTTAAATGGTAATTATTGTAACGAAAATTGCTCAACTACAGTAATTGATATAAACGCAATCATCACTGGCGCTAAAACAAGTACCCATTTACGTTTTGGCTTTTTTAATTCTAATTTAGCTTTTTGTATTCCCAACTTACTTCTAGTGTGAACTTCCTTCGGGACTTCAATCTTATTTATTTCCTGTGTAATTTTATTGCTCACATACATCATCTCCTTTCCATTCTTTTTGAAGTTTTTTTAACGCTCTATATAAAATTGTTTTTGCTGTTCCTAAAGGAATATCAAGTATGTCCGCAACTTCTTGAATAGTGCAACTATTATAGAATCTTAAGATAATGACATTCTTCTCATCTAATGATAATTTTTCAATCAAATCCTTTATTGTAACAGAATTTGGAATATTGTCATCTATATCTTGTTTACTTACCTGAGATTCGACTACATCGTAATTTTCGATTAACGTAATTTTCTTTTGAGAGCGAATAATATCTAAAGCACATCTTATTGCAATGCTAATTGACCAAGTTTTAAAGTATTTTGGTTCTCTAAGACTGATTATCGATTTGAATGCTCGATATGCAGTTTCTTGAACTACATCCAGTGCATCATCTTTGTTTTTTAGATAAATAAATGCAATTCTATAAATTTCTCCTTCATACGGCTGAAATATTTTCAAAAATGCTTCTCTATCGCCTTTCTGGGCTCTTTTAATCAATCTTATAATTGAAAACACCTCCAATAATTGCTTTATCAATTATTAGACGTAAAGAGTTATAATTTAGCTTTTAGTTTTCGGAAATTTTTTCAACTATATAAAAACAAGGATGTCTCAAAAGCGTTCGTATATTGTTCACTTTTGGGGAATTTTTTTGGCAAAAAAGAAGAAAACCGTTCCTTTTTTGGTATCATAAGGTCACCACAACCCAACCAAGAAAGGACGGTTTTCTAATGTACATTCATTATAACCGAAATCAACTCATTTTGCCAATGAATCTTGATAATGTCCATTCCAGAACATCATCTTTGCCAGATTGTGTATCTAGCCGTAAAATATCGAACAGTGCCAGGCACTGTTCGCCAAATATCTGAAGGTAAAAACAATACCATCAGACTTAAAAATGTTGATTTAGAAAAGATAAGACGAAAAGAATTATTTTCAGAGGCTGCTAAAAATGATTATCAAAACTTATACTTATCTTATTTTGAAGAAAGTGACTTCTATAACAAAGATAAAGGATATGAATATTTTATTATTCCTAGTGATTATGAAGGTTTTATTTATGTGAGTAATACCAATACTAATCTTTACTATATGTATTTATATCCAGAAATGATGGGTCCTACAAGACCTTATTGGATTAAAAACTGTAGATGAGCAAATTTACTAACATAAATTTACAACCAAACAAAAAAGAAGACATGAACCCGATTCCTTGGTTAGAATAGATGTGCCAACAAACCATTCACAAGGAGGTTCATGTCTCATGAATAGATTAGCACATCACCAAGGAATCCACAAGTTTTTGACGATGTTGGGGTTGGCCCTTTATTTCTCGAAACCTGTCATGAAGCATCTCGTTCATATCGTGGATGCGATGATTACAAAGGGCTTTTCGGGAACGCTGACCGATCTACATCATGGGAGTTTTCATCCGAACCATCGCACGACACTGAGCCATTTTTTCACGAAAAGCCCATGGGAGGAAGAGACGCTGCTTCGCAAACTCCAACAGTGGGTGCTTCATCGTGTCGAACGCAGCTCGAAACGAGAGAATCAACCCATTTTTGTTTCGATCGATGATACGATTTGCCAAAAAACGAAGCCCTCGTCACGGGCAACACACGCCATTCAAGGGTGTGATTGGCACTATTCTCACGCAGAGAAAAAGTCGATCTGGGGACATTCTCTCGTTTGGCTCATGGTTCATACGATGACCCAAGCGTTTCCTTTTGCCTTTCGCCTCTACGACAAGACGGTGGGGAAAAGCAAAGGGGAACTCGCGATCGAGATGCTTTCTTCGTTGGATGTGAGTCGACCCGTTTATGTGCTCATGGACTCTTGGTATCCATCGAAAACCCTCGTGGGAGCCTGCTTAAAAAAAGGGTTCCACGTCATCGCGATGCTGAAGACGAATCGGATTCTCTATCCAAAAGGGACGGCCATTCAAGCAAAAGAATTTGCCAAATCTATGGAGCCACGGGATACCCGCCTCGTCACGGTGGGAAAAGAGCGTTATCGGGTGTATCGCTACGAAGGCGCTCTGAACGGTCTCAAGGATGCCGTGGTGCTGCTCGCATGGAAAGCCGATCAGCCGATGACGCCGAAACATCTTCATTGCGTCTTGAGCACCGATCGCGAGCTAAGCGATGAAGAGATCTTGCGCTACTATGCTGCACGTTGGTCGATCGAATGTTTTTTCCGTCAAGCGAAAGACCAGCTGAAACTCGATGGATACCGCGTTCGCGGGCGTCGGGCGGTGAAACGGTATTGGATCTTGGTGCAACTTGCGTATGTGTACAGCATGTTCGAGTCTAACAGTGATTTTTCGGATGGGCTCGATCTCCTGCGCAAGAGAAAAGGACATAGCCTCGTGGAGTTCATTTATCGTGCAGCAAAACAAAATATTCCCATTGATACCGTGAAAAAACAGCTCCACGTGGCATAAGGGGTACCCTGTTTGTCTCTTTTTAAATGGTAATTATTGTAACGAAAATTGCTCAACTACAGTTAAAAAGTTAAATTAAAAACGTTAGATCTCACATTTCGCACCCTCTCGACAAAAATCGGGAGGATTTTTTTATCTTCCTGTCGAATAAAACCTTGGAATACAAGGAAAGCAAAGGAGTTTGCTCATCATGGACGTTCAAATTCGGGCCATTTATGAAAGTTCTTATTTGAATATAATAAGCGCCCTGTTCAAAGATCTTGACCTTCCTCAGTTGATTGATCGTCTCGTTCCCGTGGATCCGCAATGCCAAACTCGAGCCAGCGATATCGTCAAACTAATCGTTCTGGATATCTTGAGCGGCCGGCAAGCGCTCGTTCATTTGGAACAATGGGCGCATGACATCGATTTGCCGAAGCTGATTCGGCCAGGGCTGGAGCCGTCTTGGTTCAACGACGATGCCATCGCGCGTCATTTGGATCGCCTGTATGAGGCGAATATCCATCAAGTCCTTTCGTCTTGCCTCGTGCAGATCTACAAGAAAGAAGGCCTCTCTCTTCGCGTCTTCCACGCCGATACGACGGACAAGACCG
This sequence comes from Anoxybacillus sp. FSL W8-0104, assembly GCF_038004465.1. Lineage (NCBI taxonomy): Bacteria > Bacillati > Bacillota > Bacilli > Caryophanales > Anoxybacillaceae > Anoxybacillus > Anoxybacillus sp. FSL W8-0104. The sequence goes on along the minus strand of NZ_JBBOQU010000001.1, from coordinate 382,872 downwards.
TTTATGGCGCGTATGAATCGGCCTCGCCGGATGCCTTGCAGATTACGCATGGCTACAACCGGCATCATCGTTGGCAAAAGCAGATCGGATTTGGGCTGATTGGCAACGAGGATGGCATCCCGTTTTATGGCGATGTACACGACGGCAACCTGCCGGATAAGACGTGGAATCCCGAGGTGTTGTCCCGTGTGCAGAAACAGCTGAAGCAGGCGAAGATCGAAGATGAATGGATTTATGTTGCCGATTCTGCCGCCATGACGAAAGACACACTGGCGCAAACGAAGGCCGCCAACGCCTTTTTGATCACAAGAGGCCCTTCTTCGCTCCGGATCGTCAAAACCGCGCTGGCTAAAGCTGATGCCCAAGACACGCCGTGGAGCGATCCGTTCTCCTTAGCGGAGAAAAACGGAGCCACCTACCGGGTGTGGGAAACGACATCGACGTACGAAGGTCATTCGGTCCGGTTGATCGTCGTTGAATCCAGCGCGCTCGACCAACGAAAAGGAAAGACGCTCGAAAAAGAGCGAAACCAAGAAGCAGAGCTTCTTCGGCAGAAACAAACCCAGTGGGAAAGCCGTCTGTTTTCGTGCCGGGAAGACGCCGAACAAGCCCTAGCGTCTCTAAAGACGTCCCTTCGTCTCCGGTTCCATCGCGTCGAGGCGTCGGTCGAAGCGATCGTGCGTCCGAAAAAACGGCGCGGACGTCCGAAAAAAGGGGCGGAACCGGACATGGAAACGCTGTACGCCCTTCGCTTGAACGTGGAATTCGACCAAGATGCGTGGGAACAGGCGAGACGGAAAGCGTCCCGGTTTGTCCTTGTCACGACAGTTCCGGAGGAATGGAAAGGTCAACCGATGGATGCGAAAGAGATCTTGAAGTTGTATAAAGGCCAAATCTCGGTGGAAATGAACTTCTCTTTCTTGAAAGACCCGTTCTTTACGGATGAGATTTACGTAAAAAAACCGGAACGGGTCGCGGTATTGGGCTATTTGTTTCTGTTGGCCTTGGCGATTTACCGCGTCTTCCAGCGCCGGGTGCGTCAGTTCATCACCCCGGAACACCCATTAAAGGGCGCGGGAGGCCGGAAACTGACCCGACCGACCGGACAAGCGATTTTTCAATTGTTTTGGTATGTCAGAGTCGTCCTGTTGGAACTGCCGGATGGACGAATTCAACGCGCGTTAGGTCAACCGCTCACGTACGAGCAGCGAAGGATTCTGCAAGGATTAGGGATGGACGAGAGCATTTACGTCTAATGGGATAAAGAACGACCAACGATGGTAAAAAAAGGATACCATCGCTTTTGGTGTTGGTTTAAAAGTTATTCTAAAAAACTGAATAAAAAATCCTTTTGTTCCGCCCTACCAAGGTGCGAAATATGAGTTAGATCACTAGTGTTGTATTAATTTAATTTTAATATTAAAAAGACTCACAATCTTCACTTATTTTATTTTGTGAAAAGAAAAAGTCCTTTATAATGGATAAGTCAGGTGGTAACCCGTCCAAATCCACTAAAAAGGACCAAACTCATGGACAAGATTACACGAAAAACTTCATTTGGACAATGGTTTTCGCCAATAAATCTTCAATTATTTGAAGAACAGGTGAAAACGATGAAATTAGATTACTATACGAAAAAATTAACGACAGAGTCATTTCTAAAATTACTGCTTTTTGCGCAATTGGAAGAAATCGAAAGTCTCCATGCGCTAAGCGATTGCCTTTTTGATGACCAGCTTCAAAAAGGGGTCGGCCTTAATTCTATCAGTATTTCACAGTTGTCACGGCGATTAAATGGTATAAACCCAGATCTATTTCAAAAGCTTTTTCTTGATTTAGTCGCAAAAATTCATGCCAAAACACAACACACAAAACGGGTCATGCCTTTAAAAATCATTGATTCAAGCACATTGCCACTTAATTTGACCAACCATAAATGGGCGAAGTTTCGCAAAACAAAGGCGGGTGTAAAGCTACATTTGCGCCTTGTGTTTATGGAAAAGGGGATATCCTATCCTGAAAAAGCTTTGATGACAACGGCAAGAGAACATGACCGTGGACAGCTTGAAATCATGGTGGATGACAAGGAATGCATGTATGTGTTTGACCGTGGCTACCTAGACTATGAGCGCTTTGATCGTATGACGGATGACGGCTACTTCTTTCTTTCCAGACTACGGAAAAACGCTGTTATACGGGAAGTTTATGATTTTAAACTACCCGAAGATACGAGTGTTTTGTCAGATCAAATGGTATTGATTGGAACAACTCAAAACCGTGCTGAAAATTACTTTCGCCTTCTAAAAGTGATGGATTCAAAAGGAAATGAACTCCATTTAATCACAAATCGTTTTGATTTAAGCGCCGAAGAAATTTCCGAGATGTACAAATCACGATGGGCTATTGAACTGTTTTTTAAATGGATCAAACAACATCTCAGCATCAAAAAATTCTATGGTCAAAGTGAATGGGCGATTCAAAATCAAGTATTTATCGCACTTATTGTTTTTTGCCTACATGTTCTGGCACAAACTGAAACAAATAGTACGCGAAAAACCTTACAAATTAGCCGTTATTTAAGGGCTGCATTGTGGAAACCAGCGCATATCTGGCTTCGAAAAATTGAAGGAAAAGCCATCCCTTAATAAGTAAATTGTCGTCGTCGCACAGGTCTAATTGTCAATAAATTTCCAAATGGATGGGGTCACCTTTAATTGGGTATTCACCTTTTTGGCCCTAAACAGGAAAAATAATAAAACTGAAAATTACGACAATATTTATGCAACACTAGTGATTTTCCGTTGGCATCGACTTTTGTTTCTTTTGCCTTTGCTTGAAGTGCTCTGAAATTCATTTTTTCTACTTGGATATGATGACCTAATGCGATGATCCAATTGGCAAGCCGTTGATGATCTTGTTTCCGTTTATCTGCTATTTTTCTTTGTAATTCTGCTAACTGATTTCTCGTTTTGAGATAATTTTTACTCCAAACCCATTTTTCCTTGTTGTCTTTTTTTATTGTCCCATCTTCATTGTATTTGTGCGGATTATTCGCCCGTCTTTGACGATCCAATTTTCGTCGAAGAACTCGCTTTTGCTTTTCTATGTTTTCGATGCTCGGCGCAAGAATGAGCAACTTGACATTATTCATCGAGCAAATAGCGACGGTTTGTGTTCCTATGTCGATACCAACATCGCCTCGCCCTATTGGATGTTTTATTTCTCCTGTTTGGCGGTTTATTTTCTTTGGTGGCACACCTCCAAGAGTGAGTTGAAGAAAATACTTGATTTTTCCTCTAATTCGTCTACGGACGATGCGACAATATTTTATACGGTCTTGTAGAGCCAGATGTGCATATATGTCGTTTGGGTGAATTATAACAGGAATAGATAAACCATTCCAAAGCAAATGTTTGTTTTTGAAACGGATGCCTGTGCTATTTGTTTTTCCTTCTAATGAATCCATATCGTTGTATTTCTTAAAAGACACTTTTTTTGCATTACCAAAGATGAGTTTTTCCATTGCTATCCATGCTCTCGTAGCGATTTTTTGTGCGGTGTGTGAGTCGATGTGTTTCTTGAAATGGTGTTGCATTGGCTTAACAAAATCGTGCATAGCGTATTCATTGATTCCGTACTGACGATATAACTCATTTAGCAAGTTGTTTCTTTCTTTTGATTTTGGTTGTTGGGCTAGATGACGATACTGCTTATCATGTTGTAATTTTTTATGCCGTTTCAGCAATTCGCCCAAACAAGCGTTGTATATTTTTCTGCCAATTTCAAAACGTTTCTCTAATATGTACGCCTGCCATAGTTCTGTTTTGAGTTTCAACGTCAGCACATAACTTTTGGTTTTTGTTTTCGCCAACGACACCACTTCCTTTATACGTTCTTTTGATTTTCGATGTATTGTTTAACCGCTTCTTCTGAAATATAGCCGACAGTACAACAAAAATAACTTCGTGTCCATAGCGACGGTAGTCTGCTTTTTAACGAAGGATATTTCTCCCTTAATATTCGACTGCTTTTCCCTTTAAACGCTTGTATAATTTTGTGCAAATGTTGACGAGGGTCAAAAGAAATGAACAAATGAACATGATCAGGCATAATTTCCATTGCTTTGATTTGTACATCATGTTCTTTGGCAACTTCTTCAAAAATTCTTTTTAAATCTCGTTCAATATCTCCAACTAACACTTTTCTACGGTATTTTGGACAAAACACAATATGATATTGATTGAGATAAACAATCCCTTTTTTATGGGTGTATTTTTCGTTTTCCAAAAACAATCACCTCTATACTAAATATACCATAAACAATAGATAAAATAAACACATCTAATAAATTTATCAAAAAAAATACGCAATTCATCCCCTTGTCTAAAGACAGGGACTTTCTTGCGCCTCCCCCGTAATCGCCATACAAATATTAATATTTACGTTCAAATGCATACTCTTTGATGGTTGCAACAATTTGCTCGAAGGAATATCGATGATTCACTACATCAACAACAAATTCAATGGCATCATCTTGCGGCATCGTAAAATAGTATCCATTGTATTTTAAAAATTGAACAAGTGCTACAAAGGCAGTTCTTTTGTTTGCATTATGAAAACAATGGTTCTTAGCCAAAGACTCAAATAATGCTGCCGCTTTTTCAAAAATAGTAGGATAAGCATCTTTACCAAACACACTTTGTTGTGAACGGTAGACAGCCGATTCTAACAATGCAGGTTCTTTTATCCCTTTCAGCTCATTTGGAGAATATTTTCCAATAATGAAAAAATTAATCGCAACGACTTCTTCTACGGTTAGATATCTCATCGATCAATAAGCCCCTTGATGGTCTCATCATATTCTTCAAGAGTTTCGTTTAATACTTCAAAAAAATCTTGGGAGATTCCTTTTGGCAAATCAACTTTTTTACTTTTCTTTATAACAATTTTATCCTCTTCAAGCTCCATTTGTATTTCATCTCCTTGATGAATACCAAGCTTATTTAGAAACTCCATTGGAAAGGTAACCCCAAGTGAATTGCCAACTTTTAATACTTTTCGTTCTGCGCTTAACATTTATCTCACCTCTTTGTTATAATTGTTATAACTGTTATAACAATTATAACACGAATTAGATTTATAGAACAGTGCCAGGCACTGTTCGCTAATTCCTCAGCTATAGATGCTTTAGATTCTCCTTGAAGGTCCTACTTTTTTTGTTATGGCAAAGCTTTATACATCATTTCGCAATTCAACGTTTGTAACTATACTTGTTGATATATGCTTTTGAGTCTAAAAAATGCATTTTTAATTAATCGATTCAAATGATTGCTTTTGCGACGAGAATAGTATTTGTCGAAAAATCATTGGTATCATTTTTTGCAAATATGTATATACTATGTATATACATATTAGGTTGGGGGTGATATAATGTATTCAAAAGAATATTTAGAAAACAAAATAAACCAGGGTAAAGGGGTTGACTACATGTCTACAGTTATTGTTCAAAAATGGGGAAACAGTTTGGGCATTCGAATCCCAAAAGATGCTGCTGATAAAATAGGGATTAAACAAGGTTCCGAAATAGAATTAAATGTGATTGGAAATGAAGGTATCATCACATTAAAGCCAAAAAGAACACGGAAGAAATACACACTGGAAGAACTAATATCACAGATTACACCTGAAAATCGACACGAGGAAATTGATTTCGGGATAGAAGGGCGTGAATTGATTTAATGCCAGCAGACGTACCAGAGAGAGGCGATTTCGTTGTTTTAAACTTCAATCCACAAACTGGTCATGAGCAGGCTGGGAGAAGGAATGCTATTGTTTTATCGCCTAAAGAATTCAATCAAGCAACAGGATTTATAGCTGTTTGTCCGATTACCAATCAAAAGAAGGGTTACCCTTTCGAAGTGGATTTACCAAAAGAAGGAATATCCCTTGATGGCGATGGCTATCCAATAACAGGGGTAGTTTTAACTGATCAAATTAAATCATTGGATTGGAGAGCTCGTAATCTAAAAATTTTAAAGAAGTATAATCCAGAAGATGCACAAATTGAAGAAATAGATAAAATCATTGATGAATGCCTAGCGAAAATAGAAACATATCTGACTTGACAAGATCCTTTCTCTTTCAGAAAGGGATTATCGAAACTGTTCCTTGGAGAGAAAATTCTCCAATAGCGAACAGTGCCAGGCACTGTTCGCTATGAATCTTATAAAACTTATTTATTATCTCTAAATCCCTGTAAAAGAAAATATATACCACAGAAAAATGGAAATATAGCCAAAAAGTTTCTATCTAAGATTTGAGCTGCTGCAACAAACATAAAAATAACTGCCATTATAAATGAGGCTTTTTTTCCACGAATCATTTATTTAACTCTCCCCTCGTAAAGCAACGTTAGGTTCATGATTTATTTTATTTTTTGTTCTTCTGTCGGTTCTTTCATAATTAAATTTTAAAAATCTTTGTTTGTAAAAATATGTGCTGTTAAAACGTAAGAGACTAAAGTAACACTAATTGCAATAATAGAAAAGGAAATAATCGGTTGATCTATTATGATAGAGATCATGCCCTTAGCCTTATTAGATGATAAAATCTTTCCCACTCCACTTGTCACAAGAAAAAATACTGCAATTCCAATTGGGCTTGCAACACGAAATCCAAACTTGTAATTGAGTGGATAGAAAATAGACATTAAAAGATAGGTAAAACACAATGAAAGCAACAATACTTTCATATCAAGCAATTGATTAAAAGTCATACTGGTATCAACCACATTCATTAAAATAAATATCAAAATATGAGAAGTATATGAAAATAACCACCATACACTAATCATTATGTATTTTGCATTGATAACAGAACGTCTCGTAACGGGTAAACTAAGAATAAGCCTATTTTGATTTATTTCACTTTCTCCTGTATTAAAATTGGTATACATTGCCATAAAATAAGCAATAAATGCAATACATAAGCTGTATATTACGATCGTAATAAAATTTGAACCAGAGATATTTTTACCCATTGAAAGAAAATATGGTAATGATAATAGAGGTGAAAAATAAACAATTTTTTTTGTGTATATAAATCTTTTAAAATTAAACGAAGCAAAGCATTTCCCCTCCTTCTTTCAACCTTTGAAATTATAAATCCAAGAGGAATTCCTATTTATTATTATTATTAGATTTCACTAAATAATACATTATTTCTTCTAAGGAAGGTTTTTTAAAGCTTAAATTATACTTTGAAATTATTTCTGTTGCCCTACTCGTTTCAAAAAATGCCTCAAATCCAAGCGATGTTTCTTTGAATGATATGGGTTGGGAGGCTTGGACTACCTCTTTAAGATTCAATGGCCCCGTTATTATTACATACTGTTTGAGTAATTCTTCCGTTTGTTTACAAAAAAGAATTTTCCCATCAAGTATGAATGTAATGAAATCAGCAATCTGTTCTAAATCGGTTGTAATATGTGTCGAGAAAAAAATCGCCTTATCTTTATCTTTAATAATATCCTTTAAGATATCCAATAATTCTTTTCGGAAAACCGGATCAAGCCCTGTAGTCGGTTCATCCATAATAATTAGTTCTGCATGATGAGAAAGAGCTATGGCTAAGGCAAACTTCATTTTTGTTCCCTTTGACAAATGTTTTACTGGCTTTGTTAAAGGAATGTTAAACTCGTTGGCATATCGGTAAAAAATATCATCATCCCACGTGTTATAGAATAACGAGATAATTTGTAACTATTCAGCCACATCATAAAGTGAGCTGAATATTTTCTTCTTTCCTTGTCTATGATGTGAATATTGATAGACAAGGAGGTGAATCGCATGTTGACGGTACAACAAGCTGTATTTACAGTTGAAAGCTTAATCAGCAAAGTTCAACAACAAAAACAGCTCATTCATCAACTCGTTCAAGAAAATGAACATTTGCGTCACGAAATCAAACAGCTGCGCAAAGAAAATGAACAACTGAAGTATCGCGTTCAAGAGCTGGAAGCACGCACGAAAAAAAACAGCTCCAATAGCCATTTGCCCCCATCTTCTGACCGTTTTGCCAACACACGTTCTTCTCGTCAACCATCTGGCAACAAGCCAGGCGGACAAGAAGGACATCAAGGAACGACGCTCCGTCAAGTGGAACATCCACATCATCGTGTCGTCCACCGTGTGCATACGTGTCAAGGATGTGGGGTTTCTTTGCGTGACGTCAAACCGTTCAAAGTCGATATCCGTCAAGTGTTTGATGTCCCTCCTGTGGCGATCGAGGTGACACAACATGAACGTGAAGTGAAATCGTGTCCGCATTGTCGATGCGTGCAACAAGCCGAATTCCCATCCCATGTCACGAATCATGTGCAATACGGTCCACGCCTTACTGCGCTCGTTGTTTATTTACATCATATCCAATTGATCCCGTACAAGCGTTTAAGTGATACAATCGAAGCGTTATATCAACACTCGATTAGTACAGGAACCCTTGCCAATATGGTGAAACGAGGACGCGAAGCGCTGGAATCAAATATGGACATCATCGAAGACGCCTTACTTGAATCCAACATCCTGCATGTCGATGAAACGAGTTTGCGCATCAATGGGAAACTCGCATGGGTGCATGTCGCGTGTACATCGAGATATACATACTTGGCTTCTCACGCTTCTCGTGGAAAGAAAGCAACGGATGAGATCGGGATTCTTCCACAATACAAAGGGACGATGATGCACGATGGGTTCGGTACGTATCCGAAATACACACATGCCACCCATGCCCTTTGTCATGCCCACCATTTGCGTGAGTTAAAAGGATTCATCGAACAAGGGCATACGTGGGCGATGCGCATGACCACGTTTCTGTTAGCCGCCAAGCAAGCCGTCGAAGCCCATCACGGTGCACTTTCCGAAGAAGAAGCGAGACGGTGGGAACGAGTGTATGATCGCATCCTAGAAAGAGCACAACATCGATTGGAAACGATGACACCTCTTCCGAAAAAAGCACTCGCTTTTGTTCGACGGCTTCAGAAACGAAAGGAAGAAGCGTTGCGTTTCTTACGTGAAGTACATGTTCCCTTTGACAACAACCAAGCCGAACGCGATCTTCGCATGGTTAAAGTCAAAGAGAACATTTCGGGTACGTTTCGCGAAGAAACATTCGCGCAGTCGTTTTGCATCGCAAGAAGCATCGTTTCCACACTGACGAAACACGAAAAAAACGTGTGGGATTCGTTATGTCTTCTGTTGACGGGTGACACGCTCGATCGTGTTCTTTCTACCACTTAGGGCATTTTCTATTACGGGGATGTCCTATTTGTGTTGCGCTTCTTTACATACTACTATCGGGATGAATAGTTACGATAATTTTTTTATTTTTTTCCACACTTAAATCCTCAAAAAAGACATCTTGATCATAGACAAACCCAACGCGCTGCTTTAATGCTTTCAAATTTTTATGATAATCTACACCAAACAGCTTAATATTACCACTGTCAATATGTACGAGATCCATAATACAGCGGATCGTAGTACTTTTCCCAGCACCGTTTGGGCCAATAAATCCCATAATATAGCCCTTTTTGAGAGAAAAACTAACATTTTGTAAAGCAAAGCCATTAAAAACTTTACACACATTGTCCAATTCCAAAATGTTCTCCAATTTTCGTTCCTCCCTTTATTATCAAAAGTGAAAAGGTTATAGAAATTGGTCTGGTTTATCATTTTTTAAGCCATTCCTCTCATTGCCTCATGTTCAATAACACATTCCGTTTTTTCTAAAGAAGGTTTATTGTGTTGTAACTGTATTATTTTATTTATAAATTGTGGCCCTTCCTCCTCATGTGAAATTATTATTAAAATATTACAAAGATCACTTTCTTTGAGTATTTCCAAAATAAGTTTTTTAGTGTCAGCATCCAAATTAGATGTTGCTTCATCTAGAATAATTAAATCTCTTTTTTTAATAATAGCTCGTAGAAAGGCAATTATTTGCGCTTGCCCACCGGAAATCCCCGAACCATTTTGTAAAAGTCTATCAAACACAATTTGATAATTTTGTCGTAATTTGTCGAATATTATTAAATATCAATAAATTTTCAAATTTATAAAAAAACAAAACTCAATATTATGTAAGCGAAAACAACCACTTCCTACTCAATTCTGTATTCCCCTTCCTTGACCCGCTTTTCCCTTCTTTTCCAATTATTCATCATAACGTCTAGAAAATACTTTCACTTATCATCCTATAAATCGAAAACATCAAGATTGTTAGCATCATTAGCTGCTTCTTTGTTGCCGTAGCCATTATTCTGTTTAGAATACTCTCACTACAAGTATAGATACAAATCATTTCAGTTAGAGCGTGTATCTCAGGTGGTGCCAGGCACGCACTCAATGGAACCGACGTATACCGAACGGTACGTACAGTCGTGTGAGGGATCGGGGGTTAGCTACCATAGCCATCAAGTTAAGAATTTGGGCCTTTGTACACCGTTAAAAACATGGTATCCTTTCTAGCGAATACTCTTCGTTAGAAAGGATTTTTTCTATGGAAAATCAAATGCAAGCATGGATGAAAACCATCCGCCAACTTTTCTCGCCTGAGACATTGACTCATCTTGCTCAAGAAACAGGATTTATCCAACGAAAACGAGCATTAACGGCAGAAGCATTTTTGACTCTTTGTGCATGGGGAGATGGCTCACTGGCACAACAATCACTCCAACGGTTATGTACGTCTCTCACGCTCCGCCATGACTGTTCCCTGTCCAGCGAAGGATTGAATCAGCGCTTTACCGAGCGAGCCGTGGCGTTTTTGCGAGAAGTGTTTTTCCTTCTCCTCCAACGACAACGCCCATTGCTTTGGTCCACCATCCAAACCTACCGGACGTGTTTTACTCGCTTGCGGATTTTGGATTCGACCAGTTTTTTGGTTCCTGCCGACTACGGGGAGGACTACCGAGGTTCCGTCTCATCAGGAGCGAAAATTCAGTTTGAATATGACTTGTTGTCTGGTGCCTGTCTTCAACTATGCGTTCAATCGGCCAATGACTCGGACGCCCGTTTTGCCTATCATGCCCAGCACACGATTTTGCCGAATGACCTATGTATTCGGGATTTGGGCTTTTTCTCCGTTGCCGCACTAACCGAGATCGACGCCCGAGGAGCGTATTATATTACTCGGCTCCGTTCCGATATGAAAGTGTATATCAAAGAGAATAGCCAGTGGAAGGAATGGGATTGGGAATCTCTTGGGAATCAATTAAAGGAAGGGGAATCAGTAGAAATGGAACATGTATACATCGGGCATGAGCGTTTGTATATCCCACGCTTGATTTTTCGACGTTTGACGGAAGAAGAATGGCAAAAACGGATGGCGTATGTGCGAAAAAGGGAAAAAAGAAAAGGGAAGGCGCTGACACGCCAAACCCTCGAACAAAAGAAATACCACATCTTACTGACTAATTTACCACAAGAGTCGTTTGATGGGCAACAGGTTTATGAGCTTTATTCTTTGCGGTGGCAAATTGAATTGCTGTTTAAAGCGTGGAAGTCCGTTTTTGATTTGGAGAAAGTGAAAAAGATGAAGAAAGAACGGTTCGAATGCCATGTATATGGGACGTTGATTGCCATTTTGGTGACTCAGACCTTTCTGTTTCAAGCCCGAACGTATTGGCAACAAACAGAAGGGATTCAAATCAGCGAACGGAAAGCACTAGATGTTCTCCAATTCTATTGGCAACAACTGCTTTTGCGCCTATCCAAGGAAGAAATCAGCCTTTCTTCTCTCCTCCTTCTATTGAAAAAACATGGAAGAAAGGATCGAAGGAAAGGAAAAGAAACGGCATCGGATCTCTTGGTTAAATTGGGTATTTATTGATTAGATTCATAAAAACGCCAAATAACCCTCTCCAAGAGGGTTATTTGGCATGCCTAAAACATGTGGTATTCTTTTTCTTCAGCTAATGATCACAAACATTGCGTATGGACACAACGACCCTTAACACTAAACTTGACGGGTATGGGGTTAGCTACTCCCTCCTGTTTTATTTTTCTATTATTGAATTTATTATGAATTTTTTTATTATAAAGTGGAACTAATATCAGGCGTGTTGATTAACCAATAATATCCATAAAAAACATAGAAAAAAGAGCACCTTTCCTGTAGAATGTAAGTAACAACACAAACAAACCTAGGAGGTGCTCTCTATGCACAAGCATACCACACTCCCAAATTTGATGCAAAAAATTGTTTCTGATGAAGATCTCCAGTCGATTACCGAAGCCGTTGGCTACCATGACACTTCGCGGACGTTTACGGTGCGCACGTTGGTTGATTTTTTTCTGCTGGCGGCACTTCACGAATGGAAAAGTTTCCGTCATGGTGCCGATGTGGCGAAAATGTACGGATTGCCGACGTTTCATTACTCGACGGTTTCTAAGAAAGCGAAAGAAGTTCCGTACGAGGTGATGAAGCGCTTATTTGCTTTGGTTGTTTCTAAGTGCAATCGCCAAACCCGCCGTTCGCTTCGCTTTCCAAAAGCATTGCGTATAGTAGACTCCACGACCGTCACCGTGGGGAAAAACCGCCTGACATGGGCACCCTATCATGGGGAACGATCCGGAGTGAAAATGCACGTCGCGTATTCCCCTGAGCAACAAATGCCGAGCGACATCGTAGAAACCGTAGGGTTGCGCCACGATGGACCGGTGGGAGAGCGGCTCACAGACGTACAAACGGTTCTTGTCGAAGATCGAGCGTACTTTAAAATTGAACGCCTCGATCGGTTTGTCGAACAGAAGCAACCGTTTGTGATTCGGATGAAAGACAATGTCGAGATCCATCAAAAAAAGAGCCTAAAGCGCCTTTCTTCCTCCTCTTCTTCTATTGTGGCGGATTTTACTTGCCAGTTAGGAACGAAACAATGTCGTTCCAAAAAGCGCCATCGCGTCGTGATCTTTCAGGATGCGAACGGGCATGAAATCCGTGTGGTCACGAACGTCTTAGAGGCATCGGCGGAAAAGATTGCCGAGATGTATCAAGAACGTTGGACAGTGGAAGTGTTTTTCCGATGGATCAAGCAATATCTAAACGTTCCGACCTTATTTGGCACCAACGAGCATGCGGTATACAACCAACTTTTTGCGGCATTTATCGCTTATGTGTTACTGAGATGGCTATATCATCGAACGGAAAAACGGACAACCTCGTCCCTTACCTTTCTTTCGTTTGTCCGTCGTTTTTTCTCTGGGCAACTTCCTCTCGAATGGAAATCCGAGATGGCAGCTGTCTTATTTGAGTATGCCCGAATATATGGGAGGAGTATGCCTAATTTTGGATAATCAACAGCCGTGAACTAATATTTTAATAGTGATACAATTTTTTATGGGAAGATAATTTCTTAGGAGGGGATTAAATGGCTAGAATTATTAATTCACCAGCAAAATATATACAAGGAAAAGGAGAGCTTCAAAATCTTGGTAAATACATTAACAGTTTAGGGAACTCTTTTTTAGTCATTGCAGATGAATTTGTATTAAGTTTTACTCAGGAAACCATTGAACAAAGTTTTTCCGGTCAAGAAGTCACTTTAATTTTCGAAACATTCCGCGGCGAATGTTCTAAACAAGAAGTAAATCGTCTTCAAACGATTGCCAAGGAAAAGCAAATAGATGTAATCGTTGGAGTCGGCGGCGGAAAGACACTGGATACTGCTAAGGCTGTCGCTTTCTATTCCAAGGTTCCGGTTGTTATAGTTCCAACTATTGCTTCCACAGATGCTCCATGTAGTGCTTTATCCGTTCTTTACACAGAAGATGGAGTTTTTGACGAATATTTAATCTTGCCAAAAAACCCTGATATTGTCCTCGTAGATACACAAATTGTTGCCAATGCACCGGCAAGACTTCTTGCAGCTGGTATTGGTGATGCCCTTGCAACATATGTTGAAGCAAGAGCTTGTTACGAAGCAAATGCCACTCCAATGGCAGGCGGTACAATCACAAAGGCAGCGATCACTCTTGCTGAACTTTGTCAAAAAATCCTTTTTGAAGACGGATTAAAAGCATTCCTTGCTGTTGAACAAAACCTAGTTACGAAAGCTGTCGAAAATATCGTGGAAGCCAACACGTACTTGAGTGGTATCGGTTTTGAAAGTGGCGGCCTCGCAGCGGCTCATGCAATTCACAATGGATTTACAGTCATCGACGACCCTCATCACCTTTATCACGGCGAAAAAGTTGCTTTCGGTACAATTACGCAACTCGTCTTAGAAAATCGAAGCACAGAAGAAATTCAAAAATACATTGCTTTCTGTGCAGAGTTAGGACTGCCAGTTACGCTTGAAGACATGGGAATTACCGAAGATATTGAATCAAAAATCCGAAAAGTTGCTGAAGCTTCTTGTCAAGAAGGTGAAACAATTCACAACATGCCTTTCCCTGTCACTCCTGACGATGTTTACGCAGCAATTCTGGCAGCTGATGAACTTGGAAGAAAATTAAAGTAACCCACAACCAAGGCTGTCTCATAAGGATCTGACCTCACACGAACTTCACAATATATAGTCCATTTATCTAATGTTACACCCTATATATTGTGTTGTTATGGGGTCTGACCCTGTGGCTTTATATTTGATAAATCATCTTTGATTAAATCAAAATAATCTCTCAAATATAACATATCGATCTGGTCGCTAGATAAACCCGCAACTACACGTCCTAAACAATACACTTTATCAGAAATATTTACTTTTCCTAATGTTGCCCTTACAGAAACGATAAGGTCTCCCGAGTTTGATAGTTTTGTTGGTTGTGTAGTATACCGAAGTAACTATTCAGCCACATCATAAAGTGAGCTGAATATTTTCTTCTTTCCTTGTCTATGATGTGAATATTGATAGACAAGGAGGTGAATCGCTTGTTGACGGTACAACAAGCTGTATTTACAGTTGAGAGCTTAATCGGCAAAGTCCAACAACAAAAACAGCTCATTCATCAACTCATTCAAGAAAATGAACATTTGCGTCACGAAAACAAACAGCTACGCAAAGAAAATGAACAACTCAAGCATCGCGTTCAAGAGCTGGAAGCACGCACGAAAAAAAACAGCTCCAATAGCCATTTGCCCCCATCTTCTGACCGTTTTGAGAAAAAGCGTTCCTCCCGCGAGCCGTCTGGCAAAAAGCCTGGTGGGCAAGAGGGACATGAGGGGACGACGCTCCGTCAAGTGGAACATCCACATCATCGTGTCGTCCACCGTGTGCATACGTGTCAAGGATGTGGGTCTTCTTTGCGTGAAGTCAAACCGTTCAAAGTCGATATCCGTCAAGTGTTTGATGTCCCTCCTGTGGCGATCGAGGTGACACAACATGAACGTGAAGTGAAATCGTGTCCGCATTGTCGATGTGTTCAACAAGCCGAATTCCCATCCCATGTCACGAATCATGTGCAATACGGTCCACGGCTCACGGCGCTCGTTGTTTATTTGCATCATATCCATAAAAGGATTCATCGAACAAGGGCATACGTGGGCGATGCGCATGACCACGTTTCTGTTAGCCGCCAAGCAAGCCGTCGAAGCCCATCACGGTGCACTTTCCGAAGAAGAAGCGAAACGATGGGAACGAGTGTATGATCGCATCCTAGAAAGAGCACAACACCGATTGGAAGCGAAGACGCCTCTTCCGAAAAAAGCACTCGCTTTTGTTCGACGCCTTCAAAAACGAAAGGAAGAAGCGCTGCGTTTCTTACATGAAGCTCATGTTCCCTTTGACAACAACCAAGCCGAACGCGATCTTCGCATGGTCAAAGTGAAAGAGAACATCTCGGGTACGTTTCGCGAAGAAACGTTCGCGCAGTCTTTTTGCATCACAAGAAGCATCGTTTCCACACTGACGAAACACGAAAAAAACGTGTGGGATTCGTTATGTCTTCTGTTGACAGGCGAAACGCTCGATCGTGTTCTTTCTACCACTTAGGGCATTTTCTATTACGGGGATGCCCTATTTGTGTTGCGCTTCTTTACATACTACTATCGGAGTGAATAGTTACTCATCATCCACGTCTTCAATAACATCACCTATTCGTAAAAAATAACTTTTAGCTATGACATAAAATTTGTATAAAAATTAGCTTAAAGAGAATTATATTTACATAAAAATTAATTTGGTTGACTTTTCTTAATTAAAAATGTAAAATTGTATCATCTTTAGAATAGAGGTGATACTATGTCCAGTTACTATATTCCAGTGGATAACAATGTTAAACATCAGATTGTTAGTCTGTTATCAGATGCTGTTCAAAACGATGTAAAAGAAATAATGGCAACTCATTATTTGGGGTTCTTTAACAGTGTACATTTTTTAACTTGGGATTTTATATATACGAGAGTCTATAAGCGATTAAATAATGAAAATATTATCTGCATCAAGTGTAGAAGAGGGCCATGGTCTTTCGTTCTTGTCTATGATCTTCAGAGTAAATATTTGTATTCATTTATGAAAGACAAAAGGTTAGATCAACTCATTGAGGAAAGAAAAAATCGGTCCACTATTCACTATCTTGATGCATTAGTCACTTTAAATACAGGCATCAACGAATTAAACTTCAATATGACTAATGTTGAACAGCAACTAGAACTACTACCACTGGAAGAAGATAGTGACTGGTTAAAAGCAGTTGAGAAAATTTTAAGGGACATGTTAGGTATATATTATGGCAAAATTGAAAAGTATGTGACTATAACATTTAATCAGTTTAAAGGTGAAGTTCAGTCAGTTAAGGCAACGTTATTGTCGCCGAATATGGATATTATTTATCAAGAGGACTGGAGCGAATTCATTAATGTTGACTACGACAAATCTGATTATAGCAACTTTAATGATTGGAACTTTGATGACGATGAAAATGAGGAAGACGATCTTGTTAAACTTAAACCTGATGTTGAGGAAGAATTTATTAATAAAGATGGCTCTGAAGAAATAGTTGGCCTAAAAACAGAGGACAAAGAACAACAAGAGAAGGAAGAGGGTTAAACTGAAAACTTCTCTTAGGAGGAGTAAAAATGCTAAAAAATAATAATTTTAATGGAGAGAGATTAAAATTTGCACGTATTTATCGAGGATTAACTATTTCGGAATTGGCAGAGAAAATTGGTGTAAGTAAGCAAATGATTTCAAAATACGAAAATAATAAGTCTGTACCGACATTTGAGACACTATTATGCATAGTCGATGTGCTTGATTTTCCAAAGGATTATTTTTTTGAAGAAGATCTAATAAAACCTAAGGTAGGTAATACTTATTTTAGGTCTCTTTTTTCCACGAGCAAAAAAGATCAGTTGATGCAGACTTATCGGATTAAACTTCTCTTTTCCATTCGACATCTTTTAGAAAAATATGTCGATTTCCCTGAGCTAGATATACCTGAAATTGAGGAATCCCACTTAAACGACATTGAATATGTGAGCAGACAACTGAGGGAATACTGGGGTCTTTCCGATGAACCCATTCCAAATATGGTCAGGTTATTAGAGAAAAAGGGGTTTATTGTTATAACATCAATGACAAACACTCCTGGTATTGATGCTTTTAGTCAAAAACAGGAATTTGATGGTAAAGATTATTATTTCATTATTCTTGGAGACGATAAAGGCTCGGCTGTTAGAAGACAATTTGATGCTGCACATGAATTAGGACATATTATTCTTCATGACCCTTATTTAGATCTTTCAGAAGTGGATAAAGACCATTTTCGTGAGATAGAACGTGAGGCAAATGAGTTTGCAGCAGCATTTTTACTTCCAAAGGATGCATTTGCAAAGGACATTATTGACCATCCGGTTGATTTAGAAAACTACCTATATCTAAAGCGAAAGTGGAAAGTATCTGTTTCAGCTATGACTGTTAGAGCATATAAAATTGGAGCAATAACTCAAAGCCAGTATCAATATCTTCAACGTAAAATCAGTCAACAAAACTGGAGAAAAAAAGAGCCATTAGATGATACAATAAAATCGGCTTCTCCAGTGGCAATGAAAAAAGCGATTGAGTTACTTATTGATAATAATATCCTGTCAGGATATGACATAATTAAAAAACTAAAAAAGGAATATAAGATATCTTTGCAACCTAAAGAAGTAGAAATCTTATTAAACCTTAAACCTGGTTTGTTGGCTCCAGTAAAAGTTGAAACAGATAACATCGTAAATATTAAAGATTATTTAAATAAAGGCTAATTAAAGGGAATCTTATAATTGGAAGTTAAATTTACAGTAAACAAGCGGACTGAGTTAAGCCCGCTTGTTTGCTAATAATTATTGCCATCCACTCGTGAGATACTTTTTCGTTTCAGTATTATCTAAAACGGTTGCACAACTTTCCCAATCGACTTTTCCAATTCCTTTTTCGTAGCGCAGTTCAAACGGATGATGTTTAGGTACCTCATCAATGATACGTTTTGCTTTTTCAATATCATCGAGCGCAACTTGAATCCATACATCTTCCAAAACATCCGGTATTTGTCCGAATAGCGTATGGATATTTTCTAATCGCTCAGAAAGAATAGCGTGAACTTTGTCCTCAACAGAATTTTTATATCTCATATTGTAAATATAAACCTTATCATTTATCTGACCAATCCGTTGAATTCTTCCTTTTCTTTGTTCAAGCCTTGTCGGATTCCAAGGTAAGTCAAGATTAATTAACGTACCAAGTGTTTGCAGGTTTAAACCTTCAGAAGCGGCATCTGTTCCAACCAAGACCTTCAGTTCCCTATTTTTGACCATCAGCTTTAATTGTTCTTTTGTCTTTTTGTAAAAGATGCCATCTAACAAAATACCAGACTTATCTCCACCTGCGTATATTCCAATCATTGTATTTTTTAAATCCTTAGATAAGTTTTCTGCGACCCAAAATGCAGAATCGTAATATTGTGAAAAAATGATACAACCTTTTTCTAACCAATTATTTTCAACTAATAAATCATACGTCAATTGATATTTTGGATCATTTTCTTTATTCGATTGAATTGTTTGTAAAAAATTATGTAAACATTGCCGTTCTTCATCTGTTAAGTTTTTGATACTGTTCTCATCAAATTTCTCTAGTTCTTCGCCTTCCTCGAAATCCTCTAAAATATTTCCCCAGTTCAACATTTTTATTGCCGTTTGTTCTCCTGCATAAATCGTACTACCAACACGTTTTAATAATAATGTTTTAATAAAACCGCCGCCCTTAATACGTTTTCCTAATAGTTTAGAAAACTCTTCCGCATAGTTATATGCTTCTTGTAAATAAGGAGGCAACACTAACGCTTCATCATCTTTCTCTCCTAGCAACTCAACCTCCACTTTTTTTAAGTAAGGCTCACCCGTTTCAGGATTTATAGTGTTTTCTAAAAAATCCCTTGTTCTACGAACGATATGCCGAATAAACGGATTATGGTTTTGCATAAAACCATCCTCTATAATCCTTCCTATTCTCCTTTGATCAGGACGGCTTAATTCATAATATGCTTCCGGTTTAATGACAAATTCATCATCTTTCATTTCTAAACGCTTTCTGATTGAACCAAAGAGTCGCTCATCTTCCCTAGCTGGCGGAAACGGATTACGAATCCAGTCCCAGTTTTCAAAGCTAAAGCTTTCTAATTTTTCCTTTCCCATAATTAAATTTAATGCGCGCTTAGGATATTTCCTCCACATACTAAATTCATTGCCTAATACACTATCATTTTTCTGTGATAAAATGTAAAGAAGATCCCAAGCTTCTATAGGATATAGCTGTACTGGAGTTGCAGTAGCTAACAACATACTTTTAGTCTTTTTTGAAATTTTTAATAAAAAGTCCATTAAATTATTTGGTTGAGGCTTATCATTTTCTTTTCCTTCCCCTAAATTCTTTCTTCTTGCCCTGTGCGCTTCATCCACAATAACACATTCAAATTCCATATTTAACAAATGATCCACAACATCGGAGTTGGCTGTTATTAATCCTTGAGAAATAATGCCGACTCTACGCGGACATTTTTTTATCCCTTTACTCCCGATAGCTGGATGTTTAATACCATTCTCATCTACCCATTCTCTACCTGTCCAAACAGCCGATGGCATGTCTAGTAAAGAATGAATTTCCTCTTGCCATTGCCAAAGTAACGTTTTAGGAGCAATTACTAATATTGGTTTATCCCCGTATAGCGCCATTAATTTAGCTGAGAGGGCCAGTTGTACCGTTTTTCCTAAACCAACCATATCAGCTAAAACATATCGTGCTCCATGTGACTTTTTATGATCATTAAACACTAAATTAACAAAATACTTCTGATGTTCCCAAAGCCCGTACTCTTTGCGATATACAGGTGATTCAATCACAGTCGCTGCCGGTTCGGGGTTTTTTCGCCATTCATTTACATCGTGTATGACTTTTCTATTGGCAATCCGATGAATATCTTCAATAACAAAATCCGATAACGGAACAGCATAAGGGCTATTCCAAAAATAATCGAATTCTTCTTGTACCCAGCGAACAGCTTCTTCAGAGTCGTCTTCCCAAAGGATTTCATAATTCAACTTCCATGCCGAATATGTTTCATTAACACTACCAATAAACGAAGTTTTGCTTCCATCTGCTAAAGTAATGACCCCAGCTTTGCCATGAATTAATCCGAAAACATCATTCGGTACGACTTTAATTTGCATTTTTCCACTTTTAAGCAAACGATACAGCTTATTTAATCTATCAGACGCAAATTGGAAAAATTCCTCTGGATGAGAGTTACACCACTCTTTTCGTTGAGCGTTTTTAGCCGCTGTGGCCGTTAATACATCTTCTTTTTTCATCTCTGAATTACAAATAATTCTAATGTTCCCCTCAATCGTTTCAATTGCTTCACCGGCAATTTCAAGAATAGAGGAGCTAAAATAGCCCGCTATTCGATCATAGGCTTTAGCTCCTACTAGCTTTTTGTTTAAAAAAGATTCATCTAATTTTTTTCTTCTTGAGGAATATCGATATATCATAGTATACACCTCGAAAATTAAATACCATCATTGCTAATCAGCTCTTTTAACATTGAAGCTACATAAGCATCTTCTTTCCAATGCTCCATATTCTCGATATATTGTAGCGATGAAATATAGGATAATATTTCAACAATTGTTGTGCGCACATTCCAATAGTCGACTAACTCTGTTTTTAGCCAGTTTCTTCCCTTCATCGTATCCTCTTCTTTCACGGACAGATAAATGGCTACTAAAACATTGCGTAGAAGAGAAGAACCAAACTTAGAATTATCATTTAATCCGCGCATCGCAAATTCACTAGCTGTTTTTAATCTAGCGTTGTTTGCTCGTGTACTTCCCAGTAAATCTCGATATTCCCGCACGCCAAATCCTCTAGCTAATTCTTGATAGCCAGACAATTGATAGATATTTTGTTTTTCTAATTCCAATCCTTTAATATAGAAACGCTCTTCTTGGGTAAGCATTTTCCAAATATAATGGTCAAAACCTGACGGAATTAAATAATCATGAGCAATTTTTACGGCATCTCGAATAATTTTTTCAATAGGTGATTCCTCATTGGACGTTCTTAGCTTAGCTAATTCATATTTAACATCAATATCTTCAATTTTCTTATAAGATGTTAACACCTTTAGCGAAGCAGCATAAGCGGCCAATAAATAATCGGGGTCACTAAAGTTAGGGTCTTCTTTATCATCTAGTTCTCTCATACTATCAATTTGTGCTTTTACTTCCGCTTCAATATCAGGATACAATTCGTCTAAATAAGCAGTCTCATCAGATGTTTGTTTTCTAAGTGTAAGCAATACTGTCCCTTTCACATAATTCCCTTGTCTAAGTCCATTTGCATCCGTTTCAGTGACAATATTCCATGCTGAAGTAACTTGTAACCCTGCTGACCATAAAATCATGGATAACTCGGCCCAAACTCTGACATCCTGATGCGTAAACATGACGATTTGCATACCATTATCAGGCATATGATTAGCTAAATTAGAATAAATCTCCACCATACTGGTATTAAATGATTCTCCCGTTCCTCGAACAGCTAAAATACGTTTGCTGTCTGTATACCAATCTGGAAAAATGTTAGTGAGCATATTTTTATCCCAAGCCAAAAAAAATTCCGATAACTCATGATAGTTTACAGCATCTGCATATGGTGGGTCTGTAATCCAAAGATCAGAATATTCATTTATATTGCGTGCATCTTTAACTTTAATAGATTGTTTAGAATGCAATTGATAATTATTTATATTAAAGAACCATGTAGTATCTAATGAAAGCATTGTTCTCGAAATGTAGTTATATAGTGTATTAAGTGCTTGATTGCTGAATACTTCTTGCCCTTTTTCGTTTGCACTGTCTGAGTTCCACCTTGATAATTTTGAATTCCAATTACAAAGTTTATTTACTCCTAATAACCCTATTACCTTTTCTTGTTTGGTTACTGCTATTTTATCAATTGTTTGTAAGAATAATCCTTGAATCAATAATTGCCTTGGATTAAATAACTGATGCCAATAAGCCCAACCTCTTTCCCTTTGAAGTCTTGTTGTTTCATCTCCTTCTTCAGTCATAGAACTAGGTATAAATCCCCTATTTTGCCATTCAGTAAATCGTTCTTGAAGAAGTTCAACTACTTTTTTCTCCCTTTCTAAATCTTCTTTTGATGGGGCTACATAATATCGTTTCGTTTTTAGATTTCCATTTTCATCAAAGTATTCATGCACATAGCGAATGCAATATAGTCTTTCTTGAAATACATCATTTTCTTGAGGGATAAACTCTTCTTTCTTCCATTTTCTTAATCCATATTGGATGCTACCGTCTTCATTTCTTCTATCGCCCCTAATAGTAGTAATTGGAGTGGAATTTTTACAATGTGGACAATAAAGGCTATTGTTTTTGATAGTAGCGAAGGATTCCGCATATTTCATTTCTTCGCTTGTAGCGTTTGACTTAATTTCAATATCAAACCCTTTTCGTCCATTATCCTTTAGTAATGCAATTGTTTTTGTTCCTTTACCGATTACCCAAGAAGGGGATAATGGTACTCTATAATGACATTCCGGGCAAATAACTTCATGGCAGTATAAATAAGCATCAGCTCTGTCCCCAGCTTCGTTTGTTTCAATTCCCCACTCTTGCACTTGTTTATTTACTTCATCATAAACTTTTTGTTGAAATTGTCTTAACAATTCTATTTCTTCATCGCTAGCTCCTGCTATATTTAACCCCGCCCATGTTAACAACATAGCAATTGGATTTAAATCGGAAGCATACACATCACATCCCATTCTAGCCGCTTCAAACGGAATGCTTCCACCGCCACTAAAACAATCACCAACTACCGGTGTTCTGCCAAATTTTCTTTCTCCAAGTTGCTGGATTAATTCCTCTAAACTATAGGCATTCGTATTTAAATGTTCATTAATAATGTCCCACTCTTTTTTATCAACTAGTTTGACTTCTTCTGGACGTTTGCAATATTTTAACTTTTCGTCATAACTCAACCGATTAAACACTAATTGCTGTAAGTTCTCTTTATCTTTTTTTGAAACCCCTGCTCGATACTTAATTTTTCCACCACTATCTTCAATAAAATATTTTTCCTTTTCATGAGGTGTCAAATACTCATACAACGTTTTTTGTGGTATAGATTTATCTTTCCGTAGCCATAACCCGTTTTCATCCATTGTTAATATCTTTAGAAAAATCTCTCTATCTTTTTTCGGATTATCACTTGCAGGCATAAGTAATCCTAAAATAGCTGCTCTAACTAAAATAAGTGGCTTTCTTCCCCACCACTTACCTAGTCCTGTTAAGGTTTGACCTAAATTCGCCTTTCTTTCTTTGTAACTTTCTTTTGATACCTTTGAAACAGGAAATTGTACTTCAATAAAAGATTTATCGTATTGCATATAATCCCCTCTTATATTTCTTCATTTTTTTTCTCGAATAAAAGCTCAAATAAGTCTCGTTGTTGGTCTTTTTCTTCAATAGGATTTTCTGTAAGGGCATAACGAATTGCTTTTCGCCAACCTCTTTTATCATGAAGTCCTCCAGTGGAGGCGTTGGTCATGGTAAACAACCACCAACGCTCCTCTGGAGATAATCCCAACCAATTCCGAATAGCGATTGGTATAACTGAAGGATCACAATCTTCAATCGCCCAAACTAGAAGCAACATTTCCTTTCCCAATAATCGTTCTACCGGAACTTGTCCTTGTTTCCATTTCCCTACTGTGATATCTTGCTTTTTTAATCGTTCATTGAATTCCTTTTTTAATGTCTCCTCAATTTCTTTCCATTTATATTTGGATATTTGAGCTTTTGCCTTATCGACTGTCTCATCAATTGTTTGTATTTCAGTATTTTCTTGCCACGTAAATCGTTCATAAATTAGCACATCATCATTCTTATTTTTGGGAATTAACACCAAAAAATGATGTTGGCTTTGTTCTGGTATAAACCCAAAACCCAACGCTGCTTTTTTTTGACTCATTGCTGTCGAATCTCCTGTTCGCTAATATCAGATAAGCTTAGCTGTTTCTCCATCGCCCAGTCCAAGAAATGCTGTCCTGTTTTAAAGCGGACAATGTTATATTCCAAGTTAATACTTACCCTTCCATCATTCATAAATGAATTTCGTAAATGATCAATGGTTTGCTCTAGCTTATCTGTATCTACTATTGTAGACGAATCCATTGATAAATCAATCCATCCACTGCTACCTGAGTCAGTTTTGAATAAAGTAAGTTGGATATCAGAAATTGTAGCTTGATGTTTTTTCAATAACGCAAGTTCACTATACGTATCATTTGTATCATTCGTTTTAAAGCGTTTCATCAACTCTAGCTTGGCTTCCTTATTAATAACAGAAGCTAAATCCTTTGTCTTTTCGACTTTAATCGTTTGATAATCGAAGTACTCTCCGTTATACTCTGCAACAACTTGAATAAAAGTTGTATTATCAGGCAATAAGAACTCGTCGTGATAAATTCCACCATGTTCTTTTGGATCGGATCCATCGGTTGTGTATTTAATTTTTACACTAGGATGAGATTGAAAGCGAACAAGCTTACCTTGTGGTGTATCTTGAATTTTGTATCTAATTTTAATATCATTTGTCCATTCCACAGGCTCACCTGTTCCGTGCTCACCACTTGTATCTACGCATAAAAACGATAATTTTAATTCATTTGTTTTGAAATTATTTAAGTTTTCTACTTCTAATGAAGCTTCTGTTGCCGTTCCACCTATTTCGTAAAATACCTTATCTCCGTATTGCGGGGTAAGTTTTAATGTTACTTCCCCAGTTTCTTCGTCTCTGTCTATCACCTGAATTAAAACAGTGGTTTTTTCTTTTTCAAACGGTCCTTTTTCAATATATCCACCATGCTCCCGCCAAATATCTTTCTTTAAACATTCATCGCGCAATGCATTTAACGCGCTAGGTATATGCCATTGCCACGCTGTATTTGTCGCTGCTCTCTCTTTAATATCCGTCCAACGCATTTCTTTTTGGGTAAATAGCCTATCTTCACATTTTTTTCTAAATGTGTCCCCTGTAACATCTTCAATAAACTTTTGTTTACTCATTAAAGCTTTTTTTACTTGTTCTTCTCCATTATAGTCATTTCCTACAAACTCCATTAAGAAATCCGTAGAAGCTATTCCATTTTTATTTGGAAAATACAGAGTTACAAATGTTTCCCTTGCGATTTGCAACACAGCAAGCGTTTTCTTTGCTTTAGTTTCCAAGGCTATTTGATATTGCTGATTGGATTCAGGTACTCTTTCACTAATCATGTTATTAATGATTGTATCAATAGCCTTTAATTCTTTTGCGGCTGTATATAAACGATTCATTGTATCTCTTTGCCCTGATAAGAACATAACCCTATTTTTATAAGAAATATTGTCATAGAACTTCTTTAGTTCAGGGTGTAATCCTCCGCCCGGATAAGGCTCAAAGAGTACAAGTGTGACTTTATCAACTGATACATTGATTTCATCAACAGCCGGGAAAACTTGTACATTTTGGTAGCAATTTCCCTCTTTTGGCTTAAATTTTTCTTCTAAAAATGTTTTTAAGTCTTTCTTTGCTTGTTCATTGCTGTATGAATCTACTAACGAATGCATTTCAGCAATTAAATTTTTTGTGTTTTTAAAGAATAACCTTCCATCTTTATCTTGATCTAAATACCATGCTCTTAATTTTAAATCTTCTAATGCTTTTCTCACATTTGAGATGTTTTTATTTGGTTCACACAAATAGCCAATTGTCTCAGACATAGATAATCCAAGTAGTGCATGCGGAACATCCGCAAGTGATGATACAAGAATGAGTTTGCTTACATCTTGAACAAGGGTGCCACCATATGTTCTATCTAATTCTTCGGCAACTGATTTTCCGTTAGAAGCAATATCGTGGCTGATTGCATTTGTTAATGATTGTTTAATTTGCGTTACAGTAGTGAGCATGACACGATCATTCAAGTCAAAGTCAAAGACATTGATAAGATATTTCGATTTAGCCTTGCATTGATCACCTGTGTATAACTGTCTTACAACTTGGCGCATTAAGCGAATTAACCCGCGAGTTTGTTGGAAGCCAGGATTTTCTTTGAACCTTGCATATAAATCTTTCATTGATGGATGGAATGGATATGAATCTTTAATTCCAACAAAGATTTGTTCTGGAGAAATATTAGTTAGCCCCATTTGTTTTGCTTCATTTACTGCGTTTTTGTATCCAAGTGCAACTTCATTGATACTCTTATCATCTGGTAATTCCTCAAACAACCGTTTTTTCAAAATATGATAAACTTCATCTGAAGAACTTCCAACTGGCTCGATATTCAACGCAGAGCGGTTAACTTCATTTTCTAATTCTCTAAACGCAGATTGAATCAACTCACTACCACTTTCATAAGTAGCCCGTAAATCAGAGATAACTAAACATACATTGGACAATTGTTCTTTTCCTAGAGCGGAAAATAAGTTTGATAGGGCCGTTGTTGTTACAACAGATAAATCTGTATTTCCAATCATTTTAGACTTTGCGTTTTCTAAGTATGGTGGTAGCTCATCTAATAAAATAAGCAGCGGCTCACCTTGAAGCAATCTAATCCATGCGTTTTCTCCTGGCGCAGATAAAGGAGAATAGTAATCTTTAAACATTTCTTTTTTCCCTAATTGTTCAGCGAGCGCTCCCCATATCCCTAACGGAGCATCGCTCTCACGTCCAGAAAAAGCAATAACTTTAATCTTCCCTAAATAGTCATCTTTATATGTATCACCTAAAACTTTTGGTCTGAATTCAGGATACATTGCTAAAAGCCCAAGGGCTAACATATTATGCGTTTTACCGCCCCCCATTGCCTGGGTAAGCTTAATTACTCCTGTTGAACTTTGGCGTTTAAATCGCTTGAACGCTGTCTCAAAAAGAATATTCATTCCTTGGGTAATATAGTTTTCTGAGAAGAATTCATATGGATTAATTCTATTTTCAATTAAATCAGATAAATTGAGAACGTCTTCACGTTTCGTTTCATCAAAGACACTATCTCTAGGTTTACATAATTCAAACAGAGTTTTCATCCTAGTCCCCTCCGTGAAGGCTAAATTCTAAATAGATTAAAATATAATTTATTATAGCATTTAATCATATTCTTTTATAATATTTCCAATTTACACCTTTGCGAAGAATTACTGTTTTCAGTACCGTCAAGAATTTTGTGTAATGCAAGATGGATAGGGTATCTCTGAAATGGATTTGGAATGGATAGGGAACCGATTTCCTCCACACAAGAGACTGAATATTCAGTCTCTTGTGTGGAAAGGGAGAATCCCCTTATCTCATTTATTTACATTATTTGGTTAATTGTAACGTTCTTCAAACATTCGTTGAAGGGCTTCATGAGCTTCGGAAAATCCTCGTAACTTTCGTCCTGCCCATCTCTCATTAAAATCTTGGATCGTCAAATACACGACTTTTTCAGCTGCTTCTAAACTACTCAAACTGTTCATCGGCTTGAGACGTTTCCGAATCTCCTTGATCGTTCGTTCAATGGCATTCGTCGTATAAATCACACTTCGAATACGGCTTGGATCATCCATAAATGTAAGGAGGACATCCAACTCATTGGCCCAAGATTGAACTTCTCTTCGATACTTGCTTGACCATTTCGACTCAAACTGTTGAAACATCTGTAACGCCATCTCCTTATTCGGTGCACGATAAATCAGTTTGAGATCTTCTGTCACTTCCAATTGATCTTTTTTCCGAACACGGCTGAGGGTGTTGGGGACTTTGTGCACGACATAGCGCTGCACATCGGCTTTCGGATAGACTGCCTTAAAGGCTTCCTCCAGCCAGCCGGTGTGGCGTTGATAAGGGGCAAACAACTGCGTTTGAAATTCTCCGTTTCGGTCTCTTGGCACCAAAAACCCTTCAATTCGGCCATATTGTGTATCTAGATTTCGTTGATAGTAGCCGTTTCTCATATTGGATGTGTCCGCCTGTTCGATTTCGAGGAAATGTTTGATTTCTTCCCGCATAGTCAGCTCTAATTTTTCCTTCACAAACTGACGAACGACACTTTCCAGTTGATTTGCCCAGTCTACATTCGGTACACTTTTAGACATAGGTAGGGTTCTCCTTTCTCTAAGATTTTTGGTCCAATCAGAGAATACCCTACCTTTTTTTCTTTTGTTCTAGTAAAATGCTTTACACAAAATTTTATACATCATCGAAATATTTGTACTCTATTTTACAAAAACATCAAAAAAGCCGTCCATCGTTTTCTACTGCAATACTAAGTTTTTTTGTACATAAGAAAATAGAGTTATATTAGCCCCCCTTCTGTTTTAAATGCGATAACAAGTTATAGCCCAGGAGAACAGTGACAGGCACTGTTTGCCAATAAAGCAAATTTTTCTTTATCTTAAATGCTCAAGAATTTGCAGCACCCTTAAAAATGGATTCCCTAAGTCATTTGTATTTTTCGCTGCGAATTTTCTCATTTCTTCAATACAGTGAGTATAATCTTTATTAATCACTAATTGAAGCGTCTCGATCTTTCCCAACTCTGTAGTGATATATCCCTCTGGCACATAAGGTGACCAAAACATGTAAATACGATTAGGAAAGTCTTTTAATAATAATTCGGCGTATTCTTTTTGCACTTCGTGTTTTTGCTTTATCTTTTCAACGGTCGTTTGATTATTGCCATAAAGCAACCCACGTATGTGTGTCGTCACTTCACATAAATACGCTGTTTTTGTTTTAAAATCTAATCCGACAACATCGAGTTCACTCAATCCTTTTAGCCCGCCGCCTGGCATACGAACGTTATAATCGACAAAGTCACATTGTTTGATGACTTTTAAATACCCACCTACTATGTATTCGCCTATGTCTGTTTTCATTATCTATCCTCTCCTACATGAACGGCTAAGTAATGAAATTCTCCATGCTTTTCATTGCTAACGGTTGAATAATGTTGCCATTGTAGTTTATAAGTTTCTTTAATAACGATCGGATTTTCACGGTCTTTTATCATTCCGGCCGAAGCATGTTCCAGCCATTTCAATCACGCGAAACTTTTCTTGAAGCTGATGTTTGAATGAATTTTTAAAAGCTTCTTTTGAAGAAAAGAACAAGTGTTTTTCTGATAACTTTTTCATTTCCTGATCAATAGAAAACATGTTTATTCCTTCTAAACGATCCCAATCTCATACTACAAACCACTTAACCGAGTTCCTTCCATTGCGTCTTCTTTGACTTGATTCACATCGTGTTTTGAAACCGTCTTCCGCAACGTTGTAATCACACCCCATTTTCATCGATAAAAATGCACGTAACCATGTTCGGTTATGTGCTTTTTTACGATGGATGCTTCTCCAAAACAATTTTTCGTAGCTTATGCTTATCAATTCGATGGCGACATCGTTTTCATTGATTACTTCCTCACCAACTTCGCGACACTCTCGACATGCGCCGTATGTGGAAAAAGGTCGAACGGTTGAATGTATTCGATGTGATAGTGCTTTGCAAGGGTGTCGATGTCGCGTGCGAGGCTGGATGGGTTGCAGGAAACGTATACGACTGTTTTCGGTTTCACTTGTAACATCGTTTTTAATAAAGCGTTGTCGCAGCCTGTTCGTGGAGGGTCGACAACGATGACGTCTGGCTTCCACCCTTCTTTCACCCATTTTGGCAACAATACTTCCGCTTTTCCAACCGCATAAGTGATGTTGGTGAAGCCGTGACGTTCGGCATTTTGGCGCGCATCGTCAATCGCTTCGGGGATCGTATCCATACCGCGCACTTCTTTTGCCTCGCGAGCGAGCCAAAGCCCGATTGTGCCGACGCCGCAATATGCGTCGACGACGCGTTCGTTTTTCGTTAGTGCTGCTGCTTTTTTTACTTCGTCGTATAGCTTGATCGTTTGAATCGGATTAAGCTGGAAAAAAGCGCGGGCGGATAGTTCAAATGAAAAATCGCCAAGCACTTCTTGAATGTACGGCTCGCCTGCGAGAACGATCGTTTCATCGCCAAAAATAAGCGACGTTTTTTGCCCGTTAATGTTTTGCGCGATCGATTTCACTTCTGGCAAACGGCGTTTCACTTCCGCTACAAACAGCTCTTTACGCGGCAGTTCTTTCGTCGCTGTCACAATGACTAATTGTACATCACCTGTAAAAAATCCGACCCGGGCGACAATCGTGCGCACAACACCTGTTTTCTTTCGTTCGTGATAAACCGGAATGCGCAAATCTTGTAAAATCGCTTTTACGACCGTTGTGACGCGATTAGTCGCGTCATGTTGAATCAAGCAGCGGTCAATGTCAACAAGCTCGTGCGAGTTCATGCTGTAAAGTCCAGCGATGACGCGTCCCTTTTTTACTCCGACTTGAAATTGGCTTTTATTGCGATAATGCCACGGGTCTTCCATTCCGATCGTCGGACGAATATGAAGTGCTTCTATATTTAATCGGCTATGGCGTTCCAGTGCTTGAATGACGATATCACGTTTTACCTCTAATTGCGCGTGATAGTCAAGATGTTGCAGTTGACATCCACCGCACCGTTCATATACTGGACAAGGCGGTTTAACACGATGAGGGGATCGTTTTCGTATGCGCACCATTTTTCCTTCTGTATATGTTGGGTACACATTCGTCGCTTGAACGACGACTTCTTCTCCTGGAAGCGCTCCTGGAACGAACACCACTTGTTTTTTAAAATAGCCGACCCCTTCTCCGTTAATGCCTAATCGTTTAATCGTTAATGGAAATTGCTGTCCTTGTTGTAGCATTGCTTATCTCCCCTATTCTATACTTCTCCACAAATACAAAGCGGCATAGCTTGCATATGGTTCCCACATTCGTTGAAATGCGTCCATTTCTTTCATCGTCGGGCGATAATCGAGCTGAAATGTTCGTTCAATCGCCCGTTGCAAACCGACGTCTCCTTTCGGGAATACATTTGGACGCCCCAGACCAAACAGTGAATCATTACCATCTCTCCCCTTTCCCATTGTATCAAAACAAATCCCTTTGCACATCGTCAAAGGGAGAAAATCCAAGTAGGAACATTGATTTTTTGCAACATGAAATCGTCTAAGCTTTTAAAAACATATCCTTCTTTTCGCAAATCGTCAATAATTTTAGCAAGCGCATCGGCATTGTCTTTGGATACTGTATGCAGCAATATAATCGCACCCGGATGAATTTGTTTCATGACGTTATTGTAGGCATACAACCAACCTTTTTGATCGTGCACGTGCCAATCGACGAACGCTAACGACCAAAAAACATGATAATAGCCGAGTTCGCGCGCAATACGCATCGTACGCTCATCAAAAATGCCGCGTGGAGGACGCATGTAGCGCATATGCTTCTGACCCGTCAACAGTTCTGTTTTCTTTCTAACCATCTCTAGCTCCTCACGCAACTTTTCATCGCTGACGGTCGTCAAATCGGGGTGGTGCCATGAGTGGTTACCTACAATATGCCCTTCATTGACCATGCGTTTGACTAAATCAGGGGCAGATTGTAAATAATGACCAGTTACAAAAAACGTCGCAGGAACGTTTTTTTCTTTAAGCACGTCTAAAATTTGCGCTGTATAGCCATTTTCATATCCGTTATCAAACGTTAAGTAAATATGTTTTTTCGTCGGATCGCCTAAATAAAAAGCATCGTATTTGGCGAGTAGTTCGTCTAACTGTTTCCCAGCAGAAGGAGGAAGATGATTTTCGCTTCGCTTAAACCCCCATGACATCGCATCAACTTGACTAAGCGGAAAACATAAAAAGAAAAAAAGCAACATGATCGTTTTTTTCACTGCTTGCACCTCCGTATTCATTTCAATAATAGGTTGTGCAAAAAGAGATATAAAAAATCCGCCTAGCTCATCACTAGACGGATTTCCATTAAAATACACGTTCTTTAAACTGGGCTAATTTTTCAAGCGATGATTTTTCGACGTCTTCGTGCAAGCTGTTTCCGTGCGAATCCATCGTGACGACGGCGGTAAAGTCTTTTACACGCAAATGCCACATCGCTTCTGGAATGCCAAATTCTAAAAAATCGACGCCTTCAACGGATTGAATGCAATCCGCATAATATTGCGCTGCACCACCGATGGCATTTAAATACACGCCCCCATGTTCTTTTAACGCCGCCAACGTTTTCGCCCCCATGCCACCTTTTCCGATGACAGCACGAATACCAAATTTTTTCATAATTTCCCCTTGATAAGGCTCTTCGCGAATGCTTGTCGTTGGACCAGCTGCTTTCACGTGCCATTTGCCATTTTCATCTTTTAACATCACCGGCCCACAGTGATAAATGATTTGACCGTTTAAATCCACAGGGGCATCATGATCCATTAAATATTTATGAATCGCATCTCGTCCTGTGTAAATCATGCCGTTAATGCGAACGACATCACCTACTTTTAACGAACGAATTTGTTCTTCTGTAATTGGCGCTTCAAGCACCACTTCACGCCCTTCGCCCACAACTTCGGTTTTTTCTTGTTGGAAGTCGACGTCGTCCCCCTCTTGATATAGCCATTCTTGAATGTCCCCTGTACGCGGATCAATGATGACGCCTAAGCGACGAAACGCCCAACAGTTGTATGCGACAGAAACGAAAAAGCTTGCAGGGATGCGATGCATGACACCGATTTTACAGCCAAGCAACGTCGTTTCACCACCAAAGCCCATCGTGCCGATCCCGAGTTTATTGGCTGCTTCCATAATGTATTCTTCTAATTTGCGCAAGTCTTCATTCGGGTTCACATCGTCAACAGAACGGAATAACTGTTCCTTTGCTAAATCGTATCCAGAGGAACGATCACCGCCAATGCCGACGCCAATAAATCCAGCGCTACAGCCTTGTCCTTGTGCTTGATATACCGCATGTAAAATACATTTGCGAATGCCATCTAAGTCACGACCGGCACGACCGAGCCCTTCTAACTCACACGGTAAGCTATATTGAATGTTTTTATTTTCACAGCCGCCACCTTTTAAAATTAAACGAACATCAATGTAATCTTTTTCCCATTGCTCGAATTTGATGACAGGTAGCCCGATCCCTAAATTATCACCGCTATTTTCGCCTGTTAGCGAATCAACGGAGTTTGGACGCAATTTTCCGTCTTTCGTTGCTTGAGCGATCGCTCGACGAATCGCTTCTTTCATCTCCATTTGATTGACGCCTACAGGGACTTTAATTTTAAATGTCGGCAATCCGGTATCTTGACAAATCGGCGATACATTTTCATCTGCCATTTGAATGTTTTGTACGATCGTCGCAAGCGACATCGCCGCCCTCGTTCCAGCATTTTCACGCATCTTCGCCTTAGCGATGGCGCGGCGTACATCTTTCGGCAATTTTGTTGACGTCTCAACGATTAGCTTGTACATACTCTCTTGAAACTTTTCCATCCTATAACCCTTCCCCTTTGTTCAATATGTAACAATTTTTCGAATTCTCCACTTGTATTATACATCTTTTTTAAACGCAAAAAAAAGCCGCTTAGCGACTTTTTTCCCAATCTTTTTTAAACCGCTCGTATTTCATTTCTAAATCATCAATCATTTGAATAAGACGGTCAATATCTTCTAACTCCGTCGTTTCTGGGTCAATGGCTTCAAGCACTTCAAGAAACATATTTAAGCGCGTTTTTAAATAGGATAGTTGTAGATTTTGATCTGATACTGCGTTGCCCAACGTCGTCACCTCGCTTTTTCTTTATCGTACACAATCGCAACATCGTTGACAATCGTTCCATTTCGTTTGCATAATTATCGTTAGGTCTATTTTAATTAAAAGGAGCTTGATTATGGGAACATTATTGCGTCAAGCGATTACCCCTACATTTGACCCATGGGAAGCATATATGGATGTCGAACAGTACGGCAGCATGCAGTTGACAAATATCGAGTTTACAACAACGACGCTCTGTAATATGCGTTGTGAGCATTGTGCAGTCGGTTACACATTGCGTACGAAAGATCCTGAGGCGCTGCCGCTTGATCTCCTTCTTCGCCGCCTCGATGAAATTCCACATTTGCGCTCGTTAAGCATTACAGGCGGCGAGCCGATGCTTTCGATGAAATCTGTTGAGCAATACGTCGTGCCGCTGTTAAAATACGCACATGAGCGGGGGGTGCGCACACAAATTAACTCAAATTTAACGCTCGACTTAGAACGGTACGAAAAAATCATCCCTTACTTAGATGTTTTGCACATTTCGCATAACTGGGGCACGATCGATGATTTTGTCGAAGGCGGTTTTGCGATGATGGAGAAAAAGCCAACCGTCGCACAGCGTGAACGTTATTTTATACGCATGATCGAAAATGCACGTGCCATTTCGAAAACGGGCGTCATCGTATCCGCGGAAACGATGTTAAATAAACGGACACGTCCACATTTAGAAACGATTCATCGCCAAATTGTAAACGACATGGGCTGTAAACGACATGAAGTGCATCCGATGTATCCGAGTGACTTTGCGAGCAACTTGGAAACGTTAACGCTCGATGAACTGCGCGAAACGATTCATCATTTGCTCGATATACGGGATGAAAACGTTTGGATGTTGTTTGGCACGTTGCCGTTTTATCCGTGCAGCGACAACGAAGAAGATTTAGCGTTGTTAAAACGTTTATATGCAAGTAAAAATGTTACAGTACGAAACGATCCAGATGGACGTTCACGGTTAAACGTCAACATCTTTACAGGCGACATTATTGTGACTGATTTCGGTGATGAACCGACGCTCGGAAACATTCAAACCGACTCGCTTCTTTCTGCTTATGACAAATGGATGGCATCTCATTTAGCAAAATCACTAAACTGCCACTGCCCTGCGGTGAAATGTTTAGGACCGAACGTGCTCGTGAAAAACCGTTATTACCCAGACGTTGATTTTACGACGCGAAAAGCAAAAATTGAACGATAAAAAGCTTGTCGAACGCTCGACAAGCTTTTTCTTGTCATCGTGGTACGTCGCTAGCAACAAATGCGAATGATAGACGGTCTTGCACAGGAATCCAAGCACCGATACCTTGCGATGTTACGTTTTTCACGACAATGCTTTTTTTCTTTCCTTTTAAGACGATATATACTTCGCCATACGTCACTTTTCCTTTTTCATTGACCGCCGGGGCGTAAGCATATAAATAGCCTAACTTTTTCGGCGGAACGTTATACGCTTGTTCCTTTTTCGTTCCCATGCCGATCCATGTGCTGAAAGAGAGCGGTAAATTTGTTTTTTTCATCGCTGTTAAAAGCATCATTTTTTTCACATCTTCTTCGTTCGGTATGCTTGCCGTTAGGCCTCCGCGCACTTGTTTTTGCATCTCTTGGCGATACATCAATCGAACAGCCGTTTTCCCACCACGATTGTCAATAAAGTTTGTATTTACTTTTTGATACTCCCAGTTCGTTGATGTTTCTATCGATTCGTAATTCAACGGCCATTGCCCTAAATAAATCGTCGCTTCGTAACCAATCGCAAAAGGCGTGCTTGAAATCGACGATTCGTTTAAAAGACGAATTAATTCCGGATTTTCAATTTTAACATTCGCGGACTGAAGCAGTTGTTTCGCTAGTTCGCTCGGTTGTAAATACGGCAAATTTTGTGTCGGATTCGGATACGTATTTTCTTTTGAAATGTCAATGACCGATGAAGGAAGTTTGACAGTTGCTTCACTAATCGTTGGCATACAGAAGAAAATAAACATCATGCTGAAAGCAAACCATCTCTTCATACGTAAGCCCCTTTCCTTTTTACGTTGTTCATCGTTATTTTTTTCAAAAGTAAACAATTTATCCTCTTCACAAAAAAAATCCGTCAGCAACCGCTAACGGATTACAACAAATAAAATCCGATTCCCATAATCATATACGCTCCAAGCAATGTCGCTCCTTCAAACCAGTTTGTATCTCCATCGTTCGAAAGCACAATTGTCAACAATACCGCTGTCACCATTGCAACAAGTTCTGGAAGCGTAAAGACGAGCGCCATTTTCGTCGGAAATGCAAGCGATACAAGCACTAATACAGGCGCAACAAACATCGCAATTTGAAGCGTTGAACCAACGGCAATTTCAACAGCGACGTTCATTTTATTTTTATATGCCATAATAATGGCGGAAGCATGCTCAGCGGCATTTCCGACAATCGCGACAATAATGACACCGATAAACAGTTCGCTCCAGCCAAACGAATGGGCGACGACTTCAAACGTATGAACTAAGCTTTCTGATACATATGCTACAGCCGCAGTAGCAAGCGCTAAAATGAGCATCGCTTTTCCTTTTGACCATTCTGGCTCTTCATGTTCTTCCTCACCTTCTTTATGTTGATATACACCGCGATGAGTGACGAGTTTAAAATATAGTGCAGCTAAATAGAGCGCAATCATAATGACTGAAATGCCTACGCTTAACGACAGCGTCTTTTGTTCATTCACCGTCATCGAAAACACTTCTGGAATAACAAAGGCAACTAAAATGGCAAACGTTAATAGACCTGAGTTATGGCGCGCATCATATACGTTAAATGATTGCCGTTTATATTTTAAACCGCCGACAAAAAACGATAAGCCTGCCACAAGCAGTAAGTTACCAAGCACAGAGCCGGTTAAAGATGCAAGCACGACACCAACTAATCCAGCTTTTAGCGCAAAAATCGAAATGATGAGTTCTACCGCATTGCCAAATGTCGCATTTAACAAACCGCCAATGCGCGGCCCTGCCACAATTGCCAAGCTTTCTGTCGCTCGCCCCATATAACTAGCAAGTGCAATAATGGTAACACAGTAAACGACAAACATCGGTGCTGCGGGCCAATGAAGCAAACTTCCTGCAACAGAAAGCGGCACACCAATCGCCGTCAATAAAAAAAAGATGCGTTCCATCGAATCGTCCCCTTTTTCATTTATGGAATATCAACCATATTTTACACAAATTCATTTCCGTTTTCATCTGTCTTTTTTGTTGCTTCTTCGCATAAAACATTTTAACATCGAACATAGTGAACACGTTACAGGAGGGCACTATGCGACAACGTCATTTTTTCATTTTAATTAGCAGCGTCATGATTTCTGGTCTTGCGCAAGGGCTATTACTACCGCTTATTTCTGTCATTTTTGAACAAAATGGCGTTCATTCATCGCTTAGCGGCATGCATGCCACAGCCATGTACATCGGCGTCCTAATTGTATCGCCACTTTTAGAACGTCCGCTTCGCCGTTACGGCTTTAAACGTTTAACTATTATTGGCGGAGCGATCGTTATCGTTTCGTTGGCTATTTTTCCAATTTGGTCATCTTTGCTGTTTTGGTTTATGCTTCGTTTGTTGATTGGAATTGGCGACCACATTTTTCATTTTGGCACACAAACGTGGATTACATACGCATCTCCTGCGCATCGACGCGGGCGCAACATCTCACTATACGGCTTATCGTTTGGCGTTGGTTTTATGATCGGACCGCTTCTCGTTCCGCTCGTTCACGTTCATGAGACGTTGCCGTTTATCGTCTCATCATTGATTAGCTTATGTGGGTGGGTGTTATTATTTTTTCTCCCACATGCCTATCCTGAAACAGAGCAAGCTGAAAAAATTGGCACGCTACGCTTTTTTCATGCTTGGAAACAAGCGTGGCCCGCATTGTTATTGCCGTTTGGCTACGGATTTTTAGAAGCTTCACTCCATAGCATGTTTCCGATTTACGCCTTGCGAAATGGACTACATGTTGAGACGGTCGCGATAATGCTTCCGGCGTTTGCGCTTGGCGGAATCGCTTTTCAACTCCCGCTTGGCGTATTAAGTGATCGCTTCTCGCGAAAAGCGATGATCACCGTTTCGTTAACCGTCGGATCGATCTGCTTTATCATTGCACAATGGTTCATTTCTCCTGTGCCGTTGACAGTCACCTTTTTTGTCGCAGGTATGTTTGTCGGTTCACTTTTTTCGCTCGGCATGGCGTATATGACCGATTTGTTGCCAAAATCACTTCTTCCTGTCGGCAACATATTGTGCGGGATGTTATATAGCATCGGCAGCATATGTGGGCCTGCGATTGGGGGCATTGTATTACAACAGCAAGAAAGGCTATTTTTCTTTAGCGTGAGTTCGCTACTGTTTCTTTTATTACTTGCCCAGCGTCCGCTCACGAAATTTTCAAAATATTTTTCAAAAAAAACAAGAAAAAAACATTGACGCTTTTTAAGCCTCTGTTATATAATACAATTAAACAAAACAAACTGTTTTAAAACAGAGGGGAGAGCGATGATGATGAGTAGAGAAGAAAGAAAAAATATGATTGAGTTTATTACAAAATTACGGAGCTTTAATCAAGAACAACTCGTTTATATGACTGATGAAGAAATCGAACATATTTACAACCAAACATACTATCATTACGAAGAAATCGCAGAATAAAGAGGGATGCGTGCCGCATCCCTCTTCTCTTTAGTGATATCCGTTTTGTCCATTCGCACTGCTACTCGTTTTATGTTTCGGGCGGTTTTTTCCTTTTTGCTTTGTTCCGCCGTCTTTTTTCGTCTTTTTCGTCATCGTCAATCCCCCTTCATCACTATTTTCGCTTTTAAGCGCCCTTTTTATAAGAGGGAATAACTACCGTATGCGCATATTTCCTTCTCGTTTGCAACAAAGAATAGCGTTTAGCTCCCCACCTAATACAATCATCATGCCAGATAAATAAAACCAAACCATTAACGCAATAATTCCGCCTAAGCTGCCATACATCGCAGAATAGTTACCGAATTGGTTTACATAGGTAGAAAAAGCAAGTGAGACGCCCATCCAACCTACAGTCGCAAATAACGCTCCTATCCATACGTCGCGAAACCGGACATGTTTGCTTGGGGCAAAAACGTATAACACAGAAAAAACAAAAAATAAAATGACAAAGCTAACAAACCAACGAATCGTTTCCCATACGTGTAAAAACACATCAGAAAGACCAAACGCTGAAAAAAGAAATGTACCGATCATTTTTCCGAATACAGGGAAGACGAGCGCGACAATAATGACAAAAATCATCGCAAAAGTAAGCAAAATCGAAACTCCACGAGCAACGAGAAAAGAGCGTGTTTCTTTCACATCGTATGCTCGATTTAATGCCCGAATAATGGCCGACATACCGTTCGATGCAGCCCACACCGTAGCAAGCACGCTAAAAGATAACCACTTTCCACTTTGCGCTGCTATAAGTTGTTTAATGTTTGTCTCAATTAAATGCGCCGTTTCGCTTGGCGCATATTGACTGAAAAAGGCGATCACATCTTCGTGCGGGATAGGCAAATACGATAAAAACGTTAACAAAAACAGTAAAAATGGAAATAGCGACAGCAAAAAGAAATATGCTAACTCAGCGGATAAATCAAAAATTTCATCTTCTTCAAACCGTTTCATTAGCTCACGAACAACAGAAAAGCTAACAATCATCTCCCACCCCACCTCGCTTCCACGAGGAACGTTTACGAATCAGCTCCTCTATCCACTCCATCACTTGCGGTGTTGTTTCTTTTACTTCACTTAGTTTATTCACAATAAACTGCAAATCATTCATCATCTCGTCTACATGTTGTCTCGTTTGATGAACAGTCTCCTTTACTTGTTCTACGCTATCCATCCACTCACGACACGTTTCTTTAATGACTTGTCTTGTTTTGTTATTCGCTAACAACAAAGCTATCCCTGCTAATGCAATCCATTTCCCCTTTCCCATCGTCTTCTCCCCCTTACAACGAATGATCTCGTTTTATTCGCTCTAATATATGTTTACATCCTTCTTCGACTAATTCGTACACTTCTTCAAAATTTCCTGTAAAGTACGGATCAGGGACATCGTCTACGCGACGGTTTGGCACAAAATCCATAAAACGAGCAATGACAGCGTGCGACGAATCGCCAACAAGGCGACGAAGATGAGCGATATTATCGCTATCCATTCCGATAATATAATCGAATGTATGAAAATCTTCTTTTGAAATTTGACGTGCTTTTAACCCTGTAAAGTCAATTTGTTTTTCCGTTAAAATACGCTGAGTCCCGTGATGTGGTGGTTTCCCCACATGCCAATTGCCCGTTCCTGCCGAGTCAACAGAAATGACATGATCCAATCCTTCTTGCTTCACAAGATGCCGGAATACAGCTTCTGCCATTGGAGAACGACATATGTTTCCTAAACAAACAAATAACACCCGAATCATTGCTTTTCACCTCATAACGTAGAATAAGTAGAATGAACAGTCAAACCATGGTACAATGAACACAATCATATACGAAAGGATGACGACGATGCATTTATCCGTTGAACAAATGATCGAACAAATAAAAGAAAAGTTAAAAGTATTAAATTTTGATGCCATTAAACCGGACCATTTCGATGAACAGCTATACGATGAATTAAAAGATATATACGATATGGTGATGAAAAAGCAAACATTTAGTCCAAGCGAAATGCAAGCA
Source organism: Anoxybacillus sp. FSL W8-0104 (assembly GCF_038004465.1). Classification (NCBI taxonomy): domain Bacteria; kingdom Bacillati; phylum Bacillota; class Bacilli; order Caryophanales; family Anoxybacillaceae; genus Anoxybacillus; species Anoxybacillus sp. FSL W8-0104. The sequence continues at coordinate 341,802 of NZ_JBBOQU010000001.1, read as the reverse complement.
ATCGCTGAAGAGCTTGGAAACTTGCGAAAAAAACTATAAAATTGCCTGTCCGGCAATGAGGAGCGACGGATGATCAACAAGCGAAATTTCCTCATGTGTATCCATATATCGGACATATGGACGTTGCATATGCTCAACAATTTTTGTCACGATTGCGTTTCTTCCGTCGCTCATTTTCACCATCGTTCCTGGTAAATACGCAGGGATCGTATCAACAAACAACCGCACAAGTTGTTGGCTATAGCGAATGCCACTCCGCGCCATAATAATTTCAAGCGCTTCATGCGGCGGTACAAATTCCGTTGAAATTAAGTTTTCATATTCATTCGCAATCGCACATATTTGAGCGTACAAATGAATGTTCGTTTCTTTTAATCCGCGCGGTGCACCAGAACCATCTGCATGCTCATGATGTTGATACGCCATATGTGCGCATAACAAACTCACATAAAATGAGTCGCAAACATCTCCACCCCCTTCAACATCTCCCATACAAACAGTATAATCATGTTTTTTTTCATTTGCCATGACGTTTTAAAAAAATAAATTCCGATAGAAAAACTATGATTGACATTCGGATGAATTGTGTTAAAATTTAAAACAATCAAATAGTAAGGGGGATGAAGCATGATTACGTATGAAACGTGGGATGATGTCCAAAAACCTACTTTTCCAATAGATAATAATGAAAAAGGGGCACTACATGTGCTGTCATGGGCGTACGATCATTATGGTGATGATCTTTTGTATGCTTGCAGTTTCGGCATTGAAGGGATTGTGCTCATTGACCTTATTTCGCAAGTACGTGACGATGCGGAAATTGTTTTTCTCGATACGCATTTACATTTTTCTGAAACGTATGAAACGATTGAACGCGTTAAGCAAGCGTATCCTCGCTTGCGCATTCATTTGCAGTCCCCATCTTTATCGCTTGCAGAGCAAGAACAACAATTCGGGGCTGAGCTTTGGAAAAGAGATCCGAACAAATGCTGTGAACTAAGAAAAATTATTCCCCTTCGGCAAGCGATGACAGGAAAAAAAGCATGGATTTCCGGACTGCGCCGCGAGCAATCACCAACACGGCAACATGTCGAATTTATTAATCTTGATAAAAAGTTTAAAAACATTAAAATTTGTCCACTCATTCATTGGACATGGAAAGACGTATGGCGCTACGTGCATCGCCACAATCTTTCCTATAACCCGCTTCATGATCGTGGATATCCGAGCATCGGTTGTGCACCATGTACAGCCCCTGCTTATACGGAAGAAGATTTGCGTTCTGGACGGTGGGCTGGGCTAGGAAAAACAGAATGCGGCTTGCACGAGTCGTAAAGGGGGAAACGCGTTGGTTACAGTTGCTTTTATTATCGCTTTTTTCTTTGCGATGAACATCGGGGGAAGCGGTGCTGCCGCAACGATGGGTGCTGCTTATGGGTCAGGCACATTGTCAAATAAGCGCATCGCTTTATTCATATGCGCTGTTGCTATTTTTCTCGGCAGCTTAAGCGGAGGAGAAGTCGTCAAAACGATCGGTTCTGGCATCGTCCCTACATCTATTTTGCAAACGGATCTTGTCGTCATCGTCTTAGCAGCCGCTACCATTTCATTATTTGCCGCAAACATGCTCGGCATTCCGTTATCCACAAGCGAAATTACAGTTGGGGCGGTCGTTGGAGCTGGCATTGCATATCAAAGTTTATACGTCAGCAAGCTTATGTGGATCGTTTCGTTTTGGATCATTACACCGTTCGCTGCTTTTTTTCTCGCTTTTTTCATTAGCAAGTGGATAAAAGGAAAAACATTGAAACAAAACAAATGGGTTGGCTTGTTGCTCATTATCGCTGGATTTTTCGAGGCATTTTCTGCAGGAATGAACAATGTCGCAAATGCTGTTGGTCCCCTTGTTGGAGCAGGTTTATTATCTGTCCAGCACGGCATCATTTTTGGTGGATTGTTCGTTGCACTAGGGGCGCTTTTGCTTGGCAGCCGCGTGCTAGAGACGAACGGGAAAAAAATTACGACCTTCTCTCAACTTGAAGGGTGCATTATTTCAGGAATCGGCGCAACACTCGTTATCGTTTCGTCTCTTTTTGGCCTTCCCGTTCCGCTCACACAAATTACGACATCAGCCATCATCGGCATCGGCACAACAAAAAGTGGCTTTTCGATTTGGCAAAAGCAAATTGTCATTCAAGTGCTAAAAGTATGGATTGTCTCGCCTATTTTTTCACTAGCTGTCTCATATAGCTTAATTAAATTGTTCCTTCATAGCGATATTTATACAGCAATCGCCATTGTTAGTGTTTGTTTTGCTACACTCGGAACGATTAGCTTAAAAAAGACGATCACCGAGGAACGTCGTTCGTTTCACGAGCACGGTGGCGGTATTTAATCCTAGTTATTTTATAAGAATAATAAGTTTAGGAGGCATAAAAAATGAAACAAATTGTATTAAGTAAGGCAGAATTAAGTGACCTTGAATTGCTTGCGATTGGCGGCTATGCACCACTCACTGGATTTCTAGGGGAAGATGACTATCATTCCGTCGTCGAAACGATGCGACTAACGAATGGAGCAGTATGGAGCATCCCCATCACACTTGCGGTAACCGAACAACAAGCAAAACAACTATCGCTCGGCGATGAAGTCGAGCTCGTTTATGAACAAACCGTATACGGCACAATGGAAGTACAACATATATATCGCCCAGATAAGCGAAAAGAAGCTCTTCTTGTATACCAAACAGAAGACTTAGCACACCCTGGCGTTAAAAAATTATTTGAAAAACCAGATGTATATATTGGAGGCCCTGTCCAACTTGTACGCCAAACAGACAAAGGAATTTTTACACCGTTCTTTTTTACACCAAAAGAAACAAAACAACGATTTGCGGAACTTGGTTGGAAAACGGTCGTCGGGTTTCAAACGCGCAATCCGGTTCACCGTGCTCATGAATATATTCAAAAATGTGCACTTGAAATTGTCGACGGTCTTTATTTAAATCCGCTCGTTGGCGAAACGAAAGAAGATGACATCCCAGCAGACATTCGCCTAAAAAGCTACCAAGTATTGCTTGAGCATTATTATCCAAAAGATCGTGTTTTCCTTGGCGTATTTACGGCCGCGATGCGCTATGCAGGTCCACGTGAAGCCATTTTCCACGCGCTCGTACGCAAAAATTTCGGCTGCACGCACTTCATTGTCGGACGTGACCATGCGGGAGTTGGCAACTATTACGGCACGTATGATGCACAAAAAATTTTCTTACAGTTTACAAATGAAGAACTCGGCATTACTCCGCTCTTTTTCGAGCATAGCTTTTATTGCACAAAATGCGAAGCGATGGCGTCAACAAAAACATGCCCGCACGATGCAACAGCCCACGTCGTTCTTTCCGGCACAAAAGTAAGGGAAATGTTGCGAGCTGGTGAGATGCCACCGAGTACATTCAGCCGTCCCGAAGTGGTTCGCGTGCTGATGGATGGATTGCAAACAGTCGGAGGTGGACGGTCATGAATATCGTTTGGCATAAAGAAAGTGTGACAAAAGAAGATCGCCGAAAAAAAAATAACCATCACAGCTTCGTTCTTTGGTTTACTGGGTTATCAGGATCAGGGAAATCCACGTTAGCGAACGCTGTCGCGAAAACGTTGTTTGAACAAAACGTTCAATGTTACGTGCTTGATGGTGATAACGTGCGTCACGGTTTAAATAGCGACTTAGGTTTTTCTGCTGAAGATCGCACCGAAAATATTCGTCGCATTGGTGAAGTCGCGAAATTGTTTGTAGACAGCGGCCAAATCGTGCTCACGGCCTTTATTTCTCCTTTCCGCCAAGATCGCCAACTCGTTCGCAATAAACTAGAACAAGATGAGTTTGTAGAAGTTTACGTCCGCTGTCCGCTTGAAACGTGCGAACAACGTGATCCAAAAGGGTTGTACAAAAAGGCGCGCAATGGCGAAATTCGCGATTTCACCGGCATTGATTCGCCATATGAACCACCGCTTTCACCAGAACTTGTTGTCGATACAGAACAATATTCGATTGAACAATGCGTGCAACAAATTATTTCTTACTTAAAAAATAAACAATGGATTTAGGTGGAGACAATGGGGAAAGTATATTTAGTCGGCGCAGGTCCTGGGGATCCCGAACTCATTACCGTGAAAGGATTAAAATGCATTCAACAAGCAGACGTCATTTTATACGATCGCCTGATTAACGAACAGCTACTATCGTATGCCAAACGTGACGCAGATTTGATTTATTGCGGAAAGCTACCAAATTACCATACAATGAAACAAGAAACGATTAATCATTTTTTAGTGAAACATGCGAAAAAAGGGAAAACAGTCACGAGATTAAAAGGTGGCGATCCATTTATGTTTGGACGCGGTGGCGAGGAAGCGCAAGCACTTATGAAACACCGCATTCCTTTTGAAATCGTTCCAGGCATTACATCCGGCATCGCTGTTCCAGCATATGCGGGTATCCCTGTAACTCATCGCGACTTTAGCGCAAGTGTTGCGTTCGTTACAGGCCATCGCCGATGTGATGCCACAGATGCAGTACAGTGGGAACATTTAGCGAAAGGAGTCGATACGCTCGTCATTTATATGGGCGTAAAACAACTCCCTTTCATTTGCAAACAACTAAAGTTATATGGCAAACGGCCGCAAACTCCTGTTGCGATCATCCAATGGGGAACGCTTCCCGAACAAAAAACGATCGTAGCGACATTAGATACGGTTGTGGACGTTGTAAAAAAACATCCGATCTCTAATCCTAGCATCATTATTGTTGGAGAAGTCGTTCGGCTACATGAACAGCTGCAATGGTTTGAAATGATGATGGATGAAAAAATGGCACATGGAATGAGGTAGCGTATGAAGGCTGTTTTATATATTTGTCACGGAAGTCGTTCAGCAGAAGGACAAAAAGAGGCGGTCGCTTTCGTCGAACGTCTCTCTTCTTCTATTTTCATACCGATTCAACATATATGCTTTTTAGAATTATGTGAACCGAATATTGTCACAGGAGTGGAACGTTGTGTTCGTGAGGGAGCAAAAATGATCTATGCTATTCCCCTTTTACTATTGTCAGCTAATCACGCTAAACACGACATCCCGCTTGAACTAGAAAAAGCAAAAGGGATGTTTCCTTCTGTGACGATTACATACGGAAAGCCGTTCGGTGTGCAACATGATATCGTTTCCGCTATATCCGATACAATTCAACAAACTGACGCCATTATGCTCGTTGGCCGCGGAAGTAGCGATACGGAAGCACAAGCGGATTTTCAGCAGATCGCTCATTTATTGCAAAACGAAACAAACATACCCGTATATCCATGTTATTTAGCGGCTGCTTCTCCTTCTTTTTCTGACGTTGTTGCTTCGCTTGCACATACAGGTTGTCATAAACAAGTTGCGGTTGTACCATACATTTTATTTTTCGGGCAGCTGCTTGACTACATTCATCAGACGTTGCAAGCACAACAAACAAGCGAGGTGTCATTTACGTTGTATCCTCCCATTCGAACATACGACGTTTTGGATCGTCTCGTTGAAAAACAATTGAATGAATGGGAGGAAAAGGTATGATCCCTCTTTTCGTGCGAATGACAGGAAAAAAAGTTGTCATTGCTGGCGGAGGGCAAATTGCTTATCGCCGCTTGCTTCCCCTGCTTCATGAAGGAGCCCACATTACCGTCATTAGCCCAGAAGTGATCGATGAGATTGTTCATTTAGCACAACAACAACAAATTACATGGCATGCGCGCGAAATCGAACCGAACGATTATGCCGATGCTTTTTTGATTATTGCAGCGACAAACGATCCGAATGTCAATGAACAAATCGCTACATATGCAGCGCCAAACCAACTTGTCAACGTAGCTAGCCATCATCTTCTCGGCAACGTTCATGTTCCTGCATTTTTTTCGCGCGGAAAATTACAAATCGCCATTACGACAGGTGGTGCAAGCCCGACTCTTGCCAAGCAAATCAAAAAACAACTTGAACAAATATTTGATGAATCGATTGCTGAATATATCGACGAGCTATATGAGCAACGGCAACAACGAAAAGAGCCTTGATCCTTTCGATCAAAGCTCTTTTTTTTACGACTCTAATACTAACACCTCTAATGAAGGAGTGCGGGATACGCAACCGACGGCAACGACCGTATAAGACTTATTTGGTTGGAAGCGCACATTGGGAATCGATAAAACGACTTGATTCGTCCCTGCCACACGTACATCGACATGCAATTTTTCATTGACTGGTGCGTCAATATAGTCTGTTACCTTTCCAAATGAAGCATGACGAAATAGCACATCACCATTGCGTAAAGCAATATCTACCGCTGGAGCATCTGGTGAAAAGTGAGCAAATCGCACCTTTGCTTTCCCGTACGGAGCATACGGATGGTCAAGAATAGGAAGAAGTTGCAAGCGATGCACATCACCGATCACCGCAAGCGTATACGTCATTTTCGGCAGTATTTGAATGGTTTGACTAAGAACCGGAGACGTCGTGTGTCCTGCTGGATACACATCGATACGATGTTCTCCTTTTGGCACTTTCATATACTGACTTAGCTGTTTATATTTCATATGGCGTAATATTTTTTGACCATTGATATATATGTCAACTGCAGGAGCATTTGGCGATGCATGGAATAAACGAACACGTCCAGCATCATCATCTCGCCCTTCTTCGCGTGACTTCACTATTTTTTCTACATACTCTATATGTTTTCGCATATACTTTTCATACTGTTCCCAATCTTTATATTGATAATAACGCGCCAACAAATCATACATAACCGCTTTTTGAATGTAGCGATCCATTTCGTTCACAGCTGTTCCTCCCTCGTAAATCTTTTTACGTATTCAACGTATGCAATGCGAGGTAGGCTGTTGTATGATTTTTATAGAAAATTTTTAGCGAAGGAGATAAACATATGATCGTTCGTTATTCCATTGTTGCGCACGGTCGCGTACAAGGTGTAGGGTTTCGCTACTTCGCCCAATATGAAGCAAGAAGACGGGGGCTGACTGGTTGGGTAAAAAATTGTGATGTCGACCATTTAATCGAAATAGAAGTGCAAGGAGAAGTTGAACGTGTGGAGGCGTTTGTTGATGAAATAAAAAAAGGGCCGCCATTTGCGCGTGTGGAACGAATAGAACAATACGCCATTCCTACAGTTCCTCACGAAACTACTTTTCGCATTATATATTGAAAAAAGCTGACTGATGTCAGCTTTTTTCATGACAACTTGTGCCGCACGATCCTTTGACAGAGCAAGCCGCACATGTTCCACGCTTACTTTTTTGAATGAAACGAAAAATCGTCCATGCTGCGTATCCAAAAATGACTGATCCGATAACAATATTCACAACCATATATATCCCTTCCTTTAGAAGCCAAGCAAGCTTCCGCCTTGGTAAATCACAAATGAAACAATATACGCCAGTACGAGCGCATATCCAATGGAAAACATCGTCCATTTTCGTGAACCTGTTTCTTTGTAAATCGTTGCAACAGTTGCTAAACATGGAACATATAGTAACACAAATACCATAAAACTAAACGCAGATAAAGCTGTAAAATGCGAGGCCATGAGCCCTTGAAGCGACTCAACATCAGGCACATGATAAATAATGTTCATCGTCGACACAACGACTTCTTTAGCTAAAAATCCGGTCAACAGTGCTGCTCCAGCTTGCCACGTTCCAAATCCAAGCGGTGCAAGTAACGGAGCAAGTACACCACCAATCATCGCCAAAAAGCTATCGTCCATGTTTACATTGATACCATGCGGTCCAACGTAAGATAATAGCCAGATGGCAACAGAACCGCCAAAAATGAACGTCCCTGCTTTTTTCACAAATCCTTTTCCTTTATCCCACGTGCTACGCCATAGCGCTTGCCATTGCGGCATACGGTATGGTGGCAATTCCACGACAAACACCGATGCTTCTTCTTTTAAAATCGTTAACGAAAAAAGTTTTGCAAGTATAAGTGCGAGTGAAACACCAAGAACGTATAAAGAAAGAACGACAAGTGCCTGATTTGCCGCAAAAAACGCACCGACAAACAAAGCATATACAGGCAAACGTGCCGAACAAGACATAAGCGGTGTTAACAACATCGTCACGAGCCGCTCCCGTGGTTGCTCAATCGTCCGTGCCGCCATGACGCCCGGAACATTGCAACCAAACCCAATAATGAGCGGGATAAACGCTTTTCCATTTAATCCGACCGACTCCATTAATCGATCCATGACAAGCGCTACACGTGCCATATACCCTGAATCTTCTAAAAACGAAATAAAGAAAAATAAAATAAAAATTTGCGGAACGAACACAAGCACGCCGCCTACCCCTGCGATAATGCCATCAACAACGAGCGCACGGATAAATTCAGAAGCACCGATCGCTTCTAGCATCGCCGTCACCGAATCGGTTAACGGACCTGCAAAAAACGCATCAAGCAAATCGGAGAGCGGTGCCCCGAGCCAATCAAATGTGAGTTGAAATAATATATACATCGCTAGTAGAAAAATCGGAATGCCGACATATTTATTTGTGACTACCGCATCGATGCGGTCTGTCACCGTCACACGCGCAATTTTTTGGCGTTGCACTGACTGTTCAATCACTTCTCTTACAAAGGAGCGACGACGTTCGTAAATGAGCTGATCAAGCGGTGTTTGCTCGGCTTGTTGCACTTCTTTTTCGGCTTGTTCATATAATGAACGCCACGTTGTTTCCGGCAATTTTTCTGCTACATAATCGCGGACGTAGCTATTTCCTTCATAAAATTGAATGGCGAGCCAACGGGCAGGGAATTTCTCCTCCGCTCCCCACGTCTCAACAAAACGTGCAATCGCTCGTTCCAACGCGATTCCGTAATATATGTGGAGCGGTTTCACTTCTTGAGACACTTTTCCCATTAACATGCGCTCCACTTGATCGCACCCTTTTCCCGTTCGGGCAACGACTGAAACGATAGGTACATGCAACGCTTCCGCTAATTTTTTTTGATCGATGGATATCCCCCTTCTTTCTGCCACATCGACCATATTTAAAGCAATCGCCAATGGCTTACCAAATTCCAATAACTGTACAGTCAACAATAAATTTCGTTCTAATTGTGACGCATCGACGATATTTAAAATTTCATCGAACGGCTCCGTCAATAAAAATTGCGTCACAACCCGCTCATCACGGGACATCGGGTGAAGCGAATATACGCCGGGCAAATCAATTATTTTCGCTTTTTTACTGCGCAAAACGCCCACCTTTTTTTCAACCGTCACACCGCTCCAGTTTCCAACATACTCATACGTCCCTGTGAGCTGATTAAACAATGATGTTTTCCCTGTATTTGGGTTACCTACGAGTGCAACATGCATCATAACGGCTTCACCTGAATGTTTTTCGCTTCATTGCGACGGATGCCGACACATTGTCCATAATTCTCAATCATAAACGGCCCGCCAAGCGGCATCGTACATTTTAAACAAATTTCTGACCCCTCTGTTACACCCATATCTAGCAATCTTCTTTTTACTAAGTTGCTTACTTGTGATAAATCAACAATTTTTGCACGTTCCCCAACTCGTAATTGCGTCATCGCAACCATACGTAATCCCCCAATTAATAATGATAACCTTTATCAATACACATTATAATACCATAAAAAGAAAAAATCTATCTTTTTTCACCATGTTCACAAAATGTTAAGAAATGTTAAGACGCCGATGATATCGAGATATGTTTGAAACATGCACGTATAATCGCTTCATTTGCTTTTTCGTTTTTCGCACAAAATGAAACGTCTTCACCACATATATCAACACCGAGCACGTGCTTGTAGCGATAAAGATGGTCGATATACGTCACGAGCGTCTGTAATGGCATCGTCCCTTGATCCCAATTTGTTTGGGCATCTTGTGGGCGAAGCACATCTTTGTCAATGCTAATGTATATATGTTTTGTCGGAATGGCGCGCACAATCGTCATTGGCGCGTACATCATATCGCTTTTTGGAAAGATAGTTACACATGAAGAGACGTGCGAAGTTGCTGAACCGATGATGACAATGTGTTTTAATGCTGGAACGTGTTTTTGAGCGTATGATACCCATGAGCCACATGAAAGAAGTGGAAACAACGTTTGCTCATTCATATCTGTATGATGGTCAAACAATACGAGCGTAAACGGCTCATGAAGCTGCTTAAGTAATGCATATGAAACATAATGATAGTTGCCGCTTCCGATAAACGTTATCCCTCTTGTATGGCGGCATGCAAGTCGTTTTTCAATTTCTTGCATCGCATCGTCATCGCAATATAAATTCGTTCCGTTTATGTCATACATATCGATCCATTCATGAGGAAAACGAAGAAGATTTCGCTGCCACGTATACGTATCGTCGAAGTTTAAAAACGTTACACTTGGATGCATATTTCTTCCCACCCTTGTGCAAGTTTTCTCTTCAACAAAATTATACAAACATCTTATCAATACATACAACGACGTTTTTGGAGAAAGTATTAACATATTCGTCACAAATAAATACTAGTACTCCTTTATCTATTTAGTTACTTGTGATACAATTCACAACATGAATTAATCAAAAACGGGGCGTGTTTTGTGGATGTGCGTGAAGAAGTCGAACGCGATATGGGCTTCATTCCGGACTCAATTAACATCCCACTCGGACAATTGCGCAAGCGACTTCATCATCTTTGGCGAGGAGACCCCGACTTCTAAGCGAGAGCGAAAGTCGAGGAGGAATCGCCCTTCCTCCTTTCTTTTGTATATGATAGAATAAGAATGTGGAGAAAACCGTTGAATCAAGGCACTCCAATCCCCGTTACTCGATGTAGGGAGTTGGTTGCAGGAAACGTTGCAACCGTAAAACATCGAGCGTACATCCGTCTGTTGTGCGTGGAAGTCAAGTACTGCCTACAGACATGCCGAGCCACTCGGTAGCGATATAGGCATGACCTATGTCGTTGGGTAGTCGTCAACCTGCCCCTGATGCAACCCCAAGTCAAGGAAGGAGGACGAAGTCCGTTCGCACTTCTGGGGAGTTGCAAGCCCCCGCTTCAAGCGTTAGCTAAGTGGGGGTAGTTGACGACCTCCCGTTATCAAAAATGAACATGGCAGGCATGGGACCGAAAATGATTCAATATGTCATGGAAAAGAAACATGTAGACGATGTCGAAACGTTAATGAAAAACGCGATGGCTGCAGGCGTCAAACTTGTCGCTTGCTCGATGTCGATGGACATTATGGGCATTAAAAAGAAGAATTAATTGACGGAATCGAAATTGGTGGCGTCGCAACATATTTAGGCGATGCAGAAGAAGCAGGATTAAACTTGTTTATTTAAAAAAATCGGGCTATCTCGTCGTGGAGATAGCCCTTTCAAGTATATTCACAGGGGGATCGGGGGAATACACTTAGCATTATCCATTATGACCGTTATTTTTGATTTTATACGTGCATGCATGAAATTTTTTATGCTATTTTTCGCTTATCGATCTTTTTATTTTTCACATAGCCCGCTAGTAAAATCAATGCGGTGACAACAATAAGAAATACGAGCGATTGCGAACCATGTGAAACAGCGATCCATTTTTGTAACTGTTCATCCTTTAATAACATTTCCCCTGCTGTCCATGCTAAAATACCTGAGCCAACGTACGGAATCCACTTATATTTTTCCATCGCCAACACAATGGCCTTTGATCCGAAAATCATAATCGGAATGCTGATCGCGACACCAAAAGCAATCATGCCAATATGCCCACCAGATGCACCAGCAATCGCAACGACGTTATCTAAACTCATGATAGCATCGGCAACGATAATGGTCCAAACGGCTTTCCATAACCGATCTGCCGCTTGTACATTTGCTTCCTCTTCCTCGTTAATTAACACTTTATATGCAATCCAAAGCAACAATAATCCCCCGGCAAGATGGACGAACGGAATTTGTAATAACAATACAATGACTGCGGCAAATAATACGCGTAAAATAACCGCTCCAGCTGTACCAAATAAAATGGCTCGATTGCGTTGTTTTTCTGGCAACCGACGTGTAGCCATCGCAATCACAATGGCGTTATCCCCAGATAAAATAATATCGATCGCAATAATTTTTAACAAAGCGACAATCGCTTCTGACGAAATGATCCAATCACCCATTACAGTTCCCCTTTTTCAATGTACTTCTCCCCTATCTTATCGCGAAGCTCGTCTACATTCAACTTTTGTATTCCGACATATATGTTAAATTCTCTCTCTATTTTTACAAAAACTGATCGTTGTAATGTATTTGTAACATAATTTAATGGCTATGTAACAATTTTTCGACATCTTTTTTGCTATAATGTACTCGTCCATGGAACAAGTCTTTTGGAGGTTCAAGCAATGAAAAAAGTTCTGGTCACTACCGCTCTCTTCATGTTGCTATGTTTCACGTTTTTTGCAAACCCTTTCAAAACAGAAGCTGCCTTCTCAGCTAAAACGCTTATCGCTGAAGCACATAAAGTTATTGGCACACCGTATCGTACAGGAGGAACGACACCGAAAGGATTTGACTGCTCTGGTTTTGTTAGCTATACATATAAAAAATAGGTGTATCGCTTCCACGTTCTTCTGGCGCGATGTATACGAAAGGGCGTCCTGTTTCTCTGAACCAATTAGCACCGGGAGACTTACTATTTTTCAAAACATCGAAACATAAAGGAATCTCACACGTTGCCATTTATATTGGAAAAAATCGTATGATTCATGCTACGTCCAAAGGAGTTAAAGTAGACTCGATTCACCAATCTTACTGGAAACAACGTTTTGTTGGCGCTAAACGATTATAATGCGAAGGCGAGCACTTCATGCCGAACGTCTTTTCGACGCGGAGTGCTTGCTCTCGACAGTAAAGCAGGGAATGTTCCCTGCTTTTTTTCATGATTTTTTCATTTTCCCCCCGCATTTTTTCGATATATAATGTATGTAACATGGGGATGATGGAGGTGCTTTTTGTTTACATCATTTGTTGTTGAATGGCCGCGGCACGATGGGCTGTTTCTGTTACATACGCTGCCATTTGTTCATTCGCATCTTTTAAATGTTCTACTGTTGCACTCACCTCTTCAAGCGAAGCGCTTGATTGTTGAATGAAAACTGAAAAATCGCTGATGGAACGGTCCATTTTTTCTCCTTGTTTCTCTAACTTTTCGCTAATGATAAAAAAGTGTGATAGCTGCTCTTGTAAGTAAGTTAGCGATTGATATAGCTTTTCGAAGTAAGCGTTGACTTCACTTGTCAACGTCTCATTTTTTGTCAGTTGTTCGCTCGTTTCATCCATCCGCTCCAGCAACTCATTATTGCTTTCATTCACTTCTGACAAATTGTGAACGATTTGTTGTGTCGTCTCCTCCGTCAACACAGCTAGCTTGCGAATTTCTTCAGCGACAACCGCAAATCCTTTTCCATATTCCCCTGCGCGTGCTGCCTCGATTGTCGCATTTAATGCCAATAAGTTCGTCTGATTTGTAATTTGATTAATTTTTTTTGTTAACTCATTTGTACTCGCAATTTTGCTCGTTAACGCATTTAATGTTGCCCTTGTGGCATGAATGACTTCGCGAAACTTTTCTGTATGCATCAATAACAAATGCATTTTTTGTATGCCCGCTTGCGCCATCTCGCTCGATTGCGAGGAATGCTCCTTTAATTGTTTAGACGTTTCATAAATTTGCTCACCCATCGCTTTCGCTTCCGCTACTTCATTGTGTATATCGATGACTTGCTCGCTCTGCGCCTGACCCGCTACCGCAGCTTGACGAATCGCTTCTTTCATTTCTTCTTGCGCTTGCACATTTTGAAGTACTTTTTGGTGAATATGTTCGACGTTTTCAATAATATGCTTTACTTGTTGTTCGAGCTCATGTCTTCTTGCTGTTTGTTTTTCTTTTTCCTCGTGCGCCTGCCCAACGTGTTCAACAAGTTGATGAAATTGCTTACGGCTTAGATATAGCAGCACAGAAAGCGCGATACCGATCACCACATAAACAATAAAAACCGTATGTCCTGTCTTTTGAAATACTTGCTGAAAAGAAGATGGAACAAGTGCACCGACAACTAAAATGATAATGCCAAGCAGAAGTCCTGTTACAAACAACGTGCGATTCAAATGCAATACAGATAACACAACTAAACAAAAAGCGAGTGCGATCGTTCCTAAACTTCCCCCTGTCGTAAATAAACTACCTAATGTCGCAGAAAATAATATAAAAATAATAAAATATGGATAGATGTGTTCGTACTTTTTCATCTTTTTTAACGCCATATACACGAGGGCATTTAGAACAAGACTGCCACCATAAAAGGCAATCTTCTCAACTTTCTCTCCAATCAAAATAGGCCCGACTACACCTGTTACTGCACTAAGCGTGTAAATAAGAAACAAGAAAAAATTTTTCTTCCTCAGTTCTTCCATTTTGAGTTGCTCGATGAAATCCACACAACCTTCCCCCTTCTTCTTTTTTCTATAAATATATCAAAAAAATAAGAATATAGTAAGTATTATTCTGAAAATTAGGAATATATCCATATAAAAAAACATCGCATCAATGACGGTGCCTTTCATAAGGACGTTCTTGGTAAAAATAATTCGGTTTTACAATTGTATTATCATAATATTGGTGAAAAATGTGCGTCGTCGCTGGGGATAGTGGTGGAATAAGCCAAGTCCAACTGCCCGTTACTTTCCTTCCTGCTTCTTGCTCTTGCTGTTCAAAACGTTTAAACTGCTGAGCCGCTGTATGATGATCGACAATACTTACCCCTGCTTTTTTATATGAGTATAGAACAGCGATATTTAACTCGACAAGCGCTTGATCTTTCCATAATGTACTATTTCTTGACGTATCAAGCCCCATGCATGAAGCAATTTTCGGAAGCATGTTGTATCGGTAATCGTCAGCGAAATTGCGCGCACCAATTTCTGTTCCCATATACCATCCGTTAAATGGAGCCGCTGTATAACGGATGCCGCCAATCTCCAAACACATATCTGAAATAATCGGCACAGCATACCATTTAAGCTGTAAATCACGAAACCACGAAAACGTCGGATGCTCAATCGGCACTTCCAGCACAATATCCTTTGGAATCGGAAATAACTTCGGCTCGCGACCATCGACTTGGATGACAAGCGGTAAAATATCAAAGTGCGTTCGATCCCCTCTCCATCCTAGCTGTTCACACGCTTTCGTGAATGAAATGGACGATGAATCACCGATCATTCCATGCTCTGTTTCGTAACCAGCATAGCGAATTAACTGATGATTCCAAATGCGCACTCGCTCAGGACGAAAAATCGTAATGGTCGGACGGATTTTCCCACCGTTTGTCGCAAATTCGATGTGATAAAACAGCCGCTCAACAACATCCTCTTCCCGCTCAATCGTACGCGCATCAAACACGTGAAGCGTTTGCCAAAATAGACGCCCGATACAACGATTGCTATTGCGCCATGCCATACGCGCTCCGTGCTCAAGTTCTTCGTACGTATGTTCATACGTCCCTGTTTGTTCAATTTCTCGCTTCACTTGTTGCAACCGCTCATATATTTCATCATCGTTTTTTCCTAGTTCTGTATAACATAACGTAATAAATTGTTCCGCCTCTTTCCATAACATATGCCATCACTCCATGTTCGTATCTTCTTATACAATACACCATGTATGAAGAAAATGAAAAGAAGGAGCATGTCGTTTCCTGTTTCGCTCTTCATTCTTATCATTTATAATAGTACTGGGGAACGGTCTTTATCTGTACTGCCACATCAAATAAAGCCTCTCTTCGACACACGACATGCCACACAGCTGTTTCCCTTTCTAATTTCCCACAAGAAAGGAGGAAAACGATGGAGCAAATGCTACAACGCATTTTGGACAAGCTTGAAAACATAGAAGCAGAACTCGCAGAAGTTAAAGCGAACATGGCAACAAAGCAAGACTTAGCGCTTGTCCAACAAGCAGTAATTGAAACAAATGAAATCGTTAAAAAAATAGAAAGTAGAAGCGACAACCATGAGAAACTATTGACTTTTCTTTCGCATCGCTCTCTTGAACATGAGGCGGCTATTTGTAGCAGTCGTTCCATTTTAACGAAATAAACGAGGGAAGCTCCCTCGTCTATTCAATATGATTTAAAACATATTCATCTCCTTTTCGAACGATAACGACATAAAAAGGAACTTCCGGTGCAGAGAAATATATATTCCTCTGCATCCGAATGTCCCTTCCATTCATTAAGGAACCATCCATGAAAGTACATTTGACTGTAAGAACGTTAAAATGCCAATTAAAATGATTAAGAAAATACTATGCTTCACAGTAAAGCGGAATAGATCGGATTCTTTGCCAGCTAATCCTACCGCAGCACAGGCAACTGCAATTGATTGTGGAGAAATCATTTTTCCGACAACCCCACCAGATGAGTTCGCTGCTACCGCAAGCACTGGATCCATGCCGAGCGACGTCGCTGTTACTTTTTGCAAGTTTCCAAACAACAAGTTTGATGATGTATCTGAGCCGGTAATAAATACACCAAGCCAACCTAAAAACGGCGAGAAGAAAGCAAAGAGAGAGCCTGTTTTCGCCAATGTCATCCCGAGTGTTGTGCTCATGCCAGAGGCGTTTGTCACATAGGCAAAGCCGACAACCGAAGCAATAGTGACAATCGGGAATCTTAATTCATTAAGCGTTTCACCAAACGTCGCAAACCATTCACGCCAAGAAATACGAACGATAAATTTCGTAACAATCGCTGCAAATAAAATTGCTGTTCCTGCTGCTCCAAGCAACTCTAGTTTATAAACAGCTAAAATCGGTTGGCCGCTCGCGTTCACAATTTTATTGCTTAATCCAGGCACTTCCGGCATAAATGTTAACGAAGAACCTAATGTATTAAGCGCTTTCAATAACGCGTTCGTTCCTTCGTAATGTCCTGTTAGCGCCGCTTTTACTTGTGGAATTCCCCAGATAGAGATAAACGCTGTTAATACTAAAAATGGAGACCACGCCTTAAATACTTCACCACTTGTATGTTTTGTTGATGTGGCGAATGTAGCACGCGTTTCACTCTCAAAACGATACACGCTTTTTGGCTTCCAAACTTTTAAAAACACAGCTAAGGCAACTAGTGAAACAAGTGCCGATAAAATATCTGGTAATTCTGGCCCTAAAAAGTTTGAGCTTGCATATTGAGTAAGCGCAAACGAGATACCAGATACTAAAACAGCTGGCAATACTTCGACTGTCTTTTTCCATCCAGCCATAATTAATACGAGATAAAACGGAATAAATAACGACAAAAATGGCAACTGGCGACCGACCATTTTCGAGATTTCCATCGCTGGAATGCCCGTCGGACCAGCAACAGCAGTAATCGGAATTCCAATGGCTCCAAACGCAACTGGCGCTGTATTAGCAATTAAACAAATACCAGCTGCATATAAGGGATTAAACCCTAATCCGACAAGCAATGCCGCAGAAATCGCGACCGGTGCCCCAAATCCAGCAGCTCCTTCCAAAAATGCCCCAAACGAAAAAGCAATCAACAACGCTTGCAATCGACGATCTTCCGTAATCGACAAGACCGAGTCGCGAATCGTATCAAACTGTCCTGTTTTCACAGTCAGTTTATATAAAAAGACAGATGTAATAATAATCCAACCGATTGGCAATAACCCGTATACTGCTCCTTGCGTTGCCGACATCACTGCCATACTAACCGGCATTTTGTAAGCGATTACAGCAATGACCAAAGCAACGGCTAGCGTCGTCACTCCCGCTATATGTCCTTTCATTCGCTTCACTGCCAACGCCCAAAAGAAATATAAAATCGGAATGAGCGCAACAACCGCTGACAGTGCCAATTGATCAGCAACCGGCGTAAAATCTTGCTTCCACATAAAAAACCTCCCCTTTCTGTTTTCACCGATTTCTCCCATGATAAAACTGATTACTTAGTCGTCTGATGACCATATGACTGCTGTTGATTCAAATTATAGAAGCAACGCCTAAAAAAAACAAGACAAAAAAGAAAATTTTTCGAAATTTCTTTTAGCGAACAGTGCCAGGCACTATTCGCATCTCAAAAAAAGGGTGTCCCGCTGCATCCGGGACACCGTCGACTCCAACCAATCAACCTGTTACAATGCCTTCTCTTTCTTTTCTTCCCATCTCTTATATCCATTTTCCCAGAATTTCGCGTTCTTGATTCCGTATTTCGACGCGTTGAACTCCGGATCTTTCCCTTGCTTCAGCTGTTCTTCATAATCTTTCAAGGCCATATAAGCCGGTTTAAACAACAACAAGATCGCAATCAAGTTGAGCCACACCATGATGCCAAGCCCGATGTCGCCCATCGCCCACGCCGTCGTCGCCGTTTTGACCGCTCCATAGAACGTGGCCGCCAAAAAGACGAGCTTCAAGGCAAAGAAGGCCGTTCCCCTCTTTTCACTGCGCACCAAATAGGCGAGGTTCGTCTCGGCAATATAGTAATACGCGTACATCGTCGTAAACGCGAAGAAGAACAGAGCGATCGCAATAAAGGCCGACCCGAATCCCGGGAAGAGCATGTCCACCGCCGCCTGCGTATACCCTGCGCCCGGTTCCACCCCTTTCAAATGCTCGACAATCGTCTCTCCCGTTTTTTCATTGATCACATTGTATTGACCTGTAAACAAAATCATCAGCGCCGTCGCCGTCACGATCAAGAACACGTCCAAATAGATCGAAAATGCCTGCACAAGCCCCTGCTTCGCCGGGTGGGACACTTCCGCCGCCGCTGCCGGGTGGGCGCCCGTCCCTTGCCCCGCTTCATTCGCATAAAGGCCGCGTTTGACTCCCCACATCACCGCCGAACCAAGAATGCCGCCAAACACTTGATCAGCGCCAAACGCGCTTTTGAAAATCAAACCAAACACATCCGGGACTTTTTCAATATTGGCCGCAATAATGGCAATCGCGACCAACAAATAGACAACTGCCATAAACGGCACGACAATTTCCGCCGTTTTCGCGATCCGCTTCACTCCGCCAAAAATCGTAAAGCCAAGAACGGCAATCACGAAAATTCCCGTCACCAATTTCGGGATGCCAAACGCATTCGAAAAGCTGTCGGCAATCGAGTTTGCTTGAATTCCCGGCATCAGCACCGCCATCGAGAGAATAATCGCCGCAGCGATCACCACCGCAAACCATTTCCAGCCAAGGCCTTTTTCAATGTAGAACGCCGGACCGCCGCGGTATTGTCCGTCTTGTTCCTCTTTATAAATTTGCGCCAGCGTCGACTCGACATACGCGGTCGCCGCCCCGATAAAGGTGATCACCCACATCCAAAAGACCGCGCCCGGCCCCCCGTACGCAATCCCCGTCGCCGTCCCGGCCACGTTTCCGACGCCGATGCGGCCGGACAACGACATCGTCAACGCCTGGAAAGAAGACACCCCGGCCTCAGAGCTTTTCCCCATCGTCACAAGCCGGACCATCTCTTTCACATGGCGGATTTGCAGAAAACGGGTGCGAATGCTAAAATACAAACCGCAACAAACAATGAATGCAATCAAAAAAGGACTCCATAGCCACCCGTTCACCGTTTCTACAAGCTTTTCAATCAACCCAACCCCTCCTATGCAAGCTGATTATTTTTGTTGTACAACACACAACTTGAATAATATTATAAATATTACACATTTCAGCTTCAATAATTTTTTCATATATCATTCTTTTTTGCATTTTCTTTATATTTCCTGCGCTTGTCCTCGTATAGAAAAATGAACGACTTTCTTCGCTTTTTTTAAAAATAACTTTGAAGCCCAAAAATGATAGATGAGGCAAGACAGAGAAATCCGCCTCGAACGGTCCCCTAATGCCAGTCCTTGAGGCCTTGAGCGCGAGCCCCATCTCCCCCAATGATCCCCATCTGAATCGCCGCAAACGCAAAGCCGAACATACAGAACAGCGTGTTCGTCTTTGGCTGTTGTTACATATAGCCGATGAGAAACACGACAAAACCCGCTAATCCGACCGATGCGACGAAGAGGCCAAAGGCGATCCGTTTCGCGGCTTTGCTCTTTTGGACAACACCATACACGAACAACACGATCGACATGACCAACAAAAGCAAAATGAGAGACGAAATGCTCACGTTCAACGCTCCTTATCGTGCACTGCCCCTAGGAAAGACAGCGTTTTTCCATCCGTGCCATCATGGCCGTGATTCATCCATCCCCAACAGAACCACTTCTCGGTTGATGACATCCACCACTCACGCCCCCACAATATCTTCCGAATTCCGGTTAATCTCATCGATAATACTAATAATCTTCCGCGCGTCATCCATGTTGTCTTTAAAGAGTTCAACAATGCTGCCGACGGTTTTAAACGGTTCTTCCTGCAGCACCCGCTTGTCCATGACTCCATTTTTCACAAAGTAATCGACAATCAATTTGACAAAACGGCTTTGTTGGATGTTCAACCGCTCGCTTGATAAAAATTCAGAAAACGCTTCGTTGGCTGCCTGCGGGTCAAGGCCGACGATTTGGCGGACGAGCTTTGTAATCGGTGTGTCTCCGAATTCTCTTTTATAATCTTCCTGTGTGCCAAGCTCATTCCAAAGAATATGCTCCAGCGTTTTTAAGTCTTGGACGGTTAGCTTTTTATTATTTCGCAACTTGTAAATGGCCATCTGATCGCGGTGTTCGTGCAGATAATGTTCAACCTTTTTCCGATAATTTTTCAGATCATTGACATTAAACATCGGGCCGTTTTCTTTGACCTCTAAGACTTGATCTTTAAAGTTCGTATAGTAAATTTTTTGCGTTTCTTTTTCAAGGAATTTCACTAAATCACGCAACGCTTCGCGAACGGCTTCCAATTCGAAAATATCGGCTTCGCTCCAAAACTCTTCCGTCTGTACCTTTTCGATGATATATTTTTGTTCCACCACTTGAGGAATCGAACCGAGCTTAGATAACGCCTCTGCGGTGCGAATCACACTCCGAATCGGCTTCGTCGCATTTTTCGTTTGCAGCTTCGCCAATTCGATCGTGTACATGAGCAAATCAAAACGTTTCGCAAATTCATCATCATTCAACGGAACAATCAGCGGTGAAATATGTTCTTTGATTTCATTAACATCTATCGCTGTTAAGGAGTCCCATTTCGTCCGGTTTTTAAACTTGTGTACGTATTGAATATGTTGGCGTACGCGGAAGTTTTCTTCGTTTAACTTATTGATTTCCGCTAGCACCTCGTCAATCAATTCATTGCGATAGGCAATATACTCTTCTTCTTGGTACTGCAAATGCTGCAGTTCTTTAATGATTTCGGTTTTGGCATTAAATAGACGCTCCGTTAAGCTTTCCACCGCTTTTCCTTCGATTCCTTTTGGATTTTCGCGGAAAAACTCAAAGTTGCCGCAATAGTCAAAAATAAGAAAATGCGTTTTATCTTGTCCAACTCCGAATAAGTCTTTGCATAAACGGGTTCCGCGTCCGATCATTTGCCAAAACTTTGATTTGGAGCGTACTTTTTTAAAGAACACAAGGTTGACGACTTCCGGAATATCTACTCCTGTATCGAGCATATCGACCGATACCGCAATTTGCGGCCATTTGTTGCGGTCGGAAAAATCATCGATTAATGTTTGGTAGTAGTTCACGCTGTAATCAATGACCCGTGCAAAGCCGCCCTTGTATTCAGGGAACAATTGATCAAAGCGCTCCACGATTCGTTCCGCATGGCGATGGTTTTTCGCAAAAATAATCGTTTTGCCGAGTTTGTCTCCGCCTTCTACGCGAATTCCTTTTTCCATTAAATCTCTGAGTACCGTATCAATCGTATCGTCATTAAACAGCCATTCGTTTAGCGCGGCACTGTCAATATCCTCGCCCACTTCCTCATCAAATGTTTCTTCATATCGTTCTTTTTCTTCATCCGATAACTCATCGTAATGAATGCCTTCTTCGAGAAACTTTAATTTTGTTTCAATCGTCCGATAATCGACTAAATAGCCGTCCTGAACGGCTTGATCTAACTCATAGGCATAGGTCGGCACGCCATTTTCCAGATCAAACACTTCATACGTATTGCGGTCAATTTCATCTTTTGGTGTGGCGGTAAGGCCAAGCAATATCGCGTCAAAATAGTCAAAAATCGCCCGATATTTCTTATAAATACTGCGGTGGGATTCATCGACGATAATTAAATCAAAATGCCCGACGGTAAAGAGGCGTTTGCCGTCTTTTCGCTTCGCTTCGTCAATCGCGTTCATCATCGTCGGGTACGTCGAAAACACCATGCGGCTTTCCTCTGGATTGTCTTTGTTATCGAGCAAATTGCAAAGCGTCAAGTTTGGAAGCAAATGGCTAAAGCTATTTTTCGCTTGCGTTACAAGCGTTTTGCGGTCCGCTAAAAACAGAATATTTTTTACCCAATTATGACGGGTAAGAACATCGACAATCGAAATCGCCGTCCGGGTTTTGCCGCTCCCTGTTGCCATGACAAGCAACGCTTTGCGCCGTTTGTTCTCAAGCGCGTCACAGACTGCTAAAACCGCTTCTTTTTGGTAATAGCGATTCGTTATGTTGTCATTGATTTGCACATTTTTTAGCGGCTTCTTCATCGTCCGACGATCAATAAGCAAGCTTAATTCTTCCTTATTGTAAAAGCCGGAAACTCTCCGCGCCGGATAGTTAAGGTCGTCCCAAATATACGTTTCAAAACCGTTTGTGTAAAAAATGATTGGACGCTGGCCGTGCATTTTTTCAATGCAGTCGGCGTACAATTTCGCCTGCTGCTTTCCTTTGTTCGGATCAGCGGTTGTCCGTTTCGCTTCGATGACCGCCAGCGGCTTTCCGTTGTCGCCAAACAGAACGTAATCGACATAGCCGACTCCTTCCTGATTCGGCATGCCAACCACAGGATATTCCACAACAACATCCTTTTTAAATTCCCAACCAGCAAGCTTCAAATCTAAATCAATATATTTCTTTCTTGTTTCCCATTCGCTCAGTTCATCGACTTGGAAGTGGTACTCTTTTGTATTCGCTTCCCGTTTGGCGGTGAGAAGAGCGCGGAGCTGTTCATTTTCTTTCATCATTTCCTCAAGACGCTTGTCTTTGGAGCTTAACCGTTCGTATAAATCTTTTAATTCTTCCGGACGCTCGCGCTTTTCCTCGCCAATTGGCAATAACGATTCATCAAAGTCCGTAGCGGTGTATTCGTCAGAATAACAATAATCAATCCAAGACACAAACTGATGAAGATGGTGCAGGGAAAGAATCGCTTCTTCCCTCGTAATCATCGAGTTCGTATGAACCGCGACATTTCCCAGTTTGACAATGTAACGCAACAACGGCAACAAGTCTTCATCAATAATGGACAAAAAGACGTTGTCATGAATCAAACTGGAAAGATTATCTTGATACGGAACTTTCAAAGCGCTGTCAAAGCTGTACACCCACTTAACGGCAAGCTCCAGCGCACGGCGCGTTAAAATCGCGCACGTCGCCGGACTCACGACTAAACTTTTCTCTGCCTCTAAACACGCATTCGTAAAACTCTCATAATGAGGTTTGCCTATTAAAAAATGAAAGTTGGATAACAACAAACACCCCTCCCCCCTGACCAAACCGATATGAATTTCCTTTACATGCATTTATCGTTGAATAATTCTCCCTTAAATGCCCGTTGCATGAGGGAATTAAAGTTATCATTAAGCAATGATAAGCTATTCTGGAGTTTTTGTTTTTCATATTCTATTTTTGTAACTATTCAGCCACATCATAAAGTGAGCTGAATATTTTTTGCTTTTCCTGTCTATGATGTGAATATTGATAGACAAGGAGGTGAATCGCATGTTGACGGTACAACAAGCTGTATTTACAGTTGAAAGCTTAATCAGCAAAGTCCAACAACAAAAGCAGCTCATTACTCACCAACAACAAGTCATTGAGCAACTGTTGAAAGAAAACAAACAGCTACGCAAAGAAAATGAACAACTGAAGTACCGTGTTCAAGAGCTGGAAGCACGCACGAAAAAAAACAGCTCCAATAGCCATTTGCCCCCATCTTCTGACCGTTTTGCCAACACACGTTCTTCTCGTCAACCATCTGGCAACAAGCCAGGCGGACAAGAAGGACATCAAGGAACGACGCTCCGTCAAGTGGAACATCCACATCATCGTGTCGTCCACCGTGTGCATACGTGTCAAGGATGTGGGGTTTCTTTGCGTGACGTCAAACCGTTCAAAGTCGATATCCGTCAAGTGTTTGATGTCCCTCCTGTGGCGATCGAGGTGACACAACATGAACGTGAAGTGAAATCGTGTCCGCATTGTCGATGCGTGCAACAAGCCGAATTCCCATCCCATGTCACGAATCATGTGCAATACGGTCCACGCCTTACTGCGCTCGTTGTTTATTTACATCATATCCAATTGATCCCGTACAAGCGTTTAAGTGATACAATCGAAGCGTTATATCAACACTCGATTAGTACAGGAACCCTTGCCAATATGGTGAAACGAGGACGCGAAGCGCTGGAATCAAATATGGACATCATCGAAGACGCCTTACTTGAATCCAACATCCTGCATGTCGATGAAACGAGTTTGCGCATCAATGGGAAACTCGCATGGGTGCATGTCGCGTGTACATCGAGATATACATACTTGGCTTCTCACGCTTCTCGTGGAAAGAAAGCAACGGATGAGATCGGGATTCTTCCACAATACAAAGGGACGATGATGCACGATGGGTTCGGTACGTATCCGAAATACACACATGCCACCCATGCCCTTTGTCATGCCCACCATTTGCGTGAGTTAAAAGGATTCATCGAACAAGGGCATACGTGGGCGATGCGCATGACCACGTTTCTGTTAGCCGCCAAGCAAGCCGTCGAAGCCCATCACGGTGCACTTTCCGAAGAAGAAGCGAGACGGTGGGAACGAGTGTATGATCGCATCCTAGAAAGAGCACAACATCGATTGGAAACGATGACACCTCTTCCGAAAAAAGCACTCGCTTTTGTTCGACGGCTTCAGAAACGAAAGGAAGAAGCGTTGCGTTTCTTACGTGAAGTACATGTTCCCTTTGACAACAACCAAGCCGAACGCGATCTTCGCATGGTTAAAGTCAAAGAGAACATTTCGGGTACGTTTCGCGTAGAAACATTCGCCCAGTCTTTTTGTATCACAAGAAGCATCGTTTCCACACTGACGAAACACGAAAAAAACGTGTGGGATTCGTTATGTCTTCTGTTGACGGGTGACACGCTTGATCGCGTTCTTTCTACCACTTAGGGCATTTTCTATTACGGGGATGCCCTATTTGTGTTGCGCTTCTTTACATACTACTATCGGAGTGAATAGTTACCTATTTTTTTTAGTATTTGAAGAAATTGATTTTGTATTTGTACTGGTGGAACAATGATACTACATTCCATTATTCCAGACTGACTAATAGTAGTCATAGTGGAAGTCTTTGAATGCTTAATTATCTGATTCCTAAAAAATTTTGTCTCACTTAATACCTGAAAGAATTCCGGTAAAACCTCGTCTGAAAGAGTGATTTTTATAATATGACATTCAAATATAATATTTTCGTCTTTAGGAAATTCAGGAACATAAGCTGCTTTTCCTATTCCGTCAACATTTAGAGAAGAGCGACAAAAAAGTATATCACCGTATTTTACTTGATATTTTTTTATGTCCTCTTCCGTAGCAACTACTTTTTTTAGTCCATGTATGTTAGCTGAACGTTTGTTAATGAAATCACTTATCCAAATTATCTTAGCATTCCCTTTATCAGAATACTGCTCATTCTTTGCAAAAAAGCCGTTAATAGGTTTATTTTTTATCACCTCTTTTATCTTTTTTACCCTCCATTTTTTAGGATTTATCCAAGGATCCCCAAACATCTCCAAAAACACACTTTGCGTTAACTGGTCTAACGCTTCAATTTGAGCTTTTCGTTTATCGATGAGTTCTTGGGCTTTTTCAAGTACTTTTACAATTTTATTTTGCTTTTCAATATTCGGTAACGGAATTTTAGCGTCAGTCAAGTAATTTAATTTAATGTATTTTATAACCCCACCTATTGACATTTGTCTTAATTTTGACACGTACAACTGCATAAAGTAATAAAGGTACTTTACATTTAAAATATTTTTATCAATCGACTCTATAATATAAGTTCTTTGGTAAGCATCAAATTTACCATTGTAATATTTAACGTTTAAATCACCATTACCAGCAACTAAAACGCATTCACAGTCATAAGAATAAGTATCAATTTTTAATGTTTCTCTCGAGCAAGTAAAAAATGGATACTTACCTTCCGGATTGCTAGCATTTGCATCTAATTTTCCTGTCCTAATATTAACAAGTGAACCTAGGGATACTTTTCTCACTTTATTAAGTCCTCCAGTTCTCCTAAACCTTTCAATATATCATTTTCTAATTCTTTTATTCTTTTAATTATTACACTTGGCGCTTCATACTCCACTTCTTCATACTCAATCTCTTTATATTTGTTAATCGAAAGGTCATAGTCGTTTTCACGAATTTCTTCCACCGGTACAAAGAACGATTGCTCTGTCCGTTTCCGTTCTTTTTCTGCTTCACGGTTATGGAAGCGCGCAATCATGTCCGGGATATCGTTTTCTTCAATCGGGGTGCGCTTGTCGTCCAATGAATAGCCATCGGCTTTCATATCATAGAACCATACTTGATCCGTACCGCCGACTCCCGTTTTCGTAAAAATCATAATCGCTGTCGATACGCCCGCGTATGGTTTAAACACACCGCTCGGCATGGAAATAATTGCTTCTAATTTATGATTTTCCACAATCTCTTTGCGGATATCTTTATGCGCTTTCGAACTTCCGAATAATACCCCGTCCGGCACGATGCACGCGCAACGTCCGCCTGTTTTTAAAATGCGTAAGAATAACGCCAAAAATAAAAGCTCGGTTTTCTTTGTCTTTGTAATTTTTAACAGGTCGCTTGAAACGGCTTCGTAATCCAAGGAGCCTTTAAACGGCGGATTGGCAAGGACAAGAGTGTATTTGTCCTTATCTTTGTTTTGTTCCGACAAGGAGTCGCGATATTCGATATTCGGATTTTCAATGCCGTGAAGCATCATGTTCATCGCGCCAATCCGCAGCATCGTGCGGTCCATATCAAAGCCATAGAACATATGGTTATTAAAATGTTCTTTTAAACTTTGCACTAAAAATAAGTCACTGCGTAACTATTCAGCCACATCATAAAGTGAGCTGAATATTTTTTGCTTTTCCTGTCTATGATGTGAATATTGATAGACAAGGAGGTGAATCGCATGTTGACGGTACAACAAGCTGTATTTACAGTTGAAAGCTTAATCAGCAAAGTCCAACAACAAAAGCAGCTCATTACTCACCAACAACAAGTCATTGAGCAACTGTTGAAAGAAAACAAACAGCTACGCAAAGAAAATGAACAACTGAAGTACCGTGTTCAAGAGCTGGAAGCACGCACGAAAAAAAACAGCTCCAATAGCCATTTGCCCCCATCTTCTGACCGTTTTGCCAACACACGTTCTTCTCGTCAACCATCTGGCAACAAGCCAGGCGGACAAGAAGGACATCAAGGAACGACGCTCCGTCAAGTGGAACATCCACATCATCGTGTCGTCCACCGTGTGCATACGTGTCAAGGATGTGGGGTTTCTTTGCGTGACGTCAAACCGTTCAAAGTCGATATCCGTCAAGTGTTTGATGTCCCTCCTGTGGCGATCGAGGTGACACAACATGAACGTGAAGTGAAATCGTGTCCGCATTGTCGATGCGTGCAACAAGCCGAATTCCCATCCCATGTCACGAATCATGTGCAATACGGTCCACGCCTTACTGCGCTCGTTGTTTATTTACATCATATCCAATTGATCCCGTACAAGCGTTTAAGTGATACAATCGAAGCGTTATATCAACACTCGATTAGTACAGGAACCCTTGCCAATATGGTGAAACGAGGACGCGAAGCGCTGGAATCAAATATGGACATCATCGAAGACGCCTTACTTGAATCCAACATCCTGCATGTCGATGAAACGAGTTTGCGCATCAATGGGAAACTCGCATGGGTGCATGTCGCGTGTACATCGAGATATACATACTTGGCTTCTCACGCTTCTCGTGGAAAGAAAGCAACGGATGAGATCGGGATTCTTCCACAATACAAAGGGACGATGATGCACGATGGGTTCGGTACGTATCCGAAATACACACATGCCACCCATGCCCTTTGTCATGCCCACCATTTGCGTGAGTTAAAAGGATTCATCGAACAAGGGCATACGTGGGCGATGCGCATGACCACGTTTCTGTTAGCCGCCAAGCAAGCCGTCGAAGCCCATCACGGTGCACTTTCCGAAGAAGAAGCGAGACGGTGGGAACGAGTGTATGATCGCATCCTAGAAAGAGCACAACATCGATTGGAAACGATGACACCTCTTCCGAAAAAAGCACTCGCTTTTGTTCGACGGCTTCAGAAACGAAAGGAAGAAGCGTTGCGTTTCTTACGTGAAGTACATGTTCCCTTTGACAACAACCAAGCCGAACGCGATCTTCGCATGGTTAAAGTCAAAGAGAACATTTCGGGTACGTTTCGCGTAGAAACATTCGCCCAGTCTTTTTGTATCACAAGAAGCATCGTTTCCACACTGACGAAACACGAAAAAAACGTGTGGGATTCGTTATGTCTTCTGTTGACGGGTGACACGCTTGATCGCGTTCTTTCTACCACTTAGGGCATTTTCTATTACGGGGATGCCCTATTTGTGTTGCGCTTCTTTACATACTACTATCGGAGTGAATAGTTACGTCACTGCGATATTTGCGCAAATATTCTCCTGCCGCTACTAAAAACCCCGCGGAACCTGCGGCCGGGTCGACAATAATATCTTCCGGTGTTGGTTTTACTAACTCTACCATCATGTCGATGATATGACGAGGTGTGCGGAATTGGCCGTTTGTGCCTGCCGTCGCGATTTTTGATAATAAATATTCGTATAAATCCCCTTTTGTATCGCGATCTTTCATCGGGATATTATCGATACCATCCACAATTTTTGTGAGCATTTGCGGCGTAGGAATCATAAAAATCGCATCGCCCATATATTTGGCGTAGGCAGAATCTTTATTGTCATGAAGATTTTTAATAAATGGGAATACTTCATTAGAAACGATTTCGTACATTTGAGTAGCTTCTAAGTTTTTAAACTTGCTCCAGCGCAAGTGCTGCTTATCTTCAGGAAAGATTCGTTCAAAATCAATACCTAACAGAGCAGCCTCTTGTTCATTTTTCGTTTCCACTTCATCAAGACCTTTAATAAACAAAAGGTATGTAAACTGCTCAATAACCGTCAGCGGGTTCGTAATTCCGCCTGTCCAAAACGTTTCCCATATTTTATCGACTTTGTTCTTTAATTCTCCTGTAATCATATATCTGCCTCCTTATTATTTCCAAACTTAATTATACATAGTTTTATCGGAGTTAGAAACTTTGATTTCTCTGGATTCAATCAACTGTTAAAAAAGGGAAAATCTCTTTGTATGAAGGGTTATCCTTGTTTTCCTCACAATCACATGCCAAACCCGCCTCTTGATAGGCTTTCATCAGTATTTTGGATTGTTTCGATGTACGGCATGCCCTTTCAGCCCAATCCTTGTCTCTCGTTCTCTGCTACTCCCGCTCCCATTCTCCCTTACAATCAGGACATTGCCATCGAATGACCCGGTCTGCCTCCAGACCGGATATGCCGATTTTTCTGCTAGCCGCCAAGCAAGCCGTTGAAGCCCATCACGGTGCACTTTCCGAGGAAGAAGCGAGACGGTTGGAACGTGCGTATGATCGTATTCTAGAAAGAGCACAACACCGATTGGAAGCGAAGACGCCTCTTCCGAAAAAAGCACTCGCTTTTGTTCGACGCCTTCAAAAACGAAAGGAAGAAGCGCTGCGTTTCTTACGTGAAGTACATGTTCCCTTTGACAACAACCAAGCCGAACGCGATCTTCGCATGGTTAAAGTCAAATGGAACATCTCGGGTACATTTCGCGAAGAAACATTCGCCCAGTCTTTTTGTATCACAAGGAGCATCGTTTTCACACTGACGAAGCACGAAAAAAATGTGTGGGATTCGTTATGTCTTCTGTTGACGGGTGACACACTCGATCGTGTTCTTTCTACCACTTAGGGCATTTTCTATCACGGGAATGCCCTATTTATGTTGCGATTCTTTACATACTACTATCGGGGTGAATAGTTACTCGGATTTTATGGTGGAAAGTCATTCTATAATTCTATTTTAGAATGTCTCTGTTAAATTTTATTGTTTGTTGATTTAGGAACATGAAGATAAGCTACTGTATTCAGAACTGTTTTTGGCAATTAAAAAATGTATGAAATGGCAAATAAGGATATTCAATAATTTGTATAAAATTGCATACCTTTTGTCGCTTGACATGGAGCCTCTGCAGGCATGCTTTCTGGCAAAGAGGGCAAGCCACAGGACTATGCCGAGCATACAAGCCTATCATACCCGCCACTCCATGTAAAGCGGAGGATATGCAATAATTTATGCATACGCTTAACTGCCAAACACTACAATTCTTAATTGCCATTAACATTCAGAACAGAGCCTCTTCTTTGTTTGTCACCTCGACAAGAAATGGTACGGCCAATACGACTAAGAGAGCATAAACAATTAATGTGATAACAGAGATTGTTGTTGGAATCTGGAATGAAATCAAAATCACAAACAAGATAGGTACACTTGCCGTTACGAGAAACAATTTCTTTTTCGATTTAGCGGTAAAAAATAGTTGTTGCTTGCAATTTGGGCATCGCAACGGGTCTCTCTTGACAAGCATCGTCTGCTTAAATACCTCTATCCACAAAAGTTTGCGGTTACAATTTACACATGAAGGCATATTTCATCCCCCTCCTACAAAAGATTTTTACATCTATATTTACAAATACCATTTTTATTAATAATTACATGTTACATTACTTTTTTCCTTCTTTAATTAAACTGTTCATTAGTGAAAAAAAGTTTTGGCTTAAAAACAATTATAAATATATGTCCACCACATAATCCGAAGAGCCAAGAGTATTGCGCAACAGATGGATCTGGATGGCCTTATCGACCGAGTGATAAAGCAGCTAGAATCTGATACAAAAAATAATACAAACCGTTTAAGCCAAGTTGAGCAAAATATTGAAAAGCTCAAAAAGCAGAAAGTGCAGTTAACCTCATTGCTTGCAGATAACAGTATTGATATTGAAGAATACCGCTTAACAATTGAAGAAATCAATAAAAAAATTAATGATTTGATGTCCGATGAAAAAACTAAAAAATGAATTAAAAGAATATATACATTTCAATAAATTAACCCCTGAGATGCTTCACCGTTTGGTTGATCGAATCGAAATAAAAGAAGATGGTTCACCGAAAATTTATTATCGGTTTGCAAATGATTTTTTAAATGAATAAAGGATATAGGAAAAGCCCGTTTCATTGATTTTTAGAAACGAGCTTTTCCAAATATTTATTTTTTTATAAGCAACGCGCAACACTCCACATGATTCGTATGCGGAAACATGTCGACCGGCTGCACTTCGAGTGTCTTATACCCGCCGTCTTCGAGGATGCGCAAGTCACGAGCGAGTGTGGCCGGGTTGCAGGATACGTACACCACCCGCTTTGGCTTCATGGCGATAATCGTTTGCAATAACGATTCGTCGCAGCCTTTGCGCGGCGGGTCAACGACGATGCAGTCAGCTTCGATGCCTTGTTCGTACCATTTCGGAATGACGACTTCCGCTTCACCGACGGCAAATTCGGCGTTGTCGATGCCGTTCAGCTTCGCGTTGCGTTTAGCGTCCTCAATCGCTTCTGGAACGACTTCGACACCGTACACTTTTTTTGCTTTTTTCGCCAGGAAAAGAGAAATTGTTCCAATGCCGCAGTAAGCGTCAATGACGGTTTCTTCACCTGTTAACTCCGCATATTCGAGCGCCTTTTCATACAGCACTTTCGTCTGTTCCGGGTTCACTTGATAGAAGGAACGGGCCGAGATCGCGAATTGAATGTCACCGATGTAATCGTAAATGTATTCAGCTCCCCACAGTACTTTCGTCTCGTCACCCATAATGACATTTGTCCGTTTCGGATTGATGTTTTGAATAATGGACTTCACATTTGGTACCGTTTCAATAATTTCTTGAACGATTTTCTTTTTATGCGGCAACTCCTCGGTGCGTGTAATCAAAACGACCATCACTTCTTTCGTCGTTGCCCCGTAGCGAGCCATTATGTGACGGAGAGTACCTTTATGCGTTTGTTCGTTGTAGGCTGGGATGTTATACTTCTCACAAATTTGTTTGACCGTTTGCACGACGATATCGTTCATTTCTTGCTGGATCAAACAGGTGTCCATATCGATAATGTCGTGGCTTCTTTCTTTGTAAAAACCTGCGACAAGTCCGCCTTCGCGCTCACCGACGGGCACTTGCGCCTTATTGCGATAGCGCCACGGATTGCTCATGCCAAGCACAGGATGAACAATGACATCTTCAATTTTCCCGATGCGAGCAAGCACTTCTTTTACATGTTTATGTTTCGCTTTCAATTGCCCTTCATAGCTAAGGTGCTGCAGCTGGCAGCCCCCGCATTGCTTATAAACCGCACACGGTGCCTCTACGCGATCTGCGCTTGGCTCATATAATTCAATTAAACGACCGTAGCCGTAGCCTTTTTTTACTTTAATGACTTTAATTTTCGCTTTCTCTCCTGGGAGCCCGTTCGCGACAAAAATCGGAAAGCCATCGATTTTTGCCACGCCTGCACCGTCGTGTGTTAAGTCTTCAAATACGACATCGTAATATTCGTTTTTTGCCACTGGTGCTTCCATGTTTCTTTCTCCTTCCGCAAAATGCTGTCAAGATTTTAGCATAATCGAACAAAAAAGAACAGGATTACTCCCCTGCTCTCATTTGTTCTGCTTTTTCCTTTGGTACAAATACTTCAACGCCAAGCAACACTAAGAGAAACGGCCACCAGCTCGCAAAAATGTCTGCAGCTCCCATTCCTTCCCATTGAGAAATAAACAACACGATGCCAAGCAAAATAAGAGAGGCTCCCATTGACACCGTCCCAACGCGCCATTTTCTCATTTCGTCCCCTCCTTCTTCTCTTTACTGCCTAAAAGCAGCTTGAAGCCGCCACCAATTAACAAAATGCAAACGATCGTTGTTTGGAAAAATTGATTGTACCAGTAATAAATATCGATTTGTAATAGCTTTGATAGATGCGAAGCAAATGCTGGAAGCAGGATGCTGTCAAGCAAATAATAAAGACCTAACAACAATAATCCGAATCCAACCCATCTTTGATGATTGATAAAGTAGGAAACGATCGGCTGATCCTCAAGCTCTTCTTTGCCATACTTCGACGCCTTCTGCAATGCGTCAAAAAAGCTGTAAAACCAAATGAGCGGAATAAGGAAGAAAAAGGCAGACAGTCTTAACACATCCATCACATAAATCGCCAGCAAAAAGGCGGCCATTAACTGCAAGCCTCTGCGCTGTAATCCTAGGTACATATGACCCGCACCCGGAAAAATCGAAAGGAGAGTCGCAAGTGTTTTGCTTTTCCTTCCATCCTCGCGTTTCGCTTCAAAATCTTCGAAAATCGTTCGATCGACCAGTGACTCGCCGTTTTGTTTTCGATTGAGCTGTTGAACAACATCAAACATGTTGTAAATCCAAACGATCGGCAAAATTCCTAAAAAAACTAAGAAACTGCCTTCATGCAGCAATACCGTTACAAAAAATATCATGATCATAAGCCCAAAGAAGCTGATTAATAACGTTAACCCTCGGTTCATCAAGCCGAGCCGGAAATGCCCGAGCCCGGGAATGAAGGAAAGAAGAATCGTGTAAAACTTCTCGTTGTCCTGATTTGCCTGTAAAACCTCTCCTTGGACAAGTGTATGCTCCGGCTGTCTTTTGATGAGTGTAAGAATCATATCTAAAATACTGACCAACCAAATCAATAAAGAAAAGAGGACGATCGCCAGCGGTTCACTATTATGTGTCAAAAAGACAAGACCGACCGCGAGCACAATCGGCGCAAAAAAGGAAAAGCTATAAAACACTCCCCTTGCTTTTTTATTTAAATAAAAATGCCCAACACCAGGGATAAATGATAAAAAGAACGCAACTAACGAATTTTTGTTCATCGATTATTCACTTCCTCCTTTTGATTTACCTTTAGCCAATCGAGAAATGATAATGTTTTATCCATCCATTGTTCCGTATAGGCCGGCCTGTTTTCTGATAAATCTGTTCCAACAACGCCGACATTTGTGACTAATTGAAAAATTCCCGAAGACATAAACCCAATCGTAATCGCAGCGGCAATTCCGTAATGAAGCAATTTTTGCTTCGTCTGTGTCTGCTTCGTACGCTTTGGCTTTTTATATTGTTCAACTTGTGCAAGGATGACATCGGCTGAAACAGCTTCATCGGAAGGATTCGGCAAGTCGGAAGCATTTTCTTCAATGAGCTCCATATATACCGCTAAGCATTGATCACAACTATAAAGGTGGCTCTCCATTTCCTCTCTTTTTTCCTCTGGCAGTACATCACAAATGAACTGCCGCCATTCTTCGTTCGTGTAATGACTCATTGAAAATCCTCCTCCCTCCAATGCTTTCTTAGCCAGCTGCGTGCTCTGTAAAGCTTTGTCTCGACCGTTTTCACTTCGACATTTTGTTCTTTCGCAATTTGTTGATACGATTTTTCATCTATGTAATAGGCGTAAATAACATCTCGATAGTTAAGCGGAATTTCCTCAAGACGTTGGCGGATTCGCTCTCGCTCCTCTTTTTTCATAACCGAAACCTCAACCCTTTCATCGGCTTCGGCCTCAATGGATTCCATTACTTCTTCAAGCTGCCGCTGCATTTTCCGCTTGACATCAATCGCGTAGTTCACAGCAATGCGCGTCATCCATGTTTTAAAGCCTTGTGACTGATATCGGGGGAGTGAAAGATAAATCCGCACAAATACTTCCTGCGTAACATCCTCGGCATCTTTTTCGTTGCGAATAATCGAGTACACCGTTTTAAATAAATAATTGCGGTATTTCTCGATTAACAGGCGAAATGCATGCTCGTCTCCTTTCCTTGCTTTCGCGATTAATGCTTCGTCCTGAATCTCACTCTCCCCCTTTCTATCTGTCTTCACTTATATAGACGAAATCATTAGCCGTTTGCCCTACACTTTTTTGTAATTTTTTTCGTGTCAATTTTTGTGAAATAAAAAAACGCCTAGGAAACAGGCGCTCCATCTTTTTCTCCTTAAATCTTCAAAAGTGACGTCATAATATTCGTTTTTTGCCACTGGTGCTTCCATGTTTCTTTCTCCTTCCGCAAAATGCTGTCAAGATTGTAGCATAATCGAACAAAAAAGAACAGGATTACTCCCCTGTTCTCATTTGTTCAGCTTTTTCTTTCGGAACAAATACATTCATATGGCGATATAAGTTAACAAATTCGCCCGGAAGCATGCCGCCATACTCGCCGTCTAAATTGAGTTGCATATTTTCTTCCGTGTACACTTTGACGCGGTTTGCTTTCGTATAAATGATGTGCGGATCGTGAATATGCTCACCGCGTAGAGCCAGCGTCGCAATTTTAATAAATTCAGCTAAGTTCGTTTCTTTTAAAATAATTAAATCAAACATGCCATCATTTAATGATGAATCAGGTGCTAGTTTTTCAAAACCACCGACCGAGTTCGTCAGCGAAACGAGGAACAGCATGACAGCCCCTTCAAACATTTTTCCATCGTACTCGATTTTGACATGGACAGGGGGCAAGGAAGGAAGCATTTCAATTCCTTTTAAATAATAGGCCAGTTGACCAAGCATTGTTTTTAATTTGCTTGGCACTTCGTACGTTAACTCCGTCAAACGTCCGCCACCAGCAATGTTAACAAAATAATGCGTCTTTCCTTCGTTCGTTACCGCTCCAATATCAATCGGCACCGCTTCTCCGTGAATGATCACATCACACGCGCCTTCAATCGAGCGCGGTACACCGATCGCGCGGGCGAAGTCGTTCGTCGTTCCGACTGGAATAATGCCAAGGTTCGGGCGATATGACGCATCCGCTAACCCGTTGACGACTTCGTTAATCGTGCCATCTCCACCAGCAGCAATAACAAGATCAAATTCGCGTTCGACCGCTTTTCTCGCTGCCTCTGTCGCATCCCCTGCCCCTGTTGTCGCATGACATGACGTTTCATATCCTGCTTGTTCTAACCGAATCAGTACATCAGGCAAATGCTTTTTAAATACTTCCCTTCCCGACGTCGGATTATAAATAATACGTGCTCGTTTCATCCCCATCATCCTATTTATTTTATTTTTCCACCATTTAACATCATACCAAATTTTCACAACCATTGCAACGAACAAAAGAAAGCCGACTCAACGGAGCCAGCTTACTTGAACATTTCATACCAAATTTTTATCACAGTCGCTACGATTAATACAAGCAAAATGTATTCGAGCACTTTCGTATTTAAGTTTGTAGAAAATAATGACTCCTCGCTTTTCCTAATCACTTCTATTTTTCTATTTTCACTCATTTTTCATCAACATTTGATATCATGAAAGAAAAAAGGTGATGAGGATGAAAGTGTTGCTTGCTGAAGACGATATATATTTAGGTGAACTCATTGTCCATTTATTGAAGAAAAAAGGAGTCGAACATATTGACTGGGTGCAAGAAGGAGAGGACGCTTACGATTATGCCCTCGCTTCGTTTTATGATGTGATCATTTTAGATTGGATGTTGCCAAATAGCGATGGGGTGAGCGTATGTCAACGTTTAAGAAAACATGGTTATCACGGAGCGATTTTAATGTTAACCGCAAAAGATGCGGTTCAAGATCGCGTGGAAGGACTGGAAGCCGGAGCGGACGATTATTTAGTGAAACCGTTCGAAATCGACGAGCTTATGGCGCGGCTGAAAGCATTGTCTCGGCGCACGTTCGCACCGATTCAAGAAGAAATTGTTCGCTGGGGAGCGTTTGAGGTCAATCGTACAAGCCATACACTGTTGAAAGATGGTGAACAAATTATATTAACCCCACGTGAATTTCAACTACTTGATTTATTATTACAAAATAGAGGACGCGTTCTAACACGCGACATTATTCTTGATCGCATTTGGGGATACGATGCGGACGTATCGATGAAAACGATTGACGCAACCGTTAAGCTATTGCGTAAAAAAATTGGCGATGAACAACAACAACTCATTAAAACGGTACGCGGGGTGGGATATACCATTGAAAAATAGTATACGATCTTTGTTTCATCATTCCGATATGTTTCGCCGCACACAATGGCGATTAACTGCCACATATAGCGGTATTCTTATCGCTTTTTTAGCCATTTTTATCGCGGTTGTTTCTTTTCTTATTCATACCGTTATTACAAATGACCAAGAGCGACGCATTCGAACGCTCGCCGAACAAGAAGGCCAAACGATTGAAAACATGCTAAAAGAGCAATCGTTTATCGGGTGGTCTAGCGATCAAAACGTCATATTTTTAAGTGAAGATCAACTATTTTTTTACGTCATTGATACACGTGGACGATTGATGATGGGAGATGAAGTGAATAAAGGATTGCGACCGCTGCTCCTTTCGACGCTTCAACCGTGGACGCCGGAAAAAAACGAATTGAGATATGTCGAAGTCACGATCCCCCGTCATCGCTATGAGTTAAAACGATTTCGTGCGGATGAATTAAAAATATTAACGGCTGCCCGACCAGTAATTGTTGACCGACAACTTATCGGCATTTTATACGTTGGGATGGATGCGACAAGCATGTTTCGCTTGCTCAAATGGTCGACATTTATTTTGTTTAGTCTAGGCGTCTTATTTATCGCTGTCGCTATTGCCTTTAGCTATTTCATGTCAAAACGATCGCTCATCCCCATTCAAGATGCCTACAATCGGCAACGTCAATTTGTGGCGGACGCTTCCCATGAACTAAGAACCCCACTTAGCGTCATTTATTCATCTGTGGAAGCGTTGAAAATGGATGAGTCATTAACGTCCGATCCATTCAGCCAAAAAACAATTGAACGTCTAGGAGACGAAACGAAACGAATGACAAAGCTCATTAATAACCTTCTCACCCTTGCGCGTACAGACGATGCAAAGCTACAAATTGAAAGAAAACCGTTTGAACTACGTGCATGTGCAGAACGTACGTTACAGTCGTTACAAGAGCTTGCAAATAAAAAGAACATTACGCTTCAGTTTCATGCGTCTGAACAAATTGAATTTGTTGGAGACGAGGACAAATGTACACAACTGTTGTACATTTTGCTTGATAACGCCATCAAATATACACCTGAAGGCGGAACAGTTTCCCTATCGTTAGCTCAACACGTAATAAAACAACGAAAAGT
Organism: Anoxybacillus sp. FSL W8-0104; assembly: GCF_038004465.1. Taxonomy (NCBI): domain Bacteria; kingdom Bacillati; phylum Bacillota; class Bacilli; order Caryophanales; family Anoxybacillaceae; genus Anoxybacillus; species Anoxybacillus sp. FSL W8-0104. The sequence continues at coordinate 303,152 of NZ_JBBOQU010000001.1, read as the reverse complement.
AGTAACCATCTCTGTGGCTGATACAGGTATTGGAATTGCTCCTGAGCATCTTCCCCGCATTTTTGACCGATTTTATCGTGCAGACAAGGCGCGGACACGACAAATTGGCGGACACGGACTTGGGCTTTCCATCGCAAAATGGATTGTCGAAGCACATGAAGGAAACATTCAAGTACAGAGCGAAGTTGGCAAAGGAACGACATTCACGATCACTTTTCCAAATGATAAACGTGCATAAATATGTTGCACGTTTTTTTCTTTTTCACCTAATTTTCTCTTTTCTCTTGTACAATTCAAACTGTAAATAACGAAGGAGGTGATAGATGTGAAAAAACGAACGGTTTTCTTCTTGATCGGTGGACTAGTTGTCATCGCCGTATTCGCGCACATCGCTACTTATTTCATGCACATCGGTTGGAGCGGACGAATGCCAGCAGAACACATAATGGGAATGGGTAAACATCATCGCGCGTTCGGTCATCACGGTCCACAAATGATGCGACCACACGGTATGCCAATGTTCGGATGGATTCCTTTCCTTCTTCAGCTGGCATTAGTCATCATCGGATGGATCGTTTGGAAAACGACGCGCGGTGGTGGGAAGTGGATTGGCGGTGCGCTGATGGCAATTGGGCTCATTGCGCTTTTACCAAAAACGTTGCTCGCCGTCTTAGCGATCATTGCAGCGTACGTTTTACTAAAAAACAAAACAAAGCCGACACCTGAATTTGCACCATTTGTCTCACCTATTCAAAACGATAGCTTTTTAGATGAATGGGAAAAAACAATCCAAAAGGAGGAAAAGTAATATGGGCATTTTTAAACGCGTAAAACATGTCGTTCTTGCCGACATACATGACATCATTGACAAATGCGAAGATCCGATTCGCATGACGAAACAGTACATTCGTGAACTAGAAGAACAACTTGAACAAGCACAACAAGCATTGGCACAACAGTTTGTGCTAGAACAAAAATATGAGCGTCTCATCGCAGATGCAGAAGAAATGATCGCAAAGCGGGCTCGCCAAGCAAAATTAGCTGTAGAAAAAAATGAAGAGCCGATCGCAAAAATGGCTCTTCAAGAAAAAATCGCCTATGAAAAAAAATTAGAGCTATATACGCAACAATACAGCACATTAAAAGAAAAAACAACCGTTTTAACGGAAAAAGTGAAACAATTGTACGAAACGTACGAGCAATTAAAATTGAAACAAATGCAATTAATGACGCGCTTTTATGTCGCTGAAACGATGAAACAAATGGATGAGGCGATCACATCTTTCCGTTACGATCATATCGTAAAAGGCTTCGCACGTATGGAAGAAAAAGTAATGTTACTTGAAGCAGAAGCAAAAGCTCGCTCAGCCATTCAAACGTTGCCCCCTCAATCATTTGATATAGAAGTCGAACAACAACTGAAACAATTAAAAGGTGAGTAATACAAAAGGTGTCCCTATCCGGACACCTTTTGTATATGTTATGTCGTCCATTCGTCATGAATGATGCCGACAAGTTTCCATTGACCGTTTTCTTGTTCAAAAACAAGACGTAAAATGAATTGACTTGTTTTGCTTCGCTTTTTAATTGCTCAGCATCTAACTCACTCTTTCTTGTTTTCTTTCTTGCAAAAATGATGAAAATGCGGGAAGTACACATGTATATACATGTTTACAGGTATAAAAAACAACCGGCATATGACCGGTTGTTTTTAATGCCCCGCATGACCAGATGTTAACACCCAAATGGATCCTGCGACAATGACGATCGCAACAAACGCTGAATATGCCATATTAATAACGTTCGTTTTTCTGTCTTCGCCTTCCGTTACGTGCATAAACATAAATAGTTGCAGTCCGGCTTGAATGACCGCGAGTGAGCCAATGATCCACATCACAATTGTATATGATACGTTCATTTTCAACGCAACAAATACGGCGACAAACGTTAAAACTAACGAAAGCAAAAATCCAACAACGTGACTAACGGGATATTTACTTTTATGTTCCATTTACGCCACCATCCCTTTTAAATAGACGAACGTAAAAATAAAGATCCAAACGACATCAAGGAAATGCCAATATAAGCTAATAATAAACATTTTTCTCGCCGTAACTGGCGTCAATCCGCGTTGGAGCAACTGGATGATAAGCATGATTGCCCAAATGATCCCGAATGTAACGTGCGCTCCGTGTGTGCCAAGCAAAACGAAAAAGCTTGATAAGAACGCGCTCGTTTGCATCGTTGCTCCTTCGTGCACGTAACGAATAAACTCACGAATTTCCATAAATAAAAATCCTGCCCCTAATAAAAGGGTAATGACGAACCAAGTAAGCAGTTTTTTCATATCGCGTTGTCGCATGAAAAAGACTGCCAAACCGCATGTAAAACTACTCGTTAACAACAACAACGTTTGAATCAGCACATCGTTTAGCTTAAAAATATCGCTCGGCGTCGGGCCACCGGCATAGCGGTTACCTAACACACCATATACAGCAAACAACGTCGCAAATAATACAATTTCTGCGCCAAGGAAAATCCAAAATCCTAAAATGTTGAGACGGTTTTGTTCCGTCTGATATTCGAGCGGAAGCGAATGATTGACGTTAGCCGACATGGTTTTCCGTCCCCCCTTCTACATTTCTCCACGTGCGCTCTGTTTGTTTAATTTCATCGACGCTTACATAATAACCGTCATTGTAATCGAACGAACGGATAATAAGCCCAATAACAATCCCAATTGCCGCAACAGCTGCCGCGATATGCGCCTCAAAGACGAGGAAGAAACCTGTAATTCCAAACACAACCCCCATATAAAACGGCAATCCGGAGTTGCTCGGCATATGAATTTTCTTTATGTCGCTTTCTTTTAATGTGAGCGTTTCACCGCGCTTTTTCATATGCCAAAACGCGTCTAACTGTTTCACCTCTGGGACGACCGCAAAGTTATAAAACTGCACTGGTGATGCTGTCATCCACTCGAGCGTACGCGCATCCCACGGATCGTGGGAAACATTTCGTTTCGCATAACGGAAGCTCCAATAAATGTTATAACAAAATACCGCAAAACCGATCGCTAAAATGATTGAACCGATCGCAGATACGAGGAAAAGCGGCGCAAAGCCTGATTCTGCTGAATACGTATACGCACGACGAACCGCCCCTTTTAAACCAAGGAAAAACATCGGCATAAATGTGACGTTAAATCCGATCGTAAACAACCAGAAATGATATTTTCCAAGTTTCTCGTTTAACATAAAACCAAACATTTTTGGCCACCAATAATACAATCCTGCAAACACCGCAAACACGACACCTGGAATTAACACGTAATGGAAGTGTGCGACTAAAAACAATGTGTTGTGATACTGATAGTCTGCAGCTGCCATCGCCAACATGACCCCCGTCACGCCACCGATGACGAAGTTTGGCACAAAGGCAAGCGCCCATAACATCGCTGTTGTAAATTGAATGCGTCCTTTTCGCATCGTAAATAGCCAGTTGAAAATTTTCACTCCGGTTGGAACAGCAATTAACATCGTTGTAATCGAGAAGAACGAGTTTACCGCAGGACCTGCATCCATCGTGTAAAAATGGTGTACCCATACGAGCATACTTAAAAACGCAATACCAACGATCGAAATGACCATCGACGTATATCCGTACAACGTTTTTCGTGAAAATGTCGCAATGACTTCAGAGAAAATACCAAAAGCAGGCAAAATAACAATATATACTTCTGGATGACCCCAAAGCCAGAATAAGTTTGCCCAAAGCATATCACTTCCGCCTGAAGAAAGTGTAAAGAAATGTGTTCCATACAAGCGGTCAAACGTCATTAATGCTAAAGCGACTGTGAAAATTGGAAAAGCCGCTACGATAATGATTGACGTAATCAACGTCGTCCACGTAAACATCGGCATTTTCATTAACGTCATGCCCGGTGCACGCATTTTTAAAATCGTGACGATAAAATTAATACCAGTCATTAACGTCCCAAGACCTGCAATTTGTAACGCAATCGCATAGTAGTTATTCCCGATGCCTGGGCTAAATTCTTTTCCTGCAAGTGGGAAGTATGATGTCCACCCTGCATCTGGTGACCCTCCAACAACGAACGAAATGTTAAATAACATCGCCCCGCTAAAAAACAACCAAAAGCTAAGTGCGTTCAATTGTGGAAAGGCAACATCGCGCGCACCGATTTGCAACGGAACGACGACGTTCATTAAACCGATCAAAAACGGCATCGCCATAAACAAAATCATAATGACGCCATGGGTTGTAAAAATTTCATTGTAATGTTGGGCATCTAAAAAGTTCATTTCCGGCCGAGCCGTTTGCGCCTTCATTAACAACCCGTCCATGCCACCACGGAAAAACATCAATACACCTGATAAAATGTACATAATCCCGATCTTTTTATGGTCGACGGTCGTTAACCATTCACGCCATAACCAACCCCATTTTTTAAAGTACGTTAAGCCAACGACAATCGCAACGACAGTCAGTACAATCGCAATTTGTGAACCAACAAGAAGCGGGTCTCCCCCAACAAATATTTCATTCCACTTAATGCCCATGATGTTCACCTCCGCTATGGCTTTCAGAAGCTTGTTGCTCATCATCTGTCACATTTGATGTATGTCGATCATTTTCGTCAAAAATTTTTCCTTGGTATCCATGCCCACGATATAATTCTGGATTTGTGTACGTCTTTGAATGCGGATCAGCATGGTTTACCCATTGTAAATGTGTATCAACAAACGTCAATCGTCCTAAATGGGTTGGCAATAACAGCTCTTCATATTTTTCTTTCGTTAATTTCGGTGCCGTTTGTTTTACTTCTTGTACCCATTTGTCAAACTCTTTTGGCGTTTGCGCTAAAACTTCAAATTGCATATGCGCATACCCACGTCCATTAAAGTTTGTATTTCTTCCTTCGTACGAACCAGGACGTTCCGCAACAACGTACAATTCTGTCTCCATTTTGTTCATCGTATATTTTTGTCCCGCTAACGCAGGCACCCAAAATGACTGCATAGTCGATGCGGAAGTCATTTTAAATAGCACGAGACGATTGACAGGAATATTGACGTAGTTCACTGTTTCAATATTTTGCTCTGGGTAGCTAAAAATCCATTTCCAATCCGCTGATGTCACGTGAATAACAAGCGGATCTTGATCTTCGTACCCCTTCGGAGGCTTTTCTAAATCATATAATGTTCTCACAGTTGGGATCGTTAACGCAACAACGATTAAAATCGGAATTACCGTCCATACAATTTCAAGCACCGTACTTCCGTGTTCTTCAGGCGGCTCCTCCCCTTGACGCTCAGGTCGATCTCGATATTTCCACACAATATAAGCAAACAAAGCAAAGACAACGACAACAACAAGAAGCATCCACCAAATCGACCAGTTAATCAACTCCGTAATGCTTCGTGCCGCTGGTCCTTGCGGTTGAAACACAACCATCTCACAGCCTGCAAGAAGCGGAAGCAATCCGACTACCAGTAAGGAAAACAAGCGCTTCATCATTTTTCACCTCAACAAAATTGTGATTCATTGAACAAGTAAGTAAATACATAACGAACGAATTTAAATAACTTTGTGGTATTAGCACTATCAAAATGATTTTAACATGTATTGTAGAAATAATTGTGACGAAAAAAGTAAGGAAGAAACTGCATTGAGGGGAAAACAAAAAGAAAAATCATTGACAAAAAGAAAAATACTTTTCTCGACATCAAAAATCGTGCGAGAAAAGCGCTATCTTTTATATAATACATGGAAATAAAAAAAGAAATAGGTTGTCCATTTGAAATTTTGTCACATTTTCGTTAAATTTTTTTCGAAATTTGTTCAAAAATAAAAAATAACTAATTTATAGAATTTTATGTTGAATTTTTCAATAAAATCCTCTATTATTTATACAAGATCGTACCACAGCAACGATCTCAGGGTTACTATGATAAGGGCTTCTACTTTCAGGGAGTAGATGACCCGTGGCGTTGGGGATCGCCTATAGCCCTTTAAGGGCACTCCCCATTCTATCACAAACTCAGACCTCGGCAGAACGCTGAGGTCTTTTTTATTAAACAAGGAGGGAAAACGTATGAGATATAAAATAGGATTAGACATCGGTGTTACTTCAGTGGGTTGGGCTATTATTAACCTCGATGAAACCAGAATTGAAGATCTAGGGGTACGTATTTTTGATAAAGCCGAGCAACCGAAGGGCGACCCTCTTTCCCTACCACGACGAATCGCACGATCTACACGAAGAAGATTACGCCGCAGAAAACATCGATTAGAACGTATTCGCCGTCTTTTAGTACGTGAAGGTGTTTTAACGAAAAACGAAATGGACAACCTATTCAAAAAACATCATTTAGTTGATGTATGGCAGTTGCGTGTTGATGCGCTGGAACGGAAATTAAATAACGACGAGCTTGCTCGTGTGCTCTTGCACCTTGCTAAACGTCGTGGATTTAAGTCTAATCGGAAAAGCGATCTTAACACAAACGAGAATAGTATTATTTTAAAAAAAGTTGAAGAGAATCAGTCTATTTTAAGCCGATATCGAACTGTAGCTGATATGATTGTCCATGATGAAAAATTTAAATTCCATAAACGTAATAAATCAGAAGACTACTCAAACATGATCGCTCGCGATAGCTTAGAGCAAGAGATTCAATATATTTTCAGTAAACAACGTGAATTCCATAATCCTGTTTGCACTGAGCAATTCGAGAAAAAATATTTGCATATTTGGTCATCACAAAGACCCTTTGCCTCAAAAGATGATATTGAAAAGAAAGTCGGTTTTTGTACGTTTGAATCAAAAGAAAAACGTGCTCCAAAAGCCACTTATACGTTTCAATCATTTGTTGCATGGGAACATATCAACAAGCTAAGATTAGTTTCCCAAGAAGGAATAAGGACGCTAACAGATGAAGAAAGACATTTAGTTTACAAACAAGCTTTTTCGAAAAATAAGGTAACATATTATGACATCCGTAAATTACTCGATTTGCAAGATGACGTAAAATTTAAAGGTCTCATGTACGATGCTAATCAACCATTAAAAAAGACAGAAAATATTCGTTTCCTCGAGCTGGATGCTTATCATAAAATTCGCAAATGTCTTGAGCAAGTTTATGGGAAAGAAGCATTAACAATGTTTTCAGACGATGATTTTGACACGTTCGGCTATGCTCTTACAATTTTCAAAAGCGACGAAGATATTTATTCATACTTACAGAATGGGTATATACGTGCTGACGGAAAGAGAACTTGTAATTTAACTAATAAAGTCTATGATGCGACTCTAATTGAGCAATTGCTTCATCTATCGTTTTCGAAGTTTGGTCATTTGTCGCTAAAAGCAATCCGAAACATACTACCTTATATGAAAGATGGAGAAATATATTCCAGAGCGTGTGAGCTTGCAGGATATAACTTTACTGGTCCAAAAAGAAAGGAAAAAACAGTTTTATTACCTAATATTCCCAACATCGCAAATCCAGTTGTTATGAGAGCTTTAACACAAACACGTAAAATCGTTAACGCAATTATCAAAAAATATGGATCACCTGTATCTATCCACATTGAATTAGCTAGAGAGTTATCACATTCGAGCGACGAAAGGCAAAAAATACAAAAAGCTCAAGAAAAGAATCGGAAGAAAAATGAAATAGCTATTAAGCAATTAGTAGAGTATGGTCTAACGAAAAATCCAACCGGCTTGGATATTGTGAAATTTAAGCTATGGAGTGAACAAAATGGTCAATGTATGTACTCCTTAGAAAGCATTGAGTTAGATCGCCTGCTTGAAAATGGTTATGTTGAAATTGACCATATTTTACCTTATAGCCGTAGTTTAGATGATAGCTATGCCAACAAAGCGCTCGTGTTAACAAGAGAAAACCGTCAAAAAGGTAACCGCACACCAGCTGAGTATTTAGGATTCGGAACAGCTCGTTGGCAAAAGTTCGAGAACTTTGTTTTGACGAACAAGCAGTTTTCAAAAGCAAAAAAAAGAAATTTGCTTCGCTTACATTATCAAGAAGCGGAAGAACAAGAATTCAAAGAGCGAAATTTAAATGACACAAGATATATTTCACGCTTTTTCGCTAATTTCGTAAAAGAACACTTGAAGTTTGCCGATGAAGACAAAAAACAAAAAGTATATACCGTCAATGGAAAAATTACCGCCCATCTTCGTAGTCGATGGGATTTCAACAAAAATCGTGAACAATCTAACTTACATCATGCAGCGGACGCAGTCATCGTTGCTTGCGCTTCCCCCTCAATGATCGAAAAAATTACTAACTTTTATAAAGATCGCGAGCAACATAAAGAACTCGCTAAGAAAAAGGAACCGTTCTTCCCACAACCTTGGCCGTTTTTTTCTGATGAGTTAAAAGCAAGGTTGTCAAAATTTCCAATGGAAAGTATAAAAGCTTTAAATCTTGGAAATTATGATAGTAACAAACTCGAATCGTTAAAACCGGTTTTTGTTTCGCGCATGCCAAGAAGGAGCGTGACAGGACCTGCTCACGAAGAAACTTTGAGACGTTACGTAGGTGTCAACGAAAAAAGCGGAAAAATTCAAACAGTAGTGAAGACAAAACTTACAGATATTAAACTAGATGCCGATGGTCACTTTCCGATGTACGGAAAAGAAAGCGATCCACGGACGTATGAGGCAATCCGCCAACGTCTTCTTGAACATGAAAACGATCCAAAGAAAGCATTTCAACAACCGTTATATAAACCAAAGAAAAATGGAGAACCTGGTCCAATTATTCGTACTGTGAAAATTGTTGATATCAGAAATCTAGTTGTTCATTTAGACGAAGGAAAAACAGTCGCCTACAATAGCAATATCGTTCGCACCGATGTTTTTGAAAAAGACGGGAAGTTTTATTATGTTCCAGTTTACACCATGGACATTTTGAAAGGAGTTCTACCGAATAAGGCGATCGAGGCAAACAAGCCATATTCTGAGTGGAAAGAAATGACCGCGGAATACTCCTTCCAATTTAGCCTTTATCCTAATGATCTTGTGCGAATCGAATTACCGAAAGAGAAAACCATTAAAGATTCGTTAGGAAAAGAAATAAAGATTAAGGATGTTTTCGCATACTTCAAAACAATTGATTCTGCAACCGGTGGGTTAGATTTAATTAGCCATGATCAAAGCTTTTCCTTACGCGGTGTCGGTTCAAAAACCCTCAAACGATTCGAGAAATACCAAGTAGATGTATTAGGAAACATCTACAAAGTGAAAGGAGAAAAGAGGGTTGGGTTGGCGTCACGTCATGATCAGAAAGCCGAGCAAGTTGTCCATTCGTTACAATCAATTAGTCATTGAGCAAGAAGATACAGTTTCCATTCCTTTAGAAGACTTATGTTCCATAATCATCGAGGAACATGCCGTAACAATTACTGCTGCAACATTGAGCAAAATGGCCGAATGTAATATTGCTTTATTTACATGTGATCAAAAACGACTTCCAAACGGACTATTAAACACATTTCAAAAGCATTCTCGGCAACTAAGCGTGCTGCAAATGCAGTACACTTACACTAAACCGTTTAAGAAAAGAATATGGCAACAAATTGTTACACAGAAGTTAACGAATCAAGGAAAATGTTTAGAGTTTTTAAGTAAAGATGGTGCTGACGATCTGTATCGTATAAGTAAAACGGTTGATTCTGGGGACACAAATAATCGTGAAGCATATGGAGCAAAAAAATACTTTCGTTACTTGTTCGGGGAGGGTTTTAATCGACGAAACGATAACACAATTAATATTGCGTTAAACTACGGATATGCCATTATGAGAGGAATTGTCGCTAGATCATTAGTCAATTACGGTTTTTTTCCATGTATAGGAATTTATCATGACAATGAATTAAATAAGTTTAATTTGGCAGATGATTTTATGGAAGTTCTTCGCCCACTTGTTGATTTACACGTAGCACAACATATTCAAGAAGATGACGAATTTTCATCTTCCATTCGAGCCGACTTATATAATTTAGTAAATGCGGATATACTAATGGATAAGGAGAAACTAACAGTCACCAACGCTGTTGAAGAGATGGTGAAGAGCTTCGTAACAGCTAGTCGAAACGAAAAACCTTCGTTTTTAAAATTGCCGGAACTTCTTCCTATTCAAATACACACCTATGAGTAAGTTTATGAGATTACTTGTGTTTTTTGACTTACCTGTCGTCACTAATCGGGAGAAACGGCACTACAGACAATTTCGTACATTTTTATTGAACGAAGGATATGATATGTTACAGTTTTCCGTATATAGTCGGATTTGCAATGGGCATGAATCTGCTGATAAACATCTTAATAGGCTGAAAAGAAACTTGCCACCGAAAGGATCAGTGCGGGCGATGATCGTAACGGAAAAACAATATGCAAAAATGCAATTTCTCTTAGGAGAACCTACTACCAAGGAAAAAACAATTACAACAACGCAACTGTCACTTTTTTAAAAAAACGGATGAAGGATAACTCTTCTCCCCTTCTCACGTTTTTTTTAAAACGATCAAAAAGCCTGTAATCGTTCATATTACAGGCTTTTTGATGCACGTATCATACCACAGCAATAACCTCAGGGGAACTATGACAACAAAAATACATAGAAGAACGCATGAACAATCATACCACAGCAATAACCTCAGGGGAACTATGACTGTTGTCATGATTAACACTCTCCTTATATAATCATACCACAGCAATAACCTCAGGGGAACTATGACCTAAAGCGAATAATACTTTTGTTTCTTGAATCATACCACAGCAATAACCTCAGGGGAACTATGACTCTTACATTGTTTTCTATCGTATTGAATTCATCATACCACAGCAATAACCTCAGGGGAACTATGACCGCACGGAGTTGCAACTGCGTGACGAACACATCATACCACAGCAATAACCTCAGGGGAACTATGACTCCGCCTGCTCCATACTTTTATTAAGGATTATCATACCACAGCAATAACCTCAGGGGAACTATGACTCGAAATGCGTTGACTTGTAACGATAACGTATCATACCACAGCAATAACCTCAGGGGAACTATGACTAAAACATTTATATCAACGATTAGTTGACAATCATACCACAGCAATAACCTCAGGGGAACTATGACAACCTCAACAGCAATAATTTTCATTTTATAATCATACCACAGCAATAACCTCAGGGGAACTATGACCGCTCCTCCAGCTCCTGCATACGCGCGCAATCATACCACAGCAATAACCTCAGGGGAACTATGACTTGGTGAAACATAATCTTTACTTCCGTTTTATCATACCACAGCAATAACCTCAGGGGAACTATGACTGATTGACGAGATAGTAGAATTTTATTCTATCATACCACAGCAATAACCTCAGGGGAACTATGACTTTTCAATGTCGCCATGATCAAACGCTAATATCATACCACAGCAATAACCTCAGGGGAACTATGACACCCCTTCATCGATGTAAAACCGATAGTCGATCATACCACAGCAATAACCTCAGGGGAACTATGACTTGCATCTGGTCATGCACTCGCCTATTTTTATCATACCACAGCAATAACCTCAGGGGAACTATGACCATGATGAAAAAGTATATTGACTGGGCAATATCATACCACAGCAATAACCTCAGGGGAACTATGACAATTAGTTTGAATAAATTAACAATATCAATATCATACCACAGCAATAACCTCAGGGGAACTATGACTGACGTAATAATTTATTTTGTATTTCTAATATCATACCACAGCAATAACCTCAGGGGAACTATGACCAATTACTAGTGTTTTCTCCATTTATCATGATCATACCACAGCAATAACCTCAGGGGAACTATGACTGACAATATGACAATTTTAAAAGTTGATCTATCATACCACAGCAATAACCTCAGGGGAACTATGACTTTCGTTCCGTTGAAGAATACGACGGATACATCATACCACAGCAATAACCTCAGGGGAACTATGACCTTAGGTGTCTTATTCAAGGATAAATTGATAATTTACATTTGGTCATAAAAACCCCTTCCAGGTAGACTCTTAAGAACACCATAACAAATGTCCACTTTTTTGTTGGCTACCTGTAGGGGATAATACAAATCCGTACTTTGGATCAGCCTTTTTTCATCTCAATAACTTCCGCACCCATTTGAGCGCATGTGGAAAGTTTGGGTAACGCAACGGGATATCAAATTTCGTCGTCTGTTTGAGCACGCTTTTGTAATGAGTAAATGCATCAAAGCTTGCTTTTCCATGGTATGTACCGATGCCGCTTTGTCCAACACCACCGAAGGGCAAATGAGGATTGGCAACGTGTACAACCGTATCGTTTATACAACCACCGCCGAAACGAACTTGTTGTAATACTTGTTGTTGCACATCGCGATCTTCTGAAAACAAATAAAGCGCAAGCGGCTTTTCGTAATCGTTGATCATTTGAATCGCTTCATCAATCGTCCCAAACGTAAGAATCGGCAATATCGGCCCAAAAATTTCTTCTTGCATAATGTCATCGTCCCACGTCACATCGTCTAGCAACGTCGGCTCGATCCAACGTTGTTCAATGTCATACGTTCCACCATGTACAACGATACCATTTGTTAAAAAACGCACGAGCCGTTCAGCATGACGAACAGTAACAATACGACCGTACGCATCTTTATCACCGTATAATTGCTCTATATACTGCTTCATTCGCTCAATCAACAAAGATTTCACCGAAATATGAACGAGCACATAATCAGGTGCAATACACGTTTGCCCAGCATTCAAAAATTTTCCCCATACGATTCGTTTGGCAGCTAAATCAATATGCGCGGAGGCGTCGACGACCGCTGGACTTTTTCCGCCGAGTTCTAATGTAACAGGCGTCAAATGCTTTGCCGCAGCTGCCATGACGATTTTTCCGACCGGCACGCTTCCTGTGAAAAAAATATGATCAAAACGTAAATCTAACAGCTGTTGGCTAACGTCTACTCCTCCCTCTACAACAGCAACATACTCCTCTGGAAACGCTTCTGAAATGATTGTTTTCAGCAATGCCGACATTTCTGGCGTATATTCAGACGGCTTCACTACCGCACAATTTCCTGCCGCAATCGCGCCGATAAGTGGACTGATCGCAAGCTGAAACGGATAGTTCCACGGCGCAATGATTAGGCTTACTCCATATGGCTCTGGATATATGTAACTTTTTGACCCGAAGTGCGTCAACGGTGTCGGCACACGTTGTGGTTTTACCCAATCGCCCAGTCGCTTCGTGATAAAGCGAATCTCTTCATAAACGATACCGATTTCTGTTGTATACGCTTCAAACGGTGATTTATGCAACTCCTTTTTTAACGTATCAGTAATCGTCTGTTCATATTTTTGTATCGTTTCTTTTAATCGTGTTAACTGTTTTAAACGAAAATCAAGAGAAAGCGTTTCTCCTGTATGGAAATAACGTTTTTGTTTCTTGAGCAACTCGTTCATTTATTTCACCCTCGTCACACCCGATCTTGAACCTTTCTGACAATATTCGTGACATAAAACGAACACTAAATGCAAGGAGTTTATTCGCCATCCCCGGAATAATGACGGTTTTATTGTTCATTACCCCTTTGTACCCAGCCTCCACCACTTGTTTAACATCCATCACGAAACTTACGCAAGGAAGCCCCTGCCTTTAGGCACGGGGAGGAATTGCACCTTACGCAAGTTCCGCCACCCCCTTTCCATAAGCATATCCGTCAAATCGCTGAATGACTTGGACATATCTATAATTTATTCCTTGTGCGATACGCTTTCCGTCCTTGCCTTTAATATCGAAACTTCCAGTCTTTCTACATGCGACTTCGCCAAACCAAACGCCTTGATATTTCCCTCTTGGGACAACAGCCTTAACCATGTCCCCTGTTTGAAAACCAAAGAAGAATTTTTGTCTTGCAAGATAACCTCTTGGGAAGCCATATCTATCTAGGTTTGTACGAGAGCGACTACCACGCCCTTTTGCCTTGATAAATAACACTTCTTTTGTTTTGAAATATAAGTGATTTGTTGTGCTTTCGCCTACACAACAAGCGTCAAAATAATGTGTTTTCGGCAAGTCTAAACGAATACGATTCATTTTTGTTCGTGCACCTGTTCCACACTCGACATCTAATCCTGTCTGCTTTAACACTTCATACGCTTTCCATCTTGTCGAGTTGATAGCACTTGCATCCTTTAATGATTCTTTGACTTGCTTTTGAATGTGCGGATACCCGAATTCTTCTGCTGTCTTACTTCCTTTGCGCTGATTACAGTCATGACAGGCAAGACATAGGTTATCCACTCGGTCTGTTCCACCTCTCGATTTTGGAATGATATGCTCCACTTCAAGTGGAACATTTTCTTTTCCGCAATAACAACACTTCCGCCCAAACTTTTCAAGCAAATACTCCCGTACTTCATATCCTTGTAGCGTGCCTTGTTGATACTCTACACCATTGATTTCAGGATTTCGCATGAGTTGCGTGTCGAATTTGGCATTTTCGTATGATATATACCCAATGGGGCATAACTTCTTTAGGCGGTTAACCCATGTTTGGATATTTTGCACACGACTCTCTAGTGATGACGGCAACCACCCCTCCTTTCGCTTGCGGTTCAGAAAGCGTGGTTTTCTGTATCTTGTTTTTCGATTTCGTCTTGCTCGACGAAAAGCACGCCTTTTATCTATTCTTTCCTTGATGTCTGTGCGATGGTCAAGTTGCCCTAACCATACCACTTCTTGTCCTCGCAAAATCGCTAATCCTGTATGCCTGCTTCCATAGTCGATTTTTAGCCGATATGTTGCTTTAATTTCTGATTCGTCTACTGATTTTTTCAAGATGATGGTAAATGGAAATCGCCTGTAAATCGCCGCCTTCCCTTGTTTCAACAGCTTTCTTGCAACTGCTTCGTGACAAGGAGCAAGCGGACGTTTGTTTGTGTCTAACACAAAAACCATAGGGTTCTCCCCTTTCCTCTGCATAAAGCAGGTCATATTCTCCTCGACCATGTTATAGATGCTTGTTATGTGCAAGACACTAGCGCTACCCACCACGCTTGTTTAACCTTGCACGACAGAGGAACGGGCTGGAGAAGCACCCGAACGTGTCATGACATCTATAACGTAGGCTCTGTTTCAAGCCTTGGTCTGGTCAACATGGGGCTTACAAGCCCATGACTTTAGTCATTGGGTTGTTGACAGTGATATTCGTGTGTCGCAACTCGTTACTTAACGCTTCTGAAAAAGATAACACATACGCTTTCGTCGCATAATGTACAGCCATTAATGGTCCTGGTTGGAAAGCAGCCGTTGATGCAACGTTTAAAATTTTCCCTTCGTTTCTTTTTACCATATCTACGACGACTAGTTTCGTCAAATGAGTGAGTGTTTTTATATTTAGATCAATCATATTTAAATAGATCCTTTACCTTCCCTTCACCTCCCTCCTCAACTGTTCCACAAGCGCCTCTTGGTATCCTGCTTTTTTCCGCCGCAATATTTCTTGTTTTACTGGCTGCAAGTCATGAAGCGTCACCGATTGCAGTTTCGCCAAACGTTCATCGGATAGCGGGACGGTCGGTTTGGTCGCCAAATAATCAGAACAGTCGTAATGCCAAAGCCGAACAGATGAACCGTACCGCTCGACAAGGCGCTGCGCCATTTTTAGTCCTTCCGGGTCAAAATCGCCCGAATAATAAAAGGTAACCCCTTCTTTTACGAGTAAATCAAACAGCCACCTCGTCGCTAAATTCAATTGACCGTTTGTGCTAATGAGCGGTACGTTCGCATCTAACAGCGTCGAAAACACACCAGCATTTTCGACGACAAAGACGTTGTTTCCTACAGACGGATACGCCCGCACTAGCGGCATCACTTCCCGTAACGGCACATTTAGCGCCGTATTCGTTGCACATGCGGCAGCGAAAACAGGATGGCGGCCTTTCTCTGTTTCTGCCATCACGCCAGCGCATGTCACAAAGTTTAATACATCTTCCCGCAACAGCCGATACGACTGCAATAGTTCGTTCACGTCTTCGACCGCCGAAAGGTCGTACTCGGTGTCCGTATAAAATTCGAGCGCCGAAAGCAATAGCTTCCCTGCAAGTGTATGCAAATCAAACATATGCGGATCGTTCGCTACTTTTTGCGCAAAAACGGGCAAGCGAACGTAGGTGGACGGAAGCTGTTCGAGCGCGCGGCAAACAGCAGAAAGCGCCGCCTCTAACGCGTGATGATTTTGTTGATACGCTAATTGCACAAACCGCTGCTTTTCTACCGCCATCAACCAATCGCGCTGTGCTCGATACGTATTCATAAGCCGGGTAAAATAGGCTTCCTTTTCCCGCTCTATTTCTTGTTGTTGCTCTTTTTTCGTTACGAGCGGCTCGCCAAAATAGCATGACAGCAACTCCACGAGAGAAATGCCGGCAAACCTTGTATTCGCAAGCTGTTGTTCAAACGCCGCGAGCGACACGCGGCTCATTTCTTTGCCAAAAAACGACGCGATCGCTTCCTTTTCCTCCGCCGAAAAAGACGAAACGGAAATTGTGCCCCCTATGCGACCAAGCGATTCGTATTTCTTTTTCATTTCGCAAAAAAGGCGGTGAAACGAACGTTCACCGCGAAAAAATTGCACCGCTTCCTCTACCCGATTCAATGCGATCCCCCTCTCATCATTGCCGCTAACTTTTCATCCGTAACAAGCTGCTTTATTTTTCCGTTCCAATAATAGCGAATGACCGTCACGAACGAAGCATTTTTCGGACGAACGAGTTCGCAAATCGATAGCGCCGGAACGGTATCATAATCGCCCCAGAGCGCTTGCGAGTTCATCACATAGTTAAACCCAAGCTGCTCGACAAGCCCGAACATATTGCGAATATTATTTTCGTCTACCCCCGCGAACGCTTCATCCAACGAAATAATGTACGGCGCATCGTCTGCTGCTTCTTGATAACGCGAATACGTCGCGGCAAACAACGGAATATACATCGCCATCGCTTTCTCCCCACCGCTAAATTGATAGAACCGTTGGTTCGTCAACTCTCGTTTCGGTTCATTCGTTTTTTGGTAATAAAGGGTAAATGAAAACCATTTCCGATAGTCTAATACTTCTTTAATAATTTGGTGGAGCGTATTTCCTTGGCCGCGCTCTTCTAGCAATTCGCGCGCTCGATGAATTTTCGAGCGGAAATGTTTCGTCACTCGCTGCAAATCTTCCTCTTTTAATAGCCGCGAGTTCATCCGCAACAACTCGACAAGCTCTTTCGTATCCATCTCTTCTTCCGTTTCCGCGGTGCGCGGCTTCCATTGAATAAACAACACCAACCCAGAAGACGTGTCGAGCTGTTGCATTAGTTCGTTCATATCTTTTACCCAACGCTCCGCCCGTTGAATGCGGCTGCGCAAAATTCGACCGATCGTTTTTAAAATAATTTCTTCATACAATTCGCGGTCTTGCTCTTTCATATATTCCCGCTGCAAGAAAATGTCGTGCTCGATTTCACGCAATACATAAAATGGTGATACGCGCTGCCCTTTATAATCAAGCAAAAGGACGATGCGGTCTTGCTTTTCTCTCCATCCGGATACTTTTAATTCCATTTCTTCATCTAGCTCGATATCCGTAAACAAATTGTCCTCCTCAGCTGCGACAGGCTCTTGGCTGAGCCGGTATTCCGTTAAATTCGCCGACTCTTGGAAAAAGACGCTATTTAATCGGTTCACAAGCGACGTTCGAGCTTCTTTCGCTAGCACCCCGTATTGCTGCATCGCTTCTTTTGCTTTTTCCAACCAATCAGAACCGTGAAGCTCTACAAGCTCAAGGGAAAGCTCTCGCGCAAACGACCGCTTCCACGCCTCCGCTAGCCGCTTTGCGAACGTTTCTTTCACCGAAAGCTGTTCGCATTTTTCACGAATGGCTTTCAGCTCATGCTCTAGCGCAATGCGCTCGTTCATTTTCGCTGGCATTTCTCGCTGCAAAAATGCCAACCGGTCGCGGACGCGCTGAATTTCCGCTTGAACTTCTTCTGCGCCCATTAGTTGCAGCGTCCGCTCGATTTCTTGTCGCTTCAGTTCGAGTTTTTGCTGCTCTTTTGCGAGCATATGCCGTTCGCCTTTCGTTTCATCGATTTCTTGTTGCAACGTTTCTAACTGCTCTGTCCGATGATGAATCATGTCGAGCAAATGGAGAAACTCCCGATGGGTCATTTGCAATTCATGAAGCCCACGCATATACGATTTCATAAAAACAAGCGCCTGTTCATAGCCGTCCTTGGAAAACTCTAAATCGAGCCCCTCGGTTTGCTCGCGCAACGTTTGTTTTGCTTGTTGCCAATCGCGGGCAAGCTGGGCTAACTTTTCGTTTTTCTTTTCCCATTCGCGTTGTTTGCTTATTATCATTCGCTTCGTTTTTTCTCGTTCTTCAAAGGCTGCGCGCATGTCGCGGTCGGTTGGAAAGGCACGAAACCAGCGGGTTATTTGCGCAATCGTCTGCTCGAGCTGTTTTAGCATGTCGGTTCCCTCATGAAGCTGGGTGCGAAGTTCGTGGAGTTCTGCTTCGAGTGCGGCGATCTTTTCTAGCCGCCAACGCTTGCGGGCAGTGCGTCCGATAAACAACGCTTTTTCCCGCGCCGGGGCATGCCCTTTGATTAAGCCGAGCGTATAACGCCCTTCTTCATGAAGCATAAACGTTCCGTCCATTTCTCTATCGGCAAGAACGATGCTTTGAAGTACTTCGTTAATGCGCGTTTTGGACACTTTGCATCCTTCATCTACATCTGGCTGCAAATAGTCTGCTAATGTATGCGCCAATTCGACAGGACGTGGAACAATCACTCGGTCACACGTTACTTCGACATCGGTTTCTGTAATTAACGCATCAAGTAGCCCTGCATGATACAATGCCGATTCAATCCGCTCCCGAAGCGGTTCTGGTACATGGTCTTGAAATTCCACCCCTGCATAAAACGGGACAAAAGCAATCCCTTTTTCGTCTAACTCCGCCCGCGCTGCGATCGTTTGTTCATCGCGCATGAGCTCGGGGTCTTTTTGCGTTTTCCATTGGTTCCATTCGGCTTCTTTTGAGGCGATTTTTTCCTCTAATAACGTGCACGTATGCTTTTGCTTCATTTTTTCTTCGTTTTTTCGATTGAGTGCTTCGTAATACGCTTCCGTAAACGGTTGCTTCATCTCATCGACGTGATACGTTTCGTATAGTTCGTGAAGACGCTGTAAAAATAGTTGGACAGAGGGTTCCGGTACGGAAACGTCTTGGCATTGTTCGAGCCAGCGAAATACTTCTTGTTGGAAACGCGCTTTTTCGTTTTCTAACAGTTCGAGCCATTTCGCTTCTTCATGGCGCAATTCGTCTACTTCCCGCTGCAGCTCCCCTGCCTCTTTACTCGTTTCTTCATAGCGCGCCTTCATTTCATCATGGCGGCGCCAAAGCGCAATCGTTTGTTCTAGTTTTTCAACGTATTCTTGTCCTTCTCGCTTCCAGACGGTAAAATCAAATTTCGTTTGGCGCTGTCGAGCAAAGTCCGCTTCGTTAAGAGCATGGGAAGAGAAGGAACTTTCCATCGCATCATGCCGTAAGTCTTCTACTTGCTGCGTGAGTTGCTTTTCTATCTGATACCGCCGGTCTTCGTCTTCTTCTAACTGGCGCTTATAGCGGCGTTCGAGCTGCTCTTTTTCATCGATTTGCCGCAATAGTTTTTGTTGCTTGTCATGAATGTCGCGTATTTCTTGTTGGACTCGCTCATATTCTTTCGCCGCTTGAAACACTTCGTGGCTCGCTAATTCTAATTCTCGTTGATGCAATACGTCCTGTTCGTTTGCAAGCGTTTGAATGTATTCGCTCAAAGCGACAAGGTGCGCTTGCTTTTCCTGTTCCTCCGCAAGCCATTGCTTTTCTTCTTCTGCTAGCCGCTTCACTTGTTTGTCAGCCTTTATCCATTCGCTTGCTTTTTCCGCAATCATATACTCGTTATACGCTCGATATTGCGCACAAAGCCGTTTTAGTGATTGCTCATCGCGCTCTAGCTGCTCTAGCTGCTGTTTCGTTTGGTCCATATTTTCAATCGTTTCCGATAAATGGCGCAACTCATCGTCTGTCAACGCGGGGAGCGAGCTTTCTAAAATCTCGTAAATGACCGTTGGCTTGAAATCCTTCGATAGCTTCGGGCTACGCAATTGAATCAATAGCTCAATTAATTCTTGAAACGCCTCCATCGATTCAAATCGGAAGACGTGCTTATTGACGAGCTCCATATATTCTTTTTGTGAATCCACGACCGTTCCGCCGTTGCCAAGTACATTCGCCAGTTCGCGTTTGGTGAGCGGGATTTTTTCCGTTCCATCCGCTGATTTTTCCGTTTTATATAAAAATAAATCGCGACCGATGCGGCGGTTATCAAAAATGACGAACCCCCAAAAATCCATATTTTTTTGTCGCTTTGCCCGCAACCCGATTCCCGTTGTCACATATTGGTCCGTCTGCTTTCGTTTATATTCTAAAAACAAATAACCTGTCCGCTCATCGCGATCGACAATTTCCTTTTCGCCAAGCAAGTAATCTTCCATTTTTCGTGCCCGTGAACCGAACGGGTCAAGCCGGTCGGGCGTTTTTTTCCCGTCCAATAAGACAGGAAGCAAGCTTTGCATCGTTACTGACTTCCCAGAGCCGTTCGTCCCGCGCAACAACAACTTCCCGTCAGCAAATTCGAAATATTGCTCGTCGTAATACCAAAAATTTATCAATCCCGCGCGATGAAGCACCCATTTATTCGTCATCATCGTCTCTTCCTTTCGTTGTAAAGTCGTCTGGATATCGACCAACAAGCCGTCCAAGCAGCGGATAAAGAGTCACCATGCCCGTTTCCTGTTCATATTCTGCCATCTTCCATTCTTTTAAAGCAGAGAGCAGTTCAGATGAAAGTTGTGCCAATGTCATTTCTCGATACGTTTTGCTCCAGCCTTCGCCATACTGCTCGCTGCACCGGTGAAGCAACTGCCGAAAATCGGACATCGTCACGTGGATTTGCCCGTATTCATCCGGTGGATAGTTGTCCAAATGAGCGCGAACGACAGAGGCAAAATGAAGGATAATATCCGACGTTCCCTTTTGATCTGGAAATAACGTATACACATGTTGCCGTTCTGGAATCGTCAGCAAGGCTGCATTTTTATATAGTTCGTAGCGAAAATCGGTATGCGCCTCGATGTCATCGCGCAGTCGATGGCGGAAGTTGCGCAAATAATAAAAGTTTGGGTCGTCTTTTTGCCGACGATATACAACAGGAGATAAAAAGAGCTGCCGATAAATAAAGTGGCGGCGGTAGTCGTCGGGTGACACTTTCCACTCTTCCTCCAACAGTTGCTCGATCGTTTCATATTGAATGAAGTCTTTCGGATAGGATCGCATAAAATAGCGGGACAGTACAGGAACTTCATACAACGCTTCTTCGTCTTCTTGATTGGCAAACGCCTCAACTTCCCCGTCGACGTGATGTATAATCCCGATTTGCTCGGCTGTTTTTAAGACGCGAATTAACGCGCGACGATGTTGGTAGTTCGTCCAATCGAGCGCCGTTTCGCCTGGATACATCGCTTTTATTTCTTCGCATACATCAGACAATAAAAATTTTTCTTCGACTGCTTTTCCTTCTAAATATGCTAACAAGCAACAAAATAACGCGTAGTCGAGCGGTTCTTGAAACGACTCCATTCCCATCCACGCTTCTGGTTCGGCTGGTATTTTTTCGAGCTTAGCAAAATAGCGGTGGACAATGAGCCGATAGCCGAATTTCTCTTGCACATACCGCTTTAGCACTTTTTCACGTTCTCGTATTTTTTGAAAAAGTTCCGGCTCTTTTTCCCGAACAATCCAAAACTGTTCAAACAGCGCCGTTAACGCTTCTTTCGCTTTCTCATCGAACTCTTTTTCCATTCTCTCTTCTCCTAGTCTAGCAAATGGATTTCGTAATTTGGCATCATTAACGTACCATCTTCTGCTTTCAGTATAATCGTCCCTTCACGTTGGACTACTTTCACTTTCCATCCGTTTTCCGTTTGCACCGTCCGGTCTTCTCGCCCCATCGCTTTTGCAATCCACCCGAGCAGCGTTTTGCGAATATGCGGAGCAACGACCGGTAGCTCCTGAAGTACAATTTTTCCGTCGTTTATAAGCTGTGTGAGTTCTTCTTCCTCCTGTTGTTTCGCTGCTAAGTAGGCGGCCATCGTTTCCTCTTTTTCTTTCCGCCGATCAATCATTGCTTCTGGCTTTTTCTTTTCTCGGTAGTGGCGAACGCGCGGTTTTACGAGCCATTCTGCCGGCTGTTCCTCCCAAATATCGCGGTACATATTTTCCGTTGCATCGTTTTCGGCGACGATGTGCTTTGTATGAAAACAGCCGAACACAACCGCCGATAATTTATGCGCTTCTTCTATCGTTTCTAATGAAGAAAACCATTTCGCTAAATGCAAGTAATCTTTTTTTCGGCTGCGGAAGTGGTGATGACGTTCCCCTAAGCGCTGAACGACGCGCGTCATTCGCCGAATCGCTTCGTTTGTCTGCTTTTGTAAAAACGACAGTTCGCTTTCATGCCCGTTTCGTCCTAAAAACCATTCGCTTAAACTGCGCCACGTGTCTAATTTCTCTTCTACTAGCTGTTCACGCGAAAGAATCGCCCCTTCAAAGCGTGGAATGGCAAGCTGGTAAGCGACCACTTCCTCAATAAAACGGCGAACACCGTCCTCAGGCAAGTCTTCGAGCAGTTTTTCAATTTGCATCGACGTTTTTTGCAATGCGACGATAAAATCGCGCAAATAAGCGGTAAACTGTTCTTTATAGACGAGAAATGAATCAGACATCATCCGTTCTTCCATGTTTTCTCCGTTTAAATAGGCAATATAGTCGGCAGAATTTTGGATGATTTTTTTAAAATAATCAAACGTTTCTTCCCACACTTGATTCATTTCTTCCCTTTTTTCGGCAAATCCATCGTGGATAATCGATTCCATTCGGACAAGCGACGCATACAAGCGGTCAAACCGCGTTTTTTCGAGCGATCCACCGAACGTATCCCCTAGCTGCTCAAGCGTACGAATCATTCGTTCGATTTCAACCGTATATGGGCTGCATTGATAGCGAAACCGTTTCTTTTTAAATTCCTCAATCGTCCGAATATGACCCGTTTCTTGTCTAGCGATTAAGTTTCTCCATTTGACGAGCTGCTCTAGGTCTTGTTGCAGCTCTTCTTCTGTGTAATCTTGAAATTCATCGAATTGTTTTAAAAAAGCGTACACTTCTTCTGGAAACAAATATTGCCGCATTCGTTCGTGTTGCGTATAAAAATAGCGTAAAATCGCGCGGTACCGGTACGCGTTATCCACTACTAAATATTTCGCCTCCGTAATCGGCTTTAGCCACGACGTATCCATCTTTCGCTCCCCTTCTATCATTCATCTACTATCATTGTAATCGATTCGCTATTCGTTCTCTACTAAAACGTCGTTGGGAAAATGTGCTCCTCAAGTAGCTTGCCTAAAAAATGAACATGTTCGCTAGTCATCCGCTGTCGATTCGTGTAAAATGGAAACGAAAAGGAGGTGAACGAAATGGTGGAACAGTTGCTTTATGAAATTCTTCATGAAGTCAAAGCAACCCGCGAAAAAGTCGAATCGCTAGAAAAACGAGTGGATGTGCTAGAAAAAGAAGTGTCTTCCTTACGCCAACAAGTACAAGCACTGGACGAGAAAGTTCAAGCGCTGGATGAGAAAGTTCAAACGCTCGATGGCAAAGTCCTAGCACTTGACGAAAAAGTGCAACTACTCGACGAAAGAACGCTCGAAACGAAGGCGATTTGTGAAGCGGTTCGTCATGGTCAAGAGGTGCTCGCCGCAAAATACGATGCACTCGCACTCGATGTCCACAACATGCAAGGAAACATCACCCGCTTAACTAACATACTCGAAGAGAAAGTACTCCCTGCCCTCACCGACCACGAATCGAGCATCCAAGTATTAAACAACCGTGTATTTAAAGTCGAAAGCACTTTACAAAAGCTTGTACACCTATAAAAATAAAGCGGCATTGTCCGATGGCAATGCCGCTTTGTTTTTCGAACAGTGCCAGGCACTGTTCGCCCACAACATCCCCCTTGACCATTCTGTTTCCTCACCACGTGTGACATCAGCTTAACCGCTCAAATTCATCGATATTTCCAATCATTTTCATTCACTGGTCAATGAAGAGCGCTGATCACGGCAACAGCAAACGATAAACCAAGGTACGAAGCCCAATCTGTAAAAAACATCATCCATGTGCTCATTTTCTTATAAAAACATTACATTGAACCATTAATATGAAACACAGCACGGATATCGCCATCGCTCCTTTCGCTAATGCCAGCTAAAAGCAACATCACCACCCAATTTTCTATATATAGGAGGAGAATGAACATGGGAGAGTATATGTTAGAGACCCATCATGTAAGCAAAGCGTTTGGGAAACAACTCGTCGTAGATGATGTATCCATTAAAGTCAAGAAACAGACGGTTTATGGATTGCTCGGACCAAATGGAGCCGGAAAGTCAACCCTTTTAAAAATGCTGACAGGGCTTTTGCGTCCTACGAAAGGGGAAATCATGATCAACGGCCATCCTTGGAGCAGAAAAGACTTAAAACTGTAGTTGAGCAATTTTCGTTACAATAATTACCATTTAAAAAGAGACAAACAGGGTACCCCTTATGCCACGTGGAGCTGTTTTTTCACGGTATCAATGGGAATATTTTGTTTCGCTGCACGGTAAATGAACTCCACGAGGCTATGTCCTTTTCTCTTGCGCAGGAGATCGAGCCCATCCGAAAAATCACTGTTCGACTCGAACATGCTGTACATATACGCAAGTTGCACCAAGATCCAATACCGTTTCACCGCCCGACGCCCGCGAACGCGGTATCCATCGAGTTTCAGCTGGTCTTTCGCTTGACGGAAAAAACATTCGATCGACCAACGTGCAGCATAGTAGCGCAAGATCTCTTCATCGCTTAGCTCGCGATCGGTGCTCAAGACGCAATGAAGATGTTTCGGCGTCATCGGCTGATCGGCTTTCCATGCGAGCAGCACCACGGCATCCTTGAGACCGTTCAGAGCGCCTTCGTAGCGATACACCCGATAACGCTCTTTTCCCACCGTGACGAGGCGGGTATCCCGTGGCTCCATAGATTTGGCAAATTCTTTTGCTTGAATGGCCGTCCCTTTTGGATAGAGAATCCGATTCGTCTTCAGCATCGCGATGACGTGGAACCCTTTTTTCAAGCAGGCTCCCACGAGGGTTTTCGATGGATACCAAGAGTCCATGAGCACATAAACGGGGCGACTCACATCCAACGAAGAAAGCATCTCGATCGCGAGTTCCCCTTTGCTTTTCCCCGCCGTCTTGTCGTAGAGGCGAAAGGCAAAAGGAAACGCTTGAGTCATCGTATGAACCATGAGCCAAACGAGAGAATGTCCCCAAATCGATTTTTTCTCTGCGTGACAATAGTGCCAATCACACCCTTGAATGGCGTGTGTTGCCCGTGACGAGGGCTTCGTTTTTTGGCAAATCGTATCATCGATCGAAACAAAAATGGGTTGATTCTCTCGTTTCGAGCTGCGTTCGACACGATGAAGCACCCACTGCTGGAGTTTGCGAAGCAGCGTCTCTTCCTCCCATGGGCTTTTCGTGAAAAAATGGCTCAGTGTCGTGCGATGGTTCGGATGAAAACTCCCGTGATGTAGATCGGTCAGTGTTCCCGAAAAGCCCTTTGTAATCATCGCATCCACGATATGAACGAGATGCTTCATCACAGGTTTCGAGAAATAAAGCGCCAACCCTAACGTTATGAAAAACTTGTGGATTCCTTGATGATGTGCTAATCTATTCATGAGACATGAACCTCCTTGTGGATAGTTGTGGCACATCTATTTTAACCAAGGAATCGGGTTCATGTCTCCTTTTTTGTTTGGTTGTAAATTTATGTTAGCGAATTTGCTCATCTACAGTTAAAAGATATCGGTGTGCTGATCGAATCCCCTGCTCTTTACGGCAATCTAACGGCTCATGAAAACTTGCTTGTTCACGCTAAATTGCTTCGTTTGCCTGAGTCGCGGATCCAAGAAGTTTTGAACATCGTCGGCTTAGAAAATACAGGGAAAAAGAAAGCATCTCAATTTTCCCTCGGAATGAAACAGCGATTAGGAATTGCCAAAGCTCTTTTAAACCATCCAAAGCTGCTCATTCTCGACGAACCAACAAACGGCTTGGACCCATTAGGCATACAGGACTTGCGAAAACTCATTCAATCGTTTACCGAAAACGGGATCACCGTCATTCTATCGAGCCATATTTTGTCCGAAGTTAAGCAATTAGCCGATTATATTGGCATTATCCAAAACGGAAAACTCAGGTACGAAGGGAAAATGGACGAAAGCCAAGATCTCGAAAAACTCTTTGTCGATGTAGTGAACGAGTAATGAAGGAGGATAGAAATCATGCTCAATATGTTCGAGTCAGAACGTTTAAAATATAAGCGGACGTTTGCGAAAAAACTTGTATTCATCGCTCCGCTTTTCTTTGTCCTGTACACCATCATCACCATGCCAACTATAAATTCCACACACAATTATTTTGAATATGCCGTATTTAATTGGTGGCCATTGATTTTTGTTCCGATTGGAACAGCCTTGATCGCTTCCTTGTCAACGGTAAGGGAGAAAAAGTCAGGAAACGATAAAGTGTTGCGTTGTCACGACATTAGCATCGTGCGTCTATGGTGGAGCAAAATCACCGTCATCGCCTATTATATGTTGCTCTCAACAATAGAGCTGATCATCTTACTTGTTTTATTGAAATGGCTTTTTCCCAACAGCCTCTCATCAGCTACGGTCGCCGTATTCGCCAGCTTGGTCATTTGGTTGACCTCTTTAGCCTATATCCCGATCGGATTATTTGTGGCCGAGCGGTTCGGGATGGTAGTCTCGATCATTGTCAGTGTCATTGGCCTCGCCTTAGGGGTAGTCATGGCCGCACAACCGTATTGGCTGTTCATCCCATGGAGCTGGGGAATGAGGATGATGTGCCCGATCGTCGGGGTTCATCCGAACGGTGTTCCTTTGGAAAAAGGGAGTCCGCTATTGGATCCTTCTGTCATTCCAATAGGCCTGGCGATCGCCCTTGTCATGTTTCTATTGTTATCTTTTTTAACCGCCGTTTGGTTTGCGCGAAAGGAAGTGTATTGACATGTCGTTTCTTCGCCTTCTGTCATCCGAATGGATAAAAACAAAACGCACAGCGATTCGGATGATGGTCATCATCACGCCAATCATTTATTCTCTCTTTATGGTATGGTATTTTTCGCACTACCGTACTTCTACGTTTTGGCAGATGAAAATCTATCAAGGATTTTTTGAAGTAATGGCCGTTTCCTTACCGATCATTATCTCCCTACTGACTGGGCTGATGTCCTATCAAGAAGAAAAAGCAGGAAGTTTCATGAACATCTTGACCGGTCCTGTATCCAAAGTTCAATGGTATGTTGGCAAACTCACGCTGCTCATCTTTATTGCATGCGCGGACATCTTGCTAGCGACGATTCTCATGCTCTTTGGAATGAAATACGTACTCAAAGTGGCGCACATTCATTATCAGTTATTTTTGCAAGGAGCCATGCTCTCCATCGTGGGCTCACTCATCCTTTTTTCTTTGCATCTGTTCATCAGCTTTGCCTTTGGAATGGGAGCCTCGATCGCAGTAGGAAGCGGCGGATTTCTCATTTCTGCCCTGATTGGCGCAACTTCCTTAGGTGATCACGTATGGAGCTATATTCCTTGGGCTTGGGCTGTTCGTCTCTCACAATTTCCGATTCTTATGATGCCCGAAGTAAAGCAAACCTTGGGGGCGCAGTTATTAAGTTCCTTTTCGCTATCATTATGGGAAGGAATAGCCTATGCCCTTCTAAGCTTCATCATCGTCACCATCATCGGTTCGATCTGGTTTCATCGTTGGGAAGGAAATCAACCACATGAATGAAAGTTCACTGCTCCCTCTCAATGGGATGGTAAAAAAGGAGGTTTCAGAGTAACGATGAAAAACTCTATCTTACTCCTCATGTTGATTGGAATCCTCTTTATAGCAGGTTGTTCACTTGTCAGTAACTTAAAAAGGACAGCCACACAAAATATGGAGATCGATCGGAAATTACCAAAATACGAGTTGAACAAAGAAAATTTGCAAGAAATTCACTATCAAGGCCGAACGTACATGATTCAAGCAGCAAAAGTCGATCGGAATCAATTGAACAAACCGATCGGGAAAGTAGCGGAGACGATTACCATCAATGAGCATCATCAAATCTTGAGTAAAAAAGAGCTGCGAAAGATCGAAGTCATTCCCGATCAAACGGATGAAAAACGAACTCACTTGAACTTTGGCTGGGTATACAGCATCAAAGGCGTAAACCCAGATGAAGAAGTAGCTGTTACGGTGAACCACCAATTTTTGATTGCTAAAAGAAAATAAAGGCTTAGAGACTGTCAGCTAGGGAAAGAGAAATTCCTCCCTAGCTGCATTCTCCACTCTCGATAACGGCGGAAAGCCCATAAGATTGGATGATTAATCAGATAGCTCCTTAATATAAAATTCAACCGTCGCTCCACCTTTTTCATTGTTGTAGGCCCAAATTTCACCGCCATGATGATTCACAATTCTTTTAGCAATATACAGTCCTAATCCAACATGATTTTTATACTGCTTATCCTGGTAAAAAGGCTGGAACAACAAAGACGTATCGTTTTCTTTAAATCCCGTTCCTGTATCTGAACAGCGAAAATAGATTTTCCATTCATTCCCCTCTTTCTCATCATGTACTTCCAACTTAATTTCTCCGCTTTTTGTAAACCTCAGGCTGTTGTATAAAATATTGTCCAACACTCTCATTAACATCGCTTCATCAAGTATGTAAGATGATTTTTGCAAATTCACATCAAAGCAAATGTTTATCGATTTTTGATGGTAAACCATTGTTGAGATCTCTAGTTTTTTCTCCTCAAGGATTTGCCTTACATCCACTTCTTTTCCATTCAATGAGAAGTGGTCATTCTCTACTTTATAGAGCAACGACAAATTATCTGTCAACATGGTCATCTTCCCACAGTTTTTGCGAATAATCTCTAAATGGGGAGTGACATCAAAGTGGTCCAACTTTCTCAAATCTTGAATCAAATCAATTTGTCCTTGGATGACCGTTAACGGGGTTCTGATATCATGTACGATCGATGATACCATCATTTTTCGTTCGTCATCGGTCTTTGCTAAACGTTCCACCATTTCTTTCAGTGCACTGATCATGGTATTAAAGGAATCCTGGATCTTGATAAACTCTTTTCTTCTCAACCCCGAGACTTGAAAATCAAAATTCCCGCTTGCAATGTGATCCGAAGCCTGGAGCAACAATTTGACATTATGAAACAATGATTTGTACAGCCTAGATGTAAAGAAAATCAAATAGACAATAAAAAAGATCAACGGAGAAATAAACATCACAGCATAAATCAACACGGCTTCCAAGCGATTTTGATTGTTAATGATGAACCCAAAAGGCGCTTTCAACACATATACCGCCTGAATGGCGTTATCATGCTTCAGGGGAATGAACCGATACACATAGCTTCCTTTTACAATCTCACGGTTGATCGATTGACTAATATCCACTTGATCGTCTATAATTTCTCGATCACCATACAGATGCTTACCGCTGATGTCTACAACTTCTCCCTGTATCTTTTCACTGTAACGATGGATAGGGATTAATCTCCATAGCCATCAAGTTAAGCATTTGGGCCTTTGTACACCGTTAAAAACATGGTATCCTTTCTAGCGAATACTCTTCGTTAGAAAGGATTTTTTCTATGGAAAATCAAATGCAAGCATGGATGAAAACCATCCGCCAACTTTTCTCGCCTGAGACATTGACTCATCTTGCTCAAGAAACAGGATTTATCCAACGAAAACGAGCATTAACGGCAGAAGCATTTTTGACTCTTTGTGCATGGGGAGATGGCTCACTGGCACAACAATCACTCCAACGGTTATGTACGTCTCTCACGCTCCGCCATGACTGTTCCCTGTCCAGCGAAGGATTGAATCAGCGCTTTACCGAGCGAGCCGTGGCGTTTTTGCGAGAAGTGTTTTTCCTTCTCCTCCAACGACAACGCCCATTGCTTTGGTCCACCATCCAAACCTACCGGACGTGTTTTACTCGCTTGCGGATTTTGGATTCGACCAGTTTTTTGGTTCCTGCCGACTACGGGGAGGACTACCGAGGTTCCGTCTCATCAGGAGCGAAAATTCAGTTTGAATATGACTTGTTGTCTGGTGCCTGTCTTCAACTATGCGTTCAATCGGCCAATGACTCGGACGCCCGTTTTGCCTATCATGCCCAGCACACGATTTTGCCGAATGACCTATGTATTCGGGATTTGGGCTTTTTCTCCGTTGCCGCACTAACCGAGATCGACGCCCGAGGAGCGTATTATATTACTCGGCTCCGTTCCGATATGAAAGTGTATATCAAAGAGAATAGCCAGTGGAAGGAATGGGATTGGGAATCTCTTGGGAATCAATTAAAGGAAGGGGAATCAGTAGAAATGGAACATGTATACATCGGGCATGAGCGTTTGTATATCCCACGCTTGATTTTTCGACGTTTGACGGAAGAAGAATGGCAAAAACGGATGGCGTATGTGCGAAAAAGGGAAAAAAGAAAAGGGAAGGCGCTGACACGCCAAACCCTCGAACAAAAGAAATACCACATCTTACTGACTAATTTACCACAAGAGTCGTTTGATGGGCAACAGGTTTATGGGCTTTATTCTTTGCGGTGGCAAATTGAACTGCTGTTTAAAGCGTGGAAGTCCGTTTTTGATTTGGAGAAAGTGAAGAAGATGAAGAAAGAACGGTTCGAATGCCATGTATATGGGACGTTGATTGCCATTTTGGTGACTCAAACCTTTCTGTTTCAAGCTCGAACGTATTGGCAACAAACAGAAGGGATTCAAATCAGCGAACGGAAAGCACTAGATGTTCTCCAATCCTATTGGCAACAACTGCTTTTGCGCCTATCCAAGGAAGAAATCAGCCTTTCTTCTCCCCTCCTTCTATTGAGAAAACATGGAAGAAAGGATCGAAGGAAAGGAAAAGAAACGGCATCGGATCTCTTGGTTAAATTGGGTATTTATTGATTAGATTCATAAAAACGCCAAATAACCCTCTCCAAGAGGGTTATTTGGCATACCTAAAACATGTGGTATTCTTTTTCTTCAGCTAATGATCACAAACATTGCGTATGGACACAACGACCCTTAACACTAAACTTGACGGGTATGGGATTAATCTCCCCTTGAAAATCGCCTCTTCGTTTTCTTTCACCTTTTTTTCAATCAAATCCAAATCCTTCACGAAATAATTGGTCGGTTTCACCACATCGTTCGTGGTTAATGTCATAATCAAATAGATTACGCATAAATAGGTAACGGCTGAAGAGATCACTGTTGCCAACACTACCTTCACAACCAACAAGTAAAAATCTCGTTTGATTGTTTTATCGTTTTTCATTGCTCACATCCCATTTATAGCCGAGCCCATATAATGTTTGAATATAAGAGGTTTCTGGATCGACGTCCTTGATTTTTTTTCGAATATTTTTGATGCTTTCTGTAACCGTGTCTAACTGGCTGTCGGAGTCAATCCCCCATACTCGTTCAAAGATTCTTTCTTTGGAGAAAACGACCTTTTTATTGAGCATCAACAACTTCACAATCTCATATTCTTTTTTTGTTAACGGTAATTTCTTTCCTTTACAAAAGACTTCATTAGCCAAAAGATCAATCGTAATATTTTTAGAACTCAAAAGATATCTCTCGTTTGAACGAATCCGTTCTTCCCTTCTTAAATGAGAATCAATTCTCGCCTTTAACTCCTTTAAGCTGAACGGCTTGGTGATGTAGTCATCCCCACCGATCGCCAGAGCTTGAACCTTATCTTCCTCCAGCGTTTTAGCACTAACAAATACAATAGGGTAATCAACCCGATCACGAATGATTGTACACAGCTCCATTCCGTCAATTCCTTCCATCATGATATCCAACACAATCAAATCAAAATCGTCGTTTATCATCTTCAACGCTTCTACACCGCTGTGGACCGTTTCTACCTGATAATGATGAAGCTCCAAATATTGTTTAATGGTGCAGCAAATATCTTCATCATCATCAACGACCAAAATTTTCTTGTTATTCATCTTTTGATCCCCCATACAGTTGAATCTCATTTTAACCTATTCCATCCCCATATCATGGGGTAATCTCATAACACCGTTGCGTTGTTCATAGGTGCAATGTGAAGCTTTACTCTTTGTTGCTTTTTACTAAAAAATGCGCACGTCTTGAGTGACGCCCGGGTGAAAGACACCTCTTGTCTATGAACCTTTTCCAACATATTTGATCGATGACCGATTGATCGAACAACACCCTTTTTAGGGAGTTGTTCGACCGATCGGTACGCCAAGGTATGATGGAGCCCCCTCTGCGGCTTGCCTCTAACCATCGATCAGTCGGCTTTTCCATTGTATATAAACAACATTTAAACTTCAGATAATAAAAATGCACAATCCCAAGGCGTTTTTTTCGAGTTTTGTATAGCTAATATCGTCAATAAAATTCCCGCTGTTCCATCGATTAGTCCCACATAATCATAATATTTCGTGCTTCCTTCGCTCTCCTCAATATTTTTGAAGCCAAAAGGGAATTCCTCATTATAAAATTTTATTATATCATCGACTAATTTGCAGGCGGCTTCCTTAAAATCGCTGATATTCGTTTCTTCATAAAATCTGTTGCATATATACGCAACTCCCGATAAACCATGACAGAAGGAAGGAGAAAAAATGTTGTAAAGCCGTTTGCTTGCCAGTTTCATTCCGCTGACAGCACAATCAATGTATGATTGATTATTTAGAGTTTTACCTGCTATAAGTAACGAATAAGCAACACCAGGTCCGCATCCGGTTTTTGCCCGGCGTGGATGGCGAGCGTCTCCGGGCGGAAGGTTTGTTCATTGCTCATCGTTTCCTCTCCCCTCTTTGACCCTTCGAGATTTCATATCCTACTAAATCAATTGGTTTTTTCTTATAAAAAATCTATCATTCGATCACAACGTTTGTTAATTGTATTTTTTTAATAGTGCAAAAATTTTTATTGAAAACAGAGCCTGCCGGTGGGCAGGCCTCCTATTGTTTCATTATCGTTTTCCAATTTCCTCTACTAACAGCTTATTCACAAGCGGTGGGTTGGCTTGTCCTTTTGTTGCTTTCATAATTTGACCGACTAAGAATCCGATCGCACGGTCTTTTCCGTTTTTGAAGTCTTCGATCGATTGTGGATTCGCGTCGAGCACTTCTAACACAATTTTGCGCAACGTTGCTTCGTCAGAAATTTGCACAAGCCCTTGTTGTTTGACGATTTGCTCTGGATCGCCACCTTTTTCAACAAGCTCTTTAAAGATTTTCTTCGCAATTTTTGACGAAATCGTGCCGTTTTGAATGAGTTTAATCATGCTTGCAAGACTTTCTGGCGTTAACGCAATGTCATGTAATTCTTTTTGTTCTGCGTTTAAATAAGCAGATACTTCGACCATGAGCCAGTTTGAAGCAAGCTTTGGATCCGCACCATTTGCAACCGTTGCCTCAAAAAAGTCTGCCATTTCTTTTGTAAGCGTTAATACTTTCGCATCATACTCCGGCAAACCAAGCTCTTCGACATATCGCTTTTTCCGCGCATCCGGAAGTTCTGGAATGGACGCACGTACGCGCTCTTTCCACTCATCGTCAATATAAAGCATCACTAAATCTGGTTCTGGGAAGTAGCGATAGTCTTCCGAACCTTCTTTTGTACGCATTAAAATCGTTGTTTTCGTCGCTTCATCGAAACGGCGCGTTTCTTGCTGGATCACACCGCCAGACAATAAAATTTTCTCTTGGCGCTTCGCTTCGTATTCTAATCCTTGGCGAACGAAGTTAAATGAGTTTAAGTTTTTCAATTCCGTTTTCGTACCGAACTTGTCTGAACCGATTGGGCGAAGGGAAATGTTTGCGTCACAACGAAGCGAACCTTCTTCCATTTTGCAATCGGATACGCCTGTATATTGAATGATTGATTTTAATTTTTCTAAATACGCATACGCTTCTTCTGGTGAACGAATATCTGGCTCAGATACGATTTCAATAAGGGGCGTGCCTTGACGGTTAAAGTCAACTAGCGAATAGCCATCCCCTGTATGCGTCAGCTTTCCGGCATCTTCTTCTAAATGAATGCGCGTGATGCCGATTTTTTTCTTTTTGCCGTTCACTTCAATTTCGATCCAACCATTTTGTCCAATCGGTTGGTCGTATTGTGAAATTTGGTACGCTTTCGGGTTGTCTGGATAAAAATAGTTTTTCCGGTCAAACTTCGTTTCCGTCGCAATTTCGCAGTTTAATGCCATCGCTGCTTTCATCGCATATTCAACCGCTTGTTTATTCAGCACCGGAAGAACGCCCGGATACCCTAAGTCAATGACGCTCGTTTGTGTGTTTGGGGGCGCTCCGAATGCGTTTGGGCTACTTGAGAAAATTTTCGATTTCGTTTTCAGCTCGACGTGCACTTCAAGTCCGATGACAATTTCAAAATTCATCACTCATTCCCCCCTTACAACGTTGGTTTTTGTTTATGATAGTCTGTTGCTTGTTCGAACGCATGAGCGACGCGATAAATTGTGCTTTCATCGAAATGTTTGCCGATAATTTGCAAACCAACCGGAAGCCCGTCGACAAATCCGCATGGAATCGAAATACCTGGAACACCGGCAAGGTTTACTGGGATCGTTAAAATGTCGTTTGCGTACATTGTTAATGGATCGCTCGTTTTTTCACCAATTTTAAACGCTGGCGTTGGGGTTGTTGGTCCGATAATGACGTCGTATTTTTCAAAGACGTTTTCAAAGTCTTGTTTAATGAGCGTCCGCACTTTTTGCGCTTTTTTGTAATATGCGTCATAGTAGCCCGAGCTTAACGCAAACGTTCCGAGCATAATGCGGCGCTTCACTTCGTTGCCGAACCCTTCGCTGCGCGTTTGCTTGTACATCTCCATTAAGCTTTTTGCATTGTCTGTTCGGTAGCCGTAACGAACGCCGTCAAAGCGAGCAAGGTTAGCAGACGCCTCAGAAGATGCTAACAAGTAGTATGTCGCGAGCGCATATTTTGAGTGAGGAAGTGAAACTTCTTCCCACGTTGCGCCAAGGCTTTCTAAAACTTTTAGCGCTTGTAATACCGATTGGCGCACTTCGTCTGATACCCCTTCTCCTAAATATTCTTTCGGCACGGCAATTTTTAAACCTTGAATGTCACCTGTTAAGGCAGAAACATAGTCTGGTACGTCAACATTTGCGGATGTAGAATCCATCGGATCCAATCCAGAAATGACTTGTAGTAAGTATGCATTATCTTCAACGGTGCGCGTAATCGGACCAATTTGATCAAGCGAAGACGCAAACGCAACAAGCCCATAGCGCGATACGCGGCCGTACGTTGGTTTTAACCCAACAACCCCGCAAAACGCAGCTGGTTGGCGAATCGATCCACCTGTGTCTGATCCAAGCGCAAATGGCACTTCTCCTGCTGCCACTGCCGCTGCTGAACCGCCGCTAGAACCGCCTGGCACGCGCTCTAAATCCCACGGATTGCGCGTGAGTTGAAAGCCAGAGTTTTCTGTCGATGATCCCATCGCAAACTCGTCCATATTTAATTTTCCGATCGTCACTGCGTCAGCTTCGTTTAAACGCTCTACAACCGTTGCATCGTAAATCGGGTCGAAGTTGTACAAAATTTTGCTGGCACACGTTGTGCGTAGCCCTTTTGTCACAATGTTATCTTTAATGCCGATCGGCATTCCGAAAAGTAAACCAAATTCCTTTTCTGTTCCCAATTTTTCATCTAGCTCTTTTGCCTTCATGCGAGCTTGTTCTTCGTTTAACGTTAAAAACGCCTGTACTTTTTCTTCTACTTCGGCAATCCGTTTAAACGATTCATCCACTAAATCTGAAACGGAAATTTCTTTTTTATGTAATAAACTGTGCAGTTCAGATACACGATAATCAAACAATGACATATTCTTCCCTCCTTACTCTAAAATGGCTGGTACTCGGAATTGCCCGTCTTGATGGTCTGGTGCGTTTTTTAATACGTCTTCTAACGGAAGACCAGCTGTCGGTACATCTTCACGCATGACGTTTTTCATATTTAACACGTGCGACGTTGGCGGAACGTTTTCTGTATCCAGCTCATTTAACTGCTCCGCAAACGTAATAATGGCGTCTAATTGTTTCGCAAACATTGTCGCTTCTTCCTCTGTAATCGCTAAACGTGCTAAATGCGCGACGTGTTTTACTTGCTCGATTGAGATTCGTGACATATGTTTCACCTCCGATATTGTCGACCTTTCACAATACTATGATGATACCAAACTTTCGTGCAGTGAAGCAACATTTGCCATTCATTTTAGATGAACAAAAAAACGAGATGCCCAACTGGACATCTCGTTATCGTTGGGAAAACTGTTTCAATCGCTTCTTGTGTATAACCAGATCCAGGGTTTACCCCTTTTAAATTTTCGACAATGAAACAATATACATTTTTATCGTTTATTCGACATAAATCAAGCATTGACGAGAGAACAAATAACATTGTAGAATGAAAAAAATTTTTGAAAAACAACTCGTATAATTTCGGAAATATGGTCCGAAAGTTTCTACCAAACGACCGTAAATCGTTTGACTACGAGGATTGCTCCTCGTATCGAGTTGGGGAGGAGGAACATCTATGAAACAACTTGCAGTAGCTTCCAAAAGACAAATCGCTGATATTGTTGTGAAAAACGGAAAAATCGTCAATGTTTTTACCCACGATATCATCGAAGGAGACATTGCGATTACCGACGGAAAAATCGTCGGTATCGGTACATATGACGGGCATACGATCATTGATGCACAAGGAAAATACGTTTGCCCGGGTTTGATCGACGGACATGTTCATATTGAATCATCAATGGTTACCCCAAGCGAGTTTGCTCGCGTCATCGTTCCGCACGGCATCACAACCGCCATTACTGATCCGCATGAAATTGCGAACGTCTCGGGGACAAAAGGCATTGAATTTATGCTAAACGATTCGAATAACATTCCGCTCGATGTATATGTCATGCTGCCATCGTGCGTACCCGCCACCGATTTTGAACATGCTGGCGCGACATTGCACGCCGAACATTTAGCCCCATTCTTTTCCCATCCGCGCGTGCTCGGACTTGCAGAAGTGATGGATTATCCTTCACTTCTAGAAGGAAAGCAACCTATGCTTGCGAAACTAGCCGCTGCGATGGAAGCAAATAAACTGATCGACGGTCATCTAGCTGGACTGGATGAAACAGCTGTGAACGTATACCGAAGCGCCA
Organism: Anoxybacillus sp. FSL W8-0104; assembly: GCF_038004465.1. Taxonomy (NCBI): domain Bacteria; kingdom Bacillati; phylum Bacillota; class Bacilli; order Caryophanales; family Anoxybacillaceae; genus Anoxybacillus; species Anoxybacillus sp. FSL W8-0104. The sequence continues at coordinate 265,486 of NZ_JBBOQU010000001.1, read as the reverse complement.
ATGTCCACACTGACCATGAATGTGTCACAATAGACGAAGCGATCGCCCGCATTCAACGAGGCATGTACGTACTAATTCGGGAAGGTTCGGTCGCAAAAGATTTAAACAAACTACTCCCTGCTGTCAATACGTATAACGCGCGCCGCTTTTTATTTTGCACAGATGATAAACATATTGATGAGCTTGTCACAGAAGGAAGTATCGATCATCATATTCGTCTAGCGATTCAAGCAGGCATGAATCCACTGACAGCTATTCAAATGGCGACATTAAATGCGGCAGAATGTTATCGCCTATATACGAAAGGCGCGATCGCTCCTGGGTATGATGCCGACTTTTTGTTTGTAGAAGATTTGCATGCATTTTCTATTACACACGTCTACAAAAAAGGGAAACTTGTTGCTCAAAACGGGCGAGCGACATTTTCGGTAGAAAAAACTAATTCAATCGACAAAGCCATTACGCAATCTATTCATGCGAAAGAAATAACGAAACAACATATACAAATCCCATTTCTTCATGGGAATAAAGCAAATGTCATTCAAATTATCCCAAATCATTTGCATACAAAACGGCTCATGACAGAAGTGGATGTTGAACACGGGGTCTTTCAACCATCGGTGGAGCGGGATCTGTTAAAGCTTGTCGTCGTTGAACGTCATCGTGGTCTTGGCGTTGGTGTTGGTATCGTCAACGGCTTTCAACTGAAAAAAGGGGCGATTGCGTCATCGATTGCTCATGATTCACATAACATCATCGCCACCGGAACGAACGATAACGACATCATCGTTGCAATTGAACATATAAAACATATAAACGGTGGACTTGCTGTTGTCGACAATGGACATGTGTTAGCAGACTTGCCGCTTGAAATCAGCGGTCTCATGACAGCGAAAAGGTTTGAAGACGTATTAGAACGACTGCAAAAGATACACGATGCTTTAATAACGATTGGAGCATCAGACGAATTCAATCCATTTATTACACTTGCCTTTCTAGCATTGCCAGTCATTCCAGAGCTGAAATTAACCGACCAAGGCTTATTTGACGTTTCATCGTTTCAATTTATAGACGTGGAAGCATAGGGGGATTTTTTATCCCTCTTTTTTGTCGAATGATGTTATAATATGGTTGTGTGCAAAGGAGGTGAGAAAATGAGCGAGCAATTATTGGAGAAAATTTTACTCGTCGTCACAGACATCCAAAAAGAGTTGCAGGACATTCGTGAAGAACAACAAGCCATTCGCGAAGAGCAGAAAACATTCCGTGAAGAAATAAACTCGTTGCGGGAGGAAATGAATGCATTCCGCAAAGAGCAGCAACTCATTCGCGAAGAGCAACAAGCATTAAAAAATGGACAAAAAGAGCTTTACGATCTTATGAACGCTCTTCTCCATCGTCAGGACGAAACGGACGCAAAGCTTGAAGCTTTAACAATGGATGTCCATCATATGCGCGGTGAAATGACAGCAATGAAACAAGAAATCCACGCACTAAACGAAAAAATTGACTCCCACTACAAACAATTCAACGAACGTCTCAACAACCTCCAACTTGACGTTGATTTCACCGTTCATAAAACAACGATGACGGAACGCGAACTTTTCAAAATGAGAAATCGGTTGTTTTCATAGAGAGGGCATTTCCCCATACCCGTCAAGTTTAGTGGTTAGGCATTGCTGTATCCCATGCGCAATGTCTGTGATCATTAGCTGAAGAAAAAGAATACCACATGTTTTAGGCATGCCAAATAACCCTCTTGGAGAGGGTTATTTGGCGTTTTTATGAATCTAATCAATAAATACCCAATTTAACCAAGAGATCCGATGCCGTTTCTTTTCCTTTCCTTCGATCCTTTCTTCCATGTTTTCTCAATAGAAGGAGGAGAGAAGAAAGGCTGATTTCTTCCTTGGATAGGCGCAAAAGCAGTTGTTGCCAATAGGATTGGAGAACATCTAGTGCTTTCCGTTCGCTGATTTGAATTCCTTCTGTTTGTTGCCAATACGTTCGAGCTTGAAACAGAAAGGTCTGAGTCACCAAAATGGCAATCAACGTCCCATATACATGGCATTCGAACCGTTCTTTCTTCATCTTTTTGACTTTCGCCAGATCAAAGATGGACTTCCACGCTTTAAACAACAGCTCAATTTGCCAACGCAAAGAATAAAGCTCATAAACCTGCATCCGTTTTTGTCATTCTTCTTCCGTTAGACGTCGAAAGATCAAGCGTGGGATATACAAACGCTTATGCCCGATGTATACATGTTCCATTTCTACGGCTTCCCCTTCCTTTAATTGATTCCCAAGAGATTCCTAATCTCATTCCTTCCACTGACTATTCTCTTCGATATACACTTTCATATCGGAACGAAGCCGAGTAATATAATACGCTCCGTGGGCGTCGATCTCGGTTAGTGTGGCAATGGAGAAAAAGCCTAAATCACGAATACATAGGTCATTCGGCAAAATCATGTGCTGGGCATGATAGGCAAAACGGGCGTCCGAGTCATTCGCCGATTGCACACATAGTTGAAGACAGGCACCAGACAACAAGTCATATTCAAACTGAATTTTCGCTCCTGATGAGACGGAACCTCGGTAGTCTTCCCCATAGTCGGCAGGAACTAAAAAACTGGTCGAGTCCAAAATCCGCAAGCGAGTAAAACACGTCCGGTGGGCTTGGATGGTGGACCAAAGCAATGTCGTTGGAGGAGAAGGAAAAACACTTCTCGCAAAAACGCCACGGCTCGCTCGGTAAAGCGCTGATTCAATCCTTCGCTGGACAGGGAACAGTCATGGCGGAGCGTGAGAGACGTACATAACCGTTGGAGTGATTGTTGTGCCAGTGAGCCATCTCCCCATGCACAAAGAGTCAAAAATGCTTCTGCCGTTAATGCTCGTTTTCGTTGGATAAATCCTGTTTCTTGAGCAAGATGAGTCAATGTCTTAGGCGAGAAAAGTTGGCGGATGGTTTTCATCCATGCTTGCATTTGATTTTCCATAGAAAAAATCCTTTCTAACGAAGAGTCATTAGCATTGCATAAATATAGTTAGAATTTTCTGTTAATTATTTTTTGTGAATTTGTGCCAAAAAGACAAAACCTAAAGAAAGGCGGCACTGTCCATTTGGTAAATATATACAGTTAAATCAGAGCGACAACGACAAAAGGGAGATTATGGACTGGCTCGCCCATCAAATTTTCGCAACCAAACATAAGCTGGTTTCCACAGAGCTCTCTTTAACCAACGAGTAATTCGAAGTAGGGATTTCTTACTTTTCATCTCCAATTGAATGAGAACATGTAAGCAATACGTGATAAGGGCTAAGAAAATTTGATTTTGAATAGCTGTTTCACTCATTCCATAAAAGTGCTTAATTTCTACGTGTTGCTTAAGCCATTTGAAAAAGAGTTCAATAGCCCAGCGAGATCGGTAAATACCACTTATCTCTTCTGCTTTTAAATCAAATCGGTTGGTAATTAAACGAAGTAAGTTCCCTTTTGTGTCCATAACTTCTAGTAGACGATAGACATTTTCAGTACGATTTTGTGTGGTACCAATATAGACCATTTTATCGGATAGAACGTGACAATCATCAGGAAGTGAAAATGTATAGACTTCACGAATGACTGCGTTTTTCTTCAGTCTTGAAACGAAGAAATAGCCATCATCTGTCATCCGGTCAAAACGTTCATAGTCCACATAACCGCGGTCAAACACATACATGGCTTCTTTATCATCCACTAGGACTTCGAGTTGATTTCGGTCATGTTCTTTTGCTGTCGTAATCACTGCTTTTTCAGGATAGACGGTGTCTTTATCCATGAAAACGAGCCGTAAGTGTAGCTTTACACCAGCTTTTGTTTTACGGAATTTTGCCCATTTATAATTGGTCAAATTCAACGGGAGTGTACTCGAATCAATGATTTTCAGTGGCATATTCTTTCCGTTTTTATAATGGTACCGTTGAATTTTCCAAACAAGATCCAAGAACAAATTTGCAAGAATTAGTGGGTTGATCTGATTGTTTTTTCGGGATAGCTGAGAGGCACTTATCGATTCAAATCCGAGTGCTTTTTGAAGATCTTCGTCTACAAGTGCATCACTCATTTCCTCTAAGCTCTTAAATTCGAGCAGTTGGGCTACCAATAAAAATTTAATATAGGCTTCTGTTGTCAGCTTTTTTGTGTAATAGTCCTGTTTCAATTCTTTGACTTGTTCGCTAAGTTTTTGAATATTTATGGGTGAAACCCATTTACCAAATGATGAAATTAGTGTATTCTTGTCCATAACAGTTATCCTTTACGATTGGATTTGGACAGGAACCACCTGTACTTCCATTGTAAAGGATTTTTTTGTTTCGAAATCAATAAAAAATTGAACATTCTTAGTATTTTGAATCATCAGATTTAATTACTGCAATGCTAGTGCGAAGAGTATTCGCTAGAAAGGATACCATGTTTTCAGTGGTGTATAAAAGCTCAATTTCTTAACTTGATGGCTATGGGATTACACTCATCCACACCCAGCCGTATGACCCGCAATGCAAGGGAAAAATCGAACGGTTCTTCCGCACCGTACAGACACGGTTTTATCCACTGTTGGAGCGGAATACGCCGAAATCGCTTGACGAGTTGAACGAGCATTTTTGGAAGTGGCTTGAAGAGGAGTATCATCGAAAACCGCACGCCTCACTGGACGGAAAAACGCCGCATGAGGTGTTTCAATCGCAAGTGCATCTCGTGTCGTTCATCGAAGATGACGATTGGCTGGATGCGATTTTTCTGAAACGGGGGCACCGCAAGGTGAAAGCCGATGGCACGATCACCCTGAATAAACAGCTATACGAAGTGCCGCCTCGGTTCATTGGGCAATCGATTGAGCTCCGCTATGACGAACGAGGCGTCTATGTGTACGAAGATGGCAAACGGGTGGCGGAAGCCATTCGGGTGCGTTTGGAGGACAATGCCTATGTGAAGCGCCACCGGTCGCCGTTTGCGGCGGTTTCGGCGAAGGAGGGCGAACAGGATGTATAAAACGTTTTATTCCCTCTCGCGGGAGCCGTTTGCGAAAGAAACCGACCCGTCCGAGGCGTATCAAGGGGCGGCGTTTCAAGAAGCGTTGCGGGCGCTGGAGTACGTGAAGCGAACCTGGGGGATCGGGCTGTTGATCGGAGAGCCGGGGGCGGGCAAGACGTTCGTCCTTCGGGCGTGGAAGGAATCGTTGTCCCCTTCGTTGTATCATGTGGTCTACTTCCCGTTATCGACCGGAGGCGTGATGGATTTTTACCGTGGACTGGCCTTGGGATTAGGAGAGGAACCGAAGTACCGCAAGGTAGACCTCTTCCGCCAAATCCAGCAGGCGATCGAGCGTTTGTATCATGAACGACAGATTACGCCGGTGTTCATTTTGGACGAGATGCATTTCGCAAAGGATGCCTTTTTACAGGACATCGCCATCTTGTTCAACTTTGAGATGGATTCGACCAACCCATTTGTCTTGATGTTGGCCGAGCTGCCCCATTTACAGGGGAAGCTGCGACTCAATCAGCACCGCTCTCTCGATCAGCGGATCATCATGCGATACCGGATGGGGCCGCTGGAGAAGGAAGAGGTGGCGGGCTACATCGAGCATCGGATGAAACAGGCCGGGGCGAAGCATCCGATCTTCACTCCATCGGCGTTAGAGGCGATTGCCCTGCAGTCGCGGGGATGGCCTCGGGTGATCAACACGTTGGCCACGACGTGCCTGTTATACGGGCATCAGCTGAAAAAGGACGTCATTGACGAAGAAGTGGTGCGCATGGCCGCAGAGGAAATGGGGTATTAGGACGAAAGGGGCCGAATCGGCCTCTTTTGTGCTTTCACTTTTCCATTTTCCATCGGTCCATCAGGCGCGCTGGAAATCTTCATCTGAAAGAGCGTGCAAACGTTCCGAAAGAATGTGCAAAATCCGGAACAATCCGCAAAAATTTTGCACATTAGAATCCATCTGAAATAATTTGAAAAAGTGATTCTGAAATAATGTGCTAATTTACAATAACGCTCGCATTCACCATGCCAACATGGTCAAGGAGTTTTTGCGGGAAGAAGGGCAGTGTTTTCACTTTCTTTCCCTTCCTCCCTATTCGCCATAGCTGAACCCGATCGAACACTCATAGAAATAACTGGGATATACAGTGATTGCCAATGTGTTTCACAAGGATCGCAACGATATCATTCAAGCCATTACTCGGTTTGTCCACTACATCCACGAACGTTCGGAGGAAGTGCTGCAGCGCTTAGGGTGTGCAGGATGACTGAGAAGTCAACTCTTCATGTTGCATGTATATAGTTCTTCTCTTAGGGTTTTATGATAAGAAAAAACTCTTTAAAACTTTTCTCTTTTTTGTTAAAATTATATAAAATAGTTTTTTTAATCTAGTTTCTAGAAAAAGGTGAAAATGTAAATGAAGAAAATAATTCTTCCTGTAATTTTATTCGTCAATCTTGTTTTTATAGTGGGTTACCTCATAGATACTGGGTTCCCCTTCGGTTCTTTATGGCTGGTATGGCTACCCTTTTTCGTTGCTGGTATCATCCTGTCCATTATGTTTCTGGTTCGTTATAGAAAGGAATCCAACGCTAGCCTATTTTTATCGCTTGCTGTCTTGTTAAGTAGCCTTAGTTCTTTAGGTCTTTGGAGTTTTTATTATTATTTAGCTCGTGTTATGGGAGGATAAGAGCACGAAAAGAGGCTGTCCCAAAAGTGTTCGCATAGCGTTCGCTTTTCGGACACCCTTCTTTTTTTCGCAAAAAAAGAAGAAAACCGTTCCTTTTTTGGTATAATAGAGTCGCCACAACCCTACCAAGAAAGGACGGTTTTCTTATGTACATTTATTATAACCGAGATCAACTCATTTTGCCAATGGATCTTGAGATTTTCATCCCGGAACATCATCTTTGCCGAATCGTGGATCTAGCAGTGGAACAAATGGATCCGGCTCTGCTCGCTTCTCTCTATCCTGGCGGAGGCCGCCCAGGCTATCATCCAAAAATGATGTTGAAAGTCATCCTGTATGCCTACGCCAATCGGATCTACTCCTCTCGCCAAATCGCCAAGCAATTGAAAGAAAACATTTACTTTATGTGGCTATCCGACCATCAAACACCAGATTTCCGCACGATCAACCGATTTCGGTCGGAACGGATGAAGGACGTCATTTACGAAACATTTTTCTCCATTGTCGATCTTCTGCGTAAAGACTCCCAAAAATTACCGCGGAATGGGAGGCTTATTTGTGCTGCCCACAATTTGAAAAAGTGGGCGGTCACGACCGATCCAACCAGGAAAAAACAGGATAAAATTCAGAAATAAGGAGAAATTCCTGCTTCAAAAAAGGAATAAATAACCAAATGGTAAGAAAAAGAAACAGAGGCTGTCCTCAAAAGGTCGGTTTAACGACCTTTTGAGACAGCCTCTTTTCAAACATTTAGCAAATGCTTCCTAGTTTTCCTTGAGAGCACAATAATCCAAACTCGGCAACCATCCACCAGCCCGGATCATAAGTAGCGTTTGCACAGAGATATAATTCGTAATCGCAACCATCGTCTCCTTTACCAAAATTAGCCCAACAACGATCGTGAGCTTGGCAGCATCGGTCTAATGCGTTAATTGGTGTTCCACTTCCACACTTGGCTCCACAGTACTTGTAGTAATAATATTTTCCACTACCAGAATCATAGAAAACTAAGCATCCCTCATACCAGGCTTCAGGTGCGATTTCATCTTCAGTTATTTTGTCAGCCCCCATTGGGTTTTTAAGCTCTTCTACAAACAAGAAGTAAGAAGCTTCAAAAGGAATTTCAAATTCAATTTCAACTGAATTATCTTTGACAATGGCTTTTCTGATTACTTTTTTTCTGTTTTTTAGAGCAGAGAAATGAGCTTTAATTCTAAACTCGTCCTCATCCTTCAAAGCCTGAATAATTGCCTCATCATTTAACTTTACAAATATAGCATCTATTGTTTTTCCGGTACCAAAAGTAAGTTTTAAAGCATCTGTTTCCTTTACATCTTTTACTGTATGTTGTCTTGAAATTTCGGAAACCAATAAAGCAAATTCATCACTGTTATTAAGCTCTTCAAGTAAAGCATTCTTACTTTCAGTTTCTAATTCCTTGCTTTTAATTAGTACGGCCATTCTAATATCCTCCTTTTTCATTTTTATGGACAATCACAATATTGAAAAGCTAGAGCTCCACTAGGTAGCACTTTAAAAGTTGCAGGACAGCTATCCCCATAATGGCAGCAACTACGATGTGGCGCACAAATCAATGAGGTAGAAGGAAGAATTATTTTTTTTTCATCCTGCCTTTTCATTATTCGTGTTCACCTCTCTTTCTCTCTATTAATAAAGGTGTATTTTCTTTTGAAAAACTCTAAAAAAGACAAAATTTTTTTTTTTTTGAGTTTTTTCTAGTTGTTTTCACCTATAAAGATAGAGAAAAAATGAGGGAGGTAATAAAAATGAGCTACTCAATTACGGTTTATACCAACCCGTTTTGTGGGCATTGTTACGCCCTTAAAGCATGGTTAAAGGAAATGGAAATAAACTTTATTGAAAGAGATATTGTTAATGACGTATCCGCAGCTCAGGAATTTAGAGAATTGGGACAAAAATATACTCCATTTACAGTTATAGAGACAGTTGGTGAAAGACACGAGATTTTAGGAGCTAATATCAAGAAAATTGCAAGAATCTTATCTCTAGATAAAGATGTGATTGTTTAAGTATGAGGGTGAAATCGTGGAAAAGATTGATGAGAAAATTAAAAAATATAATCAAATCAAAATTGATCTTCTTAAAATAGTTAAGTGTATTGATTGTTGTACGGAAGATGAAAAAGAACTTTACCAGAATATTGCCATAGAATACTCAAAGGAACTAAAACGTTTGAAGAAATCCATTGAGTCTGCATATGATGTAAAGATATGTGATTACTGTTTCTATTTAGACGAAAAGGAATAATACCAACAAAAAGTAGAGGACATACTATAAGACAATTTTGGGATGAAAAAAGCCGATTTTTCCTACGCTAATAAGGAATCATCGGCTTTTTTGTTTATTGGTAATAACTAAAAAGAGAGCTGCTAAGCTTGTTAGCAGCTCGTTTAATTGTAAAACTTAAATAACTTTTAAAATAATGTGTTAATGACAACCACAATATTGTAGAACAGACGTACCATCTGGAAAGTAATAAAAAGTTCCTGTGCAACTTTCGTTATTTATACAACACTTACGATCTTTATCACAATAAACTACAACTTGAGAAGTCACTTTGTTTTCTTTTTTGGTGTTATGTCTTTCCTGATTCATATTTTTCACCCCCCTTCCAAATGTAATGTTAGTGCTAATTAATAAAGATATAGTGAATAGAAAATAATAACTATTTTAACAATTTTTATATTATATATTTAGTTGGTAATGGCAACTTACATATTTTTCATTTTTTTATTACTTGTTGCAATTGATTAATTGCTTCCGTCAATGATTCTATTTTTTTCTCAAAACGTAATAGTAAATATACAGCCAATACTAAAGGAAAGCCAAAATTTCCGATTGCTTTAATAAACGTTTCGATTGGAGTATTTGTTATTGTTTCCATATTTTTATCTCCCCTTATAATTTAATAATTCCATTTCCTTGTGTTTTGCTAGAATAACCATTTAAAAATAAAGAATGAGAAGCTAAATATAGATATATTTGTTCAAAATTTATCGGTATATTTTGTGTTTTAAATAGGTTTAAAAGTAAAGCGATTGCACCAGTAACGTGAGGAGCTGCCATAGAAGTGCCAGAAAGTTTTGAGTAAGTGTTGTTAGGGAAAGTTGAGTGAATATCTTTTCCTGGAGCCAAAAAATCAATATTTATATTGGTATTGCTAAAGAAAACTGGATTAAGTTGCTCATCGATTGCTGAAACTTGAATTACTTCCTTATAAAAACCAGGATAAAGAATCTCATCTGTTATTTCTGAACCATCACCGTTATTTCCAGATGCAGCAACAATAAAAATGTTTTGCGAAACGGCTTTTTCTACAACATTTTTTAAATCCTTATCATCATTTGGTCCCCCCAATGAAAGATTGATAATATCGATCTTCTCATTGTTTTTACCTCGCCATTCAATAGCAAAATTAAGGGCTCTAATTAAGTTTTTATAATCTCCAGAACCATCTTTTCCGATTACTTTCAAAATCAACAATTTAGCTTTTGGAGCAACCCCGATAATACCGTTCTTATTAGAAGCAGCAATAATTCCTGCGACGTGTGTACCATGACCTGAATAATCGGTTATATTGGTTGGATCTCCATCATCATCGTTTGTGAAATTGAATCCATCTATAATGTTGTCGGACAATTCTTCGTGTTCTCTATCACACCCAGTATCAATCACCGCAATATTAATTCCTTGTCCTTTGAAAGAGCGATCCCAAAATGCAGGGGCATTGATTAAAGAAACCCCGTAATTGTCAAACGAAGAACGCGTATAGTTAGGGATTAAAATCTTCGGCATTTATATACCTCCTTTTGTTAAATAAGTGAAAAGAAAGGCAAAAAAATAAAAGGAAGTTGTTTGGGAAAATATGTATAAAATTACTGTTTTTTATAAGATAATAAGAACACACATTCCTTTTTTATTTTTTTGCAATTTTTTTCACTTTTAATAAAAAAAGGGGGAGAGAGTTTTGTTATCTAAAGAAGTTAATAACAGTGAAATTCGTTGTGAGGTAGAAAGATTAAAGGGTAACTATTCACCCCGATAGTAGTATGTAAAGAAGCGCAACACAAATAGGGCATCCCCGTAATAGAAAATGCCCTAAGTGGTAGAAAGAACACGATCGAGCGTGTCGCCTGTCAACAGAAGACATAACGAATCCCACACGTTTTTTTCGTGTTTCGTCAGTGTGGAAACGATACTTCTTGTGATACAAAAAGACTGGGCGAATGTTTCTTCGCGAAATGTACCCGAAATGTTCTCTTTCACTTTGACCATGCGAAGATCGCGTTCGGCTTGGTTGTTGTCAAAGGGAACATGCACTTCACGTAAGAAACGCAACGCTTCTTCCTTTCGTTTCTGAAGCCGTCGAACAAAAGCGAGTGCTTTTTTCGGAAGAGGCGTCGCCGTTTCCAATCGGTGTTGTGCTCTTTCTAGGATGCGATCATACACTCGTTCCCATCGTTTCGCTTCTTCTTCGGAAAGCGCACCGTGATGAGCTTCGACGGCCTGTTTGGCGGCTAACAGAAACGTCGTCATGCGCGATGCCCATATATGCCCTTGTTCGATGAAACCCTTCAATTCACGCAAATGATGGGCGTGACAAAGGGCATGGATGGCTTGTGTGTATTTCGTATACGTAACGAACCCATCGTGCATCATCGTCCCTTGATATCGCGGAAGAATCCCGATGTCATCGGTCGCTTTCTTTCCATGAGAAACGTGAGGAGCCAAGTACGTATATTTCGATGTACACGCGACATGCACCCATGCGAGTTTTCCATTGATGCGCAAACTCGTTTCATCGACATGCAGGATGTTGGATTCAAGTAAGGCGTCTTCGATGACGTCCATATTTGATTCCAGCGCTTCGCGTCCTCGTTTCACCATATTGGCAAGAGTTCCCGTACTAATCGAGTGTTGATATAACGCTTCGATTGTATCACTTAAACGCTTGTACGGGATCAATTGGATATGATGTAAATAAACAACGAGCGCCGTGAGCCGTGGACCGTATTGCACATGATTCGTGACATGGGATGGGAATTCGGCTTGTTGAACACATCGACAATGCGGACACGATTTCACTTCACGTTCATGTTGTGTCACCTCGATCGCCACAGGAGGGACATCAAACACTTGACGGATATCGACTTTGAACGGTTTGACTTCACGCAAAGAAGACCCACATCCTTGACACGTATGCACACGGTGGACGACACGATGATGTGGATGTTCCACTTGACGGAGCGTCGTTCCTTGATGTCCTTCTTGTCCGCCTGGCTTGTTGCCAGATGGTTGACGAGAAGAACGTGTGTTGGCAAAACGGTCAGAAGATGGGGGCAAATGGCTATTAGAGCTGTTTTTTTTCGTGCGTGCTTCCAGCTCTTGAACACGGTACTTCAGTTGTTCATTTTCTTTGCGTAGTTGTTTGTTTTCGTGACGCAAATGTTCATTTTCTTGAACGAGTTGATGAATGAGCTGTTTTTGTTGTTGAACTTTGCCGATTAAGCTTTCAACTGTAAATACAGCTTGTTGTACCGTCAACATGCGATTCACCTCCTTGTCTATCAGTATTCACATCATAGACAAGGAAAGAAGAAAATATTCAGCTCACTTTATGATGTGGCTGAATAGTTACATTAAAGGAACGTTTGCCTATAATATTAGAAAATCCCATTATAAAGGAGTTTTTAAAGGATAGCGATCATAGAGAAGTATTTTATAAAACGTTAGAAGATCCTAGTGTAAACAACGTACAGATGTTAGATGAAAAATTTAAAAAGTTTTATCGCTATAACCGCATCATTAGATATTTAATGGGCTTCATCCGTAGGTATCCCATTGATTATGACAAGAAGGTCAAATTGAGAAGTAGCAGATACCAGTTAATTATTGATAAACCCATAAATAACGGGAGAGATGATTCAAGGGTGTCAATGAGAGAAATGATCGTTGACAAGAGGGAATTACCTTTAGATTTTCTATTAACAAAAGAATACGAGAGGCAAGGTATTTTTTACATTAAAAATGAAGTTTTATCTAATGCCTTGCAAAGTTTAAACCCAAACCAACGTAAAATCCTATATCTTTACTACGAAAGAGGATTTAACAATAAAGAAATTGCTAGAATACTTGGACAAACAGAGCAAAATATTTCCTATTGGCATAAAAAGACGCTGAAACAGTTAAGGGAGAAACTAATTCATTAGACAAAGGAGTATGATATTCGTGGACGAAGAACGCAAAAAAGAAATTGAATTTATATTAAATTGGTTGGACAACGAAATAAAGAAACACTCTAAACAAACGGTATGGTATGAAAGGGAAGATCTTTCGCAGGATATGCGAATTAAAATAATTGAGAAGTTAAATGTACTATTAGAAGAAGAGGCTCCGGGATTTTTAGAATATGTTAAAAAAAATAACCCGTGGTGCTAGATAAACTTGATCAAGCATAAAAATAGCCCTTGCTGGCGGATCTCCAGTAGAATGAAAGTGTCACCCATCATTCGAAAGGAGAGATCCCCCATGCAAGAGCACTTTCATTTTACTACAGATCGAGCCAAACTTCAAAAACAATATGCCGCCATTTTCTGTTTTGTTTCTGCCCAACTGTCGTTGATTCAAATGTATCTTCATCGCCGCAACCGTCACTTGGTCAAGCAAGAAGACGAAGTGGTCATGGCGGTTCTGCTGGGCTTTTCTTCCGAACGAGCCTGGCATCGCTTTGTCACGGGAAATTTGTTCACAAACGGCTCGTTTCTTGAACGCTCCCGATACAACCGCCGCTGCCGAGCGCTTGGCTTCACGGTCAAATGGATTCGTCATGAACTGGCGAAACGTGGCCAACACCATGCTTATGCGGTTGTCGACAGCTTGCCTCTTCCGTTGTGCCATCCCGCAAGAATGCAGCGCGTCAAGTCGAGGGATCGCGGATATGGGGTATTGTGCTTCCAAAAAGCAATGGTACTACGGTTTCAAGCTGCATCTTCAAGTGACCAATCAAGGGCTGGCCATGGGCTTATGTTGTCGTGACGGAAGCGTCCTGCCACGACGTCAAAGCCGCTGAAACGGTGATGACTCAAATCCCTCATCCCTACAACTTTGGGGACAAAGGGTACATCAGCCACGCCCTTCGAGAAAAGCTGTACGAAGAACACCAAGCTGCGTTCTGGACACCGTCTCGACACAATCAAAAGCACGGCCCATCCAAGGCATGGGAAGAATGGATCAGGAAAAAACGCAAAGTCATCGAGACGGTGTTTTCGATTCTCGTAGACCAATACCGGATCACCGACATTCGAGTGAATTCCATGGCCGGGTTTGAAGTGGCACTCGATGGCATCTTGTTGGCGTATTTCTTGGTCACACTAGGGCCGGTTGAGCGCTGACACTCAACTAGCACCACGGGTTTTATATTATATTATTTGCTTTTAACCATTCTTCAAATAGCTTACTTCCGACTTCATAAGATAAATCATCTGCATCAACAGTAAAAATCTTGTAACCATATTTTTCATGGAAATCACACTTATCTAATATTTTTTTAACTAATGTAGTATCTTGTTCATTATCTAAAAAAACTACCCATTTATTTTCATTCTGAATTTTATATGCGGCTGCTTCTATATACATGCACCTTAAAACCATGACTTCTGTATGAACACCTTTTTTCATGGCTATACTGCTCCTAAATACTCATGTGTAAAAGGAGCGGAATTGGCATGAAACGTTTGAAAATCACAAATGATCACGGTTGGACACCTCGAACACTTCGGAAACAAGAACGGAAAATCAAAATTGAACGGTTATGGAAGTGGTTGAAAGATGAGGTGATTGCCAACGTTTTTCACAAGGATCAAAATGACATTGCCCAATCCATTACTCGCTTTGAACAGTACGTCTTACAACATCCAGATGAGGTGTTACGCCGCATGGGGTGTGCTGTGTGAATCAGAGAAGTTAACATGTCAATTTGGATATATATAAATCAACATTGTTCTCATAATATCCTAAATGAAGATGCCGATTTGGATCAAATTTCACGTTTATTCACTCCCTATAATTGATTTGATTACCATATGAAGTGATGTTTTTTCATATTAGGAGCTACATGATAATGTAGATAAGGTCCTTTTCCGTCAATATAATGATAATCTAATCTAAAGATAGGCTGTTTAGTTTTTTTGTTACGAACCTGAATAATTCTTCCACCACTTGGTCCATCAATAACATAATTATCTAGATTTTTTAAGGCTTTTTCGATATGGGGCCTAGCTACAGACCAGCTTTTTCCATTGCCTTTTTCCAGCTTTACTATATACATGCACCTTAAAACCATGACTTCTGTATGAACACATTTTTTCATGGCTATACTGCTCCTACATACTCATGTGTAAAAGGAGCGGAAAGGACATGAAACGTCTAAAAATCACAAATGATCACGGTTGGACGCCTCGAACACTTCGGAAACAAGAACGGAAAATCAAAGATGCTTCCCTTCGCGTTCGGGTGACCGCTGTTCGTCTTGTCATGGAAGGTCATCTTGGTAAAGATGTCGCGAAAATGGTCAACGTATGCCGTCAATCGGTTGCCCTCTACGTTGCACGTTTTAATCAAGGTGGGCTCGATCATCTACTCGATCGTCGCTTACCACCTGGCCGTGTGCCGTTTCTTACGGAAGAACAACAACAAGAAATTAGACAACTCGTGTTAACCACCACACCTGTGGATGCTGGTTGGGGCATCGCTTCATCATGGAACACGCGCATTTTACAATCTTACATTCAACAAACTTATGGCGTTTCGATGTCACGGGAAGGGATTCGTAAGTTGTTGCATCGTTTGTGTTTGTCATGGACACGTCCGACGTATAAGCTCGTCAAAGGAGACGCTAAGCGTCAAGCTGCCTTTCAAAAGAATTTGAATTTATAAAAAAAAACTAGTTACCGAGAATGTCACGCTGTTTTATGTGGATGAGGCACATGTTCGTGCTTATCAAGCGCTACGTACGACGTGGGCAGAAGTAGGAAATCAAAAACAAGTGCCAAGCTACGGTCACCATGCCCACGTTTCTATTTTTGGCGCCGTCGATGTTCAACAAGGCGATGTAGTGTTTCATCGTGCATCATCCGCCAATGCCGAAACGTTCCTTGACTTTTTGCGCCGATTGAAAGAGAGATATACGGACCGATTCCTCGTGCTTGTGTTGGACAACGCACGCATTCATCATGCCAAGATGGTACAAGCCTTTCTTGATGGCGAGGAAGGCGATGCGTTTCATTTCATCTTTTTGCCACCGTATTTTCCACAGTTGAACCCGATTGAACGGCTGTGGAAGTGGTTGAAAGATGAGGTGATTGCCAATGTTTTTCACAAGGATCAAAACGACATTGCCCAATCCATTACTCGCTTCGAACAGTACGTTCTACAACACCCGGATGAGGTGTTGCGCCGCATCAGGTGTACTGCGTGAACCAGAGGTTAAAATTTTAAATTGGATGTATATACCTACATTGCCTCTAATGTAATCGAGCACATAGTCTTCTCCCTACATAATATCCTAGTGCTCCCATATAAATCGGGGCTGCAAAACCAAAAGGAGGATAAAAAGGAAGCGTCGTAATCGTTGCGATCCCTAAAACAACAGCCCCATCCCATTTAAATCCCCATTTTTCATCGATAAAAAAAATGAGCGCCTCTGTTACCGCACATATAAACGGAACAGCTAGTACTGCAATTGGAAAAATGGCAATAAAGAAAGAAAAACCGCTAAATAATGAGAACGAAAGGGCAAACATGACAAACGACAACAAAACTCCTATTAAAAATTTTTTCACTCATTCTCCCCCTATTCTTCCAATTCACGAACTCGTTTTTTCATCTCTACTAATAATTGATCAAATAAATGAACGTATCGCTGGCGAATATGTTCATAAATTTCCATCGCTATTTGTTCATCGTATGTATGTGATGTCCTATTTCGATCTTCTAACATTTGAATCCACGCTTCTCCATCTTGAATAAGTCCTTCTTTAAATGCTTGTTTAATCGTTTTTCGCGGACTTGTCATTTCGTTGTTCCCGTTATATTCTAAGTAACTTTTCATCCATTTCCATGCTAGTTCGTACGCAAATTCAAATCGTTGAATTGTCGCGTCAAGAGCTAAGTCGTCTTTTTCCACATCACGCGCGATGCTTTGATGCAGTTTATTTAATGCTTTTTCAAAGTCAAATAGTTTATCCATGATTTTATTCATCGTCACAACGGCCTCCCCGCGTTCATTCGTTAAAAAAATTGTCTTTCCTTCGAGATCAATATACGATTTGAGCTTTTCATTGGTGATCTTTTCGTAATCAATAGCATCTACCGTATAAATGATATTTGCTTCCGCTAAATCGTCTTGAATGCGATACAGCTGCTCGTTATGGCTTCTAAACTTAATCGCAATATCGATGTCCGACGTTTCTTTATAATCGCCTCTCGCCCTTGATCCGAACAAAATCACTCTTTCAATGATGTCGGCATAATTTCGAAACACACAAATGAGGTTATAAAATGTTTGCTTTTTTAAGCCGTACATGTTTGTACTCAATCGCCCATCACCACCCACTTCTATATCATATGAAGGATGTTTTTCTTCATTATACCTTATCACTCTTATCTTACATATTTGAAACCCCTCTTAGCGTTTTCGCCAAGAGGGGTTTTTCCATTAAAACATTTCGGATACCGTTTTTGCTTGCATATGAAGAAGTAAGTAGTCTGGTCCACCTGCTTTCGAGTCTGTTCCAGACATATTGAACCCACCGAATGGATGGTAGCCGACGATGGCACCTGTGCAACCGCGGTTAAAGTAAAGGTTACCAACATGGAACTCCTCACGCGCTTTTTCAAGGTTAAAGCGGTTATTTGAAATGACGGCACCTGTTAAGCCATATTCGGTATTGTTGGCAATTTCAAGCGCATGGTCGAAGTCTTTTGCTTTCGTAAATGCCACAACAGGTCCAAAAATTTCTTCTTGCATAATGCGCGCTTTCGGATCAACATCGGCAAACACCGTCGGCTGAATGAAGAAGCCTTTCGAGTCGTCTCCTTCGCCACCTGTCATTAGCTTGCCTTCTTGTTTACCGATTTCGATATACTCCATAATTTTGTTGTACGCCGATTGGTCAATAACCGGTCCCATAAACGTGCTTTGTTCTTCTGGGTTGCCGACTTTTAATTGCTTCGTTAACTCGACGACGCGGTTTAATACGTGGTCATACACTTCCTCAAGCGCAACGACACGCGAGCATGCCGAGCATTTTTGCCCAGAGAAGCCAAAAGCAGATGCCACGATCGATTGTGCAGCTAATTCTAAATCTGCTTCTTTATCGACGACAATTGTATCTTTTCCGCCCATTTCCGCAATGACGCGCTTGAGCCAAATTTGTCCTGGATGCACTTTAGCCGCACGTTCATAAATGCGAATACCGACATCGCGAGAACCTGTGAAGCTAATGAAACGTGTGCGCGGATGATCTACTAAGTAGTCGCCTACTTCTGCGCCGCTTCCTGGAATGTAGTTTAATACGCCTGCTGGAAGACCTGCTTCTTCTAGCACTTCAACGAACTTATATGCTACGACTGGCGTTGCGCTCGCTGGTTTTAACAACACCGTATTTCCTGTGACAAGCGCGGCAACGGTTGTTCCCGCCATAATCGCAAATGGGAAGTTCCATGGTGAAATGACAACGCCAACACCAAGCGGAATGTAAAAGAAACGATTCGTTTCTCCTGGACGGCTTTCGACAGGGATGCCATCTTTCAACTTCAACATTTGACGTGCATAATATTCCATAAAGTCAATCGCTTCCGCTGTATCAGCATCCGCTTCTTTCCACGGTTTTCCTGCTTCTTTCACAAGCAATGCGGAAAACTCATGTTTACGACGGCGGACGATAGCAGCAGCGCGGAATAAAATGTCTGCACGCATTTCTGGCTTCGTTTTGCTCCACCATGTAAATGCCGCATCTGCTGTTTGCATCGCTTTTTCTGCTAAATCTTTATTCGCTTTCGCTACACGTCCAACAACTTCCGTTTTATTCGCTGGGTTGATCGAAACGATTTTATCTTCTGTCATAATGCGTTCGCCGCCAATCACAAGCGGATAATCTTGACCGAGATAGGCTTGCACCGTTTTTAACCCTTCTTCAAACGCTTTTTTGTTTGCTTCGACTGTAAAATCAGTAAATGGTTCATGTTTATAAGGTTGTACCATTTATAAGCCCCCTTCGTTGAGATTACAAAAGCGTTCCCACACACAATCCCATTCTAACGGATGGAGCATACATATTCAAATTTTTTATGGTTGATAGATGTGAACGAACGGCTCATTTTGATCTGGATTTTTTATAATGATGCTCTCCGGTCCACGCACCGAAGAAATGTAAACGGAAATCGGCATGTAATCAGGCATTTTCTCCATAAGAAGACCTGTGACATATTGCGTAAATCCGATGACTTCTGTCTTCCCGTAAAACTGCATCACAATATCAATTGTCAATTGTTGCAATTGGTCATCGCGATAAAACGCCCTGCCAATCACTCCAGTATAATTCGGGAAAAATTCTTCAATATCGGATTTTAAATTTAAAAATTTCACTAAATCATCGCGATGATTTTTTTCCGCTTCATCCGATGGAAACACATAATATTCTTCATTTATTTTTTCCCAATCTTGAATATCGTTACTTCCCTTATCAACATAACCAACCGCAAAAAAGTGTCCTGGAACGATAGACGATTTTGGTTGTTGCTCAAATAAACCAACAACAATTGGCACTTCCTTTAACCCATCGATTTGACGTAAGCGAGAAACAATTTCCGCCGCTGCTTTTTTCCCTTCCTTCTCCATATCGCTTTTTGAAATTTTTACTTCGCGTGGATATCCTTCTTCTGTTTCATAGTAATGAACAGAATTCATCGCAAGTCCGATGACAACCCCGCCTAATTTCACTTTATCGTTTCCCGTTTTCACTAAGTAGTTATGTTCTAAAATATGTGAAATGTAAAGGGGAGATTTTTTATTTTTTTCTGCATTTGTCCCTTCATTTCTTAGAGCAGGATTCAACCCTTCGCCATTTCCTTGTTTTCGTTTGAGCCACGACTCAATCGTCTTTCGATCTAAGTATTGTCCTTGTTGAAACAAATATTGTGACGGAGAAAACTTCGTTTGTGCAATGCGCATTAAACCAAGTTCAAATTCATCCATATCTAATCTTGTATTCACATTTTCAACGACAAGCCCGCGCGCCTCTCCAGGTTGAAAAGGTAAAATGGTGCGATAATACGAATTAGAAATGTTGTACTTTGGAATAATCGCCTTTTGTTTTTTATTATCTGTCTCTTGCACTACTTGCTCTTCTTGATTAAATTTTGGCGCGCATGCTGACAAAGTAAGAAGCATACAAGCAAGCAATATGATCCACTTTTTCATCGTTCACACCTGCTTTGATTGTTGTATTTCTTGAAGAAAACGCGCTTCATCCCAAATCGTAATACCAAGCTGTTTCGCCTTCTCTAATTTTGACCCAGCGTCTTCACCGACAACGATAACGTCTGTTTTTTTGCTGACGCTTCCTGTCACTTTTCCACCTAACGCCTCAATTGCTTCTTTTGCTTCACTCCGCGACATCGACTGCAACGTACCTGTTAAAACAAACGTCTTCCCAGCAAACGTGGAGCTTATATCGACTGTCTGTTTTGCTCCTTTATATGTCATATTGACACCATATGCCCGCAAACGTTCAAGCAACTGCTTCACTTCTTCTTTTGAAAAATACGTGACGATTGAATCCGCCATTTTTTCACCGATTTCGTGAATGGCCGTCAGCTCTTCTTTTGTCGCTTGTTGGAGTCGCTCCATCGTTTCAAAATGTTCCGCTAACGTTTTTGCCGCTTTTGCGCCAACATGGCGAATACCGAGACCAAACAATAAGCGCTCAAGTGAATTTTGTTTTGACGCTTCAATCGCTCGTAGTAAGTTTGTTGCTGATTTTTCACCCATTCGTTCTAATGCGACAAGCTCGTCTTTCGTTAATGTGTACAAATCTGCCACGCTGCGAACAAGACCATGCTCAAATAGTTGAGCAATGACTTTTTCACCTAGTCCGTCAATGTTCATCGCTTGACGTGAGACGAAATGAATCAGCCCTTCCCGAATTTGTGCCGGACATTGCGGATTCACGCAGCGGAGGGCCACTTCATCATCCAGTCGAACAAGCTCGCTTGCACATACTGGGCAATGGGTTGGCATATCGAATGGCTCTTCTTTTCCTGTCCGTCGCTCTGGTAACGAACGAACAACCTCTGGAATAATATCGCCTGCTTTTTTTATGATAACGTAATCGCCGAGACGAATATCTTTTTCACGAATGTAGTCTTCATTATGAAGTGATGCGCGTTGCACGATCGTTCCTGCCACACGTACCGGCTGCAAAATAGCTGTCGGTGTCACCACGCCTGTCCGACCGACACTTATCTCAATATCAACAAGTTGCGTGACAACTTCTTCAGCAGGAAATTTATATGCAATCGCCCAGCGCGGACTTTTTGCTGTCGCTCCAAGCTGCTTTTGCTGCGCAAATGCGTCTACTTTAATGACGATCCCGTCAATATCATACGGCAATGACGCACGCCGTTCATGCCACTGCTCGATGTAAGCAAGCACATCATCAATCGTTTCACATACTTGTCGCGCTGGATTTGTTTTAAATCCAAGCTCATCTAAATAATTAAGCGCTGCGCTATGTGACAAAATTCCGAGCTCTTCCGCGTTGACGACATGGTATGCAAATATGTCTAATTGACGAGAAGCAGCAACTTTCGGATCAAGTTGTCGAAGCGAGCCAGCTGCCGCGTTACGCGGATTCGCAAACAATTCCTCCCCGTTCATTTTTCTCTTTTCATTTAATTTTTCAAACGATTTTCGCGGCATATACGCTTCGCCACGCACCTCAATGGTCACTTGTTTCCGTAATCGAAGCGGCAACGAGCGAATCGTTTTTAAGTTTTCTGTAATATCTTCACCAGTCGTTCCATCGCCACGCGTCGCCCCTTGTACAAAATAACCGTCTTCATAGCGCAGCGACACCGCTAAACCATCAATTTTCAATTCACATACGTAACGCACATCGCCAACTTCTTGACGAACACGGCGATCAAAATCTCGCAAGTCTCCTTCATTGAAAGCGTTGCTTAAACTAAGCATCGGCACACGGTGGGTCACTTTTTGAAACGCTTCTAATGGGGCGCCACCAACACGCTGCGATGGAGAGTCCGGCGTTTTATATTGCGGATATTGCTCCTCTAACTCCATTAATTTCCTCATTAATTCATCATACTCAGCATCAGAAATAGACGGTTGATCTAACACGTAATATGCGTAATTATGTTTTTCAATTTGTTCACGCAATTCAGCAATTTGCTTTTCAACGTCGTGTTGTGCCACGTTTTTCATCCTTTCTACACTTTCGTAATCGGAGCAAATTTCGCCAATAGTCGCTTAATGCCAATTGGGCTTGAAAAAGCAACATCTAGTTCTTGATCGCCATCGTTTTCTTTTACACGAACGATTGTGCCAACTCCCCATACTTTATGACTTACCTGAATCCGTGATGGATTGACATCGACTTTGACTTTTTTGCTGGTTTTATGGATGTGTGATCCACCATTCCCTTTTTATGTTTAAAACAGATGTCATCTTCACTCTCAGAAATGAAATAAATATCTTTTTTAGGTATATAAACCAAAGAAAAAACAAAAAAGGACAGAGGGTTAGGATGAGTACAGAATTGCGAACAATCGTTCGTTATGCTCCTTCTCTCCATTTTATGTAAATGTTCAGTAGGGGCTCGCTATAGCCACTCCTTCGCGTCAGTTTCATCCAGATCTGTCGTGATCGGCGGACGAGTCGACCTGCCATCGTGATCACCGTCTGAATGATCGTCTTGATGCGGCGGCGTTTCACTTTATGATGTAATGGATGTCTCGGATCGCTTAATAGATCTTGTCCAATCAGGCGAAGAAGGTTGTACACGAATGCTCCCATGACTAACACGAGCGCATTCGTTTTCATCTTCCCTGATGGAAGTCGCTCTAAATCTAAGTCGCTTTTCAGTTCGCTATGAAACTGTTCGCATGTCGCATGATCGTGATACAATGCGAGCACATCACTCATTCGAACATGCTCGTATCCTTCGAGGCGCACCCAGTAGCTTTCGACTTCGTAATCAGGAACGAGCATCAGCTGTCCATTTCGTTCCATCGTTCGTTCCGTCACTTGGGTGACTTGAACGTACGTATACGTGTGTCCATCGATTGCTGCTGTCTGTGGAAGGCATAACTCATACGTTTGTACTCCTTCTGTTTGTCCATCATCGACGCGTCTGCCCTTTTGCGAAGCGATCTGGAACCAAAGCGCTTTCGATTCTCGGCGTAAGTTTCGCTTGATGACAAAGTCCACGTCTTCCTTTAGACATACGTGCACATTCGCTTCCGCATCGTTTCCTGCATCCATGCGGACAAGCAGACGAGACGAGGTCAGCGGACGAGCTCGACGGATAGCGGTAGTTAAAAACGAAGGCATGTTGTCTTGTACATGTTGTTTCCCTGGACGCAGCTCGGCATGAACGATATACCCTTCCTTCCCTGCGTACGCAAACAACGGCGTAAAACCGTCAAATCCTTTATACGTTCGACTCACTCCTTCTTTCTTCGTATCGGAGTTGTCAAATGGGGAAGCATCTATATCAAGGGGAAGCCATGTCGTTTTCCCTTTCGCCCAACAAGGGGACAAGGTAGCGTGTTGTCGAACCAACAGACGCATCGATTCCTCCCAAATGATTGCTTCGGTCATCGGAAGACAAGCGAGCTGATCGAGACGCTGTCGCAACGTTGGGGAGGAAGGCACGTGCTGAATCCCCATCGATGCCGAAAAGATATCGTCCTGACGATACGCTTCGATATGATCGAAATCCGTTTTTCCTGTGGCAAGCAAGCCAATCATCGAGCGAATGACATCGCTATGGGAAATGTGCACATCTCGACGAACCGTTGGGAGCCGAAGGGCGTTTACTCGTTTATCCAGCTTCGTTTGGTGCAGTAAGTAGCCCACGAGAGCAAGCCCAGCACTTGGAGTAATCGCTTCATCTGTCAATACAAACCGAATCGGGAAATCTTTCATCACATTCACCTACTTGATGAAGAATCGTCAACGTCGTTTTCCCTTATCGTATCAACGGTTTGCGACCATTGTAAAGATGTTTTGTCACGGATTCAGGACTTACTTTATCCCCCACGCGCCATTCCCCTTGCGAAGCAGTAGATGGACGCACGGATGCGGATGATTTTTTCACTCGTTTATGCGCATATTCAATCAATTCTTCAGGAATTTCATCAATAAAACGAGATGGGGCATTGACATGCGTTTGTCCAAATAACGTACGCATATGGGCGCGCGTTAAAAACAGTTCTTCTTCAGCACGAGTAATACCGACATACGCCAAACGACGCTCTTCTTCCATTTCATCTTCATCATTTAATGAACGGTTATGTGGGAAGATCCCTTCTTCCAGCCCGACTAAAAAGACGACAGGAAACTCTAATCCTTTAGCTGAATGGAGCGTCATTAAAACGACCGCATCATTTGTTTGTCCTTCGCTATTATTATCAAGCTGGTCGATATCTGCTACAAGCGCCAAGTCTGTCAAAAAGGCAACGAGCGATTTATCTTCGTTTACTTGTTCAAAATGTTGGGTGACAGATAAAAACTCATCAATGTTTTCAAGTCGGCTATGCGCTTCTAACGTTTTTTCTTCGCGAAGCATATCGCGGTAACCTGAACGATCGAGTACATCTTCAACAAGTTCGGTTACAGATAAATAATGCTGCATTTGGCTCCAATGATGAATTTGTTCGCGAAATTGTACGAGCGGTGCAGCGATGCGAGCGCTAATCCCCATTTCTTCAATGGAACCAAGCGCATCAAACATCGATATCCCTTGACTCGAAGCATATGCTGCAATTTTATCAATTGTCGATGCCCCTATGCCGCGTTTTGGAACGTTAATAATACGAGTTAAGCTAATGTCATCATTCGGATTCGCAATTAACCGTAAATACGCTAAAATGTCTTTAATTTCTTTTCGATCATAGAATTTTAACCCACCGACAATTTTATATGGAATGTTCGCCTTCAATAACATTTCTTCAAGCACGCGCGATTGCGCATTCGTACGATATAAAACCGCAAAATCTTTATACGTTCGTTTTCCGTCATCGACATATTCTTTAATTTTTCCAACGACAAATTGCGCTTCATCGACTTCCGTCATCGCTTCGTAATACACAAGCGCTTGCCCTTCGCTATTTTCTGTCCAAAGTTTTTTCGGTTTTCGTTGCGTATTATGTTCAATGACCGCATTCGCTGCCTGTAAAATCCGCTTCGTTGAACGGTAATTTTGTTCAAGCAAAATCACTTTTGCATTCGGATAGTCTTTTTCAAACGATAAAATGTTGCTAATGTCGGCACCGCGCCAACGATAAATGGACTGATCGGAATCCCCGACGACACATAAATTTTGAAAACGTTTTGCAAGCATGTTCACAAGCAAATATTGCGAACGGTTCGTATCTTGATATTCATCGACATGAATGTATTGAAACTTTCGTTGATAATATTCCAGCACTTCCGGAACGCGTTGAAATAATTGGATTGTCGTCATAATTAAATCATCAAAATCAAGCGCATGATTGCGCAACAATCGTTTTTGATATTCTTGATACACTTCCGCTACAAGCTTTTCATATGGGTTTGCTGCTTGTTCGGCATATTTTTCTGGTGTCACCAAATCGTTTTTCGCGCTGCTAATCGCACCTAAAAGCGCACGTGGATCATATTTTTTCGGATCAATATTGCGATCTTTTAAAATATGTTTTAACACCGATAATTGATCAGTCGGGTCTAAAATAGAAAAGTTCGCATGAATGCCAATGCGATCGATGTCACGTCGTAAAATGCGGACGCACATCGAATGAAACGTCGAAATCCATATATCTTCCGCTTGCTTTCCAACGATGCGCTCCACGCGTTCTTTCATTTCACGTGCGGCTTTGTTTGTAAACGTAATCGCTAAAATGTTCCACGGAGCAACGTCTTTTTCCGCCATTAAATAGGCGATGCGATGCGTTAATACGCGCGTTTTGCCACTTCCTGCTCCCGCCATGATTAGAAGCGGTCCTTCTGTCGTTTTTACCGCTTCTTTTTGCTTTTCATTTAATCCATCCAACAGCATATGTGCCGACATACTCATTTTTTTCACCACCAAAACATATGTTCTCTTTTTTATTCTCCATTTATGTTGATTTTCCTTTTACCGCTTCGACTGTTTGTAATGCCATTTGTAAATTTGTATAAATAGCGTTGCCAACAACAACTGTATCCGCCCACATCGCCATCTCTTTCGCTTGGGCTGGTGTATGAATGCCACCGCCATAAAACAAACGGGTGTGTTTTAGCGTCCGCTTTACTTTCTCGACAAGCCTTACATCTCCGTATCGCCCACTATATTCCATATAAAAGATAGGAAAATGATATATATGTTCCGCCATGCGAGCATAAGCGATGACATCTTCCGCTGTTACATTCGTTCTTGCACTCGTTAACGATGCCGCCTTACATTCCTCGTTTAAAATACAATACCCTTCAACAAACAGTTCTTCCCAATTGATTAAATCACCAAACTGTTTGACCGCTTCGTGATGTAAATCAATTAACCAAGTAAGATCGCGGCTATTGAGCACCATAGGAATGAAATAATAGTCAAATCCAGGTGTGACTGCCTCGATATTTGATACTTCTAGCGCACAAGGAACGGAAAAACGACGCACACGTGCAAGTAAGTCAATAACGTTTTCAAGCGTTACACCGTCTGTTCCACCGACGATAATCGCATCGGTACCTGATTCACATATTTGCTCTAACTGTTCGTCAGTAATGGCTTTGTTCGGATCTAATTTAAACACATGTCGCCATGTTGTCATCTCATTCATGTTTTTTCACCTCATCTCATTATAACAAAAATCATACCAAAACATCGTAAAAAGAAGCTGACTCACTGTGAGCCAGCCTCCTCCTTTTGTTCGTTATAAATGCGATCGAGTGCCATCGCATACGCATCATTTCCATAGTTTAAGCAGCGCTTTACGCGTGAAATCGTCGCTGTGCTTGCCCCTGTTTCTGTTTCAATTTTATGATACGTATATCCTTCACGCAACATGCGCGCTACTTCCAAACGTTGCGCAAGCGCTTGTATTTCATTCACTGTACATAAATCATCGAAAAAACGATAACATTCTTCTAAATCTTTTAATGACAAAATCGCTCGAAATAATTGGTCAAGCTCTCTGCCTCGCAATTTATTAATTTGCATATACGTCCCCCTATTCATATTGTACTTGTTTGAGATTTGGAACGACTTGAATCCATGTTTTACCTGGAACAAATCCGAGTGGAGCACCGCTTTTGTAAGGGAGAAGGCGCCCCTCAACATTTTTCCACTCTACTTCCTGTACTGTTCCTTTTTGGAATAAGTATCCTTTTCCACCTGATGTAAAGTCAATATCTCTCCGACCATAGTCATCAATAATTCGATGTGTTGCTTCAACAACAAACACATTTTCTACCGCAATAGGTGTATTCGTTTCCCGATCAACAGTCGGCTTGCCACCACTCGAACGAACATATTTCGTTCCATCATATGTATAATGAACGTGAGCATACGATCGTTTAGAATACACAACATCAATATTCGTCGCTTCTACAGCACGTGTCAAATCATTTGAGAAAAACGGCAATGGCTTCACTTCTTCTTCAAATGCATAGCCGTTTTTTTCAGCACCTTTTTTAATATGTTCAAAGGAAATGTACGAATTGTGCGGCGCTTTTCTCGTTCGATCTCGCCAAAATAACGTCCCATCGTAAAACAATCCATTGACGTGATCTACTGAACCAGACCGCAATAACCGTTGAGCCTCTGGACTCCATCCATGGCATACATATAACGCATGAAAGCCGTTGCTTAATTGAATAAAATAATCGCGCGCGCTCCGAACAGGTCCGATCACATCAGGCTGCTCACTTTGATAAATCGCTAACAGCCGCGTAATATCCCCTTCAGCAAGCGCCTCGTAGACGATATCTGCTTTATGTAACCCCGATTGCGGTCGGGCGGTAGGGTAGTTGTTAACCATAACCGCTACGACGCGTTGCATCGTTTTTTCACTCGCTGGCATACCCGTTAACGGGAACGTCCACATCGCTTCTTCTTTCCCTTGTTCATTCCCTTGTTCGATTGTTGTTGGAGGAGACCCCTTTTCTTTCATGTTTTGCTCTGCACGTTGACATCCAACACCAAACATAACCGCGAGCGTAATGAGCAACAAAAACAATAATCGCCGCAACATGAACCCAACCTTTCATTTTCGTCTCTTTTATATTTTAACGCATTATTGTCGGAAAGAGTACTGTTTTATGCATAACATCGTAAATTCCTTTCGGTGTAATGCGAATATACGGCAAATGTGTCGATGATAAAAAAAGCAAAGTGTAAATTGGATCCGCAAACGCATAACCGCGCGCTCGCAACAGTTCGCCGAGCGTTTTTTCTTCTTCCATTAACACTTCCATCGGTTTTGCCGACATTAATCCGCCTAAAGGAAGCGAAATTTCATGAATGATTTCTCCGTGTTCACAAAGGACAATACCGCCTCCGATTTGTTTCATACGTTCAAAAGCAAACAACAAATCACGTTTACTTTTCCCAATTAAAATAATGTCCCCTGTATTAGAGTACGAACTAACAAGTGCTTGCACATGTGTCGCAAACCCTTTTAATATAGTGTTTACACGCCATTTTCCGTTGCGATCAATAAGCATTAAAAAGCTTTCATCATGATCCGCTGATAGCTCATCAGCAGATGTATCAATCGAAATCGAATATGGCTTAATAATGACCGAGTTCTCCATATACATCCCTAACGGCATTGAAAACTGCAAATCATCCATCTGTAAATCCCAAGTCAGCGCAAGTGGCATAAGACCATGTGCATCCCATTCCATCGTTGAGAAAGCATGAACAGGAACGCCATCACGTTTGACCCATTGTCCGCTTGCTAAAACAGAAATCGGTGTCGGATTGGAAGCATGTTCAAGAATATTAATATGTGCAATACGCCCTGGTGTAATGCTTCCGTGCAAATGATCCATATTATAATAACGAGCGACATTCCACGTTGCCATGCTATATGCATCAATATCGCTTACTCCTTCTTGTAATGCAATGCGAATCATTTCGTCGATCATTCCATTTTCATAAAAAGCAGGGGTCGAACCGTCTGTCGTAAACATGCAATGATCGTAATGATGAATGCCGCATTGTTTCATCTCTTTAAGCAACGTCGGCAAATCAGGCCGAATGGATGAATGACGCAGCGATACGGTATACCCCTGCATCAACCGCTTATAGACGTCACTTCCGGTCATCGCTTCATGGTCAGCGTCCGCACCAAACAGTTTCATTTTCGTTAACGTGCGATCTGAAGCGCCCGGAAAATGACCTTCTACTTTTTTACCGAGCTTTTTCGCTTCCTGTATCCAATGGAGAATGAAATCGTCCCCTTCTAACAGCTTTGGCCATCCAGTTAATTCCCCAACTTGTAATACCGCATCATTTTCCAGCCAACTTTTCATGTTTTTATACGAAAAAAAATGCTCTTCTCCGTTCATTTCTGTCTGTGGATCCAGTCGGCACCACCAATACATCGTCACCGGTTGTTTTTCCATAGCGGACAAAAAAGAAAACGCTTTCTTTTTTGTTAACTGTAAAAAAAGGAATAGATTGTCATTAATAAGTGTTGTTGTACCGTGCTGTGCTGCATATTCCGCTAACGTATGGGGATTATATAACTGAAACGGATGAGCATGTGGCTCCATATAGCCAGCAACAAGCACTTGATTCGAGCAGTCCACTACTTCGCATGAATCGAGTTGCTTCGGTTTATTTGGACCGACATATACAATTCGGTCATCGCAAACCCAAACGTTTCCTTGTACCCATTGACGTACGTATGGATGTAAATACGTTGCGTTCATGAACACTTTTGTTGGCGCTTGCTTTCCGTCAACAACGGCAACGTGTCGGCGAATTTGTTCGTTTTTCCATCGATATCGTTTTTCCATCATGATCGCTTTCCTCCTAAATCGTACCATCGTCTATTCACATTTTAACGGATGAAAGCAAATTTCACAAACAAAAAGGAGGGAGAGTTTGAGTCAAGACTTTGTGGGAGATTTTTTTCTCGACCGATTTTTTTGGTTATATATGGTTTTATAAAATCGTTATATGTAAGCGCTTTTACTTACTCTCATCCTGTAGGTATGTGCGTTTTCTCTCGTTTTAAAAACCTTTCAATGCTTGCAATGCCTCGTAAATCGGTGTCCCTGAAGATTGGCGAAGGTATGGGATGTTATCTCGTACCACTTCTGTCATTTGCGTTTGCACGCGCTTCAGTGCCTTTTTCACGATCGTTTCTCGTTTCGTTTCTTCTCGTTCTTCCGCGCCATACATCACTCCATCGCGTGTCCGAATGAGTAACGTATCTTTTATCGCGACGATCGCTCGCAACATCGCTTCAATCCCTGCATCCCTCCAACTTCGACCGTTTTTACTTCGTTTCGCAAACACATGCATCGTTCCTTCCGCACTCCCCATCGCCCTCATGTTTGTCGTGTCAATCCCTTTTTCCTTCAACCATACGCGATAGTCACGTAAACATCCTGGTATCTCCTCGATTCGACGAACAAGCGCCTCGAGTTGCTTTTCCTTCTCCTCATGTTCTAACGTACCGATGGCACTTGTGAGTTCTCGTAACACACCTTCTTCATCCCATGATGCTAACTTCTTTCGAATCACCCGATATCTCGCATGACCTCGGAACAATTGACGAATCTCTCTTGCCACATGGAACCGATCAAGCTGAAAGTACCCCCTGTCCCCGAAATATTCTCGACACGCTGTAATCCATGGGGCTCCATCTCCATTGATGACCACCCAATCCTCAAACGGATCATAGCTGTATTCCTTCATCAGAAAATTCTCTACAGCTTCCCAAATCGGTTCATTCGTTTGATGAACCATATACCGTCGATTCACTAAGGATACGCGTTTCCCGTTTTTCTCCCATCCTTGGTGAATCGTGATGATCTTTTCTTCTTTTCCTTTGATGCGGCTTCGTTGACGTTTCACGTACAACCCGTCTGCTTCGATAAAAAACACGCGCCCTTTTTTCTCCATCGCACGGTGCCCTTCCACCTCTGCCTCGATGATGGACTGGCGAATCGTTTCGTGACTCATACATGCATACCCCACCAGCTTTTCAAGCGACTGCGCAGCCTGTCGATACGAAGAACCCGTCACGGCGAGATGAATCGCTGTCTCCTCTAATAGCGGACTCACTCCATGCGCCCCATCGAACTGGAGAAAGACATCGAGTAAAGACGTATACACCTTTTTTTCACGGTCAAAGTAGTAGTTTCGCTTCACTTCCACCTCTCCAAATAGCGTTTGGAGTCGGATCGTCCGCTTATCTTTGAGCGCATATCGTTTCTTGTCCCTCTGTTCTGCCAATGTGCGGTCGATCTCCTCCAACACCTGTTGAAGGAGATGACCATATTGTTTTTGCATATGTCTAAATAAAGACTGTTCGATCTCTTTTAATGTCAAGCCGTTTGTGATATAATCCTGCATGGGCTCCACTCCTTTCTTTGGTTGTATTTTTTTTTCACACTTACTACCTTACCAGGAGGAGAGCCCGTTTTTCATCTATTTTGCTTACATATCTGACAGGTTCCTTATTATACCAAATCAGGAACCTGTCTTTTTTTCTCCCACAAACATTTTACTCATACGGAGGGCCCTTCCACCTCTGCCTCGATGATGGACTGGCGAATCGTTTCGTGACTCATACATGCATACCCCACCAGCTTTTCAAGCGACTGCGCAGCCTGTCGATACGAAGAACCCGTCACGGCGAGATGAATCGCTGTCTCCTCTAATAGCGGACTCACTCCATGCGCCCCATCGAACTGGAGAAAGACATCGAGTAAAGACGTATACACCTTTTTTTCACGGTCAAAGTAGTAGTTTCGCTTCACTTCCACCTCTCCAAATAGCGTTTGGAGTCGGATCGTCCGCTTATCTTTGAGCGCATATCGTTTCTTGTCCCTCTGTTCTGCCAATGTGCGGTCGATCTCCTCCAACACCTGTTGAAGGAGATGACCATATTGTTTTTGCATATGTCTAAATAAAGACTGTTCGATCTCTTTTAATGTCAAGCCGTTTGTGATATAATCCTGCATGGGCTCCACTCCTTTCTTTGGTTGTATTTTTTTTTCACACTTACTACCTTACCAGGAGGAGAGCCCGTTTTTCATCTATTTTGCTTACATATCTGACAGGTTCCTTATTATACCAAATCAGGAACCTGTCTTTTTTTCTCCCACAAACATTTTACTCATACGGAGGGAGAACATGAAACAAAACATCGGTATCATCAATGCGATGATTCGCATCACATGCGGATTTACGATGCTAGCTTGGGCAACTGCCAATTTTTCTCGCAAACCGTGGCGTGAATCGTATATTTGGGTCATGATGCTCGCTGCGATGAAAATCGCAGAAGGTATCGTTCGTTTTTGTCCTGTGATGGCTTTGTTTGAACGATATCAATGCCATTGTGACAGCAACAATGAGAATGAGAAAGCGATTCCGATTGAGCCAGTTAACCCTTCGTAACAATAACCCCCTTGTATGCATACAAGGGGGGAAAGGAGAGAAAGTATGATTGCCGAATATATAACAGATACATTCTTTATTCTTATTCTTTTAATTGGCAGCATCGTTGCCCTTAGTTTTGTATACGTTCGCAAGCGACGTGCGCGATAGCTTTATTGCCAATATCACGTCGATAAAAAAGTTGAGCACAGTCAATGTTCTGAATTTGTTCATACACAAGACGTTGTGCTTCTTTCAACGTATTCCCACTCGCCACAACAAGGAGCACTCGTCCCCCGTCTGTTACCCACTCATCGTCCACACGTTTTGTGCCAGCGTGAAAAACTTGTGCTTTCGTTATACGTTCTAGACCACGAATAACAGCACCTTTTTCATATTGTTCAGGATATCCTTTCGCCGCCAATACAACCCCAATCGTTGCTTCGTCACTCCAATGCAACGTAACAGGCTTATCTTCTAAAAGTGAGACGATGACTTCAACGAGATCATTTTGCAAACGCGGCAAAATGACTTGTGCTTCAGGGTCACCAAACCGTGCATTAAATTCGATGACTTTTGGTCCTTCTTCCGTCGCAATTAATCCTGCATATAAAAATCCAGTAAATGAACAGCCTTCTTTCGTTAATGCTTTCACCGTCGGTTTGACGATCGTTTCCATCGCATCGTGAACGATCTGTTCGCTTATTTGCGGCACAGGAGAATACGCCCCCATTCCTCCTGTATTTGGACCTTGATCATCATCGAACGCTCGCTTATGGTCTTGGGCGATAACCATTGGATATACACGTTCTCCATGTACAAATGTCATAAGCGAAAATTCTTCGCCTTGTAAATATTGCTCAATGACAACTTGTACCCCCGCTTCACCAAACTTTTTGGCAACCATAATGTCATACAAAGCATGGAGCGCCTCTTCAACTGTCATCGCCACCGTTACCCCTTTTCCTGCTGCAAGCCCATCCGCTTTAATGACAATCGGAGCCCCTTGTTCGTGCACATATTGTACAGCTTCATCATACTCTGTAAATGTCGCATAGCTCGCTGTCGGAATGTTATATTTTCTCATCAAATCTTTCGCAAATGCTTTACTTCCTTCAATTCGCGCCGCCTGCTGTTTTGGACCAAAAATGCGTAATCCTTCCCTTTCGAAACGATCAACTACTCCTTCCAACAGCGGTGCTTCCGGTCCAACAATCGTTAAATCAATCGCTTCTTTTTTCGCCCATTGCACAAGCGCTTCGACGTCAGCCTCTAAAATCGGAACGCGCGTAGCGATTGCATTCATTCCATCGTTTCCTGGCGCCACGTATATGTGGGTCACGAGCGGGCTTTGTGCTACTTTCCATGCAAGTGCATGCTCTCGGCCACCACGACCTATAATGAGCACTTTCATCCGTTGCTTCCCCCTTAATGTTTAAAATGGCGAACGCCTGTAAATACCATGGCCATTCCATATTCATTAGCTTTTTGAATCGAATCTTCATCGCGAATCGAACCGCCCGGTTGAATAATGGCTGTGACTCCCGCTTGAGCAGCCACTTCAACTGTATCGCTCATCGGGAAAAAGGCGTCGGAAGCTAATACCGCTCCTTTCGCTTTCTCTCCCGCCTGTTCAATCGCAATGCGAGCAGCTCCAACACGATTCATTTGTCCAGCGCCGACACCAATCGTCATCCCGTTTTTCGCGAGTACAATCGCATTCGATTTGACATGCTTCACCACACGCCAAGCGAACGTTAAATTCGACCATTCTTCTTCTGTCGGCTGTCTTTCAGTCACAACTTGAATGTTCGCATCATCAATTGTATACGTGTCTTCGTCTTGAACAAGTAGTCCCCCACGTACCGATACGACAAATGGTTCTTTTTTCCGCTCTGCTTCAAAATCGACCGTTAACAGACGAATGCTTTTCTTTCTCTTTAAAATTTCTAGCGCTTGTTCTGTAAATGAAGGGGCGATGACAATTTCTAAAAAAATGTCATGTAATTTCGCAGCCGTTTGTTCGTCAACTTCACGATTAAGCGCCACGATGCCGCCAAAAATGGACGTTGGGTCGGCTTCGTAAGCTTTTTGAAACGCTTCAGCGATCGTCTTGCCAACGCCGACTCCACACGGATTCATATGTTTCACCGCTACCGCCGCTGGTTCAGTGAATTCCCCTACAATTTGTAAAGCTGCATTGGCATCGTTAATATTGTTGTAAGACAGTTCTTTTCCATGTAATTGCTTCGCTTTTGTAATAGAAAATGGTAAACTGAGCGGTTTTTCGTAAAATGCAGCCGTTTGATGTGGATTTTCACCATATCGTAACGATTGTTTCTTCACAAACGTCATCGTCATCGTTTCCGGATACGTTTCTCCAACGACGTTTGTCAAATATTGTGCAATCATCGCATCATACGCTGCAGTATGGCGAAATACTTTTGCAGCTAACGCCCGTCTCGTCTCAAGCAATACTTCGCCATATTGTTTTAACTGTTCAATGACTACATCATAATCGGCAGGATCGACAACAGCTGTGACGTAAGCATGATTTTTCGCCGCCGCTCTAAGCATGGTCGGACCGCCAATATCGATCTGTTCAATCGCTTCCATCAACGTCACGCTTGGCTTTGCAATCGTTTCTTGAAATGGATATAAATTAACAACGACAAAATCGATCGGCGTGATGCCATGCTCTTGCAGTTGCTGTTTATGTGTTTCGTCATCTCGCACAGCTAACAGTCCACCGTGAATATTTGGGTGCAATGTTTTGACCCGTCCGTCTAAAATTTCTGGGAAGTTTGTCACATCAGAAATGCTTGTCACAGGAATTCCGTGTTCTGCTAATACACGCTTCGTGCCACCTGTTGAAATGATTTCCACTCCAAGCTCAGCTAGTTGCTTGGCGAATGTGACAATTCCTTTTTTATTTGACACGCTAATAATTGCTCGTCTTTTCATTCTTTGTACTCCCTTTCTCCGTCAACAATTGTTGAATGACTTGCGGATACAACACATGTTCAATTTCATGAATGCGGCGCTCAACGCTTTCTAATGGTTCTCCGTCATCAATATATAGTGCCCGTTGCGCAATAATTGGTCCCGTATCCATTCCTTCATCAACGTAATGCACTGTAACCCCTGTCACTTTCACACCGTAGCGATACGCTTGGCCAATCGCATCTTTTCCTGGAAACGCCGGCAGAAGAGAGGGATGAATGTTTACAATTCTGTTCGGATATGCCTGTAAAAGCGTTGGACCGATAAGCCGCATATAACCAGCAAGAACAACTAAGTCGATTTCTTTTTGTTGTAGTTGTTGTAAAATCTCACGTTCAAATTGTTGTTTCGTTTCATATTGTTTAGGGTTAAAAACAAATATCGGCACGTGTTCACGCATCGCTCGTTCAATCACTTTCGCTTGCGGTCGATCACATACAAGAAGCGCCACTTCGGCTTGAATATCTCCTTTTTTTACGGCATCAACAATCGCTTGAAAATTCGTGCCGCTTCCTGAAGCAAAAATAGCTACCCGCTTCATTCGATTTTTCCCCCAGCAAACGATACACCTACTCCTTCTTTTACCCGACCGATAATGTACGCCTCTTCTCCACACGATTCAAGCAACTGCACAACGTCTGGCACAACATCGCTATCGACAGCTAATACAAAACCGATTCCCATATTAAAAATATTAAACATTTCCGTTCGTTGTAGCTGTCCATGTTGCTGTAAAAAGTTAAAAATCGGCGGAATCGGCCATGAACCGTAGTCTATTTCGGCTTGTAATCCTTTTGGCAACATACGCGGAATGTTTTCGATAAAACCGCCCCCTGTAATATGTGCCATCCCTTTCACACGAAATTGTTTTAATGCTTCAAGTACCGCTCGAACGTAAATGCGTGTAGGCGTTAACAACTCCTCGCCAAGCGAGCGAGAAAACGGTTCATACATATGATTTAACTGTAAATGAGCATCTTTTATAATTTTTCTTACAAGCGAATAGCCGTTGCTATGAAGCCCGCTCGAAGCCAAACCGATCAGCACATCGCCTGGAACAATCGTATCCCCTGTGACTACTTTCGTTTTTTCAACAACTCCAACCGCAAATCCAGCTACATCATATTCATCTTCACCGTACATGCCCGGCATTTCTGCTGTCTCTCCGCCAATGAGCGCACAGCCTGCTTCGACACAACCGTCGGCCATCCCTTTGACAATGTGCTCAATTTTTTCTGGCACCGCTTTTCCACAGGCGATGTAGTCAAGGAAGAAAAGCGGCTCTGCCCCTTGTACGACAATATCGTTTACGCACATCGCTACGCAATCAATTCCGATCGTATCGTGCCGATCAAAAGCGAATGCAAGCATTAGTTTCGTCCCTACACCGTCTGTTCCAGATACAAGGACAGGTTGTTTATACCCGAGCGAAGAGAGGTCAAACATTCCTCCAAAACCACCTAAGCTTCCAAGTGCACCGATTCGGGCAGTTTTGGCGACATGTTTTTTCATCCGCTCTACCGCTTCATATCCAGCTTCAATATTCACACCGGCTTGTTTGTACACATGTGCCAACATGCTCTCCTCCAATCTTCGTCGGATATTGTCCTGTAAAGCAAGCTAAACATTGCCCGCAGTTTGCTGAATCGTTTGGTCTTCCAATCGCTTGCAAAAGCCCTTCTGGACTTAAAAAAGCAAGAGAGTCCGCTTCAATGAGTTGTCGAATTTGTTCGATCGTATGTTTAGCCGCAATAAGCTCTTCTTTTGTTGATGTATCGATGCCATAAAAACATGGGTGCGTAATCGGCGGGGAGCTAATGCGCACATGCACTTCTGTTGCTCCTGCCTCTCGAAGCATGCGTACGATACGCTTGCTCGTCGTTCCACGCACAATGGAGTCATCAACCATGACGACTCGCTTCCCAGCGACGACCCCTCGAACAGGCGACAATTTCATTTTTACTCCTTGTTCCCTAAGTGCTTGCGATGGTTGAATAAACGTCCGTCCAACATACCGATTTTTAATTAGCCCCAACTCGTACGGAATACCTGTCGCTTCCGCATAGCCGATCGCTACTGAAATGCTTGAATCCGGTACACCTGTCACCACATCCGCTGCAACAGGGGCTTCAACGGCTAACTGTTTTCCTAAATTTTTTCGTGCTGTATGAATGTTAATGCCATCAACGTTGCTATCCGGGCGAGCGAAATAAATATATTCCATACTGCAAATCGAGCGGGGAACTTTAGGGGCGAAACGCTCAGAACGAATGCCTTGTTTATTAATCATAATGAGCTCTCCCGGCTCCACTTCTCGCTCATATGTGGCACCAATGACATCAAACGCACACGTTTCCGACGCTACAACGTACGCCTCGCCTAAACGCCCAAGCGATAAAGGGCGAAATCCATGTGGATCAAGAGCGATATACATTTCTGTTTCCGTTAAAATTAAAAAGGCAAAAGCGCCACGTAAATGCGACAACGCTTCTTTAATCCGTTCTTTTAAAATCGGTTCGCCACTACGCTTAATTAAATGAGCAAGCACTTCCGTATCAGAAGTCGTTTGAAAAATACTTCCTTGTTGTTCTAAACGAAAGCGCAACTCATCGGCATTTACTAAATTTCCGTTATGTGCAAGCGCTAAACTGCCGCCTTGGGAACGGAACAAAAGCGGTTGAACATTCGCATACCCGCCTCCGCCGGCAGTTGAGTAACGGACGTGGCCGATCGCAGCCATGCCCGTTAATTGTTCTAGTTCACCGCGACTAAACACTTCTGTGACTAAACCAAGCCCCTTATGAAATTGTAACGTTCCGTTGCCTCCGACAACAATTCCTGCTCCTTCTTGACCACGATGTTGTAAACTATGCAGTCCGTAATATGTCAACGTCGCTGCTTCCTCATGTCCCCAAATGCCAAAAATTCCGCATTCTTCATTTAATCCTTTGATTTCAGCAAGCATGGAATAGCTCCTTTCCATACGTTTCGCATTGTTTCTACTGGAACGTGGATGATACTCGTATCCTCATTCACCACATGAAGCATTTCATCGTTCGTCACTTCCCCAATACATATCGCTTGAACGAGCTGTTCAAACGCTTGACGATGTTCCTTTTTTACAGAAACGATAAAGCGTGATTGTGTTTCACTAAATAGTTCTGAAACGACATCACCTTGAATTGTCACACGTGCACCTAAACCTTGTGCGGTCATTAGACATTCCGCAAGTGCAATCGCCAAGCCACCTTCCGATATGTCATGCGCTGATGCTACTACTCCAGCTCGAATCGCGGTGAGAAGCTGTTGTTGTCGCTCTGCTTCCACATGTAAATCAATCGTTGGCGCTTTTCCAAAAATGCGACCTGTTAGCCATTTTTGTAGCTCGCTCCCACCAAATTCTTGCTTAGCTTCCCCAATGACATAAATCAAGTCGCCAGGTTGTTTAAATGCTTGTGTCGTAATATGACTAATATGTTCAATGACACCGACCATGCCGACAATTGGTGTCGGATAAATGGCTTCGCCGTTCGTTTCATTATAAAGCGATACATTTCCGCTAATGACTGGTGTTTCTAGTACACGACACGCTTCGCTCATTCCTTCTACCGCTTTTTCAAGTTGCCAAAAAATTTCTGGTTTTTCCGGATTTCCAAAATTCAAACAATCGGTAACGGCAAGTGGCTGAGCACCGGAACATACGATGTTGCGTGCTGCTTCTGCGATCGCAATTTTCCCACCGACTTCTGGATCTAAATATACGTAGCGAGAATTACAATCGGTTGTCATCGCCAGCGCTTTATTTGTGCCACGAATGCGTAAAACAGCTGCATCAGACCCTGGAGCAACAACCGTATTTGTTCGCACCATATAATCGTATTGTTCATACACCCATTCTTTACTTGCAATCGTTGGCTGACTTAATAATGCAAGCAACGTTTCTTCATAATCGTTAATCGTCGGTACGTACTCAATCGTTTGAAACTCACGATAATATGCTGGTTCTTGCGACGGCTTATGATATACAGGGGCATCTTTGGCAAGCGCATCAACCGGAATTTCGGCAACGACTTCCCCGCGGTGATACAAACGTAACATTTGATCATTTGTTACGCGACCAATCGCTTTCGCCTCGAGCCCGTATTTAGCAAATACATCTATAATTTCTTGTTCACGACCCTTCTGAACAACAAGAAGCATGCGCTCTTGCGACTCAGACAACATCATTTCATACGGTGTCATTCCTGTTTCGCGTTGTGGTACAAGATCTAAATTCAGTTCGATCCCAGAGCCTGCCTTGCTCGCCATTTCCGCCGATGAGCTTGTTAAGCCGGCCGCCCCCATATCTTGCATCCCAACAAGCGCATCGGAATGAATGACCTCTAAACAAGCTTCAAGAAGCAATTTTTCCATAAATGGATCTCCGACTTGAACAGCTGGACGTTTTTGTTCAGATTGTTCCGTTAATTCTTCCGATGCAAACGTTGCTCCATGAATGCCGTCACGCCCCGTTTTCGCCCCGACATACATGACCGTATTTCCAACGCCTGCCGCGATTCCTTTTTGAATATCTTCATGTCGAATCACCCCGACGCACAT
This sequence comes from Anoxybacillus sp. FSL W8-0104, assembly GCF_038004465.1. Taxonomy (NCBI): domain Bacteria; kingdom Bacillati; phylum Bacillota; class Bacilli; order Caryophanales; family Anoxybacillaceae; genus Anoxybacillus; species Anoxybacillus sp. FSL W8-0104. The sequence goes on along the minus strand of NZ_JBBOQU010000001.1, from coordinate 225,247 downwards.
CGCATTTACAAGCGGGTTTCCTTCGTATGCCGCATCAAATTGCACTTCACCACCAACAGTCGGAATACCGACACAATTTCCATATCCCGCAATCCCTGCGACGACGCGCTCAAATAAATATTTCACGCGCGGTGACGTTAATTCGCCAAAGCGAAGCGAGTTTAATAACGCAATTGGTCTTGCCCCCATCGAGAAGACATCGCGAATAATTCCCCCAACACCTGTGGCAGCCCCTTGATACGGCTCAATCGCAGATGGGTGGTTATGACTTTCAATTTTAAATGCTACCGCTAATCCATCTCCAATATCGACAATACCAGCGCCTTCTCCTGGTCCTTGGAGCACATGTCTCCCTTCAGTCGGAAACTTTTTTAATACAGGTTTCGAATTTTTATAGCTACAATGTTCTGACCACATGACAGAAAAAATGCCCGTTTCTGTATAATTAGGCAAACGTCCAAGAATACGCTCAATCATCGCAAACTCTTCATCTGTTAATCCCATATCACGATACATCTTCTGTTCTTTAATCATTGTTGGACTTGGCTCAAGTAATAACGACATGTGCGTCCCTCCAATATGTCACAATTGATTGAAACAGTTTTAAACCGTCTGCCCCTCCAAGCAACTCATGAACAGCTCGCTCAGGGTGTGGCATCATACCAAGTACGTTCCCTTTTTCGTTCACGATGCCTGCAATGTTGAATAAACTACCGTTTGGATTTTCTCCCTCATAACGAAAAACAATTTGGTTATTAGCGATAAGCTGTTGTAACGTTTGTTCATCACAATAATAGTTTCCTTCTCCGTGCGCAATGGGGATTGTAAGCACTTCTCCTTGCTCGTATTGCGATGTAAACATCGTTTCGTTATTTTCGACACGAAGCTTCACCGGACGGCAAATAAACGTTAACGTATTGTTGCGTCGCATCGCCCCCGGGAGAAGCCCCGCTTCTAGTAAAATTTGAAATCCGTTACATACACCTAAAATCGGTTTCCCTTCGTCTGCTGCTTTTTTTATCGCTTTCATGACGTTGGAAAAGCGCGCAATCGCTCCAGATCGTAAATAATCCCCGTATGAAAAACCACCTGGCAAAAGAATAGCATCAAACTCATCTAAACTTTCTACATCATGCCAAACGTATTCAACATCTTCCCTTAATTCATCTGCAATCGCATGATACATGTCGACATCACAGTTGGAACCCGGAAATACAATGACCGCAAATTTCACTGAACGACGACCTCCTCAATTTCATAGCGATAATCTTCAATGACCGTATTCGCCAACAACTTTTCACACATATCTTTCACGAGTGCATCTATGTCGCGGTCACTTTTTTCTACCGTTAACTCCATGAACTTTCCAATACGCACATCTTGCACCTCATGATAACTTAAGCTATGAAGCGCTCCTTTTACAGCATTTCCTTGTGGATCTAATACATTTTCACGCAATGTGACATACACTTTTACTTTGTACATGATAATCCTCCTAATCGTTGTAAAAGTTTCGTATATGTTTCTGTTAAGTCGCCTAAATCACGACGAAATACATCTTTGTCAAATTTTTCTTTCGTGTGTACATCCCATAATCGACACGTATCTGGGGAAATTTCATCCGCCAACAATACCGCTCCCGTTTCATCTTTTCCAAACTCTAATTTGAAGTCGACAAGCTGTAAGTCACATGAACGAAATAAGGAAGTTAAAATGTCGTTAATGCGTAACGCCGTCTGTTTCATGTGCAAAAGCTCATCATGAGTGGCGAGCTGTAACAAAGCGATATGATCTTCCGTTAATAGGGGATCGCCTAAATCGTCATTTTTGTAGTAAAATTCTACAAGTGGTTTTTCAAGTACCGTTCCTTCCTCAAGACCAGTACGCTTCGACAAACTCCCGGCGACAATATTGCGGACAACGACTTCAAGGGGTATGATCGTCACTTGACGCACAAGCTGTTCTGTATCGGATATTTTACGGATAAAATGATTATTTACACCTGCTTCATGCAACAAGGAAAATAGTAAACTCGTAATTTCGTTATTTAATCGTCCTTTTCCGCTAATCTTTGCTTTTTTTTCACCGTTAAATGCAGTTGCCTCATCTTTATATTCAATCCATAATACACCCTCTTCGTTCGTCGCATACACTTTCTTCGCCTTTCCTTCATACAGAAGGTGTTGCTTTTCCATGTTCTCTCCCCCAGTTATACAGAATATTAGGAAATTTTCGTGTAAAGGTAAGGACGGCGCCTTACCTACTGCAAGCCAAGTCGCTCGAAAATCGTGTCGACATGCTTTAAGTGATAGTTGTAGTCAAAGCAATCAGCAATTTGATCCTTCGTTAAACGACTTGTAATTACTTCGTCTGCTTCAATTAACGAGCGGAACGACACTTGTTTTTCCCATGCTTCCATCGCCTTTGGTTGTACAAGATCATACGCTTCCTCACGCGTCATACCTGTGTCAATAAGCGCTAGCAATACGCGTTGTGAATAAATAAGTCCGAGCGTGCGATCCATATTCTTCTTCATATTTTCTGGGAATACGGTCAAGTTTTTCACGATATTTGTAAAGCGGTTGAGCATGTAGTCTAAAGCGATCGTTGCATCCGGTAAAATAATGCGCTCCGCTGACGAATGTGAAATGTCACGCTCATGCCAAAGCGGTACATTTTCATACGCCGTTAACATATACCCACGAATGACGCGAGCCATTCCTGTCATATTTTCTGAACCGATCGGATTCCGTTTATGCGGCATCGCAGACGAACCTTTTTGTCCCTTAGCGAAAAACTCCTCTACTTCCCGTGTTTCACTTTTTTGTAATCCACGAATTTCAACAGCAAATTTTTCAATCGATGTTGCAATTAAAGCGAGCGTCGCCATATAGTGGGCATGACGATCACGCTGTAACGTTTGCGTCGAAATAGGCGCAGGCTGTAAGCCAAGTTTTTCACATACGTACTGCTCAACAAACGGATCGATATTGGCATACGTACCAACAGCACCAGAAATTTTTCCAACGCGTACCGTTTCGGCTGCTTGCTTGAAACGTTCTAAATTTCGCTCCATTTCGGCATACCAAAGCGCCAATTTTAATCCAAATGTCGTTGGCTCAGCATGAACACCATGCGTTCGTCCCATCATGACCGTATATTTATGCTCAATCGCTTTTTCTTTTAATACAGCAATAAAGTTCTCTAAGTCACGCAATAAAATTTCATTTGCTTGTTTTAATAAGTATGATAATGCTGTATCAACCACATCCGTAGACGTAAGGCCGTAATGTACCCATTTTCGTTCTTCTCCTAGCGTTTCTGATACCGCGCGCGTAAAGGCAACAACATCATGGCGCGTCTCTTCTTCGATTTCTTTAATGCGCGCGATATCGAATGAGGCGTTTTGACGAATTTTTTCAACATCTTCTTTCGGGATAACACCTAACTCGGCCCATGCTTCACATGCTAAAATTTCGACTTCTAGCCAAGCACGAAAACGGTTTTCTTCCGTCCAGATTGCACCCATTTCTGGTCGTGTGTAACGTTCAATCATACGTTCATCCTCCGATCTGTCCAAATCGCAAATTCATCTATTTTTCGTTGGATCGCATCGACATCATCAGCTAACCATGTCACATGTCCCATCTTTCGCTTCAGCTTCGCTTCCTTTTTTCCATAAAAGTGGACGTGGGCGTCACGAAATTGGGCGATGTTTTGAATGACTGCATCCACATGTTCTCCTAAAATGTTGACCATAATTGTAGGTTTGAGCAACTCCGTACTGCCAAGCGGCCAATTACAAATGGCGCGAATATGTTGTTGAAATTGCGATGTGATACAACCGTTTATTGTATAATGACCTGAGTTGTGTGGTCTAGGGGCAAGTTCATTGACATATAACTGCCCATCTTCTGTTAAAAACATTTCAATAGCTAGTGTGCCGACAAGTTGAAAAGTTTCCGCTAATCGTCGAGCATACATCTCCGCCTGCGCAATGGTTTTCTGGCTAACTTGGGCTGGGGCAATCGTTTGATGCAAAATATTGTCGCGATGAATGTTCTCGACAACAGGAAACAGCTCTATTTCACCAGAAACGCTACGCACAACGATAATAGATAACTCTTTCACAAATGGAACCCATGCTTCCAATACACATTCACCGTAAGCGAGCAGCGAGCGCGCCTCGTGAATATCATCTAAACAACGAATGACCACTTGCCCTTTTCCATCATACCCTCCACGACATGTTTTCAATACAGCCGGAATGCCGATCTCCTCAATCGCCCGTTCCAATTGCTCTTCTTCCAGTATGAGACGATAAGGGGCAACAGGCAACCCGGCAGACTGAACTGCCCGTTTTTCTTTCCAACGATGCTGTGTAATAGAAAGCAGCTCGCTTCCTTGCGGCACATATCCCTTCTCTACTAATCGTTTCAACGCATCAGCATCAATATTTTCAAACTCATATGTCACAACATCGCTCACTTCGGCTAAATGACGTAACGCTTCTTCATCGCTATACGAAGCGACAATTTCAATGTCAGCCACTTGAGCACAAGGCGATTGCGGAGTAGGATCAAGAACCGCTACGAAAAACCCCATCTCTTTTGCAGCGATCGCCATCATTCTTCCTAGTTGTCCTCCGCCAATAATACCAATCGTTTGCCCCGGGACAATCGTTTTAATCAAGCTGATCACTACTTTCCATCACTTGTTTTCGAATCGCTTCACGCCGCATCCGCAATGCATCCATGTACGCCGGATCGTGCGTTCCGAGAATCGATACTGCAAGCAATGCCGCATTGACGGCACCTGCTTTTCCGATAGCCACTGTCGCTACTGGCACTCCTCCGGGCATTTGGACAATAGATAGTAACGAATCAAGACCATTTAGCGTTTTAGACATAACCGGAACACCAATAACAGGCAACGTTGTTTTAGCTGCTACCATTCCTGGCAAATGAGCAGCTCCCCCTGCTCCAGCGATAATGACTTTAATGCCGCGCTCTTCAGCTGTTTCAGCATACGTAAACATAAAGTCCGGTGTACGGTGAGCTGAAACAACTTTTTTTTCAAACGGAATATGCAATTCTTCTAATATATCACATGCATGACGCATCGTTTCCCAATCTGATTGACTTCCCATAATGACAGCTACAAGTGGCTGCATCCGTACTCACCTCTTTTTATAATCAGAAAAAAATCCAGAACAACGCCCCTCGACCATAAGGGAAAGCATCGTTCTGGACACATTTCTCCCATTGGGTGAAAAAAGCCAATAAGATCCTTTCCCTCATAGTCCAATAATTTACGGTTATTGGGTAGAGACTTTTGGGCCATATCCCCAAAATTATATGAGGGTTCAACAACGTATTCATTTATCTTCATCTTACCAGTCGTTTTTCAATCATGTCAACATAAAATCGAACATTTTTACACACAAAATAATTAATGTTCGGTTTTTACTTAAAAATCACCATTTCATCTTTTTCACCATATAGTAAAAAGAAAAAGAGAAAGGGGAGAAGCTTATGGATTGGACAAAGCAATGGGAAGCCTTTTTTACTCATCCATTTTGGAACTCATCAAATTCCTTTTCTTCCTATTCATCAGGCATCAATATGTATCGTCGTGATAATGAGCTACTTGTCGTCGCAGCGATCCCAGGGTTAGCACATGTACACGATGCAGAAGTGTACATTCATTATAATACATTAGAAATTAAAGCAAATGTTCAATTGCAGTTTGAAGGCTTTGAACTAATTGAAGAAGGAATTACACAAGAACCTTTTGAACGAGAGATACAACTTCCCTTTCCTGTAGGAGAAAAAGTGGAAGCTGTGTACGAGAACGGACTGCTATTTGTTCATCTTCATCGTCTCATCCCTGATCATATAAAAAGGAAGGTGGACATTAAATAAAAAATGAGCTAACCTATATCGGTTAGCTCTTTAACTATGGGGGAGAGGATTGTAAAAGCGTTAAACGCAAATACATGGACAAAAAAAGTTAGAGAACAAAACGGAGATGCCCTCTAACTTGCTATGTCCGCCCGGCAACGTCCTACTCTCGCAGGCGGTGTCCCGCCAACTACCATCGGCGCTGGAGAGCTTAACTTCCGTGTTCGGGATGGGAACGGGTGTGACCTCTCCGCCATCGTCACCGAGCAAACATGCTTTTTCGTTTCGCCTTTTTGGGCGTGAAGGATGATTCCTTCAAAACTAGATAACAGAACAGTCGCCTTCGCTTTTCGTGATGTCTAGCTTCGAACTAACATCCTCCTACGCCTTCGCTTTTTCCGTTCGACGTGCAAGCACGTCTTCGTCAAAAGCTCTCGGCTCCGTCGGACGTTTCCTTGGCTTCGCCAAGGACCGTTCTACGCTTTTCTTGTGTGCTTAGTTAAGTCCTCGATCGATTAGTATCCGTCAGCTGCACGTGTCGCCACGCTTCCACCTCGGACCTATCTACCTTGTCATCTTCAAGGGATCTTACTCGCTTGACGCGATGGGAAATCTCATCTTGAGGGGGGCTTCACGCTTAGATGCTTTCAGCGCTTATCCCTTCCGCACATAGCTACCCAGCTGTGCTCCTGGCGGAACAACTGGTACACCAGCGGTGCGTCCATCCCGGTCCTCTCGTACTAAGGACAGCTCCTCTCAAATTTCCTACGCCCGCGACGGATAGGGACCGAACTGTCTCACGACGTTCTGAACCCAGCTCGCGTACCGCTTTAATGGGCGAACAGCCCAACCCTTGGGACCGACTACAGCCCCAGGATGCGATGAGCCGACATCGAGGTGCCAAACCTCCCCGTCGATGTGGACTCTTGGGGGAGATAAGCCTGTTATCCCCGGGGTAGCTTTTATCCGTTGAGCGATGGCCCTTCCATTCGGAACCACCGGATCACTAAGCCCGACTTTCGTCCCTGCTCGACTTGTAGGTCTCGCAGTCAAGCTCCCTTCTGCCTTTACACTCTTCGAATGATTTCCAACCATTCTGAGGGAACCTTTGGGCGCCTCCGTTACGCTTTGGGAGGCGACCGCCCCAGTCAAACTGCCCACCTGACACTGTCTCCCACCCCGATCAGGGGTGCGGGTTAGAATCTCAGTACGACAAGGGTGGTATCCCAACGGCGACTCCACCTAGACTGGCGTCCAGGCTTCTCAGTCTCCCACCTATGCTGTACATGTCGCACCAACATTCAATATCAGGCTGCAGTAAAGCTCCACGGGGTCTTTCCGTCCTGTCGCGGGTAACCTGCATCTTCACAGGTACTATGATTTCACCGGGTCTCTCGTTGAGACAGTGCCCAAGTCGTTACACCTTTCGTGCGGGTCGGAACTTACCCGACAAGGAATTTCGCTACCTTAGGACCGTTATAGTTACGGCCGCCGTTTACTGGGGCTTCGGTTCGCACCTTCGCTTGCGCTAAGCGCTCCCCTTAACCTTCCAGCACCGGGCAGGTGTCAGCCCCTATACTTCGCCTTACGGCTTCGCAGAGACCTGTGTTTTTGATAAACAGTCGCTTGGGCCTTTTCACTGCGGCTCCCCTGGGCTATTCACCCGAGGGAGCACCCCTTCTCCCGAAGTTACGGGGTCATTTTGCCGAGTTCCTTAACGAGAGTTCTCCCGCGCACCTTAGGATTCTCTCCTCGCCTACCTGTGTCGGTTTGCGGTACGGGCACCTCTCACCTCGCTAGAGGCTTTTCTTGGCAGTGTGGAATCAGGCACTTCGGTACTTTAT
>NZ_JBBOQU010000001.1:197500-212500 GCF_038004465.1 Anoxybacillus sp. FSL W8-0104 | reverse complement strand
TAAAATCCCCATCAAAATAGACCCATAAGCAGCTGCTAACGCCGTCGCAACAAACACAGCCCCTTGATCAATCCGAAGTTCATTCGGAAAATCTTTTACTGCTCCTAACGAAAGCGTAAATGGATTAACAAATAAAATGTAAGCCATAGATAAGAACGTTGTGATCCCGGCAATAATTTCTGTCCGATAGTTTGTGCCGAGCTCGTCAAATTGGAAATACTTCTTAATCACTTCAAGTCCCTCCATATGTTGTAATAAAAAGAAAAACGCTTCTAGCAAACTACCAGAAGCGTTGACTATGATGCATAATGCACGAATATAGAGAGGAATCAAGCAGACTCCTCTCCCCCGCATTACCCATCGTAGTCAAGCTATTTACGGTAGCTTGGTAGAGACTCCCGAGCCATATTCTCGAGATTATACGATGTATCCTCTATTTATTTTACACATACATTCTAACAATCGACTCCGATAAAGTCAATATTAAAAACGAACATTTTTTTACTTAAATATTTTTTTGTTCGTTTTTTACTCCCACTCAATAGTTGCCGGCGGCTTGCTTGTAATGTCATACACGACACGATTGACATGAGGCACTTCGTTGACAATACGTGTAGAAATTACTTCAAGAACATCCCAAGGAATGCGCGCCCAATCCGCTGTCATACCGTCAATCGAAGTGACTGCACGAATACCGACCGTATAATCATACGTGCGCGCATCACCCATTACACCTACGCTACGAATGTCAGGTAGAACCGTGAAGTACTGCCAAATTTCACGATCAAGCCCGGCTTTTTTTATTTCTTCACGTAAAATGGCGTCTGATTCACGAACAATCTCTAACTTCTCTTCTGTCACTTCCCCTAATACGCGAATGCCAAGTCCAGGTCCTGGAAACGGTTGACGCCATACAATTTCATCCGGAATACCTAATTCTGTACCGAGCGCTCGCACTTCATCTTTAAAGAGCGTATTCAATGGCTCGATTAATTTAAACTTCATATCTTCTGGTAAACCACCGACATTGTGATGAGATTTAATCGTTTGGGCTGTTGCTGTGCCGCTTTCAATAATATCAGTATACAACGTACCTTGTACTAAAAATTCGATGCCATCTAGCTTTGCTGCTTCGTCATCAAATACGTAAATGAACTCATTCCCAATAATTTTTCGTTTTTGCTCTGGATCGCTTACACCTTTTAATTTGTTTAAAAACCGCTCTTTTGCATCCACCTTAATGACGTTCATATGGAACCCTTCGCGGAATGTTTTCATGACGCTTTCCGCTTCCCCTTTGCGAAGGAGCCCGTGATCGACAAAAATACATGTGAGTTGATCGCCGATGGCGCGATGCACAAGCACAGCCGCCACGGAAGAATCGACACCGCCGCTTAACGCACAAAGCACTTTTTTATCTCCAACAAGCTCGCGAATTTTGCGCACTTCGCTATCGATAAAGCTTTCCATTGTCCAATCGCCTTTGCATTGGCACACGTCAAATACGAAATTTCTTAAAATATCGTTTCCGTAGACGGAATGGCGCACTTCTGGATGGAATTGCACCGCGTAAAACTTTTTCGCCTCATTGCTCATTGCCGCAATTGGACAAGAAGCGCTAACAGCATCTACAGTAAACCCTTCTGGCGGAGCAGTGACTAAATCGCCGTGGCTCATCCAGACCACTTGCTCGTCTGGGAGACGTTCAAAAAGGGCGGAAGCGTTCTTTACTTGAATCATTGCTTTTCCGTACTCACGATGTGTTGCTTTTTCTACTTTTCCGCCTAAATGATGCGTCATCAGCTGCATGCCATAACAAATTCCTAAAATCGGCAAACCAAGCTCAAAAATTTTCGGATCACACGTAAACGCATTATCATCATATACGCTGTTTGGACCGCCAGAAAAAATGATTCCTTTTACATTCATTTGTTGAATTTGTTCGGCTGTAATCGTATGTGGGTGCAACTCGCTGTACACACCAAACTCACGAATGCGGCGCGTAATTAACTGATTGTACTGGCTACCAAAATCTAAAACGACGATCATTTCTTGTTGACTCAAACGAAATCACCTCATCTACATATAATAAAAAAGCTAGCATTCATACCCTCTCATAAAAAAACGAAGGCAGAATTCTAGCAATATAGAACACTGCCTTCGTAGTCGGGTCATTTACGGTGTCCCGGTAGAGACTCTCGAACCATATTATCGAGGATATACGAAGGTGCGCATCTTAAATTTTAATCCATTCTACCAACTTCATTCCTCGTCGGTCAAGATGCTGTCTTTTTTATTCAATTTTCTAACAATTAACAACAATATGTAACTTGCATATGATATATGAGCAAAAATTGTAGGAGAATGCACGTCAACTACCCCCACTTAGCTAACGCTTGAAGTGAGGGCTTGCAACTCCCCAGAAGTGCAAACGGATTTCGTCCTCCTTCCTTGACTTGGGGTTGCATCAGGGGCAGGTTGACGACTACCCAACGACGCAGGTCATGCCTGCATCGTTACCGATTCTCTCGGTGTGTCTGTTGGCAGTACTTGGCTTCCACACACAACAGACGGACCTACGCTCGATGTTTTACGGTTACAACGTTTCCTGTAACCAACTCCATACATCGAGTAGCAGTTATTGGAGTGCCTTTATTGAACGGTTTTCTCCACGCCTTTATTATATCATACACAAAAGAAAGGGGGAACGCGCATTCCTCTCCCACTTACTCCCTTTGGTCGTTGAAGTGGGAGTCTCCTGCGCGAAATAGGATGAATCAACCGAAAGCACTGATCGGTTCATTTACTCAAGCGATAGGTACTGTTACTTCGGCCATTGCGAGCATTCCTTCTCTAAGCGACAAAAAAACAGTTTGCTCTTGATTTATGGGGAAACGTATTGCAAGCGACAGAAAACGCCTTAGAGGCAGATGCTGAAACTACCGATGTACTGAGTGTATGAGGAACGAGGAAATAAAGAAGACGGGCAGTCGATCAGTATCGCTGGAGCATGGATTCAAGCTGTTGGCTCTATTCTTTGTTTTTTGAGTGAATTAAAAGAAAAAACTACCCCTTTGAAACAGGGGTAGTTTTTGCATTACATCATGCCGCCCATGTCAGGCATGCCAGGTGTGTTTTTGTTTTCTTCTGGCTTGTCAGCAACAACTGCCTCAGTTGTTAAGAACATAGCCGCAACAGATGCTGCGTTTTGAAGCGCAGAACGAGTTACTTTTGTTGGGTCAACGATACCAGCTTCAATCATATCAACCCACTCGCCAGTTGCTGCGTTGAAGCCGATGCCAGGTTTTTCTGTTTTTAAACGTTCAACGATAACAGAACCTTCTAAACCAGCGTTGTGAGCGATTTGACGAACTGGCTCTTCGATCGCACGAAGAACGATTTTCACACCAGTTGCTTCGTCGCCTTCAGCTTCGATCGCTGCAACTTTGTTGTATACGTTCATTAATGCCGTACCACCGCCGGCAACAATACCTTCTTCAACTGCCGCACGTGTTGCGTTTAATGCGTCTTCAATGCGTAATTTGCGCTCTTTCAATTCTGTTTCTGTTGCCGCACCAACTTTGATTACCGCAACGCCACCAGCTAATTTCGCTAAGCGCTCTTGTAATTTTTCACGGTCAAATTCAGAAGTAGTTTCTTCTAATTGAGCACGAATTTGGTTGATGCGTGCTTGAATGTCTTCCGCACGGCCAGCGCCACCAACGATTGTTGTATGTTCTTTTGTCACAACGACTTTCGCTGCACGACCAAGTGAAGCAATTGTTGTTGATTTCAATTCGCGACCTAACTCTTCTGTAATGACTTCACCGCCTGTTAAAATCGCGATATCTTGAAGCATCGCTTTGCGACGGTCACCGAAGCCAGGCGCTTTAACTGCAACAGCTGTGAACGTACCGCGAAGTTTGTTCACAACTAATGTAGCAAGCGCTTCACCTTCTACATCTTCAGCGATGATTAACAATGGTTTGCCTTGTTGAACAACTTGCTCCAATACAGGAAGAAGTTCTTGAATGCTTGAAACTTTTTTATCTGTAATTAAGATGTATGGATTATCTAATACAGCTTCCATTTTATCAGAGTCTGTAATCATGTATGGAGATACATAACCGCGGTCAAATTGCATACCTTCCACAACATCTAATTCTGTTGTGAAACCTTTAGACTCCTCTAATGTAATGACACCGTCTTTACCAACGCGTTCCATTGCTTCTGCGATTAATTGACCAACTTCTTCGTCAGCCGCAGAAATAGCTGCAACTTGAGCAATGGAGTCTTTGCCTTCGATTGGTTTAGAGATCGCTTTTAATTCTTCCACAGCGACCGCAACAGCTTTTTCAATACCTTTGCGAATGCCCATTGGGTTCGCACCAGCTGTTACGTTTTTCAATCCTTCGCGAATCATCGCTTGTGCTAATACAGTTGCTGTTGTTGTACCGTCACCAGCAACGTCGTTTGTTTTGCTTGCTACTTCCGCAACAAGCTTCGCACCCATATTTTCAAACGGATCTTCTAATTCAATCTCTTTCGCAATCGTTACACCGTCATTTGTAATTAATGGAGAACCGAACTTTTTCTCTAATACAACGTTACGACCTTTTGGACCTAATGTTACTTTTACTGCATCAGCTAATTTATCTACACCGCGTAACATCGCACGACGAGCTTCTTCGCTGAATTTAATTTCTTTTGCCATACATCTTACCCCCTTGATGAAATTTTAGTTAAGTATTTTTATGTGCTTTATATGTTATCAGGCGAACGATTAACCAATCACAGCTAAAATGTCACTTTCACGCAAAATTAAGTATTCTTTTCCATCATATTTTACTTCTGTACCCGCATATTTTGAGAAGATGATGCGGTCACCAACGCTTACCTCTGGAGCTACGCGCTCACCATTATCAAGAACGCGACCTGAACCAACTGCCACAACTTTTCCTTCTTGTGGTTTTTCTTTTGCTGTGTCTGGTAAGACAATTCCGCTCGCTGTTTTTTCTTCAGTTTGAATTAATTCAATGACAATACGATCACCTAGTGGCTTCAACACGGCAAACGACCTCCTTAATTAGATTTTCGTTCCGTTATTAGCACTCATTCTTATTGAGTGCTAACACACTTATTATATTAATGAACTTTTTTTAATTTTGCAAGTAGGAAGTTAAAAATTTTTCATTAAATGATTCCCTCTTTAACATTATGTCTTTCCTTTCGAAATTCATACAAAAAATATGATAAAATGAAAAAGTATTCAATTTAGAAAGCAGAGGACGATCATTCGCTCAGCTAAGGAAGCAGACGCTTAGAAAATGCTCGTCTAAAGCTAGACAATTTGCACGAAGGGGTTGAACATGTGAAAAAGCAATATTGGTATGTCATCATTACATACGTCGCTATGCAACTATCGAGTTTAGTCGGCGTTCCTTTACTTGCGCATAGCGGATTTATTAACGCATCAAATAAAGATATAGCCATATCGATCGCTTCTGGTTACTGGGCTGTTATTAGTTTCCCGATTGCTCTTTTTCTCGTTCTTTATTTTATGAAAGAAGATATGAAATACTCATATGATCGCCATCAAGCATCGATTGGCATGTCATTCTTTTGGGCGATTGGGGGGTTTTTGCTCGCTCTTTTCGCCCAAGGCATTGCAGCTAATATTGAGATGCACCTATTTGGTGTCGAAATGGGGTCCGAAAACACGAGACGCATCGTTGAAATGGTCAAATTGACACCAGCTCTTATACTCGTTACATCAGTCGTCGGACCAATTTTAGAGGAAATCATCTTTCGGAAAATTATTTTCGGGACGTTGTATCAAAAATACAATTTTTTCTTATCAGCGCTCGTCAGTTCACTTTTATTTGCTGTTGTTCATTTAGAGTTTGAACATTTGCTCTTGTATGCGACAATGGGGTTTGTGTTCGCCTTCTTATATGTGAAAACAAAACGCATTCTCGTACCTATTGCAGCACACGTGTTGATGAACACGTTTGTCGTTGCCATACAAATATTATTCGCTGAAGAAATCGAGAAGATTATGCGCGAAGCAGAACAAATGCAATTCGTCATTTGGAGGCTGTTTTCATGAAATATGAACCACTATTTTACTTTCTAATGGGCATTTTATTTACTTATTTTGCTGTGGATAGTGCTGATGACGGCATTTGGGACGTAACAACAATGCTGTTCATCCTAATTGCAACATTTGATTTTGGCACAGCTATTCGCTCTTTATTGAAAAAAACCTCCCGCTCATAAACGGGAGGTTTATTCATTTCCGTAATGCTTTAAAAAATAAACGAGTGACTGCAATTCGACCGCTAAATCAATATGATGAACACGAATGTGTTCTGGCACATGCAGGCGAGCAGGTGTAAAGTTTAAAATCCCTTTAATCCCCTGTTGAACAAGTCGGTCAGTAATCGGTTGAGCAACTTGGGCAGGAACAGTTAAAATCGCTACGGCAATTCCCCCGAGTTTCTCCTCCAATTCATCTAAATGATAAACCGGAACCCCTCCGACTTCTGTTCCGACTTTATCTGGATCTACATCGAACGCCATCACAATTTTCGTATTATTGTTTTTGCTGAAATTGTAGTTTAAAAATGCAGTCCCTAAATTTCCAACCCCAAATAACGCCACTTCTGTCGTCTCATCTTGGTCTAACGTTTTACGAAAAAATGACAGCAAATAATTGACATTATATCCGTATCCTTTTTTTCCAAGCGCACCAAAGTATGAAAAATCTCGGCGAATCGTTGCTGAATCGACTTTTACAGCTTCGCTTAACTCCGCTGAAGATACACGTTGCTTGCCTGATGCATGCAAGTTTTTCAAAAAACGATAGTACAACGGTAGTCGCTTTGCGGTCGCCTGCGGAATTTTTGGCTGTTCATTATTCACGAGTCAATCCCCCACATTTCCTTTCACAAATAGTTAGCGCTTTCATTTTTCTCTCCTATACGTCTAAAAAATTCTTCCCACTTCTAAACTATACACTATTTTTTTCATTCTGTCTTTCCTTTGTACCCTTTATTATTATTTTTGTCAAATTTGTTATTCGTACACTAGTGTTGCCGAATATCAAGAAAGTACGTTACACTATCAAAAGAAGATTGAGGTGAGAAAGAATGATCATTTTACAACTCATATTTCGCACCTTGGTAGGGCGGAACAAAAGGATTTTTTATTCAGTTTTTTAGAATAACTTTTAAACCAACACCAAAAGCGATGGTATCCTTTTTTTACCATCGTTGGTCGTTCTTTATCCCATTAGACGTAAATGCTCTCGTCCATCCCTAATCCTTGCAGAATCCTTCGCTGCTCGTACGTGAGCGGTTGACCTAACGCGCGTTGAATTCGTCCATCCGGCAGTTCCAACAGGACGACTCTGACATACCAAAACAATTGAAAAATCGCTTGTCCGGTCGGTCGGGTCAGTTTCCGGCCTCCCGCGCCCTTTAATGGGTGTTCCGGGGTGATGAACTGACGCACCCGGCGCTGGAAGACGCGGTAAATCGCCAAGGCCAACAGAAACAAATAGCCCAATACCGCGACCCGTTCCGGTTTTTTTACGTAAATCTCATCCGTAAAGAACGGGTCTTTCAAGAAAGAGAAGTTCATTTCCACCGAGATTTGGCCTTTATACAACTTCAAGATCTCTTTCGCATCCATCGGTTGACCTTTCCATTCCTCCGGAACTGTCGTGACAAGGACAAACCGGGACGCTTTCCGTCTCGCCTGTTCCCACGCATCTTGGTCGAATTCCACGTTCAAGCGAAGGGCGTACAGCGTTTCCATGTCCGGTTCCGCCCCTTTTTTCGGACGTCCGCGCCGTTTTTTCGGACGCACGATCGCTTCGACCGACGCCTCGACGCGATGGAACCGGAGACGAAGGGACGTCTTTAGAGACGCTAGGGCTTGTTCGGCGTCTTCCCGGCACGAAAACAGACGGCTTTCCCACTGGGTTTGTTTCTGCCGAAGAAGCTCTGCTTCTTGGTTTCGCTCTTTTTCGAGCGTCTTTCCTTTTCGTTGGTCGAGCGCGCTGGATTCAACGACGATCAACCGGACCGAATGACCTTCGTACGTCGATGTCGTTTCCCACACCCGGTAGGTGGCTCCGTTTTTCTCCGCTAAGGAGAACGGATCGCTCCACGGCGTGTCTTGGGCATCAGCTTTAGCCAGCGCGGTTTTGACGATCCGGAGCGAAGAAGGGCCTCTTGTGATCAAAAAGGCGTTGGCGGCCTTCGTTTGCGCCAGTGTGTCTTTCGTCATGGCGGCAGAATCGGCAACATAAATCCATTCATCTTCGATCTTCGCCTGCTTCAGCTGTTTCTGCACACGGGACAACACCTCGGGATTCCACGTCTTATCCGGCAGGTTGCCGTCGTGTACATCGCCATAAAACGGGATGCCATCCTCGTTGCCAATCAGCCCAAATCCGATCTGCTTTTGCCAACGATGATGCCGGTTGTAGCCATGCGTAATCTGCAAGGCATCCGGCGAGGCCGATTCATACGCGCCATAAACGGTCTTGTCCGTCGTATCGGCGTGGAAGACGCGAAGAGAGAGGCCTTCTTTCTTGTAGATCTGCACGAGGCAAGACGAAAGGACTTGATGGATATTCGCCTCATACAGGCGATCCAAATGACGCGCGATGGCATCGTCGTTGAACCAAGACGGCTCCAGCCCTGGCCGAATCAGCTTCGGCAAATCGATGTCATGCGCCCATTGTTCCAAATGAACGAGCGCTTGCCGGCCGCTCAAGATATCCAGAACGATTAGTTTGACGATATCGCTGGCTCGAGTTTGGCATTGCGGATCCACGGGAACGAGACGATCAATCAACTGAGGAAGGTCAAGATCTTTGAACAGGGCGCTTATTATATTCAAATAAGAACTTTCATAAATGGCCCGAATTTGAACGTCCATGATGAGCAAACTCCTTTGCTTTCCTTGTATTCCAAGGTTTTATTCGACAGGAAGATAAAAAAATCCTCCCGATTTTTGTCGAGAGGGTGCGAAATGTGAGTTACAAGTAAATCAACTATCCAAATCATATGGAGCAGAACAAGTTTTATCAGACATTAAGCTTGAAATACAAGAAAAAGACCGTATTGCGTTAGTTGGAAGAAATGGCGCGGGAAAATCGACATTATTAAAAATCATTGCCGGACAGTTGTCATACGACACAGGCGAAATCATTAAACCGAAACACGTAACGATCGGTTATTTAGATCAATATACAGGGTTGCAAGCGCATCGTTCCATTTGGGAAGAAATGCTCGATGTGTTTGCCCCGCTACAACAAATGGAAAAACAATTACGCGAACTAGAACAACAAATGAGTTTACATGATGCTGACTATGAGCGCCTACTTGAGCAATATGATCGTTTACAAACAGAATTCAAAGAAAAAGGCGGCTATCAATATGAAGCAGATATTCGTTCGGTTCTCCATGGTCTCCGCTTCTCACAGTACGATTATACGACAAAAGTATCTACATTGAGCGGTGGACAGCGGACGAGGCTAGCGCTTGGTAAACTGCTCCTTACAAGGCCCGATTTGCTCATTTTAGATGAACCGACAAACCATTTAGATATGGAAACGTTGCAATGGCTTGAACAATATTTAAAAAATTACGATGGAGCCATTCTTATCGTCTCCCACGATCGCTATTTTCTTGACCAAATCGTGACACAAGTGTATGAACTATCACGCACAAAAATAAAAAAATATGTCGGAAACTATACAAGCTACTTACAACAACGTGCTGAACAATTTGAACAACAACTAAAATTGTATGAAAAACAACAAGAGGAAATTACAAAATTAAAAGATTTTATTCAACGCAACATCGCTCGTGCATCAACAACGAAGCGAGCACAAAGCCGTAGAAAACAATTAGAAAAAATGAATATCATCGACAAGCCACTCGGTGATGAAAAATCGGCATCGTTTCGTTTCGAAATCGAACGCCCAAGCGGAAATGATGTGCTAACAGCTAACGATTTAGCGATCGGTTACGATCACATCATTGCAAAAAATCTTTCGTTTCGCATCACTCGCGGTGATAGTATCGCATTAATTGGACCAAATGGAATTGGAAAATCAACTCTTTTAAAAACGATCATCAAACAACTCCATCCGAAACAAGGAGAAATACGCTACGGAACAAACGTACAAATTGGCTATTATGATCAAGAACAAGCACAATTAACATCAAACAAACGAGTGATCGACGAACTGTGGGACGAAGATCGATTAAGAACAGAGAAAGAAATTCGGACCATTCTCGGCAACTTTTTATTTTCTGGTGACGACGTATTGAAGCCTGTTCAGACGTTAAGCGGTGGAGAAAAAGCGCGACTCGCTCTCGCTAAACTCATGATGAAGAAAGCAAACGTATTAGTTTTAGATGAACCGACAAACCATTTGGATTTAGATAGCAAAGAAGTGCTAGAACAAGCGCTCATAGAATACCCAGGAACAATTATATTCGTTTCACACGATCGTTATTTTATTAACAAAATTGCAACAAAAATATATGAGTTATCCACAGACGGTCTTGTTGAGTATTTAGGGGACTATGATTATTACGTAGCAAAAAAAGCAGAGCTGCTTGAGCTTGGACAAATTAGCCAAAAAACTAAAACGGGCGAATCGTTGTCACCAAAACGTTCGTACGAAGAAGAAAAAGAACGAAAAAAATTAGAACGACAACGACAACGAAAAATCGAACAGCTAGAAACGGAAATGGAGCGAATCGAACAACAAATTGCTACGTATGAACAACAATTATATGATCCTTCCTGTTACAACGACTATGAAAAAGCTCGGGATACTCAAGGAAAAATTGATGAGCTGAAACAAAAATTCGACGAGTTATTCGAACAATGGGAACTTTTACAAAAATAATAACGAGCTAGCTCCATTTGTGGGCTAGCTCATCTTTTACACAAAGATATCCACAGAAAAAACACCTAAATATAAGTTATTCACCAACTTTTCCACATTACCCACAACAACAAAAGAAAAATCCCCCATTTTGTTGTGGTTAACTTGTTATGATAAAATAACATACAATCAACGTTTTCCACATTATTCACATGTATGTGGATAAAATAATCCACAACAAGCTGAATTGTTCTTAGAAAAATTCGTATGACAATTAGAAAAAGGTGCCCCATTGCTTTTGGGACACCTTCTTACTATAACAGTAAACTTGGGTTTGCATTTAATGCCATGGTGGCACGCTTTCCTTGTTGAAATAATACTGTTCCCGCTGCTGCAATCATCGCTGCATTATCTGTACAAAGCGACAACGGCGGGATAACTAACTCGACTTCTGGCAGTTGATTCATTTGTTTTTGTAATTGTGTACGTAACCCTTCATTTGCCGCCACACCGCCAGCCAGCAATATTTGTTTTACGCTGTAATGCATGGCTGCTTCGATTGTTTTTCTCACTAATACCTCAACGACACTTGCTTGAAAACTTGCCGCCATATCTTCAGGTCGGATCATTTCTCCACGTTGCTTTGCATTGTGCAACGTGTTAATAACCGCTGATTTTAATCCACTAAAACTAAAATCATACGAACCTTCTTCTAACCACGCGCGCGGTAAATCAATAATTGGTTTCCCTTGTTTCGCTAAACGATCGATATGAGGTCCCCCTGGATAAGGGAGTTGCAAGGCCCGGGCAACTTTGTCATACGCTTCTCCAGCCGCATCATCACGCGTTTCTCCAATCACCTCAAATATCCCATGCTCTTTCATGTAAATGAGCTCTGTATGACCTCCAGACACAACAAGCGCCAGAAGCGGAAATTTCATTTCTTGTACAAGTTGATTTGCGTAAATATGTCCTGCGATATGGTGCACACCAACAAGCGGAATGCGATGTGCAAAAGCCAACGCTTTCGCCGCATTTACACCAATCAATAGCGCCCCAACTAATCCCGGTCCCTCTGTTACTGCAATCGCGTCAAGTTGACTTATATCCATATTTGCCTGTTTCATCGTTTCTTCTAATACGAGCGTAATTTGTTCAACATGGTGACGGGAGGCAATTTCAGGAACGACTCCTCCAAATCGTTGATGGCTTTCCATTTGTGAAGCGACAACGTTAGCTACAATTTCACGTCCATTTTTCACAATGGCTGCAGCTGTTTCATCACAGCTTGTCTCAATTCCAAGCACAAATATGTCTTTTTCGCTCATAATTTCACCCACATTACTAAAGCATCTTCTTGATTATCCGAATAGTATCTTTTACGAATACCTCCATTTAAAAAACCAAGTTTCCGATACAACGACTGTGCAACGATATTCGATACTCGCACCTCTAACGTCATTGTTTTTGCCCCCTCTTCTCTCGCCAACGCCATCGCCTGTTTCATTAGTGCTTCTCCTAATTTTTTCCCGCGAAACTCCGGTAATACTGCAATGTTTGTAATATGTGCCTCATCCATGACCAGCCACATGCCACAATAACCAATGATTTGTCCATCATGCTCCATCACAATGTAACGAGCATACGGATTATTTGTTAATTCTTGGTGAAAAGAGGAACGACTCCACGGCAGTGTAAATGAACGCTGCTCAATTTCTATAATGCGATCAAGATCTTGAAGCGTCATAAAACGGAAGGAAACGTCCACTTAACATTCCGTCCTTTCTTGCTGACGAGCAAGCCAATTCGCTTCTGCCTCTGCTAAACGAATATAGTTTGGGACAAACGTATGAACATATTCTGGCTCACGGTTCATTCCTAACCATGCAAGTTCGCTTGGGCGCGGATTGTGAAGTGTCGCTGAAGCTACTTGAACAGAACGACCTAGTACTTCAACAAACGTAGCTTCGTGTAGTACACTATCATTTCCAACTAATAAAATGGATTGATCATATGCTTTTAATTCATTCGCCCAATCAGTAGCTAAAATGACTTGATCCGCTACGATCGATTGCACGTGATCTCCTTCTACTTTGTAAAGACCAGTATAAATTTGTCCGCGTCGAGCGTCTATTAATGGAACAATAAGCCCGCCAAAATACTTCGCATTTGCTGCCATCACTTCTAAACTCGATACACCAACAAGTGGAATGTTTAGTGTCCAAGCCAAAGTTTTGGCAATCGTCACCCCAATGCGAACCCCTGTATATGATCCAGGACCTTTGGCGACAACAATACGGTCAAGATCTTGAGGGTTCATATCACATTGTTGCAAAAGTGATTCAATGGCAGGCATCACTCGGATCGAATGATTTTTTTGCAAATTTGTAATGATTTCTCCTTTAACAACTTGACCGTCAACGACAGCAATCCCCATAACAAACGTTGATGTATCAATGGCTAACACTTTCATCGCTAAAAATCTCCTTACATAACTGTTCATAACGTTGACCGATCGGAGAGAAGCGAATAATCCTGCTTCCTCCATCGGCATGGTGAATCGCAATATGTAAACGTTCCGTTGGTAAATATGGTTCTATTAAATGAGCCCACTCAACAACGGTTACACCATCACCAAAAAAATATTCCTCAAATCCTAAATCTTCTTCACTTTCTGCTAAACGATATACATCCATATGATATAAAGGGATACGCCCTTCATATTGCTTTATAATAGTGAAAGTTGGGCTACTTACATTGCGGTCAATTCCTAATCCTTTAGCTAATCCTTTTGTAAAC
This sequence comes from Anoxybacillus sp. FSL W8-0104, assembly GCF_038004465.1. Taxonomy (NCBI): domain Bacteria; kingdom Bacillati; phylum Bacillota; class Bacilli; order Caryophanales; family Anoxybacillaceae; genus Anoxybacillus; species Anoxybacillus sp. FSL W8-0104. The sequence goes on along the minus strand of NZ_JBBOQU010000001.1, from coordinate 198,783 downwards.
GTTGTTTTTCCTGCTCCTAAATCACCTTCTAACGTAATAACGTCTTGTGGCTGAACATACTGAGCAAGTTTCATCGCTAATGCTAGCGTATCTTCAGGATGATGTGATACATATTCATATGTTTTCATCGTTCATTCCCCTAATTAAATAAAATCAGCATACAAAAAAGGCCTTAGGATCGCTCTCCTAAGGAAATGCTACACGTATAAGTGTACACGAAAACAAATCATAACGCAAAAAAGGCATAAAAAAATACGAAACTTACACTGTTTCGTCTCATTAATCTATCTTCATCTTCGAATATTGGTTGCGGGGGCAGGATTTGAACCTGCGACCTTCGGGTTATGAGCCCGACGAGCTACCTGGCTGCTCCACCCCGCGACGATAGAAATTAACTAATAAGAAATAAATACAATAATGCCCGGCAACGTCCTACTCTCGCAGGCGGTGTCCCGCCAACTACCATCGGCGCTGGAGAGCTTAACTTCCGTGTTCGGGATGGGAACGGGTGTGACCTCTCCGCCATCGTCACCGAGCAATATATTGAAGGATAATTCCTTCAAAACTAGATAACAGAACAGTCGCCTTCGCTTTTCTTGTGTGTTTAGTTAAGTCCTCGATCGATTAGTATCCGTCAGCTGCACGTGTCGCCACGCTTCCACCTCGGACCTATCTACCTTGTCATCTTCAAGGGATCTTACTCGCTTGACGCGATGGGAAATCTCATCTTGAGGGGGGCTTCACGCTTAGATGCTTTCAGCGCTTATCCCTTCCGCACATAGCTACCCAGCTGTGCTCCTGGCGGAACAACTGGTACACCAGCGGTGCGTCCATCCCGGTCCTCTCGTACTAAGGACAGCTCCTCTCAAATTTCCTACGCCCGCGACGGATAGGGACCGAACTGTCTCACGACGTTCTGAACCCAGCTCGCGTACCGCTTTAATGGGCGAACAGCCCAACCCTTGGGACCGACTACAGCCCCAGGATGCGATGAGCCGACATCGAGGTGCCAAACCTCCCCGTCGATGTGGACTCTTGGGGGAGATAAGCCTGTTATCCCCGGGGTAGCTTTTATCCGTTGAGCGATGGCCCTTCCATTCGGAACCACCGGATCACTAAGCCCGACTTTCGTCCCTGCTCGACTTGTAGGTCTCGCAGTCAAGCTCCCTTCTGCCTTTACACTCTTCGAATGATTTCCAACCATTCTGAGGGAACCTTTGGGCGCCTCCGTTACGCTTTGGGAGGCGACCGCCCCAGTCAAACTGCCCACCTGACACTGTCTC
>NZ_JBBOQU010000001.1:152500-192500 GCF_038004465.1 Anoxybacillus sp. FSL W8-0104 | reverse complement strand
TATGCTTAATCAAGTAGCAGCTCGAGCGGTACGCTGTTGCCTTTTCAAAGAAGCTAAATCGATCGTGCTCTACCTACTGAGCTAATGGCTCATCACATTCATGGCTGGGCTAGCTGGATTCGAACCAGCGCATCACGGAGTCAAAGTCCGTTGCCTTACCGCTTGGCTATAGCCCATTGATATAACTTCATGAAATACTTCTACGAATATGCTTCATGAGTTAACACCGCAGGATAATTTCAAGAATTTCTGTCAGGAAATTCGGGAAATTATCCGACATTGATATAATATTTTCAAAACAATGGCGGTCCCGACGGGGATCGAACCCGCGATCTCCTGCGTGACAGGCAGGCATGTTAACCACTACACCACGGGACCACAAAGAGTGGAGGATGACGGGATCGAACCGCCGACCCCTTGCTTGTAAGGCAAGTGCTCTCCCAGCTGAGCTAATCCTCCGAAATAAAATGGAGTGAACAAAATGAGCACTCCAAAAGATGACCCGTACGGGATTCGAACCCGTGTTACCGCCGTGAAAGGGCGGTGTCTTAACCACTTGACCAACGGGCCATGTTTATCATCTTCGTGGCGGAGAAGGCGGGATTTGAACCCGCGCGCCGTAAAAGAACGACCTAACGGTTTAGCAAACCGTCCCCTTCAGCCACTTGGGTACTTCTCCAATGGCTCCGCAGGTAGGATTCGAACCTACGACCGCTCGGTTAACAGCCGAGTGCTCTACCACTGAGCTACTGCGGAATAAAAAGCAAGTGACTCATATGCCTTAAGCATGATTTCAATTAAACTTACTGCCTCTTCCTCTGCTCGTCTAATCAGTGATGATCAATGCGTCGAGGCAACTCGCAGCCTAGTCGACGAAGTATCGCTCGTCACTGAGCTACTGCGGAATAACTCAATCATTAGGACTGCTTATATTATATTTACTCTTTTTTGATCTGTCAACCGCCTTTTTTTATTCCAATTTCTCGCTGAATGACGACGGCCTTTATAATTTAGCATATAAAGATTTGGCTTGTCAACACTCTCTTTTTATTTTTTTCAATTTCCCACGACAAAAGCCACATACATATCGATTTGTATGTATTGCTTTTCTTCGCACATACATGTAGCGACATGATGTACATTCGTAATAATACGTTTTCCCTTTCTTCGGTAATACAATAGGCTTACAAAAACGTGGAGCTTGTACCTTTTGTAATAATTCGCGAAAATCACGATCGCGATGGCGATAGCCTTTTCCTTCAAGATGCAAATGATAGTGACATAATTCGTGCTTAATGACTTGAATGAGTTCTTCTTCTCCGTACTGCTCATAATATTTTCTATTTAGTTCGATATGATGTGTAGAAAGCACATATCGCCCACCAGTCGTGCGTAATCGATCATTAAATACCGCACGATGACGAAATGGTTTATGGAATACATCCAACGATATGCGCTCAACAAGCGCCTGTAATTCACACTCATCCATTTTGCTTCCGTCCTTTCACCATTGGGCTCTTTTACTCATAACATAATAAAAAACAATTTGAAGGTGATCATTATGCCGATGTGGTTAAAAAATCAAATGCGGCGTGCATACTATGAGAAAAATCGCGCACAAATTAAACTTCTTAATCAATGTTGGTTTTTTTATCGGAAAACACACTGCTCATGACAGTGTGTTTTCCAATGTTGGTGGAATCATTGTTAAAGCGATGCGCTCTTTTTGTAAATCGACCGAATCAACCCATACTTTCACAATATCTCCGACAGACACAACATCAAGCGGATGTTTGACATATCGCGTACTTAGTTTCGAAATATGAACAAGTCCATCTTGTTTCACACCAATATCTACAAATACCCCAAAATCGACGACGTTTCGTACGGTGCCTTCTAACTCCATTCCCTTTCTTAAATCCTCCATCTTTAACACATGTTTCTTTAAGATTGGTTTTGGCAAATCATCACGCGGGTCACGCTCCGGGCGATTCAATGCATCGATGATATCTTGAAGTGTCAATGTGCCGATATTCAGTTCTTGTGCTACCTCTTCGATGTTAATTCCTTCAAGCGCCCCTCGCAACTGCTCACTTCCAATCGCCTCTGTTGAAAAGCCAAGGCGATGTAGCAGTTGGTACACTTCCTCATATCGCTCTGGGTGAATTGGTGTGCGATCTAACGGCTCATCCCCATCTAAAATACGTAAAAACCCGATACATTGTTCGTACGTTTTCGCGCCAAGGCGTGGGATATGTTTTAATTGCGTGCGATTCGAGAACTTCCCGTGCTCTTCCCGATATTTCACAATGTTTTCAGCTACCGTCTTTGTTAGGCCCGATACATATTGCAATAACGTTGGAGAAGCAGTATTAACGTTCACACCAACTTGGTTGACTACTGTTTCAACAACAAACTGCAACGATTGCTCAAGCTTTTTTTGCGACACGTCATGTTGATATTGGCCGACCCCAACAGATTTTGGATCTATTTTTACTAATTCAGCAAGTGGATCTTGCACACGACGGGCAATCGAGACAGCGCTTCTCTCCTCCACTTGCAAATGCGGAAACTCTTTACGCGCCAAATCTGATGCAGAATATACACTTGCCCCTGCTTCATTGACGATCAAATAAAACACGTTCCCGTCCCACTCAGAAATTGTATCGGCTACAAACTGCTCTGTCTCTCGCGATGCCGTTCCGTTCCCAATGGCAATTAGCTCCACTTGATACGTATGAAGTAATTGCTTTAATTTTTCTTTTGCTTTTTCAACTTCATTTTTCGGAGGATGCGGGTAAATGACATCGATATGAAGTACTTTTCCCGTTTCATCGACGACAGCTAACTTACATCCTGTTCGATACGCCGGGTCTACTCCCAAAACAACTTTCCCTTTTAATGGTGGTTGTAACAATAAATTACGCAAATTTTCAGCGAAAATGTGAATCGCTCGTTCTTCCGCGCGTTCTGTCAACTCATTTCGCACATCCCGTTCAATTGACGGAGCAATTAAACGTTTATATGCATCTTCAATCGCTTCCACAACAATGGGAGCGGCCGATGCTTGTTCGTTCGTTACGATTTGTTTACGAATGTATGCAGTCATTCGGTCCGTATCTACGTCAATGTCAATGCGTAAAATTCCTTCTTTTTCACCCCGATTCATCGCTAAAATACGATGAGCAGGTGCTTTGGCGATCGGTTCACGGTGGTCGTAATACATTTCAAATACACGCTTTTCGTCTTTTTCCGTTTCTTTCCCAAAAGAAACAATAGTGCCCGTTTCCCACGTTTGTTGACGAATCCATTGCCGAAAGGCTGCATCATCTGACACTTTTTCAGCAATAATATCTTTCGCTCCTTGGATCACTTCTTCGATCGTATGTACTTCTTTTTGCTCATCAATAAACAATTGTGCTCGCTCTGCAATTGACTCATTAGGAAACGTTAATAACCATTCTGCAAAAGGTTCTAGCCCTTTTTCTTTTGCGATTGTCGCTTTCGTTCGTCGTTTTTGTTTATACGGGCGATATAAATCTTCCACCTCTTGCAGTTTCGTTGCTTTTGTAATCGCTTCTTTCAGCTCATCCGTTAACTTTCCTTGTTCATCGATTAAACGAATCACTTCTTCTTTTCGTTTCGCTAAGTTTTGCAAGTAATTCCATTCATCTAAAATGGTGCGAATTTGCACTTCATCGAGCGCACCAGTCATTTCTTTTCGGTAGCGCGCAATAAACGGAATCGTATTCCCTTCCTCATGAAGTTGGATGACGTGTTGTACATGTATAAATGGAATGTTTAATTGCGCAGCTAGTTGCTTTAGTAGCTCCAAACAAAATTCCTCCCCTAAACAAAAATAGCTACACAACGTAGCTATTTTTCCAGCATATTAAAAATCAATAAGACCGAGACTAATTTGCAACGCTTCATCTACTTTATCCATCATCTCATCATCTAGATGGGTAATCTTATCTGTCAGACGTTGTTTATCAATCGTCCGAATTTGTTCAAGTAAAATGACAGAGTCCCGTTCAAATCCGTAGCGCCTTGCGTCGATTTCAACATGTGTAGGCAACTTCGCTTTTTGGATTTGCGCAGTAATGGCAGCAACGATGACGGTTGGACTAAAACGGTTCCCGATGTCATTTTGAATAACAAGCACAGGGCGCACGCCCCCTTGCTCTGATCCAACTACTGGAGAAAGATCGGCAAAATACACGTCACCACGTTTGACAATCAAAAGATTACCCCCCGCTAACTAAGCGTTCAACGGTGTGGTCAGCTTCATATTCCGCAAGAAAAGCTTCCGACGCAAGCGACAAATTAATTTTCGCCATCTCCATATACCCACGTCTCATCGCTTCTCGAATTTGACGTTTTTTCCGCTCACGGATGTACATTTTCATCGCTTGATAAATCAGTTCATTTCGGCTGCCGTTTTCTTGCTTCACAATTCCATCTAATTCGCTCACTAACGCCTGTGGTAACCGAATAACAATTTCTGTTGTTGCGCTGGATTCAGACACAAACACACACCTCCAACTAAACTACAACCACATAGTTGCTCCCAATTTACATCATACCATTTCATCTTCGCGATGCAAAGTCATTTCCAGCATCATTTGTTGAATTTTTGTAGAAATTTTTCGAAAAATACCGTTCTCCTTGCACCTATCTACTATAATACCGCATTTCTCACGAAACTTACGCAAGGAAGCCCCTGCCTTTAGGCACGGGGAGGAATTGCACCTTACGCAAGTTCCGCCACCCCCTTTCCATAAGCATATCCGTCAAATCGCTGAATGACTTGGACATATCTATAATTTATTCCTTGTGCGATACGCTTTCCGTCCTTGCCTTTAATATCGAAACTTCCAGTCTTTCTACATGCGACTTCGCCAAACCAAACGCCTTGATATTTCCCTCTTGGGACAACAGCCTTAACCATGTCCCCTGTTTGAAAACCAAAGAAGAATTTTTGTCTTGCAAGATAACCTCTTGGGAAGCCATATCTATCTAGGTTTGTACGAGAGCGACTACCACGCCCTTTTGCCTTGATAAATAACACTTCTTTTGTTTTGAAATATAAGTGATTTGTTGTGCTTTCGCCTACACAACAAGCGTCAAAATAATGTGTTTTCGGCAAGTCTAAACGAATACGATTCATTTTTGTTCGTGCACCTGTTCCACACTCGACATCTAATCCTGTCTGCTTTAACACTTCATACACTTTCCATCTTGTCGAGTTGATAGCACTTGCATCCTTTAATGATTCTTTGACTTGCTTTTGAATGTGCGGATACCCGAATTCTTCTGCTGTCTTACTTCCTTTGCGCTGATTACAGTCATGACAGGCAAGACATAGGTTATCCACTCGGTCTGTTCCACCTCTCGATTTTGGAATGATATGCTCCACTTCAAGTGGAACATTTTCTTTTCCGCAATAACAACACTTCCGCCCAAACTTTTCAAGCAAATACTCCCGTACTTCATATCCTTGTAGCGTGCCTTGTTGATACTCTACACCATTGATTTCAGGATTTCGCATGAGTTGCGTGTCGAATTTGGCATTTTCGTATGATATATACCCAATGGGGCATAATTTCTTTAGGCGGTTAACCCATGTTTGGATATTTTGCACACGACTCTCTAGTGATGACGGCAACCACCCCTCCTTTCGCTTGCGGTTCAGAAAGCGTGGTTTTCTGTATCTTGTTTTTCGATTTCGTCTTGCTCGACGAAAAGCACGCCTTTTATCTATTCTTTCCTTGATGTCTGTGCGATGGTCAAGTTGCCCTAACCATACCACTTCTTGTCCTCGCAAAATCGCTAATCCTGTATGCCTGCTTCCATAGTCGATTTTTAGCCGATATGTTGCTTTAATTTCTGATTCGTCTACTGATTTTTTCAAGATGATGGTAAATGGAAATCGCCTGTAAATCGCCGCCTTCCCTTGTTTCAACAGCTTTCTTGCAACTGCTTCGTGACAAGGAGCAAGCGGACGTTTGTTTGTGTCTAACACAAAAACCATAGGGTTCTCCCCTTTCCTCTGCATAAAGCAGGTCATATTCTCCTCGACCATGTTATAGATGCTTGTTATGTGCAAGACACTAGCGCTACCCACCACGCTTGTTTAACCTTGCACGACAGAGGAACGGGCTGGAGAAGCACCCGAACGTGTCATGACATCTATAACGTAGGCTCTGTTTCAAGCCTTGGTCTGATCAACATGGGGCTTACAAGCCCATGATTTTAGTCATTGGGTTGTTGACTTCAATTATACTCTTGTTTTTTAAAAAAATACGGGGAACACGATAACTAATTGTACAAGGAATTTCATAATTAATCGTATTTACATGCGCGGCAACATCATCAACGGAAATACGGTCCCCTTGTTGTTCACCGATGAGCGTCACTTTTGTACCGACAGGAAGCTCATACGGCAAACGAATCATCATTTGGTCCATACAAACCCGTCCAACAATTGGGGCACGTTTTCCATCAATGAGCACAGAAAAATGTTGCATCCGACGTAACCACCCGTCAGCATAACCGATCGGAACTGTGCCGATCCATTCATCTGTCTCTGCTTCATATGTCGCTCCGTAACTTATTTTTTCTCCGCCTTTCACTTTTTTTACATGCGTTAAGCGACTGTGAAGCGAAAACGCTTCTTTTAACGGATAAGGTAACAATGATTTCATTTCTTGCGACGGTGCTAATCCGTACATTGAGATACCGAAACGAACCGCATTGAATATACGATCGGGATAACGTAGTCCTGCTGCACTATTGGCGCAATGAATGAGCGGTGGCTTAATCGACAACCATTCTAGCATGTGTAGAAACGTGTCATATTGAAACGAAAAATAGTCTATATTTTGTTCATCAGCTGTTGCAAAATGTGTGTATACTCCTTCGAGTATGAAACTAGGATGCTGTTCGATTGCGTGTATCATTTGCTGTACTTCTTCTTTTGTTTTCGCTCCTAATCGCCCCATCCCTGTATCTAACTTCATGTGAACGTTCAACGGTTGTTCATACGGGGCATACACGATCGCCTGTTCAAACCAATCCGCTCGAAAAACAGTTAGCGCAATGTTTTGACTAGCGGCTAACGGCGCATATTGAGGGTTTGTTGCCCCAAGTACGAGAATCGGTACGTCTAAAGAAATGCCTTTTTTTCTTAAAGCGAGCGCTTCGTCTAAAAAAGCGACGGCTAAACGTGTTGCACCTGCTTCAAGCGCTGTTTTCGCCACCTGAATATCCCCATGTCCATAAGCGTTCGCCTTCACGACAGCAATGACTTCAACATGAGATCCAACATGCTGTTTCATTGACTGTACGTTATAAAAAATCGCATCTAAATCAATTTCTGCCCATGTATCGCGGTAAAATGCTTGCTCCATCCTTCAAAGCCCCTTTAAAAATATGTTCACGTTTGATTATTTCTTTTGCCCTTGCATCATGTCAACAAAAAATAAAGACTCGCCGCGCGAGTCTTACTTCATAACCTTCCCTTGCACCGAACGGGCAATCGCAACCATTTCTTCTTTCGTTAAATCTTGTGAAGCGAGAATAAAATCGACACCTTTATACGTCCACGTCAACGTGCCGTTTGCCATCGCTCCAACGGCAAACCCTAAATCAACAGGCTCACCTTTAACCGTTGTCGATACGTTCGCTGTCGGTATAGCGTGCGCTTTTTCTTGTACAAGCGTAAACGACTTTTCCCCAGCAAATGTCATCACTATCCGCTTGCCATTTGCCGTTGTAAATTCTTTTTCTTCAGCAAGTTTCACACCATCGAGTTCGTATGTCGGATACATGATCGGCGCTGCTTGTTGGTTTGCTGCTGTCGTCGCTTCTTGTTCATTTTCTAACTTCGCTCTTGTCATATTTTTACTTACATCAAAAGCGTTATCATCAAACGAAGCATTCCATTCAACTTTGGAAAATTCAACTGTTAACATCGGTTGGGAGTCGACATCCATGACCATCACTTTTACCGGTGTTAAATCTTTTTTGTTTAACGTAATCTCTTGCTTCGGTAACATTTTTTTGTTTTCATAATTTGTTTTCGTTTGGAACACGTAATGGTTTTTTGTCGCTTTAAAATCCGCTTTCGTATCAGCTAAAATGTCTTTTACGAGCGATTCATACAAATATACTTGACTTGCGTTTTGCGGCCAGTCGCTTTGAAAACGAAAACTTTTATTTAGTGCAGGCGTTAATACAAATACTCCTTCGTCGTTGCGCAAAATCATTTGATGTTGATCACGCTGGGCGTTTTTCAAGTTCACGCGATAATAATTTGGAGACTTATGCCAAATCTCAATTTCATATACTTGTGGCTCCGTCCCTGTTTGCAGCGTCATTTTTGCTTCGGCTTTGTACCCAGACATCGTTTGTACTTTCTCATCGAGCGCCTTTAATACATCTTGTTGCGACTTTTCTCCGCAAGCGGCCAAACTGCCTACAATAAAAAGAAGCAGGCACCAAAAAAGCCATGTTCGTCTCATGTTTTCAACCCCTTTACCTCATTTGGACTCCCTTCATAAGCCATCATATGAGGTGAAACGGGAGAATATGCAGACTAGCTTGACAAGCGTTCAATGATTACTTGCGCAACTGCATAATGTTCGCTATGTGAAATCGAAACGTGCACACGTTCATCTATGGATGGAGAAATAATATACGGCTTGCCGTTTTCGTCATTGTTTATTTCAATATCGCGAAAAGAAACATGTGTACCAATCCCCGTCCCTAACGCTTTCGCATACGCTTCTTTTGCCGCAAATCGTCCAGCCACAAATTCAATTTTTCGTTTTGACGACAATTCGAAAAAACGCATACGTTCATTCTCTGTTAACACGCGTTCTATAAACTTCGGTTGCCTTTCTAACAAATGAGCTATACGACTTAACTCTACAATATCGATGCCAATCCCAACAATCATCCATACCCCTCCAACAAACAAAAAGAAGCTATCTGTTCAGACAGCTCCTATCGTTTTGTACGTGTTTTCGCTCCGCGTCCACGCGTCTCACTACGACGTTGGCGCGTTTGGACTTGCCGCTTTTTCTCTTTTTTCATAATCGGCATTTCTTCTGTCAACTGCACCGGCGTCATATCCGGCTCTTTCGTTAACATTTTAATGCACGCAGCAACGAGCGAAACAGAGTCGTGCTCCTCTAACAATTCCTCAGCTGCACGTTTATAAAATGATAAGTTGTTATGCTCAATCGTCGTAAGCAGTTTTTCAATCGCTGCCCGCTGTTGACTTTCAAGCGCCTCATCTAGCGTTGGCGGTTTCATCCGCTCCATTTTCCGCTTTGTCGTCTTTTCAATATGATGCAATTGTCCAATTTCACGTGGTGTAACAAACGTAATCGCCATGCCTGTTTTGCCCGCACGTCCTGTTCGGCCGATGCGGTGAACATAGCTTTCTGGGTCTTGTGGAATATCGAAATTATATACATGCGTAACACCAGAAATATCTAAACCGCGCGCTGCTACATCTGTGGCAACTAAAATATCAATTGAACCTTCTTTAAATTTACGCAATACAGATAAACGCTTCGCTTGACTTAAATCTCCGTGAATGCCTTCTGCTGTATAGCCGCGCAAGTTGAGCGCTTCCGCTAGTTCATCGACACGACGTTTCGTTCTTCCGAAAACGATCGCTAACTCAGGAGATTGAATATCTAATAAGCGCGTTAACGTATCAAACTTTTTCTTTTCTTGAATTTCAATGTAATATTGTTCAATGTTTGGAACGGTCATTTCTTTCGCCTTCACGCGAACGAGCTCTGGATTTTGCATAAATCGTTCAGCGATGCGGCGAATCGGCTCTGGCATCGTCGCTGAGAAAAGAAGCGTCTGACGTTCTGTCGGCACGTGGCTTAAAATCGCTTCAATGTCTTCGACAAAGCCCATATTTAACATTTCATCCGCTTCATCTAACACAACCGTATGCACATTTTGTAAACGGAGCGTGCGGCGTTGAATATGGTCAAGCACGCGCCCCGGCGTACCGACAATAATATGCGGGTGTTTTTTTAACGCCCGAATTTGTCGTTCAATATCTTGCCCCCCATAAATCGGCAAAACGCGCACGCGCTTCGTTGAACCAATTTTATATAGCTCTTCCGATACTTGAATCGCTAGTTCTCGTGTCGGTGCAACAACGATTGCTTGCACCGCATCGTTGTTCATATCAATTTTTTCAATAAGCGGGATGCCAAACGCAGCTGTTTTTCCTGTTCCTGTTTGCGCTTGACCAATAACGTCACGATTTTGCAAACTAAGCGGAATTGTCGCCGCTTGAATCGGCGTTGCCTCTTCAAATCCCATTTTACTAACTGCTTTCATCAATTCTGGACTCAATCCAAATTCTTTAAATGTAACCAATTTTTTCATACTCCTTCTTCAAATAACTTACGAAAAAAGGCATTCCCGTATAGACGGAAGTGCCTTGTTGAAATTCATTCCGTAAACAGCTCTCACCCATCATACCATTTTATGCATATGTTTTCAACAAATTGAACGCCTCTTTTTTATTCATTTAACAAATAAATGATTTCCTCTAACTTCATACCACGAGATGCCTTGAGTAAAATGACATCGCCCGCTTCCATAATTGCTTGCACATCTGCGGCTAATTCCGCTTTCTCTTCATACGAACGAACACGTCCTTCGCCAAACCGCTTTTTTGCTTGCTCGGCGATCGCCTTTGCGCGCACTCCGTACGTGAATACGTAATCTATTTTTTGCGGATCAAGCATCCGACCAATTTGTTCGTGAAAAGCGATTTCTTGTTCGCCTAATTCAAGCATATCCCCGACAATTGCTATTTTTTTACGATATCCTGTCAATTGTCCAAGCAGTTCAAGGGCTGCTCGCATTGACGTCGGGCTTGCATTATATGCATCGTTAATCACCGTCACTCCGTCATGACGTTTCACGACTTCTGTACGCATTTTTGTTACCGTTAAGCACGAAAACCCTTCTTTCATATGAGCCACATCGACGGAAGCGAAGCGTGCAACCGCCATCGCGGCTAGCGCGTTCATGACATGGTGGCGACCGAGAAGCGGCATATGAAACGTTTCGTCTGGCCAACCATTTACCGTAAACGTCGTTCCATCCGCTTGAACACGAATGTCTAGCGGATAATAATCGTTTGTCGGTTCCATTCCAAACGTTTGAACATACGAAAGGGAGGATTGTTGCACGCGCGCTTGCAACAACGGCTCATCTCCGTGATAAATCAATAAACCGTCACGTTGTAGTCCTTTCACGATTTCAAACTTCGCCGTTGCAATTCCTTCGCGTGAACCGAGCTCTTGTAAATGCGATTCACCAATGTTTGTAATGACCGCAACATCTGGTTCGGCAAGGGTAGAGAGCAACTCAATTTCCCCAAAACCGCTCATCCCGATTTCAACGACCGCATACTCTGTTTCTTCTTTTAAACGAAGAAGTGTCAGCGGCACACCGATATGATTGTTTAAATTCCCTTCCGTTTTTTGTACACGATACAATGTCCCCAGCAAAGAGGCGATCATATCTTTCGTTGTCGTTTTTCCGTTGCTTCCTGTCACGCCGATGACGCGCGTACGAAGTTGTTTTCGATACGCATGAGCCAACTGTTGCAGCGCAACGAGCGAATCGTCTACAAAAATAAGCGGCACATCTTTCGGAGCGTTCGGCTCATGTTCACTCCATAGCGCAGCCGTTGCCCCTTTGTCAAACGCCTGCCGAACAAACTCATGACCGTTAAATGTAGCTCCTTTTAACGGAACATATAAGTTTCCTCTCTCGATTGTGCGCGTATCTGTCGACACACCATGAATCATAACAGAAGCATATCGCTCATCAATTATACTTCCAGGAATCATCGTTTGAATGTCTGCTAATGAACGTATAATCATATGATCACCTTAAAGTACATACGTAATGTTTTGTTTTTCTTCATATCGCTCAATCGCCAGTTGAATGAGGCGTTCAATTAATTCCTCATACGATACACCTGTATGTTTCCATAAGAGCGGGAACATGCTGAACGGCGTAAAGCCCGGCATCGTATTGACTTCGTTAATATACGCCCCTCCAGCTGCTGTCAAGAAAAAGTCAGCGCGAACTAATCCGGCTAAATTGAGCGTTTTAAAGGCAGTAAGCGCCATTCGTTTAATCGTTTCATATTCTTTATTCGTAATGTTTGCTGGGATGACTAACTCTGTATTTCCATCGACATATTTTGCTTCGTAATCATAAAACTCTTTTTTCGGCACAATTTCCCCAACGACAGAACAAATCGGCTCATCGTTTCCGATCACTCCAATTTCCACTTCACGACCGACAATCGCCTCTTCCACAATGACTTTTCGATCGTAACGAAACGCCTCTTGAAACGCTGTTTGTAATTGCTCACGGTTTTTACATTTACTTATTCCTACGCTCGAACCAGCATTGGCTGGCTTGACAAAACACGGATAGCCAAGCTCACGTTCTACCGTTTCATATACGGTTTCTTTATGTTTTTCCCATTCTTTTTTTAAGAAAAAGACGTAACGGGCTTGGTTTAATCCTGCTTGAGCAAACAATTGCTTCATAACGACTTTATCCATGCCAACCGCTGATGCTAACACACCGTTTCCAACATACGGTACGTTTAATAATTCTAACATCCCTTGTACCGTTCCATCTTCTCCGTTCGGTCCGTGTAAAAGAGGGAAAATAACATCAATGCCATTCGCAATCGAAGCGAGCGCTGGTAAACCGTGTTGAAACGCTAGTTGTTTGACATCTTGCACTTCCCCTTCAATCGCCTCGCCGCGCAACCATTCTCCGTCTATCGTAATGTAAATCGGAACAACCGTAAATTTTTCTTTATTTACCGCATTAATAACAGAGCGTGCGGTTTGCAACGATACTTTATGCTCAGGAGATTTGCCGCCGTATAATACACCTAATGTGATTTTCATGTTTGTTCCTCCTCAACTGTTCATTCACTTCATTTATTGTAGCACAACTACTTTTTTATTTATATGGTGAAGCAAGCCTAGATGGTGACGATGCATATTATTTCCCTGCTTGGAAACGATGAAAATACAATTGGACAAAAAGTGTGTGGTTATGAATACAGTGCAAATGTTATTCGTTTTAATGTTATCCATCGGCCTAATGAACCATGTGATTATCATTCCTGTTTTGCTTGAAATCGCCGGGCGGAATGCATGGATATCAACCGTCATCGGACTTATATTGCTCGTCATGTTTCTCCCTCTCGTTTATTTTCCGATAAAACAATCGCAACAGACGCACATCTTTCAATGGCTAAAAGAAAATACCGGAGCTCCAATTGCTTATTTTATCGCTTCTGTCACATGTATATATTTACTCATCGTTAGCATTGTGACATTAAAAGATACGACTATTATGATTAGCTTATTTGAAATTTTTAAAGAGGCAGGGATGCGGCTTCCGATTGCGATCGGACAAACGTTATCGGTCGTTGGGGGCTTAATTATCGGGCAAGCAGCAATAAACGCAGGTTTATCAGGACCAGGTACGCTTGTCGTCATGGCGACATCAGTTATTGCGACATTTACACTCGCTAATCAATCGCTTGCTGGAACGGTGTCGATTTTACGTTTTATCGTTCTTGCTGCTTCATCTATGCTCGGGCTTTTCGGATTTGTCGCATCCATGTTTTTTGTTCTTATTTATGTCGCAAATTTAACATCGTTTGTTTAGCACCACTTTCCCCAATAACAGGAGATATATAGAAAGTAGTGATTACAGGCGTATGGAAAAAATTTAAACGTCGTCCAAGCATGTTAAAAACAAACGATAATACACCCGGTGACGAATCATGACTCGGTTATTTCTTTACTTTTTTGTTGTTTATGTTTAGCCGGCTGTTGGGGAATGAAAGAAATTGACCATCCCGCTTACATTCATGCGATCGGTGTGGACTATGAAGACGGACAAGTCGTCGTTTATGCTCAACTTATTAGCTTTTCATGGCTTGCAAAAGTCGAAGCGGAGGGGCGGAAGAGAAAAATCAACCGTTACGATCGGAAAAGCAACGGGAGAGACGTTTAACGTGGCGACGGATCGGTTATATCAAGCGGTTCAACAAGGGGTATCGTGGGGGCATATTAAAGGAATCGTCTTTACAGAACGAGCGTTCAACCGAGGGCTCGTACGCGAGGTCATTGATGTACTTGATCGTTACAACGAAATTCGCCATACGGTTTGGACCTTTGCAACAAAGGAACCGATTGAACAATTGTTTGAGACAACACCGTTTTTAGATTATTCGCCATATTTCTCATTACTTGCCAATCCGAAAGACATTGACGAACAAAGTTCATTTATTCAACCGAAGCGCATAAATGAATTTATCGCTGCATCTGATGAAAAAGCGGCTGTCCTTCCGCTCCCCTCTCTTGCGGTTGAGGAAAAAAGTTGGACGGAAAATAAAAAACTGTAGATGAGCAATTTTCATAACAATAATTACCATGTAAAAAGAAACAAACAGGGTAACCCTTATGCCACATGGAGCTGTTTTTTCACGGTATCAATGGGAATATTTTGTTTCGCTGCACAGTAAATGAACTCCACGAGGCTATGTCCTTTTCTCTTGCGCAAGAGATCGAGCCCATCAGAAAAATCGCTGTTCGACTCGAATAGGCTGTACACGTAAGCAAGCTGCACCAAGATCCAGTAGCGTTTCACCGCTCGAACCTGACGAACACGGTACCCATCGAGCTTCAGCTGGTCTTTCGCTTGTCGAAAAAAGCATTCGATCGACCAGCGTTGGGCATAGTGGCGCAAGATGTCTTCATCGCTTAGCTCCCGGTCGGTGCTCAAGACGCAGTGAAGATGTTCCGATGTCATCGGCTGATTGGCTTTCCAAGCGAGCAGCACCACCGCATGGTCGAGACCGTTGAGCGCTCCTTCGTAACGATAGACGCGATAATGCTCTTCTCCCACCGTGACGAGGTGAGTGTCATTCGGTTCGATGGAGCGGGCCAACTGCTTCGCTTGGACGGCAACGCCGTTCGGATAGAGAATCCGGTTCGTCTTGAGCATCGCGATGACGTGGAATCCTTTTTTCAGACAAGCTTCCACGAGCGCTTTCGATGGATACCACGAATCCATCAGCACATAAACGGGACGGCGTACATCCAACGAAGAAAGCATCTCGATTGCGAGTTCCCCTTTGCTTTTTCCCGCCGTCTTGTCGTAGAGGCGGAAGGCAAAGGGAAACGCCTGGGTTGCAGTATGAACCATGAACCAAACAAGAGAATGGCCCCAAATCGATTTTTTCTCTGAGTGAGAGTAGTGCCAATCACATCCCTGAATCGCGTGTGTTGCCCGTGACGAAGGCTTGGTTTTTTGGCAAATCGTATCATCGATCGAAACAAACAAGGGTTGATTCTCCTGTTTGGCGATGCGTTCGACACGACGAAGGATCCACTGCTGGAGTTTATGAAGCAGCGCCTCTTCCTCCCATGGGCTTTTCGTGAAAAAATGGCTGAGTGTCGTGCGGTGGTTCGGATGAAAGCTCCCATGATGAAGATCGGTCAATGTTCCCGAAAATCCCTTCGTGATCATCGCATCCACGATATGAACGAGATGCTTCATAACGGGTTTTGAAAAATAAAGGGCCAACCCCAACATCGTGAAAAACTTGTGAATTCCTTGATGATGTGCTAATCTATTCATGAGACATGAACCTCCTTGTGAATGGTTTGGTAGCACATCTATTCTAATCAAGGAATCGGGTTCATGTCTCCTTTTTTGTTTCGATGTAAATTTATGTTAGTGATTTTGCTCATCTACAGTAAAAAAGAAAAACCGATGTTAAAAATGGATGGCGTTTGTTTTTTACATCGCTACAACAAACAAGCATGTATCCCGCGCCGTCAACTTGATGGTTTACGCTGGGTAACGAAAGGGACGGAGCGGACACCGATTTACATTCAGCCAAACGGCAAAATGATTGGGACGCTCGTTGTGCGCGGACCAAAAGCAAGCGTGTCGTATGAAATCAAAGACGGTCGTCCGGTTTTCACCGTTGACGTACAAGCGACAGGAAGCATCATCGAACTGCTCAAAAACATGCCCGAAAAACAAATTATTGAATACGCAACCAAAACAGTAAAAAAGGAAATCGAGGATTTATTTCAACTCGGCGTCAAAGAAGGCATCGATACGCTGCAATTATCGAACGCCTTGTATCGTCAAAATGTAAACGATTGGCCCAAATATACAACAAACGGATTAGTTCCGCTTACAAAGGATACACTAGGAAAAATCAACGTGAAATTAAGCATTGACACATATAGAAAGTCGAAAAAATAAAAGCGATGAGCCGGCCTCATCGCTTTTTTGTTGCATATATATTCGCTTCGATCCATTCGCTAAGCGCATCTTGCGCTGTTTTTTCACGCCCGTACCAATAATGCTCCATTCGTTTTTCTAATTGATTCATTTCTTCATCATTCATCAATATACGCATTAATTGTTGGTCGTAAGGTTCTTTATCGTGAAGAAGGTAAATGAGTCCTTTTTTTCTTAAATAGTGCAAATTCATTTGTTCTTGCCCTGGCAAATACGAAAGCGTAAAAGCAGGCAGCCTTTTCGCTAGCACTTCGCTCATCGTTACACCGCCCGGCTTTGTCACAACTGCATCCACTTCATCGTACAACTCGTTCATTTTCGCTGGATCGGCAATGTATCGGAACGGGCGAATATGCGGATCGTTCCAACTTTTTAGCTCATGATATAACGCTTCATTTTTGCCGCATAGGACAAAATATGTCAGTTGTGTATGTGTCGCATTCGTTAAAAACGGTTTAATTTTTCCTAACCCTTGGTTGCCACCTGCCACTAAAATTCGTTTATTTGTTCTCCTTTTCATTTTCCGAGCAGGTACAATGTGTTCATGCGTCGGGATACCCGTTACAATAACACGATTCCGCCCGATGCGAAACGTTGAGCATATCGATTGTTTCGCTTCTTCATGCGGAACGAAATGATAGTCAATCGCCGTTTTTCCCCAAATGCCGCTTAAGAAAAAGTCGGTATATACGTTCACAACAGGAACTTTGACAGCCCCTTTTTGCTTTAATCGTTGCAACACGTGCGAAGGAAACGAATGCGTACATATGATAAGGTCAGGCTTTTTTTCTTGGAGAAGGCGCTTCATCTTTTTTTCAAAATAAAGCAACCACGGCTCCATCGTCGGTTGTTCAAATTTTTTCATCCACCGCCGATACATCCATTCATACGAATGAGGTGATACCGAAATCCAACGGATGTAAAAATCTGCTACCCGCCTTTCAATTTGTTCGCTGCAATAGCTAAGAAAATCGATCTTTTCGCAATACACTTCTGGAAAGCGATGTTGCAACGAATAAATAAGCGCATCGGCAACTTGATGATGGCCAGATGGCATTTGAAACAAAGGTAGTACGAGAATGTTCATCATTATGCGAACTCCCTTTTAGTTTTGTTTTCTTTTTTTCACATATAGTCCAATGAAAAATAAACTAAAAAATAGCACCGTGATCCATGGTAGTATATGAAGCGGGATATGAATACGCTCCCCGAGAAACTTGCCTACACATACAAATAAACAAATCCAAAATGACGCGCCAACAAACGATAAAAAAAGAAACGGAAAAAACGGAAAGCGAACAACTCCTGCCATATACGGAGATAATTGTCGAACACCTGGAACAAAATAACCAAATGTAATGAACCAACGCGCACGTTTACGAAAATGGCGATAAGCGTATCGATATCTTCGTCGGTGAAAACCAATGTAGTGCCCATATTTAAACAATAGGGGCGAACCGAATGTATGCCCAGCAGTATAGGCGGCCACCATGCCAATTGTTGCACCAGAAATGGCAAAAAATAAGCTTTTTAAAAAATGCAATTGGTCATGCGAAATAAAAATGCCAACAAAAAACAGAAGCGATTCTTCCGGTGCGGGAATTCCAACGATGCCGAAAAATAGAGAAAGAAATAACACAATATAGCCGTGTGATTGAATATACGTTAAAATGCTGTTCGCTTCCATTCCCGCGTCCTCCTTTGTTCTTCGCCTATCTTTACCCACTTCACATGCGTACGTTGCAGCAATCGCTCTAACGCTTGTAACATGTTTGCCGGCGCGTCTT
The DNA here is from genome assembly GCF_038004465.1 of Anoxybacillus sp. FSL W8-0104. Lineage (NCBI taxonomy): Bacteria > Bacillati > Bacillota > Bacilli > Caryophanales > Anoxybacillaceae > Anoxybacillus > Anoxybacillus sp. FSL W8-0104. Next base: position 174,291 of record NZ_JBBOQU010000001.1, on the reverse strand, counting down.
GATCGGCTCCCATCGTCGAACCACTATCATGTAGTACAATAATTGCTCCATCTTCTATGCTTTTTGTTAATCGCTCATAAAGTCGAGCAACGCCTAATGAAGCGTTCCAATCACCGAGAATATATGTCCACATTACTGTTTTATACTTTTTTTGCATGAACAACGTCCATATGTTTATATGTCCCCATGGCGGACGGTAGTATACAGGGCGAACGCCTGTGATTTGCTCAATGATACGCGCCGATCGATGAAGCTCCCATTCCGCTACAAATGGAGGCAGAAACCAATTGCTCGTATGATAATAATGATGCAAACCGATCGTATGACCTTCTTCGTGCATTCGCTTAATGAGATGTGGATATGCTTTCGCCTTCCAACCGACAACGAAAAATGTCGCTTTTACGTCGTATTTTTTTAATATATCGAGCAATTGGGCTGTATACGTCGGATCTGGTCCATCATCAAAGGTTAATGCGACACCGTCTTTCACTCTTTTTTGTACACGAAATGATGAAAGACGAATCAGCCACGTTGGACATATGCTATAAATAAAAAACAGTGCAATAAGCCATATGTATGTCACATGTTAAACCCCTTTCTTGATTATACAAAAAAAAGCATGAAGTACGAAACAAAGAACGCTGCTTGTAAAACAAATTCATTTTTTTCATCGTTAACATTCGCACATCGCTTTCTCGTTCGACACGCATTTTGTCGATTTCCGGGGAAATTTACCGAAAAAAAGGCGATGTTGGAACACATCGCCCCCATTGTACCATATGTCTTCTAAACTACACAGGGTAAACCCCATATTTTCGTTCAGAAAATACAACATATTTCGACATACATGCATCTAATCGCCGAATAAGCTCGGAACGCAACTCATTTGGCGCGATAATCCCATCGACAACCATTTCGGAAGCGAGGCGATAAATATCGATGTCTTTTCGATATCCTTCGCGTTTTTGTTCAATAAATGCAGCGCGTTCTTCTTCTGGCAGTTCAGCAATTTTATTCGCGTACACCGCATTCACCGCCGCTTCTGGTCCCATAACTGCAATTTGTGCATGCGGGAAAGCTAAGCAACAATCCGGCTCAAACGCTGGACCTGCCATGGCATATAATCCCGCCCCTTATTTGCTTGATGTTGCAATTTTTAATTATGACTCATTTGATTAATGGTTTGCTGTATGGTTCGATGATGTTTAGTGATCATGCTAAAATAACGTTTGTAATAACCCGTGGTGCTAGTTGAGCGCTAGCGCTCAACTAGCCCAAGTGTTACAAGTGAATACACCAACAATATGCCATCTAGTGCCACTTCAAATCCCGCAATCGAATTCGCACGAATTTCTGTGATACGATACTGGTCAACGAGGACAGAGAACACCGTTCAATGACTTTCCGTTTTTGTTTGAGCCATTTCTCCCATGATTCAGATGGGCGGTGTTTCTGATTTTTGCGAGATGGAGTCCAAAAAGCGATTTGGTACGCTTCATACAACTTTTTTTGCAATTCGCTACTGATAAATCCTTTATCACCCAAATTAAAAGGATGAGGAATTTGAGTCATGACGGTTTCCGCTGCGGTTCGATCGTGACAGGACGCCTCCGTTACCACGTACCCCATCGGCAGTCCTTGGTCGGTCACTTGAAGATGAAACTTAGACCCATAGTACCACTGCTTCTTCGACGCACAAAGCCCGATGTCCGCGATCCCTTGGAATCGTTTGACACGGTACATTCTTGCGGCATGGCACAACTCGAGTGGTATACTATCTACGATCGCATAGGCGTGGTGCTACCCACGTTTGGCTAGCCCATGGCGAATCCAGTTGCAACGATTTGCCTGTATGAAAATCAAAATTGTTTGGCACTTTCACAGTTATGCCGTGCGCCCCGCCCGTATAGCTGTATAACGTAAGCGGTTGACTGTACGCTGTTAACATAAATAATGCCAACACGATCAATATGCTCCGTTGTTTAAACACGCTGTTTACCTCGTTTGTTTTACCGAAAGTTTGCGTTAAAACAAACGAATTTATGCGTGCTATCACTTTAACATTTGTTTCACTAACTCTCGATTTCGTTCCTTAAACGCTTCGTGATGTGAAGATACCATCGCATACGGATCGGCATTGGGTTCAATGAACCGTTTCGCACTATTAACTGCATTCGCTGCGTCTTGGAAAGCACCTGTAAGTAAATATAACTTTCCATCATATTTTGAAATATCACCAGCTGCATATAACCCCGGAACAGAACATTCTCCTTTTGCATTTGTCGCAATATAATATTCGTCAACCATTTGAATGGGTAGTTCACTATTGGCAAGCAATGAAGCATCTCGTTCATACCCATGGCTAATAATGACATCATCTACATCGAGTTCCAACACATCGCCCGTCTCATGATTTGTCAGCACTACTTGCTCAATCGTTTCATGATTGCAACTAGTGATCAACTTTGTAATAGTCGTATGGAAAAAGCAGGTGGCTGAACTATTTAATAATTGCGTCACTTGTGCTTCATGTCCTTTTAACGATTCATTGCGATAAGTAACATATACCTTTTTCGCAATCGGTACGAGCTCATTTGCCCAATCAATCGCTGTATTTCCCCCACCTGAAATGATCACCGTTTTCCCTTTAAACTGTTTTAACGATTTCACCGTAGTAACTATTCAGCCACATCATAAAGTGAGCTGAATATTTTTTGTATTTCCTGTCTATGATGTGGATATTGATAGACAAGGAGGTGAATCGCATGTTGACGGTACAACAAGCTGTATTTACAGTTGAGAGCTTAATCGGCAAAGTTCAACAACAAAAACAGCTCATTCATCAACTCGTTCAAGAAAATGAACATTTGCGTCACGAAAACAAACAACTACGCAAAGAAAATGAACAACTGAAGTACCGTGTTCAAGAGCTGGAAGCACGCACGAAAAAAAACAGCTCCAATAGCCATTTGCCCCCATCTTCTGACCGTTTTGCCAACACACGTTCTTCTCGTCAACCATCTGGCAACAAGCCAGGCGGACAAGAAGGACATCAAGGAACGACGCTCCGCCAAGTACCCAACCCTGACCACCGAGTCCTTCATCGCGTGACGGAATGCAAAGGATGTGGTCACTCGTTAGAACATGTCGCTCCGCTTCAAGTAGACATTCGCCAAGTGTTCGACCTCCCAGTGGTTCGAATGGAAGTCACTCAACATGAGCGGGAGGTAAGGAGTTGTCCAGAATGTCATCTTGTCCAGCAGGCGGAGTTCCCTTTTTATGTCACGAATCATGTCCAGTACGGTCCAGCTATCACTTCCCTTGTTTTATACTGGAATCATGCACAGTTGATCCCGTGCGAGCGTGTCACGGAGATGGTCAAAGCACTCACTGACCATTCGATGAGTGCAGGCACAGTCGTGAACATGACGAGACGGTGGCAGCCTGTGGTAGAAGCAGCGATCAAAGAGATCGAAACCGCGTTGCTCACCTCTAGCACATTACACGTCGATGAAACGAGTCTGCGTGTGAACGGAAAGAACCAATGGGTGCACGTGGCTTCCACTGCCAAGACCACACGATACGGGCTTCATCGCTCCCGTGGAAAGAAAGCGACGGACGACATCGGGATTTTGCCGCGGTACAAAGGAACGATGGTGCACGATGCGTATTCGGTGTACCCGATGTATACAGAAGCGAGCCATGCGCTTTGCCACGCCCATCATCTCCGGGAGCTTCGGGCATATACAGACCTTTACGGTCATTCATGGTCGAAAGAGATGACCGAAGCGCTGTTGGGGATGAAACAGGCGGTGGAGAACGCTGACGGAGCCCTACCGGAAGAGGAAGTCCGGTATTGGGAAACCGTGTATGACAAGCTTCTAGCGAATGGTCGCCGAGAACTTGAGGAGCGTGGCGTCCGCAACGCGCAAAATTTCATCCAGCACCTAGAAAAGCGCAAGCAAGAAGCGCTTCTCTTCCTGCGAAAGAAGTTCCATTTGACAACAACCAGGCCGAGCGCGATTTGCGGATGGTGAAAGTCAAACAAAAAATTTCTGGAACGTTTCGTCAGGAAGACGACGCCGAGGCTTTTTGTGCTATTCGCAGCGTCATTTCCACCCTACAAAAACAGGGGAAACCAGTTTGGGAATCATTGCAAAGACCCCTAACCGGAGAGTCTCTTCCAACGATTCTCCATTCCTCCTAGGGCATTTTCAATACGGGAAATGCCCTATTGGTGCTGGATTCTGGAAATCTCACGAATATTGGGCTGAATGGATACATAGTAAAAGGGGTAAAAGGGGGGATAGGAGTTGTCTTTAAACTTGAGATTTTAAGATAGGTGTGCATAGGAAAAATAGAGGGTACAAAAAATGCGAATGTTCCTGTATGGTAAAGGTCACTAAACCATTGGAGGAAAATTCGCATATACTCTCGGTTTATCAAAGAACTCATCGATTTTCCAGATGTTTTGATTCAAAAGGTACGAAAAGAAGAAGAACGTTGGATTTTCGAACTTTCTCTTCCTGAACAATGCCCGTTATGTCTTGTCTGCTTGAAGCGCACGATCAAAATGACAGGCAAAAAGAAGCAGTGAATGCATGGGTATGCTTAACGGATCGTCATCTTTTGGGTGGAACTCTCAACCCCTTTATTTTCCCTATTTACGCTTGTGAGGAAAAATCAGAAAATCAGTGATTTTTGCATATCCTTACGCAGGAAACCGCATTGCTTGTCAAGTACATGTTGTGGTGAAGGATTAAAAATTATTTTCCACAATTTTGATTATAAGAATTTCCGAATGCAGAATAATCAACAACCGTGCTAATTTTTAGTTTTTCGTTTTTTATATAAAGCCAGACTAATTGTAGAGGCAATCACTCCGCTGCTAAAACTCACTCTAAGTACATTTATAATATATTCAGGTATTTCTTTATACTCCGTTGTTGTCACCCCTCCTGACATATATGTTACTGTTTTATAGGGGACAAATATCAATGCTAAAGTGATTCCTATGACAAAACCGTACATAAAGCCTTTTTCAATAAAATTATTCAAGACTCATTTCTCCTCTCTATGTGTCTGCATTTACAATTCAAAGTTTTGAACTATAGAGTTTTTGTAATAAAAGAAAGTCTGTAGCGTATTCTCAATCGTAAAAAACTGTTGCTCCCTTTATCTAAAGCTAATTCGTTCAATCACTAACTGTAGATGAGCAAATCTGCTAACATAAATTTACAACCAAACAAAAGAAGAGACATGAACCCGATTCCTTGGTTAGAATAGATGTGTCACCAAACCATTCACAAGGAGGTTCATGTCTCATGAATAGATTAGCACATCATCAAGGAATCCACAAGTTTTTCACGATGTTAGGGTTGGCACTTTATTTCTCGAAACCTGTGATGAAGCATCTCGTTCATATCGTGGATGCGATGGTGACGAAAGGTTTTTCAGGGACGTTGACCGATCTTCATCATGGGAGCTTTCATCCGAACCATCGCACGACACTCAGGCATTTTTCACGAAAAGCCCTTGAGAAGAAGAGACGTTGCTTCGCAAACTCCAGCAGTGGATCCTTCGTCGTGTCGAATGCAGCTCGAAACGAGAGAATTCCCCCCTTTTTGTTTCGATCGATGGATACGATTTGCCAAAAAACGAAGCCCTCGTCACGGGCCACGCACGCCATTCAAGGGGGGTGATTGGCACTATTCTCACACAGAGAAAAAGTCAATCTGAGGCCATTCTCTGGCGAACAGTGCCTGGCACTGTTCGAGTCGGATGCCCCCTGGCTAGAGCGAACGTCGCCGCCCGCAATGGCGTCAAATCCCTCATAAAGGGCGGCGGCCGTCTTGTTAGAGCCTTCGGACGTTTCGTTCCCAGGGGAGGTTTTTGGAAACGCCGTGTTTTGGGAACTTTTTCGATTTATGAACGGCGTTTTTCTTTTATTATCAGTCTTCTAATTTTTTACCGTTTTCTCACGAATTTAACAACCATAAAAACAGCTAAAATAACGACACCTATAAAAAGGTAGCCTAAAATAGACGTAATGGTGGTCAGCATGTCCCATTCTCCTTTTTGTTAATTGGTACCGGTATACAATGTTTGATCCTTCACACGAGCATATAAATAAATAGTCCATTCTCCACCCCAAATGCTATTAAGGGTTAGATGATATCTAGCTTCAGCCGGCAAAGTATATGTTTCTGTTTTTCTAAGAATAGAGACCCAATCTTTTTTAACAGTGTAAGGCGGAGTTATAAAATACCATCCATTATAAGCTCGTGTTATTGTGGCTAACCCAGTACTACCAATTCTTTACCTCCACTGTTTTGTTCTTCACAACCTTAACAGTAGAGGGAATTTTAGGAGCTGGCAAGCCTTTTTTTATGCCATGAAGCTCTGCACTTTTTTGTTGCAGAACTCTGTACTTTCATTTTGCACTAAACAACTAATTTCATATCATCTAGCCACAAGTGTTTTATTCACAACTTCTAATGCTTATTTCACCACTCGTAGTTAATAAAATTCATGGGAATGTTTTCTCCGTTTCATATATCAAAAGCCCCCCCTTCATTGATCACTATGATTATAAAAAACAACAACCTTATCGAGTGTCTAAATTCATTAGAGGGCTAATGAAAGGATGGTGAAATTTATCCCTGTTCGATCATTCTTGCGAATGCCTCATCAGGGTTAATTGTGTTAAATAATTTTAACCAGTCTTGAAAATCGCCTTCATAAAGGACCTTACCTTTGTGTAGAAAAATTAAATGCGAGTCAATATAAGATAAGTCTTGAAGTTGATGTGTAGAGATTATGCAGATACGCTGATTTTCAATTAATTTCTTAAATTTATTCATAATTTTTAATCTTGATGAAGGGTCAACACCACTTGTCGGTTCATCAAAGATATATAATTTTCTCTCAATACTACTGAGAAGGGTTATGAAAAGCCACTTTCTTTCACCAACAGACATCTTACCAATTTTCATAGACCACAGGTGTGCCATTAATTCTCTTTCCCTACTATCCAAAAAGTCCAAGTAGTCATCAATTTGGTTACTTCCTTTTTTTCCAGATAATCTAGCTACAAACTTTGCAAAGTCTTTTCCTTTAATTTCGGGTGAGAAAAATATATTTTGAGTTAGATAAAGCATTTCCTTTTTATCAGGTAGTGATATTTCGCCTGTTTCCGGAGTTAAGTTCCCAGTTAAACAATCAAATAAAGTTGTTTTTCCAGCACCATTAAGTCCAACGATAACATTAAGCTTTTTAGTATTTAACGTGAAAGTAACACCATTCAACACATAATCTTTTGCTTTTTTATACTTATATTTCAAGTTAAAAACATGCAATTAATTTTCCCCCTAACGAGATGTTAACGATAAAAGATTAAATCGTTTAATAATAAAAAGTCCAACTACAAGGTATAGAAGAATCGATAAAAGTAACAGATAAAAATTATACGTATAATCTATGCCCATTAGCAGATTAATGACTATTTCCGTAATTTCATGAATGATATAATACGGATTTACATAGTTTAATAGATTACTACTTCTGCTATTTAATGAGAGAAAAAAAAGAGGATAAACTAATATATTCATAATTGTAGATAAATTATTAAACTTAATTGGAATAGCGGCGATTGAGACACTTGCAATAGCTAACGGGAAACTCACCAGTAATACTATTGATGATGTATAAAATTTTGTGTAAAGCATTTTGCTAGACCAAAAGAAAAAAGGTAGGGTATTCTCTGATTGAACCCAAATATTCCAGAGAAAGGAGAACCCTACCTATGTCCAAAAGTATACCGAATGTCGACTGGGCAAATCAACTGGAAAGTGTCATTCGTCAGTTTGTAAAGGAAAAATTAGAACTGATCATGCGGGAAGAAATCAAACATTTCCTCGAAATCGAACAGGCCGGAACATCGAATATGAGAAACGGCTACTATCAACGAAATCTAGATACGCAATATGGCCGAATTGAAGGCCTTTTGGTCCCAAGAGATCGAAATGGGGAATTTCAAACGCAGCTGTTTGCCCCTTACCAACGTCATACTGGTTGGCTCGAGGAAGCCGTCATCAAAATGTATCAAAGTGGCATGAGTACGAGGGAAATTGGCAAGTTTATCGAACGAATTTTAGGAAATGCCTATTCTCCAACGACAATCAGTCGTATTACCGATGTAGTGAAGGAAGACATCGAGAAATGGCACAATCGTCCTCTACATCAGCGTTATTCGGCTTTATATTTGGATGGTTTATACGTAAAACTTCGTCGCGAAACCGTGGAGAAAGAAGTCATTTATGTGGTGTTAGGGGTGAACGAAGAAGGATATCGCGAAATTCTTGATTTCTTTGTGGGAGGACAAGAAAGCGCCTATGTATGGCAGGAAATCCTTCAACACCTCTATCAAAGAGGCGTCAAGGAAGTGCTTCTGGGCGTATTCGATGGACTACCGGGGTTGGAGGAAGCCTTTAAGGCGGTTTATCCGAAAGCCGATGTGCAGCGTTGTGTCGTTCACAAAGTCCGTAACACCCTCAGCCGTGTTCGAAAAAAAGATCAATTTGAAGTGGCAGAGGATCTCAAACTGATTTATCGCGCGCCGAATAAGGAGATGGCGTTACAAATGTTTCAACAGTTTGAGTCGAAATGGTCAAGCAAGTATCCGAGAGAAGTTCAATCTTGGGCCAATGAGTTGGATGTTCTCCTTACATTTATGGATTATCCAAGCAGTATTCGAAGTGTGATTTATACGACCAATGCCATCGAACGAACGATCAAGGAAATTCGGAAACGCCTAAAACCGATGAACAGTTTGAATAGTTTAGAAGCCGCTGAAAAAATCGTGTATTTGACCATTCAAGATTTTAATGAGAAATGGGCAGGGCGAAAGTTGCGAGGATTTGCCGAAGCGCATGAAGCCCTTCAACGAATGTTTGAAGAACGTTACAATTAACCAAATATTGTAAATAAACAAAATAAGGGGATTCTCCCTTTCCACACAAGAGACTGAATATTCAGTCTCTTGTGTGGAGGAAACCAGTCTCCCCTCTATTCTAAATCTATTTCAGAGATACCCTATCTATTTTACATTACACAAAATTCTTGACGGTACCGAAACGACCTCTTGTTTCCGTATTTGAGCTAATAACATTTCCTTCATCATTAATTTGCCCTGTATATCTTAAATAATCTTGTAAACCCTCTCTATAATTGTCAGGATAAATAAAATCGTTCGCTGTATTATAAGGAGGATCAATATATATCATTTTTATTTTCCCATAGTAGCTTTTCTGTAACAATTTCAACACTTCCAAATTATCGCCATCAATAAAAAGATTTCCTGTTGAATCGAAATTAACTGATTCTTCAACAGAAGGGATTAAGGTTCCAATACTAGGTGTTTGGATAGCTTTTATCGCATTACTTTTTCCTGCCCAGGTAAATTCATATTTTTCTTTTAACGTTGTATTTTCTATGCCGAGGAACTGCTTTAACTTTTCAATGTCAACCTCCCCTTCTTTTACCACTTCAGGGAAGATTCTTCCCAATTCATTAATTCTGTTTTGTATCACATTTTCTGAACTTAGCGATAACTTCTCATTCATTTAAATCACCCCACAACTTATTTTAATATAAAATCGCTCTTTGTTTCTAAAAAATAGAATTTAAATAACCTTTTATTCATTTAACCTTTATCCGCATGTTTCCTTCTATTCGAAATAAAAAATGCTGGTGACTAACGCCAGCATTTTGTTTATATACGACTTTATTTTTCACGGACAGCTGGATTCACCAACAGGCTTTCAGTTCCCGACTTTTTTGTTCGGTACCCAACTTTTTTGTCCGGTTCCCGACTTTTTTGTCATTCAACACCATGACGTGTGTTTTTTAAGCTTTATTCCACCGTTACAGACTTCGCTAAGTTGCGTGGTTTGTCGACATCGCAACCGCGATGTAGTGCCGCATAGTAAGCAATGAGCTGCAATGGCACGACAGACGCAAGCGGTGTGAGCATCGGATGAACGGCTGGAATGACGAAACGGTCGTCCTCCATGTCTAATCCTTTCATCGAGATGATGCACGGATTTGCACCGCGCGCGACAACTTCTTTTACGTTTCCGCGAATGCTTAAGTTCACATGTTCTTGTGTCGCTAGGGCAATGACTGGTGTGCCGTTTTCAATTAAAGCGATCGTACCGTGCTTCAATTCCCCGCCCGCAAAACCTTCTGCCTGAATATAAGAAATTTCTTTCAGCTTTAGCGCGCCTTCTAATACAACATAATAGTCGACCGCGCGACCGATAAAGAAGCAGTTGCGTGTTGTCGCTAAATATTCGCGTGCGATGTTTTCTATTTCATGTTTTGCGTCGCAAAGTGTCTCCATCGCATTCGCTACAATGCCAAGTTCTTTTGTTACGTCAACATTCAATTCGATGCCTTTTGCTTTTGCAGCCACCGCAGCCAGCATCGCAAGTACTGCAATTTGTGCTGTATATGCCTTCGTTGATGCAACAGCGATTTCTGGCCCAGCATGAAGAAGAAGCGTATAATCTGCTTCGCGCGATAATGTCGAACCTGGCACGTTCGTAATCGTTAATGATTTATGACCAAGCTCTTTCGTGCGCACGAGCACCGCGCGGCTATCTGCCGTCTCCCCGCTTTGTGAAATATAAATAAAGAGCGGTTTTTCCGATAAAAGCGGCATATTGTATGAAAATTCGCTTGCAATGTGCACTTCAACAGGGATTTTCGCCCAGTTTTCGATCAATTGTTTGCCGACTAAACCAGCATGATAGCTCGTGCCGCATGCGACGATATATAAGCGATCCGCTTCATTAATCGCTTGCACAATGTCTTCATCAATCGCTAGTTCACCTTGTTCGTTGCGATATTTTTCAATTAAACGGCGAATGACAAGCGGCTGTTCGTCAATTTCTTTCAACATGTAGTAAGGATACGTTCCTTTTTCAATGTCGCTTGCATCTAATTCCGCTACATATGGCGCGCGTTCCACTACTTCACCATTTAACTTTTTAATTGTCACATGTTCTTTTGTCACAATGACGATTTCTTTATCCATTAACTCGACGTATCGGTTTGTTACTTGCAACATCGCGAGCGCATCGCTTGCGACGACGTTAAATCCTTCACCTAATCCAGCCAAAAGCGGGCTTTTGTTTTTCGCCGCGTAAATGATGCCATCATTTTCTGCATCAATTAAAGCGATCGCATACGAGCCTTTCAATAACGAAAGCGTCTTACGGAACGCTTCTTCCACCGACAATCCGTCATTTACAAACGTTTCGATTAACTGAACAATAACTTCTGTATCTGTGTCACTTTTAAACGTCACATGTGCTAAATAATCGCGTTTTAACAATTCGTAGTTTTCGATCACGCCGTTATGCACAAGCGTGAAGCGGCCAGATGCACTTTGATGTGGATGAGCATTCACGCGGTTTGGCACGCCATGTGTCGCCCAACGCGTATGACCGATGCCAAGCGGTGCATCTACATCTTCTGCAACGGCGGCACGCAAATCGGCAATCCGTCCTTTTTCCTTAAATACATGTATACCTTTTTCATTTAATAACGCAATCCCTGCCGAGTCATAGCCACGGTATTCTAATTTTTCTAATCCGTACAATAAAATTTCTTTTGATGGTTGTTCACCAATATAACCAACGATTCCGCACATAAAAAAATCCTCCCTAATGTTAGGGGCAAGAAGGGGCTCTTGCCCCTTAAATAATTGACTTGCTTGCGATGAACGCTCTTTCCTTTGTGCAAAGAGTCGCCTCTTTGTTTTAAGAAAGAACTTGCGGCTGTCATCGCATCAGCCGGGAGGCATCCGCCGAACACTCGATAAACCTCCTCCTCGTCAACTAAGCTTTTTTCCGTCCAAGCTTAGTCCAGGCGCTTTTATACGATCGTTTCCGTCTATCCTCCTTTCATGTAAGATGTCAAACAACAATAGTTTACAACAACAAAGAGGCAACCGTCAATGTGTATCGCTTACCCCTGTATAAACAAAATATGCATAAATGGAATAAACCGTTCCATTTATGCATATTGTCTACCGAAACCATTATTGTGCGCCAAAACGCTCACGAATAACGGACGCAATGCGCTCGACGTATTGATCGCAAAGTTCATTTGTCGGCGCCTCTGCCATCACACGAACGAGCGGCTCCGTCCCTGATGGGCGAACGAGAATGCGGCCGTTTCCAGCCATCTCTTCTTCCACTTCGCGAATGACACGTTGCACTTCTTCGTTTGCGATTGCTTCCTGTTTATCTGTCACTTTTACATTCACTAATTTTTGTGGATATTTTTTCATTTCCCCCGCTAGCTCAGAAAGCGGTTTTTTCGTCGCTTTCATAATATTGACAAGCTGTAACGCTGTCAACAGGCCATCGCCTGTCGTGTTGTAATCAAGGAAAATAATATGCCCAGATTGTTCTCCACCTAAATTGTAACCGTTCTTTTTCATTTCTTCGACGACATAACGGTCCCCTACAGCTGTTTGCACACTTTTTATTCCTTGCGCCTCGAGCGCTTTATAAAAACCGAGGTTGCTCATCACTGTCGAGACGACCGTTTGATGTTTTAAGCGCCCTTGTTCATTTAAATATTTCGCGCAAATGTACATAATTTGATCCCCATCAACGATTTGGCCATTTTCATCAACTGCAATTAATCGGTCGCCATCTCCATCAAACGCTAAGCCAACATCGGCTCCCTTTTCCTTCACAAACGCTGCTAGCGCCTCTGGATGAGTAGAGCCAACCCCTTCGTTAATGTTTAATCCATTCGGCGATGCCCCCATCGTAGACACATCAGCATCCAAATCGGCAAATAAATGCGTCGCCAACGACGATGTCGCACCGTGGGCACAATCAAGGGCAACGTGAATTCCTGAGAAATCTTCATCCACTGTCTGTTTTAAGTATTGTAAATACTTTTGTCCACCTTCAAAATAGTCATTTACTTGTCCTAAATCTTTTCCTGTTGGACGAGGTAATGTATCTTCTTCGCTATCAAGAAGCGCTTCAATTTCCTGTTCTTGTTCGTCGGACAGTTTAAAACCATCCGGTCCGAAAAATTTAATGCCGTTGTCTTGGACAGGATTATGCGAGGCGGAGATCATCACTCCCGCCTGCGCCCCTAGCACTTTCGTTAAATATGCTACACCCGGCGTTGAAATGACACCTAGACGCATCACTTCTGCCCCGATGGAGAGCAATCCAGCAACAAGCGCTCCTTCGAGCATATGACCAGAAATGCGTGTATCGCGTCCGATTAATACTTTCGGACGTTCTTTATCTTTCGTTAATACATATCCACCAAAACGACCAATTTTAAAAGCTAATTCTGGCGTTAATTCGCTATTGGCAATCCCTCGAACACCGTCTGTTCCGAAATACTTACCCATGCTATCGCTCCTTCTATTATTACTCGTTTCTTGTAATGCGAATCGTTGCTTCTTTTTGTGGTAGTCTCCAGCGAACGTTTTGAGGACCATTGACTTCAATTGGTACGTCATGTTCTCCAATACCTAATTCACTAACGTTTAAGTATACCTCAATATCTTTCAACTGAATAGCATTCAGTACACTTTGAGCTCCTAAAGCAGTTAGCGCAATATTTCCATCGGCAGGATCGATAAATTCTGCCTTGTATGCATCGTTTAGTCCAATCACTTCAATTGGAACTTGACCAAACGTTCTCTCTTTTTCTTGCTCCACTTCAATTAAAATTGTAACTTTTGCTGGATCTACAGCTTTTACTCCTTTTGGTACAGGCACATCAACTTGTAAAGTTGTATTGCCTGTAATATCGCTTAAATCGACTTCAATGCCGCTAATAAATTCGATGTCGTCAATTTTTGCTTTTTGTCCAAAAATTGTAACTTCGCTCGGAATCACTTCCATTTTACTAATGCTTAATCCTTCCCGTAGCGTTCCTTTTCGATCAATTTTTAATGGAACTGTTTTGCTTGGACTTTTAATTGGCACAGTAATATCAACAATAGACGGTTCCACATCAAGAGGCAACACATTTCCTTCTTTGTCATACACCGTCACTTTCGACTCTCGCTCAATCGTTTCTTCGACTCCTTTTAAGTCAACACGTGCCTTTACTAACGCAACTTTGTCAATTAGCGTTTTTGCCCCTGTCACTTTCACAATATTTGGCTTCACAATTGGTTGTTCCGGTGAATAACCGTCTGCAATTTGTGATTTATTAATAAAATCGACTTCCACAGAAAAATCTTTTGACACACGCTCATCAATCGTCACAGTAATTGTCGCTGGATCAATAGTAACGCGTAACTTTTCAGAAATATTTCGGTATTTCAAAGGAACTGTATGCTTACCAATTGGCAGTTTAGATAAATCAACATATACTTCAAAATCTCGTTGCAGCTTCGTTGGCGTAACGATGCTTTTCGGCCCCTCAAGCATGACGTTCACCGATTGTGGGATACCAGAAACAACAAGGTTTTCTTGATCGTAATATGCGACGACGGGAACGTCCGTCACTGTTTCGACATCGGTTTGACCGACCGTATTTCTTGACGTGCTGTTTGATTGTGTTTCAATATTCACCGAAACGTAAATCATAAGCGCTAGCAACAAAGAAAAAATGCGTATAAACCATGGGCTATTCATCCATTTATCCACTTTTTTTCGCCCTCCACTGCCAACGAGATGAAGAAGTTGTCTTCGGTTGAACGAGCTCTTTCGTCAGCAATTCTCGCAATACATCTAACTTTAAGTCGCGGTAAAGCTCCCCATTTTTCGTGACAGAAACCGCTCCCGTTTCCTCAGACACAACGACGGTAATGCTGTCTGTCACTTCACTAATACCTAACGCAGCGCGATGCCTTGTGCCAAGTTCTTTAGAAATAAACGGGCTTTCCGACAGCGGCAAATAACAAGATGCCGCAGCGATTTGATTTCTTTGAACAATAACAGCTCCATCGTGAAGTGGCGTATTTGGAATAAAAATGTTAATGAGCAATTCTGATGAAACGTGTGCGTGTAATGGGATGCCGGTTTCAATATAATCGCCCATTCCTGTTTCTCGTTCAATAGAAATTAACGCCCCGATTCGTCGTTTTGCCATATACTCTGTCGCTTTCACAATCGCTTCAATGATGTGCGTTTGCTCTTCCTCTTCAGGCGTCGTGCTCCGAGAAAACAGTTTTCCCCTCCCTAGCTGTTCAAGTGCTCGACGTAACTCAGGCTGGAAAATAATGATGATAGCTAAAAAACCCCATGTAATCGCCTGATCCATCAACCATTGCAATGTGCTTAATCCAATAAAGCTACTTACAATGCGAACAAGGATAATGACAATAATCCCTTTTAGCAGTTGCACCGCTTTCGTACCGCGTACAACCATAATAAGCTTATAAATGACAAACCAAACGACAAGAATGTCTACAAACTTAATGAGGTAATTCACAAATGTTGGGAGCTCTCCAAATGGCATTCTTACACTTCCTTCACTCATTCTAATTGCTCTCACATGTAAAAAAGCCATCAATATGGATGGCTATTTCGTTAATGTTTTGGCGATATTGTAACCGACTCTTTTTACATTATACCAAATCCAATCAAATACTTCATTAACTTCTTCAATTTGTCCGGTTACTTCACCAGCAGAAGCTAAATATTTATGACCGTTAATAACAGTAACGTTGCCACGCACTTCTCCTTCAATTTGAATATCACCATTTCGGACAACAATATCACCTTCCACGACTTTTCCTCTCGGCACAATGATAGTATGATTTTGAACAATTAAATGTTCTTGCTTAGAAAACGAAAATTCATTGTCTTCTTGCCAAACGGCCCACAAGCCACTTGTGCTTAATAGGAGAAATAGTGATGCAGCCGTTAAAAACGGATGATGAGTAAACCACCGTTTCCAACGTACACGTCGTTTTTCACGAGGTAAGTTGTACATCACTTTTTTGATAAAATCGTCTGAAGGGGTGAAGTGAGAAACGTTTTCGACAAACGCCACTGTTTTTTCCAATGCATAAAAATGTTCGCGACATGCTTCACATTGTTGAATATGGCTACGCAATTGTCGTTCTTCCTCTTTTGGAATATCCCCATCTAAGTAGTCATGCATCCATTGAACAATTTGTTTAGAGCATGGCATCTGTCTCACTCCTTTTATCATAAATGGCCTAAATGTTTACGCAATGCTTCACGACCACGATGAATGCGCGTTTTTACTGTGCCAATCGGTAAGTTTAAAATGTCACTAATTTCTTGTAACGATAGTTCGTCAATATATTTTAAAACGATGACTGTGCGATATTTTTCGGGCAATTTTAAAATCGCTTCTTGAACCATTTTCTGTAACTCTAAGCTTTCTAAAGCATCTTCCGGAGAAGTTCCCTTATCTGCAAGCTGAGAGTACATCGTTAGCCCATCTGTTCCTGACACTTCCGCATCTAAATAAACATCAGGCTTTTTTTTACGCATGCGATCGATCGATAAATTCGTTGCAATGCGATACAACCAAGAAGAAAATTTCATAGTTGGATCGTACGTATGGATGTTGACATACGCCCGAATAAACGCTTCTTGTGCCGCATCCTCCGCCTCATGACGATTTCCTAACATGCGATAGCATAGTTGATAAATTTTATCTTTGTACATTTCAACAATATCAGCAAAAGCACTTTGATCTCCTTTTTTAACTGCTTTAATACGTTGCCTAATAAACATGTCCATGTAATATTTACCTCCACATGGGGGCTACTATTTTATACGAATAACATAAAGCAAAGTTCCACAAATCGCAACGAATATGTTCATACTGTTTGAGTCAAGACTTTGTGGGAGATTTTTTTCTCGACCGATTTTTTTGGTTATATATGGTTTTATAAAATCGTTATATGTAAGCGCTTTTACTTACTCTCATCCTGTAGGTATGTGCGTTTTCTCTCGTTTTAAAAACCTTTCAATGCTTGCAATGCCTCGTAAATCGGTGTCCCTGAAGATTGGCGAAGGTATGGGATGTTATCTCGTACCACTTCTGTCATTTGCGTTTGCACGCGCTTCAGTGCCTTTTTCACGATCGTTTCTCGTTTCGTTTCTTCTCGTTCTTCCGCGCCATACATCACTCCATCGCGTGTCCGAATGAGTAACGTATCTTTTATCGCGACGATCGCTCGCAACATCGCTTCAATCCCTGCATCCCTCCAACTTCGACCGTTTTTACTTCGTTTCGCAAACACATGCATCGTTCCTTCCGCACTCCCCATCGCCCTCATGTTTGTCGTGTCAATCCCTTTTTCCTTCAACCATACGCGATAGTCACGCAAACATCCTGGCATCTCCTCGATTCGACGAACAAGCGCCTCGAGTTGCTTTTCCTTCTCCTCATGTTCTAACGTACCGATGGCACTTGTGAGTTCTCGTAACACACCTTCTTCATCCCATGATGCTAACTTCTTTCGAATCACCCGATATCTCGCATGACCTCGGAACAATTGACGAATCTCTCTTGCCACATGGAACCGATCAAGCTGAAAGTACCCCCTGTCCCCGAAATATTCTCGACACGCTGTAATCCATGGGGCTCCATCTCCATTGATGACCACCCAATCCTCAAACGGATCATAGCTGTATTCCTTCATCAGAAAATTCTCTACAGCTTCCCAAATCGGTTCATTCGTTTGATGAACCATATACCGTCGATTCACTAAGGATACGCGTTTCCCGTTTTTCTCCCATCCTTGGTGAATCGTGATGATCTTTTCTTCTTTTCCTTTGATGCGGCTTCGTTGACGTTTCACGTACAACCCGTCTGCTTCGATAAAAAACACGCGCCCTTTTTTCTCCATCGCACGGTGCCCTTCCACCTCTGCCTCGATGATGGACTGGCGAATCGTTTCGTGACTCATACATGCATACCCCACCAGCTTTTCAAGCGACTGCGCAGCCTGTCGATACGAAGAACCCGTCACGGCGAGATGAATCGCTGTCTCCTCTAATAGCGGACTCACTCCATGCGCCCCATCGAACTGGAGAAAGACATCGAGTAAAGACGTATACACCTTTTTTTCACGGTCAAAGTAGTAGTTTCGCTTCACTTCCACCTCTCCAAATAGCGTTTGGAGTCGGATCGTCCGCTTATCTTTGAGCGCATATCGTTTCTTGTCCCGCTGTTCTGCCAATGTGCGGTCGATCTCCTCCAACACCTGTTGAAGGAGATGACCATATTGTTTTTGCATATGTCTAAATAAAGACTGTTCGATCTCTTTTAATGTCAAGCCGTTTGTGATATAATCCTGCATGGGCTCCACTCCTTTCTTTGGTTGTATTTTTTTTCGCACTTACTACCTTACCAGGAGGAGAGCCCGTTTTTCATCTATTTTGCTTACATATCTGACAGGTTCCTTATTATACCAAATCAGGAACCTGTCTTTTTTTCTCCCACAAACATTTTACTCATACGTTCATACTTTAAAAAAATGAAGAGGTGGCATGATGCCACCTCTCATACAAGCTTCTCACCGAACAGCGATCCCATTAAAGCGACAGCAGTTGCAGCTGTTTTATTGCGCTCATCTAAAATCGGATTCACTTCAACAAATTCAGCTGAAGTGATGATTTGCGCTTCAGCTAGCATTTCCATCGCTAAATGACTTTCACGGTAAGAGAGCCCACCGATCACCGGCGTTCCAACTCCAGGTGCATCATGTGGGTCAAGCCCATCTAAGTCAAGAGACAAATGTACACCGTCTGTTCGTTCTTTTAAATACGCAATCGTCTCTTCCATTACTTTTGTCATACCGAGACGATCAACCTCATGCATTGTATATATTTTGATTCCTTTTTCTTTAATTAATTGTTTTTCGCCTTCATCAAGTGCACGAGCACCGATGATCACAATATTTTCTGGTTTCACTTTTGGACTATATCCACCAATCATCGTTAAAGCTGGATGACCAAGTCCTAAACTTGCAGCAAGCGACATACCGTGAATATTTCCCGAGGGAGACGTTTCCTCCGTGTTTAAATCTCCGTGCGCATCGTACCAAATGACGCCTAAACTTTTATAATGTCTAGCCACTCCTGCAAGTGTCCCAATCGCAATGCTGTGATCCCCACCAAGCACTAGTGGGAAACGACCTTTGGCCACAACTTCATCCACCGTAGCGGCTAGTTTTTCATTCGCCTCAGCAACCGCTTTCAAGTTTCGTAATTTTGGATTTGTCACATCTTGAACGCGCTCAGCGCGACCAATTTGAATATCACCTAAATCCTCAATATCATGATTTAAGTTTTCTAAACGCTCTACTACGCCAGCGTAGCGAATGGCACTTGGCCCCATATCAACACCACGGCGTGTTTGTCCTAAGTCCATTGGCACTCCAATAATCGAAATGTCCATCTCGATCTCCTCCCCTTGTTGTATCTGATGTTTATTGTACATGAGGAGAAACAGTTGGCTCAACTCGACAACTTTTTGAATATTTATTCTATAACAAACAGAAAAAACCTTAGGTAATACCTAAGGTTTTAGTATGGAGCCTATCGGGATCGAACCGATGACCTCCTGCGTGCAAAGCAGGCGCTCTCCCAGCTGAGCTAAGGCCCCATGGAGCGGAAGACGGGACTCGAACCCGCGACCCCCACCTTGGCAAGGTGGTGTTCTACCACTGAACTACTTCCGCAAACAGTGAGCCATGGAGGACTCGAACCTCCGACCCTCTGATTAAAAGTCAGATGCTCTACCTACTGAGCTAATGGCTCATTATACAAATGGCTGGGCTAGCTGGATTCGAACCAGCGCATCACGGAGTCAAAGTCCGTTGCCTTACCGCTTGGCTATAGCCCATCGATATAACTTCATGAGTTAACTTCTCAGAATTTACTTCATGAATTAACACCGCAGGATTATTTTGAGAATTTCTGAAGGAAATTCGCGAAATAATCCGACATCGATATGACAAAAATGTATGTAATCATTGTGTGAAAACAAATGGTGGAGGGGGACGGATTCGAACCGCCGAACCCAAAGGGAGCGGATTTACAGTCCGCCGCGTTTAGCCACTTCGCTACCCCTCCGCAAATGGTGCCGGCTGCAGGACTTGAACCCGCAACCTACTGATTACAAGTCAGTTGCTCTACCAATTGAGCTAAGCCGGCAGTCATTTTCCCTAGACTACATTATGCTACCCAATTTCCTACACATTTATCAAAACGTATGGTGGAGGATGACGGGATCGAACCGCCGACCCCTTGCTTGTAAGGCAAGTGCTCTCCCAGCTGAGCTAATCCTCCGTAAAAGGGATGACCCGTACGGGATTCGAACCCGTGTTACCGCCGTGAAAGGGCGGTGTCTTAACCACTTGACCAACGGGCCAACATACGACACACAAGCTTCCAACCGGGCTTGAACCGGTGACCTCTTCCTTACCATGGAAGTGCTCTACCAACTGAGCTATGGAAGCACTGGCTCCGCAGGTAGGATTCGAACCTACGACCGCTCGGTTAACAGCCGAGTGCTCTACCACTGAGCTACTGCGGAATAATCGTAAAAGTGATTTATGCATTATCTTGCCCGGCAACGTCCTACTCTCGCAGGCGGTGTCCCGCCAACTACCATCGGCGCTGGAGAGCTTAACTTCCGTGTTCGGGATGGGAACGGGTGTGACCTCTCCGCCATCGTCACCGAGCAAACATGCTTTAGACAAATGTTATTATAAAGGAATATTTTTTGTTGTCAAGCATTTTTTATTCCTTCAAAACTAGATAACAGGTTTTGTGTAGTCGCCTACGCTTTTCTTGTGTGTTTAGTTAAGTCCTCGATCGATTAGTATCCGTCAGCTGCACGTGTCGCCACGCTTCCACCTCGGACCTATCTACCTTGTCATCTTCAAGGGATCTTACTCGCTTGACGCGATGGGAAATCTCATCTTGAGGGGGGCTTCACGCTTAGATGCTTTCAGCGCTTATCCCTTCCGCACATAGCTACCCAGCTGTGCTCCTGGCGGAACAACTGGTACACCAGCGGTGCGTCCATCCCGGTCCTCTCGTACTAAGGACAGCTCCTCTCAAATTTCCTACGCCCGCGACGGATAGGGACCGAACTGTCTCACGACGTTCTGAACCCAGCTCGCGTACCGCTTTAATGGGCGAACAGCCCAACCCTTGGGACCGACTACAGCCCCAGGATGCGATGAGCCGACATCGAGGTGCCAAACCTCCCCGTCGATGTGGACTCTTGGGGGAGATAAGCCTGTTATCCCCGGGGTAGCTTTTATCCGTTGAGCGATGGCCCTTCCATTCGGAACCACCGGATCACTAAGCCCGACTTTCGTCCCTGCTCGACTTGTAGGTCTCGCAGTCAAGCTCCCTTCTGCCTTTACACTCTTCGAATGATTTCCAACCATTCTGAGGGAACCTTTGGGCGCCTCCGTTACGCTTTGGGAGGCGACCGCCCCAGTCAAACTGCCCACCTGACACTGTCTCCCACCCCGATCAGGGGTGCGGGTTAGAATCTCAGTACGACAAGGGTGGTATCCCAACGGCGACTCCACCTAGACTGGCGTCCAGGCTTCTCAGTCTCCCACCTATGCTGTACATGTCGCACCAACATTCAATATCAGGCTGCAGTAAAGCTCCACGGGGTCTTTCCGTCCTGTCGCGGGTAACCTGCATCTTCACAGGTACTATGATTTCACCGGGTCTCTCGTTGAGACAGTGCCCAAGTCGTTACACCTTTCGTGCGGG
>NZ_JBBOQU010000001.1:90000-147500 GCF_038004465.1 Anoxybacillus sp. FSL W8-0104 | reverse complement strand
AGTCCAAATAAAAAAATAAATAAGGCAACAAGCACGTAGCTAACAAGGGATTCCCCTTCTTTTGTAAACAGTTGATAACGGAAATAAACGAGATCAAATAAAACAAAAGCAATGAGAACTAATTGTACAGCATTCCATAATCCAACCGAACGAAAAATTCCGAGACCAAAACGATGAATTGTTAAATATGCAAAAAAGCCCATTTGACTAATTACACTAAAAATAAAACCAACACCAATAAGCCAAACGAGAACGGATAAAATTTCTTTTATTTCAAACGATGTAAAAAGACGTGCATATTCGTTCCATTTCACAGCAAACCCAACAATCCCCGTACTTATTCCGCCAACAAACAATGTAGAAAAAAACAATTGAACCCACTTTCGACTATTCACTTGTGCAACCTCCACTTCCCAATATCCCTTCCAAAATTCTATCAACGAAATAAGAAAAATGCTAGCGAATATTTTTGCAAAGAACATTGAATATTAACAGTAAGGAAACTTGTTGAAAGGGGCTCTTAATTATGAATCGGACATTTTTGCTCTTCCTATTTAGTTATGTATTGATGCTGACCGGGTGCGCCCAACAAGAAGAAACCCCTGCGCAACCTGAGTACGATCAAACAAAAAAAATGGTCGTCGATATTTTAAAAACAGATGAAGGAAAAAAAGCGATTCAAGAAGTGATGAGCGATGAAAAAGTCAAACAACAGCTTGTTATGGATCAACAAATAGTAAAAAAAACAATTGAAGAAACGTTAACTTCAGACAAAGGAAAGACATTTTGGAAAAAAGCATTTGAGGATCCAAAGTTTGCTCAAAATTTTGCAAAAAGCATGCAAGAAGAACATGAAAAATTGTTGAAAGCGCTCATGAAAGATCCTGAATATCAAGCAATGATTGTAGACATTATGCAAAATCCAGAGATAAAAAAACTGATACAAACGGAAATGAAAAACAAAGATTTTCGCGCTCACTTGCAAAAAGTGATTACAGAAACTTTTAGCAGCCCGTTATTTAAAGCAAAAATTGAAGACATCCTCATCAAAGCTGCGGAGGAGATGCAAGGGGAGAAGAAAAAAACTGATGAGGAAGAGTCAAGCGAAGAGCAAACAGCATGAGGGGCTCAATCGCCCCTCATCGCAATTTCGCAATGATTTTCCTTGCAATATCCATATACACTTTTCCGATCGGATGATCTTCTCCATATACTGAAGGAGCGAAATCATCATCGTTCCAATCTGGTTGTCCGAGCGGCAGTTGTCCTAATAAATCCGTCTGCAGTTCTTCAGCTAACTTTTGACCGCCACCTTTTCCAAAAATATATTCTTTTTCCCCCGTCGTTTTGCTTTCAAAATATGACATATTTTCAATGACACCGACAACTTCATGATTTGTACGTACCGCCATCGCTCCCGCCCTTGCTGCTACAAAAGCTGCTGTGGGATGAGGAGTCGTCACTATAATTTCTTTCGATGTTGGGAGCATTGTATGCACATCTAACGCTACATCGCCTGTACCTGGAGGCAAATCTAATAATAAATAATCCAACTCTCCCCATTCCACTTCATCAAAAAAGTTTTTTAACATCTTCCCAAGCATCGGGCCGCGCCAAATGACCGGGGAATTATCTTCTACAAAAAAGCCCATAGAAATAACTTTTACTCCGAGCCGTTCAACTGGGATGATTTTTTCCCCACGAACAATAGGGCGCTCAGTGATGCCCATCATGTCTGGTACGCTAAACCCATAAATGTCAGCGTCAATTAAACCGACTTTTTTACCAAGCCTTGCAAGCGAAACAGCTAAGTTAACGGAAACAGTCGACTTTCCTACTCCACCTTTTCCACTTGCGATCGCCAAATAAATCGGCTCATTTACCATTCGCTCTTCTTCTAACGGCAATTGAGCAAAGCGAAGTCCAACAGAAGACGCCCCTGCATCTTTTAAACGTTGCACAACGGTTTGTTGTACTTGAAGTTGTTGAGCCGTTTCCATTTTAGCTAAAGCAATTTTCACACTCACTAGCCCTTTTTCTTCATTTATCTTGACTTCTTGAATGGCTCCTGTTTCTTTAAACGTTTTTTTCAAAAAAGGGTCATAAATTGTTTCGAGCAGTTCCACAACTTGTTTTTCTGTCAACATCGCGCCTCACCAATCCTTATGTATTCGGTTTCACACTTTCAATATAACATAATTTTCTGGATAAAAAAATGAATCCTTCTCACTCAGAAGGATCACGTTCATTTGATACGTAACGTAAAATGCCTTTGTAAATCGAAGCCGCTAACTTTTCCTGATACGATGAAGACACTAGTAGTTTTCGTTCTTCCTCGTTTGATAAAAAACCAATTTCAACTAAAGCCCCTGGCTTTTTAGCCATTTTTAATAAATATACCGTTTGAATGGGCTTCGCCAATCGATGTGTATTTTCCAAATTGACACGTAGCTCTTGTTGAATAAACTTAGCTAATCTCGCATTTTCCTCTAATGAAGGATAGTAAAAAACTTGTGCGCCTCTCCACTTCGGCGAAGGGATGGCATTTAAGTGAATACTAATGAAAAAATCTGCCTCTGACTCATTAACAAACTGCACTCGCCGTTGTAAGTCCTCTATTTTTCTTCGGCTATATCCTCTTGTCTGTTCGCTAGCTAAATCATGATCTCCTTCTCTTGTCATTTGAACAAGCGCACCTTGTTGTTGCAAATAATCGCGTAATTTCAACGCCACATGTAGCGCGATTTCTTTCTCCAAAACGTCTCCTTCAACCGCTCCCCCATCAGGACCCCCGTGCCCTGGGTCAAGAATGATTACCTTCCCTGATAACGGTAAGCTCCATGCTTTCCACGAGCGATCGCTTAACACGTAAAACTGTAACAAAAGGACAAAAACAATGAAAAAAATAATAATACGTATTTTCATCCCTTCTCCTCCCCACTATTTATGTTATATGGGACAAGAGAAGAAATTAGAACGGTTATTTTAAACGAAGCTTTTGACGACGCAATCCTTTTTCCATTCCCTCTTCCCACCATACGTCGATATAGCGAGCACATACATCGTATATTCCATCTCTCCACTGTTTCATGTACTCATGTAGCTCATGAATGAGCTGCTCATACTCATCTATACAACGACTTTTTACCGTTTCGATTTTCTCGCCGTAATATGCAAATCGACTATAATGCGCCCCGAGTAAGTACGCTTCAACCGCAGCGTCAATACAAATGTTTTCAATGACATGAGAAATAATCATATATCGTTGCCAATATGTATGTACACGTCTACACAATTCACGATAAGAAAGATCCCGCAATACGTTTCGTTCATAAGTAAGCTGTTTTTCTAATTTCTTCGCTGTAAATGATGTAAGCATTCCCATTTTGCTGTCCCTCCTTATGTATATTGTTTGCATGTGACAAAGGAACATACAAAAAAAATCTCGGCAAAATAATTGCCGAGATTTTTTGAAATTAACGTTTTGAGAATTGTGGTGCACGACGAGCGCCTTTGAGACCGTATTTTTTACGCTCTTTCACACGAGAATCGCGCGTTAACAAGCCTGCACGTTTTAATGTTTGACGGTATTCAGGGTCAACTTGCAACAACGCACGAGCAATGCCATGACGGATTGCGCCTGCCTGACCTGTGAATCCACCGCCGCTTACGTTTACTAGTACATCGTAGCTACCGAACGTTTCTGTTAAAACAAGTGGTTGTTTTACAACTTCAACTAATGACTCGTATGGAACGTAATCACGAATGTCACGACCATTTACGATAATGCGTCCTTCACCTGGAACGAGACGCACGCGCGCAACTGAGCTTTTGCGACGACCTGTGCCGTAGTATTGTACCTGTGCCAAAATAATGCCCTCCTTTAATCAATTATCCACGAAGTTCGTAAACTTCTGGTTTTTGTGCTTGATGCGGATGTTCACTTCCGCGATAAACGTGCAATTTTTTGAACATTTGACGACCAAGGCTACCTTTTGGAAGCATGCCACGAATTGCTCTTTCAAGCATTTGCTCTGGATAATTTGTGCGCATTTCAAGCGCTGTTCTTACTTTTAATCCACCTGGATGTAAGCTGTGACGGTAGTATAATTTGTTTGTTAATTTTTTACCTGTTAACTCAACTTTCTCTGCGTTGATGATGATCACATGATCACCAGTATCAACGTGCGGTGTGTAAGTTGGTTTATGTTTACCGCGCAAAATTGCAGCAACTTCACTAGCAAGACGTCCTAACGTTTTGCCTTCTGCATCAACAACGTACCATTTACGTTCTACTTCATTTGGCTTCGCCATATACGTACGCATTTGTTTTCCCTCCTAAAATAAAAAATGAACAAGCGATATTTATTTCAACACGATTAATTTCCGGGGCTAATCGTGGGTTTAAAATACATACCATATGATATAATATCTCTTTCAACACCCAATGTCAAGAAAATGTTACACCTGGATTAGTTGTCATACGAAACGTGCCATAAATAAAGACCGTGACCCGGTGCGGTCTTTCCGGCAGCACTTCGATTTTTTTGTTCCAAAATTGTTTTCATCTCTTCAGCACGCCGTTCCCCGCGTCCGACTTCTAGCACCGTCCCAACGATAATGCGAACCATATTGTATAAAAAGCCATTTCCAACGAGACGGAAGATCAATTCGTCTCCTTGTGGAATGACTTCCGCCTCGTAAATCGTACGCACTTTATCCTCTATTTCCGTTTTTGCTGAACAAAAACTCGTGAAATCATGCGTGCCAATCAGATCATGAAGCGCTTCGTTCATCGCTGCTACATTAAGCGGATACGGATAATGATACACGTAATGACGCAAAAACACGTTTTTCTCCCCCGTCCATACGCGGTAACGATATTCTTTCTTTTTCACGCTAAACCGTGCATGAAAGGAAGGGGATACTTCACTTGCTTCTTTGACAATGACATCATCAGGGAGAAGCGCATTTAACGCTCTCGGCCATTTCTCATCTGGAATGGACAGCGGTGTGTCAAAATGAATCACCTGTCCGTGTGCATGAACGGTTGCATCCGTCCGTCCTGAAGCATATACGCGAACAAATTGCCCCTTATGAATGATCGAAAGCGCACGCTCAAGCTCTCCTTGTACCGTTCGCTTTTGTTGTTGAATTTGGTACCCCACAAAATGCGTACCATCGTACGCAATAATACATTTTATTCTTCTCGTCATCTGAACTTAGCCCCTTTTACGAACGAAGTAACCATAACGCAATGGCCAATAAGGTAAGCAAAAGCATAAAAACCGTATCTGCACGCTTCCACGTCAACTCGCGCCATTTTGTTCGATCTTTCCCTCCGCGGTATCCGCGCACTTCCATTGCAACGGCTAACTCTTCTGCACGTTTAAATGCGCTAATAAATAGTGGAACGAGCAACGCCGTCATCGCTCTCATTCGTTCCGATAATGGGCCGCCTGAAAAATCAACGCCACGAGCCGCTTGAGCTTTCATAATCTTCTCGGTTTCTTCCATCAATGTTGGAATAAAACGAAGAGAAATCGACATCATTAACGCTAGCTCATGAACAGGTATATTCCATTTTTTTAATGGCGAAAGCAATGATTCCATCCCATCGGTCACTTCGATTGGCGTTGTTGTTAACGTCAATAATGTTGTCACAACAATAAGGAGCAAAAAGCGTAAAGAAATAAATGCCCCTTGTTGAATACCTTGATCATACACTTCCATTCCAAACCATTGAAAAACAACATGTCCTTCTTTTGTTAACAACACGTGAAGAAGGAATGTAAATACAATCACCCATAAAATAGGCTTCAGCCCTTTAACAAAAAACGAAAGGCGAATGCGCGATAAAAACAACAAGATGCACGTAAAAAAAGTTAATAGCCCGTATGTCCATCCGTTATTAGCAAGAAAAACGATGAACACATAAATAAACATAGTAATAAGTTTTGTACGTGGATCGAGACGGTGAATGAAAGAGTCCCCAGGAACATATTTTCCAATAATCATACTGTTCATCATATACCCTTCACCTTATTAAATAACGTTTGTAAGTTTTTAATGACATCTTCTATCGTCAAACATGGGGTGTGAAACTGCACGCCAAATTTTTGTTCGATGGCTCGCTGAAACAATATCGTTTCAGGTACATCTAATCCGAGATGTAGTAAATCATCGACGTGACGGAAAATTTGCTCCGGCGTCCCTCTTCGCACAATCGTCCCTTGATGCATGATGATAATCTCATCGGCATAACGTGCTGCTTCTTCCATACTATGTGTGACGAGCACAATCGTCATCCGTTTTTGTTGTTGAAGGCTAGCGAACATCTCCATCATTTCTTTTCGACCACGAGGATCTAACCCTGCAGTCGGTTCATCTAACACAAGCACTTCTGGCTCCATCGCCAAAACGCCTGCGATGGCGACACGACGCATTTGTCCCCCACTTAAACCAAATGGTGATTTATGTCGCACGTCTTCTGGCAATCCGACAAGCGCTAACCACTCACTAACGCGAGCTTTCGCCTCCTCTTCTGTCATTCCAAAGTTCATCGGTCCAAAACAAATATCTTTTTCTACTGTTTCTTCAAATAGTTGATGTTCAGGAAATTGAAACACGATTCCTACTTTTTTTCGCAAAGGCTTTAACTGTTTTTCTTTCTTTCCTGCTGTTATTGTATAATCCCCAAGATGAACAGTCCCTTTTGTCGGCTGGAGTAAGCCATTTAAATGTTGTAAAAAGGTGGATTTTCCTGATCCGGTATGACCGATCACCGCAACATACGACCCACTCCGAATATCAACATGAATATCGTACAACGCCCGTTTCTCAAAAGGGGTATTTACTTGGTAACGGTGTTCGACATCGCGGAATACAATGTCCATAATTCACTCACCAACCCCTCTATTGTCAAATGATCGGTTGTAATCGGAATACGATTGTCTTTCAACCGTTGACTTAGTTGCAGGGAAAACGGTAAGTCTAACCCCATTTCTTCTAACTTCATCCCATGCGCAAAAATATGTTTAGGTGTTCCCTCTAGTGCGATCCTTCCTTTATTCATGACAATCACTCGGTCGGCTTTTGCCACTTCATTTAAATCATGAGTAATTGAAATAACCGTCATATCGTGTTCACGACGAAGTGATTGGATCACTTGAAGAACTTCTTTTTTTCCACTTGGATCAAGCATCGATGTTGCCTCATCTAAAATAATGATATTTGGTTGAAGAGCAATGGCGCTTGCGATCGCCACACGTTGTTTTTGTCCACCTGATAGACGATGTGGTTCGTCATTCATGAAATTTTCCATACCTACTTTTTGTAACGCTTCTTTTATGCGCTTTTCCATCTCATGTTTTGGTACACCACGATTTTCAAGACCAAAAGCAACGTCATCTTGGACAGTCGTTCCAACAAATTGGTTATCTGGGTTTTGGAAAACAATCCCTAGTCGTTTTCGAACGTCCCATACTGTTTCTTCATTTAACGGAATACCGCATACGTGAATCGTTCCACTCGTAGATGGCAATAGGCCAATCAACAATTTAGCAAGCGTCGATTTTCCCGATCCGTTATGTCCAACAATTGTTACCCATTCGCCTTCATACACTTGAAACGAAACGTTTTGTAAAGCATACGTTTGTTCATTCGCATATTGAAAACTTACATTTTCCACACGTACAGCAACTTCCACATTTCTCTCCTCATCTCTTCTGAATTTTCTTATTCTCTACTCTACTACAAAAAAGAAAACAAAAAAAGGGCATAGATCCAGTTCAAAAACTGTCTCGCCCTTGTAAAAACATATTAAACTAGTTCGATAATGACCATTGGCGCACCGTCACCGCGGCGTGGTCCAAGTTTCATAATACGTGTATAACCACCTTGACGGTCTTGGTAACGAGGTGCGATGTCGCTAAACAATTTTTGAATCGCATCTTGACCTGTTTCTGTGTTTGCGACTTCTTTGCGTACGAATGCAGCCGCTTGACGACGTGCATGCAAATCGCCGCGCTTTCCTAATGTAATCATTTTTTCTACAACAGAACGCAACTCTTTTGCACGAGCTTCTGTTGTTTCAATTCGCTCATTAATGATTAAGTCTGTCACTAAATCACGAAGCAATGCTTTACGTTGAGAGCTTGTGCGTCCTAATTTTCTGTAAGACATGTGATGTCCCTCCTTTATTTCACTTTTAACATGAAAATGCCTAGTTAACCAAACGCTTAACTAGTCATCTTTACGTAAGCTTAATCCTAGCTCTTCTAACTTCGCTTTTACTTCCTCAAGCGACTTGCGGCCTAAGTTGCGCACTTTCATCATATCTTCTTCCGTTTTTTGAGCAAGCTCTTGCACTGTGTTGATGCCAGCACGTTTTAAGCAGTTGTATGAACGAACAGAAAGATCAAGCTCTTCAATTGTCATTTCGAGCACTTTTTCTTTTTGGTCTTCTTCTTTTTCGATCATGATTTCAGCATGTTGTGCTTCGTCTGTTAAGTTCACAAAAATGTTCAAGTGCTCTGTTAAAATTTTTGCCCCTAGTGAGATTGCTTCTTTCGGGCCGATGCTACCATCTGTCCACACGTCGATCGTTAACTTATCGTAGTTTGTCATTTGACCGACGCGCGTATTTTCGACTTGGTACGATACGCGCGATACCGGCGTATAAATGGAATCGATCGGGATAACACCTATCGGTTGATCCTCGCGCTTATTAGCATCAGCTGGTGTATACCCACGCCCGCGTTTCGCTGTCATTCTCATGCGCAAACGACCGTCTTTTGCCAAAGTAGCAATATGAAGGTCTGGATTGAGAATTTCTACATCGCTATCGTGAGTAATATCCGCAGCTGTAACGACTCCTTCACCCTGTACATCAATCTCAAGCGTCTTTTCTTCGTCCGAGTAAATTTTTAGCGCTAGCTTTTTAACATTTAAAATGATCGTTGTTACATCTTCCACGACGCCATCAATTGTTGAAAATTCGTGCAATACACCATCTATTTGAACAGATGTTACAGCGGCACCAGGGAGTGAGGATAACAGGATACGACGTAAGGAGTTACCCAAAGTTGTACCATATCCACGCTCAAGTGGTTCAACGACGAATTTGCCATATTTGGCATCCTCGCTGATTTCAACCGTTTCGATTTTCGGCTTTTCAATTTCCAGCATTCCTTTAACCCTCCTTCAAAACGTCGAAACCCCGATTAAACCGATGACAGCTCAATCGAAATTCCCCCATGAATAAGTTCCCGAATGTGCACAACAACTGTTTTTCATTTCCCTGTAAGAATGACTATATCCCATTATTGACACATGCGCAAATTCTATACAGAGAAATTAAACACGACGACGTTTTGGCGGACGGCATCCGTTATGTGGAACCGGTGTAACATCTTTAATTGCTGTAATTTCTAATCCAGCCGCTTGAAGTGCACGAATCGCTGCTTCACGACCAGCACCTGGACCTTTTACGTTTACTTCAACAGTTTTCATGCCATGCTCCATTGATGCTTTTGCAGCAGCTTCTGCAGCCATTTGTGCAGCGAACGGAGTAGACTTACGAGAACCTTTGAAGCCTAACGCACCCGCACTTGACCAAGAAATTGCATTTCCATGAACGTCTGTAATTGTGACGATTGTGTTGTTAAAAGTCGAACGGATATGAGCGATACCAGATTCAATATTCTTTTTTACACGACGTTTACGCGTATTCGTTTTACGTGCCATTCGTTCATGAACCTCCTTTACTTAATTATTTTTTCTTATTCGCTACTGTACGACGTGGACCTTTACGTGTACGAGCATTGTTTTTCGTATTTTGGCCACGAACTGGCAATCCGCGACGATGACGAAGACCACGGTAGCAACCGATCTCCATTAAACGCTTAATGTTTAAAGATACTTCACGACGAAGATCTCCTTCTACTTTTAAGCGATCTACGATTTCGCGAATTTTTCCTAATTCTTCTTCTGTTAAATCGCGAACACGAGTGTCTTCAGATACACCAGCTTCTGCTAAGATTTTTTGTGCAGTTGCTTTACCGATTCCGTAAATGTATGTTAATGAAATGACTACACGTTTGTCACGAGGAATATCTACACCTGCAATACGTGCCATGATTTGTACACCTCCTCAAGTTTTATCCTTGTTTTTGCTTATGCTTTGGATTTTCACAAATAACCATAACTTTTCCGCGTCTGCGAATGACTTTGCACTTTTCGCAAATCGGTTTTACAGATGGTCTAACTTTCATGTGAACTTACCTCCTTGTTCGTGCGGAGTGTTATTTATATCGATACGTAATTCTTCCACGTGTTAAATCGTAAGGTGATAATTCAACTGTTACTTTATCACCTGGTAAGATGCGAATAAAATGCATGCGAATTTTACCTGAAACGTGAGCTAAAACGGTATGACCGTTTTCAAGTTCCACTCGGAACATCGCATTTGGCAACGTTTCAACGACTGTACCTTCCACTTCAATTACATCGTCTTTCGCCATTGAACGGCTCTCCCTTCTTTTTTGAAATGAGTAACATGTTCAACTAACACGACCAGTTTAGTTTAAAGCTTACGATGCGCATCCGCAAAGAAGGTTAAAGCGTTCAAAGTGTTGTTAAAATTTCATATCCCGTCTCGGTAATGGCAATCGTATGCTCAAAGTGAGCACATAGTTTGCCATCTACTGTGACGACCGTCCAATTATCTTCTAACGTGCGAACATAACGGGTTCCTGCATTCACCATCGGCTCAATGCACAGAACCATGCCTGGCTTTAACCGTGGTCCTTTATTTGGCGGACCGTAATGTGGGATTTGCGGACTTTCATGTAAGTCTTGACCAATTCCATGCCCGACATACTCACGCACAACGGAAAAGTTATGCGCCTCAACGTATGTTTGGATCGCATGAGAAATGTTCGTTAACCGTGCGCCAGGTTTCGCTTCTTCCAATCCACGATACAATGACTGTTCTGTCACTTCTAAAAGCTTTTTCGCTTCTTCTGAAATGGCTCCGACCGGATACGTCCAAGCCGAATCACCATGATATCCATTATATTTTGCGCCAATATCGATGCTAATAATATCTCCTTCGCGAAGCACACGGTCTCCTGGAATACCATGAACGAGCTCTTCATTGACCGATGTGCAAATGCTCCCACGGAATCCATTATATCCTTTAAACGAAGGAATTGCACCATGTTTGCGAATGAACGTTTCAGCAATATGATCGAGCTCTCGCGTCGTTATGCCTGGCTCGATATATTTTTGTAGTTCTTGATGAGTTAAAGCGACAATTCGACCAGCTTCACGCATAATTTCAATTTCGCGTGGGGTTTTGCAAATGATCATGATTGTAAGCCCCCAAGTAATTCACAAATGTCAGCAAACACTTGATCAATATGTTGTTGTCCATTAATGTTGCGCAAGTACCCTTTCGCTGCGTAAAAATCAAGCAACGGCTGAGCTTGCTTCATATTGACTTCAAGACGATTCGCTACGGTCGCTTCGTTATCATCTGCGCGTTGATACAATTCTCCTCCGCATTTATCGCAGATGCCTGCTTGTGCTGGCGGATTAAATACAAGATGATACGTTGCGCCGCATTCTTTACAAATGCGTCTGCCTGTTAGACGTTCCATTAAGATGCTTTTATCTACTTCGATGTTAATAACATAATCAATGGAACGGTTCAATTGTTGAAGAAGCGTTTCTAACGCTTCCGCTTGAGCGACTGTTCGTGGAAATCCATCAAGCAAAAATCCGTTTTGGCAATCGTCCTTGCTTAACCGTTCACGAACAATGCCGATCGTCACTTCGTCTGGAACAAGATCGCCGCGATCCATATACGATTTCGCCTGTAAACCGAGCTCTGTTCCTTCTTTAATCGCTGCTCGAAACATATCCCCAGTAGAAATGTGAGGAATTTTATATTTCTCAACAATTTTTTCTGCCTGCGTACCTTTTCCAGCACCTGGAAGTCCCATTAATACTAAATTCATCAACGTCTCCCCCTCAGCTCTATGTGAGGTAGAGGGAATAAAATTCCCAACACCTCTTTTTATTTAATAAAGCCTTTGTAATGGCGCTTCACTAATTGGCTTTCTAGCTGCTTCATCGTCTCTAAAGCAACACCGATGACGATCAGCAAGCCCGTTCCTCCAATTCGAGCAGAAGGCGGTAGTTTAGCGAACTCGATAAAGAAGACAGGAAGAACAGCGATTGCTGCTAAAAATAGAGCTCCGACGAAAGTTAACCGGTACAAAACGCGTGTGATGAATTCTTGCGTGTTCTTTCCTGGACGAATGCCTGGAATGTAACCACCTTGCTTTTTCAAATTGTCCGCCATTTGTTCTGGATTGACTTGAACAAACGCATAAAAATACGCGAAGGCAACAATTAAAGCGACGTATATGATCATACCAACTGGTTGCGTGTAGTCAAAAACTTTTTTAATCCATAATGTTACATCATTCGAGCCGAAAAACGATGCAATCGTCGGTGGAGTAATAATAAACGACACCGCAAAAATAACCGGAATAACGCCTGCCGGATTGACTTTTAACGGAATGTGTGTCGAATGACCACCTACCGGACTACGTCCTTCTAATCGCTTTGCGTACTGAATCGGAATTTTCCGAAACGCTTGTTGCACATAAATGACGCCAACAATAACTGCAACAACTGCTAAAGCGACTAACAACACTGTGACGATGCGTAAAAACAGCTGATCGCCAGCATTTTCAAACTGTTGAACGTAAATTTGATTAAGTGTTGTTGGGATACCGGATACGATCCCTGCAAAAATCAATACGGAAATCCCGTTTCCAACACCTTTAGCTGTAATTTGCTCACCAAGCCACATTAAAAAGGCTGTTCCAGCTGTTAACACAAGCGCAATAAGCAAATATGTCGGAATGCCTGGATTTTTAATGAGCATGCCACCAGACATATTATGAAAACCGTACGACATAGCGAACGCTTGGATAAATCCAAGCACAATCGTAAAATAGCGGGTAAACTGAGCGAGTTTACGGCGGCCTACTTCTCCTTGTTTCGACCACTCTGTAAATTTAGGAACAACATCCATCTGCAATAGTTGAACGATGATGGATGCCGTAATGTATGGCATGACGCCCATCGCAAAAATAGAAAAGTTTCGTAAAGCGCCACCACCAAATGTGTTCAATACGCCAAAAGCGTTGAACTGATCTTGCATTTTTAGTACGTCTGCATTGACGCCCGGCACAGGAATAAACGTACCGATGCGAAATACAATGAGCATAAGAAGGGTGAATACAATTTTTCTTCTTATATCACCCACGCGCATAAAATTGGAGATTGTTCGAAACATTAAATCACCTCAGTTTTACCGCCAGCAGCTTCGATCGCTTCTTTTGCAGAAGCAGAGAATTTATGAGCTTTTACTGTTAATTTTTTCGTAAGCTCACCGTTTCCAAGAACTTTGATGCCTGCTTTCAACTTGCTTACTACGCCTGTTTCAAGCAACAATTCTGGTGTTACTTCAGTACCGTTTTCAAAGCGATTTAATGCTTCAAGGTTAACGATCGCATATTCTTTACGATGAATGTTTGTGAAGCCGCGTTTTGGTAAACGACGGAATAAAGGTGTTTGACCACCTTCAAAGCCGATGCGTACACCGCCGCCAGAGCGAGCGTTTTGCCCTTTATGTCCTCTACCAGAAGTTTTTCCGTTACCAGAGCCGATACCACGACCAACACGGTTACGTTCTTTACGGGAACCCGGTGCTGGTTGTAATTCATGTAGCTTCATGCCGAGGCACCTCCTTATTCTTCTAATTCTTTTACTGTTACAAGGTGAGAAACTTTATTAATCATCCCACGAATGGCTGGATTGTCGTTATGAACAACTGTTTGATGCAATTTTCTTAAACCTAATGTTTTAACCGTCACGCGTTGGTCTTGCGGACGACCGATTACGCTGCGAGTGAGGGTAATTGCTAATTTTTTCGCCATCATTTTTCCCTCCCTTATCCTAACAGTTCCTCAACTGTTTTACCGCGCAATTTTGCTACCTCTTCAGCACGTTTCAATTGCTTCAAACCGTCAATTGTTGCGCGCACCATGTTGATTGGTGTGTTGGAGCCGATTGACTTCGATAAAATATCGCTAATACCTGCTAATTCTAATACCGCACGTGCAGGACCACCAGCAATAACCCCTGTACCTTCGGATGCTGGTTTTAAAATGATTTCACCTGCTCCGAAATGTCCGATAACTTCATGTGGAATTGTTGTACCAACAATCGGTACAGTAATTAAGTTTTTCTTCGCGTCTTCAATCGCTTTGCGAATAGCATCTGGAACTTCTTGAGCTTTTCCAGTTCCGAAGCCGACATGACCGTTTTTGTCACCAACAACGACTAACGCAGCGAAACGGAAACGACGTCCACCTTTTACTACTTTAGCTACGCGGTTAACGGCAACAACGCGTTCTTCTAGTTCAAGTTTATTTGGATCAATGCGACGCATCTCTGTCCCTCCTTCTTAATTAGAATTGTAATCCAGCTTCACGAGCAGCGTCTGCAAGTGCTTTAACACGTCCATGATATAAATATCCGCCACGGTCAAATACAACCGCCGTAATTCCTTTTTCAAGTGCACGTTTAGCAATTAATTCGCCCACTTTTTGAGCTGCTTCAACATTGCCTGTTGATTCTAAGTCAAACTCTTTATCTAACGTTGACGCGCTAACAAGTGTCACAGCTTTCACATCGTCGATAATTTGCGCGTAAATGTGTTTGTTTGAACGGAACACATTTAAGCGTGGACGTTCCGCAGTTCCTACTACTTTACGACGAACACGAGCGTGTCTTTTTTTGCGAACTGCATTTTTATCAAGCTTAGTGATCATTCGTGTCACTCCTTTCATTTACCTAAGCAGCATTATTTCTTACCTGTTTTACCTTCTTTACGACGTACAACTTCGCCCTCGTAGCGAATACCTTTTCCTTTGTAAGGCTCTGGTGAACGAACGGCACGAATGTTTGCTGCTAATTCACCAACACGTTGTTTGTCCGCACCTTTAACGATGATTTTTGTTTGTGAAGGAACTTCGATTTCAAGTCCTTCTTCTGGCTCGATTTCAACAGGATGAGAGTATCCTACGCTTAATACAAGCTTTTTGCCTTGTTTTGTCGCACGGTAACCGACACCGACAAGCTCAAGTGCACGCTCATAGCCTTTTGAAACACCTTCAACCATGTTTGCAAGCAAGCTGCGAGTCGTTCCGTGAAGTGCACGATGATGTTTCTCATCGCTTGGACGCTCAACTGTTAAAACGTTGCCTTCTAATTTAATGATCATATCTGGATGGAACGTACGAGTAAGTTCACCTTTCGGACCTTTTACAGTAACCGTGTTACCGTTTAATGTAACTGTAACACCAGCTGGAATTTCCAATGGTTTTTTACCAACACGTGACATGTACTACACCTCCATTCGTTGCAAAATAATTACCAAATGTATGCTAACACTTCGCCGCCAGTACGTTTTTGACGTGCTTCTTTGTCAGTTAAAATGCCTTGAGATGTTGAAAGAATTGCGATTCCTAGGCCGTTCAATACGCGTGGTACTTCGTCAGCCTTTACATATACGCGCAAACCAGGTTTGCTAATGCGTTTAAGACCTGTAATTATGCGCTCGTTATTTGGACCGTACTTTAAGAAAATACGAAGAATACCTTGTTTGTTATCTTCAATGTATTCGACATCACGAATGAAACCTTCACGCTTTAAAATTTCAGCGATTTCTCTTTTAATTTTCGAAGCAGGAACTTCAAGTTTCTCGTGACGCACCATGTTCGCATTACGAATGCGAGTAAGCATATCTGCAATTGGATCTGTCATCACCATTATGTTTTACCTCCTTCCCAACTCATGGGTTTATTACCAGCTTGCTTTTTTCACACCAGGAATTTGACCTTTATACGCTAATTCACGGAAACAAATACGGCAAAGTTTAAATTTGCGATATACAGAGTGTGGACGTCCACAACGCTCACAACGAGTGTACGCTTGTACTTTAAACTTTGGTGTGCGTTTTTGTTTCGCGATCATTGATTTTTTAGCCACGTTTTCGCCTCCCTCTTTTTACGAATGGGAATGATTATTTTTGGAATGGCATACCGAGCAACGCAAGTAATTCACGAGCTTCCTCGTCAGTTTTCGCAGTTGTAACGATCACGATGTCCATACCGCGAACTTTGTTTACTTTATCGTAATCAATTTCAGGGAAAATTAATTGCTCTTTTACACCTAATGTGTAGTTTCCACGTCCATCGAATGATTTTTTCGATACGCCGCGGAAGTCACGAACGCGCGGTAAAGAAACAGAAACGAGCTTATCGAAAAACTCGTACATGCGCTCACCGCGAAGTGTTACTTTCGCACCGATTGGCATTCCTTCGCGAAGACGGAAACCAGCGATTGATTTTTTCGCGCGTGTAACAACTG
The DNA here is from genome assembly GCF_038004465.1 of Anoxybacillus sp. FSL W8-0104. Taxonomy (NCBI): domain Bacteria; kingdom Bacillati; phylum Bacillota; class Bacilli; order Caryophanales; family Anoxybacillaceae; genus Anoxybacillus; species Anoxybacillus sp. FSL W8-0104. The sequence goes on along the minus strand of NZ_JBBOQU010000001.1, from coordinate 130,985 downwards.
GTTTTTGACCAGAAATTAATGCGAGTTCTTCTACTGCGCTATCTAACGCTTTTGCGTTTTGTACCGCATCACCAACACCCATGTTGATGACGATTTTTTCGATTTTTGGAACTTGCATCACTGATTTATAGTTAAACTTGCTCATAAGAGCAGGAACAACTTCTTTCAAATACTTTTCTTTAAGGCGGTTCATTTGAGTACCTCCCTTCCTCAGTCACTTCATTATTTGTCTAAAATTTCACCAGAACGTTTCGCATAGCGAACTTTTTTACCGTCAACTACTTTGTATCCAACACGAGTTGGTAATCCTGTTTTTGGATCAAGAGGCATTACGTTTGATACGTGGATTGGCGCCTCTTGGCTGATAATGCCGCCTTGTGGATTTGCTTGAGAAGGTTTTACGTGTTTTTTTACGATGTTCACACCTTCAACAAGCACTCGGTTTTTCTTTGGAAACGCAGCAAGAATAACGCCTTGTTTTCCTTTATCCTTACCAGAGATCACTTGCACTTTATCACCTTTTTTTACATGCATCTGAATCGCACCTCCTTAAAAGGCTTTTCCTTTTCATTAAATCACTTCTGGAGCTAAAGAAACGATTTTCATAAAGTCTTTGTCGCGCAACTCACGAGCAACTGGTCCGAAAATACGCGTACCACGTGGGCTCTTGTCATCACGAATGATTACGCAAGCATTTTCGTCAAAGCGGATGTAAGAACCGTCTGTACGGCGCACGCCACGTTTTGTACGAACGACAACCGCTTTAACAACTTGACCTTTTTTAACAACGCCACCTGGTGTTGCATCTTTAACTGTCGCCACAACGATGTCGCCAACGTTCGCATAACGACGACCAGAACCACCTAGCACTTTAATGACAAGCACTTCACGTGCACCAGAGTTATCAGCAACTTTCATACGAGTTTCTTGTTGAATCATTGACGAAACCTCCTTTCGGATTTGTATCCATCACACCGAACATATTGATTAAACGATAACAGCTTTTTCAACTACTTCAACAAGACGGAAACGTTTTGTTGCAGAGAGAGGACGTGTCTCCATAATTTTTACAATGTCGCCCACTTTTGCTACATTGTTTTCGTCATGTGCTTTATATTTTTTCGAATACTTTACGCGCTTGCCGTAAAGAGGATGCTTTTTATAAGTTTCTACAAGAACCGTAATTGTTTTATCCATTTTATCGGAAACAACACGGCCGACGAGAACTTTACGATTGTTGCGTTCACTCATTGTGCGAACCTCCCCTCGATTTCAATTATTTATTAGCAGCGATCTCTCTTTCGCGAATAACAGTTTTCATACGCGCAATCGCTTTGCGTACTTCACGAATACGAGCAGTATTCTCTAATTGACCTGTTGCCAATTGGAAGCGAAGGTTGAATAACTCTTCTTTCAACGCTTTAATTTTTTGTTCAATCTCGGCAGTGGTAAGTTCACGAATTTCTTTAGCTTTCATTTGATTCACCACCAATTTCTTCACGTTTTACGAATTTACATTTGATTGGAAGTTTGTGAGAAGCAAGACGTAATGCTTCACGAGCCACTTCTTCAGAAACTCCCGCGATTTCAAACATTACTTTACCAGGTTTAACAACAGCTACCCAACCTTCTGGAGCACCTTTACCGGAACCCATGCGCACTTCAAGTGGTTTTGCTGTGTATGGTTTTGAAGGGAAAATTTTAATCCATACTTTACCGCCACGTCTCATGTAACGAGTCATCGCACGACGAGCAGCCTCGATTTGACGGTTTGTAATCCATGCTGGCTCTAACGCTTGTAAGCCATACTCACCAAAATGTACTTCCGTACCGCCTTTTGCACGACCTTTCATGCGACCGCGATGTTCACGACGATATTTTACGCGTTTTGGCATTAACATGATTAATTTCCTCCTTCCTCAGTTTTCTTTTTCGTAGGAAGGACTTCTCCACGATAAATCCATACTTTCACGCCGATTTTCCCGTATGTTGTATCCGCTTCTGCTGTTGCGTAGTCAATGTCAGCGCGAAGAGTATGAAGTGGAACTGTTCCTTCGCTATAATGTTCTGAGCGAGCGATATCTGCTCCACCTAAACGACCAGATACCATCGTTTTAATTCCTTTAGCACCTGCACGCATTGTGCGTTGAATCGCTTGTTTTTGCGCACGACGGAATGATACGCGGTTTTCAATTTGACGCGCGATATTTTCCGCAACAAGTTTTGCTTCTAAGTCTGGCTTTTTGATTTCAACGATGTTGATATGAACACGTTTGCCAGTTAATTCGTTTAACGCTTTACGAAGCGCTTCAACTTCAGATCCACCTTTACCGATTACCATTCCTGGTTTCGCTGTGTGGATAGTGATGTTCACACGATTTGCCGCACGCTCGATCTCAATGCGAGAAACAGCTGCATCACTTAAGCGCTTTGTGAGGTACTCGCGAATTTTAAGATCTTCGTGTAAAAGGTCCGCGTAATCTTTTTCAGCGTACCATCTTGATTCCCAATCACGAATAATACCAATGCGAAGACCGATTGGATTTACCTTTTGACCCACTGATTATCCCTCCTTCTTTTCTGAAACAACGATCGTGATATGGCTTGTGCGTTTGTTAATTGCGCTAGCACGACCTTGTGCACGAGGACGGAAACGTTTTAATGTTGGTCCTTCGTTCACATAAGCTTCTGTAACAACGAGCTTATTAACGTCCATGTCATAGTTGTGTTCTGCGTTTGCCACTGCAGATTTTAATACTTTCTCGATAATCGGAGAAGCAGCTTTTGGCATATGACGAAGAATGGCAACTGCTTCACCTACTTGCTTTCCTCGAATTAAGTCAATGACTAAGCGAGCTTTACGAGGAGCAATTCGAACCGTTCTAGCAACAGCTTTAGCCTGCATAATGAAAGCCTCCTCTCATATTAACGTCTTGTTTTCTTATCATCAGCAGCATGGCCTTTGTATGTGCGCGTTGGCGCAAATTCACCGAGCTTATGACCAACCATGTCCTCTGTGATGTAAACCGGAACGTGTTTACGACCATCGTAAACAGCGATCGTATGACCGATGAATTGCGGGAAAATAGTTGAACGACGAGACCATGTTTTGATTACTTGTTTTTGTCCAGTTTCGTTCAATTTCTCAATTTTTTTCATTAAATGATCATCACAAAAAGGACCTTTTTTCAAGCTGCGACCCATAAGTGAACCTCCTTTCGTGATTGCTCTACGGTTCTTTTGAACCGTAGCTCAACCCCGTTATTTTTTACGACGACGTACGATAAATTTATCAGATTTATTTTTCTTCTTACGCGTTTTGAATCCAAGTGTTGGTTTGCCCCATGGAGTCATTGGAGACTTACGTCCGATTGGTGCTTTACCTTCACCACCACCGTGTGGGTGATCGACTGGGTTCATAACAGAACCGCGAACTGTTGGACGAATGCCTAACCAACGAGCGCGTCCAGCTTTACCGATGTTCACAAGCTCATGTTGTTCGTTACCAACTTGACCGACTGTTGCGCGGCAAGTTGCTAAAATCATGCGAACTTCACCTGAAGATAAACGAACAAGTACGTACTTACCTTCTTTACCAAGCACTTGTGCAGATGTACCTGCAGCGCGCACTAATTGTCCACCTTTACCAGGTTTCAACTCAATGTTGTGAATTACTGTACCAACTGGAATGTTTGCTAAAGGTAATGCGTTACCTACTTTAATGTCCGCATCTGGACCTGACATGATTTCCATGCCAACTTCTAAGTTTTTCGGTGCGATGATGTAACGTTTTTCACCATCGGCATAATGAATTAATGCGATATTCGCAGAACGGTTTGGATCGTATTCGATTGTAGCAACGCGTCCTGGAATGCCATCTTTATCGCGTTTAAAGTCAATAATACGATATTGACGTTTATGACCGCCACCTTGGTGACGAACTGTCAATTTACCTTGGTTGTTACGACCGCCTTTTTTCTTTAAAGGGGCAAGCAACGATTTTTCCGGCTTATCTGTTGTAAGCTCAGAGAAGTCTAAAACCGTCATACCACGACGACCGTTAGACGTTGGCTTATATTTTTTAATCGCCATGTCCATTTCCCTCCTTCACTTTTAAACTTATACTTCAAATAGTTCGATCTCTTTGCTGTCTGGCGTTAATGTAACAATCGCTTTGCGACGGCGGTTTGTTAATCCGCTGTAGCGACCAACACGTTTGAACTTTCCTTTATAGTTCATAATGTTGACCTTTGCTACTTTTACGCCGAAGATCGCTTCAATCGCATCTTTTACTTCCGTTTTGTTCGCTTTTACATCAACTTCGAACGTATATTTTTTCTCACCCATTAACTCTGTTGAACGTTCAGTAATGACGGGGCGCTTAATAATATCGCGAGGATCTTTCATTATACAAGCACCTCCTCTACTTTTTCCACGGCAGCTTTTGTAATGACAAGCTTGTCGTGGTTGAGTACATCAAGAACGTTAATTCCGCTTGCTGTTACGACTGTAACTCCTGGGATGTTGCGGGCTGAAAGAATGACGTTCTCGTTTGCATCTGCTGTTACAATTAACGCTTTGCGATCAACAGAAAGGTTGTTTAAAATTTTAACCATTTCTTTTGTTTTCGGTGCTTCAAGTGTTAAATTGTCTAATACAACGATGTTGTTTTCAAGCACTTTTGAAGATAAAGCTGATTTAATTGCTAAGCGACGAACTTTTTTCGGAAGTTTGTAGCTGTAGCTGCGTGGAACTGGACCAAATACAATACCACCGCCGCGCCACTGTGGAGAACGAATCGATCCTTGACGAGCGCGTCCAGTACCTTTTTGACGCCATGGTTTACGGCCACCGCCGCTTACTTCTGCACGATTTTTTGTTTTATGAGTTCCTTGACGCAAGGAAGCACGTTGCATAATTACCGCTTCAAATAACACATGTTTGTTCGGTTCAATACCAAATACGGCATCGTTTAATTCGATTTCACCGATGTTTTCTCCGTTTTGGTTGTACAATGCTACTTTTGGCATTGGGTGTTTCCTCCTTTCTTAAAGAAATTATTTCGCCTTAACCGCGCTTTTAATGATAACAAGCCCTTTGTTTGGACCTGGTACGTTTCCTTTAATTAAAATTAAGTTGCGTTCTGGATCCACTTTGACAACTTTTAAGTTTTGTACTGTTACTCGCTCGCCACCCATGCGACCTGGAAGCTCTTTTGATTTGAATACACGGTTTGGAGCGATTGGACCCATTGAACCAGGACGACGATGATAACGAGAACCGTGCGCCATTGGTCCACGAGATTGTCCATGGCGTTTAATTACACCTTGGAAACCTTTACCTTTTGACGTTCCTGTGACGTCAACGATTTCACCTTCGTTGAAAATGTCCACTTTTACTTCTTGACCTACTTCATATTCTGCAAGATTCACACCACGAATTTCACGAATGAAGCGCTTAGGTGTGGTGTTTGCTTTTGCAGCATGACCTTTTTGCGGCTTGTTCGCTAATTTCTCACGTAAATCTTCAAAACCTAATTGAATCGCTTCATAACCGTCGTTTTCAATCGTTTTCTTTTGAAGAACTACGTTCGGAGTCGCTTGAATTACCGTTACAGGAATAAGATCCCCGTTTTCAGCAAACACTTGAGTCATGCCGATTTTTCTTCCTAAGATTCCTTTCATCTTTCACACCTCCTATATAGCAATTACAACTTGATTTCAATATCAACACCAGACGGTAAGTCTAAACGCATTAAAGAATCTACTGTTTGTGGAGTCGGATTGACGATGTCAATTAAGCGTTTATGTGTGCGCATTTCGAACTGCTCACGAGAGTCTTTGTATTTATGAACCGCACGTAAAATCGTGTACACCGTTCTTTCAGTTGGTAACGGAATCGGTCCAGATACAGTTGCGCCTGAACGCTTTGCAGTTTCCACAATTTTCTCAGCAGATTGATCAAGAATTCGATGATCATACGCTTTTAAACGAATACGAATTTTTTCTTTTGCCATTATTTTCCCTCCTTCTTCGCCTATTTTTAAAATAGACATTCTCCATGGAAATTTCCTTCACACTCGCCATGGCAAAGCGGCCGGGTGTGTCAGCAACCTCCCACTTCATCGCAGTCAAAGACCAACGTTTATTATTATATATAAAATCCATAGCTAATGCAAGTTTTTTTATTTCTTTTCTTCACAAACTGCCTTTCCTATTATACATATTTCGTCATGCATTTTCAATGGAGCAAAAAAATAAGTGGTCTAGCTGACCGCTAGACCACTTCCATCGATTACTCGATGATTTCAGATACAGAACCTGCACCTACTGTACGTCCACCTTCGCGGATCGAGAATTTTGTACCTTCTTCGATCGCGATTGGCGCGATTAATTCTACTGTCATTTCGATGTTGTCGCCAGGCATTACCATCTCAACGCCTTCTGGAAGTTGGATGATACCTGTTACGTCCGTTGTACGGAAGTAGAATTGTGGACGGTAGTTAGAGAAGAAAGGAGTATGACGTCCACCTTCTTCTTTTGTTAACACGTAAACTTGCGCTTTAAATTTTGTGTGTGGAGTGATTGTTCCTGGTTTTGCTAATACTTGACCGCGTTGTACTTCGTCACGAGAAACACCGCGAAGAAGTGCACCGATGTTGTCACCAGCTTCAGCTTGGTCAAGAAGCTTACGGAACATTTCAACACCTGTAACAGTTGTTGCTTTTGGCTCTTCAGAAAGACCGATGATCTCTACTTGGTCACCAACTTTTAAGATACCGCGCTCAACGCGACCAGTAGCAACTGTACCACGACCAGTGATTGAGAATACGTCCTCAACTGGCATCATGAACGGTTTATCGATTTCGCGTTGTGGAGTTGGGATGTACTCATCAACAGCGTTCATAAGCTCAATGATTTTTTCTTCCCAAGCTGGATCTCCCTCAAGTGCTTTTAACGCAGAACCTTTAATTACAGGAACTTCGTCTCCAGGGAAGTCGTATTCAGATAATAAATCGCGAACTTCCATTTCAACAAGCTCTAAAAGTTCTTCATCGTCTACCATGTCGCATTTGTTTAAGAATACAACGATGTAAGGTACACCTACTTGGCGAGAAAGAAGAATGTGCTCACGAGTTTGTGGCATTGGACCGTCAGCAGCAGATACAACAAGGATCGCGCCGTCCATTTGCGCAGCACCTGTGATCATGTTTTTCACGTAGTCAGCGTGACCTGGGCAGTCAACGTGTGCATAGTGACGGTTGTCAGTTTCGTACTCAACGTGTGCAGTTGAGATTGTAATTCCGCGCTCACGCTCTTCTGGAGCAGCGTCGATTTGGTCATATGCGCGTGCTTGTGCTTTACCTTGTTTCGCAAGAACTGTTGTGATTGCAGCTGTTAAAGTTGTTTTACCATGGTCAACGTGGCCGATTGTACCAATGTTGACGTGTGGTTTCGTACGTTCGAATTTCTCTTTAGCCATTATAATATCCTCCTTAGTGTTTTTTATTAAGTATAGAATATAGAATGCTCGGAAGTGAAAGTGCACAGGCACGTCCACTTCCAAGTCTTACATAAGTATTTATACTTGAACAATGCTAGAAAATCAATTATTCACCTTTATTTTTTTTGATGATTTCCTCGGCAATGCTTTTCGGAACTTCTTCATAATGGTCGAATACCATTGTGAATGTTCCGCGACCTTGTGTATTTGAACGCAATGAAGTTGCGTATCCAAACATTTCAGAAAGTGGAACCATCGCGCGAACAACTTGTGCGTTACCGCGAGCTTCCATACCTTCGACGCGACCACGACGAGAAGTGATGTCACCCATGATGTCACCTAAATATTCTTCAGGGACGATGACTTCTACTTTCATGATCGGCTCAAGCAACACAGGATCACATTTTGATGCTGCGTTTTTCAACGCCATAGAAGCAGCGATTTTGAACGCCATTTCGCTTGAGTCAACATCGTGGTAAGAACCGTCGAATAATTTCGCTTTAATATCAACAACTGGGTATCCAGCAAGAACACCGTTTTGCATTGCATCTTCAAGACCTGCTTGAATTGCAGGGATGTATTCTTTTGGAACAACCCCACCAACAATCGCGTTTTCGAATTCGAAGCCTTTTCCTTCTTCGTTTGGTGAGAACTCGATCCAAACGTGACCGTATTGACCGCGACCACCAGACTGGCGCACAAATTTTCCTTCAACTTGTGCAGATTTACGGAATGTTTCACGGTATGCAACTTGTGGAGCACCAACGTTTGCTTCTACCTTAAACTCGCGACGCATACGGTCAACGATGATGTCAAGGTGAAGCTCACCCATACCCGCGATGATTGTTTGACCTGTTTCTTGGTCTGTCCATGCACGGAATGTTGGGTCTTCTTCTTGAAGTTTTTGTAATGCTGTGCTCATCTTATCTTGGTCAGCTTTTGACTTCGGTTCGATCGCGATTTGAATAACTGGCTCTGGGAATTGCATAGACTCTAGGATGACTGGGTCTTTTTCATCACACAATGTATCACCAGTTGTTGTATCTTTTAAACCTACAGCTGCCGCAATGTCACCTGCGTAAACTTGTGCAATTTCTTCACGGTGGTTTGCGTGCATTTGTAGAATACGACCGATACGTTCACGCTTACGTTTTGTTGAGTTCAACACGTAAGAACCAGAGTTTAATGTGCCAGAGTATACGCGGAAGAACGTCAACTTACCAACGTAAGGATCTGTCATAATTTTGAACGCTAACGCTGCAAAAGGAGCATCGTCGCGCGCTTCGCGAACTGTTTCTTCTTCTGTATCAGGAACAGTTCCTTTAATCGCAGGAATGTCGACTGGCGATGGTAAGTAGTCAACAACCCCATCAAGCATTAATTGAACGCCTTTGTTTTTGAATGCAGAACCACAGAATACAGGGAAGAATTGAACAGAAACTGTCGCTTTACGAATCGCAGCTTTTAATTCTTCTTTTGTAATTTCTTCCCCTTCTAAATATTTCATCATTAATTCTTCATCAAGCTCTGCAACTGCTTCAATTAATTTTCCGCGATATTCTTCAGCCATATCACGATAGTCTTCAGGAATCTCGATGCGCTCGATGTTTTTTCCTAACTCATCGTGATAGTGGTATGCGCACATTTCAACAAGGTCAATGATGCCTGTGAATTGATCTTCTGCACCAATTGGTAATTGGACAGGGTGCGCATTCGCTTGTAAACGGTCATGAAGCGTTTTTACAGAGTATAAGAAGTCTGCGCCAATCTTGTCCATTTTGTTTACGAAAACGATACGTGGAACACCGTATGTAGTCGCTTGGCGCCATACTGTTTCTGTTTGCGGTTCTACACCTGATTGTGCGTCTAATACCGCCACTGCACCGTCTAATACGCGCAATGAACGTTCAACTTCTACTGTGAAGTCGACGTGTCCAGGTGTATCGATGATGTTAATACGATGGCCTTTCCATTGAGCTGTTGTTGCTGCGGATGTGATGGTAATTCCGCGCTCTTGTTCTTGCTCCATCCAGTCCATCGTTGCTGCGCCCTCATGAACTTCACCGATTTTATGAACGCGTCCTGTGTAGAAAAGGATACGTTCTGTTGTTGTTGTTTTACCGGCGTCAATATGGGCCATGATTCCAATATTGCGAGTGTTTTCCAAGGAGAACTGTCTTGCCATATGGATTTTTTCTCCTTCCTTAAATGAAGTGTCGTAATTTATTTTGCATACAGGAATATAGGCGAATGAGCGATGGGCATGCTTTTTTAGTTTCAACCGCATCGCTCTCACCTATTCTTAATTTAACGAAAAAATTACCAACGATAGTGTGCAAACGCTTTGTTTGCTTCTGCCATTTTGTGTGTATCTTCGCGTTTTTTCACAGCTGCACCTGTGTTGTTAGCAGCATCCATAATTTCATTTGCTAAACGCTCTTCCATCGTTTTTTCTCCACGAAGACGAGCGTAGTTCACAAGCCAACGAAGACCTAATGTTGTGCGGCGTTCTGGACGCACCTCAACAGGAACTTGATAGTTTGCACCACCAACACGGCGTGCGCGAACTTCAAGAACTGGCATAACATTTTTCAACGCTTGCTCAAACACTTCCATTGGATCTTTACCTGTGCGTTCACGAATAATATCGAACGCTGTGTAAAGAATTTTTTGTGCTTTACCTTTTTTACCGTCAATCATAATTTTATTGATTAAACGTGTAACTAGCTTTGAGTTGTAAATTGGATCTGGTAACACATCTCGTTTAGGAACCGGACCTTTACGTGGCATAGTTTTTCCTCCTTTCAGTGAAAATCAGCGAGAAATGATAAATGTTATTTCTTAGCTGCTTTTGGTTTTTTCGCACCGTATTTTGAACGACCTTGCATACGGTTTGCCACACCAGCTGTATCTAAAGCACCGCGAACGATGTGGTAACGTACCCCTGGTAAGTCTTTTACACGTCCACCGCGAATTAATACAACGCTGTGTTCTTGTAAGTTATGACCGATACCTGGGATATAAGCAGTTACCTCGATACCGTTAGATAGACGTACACGGGCATATTTACGAAGCGCAGAGTTTGGCTTCTTTGGTGTCATTGTACCTACACGTGTACATACTCCACGTTTTTGCGGAGAGTAAACAGTTGTTTGAACTTTTTTGAAGCTGTTATACCCTTTATTTAACGCAGGTGATTTAGATTTCACTACCTTTTTTGTACGACCTTTACGTACAAGCTGGTTAATTGTAGGCATGGTAAATTTCCTCCCTTCACAATCAAATTCAAGCCCACACATCCAGGTGGCTCATTTTTATGCAAAAACAAAGTTTTTGTAGTAAACCCACAAAAACAGTTTTTAACGAATGATCGCAACAGCAGCCGCTCCTACATCGATTTTACATGCTTTCCCGAGCTTTTTCATCGAGTCCACTTTACAAACAGGTACATTTGCCTCTCTTGCTGCTTCTAGCACTTTATCGATAATTGCTACATCCGCATCTTCAGCAATCACGATCTCATGTACCTTTCCATCTTTCAGAGCTCGTACTGTTTGTTTCGTTCCTACAATAATCTGTTTCGCCTGTGCGACTTTTTCATAAGACATGTAACATATCCTCCAAAGTGACAGGTTTTCGGAACACCTTTATTATGCTATCACTTTCTGCGTGCTGTGTCAACTATTTTTTGACCTATTGCTAGCAAACGATGCTAGCAATAGGTTCATCATTATTTCGTTGTAACAGCGTCTTCGTCTTTTGCTGTTTTAATTATCGGCTTTACTTTGCGGTAACGAGCCATACCTGTTCCCGCCGGAACAAGTTTACCGATAATGACGTTTTCTTTTAATCCAAGTAATTCGTCACGTTTTCCTTTAATTGCTGCATCCGTTAAGACACGTGTCGTCTCTTGGAATGAAGCTGCAGACAAGAACGAATCTGTTTCAAGCGATGCTTTCGTAATTCCGAGTAGCACCGGACGAGCTGTCGCCGGACGTTTACCCTCCATCAATACTTTTGTATTCGCATCCGTAAATTGATGGATGTCAAGTAGTGTACCTGGCAACAAGTCTGTATCGCCTGCATCGATGACGCGAACTTTACGAAGCATTTGGCGAACCATGACTTCAATATGTTTATCGCTAATTTCTACCCCTTGCATGCGGTATACTTTTTGTACTTCACGCAACAAGTATTCTTGTACAGCATTCATGTCTTTGACTCTCAACAACTCTTTCGGGTCAATTGAGCCTTCTGTTAGTTCTTGACCACGCTCAACTTTCTGTCCTTCTTGCACTTTCAAGCGAGCGCTGTAAGGAGCTGTATACGTACGTGTCTCGACTTCGCCTTGAATAACAATTTCACGTTGACGGTCACGCGTTTCGTTAATCGCCACAACAACACCATCAATTTCTGAAATGACGGCTTGACCTTTTGGATTACGCGCTTCAAACAACTCTTGTACACGCGGTAAACCTTGCGTAATATCGTCTCCTGCTACCCCACCAGTATGGAACGTACGCATCGTGAGCTGTGTACCTGGTTCACCGATCGATTGGGCTGCGATAATACCGACCGCTTCACCAACTTCAACTTCCGCACCTGTTGCCAAGTTGCGTCCGTAACATTTTTTACATACACCGTGTCGCGTATTACATGTAAATGCAGAACGAATCCACACTTCTTCAATACCCGCTTTGACAATGGCGTTTGCGATGTCTTCTGTGATCATTTCGTTTTCACGCACAAGCACTTCGCCTGTTTCTGGATGTTTTACCGTTTTTCGTGCATAACGTCCAATGAGACGATCTTCAAGCTTCACGATCACTTCCGTACCATCTTTTAATGCACGAATTAACGTACCACGATCTGTGCCGCAGTCGTCTTCGCGAATAATGACGTCTTGTGCAACGTCAACGAGACGACGTGTTAAATAACCAGAGTCCGCTGTTTTTAACGCTGTGTCCGCAAGACCTTTACGCGCACCGTGTGTTGAAATGAAGTACTCAAGTACCGTTAAACCTTCGCGGAATGAAGATTTAATCGGAAGCTCGATAATACGTCCAGCTGGGTTTGCCATTAATCCACGCATACCAGCAAGTTGCGTAAAGTTCGATGCGTTACCACGGGCTCCAGAGTCACTCATCATGAAAATTGGATTTCGTTTATCAAGCGATTCCATTAAGCGACCTTGAATTTTATCTTTCGCCGCACTCCAAATCGAAATAACACGCTCATAACGTTCTTCATCAGTAATTAAACCGCGTCTAAATTGTTTTAATACCGTGTCAACTTTTGCTTGTGCTTCTTCTAAAATTTCTTGTTTTTCAGGCAAGACAACAATGTCCGCGACACCAATTGTAATACCGGCTTTTGTTGAGTACTTAAAGCCAAGATCTTTCATGCGGTCAAGCATTTTAGATGTTTCTGTAATTTTGAAACGTTTAAACACTTCCGCGATGATGTTACCAAGAATTTTTTTCTTAAATGGTGGAACGAGTTCGAGCTTACGGATTTCTTCTTTCACGTTCACACCTTTATCTAAGAAATACTTATCCGGCGTTCGTTCTTCAATGTTCTCTTGCGTCGGCTCATTAATATATGGGAATGACTTCGGCAAAATCTCATTGAAGATTAACTTTCCAACTGTCGTGATCAGCAACTTATTATTTTGCTCTTCTGTAAACGTTTCGTTTTTCAACGAACCGGCATGAACGGCGATGCGTGTATGCAAATGAACATAGCCATTATGGTAAGCTAACAGCGCTTCGTCCGTATCTTTAAAGACCATTCCTTCTCCAATTGCACCTTCTCGTTCCATCGTTAAGTAGTAGTTTCCTAAAACCATGTCTTGTGAAGGCGTAACGACTGGCTTTCCGTCTTTCGGGTTCAAAATGTTTTGTGCCGCAAGCATAAGTAGACGTGCTTCCGCCTGTGCTTCTGCTGAAAGTGGTACGTGCACAGCCATTTGGTCACCGTCGAAGTCGGCGTTGTATGCCGTACATACAAGTGGATGTAATCGAATCGCACGCCCTTCTACAAGCGTCGGTTCGAAAGCTTGAATACCGAGACGGTGAAGGGTCGGTGCGCGGTTTAATAACACCGGATGCTCTTTGATGACAGATTCTAAAACATCCCAAACTTCTGGGTGGACGCGCTCAATTTTTCGCTTCGCACTTTTAATGTTATGTGCTAAGCCACGCTCTACTAATTCTTTCATAACGAACGGTTTAAACAACTCAAGCGCCATTTCTTTCGGTAATCCGCATTGATACATTTTCAAGTTCGGACCGACAACGATAACGGAACGACCAGAGTAGTCAACGCGCTTACCGAGCAAGTTTTGACGAAAACGACCTTGCTTTCCTTTTAACATATGGGAAAGCGACTTCAACGGACGGTTTCCTGGGCCTGTAACCGGACGGCCACGGCGACCGTTATCAATTAACGCATCAACCGCCTCTTGAAGCATCCGTTTCTCGTTTTGAACGATAATGTTCGGCGCCCCAAGATCTAATAGACGTTTTAAACGGTTGTTTCGATTAATGACACGACGATATAAATCGTTCAAGTCCGATGTCGCAAAACGACCACCGTCTAACTGTACCATCGGGCGCAACTCAGGCGGAATAACCGGTAGTACATCTAAAATCATCCAGGAAGGATCGTTACCAGAGTTACGGAACGCTTCAAGCACTTCAAGACGTTTGATCGTACGAGCACGACGTTGTCCTTGTGCTGTCTTCAATTCCTCTTTTAACGTTTCTACCTCTTTTTCAAGATCGATGTCTTGTAACAATTTTTTAATCGCTTCCGCACCCATTGAAGCTTGAAACGAATTTCCGTACTTCTCGCGATACGCGCGATATTCTTTTTCAGAAAGCAATTGCTTCTTTTCTAACGGCGTATCGCCTGGATCCGTCACAACGTAAGATGCAAAGTAAATGACTTCCTCTAGCGCGCGAGGGGACATGTCTAAGACAAGTCCCATGCGGCTAGGAATTCCTTTAAAGTACCAAATATGTGAAACAGGGGCTGCTAGTTCAATATGACCCATGCGCTCACGGCGAACTTTTGCACGTGTGACTTCGACACCGCATCGGTCACAAACGACACCTTTATAACGAACGCGCTTATATTTTCCACAATGACATTCCCAGTCTTTCGTCGGACCAAAAATGCGTTCGCAAAACAGTCCATCTTTTTCTGGTTTTAATGTTCGATAGTTAATCGTTTCTGGTTTTTTAACTTCACCATACGACCAAGAACGAATTTTCTCGGGTGAAGCGAGTCCGATCTTCATATATTCAAACTTATTCACATCTAACAAGGGGCCTACCTCCCTTTTAGTATCCAGGTTTTACCCTTATGTCAACACGCTATTCTTTTACAACAACGCCGTCATCTTCTTTGGCTGACTCATCTGTAGGTGGGATGATGTCAACTGGTTGAACGTCATCATCTTCCCCAAAGTTTTCCATACTAATTTCTTTTTCATCACTTGATAAAACTGTGACGTCCATACCCAAGCTTTGTAGCTCTTTAATTAACACTTTGAACGATTCAGGAACGCCTGGTTCTGGAACGTTTTCGCCTTTCACAATCGCCTCGTATGTTTTCACGCGACCAACGACATCATCTGATTTGACAGTTAAAATTTCCTGCAACGTATAAGCTGCACCGTATGCTTCAAGCGCCCATACTTCCATCTCACCGAAACGCTGACCACCAAACTGCGCTTTTCCGCCAAGCGGTTGTTGCGTAACAAGTGAGTACGGACCTGTCGAACGAGCATGCAGTTTATCGTCAACCATGTGCGCAAGCTTAATCATGTACATAATACCGACAGAAACACGGTTGTCAAACGCTTCTCCAGTCCGTCCGTCGTATAGAACGGTTTTCGCATCGCGTGCCATTCCCGCCTCTTCTAACGTTGCCCATACATCCTCTTCACGAGCACCGTCAAATACAGGCGAAGCGACATGAAGACCCAACTTTCTCGCCGCCATTCCAAGATGCAGCTCAAGCACTTGCCCGATGTTCATACGCGAAGGTACACCTAATGGGTTTAACATGATGTCAACTGGTGTGCCATCTGGTAAAAACGGCATATCTTCTTCAGGTAAAATACGAGAAATAACCCCTTTATTCCCATGGCGTCCTGCCATTTTGTCACCTTCGGAAATTTTCCGTTTTTGTACAATGTATACACGGACAAGTTGGTTTACACCTGGCGGCAACTCATCGCCGTCTTCGCGAGTAAACACTTTGACATCAAGAACGATTCCGCCCCCACCATGTGGTACGCGTAAAGATGTATCTCGAACTTCACGTGCTTTCTCGCCAAAGATAGCATGTAATAGGCGCTCTTCTGCAGTTAACTCCGTAACACCTTTTGGAGTAACTTTACCAACAAGCAAGTCTCCATCTTTTACTTCTGCACCGATGCGGACAATACCGCGTTCATCTAAGTTACGAAGCGCATCTTCACCAACGTTTGGAATATCGCGCGTAATTTCTTCCGGACCGAGCTTTGTATCGCGCGCTTCAGATTCGTATTCCTCGATATGAATCGATGTATACACATCGTCTTTCACGAGACGCTCGCTCATAATAATCGCGTCCTCGTAGTTGTATCCATCCCATGTCATGAACGCAACAAGCACGTTGCGACCAAGTGCTAACTCGCCTTTTTCCATCGATGGACCGTCAGCTAAAATTTCACCTTTCTCTACAATGTCACCAGCTTTAACAATCGGGCGTTGATTGTAGCACGTTCCTTGGTTTGAACGAACAAACTTCAACAGACGATATTTATCTAAGTCACCTTTGACTTCTTTTCCATCGACTTCGATTAAACGGCGTACCCAAATTTCTTTCGCTTCGACTCGCTCAACAATTCCGCGATGCTTACAAATGACTGCAGCACCAGAGTCTTTCGCTGCCACATACTCCATTCCTGTACCAACGATTGGAGCTTCCGGTTGCATAAGTGGAACAGCCTGACGTTGCATGTTCGCACCCATAAGTGCACGGTTGGAGTCATCGTTTTCTAAAAATGGGATACACGCTGTAGCTACGGATACGACTTGCTTTGGTGAAACGTCTACATAATCGACACGATCACGTTTAACGACAATGTTTTCACCGCGGAAACGAGCAACAACGTTCTCTTCTAAAAACGTCCCATCTTCCGCAATCAGAACGTTTGCTTGAGCCACAACGTAATTGTCTTCTTCATCCGCTGTTAAATAATCAATTTGATCCGTTACTTTTCCTGTCTCAGGATCAACACGACGATAAGGTGTTTCAATAAAGCCAAATTTATTCACTTTTGCGTATGTCGAAAGCGAGTTAATTAATCCGATGTTCGGACCTTCTGGCGTTTCGATCGGACACATGCGACCATAGTGTGAATAGTGAACGTCACGCACTTCAAAACCAGCACGTTCACGCGTTAAACCGCCCGGACCAAGCGCAGAAAGACGACGTTTATGTGTCAATTCGGCCAGTGGGTTCGTTTGATCCATGAATTGCGACAACTGCGAGCTTCCGAAAAATTCTTTAATAGCCGCAATGACCGGACGAATATTAATGAGTTGCTGTGGTGTAATTGTGTTTGTATCTTGAATGGACATCCGTTCACGAACGACGCGCTCCATGCGCGAAAGACCGATCCGGAACTGATTTTGCAGCAACTCCCCGACAGAACGAAGTCGACGATTTCCTAAATGGTCGATATCGTCTGTATCGCCGACGCCATGCAATAAGTTAAAGAAGTAGCTAATAGATGCAATAATATCTGCAGGTGTAATATGTTTTACTGTTTCTGGAATATACCCATTACTAATGACTGTGATGACTTTTTCGCCATCTGGATCGTTTGGAGCATAAATTTTGATTGCTTGCAAAGCAAACTCATCTTCGACAACGCCCCCAAGCGGTTGGTATTTACGTATACCGATCCCTTTTTCGAGCTCAGGTAAAATGCGGTCGAGCGTTCTCCGATCAAGAACCGTTCCTTTTTCAGCAATCACTTCACCCGTTTCTGGATGAACGAGCGTTTCTGCTAAACGTTGACCGAATAAACGGTTTTTAATATGGAGCTTTTTGTTAATTTTATAACGACCAACGCTTGCTAAATCGTATCGTTTTGGATCAAAGAAACGAGAGATGAGCAAGCTTTTTGCGTTTTCAACGGTAGGCGGCTCCCCTGGACGTAACCGTTCGTAAATTTCAAGCAACGCTTTTTCTGTACTTTCTGTGTTATCTTTTTCTAACGTATTACGAATATACTCGTTATCACCAAGTAAATCGACAATCTCTTGGTCTGAACCAAAACCTAACGCTCGCAATAACACGGTCACGGGCAATTTACGCGTACGATCAATGCGAACGTACACAACGTCTTTTGCATCTGTTTCATATTCAAGCCATGCACCGCGGTTTGGAATAACGGTAGCTGTAAAGCCACGTTTTCCGTTTTTATCTACTTTTCCGCTATAATATACGCTCGGTGAACGAACAAGCTGAGAAACGATAACGCGTTCAGCACCATTAATAATGAACGTGCCTGTTTCTGTCATTAACGGGAAATCTCCCATAAATACATCTTGTTCCTTTACTTCACCTGTTTCTTTATTGATTAGGCGTACTTTCACCCGAAGCGGTGCTGCGTATGTAACGTCGCGTTCTTTTGACTCTTCGACAGAGTACTTTGGTTCTCCTAAGCTGTAATCAATAAATTCTAGTGACAAATTCCCTGTAAAATCTTCGATCGGTGAAATATCTTGAAACATTTCACGCAATCCTTCGTCGAGAAACCACTGGTAAGAAGAAGTTTGAATTTCGATTAAGTTTGGTAGTTCTAACACTTCACTAATGCGCGCATAACTTCTTCGTTGGCGGTGTCGTCCGTATTGAACTAGTTGACCTGTCAACTGATTCACCCCTCAAATCAAACATTAATAACTTGTCATCAGACAAAAAAGAAATGGTTTCTTATAAGAAAACCACATGTTTGACCTATTATATATTTTATAAGTTTTTCCTTTAAAACTAAAATTATACATACATACACAGCATACGTAAACTAAAAAAATACACATTTAGCATTTTATAATGGTATCATACTGAAAATCGAGCGTCAAGCGTTTTTTGCTCGAATAATAAAGTAACCTTTTTTCTTTTCCACAACATCAACTTCATCAAAAATCGTTTTTAACTTTTCCAAAGCGGATGGGGCACCTTGTTTCTTTTGAATGACAACCCATAGTTGACCACCAGAAAGCAAGTAGTTCGCACTTTGCTCGAAAATGGAATGAACGACTGCTTTTCCTGCACGAATCGGCGGGTTTGTCACAATTGCAGCAAACTTCCCTTCTACTCGATCAAATAAGTTGCTTATGTAAATCTCAGCATTTTCAATGTCATTTTGCTGTTTGTTTTTCTTAGCCAATTCAATCGCTCGCTCATTTACATCGATCATATGTACCATTCGATGAGGAAAATCTTTCGCTAGCGCCAAACCGATTGGCCCGTATCCACAACCAACATCAAGAATATTTCCACTCACATTTGGTTCCACGAATGTTTCAATTAGTAGTCGGGAACCGAAATCGACTTCTTTTTTTGAAAACACACCTTGATCAACGGTAAATAAAAACTGATGACCTCGTAACATATACGCCCATTGAAACGGCTTACTTTCTACCACAGGTCGCTCCGTATAGTAGTGATCACCCATCACTCTCACCTCTCTTTCCTTTATTGTAAACGAATGCACATAAAAACACAAAGAAGCTCGCCGTTTTGAGCGAGCTTCTTTACTTTATTACTTAATTTCAACTTTCGCGCCAGCTTCTTCAAGTTTCGCTTTGATTTCTTCAGCCTCTTCTTTAGAAACGCCTTCTTTAACTGGCTTTGGAGTGTTGTCTACTAAGTCTTTTGCTTCTTTTAAGCCAAGACCAGTAAGTTCGCGTACAACTTTGATAACTTTGATTTTTTGCGCGCCGCCATCTGCAAGGATAACGTCGAATTCAGTTTTTTCTTCAGCAGCAGCACCAGCAGCAGCACCACCAGCAACTACTACAGGAGCAGCAGCAGTTACACCAAATTCTTCTTCGATTGCTTTTACTAAGTCGTTTAATTCTAAAACAGTCATATTTTTAACCGCTTCAATGATTTGTTCTTTAGTCATGATCGATCTTCCTCCTTAATATTTTAGTTTTAGGCAATTTGAAAATTAAGCGCCCTGTTCTTCTTTCTTCTCAGCAACCGCTTTTGTAACAAGCGCAAAGTTGCGGATTGGTGCTTGAAGAACGCTAAGCAACATAGAGAGCAAGCCTTCGCGAGATGGGAGCTCTGCAAGCGCCTTAACTTCTTCAAGTGTCGCTACGTTACCTTCGATGATACCTGCTTTAATTTTTAACGCTTCGTTCTTTTTCGCGAATTCGTTTAAAATTTTTGCAGGAGCAACGACATCATCATTGCTGAATGCAATCGCATTCGGACCTGTTAATGTTTCATCCAAACCTTCTAATCCTAACTCAGCAACAGCACGACGAGTTAATGTATTTTTGTACACTTTGAACTCGATGCCCGCTTCGCGAAGTTGCTTACGAAGCTCTGTAACTTGAGCGACATTTAAGCCGCGATAATCAACAATGATCGTTGATTTGCTCGCGCGAAGCTTTTCAGCAATCTCCGCTACTAGCTGCTGCTTTTGTTCAAGTACGCTGCTCATGTCAACACCTCCTGTAGAAGTTGAGTTTCGACACCACTTATACCGTTCAATAAAAAACCTCCATGTCAACGCAGACATGGAGGCCCCCGAAAAGTGCAAGATGCACTTATTTATGAGTCTCAACACCTCGGTAGGAAATTAAGCCTATATGAGGCACCTACTGTCTACGGTACAAATGATATTCGTTTTTCAAACAATGAATAGTATACTAAAGCGTTTCTAAAAAGTCAATATCTATAATTAGTTAGAAACAGCAACTGTAGAAGGATCTACTTTTACGCCAGGTCCCATTGTTGAAGCGACTGTTACGTTTTTCACGTATGTGCCCTTCGCCGCTGCTGGCTTCACTTTTAAGATTGTCTCATAGATTGTTGCGAAGTTTTCTACCAATTTTTCAGTATCAAATGATACTTTACCGATCGGCACGTGGATGTTTCCTGCTTTGTCAACGCGGTATTCTACTTTACCAGCTTTAATTTCATTAACCGCTTTCGCCACGTCAAATGTAACTGTTCCTGTTTTAGGGTTTGGCATTAAACCTTTTGGTCCTAAAATACGACCGATTTTACCTACCTCACCCATCATATCAGGAGTTGCAACGATCACATCGAACTCAAACCAACCTTGTTGAATTTTGTTGATGTAATCTGTATCACCTACATAATCTGCACCTGCTGCTTCTGCTTCTTTCGCTTTTTCACCTTTTGCAAGCACTAATACGCGGCGTACTTTACCTGTACCGTGTGGTAATACAACCGCACCGCGAATTTGTTGATCCGCTTTCTTCGGGTCAACTCCTAAACGGAAAGCAACCTCTACTGTTGCATCAAATTTTGCAACGTTTGTCTTTTTCACTAATTCGATCGCCTCTTGCACAGCGTATGCTTTTGAGCGATCAATCAACTTCGCTGCCTCTAAGTAACGTTTTCCTCTTTTCGGCATGTTCATTTCCTCCTTTTGTGGTTTTAACGGAAAGACCTCCCACGAATAAAGGTTGCGAAAACTATATAGTTCGCTTCCGCAACCTTCTCCAGCCAGATCTTCATTAGTCTTCGATGACGATACCCATGCTGCGCGCTGTTCCTTCGATCATGCGCATAGCTGCTTCAATGCTCGCCGCGTTTAAGTCTGGCATTTTTGTTTCAGCAATCTCGCGCACTTTGTCGCGCTTTACTGTTGCCACTTTATTACGGTTTGGCTCACCAGAACCAGACTCGATACCAGCCGCTTTTTTAAGTAATACAGCAGCAGGTGGAGTTTTCGTAATAAATGTAAATGAACGGTCTTCATATACCGTAATTTCAACAGGAATAATTAAACCTGCTTGATCAGCTGTACGAGCGTTGAATTCTTTACAGAATCCCATGATGTTAACACCAGCTTGACCTAATGCTGGACCGACTGGTGGTGCTGGATTCGCTTTCCCTGCAGGAATTTGCAATTTGACAACTTTAATTACTTTTTTAGCCACGAGACACACCTCCTTAAGTCCGTGATGTGGTATTAGGGATGTTCCCTCCCACTCCATATATAAAAACAATCATCGCATTCGTCTCAATGATTGAGACATACTGACCTTAAAATATTATCACTTTTCTTGCTCATTTGCAAGTTGTTTACTATTATATTTTTTCAATTTGCGAAAAGTCAAGCTCTACTGGTGTTTCACGCCCGAACATGTCAACGAGCACAGTTACTTTTTGCTTATCCATTTCGATTTCTTGGATCGTTCCAACAAAATTCGCAAATGGACCTTCTTTAATACGAACTGCTTCATTTAATTCAAAATCAAAATCCAAATCAATTAAATCAACGCCCATCCGTTTTAAAATCGCGGAAACTTCTTCTTCAAGAAGCGGCGTCGGTTTAGATCCGGCACCAGCTGAACCAACGAACCCTGTTACCCCTGGAGTATTACGAACGACATACCAAGAATCGTCTGTCATAATCATTTCAACAAGGACGTAACCTGGAAAAACTTTCTTTTTGACAACTTTCTTTTTGCCACCTTTTGTGTCTGTTTCTTCCTCCTCAGGCACAACGACGCGAAAAATTTTATCTTGCATGCCCATCGACTCAACACGTTTTTCTAAGTTTGTTTTTACCTTGTTTTCATAACCCGAATACGTATGAATAACATACCAATTCTTTTCCATTTGATGGGACGATATCGTCCTTCCCTCCCTAAACAAATCTTTTTTAGGCAAAATAAAAACCCGTCACCGGGCTTTATTTCTTGTTTGTTATCTTTCATTATACCATGGATATACGACCACTATTCAAGTATAAGACGAACTAACTCTGAAATTCCTAAATCAACAACAGCAAAAAATACAGTAAAAAACGCCACCGTCGCCAGAACGGTAATTGTATAGTTCACTAGTTCTTTTCGTTTTGGCCAGCTGACTTTTTTCATCTCGCGAACAACTTCGCGGAAAAACTTCGTTACTCGTTGCATAGAAAACCCTCCAACATCTCGGGATCATCAACTTACTTCGTTTCACGGTGAATCGTATGCGTATGGCATGTTTTACAAAACTTTTTCATCTCTAGCCGCTCATCGTAATGAGCTATATTTTTCATCGTTGTATAGTTTCGGCTTAAACATTGACTACACGCTAAAATCACTTTTTTGCGCATACGTTTTCCTCCGATACACTGCGTCTTAAAGACTGTATCATACAATATTTTTTTATGTCAATATTATAAACGAATTCCTTGAATTTCTACATACTTTTCTAGTTTGCGTTTCACGCGTTGCAAGGCATTGTCAATCGATTTGACATGACGATTGAGTTCTTCCGAAATTTCTTGATATGATCGACCTTCTAAATAAAGGAGAAGCACTTTTCTTTCTAAATCGCTGAGTAGCTCGGTCATCTTTTCTTCAATGTGATTGAACTCTTCTCTATTAATAATTAGTTCTTCGGGGTTTGTTATTTTCGTTCCCGAAAGAACGTCCATCAATGTACGGGCAGAATCATCTTCGTAAATTGGCTTGTCCAATGAAACGTAACAATTGAGAGGAATGTGTTTTTGGCGCGTAGCCATCTTAATAGCTGTAATCATTTGGCGAGTAATGCATAACTCTGCAAACGCCTTAAATGAAGATTGCTTGTCTTCTTTGAAATCCCGGATCGCTTTATATAGCCCGATCATTCCTTCTTGCACAATATCTTCGCGATCTGCACCGACTAAAAAATATGAACGTGCTTTCGCTCGAACAAAATTTTTATACTTATGAATTAAGTAATCAAGCGCCTCACTATCACCTTGATGTACGAGTTCTACAATCATTTCATCTTCTAATTGTTCGTAACGGCTTTGTTGTTTTTTGTTTACATTTGCGCTCACGCCGATCCCCCCGCCCTGCACATGGATAAAAGTATTATACAGTACATTTTTTTACAGGGTCAATCGTTCATTTTTCCCCTCTTCGCCATTTTTCGAAAATTTTTGCGACTTCGTCTGTGAGAGGAATTTTTGACATCGGCTTTTTTTGTTGAATGTGCTTGACGTTCGTTGAAATATTTCGCTGCACCGCATCTACTTCAATCAATAATTCTCGGGCTGATTTGCGCAACGCCCCTTGACCGAAAATTGCCCATTGTTCCGTGTAGTCTGATGTAGCGACGTATACTTTTGTCCGAACTTGCTGGAGCGATTTCGCTAATTTCTCGATATGCTCATCAGCCGTTTCGTTTTCCTTTGTAAAAATGACCTCTACTTGATGATCGACATATTTTTTTGTTGTTCCTTGTACGAGGTGTGCATCGAAAACAATAATGACTTTACAACCGGTAAATGCTTGATATTCCGCCATTTTCTCGACAAGTCGGTCGCGCGCTAACGATAAATCTGTATCGCGCAACTCGCGCAGTTCTGGCCAGGCACCGATGATGTTGTAGCCATCAACGATTAAAATATCCATTTTACTCACCTAATGGATGTCGCTTTCGGTACACCTCATACATTAACAAGCTCGCCGCAACCGAGGCATTTAACGATGTGACATGTCCTATCATCGGCAAACGAACGAGCACATCGCATTTATCTCGTAATAAACGGCTTATTCCTTTCCCTTCACTACCGATAATTAAGGCTAACGGAATGACTCCATCAAGTTGACGATAATCTTGAGTTCCTTTTGCATCCGTTCCAAAAATCCAAACGCCCCGCTCTTTCAATTCATCAACCGTCCGCGCTAAGTTCGTTACACGCGCAACAGGCACATATTCAATCGCACCGGTTGACGCTTTCGCTACCGTTGCGGTTAAACCGACCGAACGCCGTTTCGGAATAATAATACCATGGGCACCTACCGCATCAGCTGTTCGCATAATCGATCCTAAATTGTGTGGGTCTTCAAGCTCATCCAAAATAATAAAAAACGGTGCTTCTTCTCTTTCTTCTGCCTTTTTAAATAAATCATCTATGTCATAGTATCGGTATGCAGCAACTTGCGCAATGACCCCTTGATGATTGCCGTCACTTAATTGATCCATCTTTTTTTTAGGAACATATTGTACCGTAATACCCATCTCTTTTGCGAGCTGAATGATCGATTGCATTTGACCACGTTGTGAGCCTTCAGCAATCCATATTTTATTCATTTCTCGTCCAGATTTTAATGCTTCTAACACCGGGTTTTTACCAATAATGAGATCCATCATTACTTCCTCCTTTCCTCATCGTTTTGATGTACATGTAACGCCAACTGCATTAATTGATGAAGTCGTTCTTCATTTCCGCTCAAAAAATGGTAACCGATTAATGCTTCGAGCCCTGTACTTTGACGGTACGTTTGTACATCTGTATTTTTCGGGGTACTCCCTGATTTTGCATTACGACCTCTTCGAACAATAGCCATTTCTTGCTCAGAAAGTTGGTTATGATTGAGCAACCATTGTAATACTTTCGCCTGCGCCTTCGCACAAACGTACGTTTTTGCTAAATTGTGTAAATCGTTTGGTTTTACTTTTCCTAAGGTCAGAAGGTGATGCCGTACGAATAATTCGTATACGGCATCACCAATGTAGGCTAACGTTAAACCGTTTAACTGCTGAAAATCTTTCATTTTGTTAAACAAATGCAACATCGTTTTATCCTCTTCTCCATCTCGTTCCTTGCGGTGTATCTTCTAAAATGATGTTTTTCGCTTTTAATTCATCGCGAATGCGGTCAGCTAAAGCGAAGTCGCGATTTTTTCGCGCTTCAATTCGCTGTTGGATAAGCGCTTCAATTTCTTCATCAAGCAACTCATCTTGTTGCAGTGAAAGACCAAGCACATCAAAAAGCTGTTCGAATTGTCGTAAAAACTTCTGAATAACCGCTTGCGACGTATGCTTCTCCATCAAATATACATTCGCTTGTTTTGCTAGTTCAAACAGCACAGCGATCCCGTTCGCTGTATTAAAATCATCATCCATTTCGCGAATAAACTCGTTTCTTAATTCCTCAATTTTTGCTAGCCATTGTTCATCGTTTGTCGTTAAATTCGTGCTACTTTCTAAACGGTGTTTTAAGTTCGCATATGCAGTCTTTAAGCGCTCCAACCCGCTTCTTGCACTTTCAAGCAACGGTTGGCTATAGTTGATCGGATGGCGATAATGAACCGAAAGCATAAAGAAACGTAGCACTTGCGGATCAACTTGCTTAATAATATCGTGCACTAAAATAAAGTTCCCAAGCGATTTTGACATCTTTTCATTATCGATATTAATGTAGCCGTTATGCAACCAATATTTCGCAAAAGGCTTTCCTGTTAACGCCTCAGATTGGGCAATTTCATTTTCGTGGTGCGGGAACGTTAAATCTTGTCCCCCAGCATGAATATCAATCGTATCCCCTAAATATTTACGTGCCATCGCGGAGCATTCGATATGCCAGCCCGGACGACCTTTCCCCCATGGACTATCCCAATAAATTTCTCCTTCTTTTGCCGCTTTCCATAAAGCAAAATCAAGAGGGTCTTCTTTTTTCTCTCCTACTTCAATACGAGCACCTGATTTTAATTCATCAATCGATTGATGCGATAGCTTCCCATAATCAGAGAAACGGCGCGTTCGGTAATATACATCACCATCAACTTCATACGCATATCCTTTTTCGATCAGTTGTTCAATAAATTGAATAATTGTATCAATGTTTTCGGTGACACGCGGATGGACGTCCGCTTTTTTGCAACCGAGTGCTGTAATATCTTCAAAGTACGCCTCAATAAACCGTTCTGCAATGGTCGGTACATCTTCACCTAATTCCCTTGCTGCTCGAATCAATTTATCGTCTACATCCGTGAAATTCGAGACGTATTGCACTTCATAGCCACGAAATTGTAAGTAGCGGCGAATCGTATCGAATACGATAGCTGGGCGAGCGTTTCCAATATGAATGTAGTTGTATACTGTTGGACCACATACGTACATTTTCACTTTATTTGGCTCTAACGGGATAAACGGTTCTTTTTTTCTCGTCAACGTATTATACACTTGAATGCTCATGGTTCACCGTTCCTTTCTTTAGTTCTTCTAATTGTGTTTTTAGTTGCTCGATTTCTGCTTCTAACTCTTTAAAACGATCTGCAATCGGATCCGGTAAATCACAATGATTTAAATCTTTATTCACACGCACGCCATTTTGCACAACAACGCGACCTGGAATTCCAACGACTGTTGAGTTCGGTGGCACATCTTTCAACACGACCGATCCGGCTCCAATTTTACTGTTTTCTCCAATAGTAATGGAACCAAGCACTTTGGCACCAGTCGCAATCAAACAATTATCTTTAATGGTCGGATGACGCTTTCCTTTTTCTTTCCCTGTTCCTCCAAGTGTGACGCCTTGATACACTGTCACGTTATCACCAATTTCGCACGTTTCTCCAATGACAACTCCCATACCATGATCGATGAAAAAGCGCCGACCGATCTTTGCGCCGGGATGAATTTCAATACCCGTAAAAAAGCGACTAATTTGCGAAATGAGGCGCGCTAAAAAATAAAATTTTCGCTTATAAAGCGCGTGGGCAATACGATGTGCCCAAATGGCATGTAAACCTGAGTACGTCAAAATAACCTCTAAACAACTTCTTGCTGCCGGATCTTGTTCGAAAATAACTTCAATATCTTCTTTTAATGTTTTAAACATATTGCTCCCCCCTTTGTTATTTTTCAAATAAAAAACGTCCCTGTGTACAATGACACAGAGACGCTTGGTTGCGCGGTTCCACTCTGTTTAGCCGAAGGCTCACTCTTGCCCTTATAACGGAAGGGGATCCGCTCCATTCTACTGCAGAACGTCTCTGGTTCGAAAGGAGGCTCCGAGGTGCATTTCAAAAGAATCAAACATAAACCACTTCCAGCCAAGGTGGTTCTCTCTGGCATGCTGATTCTTTTTACTTCTCCTCATCAACGCTTTCACCAATATAGGTTACACCTATTTTATTATATAAACGAGGAAATGTTAACGGATGAATTTTACTAATCGAGACAATACCGCTTCTTTTCCGAGCAAACGAATCACCTCTGGAAGTTCGGGACCGTGCGTTTGCCCTGTTACCGCCACACGAATCGGCATGAATAAGTTTTTCCCTTTTTGCCCCGTTTCTTTTTGTACCGCTTTAATGGCTGCTTTAATGTGGTCACTATCAAACGTTGCAAGCTGTTCCATTTGCTCGTAAAATGCTTTTAGT
The DNA here is from genome assembly GCF_038004465.1 of Anoxybacillus sp. FSL W8-0104. NCBI lineage: Bacteria > Bacillati > Bacillota > Bacilli > Caryophanales > Anoxybacillaceae > Anoxybacillus > Anoxybacillus sp. FSL W8-0104. The sequence goes on along the minus strand of NZ_JBBOQU010000001.1, from coordinate 103,047 downwards.
ACATTCGGCACTTGTTCGCCAGCTAAAACAGCCTTTGCCTCTTCATCATACTCGATTTCTTGTTTAAAGAACAACTCTGACAGCTCAACAATTTCAGCGCCGTAGCTCATTTGCTCTTGATATAGTGCGATTAAATCACGAGCCCATTGTTTTTGTTCATCTGTCATTTGTTCTGGCAAGCGACCAGCTCGAACTAAATGTGGAAGTGATAGTTCCACTAACCGATCTAAATCAAGCTTTTTAATATATTGATTGTTCATCCATGTCAGCTTTTGTTTATCAAACATCGATGGCGATTTTGATAAACGGGACACATCAAACATGCGAATAAGCTCTTCTTTCGTGAAAATTTCTTCTTCTCCCTCTGGCGACCAACCTAATAGCGCAAAAAAGTTAAACATCGCTTCTGGTAAATATCCGAGTTCTTTATATTGAGAAACGAATTGAATAATTGACTCATCGCGCTTTGATAATTTTTTACGATTTTCATTTACAATTAATGTTAAATGTGCGTATTTTGGTGGCTTCCAACCGAAATATTCATACACCATTAACTGTTTCGGTGTGTTTGATAAATGTTCTTCACCGCGGAATACATGTGTAATTTTCATTAAATGATCGTCAATGACGACAGCGAAGTTGTACGTCGGGATGCCATTGGCCTTTACGATCACCCAATCGCCAATATCTTTCGATTCAAATGATACACGACCGCGCACCATATCTTCAAATTCATATACTTTTCCTTCCGGTACTTTTAAACGAATCGTATACGGTTTTCCTTCAGATTCAAGCTGTTGAACTTGCTCTGGCGTTAAATGACGGCATTTGCCACTATATTGCGGTGCCGCAATGCCCGCCGCTTTTTGTGCCTCACGCTCTTGCTCTAGCTCCTCAGGCGTACAAAAACATTTATACGCATAGCCTTTTTCTAACAATTCGTTTGTATATTGGCGATAAATATGCAGACGCTCCGTTTGACGATAAGGACCATATCCTCCGTCTTTGTCTACCGATTCATCATATTCAATACCGAGCCATTTCAAGTTTTCAAGCTGTGATTGTTCGCCACCTTCTACATTCCGCTCAATATCTGTATCTTCAATGCGAACGATGAATTTCCCATGATGGTGACGAGCAAACAAATAGTTAAACAACGCTGTGCGCGCACCACCAATATGTAAATGACCCGTCGGACTTGGCGCGTAGCGCACCCTTACTTCCTGTGTCATGTCATGACCTCCATCTACCTAATTTCTGTACCTCATTGTACCGTAAACCGCATACAAAATCCATCATTCATTATTTTTTGTTTGAGTCAAGACTTTGTGGGAGATTTTTTTCTCGACCGATTTTTTTGGTTATATATGGTTTTATAAAATCGTTATATGTAAGCGCTTTTACTTACTCTCATCCTGTAGGTATGTGCGTTTTCTCTCGTTTTAAAAACCTTTCAATGCTTGCAATGCCTCGTAAATCGGTGTCCCTGAAGATTGGCGAAGGTATGGGATGTTATCTCGTACCACTTCTGTCATTTGCGTTTGCACGCGCTTCAGTGCCTTTTTCACGATCGTTTCTCGTTTCGTTTCTTCTCGTTCTTCCGCGCCATACATCACTCCATCGCGTGTCCGAATGAGTAACGTATCTTTTATCGCGACGATCGCTCGCAACATCGCTTCAATCCCTGCATCCCTCCAACTTCGACCGTTTTTACTTCGTTTCGCAAACACATGCATCGTTCCTTCCGCACTCCCCATCGCCCTCATGTTTGTCGTGTCAATCCCTTTTTCCTTCAACCATACGCGATAGTCACGCAAACATCCTGGCATCTCCTCGATTCGACGAACAAGCGCCTCGAGTTGCTTTTCCTTCTCCTCATGTTCTAACGTACCGATGGCACTTGTGAGTTCTCGTAACACACCTTCTTCATCCCATGATGCTAACTTCTTTCGAATCACCCGATATCTCGCATGACCTCGGAACAATTGACGAATCTCTCTTGCCACATGGAACCGATCAAGCTGAAAGTACCCCCTGTCCCCGAAATATTCTCGACACGCTGTAATCCATGGGGCTCCATCTCCATTGATGACCACCCAATCCTCAAACGGATCATAGCTGTATTCCTTCATCAGAAAATTCTCTACAGCTTCCCAAATCGGTTCATTCGTTTGATGAACCATATACCGTCGATTCACTAAGGATACGCGTTTCCCGTTTTTCTCCCATCCTTGGTGAATCGTGATGATCTTTTCTTCTTTTCCTTTGATGCGGCTTCGTTGACGTTTCACGTACAACCCGTCTGCTTCGATAAAAAACACGCGCCCTTTTTTCTCCATCGCACGGTGCCCTTCCACCTCTGCCTCGATGATGGACTGGCGAATCGTTTCGTGACTCATACATGCATACCCCACCAGCTTTTCAAGCGACTGCGCAGCCTGTCGATACGAAGAACCCGTCACGGCGAGATGAATCGCTGTCTCCTCTAATAGCGGACTCACTCCATGCGCCCCATCGAACTGGAGAAAGACATCGAGTAAAGACGTATACACCTTTTTTTCACGGTCAAAGTAGTAGTTTCGCTTCACTTCCACCTCTCCAAATAGCGTTTGGAGTCGGATCGTCCGCTTATCTTTGAGCGCATATCGTTTCTTGTCCCTCTGTTCTGCCAATGTGCGGTCGATCTCCTCCAACACCTGTTGAAGGAGATGACCATATTGTTTTTGCATATGTCTAAATAAAGACTGTTCGATCTCTTTTAATGTCAAGCCGTTTGTGATATAATCCTGCATGGGCTCCACTCCTTTCTTTGGTTGTATTTTTTTTTCACACTTACTACCTTACCAGGAGGAGAGCCCGTTTTTCATCTATTTTGCTTACATATCTGACAGGTTCCTTATTATACCAAATCAGGAACCTGTCTTTTTTTCTCCCACAAACATTTTACTCATACTTATTTTCACACTTACTACCTTACCAGGAGGAGAGCCCGTTTTTCATCTATTTTGCTTACATATCTGACAGGTTCCTTATTATACCAAATCAGGAACCTGTCTTTTTTTCTCCCACAAACATTTTACTCATACTTATTTTTTTGTAACAAAACAACAGCTTGTGCGGCAATTCCTTCCTCTCTCCCTGTGAAGCCAAGTTTTTCTGTTGTCGTCGCCTTGACGTTAACTTGTGAAATATCCCCTTCTAACAATTCAGCAATACGTTTTTGCATATTTGGAATATGTGGTGCCATTTTTGGTTTTTGCGCAATAATCGTACAGTCAACGTTAACAAGCGTATACCCGTGTTGACGAACAAGTTTCCATACGTGTTGTAAAAGTAGCGCAGAGTCAACGTCTTTGTATGCTTCATCTGTATCAGGGAAATGTTTTCCGATATCCCCTTCACCAATGGCTCCTAAACAAGCATCAGCAATCGCATGCAACAACACGTCCGCATCAGAATGTCCGAGCAATCCTTTCTCATACGGAATGTTGATTCCACCAATGATAAGCGGACGCCCTTCAGCAAACTGATGAACATCAAACCCTTGTCCAATTCGATACATCATCGATCCCCTCTCGCACGTAAAATCGCTTCCGCAAATAATAAATCTTCCGGTGTCGTTAGTTTAATGTTTGTATACTCACCTTCGACAATGACGACACGATGACCCATCCGCTCAACAAGACTGGCATCATCTGTTCCGATAAATCGCTCTTTTTTTGCCCGCTCATGGGCATTAAGAATTAATGACATGGAAAAAGCTTGTGGCGTTTGCACAGCCCACAAGCTCGATCGATCGACCGTTTTCTCAATATGGCCATCGACCACCTGTTTCATTGTATCCTTGACAGGAACAGCGAGCACAGCTGCTCCCGTCTCCTTTGTTGCATGCACAAGTTCGTGAATTTTCTTGATTGTTACAAACGGACGAGCACCGTCGTGAATGAGCACAATGTGACCATCGTTGACCACTTTTAGTCCGTTATAGACGCTCTGCTGTCTTTCTTCCCCTCCTGAAACAAGGGCATTCACTTTTTTTATTTCAAAACAATGAAGCATACGAACAAATTGGTCACGTTCTTGATCGTTAATAACTAACACAATACCTCGACAAAAATCATCTCTTTCAAATACACGTAACGTATGAATAATAACGGGTACTCCTTCAAGCTCAATAAACTGTTTATTTATTCCTGCATTCATTCGTTTTCCTTGACCAGCTGCCGGTATAACGACATGGTAATTCATTCTCCTATCTCCTAACAGCTTATAATGCTTTTTCAAGTAGTTTTATTTTAGCAAAAATCATTCTTCCAGCCGAAGTTTGTAACACGCTCGTTACAAGCACATCGACTCGTTTTCCGATATAGTCCTTCCCATCTTCTACAACGATCATCGTTCCGTCATCTAAATAAGCAACACCTTGATTTTGTTCTTTTCCGTCTTTAATGACGTGAACATTCAATTCTTCCCCCGGAAGAACGATTGGTTTTACCGCGTTCGCTAAGTCGTTAATATTTAATACGGGAACATTTTGTAGTTCGCATACTTTATTTAAATTAAAATCATTTGTCACAACAACCCCTGATGTCAATTGAGCCAATTTGACGAGCTTGCTGTCAACTTCCTGGATTCCTTCAAAGTCGCCTTCGTATATTTCAACGTTAATGGCTAACTCTTTTTGGATACGGTTTAAAATATCAAGCCCCCTCCGTCCACGATTTCTTTTTAGTGCATCCGAAGAATCAGCAATATGTTGCAATTCTTCTAGGACAAAACGAGGAATAACAATCGTCCCTTCCAAAAAGCCCGTCTGGCAAATATCCGCAATACGCCCGTCAATAATGACACTCGTATCTAAAATCTTTAGCGATTTTCCTTTTTTCTCCTCTTCTTCGCCACCTTTTTTCTTGCCACTTCGGTTTGACAACGAAAATAAGCCCATTAACTCATCGCGCTTTTTAAATCCGACTTGAAATCCTAAATATCCTAACAATAGCGTAAGAAAAATAGGCAATATCGTATTAACAAGCGGAATTTGAATAGAGTTTAATGGAATAATGACTAAAAAGGCTACAATCAAGCCGAAAATCAAACCGAGACTTCCAAATAATAAATCAGTTACAGGTGCTTTGACTAACGTTTCTTCCATCCAATGAATAAGTCCAACCACATGATCGACTAACCAGAACGTGAGAAGGAATACGATGATCGCACCAACTGGAGCCGCTACATATGGGCTATTGACATAAGGAAGATCGTTTAAATGTAACATTTTCAACAAAGTAGGAAAGAAAATAATTCCTAACATTCCCCCAGTAATTAAAAAAGATGCTTGCACAATTCGTTTTAACACGTTTTTCACCTCCTCTATTACATTATAAACAGTTTCCAATGTTTGAAACCAATCTGAACATCATTTTTAATCATTTTTTAATGGTTTTGTTAAAATATTGGACCATTTTTCCCTTCTCCTAATGCGTAGTATAGCGCCTCTTCGACATTAGCTATTCCGATGATTTCAACACCTTTTGGAATGTTCCACCCACCGATGTTGCTTTTCGGAATAATGATGCGCTGAAAGCCAAGTTTAGCAGCTTCTTGTACACGCTGTTCAATGCGGGAGACACGACGCACTTCCCCTGTTAATCCAACTTCCCCGATTACAACGTCCGTATGATTTGTCGGTTGATCTCGAAAGCTAGATGCAATGCTTACCGCAATCGCTAAGTCAATCGCAGGTTCATCTAACTTTATGCCACCAGCCACCTTTAAATATGCATCTTGGTTTTGAAGAAGCAGACCAACTCTTTTTTCAAGCACAGCCATTAGTAAAGATACGCGATTATGGTCTATTCCTGTCGCCATTCGACGTGGCGTTCCAAAGCTAGTTGGCGATACTAATGCTTGAATTTCCACTAATACCGGTCTTGTTCCCTCCATGGAAGCGACGACCGTTGAGCCAGCTGCACCTTTCGAACGCTCTTCTAAAAAAATTTCCGACGGGTTTTTGACTTCAGTAAGCCCCATTTCTTTCATTTCGAAAATACCGATTTCGTTTGTGGAACCGAATCGATTTTTCACTGCCCGTAAAATGCGATACGTATGATGACGCTCTCCCTCAAAATATAATACAGTATCAACCATATGTTCTAAAATGCGCGGTCCTGCAAGCGCTCCTTCTTTTGTAACATGCCCAACTATAAAAATCGCAATACCTTTTGTTTTAGCTAGTCTCATTAACTCTGCCGTACATTCACGAACTTGTGAAACGCTCCCTGGGGCCGATGTAATTTCTGATCGATATATCGTTTGGATGGAATCAATAACGACAAACGCTGGCTTCATCTCGTCAACCGTTTGGATAATATGTTCTAAGTTTGTTTCAGATAAAACGTATAAATGTTTAGCTGTCACATGCAACCGTTCAGCACGCAACTTCGTTTGTTTTACCGATTCTTCCCCCGAAATATATAAAACGGAGTAGTCATCGCTTGCAAGTTGAGCGCAAATTTGTAGCAACAACGTCGATTTCCCAATACCCGGATCCCCCCCAATCAAAACGAGAGAACCACGAACAATGCCGCCTCCTAACACGCGGTTAAATTCTGTAAACTTCGTATCAATTCTCGGCTCCTGCGTTGTTTCCACCGTTGTAATCGATACAGGTTTAGTTGTTCCACCTTCTGTATGCACAAATAATGCTCGGGTGTGTGGTTTTACTATTTCTGTTTCTTCAACCATCGCATTCCACGAATGGCACCCCGGACATTTCCCCATCCATTTCGCCGTTTCATATCCACAATGTTGGCAAACGAACTTTGTTTTCCGCTTAACCATAACTCCATTCCTTTCATGATGAAAAACAAGGTATGCGTGTAAGCATACCTTGTTTTCGTTATTTTACTGTCTCTTTTGTCAACACAACAAACTGTCCGTCCTTTACATCCATGACAACTTTTTGTCCGCTGCCGATTGTTCCTTTTAACAGTTCTTCAGATAAACGGTCTTCAACATGTTTTTGAATCGCGCGACGCAATGGACGTGCACCATATTCTAAATCGTAACCTTCTTCTGCTAATTTTTCAATTGCGGCATCGGTTAACTCTAAATCGATTTGTTGTTCTTGTAGGCGTTTTTTCAATTGCTCAACCATTAATGAAACAATTTCTTTCAAATGTTTCTTCTCAAGCGAATGGAACACAATAATTTCATCAATTCGGTTTAAAAATTCCGGACGAAACGCCTTTTTCAATTCGTCCATCACTTTCCCTTTCATATCTTTGTACTGTTGACTCTCGTCTTGCACATTGAAGCCAACGTATTTATTTCTCTTCAGCGCATCCGCACCAACGTTTGATGTCATAATAATGATCGTATTTCGGAAATCAACTGTCCGTCCTTTCGAATCCGTTAAACGCCCATCTTCTAATACTTGTAGTAAAATGTTAAATACGTCTGGATGAGCCTTTTCAATCTCATCTAATAAGATGACAGAATACGGCTTGCGACGAACTTTTTCCGTTAATTGTCCACCTTCTTCGTAGCCAACATATCCCGGAGGTGAACCGACAAGACGTGATGTCGAATGTTTCTCCATATATTCAGACATGTCAATTCGAATCATTGCATCTTCATCACCAAACATCGCTTCTGCAAGCGCACGGGCTAATTCTGTTTTCCCGACACCCGTCGGACCAAGGAAAATAAACGAACCGATTGGGCGTTTTGGATCTTTTAAGCCTGCACGGGCGCGACGAACTGCTTTTGCAACTGCTTTGACAGCTTCTTCTTGTCCAATCACACGGGAATGTAAAATTTCTTCTAGTTTTAACAACCGTTCTGTTTCTGTTTGAGCTAATTTGGAAACCGGGATTCCCGTCCAGCTAGATACAACAGCTGCGATGTCCTCTACAGTTACTTCGGAGTTTTCTTGACCTTGTTTCTCTTTCCATGCTCGTTTCGTTTCTTCAAGTTGTTCGCGCAATTTTTGTTCTGCATCTCGTAATGATGCTGCTTTTTCAAACTCCTGGCTTTGTACCGCTGCATCTTTTTCTTTACGAATTTCCTCAAGTTTTTGTTCAAGCTCTTTTAAATTTGGTGGTGTCGTAAACGAACGTAAACGTACTTTCGAGCAAGCTTCGTCAATTAAGTCAATTGCTTTATCTGGTAAAAATCGATCTGAAATGTAGCGATCTGAAAGCTTCACAGCTTGCTCAATTGCCTCATCTGAAATCGAAACGCGATGGTGAGCCTCATAACGATCTCGCAACCCTTTTAAAATTTGGATCGATTCTTCAACTGTTGGCTCACCAACATGAATTGGTTGAAAACGTCTTTCTAACGCCGCATCTTTTTCAATATATTTGCGATATTCATCCAATGTTGTTGCGCCAATACATTGCAACTCTCCACGTGCAAGAGACGGTTTTAAAATATTTGATGCATCAATAGCTCCCTCTGCGCCACCAGCTCCGATGAGCGTATGCAATTCGTCAATAAACAAAATGATATTTCCTGCTTGACGAATTTCATCCATCACTTTTTTCAAACGATCTTCAAATTCTCCACGATATTTTGTACCTGCCACGACCGTTCCCATGTCAAGCGTCATGACACGCTTATCACGAAGTGTTTCTGGCACTTCGTTATTGACAATTTGTTGAGCTAGTCCTTCGGCAATGGCTGTTTTTCCTACCCCTGGTTCCCCAATTAAAACAGGGTTATTTTTCGTTCTGCGGCTCAATACTTCGATCACACGTTGAATTTCTTTACTTCTTCCAATGACAGGGTCTAAACCGCCTTCGCGTGCGATCGCTGTTAAATCACGAGCTAAACTATCTAACGTCGGCGTATTCGCATGCGTTGCTCCCCCGTGATGTCCTGAGGCAGATTCGCTGCTTCCTAATAATTGAAGCACTTGCTGGCGAGCCTTATTTAAGCTTACTCCTAAATTATTTAAAACGCGTGCCGCTACACCTTCTCCTTCACGAATAAGGCCAAGTAAAATATGTTCTGTACCAACGTAAGAATGTCCAAGCTTTCTAGCTTCATCCATTGAAAGCTCAATCACTTTTTTGGCACGTGGCGTATAGTGGATCGTTTGCCCAACTTCATTTCCCCGTCCAATAAGCGATTCTACTTCTTTTTGAATTTTATCTGGCCCTAATCCGAGCGCCATAAGCGCTTTTGCTGCAATTCCTTCCCCTTCTCGAATAAGACCGAGCAAAATGTGCTCTGTTCCAATATTGTTATGCCCCAATCGAACCGCTTCCTCTTGCGCTAATGCTAACACTTTTTGTGCTCGTTCTGTAAAACGTCCGAACATCATTTTCATCAACCTCCTTTAATTCACTTCCATTGGTGTAATCGTTCACGAATGAGCGATGCACGACGAACATCACGTTCTTGCGGGCGTAATGCACCACCAGCATACTTTTGTAAAAAGCCGGGCTGCGTCAAAATCATTAGCTCCGTTAAAATTGTTTTTGGTACGTTCGTAATATATCCGAGATCGATGCCTAGTCGTACATCAGATAAACATTGGGCAGCCTCTTTTGAACCAATGATCCGGCTGTTCGTTAGCACACCGTAAGAACGATATACCTTATCTTCTAATTGTATGTTAGAAGTTTTGACTAATGCCTCACGCGACATTCGTTCTTGTTCAATTAGTTGACGAACAACTCCTGTTAAATCTTCAACAATATCCTCTTCACTTTTTCCAAGTGTAATTTGATTAGAAATTTGGAAAATGTTCCCCAACGCCTCACTACCTTCTCCATACGTGCCGCGAACAACTAGACCGAGCTGGTTGATCGCAGGAATCAATTGATTCATTTGTTGTGTTAACACAAGACCCGGTAAATGCATCATTACAGATGCTCGCAAACCTGTGCCGACATTCGTTGGACAGCTCGTCAAATAACCGTACTTTTCGTCGAAAGCGTAGTCAATATGTTGTTCAATCCAATCATCCAAAGCATTTGCCATTTTCAATGCTTCTTTCAGCTGAAAACCAGCAAATAAACATTGAATACGAATATGATCTTCCTCGTTGATCATAATACTTGCTTCTTCTTGTTCAGATAATAAACACGCACCAAACGTACAATCTTCAGCTAAATGAGGGCTAATTAAATGTTTTTCAACTAATACACGTTTTTCAATAGATTGTAATTCATTCATTTTTAATAAGAAAAAAGAACCGATACGATCGAAACTTTTTTGTGAAAATAATCGTTCAAACAACTGAACAATTTGCATTGCTTCCTCATTTGTAAATACCGTTGGGAACGGATATTTTCTCATATTTCTCGCTAAACGAATACGGCTACTAAGTACAATATCAGAATCTGGCCCCTCTTCATTCATCCATGGACTGAGAGCGCGTTGGAAAAACAAATGTTCATTCATATAATTAGGCGCCCCCTTCCGCATGTAATTCTGCTTCAAGTTCTCGAATTTGATCACGCACTTCAGCAGCTTTCTCAAATTGTTCTTTAGCAATAAGCTCCTGTAACATTTGTTTCAACTGCCCGATTTGCTTACGGACGTACAACGTACCTCCTACTCGCTTCGGAATTTTCCCCTCATGCGCTACATGTCCTCCATGTAACTTTCGAAAAATAGGTGGTAAATGGCTACGAAACGTTTCATAACAACTCGCACAACCAAAACGACCGACTTTAACGAATTGGGTGTATGTCATTTTACAACGCTCACATTGTAATATATGTTCATTGTGAAAAGAGGGAGCTTTTGGCTCTTTTAGTGATGCATCCATATTATTTAATAGTCCTGCAATTAAATTATTGATTGAAAAAGCTCCTTGATGCGGAAACATAAACATTTCGCCTTTTTCATGAGCGCATTGCTCACAAAGATGAAATTCTGTCTTCTCCCCATTAACAATTTTAGTGAAATGAAGCGTTGCTGGTCGTTGATTACACTCTTGACATATCAAAGTATTCACCCTCTCTACATATACTTTAACGATGTCAGCATCGCTTTTAATATGCGCGCACGCAACTCGTCACGATGAGGAAGGTCAAGAGATAAAACCGTGCGATCAATGATGCTTAACATCATATTCGCTTCTCGTTTTGAAATTACCTTTTCATCTAATAAGCGTTGAATAATATGTTCTCCATTTGTTTGACTAATTCTTTCTTGGACAAGTGACAATAAATGATCAATAAGCTGAGAAGTATTTTGATTTTTCACTTTCATTATGCGAATATAGCCGCCGCCACCTCGTTTACTCTCAACAATGTATCCTCTTTCTAACGTAAAGCGTGTGTTAATGACATAATTTATTTGCGAAGGAACACACTGAAACTTGTCTGCAATTTCGCTTCGTTTAATCTCAACGATATCTTTTCCGCTCATATTTAATACTTGTTTTAAATATTGCTCAATGACATCAGAGATATTCCTCACATAATCCCTCCTCTGCCAGTTGACTTTGACTATATTTGACTTTAATTTTAATATATACGGATTTCTTCAAAAATGCAAGGATTCCCTTCTTTTTCTTATATATTTTACCCATTGCATTCACGATATAAAACAAAAAGACCAAGACAAAATTTGTCTTGGTCTTTCCTTGCCCGGCAACGTCCTACTCTCGCAGGCGGTGTCCCGCCAACTACCATCGGCGCTGGAGAGCTTAACTTCCGTGTTCGGGATGGGAACGGGTGTGACCTCTCCGCCATCGTCACCGAGCAATATATTGAAGGATAATTCCTTCAAAACTAGATAACAGAACAGTCGCCTTCGCTTTTCTTGACTATGTCAAGAACCGTTCTCAGCTTTTCTTGATGTCTAGCTGCGGCTCCTAGCCCCTCGAACCACTTCAGTCCTGCTGTGGCGGCAACAGCCTCCTCGCAGGCCTTTCGCGTTCTTCGTGGCTGGACAGTCGCCTTCGCTTTTCTTGTGTGCTTAGTTAAGTCCTCGATCGATTAGTATCCGTCAGCTGCACGTGTCGCCACGCTTCCACCTCGGACCTATCTACCTTGTCATCTTCAAGGGATCTTACTCGCTTGACGCGATGGGAAATCTCATCTTGAGGGGGGCTTCACGCTTAGATGCTTTCAGCGCTTATCCCTTCCGCACATAGCTACCCAGCTGTGCTCCTGGCGGAACAACTGGTACACCAGCGGTGCGTCCATCCCGGTCCTCTCGTACTAAGGACAGCTCCTCTCAAATTTCCTACGCCCGCGACGGATAGGGACCGAACTGTCTCACGACGTTCTGAACCCAGCTCGCGTACCGCTTTAATGGGCGAACAGCCCAACCCTTGGGACCGACTACAGCCCCAGGATGCGATGAGCCGACATCGAGGTGCCAAACCTCCCCGTCGATGTGGACTCTTGGGGGAGATAAGCCTGTTATCCCCGGGGTAGCTTTTATCCGTTGAGCGATGGCCCTTCCATTCGGAACCACCGGATCACTAAGCCCGACTTTCGTCCCTGCTCGACTTGTAGGTCTCGCAGTCAAGCTCCCTTCTGCCTTTACACTCTTCGAATGATTTCCAACCATTCTGAGGGAACCTTTGGGCGCCTCCGTTACGCTTTGGGAGGCGACCGCCCCAGTCAAACTGCCCACCTGACACTGTCTCCCACCCCGATCAGGGGTGCGGGTTAGAATCTCAGTACGACAAGGGTGGTATCCCAACGGCGACTCCACCTAGACTGGCGTCCAGGCTTCTCAGTCTCCCACCTATGCTGTACATGTCGCACCAACATTCAATATCAGGCTGCAGTAAAGCTCCACGGGGTCTTTCCGTCCTGTCGCGGGTAACCTGCATCTTCACAGGTACTATGATTTCACCGGGTCTCTCGTTGAGACAGTGCCCAAGTCGTTACACCTTTCGTGCGGGTCGGAACTTACCCGACAAGGAATTTCGCTACCTTAGGACCGTTATAGTTACGGCCGCCGTTTACTGGGGCTTCGGTTCGCACCTTCGCTTGCGCTAAGCGCTCCCCTTAACCTTCCAGCACCGGGCAGGTGTCAGCCCCTATACTTCGCCTTACGGCTTCGCAG
>NZ_JBBOQU010000001.1:32500-85000 GCF_038004465.1 Anoxybacillus sp. FSL W8-0104 | reverse complement strand
AGGGAGCGGGCGCAACGATTTCGTCAACATTTCATACGAGTGTACCTTGATAGACAATTCTCCCACTTTTGTTTTGAATACTGTTCCTTGTACGCCGACAATATCTCCTAAATCTGACGTATCAAAAATTTCATACTGCTCTTCACCAACATCGTCTTTACGCACATAAATTTGAATTTGTCCCGTCAAATCTTGAATATGCGCAAATCCCGCTTTCCCTTTGCCTCGTTTCGTCATAATTCGACCGGCAATAGAAACTTGAACTTGTTTCTCTTCAAGTTCTTCTTTTGATAAATGACCGTATAACGCAAATAGTTCTTCTGCTTTATGTGTGCGTTCGAACCGTTTTCCAAATGGATCGATCCCTTTTTCACGCAACTTATGTAACTTTTCACGACGAACTAATAGCTGATCATTTAATTCCTCATGCGACATAACGAATTCACTCCAATAACCGTTTATTTTTTAAGAAATACTGCCAGCATGAGCTGACAGTATGTTTTACGATTCTATGACAACATGTTGTTCTTTTGCTTCAACTTCCTCCACAAAACTCATAAGCAACGTCACGAGTTCATCACGCGTCTGACATTCATTTATCGCATTGCGAACTTTGGCATTTCCACGAATACCTTTTAAATACCAAGCGGCATGTTTACGCATCTCTTTTACAGCGATATATTCATTTTTCAAAGCGATTAAACGATCCAAATGTAAAATACACACTTCGATTTTTTCACGTACAGACGGTTCCGGGATAAGTTCACCCGTTTCTAAATAACGAACGGTACGATAAATCATCCATGGATTACCGAGAGCAGCACGCCCAATCATGACGCCATCGACGCCTGTTTGTTCTAACATTCGTTTAGCATCTTGAGGGGTCTGGACATCACCGTTACCGATAACGGGGATACGAACCGCTTCTTTCACTTGCTTAATGACGTTCCAATCCGCTTTTCCTTCATACATTTGTACGCGCGTTCGGCCATGAACAGCAACCGCTTGTCCACCTGCCCGTTCTACCGCCTGAGCGTTTTCGACAGCATAAATATGATTTTCATCCCAACCGATTCGCATTTTTACTGTGACAGGCTTCTCCACCGCATCGACGACGGCGGCTACCATGTCGTAAATTTTATTTGGATCTAACAACCACTTTGCTCCCGCGTCACACTTCGTAATTTTCGGAACAGGGCATCCCATGTTAATATCGATAATATCGGCGTTCGTATGTTGATCTACATATTTAGCGGCTTGTACAAGCGTCTCTTTTTCCCCACCAAAAATTTGCAAACTCAATGGTTTTTCACGCTCGTCAATATAAAGCATGCCCATTGTTTTTGGGTTATTAAATAAAATCGCTTTATCGCTAACCATCTCTGCACAAACAAGTCCTGCACCAAACTCCTTTACAGTTAGACGAAATGCTGAATTACATACCCCTGCCATCGGTGCAAGTACAACAGGGTTATTAATTTGTACATTTCCGATTTTAAACATCAAATCCCCTCCTTTCCCAATAATTGTTCTTCCACTTCTTCGCGGCTTTTCCATATACGAACACCCTTGTCCGATAACTGCTCCACATACGAACGTAAAGGACGTTGAACAGATGGAATAATTAAAGATTCATCTATTTCAAACAACGGGATTAATACAAACGCCCGTTCAAACATACGCGGATGCGGAATAATAAGTTGTTCTGTCTCAATATTTTCATGATTATATAGCAAAATGTCAAGGTCTAACGTCCTTGGCCCCCAACGAACTTCTCGTTTGCGGCCAAACTGTTTTTCAATATCCATCGTTACTGCTAGTAAAGCAAACGGAGATAATGATGTAGCCACTTTGATAACCATATTTAAAAAACAATCTTGATCGACATATCCAACGGGATCTGTTTCATAAACGGAAGATGTCGCTAAAACAGAAATACATTCATGGTCATGTAACGCTTTCACTGCTTGAAGCAAATATGCAAAGCGATCCCCTATGTTTGATCCTAACGCAATATAAGAAATATGTTCCATTTCTAACGTCCTCTCGTAATTTCAACCGCCACATAAGCATAATGACCTTTAATTGGTGGATTAGGCTTTGTCACCTTCACTGTACACGATGACGCTGTTTCATACGCGGATAAAATTTGCTCAGCAATCTGCTCTGCTACCGCTTCAATAAGTCTAAAAGGCTTGCCTTCAACGATGCTTTGACATATGTCGTATATATGCGCGTAATTAATCGTTTCGCTCAAATCATCAGTAATGCCAGCTCTTTGTAAGTTCGTTTCGATTGTGACGTCAACATAAAAACGTTGGCCGAGTTTATTCTCCTCCGGAAACACCCCATGATAACCGTAAAATTCCATTTGACTAATGTAAATTTTATCCCGCATTTTCTTCACCTTTTCCAAGCATCGCATCCATCATTTTAGCCATTCGAGCAATCGGTAAAACATCGTGCACACGAACAATGTGCACTCCTTTTGCAATGCCGAGGCAAACTGTTGCTCCTGTCCCTTCTACTCGTTCATGAACGGGTAAATCAAGCACATGTCCGATAAATGATTTTCGCGATGTTCCTAACAAGATCGGATACCCGAGAACCGAAAATTCATCCAACCGACGCATCACTTCCAAGTTATGCTCTACTGTTTTAGCAAACCCGATCCCTGGATCGATAATAATTTGTTCGTCTTTCACACCAGCTTGTTTGACTATATCAATACTTTCTTTTAAATCGTTCATCATGTCCAAAATGAGATCTTTATAATGGCGATCGTAACGATTATGCATTAATACAATAGGTACACCATAGTAAGCGGCTACTTGAGCCATATTGGAATCTGCCTTTGCTCCCCAAACGTCGTTAATCACTGTCGCGCCCGCTTCAATGGCTTGTTTAGCTACTTCTGCT
This sequence comes from Anoxybacillus sp. FSL W8-0104, assembly GCF_038004465.1. Classification (NCBI taxonomy): domain Bacteria; kingdom Bacillati; phylum Bacillota; class Bacilli; order Caryophanales; family Anoxybacillaceae; genus Anoxybacillus; species Anoxybacillus sp. FSL W8-0104. The sequence continues at coordinate 82,081 of NZ_JBBOQU010000001.1, read as the reverse complement.
TTATACGTATCAATCGAAATGGGTACATTCACCGCTTTAGCAACCGCTTCTACAATCGGGATGACGCGACGCAATTCTTCTTCAAGTGATACTTTTTCGGCTCCAGGGCGAGTGGATTCTCCCCCAATATCAATGATATGTGCTCCTTCAGCGACAAGTTGCTTCGCACGCTCAACAGCCTGCTCTACATGATTATATTTTCCGCCATCAGAAAAGGAGTCAGGAGTGGCATTTAAAATGCCCATAATAATCGTATTCTTTCGCAAGTCTAACTTATATGTTCCACAATATATAACATCCATCAATGAACGTACCCGTCCTTTCTTTCATACCTTGTCCATAAATGTGTAGTAAAAAAGGCGTACGCACGTTGGAGACGGCTCGTCATTTCCCCACATTTCCCGGGATATATATCACCATCCAATCGACAAACCGGCACGATTTCTTGAATGGAGTTTGTTAAAAATATTTCATCTGCTTCTTTCAGTTGTTGTAGCGAGTAAAATCCTTCTCTCACACGAACACCCCACGAGCGCAACAAATCGATCACAAACAATCGCGTTATACCGTTTAAAATACCGGTTTCTACTGAAGGAGTATACACGATGCCATCTTTCACCCAAAAAACGTTAGAAACAATTCCCTCTGCGACAAATCCGTCTTGTGTAAGGAAAATACCTTCCACGTGTGCATCTTTGCCGATTTCCCACTTACCTAAAATATTGTTCAAATAATGGTGTGACTTCAAACGGATATACCCTTCTGGTGTATTTCTTCTTATTCGTAACGTTTGGCAAACTTTTTCCTCTGCAAACGTCGGAACAGGTTTCATGTACATAATAACCGTTGGCGCTGTGTATTTATCCACTTGTAACCCCACATCACCAACACCAGCCGATATATTTAAACGCACATATGCATCGCGATAACCGTTTGCCTCCAACAGTCGGGAGAGAATATGCATCACTTCGTCCCGCGTTATAAAAAACGAGATGTTTAACATATTTAACCCATCGTGAAGGCGCGTTAAGTGATCATCAAGCAAAAACGGATGTCCATCATATACGCGAAACGTTTCAAATAAACCGAGTCCATACATAAACCCGTGGTCAAACGCGGAAATGCGTGCCTCTTCCTTTTTTACGATTTGCCCATTGATATAAATAAACATGCAACATCACTTTCGTTTGTATAATGTAATAAAATTTTTAAGCATGTCTAAACCATATTCCGTCATGATCGACTCCGGATGAAATTGAACCCCCTCAATCGGCAGCGTTTTATGGCGAATGGCCATAATTTCCCCTTCTTCTGTCCACGCAGAGATATCAAAACAATCGGGCAATGTTTCCCTTTTTACAATTAATGAATGATAACGCGTGGCTGTAAAGGGGTTGGGAATTTGAGTAAAAATCGTCTTGCCATCATGAAAAATCGACGATGTTTTGCCATGCATTAAACGTTCGGCCCGAACAACTTCTCCACCAAACACTTGGGCAATCGACTGATGGCCAAGACATACACCAAAAATCGGGATTTTCCCTGCGAAATATTCAATGGCTGCCATGCTAATACCCGCTTCATTCGGACTGCAAGGACCAGGTGAAATCATTAAAAAGTGGGGGTGAAGTTGTTCAATTTGAGCAATCGTTACCTCATCGTTTCGTTTAACAATTAATTCTTCCCCTAATTGCCCTAAATATTGAACGAGGTTATACGTAAATGAATCATAGTTATCAATCATTAAAATCATTTGGCTCACCTCAAGCTTAATTGTACATACTCTTCTTCACTCAACTCTTTTGCTTTCCATAACGCAAATGCTTTCTTTAAACATTCTTTATACTCATGTTCCGGTTGTGAATCAATGACAATCCCTGCTCCTGCTTGCACATACGCAAGACCATCTTTTGCAATCATTGTCCGAATTGCAATGTTCAACTCCATATCACCATCAAATCCAATCCACCCGATTGAACCAGTGTAGATGCCACGTCGAACAGGCTCTAGCTCTTCAATTATTTCCATCGTTCGTACTTTTGGTGCCCCTGTGATTGTTCCACCTGGAAAAACGGCTGATATAACATCAAATGCATCTTTTCCTTCCGCGAGCTGCCCAGAAACATGGGAGACAAGATGCATGACATGAGAATATTTTTCAATGACCATAAACTCATCCACTTTTACCGTTCCATATGCACATACACGTCCAAGGTCATTCCGCTCTAGATCGACGAGCATTAAATGTTCGGCACGTTCTTTTTCATTTGCTAATAATGATTGGGCAATTTGATCATCTTCTTGAATCGTTTTGCCACGTGAGCGTGTTCCTGCGATCGGACGCGTACTTACATACTTTCCTTTCTTTTTCACAAGTAGCTCCGGAGAACCGCTTACGATTTGAAATTCAGGGAAATGCATATACGCCATATACGGTGATGGATTTAATGTGCGCAATTTTTCATAAATCGTAAACGGGTGTGTAAGTAACCGTTTCGATTGTCGTACAGACAAGTTCACTTGAAAGACATCGCCTTGCGCAATATACGTGCGCACCTTTTTGACAGCTTCCATAAACTGTTCTTCACTCATTGACACCGCTTCTTCTTTTTCGTAGTTCGGAATAAACGGGCGGGAAACGTCGGAAAAATCAGTTGTCCATAGTTGTTCGTATCGCTCGAGACGTTCGTTCGCTTGTTGCTCTTCTCCTTCTACATAATGAGTGATGAAATAAAGAAAAGATGCATGATGATCATATACGAACACATCATCAAATACTAAAAAATATAAATCAGGCATATTTAAGTCATCACATGCAATCGAAGGAAGCTTTTCAATATAGCGAACGCAATCGTAACTGATATAGCCAATTGCTCCACCTTGAAAATCTGGCCCTTCTTCTAATTTTTCTATTTCCCACTGACGGAACCATTTCTTTAGCGATTGCAATATATCCCCTTCAAACGTTTCTGTACGATGCTTCTGCCAAACCGTCAATTTATCATCTTTACCAATAACGACTGCAAATGGTTGTAAACCGATTATGCTATACCGGCCGTCTCGCCCACTTTCAAGCAAAACATGGTGCAACTGTTTTCGCGATAATGCTTTATATTGCGAAAACCAATCACGTTGTGCGTATGTGATCTTTTTGATCATTGTTCGTCGCCTTTGTTTGTTCAAAGATGTCCCCCCTCTTCATCAATCCATACGCTTATTGTACAACGAACATGTAGAAACAATCACGAAAAAAAATTCGGCAAGAATGTCCTTGCCGAATTATTCTTCAAATTGATATAACGGTGTGCTCAAGTAACGTTCACCGTTACTTGGAATAATCGCTAACACTTTCTTTCCTTTTCCTAATTTTTTCGCTACTTGCAACGCGACATGAATGGCTGCACCTGATGAAATTCCTCCTAAAATCCCTTCTTGACGAGCAGCTAGACGAGCAGCTGCAAACGCTTCTTCTGTCTTTACAGTAACGACTTCATCATAAATGGATGTATTTAAAATATCAGGAACGAAGCCGGCTCCAATTCCTTGAATTTTATGTGGACCTGGTTTTCCGCCGGAAAGCACTGGAGAGTCTGCTGGTTCAACAGCATAAATTTTAATGTTTGGATACGCTTGACGCAACACTTCTCCTGCTCCTGTAATCGTTCCACCTGTTCCAATTCCGGCCACAAATGCATCGAGTTGATCGCCCATTTGCTCAACAATTTCTTTTCCTGTTGTTAAACGATGTACTTCTGGGTTCGCTTCGTTTTTAAATTGTTGCGGCATAAAATAGCCGTGCTCTTGTGCGAGCTGCTCTGCTTTTTGAATCGCACCTCGCATTCCTTCACTTCCTGGCGTCAGCACAAGCTCTGCCCCGTAAGCACGAAGTAAGTTGCGGCGCTCTAAACTCATCGTTTCAGGCATAACGAAAATGGCTTTATATCCTTTTGCAGCAGCAACCATCGCTAAACCAATTCCCGTATTTCCGCTTGTCGGTTCAATGATCGTGTCACCAGGCTGAATTTTCCCTGCTTTCTCGGCTGCTTCAATCATCGCTAGCGCAATACGATCTTTCACGCTGCTTCCTGGGTTCATAAACTCTAGCTTCAAGTATACATCTGCGCTATCGTGATCAACAATGCGGTTTAATTTAACTACCGGTGTTTGACCAATTAACTCTGTAATAGATTGTACTACACGTGCCATTTCATCCACCTCTAATCCCGAGTATTTTTATAGAATTTGTAACCAATTTATCAGTTATTTTCGAAATTGTCAATCATTTTGTTTTGCTAATTTTTTTAATTCCTCAAGATCTTCGGCTGAAAACGTATACGTTTCATTACAAAAATGACAAGATGCTTCCGCTTTTCCTTCTTCATCAATCATTTGCTGAATTTCTTCCACCCCTAAGCTAATAATCGCATCTGCTACCCGCTCACGTGAACAACGACAAACGAATGATACAGGCATCGTTTCAAGAATTTTTACATTTTGTTCTCCGCCGAGTAGCGCATGTAAAATTTGTTCTGGTGTTAAACCACTTTCAATCATTTTTGAAATCGGTGGAATGGTAGTTAAATTTTTTTCAATGTCTGCAATGGTTTGTTCTTCTGTACCCGGCATCAGTTGCAAAATAAAACCACCAGCCGCCAATATCGTATAATCCGGATTGACTAGCACACCAACTCCAACGGATGATGGCGTCTGTTCAGAGGAAACGAAATAGTATGTAAAATCCTCACCAAGCTCCCCAGACACGAGCGGAACTTGTCCTGTAAAATAATCGCGTAATCCTAAGTCTTTCACAACAGTTAATGTTCCATTCGTTCCAACAGCTCTAGCAACATCGAGCTTCCCGTTTGCATTTAGTTCAAAGTGAACATGCGGATTGGATACATAACCACGTACATGCCCTTTGGCATTGCTATCGACAAGAATATGACCAATAGGGCCACCACCTTCAATTTTAATTGTAATTTGACTATCTCCTTTTAACATCGCTCCCATCATCACACCCGCTGTCATCGCACGACCTAGTGCTGCGGATGCTGTTGGCCACGTTTGATGTCTTCGCTGCGCCTCCCGTACTGTTTCTGTTGTGCGCACCGCATACGCTCGCACTTGACCATCGTATGCTAGCGCTTTTACTAAATAATCTGCCATAGTTGTCACGAAACTTACGCAAGGAAGCCCCTGCCTTTAGGCACGGGGAGGAATTGCACCTTACGCAAGTTCCGCCACCCCCTTTCCATAAGCATATCCGTCAAATCGCTGAATGACTTGGACATATCTATAATTTATTCCTTGTGCGATACGTTTACCGTCCTTGCCTTTAATATCGAAACTTCCAGTCTTTCTACATGCGACTTCGCCAAACCAAACGCCTTGATATTTCCCTCTTGGGATAACAGCCTTAACCATGTCCCCTGTTTGGAAGCCAAAGAAGAACTTTTGTCTTGCAAGATAACCTCTTGGGAAGCCATATCTATCTAGGTTTGTACGAGAGCGACTACCACGCCCTTTTGCCTTGATAAATAACACTTCTTTTGTTTTGAAATATAAGTGATTTGTTGTGCTTTCGCCTACACAACAAGCGTCAAAATAATGTGTTTTCGGCAAGTCTAAACGAATACGATTCATTTTTGTTCGTGCACCTGTTCCACACTCGACATCTAATCCTGTCTGCTTTAACACTTCATACACTTTCCATCTTGTCGAGTTGATAGCACTTGTATCCTTTAATGTTTCTTTGACTTGCTTTTGAATGTGCGGATACCCGAATTCTTCTGCTGTCTTACTTCCTTTGCGCTGATTACAGTCATGACAGGCAAGACATAGGTTATCCACTCGGTCTGTTCCACCTCTCGATTTTGGAATGATATGCTCCACTTCAAGTGGAACATTTTCTTTTCCGCAATAACAACACTTCCGCCCAAACTTTTCAAGCAAATACTCCCGTACTTCATATCCTTGTAGCGTGCCTTGTTGATACTCTACACCATTGATTTCAGGATTTCGCATGAGTTGCGTGTCGAATTTGGCATTTTCGTATGATATATACCCAATGGGGCATAACTTCTTTAGGCGGTTAACCCATGTTTGGATATTTTGCACACGACTCTCTAGTGATGACGGCAACCACCCCTCCTTTCGCTTGCGGTTCAGAAAGCGTGGTTTTCTGTATCTTGTTTTTCGATTTCGTCTTGCTCGACGAAAAGCACGCCTTTTATCTATTCTTTCCTTGATGTCTGTGCGATGGTCAAGTTGCCCTAACCATACCACTTCTTGTCCTCGCAAAATCGCTAATCCTGTATGCCTGCTTCCATAGTCGATTTTTAGCCGATATGTTGCTTTAATTTCTGATTCGTCTACTGATTTTTTCAAGATGATGGTAAATGGAAATCGCCTGTAAATCGCTGCCTTCCCTTGTTTCAACAGCTTTCTTGCAACTGCTTCGTGACAAGGAGCAAGCGGACGTTTGTTTGTGTCTAACACAAAAACCATAGGGTTCTCCCCTTTCCTCTGCATAAAGCAGGTCATATTCTCCTCGACCATGTTATAGATGCTTGTTATGTGCAAGACACTAGCGCTACCCACCACGCTTGTTTAACCTTGCACGACAGAGGAACGGGCTGGAGAAGCACCCGAACGTGTCATGACATCTATAACGTAGGCTCTGTTTCAAGCCTTGGTCTGGTCAACATGGGGCTTACAAGCCCATGACTTTAGTCATTGGGTTGTTGACCTTTCTTGTTTCGTTCATATAACAATTGTAATCCTTTTAATGTTAAAAACGGATCAACAATATCAATGATATTCGATTCATGGGCAATTAAAGATGCTAACCCACCTGTTGCAATGACTTTTGGAGGAACGGCACTTTTTTCTTTCATTCGTGACACAATGCCCTCCACTTGTCCGACATATCCGTATAAAATTCCTGCTTGCATCGCACTTACCGTATTTTTTCCAATAATGTCATCCGGACGAGCAATTTCAATACGCGGAAGTTTAGCTGCTCGAGAATAAAGCGCTTCCGTGGAAATTGTAATCCCTGGGGCAATAGCCCCTCCCATATATTGCTTATGCTCATTAATATAGCAGTATGTTGTCGCTGTACCGAAATCGACAATAATAAGCGGTGCGCCGTACAAGTGGATACCTGCCACAGCGTTGACAATCCGGTCCGCTCCGACTTCTTTTGGGTTGTCATACTTAATATTCAATCCCGTTTTAATGCCCGGACCTACAATGAGCGGTTTAATATGAAAATATTTTGTAAACATGCGCTCTAATGCAAACATAATCGGTGGCACAACGGAAGAAATAATAATGCCGTCAATGTCAGAAAAACGCAATCCGACATCTTGTAATAACATTTTTACGATCATTCCGTATTCATCTTCCGTTTTGCTTCGGCTCGTTTCAATGCGCCAATGAAACTTCAACTCGTCTCCGTCATACACACCTAATACAGTATTCGTATTTCCAACGTCTAATACAAAAATCATCACTCATCCCCACTTTTTCACCATTTGTTCCTTCTTCATCATATCACACTCGGTTAAGCGGACGGTAAAAAAAGATGCCTCTTAATAAAAAGAGACACCTTTATTCTTCTTTTTTCGTTTGGATATTTACTTTTACTTCCTCTTGTTTATTGTCATTGCGGTTTGGTAACGTACCATGTTCGAACAAATGTTTAATTTGCTCTGCATCAAGTGTTTCCACTTCAAGCAACGTATTGGCAATCAGATCCAACTTGTCGCGGTTTTCCGTTAGTAAGCGTTTCGCTTTTTCGTAACATTCTTTAATAATGCGTTGCATCTCAAGGTCAATTTCATATGCAATTTGGTCGCTATAATTTTGCTCATTATGCAAATCACGACCTAGGAACACTTGAGCATGAGACTGACCAAACTGCATTGGTCCAAGCTTATCGCTCATTCCAAACTCCGTAACCATGCGACGAGCAATGCTTGTTGCGCGCTGGAAGTCATTATGCGCTCCTGTACTTACTTCGCCAAATACGATTTCCTCAGCCACACGTCCGCCAAGAAGCCCTGTAATTTTATCAAGCAGCTCTGGTTTCGTCATAAAATAACGGTCTTCTTTCGGTAACATAACTGCATATCCACCAGCTTGGCCACGTGGCACAATCGTTACTTTGTGGACCATTTCCGCATCCGCAAGCACCATGCCAATGACTGTATGACCTGCTTCGTGATAAGCAACAATTTTTCGCTCTTTTTCAGAAATGACGCGACTTTTCTTAGCAGGACCAGCAATGACACGATCCGTTGCTTCATCAATATCGCTCATATCAATTTTTTTCTTGTTCCGTCGAGCAGCAACAAGGGCAGCCTCATTTAATAAGTTTTCTAAATCAGCACCAGAAAAACCAGGCGTACGCATCGCAATCGTCTTTAAATCAACTGACTCATCGAGCGGTTTGTTGCGTGCATGCACACGAAGAACAGCTTCACGTCCTTTCACATCTGGACGGTCAACCGTAATTTGACGATCGAAACGACCAGGACGTAAAAGGGCAGGGTCTAAAATGTCCGGACGGTTTGTCGCAGCGATAATAATAATTCCTTCATTTCCGCCGAATCCATCCATTTCAACGAGCAATTGGTTTAATGTTTGCTCCCGTTCATCGTGACCTCCACCTAAACCAGCACCACGTTGACGTCCCACTGCATCAATTTCATCAATAAAAATAATACAAGGGGCGTTTTTCTTCGCAGTTTCAAACAAATCACGTACACGCGAAGCACCAACACCGACAAACATTTCAACGAAATCTGAACCACTAATAGAGAAAAACGGTACACCAGCTTCTCCAGCAACCGCTCTCGCTAATAACGTTTTTCCTGTTCCAGGTGGTCCGACGAGAAGAACACCTTTCGGAATGCGAGCTCCGAGTTCCACAAACTTACGAGGATCTTTTAAAAACTCGACAATTTCAACAAGTTCTTGCTTTTCTTCATCCGCACCGGCAACGTCTTTAAAACGAACACGCTTCTTATCTTCATTATACAGTTTCGCACGGCTTTTGCCGAAATTCATCACTCGGCTGCCGCCACCTTGTGCTTGATTTAATAAAAAGAAGAACAAAATAAAAATGATGATAAACGGAATAATGGACGTGAAAAACGTCACCCATCCGCTCGTTTCATCCGCAGGCAACACTTCTACTTTCGCCTGTTGTGCGGCTTCGTCAATGCGCTGAAGAATTTGCGGACTGTTCGCTACGTACGTCGTAAAAAATTGTCCTTCAGCATACGTTTTTAATTGTCCGCGAATTTCATAAACGCCTCGCTCTGGCTTCAACGAGACGTACTTTACATCACCGTTTTCTAGATGGGTAATGAACGCATCGTACGTCATCCGCTCTGCACGTTGATTGCCGCCATTTAAAAAGCTCACAACACCAATGACGACAAGAAAAATGAGTAAGTAAAAAATTGTATTACGGAAAATGCGGTTCATCTCCTACCTCCTCCCACACTTAAAACACGCTATAGTCAATAGTATCATAGAAAAACGTTCCAAAACAAACGATGTGCATGAAAAAATTATTTACTGTATACTTCTGGTTTTAACACACCGATGTACGGAAGGTTTCGGTATTTCTCACAATAGTCTAACCCATAACCGACAACGAATTCATCTGGAACGATGAAACCGACATAATCAGCTTCAATATTTGCTTTTCGACCAGACGGTTTATCAAGCAAAGTCACGATTTTAATCGATTCTGCTTTGCGATAACGGAATAAATCTGCTAAATAACTTAACGTTAACCCGCTATCAATAATATCTTCAATGATGAGAACATCACGACCTTCAATCGATGTGTTTAAGTCTTTTAAAATTTTCACCTCACCCGATGACACCGTTGCATGACCGTAACTTGATACGTCCATAAAATCGATTTCTAAATATGTATCGATATGCTTAATCAAGTCTGCCATAAACGGCATCGCGCCTTTTAGTACACCAACCAAAAGCGGAAAGCGTCCTTCATATTCTTTCGTCAATAATGCTCCTAGTTCTTTTACTTTTTGTTGAATTTGTTCTTCTGTAATTAAAATTTTTTCCATATCTTGATGCATGCCCATATTCTTTCCTCCTACTATCATTCATTGCTTTTTATAGTGTAATACAATATAGCGATTTTTTGTAATATTTGTTGCTGTGTAAACAGATTTCTTTACACCAGGAATCCATATGATGTTCCCGCTCGCATCTTCGACAACTGGCCACTGCGCTCGTTCGTTCGCTGGAATTTTTTCATCAATAAAAATACGAGATATTTTTTTCGCATGTTTCATTCCTTTGACTTTCATGCGATCTCCACACTTTCTTGTTCGCACACGAAGAGGCAACATTAATTGATCAGCCTCAATGACTATATGATCATCGTCTTCAATGAAAGGATAGCGATCAACAAACTGACTGATAAGTTGACATCCGTTTGGTAATACGATCGTATCGGGAACATGGAAAAGAAACTCATATTCGCTCGTCTGTCTCTGCTGAAACGTAAATATACACACCTCATATTGACGAATAACTTTTAATCCGTTCGGAAAATGAAGCATACCTGAAGGATGTTGCCGTTTTAAAAATTGTAACGCTTGGTTGATATGTATAGAAGACAATGACGATGGGACGTTCCCATAAAGATAGTTTAATATTAGTTGAATCCCTCGTCTTTGTAAAGGTTTTGGCATGCGTATGAACGGAGGAATATCGACATGAATCCCTTCTTCTTGTTGATGAACAACGCGTTTCAACTCCTCTTTTGTCAGTTGCTCTAAAAATGCTTCATCTTCGCTCATCATCTCACTAAACTGTTGAATATGCTCATGAACGCGAATATTTTCCCGCTTGAAAAAAGGCAAGACGAAATGACGGAAACGGTTGCGCGTGTAATCATCCTTTTCGTTGCTCGGATCGTGCCGAGCATGCAATCCATTTTGTCGACAATACTGTTCAATTTGCCTTCGATCGATGCATAAAAACGGTCGAACGATATAGCCACTGCCAAATGGGCGCTTTACGGGTATCCCTGCGTACCCTCTTGTCGTACTTCCGCGTACTAATCGCATAAGCACCGTTTCAATTTGGTCATCGCCGTGGTGAGCTAAAGCGACACAATGTGCGTGATGTTTGTACATAACTTGCTCAAAAAAGGTGTATCGACAATCACGGGCTGCTTCTTGCACACCCTTTCCTGTTCGTTCCATATATGCAGGAACGTCTAATTGTGTCGCCTCACATATAATACTATGTTGTTCGCAAAAATGTTTCACAAAATGCATATCTTCTTCTGATTGTTTTCCCCGCAACATATGATCGACATGTGCAGCAACAAGTTGAATATCGTAACGCTCTCTTTCACTCCATAAGAAATGAAGCAACGCTAATGAGTCCGGACCGCCTGACACGCCAACAACAACAGTTGTACCACGCTCAAGCAATTGATGCTTTTCGATAAACTCATGCACAACTTCTAGCATATTCTCCCTCTCGGTTAGTAGTGTCGTTTTTTACAATCGTATCATATTTTATTGCCCGTACTCAAAACGAATGCGGAAAAATTAAAGAATTTGAACATACAAATAAACAACATACATAAATAAAAGGCACACAAACAAAAGCATCGTCTCTAATACATGAAATTTTTTCTTCCTTTTTACACGCACCGTTCTCTCTTCGCGCTTTTCTTTCTTTGCAGACGGTCGTTGCATACATTGTAGCAAATCTTTCCTCATTTCATGAGCGCTAGTGTACTTTCCATCCAGTGCACACCATAATATTTCCGCATATTTTTTCAAATAGGGGTGAGAGGAGATCATAGGACGTAGCTGCTCTCGGCCATTTTCCTTTCTTTCAAATCGTTTTGGATAGCACATATTAATCATAATCATCGCCACCGCAAATAAATCATACGACGGCTCGGCTTTTCTTGTTCCCATACCCCAATAGCCACGATCAAAAAACTCTGTAAACTCTTTAATGGCTCGTCCGCGAATGGTTGTGCCACCCACATCAATTAATCGCACTTTCGGGACCGTCCCGGAAACAATTAAATTGTCTGGTTTTAAATCACCGAATACCCACCCTTTTTCGTGCAACTTATGCAAATCGCCTAACAACTGCAATATAATGACGATGATCCAATCTTTCCCCCGTTTTTGAATAAAAGTTAACAAATCATCCCCTTCAATATATTCCATTACATAAAATGAATAAATTCTTTTTTCTTGCGGATGAAACCAATCGTCTACGTCTAATAAACAAGGTCCGAGGGCAACTCCCTGGACCTCTGAAAATCGTTTCAACACATTTACTTCTGACATCATCGCTGTTGATTGATTGCTTATTTTTAGCGCCACAAACGTCCGTCCTTCTCTAGCCAAATAAACAACCCCATTTGCTCCTTTACCGAGTTGCTTTATCATTTCATAACGACGTTTATGCCACTTCCCTTGTATAACTGTTCCCGTTGGAATGTTACATAGATTGTTCGATGTATACATCGTCATCACCATCATGCGTAAACAAACTTTTTAATGAGCGTCTTTTTTGGAATTGTTGTAGCGCCTCGCGAATAGCTGGACCGGTCGGTGTAATTCCCCCGGATGTTAGTTTTGGAAACACACTTGAAATGGACTCCATTTTCGGCGTCCAATCTAGAATACGATCTACCTCTCCTTTTTTCCCGGGAAATACAAAAACAGAAAACTCATTATTTCCCAAACGAGCATTCAAACTGATCGATAAGTCTAATAACGCTTCTTTTACCGTTTGCAACTTTGTCTTCATACTTCCACTTGTGTCTACTAATATTAAAACTTGCAAGTTAACAGTTTCCCCTAACTCCTCAACAACTTCCATCACTTCTCCCCTTTTTTCTGGCGGAAGCTGTTCAATGGAAGCCTGGGATCCTAAAATTTGTTTTAACTCCCGATTAATGACGCCTTGCAACGTCTGTGTCATTGCTTTTCTTGTGACCATTTGTACCGTTTGTGATAACTGTTTAGCGTATACGACTTGACTAATTCCTCCACCTGATTGTGCGATTCCTTCAATTTCCCGTAATCCTTGCTCATCAATGATGTCTTGATCAAGAACACCGATTACATTAACCGTAATCCCTTGTTCTTTCGCTAATGCCGCCATAGCAATTGGATCTTCACCATGATTAGAACAACCGTCTGTGATTAATAAAATTTGACGCAACGTTCCTTTTCGCATACGTTCATCCCCTCCGAAAAAAGTAGTATACTCCCATCATCGACGTTCAGAGGGGATTTTATACCTTTATTTCATATATTGATATGCCGGAATGACTGCCCATTTCGGTGTATTATGTTTAATTCTCGCCACAACAATCGTCATATCATCTTCGATTTCTCCACCGTTGACACGAATGACTTCTTCTAAAAGCAATTCAGATACTTCTTGCGGATCATTCGTTTTTAATTCTTTAATTTTTCGTTTTAGCCATACATCATGATTTTCGATATGCGAAACCCCATCAAAAATGCCGTCACTCATCATAATGAGTAAATCTCCTGCCTTTAATTGCTCTTCAATCATTTCAAACTCTACCCCAGTAATAATTCCTATCGGCAAATTGCTCGATTCGATTTTCATCACGTTATTTCCACGTTTAATAAAGCTTGGAGATGAGCCAACTTTTAAAAATTTTGTTGTTGCATTTTGCAAATCAACAATGGCTAAATCGAGCGTTGAAAAAATTTCTTCTGTCGTTCGCAACGCCAAAATAGAGTTGATCGATTTAATCGCAATTCGTTCCTCAATTCCCGATTGTAAAATTTTTTGTAATAGTTTGAGCGTTTCTTTACTTTCATAATGCGCTCGTTCCCCATTCCCCATCCCGTCACTAATAGCTAACGCATATTTTCCACCACCAATTTCCATCATCGCATAGCTGTCACCTGAAATAAATCCGCCCCCCTTCGCAACGTACGCAACGCCTGTATCAATAACAAACGCTTTTGAAGAACTGAAAGCAACCCGACAGTCCCCGTTCGGATAGACAGAGCACTCTTCTTTTTTTACAATAATCGTCTCACCTAAAATATCAGACAGCATTGGTGCAATCAGTTTTTCACATTCCCCCCTTCCGTCGCAATATGGAACAACCATCTCAATATCAACACTTCCTTTGTCTAAACTATAAATTTCAACATCGTTCACATCGACACCGAACTGTTGAAGGGCGTGCAAAATTTGTTCTTCTTGCACATAATAATTTTCACGCTCTTTTTGAATTTCTTTCGCAAAATCTTCCATCACTTGTGATACACCTAATAACTGTTCTGCCACAAGTCTTCTACTTTCTTTCATTTGTTGCTTTAATTTTTTATTCGCTTTATAAAACGACACATCTTTCTCGATAATTTGAACAACTTTATTTGCTTTCACACAATGTTTATCCCATTCTCGCAACAATTTTGCATTCGTTATTTGATCATTTTCGCTTGCCTCTTGCATAATTTTTTTCATGTAGTCATATGTTTTATCGAAGTGGTTAATCCAACATTGATCTTTCTTAAAACACGTTTGGCACGTTTTAGCAGCTACATCACTTAAAAAGTAATCAATTTCACGTTCTTCCTCCTCTTCGTGCGTAAGTACACCATAGGAAGAGAAACTTTTTGATAACGCTTGAAACACATGAGAAAATTGTTCCACTCGCTGAGCGGTAACATCGCGGATTTTTCGCACATATTGTTGTTGCTCATTCGTATGTTCAACCGTCCCTGGCACATATTTCGCCATTTTACTCGTCAACGCTTGTGGGGTTATAAGAAAAAGTAAAACGGCTAATAGCGACTCCACGATATTCGGGACAATATCTGCGATCCCTTGACTATAAAGGGCAATTAACAATGTCGCGACAACAAGACCAAGAGAAACGCCTATTTTTTTCCCTTCCTTCAAAAGCCCTCCAAGCAACCCAGAAAAAGCTAGTAAGCTCATTTGATATAAATTCGAGACGCTCGCTAAGCTTAAAATAAGTCCTGTAACAACGCCGACTGTTGAACCAACGGTCGCACCAGCTACAAAAGCAAACAACAACAATACATAGCGCGATGCAACATGTTCTAACGAAAGATCATAAATTGACCAACCAACCATTCCCGTCAGCATAGAAGAAATAAGAATGACGAAAGAAATGACTTCTTCTGGTTTTAACGTTTGCTTATATTTTTGATGATCAAACAATGGCACGCTTTGTAAAAAAATGAGCGTTAAAATTGAGCCAAGTCCCGCTTCAATAAGCATCGTCATTCCCTCGTATATCGTCCATTCATGCCCCCACGTATAAATCATGCCTGTTTTCGCGAAAATGGAGGCAAAAAACACGACAACGGGCAATCTTTTCGGCAGAGCATCAATCCAGAAAAATAGACGATAAAAGATGAGAAACATCACGATCGAAGCAACGATAAATATAGAAGTGTAAAAAGAGACGGTCAACGATCCTGCAAATAAAGCAATAAATACAAAACCTAACTTATCGCGTCGAAGTAAATAAATTGCTGCAAAAAAAGGCAAAGCAAACGGTGTCATCTTTGTTAAAATGAAAGCTCGTCCAAGCAAAAAACCGATAACTAGAAATAAAAACCCTTGTTGAAATAATAAATGACTGAATCGAACTGTAAACCGCTGAAGCCATTGTGACGCCGTCGTTTTCGTCCCACTTAAAGGTACTTCCGCCATTTGATTGATTAACTTCCGTTCCACTCGCTCCATGTTCATCCTCTCCCCTTTTCCATATATCAGTCTATTACTTCGTATTATACAGACTGAATTATCAAAATTTTGTCAAAAAAAGAAGATGAATCACATAAATTTTTCGACGGAATATCACAAAAAACGGCTTATATAAACAAAAAGACACCAATTTCGTGGCGAAATTGGTGTCTTTTTGATGACCCGTACGGGATTCGAACCCGTGTTACCGCCGTGAAAGGGCGGTGTCTTAACCACTTGACCAACGGGCCATTATGCAATTTGGTAGCGGCGGAGGGAATCGAACCCCCGACCTCACGGGTATGAACCGTACGCTCTAGCCAGCTGAGCTACGCCGCCATGCAACGACATTTGTAATTCTACTATGTTCCTCCGATAAAGTCAATAGTTTTTTCATAAAATCCAAACGAAAAAGCATCCACTTACGAAATGGATGCTTATATAAACTGCCTCATGTCCCATTCGGCAGCAAGTTAACCACGTCGAGCACCACGACCTCCTCGTTTTGATTCGGTATGGCGTTTAAGGGATGCTAAGCGATCTTCACTTTCTTTTAAGAAACGGCTAATTTTCTGCTCAAAGCTTTCTTTTGAAGCGCGATCGTTTCCTTTGTTGCGCGGACGTGAAGCTTGTTCCTTTGCCTTTTTGATCGATAAGCCAATTTTCCCATCCTTCTCAACATTAATAACACGAACTTCGACAACATCGCCTACTTTGAGATGTTCATTAATGTCCTTTACATAGCTGTCAGCTACTTCACTAATGTGCACTAAGCCTGTCGCGCCTTCTGGTAACTCAACAAACGCTCCGAATTTTGTAATGCCCGTTACTTTTCCATGTAACTTGCTGCCTACTTCAATTGACATAAAAAAAGTGCTCCTCCTTAAAATCTGAAAAATCGTTTCTTTCATTATACATAATGAAAAAAACAAGTGTCAATAAGCCTTCTGCCTATCTTACTTACTCATCCGGAGTGATAAAAATAATTTCTCCCTCTTTCGACAAAAAATATTGCTTTCGAGCCAATTCGGCAATATATTGATCATCGTTTAATTTTTTGATTTCCTCTTTCAATCTTTGTTCGTCTTGTTGCAACGTGCGTAACTTTTCTTCTAGCTGTTCTTTCGTTTTTAATTGCTCATCAATCGCAGAAGATTGTGCCGTCATCGTATATAAAAATAGCGAAGAAGCGGCTAACGCCATCGTTGCCACAATGCTAAAACGAATCACCTTCTTTTTACGACGTCGCGCCTTCTTATGTTCTTGTTTTTCTTGTTGAATGACATACGATGTTTGTATTTTTTTCACTTTACTTCTCTGTGGGGCGCCCATGTTTTTCACCGCTCCTTCTTCACTACCCTTTTTTTCTAAACATATTCGCTATTTTTGCAAGAAACCCTTTTCCGATATGAAAAATACGACCAACCGTTGCTTGAAAACGAAGTGGGGTTTGGCGCCAAATGAAACGCCCAATCCATATAAATGGTTGCAATAAAAAGCGTATACATACATATATCACTTTATATAAAATTTTACCAATGGATAAAACAAAATGGCAAGTAGTGATGAATAAAAAAACAAAAAAACGGTAAAGAAGTCGGAGCGGAAGTATGACAGCATAATGAAACATTCGGATGATTAGACGATATAACATTACAAAAGCACGAATAATTTTTTGTAACAAACGAACGTACATACGTTGAAATAAAGCTTGATAGGCAGCATATCCGCATAATATGGCCAAAAAAATATACAAACGAACTTGCCCATTGTTAATAACCAATAATGTGTAAAAGACATATAGTGCTTGCGTGATCCAAAAAAGAATGTCTGCAACCCATACGATAAGTCGATGACGCTTGGAACGATTGAATATGTGTGCATATGTGTCAAAAGATGACCCAATGATCATTCCGATTCCGATCATCGCAAGCAAAGTCGTAAATTGCACGTGCAAACTCATTTAAACAACTTGCTAAAGAACCCTTTAGCCTTCTCCGTGTGATGCTCGTCTAAATAAATGATTTCGAAAATTTTACCTTTAATCGAGACAATCCCTTTATCTACATCTAAGTTTTTCATTTGTAAATTTTGTCCTTTCACAGACAAAAACCCCATAACAGTTTCCAGTAAAAATTCTTCATTATCAAAACTTTCTACTTGTTTTACACCGGTAATTTCTAACGTGCGCCGACTGCGCATAACAATGTCATGTTCTTGAATAGGACCTTTATTTCCAATGTTTTGTGTCATCAACGTTCCCCCTCACAACGATCGTTTGTACAAGTGTATGAGGGAGGAAAATAGTTTAGAACAAGCTACTCCACTCGCTCTTCTTTTACAATTTCATATAACGCACTCGCATCTTCTTTTTTCGCATGTTCTTGTAATTCGACCACTTTCACTGTCACATGTTTTTGGCCAAATTGAATCATAATTTCATCACCTATTTTTACGGTTGAACTCGCTTTCGCCTGCTGACCGTTAATAAATACACGCCCCTGCTCCGCTACTTCTTTCGCTAAAGTTCTTCTTTTAATGAGCCGTGAAACTTTTAAAAACTTATCGAGTCGCATATTATAACCCCTCCCTTTTCGCTTCTTCCCATATTTCATCTAATTGCTCTAAAGAATACGCACGCCAAGCTTTCCCTTGTTGTTTTACTTTTTGTTCAATGTATTGAAAACGATGGTAAAATTTTTCGTTCGCCATGGCTAACGCCTCTTCAGGATTGACTTTATAATATCGGCATACGTTAATAAGCGCAAATAGTAAATCTCCAAACTCTTCTTTTAGTTTTTGTTCATCCATACGATCAGCTTCTTGCTGTACCTCATTCATTTCTTCTTCAACTTTACGCCACATCGGCTCTACGTCCGACCAGTCAAATCCAACTTTTGCTGCTCTTTTTTGATATTCATATGCGCGCAGCGTACTCGGTAACGCTTTGGCAACATCGTCAAGTAATGAATGAAGTTCGGTTTCTTTTTCCGCCTGCTTGATTGCTTCCCAGTTGCGTACAACCTGTTCCGCATGCTCAACATGAACGTCCCCGAATACATGAGGATGGCGCCGAATCATTTTTTCTGTAATGGCTCGAATGACATCGTCAATCGAAAACATTCCTTCGTCTTCGCCAATTTGGGCATGAAGCATAACTTGTAATAATACATCGCCAAGCTCTTCAATTATATTTTCATCATCTTGCCGATCAATCGCATCAAGAAGCTCATACGTTTCTTCAAGCAAATACTTTTTCAATGACTGGTGCGTCTGTTTCCGATCCCAAGGGCAACCGTTAGGCCCACGCAACGTCGCAATCACACGTCGTAAAGTAGTAAAATCATGATATAACAGCTCATCATTTTCTACTTTTGGTACGTAAACGCTCGTTAAATTGCTCACCGTTATGACCCGATCTAGCTCATATAGCGGGACTTTTTCGATTCGTTGTTGTTTACTTCCTGCTGCATAAACGATAAAAATAGGATAATCATATGGTAATTTTTCCAACAAAGCTAGTTTCACATCGGATGCAATGAACGAGTCATATACTTGACAAAAAATAATATGATTCCGCAACTGAATTTCGTCCGGTTGAAATGAGGTAGCATCAATCAATTGAAAACCTTCGATTGGATCGAGCTCAACGGCAGTAAATAACGCATCAAGAAAACTTTGTCCCCCTTCTACACGAACAGAAATGTGATCTTTTTTTTCGAGCAATAGCTTTACTGTACGCTCAGCGACAAGTGGATGGCCCGGAACAGCGTATACGACATCCCCTTTTTTCACTTCTTCACATAAATGTTCAACAATATGTTCGTATACTTGTTCAAATTGATCATATTTTTCGTATATGTCGTCAAACGATTGAATGTGTATCCCTTCTGCTTCCAACTGTGAGACAACAGGATGATCTTTCGTTCGTAAAAAGAGGCGATTCGCCTGTTTTAACGTACGGTACACACCGAAAGACAACTGATCGATGTCTCCTGCCCCAAGACCGACAATTGTAATTGTACCCATGACTATCCAGCCTTTCTTTGCTTTATTTTTATTAAATAACGTCCAAACGGAAAAGCTAACAAGTCTTTTTCCGCCAAAACCTCTTTTTTAACGATCATTATAATATAAACAAACGCCCCAATAAAAACACCAATGATCGCTTGAAGCGATGAAAACAGACGTCCATGATGAATTGGTAACTCGTTTATCAATATGATATATCCAACTAAAATGATCGCCATCATCGCTGCGGCTTTTATCGTTTGAATGATTATAGAGAGCGAAAGCAAAGGACGAGACATTCGTTTTTGCACATAAAAAAAGGCGATGACGCACATGACGGCATAGGCAATGAGTGTCGCTACAGCTGCCCCTACTGTATGCCATAAAGGAACGAGCAACACATTCAACCCCCATTTTGATATCATGCCGACACAAACGATGAAAAATGGACGAAATACATTCCCAAGCCCTTGCAAAATGGCGATGAACGTTAATGTTAAAGAAGTAAAAAGAATAGAAACGGCTAAAATCGTCAACTCCATCGCACCAACATGGTCTTTAAACAACATGATATTCGCTTGTTTTAATATGCAAACTAAACCAACGACTGCCCCCATTCCAATGATAAACGCTACGCGAACAGCTGTATATATTTCGTTGCGTTCTGTTTGTTCATGCGATAACATCGGCACAAGCGCTAATGAAAAAGAAGTAGCTACTACTGTCCCAAGCTGAATAAACGGTTGACCACGGTCATAAATTCCCTTTGCTGTTTTAGCTAGTTCATGCAATCCTGCTTGTTGTAACAAAGGGAGAAGGGTAAATGAATCAACAAGCTGTATTAAAACAAGGAGCATGTTAGCTAAACAAATCGTTACACCATGAACAGCTAAAAATAAAAGCACTTTTCTTTTTTCTTTTGTTGGAATCCATGGCTCGGTATGAACATTCGTCCGCTTTCGCAACATATATACGACGAGTACTGCAACAGCAGCAAAACTTCCCATAAGTGAACCAATCATCGCACCAGCTCCTGCCTCATAAACGGTAAATCCGCGATGAAGCAAAAAAGAAGAAAGAAATAAAATCGCTCCGACACGTACAAGTTGTTCAACTACTTGCGAAACAGCGGTCGGATTCATCTCTCCTCCCCCTTGAAAATATCCGCGAGAAACAGAAGTAAATGGAAGAAGCAAAAAAGCAAACGAAACGGCGCGAATCAACAGAGCTAGTTGATGATCTCCCATGAGCGCCGCGAGTGACGAAGCGCCAAAATAAAGAACGGAAAACATGACGATACTAAGGCATGATAAAAAATAAAAAGAAAGCCGAACAACAGCAAACTTATATGTTGATTGTTTATTTTCGGCAATAAGTTTTGAGATCGCAATCGGATAGCCATACGTTGACAAAGCGAGAAAAATACCGTAAAAAGGATAAACTTGTTGATAAATATAAAATCCGACATCGCCTACAATATTTTGATACGGAATACGGTAAAAAGCGCTTAATATTTTTGTAAATAAGGCGGCGACCGTCAACACAAACGCACCACGCAACCAGTCTTTTTTTTCCATACACTTCACCTTTTTTACTATTACATACATCAAAAAAAGGTAGCGAGATGCTACCTTTATTGTTCCATTTGTCGAGCAAGGAAGCTCGCCGCAGTTTCTGCTGCTTTATGTTCTACTTCGCCAAGCGTTTTATCTTTCGAGAAAATAATGACTGCCCCGATTGGATCTCCTCCAGCAATAATCGGTGCAATCACGTATGATTGCATATGTTCTTCATGACCTTGCGCAAATGATACGCTTGTTTCTTCTGTGTACAAAACGGACTGGCGATCTTCCATCACTTTTTCAACAAGTTCGCTTACGCTCTTGTTTAAATACTCCTTTTTCGATCCGCCTGCTACTGCAATAAATACATCGCGATCACAAATGAGCACTGGTTGTTCTAAACTGTCGAAAAGAGCTTCAGCGTACTCTTTTGCAAAGTCACCTAATTCACTAATTGGTGAATACTTTTTTAAAATGACCTCACCATCGCGGTCAACAAATATTTCAAGTGGGTCTCCTTCGCGAATACGAAGTGTTCTGCGAATTTCTTTTGGAATTACTACTCGTCCTAAATCATCGATTCGTCGAACAATACCTGTTGCTTTCATCTATCGATGCCTCGCTTTCATCTAGTGATTAAAAATGGCACTGGTGAAACAGTTGAATAATTCACCATTGTTGTGATTAGTATCCGTCACAAACAAAGTTATATACACAAAGGAGGGGGATTTTTTTTAAAAAGTGAAAATCCCCCATCTTCATCGTTGCCATTTACTTATAAACAATAAACATGAACAACCAATTATTTTTTAGCATATTTTAACCCTTTTAGCAACTCATAAATGATCATTAACCACTGTTGCGGCTTCATTCCTTTTACATGAACGACAATTTTAAAGCGATCCCCATCCATGCCGAAACCAACATCCCTGCCATACGGTTCACCGAGCTTAAACAATTTGCTAACATCAATTTGCTTTGTCGTTTCTTGTGAGAATAAAATGGTGACTTCTTGCTTCGTTTGCTTAATGGATTTAACGAGATGCTGTTTTGCATATATTTTCATTTCGGCAATTTGGAATAAGTACGCTACTTCATCTGGATACTCGCCGAAACGATCTAACATTTCTTCTCGCAATTGTTCGAGCTCCTCTAACGAATCGAGCGCTCGGAATCGTTTATACATCTCAATTTTTTGCTGTTCATTTGAAATGTAGTGCTCTGGAATATACGCATCCACTTCTAAATCAATTTCCACTTCAAACGGTTTTTCTTGTTTTGTTCCTCGTTTTTCTTCAATCGCTTCTTTCAACATTTGAGAATAAAGCTCAAAGCCGACGGAATCAATAAAACCGTGTTGTTGTGCTCCTAATAAGTTGCCAGCCCCCCGGATAGATAAATCACGCATCGCAATTTTGAAGCCAGATCCAAGCTCGGTAAACTCTTTAATGGCTTGTAATCGTTTTTCTGCTATTTCATTTAGCACCTTATCTTTTCGGTACGTAAAATACGCATACGCAATGCGATTGGAGCGTCCTACGCGCCCGCGCAACTGATATAATTGTGAAAGACCCATCTTATCCGCATCATAAACGATTAACGTATTCACATTTGGAATGTCAACACCTGTTTCGATGATCGTCGTACTCACTAGTACATCATATTGACCTTCTAGAAACGCAAGCATGACCGCTTCAAGTTCATGTTCGGACATTCTTCCGTGTGCATATGCCACACGAGCATCAGGTACGAGCGCCGAAATTTCTTCTGCCTTTCGATCAATATCTTCAACGCGATTATAAAGAAAAAACACTTGTCCCCCGCGCGCCATTTCGCGTTCAATCGCCTCTCGCACAATGATCGGGCTGTATTCCATCACATACGTTTGTACAGGGAAACGATTTTCCGGAGGTGTTTCGATGACGGACAAATCGCGGACACCGATAAGCGACATATGTAACGTGCGCGGGATCGGTGTAGCGGTTAACGTTAATACATCGATATTTGTTTTTAGTTGTTTAATTTTTTCTTTATGAGCAACACCGAACCGTTGCTCCTCGTCAATAATTAATAAACCTAGATCTTTAAACGATACGTCTTTTGATAAAAGCCGATGTGTTCCAATAACCATATCAATCGTACCATCTTTTAAGCCTTGGATTGTTTCGGTTTGTTGCTTTTTCGTGCGAAAACGACTCAATAAACCGACGTTAATCGGATACCCTTGGAAACGTTCACGAACTGTTTCGTAATGTTGTTGCGCTAAAATCGTCGTCGGTACGAGAAAGGCAACTTGTTTTCCGTCCATGATCGCTTTAAAAGCGGCCCGCAACGCTACTTCTGTCTTTCCGTAACCAACATCCCCACATAGCAATCGATCCATCGGCCGTTCGCTTTCCATATCGCGTTTAATTTCACGAATGGAACGAAGCTGATCTTCCGTCTCTTGATATGGGAACGCCGCTTCAAATTCCCTTTGCATCTCGTTATCCGGTGAAAAAGCGTACCCTTTGCTCGCTTCGCGCTCTGCATATAATTTCATCAAGTCCTCAGCAATATCTTGAACAGAAGACTCTACTTTCTTCTTTACTTTCTTCCACTCTGTTCCACCTAATTTATAAATTTTCGGCTCTTTTCCTTCTGAACCGACATATTTTTGGACGAGATCCATTTGATCAACAGGAACGTATAACGTATCATTCCCTTGATATTGAATATGAATGTAATCTTTATGAACACCGTTAATTTCTAACGTTTCGATCCCTAAATATTTTCCGATTCCATGGTTGACGTGGACGACATAGTCGCCGACTTTTAAATCTGTATAACTTTTAATCCGTTCCGCGTTCGACAATTTTTGGCGTCGCACAGGACGTTTCATTCGCTTTTTAAATAGCTCTTCTTCTGTAATGACGGCGAGTTTTTGCATCGGCAATTCAAAACCTGCAACTAACCCAGACGGGACAATTTGACATTTCCCATGCAATAATGCATCATCTCTCCCGATTTGGACAGCATCAATCTCATAATCTTCTAACGTCTGTTTCAGTTTTTTCGCTCGCTCTTCATTTCCTGCTAACAAAACGACAGCATAATTCCTCTTTTTCCACCGCTCAACTTCTCCCTTTAACAACTGCATTTGACTATAAAACACTTGCATTTGCTTACAAGATACATTAACAATGTTTTGAGGATGCGTGTATGGAATATGACGTAAAAATAAAGACAAGTAAATCGTTGATCTCGTCCGTTTTTGCAATACTTCTGGAAACGAATAAGAAACCGGGACACTTTGCACAATCTTTCCTTCTTCTAACAAGTTTGTGTACCATTCTGCTTCTTCCTGTTCCAGTTTTTCTGCTACTTCTTGAATACGACTCATTTCATCGATGATGACGACACCGTGCTCTGGAATGTAATCTAGCAAACTTGCAGCAGAAGGATAGAAAAGCGAGAAATATTTGTACATTTCTTCGATTGATTTTCCGTTTTTTAACTGCTCCAATTCAAATGATACATGTTCATATAAACGATTTTTCGTTTTTTCATCATGAATATGTTGCAACGTATCATGAAGTTGTGCTTCTAGCCGTTGAATCGCTTCGTTTATATGTTGTTGTTCAACGATCAATTCCGTTGCCGGTCCAATTAACACCTCATCTATCTCAGCCACCGAACGTTGATCATCGACTGAAAACGTCCGAATTGACTCGATCTCCACGTCGAATAGCTCAATACGATAAGGAAGCTCAGCTGTAAGCGGATAAATATCAATAATACCTCCTCGGACGCTAAATTCCCCCGGAGTTGAAACAACAGACACACGTTCATATCCCATCGCAATAAATTGCTTCAAACAATGTTCCACATCCATTTGCTCACCGACGCGAAAACGAAGTTGATAACGTTGCCATACATCTTTCGGTGGCAATAGTCGTCGAAGTGCAGCAATGGGAGCGATAACAATTCCTTTTTTCCGCCCACACCAATAGTTTAACACTTCTAATCGTTGTGCTCGCAATTCCGGACTAGCTACAGCTAATTCAGCTGCAATTAATTCATTGACAGGATAAAGAAACACTTCTTCCTCATCAATTAATTGAATGAGATCATCATATATTTTTTGCGCTTGAAATAAATTGTGCGTCACAATGCATAAAGGTCGCTCAGTATCCTCATATAAAGAAGAAATGAAAACAGAACGGGCAGAACCAGACAAACCGGTCACAAGCTGTTCCTTTAAACCATTGCGAACCCCTTCTGCAACCGATTGCATGTCCGCGTGATGAATAAAATATTGTCGTAATCCGCGCAAAAAAACCCCTCCTCTCCAAACATAAATACAAAAACGCTTTGGGTAACCCAAAGCCAATCATTGAATAAATTTTTCATATTGGTGAAGATCAGGATTTCGATCCAACGCCTCCTGGCAATCTTCGCAAATCGCCTTGACGCAAATTTCCCCTGTCGGAAGATATTGAATCATATCTAACCTTTCTTCTTCTGTTAATCGATGAAACCCTAATTGCTCACTCTCTAACTCAAGTGCATCGATCGTCCCGATTTTTACGCCACAATGGCGGCAATAGTAATGCAATGCCATATGCGTCCCTCCCAAATGGTTGTTTTAATCGAATACATTTTGAACCATTTAGTCGGGAATTATTCATTACTTATTAAATTCGTTCATCACTTGAGCAAACGGAACGTGTAACGATCGCTCGCATGCATCTGCTGCCTTTTTAATCGCTTGTTCGATTTGTATTTTCTCTTCCGCTGTCCATCGCCCTAATACGTAGTCACTCACTCTCATTCCGTTTTTCGGCCGATCAATGCCGATGCGAATGCGTTTAAATTGCTCTGTTTTCAAATGATGAATAAGCGATTTCATTCCGTTATGACCGCCAGCGCTTCCCTTTGGACGCAAGCGAACCGTTCCGGTTGACAAATCTAGGTCGTCGTAAATGACAATGAGATCGTCGACATCAATATTATAATAGTCCATCAACGGTCGAACGCATTCACCCGATAAGTTCATATATGTAAGCGGTTTGCATAATATGACTTTTTCACCTGAAATGACGCCACTTGCAAATATACCTTGGAACTTCGTTTGATTGAACGTAAATCCCCAGCGACGAGCAAGCTCATCGATCACCATAAACCCTACATTATGCCTCGTTTGTTCATATTCTTTTCCAGGATTCCCTAAACCAACAAACAGCTTTACCATTTCCCTGCTCCTTCTCTCTATACCGCAAAAGACGTAACCAATAATGGCTACGTCCGTCGCGGTGTTGTTTCGCGTCCTTCTTCCGATTCCGGTCTCCCCGGTTCTTGTTCTTCACCGCTATGAATTTCTTCTTCTTGTTTTGGTGGCAAAATCGAAGCGATCACTTCTGTTGGATCGTGATTGATTTCATAAGCACCGTTTGTTTGAATATGTGAAACTGTAATAACATCGCCTACTTGCAAATTCGTTATGTCGACATCAATGGATGGAGGGATGTTTGACGGCAGCGCCCGAATGGACAATTGATGCATTGCTTGTTGCAATACACCCCCATCTTTCACGCCAGCTGCTTCACCAACGAGATGAATCGGAACGTGAACATCGATTTCTGTTTTTGCATCAACAGCTAAAAAGTCAATATGAATAATATCATGGCGAATCGGGTGTTTTTGCATATCGCGAGCGATGATACGAATATGATTGTCGTTCATCTTTGCGTCTAAAAGACCTGTACCACCTGTAGCCCGCAACTGCTTTAAAAACTCAGCCGCATCAACAAAAACTGATTGGCTATTCATCGTTTTCCCGTACAACACAGCCGGGATGTGACCTTGTTTCCGCATTTGTTTGACGTAAGAACGTCGATGATCTGTACGCAATTGAAGTTGTAACAATGAAATCACCTTCCTATTTTAGCATCGCTCATAGCTTCCCCTAAAATAGGAAGGTCTAAACGTCATTAGTCAAACAACGCGCTAATCGACTGCTCTTCATGTACGCGAATAATTGCTTCACCAATCAGAGGAGCAACAGATAACTCGACAATTTTATTCGTTTTCTTTTCTTCAGGAATCGCAATTGTATTCGTGACAACAAGCTCTTTAATTTTCGAATTTTGAATTCGTTCAATCGCTGGACCTGATAAAACTGGGTGCGTACAACATGCATACACTTCTTTTGCCCCATACTCAGCTAACGCATTTGCTGCTAAAGTGATTGTTCCAGCTGTATCAATAATATCATCCACTAAAATCGTCGTTTTTCCTTGTACATTACCAATAATGTTCATCACTTCTGCTACATTTGGTTTCGGACGACGCTTGTCAATGATCGCAATTGGCGCTTTTAAACGATCTGCCATTTTCCGTGCACGCGTCACGCCACCATGATCTGGAGAAACGATGACAATATCATCAAGTTGCTTTTCCTTAAAGTAATCCGCTAAAATCGGAACTCCCATTAAATGATCGATTGGAATATCGAAAAATCCTTGAATTTGCGGTGCGTGTAAATCAAGCGTAATCACGCGAGTAGCACCAGCTGTCTCTAATAAATTAGCAACCAATTTCGCAGTAATCGGTTCACGAGAACGCGCTTTGCGATCTTGACGAGCATATCCGTAGTATGGCATAACGATATTAATTGTTTTTGCAGACGCTCGCTTTAATGCGTCAATCATAATAAGTAACTCCATTAAATGCTCATTCACGGGCGCGCTCGTTGATTGAATAACATAAACATCGCATCCACGAATACTTTCTTCAATGTTAATTTGAATTTCCCCATCACTAAAACGAGAAACGGAACACTTTCCTAATTCAACACCAATCACTTTTGCGATTTCTTGGGCTAAGATTGGATTAGAGTTTAACGAAAATAACTTTAAATTAGAATTTAAATACTGAGACATGGGTCAATGAACCTCCATTAGGATTTTTTCTTCGCTTGTAGACGTTCAACATAATTTTCTTTATTTGTTTGTCGAGCACGAGCGATAGCTAAAGCTTCACTAGGTACATCATCGGTAATCGTGGAACCAGCCGCTACATACGCTCCACTTCCGACCGTAACAGGAGCAATTAAGTTCGAATTACAACCAATAAACGCACCATCTTCAATTTTTGTCACGTATTTATTGGCACCGTCATAATTTACTGTAATGGTTCCGCAACCAATATTGACATGTGCGCCTACTTCAGCGTCCCCAATATAACTTAAGTGCGATGCTTTACTGCCGTCTCCAAACGTCGCTTTTTTGATTTCAACGAAGTTTCCGATTCTCACATCATCACCAATTTTACATAGCGGACGAATATGCGCAAATGGACCAATGGTTACGTCTGATCCTATTTCACTATCATGTACAACCGAATGACGAATCGATGTGTCGTTGCCAATACGGCTATTTTTCACTTCACTATTCGGTCCGATGATACAGTTTTCACCGATCACCGTATGTCCCTCAATCCATGTCCCGGGATAGATGACGGTATCCTGTCCAATGTGCACATCTGGTCCTATATACGTATGCTCAGGATCGATGATTGTCACACCATTTGCCATATGTTTACGATGAATGCGTGCACGCATAATTTTTTCTGCTTGTGCAAGCGCAATGCGGTCATTTACACCTAACGTTTCTTCAAACACCGGTGTTTCATATGCTGAAATGATTTCGCCTTGTTTTTTCAAAATCTCGATGACATCTGGTAAATAATATTCACCTTGTGCATTGTCGTTTGACACTTTCGTAAGCGCTTCAAATAATGCACGATTATCGAAACAATACGTCCCTGTATTAATTTCTCGAATGTTCCGTTCTTCTTCAGTTGCGTCTTTATGTTCTACAATTTTTTCGACATGTCCATCTTTATTTCGGACAATGCGACCGTATCCTGTTGGATCTTCTGCAAGGGCGGTTAAAATCGTTGCTTTCGCTTTTGTTTGTAAATGATGTTGTAAAAGCGCTTCCATCGTTTCTGAGGTGATCAATGGCGTATCTCCACAAACAACGAGAGTCACACCATCTTTATCAGCTAAATGAGGTGCTGCTTGCAAAACAGCATGTGCCGTCCCAAGCTGTTGTTCTTGAATGACGTACTCACTTTGACTGCCGAGTTGTTCTTTTACTCGTTCTGCTCCAAAACCAACAACTGTAATTAGTCGATCTACATGTAACATAGAAATTGCATCCACTACATGTTGTACCATCGGCTTTCCACAGACAGGGTGCAACACTTTATACAGCTTTGAACGCATGCGCGTCCCCTGTCCAGCCGCTAAAATGATCGCATATCGTCTCATCGTAAGGCCTCCATACCTCTCTTTATCCATATTGAATATATATCAATTATGTATGTATTTCAAGGAAACATTGTCATCTACCAAAAAAATTCATCATTTTCATCATATATTCTTTACGAATAGGATAAACATCATTTTCCATATAAAAAGGACCCTTTTTAAGCGAAAGGGTCCTCTTTCTTATTTATTACGAAGCGCCTGCTTCTTCAAGCTCTTTTTCCAACTCACCAGCACGGTGATATTCAGCTAAAACAGCTTCTTGGATTTTCCCGCGGGTTGTTGAGTTAATTGGATGAGCGATGTCACGGAATTCCCCGTCAGGAGTACGCTTGCTTGGCATAGCGACAAACAAGCCGTTATTGCCTTCAATGACACGAATATCATGAACAACAAATTCATGATCCAACGTGATCGAGGCAATCGCTCTCATACGTCCTTCGGTATTCACGCGGCGTAATCTCACGTCAGTTACTTCCATTCTGTTCACCACCTTTTCCCTATATAAGAACTTAATCGAATTTATTCCACGTCGTTTTTTATTTTCCTGCTAACTTTAGAAAATTTTTTTACGATTGTTTAACAAGGGCAACGACTTCAATTTCAATTAACGCATCTTTTGGCAAACGAGCCACTTCAACAGCGGAACGCGCTGGTTTATGATCGCGGAAATATTGACCATATACTTCATTCATCGCCGCAAAATCGTTCATGTCTTTTAAAAACACCGTTGTTTTTACAACAGTTTCTAAAGACGCTCCTGCTGCTTCAAGCACCGCTTGCAAATTTTTGAATACTTGATGCGTTTGTGCTTGAATATCCCCTTGCACCATTTCTCCTTCAGGAGTTAAAGCAATTTGTCCAGAACTGTAAAACATGTTGTTCACAATAATGCCTTGAGAGTACGGTCCAATCGCTTGTGGAGCTTGGTTTGTGTGTACAACTTTCATGTCTATTCCCCCTGTATGTAAAAATCATTTTACTTATTTGACAAAATGAAAGTAATTTCCTTCTTCTACTGTAATTTGTTTTTCTTTTACATTGACAGATGTTAGTTTAACGAGTGAAACATATTCATCAACGAGTCGTTCTTCTGCTTCTTCCGACTCGACAAGCACACCAATCCCAACAACGTTTGCGCGGAATTCTGCGAGCAAACTAATCATGCCGTTGATTGTTCCGCCCGCTTTCATAAAATCATCGATAATTAAGACATTCGCTCCTTCTGTTAAACTTCGCTTCGATAGCACCATCGTTTGAATACGTTTTGAAGAGCCTGATACGTAATTGATGCTGACCATCGAACCTTCTGTCACTTTGCTGTCGCGGCGAATAATGACGACAGGTACATTTAAAAAGCTTGCAACAGCGTAGGCTAAAGGAATTCCTTTTGTTGCAACTGTCACAACAAAATCAATATGTTCATGGGCAAACGCAGAAGCATATAAGCGACCAATTTGGTTGACGATACGTGTATCGCCAAGCAAATCTGTCATATACAAATAGCCCCCTGGCAATAGCCGATCGGGATCCGCCAAGCTTGTACATAGTTGCTGAATAAATTGTTTCGCTTCCGTTTCTGACATTTTCGGTACGTATTGCACCCCACCGGCCGCCCCAGGAAGCGTACGCAACAAACCGATTCCTTGCTGTTCAAACGTTTGCTTAATAATAGCCAAATCTTCGCTAATCGACGATTTCGCTGATCCGTATCGTTCCGCAAAAAAAGTAAGCGGAACAAGCTGGTGTGGATGATAAAGCAAATAGTGTGTCATATCGACAAGCCGACTACTTCGCCTTAATTTCATACAATAACTCCTCCTTTATTGTTCATGTCTTTCTCCAATTAATCGAACAGCATATACGTGTTCGCAAAAACCTCGCAAACCATTATATACACGTTGTAACCGCGAATCATGTTGAACAAGACCAAACACGGTCGGTCCGCTTCCGCTCATTAATGAGACATCTGCACCAAAACGTCTCATTTGTTCCTTAATTTGCGCGACTTTAGGATACATGTTTAGCGTGACACTTTCTAATACGTTTCCAGCGAGCGCACAAATTTTCTCATAATCTTTTTCTCTAATCGCAGCAACCATTCCGTCTACGTCTGGATGATCGACGGATTGCAAGTTTAAATTCCGATATACATCCGCAGTTGACACACCGATCGTTGGCTTCGCTAAAATGACCCAACTTGGTGGAGGAGCAGGAATATGCTCAATTTTCTCTCCCCGTCCCGTTGCGATCGCTGTTCCTCCATATACGCAAAACGGAACGTCCGAGCCAATCTCCGCCCCAATTTCGGCAAGTTCGTCTAAACTCAACCCTAACCCCCACAGCTTATTTAATCCTCGCAACGTTGCAGCGGCATCGCTGCTTCCACCTGCAAGACCCGCCGCAACGGGAATATACTTCGTAATAGAAATCGCTACCCCTCGACGAACACCCACTTTCTCCTTCAACAATTTAGCAGCTTGATATGCTAAATTGCGTTCATCATCCGGCACGAAGCGATTGTGCGAAATAATTTGGATCGTATCGCTATACAAATCCATTAACTCGACACGATCAGCTAAATCAATCGTCGTCATCACCATTTTTACTTCATGGTAGCCGTCTGGGCGCTTATGTAATACGTCGAGTGATAAATTAATTTTCGCTGGTGCTTTCACTAACAACCTCAAACTGTTCACCTACTTTTCCGACTTCAAACTCCTATCGACATTTTACCACAAAAAATAGTGAACAAATACGAACCTTTTCAATGGCCACAAAAAAAGAGACCACCGATATTGGTCGCCTCCTTAGCCGTCATGAATGTGAGCTGCTCATCGCTACTTGTTCGTCATCTAAAAATGTAAGTTGTACTGTTTCCGTCAACACGTCTGCATAACTATATGATACACGTTCAAAAGCGTTTTCTTCTTGATCAAGTTCAACGACAAATACGGACGGATATGTTTGCGCTAACACGCCGCAACGCTCGATTGTCTTTCGACGCCCACCGTTCGCTTTTAACGTCAATCTTTTACCGAGATTCGAATCCAACACTTTTTTAATTTCCGACAATGTTTTTCCCATCGTATCCACCTCACTATTACATAGTATAACAAATGAAAAAAGATAAGTCAAAAAACAAGAATTATATCAACAAAAAATATTAAATGTCAATACTTTTGTTTTTATTATGAACAAATAAAGAAAAAACTATGTACAAAAAGTGTTAAAAAACAAAACTTGTCTTTTTACCACTACGGCAAAAAGACAAGAGATTTTTTGTTTATGTTTGCTCATCCATCGTCCGAAAAGGCATCCCTGTCCGCAAAACACCGCGCGTCTCAACACCACCGAGCCCCTTTTCCCCTGTCAATGTATTTCTTAATACGTCCCATACGTTAATGCGGTCCATAAAAGGAGTGAAACTAACGCGTGAGACAATATATACAGGATCGAGAGCATGAATATTGACGCGTGCAGGAGAGCTTGCGAAGTTCGCACCTGCTCGAATAAGCGATTCAAAATGAGATTGACACGCCCCAGCAAAAATGACAAGTTGATCGAGATTCGGAATTTTTTTGCGTGCCTGCTTCACTGTTTGGACAAAATATTTCGAATGACGATACGCCCTTAAATCATCTACCGATCCTTTCGATTTCGAATATGCATCATGTCCCGTTACAACTAAAATATCTGGACGCACTTGTTCAAGTAGTGGAATAATACGATCGGGCATATCTGTTTCATGACAATGAACACCATATACCGGGACCCCGATTCGTTCATACAGTTGCATGCATTTACGTAAATAAAGCGGGTCGCCATCTATATGAAGCACACGTCCCGGTAATTGGAAAAAATCCATTTTCACTTCATATCCGCCTGTCGCATCATATTCACTTTTTTCCCGTAGCGCCCGATAATCTTGACGCAACAATTTATAGCACTGCTCAATATGCCGCTTTTCTTCTTCTTTTCTTCTCTTTTTTTCCCGCTCGTCAATAACAACTAAATCAGAAAACGGAGCATCGGCTATAAGACGAACATCCTCCCCATATAAAATGGCTTCTTTTTCCCCTTCTTTTTCTTTTATATCAATAACCCGAAACAAAATATCACATTCATACGATTTTCGTGCAACAATATCTCCCACTTGAATCACACACACTCGCCCTTTCGTTTGTTTTGTTTGTAACATATGCGACGAAAGGATAGAACGTGTAAAAAAAAGAGGCATTAAGCCTCTTGATAAAAAATGGGATATAATTGTTCGCTTAATGTAGCGAACTCAGCAATGGCGAGCGTCTCTCCTCTACGTTTCGGATCAATACCAGCATTCGCGAGCGCATTTTCAATCTGTTCTTTTTTCTCCTTGCCGTTTGGCAATTGGTTCAGTAAATTATTTAAAATCGTTTTCCGCCGCTGTCCAAAACTCGCACGAACGACAGCAAAGAAAAAATCTTCATTCGAGACAGAAACGGCAGGTTGCTCTCGTTTCAATAAGCGAATAACGGCAGAATCGACATTTGGCTTTGGCACAAATACCGTTCTCGGCACATGCATCACCGTTTCAGCATGCGTATAATATTGCACAGCAATCGTCAAGGAGCCGTAATCTTTTGTCCCTGGTTTCGCAGCCATACGATCAGCTACCTCTTTTTGTAACATAACGACCATACCGCGAATAGGTAAACGACCAGTCAACAACTTCATAATAATTGGGGTCGTGACGTAATACGGCAAGTTGGCAACAACCATAATATCATCAACATCTGTGAACTGTTCCGCTATCACTTGTTGTACGTCTGCTTTTAATATATCTTCGTGAATGATTGATACATTCGTATATGGGGAAAGCGTATCTGCTAAAATGGGAAGAAGCCGTTGATCAATTTCAAATGCGACCACTTTTTTTGCTCGCCGCGCTAGTTGCTCCGTAAGCGCCCCGATTCCCGGTCCAATTTCAATAACACCTGTTCGTTCAGAAAGTTGGGCGAAATCAACAATGCGGTGTAAAACATTCGGCTCAATTAAAAAATTTTGACCTAAACTTTTTTTGAACGAAAAACCATACTTCTCTAAAATTTCTTTTGTACGGGTCGGTGTAGCAATATCTTTATACATGTTCTTCCTCCTGCATTACTTGCTTCATCGCTTCTATAAATTGTTCTTTTGAAATTTGAAACATTTGTAACCGTTTATGCAGCTGTTTTCCGTTTGTATAACCAATTTTTAATAATTGACCTAACCGCTCACGGCGAGCTCGTGCGAATGGACCACCGATTAATCCGGCATCGACAAGCTGTTGAAATGAAATTTCTTCTTTCGGATCAATCATTTCTTCGTACACACTTAATAGCGCTGTGCGAATCGCTTCAATCGAAGCGTGCTCAACACCGAGACCTTTTCCGTGCTTTCCCCGCGCTTCTTCACGCGTTAAAAAGGCATGTTTGCATCCCGGCACACGTTCAGCAATTGTTTTACGAATTTTTTCACCCGGATAATCCGGATCGGTAAAAATAATGACTCCACGCTGTTGTTGAGCTAAACGAATGCGTTCGATTGTTTCATCATTAATGGCTGCACCGTTCGTTTCAATCGTATCAGCATCTACCGCCCGACGAATCGCTACGGTATCATCGCGCCCTTCAACCACGATAATTTCCTTAATTTTCATAAAATCCTCCATCTCTCATGTGTTCTTCACCCATTATAACGAAAAAAACAGAGGATCGTGAAATCCTCTGTGTTATTTTATAATTTTTATTTTCACACGTTTCGTGCCCCAGCGATATGCAGTTGATTTATCAGGGAAAAATAAATCGATTTTATATCCCTTTACATTTTTCCCTGTGTCGGCCGCAACTGCATATCCGTACCCCTCTACGTATACTTTCGTTCCGAGCGGAATAACGCGTGGATCAACAGCAATTACTTTTGCGTTTGGATTGGCACGCAAATTAATTCCCGTTGCTGTCGTTCCAGAACATCCTGTGCAATATGCTGTATACGCTGTAGCGATCACGTAAAGTTCTTCGGACACTTCCCCACTTCCACGCGAGGCTAATATTTTGGCAACTGGCTTTGTTCCAATCGCAACAATACGATTTTTGCTCGGTTTAATTGTCTCTGTTTTAATTAATTTACGCGATACTTCTTTTCCGTTTTCCAAGATGACTTCGTACTGCTTGGCGACAAGCCCTTTTTCGCCTTCGCTAATTACCTTTTGCTCGCCTTTTTCCAATTGTGCGTCTTTCTTTTTCACAACTGTATAATTTACCGGTTCTTCCACTACATCGGTGACTTTTTCAACTCGAACAATGTTTATTTTTGTGTTTGGTTGAATCATTTCATTCAATTTTGGTTGAACGCGATCCAGCTCCCGCAATGTAATGTGTTGTTTAGCTAAAAAGTCAGCGACCGTAGTCGAAGTAGACCAAACTTGTTGCTGTTTGCCGCCGTCATTTAATGTAATCGGGAATGCTTTGCTTACAACAATTTTCATGTTTTCTTTCACTTTTTCATCGACGTTCGGTAATACTTGATCATGCTCACGGAGCTGAATTTGTTGAACATGTAACACATCCTTCACCGTTTTAGCCGTCGTCCTTAACTTCTTTTCTACCCCATCAACAATGAGTACAATCGGCTTACTCGCTTCCCACTTAACAGTTAAATGATTAACAATTTTTGTTTGCGGTGAGGGAGAAATAAAATCTTCTTCTTTTAGCTTAATGTTTTGTTCTTTTAATAACTCAGCGACTGTGTTGGCATGGGTACGTACTTTTTGCTCTTTTCCGTTTGTATATAACGTAACCGTTTCTTTTGTCCATTCATAGCTAGCATATCCTGTCATTCCTGATAATACTAGAAATCCTCCTGTAGCTAGCGCAATTTTTTTCTTTGATGTTGATTGCAATAATTTTTTTACATACGTAATCAAAATAAAAACGCCTCCTTTTCCGATAGATGACCGTGACGACCCTCCCTCTCTATGAAACTTATTATCTATTATTCAAAATATTCTTTCATAAGGGAAGAAAGACTTGTCGACAAGCTTATTGTATGCTTGTAGGAAAAGTTGTAGAACGATCTCGTTTCATCTTTTCTTTAGACAAGCCTTCCTAGAAATCGACACGTTTCTCTATCACATAATGCCGAATAATCGCTTGGCGTTGTCGGACGTTTTTTGAGCAACTTCTTCAAAAGATAACCCTTTTAATTCAGCGATCGCTTCGGCAACATACTTTACATAGCTTGGTTCGTTTCGTTTTCCGCGAAACGGATGCGGCGTTAAATACGGACAGTCCGTTTCAATAAGTAGCCGATCAAGCGGAATTTCTTTTGCTACTTCTTTCGGTTTTTTTGCATTTTTAAACGTAACAGGACCACCAAACGAAATATAAAAATTCATATCGATGCATTGGTGCGCCACTTCTACACTACCAGTAAAACAATGCATCACGCCACCGACTTCTGCCGCTTGCTCTTCCTGTAAAATATGAACAATATCAGCTGTCGCATCGCGATTATGTATAATAATCGGCAACTTCACTTTTTTAGCTAAACGAATTTGCTTTCGAAATACTTCTTTTTGTACTTCTTTCGGCGACTGATCCCAATAATAATCAAGCCCCATCTCACCGAGCGCCACCACTTTCGGATGCGCTGCTAGCTGCTCAATCATCATAAGATCGTCATCAGTCATATGAATCGCATCAACAGGATGCCATCCGACAGCTGCGTAAATAAAGGAATATTGATCAGCTAACTCCATTGCTCGCTCGATAGTTGGACGATCAAATCCGACAACAACAATATGTGACACACCTTCTGCACGTGCTCGTTCGATAACTTGTTCAACATCTTCGTTAAATTGTGTAGCATTTAAATGTGCATGTGTATCAAATAACATATAACCCCTCTTTTCTTCCGATGTTCAGTTTACCACACAATCTCGTTACATAAATCGCAGCCATATAACAATTACGTTACAAAATAGAAACAAAGAGGTGTTTTCGCAACACCTCTTTACTTCACTTTTGCACCATTTGGAAGCGACTCGTCTACTGTCGCCAACGATAATACACCATCTTTTTCTCCTGCTAAAATCATACCCTGTGATAATTCTCCACGCAGTTTGACAGGTTTTAAATTCGTCACACAAATCACTTTTTTCCCAATTAAGTCCCCTGGTTTGTAATATTTCGCAATACCTGATACAACTTGACGTTTTTCATATCCTAAATCAAGTTGCAGTTTAAGTAAGCGATCGGCTTTTGGAATTGGTTCAGCGTGAATCACTTGTGCGACACGCAAATCAACTTTCATAAAATCGTCAATTGTAATTTCTTCACTTGTTTCCTCGTTTTGTTCTTGTTTTTCTTCTGTATTTGCTACTGTCCCCTTCATCTGTGATTGAATGTATTGCACTTCCTCTTGAACGTCTAAACGAGGAAACAGCGGTGCTCCTTTTTCAACCATTCGCTCATGTTGTGAAGCACCAAACGTTTGTAAGCTGTCCCAGCCCATCAGCTTTTCATCTTGAATGCCTAGTTGAGCAAACATCCGTTTTGGCGTTGTGGTCAAAAACGGCTGCAATAAAACAGCTACATAACGAAGCGACTCCGCTAAATGTGACATGACAGAAGCTAACTGTTCACGCGCTGTTTCGTCTTTCGCTAGTACCCATGGTTGTGTTTCATCAATATATTTGTTCGTGCGACTAATGAGTTGCCAAACGGCAGCTAGAGCTTGCGAAAATTGCATTTGCTCCATCGCCTCTTCATATTGTGTCACCGTATCATATGCCATTTGCACAAGCTGTTCATCAAACGATGTGTGCGTTCCGCTATATACAGGAACACGACCAGCAAAATATTTTTCGATCATCGCTACCGTCCGATTTAATAAGTTCCCTAAATCATTCGCTAAATCGTAGTTAATGCGTTCAACAAAACCTTCTGGTGTAAACACACCATCTGAGCCAAACGGCACTTCACGAAGCAAATAGTAACGTAACGCATCCAACCCATATCGGTCAATTAACGTAACGGGATCGACAACATTTCCTTTCGATTTCGACATTTTTCCGTCTTTCATAAGCAACCAGCCATGTGCAAACACTTTTTTCGGAAGCGGAAGATCTAGCGCCATCAACATAATTGGCCAATAAATCGTATGGAAACGAACAATTTCCTTTCCAACAAGATGGACATCGGCCGGCCAATACGTTTTGTATTTTTCGTCATTTTCCGTTCCATATCCTAGCGCAGTAATGTAGTTGGACAACGCATCAATCCATACATAAATGACATGTTTCGGATCTCCAGGAACAGGAATACCCCAGTCGAACGTCGTCCGTGATACGGCTAAGTCTTCTAATCCTGGCTTGATGAAATTGTTGATCATTTCGTTTTTACGCGATTCTGGCTGAATAAATTGCGGATTTTCTTCATAAAACGCCAATAAACGATCAACATATTTGCTCATACGGAAAAAGTACGATTGTTCTTTTACTTTTTCTACAGAACGCCCACAGTCTGGACAATTTCCTTCAACTAGCTGTCGTTCCGTGTAAAACGATTCACAAGGGGTGCAATACCATCCTTCATATTCATCCAAATAAATATCTCCTTGTTCTAAAAGGCGAGCAAAAATTTTTTCAACCACTTGTTTATGACGCTGCTCCGTCGTACGAATAAAATCGTCATAAGAAATATCAAGCTTCTTCCATAATTCTTTAATGCCTGCAACAATTTCGTCGACATACTGTTGTGGAGTAACTCCTTTTTCTTCCGCTTTTCGCTGAATTTTTTGGCCATGTTCATCCGTTCCTGTTAAATACATGACGTCGTAGCCACGCATCCGTTTATATCTCGCCATTGCATCGCCAGCTACCGTCGTATACGCATGACCGATATGTAATTTATCACTCGGATAATAAATAGGTGTAGTAATATAAAACGTCTTTTTCGTCACTTGTACCCCTCCTTGTCGCACGTGTAGTAGAAACGCTCTCGCCCAAAGGACGAGAGCGATTGCATACTTGTATTCTCGATCAATACATCTATTCCTCTTATCTCAAAAAAATATACATAAAAATAGAGAGCGCTGTCAACTATTCGACATCGTCTTGTCGACAACCAATACACATTTGTCGAATTTTGTCGAAAAAATAGCGATATTTTTGTCGAATTCATGTTGAATTTTGTCGAATAATATTTATAATAATGTTTGTATCGTCTTGAAAAGTAGTTAAAAACTGTTATGCATCTATTGTCAAATCGTTTGGATTTTGTCATTTCAACTATCATTTTGTCGAATTTTATATGCAACGACATGTAAATCATACATTTTTTTTTATTATTGCATATAAAAGGATTGACGCATAATGGAAAAGTTGTTATGATAAATCCATAGAGATTTTGTCGAATATTGACGAAAAAAAGATGAAAGAAGGAGAGGAGAACAGTATGAAATCAACAGGTATTGTTCGTAAAGTAGATGAATTAGGTCGTGTAGTTATTCCAATTGAATTGCGCCGTACATTAGGTATCGCGGAAAAAGATGCGTTAGAAATTTATGTAGACGATGAGCGCATCATTTTGAAAAAATACAAGCCAAATATGACTTGTGTAGTAACTGGGGAAGTATCTGACGACAACTTCAAACTTGCAGACGGAAAAATCATTTTAAGCAAAGAAGGCGCAGAAGTATTATTACAAGAAATTCAAAGCCTTCTTCAACAATCAAAATAAAAAGTTTCTCTAGTTTTTTCTAGAGAAACTTTTTTCTTACTTATGGTACGCGTCGTACACATCCCGTTTCGGCAATTGTCGATCTTTTGCTACTTGTTTAATCGCTTCTTTCGAAGTGTATTGCTTTGCCTCTATGTAATAGTTGACATGTTCCACAATCGTTAAATCATCCCACCATACTGATTGTTCATCTGGCATATGATTCCCTTCCACAAGAAGGCAAAACTCTCCGCGCACTTCATGATGTTCTGCCCAATGCATCACTTCTTCAATCGTTCCACGAATAAACTGTTCGAATTTTTTTGTTAATTCACGTGCTAGAGCCATTTTTCGATTTCCGAATATATGATGCATGATCGTTAACGTTTCTTGGAGACGATGCGGTGCCTCATAAAAAATAAGCGTATCTTTTATATGTTTTAATCGTTCGAGTTCTTTCTTCTTTTCTTTTTTATGTCGTGATAAAAATCCGTAAAAATAAAAATGATTCGTCGGTAGTCCAGAAGCTGTTAACGCCGTAACCGCCGCATTTGCACCAGGAAGAGGGACAACTTTACATTGTGCATGTAGCGCTTCAACAACGAGCTCGTGGCCAGGATCGGAAATCGTTGGCGTCCCTGCATCGCTCACTAAAGCAACATGCTTACCTTCCAGTAGAGAAGCAATAATATGCTCTCCTCGTGCTTGTTTATTATGCTCATGGTAACTCACAAGCGGCGTATGAATGTCGAAATGATTCAGTAACTTTTTCGTTTGGCGTGTATCTTCAGCCGCGATGAAATCGACCGTTCGTAACGTTTCAATCGCACGCAACGTCATATCTTCTAAATTTCCAATTGGTGTTGGAACAATGTACAAAATCCCTTTTCCATCTTCTTCAATAAAACTTTTTTGCTCGTTCATCCCATCTCATTCCCCGTATAAAATATGTTTTAACTCGCCTGTATACTCGCCATTTTGTTCATATACAAAGAGCGGCGGTAATATTTTTAATCCTTTATTTCCGTCTTTCATTCCTTCAATTAAAATGGTATTCGCTTCTTTCCCTTCCTTCGGATAAACAAAACGTAAACGCTTCGGCTCTAAACGGTATTGTCTCATTAATGTCACGATATCTAATAACCGCTCCGGTCGATGAACAAAAGCAGCTTTTCCACCTTGTTTGAGCAATTGACTGCTAACGCGAATGACATCTTCTAACGTACAGTAAATTTCATGACGCGCAATGGCAAAATGTTCATTTTTGTTGATTTCTTCTTGGTTTGGTGTTGGAAAATAAGGCGGATTGCACGTTACGACATCAAATTTACTATGTCCGAGACAAGCAGGCATATCTTTAATATCGCCGTGAATCATTTCAATTTGCCCTTCTAGTCCGTTATATTGTACACTTCGTTTCGCCATATCATAAATCTTTTCTTGAATTTCGACACCAATAATTTTTCCTTTCGTCCGTTTACTTAACAACAGCGGGATCACTCCGTTGCCTGTACATAAATCAACTAAATTTCCTTTTTGAATCGGAACGTATACAAAATTCGCTAACAATACAGCATCTAATGAAAAAGCAAACACGGATGGACTTTGGATAATTCTCATATCTTCTGCTAGTAAGTAGTCCAGTCGTTCATCTCCACGCAACATGTAAACTCCCTCTTTCTACAACAAAATAGCCTTCCAGACCATTTGTCAGAAAGGCTATTTTTTATTTAAAAATGACAAGCAAAACAAACAATCTCCATCGGTCCGTAAACTTCCGTAATGTACGTTGCAAATGTGAAAACCCTCTTGATACAAGCGAGCTAAATTATCATACCCTTCGCCTATATCGACTAACTTCGCTTTCGTCTGTTTTTTGCCTTGTTCAATTTTTCGCTCAGACAGCTGCTCGAGCCGTCTACGCAAATGGTCATTTTCAACTTGGAGGCGATGATTTTCTTCGATTAACTCTCCAAGATAACTTTTTAACTCACCGAGCTGCTTGTATAAATGAGCAATTTGCTCCTCGATACTCGTTACAGATTGGAAAATCTCTTTTTTATTCACGCGCCATCCACCCCATCACTCTGTGGCTTGAGTAGGAAGAACTTTTTCTTTTATTAATTCATCAATCGTATACTCAACTACCCGATCTTTTTCCACTAACTCCACTTGTAACACTCGTTCTAAAATGTTCAAACCAACAACTTTCCCTAGTCCAAGAGGCGTTTCGATCATTTCCCCTAAATCCGGCAACTGTTCTTTCGCTGTTTCGTATTCGTCGTTTTCATATTTTAAACAACACATTAATCGACCACATAATCCTGATATTTTTGTCGGATTTAATGATAAATTTTGATCTTTTGCCATTTTTATAGAAACAGGATCAAAGTCACCTAAAAACGTCGAACAACAAAGCATACGTCCACATGGACCGATTCCACCTAACATTTTCGCTTCATCTCGTACGCCGATTTGTCTTAACTCAATTCTAGTGCGGAAAATAGCAGCTAAATCTTTAACAAGCTCGCGAAAATCGACTCGTCCATCAGCAGTAAAATAAAAAACGATTTTATTACGATCAAATGTATACTCCACATCGACGAGCTTCATTTCTAATCTATGCTCTTCTACTTTTTTCAAGCAAATATCGTATGCTTCTTCCGCTGCTTTTTTATTTTCTTCTACAACAAGCTTATCTTTTTGATCAGCTAGGCGAATTACTTTTTTCAACGGCAAAACAATATCTTTTTCGTCGACTTGCTTTTTAGCTACAACAACCTTCCCAAATTCAACACCGCGAACAGTTTCAACAATAA
Source organism: Anoxybacillus sp. FSL W8-0104 (assembly GCF_038004465.1). Taxonomy (NCBI): domain Bacteria; kingdom Bacillati; phylum Bacillota; class Bacilli; order Caryophanales; family Anoxybacillaceae; genus Anoxybacillus; species Anoxybacillus sp. FSL W8-0104. The sequence continues at coordinate 38,826 of NZ_JBBOQU010000001.1, read as the reverse complement.
CATAATCACCATTTGAAATGGGTAAATCCCCCGGGTCGAAATAATAAATCTTTCCCGCTTTTTTAAAACGAACACCTACAACTTCATACAAACGCAGATCCCTCCCGCAACTGCAATACTAACTGTTCCATTAAAAGCTGCGGATTCATATTCGTATGCAACCGCGCTTTTGCTTGTAAAATTGCTTTCATATGTTGAGCAATTTGCTTTTCAGAATAGAGAAAACGCGACCGCTGGAATTCGCTTATGCAATCATCGTATGCAATTTGTTGTTTTTCACCGAGTATGACATATAGTAAGTCTTTATATAAATATAATAACAAGTCCAATCCTATATTCATTTGCTCTTTATTCGTAAAATGAGTCAGCCAATGTTGCTGAATAACGAGCAATGCTTGGACATATTGCTTGTTTAATGCTTCATATAATTGTATCACTATTTTTCGTGCTTGTGCAAACCAATCATCTTGACTTAATTGATATGCTTCTTCCACATTGTTCGTTACTCTTGCAGCTAATATCGCTAACTCCCGCGCTACACCTTTTTGTTGTAAATAAGCATATATTCGCTCCGTTGACAACGGATGGAATGAAACAACTTGGCAACGCGAAACAATGGTCGGAAGTATGCGATGAAATTGCTCCGTTAACAAAATTGCCACCGTTTTTGCTGATGGTTCCTCTAAAAATTTCAGCAAACTGTTGGCTGCTTGAACAGTCATTTGATCAGCATGTTCAATAATATATAATTTACGACTCGATTCGACAGCTGTTTTTGTAAACTCCTCTTGCAATTGCTCAATTTGTTGCTTTTTAATGGAGTTTCCATCTGGGATAACGAGATGAACATCCGGATGATTACCAGATTCAATTCGTCGACAGTTGACACATATTTCACAAGGCTCATCGTGCACATGTGTCAAACAAAACAGACGCTTCGCAAATAAAAGAGCTGCTTCCTTCTTCCCCGTCCCTTTTTGTCCTTTAAACAAATAGGCATGGGCCACTCTTCCTTTTCTTATGCTATTGGCGATCGTTTTCGCTACATGCGGTTGATTCATTTCAAGCGTTTTCCAAGACATAAAAATCCTCTCACTTTCTTATTAAAGGCTCAATTAGTGCCCATACGTCCTCAAACACTTTTGTTATCGGTTGAGTAGCGTCCACTTTTTTTATCCGATTTGGAAAACGGTCTAATAGCACCATATACCCTTTGCGCACTTGTTCATGAAACGATAATTCCTCTAAATCAAGTCGATTCACTTCCCGCAATCCATTTTCGCGAATGCGCGCTAATCCAAGCGATGGATCAATATCAAAATAAATTGTTAATGTAGGCATCCAATTCTCAATAGCGAATGCATTAATAGCTAATATCTCATCTATCCCTAAACCGCGCGCTACACCTTGATAAGCTAAAGAACTGTCAATAAAGCGATCACAAAGAACGACTTTCCCATCTTTCAACGCAGGAATCACTTTTTCAACTAAATGTTGTCGCCTTGCCGCTGCATAAAGCAAAGCTTCTGTCCGCGCATCCATTCGTTCGTTATTAGGATGCAAAATAACTGCACGAATTTGCTCGGCAATGTCGATTCCACCTGGCTCACGTGTCGCTACAACATCAACATGTTGTTCGCTCAAATAATCCTTTAACATGCGCACGATCGTTGTTTTCCCTGCTCCCTCTGGACCTTCAAATGAAAAAAATAAATAGCTCATCTCATACCTCCTGAAACACTTCGATGTAATCTCCGTCTATATCTGTTTGAAAATAGGCATTCGTTTTCTTCAAATACTGAATGATCTCAATATGTTGCCTTGTCACAATTTCTCCGATAAGTAAAATAGGAATCCCAGGTGGATAAGGGACAACCATTTGAGCACAAACACATCCGATTGCATCGTGAAGCAAAATTTTTTTTGTTTGGCGACCTTTCGTCCATTCATAACTTACTGCTTGACAATGTTTCGGTAACTGAATTTGTACTCGTTCATTTTGCGGCTCACGACGAATGGATTGCAACGCGCGTTTTATACGCTCCGTAACGTCTGGGAGTTGTTTCATTTTCGCAAGCGGATAGACAAGTAATACGTTATACGGATCAGCCATCTCCGTGAATATCCCATTCATTTCTAATAACTGTTGTAACTCATATCCTGAATGTGCGCTACGTGTTTGCAACGTAATTTTTAATAAGTCTGTTCGGATAAGCGGATGTCGTGATTCCACAACATGAATCGCCTCAATTGTTCGCAATTCTTGTTTAAATAATTGAATTTGGGCAATTATTTCATCAATCGTTTCACGCGTTTGTCGTGCTACATAAGCGCGTGCCAAATCAAGTGAAGCCATGATCGGATAAGACGGGCTACTTGTTTGGAAAACTTGCAAAAAGTATTTTAACGCACGTTCATCGACCAGTTCGCTATTAAAATGTAGAAAAGACCCCATAGTCATAGCTGGGAGCGTTTTATGGGCTGATTGTACAACAACGTCCGCCCCACACTCAACCGCCGATTTTGGAAAAGGTTCTCCGAGCACAAAATGAGCACCATGTGCCTCATCAACTAAAACAGGGATTCGATAAGAATGTGCCAAATGAATGATTGGTGTTAAATCAATAGCCATGCCGTAATAGTTTGGATTTGTTAAAATAAGTGCAGCCGCATCTGGATGCTTGCGCAACATATGAGAAATTGTTTCAAAAGACACGAAAGACATGACTTGAACATCTTCATCAAATTCTGGAGAGATAAAAATCGGTGTTGCCCCAACAAGATGTAGCGCATGTAAAATGGATTTATGACAATTACGTTGCACAATCACTTTTTTATTTTGTACACATGCTGCCGCAATCATTGCCAAGTTGCCAGCGGTAGAACCGTTCACTAAAAAATATGTACGTTTTGCACCATACAACTTTGCAGCTAATTGTTGTGCTTGTTCAATCGCCCCGGTTGGATGATGTAAGTCGTCTAGATGGGAAAGCTCTGTTACATCTAAATGTAACAATGATAAAAAGGAAGAAAGAGCCTCCTCGTAAAAAACAGCTCCGTATTTATGTCCTGGCACATGAAAAGAGATTGGTTTTTTAGAGGCATGTTCACATAAAAGCGTATATAGAGGTGTCTTCGTCTGATCCATCTTTCTTCGCATCCTCACAAGTTTAATTTATATATCTATATATTAAAATAAAACAGGCCCTAATCATAGTAGGGGCCTTTCGTTATGAATATATTTTATTCTCTCTAATTTTTCTTAGACGATCGACATAAAATTTGTATTTCTCCTCATTTGTTTCTGTTTGAACGAGATCGTTGTGACAATCCATACATATGAAATGATGAAAAACATGCATTCCTTTTTTATTTTGCTCATCACATATAATACAAGCTTTTTGATAAGACATTTATTCTCCACCTCCCGCTAACAGTTTTCCCAGTTTCATATAACAATATACTCAGAAAAAAGCATTTGGTGCGGGAGTAAAAAAAGACCAAGACAAATTTTGTCTTGGTCTTTTCTTGCCCGGCAACGTCCTACTCTCGCAGGCGGTGTCCCGCCAACTACCATCGGCGCTGGAGAGCTTAACTTCCGTGTTCGGGATGGGAACGGGTGTGACCTCTCCGCCATCGTCACCGAGCAATATATTGAAGGATAATTCCTTCAAAACTAGATAACAGAACAGTCTCCTGAGCTTTTCTTACTGTCTAGCTTCGAACTAACATCCTCCTACGCCTTCGCTTTTTCCGTTCGACGTGCAAGCACGTCTTCGTCAAAAGCTCTCGGCTCCGTCGGACGTTTCCTTGGCTTCGCCAAGGACCGTTCTACGCTTTTCTTGTGTGCTTAGTTAAGTCCTCGATCGATTAGTATCCGTCAGCTGCACGTGTCGCCACGCTTCCACCTCGGACCTATCTACCTTGTCATCTTCAAGGGATCTTACTCGCTTGACGCGATGGGAAATCTCATCTTGAGGGGGGCTTCACGCTTAGATGCTTTCAGCGCTTATCCCTTCCGCACATAGCTACCCAGCTGTGCTCCTGGCGGAACAACTGGTACACCAGCGGTGCGTCCATCCCGGTCCTCTCGTACTAAGGACAGCTCCTCTCAAATTTCCTACGCCCGCGACGGATAGGGACCGAACTGTCTCACGACGTTCTGAACCCAGCTCGCGTACCGCTTTAATGGGCGAACAGCCCAACCCTTGGGACCGACTACAGCCCCAGGATGCGATGAGCCGACATCGAGGTGCCAAACCTCCCCGTCGATGTGGACTCTTGGGGGAGATAAGCCTGTTATCCCCGGGGTAGCTTTTATCCGTTGAGCGATGGCCCTTCCATTCGGAACCACCGGATCACTAAGCCCGACTTTCGTCCCTGCTCGACTTGTAGGTCTCGCAGTCAAGCTCCCTTCTGCCTTTACACTCTTCGAATGATTTCCAACCATTCTGAGGGAACCTTTGGGCGCCTCCGTTACGCTTTGGGAGGCGACCGCCCCAGTCAAACTGCCCACCTGACACTGTCTCCCACCCCGATCAGGGGTGCGGGTTAGAATCTCAGTACGACAAGGGTGGTATCCCAACGGCGACTCCACCTAGACTGGCGTCCAGGCTTCTCAGTCTCCCACCTATGCTGTACATGTCGCACCAACATTCAATATCAGGCTGCAGTAAAGCTCCACGGGGTCTTTCCGTCCTGTCGCGGGTAACCTGCATCTTCACAGGTACTATGATTTCACCGGGTCTCTCGTTGAGACAGTGCCCAAGTCGTTACACCTTTCGTGCGGGTCGGAACTTACCCGACAAGGAATTTCGCTACCTTAGGACCGTTATAGTTACGGCCGCCGTTTACTGGGGCTTCGGTTCGCACCTTCGCTTGCGCTAAGCGCTCCCCTTAACCTTCCAGCACCGGGCAGGTGTCAGCCCCTATACTTCGCCTTACGGCTTCGCAGAGACCTGTGTTTTTGATAAACAGTCGCTTGGGCCTTTTCACTGCGGCTCCCCTGGGCTATTCACCCGAGGGAGCACCCCTTCTCCCGAAGTTACGGGGTCATTTTGCCGAGTTCCTTAACGAGAGTTCTCCCGCGCACCTTAGGATTCTCTCCTCGCCTACCTGTGTCGGTTTGCGGTACGGGCACCTCTCACCTCGCTAGAGGCTTTTCTTGGCAGTGTGGAATCAGGCACTTCGGTACTTTATTTCCCTCGCCATCACAGCTCAGCCTACTCAAGCGGATTTGCCTACTTGAGGCGCCTAACTGCTTGGACGCGCACAACCAGTCGCGCGCTGACCCTATCCTCCTGCGTCCCCCCATTGCTCAAACGGTGAGGAGGTGGTACAGGAATATCAACCTGTTGTCCATCGCCTACGCCTTTCGGCCTCGGCTTAGGTCCCGACTAACCCTGAGCGGACGAGCCTTCCTCAGGAAACCTTAGGCTTTCGGTGCAGAGGATTCTCACCTCTGTTTTCGCTACTCACACCGGCATTCTCACTTCTAAGCGCTCCACTAGTCCTTCCGGTCTAGCTTCGACGCCCTTAGAACGCTCCCCTACCGACGACGTAAGTCGTCCCACAGCTTCGGTGGTACGTTTAGCCCCGGTACATTTTCGGCGCAGAGTCACTCGACCAGTGAGCTATTACGCACTCTTTAAATGGTGGCTGCTTCTAAGCCAACATCCTGGTTGTCTAAGCAACTCCACATCCTTTTCCACTTAACGTACACTTTGGGACCTTAGCTGGTGATCTGGGCTGTTTCCCTCTTGACCACGGATCTTATCACTCGTAGTCTGACTCCCGAGCATAAGTCATTGGCATTCGGAGTTTGACTGAGTTCGGTAACCCGATGAGGGCCCCTAGCCCAATCAGTGCTCTACCTCCAAGACTCTCAACTCGAGGCTAGCCCTAAAGCTATTTCGGGGAGAACCAGCTATCTCCAAGTTCGATTGGCATTTCACCCCTACCCACACCTCATCCCCGCACTTTTCAACGTGCGTGGGTTCGGGCCTCCAGTAGGTATTACCCTACCTTCACCCTGGACATGGGTAGATCACCTGGTTTCGGGTCTACGACCTCGTACTATACGCCCTATTCAGACTCGCTTTCGCTGCGGCTCCGTCTTTTCGACTTAACCTCGCACGAGATCGTAACTCGCCGGTTCATTCTACAAAAGGCACGCCATCACCCATAAACGGGCTCTGACTACTTGTAGGCACACGGTTTCAGGTTCTCTTTCACTCCCCTCCCGGGGTGCTTTTCACCTTTCCCTCACGGTACTGGTTCACTATCGGTCACTAGGGAGTATTTAGCCTTGGGAGATGGTCCTCCCT
>NZ_JBBOQU010000001.1:12500-27500 GCF_038004465.1 Anoxybacillus sp. FSL W8-0104 | reverse complement strand
AAGTTTTACGATCGTGACTTCCATATGAATACGTGGATGATTTGTCAAACGCATATCGTGTTGGCTTTTGCTTAACAAATCGATCGCTTCATATATGAACGATGTCGGAATCATGTCAGAAAGCTCTCGAAATCGCTCATCAACAAGCACACGATGCGTCACATCCTCAAGCTGTGGCGCTGCTTTATATAAAAGCATATCTCGGTAATAATAAATTAAATCTTCGACGAGACGGTTCGGATCTTTCCCTTGTTCCATTAAATCTTGAAAAAGGCGTAACGCCTCAACCGTCTTCTTTTCATACATCGCGTAAATTAAATCAGCAATTTTCCGCTGTGAGACAGCGCCTGTAACCGCTAACACATCTTCAAGCAACACCCGGTCATCACTAAAAGAAATGGCTTGATCAAGCAAGCTTAACGCATCACGCATTCCACCATCAGCAGCACGCGCAATTGCAAACAATGCTTCTTCCTCTACATCTATACCTTCTTCAGCAACAACCGTTTTTAAACGTGAAACGATGGATTTGAGCTCAATGCGCCGAAAATCAAACCGCTGACATCGAGAAACGATCGTTAACGGAATTTTGTGAGGCTCTGTTGTCGCTAAAATAAAAATGACATGTTTCGGTGGTTCCTCCAATGTCTTTAATAATGCATTAAACGCCCCGATGGACAACATATGCACTTCATCGATAATATACACTTTATAAGGTGCTGAGGTTGGAGCAAATTTCACCTTATCGCGAATATCACGAATTTCATCTACTCCGTTATTTGATGCTGCGTCAATCTCTAACACATCTGAAATCGAACCGTTCATAATGCCTAAACAAGTCGGACATTCGTTGCATGGCTCTGCTGTTGGACGATGCTCGCAGTTTACCGCTTTAGCGAAAATTTTAGCTATACTTGTTTTTCCTGTCCCACGTGGACCAGAAAATAAATATGCATGTGAAATCTTTTGTTGAAGCAGGGCATTTTGCAACGTTTTTGTGACGTGTTCTTGACCGACAACATCTTTGAAGCTTTGTGGCCGAAAAACACGATATAAAGCTCTATAACTCACGAAACTGCCCTCCTCTTTGTCCTCGTATCCCATTTATTATATCATTAAAAAACGTATGAAAAAAGCACTTGCCTCCTAGGCAAGTGCTTTCGATCCCATTTATGTAAATTGCCGTGCACCTTCTGTCGACTAGCTGCCATAAACGTTACTAGAGTAGTTAGCTCGGTTCAGGCACCCCTGCGGCACATGGGATTGTCCGCTTACTGCTGCTTCCTTCCGGACCTGACAGGGTTCACGGATTCCCATTGCGCAGGACCCAAACGTCAACACCACTTACTCTAGGCAGACTCTACAGCAAACTAGCCTAAAGAAGGAATTCAGCCTCGCTAGAGCGGATTGCGAGTACAGGGCACCGCTACCTCCCCGCTTAGCACGGCAATGCGTTATCTCTAACGCAAGTATAAGTATATCTCTTTTTCATCCAAATTGCAACGACTACACAATGGAATTTAATTGGAATTACATCTATTTTTTCTCTTTTTTTTGCTGACGCAAACGTCGAAAAAACTGACTCAATAGGTCGCCACATTGTTCAGCTAATACCCCGCTAACAACCTCCGATTGGTGATTAAATCTCGATTCTTGTAATAAATTCATTAATGTCCCTGCACATCCCCCTTTCGGATCGCTTGCCCCAAATACAACGCGTTTGATCCGAGACAGAACAATTGCCCCAGCGCACATGGCACAAGGTTCTAACGTCACATACAACGTTGCTTGTTCTAGTCGCCACGTGCCTAGTTTTCGACATGCTTCATCAATGGCCAAAAGCTCCGCATGAGCAATCGAGCGTTGATCCCGTTCGCGCAAATTATGGGCTCGCGCAATCACTTGGTCGTTATATACAATAACAGCACCGATAGGCACTTCTCCTATTTTTTCTGCTTTCTTTGCTTCTTCGATCGCTAAATGCATGTAATACTCATCATTTCTCATCTTTTGAAACTCCCGTACCTTTTTAGATGATGTATAAAATTTTGTGTAAAGCATTTTGCTAGACCAAAAGAAAAAAGGTAGGGTATTCTCTGATTGAACCCAAATATTCCAGAGAAAGGAGAACCCTACCTATGTCCAAAAGTATACCGAATGTCGACTGGGCAAATCAACTGGAAAGTGTCATTCGTCAGTTTGTAAAGGAAAAATTAGAACTGATCATGCGGGAAGAAATCAAACATTTCCTCGAAATCGAACAGGCCGGAACATCGAATATGAGAAACGGCTACTATCAACGAAATCTAGATACGCAATATGGCCGAATTGAAGGCCTTTTGGTCCCAAGAGATCGAAATGGGGAATTTCAAACGCAGCTGTTTGCCCCTTACCAACGTCATACTGGTTGGCTCGAGGAAGCCGTCATCAAAATGTATCAAAGTGGCATGAGTACGAGGGAAATTGGCAAGTTTATCGAACGAATTTTAGGAAATGCCTATTCTCCAACGACAATCAGTCGTATTACCGATGTAGTGAAGGAAGACATCGAGAAATGGCACAATCGTCCTCTACATCAGCGTTATTCGGCTTTATATTTGGATGGTTTATACGTAAAACTTCGTCGCGAAACCGTGGAGAAAGAAGTCATTTATGTGGTGTTAGGGGTGAACGAAGAAGGATATCGCGAAATTCTTGATTTCTTTGTGGGAGGACAAGAAAGCGCCTATGTATGGCAGGAAATCCTTCAACACCTCTATCAAAGAGGCGTCAAGGAAGTGCTTCTGGGCGTATTCGATGGACTACCGGGGTTGGAGGAAGCCTTTAAGGCGGTTTATCCGAAAGCCGATGTGCAGCGTTGTGTCGTTCACAAAGTCCGTAACACCCTCAGCCGTGTTCGAAAAAAAGATCAATTTGAAGTGGCAGAGGATCTCAAACTGATTTATCGCGCGCCGAATAAGGAGATGGCGTTACAAATGTTTCAACAGTTTGAGTCGAAATGGTCAAGCAAGTATCCGAGAGAAGTTCAATCTTGGGCCAATGAGTTGGATGTTCTCCTTACATTTATGGATTATCCAAGCAGTATTCGAAGTGTGATTTATACGACGAATGCCATTGAACGAACGATCAAGGAGATTCGGAAACGTCTAAAACCGATGAACAGTTTGAGCAGTTTAGAAGCCGCGGAAAAAGTCGTGTATTTGACCATCCAAGATTTTAATGAGAAATGGGCAGGGCGAAAGTTGCGAGGATTTGCCGAAGCACATGAAGCCCTTCAACGAATGTTTGAAGAACGTTACAATTAACCAAATATTGTAAATAAACAAAATAAGGGGATTCTCCCTTTCCACACAAGAGACTGAATATTCAGTCTCTTGTGTGGAGGAAACCAGTCTCCCCTCTATTCTAAATCTATTTCAGAGATACCCTATCTATTTTACATTACACAAAATTCTTGACGGTACCCCTTTTTATCATCTATAAAGTATATCAAAACAAAAAAGCAACATACATACTAATCATTTTATGTTAAAATAAATTTTGTCTGTCTACACAGACGGTTTCACCCGAAGGAGGTTACACAATGTCCCGCGTGCCCTTTATTACTGTGGAAGGCCCAATTGGTGTTGGAAAAACATCATTAGCTAAGGTCATCTCAACCCATTTTCAATATGAGCTATTAAAAGAAATTGTTGATGAAAATCCTTTTTTAGGTAAATTTTATGAAAACATCGAAGAATGGAGTTTCCAAACAGAGATGTTTTTTCTATGTAATCGCTATAAACAGCTAGAAGATGTCGAAAAAAAGTTTTTAAACAATGGGAAACCGGTTGTAGCTGACTACCATATTTTCAAAAACTTAATCTTTGCTAAGCAAACGTTAAAAGGAAAACAGTACGAAAAGTATGTACGAATTTATGACATTTTAACAAGCGATATGCCAAAACCAAACGTTGTTATTTATTTGCATGCTTCATTACACACGTTGTTAGAGCGTATTGCTATGCGGGGTCGCGAATTTGAAAAAAACATTGATCCGAACTATTTACAACAACTATCTCATGCTTATGAACAAGCAATAGAACAATTTGAACAAGACCACCCCCACATTTCTGTATTGCGATTTAATGGAGATGAACTCGACTTCGTTCATAATGACAAAGATCGATTTTATATTTTAAATGAACTGCAATCTGTTCTCAAAAGGAGCTTAGAACAATGAACTTACGAGAAAAATATCATATCCCAAGCGATGCTGTCATTACCATTGCTGGAACGGTCGGTGTCGGAAAATCAACGATGACAAAAGCGTTAGCTGATGCGCTTCAATTTCGCACTTCTTTTGAAAAAGTAGATACAAATCCTTATTTAGATAAATTTTACGCTGATTTTAAACGTTGGAGCTTTCACCTTCAAATTTACTTTCTCGCTGAACGATTCAAAGAACAAAAGCGTATTTTTGAATACGGAGGAGGATTTGTCCAAGATCGCTCCATTTACGAAGATACAGGTATTTTTGCAAAGATGCATTTCGAAAAAGGAACGATGTCGAAAGTTGACTACGAGACGTATACGAGTTTATTTGAAGCAATGGTCATGACTCCGTATTTCCCTCATCCTGATCTGCTTATTTACTTAGAAGGAAGTTTTGAGGAAATTATTAAACGCATTCGTGAGCGCGGTCGTCCAATGGAACAGCAGACACCAACCGAATATTGGAAAGAAATGTATGAAAGATATGAGAGATGGATCAATAGCTTTAACGCTTGTCCTGTTTTGCGTATTAACATTAATGAATATGACATTATTCGCGATGCCGAATCGATCGAGCCGATCGTTGCAAAAATTGGATACATGATTGAACAGTATCGCAAGTTAAAAAAATAAGGATGTTCCCAGTTGTTTTTGGGACATCCTTTCATTTTTTCACATAAAACAAAAATTCGTTACGATATGTAACGAATTATCCGATAAACAATCTCCATTTTATGCGCTGTGGTTTATGGATATTCGAATAATGGCGGAGGAGGAGGGATTCGAACCCCCGCGCGCCTTTCGACGCCTCTCGGTTTTCAAGACCGACCCCTTCAGCCAGACTTGGGTACTCCTCCGTATCGACATGTATTAAATTATCATAACCATCACGACATGTCAACACTTTTTATAAAGAAAAGGGGGGCAAACTTTCTCCCCCTATGAAATAACTTCTTTTCCTCCCATGTATGGTCGAAGTACTTCTGGAATAACTACCGTTCCATCTTCCTGTTGGTAATTTTCTAAAATCGCTGCAACAGTTCGTCCGATGGCTAAACCAGATCCGTTTAGCGTATGCACATGTTCTGGCTTCGCCTTTGGATCACGACGGAAACGAATATTTGCGCGGCGAGCTTGAAACGCTTCAAAATTGCTGCAAGAAGAAATTTCACGGTATGTGCCGTAGCTTGGTAACCATACTTCAATGTCATATTTTTTTGCTGCAGTAAAACCTAAATCAGCTGTACACATGCTCATTACACGATATGGCAGACCTAATAGTTGTAAAACACGCTCTGCATCATTCGTTAACTTTTCAAGTTCTTCATAAGAATCTTCTGGTTTTACAAATTTCACAAGCTCTACCTTATTGAACTGATGTTGACGAATTAATCCGCGTGTATCTCTTCCTGCTGATCCCGCTTCCGAACGGAAACATGCACTATATGCAACATATTTAATCGGCAAATCATCTGCTGATAAAATTTCATCGCGATGTAAGTTTGTCACAGGAACTTCTGCTGTTGGAATTAAAAAGTAGTCTTCACTTTCAATACGAAACGCATCTTCTTCAAACTTTGGAAGTTGCCCCGTTCCCGTCATGCTTGTCCGATTAACGATGTATGGCGGGAGAACTTCTTCATATCCATGTTGTTCAACATGTAAATCTAACATAAAGTTAATTAACGCACGTTCTAAGCGCGCTCCAAGACCTTTATAAAACACAAATCGGCTTCCTGTCACCTTTGCTGCTCGTTCAAAATCTAAAATACCAAGTTGATCAGCAATTTCCCAATGTGGTTTCGGTTCAAAAGAAAATGAACGTGGTTCACCCCATTTGCGAATTTCCACATTGTCGTCTTCTGATTCACCAATCGGAACAGATTCATGTGGAATGTTTGGAATGGATAAAAGCAATGTTTCAAGCTGTTGTTCTACTTCGCGCAATTCATCATCAAGTACTTTAATTCGATCACCAACCTGGCGCATTTCAGCAATGAGATGATCCGCGTCTTTTTTCTCGCGTTTTAATAAAGCAATTTGTTGTGACACATCATTGCGCTTATTTTTTAATTCCTCCGCTTGTGCAATCAACTCACGACGACGGCGATCGAGCTGCTCGAATCGTTCAAAATCAGTTAAGTCTTCACCACGATGTTGAAGTTTTTGTTTTACTTCTTCAAAATTGGCACGTAAAAATCGTAAGTCTAACATCGCAATTCCTCCTTTACATTTGTTTAGTAAATAAAAAACTCCCGTCCCAGAAGAAAGGGACGAGAGTATTCCCGCGTTGCCACCCTAGTTGAAGACATATGTCTTCCACTCGAGAAATATAACGGTTCTCACCGGAAATGCTTACTAACTGGACGTGTTCAGCATTTCGCTCCAGGATGGATTCACAAGTCATTCCTGCCGATTCACACCAACCATCGGCTCTCTGAAAGGAAGAGGGCTTGCTACTAGTTCCTGTCATCGCTTTTTCTTCATATCATTTTCTTGGAAATAATGTACTATAAGTTTAAACAAAATGCAACCCGTTTATTCTTTTGTCTCTTTCACCATGTTGATAAAGTATTGCGTCATACGATGGTCGTCTGTTAATTCTGGATGAAACGAACATCCTAAAAATTGTCCTTGTCTTGCCGCGACAATGCGATCCTCATATGTCGCAAGCACATCAACATCGGCTCCTACAGATACAATGTGCGGAGCTCGAATAAATACACCAATAAAGTCATCCGCGACTCCTTTAATAGATAAAGATGCTTCAAAGCTTTCACGCTGGCGACCGAACGAGTTGCGTTCAACCGTAATATCCATTAAACCGAGATGCGGCTCATCGTAACCAACAATTTTTTTCGCTAAAATGATTAAGCCTGCACACGTTCCAAACATCGGCTTCCCTTCGCCTGCGAATTGCTTCAGCGGTTCAATAAAGCCGTATTTATCCATCAAACGACGCATCGTCGTACTTTCCCCACCTGGAATGATAAGACCATCAATCTGTGTCAATTGCTCGACCTTTTTAATCACTACCGCTTCTGCACCACACGCTTCAATCGACCGTACATGTTCACGTACGGCCCCTTGCAATCCTAATACTCCTATTTTCACCATATTCATTGCTCCTTTACATTACCATCCGCGTTCTTGCATCCGTTGTTCAGGAAGCAACGAAGAAATATCAATCCCTTTCATCGCTCCACCTAATCCTTTTGATAAGTGGGCAATTAATTCGTAATCTTCATAATGAGTTGTCGCCTCTACGATAGCACGTGCATATTTTTCAGGGTTTTCTGATTTGAAAATACCAGAACCAACAAATACACCATCAGCACCTAAATGCATCATTAATGCTGCATCCGCTGGTGTCGCAACACCACCTGCTGCAAAGTTAACGACAGGAAGACGACCAAGACGTTTAATTTCTAACAACACTTCAAACGGTGCACCTAAATTTTTCGCTTCCGTCATTAATTCATCTTCACTCATGCTGACGACTTTACGCACTTGCGCGTTTACTTTACGCATATGGCGAACAGCTTCAACAATATTTCCTGTGCCCGGTTCACCTTTTGTACGAAGCATCGATGCTCCTTCAGCGATACGACGAGCTGCTTCACCTAAATCACGGCAGCCACATACAAACGGCACAGTAAATTGACGTTTATCAATATGAAATTCTTCGTCTGCTGGCGTTAATACTTCACTCTCATCAATATAGTCTACGCCGAGCGCCTCTAATACACGCGCTTCCACATAGTGGCCGATACGCGCCTTCGCCATTACCGGAATAGATACTGCTTTCATCACTTCTTCAATAACTGTCGGATCAGCCATGCGGGCAACACCACCAGCTGCACGAATATCAGCTGGAACGCGCTCAAGAGCCATCACTGCAACAGCACCTGCTGCTTCTGCGATTTTCGCTTGTTCTGCATTCACGACGTCCATAATGACGCCACCTTTTTGCATTTCCGCCATTCCGCGTTTTACACGTTCTGTACCTGTAACCGCCACCGTTCATTCCTCCCATTATGTATATCGTTATTGTGATATTGTACTGAAAAATCAGTTTAACGACAACTATTCATTACTTCAGTACACTATCCATATTCTAGCATACGTTTTTACTAGGTAAAAGTGTAGAAACACTAGCTACATTTTTTTATTTTAACTCAATTTTTCAAAAAATCATAATAAAAATTTTAAAGCCCTCCAAAAAGAGAGCTTTAAAATAACCCTTTGATTGCATTTGAAGCACCACTCCAAATATCGCTAAACAGTTCACCAATGGCGCGCAGCGCTAAAATAAAGCCATTTGCTTTCTCTACAGCTCGCTTTGTTACGATGTCAACTTGTGCTGCTTTTTCCCCTTCTTTCGTTAAATAGCCGTAGTCTGTTCCTTCATATTTCACGTACATATATCCTACTTTTTGACCTTTTTTCACAGGGGCTGTTAACGTTTCTTTTTCAATAACAACAACAGGTTTATATTTTTTCTCTTCCCCGCGTTTAATAACAAGCGATAGTGGTTGTTTTGTCGCGATCGCAACTTCTTTTTCTTTCCCTTTTTTTACGATGACTGTTTTATGTTTTTTCGTCGTATAGCCTTTTGGATACAACTTTTGCACAGTATAGTTGCTAAACGCATAGTCTAACATTTTTCTCGTCTGTTCAAAACGTGATAAATATGTACCCTTACCATTCGTTTTTGCATTCATCACAACGGTAATAAAGCGCATACCATTCCGCTCTGCTGTACCTGTAAAGCAATACCCTGCAAACTCTGTATATCCCGTTTTTATACCATCTACACCTTCATATGCTGCGATAAGTCCCGGAAGCATCCAGTTCCAGTTATCCATTTTAATTTGGTCATCTGTTCCTTCTCGGAAATACTTTCGGGGAATACTTGCCGTTTCTAAAATTTCCGGGAACTCGTGATATAAATGATATGCTAATGTCGCTACAGCACGAGCAGACATGACGTTTTCTTCGTTATCTCCACTACCTGCTGGGTGCAATCCCCCTAAATCTTTGTTATTGAGTCCGGTTGCATTAACAAACTTGTAATCTTTTAATCCCAGCTCTTGCGCTTTTTCATTCATCATCTTCACAAAATTTGCTTCCGAACCACCAACAATTTCTGCGATTGCAACCGTCGCCCCGTTTGCCGAGTAAATCGCCATTGCTTCGTATAATTCACGTACTGTATATTTTCCATCTTTTCTTAACGGAACATTCGATAAATCGCGCTTTTGAGAAATTTGATATACATACTCACTTACTGCATATTCTTGATCCCATTTCACGCGCCCTTCATGAATGGCCTCTAGCAACAAATACTCCGTCATCATTTTTGTCATGCTAGCAATCCCTAAAACGGCATCAATATTTTTTTGGTATAAAATTTTTCCTGTTTCCGCTTCAACGAGAATAGCGGCATCTGCTTCAATATTGAGCACGTCTTCTTCCGCTTTTATATTTTGCGGTAACGTCGCCATAAATAAGAACATTGCTACAATGGAAATGATGAAGCTCTTGTACGATGTTTTCACGCTCAAACCCTCCAACTCTGTTTTACATAACCGTTATTTTAACATACTCTTGTAAAAAAAAATAGACAGAGGAATCTTCCACCTCTGCCTATGTATTTACTACATAAATGAATAGTTTGGCGCTTCTTTCGTAATTTGGACGTCATGTGGATGGCTTTCTCTTAGTCCTGCTCCAGTCATGCGCACAAATTGCGCTTTTTCTCGCAATTCTTCTAAATTTCTCGTTCCGCAATAGCCCATTCCTGCTCGCAATCCACCGACAAGTTGATAAATGGTATCAGCAAGCGGCCCCTTATAAGGTACTCTTCCTTCAATGCCTTCCGGAACAAATTTTTTATTATCTTCTTGGAAATAGCGGTCTTTACTTCCCTTTTCCATCGCTCCAACTGATCCCATACCGCGATATACTTTAAATCGTCTACCTTGATAAATTTCTGTTTCCCCCGGACTTTCAGATACACCTGCAAGCAAGCTTCCGAGCATAACCGCATGTCCACCAGCTGCTAAAGCCTTTACAATATCACCAGAATATTTAATTCCCCCATCAGCAATAATTGAAACACCATATTTCCTTGCTTCTGTTGCACAGTCATAAATGGCTGTAATTTGAGGAACACCGACACCTGCGACAACCCGTGTCGTACAAATTGATCCTGGACCGATACCGACTTTAATGATATTTGCTCCTGCTTCAATTAGATCTCTTGTCGCCTCTGCTGTCGCGACATTTCCAGCGATAATGTTCAATGTCGGGTAAGTGTCGCGAATTTTCCGTACCGTTTCAAGCACTCCTTTAGAATGACCGTGGGCTGTATCAACTACAATGACGTCAACGTTTGCTTCCACAAGCTTTTTCACGCGCAACATCGTATCTGATGTCACCCCAACAGCCGCCCCAACAAGAAGACGTCCTTTCGCGTCTTTTGCTGCATTTGGGAATTCAATGACTTTTTCAATATCTTTAATGGTAATAAGCCCTTTTAACACACCTTGATCGTCAACGAGAGGGAGTTTTTCAATTTTGTACTTTTGTAAAATTTTTTCTGCTTCTTCTAATGTTGTTCCAACAGGGGCAGTAATTAAATTTTCTTTTGTCATGACATCAGAAATTTTTATTGAGTAATCTTGAATGAAACGTAAATCACGATTTGTAATAATTCCAACAAGCTTTTGTTCTTCAGCATTGTTCACGATCGGAACGCCTGAAATACGATATTTACTCATTAAATGTTCCGCATCATATACTTGATGTTCGGGGGTTAAAAAGAACGGATCGGTAATTACCCCGCTTTCTGAACGCTTTACTTTATCGACTTGTTCCGCCTGTTGCTCAATCGACATGTTTTTATGGATAATTCCTAATCCTCCTTGGCGCGCCATCGCAATCGCCATTTCTGCCTCTGTCACCGTATCCATTCCCGCACTAATAATTGGGATGTTCAATTTCAATGTTTTACTTAGCTCAACCGTTAGATCGACATCACGTGGCAACACTTCTGACTTCGCCGGAATTAAAAGAACATCATCAAATGTCAATCCTTCTTTCGCAAATTTTGTTTCCCACATCGTTTTTCCCCCTCACTTTGGAAATATTAATTAGTAGAGTATCAACTTCGCTTTTTTCTGTCAAGAAAACATAAAAATGTTCGATAATTCAATCAATTAACTAAGGAGAGTACACGATGTGGGAAGTGTTTTATTCATCAAATTTTACACAACAGTTTTTACTTGATCGGTACAAACAAGAAGGAAGAGAAGACGCTGAAAAGAAAAGCTATGATAATTGTTATCCATTTATGTATTACTTGCAACACGGAAAAAAGTTTTACGACACCGCCCATGAAGCACCGCTAGCGATTAAGCCTGTTTTATTATTTTATGGAAATGTTCAACTTCTTAAAGCTTGTTTATTAACTATTCACGCTGACTATCCTAAAACATCGTCCGTTTTAGCGCATGGGGTATCAACAAGAAAAAGAAAGAAGCAAAACTATGATTTTTTTAAAGACGAAGTAAAAGTTCAAAAACATGGTTTGTTTACTTATTTTTCTGAAAAAATGTTTCATGTGAAACATGCATATGGAGAAAAGTTTTGTATGAAAGATCTGTTAGAACATATTGAGGAATTAACTCCTTTATTTGAGCTATATTTTAAACATGTAAACGAACGCAGCAAACATACCCATGAAGTCGTTGCCCACTATTTATTGCTTTATAATTTAAGCATGATTTGCCGTTATGAAACAGAATGGTGGTACGATCTCCTTCATAGTTATTCAAACGATGCGTATCCTTTTATTGTACAATTTTTAGAAGTAACCAAACATAAAATACCACTATATTTGTATCATTATTTATTAGATAGCAAAAAAGACCAAGACTAAATTGTCTTGGTCTAGTCTTTGCCCGGCAACGTCCTACTCTCGCAGGCGGTGTCCCGCCAACTACCATCGGCGCTGGAGAGCTTAACTTCCGTGTTCGGGATGGGAACGGGTGTGACCTCTCCGCCATCGTCACCGAGCAATATATTGAAGGATAATTCCTTCAAAACTAGATAACAGAACAGTCGCCTTCGCTTTTCTTGACTATGTCAAGAACCGTTCTCAGCTTTTCTTGATGTCTAGCTGCGGCTCCTAGCCCCTCGAACCACTTCAGTCCTGCTGTGGCGGCAACAGCCTCCTCGCAGGCCTTTCGCGTTCTTCGTGGCTGGACAGTCGCCTTCGCTTTTCTTGTGTGCTTAGTTAAGTCCTCGATCGATTAGTATCCGTCAGCTGCACGTGTCGCCACGCTTCCACCTCGGACCTATCTACCTTGTCATCTTCAAGGGATCTTACTCGCTTGACGCGATGGGAAATCTCATCTTGAGGGGGGCTTCACGCTTAGATGCTTTCAGCGCTTATCCCTTCCGCACATAGCTACCCAGCTGTGCTCCTGGCGGAACAACTGGTACACCAGCGGTGCGTCCATCCCGGTCCTCTCGTACTAAGGACAGCTCCTCTCAAATTTCCTACGCCCGCGACGGATAGGGACCGAACTGTCTCACGACGTTCTGAACCCAGCTCGCGTACCGCTTTAATGGGCGAACAGCCCAACCCTTGGGACCGACTACAGCCCCAGGATGCGATGAGCCGACATCGAGGTGCCAAACCTCCCCGTCGATGTGGACTCTTGGGGGAGATAAGCCTGTTATCCCCGGGGTAGCTTTTATCCGTTGAGCGATGGCCCTTCCATTCGGAACCACCGGATCACTAAGCCCGACTTTCGTCCCTGCTCGACTTGTAGGTCTCGCAGTCAAGCTCCCTTCTGCCTTTACACTCTTCGAATGATTTCCAACCATTCTGAGGGAACCTTTGGGCGCCTCCGTTACGCTTTGGGAGGCGACCGCCCCAGTCAAACTGCCCACCTGACACTGTCTCCCACCCCGATCAGGGGTGCGGGTTAGAATCTCAGTACGACAAGGGTGGTATCCCAACGGCGACTCCACCTAGACTGGCGTCCAGGCTTCTCAGTCTCCCACCTATGCTGTACATGTCGCACCAACATTCAATATCAGGCTGCAGTAAAGCTCCACGGGGTCTTTCCGTCCTGTCGCGGGTAACCTGCATCTTCACAGGTACTATGATTTCACCGGGTCTCTCGTTGAGACAGTGCCCAAGTCGTTACACCTTTCGTGCGGGTCGGAACTTACCCGACAAGGAATTTCGCTACCTTAGGACCGTTATAGTTACGGCCGCCGTTTACTGGGGCTTCGGTTCGCACCTTCGCTTGCGCTAAGCGCTCCCCTTAACCTTCCAGCACCGGGCAGGTGTCAGCCCCTATACTTCGCCTTACGGCTTCGCAGAGACCTGTGTTTTTGATAAACAGTCGCTTGGGCCTTTTCACTGCGGCTCCCCTGGGCTATTCACCCGAGGGAGCACCCCTTCTCCCGAAGTTACGGGGTCATTTTGCCGAGTTCCTTAACGAGAGTTCTCCCGCGCACCTTAGGATTCTCTCCTCGCCTACCTGTGTCGGTTTGCGGTACGGGCACCTCTCACCTCGCTAGAGGCTTTTCTTGGCAGTGTGGAATCAGGCACTTCGGTACTTTATTTCCCTCGCCATCACAGCTCAGCCTACTCAAGCGGATTTGCCTACTTGAGGCGCCTAACTGCTTGGACGCGCACAACCAGTCGCGCGCTGACCCTATCCTCCTGCGTCCCCCCATTGCTCAAACGGTGAGGAGGTGGTACAGGAATATCAACCTGTTGTCCATCGCCTACGCCTTTCGGCCTCGGCTTAGGTCCCGACTAACCCTGAGCGGACGAGCCTTCCTCAGGAAACCTTAGGCTTTCGGTGCAGAGGATTCTCACCTCTGTTTTCGCTACTCACACCGGCATTCTCACTTCTAAGCGCTCCACTAGTCCTTCCGGTCTAGCTTCGACGCCCTTAGAACGCTCCCCTACCGACGACGTAAGTCGTCCCACAGCTTCGGTGGTACGTTTAGCCCCGGTACATTTTCGGCGCAGAGTCACTCGACCAGTGAGCTATTACGCACTCTTTAAATGGTGGCTGCTTCTAAGCCAACATCCTGGTTGTCTAAGCAACTCCACATCCTTTTCCACTTAACGTACACTTTGGGACCTTAGCTGGTGATCTGGGCTGTTTCCCTCTTGACCACGGATCTTATCACTCGTAGTCTGACTCCCGAGTATAAGTCATTGGCATTCGGAGTTTGACTGAGTTCGGTAACCCGATGAGGGCCCCTAGCCCAATCAGTGCTCTACCTCCAAGACTCTCAACTCGAGGCTAGCCCTAAAGCTATTTCGGGGAGAACCAGCTATCTCCAAGTTCGATTGGCATTTCACCCCTACCCACACCTCATCCCCGCACTTTTCAACGTGCGTGGGTTCGGGCCTCCAGTAGGTATTACCCTACCTTCACCCTGGACATGGGTAGATCACCTGGTTTCGGGTCTACGACCTCGTACTATACGCCCTATTCAGACTCGCTTTCGCTGCGGCTCCGTCTTTTCGACTTAACCTCGCACGAGATCGTAACTCGCCGGTTCATTCTACAAAAGGCACGCCATCACCCATAAACGGGCTCTGACTACTTGTAGGCACACGGTTTCAGGTTCTCTTTCACTCCCCTCCCGGGGTGCTTTTCACCTTTCCCTCACGGTACTGGTTCACTATCGGTCACTAGGGAG
>NZ_JBBOQU010000001.1:0-7500 GCF_038004465.1 Anoxybacillus sp. FSL W8-0104 | reverse complement strand
AACACTTTTTGTTCATCAGCTAAAATAGCCTTTAAACGTGCAATAAGTCCTAATAACTCAGCATACTCTTGCTCGATTTTTTCACGCTCTAATCCAGTTAAACGTTGCAGGCGCATATCTAAAATAGCTTGCGCTTGCTTTTCGCTTAGCTGGAACTTTGTCATTAACCCTTCTTTTGCTACATCTACGGTCGCGGATTGACGAATGAGCTCAATCACTTCATCTAGGTGATCGAGGGCAATGCGTAGTCCTTCTAAAATATGGGCGCGTGCTTCTGCCTTGTTTAACTCAAATTGCGTACGACGACGAATAACAACCTTTTGATGTTCTAAATAATGCTGTAAACATTGTTTCAAATTCAATACTTTTGGTTGACCGTCAACAAGAGCAAGCATATTAATGCCAAAGCTCGTTTGTAAAGCCGTTTGTTTATATAAATTGTTAAGTACGACATGAGCACTCACATCTCTTCGTACTTCAATGACGATACGCATGCCGCTTCGATCCGACTCATCACGCAAATCTGTAATGCCATCAATTTTCTTTTCGCGTACAAGCTCAGCAATTTTTTCAATTAACTTCGCTTTATTGACTTGATAAGGTAACTCACGGACGATAATCACTTCTTTTCCGTTCTCTTTTTGCTCGATCTCTGCTTTGGCACGCAACGTAATCGAACCTCGTCCTGTTTCATACGCTTTTCGTATACCGCCTCTCCCAATAATTTGCGCACCTGTCGGAAAATCAGGTCCTGGCAAATATTCCATTAATTCAGCAATCGTCATATCTGGATCTTTCATTAGCTCTAATAAAGCATCAATGACTTCTCCAAGTTGATGCGGCGGAATATTTGTTGCCATTCCAACCGCAATCCCTGAAGATCCGTTCACAAGCAAATTCGGAAAACGAGCTGGCAAAACAATTGGCTCTCGTTCTGAACCGTCATAGTTGTCTTGGTAATCAATCGTGTCTTTGTTAATATCTCGCAACAGCTCCATCGAAATTTTCGACATTCTCGCTTCTGTATAGCGCATTGCTGCTGCAGCATCCCCGTCAATTGATCCGAAGTTTCCATGTCCATCTACAAGCATATATCGATAGTTGAAATCTTGTGCCATCCGCACCATCGTATCGTATACCGCTGCATCACCGTGTGGATGGTATTTCCCGATGACTTCACCGACAATACGTGCCGACTTTTTGTAAGGCTTGTCCGCCGTCATTCCTAAATCGTGCATTGCATATAAAATACGACGATGTACCGGCTTTAGACCATCACGCACATCAGGGAGCGCGCGAGATACAATGACGCTCATCGCATAGTCAAGAAACGATGCACGCATTTCTTGACTAATACTCACTTCTTTTACTCGTTCAGACATACAACAACGAACCTCCCTTACTTAGCAAAATAATAAAACAAGGGGAGGGTGAACAAACACTCTCCGACATGTTTAAATATCTAGATTTTTTACGTATTTTGCGTTTTCTTCAATAAATTGTCTACGCGGCTCGACTTTGTCCCCCATTAAAATTTCGAACGTTTCGTCCGCCTCCATCGCATCTTGCAAACTCACTTTCAACAACGTTCTCGTTTCTGGATTCATTGTTGTTTCCCAAAGTTGTTCAGGATTCATCTCCCCAAGACCTTTATAACGTTGAATGACCGGTTTTGGTTGTTCAGGTAACCGCGTTAATATTTCTTCAAGTTGTCGATCACTATATGCATATTCGATTCGTTTTCCTTGCTGAATTTTATATAAAGGTGGTTGAGCGATGTAAACGTAGCCTTGTTCAATGACCTCGCGCATGTAGCGATAAAAAAATGTCAATAACAATGTGCGAATGTGTGCACCATCGACATCGGCGTCCGTCATAATAATGATCTTATGGTAACGAGCTTTTGTAATATCAAAATCTTCCCCGATTCCCGTGCCAAGAGCTGTAATAATCGCACGTACTTCATTGTTGGATAAAATTTTATCTAAACGTGATTTTTCAACGTTAATAATTTTTCCGCGCAACGGTAAAATCGCTTGGAAATGACGATCGCGTCCTTGTTTTGCAGAACCACCTGCCGAGTCTCCCTCAACAACATACAGTTCACATATCGCTGGGTCTCTCGATGAACAATCTGCCAATTTCCCAGGCAAACTTGATACTTCAAGGGCGTTTTTTCTTCTCGTTAATTCTCGCGCTCGCTTCGCTGCTAAACGTGCTCGAGAAGCTAAAATTCCTTTTTCAACGATTTTTTTTGCAACGGATGGATTCTCGAGTAAAAACTTCTCAAATTGTTCAGCAAAAATGGACTCTGTCGCCGTACGAGCATCACTATTTCCGAGTTTCGTCTTCGTTTGCCCCTCGAACTGTGGCGCTGGGTGTTTCACCGAAATGATGGCCGTTAATCCTTCCCGTACGTCCTCACCTGTTAAATTAGCATCTTGTTCTTTAAACATATTGTTTTTACGGCCATAATCATTAATAATTCGCGTCAGAGCTGTTTTAAACCCTAACTCGTGCGTACCACCTTCATGTGTATGAATGTTATTCGCAAATGAGTATATATTACTTGTATAACCATCGTTGTATTGTAGGGCAATTTCGACTTGAATCCCGTCTTTCTCCCCTTCAATATAAATTGGTTCCTCGTGAAGCGTTTCTTTTGTCCGATTTAAATGTTTAACGTATGAAGAAATTCCGCCTTCATAGTAGTATTCGTTGCGTCGCTTTTCACCGCGTCGATCTTCTAGCGTAATACGAATGCCTTTGTTTAAAAAAGCAAGCTCCCGTAAACGGTGCGCGAGTGTATCGTAATCATACTCCGTCGTTTCTGTAAAAATTTCCGGATCTGGCTTAAAATGAATCGTTGTTCCTGTCCGATCTGTCTCACCTACAACTTGTAAATCAGAACAAGGCACACCGCGCTTATATTTTTGATAGTGAATGTTTCCATCGCGATGTACATATACTTCTAGTTCTTCTGACAACGCATTAACAACAGACGCACCGACCCCATGCAAACCGCCAGATACTTTATATCCACCGCCGCCGAATTTCCCTCCAGCGTGCAACACAGTCATAATTACTTCAACAGCTGGTCTCCCCATTTTTTCATGAATGCCAACTGGAATCCCCCGACCGTTATCGATAACTGTAATGCTATTGTCTTCTTCAACAATGACGTTGATTTCCGTACAAAATCCAGCTAGCGCTTCATCAATACTGTTGTCGACAATTTCCCAAACGAGATGGTGTAATCCTTTCGGTCCAGTTGATCCGATATACATCCCCGGTCTTTTTCGTACTGCTTCTAATCCTTCGAGCACTTGAATCTGACTTTCATCATAAACAATTTGTTCCATCGTCACTATTGATCACCTACGCTTTCCTTTTCGGACAATACGTCCGAGTTTGATAAACAACTATCGTCTCATCATTTGTCCCAAGACAACTTCGTACACATCTGCATCACGAATAACGCGATGCTCAATCCCATCTATGCTCGTTGTTGTTACGAATGTTTGCACTTTGCCTTGTATAGCATTTAACAAATGCGTTTGGCGAAAATCATCCAGTTCTGATAGGACATCGTCAAGTAAAAGAATAGGGTACTCTCCAATTTCCGAAAAAATTAAATCAATTTCAGCTAGTTTCAATGAAAGGGCCGTCGTTCGTTGTTGTCCTTGTGAACCGAACGTTTGTACATCCTTTCCGTTAATTGTGAACGATAAATCATCTCGATGTGGCCCGATAAGTGTTGTGCCTCGTTCGATTTCTTTTGTTTTTATTTGTGCGAACTTGTCGTTATACACTTCTACTATTCTCGACCATTGTTGTTTGTCTAATACATGAACCGAAGGACAATAGTGAATAGCTAATTGTTCATTACCTCGACTAATTTCACCATGAATCGGTTTTGCCCACGTTTGTAATAATTCGATAAATTCGTATCTTTTAAGCGTGATCTTAGCTGCAAGTTCTACCAGTTGTTCTGTAAGCACATCAAGAAACGTTTCATCCATCTGTTTTTTCGACTGAAGTAGTTTCAAATATTGATTTCTTTGTTGCAACACTTTTTGATATTGACCAAGCTCATGCATGTAAACAGGAGATACTTGACCGATCTCCATGTCGATAAAACGTCTTCGAATTTGTGGGCTCCCTTTTACAAGGTTTAAGTCTTCTGGAGCAAACATGACAACGTTCATGTGCCCGACATATCTGCTTAACTTCGCCTGTTCAATATGATTGAGTTTTGCTTTCTTACCTTTTTTTGACACAGTTAGTTGCAGAAAAATGGACCCGTTTTTCTTTCCTACTTTACCTTCTATTTTAGCATAATCTTCGTCCCAACGAATTAAATCTTTATCGTTCGTCGTTCGATGTGATTTCGCCATAGATAAAACATAAATGGATTCCATGATGTTCGTCTTACCTTGGGCATTTTCACCTAAAATGACGTTTACTTTATTTTGAAATTGCCAACAACCTTGTTCATAATTGCGGTAGTTTTTTAAAGTTAATTGTTCCAAAAACAAAGGTGCTCCCACCTTCACGAACAAATCGTAAATGTACCGATTGTTTTGATGTCGACAACGTCCCCTACCTTCAGCTTTCGCCCGCGACGTTGTTCCTGCTCACCATTAACAAATACATCGTTTGTTTGTAAAAACCATTTCGCCATCCCACCTGTTGAGATGACGTTCGCTAGTTTTAAAAATTGTCCGAGTGTAATGGTTTCTGTTGAAATTTTTATTTCTTTCATCCATCATCCGCTCACTTTCTATAAAAAGTGTCCATTCTTTCATTGTACTAAAAAAGAAAGGTGAAGAAAAGGAAAGCTGCTAGTTCATCTAGCAGCTTTTAATATGTGCGCACAGGTAAAATTAATTGGAGCATCGAATCGTCATGAAGCGGACGAATTAAAAATGGTCGCATTGCACCAGTAAAACTAATTTTAATTTCTGTCCCTTCTAACGCTTTTAGTGCATCCATCATATATTTTGCGCTGAAAGAAATTTTTAATTCTTCTCCCTCAACTTGTTCACACTGCACTTCTTCAACTACTTTTCCGATTTCAGGTGAGTTCGAAGAAATTTCAACGATTTTGTCGGCTAGTGTCGATAAACGAACAACGTTGTTTCTTCCTTCACGCGCTAATAAAGATGCACGGTCGATCGCTTGTAGAAACTCCTTCGTTTTTACAATCACATCTGTCTGACTGTCTGTTGGAATAAGTCGAGACGTATCCGGATAGTTCCCGTCTAATAATCGTGAGAAAAACAACAAATGTTTTGTTTTGAATAATATTTGATTTTCTGTCACGACAATGTGCACAAGTTCATTCGACTCTTCGAGGATTTTATTTAGTTCGTTCAAACTCTTTCCCGGAATGACGATATTGAAGTACGCTTCTGATTCCGTTTCTACTTTTGCTTTTCTCATAGCTAGCCGATGGCTATCTGTTGCAATACACGTCAGTTCATTATTTTCAATTCGCCAGTTTACACCTGTCAAGATCGGACGTGTTTCTGAAGTCGATACAGCGAATACAGTTTGACGAATTACATGTTTTAACAAATCAGCTGGAACTTTAAACATGTTTTCCTCTTGAATTTGTGGTAAGCGCGGATATTCCTCTGGATCCAATCCGTTTAAGTGAAATTCGGCTTTTCCGGAACGAATGGTTGTGACAAATTGATCTTTTACTTCGATTTGTACGGTTTCTTTCGGTAGTTTACGAACAATTTCGCTAAAAAATCGCGCTTGGAGAACTACGCCCCCTTGTTTAATGACGTCAACAATAATACGATCCTTTTCCTCCGCTGGAATAAACGATTCAATCGAAATATCTGAGTCACTCCCTGTCAATGTAACTCCTTGCTCAGAGGCGACAATTTTAATTCCAGTCAAAATAGGAATGGTCGTTCGGGATGATACAGCTTTCATAACATCTTGCACACTTCTCACTAAGTGCTCGCGATCGATAGTAACTTTCACAAAGAAAACCTCCCTAATTATTAATTATATTTTTTTAAAAAACTATTAATCATAGTAATAGGCGCTGTGATTATGTGGATAAGTGAGTAAAACAAAGGAAGCACAGACTATCCACATGTGGACAGACTGTGCACAAACACAAAGTAGTTATTCACATTATTTCAGTTTCTCCATAATTTCTTTCAGCTGTTTTTGCAATTGAACGTCAGTCTGAATGAGAGCTGAAATTTTTTCATGGGCATGGATAACAGTCGTATGGTCACGCCCTCCAAATTCTTCACCAATTTTTGGGAGCGAACAGTCCGTCAGTTCGCGTGAAAGATACATTGCAATTTGTCTTGGAAAAGCAACAGATTTTGTCCGCTTTTTCGCCTTGAAATCTTCGAGTTTTACATTAAAATGCTCCCCGACAACGCGTTGAATATCTTGGATCGTAATAACTTTTGGTTTGGAGCTCGGAATAATATCTTTTAATGCTTCAGCTGCCAAATCTGCGTTAATTTCTTTATTAATTAAAGAAGAGTAAGCAACGACGCGAATGAGTGCCCCCTCTAATTCACGAATGTTCGAATCAATTTGATTAGCAATGTACAACATCACTTCGTTCGGTATGTCGAATCCTTCCGCTTTCGCTTTTTTGCGCAAAATTGCAATTCTCGTTTCTAAATCGGGAGGAGTGATGTCTGTAATTAAGCCCCATTCAAAACGAGAACGAAGGCGATCTTCTAACGTCGGAATTTCTTTTGGTGGTCGGTCGCTTGAGATGACAATTTGCTTACTTTCTTCATGTAGCGTATTAAACGTATGGAAAAACTCTTCTTGCGTTTGTTCTTTTCCAGCTAGAAATTGAATATCATCTATTAGTAACACGTCCACATTGCGATATTTGTTACGAAAATCATCCGGACGGTTGTCACGAATGGCATTAATAAATTCGTTTGTAAACTTTTCAGAAGATAGATAAACGACTTTCGCTGATGGGTTGTGTTCAAGAACGTAATGACCGATTGCGTGCATGAGGTGCGTCTTGCCTAGGCCTACACCACCATAAATGAAAAGGGGGTTGTATGCTTTGGCCGGTGCTTCTGCCACAGCTAAAGAGGCAGCATGAGCAAAGCGATTTCCAGATCCAATGACGAATGTATCGAACGTATACTTCGGATTGAGCATGCTTTGTGGAAATTCTGTTTGTTCATCATCGTGTTTTCGCGGTTTACTTGTTGGTTTTACATCAAATTCTTCCGATGTTTGATCGTTAGGAATCGTGCATTTGATTTTTAATTCTTCCCCGGTAATATCATAGAGCGTTTGTTCAATAAGCCGGGTGTAGCGCGATTCGAGCCAGTCTTTTGTAAATTCGTTTGGAACGGTAATAATAAGGATATCGCCCTTTAACGAATGTGCAGTCGTTGATTTTAACCATGTTTCAAAACTCGGTTTGCTAATTTTTTTCTCAATTTCGGCCAATGCTTTATTCCATAAGTCCGAAATATTTTCCAC